>NZ_BMXB01000001.1 GCF_014651535.1 Salinimicrobium marinum
GCATTCAACGGAACAGACCATCACAGCTATATCATAATGCTGCTTGATGCCTTTTAAAACACCTTAAGTAAAGAATTGGTGGTCTAGTAAAAGGGTAGTACTACAGTAGAAATGTCGGGGTATACTATTTATATTCCAAATGAAAGAAGTTCCTATAATAATGATGGAGAGTTAGTATCTAAATCAGCATCTGAGTGGATATTTGAAAAAGATGTGGTTGGGTTAATAGGTGGTGCTGGTATAAAAAAATTTCTTTCTAACAACTTTTCAGTCACCGCAAACTTGCGATATGAGTTTGATCTTACTAATGCTGATGCTTATCCTCTATTGAGAAAAGATTTAAATGATGAACCTAATTGGGAAGCAAAAAAAACCCACCATTATCGAATAGGATTAGAGTTTGGGATTCAATATCATTTTGATAAAAAGCAAAAGGTATATGTGGAAGGAATTCTGTAATTACTTGTTTTTTAATTTCTTTCAAAGGGATCTCCTTTAATTATCATGGGGTCAATAGTACTTTTTATTCTCCTTTTGGTATATAATAAAAGCGGAAGTTTTCAAAAGGCGTTCCCTCTACAGCTTTCCCAGCTGGAACTAAAGTTATACTCTTCGCTTTAATATCTGCTATAATTCCGTTCAATCTTCCATCATCACTTTTCGTATAAATAATTTTTTCATCACTATTATATTCCCATTTTCCAGTAAAAAAAGTTCCGTCCTCATTATAGTTTAGATATTCGCCATTTTGTTTCAAAACTAAATCATTATTCGGCGATTGTGGTAATCCGCTTATCTTTTGTCCGTTAGCCATTCCATAATCCAATTTCCATCGCTGAAAAATTACATTTGGTAATTCTGAAACCGAGTCAGAACCAGGTTTATTTTGCGCTCTACAAGAATATGTGAGAGTCAGAATTGCGATAAGTAATAATTTTTTCATTGGGGGTTTTTGGTATTATGCACAACGCCCGGTATAAAAACAGTGCTTGCTGGCAAACTTGATTGTCCGCACGACACTCAAGCGTGGCAAGCGAGCACAAACTTTCGATTAGAGACAGGTTTTAGCATTGTTTATATTGTTGTAACACGTCTATTATTGAAAAATTAATGCTATTCCGATTATTACAAGCAGAATAGCAAACGCCCAGGAGTTAATCAGTCCTTTCCAACCTGCTGCACTATAATCCATCATTTTGAATGATTCTCTTTTTGCGATCTTATATATCAGGTAAGAAATACCCAAAATCAGAAATAGGCTTCCAACATAAAATGGATATTCTGTAAAATATTCGGTCAGTTTCTCTTTCATCTATTTTGAGCTTTTTGCCCGGAATTCTGGTCCCGATGTGTTACAACGTCCCGTATAAAAACAATGCGAGCTGGCGAGCTTGATTGTCCGCAGGACAATCAGGCGTTGCAAGTACGCACAGGCTTTCGAACCGAGACTAAATTAGCATTGTTTTTAGGATATGTGTTGTAGCCAGTTATTTTTTCCGCTTGGCCGTTCTATCGACACCTGTTCCGAGCTGTTGTACCCTGTATTTTGCAATATTGCCATCTTTATCCTTTGTGAATTCGTATATGACATCTGGGCGGAAACCTTCAACCTTAAATTTTGATTGAGAAATAGGTATCAACTCGAACTGCATCTGATACATTTCTATCCAAAGAGAATTGTCTCGCAAGATAATAGAATCCTCTTTGCCTTCTTTGGTAATATAAACTCCTGAGATTTCTTGTAATAAATCAGTCGGCAACCTTACATCTTTTTTAACCGGCAAACCATATAAAATGTTACGTGTTTCTGCAGTAGGGGATTTCATTTTACCTGTGGCATTAGCATTATTTTGAAGTAGAATTATGGTCTTGTCAGAATCCAAATGTCTAGAGAAATTAATTTTATATCCTGGCCAGTTTCCACTATGGCGAACAATTTTCCCAGAGGGGTCCTTGTTTTCTACAAACCACCCAAATCCATAACCTGTTTTCTCTCCTGAATTTAATTTTGAAGAAGTAAACATTTTTTCTTTATCATTTTGATTAACAATTCGGTTGTTCTTTAAACCTCTGTCGAATTTATACAAATCATTAATTGTTGAATAAATTCCTCCGGGACCGTAATTTCCATCTAAATATTTTAATTTGATGTCCTTTGTAAAATTTCCCGATGAATCTTTTTCATATCCAATGGCTAAATCTGCAAAATTTAAGTTGTCCTTATGAACAAATAATACACCTGTATCGTTCATATCTAAAGGAATAAAAATATTCTCTTTTAAAAACTCATTGTATGTCTTATTTGATACCCGTTCCACTATAGAGGCAAGCAATAAATAGCCAGTATTGCTGTACTCCCATTTTTCATTGGGTAAAAATAAAACTTCGGGGTTTTCCTGATTTAGAAAATTTATTATATCATTAATAGAGGCAAATTTAGATTTATCCCACTTCTTATCCATAAGGCTCATATAATCCGGTAAACCTGATGTGTGATGTACGAGGTTCTCTATTGTAATACCCCTATAAAAACTTAGCTCCGGAATGTACTTTGTCATATCGTCACTTAATGAAAGTTTTTCTTCTTTTGCTAATAACAAAATAGCAGTTGCTGTAAATGGTTTAGAAACAGAAGCTAAGTAAAAGAGAGAATTTTCGTCCAGTGCTTTTTTATTCACCATATTAGCAATTCCATAATTCTTTCGATAAATAATCTTGCCGTTTTCCGCAATTAGAACATTCCCGTTGAATTCTCCATATTTGAAAAGTTCACTATAGAGGGAATCCAATCTTAATGTTTTTTCGTTGTTTATTATCTCAAATTCTTGTGCATATAATTGTTTGCTCGAAACAAGCAATACGAAAGCAACTAAAGTAGTCAGTACTGTTTTCATTTTTCTTTTTTAAATGTGATAGTGTAAACTACGTAATCAGACCTATAATCCACGTGTTTAATAATTGGCTACAACGTCTCGTATAAAAACTGGGCGAGCTGGGGAACCTGATTGTCCGTAGTACAATCAGGCGTTGCAAGCGAGCACGGAGTTTCGATCTGAGACCGTTTTTAGCATTGTTTTTATATACTGTTGGCAAACGTTTTTTAATTGTATTGAAATATTTCAAGGTCCATTACAATTTCACTATTTGTTTCAGAACCGATGTAAGTTATTATATCAGTATCTTCAAAAGCATTAATTTCCATTGCGTGGAGAAATTGCTCATCAACAAAAAAGCTAAATAAGTTTTTATTTTTTTGGATCGTGAATTTTATATTTTCATTAAAGCTGTATTGTCCATTTTCGTACATTCGCTCAGTCCTATTTCCTCTACTACGAGAAATTTCGATGTTCTTATTATCTCCATATTGAAAAGCTTGAAAGTTATATCCATTGAATTCAATTGATGAGATAAAATCTTCAACAGTATCAGTGCCACTATGTGTTGTGTTAAATTTAACCTCAAGAACTAAATTTGAAATTGTATCTAAATCAATTGAATCTATATGAAATGACACATTTCTCTTTGAAAAAATAGAATTCTTATCAAGATCTTCTATGGCGTAATCCTGAATATCCAGATACCAATTTGGTATAGGTGTATTGCTTTCAAACAATTCATCTAAATAATATTCTCTCCACAAGGAAGAATATTGATTTCTATAGCATTCAAAACCATTTTTATTTGCCCCCATAATGCTTAAACATTCCCCTGAAGCTGTTTTAGCATTTTTATGGTTGCGGCCTAAAGCTGCGTGACCTAATTCGTGAAAAACAAGGAATTCTTTAAATTCAGGATCTCCGTTATTCCAATGCTCCCTATCAATAATTATTTTCCTTCCACCAAGTCCTGCTGCCCCTTCAATGTCCGCCAGATAAAAGTCTATTGTATAATTATCAAAGTCGTATCCTCTTTTCTTCGCTTCTTCCGAAAATAATTCCAAATACGGGTAAAATTCATCATTAGCTAGTTCTTCATTGGTGTACGGAAACAGTTCATCCTTACTACAGCTAATAGTTATAGCAGTAAGAATATAAAACAATATTTTTTTTCATTTAACTGATTTTAATGTTTGCCAACGTACTTATAAACGCACTAGTTTTTTATATTTTATATTTCTTTAGTGCCTCTAATTATTTTACTAGTTTTTAAACTTTCCCCTTTATTCAGGTCGAAATTTTGGCCAACTGAATTTGAGGAGAAGAGTAAAAGGAAGAGGACGGGGATGATATTTTCATTTTTTTTCATAATTACAAGGTCATCATTATGCACATTAAAATTAACTTTCCAACTTTAAATAGTTCCCGTTATCATATTCGATAAATTCTATTCCTTTTTCTTTTGAATAAATAATGCGGTTGACTTCTGAAATGCCGGTGCAGTCATTAAAGATCAGGACATTTTGAAAATCGAATTCTCCCACGGAGACATCAACAAACAATTCTTTCCTGAAACCAGAGAATCCTTCACAGGTAAGACTGAAAAATTCCCGGGAGGGCGTGTCCAGAATCCCTTTGTACAATTCAAACAAGAGGAGGTCCGACCATTTTTCCAGGGTTAACTGAAAGACGAAATCTTTATCTTCGAAGCCAATGAAGTTACTCACCTTTTCATATTCTGTGGCATCACAACTTTCAGGACCATGAGATTCGACAGAAAGTTTGGATTCCCTGGGCTGTGTTAAGCCCACTACCTGAAGCCCGTCCTGATCTTCATATCTCAGCCGGGAGAACTCGGTAAACGGGATCAGGTTTTTTTCAGCTTCGTTCAATTTAAATGAGGCTACTATTGCCTCTTCGCAACAGCTACTGAGCAGGATTCCTGCAATTACCAGGAAAGAAAATTTCTTTAATTCCATTTTAATTCCAACCTATTGTTTATTTCATGTTCTATCCCGGTCGCTACTGTTTACAAGTGGGTGAGGGTGAAAAAGTAGAAAATCTATTCTATCTGTACCTGCAGAACAGATCTACCACATTTTGAGCAATTTCAGGTGCTAAACTAAGTTATTAATTTTTAAAAAAAGTAAGGTAAAACCTTACTTTTTAGCTCCTTAATAGATCCAGCTTTTAATTTATATTAGGTACTTTTACCTCTTTTAAAATATGGATTTGCGCCAAGCAATTTTTGTCTTATTTCTTTCCTTTCTCTTTCTATCTGCATGTTCTGAGCAAACTACTTTGACAGATGAGAAACCATTTGAGGAACAGATCGATTCGATTTTAAACTCAGAAGAAATTCCGGAGATTTCCAAAGTAGATTCCCTGGAGAAAATTCTGGACCTTGTACAGACGGATACCTTGCGCAATAAGCTGCTATGGGACCTCTCCTATTTTTACTCAAGAACCGATGATTCCGAATCCTTCAAAAACTGGAACAGCAAAAGCCGAAGCCTCTCGATTAGGTTAAACGACACTTCTAAAATAGCAGATTCCTATTGGGATGCAGGCCATTTTTATTATCACCAGAATGTGCCCGACAGTGCATATGCCCAGTATTCAAGGGCGTACGATATTTACATGCGTTTAAACCGTCCCACCACGGCCGCCAGATTAATGCTCAACATGGCCATTACCCAAAAAAATATTAAAGATTATACAGGAAGTGAAATATCCACAACCAAAGTCATTCAACTTCTTAAAGATTCAGGAGAAAACCGAAGATTATATAGTGCGCATAATAATCTTGGTATTGTTTATAATGGATTAAAAGAATTTGACAAATCACTAAAACATTATGACCTTGCCCTGGGTTATCTTGAAAAGCTAGAAGATCAAAGGGACTTTAAACTAACTACTTTAAATAACCAGGGAGTCTTGTTACAAAGCATGGGTGATCATCAAGAGGCAATGAATAAATTTAATACTGCACTTTCAAGAGAGAACCTTTTTTCGGACAACCCCCAACTTTACGCTATGCTGCTGGACAATAAGACATATTCAAAGCTTTTGCTATTGGATACGGTTGAAATTGTAAAAGACTTTAACCGCGCCCTCCACATACGAGACAGCATTGGCCATGAAGACGGTGTGGTGATAAACCAAATTCATCTAAGCCAATACTATGCGCTGAAGGGCGACACCTTAAAAGCCATTGAACTGACCAAAGAAGCAAATATACTGGCGCGGCAGACTTCCAACAACCGGGACGTGTTGGCTTCTTTAAAATTATTATCCACTTATGATCAAAAGAACAGTGGAGAACATCTTTCCAGTTATATAAGACTTAGTGATAGTTTACAGCAGCAGGAACGGAATATCAGAAATAAATTTACCAAAATAAGGTTTGACACAGATGAGTTCATTGCTGAAAATGAAAAACTTTACGGGCAGCGCAACGTGCTTGTGGGACTTTCTCTGGGAATTGCTCTCCTGGGGCTCTCCGGTTTTGTGATCAAAAATCAAGGGACAAAAAACCGGGAACTTTCTTTGAAACAGGAGCAACAGGAGGCTAATGAAAAGATCTTTCAGCTATTACTTGATCAGCAGAACATCAAGGAAGCAACTCGGCAAAGGGAGAGGATAAGGCTTTCAGAAGAACTACATGACGGCATCCTATCTAAATTTTTTGGACTGCGAATCAGCCTCGAAAGCCTCAATTCGAATAATGATAAAAAATCTATAATTCAGCGAGAAAAATACCTCGAGGATCTCAAGGTACTGGGGCAAGAAATTAGGCAGCTTTCCCATGAACTGAATTCACCTTTATTCACTTCAGGTACAGGATATTTGTCTATTCTGGAGGAAGTGCTTTCGCTAAACGAGACTTCCCTGACATATAAAATAGAAGTTGAGGAAGAAATTCAATGGGAAAAGATTCCCGGCAGTATTAAATTACATTTCTTGCGGATACTGCAGGAGGCTCTGAAGAATTCCCAAACACATTCAGAAGCATCTCTAATTAAGGTTTCGTTCGTGCTTAAACAAGGTGTTCTCTCCTATACCATTCAGGACAATGGAAAGGGCTTCAAGACGCAAATAAAAAATGAAGGTATAGGCCTTAAAAATATGGCTTCACGAACAAAAGCTATGAAAGGAAAAATCAAAATTGAATCCCAAATTAATCGGGGAACCAAAATTAAAATTCAGGTTCCTGTTTAAACAATTTTCATGAAAAGTTTACTGTCGGTTCTTATGGTAGATGATCATCCAATGATCCTGGAAGGATATAAAAATGCTTTGTTACAAAATAAGCAGATCAATGCAGAAATAAATACCGCCAATAATTGTAATTCTGCCATTAATAAACTTGAAACTTCAGCAGCTGCTCCTTTTAACCTTGTTTTCCTGGACATCAAAATCCCACCCTGTTCAGACGGAAAAATTTTGTCGGGCGAGGACCTGGGATTATTCATAAGGGAGCATTTCCCCAGGACAAAAATTATTATCCTCACGATGTTCAGTGAACATATACGTCTGTCCAACATTCTGAAGAATGTTAATCCCAATGGTTTTCTTATTAAGAGTGATGTCACTCCCAAAGAATTAGTAAATGCAGTTAAGGTGGTGATGAAGGGAGGAAATTATTATAGTGAAACCATTCACGAATTGCTTGAGCAGCAGCGAAATCAACATCCTGTTCTTGATGATTTCGATCGAAAAATTCTGTACCACCTATCACAGGGAACAAAAACCCGACATCTCGTTGACTACGTCCATTTGTCCCTGGGGGCGATAGAAAAAAGAAAACGAAAAATCAAAGAAGCATTTGGAATTACGCACGGTGGTGACCGTGAGATCCTGGACAAGGCGAAGGAGTTGGGATTTCTTTAGAAAAAAAGAATAAAAATCATTTAATACAGAATTTAAATAAAACGTGCTTATAAATGCTGTTGAAAAATCTTCGAGATCTCCTTTAGGTAAGCGGCTTTGTTGGTACGCCAGTCAGAGATGTTTTTAGTGGATAAGGTTTGGGTGCTGCCTACTGGATTTTTGAGGATGAAATAATGATCTACCAGTTCTTTTATCTGGTTGTTCTCCAGGTTTTCGAACCCGATCATCAGTTGGCTTAAAAACTCCAGTAAAGTTTGACGGTTTACCTGTTTGGCTCTTTTTGGGGAAAGATCTTTCCATACCAGGCGTTTCCTTAATGAAACTGGTTTTAAATGAATTAATGATTGAAAGCTTTGAAAAGTTCCATCCAGGTATTTCACTGAGAAAGCTTTGAAAACAGCATCCGCCTGAACATTGGTTAGCGCAATGGCCTTGAGGTTGAACTGCTGCATTGTTCCCAGCGAATCATCATTTAAAGTATAAACTTGAAGAGTTTTGGAGCTTGTCCTGATCCTTTTACGTTTAACAATGAAATAAATAGCTGTAACGCAAAGTAAGCTAGATACCAGATAAACAATAGTAAAACTGATTTTAAACCACAGGGCATAAGCAGTGATCCAGGTATAAAGCAGGAGCCACGTCAGAAAGATAAGGCAGCAGGTGAAGAAGATCTGGCCCAGTTGCGAATCTGTTTCCCGCAGGAGATAGTGAAATAAGGTGAGAACCTTTGCCCTCACCTGAAGAGTAAAAACCGCTATACGCTCCAAAAACATCCCTATCTTTCTTACCGTTAACTAATTAAAGATAACGAAAAGAAAGTATAGGTTTGTTTCAAAGCTATTGCCATTCTAAATAAGTTTAAGCATTGGGGTTATAATGTCAGCTTTCCCATTCTGTCTTAAAGGCCGATTCCATTAATAGCTGTTCCTTGTTTGTAATGCCTATTTGCTTTGCAACAGATTTCCAATCCCTCACCACAGTTAGGACTTCATTAATGATGGTATCCATTTCAGTTTCGCTCAACCGGAAAAATTCCCCAACACTTTTTGCAAGTTCAAAACTGAGTGCATTATCATCCATATCTATGTTTAGTGCCAGTCCATCCTTTTCTGTCGATGGATTCAAATCGTAAGCCGGTGAAAGTTCCCAGCCTTTTTCATTTAATATAAAGCCGTGATTGCGCAAGTGATCGTCTGTATTTGAGACCGTAATATTAAATACGATCCTGCGCCATAACTGTTGCAGGTTTTCATCTACGTTTGTCCCATAATTTTCTATAACATCGACTAAATCAAGATAACTGGGAGTATTCTTTTTAAGAAATTCTTCAGTGTTCCCTGTCATCGTCATTGCAGATGCAAAATGGATTCGGTTGCCATTTTCACGATCAAAACGTTTAGTCAGGAAAGTATGATATGGGCCTGAAATTCGCTCAATACTGGATTCTGCCATGTCAATGCCACTGGCAGTTGCTAATTTATAAGTAAGAAATTCCCAAGCCGCTTTGTCGACCGTATCGGTTTTTGAAGGAAATTTAGCGATCCATAGGTCATTGTCTTTGCCCAATATATTGGCTTTGGGCCTGGCACCGCCAAGAGAAGAACCGGGTGCAATAAGAACGGCTATCCATTGGCGTATGACATCATTTTGTGTATCATTTTCAAGGTGTGTAACCGCTTCCTGTAAATCACCGATTGACGACCAGGGAGGCGTAGGATTTTTATCATCGTTATCCAGAAAAGGCCCATTGGGATCAATTTTGAATCGTAGTGCTCCCATACGGCTTTCGTCATAAACACCTAACAAATAGTCAATCTCGTAAAGTGTTTTCGCCTTTTCATTGCGAGCTCTAGCGTCCTGAGCCTCCCTACGCTTCATTAAGGTCTTTCCCCAGGTATCAGGCATACTGTCTAAAAAGATGCCGAAATTTTCCTTTTCAGCAGGATACTGTGGACCGGAGTAAAACGTAATGTCCGGATCGAGCAGACGATAAGAATTACGGGCCATCCACTCTTTGTTGTATTCAAAGCTGAAAGCTTTTTTCGCTTTAGCGAAATGTGCCGAAAGTATACCGATCTCCACAGGACCACCTAATCCCTGCCAATCTGCATAAACGTAAATGTCAAATTTTCCTCCTGCCATAGCTTAAAGTAGATCAAGATCCTGAAGTTTACGGCCAAGTTCATCATTACCGGCAATGCTGTAAAAATCTTTTTCAAGATTTAGTACCTTCAGCACGTTGAAGTAAATGCCAATAGCAACAGCCGGATCCCCTTTTTCAACACGGTGCAACGTAGCCCGGTGAATTCCGGCACGCTCGGCGACCTGCTCAGCAGTAAGTTTTCTACGCTTTCTTGCAAGCTTGATATTTTCGCCTATGCCATCGAATTTTTTTTGGTATTTCGGAAGAAGCAGTGCCTTTTTAGAATTCATCTTGTCGCTTATTTATGTCAAATATATTTAATTTGTTGTAAATAAACGACATTCCTCCAAAGTCTTTTTCCTAATTCAAATCCAGGCAGTGGGAAAAGTCCGGAGTTAAAATTCAGGCCACCGTTAACGTTATAGGCGGGAAACTGTTTTTGGAAATATCCTATGCGTAGGAAATAAATCCGCTCCAAAAACACACTATTTTTCTTGTTGTTATCTCTTTACGGCTAATGAAAAGAAAGATTAGGTTGCTTTCTAGTTAAAGGTCTCGAGGCTATTCTCTTCCAATCCTATTTATTTCCATTGCTCGCTTTTTCAGCTGCAGAAATTCTTTCCTTTAGAGAATTCATATCTTCACTTAATTTTTCATCAAGAATCTTCGCATAATGTTGTGTGGTTTTTAAAGATCGATGGCCTAGCATCTTACTTACAGATTCTATAGGTACACCATTAGTCAGGGTTACTGTAGTGGCGAAAGTATGCCTGGCCATATGAAACGTAAGGTTCTTTTTAATTTCGCAACGTTCAGCTATTTCTTTTAAATAGCTGTTCATACGTTGATTGGAATAAACAGGAAGTAAAGTTCCTTTTGGATTTTCCACATCTTTATACTTCTCTATTAGTTTCTGTGCAATCGGAAGCAATGGAATGCTGCTCAGGGATTTTGTCTTGGTCCTTTTAATTTTAATCCATAGGCTACCATCTATGCCTTTGACTATATTATCCGCAGTCAATTTCTCAACATCTGAATAGGCCAATCCCGTGTTGCACGAAAAAAGGAATACATCCCGGACATTTTCTATTCTGGGAGTAGAAAACTCCTTTTCCATAATTTTAATGATTTCTTCTTTTGTCAGGAATTCCCGATCAATTGATTCAGTTTTGAGCTTAAAATTATAAAAGGGGTCTTTTTCCATCCAGCCATTGGCAAAGGCTATTCTAACTATTTTCTTAAGATAGGAGAGGTACTTCAAGGCGGAATTGTGGGTATGGTTCAACTCAGTCTTGAGGTAGTAGATAAAGGCATTGATGAATTGCGTATCAATATTTTTTACCGGATAATCCTTTCTTCTATAAGAGGAGCCAATGAAGGCAAGCAAATGTTTTTGTGTGGTTCTATATCTTTGAAGGGTACGAAAGGAATAATCTTTACCTACAAGTTTCGACATCCTGTTATTATGTTCCTCGAACATCTCCAGGATAAATTTATTATCATCTGTGTTCCCAAGATAAATATCCTTGATTAATGTAGCAGTTATATGCTCACTCCCTTCCAGAAGCTTTTGATAAATCTCATAAACCCTGTTCTTGATCACGTCTAAATTTCGGTTGACCTGTTTTGCTTCTATGGAAGAACCGTTTACTTTATTGGCTTTTGCGCTCCATTTAGCTAAGGGCACTTTCCGCATTGTGCTCACCTCTGCTCTTTTTCCATCATAAGTAATTCGCAGGTATACCGTGGCATGAGTAGCATCTTCATGCTTACTCTTCCTCACATAAAAAAGTACCGATAGTAAATCTTGCATCCTAATTGTCTTTAAATTCGAAATAAATTTACTTCATTTTTTTTCATTTAAAAACATGTAAAATACTATTTAACAGTGTGTTGCATTTAATTCGGGCGCACTTTTAGCGACACCTAAAGTGCCACCGAATTAGACACCTTTTATTTGATTTTAATTGGTTTTCTTTGATATGGTAAAAAATGAAAACCCCCGTAAACAGTGAGTTTTACGGGGGTTTAATTCAATTTGAAGTCTTAAAAGTACTCGAGGCGGGAATCGAACCCGCACAACCGAAGTTACTGGATTTTGAATCCAGCGCGTCTACCAGTTCCGCCACTCGAGCAAGTGGACGGCAAAATTAAAAAATATTTTCATTACTCCACCAAAATTTACTCACAATTATCTTTAACTCACCAAAAAAAATTCTAAATTTGCAGCGATTTAAAACCTGAAGATCACTAACTCTCAAATACTTAGTTTCTTATGCCTAATGTGATGACCGAAGCAAAATTATTTGCTTGCAATCAAAGCACCGAACTGGCTAAAAAAATAGCCGAATCATATGGAGCGCCATTGGGCAATGTGATCACCTCAACGTATAGTGACGGGGAATTTCAGCCTTCTTATGAGGAGTCAATCCGTGGTTCAAGGGTTTTTATTATTGGTTCTACTCATCCTTCTTCAGATAATTTAATGGAGATGTTGTTGATGCTGGATGCTGCAAAAAGGGCTTCTGCAAGACACATTACTGCAGTTATACCTTATTATGGCTGGGCAAGACAGGATAGAAAAGATAAGCCAAGGGTGCCGATTGCGGCAAAATTGATCGCAAAAATGCTGGAGACAGCAGGGGCTACCCGAATTATTACCATGGATCTTCACGCAGACCAGATCCAGGGGTTTTTTGAAAAACCGGTTGATCATTTATATGCATCCACTGTTTTCATGCCTTATTTAAAAGGATTGGGACTGGATGATCTAACTATTGCCTCACCTGATATGGGTGGATCGAAAAGAGCTTATGCCTATTCGAAAGCTTTGGAAAGTGATGTGGTGATTTGTTACAAACAAAGAGCCAAGGCCAATGTGATCTCCCATATGGAGCTTATTGGCGATGTGACCAATAAGAATGTTGTTTTGGTGGATGACCTGGTGGATACCGCCGGAACCTTAACCAAAGCTGCCGACCTGATGATCGAAAGAGGAGCAAAAAGCGTTCGTGCTATTTGTACCCACCCGGTACTTTCAGGAGAGGCTTATGATAAAGTGGAAAATTCCAAATTGCTGGAATTGATCGTAACCGATTCCATTCCGCTTAAAAAGGAAAGCAGAAAGATTCGTGTCGTGAGTTGCGCCGATCTGTTTGCGGAAGTGATGAACAGGGTTCATCAAAACCGCTCTATTAGCTCACAATTTATTATGTAATCAATTTTTATTAACTATAATTTCATACAATGAAATCATTAACGATCAATGGATCTAAAAGAGAAAGCGTAGGCAAGAAAGCAACAAAAGCCTTACGTAATGCTGGAAAGGTTCCTTGCGTATTATACGGGGGAGATCAGCCATTACACTTTGCAGCAGATGAGATTGCGTTCAAAGACTTAGTTTACACACCCGATGTGCACACTGTAGTTATTGAACTGGAAGGAGGAGAAAAGTTAGACGCTGTTCTTCAGGATATTCAATTCCACCCTGTAACCGATGCTATTTTGCATATCGATTTCTACCAGATTTATGAAGACAAAGAAATCTCTATGGAGATTCCTGTTCATACTGTAGGAGTGCCACGTGGTGTTAAAAATGGTGGTGTCCTAAGGTTTAACCTTCGTAGAATGAGGGTAAAAGGATTGCCAGGAAACCTTCCTGACTTTATTGAGGCAAATGTAACTTCACTTAAAATTGGTAACAAACTATATGTTACTGCTCTTAAGAGTGATGATTTCAAAATCATGCATCCGGATAACACCGTGGTTTGTCAGGTGAGAACATCACGTAATGTGGTTGCTCTTGATGATGAAGAAGATGAGGAAGAAACAGCAGCAGATGAGGTTCCTGCAACTGAAGTAGCCGAAGGTGGCGAAAAAGAATAGGGTATAACTCTTTATTCAATATTAAAAGCATTCCGTTTTCGGGATGCTTTTTTTATTTTTACCAAAAATTGAAAATAAATGATTCCTTTCTTCGGAAGACTAATAGGCAAGAAACCACAGGAACAGGAAGAAATAGACCCTATGAAGAAATTCTTAATAGTTGGGCTGGGAAACATGGGCCCTAAATATCATAATACCCGGCATAATATAGGTTTCAGGATAGTAGATTATCTTGCAGAACAGGAATCCCTCACCTTCGAAACTCAGAAACTGGGAGATGTGGCAACCTATAAGTTCAAAGGAAGAACCTTTATCCTCCTAAAACCTTCTACTTTTATGAACAATAGTGGTAAGGCCGTTAATTACTGGCTTCAGAAGGAAAAAGTGCCGCTGGAAAACCTTCTGGTGGTAACCGATGATCTTAACCTTCCCTTCGGAACCCTTAGGTTAAAAACAAAAGGCAGTGATGGTGGTCATAACGGATTAAAAGACATCCAGACACAACTGAACACAACTACCTATAACCGGTTTCGCTTCGGAATTAGTGATGAATTCTCCAAAGGCAGGCAAATTGATTATGTGCTGGGGGAATGGGATGAAGAGGAAGAAGCCAAAATGCCCGAACGCCTGAAGACTTCAGTAGAACTGATAAAGTCCTTTGGTGCCGCCGGAGTTAATAATACAATGAATACCTTTAACGGAAAATAATTTTCAGACTTGAAACAACATAAAGGAGCACATGCTTTTCAGAGTGAGCATCACACGGTGGTTACTATAGGAACTTTTGACGGGGTGCATATTGGCCATCAAAAAATTATTGAAAGGCTGGTAAATTCGGCTAAAGCAGGTAATCTTGAATCTGCCATCCTAACCTTTTTTCCTCATCCAAGAATGGTGCTTCAAAAAGACACAGATATTAAATTGATCAACACCATTAGGGAACGAAAGGAGATCCTGGAAAAATCGGGTGTTGATCACTTGATCATTCATCCGTTCACCATTCAGTTTTCCAGGTTGAGCGCCCAGGAATTTGTTCGTGATATCCTGGTGAACCGTTTAAAAGCAAAAAAAGTGATTATTGGGTATGATCACCGGTTTGGACGCAATCGTACGGCCGATATTAATGATCTCCGCAAGTTTGGGGAGCAGTATGATTTTGAAGTGGAGGAGATTTCCAAGCAGGATGTGGAAGAAGTAGCGGTGAGTTCTACCAAGATAAGAAAAGCCCTCATGGAAGGAAAAGTTGAAAAAGCCAACCGCTATCTTAGCTATCCTTTTGCGCTGGAAGGAAAAGTAGTTAAAGGCCGCGGCCTGGGGAAAGAATTTGAGGTGCCAACGGCAAACCTTCAGGTAGAGGAGGAGTATAAACTGATTCCCGCCAACGGGGTATATGTGGTAAGGTCAATGATTGAGGATGACGTATATTTTGGAATGATGAGCATTGGCACCAATCCTACTGTTGGGGGTACGGAAAAGACGATAGAAACGCATTTTTTCAATCTTGATAAGGATCTTTACGGTGCCTATTTAAGCATTGAAATGTTGACAAGGATAAGGGATGAGAAGAAATTTGATTCTGTGGATGGTTTAAAGATCGCCATGAAGCAGGATGAAGCTTTCTCGAAGCAGTATATCAAAGATAATTATGCTGAATAAATGGCTTTTTACCCGGATTGATAATTCGGCTTTGATAGTTTTCCGGATCCTGTTCGGGGCTCTTATTGCCATTGAAGCTTTCGGAGCCATTTTTACCGGTTGGATCAGGCGTACGCTGATGGAACCGGAATACACCTTCAATTTTATCGGATTCGATTTCCTGCAGCCGCTTCCCGGCAATGGAATGCTGTGGTACTATGCTGTCATGGGCTGCTTCGGTCTTTTGGTAATGGTAGGATTCAAGTACAGGTTCAGCATGTTCATGTATACCATTATGTGGGCTGGGGTGTACCTTATGCAAAAATCGTCTTACAACAACCATTATTACCTGTTGATGCTGTTGTGTTTTCTTATGATTTTGCTTCCGGCGCACCGGTTTGCATCGGTCGATGTGAAGAGAAGTCCTGATCTTGAAAAGCATTCCATGCCGCAGTGGTGCTGGTTGTTGCTGGTGCTACAGCTGTGGATTGTCTACACTTATGCGGCCATCGCTAAATTATACCCCGACTGGTGGGACGGGACTCTGCCCCGCATTCTGATGAGCGCAAGAAAAGATTACTGGCTGGTAGGTGATTTTCTTCAGCAGGAATGGGTGCATTATACAATTGCCTATTTCGGATTCCTTTTTGACCTGTTGATCGTGCCACTCATGCTATGGAAACGAACGAGGATCTTTGCCTTCGCGGCTGCCGTTTTCTTTCACCTGTTCAACAGCTTTATCTTTCATATAGGTATTTTTCCATATCTATCCCTGGCTTTTTTGTTGTTCTTCTTTCCTACAAAAAGGATCAACAAATATTTCCTCTGGAAAAAGCCATTTTATGATAAAAACGAAATTGAGGTTCCCAATTACAAAAAGCCTCTGGTTGCTTTCCTGGCAGTGTGGTTTGTGGTGCAGGTCTCACTGCCCCTTCGCCACTGGTTTTTTCAGGACAATGTATTGTGGACTGAAGAGGGGCACAGGTTGAGCTGGCGCATGATGCTGAGGTCAAAATCTGGCAGGACAACCTTTAAAGTAGTCGATAAAGCCACGGGAGATACCATCACCGTTGATAATAGTAAATATTTAAGCAAGAAGCAGATGGGGTCCATCGGCACCAAACCCGATATCATCTGGCAGTTCGCACAACGCCTGGAAAAGGAATATGCCGAACAGGGGAAAGAAGTGGAGGTGTACGTAAACAGCAGGGTGAGCGTGAATGGAAGACCTTATCAGCGATTAATTGATCCCAAGGTGGATCTTGCTGCCGAAGAATGGAAACATTTTTCCCATAACGACTGGATTTTACCTTCTTCCCTGGACTAATCTTTACAGGGCTTTTGTTACTTTTGCTCTTTTAGCTGAAAAACCGTTTCAGCAAACAAAAACTCAAAAAGAAGTATGTTACAGGTAGCCAACATTAGAGCGAACAAAGAAGCGTACATAGAAGCGCTTAAAAAGAGAAATTTTGATGCAGCCGGGATCTTTTCTGAAGTGCTGGAACTGGATGAAACACGACGTTCCACCCAGGCAGAACTCGATGATACTTTAGCTGAATCTAACAGGATTTCCAAAGAGATCGGTTTGATGTTCAAGAATGGGGAGCACCAAAAAGCAAACCTTCTGAAGGAAAAAACTGCCGGACTAAAAGATAAATCCAAAACCCTTTCTGAAAAGCTGAACGAAACTTCTGAAGCTTTAACGAAGCACTTATACAACATTCCAAACATCCCGAACGACCTGGTTCCTGCCGGCGTTACAGAGGATGATAATGTGGAGGTTTTTAAAGAAGGAGAAATTCCGGTATTGGCCGAAGGTTCTTTGCCGCACTGGGAATTGGCGAAAAAATACGATATCATAGACTTTGAACTCGGAAACAAGATCACCGGCGCCGGATTTCCGGTTTACAAAGGAAAAGGAGCAAGACTTCAACGTGCTTTGATCTCTTACTTTTTAGATAAAAATACGGCAGCGGGATATACCGAATATCAAATGCCGCTGTTGGTTAATGAAGCTTCAGGATATGGCACAGGTCAGTTGCCCGATAAGGAAGGCCAGATGTACCACGTGACAGAAGATAATTTGTACCTTATTCCCACAGCTGAAGTTCCGGTGACGAATATGTTCCGGGACGAGATGCTTTCTGAAGATGTTCTTCCGGTAGCCTGTACAGGGTACACGCCGTGTTTCAGAAGGGAAGCCGGGTCTTACGGAGCGCACGTTAGGGGGTTGAACCGTTTGCATCAATTTGACAAAGTAGAGCTGGTACGTATCGAAAAACCTGAAAATTCTTATGCCGCTTTAGACGGAATGGTAGAGCAGGTGAAAGACATTCTTCGTGACCTTAAATTGCCTTACCGTATTTTACGTTTGTGTGGAGGTGACCTGGGATTCACGTCTGCACTTACCTACGATTTTGAAGTATTCTCGACTGCCCAGGATCGCTGGCTGGAAATAAGTTCTGTTTCCAACTTCGAAACTTTCCAGGCCAACCGACTCAAACTAAGATATAAATCTGCCGACGGAAATAAACAACTGGCGCACACTTTAAACGGAAGTGCACTTGCGTTGCCACGAGTACTCGCCGGGATCCTGGAAAACTACCAGACGCCTGCAGGAATTAAAATTCCGGAAGTGCTGGTACCTTACACAGGATTTGATATGATTGATTAAAAGAAATTTCATTATTAATATAAGACCTCGCAGGTTTTCAAAACCTGTGGGGTCTTTTTTTTTCGCGGAAACTATTATCCTCCTCTCCTACAATAACGTACAGCGCAATTTGTTATCTTTACACAAATTCATTTCATGCGTTATTTTCACCTCACAGTATTAATTTTTCTTCTGAATTTTTCCGGCTATTCGCAGACAGGAGAGCTGGCGAAGAACTATTATGACCAGGGGGAATATGAAAAGGCATTACGCACTTACAAAAAGCTGATAGATCAGAACCCCAGTAATGTTACTTATTTTATTGGGATGATTTCTTCCTATCAGCAACTGGAGAATTTTTCAGCAGCAGAAAAGCTATTGCTGGAGCGGCTAAACACTACTGCCAATGCTCCCAACCTTCTCGTGGAACTGGGGCATAATTATGAACTTCAGGAGAAAGAGGAGAAGGCAGAACAGTATTACCGGGAGGCTTTGAAATCCATTGAAGCCAGGCCAAACTACGCCTATTCCATTGCGCAGAGTTTCGAAAGGTACAGTCTGCTTGATAAGGCTATAGAAGCTTACGAAACCGGGATGAGGCTCAACCCCGATACCAATTATAATATTCAGCTGGCAAGGTTGTATGGGGAACAGGGAAAGATCGAGGCAATGTTTAGTAATTACATAGATCTGGTGGGGCAGAATGCATCATTCTTACCCACAGTAAGAGGGATGTTTGGCCAGTTTATTACAGAAGATCCGGGGAATGAATCCAATATCATTTTCAGAAAATTACTGCTGAAAAAGCTTCAGGAAGATCAGGACATCCTTTTCAATGAAATGCTTAGCTGGCTCTTTATGCAGCAAAACGAATTTAAAAAAGCCTTTTTACAGGAAAAAGCCATTTATCGAAGATCTGAAGAGAATCAGTTAGGCAGGATCATTCAGCTGGCAGTCATGTCAAAAGAGGAAGATCCCGAAACGGCTTTGGAAGTACTTGATTTTATTGTAAATGAAGCTCCTTCAGAAGATATTGTGCTGCAGGCACATCAAATTAAACTTTCGGTTCAGCAGGAAATAGCAGATCGAAAAGAATATGCATCTATTGAAAAGGCTTACCGGGATTTGTTGGAAACCTATGGAAAGGGATCGAAAACACTGAGGCTTCAGATATATTTTGCTAATTTTTTGGCCTTCAAAAAAGAGGAAAAAGAAGCAGGGATTGTGCTTTTAAATGAATTGCTGGAAAATAACCTTCAGAAGTTTGAAGAAGCGGCTGTAAAAATGGCTTTGGCAGATATTCTTGTGCTGGACGAAAAATTTAATCAGGCACTTATCTATTATTCCCAGATCCAGAAACTGGTGGAGAATGATGTAATGGCGCAGAATGCCCGCTTCAAGGTGGCAAAAACCAGCTATTACAAGGGAGATTTTAAATGGGCCACCACCCAGCTGGATGTTTTGAAATCTTCCACTTCTCAATTGATCGCAAATGATGCGATGGAACTGAGTTTGCTGATAAGTGACAATTCGCGCGAAGATTCCACTCAAACCGCTTTGAAATTATACGCTAAAGCCGATCTGCTTTCTTTTCAGAATAAAGATGGAGAGGCGATAGAACTCCTGAATTCTATTCTGGAGAACCATAAAGCTGAAAAAATTGAGGATGAAGCTTTGCTCAAACAAGCTCAATTATTTGAAGCTGTGGAGGATTTCGATAACGCTGAACAAAATTACCTTGCAATCATTGAACACCACAAAAACGGAATTCTTGGAGATAACGCACACTTCGGACTTGCTGAGTTGTACCTCGATAAACTCAACCAGCCGGAAAAGGCCCAGGAGTTTTATGAAAAAATTATATTTAATTACGCCGATAGTATTTACTTTGTCGACGCCCGAAAAAAATACCGGGTGTTGAGAGGAGATCAATTGGAGTAAGATTCAAAATTTCTTCTCTTGGGTAGTCAAAAATTCTAAATTTTCATATTAGATGTACATATACAACGTCACGACCAATATTCAGGAAGATGTCCATGAAAAATGGTTTAAATGGATGAAAGAAGAACACATCCCGGAAATGCTAGGCACGGGAAAATTCACAAAAGCCGTCATGACCAAAGTACTCGTGCAGGAAGAAATGGGCGGGATTACCTATTCGGTCCAGTACACTACAGAGAGTAAAGAACTGCTTAAGAAGTACTACGAAGAAGATGCTGCCACTTTACGAGGGAAGACAAAGCCTTTTGAAGGGAAGTTCGTTTCCTTCAGGACAGAGCTCGAGGTGGTGAGTGAGCAGTAGCCTCTTCACAAAATCTATAGTATTCATAAGTTAAGGTTTTTCAGGGCTTAACGTGAGCAGCAGAAGGTGCTTCCTCCTCGGGGAAATGATAAAAAGCAAATAAATGAAAGGAAAATACAATAAATCCAACTCCGGAGCGTCCGGATTTTCTTCCGGAAAAAAGCCGGCGGGAAACGAAGTTCCCGAAGGTGAGGTAAGAGCAAAAAAACATCTTGGTCAGCACTTTCTTAAAGATGAAAACGTCGCTTCAAGAATAGCAGATACCCTGCACTACAAAGGCTATGATTATGTGCTGGAGATTGGTCCGGGAATGGGAGTGCTCACCAAATATTTGCTGCAAAAAGATGCCGATGTTAATGTGATAGAAATTGACAGGGACAGTGTGGTTTATCTTCACGAACACTACCCGAAATTACACGGAAAGATCCATGAAAAGGATTTTTTAAAATACGACGTAAGCGAGATCTTTGGTAGTGAACAGTTCAGTATCATCGGGAATTTCCCGTATAATATTTCTTCTCAGATCGTATTCAAAATGCTGGAACTTCGGGATTTTGTGCCCGAGTTTTCCGGAATGTTTCAGAAGGAAGTAGCACAGCGAATCTGCGAAAAGGAGGGCAGCAAAGCGTACGGAATCCTTTCGGTTTTGGTGCAGGCTTTTTACGAAGCAGAATATCTGTTTACCGTACCGCCTTCAGTTTTTAATCCGCCGCCAAAAGTAGATTCAGGAGTGCTTCGGCTTACCCGGAAAGAAGATTTTTCACTTCCCTGCAATGAGAAACTGTTTTTCAGGGTGGTAAAGACCGCTTTTCAGCAGCGAAGAAAAACACTTCGCAACAGCCTCAAAATTTTTCAGCTGCCCGATGATATCAAAGAAGATGGTATCTTTGATCGTCGTCCAGAACAGTTAAGCACCGCCGAATTCATTGAATTGACCCAAAAAATAGAACCGCATGCAATTTCAGATCAGTCAGGAATTAGTTGAACATATTTGCAATCTTATAGAAGAGGGCAGGGATGATGAACTGCTGCTGTATCTTGAGGATGTGCACCACGCCGATATTGCCGAGATCATTAATGAACTTGAGCTTGACCAGGCGACCTATATCATAAAATTACTTGACAGCACAAAAACTTCCGAAGCCCTTATGGAGCTGGAAGAAGACGTGCGGGAACGCATCCTCGACAACCTTTCTGCCAAAGAAATTGCCGAGGAGCTCGAGAATATGGATACCGATGATGCCGCCGATATCATCTCTGAACTTTCGGAAGAGCGAAAGCAGGAGGTGATCGGGCAAATTATCGATGAGGAACATGCCGAGCATATCGTAGAACTGTTGCGCTATGACGAGGATTCTGCCGGTGGTTTGATGGCCAAAGAGCTGGTAAAAGTGAACGAGAACTGGAGCGTGACGGGTTGTATGGCCGAGATGCGTGCCCAGGCAGAAAATGTTACCCGCGTCCATTCCATTTATGTGGTAGATGATAAAAACAAATTGAAAGGGAGGTTATCACTCAAAGATCTCCTTACCGCCTCAAGCAAAGCCAATATCAGTGATGTTTATATTGAAAATGTAGATTATGTGAACGTGCATACAGATGGCGAAGAAGTGGCCCGCATCATGCGGAAATATGATCTCGAGGCAATTCCCGTGGTAGATGAAATGGGTCGGCTGGTAGGCCGCATTACGGTAGATGACATCATGGATTTTATGCGTGAAGAAGCCGAAAGGGATTACCAAATGGCTGCCGGTATTTCTGAAGATGTAGAGGCAGATGATTCCATCCTGCACCTCACCCGCGCAAGATTGCCATGGCTTGTTCTTGCCCTTTTCGGAGGCTTTATAAGTGTCACGGTGCTGGGGACTTTTGATACTGCCATGCAAGAACATGGCGCCTTGTTCTTTTTCGTTCCGCTAATTGCTGCGATGGCGGGGAATGTAGGCGTGCAATCATCGGCGATCGTACTACAGGGCCTTGCCAACAAAAGCTTGCGCGGCTCCTTGTTCAACCGACTTATAAAAGAAGTTTTGTTGAGCCTCCTTAATGGTTTTGCGCTGGCTATTTTACTTATTCTAGGTGGGATATTTTTCCTCGGCCTCGATTTCTGGTTTGGGCTAACCGTGAGTGTATCGCTGGTGGCGGTGATCATCATCGCCTCCCTCATTGGCACGTTTGTGCCCATTGTACTCGATAAATGGGGGATCGATCCCGCAATGGCCACCGGGCCTTTTATTACCACCAGTAATGATATTTTTGGGATCCTTATCTATTTTACGATTGCCAAAGTAATTTTAGGATTTTAATAATTATGGGGGCTGCTGCGCACCGGGCTTTCCGCTGTATTTTTTGCCCAAAAAGGCAAAAAAGATGCCGCTGCAATCCCTGCCCCGGTTTTAATGGAACCGTAATTCCTTATTGGTTAAACCTGGCTTTAAGTTTTTAATCATTGGTGGTTTTATCAACTACAGATATTCTAAGGTAGAAAAAATAGATCTTTGTTCTTGTTTCTTGAAGCGCAGCGATCCTGATTCTTTTCATAGCTTTGTAGTGAAATTATTTTTCTCAGAACCCCAAAACATTAATTTCTTCCCATGAAACCAATCAATCCTAAAGAAAAACTTACCCGTTTCAGTCAGCACTGGCATCCGCATCAAATAGCTGTGGTCAATGATATGCAGGTTTTACTGGCCAAGGTGAAAGATGAATTTGTGTGGCATGAACATGAGGAGGAAGACGAGCTTTTCCAGGTGCTAAAAGGTACTCTTTTGATGCAGTTTGAAGACAGAACGGAAACTGTAAAAGAAGGTGAAATGATTGTGGTTCCGAAAGGAATGCGACATTGCCCAAAAACCGAAAACGGGGAAGAAGTCCAAATCATGCTTTTCGAGAAGCTCACTACCAAACACACCGGAAACGTTGAAGATTCCCTTACTGTAAATGACTATCCAAAAATATAATTCATGATCATCCTTCACGCCGACAGCAACCATCCGACTTTGATAAAACACCTGGCAGACGCGGGGCATACGAACATAGAAGCTTATAACCAGAGCGAACAGGAAATACTCGAGAATCAGCATCTATACGATGGAATCGTGATCAGGAGCCGCTTTAAGATCGGAAAAGAGTTTCTGGATGCTGCACAAAATTTAAAGTTCATTGCAAGGGTAGGGGCAGGTCTAGAAAGTATTGATGTGGAATATGCCGAAAAACAGGGAATTGCCCTTTTTTCTGCCCCCGAAGGAAACCGGAATGCCGTTGGCGAACATGCGCTGGGAATGTTACTTTCCCTATTTAACAAACTCAACCAGGCCGACAGGCAGGTGCGGGAAGGCCTGTGGTACCGGGAAGCCAACCGGGGTGTGGAGCTGGAAGGTAAAACCGTGGGGATCATTGGCTACGGAAATATGGGAAAAGCCTTCGCCAAGAAATTACGAGGTTTCGAGGTGGAGGTTTTGTGCTATGACATCAAAGATAAAGTAGGTGATGAAAATGCAAAACAGGTAAGTCTGCAGAAACTTCAGGAGAAAGCAGATGTTTTAAGCCTTCATACACCCTGGACTGCCGAAACTAATAAAATGATCAATAAGGATTTCATAAATGGTTTTGCCAAACCTTTCTGGTTTATCAACACCGCCCGCGGAAAAAGTGTCGTTACAGCCGATCTGGTTGCCGCGCTGCAAAGCAAAAAGATCCTGGGTGCCGGACTGGATGTACTGGAATACGAAAAATCCTCTTTTGAAAATCTGTTTTCAGAAGAAGAGCTTCCCGAAGCCCTTCAGGAATTATTGCTGATGAAAAATGTTATTTTGAGTCCGCACGTTGCTGGTTGGACAGTAGAATCCCATGAAAAACTGGCAAATACCATTGCTGAAAAAATTATCAACAAGTTTGGGAAAAGTTCATGACCTTAGGATATTTTATACTAAGATCTTTAATTCATTTTTTTAAAGGCTTTGAATTTCCCGAATCTTAATTATTATACTATAAAGTTATCCGTTAAATTTCTATTGGAGCTTCTTTTAAACCAGTAAGTTTACTTTTTATGAAACCACAGCACCTTACCTTTGCAGGTTTTAATTTAAACATAAACCACATTGAAAGATTTCTTCTATTTCGTAAAAGGGAATTTAAGGCAGGTAAGTTTTGGTTGGCTGCTTACTTTTTTATCCAGCTTCGGTCAAACCTTTTTAATTTCTCTCTACGTTCCGGAAATCATCAGAGCCTTTGAAATTTCTGAAGGTGCCTTTGGAGCCATTTATGCGGGCTGTACCCTTGTCGCATCTTTTATCATGCTCACTGTGGGCCATACGGTAGATCATAAGCCGGTGAAAAAAGTCGCCGGATTCACCATTTTAGCCCTGGCCATTTCCTCTATAATCCTCGGATTTTCCTATCACATTGCTTTTCTTTTTGTAGGCTTGATCGGGCTCCGGTTAACGGGCCAGGGGCTGCTGAGTCATATTAGTATGACTATAATTTCCAAGTATTACGATGAAAACAGGGGGAAAGCCCTGAGTATTTCTTCTCTCGGATATTCGGTTGGGGAAGCAGTTTTTCCAATTGTTATTGCTTTGATCATCTCCTGGTTTGACTGGAGAGTGGCGGCGATAGTGAGTGGGGTGGCGCTGCTGCTATATCTTATCAGGTTGAGGTTTACAGATCTGGAGCATTTTGACCGGCAGTTATCGGGTGAAGGCAAACCTTCTCCGTTCTCTTTAATGAAAGATTATAAGAAAATTGTTTTTGACAGGAAATTCATGGTCATGGTGCCGGCGAGTTTTATCTTAGGCTTTTCCAGTACGGCCATCTTCTTTTACCAGTATGTTTTTGTTGAAAGCCAGGGTTGGTCTGTGCAACTTTACGCTACCTTTTTTACGGTATATGCCGCTACCAGATTTCTGTTTTCTTTGTTCGGCGGACTTTGGGTGGATAAATTCACAGCCAAAGTATTGTTCCGTTACTATTTGATCCCCATGACGCTAGGACTTGTGCCCTTTGCTTTAATGGATAGCATTATGGGTGCATTTATTTTCCTGATTTTAGCCGGGATCACTACCGGGGTAGCCGGAACAGTAAAAACCTCCCTTATTGCTGAAATTTACGGAACCGAAAAAATGGGTGCTATAAGAAGTGTCTTTTCAATGTTTATGGTCGTCAGCACCGCACTTGGCCCACTCATAGTAGGATTGCTTATAGACGCCGGAATCAGCTTTACTATCATCATGTTATTGATTTCCGGGGCAATGTTACTTACGGTTTTAAACTCACAGCGGATCAGGATTTATTAAGAGGAAAGGAATTTACAAGAACATGCTAATTGTAGAATACTGAAAAACACGTCATTATGAACTTGTTTCAGAATCTTTTCCTTTCAGAAGAATCTTTTTAAAGCATTAAAAAAGGATTGATTCTCCCAAAATTTATTCAGAAAAATCAATCCTCCACAATGTTTTGTACTCTTCCCACTTCGCCGCTTTCCAGCCGCACTTTAATCCCGTGGGGATGTGATGGAGATTTTGTAAGAATGTCACGAACCACTCCTTCCGTAAGTTTTCCGGTTCTTTGATCCTGCTTCTGCACAATTCTCACTTCGGTTCCGGGGGAAAGTTCCCTATGCAATGGCTTCATATTTTAAATATCTTAAAATTTATGTTGCTTTAAATTTCAAAGCAACAATCAGGACACTCCATCACAGCATCACTTCTTCACAGCATTACCCCTGACTAATCTCTATTAAAGCAGATTTAATAGGTTCATCTCCTTCAATGGCTTCAAAAGTCTTGTTTTTCGCCAAAGGATCTGCAAGTGACATCACGAGTAAAAACGCCACGTCATCACGCGAAATTTCTCCACGTTCCACTTTTTCGGCTAATTTTACTTTACCCATTCCGAGGTCATCGGTAAGTGCTCCGGGACGAACTATGGTGTAATTAAGTCCGCTGTTACGAAGATATTTATCGGCTTCAGCTTTGGCTTTCAGGTAATGTTCAAGTTCTTTATGTGAAGAGGGCTCATCGGCGCCCATAGCACTAAGCATCACAAATTTCTTCACTCCGGCTTTTAAGGAAGCATCAATGATCTTGATTGCTCCTTCTTCATCTACCGCGGTAGTTTTGTCAGGTCCTGTATGCCCGCCCGAGCCGGCTGCAAAAATAACTTTATCAACGCCTTTTAATGCGGAAGAAAAATCATCCTGCTCAAGGTCGGCCAGGACAGATTCCACGTCCATATCATCAAATACAGGCTTCTGTTCCTTTTTTCTAATCATTGCCACAGGTTCAAAACTCTGTGAATTATTCAGTATTTCTATAATGCGTTTTCCGGTGCTTCCGTTGGCACCAACTATTAAAATCTTTTCCATGGTCTAAATTTTTAATCTGAAATAGAAATATAAGGATCAAAAGAGGAACTGCCAACCCTGTGGCCGGAATAACAATTTATTAACGTCCATTATTTCTGAAACAAGAATCTTAATGAGAATTATTGTTAGCTGAAACCTTCTTTTCCAGTTCCTTCTGAAATTCCTCCAGAACCGGTTTGACCGTACTCTCCGGAAGGTCTGCAATTCGAATGTACATCAACCCATCCACGGCATCGTTGAATAAAGGATCTACATTAAATGCAATTACCTTGGCATTCTGCTTCACGTATTTTTTGATAAGTACCGGCAACCGCAGGCTACCCGGTTCTATTTCATCAATGATCTTATCAAACTTCTGAAGATCGGCTTTGGTCGAATCGAAAACAAAATCCTTGTCTCCATCCTTCAGTTTTACCTTGAACTCCTTTTTGGGCCGAACGAATTGCGCGATGTAAGGATCATAATAATGGGATTTCATGAATTCGATCATCAGAGATTTTGAGAAATTCGTGAATTTATTACTGATGCTCACTCCGCCAATTAAATACTTATGCGACGGAAAACGCAGGGTACAATGCACAATTCCTTTCCAGAGCAAAAACAGCGGCATAGGTCGCATTTGGTAGTCTTTGACAATAAAAGCTCTGCCCATTTCGATGGACTGGCTCATCATTTCATGCAGTTCCTGGTCAAACCTGAAGAGATCCTGAAGATAAAATCCGTTGATGCCGAATTTCCCATAGATTTCCGATCCCATGCCCATACGATAGGCACCGACAATCCTGTTGGTCTCATTATCCCACAGGAACATGTGGTAATAATAATCATCAAAAGCATCCAGATCAATCTGTTTGTTGGTTCCTTCACCAATTTCCCGGAATGTGATTTCCCGTAATCTTCCAATTTCCTGCAGGATATTGGGAATGATCTCTTTTTTAGCCAGGAAAACTTCATAATTCTTGCTTTCAAGCAACCTTTTGTCCATCACCCTGCAGGATTGGACTTCGGCTTTCATAAGTTCTTCATTGGTCTCCTCAATTATTTTTTGAGGAGGTTTGGCTTTTTTAAGGTTTTTGGGAATGCCTTTTAAAAAACTCTTTTTTTCGAATGTATTGGAAAGCATGTAGGTTTTTCTTCTCAGGAAGGCGGTATAGGTTTCCAGGTCTGGCATATCCTGTTGATCCTGCGGAGAAATAGCATTTCCGATACGTACTTTAATCTTCCTTTTTTTCTGAGAAAGCATTTCGCTAGGTAATTTTGCCGTGCGTAATACGTCATTTACTGAAGCGAGCCGATAGAAAAAAGTACTGTTCCTGGCATGAAAATAAATGGGAATTACTGGAACATTGGACTTCTGGATCAATTTCATAGCTGATGCTTCCCAGGGGCGATCCACAATCATTTTATGGTCCCTGTAGGTCGAGACTTCTCCTGCCGGAAAAATCCCAAGCGGCTTTCCTTCCTGTAGATGCGCAATGGCATCTTTAATGCCTGTAAGGCTTGATTGTGCGTCCTTATGATCTTCAAAAGGATTAACGGGCATGATGTAAGGCTTCAATGGATCTATTCTGTGTAGCAGGAAATTCGCGATCACCTTATAATCTTCCCTTTTTTGAAGCAGTAATTTCATCAGGATCATTCCGTCAATTCCGCCTAAAGGATGATTGGAAATTGTAATGAACGGGCCGGTTTTCGGAATTCTTTTCAGGTCTTCTTCGGGTATATCGAAATCTATTTCAAAAGCCTTCAGGATGGATTCAATAAAATGAGTTCCCGACAGGTTCTTCCGTTTATCATATTCCTTATTGATAACAGAAAGTTTAGTGCTCTTAAGCACCATCCATCCTATAGAAGTTCCTAAAAAACCATATTTATCAAGGTTCATGACTTTAGCAACTTCTTTTGAACTTACGATTCCCATACTCGGTCTAAAATTTTTTCAGCAGAATAAAGAATTTTATCAGCTTTTGGTTACGATCTGGACAGTATTCCTTGCAACCTGTTTCAACAGCACCTCCTTGTCTTTTTCAAGACTTTTTATTGCTGAATCATCAAAATGACGAATTGTATAAAGAGATACCCCGGTCATATATTCTACTTTAAATCTGGCTTTTAAATGATTGATTAACTTCTCTAAGTTATTAAATTTATTATCAACACAAACAGAAAAACTAATTGCAGAATTCTGAATAAGATCCACTTTCATCTGATATTTGTGAAATAAATTGAAGATTTCACTAATGTTTTCTTCCACCATAAAGGAAAAATCCAGAGCAGAAAGTGAGATCATCACCTGATTCTTCTTTACGATAAAGCACGGCATGTGGGGTAGCAAGGTTTGTCCTTTACTAACTGCGGTACCTTCTTTCTCTGGATGTAAAAATGATCTTACGTAGAGCGGGATTTCCTTGCGTTGCAGCGGTTGTAACGTTTTAGGATGAATAACGGAAGCGCCGTAAAAAGCCAGCTCTATGGCTTCTTCATAGGAAATTTGATTCAGAAGAACAGTGTTTTCAAAAACTCTTGGATCACCATTTAGAACCCCGGGAACATCTTTCCAGATGGTAACGCTGGTGGCGTTAAGGCAATAGGCGAAAATTGCTGCGGTGTAATCGCTTCCTTCCCGCCCCAGTGTTGTGGTGAAATTGTTGCTGTCTGCTCCAATAAATCCCTGGGTGACACTAAGTGAATTTTGTGCGACAGACCTGACGATCTCCTCCTGGGTTTCTTCCCATTGAACCTGGGCATCCCTGTAGGTGCTGTCAGTTTTTACGAGGTTTCGTGCATCCAGCCACTGGTTGGGGATATTCATATTTTTTAGAAATTCACTTACTATAGTTGTGGAGATTAGTTCTCCATAACAAACCACCTGGTCGTAAACGAAATCATATTTCGTGGATTTATTATGGGAAAGGAAATTCTCCAACTCATTAAAAAAGGAACTTATCTTTGAATGAATACCTGCTTCCTTATTCTCAAAAAGATCAAGCAGGATCTTATGATGGTATTCCCTTACTTCATGCAGGCTGGTGCGGTAAGGCATCCCGGCTAAGTAATCTGCCACCACTATTTCTAGTGCATTGGTAGTTTTTCCCATTGCAGAAACCACGATAATTTTTTTTGCGTTTCCAGTCGTTTCCAGTACTTTCAAAACGTTTCTTACCCCGTCGGCATCTTTTACAGATGCTCCTCCAAATTTGAAAATTTCCATTAAATTTTTTCTATGAATTTCTTGATTCCTTCTGTGTCCATTTGAACTGTATACCAGTCTTTCAATATGTTTGCACCACTACGTGCATAAAAATCTATAGCATGCTGGTTCCATTCCAAAACTACCCATTCCACTCTTTTTAGTCCCTGTTCTTCAGCAAAAGTTATCACCTTTTTGTAAAGAGCGTTCCCGAGACCGGTTCCACGTTTTTCTTCCCTTACAATAAGGTCTTCAAGATGCAGGGTTCTGCCTTTCCAGGTAGAAAAGCGGTAATAAACCAAGGCCATTCCTTCTATTTTTCCATCTACTTCGGCTACGAAACAAGTAAACAATGGATTTTCTCCAAAACCTTCTTTTTCGAGGGTTTCGACGGTAGTTTCTACTGCATCGGGTTCGTTTTCAAAGGCAGCCAGTTCTTTGATAAGTTCCAGGACATCTGGCATGTCTGTTCTGGTGGCTTTTCGAATGTTGATTTCCATACTTGTTAGTTTGGAACAAAAATAGAAATTGATTTTAAGAATAAATTGACGAAATCGTTGTAGTGGTTTAAATTTATTTGGATTAGTTTTGCTCCGAAACCACATGTAACACCCAGAAATGGCGAAGAAAAACCAGACTTTAGGAGAATTTATAATAGAAAACCAGGCCGAATTTCCCTTTTCTTCGGGGGAGCTTTCCAGACTGATCAACTCCATACGACTGGCGGCAAAAGTAGTGAACCACGAAGTGAATAAAGCCGGACTTGTAGATATCACAGGTGCTGCGGGAGAAACAAATGTTCAGGGGGAAGACCAGCAAAAACTGGATGTATATGCCAATGAAAAATTTATCCAGACACTTACCAACCGCGAGATAGTCTGCGGAATCGCTTCCGAAGAAAATGATAATTTTATTACCATTTCGGGTCAAAAAGATGATCACCAGAATAAATATGTGGTCCTGATGGATCCCCTGGACGGAAGTTCAAATATTGACGTAAATGTTTCTGTGGGAACTATATTTTCTATTTACAGAAGGGTTACTCCTTTAGGGACTCCAGTACAACTGGAGGATTTCCTTCAGCCGGGGAGCAAGCAGGTGGCAGCCGGTTATGTTGTGTACGGGACTTCAACAATGCTAGTGTATACCACGGGACATGGCGTGAATGGATTTACACTGAATCCTGCACTGGGATCCTGGTACCTGTCACATCCAGATATGCAGTTTCCGGAACAGGGATCTATATATTCAGTAAATGAAGGAAATTATGTACATTTTCCGAAGGGAGTGAAAGATTACATTAAATATTGTCAGCAGGAAGAGGGGGACAGGCCTTATATTTCCAGATATATTGGCTCCCTGGTCTCAGATTTTCACCGTAATATGATCAAAGGCGGAATTTATTTTTATCCTACCACCTCAAAGGCACCCAAAGGAAAGCTGCGCCTGCTTTATGAATGTAATCCCATGGCTTTTATAGCCGAACAGGCCGGAGGAAAAGCCAGTGACGGCTTCAACAGGGTTCTGGACATTGAACCCACAGAACTTCATCAAAGAATTCCTTTCTTCTGCGGGAACAGGGAAATGGTTGAAAAAGTCGAAGAGTTTATGTCACGGTAAAAAAATACTGTCTAATGTAGATTCTATAAAGTAGTCAATCTGCATTAGACAATTTTCAGTATATCGATTATTTATTCAGCAAGTACAGGTAATCGTCAAAATCAATTTGTCCGCTAAAGATCTGTACAGATCTCTTAATAATGCCTTCTGCAGCAGCTGATGAAAACCCCAGTCCGATGGCATATCGCTTTACAAGTAATGCTTCTTCCTTATCGATCTGGTGGTCAGAAAATATAATTTTAAACAGGTCATGCAGGCGCTCCAGCCTTTTTTCTGAACTGTTATAACTGCTAAGAGGAAAAGAGGTAGGATTCTCCAGCACTTTAGAATATTCGTCCTCGCTAATATCCAGTTTTTGAGCAAAACGTTTCAGTTGCGCCTCTTCTTTAGGAGTAATATCCCCATCAACGGCTGCTAAATTTACAATAGAAGCAAAATGGCTCAAGTTACGCAGGTGCTCCCCATGCCCGAATAAATCTGAAAATGACATAATCCTTTTTTTACTCAAATATAAATAATCTCTCACAGTACAATAGTACTTTAATGTTTTTTTAGGTTTACCCCCTCCTAAAGTCGGGGTCGCGCTTTCCGCTTTTAGTCCTAACAGCCTTCCAGGCCTTTGGGAGCCAATCGCTGCAATCGCTTAAATAAACAGGTGTATGTTTTAATGTTTTCCTAATGCAGGAAATGCCCTGCACAAAAATCCCTAACTTTAGGGAACACCTTAAAATCGGAATGAAAGAACCCTTATTAGCATTTAACGAAAACGGAATTTACTGCGCACAGGCGGGGGTGTATCTTGACCCCTGGAAACCGGTGGAAAAAGCATTCATCACACACGGTCATGCCGATCATTCCCGCTGGGGGCACAAAAAGTACATCACTCACAACACAAATGTTCCTATCATTAAACACCGCCTGGGGGAAATAGAAGTTTCGGGAGTACATTATAACGAAACAATCACCGTCAACGGTGTCAAATTCTCATTCCATCCTGCAGGACATATCATCGGTTCTTCACAAATAAGAGTGGAGTACAAAGGAGAGGTATGGGTTTTTACCGGGGACTATAAAACCGAAGATGACGGCATTTCGGTTCCTTATGAACCTGTGAAGTGTAACGCCTTCATCACCGAATGTACGTTTGGTTTGCCGGCTTTTAAATGGCTTCCGCAGCAGCAGGTAATGAACGACATCAATACCTGGTGGCAACAAAATCGTGAAGCCGGAAAAACTTCCGTGCTCTTCGGGTATTCTTTAGGAAAAGCACAGAGATTGTTAAAATACCTGGATACTTCCATCGGAAAAATCTACACCCATGGCGCCATAGAGAATATGACAGAAGTATTGCGCCCGCTGGTGGATTTTCCGCCTACCACCCGCATCACAAGAGACGTGAAAAAGGACGAAATAAAAGGAAATATTGTGCTGGCACCACCAAGTGCTCACGGCAGCACCTGGATTAAAAAAATGGTACCCTACGAAACCGGAAGCGCCAGCGGCTGGATGGCTTTTAGAGGTGCCAGGCGACGAAGAGCTATCGACAAAGGCTTTGTACTTTCCGATCATTGCGACTGGCAGGGATTACTGGCATCCATCAAAGCCACAGGCTGTGAAAGAATCATCTGTACACACGGATATACCGAAATTTTTTCAAGGTTTTTAAACGAAATGGGCTACGATGCCCGCACCGCAGAGACCCAGTACGAAGGAGAACTGGCAGAGATGGACAGTAAAATTGAAGAAACGGACTAGATTAACATGAACGTCATCCTGAATTTATCTCAGGATCTTGATAAGGGGAGACGCAATCATCGTTCTGCAAAGAATAGCTGCCTCTCCTCGAAGAGAGGTCGCAGGAGAGGATGAGTGTAATTTTTTTTAAACGAAATTAAAAATCCTCTTTCCTTTGGAGAAGGCAGGGGAAAAGAATATGAAACAATTTGCAGAACTTATAAGAGCACTGGACAGCACCAACAAAACCACAGTAAAAGTGGCTGCTCTGACCGAATATTTCAGAATTGCCGAGGAAAAAGATAAGGTCTGGGCTATTGCCATTCTTTCCCACCGCCGGCCACCACGACCTGTGAATACCACGTTGCTGCGCACCTGGGCGAGCGAACTGGCTGATATTCCGTTATGGCTTTTTGAAGAGTCCTATCATATTGTGGGGGATCTGGCAGAGACCATTGCTTTGGTCATTCCGCCTTCTGAAGAGAATTCAGAGAAGAATCTATATCAGTTTGTTGAGGAAATGATCGTTCTCAAAAAACTGCCTGAAGCTGATAAAAAAGGATACCTGCATGAAAACTGGCTAAAGCTGAATTATTACGAACGCTTCGTTTTTTCAAAACTCATCACCGGAAGTTTTCGGATTGGAGTGAGTCAGAAGCTAATGACCCGTGCCCTCGCAAAAGCCACCGAAATTGATGAGGATGTGTTGGCCTACAAATTGATGGGCGACTGGGATCCTCAAAAAATATCTTTCAATAAGCTTATTTTAGAAGAGAATGAGGAAGATTATTTGTCAAAGCCTTATCCATTTTACCTGGCGTATGCACTCGAAGATACTATAGAAGATTTAGGAAATCCGCAGGAATGGAGTGCAGAGCATAAATGGGACGGGATCCGTTCGCAGGTCATTGTACGGAATAATGAGCTTTTTGTGTGGAGCCGTGGTGAAGAACTGGTTACGGATAAATATCCTGAATTTGAAGATTTTATAGGAACCATCCCAGACGGAACTGTGATGGACGGCGAACTTTTGCCCTTTTCAGAAGGAGAGATAGGGATTTTTAATGACCTGCAAACCCGCATCGGAAGAAAAAATATTTCCAAAGCACTTCTGAAGAAAACTCCGGTGATCCTGAAGGCGTATGATCTTCTGGAATGGAAGGGGGAAGACATCCGGCAGAAGCCTTTTCGGGAGCGGCGGGAACTTTTGGAGCAATTATACTCAGATGTGAAAAAAGAAGGTTTTCCGTTGCATCTATCGGAAACAATTTCCTTCAACAAATGGGAAGAAGCCATTGCTGAACGGGAGCGGGCAAGGGAAGTGAAGTCCGAAGGATTGATGTTGAAACGCTGGGATTCGCCTTATCTCGTCGGAAGAAAAAAGGGGGATTGGTGGAAATGGAAAGTAGAGCCGCTCACCATTGATGCCGTGCTCACCTACGCAATGCGCGGCCACGGAAGAAGATCAAATTTATTCACCGATTACACCTTCGCTCTCTGGGACGGCAAAGAACTGGTAACCTTCGCCAAAGCCTACTCGGGACTCACAGATGCAGAATTCCGGCAGGTCGATTCCTGGATAAAAAAGAACACCCTTGAACGTTTCGGCCCAGTCCGTAGTGTAAAACCGGAACTTGTTTTCGAGATAGCCTTCGAAGGCATTGCCGAATCTAAACGCCACAAAAGCGGAGTCGCCACCCGTTTCCCCCGCATTTTCAGATGGCGGCAGGACAAGAAAATTGAAGAAGCAAATACGCTGGAGGACTTGAAGGCGTTAGTGCCGCAGTAACCACCCCGTCCTCCGGAACCCCTCCTTAAAAAGGAGGGGGCTCTTTAATTGGAGCTAAATAAAGAAGGAACTATAATTAAACCTAAAAACCAAAAGCTCCTTCCCTTGCAAAGGGAAGGTGGCATTTTTAAAGCATGACGGAAGGGAAAACCACAAGAAAACCCACTTATGAAACGCAAAATCCATAACAAAAAAGAACTGGAGGCTTTCAGAAAGAAGCTCCGAAGTCAAGGTACTTTTGCCGAGGCTTTTCTGTGGGTTTATCTACAGCAAAGAAAGCTGGAAGGACGAAAATTTAGAAGGCAACATAGTATCGCAAATTTTATAGTTGATTTTTACTGTGCAGAGGAGAAGTTAATAATTGAACTTGATGGACTATATCACATGAATCCCACTGCAGAAGAAAAGGATGAAAGGAGAACTAAGATATTGGAAGGATTAGGATTTATAGTGATAAGATTTGAAAACAGAAGTGTGTTTGATAACTTGGATTGGGTGTTGGGGGAGATAAAAAGTAATTTTAAAAAAGAGTAAGAACGACTCCGTCCGCCAAAGGCGGCCACCCCTCCTTTTTTCAAGGAGGGGAACTTTTTAAAATATTAGTAAAATTTGAACTAAAAATTGAATTATTGCAAAAAACAAAAAATTCCTTCCCTTAACAAGGGAAGGTGTCTGGCGAAGCCAGACGGAAGGGGAAACCTATGAATAAAACAGAACTTTTAAACATAGCACAAACCTGGTTCAAAACCCAGAACTGGAAATCCTTCGCTTTCCAGAAACAAACCTGGAATGACTTTTTACAGGGAAAAAACGGGCTCCTTAACGCCCCCACGGGAAGTGGGAAAACCTATGCCCTCTGGATTCCCATCGTACTGGATTACATAAAGCAGAATCCTGATTATAAGACCAAACACAAACCGGGGCTGAAGGCCATCTGGATCACACCGTTACGGGCACTGTCGGTGGAGATCGAGCAGGCAGCGAATCGGTTTGCGCAGGAGATCGGTAGTAATTTAACAGTTGGCATCAGGACGGGAGATACTTCCCAGAAACTGCGGGCGGCTCAAAAAAAGCAAATGCCAGATCTGTTGATCACTACTCCGGAAAGCCTTCAATTGCTGCTTTCTTCTAAAGGTTATGATAAGACCTTTAAAAATCTCAATGCCATTGTAATTGACGAATGGCACGAATTGCTGGGAACGAAACGCGGTGTGCAGATTGAACTGGCGCTTTCAAGGTTGAAAAATGTTTCGCCAAAGATGAAGATCTGGGGAATTTCAGCAACCATCGGAAACCTTCAGCAGGCAAGGGAAGTGCTATTGGGACCGGATTCCGAAGCATTTAAGAATTCAGTTTTGATCAAAGCAGATCTTAAGAAAAAGATTACCGTCAAATCTATTATTCCGGAGAAAATGGAAACTTTTCCGTGGCGGGGTCACTTAGGACTGCACCTGCTGGATGAGGTGGTGCCGATTATCAGAAAAAGCAGAACGACACTACTTTTTACGAACACCCGATCCCAATGCGAGATCTGGTTTCAACGCATCCTTCAGAGATATCCCGAATTTGCCGGAGAACTGGCCATGCACCATGGAAGTATCAACAAAGAAACCCGTCTGTGGGTGGAGCAGGCAATCAGGGATGAACAATTAAAAGCCGTCGTAGCAACTTCAAGCCTGGATCTTGGGGTAGATTTTGCTCCGGTGGAAACTATTATTCAGATTGGTGGACCAAAAGGGGTCGCACGGTTCCTCCAACGGGCGGGGCGGAGCGGGCATCAGCCGGGGAAGGAAAGTGTCATCTATTTTCTACCCACCCACGCAATGGAATTGATAGAGGCTTCGGCTTTGCAAAAAGCGGCAAAAACAACAGCCGTGGAAGACCGGATTCCGTACCTCCAGAGTTTTGATGTGCTGGTGCAGTATCTAACCACCCTGGCGGTTTCCGATGGATTTTTTCCGAAGGAAATTTTTCCGGAAGTAAAATCCACCTTTTGTTACCAGGCACTGTCTGAAGATCAGTGGGAATGGCTGTTGAATTTCGTGACGAAGGGGAGCCAGACGCTGCAGGCTTATGATGAATACAAAAAAATAGAGATTGAAGAAAACGGACTTTTTAAGGTGAACAATCGTGCAATTGCCATGCGGCACCGGTTGCAAATCGGTACCATCGTGAGTGATGCCGTGCTGGCGGTGAAATATTTAAAAGGAGGATATATTGGTACGATCGAAGAATGGTTCATTTCAAAACTGAATCCGGGGGATGTTTTTACCTTTGCCGGGAAAAATCTCGAGCTGTACCAGATCAAGAATATGCAGGTGATCGTCAAGAAATCAAAGGTGAAGAATTCCCGTTTCCCCAGCTGGGCAGGTGGCAGGATGAGCTTTTCGGCGCAGATGAGTGAATTGCTCCGGGAGGAAATGTTCGTCGCTTCTGAATTATTAGATCCGGTCGTTACCCCGAGCGAAGTCGAGGGGTCTCTTATAGGACGAAAAAAAGGTTCCGTAGAACTACAGGCGCTATCCCATATTTTTCAGCGACAAAAGAAAGAAAGCATTATTCCTAAGAAAGATGAGTTTTTGATCGAAACTTTTAAAACAAGGGAAGGTTATCACACCATTTTTTATCCTTTTGAAGGCAGGTTTGTGCACGAGGCGATGGCAAGTTTGATGGCGTACCGCATCAGTTTGTTGGCTCCCATCACATTTTCACTGGCGTTCAATGACTACGGATTCGAATTGCTTTCCGATCAACAGATCGATATGCAACAGGTGTTTGACAATAACCTTTTTTCTGCGGAATATTTGATGGATGACCTTCAGAAAAGTTTAAATTCCACTGAAATGGCTCGTCGGAAATTCCGGGATATTGCAGTGATTTCAGGTTTGGTTTTTACCGGATTTCCGAATAAAATGATCAAAACAAAACATTTGCAGTCCAATTCTCAGCTGCTTTTCAGTGTTTTCAGGGATTATGAACCCGACAATTTATTGTTTCAGCAGGCGTTTAGGGAAACATTTGAGCATCAATTGGAGGAAGGCAGATTAATTATGGCGATGGAACGGATTTCGGAACAGAAAATGATCTGGAAACAATGTGAAAAACCAACGCCATTCGCTTTTCCAATCATTACAGACCGGATGCGGGAAAAATTATCTTCAGAAAAACTGGAGGATCGAATCAAAAAGATGATGGCACAATGGGGCGACCTGTAATTGCAATGACAAAAAATATTAATATTCTTGGGCAGACGTTCATTCTTCATCCTTCGGGAGGGATGTTTTGGGAGGAGGAAGATCTGCTGGTGATTAGCGATGTGCACCTGGGAAAGGTGGCGCATTTTAGAAAACACGGTAGCGCGATTCCGCAACTGGCTCTAAAAGGAAATTTTCTGAAACTGGATCTTGTGACCGGATTTTTTGATCCGAAGAAGATTATTTTTTTGGGGGATTTGTTCCATTCTTATATCAATTATGAATGGCAGCATTTCGATCAATGGATGCAGGATATTTCTGCTGAAGTTGTTTTAGTGGAAGGTAATCACGATGTGATTTCCCCTAAAAAGTATGAAGCGCTCGGCGTGAAGGTAATCCCGGAATTAATTATTGGAGACTTTCTTTTTACCCATCATCCGGAAGAAAGGGAGAACTGTTTCAATTTTTCGGGACACATCCATCCGGGAGTCAAAATCAACGGAATGGCGCGACAGCAGTTGAAACTGCCGTGTTTCTTCCGAAGACAAAATCAGATGATTTTACCAGCTTTTGGAGAATTCACCGGAAAGCATATCCTTGAACCGAAAGCTGGAGATGAGGTGTACGTGGTGACGAAGGAGGAGGTGATTTATCTCAATACTTAGACCGCTGCGCTTTTAGAACCAAGAGCCAAGATTTTTTTATATTTTTATAAAGCATATTATCTTGTAAGAATTCACCCGAAATTGTCTGAAGTTTCAAATGGTCTTGTAGAATTGGTTTTAGCCTGGCAGTGATGTTTTATTTAATTGAAAAGCCAGTTCTTTGCCCCACCCTGAACCATTCTAAAGAGAGAGAACCGACTTTTCATGGGGGCAATAGTTTTTAAATAACTAACTGCTCAAAATTTAAATTAAAAGTAGTCTTGATTCTTGACTCTTTCAGCGGAGTGGTCTTGCTACTTTTTTTAACTTTCCCTTAATTACTCCTCCTTTAGCTTTAACCTCAGAACTTCTTATCTTTGCACAAAATTCGATTTAATTGAGTAAATCTTCTATTGCCCAAAGCTTTGCACAGTCTGCACCACAGCAGCATCTGGCGAAAGCTCTCGCCCTGCCGCAAAATAAAATCCATTTAAAAGGCCTTGTCGGCTCTTCACTTTCATTTGTGATTGCAAATGCTTTTAAAGATTCTGAAAAGCCTTTCTTGCTGATTTTTAATGATAAAGAAGAAGCTGCATACTACCTGAATGATCTGGAACAGCTCATTGGGGAGAAAAATGTGCTTTTTTACCCTGGAAGTTATCGCAGACCATACCAAATTGAGGAAACCGACAATGCAAATGTACTTTTAAGAGCAGAGGTTTTAAACCGAATCAACTCCCGAAAGAAACCTGCACTTATTGTCACGTATCCCGATGCCCTTTTTGAAAAAGTGGTTACGAGGAAAGAACTGGAGAAAAACACATTGAAGATCAATGTGAACGATGAACTTTCTATTGATTTTGTGAACGAGGTGATGTTTGAGTATAAGTTCAAAAGAGTGGATTTTGTGACCGAACCGGGTGAATTTTCAGTTCGGGGCGGGATTTTGGATGTTTTTTCCTTCAGTAATGATGAACCTTACAGGATCGAATTTTTTGGGGATGAGGTGGAAAGCATCCGCACCTTTGATGTGGAAACACAGCTTTCTACAGACAAGGTGAAGAAAATCGCCATCATTCCGAATGTGGAACATAAGAGAACGGAAGAGCTCAGGGAGAGTTTTTTAAAATATATTTCTGATCAAACGGTCATTTTCACCAAAGATATGGAGCAGCTTTCTGCCCGTATCGACAAGCTCTTCAGTAAGGCCGAAGAAGCTTTTAAAGAACTTTCCGAAGAAGTAAAACACGGCACTCCCGAAGAATTGTTCAGTAATGCTGCTTTACTGAATGAGCAGATGCAGCAATATTCATTAGTGGAACTCTCTTCACGTCATCCTGAACTTGTTTCAGGGTCTTCTGGTACTGTACCTGAAGCTATAGAATTCCATACCAAACCACAACCTTCTTTCAATAAGCAGTTTGATCTTTTGATAGACAACCTGCGGGAAAATCACGAGGATGGCTATACCAACTATATTTTTTGCGTCAGTGAGCAACAGGCAAAGCGATTCCACGATATTTTTGATGATGTAGGCCAGGAAGTACATTACAAAACGGTGGTACTTTCTGTGTACCAGGGCTTCATTGATGAGGAGTCGAAGCAGGTCTGTTATACAGATCATCAGATATTTGAACGGTATCATAAATTCCATCTAAAGAACGGCTATTCTAAAAAGCAGGCGATCACCCTGAAGGAATTGACCAGCCTGGAAGTTGGGGATTATGTGACGCACATTGACCACGGAATCGGAAAATTTGGCGGACTGCAAAAAATTGATGTGGAAGGCAAAAAGCAGGAAGCTATTAAACTGATTTATGGAGAGCGGGATATTTTATATTTGAGCATTCATTCGCTGCACAAGATTTCCAAATACAACGGAAAAGATGGGAAACCACCGAAAATATATAAGCTCGGTAGCAACGCCTGGAAAAATCTCAAGCAGAAAACCAAAGCCCGTGTAAAACATATTGCTTACAACTTAATAGAGTTGTATGCCAAGCGCAGGCTGCAAAAAGGCTTCGGATTTGGCCCCGATAGTTATATGCAACACGAGCTGGAGGCCTCGTTTATTTATGAAGATACCCCCGATCAAAGCACCGCGACCGAAGCTGTAAAGGCTGATATGGAAAATGAACGCCCCATGGATCGCCTTGTGTGCGGGGATGTTGGCTTCGGAAAAACAGAGGTTGCGATTCGTGCCGCTTTTAAAGCGGTAGATAATGGAAAACAGGTGGCAGTACTAGTGCCAACCACGATACTTGCATTTCAGCATCACAAGACATTTTCTGAAAGATTGAAGGATTTTCCGGTGACGGTAGATTATCTAAACCGGTTTCGTACAGCGAAAGAACGACGGGACACGCTTGAAGATCTCGCCAATGGAAAAGTAGATATCATCATCGGGACGCATCAGCTGGTGAATAAGGCGGTGAAATTCAAAGATCTTGGGTTACTCGTTGTAGATGAGGAACAAAAATTTGGGGTTGCGGTAAAAGATAAGCTGAAAACCATTAAGGAAAATGTCGACACGCTTACATTGACGGCGACGCCAATTCCGCGTACGCTTCAGTTTAGTTTAATGGCCGCCCGGGATTTGTCTACCATTACAACTCCGCCGCCAAACAGGTATCCTATTGAATCTCATATTATTCGATTTTCCGAAGAAACCATTCGAGATGCTATTTCCTATGAGATTCAGCGGGGAGGGCAGGTGTTTTTCATTCACAATAGATTGGAAAACATTAAAGAAGTCGCCGGAATGATCCAGCGGCTGGTGCCCGATGCGAAGATCGGGATCGGTCACGGGCAAATGGAAGGAAAAAAACTGGAAACTCTAATGCTGAAGTTCATGAACGGCGAATTCGATGTGCTTGTCTCCACAACCATTATTGAAAGCGGACTCGACGTTTCAAACGCTAACACGATCTTTATCAACAACGCCAATAACTTCGGGTTATCTGATCTTCACCAAATGCGAGGAAGGGTAGGGCGAAGCAACAAAAAAGCTTTCTGTTACTTTATTACGCCGCCATTTTCGGCAATGACTGAAGAGGCACGGAAACGAATGACAGCCCTCGAACAATTCAGCGAGCTGGGCAGCGGATTCAATATTGCCATGAAGGATTTGGAAATTCGTGGCGCAGGTGACCTTTTGGGAGGTGAACAAAGCGGATTTATTAATGAAATAGGATTTGATACCTATCAAAAGATCCTCAACGAAGCCATTGAAGAACTGAAGGAAAATGAATTTAAAGAACTTTATTCAGATCAGGTTTCTGAAGATAAGGAGTACGTAAAGGATACCCAAATCGACACTGATTTTGAATTACTTTTCCCAGATGATTACATCAATAGCATCACCGAACGCCTGAATCTTTATACGCAACTCAACGATCTCAAGAACGAAGAGGAACTTCGAAAATTCGAAGCCGACCTGGTAGACAGGTTTGGGGAATTACCCACCGAGGCAGAAGATCTGTTGAACAGTGTAAGGATTAAATGGATCGCAGCAAGTGTTGGACTTGAAAAGATAGTGATGAAGCAGGGAAAAATGATTGGATATTTTATTGCAGATCAGCAATCGAGTTTCTACCAAACTAAAGCTTTTACACGAGTATTGCAATATGTGCAAACGCATCCGCATACTTGCACTATGAAAGAAAAGAAAACCCGCTCGGGATTGCGGTTGTTGCTCACTTTTGAAAAAGTCACTTCTGTAGATAGGGCGTTGAAGGTATTGAAGCCGCTGGATACTAAAGTAGCGGTGGAAGCATCTTAATCGCAAAGAGGTTCAAAAAATATTCAAAAATATCCCAGATTTTTGAATCTGTGAGTCCTTTAAATTAGTCTTTATGCCTAATTGAAAATTCTAACGAATCGGGCTCATTTGTAAGGGTGTCGATCATCTCTACCGATGCTTTTTGTAGGTTGGTTTCTTGCTTTTCAAAATGGCTCTGGGGATTTTCACCTGTTGCTACGAGTAAAAGTTTAACTGCGACGGTTACGAGAAAGCTATTCATCAGTGAGAATTATTAGTGTTAATGATTTGTTAATAGCGAAACTACTGATAATGAATAGATTCACCTGAAAAAAACCCGTACATATTTTACGGGTTTTCTAAAAAAGCTTTGATAATGAATGATTTCAAAAAGAACATTACCGGCTTTGAGGAATTCTTAAATTTCTGTTATCCTTTTTTGAATTTGATATTCTATGACCTTCTGAATAGAGATTCTTCATCAAAAATGATGTTATTTGATGATATCTTATTTTAATAGAATTGAGGGTGTTATTTAATATTTATTTTTAACATTTAAATTCCGAATTTTTCTACTTCAAGTAAAGGCTGTCTGGAATTTTCTGCGATATTTGTTGTACTTATTAATTCAAAATTCAAGTATTGTGTGTGGAATTGTATGTGCTTTCGAATTAAAGGAAGCGTCTGAAACTTTACGACCTCAGTTACTAAGCATGGCAAAATGCCTGCGTCACCGCGGCCCCGACTGGAGCGGAATATACAGTAACGAAAAAGCCATTTTAGCTCATGAGCGCCTGGCGATTGTAGATCCTACTTCGGGAAAACAGCCTTTGTTTAGTGAAGATGGAAATTTGGTGCTGGCTGCCAATGGGGAGATATATAATCATAAGGAGTTGCGAAAGCAGTTTGAGGGGAATTACAATTTTCAGACAAAATCTGATTGTGAAGTCATATTGGCACTGTACAAGGAAAAAGGAACGCAATTTCTTGATGAGCTAAACGGGATTTTCGGATTTGCTGTTTATGATGTGGATAAAGATGAATATTTGATCGCCCGTGACCATATGGGGATTATTCCGCTATATATAGGCTGGGACAAAAACGGAACTTTTTATGTTGCTTCAGAATTAAAAGCGCTGGAAGGACATTGTACCAAGATCGAATTATTTCCTCCGGGGTATTATTTATCCAGTAAGGAGGACGGGTATCAGCGATGGTACCAAAGGGACTGGATGGAATACGATAATGTGAAGGATAATGAAACCAGTATTGAAGACCTTCGTACGGCTTTGGAAGCTGCGGTTCACCGTCAGTTAATGAGTGATGTTCCTTACGGAGTATTACTTTCGGGCGGACTCGATTCTTCGATTACTTCTGCTTTGGCTAAAAAATACTCAGATAAACGGATTGAAAGTGATGATACCGATGCAGCCTGGTGGCCGCGATTGCATTCTTTCGCTATAGGACTTGAAGGCTCACCAGATCTTGCTGCGGCACAAAAGGTGGCAGAACATCTGGATACCGTACATCACGAAATAAAATTTACGATTCAGGAAGGAATCGATGCCATTAAAGATGTCATCTATCAGCTGGAAACTTATGATGTTACCACAATAAGAGCATCCACTCCCATGTATTTAATGGCAAGGGCCATTAAGGCAATGGGAATAAAAATGGTGCTTTCGGGTGAAGGTGCCGATGAGATCTTTGGTGGATATTTGTATTTTCATAAGGCACCAAATGCTAAAGAATTCCATGAAGAAACGGTCCGGAAGCTGGACAAATTGCACCAATATGACTGTTTAAGGGCAAACAAATCCCTTTGTGCCTGGGGTATTGAAGGCAGGGTGCCATTCCTTGACAAAGAATTTATGGATGTGGCGATGAGGTTGAATCCGAAGGATAAAATGATCGTTCAAGGAGAGCGTATCGAAAAATGGGTTTTAAGAAAAGCTTTTGAAGATTACCTTCCGCAAAGCGTTGCATGGAGACAAAAAGAACAATTTTCAGACGGGGTAGGCTATAGCTGGATTGACACTTTAAAAGAAATGGTGAACGAACAGGTGACAGACGAGCAGCTGGATCATGCACATTTCCGGTTTCCGGTGCAGCCGCCAAAAAGCAAGGAAGAATTCTTCTACCGTTCGATCTTCTCAGAACATTTCCCAAGTGATGCAGCAGCACTTTCGGTGCCATCGGTACCTTCGGTAGCCTGCAGTACTCCAACAGCATTGGAGTGGGATGAATCTTTCAGGAATATGAATGATCCTTCAGGAAGGGCAGTGGCCAACGTTCATTCCGAAGCTTATAAAAAGGATGTAAAAGCTGAAGCTTAAATAAGAACAGCTGTCAAATATTAATAATTGAAAAAACCTTTCAGAAATAATGTTTTTGGAAGGTTTTCTTGTTTTACAGTGGCAGATGACTACAAGTTATAAGATGCTGAAATAAGCATGACGCTGTTTGATTATCATTCGTGTCGTCAATGGTAATTCATTTCAGGGTCTTCATAATGTGGAATTCCTAAAAATGGAGAAATGCCTGCTCCATATGTTCAATGCGGGTGCCGGCTTTGTTTTTTATAATGGCAATAATGTCAAACCGAACATCTACATCGAGGTTGTGTTCACTGACGAAGTAATCTATGGCCTTGACCAGTGACTGGATTTGTTTGAGTTTCAGGAAATCCTGCGGATCTCCGAAATCCGGCGGAATGTGGGTTTTAACTTCAACGACTGCTAAGATATCTTCTTTTCGGGCAATGATATCTACTTCCGCTTTTTGATAACGGAAATTGCGGGCTACAATGTCTTAGCCTTTTTTCAGAAGAAAGGCAACAGCCAGTTCTTCCCCCTGTTTGCCCAGTTCATTATGTTGTGCCATTTGGAGGCTTGTTATCTTCAGGTAGAATAATCTCTACCTCACCGGCATATTGCAGGTGAAGATTTATTCTTCTGCCTGGTATAATATTGCCTGAACGCTAAGTTCCAGTGCATCAATTTCCTCTTCCGAAGCTTCTATTTTACGGTCGCCATAGAACTTATTTGGTGGAGTTTCCTTAGGAGCCAGAAAAACCCTGATGTTAGAATCAGTAAGTTTCCCGCCGTTCCAGTCTACAGCCCCGCTGTAATCCCATCCAAATCCATAAAATTCAATTGAGTTGCCGTTAATCTCTTCAAGCTCTCTGTAGGTAGTGCCAATTTCAATTCCGTTGCTGGTTTTCCAGCGTCCTTCCTTTTCCACCCTTATGCGGTTGAGTTGTGTCCTCTCCATATCATTCCATGTAATGAGTGCTTCATTGGGTGTGCCGGGAAAAATAATGGTATAAGGACGTTTTACAATGCCTTCCTCAAAAACATCAGACCCCTCTTCGACAGTAGCATCGGGATAAATTTTATTGAGATCTTCTGCAGAAGATATCTGTGCCAAATTCTCAATGACAAATTTATTAGAAGAATCTGCAGTGAGCTTTTTACTCTTACATCCTGCCAGGACTAAAACAAGAATGTTTAAAAAAAGAATTTTCCGCATTGAATTTATTTTTAGCTAAAATTAGTGACATTTGCCACATAACAATTCCCTTTTACAAGAATTTAACTTGTAATCCCTTGTAGTTGCTTAACTTTACAACCTTTTAAAATCTGAATATTTTTGATGGAATCACCTAAGAGATTGACTATAACTGCGGCATTGCCTTACACCAATGGACCCATACATATTGGCCACCTGGCGGGAGTTTATGTGCCGGCAGATATTTACGCCCGGTTTATGAGATTACAGGGCCACGATGTGGCTTTTGTTTGTGGAAGTGATGAACACGGCGTGCCTATTACTATTAAGGCAAAAAAAGAAGGAGTTACCCCCCAGGATGTAGTGGATAAATATCACGCAATTATTAAAAAATCTTTTGAAGAATTCGGAGTTTCTTTTAATAATTACTCCCGTACCTCGGCAAAAGTACACCATGAGACGGCATCGCAGTTTTTCCGGAATCTTTATGATGCAGGTAAATTCATTGAAGAAAGCAGTCAGCAGTTTTACGACGAAAAAGCAGAACAATTTTTAGCAGACCGATTTGTAGTTGGGACATGTCCAAAATGTGGATTTGAAGAAAGTTATGGTGACCAGTGTGAAAAATGCGGGACCAGCCATAATGCCAATGATTTGATCAATCCAAAGTCGGCTATTACCGGAGCCACGCCTACCTTGAAAGAAACTAGGCATTGGTTTTTACCGTTAGATCAATATGAAAGCTGGCTTAAGGAATGGATTTTAGAAGGTCATAAAAGAGACTGGAAATCTAATGTATACGGGCAGGTAAAATCCTGGATAGACGATGGTTTGCGGCCGCGTGCTGTGACCCGGGATCTTGACTGGGGAATTCCCGTCCCTGTAGAAGGGGCCGAAGGAAAAGTACTATATGTGTGGTTTGATGCACCCATCGGTTATATTTCCTCCACTAAGGAATGGGCAGAAAGGGAAGGAAAAGACTGGGAGCCGTATTGGAAAGATGAAAGCACCAAAATGGTACATTTTATAGGAAAAGATAATATTGTTTTCCATTGTATCATTTTTCCTGCAATGTTAAAAGCTGAAGGGAGCTATATTTTACCGGAAAATGTTCCGGCGAACGAATTTCTGAATCTTGAAGGTCAGAAGCTTTCTACTTCCAAAAACTGGGCAGTGTGGCTGCATGAATATCTGGAAGATTTCCCGGGTCAGCAGGATGTGTTGAGGTACGTTTTAACGGCTAACGCGCCGGAAACTAAAGACAATGATTTTACCTGGAAAGATTTTCAGGCCAGAAACAATAACGAACTGGTTGCCATCTTCGGAAACTTTATCAACCGGGTGGTAGTACTTACCAATAAATATTACGACGGAATTGTTCCGAAGCCGAATGATTTTAACGAAGTAGACCAACAGGTAATAGCAGAGTTAAAGGCCTATCCTGCGGTGATCGCCAGTTCGATTGAAAGATATCGTTTCCGCGAAGCACAGGGAGAACTGATGAATGTTGCCCGACTCGGAAATAAATATCTGGCAGATGAAGAGCCCTGGAAATTAATCAAAACTGATGAAGAGCGGGTGAAAACCGTGATGTATGTAGCGCTGCAGATAGCTTCGGCATTGGCAAGTATGAGCGAACCTTTCCTTCCGTTTACTTCTGAAACGCTGAAGACCATGCTGGATATTACTACCTCTGAAGGTAATGCTACCATTAGTACCAGCGGAACCATTCTTGAAACTCCGGAAGCATCAGAATGGGCAAAAATTTCCGGAGACTCCAGTGAAATATTGCCTCCCGGACACCGGATTGGCAAAGCGGAATTATTATTTTCGAAAATAGAAGACGAACAAATTCAGAAACAATTGGGTAAACTCGAAGCTACCAAGGCAGCAAACAAAGCCGAAAACCAAAAAGCAGATCCACAAAAGGAGATCGCTACTTTTGAAGATTTTTCTAAAATGGATTTACGTGTAGGTACTATCGTTGAGGCCGATAAAATGCCAAAAGCCAATAAGCTTTTGGTGCTGAAAGTAAACACGGGGCTGGATGTGCGTACCATCGTTTCAGGAATTGCACAACATTTCAAACCCGAAGATATTGTCGGTAAAAAAGTAACAGTGCTCGTAAACCTTGCACCACGAAAATTACGTGGAGTGGAAAGCGAAGGCATGATCTTAATGACTGAAAACACCGAAGGAAAATTGGTATTCGTAAATCCCGATGAAGAAGGTGTGAAGCCGGGGACGGTGATTAGTTAATCCTGGAAATTTTCTTAATTCACATATAAATATTAGCATGAAGAAAATTTTACTTGTATTCTTTTTTTCTTTTCAGTTAGTTCAGTCTCAGGAAAGAGTACTGGAATTTAATGTAAATCTGAATAAAAACTCAGAAGTATTTAATGTAATTGACGAGACCACCGGCAATACTGCATTATTCACCCTTAAAGGCCGGCAGTTAGAAGCATTCTTATTTGATGATAGTTTTAATGAAATAGGAACTATAGAACCTGAAAAAATTCCTAACAAATTCGATAATTTTTCTGGATATATTATAGAAAATAAAAAGTTTCATCTTTTCCTTTCCAACACTAAAAAAGATAAATTCGCAAAGATATTCCTAGATTTTAGTTCAGGAGAGAGTTCTTTTAACGAAATAAGCCTGGATTTAAAAGAAGAAAAATTTCTGGAGAGTATAAGCCATAATGATAGCTACTTCATCTTTACGCTTCCAGATGGTTCAGAAGTTATAAAAGTATATAGGTTTACACAAGCAAATCCACCTACTATTACCTCCGTTAATTTTAGCAGTGCTTATTATCTGAATGATAAAAACAGGCCTGCTAAACTTAATGATCTTTTCATTGCCTATAAAGGGTTTTCAAAAGTGATTGAAATGGGGAAGATGGAGATGGACCAGCCCAATAGTATCCAACAAGCTTCAAAAAATGTAAAAACTTTTGTCACAGGTAATAAGCTAATTATTACTTTGGACGAGAACCATTACTTTACTTTTCTTCTCGAAATAAATTTAGAAGATTTTCAGGGGACAGTAGAAAGAATTGAAAAACCCAGGCTTAGTGAGGAAATAAATCATACTTCATCCAATAGTTTTGTTCTTGATAATCATATTTACCAGATAATTACGACTAAAGATGCAATCAAATTTCATGTGGTTGATCTTGAAAATGACAAAGTGATTAACTCCCACAGCGTTAGCAGAGATGAAGAAATATATTTTAAAAATACTCCCATAATTCAGGAGGGGGGTTTTTATACTTCTCACCGGGAATATGATAAAACGGCAAAATTTATTCGTAAAATGAAAAATTTACCTGTTGCGATAACTGCTTTGGAACAAGATGGGAAATTTCAAATTACAATGGGAAGTTCTCTCGAGAAACAAGCGACTCCAATGATGGGTGGCTTTGGAATGGCAGGAGCTATGGTTAGTGTTGCGCCAGGAATGGCTGTAGGTTTTAATCCTATGTTTTTTGGCTACAAAACTTACAGTTTTAGTCGAACAGTTGAAATTAAAGGTTTATTTGACAAAGAATATAATCATCTTGAAGGTGATATTAATCCACATATTTTTGAAAAAATAAAAGAGGTAGCTGAAAGGTACGAACATATCTCTGCTGAAACGATATTCAGAAAAAAAGACACCATTTATTGGGGTTACCATGACAATTACAACAACGTCTATAATATCTACAGAATGTAAAGTAACTCACAGGTTTTCAAAACCTGTGAGGTTTGTTATTCTAGCATGCTCAAAATCGCAAATCATCCCATCTACACCCATCCCTTACCAAAAGGACATCGCTTTCCGATGGAGAAATATGATTTGCTGCCAAGGCAGTTGCTGTACGAGGGGACGTGTGCTGAAGAGAATTTCTTTCAACCTGGTTTTCCTGATGAAGCTGCAATTTTAGCGGTCCATGATAGAACTTATTTTCGGGAGTTGAAGGAGCTGACTCTGAACAGGAGGGCAGCGATAAAAATCGGATTTCCCCTTTCAAAGGAATTAATAGACCGGGAACAGATCATCGCCTGCGGTACCATGATGGCAGCAGAATATGCGCTCGAGCATGGAATCGCTATGAACATTGCCGGCGGAACTCATCATGCATATTCTAACAGGGGCGAAGGCTTTTGCATTTTCAATGATCAGGCGATAGCGGCAAGGCATCTTCAGCGGAAAAAGCTGGCCGATAAGATCCTGATTGTAGATCTCGATGTTCATCAGGGAAACGGAACGGCTGAGATCTTTGAAAATGATGCTTCGGTTTTTACTTTTTCGATGCACGGGGAAAAAAATTATCCCTTTAAAAAAGAAAAGTCCAGCCTTGACATAGGTCTGCCGGATGACACAGGGGACGAAGAATACCTAAAAATTCTGAAAGAAGCACTCCCCCAGCTGATCGAAAAAGAGCAACCTGATTTCATTTTCTTCCAAAGCGGAGTGGACATCCTCTCCACCGATAAGCTCGGGAAACTTGGATGTACCATTTCCGGATGTAAGGAGCGGGACCGGTTTGTGCTTCAAGTCTGCCATGATCTTGGCATTCCCGTGGAATGCAGTATGGGTGGAGGATATTCCTCAGATATTAAAACTATCATTGAGGCACATTCCAATACTTACAGGCTGGCACAGGAAATTTATTTTTAGTGGACTCCCTGCCTCTTCGAATAAAAGGATTTAAGACTGAATGGTTAATTTTCCACTTCTTCGGAAATTTGCTTTAGGAACCTTAACTTTAGGCTTCAAAATTTTGCTATCCTAAACAACAATTTTATGAGGTTTCCATTATTCCGAACGATTTATATTCTGACTTTCTTATTCACTTTTTCAGCCTATGCACAGACTGGTGCGGAACAAATTCGGTTGAACCAGATCGGTTTTTATCCTGAAGGGTCAAAAAAAGCAATTGTGATAGATACCAACGCAGAAGAATTCTCAGTGTTGACTGCAGAGGATGGAAAGGAGGTTTTTTCTGAAAAATTAGGGGAAGCGAAAAAATGGCCTCACAGTAGCGAAATTGTAAAGCAGGTAGATTTTTCCTCTTTCAGAAAACCAGGAAAATATATTCTGAAGGTGATTGGGGTAGGGGAGAGTTATACCTTCGAAATTGCTGAAGAAGTACATTCTGAAGCTGCAAAAGCGAGTATAAAAGCTTTTTATTTTCAAAGAGCTTCCACGTACCTTCCTGAACAATATGCCGGAAAATGGACCAGGGAAGCAGGTCATCCCGATTCCGAAGTGAAAATTCATAATTCGGCAGCCTCGGAAAATCGTCCTGCGGAATCAGTTATTTCAAGTCCTGGAGGCTGGTATGATGCCGGAGATTACGGAAAATACATCGTGAACAGCGGAATTACCATGGGAACCTTATTTTCCCTGTACGAAGATTTTCCTGAGTACCTGGATACGCTGAATCTAAACATACCCGAAAGCGGCAATAATCTTCCCGATTTTCTGGATGAGACATTGTACAACCTAAGATGGATGATGACCATGCAGGATGAAGATGGCGGAGTGTATCACAAATTAACGAGTGCAGATTTTCAAGGTTCTGTACTGCCGAAAGATGCTGGTTTTCAGCGTTGGGTAGTTCAGAAAAGCACGACTGCTACATTGGATTTTTCAGCGGTAATGGCACAGGCGTCACGGATATTCGCAGGTTATGAAACTGAGTTGCCGGGGCTTTCAGATTCTTTGCTTGTAATGAGCAAAAAAGCCTATAAATGGGCGGAAGAAAATCCGGAAGTACAATATGTTCAGAAGGAATTGAAAGAACCCGCTATTAATACCGGAGCATATGGAGATCGTAATTTTGAAGATGAATTTCAATGGGCTGCAACAGAACTTTTCGTGACCACGGGAGAAGAAAAATACTATCGGGATGCAGCTCTTGAAAGTACAGCAGCTACCGCTTTTGGTGTTCCTTCCTGGCCTAATGTAAATACGCTGGCTCTATATTCCATTACTCGGAATGGGGAAAAGTATAAAGAAAGTGAAGTGGTTGATCTCGATGTAATTCATACTTTTATAACGCAAATGGCAGATGAACTAGTTGAATATTCAAAAACATCAGCCTATGGAACGCCTATGGGAGTTAATGAAAAGAATTTTTCCTGGGGCAGTAATTCCGAAGCTGCGAATCAGGGGGTGCTGTTAATTAATGCCTATAAAATTACCGGAGATCAAAAATATCTGGATGCAGCAAATGATAACCTGGATTACCTGTTGGGAAGAAATGCAACCGGATTTTCATTTTTGACCGGCTTTGGAGAGAAGTCCACCAGGGATCCGCACCACAGGCCATCGGAAGCGGATGATGTAGAAGATCCTGTTCCGGGTTTACTGGCCGGCGGCCCTAACCCCGGGCAACAGGATAAAGAGAGTTGCGGCCATTTGTACACGAAAAACCATCACTCTCCGGCTACTTCTTACATAGATGAACGTTGCAGTTATGCCAGCAATGAAATTGCCATTAACTGGAATGCCCCTTTTGTTTATTTGGCAAATGCACTGGAGGCTATCCGTTCATCTCACGAACTTTCCGAAGGAAAGGATTAAAAGCATAAAAAGACCTCCCGGAAATTTTGCTCTATGAGGTCTTTTTATATACTTTCCTATTCCCTTTGATAAAGGTATGATGAGAGGATTATTTCCCCAGAAGCAGTAATTCGTTACAAACAATCTCTGTGATATACCTTTTTTGTCCTGCTTTATCTTCATAGCTGCGATTGGTGAGCTTGCCTTCAATGCCTATTTCTTTTCCCTTCGGAACAAAATTTTCCACCAGTTCTGCAGTTTTGCCCCAGGCTACGATGTTGTGCCATTGGGTGTCGGTAATCTTTTCACCTTCGGCATTTTTATAAGATTCATTGGTGGCGATGGAAAATTTTGCCAGTTTCATTCCCGATTCAAGTGTTACGATTTCAGGTGCGTTTCCTACGTGGCCGATCAGTTGTACTTTGTTTCTTAGTGCATTCATGATATAAAGATTTAATGTTAGCTGAAAATCATTAGTTCATTTCAACGGTACAAACATAGGTCGGCAATTGCGGGTCATTCGGTTCGGAAATGTTTGCTTTCGTTTAATTTCGTTTGTAAACATTTGTAGTCGTTTGTCAATAGATATTTAAAAGAAGAAAAGTTTTTCTCTTTTATTTAACAAAGCAGTGGTACCTTTGTTTCTGAATTTGTGGAGTGCATTACGCTCTCTTATTTTCAAGATAATCAGATCATTATATGTCTTTTAAAAAACTGAATACCCCGCTTAAAGAAACCCTGGATCATTTACGAATGGAGCAACCCACTCCTTTTCAGAAGAAAATCCTGCCCAGGATAAAAAGCGGAGCCAATATTTTTGGGATTGCACCCGACGGTGCAGGAAAAACAACAGCTCTGATCATTGGCACTATTCAGCAGTTAAAGGGGGAAGCTTTTCAGGATGCACCAAGGGCTTTGATCTTCGTAAAAGACAAAGAAGCTGCACTGGAGCTGGAAGAAAAGTTTAAAGTATTTCTGAAAAATACCTCTTTAAGGATCTTTTCAGCTTTTGATGAACCTAATATTGAAGATCAGAAAATTGAGATCTATTACGGAGTGGATATCGTCATTTCGACTCCCAAAAAATTGAAAAAGCTCTTTAAAATTAGCGGAATCAATTTAAATGAACTTAAAGTATTAGCAGTGGAGGACGCAGATTTCCTTGTAAAGACCAGCGATTACAATGACCTTATCCAAATTCCGGAACATGTAACAAAATGCCAGTATCTGGTATTTGCCACCTCCATGGATGCCAAGGTGGGTAGGCTTCAGGATTCATTCATGTCCCATTCGGAAGTAGTAACTTCAAAATAAATTATTCCCGAATATTCTCTTCAGAAATTTACTTCTGTATATAATTTTTTCAGTAGAAGCTTTACTCTGATTTTTTCGGTAACCTAAATCAAATACTTCTTTTCTTCCGAAGGTTTTCATCTCCCGGTAATATTTTGTCTGGCATCTGCAATTCTTAAAATGTTGATAAACGCTACAGCTAATCCTTATTTTTTTTATAGCTTGTTTAGGATGTATTCTGCATTAGCTTTTTAGCAAAAGTATAAACAAGAAGTATGCGCCAGTTAATATTAAAAATTCCCACAGGAAATAAGGAAAAGGTACATAATCTCGTGAAAGAATTTGAAGGTAAAAACACCATTCATCTTTCTGAAAGTGATCATCATCACGACGTTTTTTTCGTTTATCTTCCCAACAAGAAGGTCAACAATTTCCTCAAAGCAATTGATGAATTTGAAAAGCCTGAAATTACGCTGATTCCACGGGGAATCATTTCCCTTTACCCTCCAGCTTCCGACTCTCCCGACCAGGTTGCCGATGTGCAGGCAAAAAGTTCGCTGGAAATTTATCTTGGCGGTATTCAAAGTGTGGGCTCCATGTTCGGACTCTTTGGATATTCTTTCGTCGCGGGAATTATAGTGTGGATAGGATTATTTACCAGTACTAGTTATCTTTTGGTAGCGGCCATGCTTGTGGCTCCTTTTGCGGGTCCGGCCATGAATGCTGCCCTTGCCACTGCAGCAGGTAAAATGCCACTTTTAAGAAGTAGCCTTTCCCGCTATGCAATTGCTATAGGAACAGGTATTGTTGCCAGCTTTTTGCTTACGCTGGCATTTCCTTTAACAACGCTTACGCCTTTGATGGAAGAAGTTAGTCAGGTGTCAAAATTTGCACTTTTTCTGCCATTGGTTTCCGGTTTTGCAGGTGCCATTAATATCTGCCAGTCCGAAAGGGACAGTTTGGTCTCGGGAGCTGCTGTTGGTATCCTGGTGGCTGCTTCTTTGGCTCCACCGGTAGGACTGATAGGCGCCGGACTGTACATGATGGACTGGCAGGTAGTGTTTAGCAGCCTTTTCAGGATCCTTTTGCAGTTGTTTGGGATACACCTCGCTGCTACGCTGGTCTTTTATTTCTATGGGAAAGTAACCCCTCAGGGCGTTCGGTTCCTTAAAGGAAGTAAAATTACCGGACTTATTACCACCCTGGTTGTGGTGGTGGGGATAGGAGCCATGATGTACTGGCAGTTTAGTCAGCCACCATTCCTTCGGAAAGCCAGCATGAATACTGAGCTAAATGAGGTGCTGGGCAAAGAACTGGATAAAGTGAATTATATCGAGGTGCTTAATAAGGATGTAACTTTTACCAATGTAAAGATGGATAACCGGTCTATTGCCAGTTTTTCTGCAACTATTGTAGCCAAAGATACAGTGATCCCGAGTGAAGTATTAAAGGCAGATATCCTGAATTATTTAAAAAATAACCTTACGCATTCTTATGACAATATCTATGAGGTATATCAAATCAACGTCATGGAAAATTAATATATCCCAAAACGTATGGATGATGTAGTGTATTTTTGGAGCGGTTGGGAACCTATTTTCAGGATCCTTGTTGTTGGTTCAATTACTTACGTGGGGCTGGTGATCCTTTTGCGGCTTTCGGGGAAAAGAACGCTTACCCGAATGACTACTTTTGATTTTGTGATTGCTATTGCCATTGGTTCTGCCTTTGGCAGGATACTTACAGCATCCATAGTGTCAATTTCTGAAGCTATTACCGCTTTTATTTTACTCATCCTTCTCCAAACCGTGTTTTCGTTTCTAGAGGTGCATTCAAAAAGATTCAAAAAATTCACCACCACCCCGCCTACCTTGCTGTACTATAATGGCGAATTTCTTCGGAAAAACATGCGAAAATCAAGGATTAGGGAAGATGCATTGCTTAGTGCCATCAGGAAAAAAAGTTTTGGTTCATTGAATGAAGTAAAGGCGGTGGTATTTGAAACCGATGGTTCCTTTTCAGTGATTAGAAAATCTGAATCAGATGAAGGTATTACGTATGATGATCTTCTGGAAAAGGAGGAAAAATGAACCATTTTAGGAATTTTTGAACTATCTATAGAGAATATCAATTTCACTTTTTTTTGGAAGTCCTAAACGAACCCATTACTTTCTTGAAATACCATTATCTTTACTGTCAATCAACTCCTACATGAAACCGGCAACCATTAAGCAGCTTAAAGACGAATTAAAACACCGCTCGCACCAGGAGTTGCTGGAAACCTGTTTAAGGCTGTCAAAGTTCAAAAAAGAAAATAAGGAGTTACTTACTTATTTGTTATTCGAATCTACAGATGAATCTGCTTATATTGAGCGGGTAAAAAAAGAAGTGGAAGCGGAATTTGACGAGATCAATACCAACAACTATTACTACATCAAAAAAAGTATCCGTAAAATTCTCCGGAATCTGAAAAAGTACATCCGTTACTCCGGAAAGAAGGAAACCGAGGTGGAACTGTTGATTTACTTCCTTCTGAAGATGGATACTTTCTCTCCTTCGGTTCACAGGGATAAAACACTTCAGGGCTTATACGACCGGCAACGAGCCATGGTCGAAAAGAAGATTGCTTCCCTGCACGAAGATCTGCAATATGATTTTGAGGTCGAATTGGAGGAATTAAGCCGGTAAGCCATGATCGAAGAGTTAACTACCAAACGTTTCCTGCTCAGGCGAATTAAAGATTCTGATCTAAACAACATTTATAAAGGTCTTTCCCATCCAGAAGTAATAAAATATTACGGAGTTAGCTACAACAGCCTGGAAGCTACGCGCGAACAGATGAGGTGGTTCAGGGAACTGGAACAAAAGGAAACCGGAGGCTGGCGGGCCATTTGTTCTGCCGGGGATGAGACATTCCTGGGAGCAACCGGTTTTAACAACCTCAGCAAGGAACATAAAAAAACAGAACTCGGATTCTGGATACTTCCCGAATTCTGGGGTCGGGGAATCATTCAGGAGTTGCTTCCGGTGATTTGTAACTATGCATTTGAGAACCTACACCTGCACAGGATTGAAGCTTTTGTTGAATCTGAAAATGTGAATTCAGCAAAAGCATTAAAAAATCAAGGTTTTCAGCACGAAGGAACCATGGTGGATTCCGAAGTAAAGAATGGAAAATTCATAAGTGTGGAACTTTTTGCAAAACTAAAAAGCAAATAATTTTATTATCTTTAAAAGATGCAAAAAGCTTGTATAGAATGCGGTGAAAAAATAGTTGGCAGGGCAGATAAGAAATTCTGCAGCGATTATTGCCGCAATGCGCATAACAATAATCTCAACAAAGACAGCAAAAACCTGGTGCGGAATGTCAACAATCAGCTCCGGAAGAATTACCGCATTCTGGAAGAACTAAATCCTGAAGGAAAAACGAAAATTTCTAAATCTAAATTGGTTTCAAAAGGTTTTAATTTCGAAAATTTCACAAGCATTTATACTACCAAAACCGGCACTGTATATTACTTCGTGTACGATCATGGCTACCTTCCACTTGAGGGAGATTACTACGCGCTGGTTAAAAGAAATTGATCATACGTACCAGCTCTGGCCCTGAAGGTTCATGGCGGCTTTTAAAACATCCCTCTGACTTATCTGTCCAACCAATTTACCGTCTTTGACGATGGGAAAGCGACGCACTTTACTTTCAATAAATTTTTTCGCAGCATCCAGCACATTCATATTCCCGTCAATGGTCTCGACATTACAGCTCATATGCTTTTCAACCGTATAATCTTCTATTGGCATGTTGTAGTACTGGCTGTCTGAAATATGTTTCATACAATCCCCTTCGGAAATGATCCCGACAAGTTCATTTTGCTCATTTACCACACATCCACCCGAGATGTCATGCTTTGTCAATAAATCCATGACGGCATAAATGCTTTGATTTTTTTGGAAAGTAATAAGATCTGTAGTCATGTAATCTTCCACGAGCATAGGCTTTGATTGTGGCTTTTCCGGTTCGGCCTTTCTTCCTTGAAAACTCTTGATACCCATAGCTAAATGTTTGAAAGTGAACCACTAAAAATAATCAAATTTAGCAGTTAAACAAATTTTTAAGCAAATATTGGGAAGAGTTTTAGGATATTGTAAGTAACAATGAGATTATTTGATTCAATTGAAATATATTTGGTTCATGGCTAAAAGTGCACACATCATTTTCTCCTTTTTAATCATTGTGGCAGGGGTTTTCTGGGGCTTTTACGGCACAATGCCTCAGGAAATTTCGCCGGCAAATGCTCCCGAAGACGAATTTTCCACGATGAGGGCCTTTGCTCATGTGGAGGCAATCGCACAGCAGCCGCATTATGTGGGAAGTCCTGCTCACAGCAGGGTTAGAAACTATATTGTTTCTGACCTTCAGGAAATGGGGATTCTGGTGCATACCCAGGAAACGTATTCTCTTAATAAGAGTGGCACTCTTACCCGGCCGCAAAACATCATTGCCCGCATAGAAGGATCCGGCGCGGGAAAATCCCTTTTGCTGCTCACGCATTATGATAGCGCCGTACATTCGTCCCCCGGAGCCAGTGACGCTGCCAGTGGAGTAGGGACCATCCTCGAAGGAATACGTGCTTTCCTGGCTTCGGAAAAAGAACATATCAATGATATAATAATCGTTTTCACCGATGGGGAAGAGCTGGGACTGAACGGGGCCGAGGCCTTTGTAAATGACCACGAATGGGCAGAAGATATAGGGCTGGCATTAAACTTTGAATCCCGCGGAAGTGGCGGAAATTCCTTTATGCTCCTGGAAACTAACAGCGGAAACAAAAAACTCATTCAGGAATTCATTGCAGCAAATCCAGATTATCCCGTTACCAATTCCCTTGCTTATAGTGTTTATAAAATGCTGCCCAATGATACAGATCTTACGGTGTTGCGCGAACAGGGTAATATCAACGGATTCAATTTTGCCTTTATTGATGATCATTTCGATTATCACACAGCTACAGATACTCCGAAGAACCTCGATAAGGAAACTCTGGCGCATCAGGGAAGTTATTTGATGCCACTGCTCCGTTATTTTAGTGACCGGCCTCTGGAAAATTTTGAATCAGCTGATGATCTTATTTATTTTAATGTTCCGGTGTTGAAAATGGTGCAATATCCTTTTTCCTGGAACATTCCTTTACTGGTTCTGGCAATCCTTCTTTTTGTGGGAGTTATCACCTACGGCTTCCTGAAAAAGCGGTTACGTTTCATGAACATCCTGCGCGGATTTATACCAATGTTGATCTCTTTGGTTGGTGCCGGCCTGCTTACTTTTCTGCTGTGGCAGTTCTGTCTGCTAATTTATCCGCAGTACCGGGAAATGGAACATGGATTTACCTACAATGGCTATTTTTATATTGCTGCAGCTATATTTCTTTCGCTGGCGATTTGTTTTGGTGTCTATCGAAAATTTCAGAAGCCCGATAATACGCGGCAGCTCTTTGTAGCTCCCCTGTTTTTATGGATCCTTATAAGTGCGGGTGCTGCCTTTTACCTGAAGGGTGCGGCATACTTTGTTATTCCTGTGTATTTTGGATTGCTTCAGCTTTTTATCCTTGTTCAGCAAAAGCAGCCAAACCTGATTTTGCTGGCACTTTTAAGCCTGCCTGCCATCTTTATTGTATTGCCTTTTATGGTAACTTTCCCGGTGGCGTTGGGATTAAAGATCCTTTTTGTTTCCGCGGTTCTGGCAGCTTTGGTCTGGATGTTACTGTGGCCGGTTTTCGGATTCTACCGAAGGAATCAGACGCTGGCATTTTTTAGCTTTCTTACATTTTTCATCCTGTTCGTGCTGGCACATTTCCAGTCAGGTTTTAATGAGGAAAGGCCAAAGCCAAACAGTCTGGTCTACATTTATGATTCCAATGTGCAGCAAGCTTCCTGGAACACATACGATGAAATCCTGGATTCCTGGACGGCATCCTACTTCCATGAAGATTCAGAAGAATTGGAAAAAGAAGCAGTTTTCAGCAGTAAGTATAATTCGGGATTTACCCGAAGTGTCAAAGCACCACTTATAGACCTGGCAGCTCCATTTGTGGAGATAGTAAACGAGGGGAATTTAGAAGGAATAACTTCTTATTCGGTGAAAATTGCACCCAACAGAAACATCAACCGGATGGAACTTTTTGCTGATAAAAATGTAAATTTTGAAGATTTTCGTGTCAACGGACTTGAGGCAAAATCTGTTTCTTCGGAAGATGAAACATATCATGTTTTTAAGAACAGGTGGACAGACCGACTGCTCACCTATTATGCAGTAAACAATGACACGTTACGCCTGGAATTTAGTCTAAAGTCTGCTCTCAAACCCGATTTCCTTTTATATGAAGCCAGCCATAACCTGACTGAAAATCCGCAACTTAATGTTGCCCCCAGAACTGCTGAAATGATCCCACGGCCTTTTGTCCTGAACGATGCGGTAGTGGTGAAGAAGAGGATTTCTTTAGAATAGGAAAGCTAAATTTAAAATCTGTTTCATTAAATTACAGAATGTCATGTTGAGCCGCCGCAGCCGCTTAATCGAAGCCTGTGGAAACGGATTTAGGTTCATAGGAGCTTTCAACATTAACCCACTTCGACTTTTCCTCCCTTTGGTCGGGCTCAAGGTGACAATGGGCGAGAAGATGAAAACGAAATAAAAATATAAATGAAAATATCCATTTTAGGATGCGGCTGGTTGGGATTACCGCTGGCAAAAGAACTCCAGAAGCAGGGCCACCGCATTAAAGGTTCTACCACGTCAGCAGAAAAGCTGGGAATTCTTTCTTCGGAAGGAATTCAGCCTTATCAGATCTCTGTTTCTTCGGAAGGGATTTCGGGAGAGATTCAGGAATTTCTTGCTGAAACAAATGTTTTGATCATCGATATTCCCCCGGGATTGCGCAGAGATCCGGAACAGGATTTTGCCGGCGGAATAGAGAAAATAGTAAAAGAGGTCGAAAAATCAGGTTTGAAAAAGCTGCTTTTTGTTAGTTCTACCACAGTATATGAAGATACTGCTGAGATTCCAACTTATACTGAAGAAGACGCTCCCAACGGTACTTCAGAAGCTGCAAAACAACTTATCTCTGTAGAGAAAATGCTGCTCCAAAATGTATTTTTTGATGCCTGTATTCTGCGTTTCGGCGGACTCATAGGCGCAGATCGTCATCCGGTGAAATACCTGTCCGGTAGGAAAAATATTTCCAATCCGTTGGCTCCTGTAAACTTGATCCATCAGCAGGATTGCATTAATATTATTAGCGCGATTCTCAAAAAGGATGCCTTCAACGGGATTTACAACGGCGTATTTCCGGAGCATCCAACGAAAAAGGAATATTATTCAAAAGCAGCCATAGAAAGAAATTTGCCAGTGCCGGAGTTTGATTTTGATGCTCCTTCCCAGGGAAAGATCATAGATGCTTCAAAAGTGGAAAGAGAGTTGGGAGTGAAATTTCAAAATAAGATTTAGGTTCAAAGAGAGATGCAAACAATAAAGCACTTCGACTATTCCTCCCTATGGTCGGGCTCAGTGTGACAGTTGAGGTAAATTTTTATATCGGGTTCAGTGCAACAGCAGTAAAACCAAAAAAGCCCCTAAAAAGGGGCTTTTCAAATATAATTTCCGAAGAAAAGATTACCAGATGGCAACCCTGTTTTCGGGTTCTATATACATTGGGTCTCCCGGCTCAATATCAAAAGCTTCATAGAAGGCATCGATATTTTGAAGCGGCACAACAGCTCTGTACATTCCCGGAGAGTGCGGATCTGTCTTGATAAGGTTTCTCAAAGCTTCATCACGCATCTTGGTTCTCCAAACGGTAGCCCATGACATGAAGAAACGTTGCTCAGGAGTAAATCCGTCGATTTCTCCAGGATGTCCATTTTCTTCCAGGTGAATTTGTAATCCGTCGTAAGCGGCATTCACACCACCAAGATCCCCGATGTTTTCACCAAGGGTGAATTTTCCGTTGATGTACACACTGTCTAAAACTTCAACTGCGCTATACTGGTCGGCCAAAGCACCTCCTAATTTTTCAAATTCTTCAAGATCTTTATCAGACCACCAGTTGTTCAGGTTTCCTTCGGCATCAAAACGGGAACCACTGTCATCAAATCCGTGAGAGATTTCGTGACCAATTACAGCTCCAATCCCGCCATAGTTCACGGCAGCATCTGCTTTATAATCGTAGAAAGGTGGTTGCAGGATAGCTGCAGGAAACACAATCTCGTTGTAGCTTGGGTTGTAATAAGCATTCACGATTTGTGGCGCCATAAACCATTCGGTTTTATCTACCGGCTCATCAAGTTCTGAAATATTATCCTCTACATTCCATTTTGCAGCATTCAGCATATTCTGGAAGTAAGAACCTCCCTGTTTAGGATTCTTAATTTCAAGCGTGCTGTAGTCTTTCCATTCATCAGGATACCCCACTTTAATAGTAGTGGTACTTAATTTTTCAATGGCTTTTACTTTTGTACTGTCGCTCATCCAGGTCAAGTTGTTGATCCTGTTTTCAAAGGCTTTCACAACGTTTGAGATCATTTCTTCAGCTTTCTCTTTTGCTTCTGCAGGGAAATGTTCTTCTACATACAATTTCCCCAAAGCTTCTCCAATGGTTCCGTTAATCGTAGAAAGCGCACGTTCTTCACGAGGCAATTGCTCTTGTGCTCCGCGTAAGGTTTTGTTGTAAAACTCCCAGTTTGCTGTTTCAATTTCGGTAGTTAAACTGGCGGCAGCATCATTAAATAAAGTCCATCGTAAATACTCTTTCCAGTCTTCAACATTATTTTCAGTAAAAGTCTGCTGCAAAGTTTCCATGTATTTTGGTTGTGTCACAATAATGGTGTCCACACCTTCTGCACCTATTTCTTCAAAATAAGTATCCCAATTAACTGCGGAAACTTTATTCTGAAGCTCTTCCACACTCATTGGGTTATAAGAAAGACGTGCATCACGACGCTGAACTTTGTCTAATCTTGGCTCGGCCATAGCAGTTTCAAAAGCCAAAATGGTCTCTGCACTTTGTTGAGCTTCTTCTTCGGAATCTCCCAGGAACTGAAGCATCTTTGTGATATGTTGCTTGTAGAGCTCTCTCTTTTCCTGAGAATCGGTATCATCTGCAACATAATAATCACGATCGGGTAACCCTAAACCTCCCGGATACAGGTAAGCTGCATTTTCGTTACTGCTCTTGGCATCTGCACGTACGCCGAAGGAGAAGAAGCCGCCGCCACCATACATCTGCATTTCAGTAAGATATTCCTGAAGGTCTTCTTTATTCTGAATAGCTTCAATTTTTTCCAGGTAAGGCTTTACAGGATCGATTCCCTGCTTATTCCTGGTCACGGTATCCATGATTGTCTGGTAGAGGTACACTGCTTTTGCCTGGTCACTGTTTGGGTCCAGGTTTTCATTTGCCGAAGCTCTTTCCAACAAGGCAAGGGCATCTGCATCTGTTTTTTCACGGAGCTCGTTGAAACTTCCCCAGGTAGTTTTGTCGCCCGGGATTTCGGTAGAATCCAGCCATTTTCCGTTCACATACCGGAAAAAATCTTCACGCGGACTCACAGTCGTATCCATGTAAGACAGGTTAATTCCTCTTTGTTCCGCAACTTCTGCTTCTTTGTCGCCTGCACAGCCCGTTAAGGCAGCCGAAGCCAGTACAGATGAAAGAAGCACACTTTTTATTCTCTTCATGTTATTATTTAGTTATTAATAATTTCGCTAAAGTAGTAAAAGAACCAGATTTGTAGTACAGAAATCTTAGGAGTCTTACCAATTCATAATTCTGAATTTTATCCCGGTCATTCTTAAACAAACTATATTCCAAAGTGATATTTAATTCTGAAGACTGAAAAGTCGGGCTGAAGCCCTTTTTTATCACAATTTTAGATCCTCCGGCTAAAACCAGAGGCAAATGAATTTGGAATATTATAATCAGAGATTTTCAATTCTGATAAATATTCATTGGCTCCTGGCAAAAGCTTTTAAACAGCCTTTTTCATGGGTTTCTTGCGGTAATGTTTTTTTTGAAAAAGCCTGTATTGAAAATTTTTAATAGCCACAGGCTTTAGCCTGTGGTGATCAGATGAGCTTCGAGAAGAGGCTTTAGCCCAACTTTCTTCAACAGTAAAGAGCTTTACAAATAAAAACCCCTCCGGAATATGGGAGGGGCTTAACCTTATTTTTTGAATATTTAAAAAATTACTCTTCATTCAGGTCATATCTTAAATCCTTTCCTTTCATCACTGCCGGCAAACCTTCTGTCATCCATAAAGGTGCCGGGGCGCCTTTTAAATAATGATCAAAGAACTGCATCATTCTAATGGAAAGATCCTGCCTGTTTTTGGTTTTCTGAAGGTTATGGGCTTCATCATTATAAACCAGTAACCACACGGGTTTGTTGAGGCGTCTCATGCCCATAAACATTTCAATTCCCTGGTAATAAGGTACGGCACCATCGGCATCGTTGTGCATCATTAGCAACGGAGTCTCAATATGGGGAATTCCGAAAAGTGGAGAATTCTCCAGGTAAAGATCCAGCCCTTCCCAAAGATTTTTCCCAATCCGGCTTTGCGTTCTTTCGTATTGAAATGCCCTGCTCAATCCACTCTGCCATCGAATTCCTCCGTAAGCTGAGGTCATGTTAGCCACCGGTGCACCGGCCATCGCCGCTTTAAATTTATTGGTCACTGTCACCAAATGTGCCACTTGATAACCGCCCCAGCTTTGTCCCTGGATCGCGAGGTTTTCGGAATCTACAAACTCATATTCTTCCAGCGCTTCCACTCCTGAAACAATTGCATTGTATGCGCTTTCTCCCGGTTTTCCTTCTTTATAAACAATGTCCGGAACAAAAACCAAATAGTCATTGCTCACCAAATAGCTCATGTTTACGATGGATGCACTTGGCTGCGGACTATGATAGCTGTGAAGGTTATCACTTCTTTTTTCGTAAAAATAAGTCATCAAAGGATATTTTTTATCCTCATTAAAATCTTCAGGCTTGTACAGTAAACCTTGCAAAGGTGTCCCGTCGTATGCTTTCCACGAAACCAGTTCTACCATTCCCCATTTAAATTCGCTTTGCTGCGGATTTGCATTGGTGAGTTTCACAGCTTCAGCTTTTGGTTCTCCAATTAAATATAAATCGGGATAATTCTGGAAATTCTGTTTTCTGAACACCAAAACATCTTCTTCTTCAGCCAATTCAAAGCCGCTCAGGCTGGAATTCTCCGTTTCTACGATTGCCTGTTTTCTGCCGTTTTTCGAGTTGAGGCTGTAGAGGGATTCAGATTTGTCAATGTCATTAAAAGCAGTGATTAAAATTCCATTGTTGTAGTAAGAAACATTGTTTCTATGCTGACTGTCTAGTCGTAAAGCACGATATTCAATGTTGTTTTGTCTGCCGTCACGGGTAATGTTCACAGGATCTTTTTCTTCAGAAAGATGGGCACTCCAAATGTCGTATTGATCATACAGCAGTACATTTCCGTCTTCCGTAAATCCGCCGAAACCATACGGGCGTGGCAGGGCAGGCACGTCATTTTCTTCGTCATAAAAACTCACGGGAAGATTGTCTGTTAATTTCCGTTTGGTGTTGTTCCGAAGATCCAAAGACCACCATTCCTTATTGTCCTGATCGTAATAAACCGCAAAATTGCCGTCAGGTGAAAGGTCGGGATTGGAGGAAATTCCTTCCAGGGCTAGCGTTTTATTTCCGGTTTGAGTATCTACAATGTAATAATCCTTGATCCACGGATATTCCCAGGAACGTTCCACGGCATATGGCGTGTGGGTGTATCCCAGCACATACCGCTGCTCACGGTTGTCATCAAAAAGCACATAATCCAGGGTTTCATCATGAAGGTTCACGATGCTTTCGTCTTCGGGATTGTAGAAAGATACATAAGCTTTATCTTCTAGTTCTTTAATTCTGGATTTTTGTTCGGGCTGGATCAATTTATCATGGTAACTCCAAACATCCACCTGCGGAATTTCATCTTCCAGAAGTGTAGTATCGGTATTAAACTGCCTTACAGGGCGGGAATGGAAGAAAAGCCGTTTTCCATTTTCAGAAAAATATGGATTTTGCGTAGCACCCAGTTCCCAGTTTTCTCTTAGGTTCCTGCCCAAGGTGTCGGTGATTTGCTTTAGCTGAACTCCCTGAGCATAGAAAAGTTCAAATTTAAGAGAATCTATTTCGGTGGAATCTTTGGCAGCAATAAAAGCCAGTTGTCTTGCTTCTTTGTCAATAGCAAGTTTGTCGTATTTAAAACGCCCGGTATCGAGGGCTGTTGTATTATTCTGTCGAACATCGTAACGGTAAACTCCAAGGTCCCGCTTTTTTTCTTTATCTGAAGTGGAATAGATAAAGCTGTTTCCTTCCTCCGGAAGGGCAAAATCCTTGATCTGAAAAATCGTATCAATTCTCTGATTTTTCAGCTGATATACCAGGGCGTAATCGGCTTCCAAAGCAAGGTTTTTCGATTTTTTTGTTGCTAGGGTGTCCTTCTTTTCTGAAGATTTTTCTGCAGTGGAATCTTTTTCCGGTTTCAGGTCTTTATATTTTTCCAGCACCACCCAACCACTGGTTTCTACAGGGATTTCATATTTCTTGACTCTCAAAACGGAATCCACCAACCTGTGCCTGTGCACATCAAAAATGAAGAAATCATCCTTTTTCCTTTTTTCCTCTTTTACCTCGTCTTTCTTCTCCTGTCTCGTCAATTCGTACGGCGGCTTTCTTAGAAGAAACACATAATTCCCGTCCCCCGAAATATTCGTTTTATAGCCATTTTCAAAAGTGAAAGATTCGCCCGATTGGGAATTGAAGATCTTTACATACCCGTCCCCACGGCCTGTTGCGGTACCTAGGGTAGCAACTATTAGATCTCCATCTTTGGATATTTGAGTATTTTCAATACTTTTCCACAAATCATAATCTTTGTGGGTAAGTGCTTTTTTCTGCTGTGCATAAGCCGATGTTAACCCACAAAAAAGGGTAAACAGAAGAGCCTTTTTGATCATATTATTTTGAGTTTAACTTTGAGATAAGATTTTTGTCAAATTTCTTTTTCAATTCCGTTACTTCTGAAACATTTTCATTCGGAATGGCAATGGATAATACATAATGTTTGATTTTCCAATCGCCATTTTCCCTAATCATCACTCCCGAGCCGCGGCAAATGCCCATCTGGGTGTCCAGTAGTTCATCAAACCAGGCGGTTTCGCCCGTTTCTGCGGTAAAGATGTTTCGTTCAAGGCTGGTAAAGCTCCAGGCTTTTCCTTGATCAAAATAGGGTTTTGCCCATTCTTTGAATTCCGGTTTATACCAGTTTTCGGTAGGATCTGTACCAATGAAAACGGCATCTTCGGCCATTAAGGAAAAGTAGGATTCAAAATCAGCATTTCCGGCAGCTGCATGCCATTGCTCCAGCGCTTTATTAATTGCTGCTTCTGGATTTTGATTCTCATAGTATATTTCCGGAGGGATATTTTCAGATTTCTCAGGTTTTTCTCCGCAGGAAACCAGGAATACCGGAAGCAGGTAAATGAGCAGTTTTTTCATGGGATAAAAATATTTGTCCAAGATAAGGAATTCATGGAAAGTCTTGATCTTTTTGATCTGGACGAATGAATTTTTCAGAAGTAGTTAAAAATCAGGCTGGGGTGTTTTCCAATACACCCTGAAAAATTAAAAACCCCACTGCAATTCAGCAGTAGGGTTTCTTAAAATATTTTTATAGAAATTTCCTTATAAAGTACCATTTGGCTGTACCCACTTGAACTGGTGAGAATCCTGTGGCACGGCAATTCGGTCTGCGATGCGGGTCATTCTATCCGGTAATTTTACCAGATAGTCTCTTGCTTTTTCAGCCCTGTCTGTAAGTGAAGTCATTTTCTCAATTTCCCAGAAATCATTTAATTTCTGAAGAATGTCGATATAGTCATGAGTAGTGTACACTCCAAGTCTTTGTGCTGCATTGGAGAAATTCTCAAAGGCATCGCCAATGCCCTGACCAGACTCCCTGATGAACTGGGCCGGCATAACAATTTTCTTTTTCATCATGTCTTCAAAAGCGATCATCATTTCACTTGGGTCATATTCGAAAATCGTCTTTACAAATTCCCTGTAAGCGAGGTGATGACGCATTTCGTCTCCGGCAATAATGTTACACATTTTTGCCAGCATTTTATTTCCTTTTTTCCGTGCGATCTGTCCCACGCGCTTGTGGGAAATGTTGGTTGCCAGTTCCTGAAAACTTGTATAGATGAAGTTTCTGTATGGATCCCTTCCGGTTCCAATATCAAAACCGTCATTAATAAGGTATTGTGTAGTTTTTTCAATCTCCTTCATATCTACCCTTCCGGAGAGATATAAATATTTGTTCAGCGTATCCCCATGTCGGTTTTCTTCCCCTGTCCAGTGACGAATCCATTTTGACCAGCCATTAGCTTTTCCTTCAGCAGCACCGTGTTGTTCAACACCTTCCATATCCATTAACCAGGACTCATAAGTAGGAAGAGCTTCTTCAGTAACCATGTCGGCTACCAATACCACCCAAAAGTCGTAACCCAATTCCTTGGATTCTTCCCTTAGCTGGGTTACTTCCTCCATGAAGTTTTCATTCTGTGAATTGGGAAGTAAATCTGTAGGTTGCCAAATATCTTCTACGGGTACAAGATATTTGTCCACGAAATCATCAATAGATTTCTCAACCGTCTTCATTACCTCTAATCGTATATTCTCTAATGCCATATTGTTCTTCTATTCTATTGGGGATTCAATAACTACACCAAATATTTATTAAGGGGCTACTTTAATCTCCAAAGATAATAAACTAAAAATAGAAGATATTTAAAATCGTCTTAATTTCTACCTTCTTCTTCCGGATATAATTCCCACACGGGATCACTTTGGATCACTTCCTTGGAATTCACATCAATAAGGGATATTTTTCCTTTAAATGCAGCGCCAGTATCAATGTTCCAGACATTTGCAGAATGAAAGGGCTTGGTTTTGCCTATGCGGGTAACCGGGGTGTGACCAATGTAAATCTCTTCGAACAATTCCAGCCTTTTTGGATACTTCGTATCTCCTTTTTTTAAATTAGGATCGATGGAAAGTACCATTTCCCACAAGGTGCGATCCCAGTAAAGTGGAGTGGGAGTGTATTCCTGTTCGGGACCTTTAAGGTTGGAGAAGCCGGCATGAACAAAAAGCCGGTTTTCTTTATCAATGTAGTAGTTGAGCATTTGTTCAAAAAAGGTAATGTGTTCCTCTTTCTGTTTATCTGAAAATTGGCGATAGGCATCAATACTGGACTGGCCGCCATGCTGCAGCCATTTATCATTTAACTCTCCCGATTTTAACCAGCGGTGGGTAAGATCATCGTGATTTCCGCGGAGAAAAATACAGGTATTTTGTTTGGCCAGCTCTATTAAATAGGACACCACATTGGCCGAATCGCTCCAGCCATCTACATAATCCCCTAAAAATATGAGTCGGTCTTCCGGAGTGATCTCTGCCCGCTCCATTAACTGTACTAGGGCTCTCAGCCCGCCGTGAATATCACCAATAGCCAGTATTCTGCTCATTCTAATTGTATTTTACTTTTCTTAAGATCCTGCTGCTGTCCTTGTATAATTGATAAACAGCGTCACTGTAATTTTTTAAAAGTGGTTTTGCTTCTTCAAGCTTTTCGATTGCATCCTGAAACCCGTTAAAATAGCAAATAAGATAAGTAGAAGGTAAATTGTGCAGGTCTTTCTCTTCGTGAGGTGACAGCTGCACATTTTTCTTCAGCTTTCCTATCAATGCATTATTGGTATTGTAAATATGATACAGAATTTTCCTGTCAAACTGCGGCGGCTCGAAAAGAAGTTTGCTCTGCATATCATAAGTGGCATTGTCGCGGAAAAAAATACTTACTTCTTCCAGGGGATAATACCTGAAATGATCATTAAGCCCAAGATGTACATATTCAATGATCCTGAAATAATCATTTGTAATTTCTATGCTCACCTCGTCCAATTCTGAATAAAAAAGTTTTACCTGCTCGTTGATCAAAGCAATATCCACTCTTGAATAATATGTGTTTTCTCCAGATTTTATTTTCTTGCCAGACCAGCATACTACAAAATATTCTTTGAACACTTTATAAGTAGGATGAATGTCTTCATGTTTGCTGAAGAAATCAAAAACTCCATCCAGTGTTAGTTCTATGTTGTTCTGGGAATGGGCTTCAATAGCAGCTACCACTTCCTTATTTTTATTTTGAATGTCTTTTAGAACGGGAGCCGGCATACTTATACTTCCTTCTCTGAAGAAAACTGTACCGGCTGTATATTTCCAGATATTCTTTTTAAGGACACAAACTTTCTCGCCATTTGGCTGAATGCTTACCAGTCCCACCACCAGATCATCGGGTAAATGTGGAAAAGGAATGTTTTCGTAAGAAACCCGTGGCGGATTTTCAAGGTAGGCGTTGATCAAATTCTGGATTTTACTGTCGTCAAAAAAATCCACTCCGGTAATTGCGTTATCTTCATCTTCCACGCCAATGACGATGTAGGAATTGTTGTGAGGATTGGAATTGGACAAAGCGCAAACGTGTTTTAAAAACTTTGCTTTTCCTTCTTTTTCAGCAAAATTTACCTGGCGTTTTTTATCGTAAAAGCTGTTTTCGCTATTGTGAGCGAGCAGGTTTTTAATTAAAAGACGCTTGTTGATCATGGTTTAGTTGTATTCCTTTGGATTTGTTAATAACAACTATTCCTTGTTTACAATGGTGGAATTTGCCTGTGCGGTTGGTAACACCAGCAGGTCTGCAATGTTTACATGATAAGGACGCGTTACCACAAATCGGATAATATCTGCAATATCCTCGGGCTTTAAAGGATCAAAGCCTTCATAAACAGATTTTGCTCTTTCTTTATCGCCCTTAAAACGAACCTCACTAAATTCTGTTTCCACCAGCCCCGGATTAACGGCACCAACTCTTATTCCCTGTTGATTCAAATCAATGCGCATCCCTTTATTGATGGCATCCACCGCATGTTTGCTGGCACTGTAAACATTTCCGTTAGGATAAACTTCCTTTCCGGCAATAGAACCAATGTTGATGATATGCCCCTGCTTTCTCTCTGCCATTTGAGGAATCACAGCTTTGCTCACATAGAGCAAGCCTTTTATATTTATGTCGATCATTGCCTCCCAGTCGTCTATATTTCCCGATTGGATGGGGTCAAGGCCATGGGCATTTCCGGCATTGTTTACCAGGATATCAATTTTGCTGAAATTTTCGGGAAGTTCCTCAATGGCTTCAAAAACTTCCTTCTTGTTTCGAACATCAAAAGATAAAATATGAACCTTTACTTTCTTCTCCAGTTCAGTTTGTAATTTTTCCAGGGTTTCTTTTCTTCTTCCGCAGATGATTAGGTTGATTCCTTCTTCAGAAAAAGCTATGGCTGTTGCTTTTCCAATTCCGCTGGTAGCACCTGTAATTAATGCTGTTTTGTTCATTGATAATTGTTTTGTGGTTGCACAGCTATATGCCCCATTGCGTTTCCGTGCCTTTCAAAAATACAAATCCCTCTGCTTTTTAAGGGCTCATTTCTTTAAAAAGAGAAACCCCTCGACATTTATTTCTCAGGATAAAAGCAGATTGATCTTTTGCCAGTCTACAGTTGTTAACTGTACCTCTTTCGCTGCAGTTAGCATAGAAAGCTCCTCTTCTTCCGCAGAAGAAATCTCTAAATGCAGGTGCATGGAATGCTGCAGGAGCCATGCCGGCAATAATTGGAAATTGCCTAAATTATATTTTGCAGCAATTTCTTTCAGAACACTGCTTTCACTTGTCTCCTGTGCTGCTTTCTCAAGATCAAAGTAGATTATTTGGATAATTTCTTCTGAAGTGGAGGAAATTGACTGTAAGCTGCGTTTCCCTGCTTCGGAAAACAGGTCCAGCTGAAGCTGATTTGCCAGGATTGGAGCAGTTTCCCTGAAAGATTGTAACTCCTGCTCCTGAAAATTGGAGCCTCCTATTTCTTTGATTTTGGCCTGTGAAATCAGTTTTTCCATATCATCTTTCAACCTCTCTGGCTGAGTGGGCATTTCCAGCAACAACAGGTCCAGGTAATCAGTTTTAAGATCGAGAAGTAATTCATCAACTCCCGATACCAGGTCTTTTGCTCCTTCAGAAGTCCTGAATTTTCCTATCAGCTGAATTTGATCCCTGCTGAGTCCGCTTTCACTAAGTGCTGTTCCAAAAGTGCGGTCAACATGATTTCCGAAATAATCGGTACAGTTGAAAGAGGTGATACTGTGCTCCACGCAGTCGTGCAGCAAATTTATAATTTTACCTTTTCTGAAGTTAGTATGGTTTGACCCCCAACCGGCTACATTCTGAATGATCCTGGAGTATGAATTTCTTTTCCTCATATTTTAAAAGTAAGAAACATAACTCTCAGGACAGAGGAGGTTGTTGTTAAAGCATGGTTAATGATAGTTAAGTAAAGTTAATTTTTAATCGTCCCCATATAATAAGAGGTTTTCCGCCGTTATCAGGCCTAAACTTAAAAGAATCGACAATTATGAAAAAGTACAAATTTGTTTTAATGACATTATTATTCTCTGTAGGACTCGTAAGCTGTAGCGATGATGACTCTAACGGAACAACTGAAGATACCGCCAGGATTTCTGTTGAATTGACAGATGCCCCGGGAGACTATGAAGAAGTCTGGGTTGAGGTTGAGGATGTGATGATCAAAAGAGAAGCAAATGAAAATGAAGAAGAAGGTTGGGTAAGCCTGGAAAATGTAAGGACAGGTACCTATGACCTTTTAACATTAACCGGAGGGGAAACGCAGCTTTTGGCCGACACAGAAATTCCTGCTGGTTACCTTAGTCAAATGCGCTTGGTTCTTGGTGACAATAACACTATTGTAGTGAATGGTGTTTCTCAGACATTGAATACCCCAAGTGCACAAACTGCAGGTTTGAAACTTCAGGTAGATCAGGAACTGGAAGCGGATATTGAATATAAGTTTATCCTTGATTTCGATGTGGATAAATCTGTGGTAAAGGCCGGGGAATCTGGAAATTTTAATCTTCACCCTGTACTAAGACTTTCTGCAGTAGCCGAAACCGGAAGTATCTTTGGATCTGTACACCCTACAGATGTTCAGGCACTTGTTGTTGCTGAAAATGCAGATACTTCAGTTTCTGCATATACCGATGACGAAGGAAATTTTAAACTGAACGGTTTACCTGCAGGAACTTATAAGGTGACTGTTACTCCAGATACAGAATCTGCTTACTTATTCAAAGTAGTGAATAATGTAAAAGTAGAGGTTGGTGACGTAACAGAATTGGAAGACACTATCTACTTACCGGAAGTGGAATAATTTTTTAAACATATTTTTGATGAAAAGCAGCGGAAAAATCTTCGCTGCTTTTTGTTTTAACGAAAATTTAACTTTTCTTGGCTGAATATTTGCTGAATTTGTGCAGTTAGCTTTTATGTAGCTATCTTCACCATCTAATTTTATTATAAAATGCAGGAAAATACTACGGTTGATATCGCGGGTATCAATGAAAAAATAGAAAGAGAAAGCGCCTTTGTAGACGTTCTTAGCAACGAAATGAAAAAGGTGATTGTAGGGCAGAAGCATATGGTTGAACGTCTTTTGATTGGTTTACTTGGTCAGGGGCATATATTACTGGAAGGTGTTCCGGGGCTTGCAAAAACCCTCGCGATCAATACACTGTCCAGGGCAGTTCAGGGAAGTTTCAGCCGTATACAATTCACGCCCGATCTACTTCCTGCAGATGTGGTAGGTACGCTCATTTTTAACATGAAGGAAAATGATTTCAGCATTAAAAAAGGGCCTATTTTTGCCAATTTTGTCCTTGCAGATGAGATCAACCGTGCACCGGCAAAAGTACAATCTGCCTTGCTGGAAGCCATGCAGGAAAAGCAGGTAACAATTGGGGATGAAACCTTTATACTTGACAGGCCATTTTTAGTAATGGCGACCCAAAATCCTGTAGAGCAGGAAGGAACTTATCCATTGCCGGAAGCCCAGGTAGACCGTTTTATGCTAAAGACGGTGATCGATTATCCGCAAATGGCAGAAGAGCAGTTAATTGTTCGTGCTAATCTAAAAGGTGTTTATGAGCAGGTAAATCCTGTAGTAAGCCTGGAGCAAATAAGCAGGGCGCAATTAGCGGTGCGGGAAGTTTATATGGATGAAAAAATTGAAAAATACATCCTCGACATAGTATTTGCTACCCGTTTTCCTGAAAAATATAATCTTTCGGATTTAAAACCACTTATAAGTTTTGGAGCTTCTCCAAGAGGAAGTATCAATCTTGCCACAGCGGCAAAATGCTATGCCTTCATTAAACGCCGCGGATATGTGATCCCCGAAGACGTGCGGGCAATAGTACAGGATGTGCTAAGACACAGGGTGGGAATTACCTATGAAGCCGAAGCAGAAAATGTAACTTCAGAAGATATAATTACCAAAATTGTAAACGAGATAGAGGTGCCATAAAAACCTTCCTGAAAAAGGAAAAGATGGTTTTTAATTTAAAGTTGCACTAAAGTTTCCGCCACAGCGGAAATGACCAGAGAATCCCTATGGATACCAAAGAATTACTCAAAAAAGTCAGGAAAATAGAAATTAAGACCCGCCGCCTCAGCGATCATATTTTTGGCGGGGAGTATCACTCTACCTTTAAAGGAAGGGGAATGACTTTTAGCGAGGTGCGTCAATACCAGTTTGGAGATGACGTAAGGAATATCGACTGGAATGTCACCGCGCGGTATAATGAACCTTATGTAAAGGTTTTTGAAGAAGAGCGGGAGTTGACGATGATGCTGGTGGTGGATATTTCGGGATCGGGATTATTTGGTACCCGTAACAGCTTTAAAAAAGATATTATTACAGAAATTGCTGCCACGCTGGCTTTTTCAGCTACTCAAAACAACGACAAGATTGGATTGATCCTGTTTACAGATGGAATTGAACTTTATATTCCGCCCAAGAAAGGGCGCAGTCACGTGCTAAGGATCATCAGGGAATTACTGGAATTTGAACCTAAAAGTCAGAAAACAGATATTTCTCAGGCACTTAAATTTCTATCCCAGGTGATGAAGAAAAAAGCCATCGTGTTCCTGTTGTCAGATTTTATAGCAGAAGATTATCAGCGTACCCTTAAAATTACCAGTGGCAGGCACGACCTCACGGGAATTAGGATCTACGATGCCCGGGAAGAGGAAATTCCGAACCTTGGTATCGTGCAGATGCAGGATGAAGAAACCAATAAGAAAATATGGGTGGATACTTCTTCAGGAGCGGTTAGAAAAAATTACAGCAAGTATTACAGGGATCGGGTAGACTATTTTCAGGAGAGCTTCAGGAAAAGTGGTGCCGGAAATATTAGCACAAGAGTGGACGAAAGCTATGTGAAAAAGTTGCTGGGATATTTTAAAGCCCGGGCTTGATCTAACTAAATGTATAATAAATATAATGCTAAACCTATAATGAAAAGTTTGTGTGTGTCGATAGAGAATCAGGATTCCGGGGAAAGCAGGGTCTATGTGACTTCTGTACTTGTCTCTTTGTTCTTTATGCTCTTTTCATTTACAATAGCGGCTCAGCAAGTAAATTCGTCTGTTGATACCACTAGTATTCTTATTGGGGAACAGATCACTTATAGTATTGCTGTTGAGGCAGGAGAAAATGATTTAGTGGTTTTTCCCGAGGGACAGACGTTCTCCCCGCTTGAAATGATCGAATCTTATGCCGTTGATACCAGCCGGGTTGAGGACCGCCTAAGGTTATTAAAAGAATATGCACTTACACAGTTTGACTCGGGATCTTATGTAATTCCGCAGCAACGGGTGCAGATCAATGACCGTGCTTTTACAACAGATTCTCTTAGGGTTGAGGTGCGGGATGTAGTGGTTGATACTACCAAACAAAAAATGTATCCTATTAAACCTTCAGTAGAAGTTACTTCAGGTTTTTCTGTGCCTGCATGGGCGTGGTGGCTGTTAGGGTTTCTGGTTCTTGCATTGCTGGTTTATCTATTCTTCAGAAGAAAAAAGAAGAAAGAGGCGGCAGCTAATAAATTACCTCCCTATGAGCAGGCCATTTATCAGTTAAAACAACTGGATGATTCCCATTTGCTGGAGCAACGTGAAATAAAGGAATATTATTCCCAGCTTTCTTCTGCCGTTCGTAGATATTTGGATGAAGAGGTGTATGATCGTGCGCTGGAAAGCACGACGGGTGAACTTATTCTTTACCTGGAAAATGAAAGAAAATCCGGGAAATTGAAGATCAATGATACTACCATTGAAAAACTGAAAAAAATCCTTCAACGTGCCGACCTTGCCAAATTTGCGAATTCCAAGCCCGATGTAATTACAGCAAAAGAAGATCGCAGCGATGTGGAACTGGTAATCAATGATACCAAAGCTTCCATTCCTGAACCTACCGAAGAAGAATTGCTTCGCGACCAGGAATACAGAGAGAAAAAAGCTAAAAAACAAAGACTGAAAAAGATCCTTATCGGGGTTGTTGTGTTCTTCTTCTTGTTTTTTGGAATTGCAACATACCTCATCACTACCAAAGGATTCGATTACGTTAAGGATACGTATTTAGGGCATCCTACCAAAGAATTGCTGGAGGGGGAATGGATACGCAGTGAATATGGGACTCCGCCTGTAGCTATTACAACCCCTAAAGTCCTGAAACGCGGAGAACTGAAAGTGGCGGAAGAAGCCAAAGCGGTGATGACAGGAAGTGAAACTTTCCAGTATGGAAGTTTATTGGGGAATTATTTTGTGTCTGTAACCACTGTTCCGCTTGGGCCACAAACGCAAATAGATCTTGAAAAAGCAGTAGAAGGTATCTACGGGTATCTGGAAGCTCAGGGAGCCAGGAATATTTTAATGAAGCAGGAAGATTTTACTACGGTAAATGGTGCTGAGGGTATAAAGATCTTCGGAACCCTGGATATGGAAAATCCCGTCAACGGAAAATTCCTCACCAACGAATACGCAATTCTGAATTTTGCTGAAAATAACGGATTTCAACAAATTACCGTAATATTTAATGAAGACGATACTTATGCCGATGAGCTTACACAGCGTATCCTCAATTCTGTTGAACTTCAAAACCCCGGAAATTAATGTTTGAAAATTTCACATTTGAAGATCCGCAATTTTTCTGGCTTTTGTTGCTGTTACCTTTGGCCATTGCCTGGTATGTATGGAAACGAAACCAACAAACTGCCGAACTGAAAATTTCCAGCACAAAAGGATTTAAGGCCGGAAGCGGGATCATGGTAAAGCTGCGTCCCGTGTTGTACGTGCTAAGACTGGCAGTTTTGGCTTTGGTCATCACTGCGATGGCAAGGCCACGCACAGTAGATGTTTCAACCAGAACCAGCTCTACCAGCGGAATTGATATTGTAATGGCTGTAGATGTGTCTGCCAGTATGCTGGCGAGAGATTTTAGCCCTAACCGGCTGGAGGCCACAAAAGAAGTGGCGGCAGAATTTATCGAAGGACGTCCTACAGACAGGATTGGACTGGTTATCTATGCGGGAGAAAGTTTTACCCAAACCCCGGTGACCAGTGATAAATCTATCGTTTTGAATTCCCTTAAAAGTATTGAATACAATGATATCCTGGAAAATGGTACTGCCATAGGAATGGGACTGGCAACTGCCGTAAATCGTTTAAAGGATAGTGAGGCCGAAAGCAAAGTCATCATTTTGCTGACAGACGGGGTTAACAATTCCGGATTTATAGATCCAAAAATTGCCAGTGAACTTGCGGCGGAGTTTGAGATTAAAGTATACACGATAGGAGTTGGAAGCAATGGAACGGCTTTATCTCCCGTGGCGATTCTGCCCAACGGTAACTTCCAGTATGGGAACCAACGTGTAGAAATAGATGAAGAATTATTGAAGCAAATTGCCGATGTCACTGGGGGGCGTTACTTCAGGGCTACAGACAATGAGAAGCTGGAAGAGATTTATGAAGAGATCGATGCACTGGAAAAAACAGAGATAGAAGAATTCAGGTTTTACAATTACGAAGAAAAATTCCGCCCGCTAGTTTTACTGGCAGGCCTTTTGTTACTGGTGGAAATACTGTTGAGGTTTACCCTTTTCAGAAGTTTTGTGTAGTGACAATAGTTAAGTTTATTCAGAAATTAGAAATGAGATTTTAGATGTACCTGCTGGAAGAAAAAATATATTTTTGGTTACTCCTCGCCATTCCGGTGTTGGTGTTGCTGTATGCACTGGTGTTTTTCTGGCAAAAACGCACACAACGAAGATTTGCAGATAAAGAGCTTTTTAAGAAGCTGAGCCCCAATAGATCCACTTTTAAATCAATGCTAAAAGTGGTCGTTTTGTCACTCGCGATCGCTTCATTTGTGCTGGCATTGGTCAATCCTAAAATTGGCACAAAATTGGAGACTATAAAACGCGAAGGTGTTGACGTGGTTTTTGCGGTAGATGTTTCGAAAAGTATGCTGGCAGAAGATATTGCTCCCAACAGGCTGGAGAAATCAAAGCAGCTGGTGACGCAAATCATCAATAATCTTGCAAGTGATCGGGTGGGAATTATCGCCTATGCTGGGAGTGCTTTTCCGCAGTTGCCTATCACGACAGATTATTCTACTGCAAAACTGTTTCTGCAGGCGATGAATACCGATATGGTCTCCTCGCAGGGAACGGCCATAAATGAAGCTATAGAACTCGCAAAAACCTATTACAATGATGAAGACCAGACAAACAGAGTTCTCTTTATCATAAGTGACGGGGAAGATCACCAGGGGGAAGTCAGCCAGATTGCAGAAGAAGCTGCCAGTGAAGGAATAATGATATACACCATTGGAGTGGGTACGGCAAAGGGAGGCCCTATCCCAGAAAAGAGGAACGGGGTTATACAGAGTTATAAAAAAGACAATAACGGAGAGACGGTTATTACCCGTCTCAACGAGGAAACATTACGAGAAATAGCTTCTGAAGCGAATGGAGCATATATTGATGGGCGTGTTACCGATGAGGTGATCGAAGAGGTTACTGAAGTTCTCCAGAATATGGATAAAAAAGAATTTGAAGCCAAACAGGTAGCCGATTTTGAACCGCAATTTCAGTGGTTTCTTGGATTAGGATTGTTTTTCCTTTTGTTCGATATCCTTTTGCTGGAAAGACGCACGTCCTGGTTGAAAAAATTGAATTTGTTTAACGAAGACCGTTAACCTGAAGATGAAGATGAAAAATAATAAATTTATTCCCGGTTCTTTTCTTCTGAAAATGATGTTCGTACTGGCTTTTTTCGGAGTCCAGGTGCAGTCTTTTGCACAGGAAGATTCAGAAAAGACTGCGCGCGAAGCAAGGAAATACATGAAAGAAGCAGAAGAAGCTCTTTCTGAAAATGATTTTGCTTCCGCTGAAGCTTTTTACAGGCAGGCGATCGCTAAAGATCCCTCCAATGCTGCTGCAAGGTATAACCTGGGCAATTTGTATTATAACAAGGAGATCAACCAGGAATCTGCTCAGCGTCATTCCCAAGCAGCAGAAGTAACTCCAGAAAAACCTGTAAAACATAACTCTTTTCACAACCAGGGAAATGCTTTTATGAAGCAGAAGAAATACAGTGAAGCGGTAGAAGCCTATAAAAACGCTTTACGTAATAACCCTAAAGATCATGAAACCCGTTATAATTTAGCTTTAGCAAAGAAGATGCTGGAGGAGGAAAAGCAGAATGGAGAGGGAGAAGATGAGCAAAATCAGGATGAGAATCAGGAGGAGCAGGATCAAAATCAGGATAAAGACCAGCAGGGAGACGAAGGAGAGAAGGAACAGAATGAAGACGGCGAGCCACAGGATAGTGAAGAAGGTGGCGATGAGGAAAATAAAGATCAGCAGGAAGGTGATGATAAGGAAGCGGAAGAAGGAGAACCTAAAGACCCTCAAAATGAAGAAAATCAGGAGCAAAAAGGGGATAAGCCACAAGAGCAACAGCAGCAACCAAGACCCGGCCAGCTTTCTCCGCAACAGGTGAAAAATCTGCTGGATGCTATGGGTAATGAGGAGAAAAAGGTTCAGGATAAAATAAATGCTGAAAAAGCAAAAGGAGCAAAAACAAAATCTGAAAAAGACTGGTAAAAGCTAATAAGGAACCCAAAATAGGGAGCAAGAATAATGAAGGTAAAGTATTTATTTATAGCGCTTTTTTTCACAATTTCAAACATGACTTTTGCTCAGGTAAAGTTTGAAGCGAAAGCCAGTAAGACAAAGTTGGGGGTAAATGAACGCCTGCGGGTTGATTTTGAAATGAACCAGGACGGTGATAATTTCAGTCCGCCTGCATTTAATAATTTTACAGTGGTTGGAGGGCCAAATCAATCGGTTAGCAACAGCTGGATAAACGGAAAAAGAAGTTATTCCAAAACCTACAGCTATTTTCTGGCACCTACAAAAAGAGGAAATTTCACTATTGGGCAGGCAGAAATCACGATTGAAGGAAAAACCTATAAAACCGTCCCTATTGACGTAGAAGTTACCGCGGCTGTCGACCAGCCGACAGATGGGAATAATGCAGAGGTTATTGCAGATGAAAAACTGCACCTCGTCGCCGAAATTTCGAATACAAACCCTTACCTCAATGAACCCATAACTGTTGTTTATAAACTGTATGTGGGGCAGCAAACCGGGGTGAGCAACTGGAGACAGATAGATAATCCAAAATTCAGTGATTTCTGGAATCAGGAGATTCAAATAGGGCGAATGCAACCCAGGGAGGAGCAGTTTCGGGGAGAGCCTTATCGTTATGTAGAGCTTAAAAAAGTCGTTTTATATCCGCAGAAGACGGGAGAACTCAATATTGAACCTCTCACCTTATCTGTTGCAGTAGATGTACCTACCCAGCGCAGAGATATTTTTGGAGGAAGGATTTATACCACCATCGATAAAACGGTGGCTGCCGGAAACAGGACGATTAACGTTAAACCTTTGCCTGCCGAAGGAAGGCCTGCAAACTTCACCGGAGCGGTGGGTAAAAACCTGAATTTTAAGGTGACTGCTGATAAAACTGCGCTGGCTGCAACCGAATCGCTGGAGGCAAAAGTTCACGTGAGCGGGAACGGAAACCTGAAATTATTTGATCTTCCGTCTCTTAATGTGCCTTCCAGTATGGAAATTTATGAGCCTGAATATGCCGAAAATGTTCAGACGAACCTCAATGGAATGCAGGGCAGCATTTCCAATACCTACACTTTAGTACCTCAGCAAAAAGGTAAATACCCTATTCCAGAAATGTCATTTTCTTATTTTGATCTTAACAGTGAGACCTACAGGACGCTTACTTCCGAAGAAATCTTGATCGATGTGGAAAGTGGGCCTGCAGTAAGTTCTTATACCGCCCCGACCGGCGGTTCCGGTAAACAGCAGGTTGCTGCTGCGGGCAATCAATTTAGATATATCAAACTAAATGCTTCTTTGCGGCCTGTTGGTGAAGATCCTTTCCTTGGTTCGCCATTGTTCTGGACCTTATTTCTTTCTCCGCTGTTGTTAATTCCACTGGCATTTTTCTTGGGAAAAAGACGCGAGGAAATGGCCAATGACGTGCGTGGAAACCGAATTCGCAAAGCCGACAGACTGGCGAAAAAATACCTTTCAGAAGCTAAAAGAAATCTCGGAAAAGAAGAAGAATTCTATGTTTCCTTGGAAAAAGCCTTGCATAATTATTTGAGGGCGAAACTCCATATCCAAACCACCGAAATGAGCAAGGAACGTATAAATGCCTTGCTTCAGGAAAAAGGAGCAGATCCTTCTACCGCAGGTGAGTTCAATGGTCTTCTTACCAGTTGTGAATTTGCAAGGTATACCCCGAGCTCAAATGTGACCATGAAGCAGGATTACGAGAAAGCAGTAACGATAATTTCAGAAATAGATAAACAGCTGTAATTATGAAAAAGATCCTTTATTTGTTGTTATTTTTTAGTTCAGGATTGTTTGCGCAAAGTTCTGCTCTTTTTGAAGAAGCGAACGCTGCTTATGCCGATGGGAATTATGAAGAGGCTGTTGAGAAATACAATCAGATCCTTGAGAACGATGAAACCGCGGTTGCAGTTCATTATAACCTGGGCAATACTCATTACAAATTAAACCATATTGCCCCCAGCATCTATCATTATGAAAAGGCCCTGCAAATGGCTCCTGAAGATGAAGATGTGCAGAACAACATCATTTTTGCACGGAACATGGCTTTAGATGCTATTGAAGAAACCCCGGAAACAGAGATTTCCGGCTGGATGAGATCAGGCCTTTCCGCTTTTAGTATCAGTGGTTGGGGCTGGACAGGGATCGCCTTCATGCTGCTATTTGTAATGTTTTTCCTGATTTATTATTTTAGCTCCAGGACTTTACTGAAGCGCATCTTCTTTATTGCGGCTATGGTTTGTGTGGTATTTGCAGTAGGATCCATCTTCATGGGGTACTCCAGCAAGAACCTTCAGGAAAGTCAGGATTTTGCGATTATTTTTTCTGAAGAGGTAGAAGTAAGAAATGAACCTAATACCAGAAGTTCAGAAGTCTTTATTCTTCATGAAGGTACAAAAGTGGAAGTTTTGGAAGATTTTCAGGAGTGGTCAAAAATAGAACTTGCCAACGGAAATCAGGGTTGGATGCTACAGGAAACCTTTAAACGCTTATAAAAATTAATAATTAGTTAACCTAATTGGCTGCCTTCAAGTTTTTTTCTTTTTGATTAAATTCTTATTTTTGCAATTGTGAAGAAACTAGCTTATATACTGACTTTGGTGTTTATGTCCTTTGTGGCCGGACCCACAGTTGTAGCATGCATCGATGAGGATGTAGATGTTTCTTTCGCATTTACTGCAAATGAAGAAGAAAATTCTTCCAAAAACTTGATGTCTCTTGAATATAAATTAGAAGAGAATCATTCCAATCATGCAAGTATTCTTTTCCTGAAGCAACAATTGGAAAATCAATTTTCCTACAGAGTAGGTTACCATCAGGTCTTTCTTGATGTGCTTTCTCCCCCGCCCAAAAACGTATAAATAAATTCTCAAGGGATAATTCCGCTTTATTGTGACCAGGCATACCAGCAGGTATAAGCTTTCGCTCACTTTTGTGAATTAAAATGAACCTCTCCGGTTCCCGATATCCCGTTTTTTCAGTTTTCATTTTTATTAAATCTGACAGATAAGATCAATTTCTGTCACAATAATGTATTTATATGTTCAAACATTTTAAAAAAGATTTTCCGGCCAGTATCGTGGTGTTTTTTGTTGCAATTCCATTATGTCTTGGAATAGCATTAGCGAGTGGTGCGCCTCTTTTTTCAGGATTAATCGCCGGTATGGTGGGAGGAATTGTTGTAGGATCCATTTCGGGATCTTCTCTAGGGGTAAGTGGACCCGCAGCCGGACTGGCAGTCATTGTATTGGGGGCCATTCAAACGCTTGGAAGCTTTGAAAGCTTTTTACTGGCTGTTGTAATTGCAGGAGCAATGCAAATTATACTCGGAGTCCTTAAAGCCGGAGTTATCGGATATTATTTTCCATCTTCAGTCATCAAAGGAATGCTGGCTGGGATTGGGATCACAATTATAATTCAGCAGATTCCTAATATCTTTGGAGTTAACGGAGAAGCTCTGGATAATCCCGGAGGCGGAATTTTTGCAGCTATGGGAAATTATGTAAATGTAATTTCTTGGGGCGCTGTTTTGATCACCCTTATCTCCCTTGCGATTCTACTACTGTGGGAAAAAATTCTGGTGCATAAACACCAGATCTTTAAGGTTGTTCCGGGACCACTAGTTGCGGTTGCCGTGGGTATTGTATACTATATTACCGTATCTGGCGAAGCTTTTGGAATTCCATCAGAACATCTTGTTCAAGTTCCGGTTCCAGAAAGTGCAGCAGATTTCTTTGGTCAGTTTACAGGGCCTGCTTTCGGTGAGATTATGAATCCGGAAATATGGATTGTTGCAATTACCATTGCTATTGTTGCAAGTTTGGAAACACTTTTAAGTGTGGAAGCAATTGATAAGATTGATCCAAAGAAAAGAGTAACTCCTACCAACCGTGAGCTGTTCGCTCAGGGTACCGGTAACATGATTTCAGGATTGATAGGTGGTTTGCCAATTACCCAGGTAATTGTTCGTAGTTCGGCAAATACCCAATCGGGTGGACAAACCAAACTTTCAACAATAATGCACGGATTCCTGATCCTTATCTCCATTATTGCTATTCCTACCTTATTAAACCTCATTCCGCTGGCCGTTTTGGCTGCCGTACTGTTACTGGTAGGTTACAAATTAGCCAAGCCTGCTTTGTTTAAAACCATGTTTAAATTAGGAAAATCGCAATTTCTGCCATTCATAATAACTATCTTAGGGGTGGTTTTTACAGATCTTCTTATGGGAATTGGAATGGGACTGGTAGTAGGTATTGGAGTGATTCTTATTAACAGCTATAAAAACTCACACTTTTTGCATAAGGAAGGTTATGAAGTAAATGATGGTCACTACAAGATCACCCTTGCAGAAGAAGTGAGCTTTTTAAATAAAGCAGCTATATTAAGAGAGCTGGATAGCTTCCCTAAAGGAGCGTATGTAGTGATAGATGTAAGGCAAACAAAGGTGTTGGATTATGATATTCTTGAGATCCTGGATGAATTTGCAATCAAGGCAAAAGACAGGAATATAAATATTAAATTGATTTCTGCTAAAGGAGAAATCGAAAACCCGGAAAGCTACCGCAGGTATTTTGGACTTGATGTAGCAGTTTAAAAAAAGAAATTTTAATAATTAAAAATAAATAAGTATGAGTGAATTATATGATCAGTTAATTGAGAATAACAAAAAGTGGGTTGAGAATAAACTGGAATTAGACCCCGATTTTTTTGCCAGGCTTGCAGAAGGACAACAGCCTCCTCTTTTATGGATAGGTTGTGCCGATAGCAGGGTTCCTGCCAATGAAATTATTGGGGCACAACCGGGAGAAGTATTTGTTCACCGTAACATTGCCAATATGGTGGTGCACAGTGATATGAATATGTTAAGTGTGCTGGACTATGCAGTAAATGTGCTTAAAATTAAGCATATTATTGTTTGCGGTCACTATGGTTGTGGTGGTGTAAAGGCAGCGATGGGCAACCAGACTATTGGATTAATAGATAACTGGATTCGACATATAAAAGATGTGTACAGGCTAAACAAGAAAGAACTTGACGGTATTGCAAATGAAGATGAAAAATTTGATCGTTTTGTCGAAATAAATGTAAAAGAGCAGGTATTTGATCTTGCTAAAACTTCCATTGTTCAAAACGCATGGCATAACGACCAGGAATTATATCTTCATGGCTGGGTATACGGAGTAGGATCGGGAATTGTAAAGGATCTCGGGGTAAACGTAAGCAGTGAGAAACAACTGGATGAAGTGTATCAATTGAACTTCTAGAAGAATATCTCTTCAAATAACTAAAGGGGGATTTTTTGTGGCTACTCTTCTTCGGAAGAAGTCTCGAAAAGTTCCCCTTCTTTAATTTCCGAAATAATGGTAGGAAGGAACATAGGTGCCAGTTTCTCTACCGGAGGATAAAGAACAGCACCTTCTTTTGTTTCCTCTTCCATCCGGAATGCTTCACTTTGATTAAGGAACATAAAAAATACACTGGCCAGAAATGCCGTTTTCAACATTCCGAAAAGGGCGCCTAAAAGTCGGTTGACAAGGCCAAGAGCTAAAATGCCTGCCATTTTCGTCAGTACTTTTCCAATGATAGAAATGATGATGACTACAATGGTAAAGGTGAGGGCAAAGGCCAGGATCGTTAGGTATTTTTCTTCCCAGGTGATAAACAGCTGAAGGAAGGCAAACATACGGTCAGAAAAATGAATGGCTGCATAAATTCCAAGGATCAAGGCCACCAGTCCCGCCAGTTCAATAAAAAATCCTTTAAAAAATCCGCGTACACATCCCAGAAGGAGGAAAATACTCAGTACAATGTCTATTACATTCATCGATTCAAATATAGTAAAATCCCGAACTTAGTATTTATCTTTGTGGCATGGCAAGAGATGAACAATTAAAAATACGGTGGGAGCAGGTTCAGGATAAATTATCGGGACAATTTGCCGATGGGGAAAAGCTGGAGCTGGATGCAATCATTTACCTGATTGGGGTTCAGGAATTAGGACAGCCACACAGAAAATACAAAAAAGACCACAAGCTGGATCTTATGCATATTGCTATTTGCAGGCTGCTTGAACCCTATGGTTACTATGAATTTGATTATTTTGATGATGATGGCTGGCCGCATTATAAAATGCTGGAGGCATTGCCTCAGTTAAAAGCAGGGGAGCAGACCGTGTTAATGAAAGAGGCGATTGTACAATATTTTCTTGAAAAGGAGTATATACAGTAAATGTCGTCTACTTTTGAAAAGATCTTATATCTGGCTACAGATGGAGGCCCTGTTTATAAAGAAACAGATCTAACAAGGTTTCCTGTAGAACCTTTTAACACCTTTAGTAACCTGGTGTTTCTAATGATCATTCTGTTTTTTGCGTACAAGGTTTACAGGGAAACCCGAAAACACTATTTTCTGGCATTATGTATTCCGGTGCTTTTCCTTGGGTTTATTGGAGGCACCATCTATCATGCTACGCGAAGCAGTGCGGTTTGGCTATACCTGGATTGGGTGCCGATCATATTACTGTGTATGGCAGCTTCTATTTATTTTGTTTTTAAACTGGATAAGTCCCTTTTATATAAAATTGGAGTTATTGCACTTATTGTTGCAATTTCAATTGGGGTGCGAAGATTACCGGTGCCTGGTTTATCTAAAGACACCATAGGATATTTGGCCACTGCAGTGGCACTTTTATTGCCAATGGCCTGGTATGTGATCTCTACCCGGGGCAGGTACGCTGGTTACATTCTTGCTGCCCTGGGAAGCTTTACACTGGCTATAATCTTCAGGGTTTCCGACAGGTTTGTGAACACAGCAATTCTTTACATGGGAACTCACTGGCTGTGGCATTTGTTTGGAGGCATTTCTGTGTTCTTTTTGATGGCTTATATCTACAAAGATGCCAATGCGGGAGGCAGGCCGTTGACCGTTCAATAAATGCCTTTTAGGATTCTGATTTAAAACCACTTTATTTTTTTAAATTTGCGCTTCCTAAAGAAAGGAATTATGGTAGATAAGATCAAGGAACACATTTCTGAAATAGAAGCTTTTCAGGCAAGGAATATGGAAGAAATTGAAAGTTTCCGAATAAAGTATTTAGGCAAAAAGGGCATTTTAAACCAGTATTTTGCTGAGTTTAAAAATGTGTCAAATGATCAGAAAAAGGATTTTGGTCAAGCGGTAAACACCCTTAAAAACGCTGCTCAGGACAAAGTAACTGCCCTTAAGGAGCAACTGGAGAGCACTCAGGAAGAAAAAGGGATCTATGGAGACCTTTCCCGGCCGGGAGAGCCTGTTGAAATAGGAGCAAGGCATCCAATATCTATCGTGAAAAATCAGATTATTGAGATATTTTCCAATATTGGGTTTAATGTTTCTGAAGGACCCGAAATAGAAGATGACTGGCATAATTTCACTGCATTGAACCTTCCCGAGTATCACCCGGCAAGGGATATGCAGGATACTTTTTTCATCCAGACAAACCCCGATGTACTTTTAAGAACACACACCTCCTCTGTACAGGTGCGTTACATGGAAGAAAACAAGCCGCCAATTAGAACTATTTCCCCCGGAAGAGTTTTTAGAAATGAGGCTATTTCTGCCCGTTCTCATTGTATTTTCCACCAGGTGGAAGGTTTATATATTGATAAAACCGTATCATTTGCCGATTTAAAGCAAACTTTGTTGTATTTTACTAAGCAATTATTCGGAAAGTCAAAGATTAGATTGCGGCCTTCTTATTTTCCTTTTACCGAGCCCAGCGCCGAAGTAGATATCTACTGGGGGCTGGAAACGGAAACAGATTACAGGATCACAAAAGGAACCGGTTGGCTGGAAATCATGGGTTGCGGGATGGTAGATCCAAACGTGTTACAAAATTGTAACATTGACCCTGCGGAATATTCGGGCTTTGCTTTTGGAATGGGAATAGAACGTATCGCGATGTTGCTTTATCAAATAGGTGATATCAGGATGTTCTATGAGAATGATTTACGGTTTTTAGAACAATTTAAATCCTCAATATGAAAACAATAGGTTTGATCATCTTCGGTATTATAGCTTTTGCAATTATTATCGTTTTAGTAGCTGTTGAAATAGTTGAATTTACCATAGGCCTTATTTTATTTGTTATTGCAGCACTTATTCTTTGGGGGCTCTATAAGTGGGCGAAAAATAAGATTAGTGATTAGTGAAGAAGGATATTGATATACCTGAAGTCAAAGATGTTTTTATGGCGGTTGTACGGGAGGAAAACAAAGAGTTTCGTTCCCTTGACTGGAATGCCTATGTCATCAATGACCGCAGTACTCCCATTGATACGGTATTAATCGTAACCCGGGGCTATGATGAAAAAGATGCTACGGCAACTATGCGGCACACTATTAAAGAACTGCCACCGCAATCTTTTGCAAAAGTAGAATTCCTGCAGGAGGAGGTCCTGAAACTTATCAATGAATTCTCAGTTTCCTTTTTTGCTGAAGGAAAATTGTTTCACAAAAAGTTTAATTTCAGAAAGAACAGTATCAATGAAAATGCGTTACGGGAGCTTCCGGTGATGCAACAGAAAGGTGTTCTTGCAGAATAGTCAGAAATTCCTTTTTTTAAAAGCTCTTTCCGTAAACGGATTCATTCAGAGATAGCTAATTTAAGTTTTTTCAAAACAGAGTAAAATTTGTCCAGCTGATTTTATTTCAGCTGGAAAATTTTTTTTTGAGTTCTTTTTCAGCATCAAAGATTTTTATCCCCCCATTTTCAGGCTTTAAACGGATTTAATCTAGTTTATCTGAAAGTTTCTGAAACACTTTTTTCGGATCTTTTCCCTCGTAAAGTATGGCGTAAACTGCATTAATAATGGGAGTTTTAGCTCCTTTTTCCCTATTGATCTTATAAGCACTTTCGGTGGCATAATATCCTTCGGCTACCATACTCATCTCCATTTGTGCACTTTTTACCGTGTAACCTTTTCCAATCATATTTCCAAACATCCTGTTCCGGCTGAAAATGGAATATCCTGTAACCAACAAATCTCCCAGGTAGGCAGAATCATTGATGTTCCGTTTCATTTTGTGCACTTTTTTGATGAACTTCTTCATTTCCCGAATGGCATTGCTCATCAATACACTCTGGAAATTATCCCCGTAACCCAGTCCGTGGGCGATTCCTGCAGCTATGGCATAAATATTCTTAAGCATGGCCGCATATTCAGTCCCGAATATATCATCACTGGTTTTACAGTTTATATAGTCGCTGCTTAAGTACATTGCCAGCATTTTCGCCTTTTCTTCATCTGCACAGGCAATGGTAAGGTAAGAGAGACGTTCCAGCGCTACTTCTTCGGCATGGCAGGGACCTGTAATCACTCCTATGTTTTCATATGGAATATCATAGGTTACGTGGAAATGTTCCCCTACAATTAAACTCGTTTCCGGAACTATTCCCTTGATGGCAGAGAAAATTATTTTACCATCAAAGGATGCGGTCACTTTTTCCAGTTCCCGCTTTAAAAAAGCAGAAGGAACCGCAAAGATGAGGTAATCTGCTTCTTCAATTACCTTATTAATGTCGTTGCTTAATTTTAATTGATTGACATCAAACTCCACAGAACTCAGATAATTGGGATTGTGTTCCTGCTTTTTTATATGCTCCAGTGCGTAGACGCTTCGCATGTACCAGCTAACTTCATCAACGTTTTCGCACAGCATTTTAACAATTGCAGTTGCCCAGCTTCCGCCGCCTATTACGGCAAATTTCGGTGATTTCTCCATAAAGATGTTTTCTCTGCTCAAAAATAGGTAAAATTCTATGCTTTATACCGGTTGAAGACACCTACATAAGAATTATTAAAAAAGCTTACCCTTATTTTTTGAAACTTTAACATATTTAAAAATATAAAAAATACGAAACTCATAATATATCACGTTATAAAATAGAGAAAATGAACTTTTCCCGAAAGAAAGTGATCATTTTTTTTGGTTGGTTATTAGTTAGTTATGTTGCCTTCAGGAAGTTAATTCCTGAAGGCAATTTTTTTTATACAATTGGTAAATAAATTATTTAATAGGTTTAAAACACCGAAGACGCGACAGATCCAGATAGTCAAAAAACTAATATTTCAGAAGAATAAAATATGGAATCCCCAAGAGAGCATAAGAACCCAATACGGTACCTGCCATTTTACGGTTGTATTTCTACCGGATTAATTTATATCGCTGTGGGGGTGGTGGCAATACTTTCCATGTTAAGGATCAAACAGGGTGGTGCAGATGAAAGCAGTCTATTAAAATATCTGAATGATTATACCTGGGGAAAAGTAGTGGTCTGGATGATTCTTTTCGGGATGTTGAGCTATATTGTATGGAGGGTTTATGAATCTATTAAAGATCCTTATAACTATGGGAGTGATCTTAAGGGAAAAGCGAGAAGAGCAGGTATTGGCCTTAGCTCCATTGCCGATGCTCTTATTGCTTTTTCGGCCGTGGTGGTACTTATTGGAGCAAGTGACATTCAGGAAGATGGAAGGCCGGAGCAACAGCGGGAAATGGTAGGCAATATGTTACAGGAAAGCTGGGGCTCATGGGTTATTATTCTTCTTGGGGTGATTGTTTCAGGAACGGCCTTGGTTCAATTTTTCTATGGAATTACCCGGGGCTACCGGGAGCGAATGGATATTGCTCATTTCAATAAGGAAAAGAGAAAATTGATCTATTTCTTCGCATACACAGGATATCTTTCCAGGGGGATCATCATAGGGATCATTGGCTATTTCTTTATAAGAGCCGGACTTTCTAAAAATCAGGAATACGTGGTAAACACAGATAAAGCTTTTAATTTTATAGGTGATCATGTGGGGCTTCTGCCTTTTGTCTTAGTAGCGGTGGGAACCATCTGTTACGGTTTGTTTATGTTTGCCCTGGGAATAACTTACGATGTAGATAATGATCCCTCGGGCACGCACCGTTCGCCTGAAACTGAAAAACCATGAACTTCCTGTAAAACCAGGGGTGAATGTTATCTTTTCGCTAAAGGCAATTTTCTGAAAAAGCCTTATCTTTAGATTACATTTCTAACCACCAACAAACATGGAAACCACTATTGCTTTAATAGCTCATAACGGCCGAAAAAATGACCTTTTAAACTGGGCCAAAGAACACCGAAAAGACCTTGTTTCACATAGATTGATAGGAACTAGTAATACCTCCAAACTGCTTAATGATATGCTGGAGCTGGGTGTGAAACCTTTTGGGCATGGCCCTAGTGGCGGTGATATTCTGTTAGCTGCAAAGATCCTTCAGGGAGAAGTACATAAAATCATCTTTTTTATTGATGCCGAAACTCCTCACGGTCACGAGCATGACATCCAGACCCTCATTCGTACCGCTGTAATAAATAACATTCCCATCGCCCTTAATCGTGCATCTGCAGATCTTATAATTCTTGAGGAATAGCAGTCGGTAAAACTTTAGAAAAATATCACTTATGATACATCAGAAAATCTTCTTCTCCTGAGCTTTTCTTTCTGATAAGTTGTACTGAAAAGGGGCAAACCTGGAAGTTGATTTATCAGAAAGGCAACTTCCGAAGATTTTTAAGAAGCACAGGAGCCTGACCAGAAACACTGGGAATTCAGTTGCTGTATGAAAATATTATTCTGAAAGTGTATCCTGCATTTCCAGATTCTCTTCAAATTCCTCATCAAGTTCAAGTTCAAAATCTTCGGGAGAGGGAAGGAATAACTCATTAAGCTGAAGCTTAAAATTATCAAATTCAGTAATAAGTTCATTTGCAGCAGTATAGATTTCTCCTGCATTTTGGTTTTTCTTGTGTGCCAGTTGGTTCAGTACTCCTGCTTTTGTAAGTAAAACATTTGTTCGAGCTTTTACCGCATTCACCTGAAGTTCTTCCGGAATACTGTTGTTCAGGTTTTCCATGATCTCAAGCATGGGGCCTGAATTCTGGATAATATCATTTCCCGTGGCAGTTTTAAGAGTTTCTATCTCATGCTGTGCGGTAGCATAGGCCAGCCATTCACCTACTGCCTCTCGCGCTTCGGGCATCAGCGTGACACTGCGGTTCGTATCGACCTGTAAAGGTTCAGAAAATTCCAAAGAATCCTGCTGAACCGTATTCTGCGACTGCTGTGTGTTTTCTTCACAGGCAATCATTAACAAAAGGCTGAAAATGAGGAGAATTTTTTTCATTTTTTGAAGATATAAAAATTATATAGCTGAAAATTAGTACTCTTATAAAAATAATGCTGCTTCAGAAGAAAAAATTCATATTACGGCAATGATTTAGCTTCGGTTAGTTTTTCCTCTTTTCTGAAATAGATATCTTTGCACAATAAAATTTTAAACTCTTTATGGCTTCAAAGATATTGATAATTGGTGCATGCGGGCAAATTGGAACAGAATTAACCATGGCACTTCGCAACAAAGTAGGGAATGATAATGTTATTGCCAGTGACATTCGGGAAGGGAGCCGGGATTTGATGGAGAGTGGTCCTTTTGAAATAGCAGATGCTACCAGCTTTGAAAGCATTGAAAATCTTGTGATTCAGCATGAGATCGATGAGGTATATCTTATGGCTGCCATGTTGAGCGCCACTGCAGAAAAATTCCCTATGAAAGGATGGGAACTGAATATGGGTTCTCTTTTCCATGTACTTAATCTTGCTAAAGAGAAAAAGATTACCAGGATATTCTGGCCCTCGAGTATAGCAGTTTTTGGTCCCTCTACTCCAAAAATTGATACTCCGCAAACTACCGTAATGGAGCCTTCTACAGTCTATGGAATAAGTAAGCAGTCGGGCGAAAGATGGTGTGAATATTACCACCAAAAATATGGAGTAGATGTTAGAAGCATCAGGTATCCAGGTTTAATAAGTTACAAAACACTTCCGGGAGGCGGCACTACAGATTATGCTGTAGAAATCTATCATGAAGCATTGAAACACAAAAAATATACTTCTTTTCTTAAGGAGGATACAGAACTGCCCATGATGTTTATGGATGATGCCATTAAGGCGACCATTCAATTAATGGAAGCACCTTCAGAAAAAGTGAAGGTAAGATCTTCCTATAATCTGGCGGCTCTTAATTTCACCCCCGAAACTCTTGCAGCTGCCATAAGAGAACATATTCCGGAATTTGAAATTGATTATGCACCCGATTTTCGCCAGGCAATCGCAGATTCCTGGCCTTCGAGTATAGACGATGCACAGGCAAGAGAGGACTGGGGATGGTCTCATGATTTTGATCTTGAGAAAATGACTTTTGAAATGCTTGCCGGTTTAAAAGATACCTATCAGGGTAATTAATTCATTGAAACAGAAAAACCAGCAAAAATTGTCTTTAAATCCTGAATGACATCAATCAGTCCTGAAGCATTGGGGGTTTCAGATTGTAGGAATACCTTACATTTGTGGATTAGTTACTAAAATAAATTCTGAATAGGGAATTAGGGGATTTTTGGCAGCTCTTTGCTACTGTGGCAAATTACATTTTGTAATAGTATGTTTTCGGGAAGTTGTACCAGGTATGAAAGATTAGAATTTCACCGGAAATTACTCCATAAAAAACGCCCTGCACTGCAGGACGTTTTGTCAGATTCGAAATAGAAATATATATTATCCGTTGATAACACGCACCTGAGCTGCGGTCATTCCTTTTCTTCCTTCTTCTTCAACATACTCTACTTTGTCACCTTCATTAAGGGTTTCACCATTAAGACCGGTAACATGAACGAAGATGTCTCTTCCTGTTTCGTCGTTGGTAATGAATCCGTAACCTTTAGATTCATTGAAAAATTTAACTGTACCTTCCATTGTAAAAAATAATAATAATTAATAAAGTACAAACATAATGTATTATTTTAAACAGCACTTATTGAAAATGTTATTTATTTCTAAAAATCTTAGAACCTGACTCTTAGTGCTTCTGCCGCTCTCGCATTTTTTTTATATTTTCATCAGAAAGAGTGTAATCTTTTAATTTTTTACCGTTCCAGCGGTGGTATAAAAAGATGGGAAGAAGAATAAATGTACTTGCCAAAACAGCAATCCCAATGATCCTGTCTCCAAGAACTATCTCGTCATTTATACGATAGTAAAAACCTGTTGCTATTGCTAAAGCTATAAGAATAGCTAGAATTTTAATAATTGTATTCATTGTTATACGGTTACTTCAATTAATTTTTTCCGGTAGGCAGTTAATAATTTAGATTTGGAGACAAATCCCATGTATTTATTGCTACTTACCACTGGAAGGTTCCATGCATCGCTGTCCTGAAACTTTTTCATGATCTCCCTGGCACCATCTTTGTCTGCATCAATTACATCTGGAGCGCTTTGCATAAGTTCGTCAATCTTTACACTATCATACAAACTTTTGTCAAACATAATTGCTCTTATGTCATCAAGCAAAAGTATGCCCATAAAGCTGTTTTTGTCATCTACCACAGGAAAAATGTTTCTCGATGACTTCACCACCCCGTTATGGATAATCTCTCCAAGGGTCATACCAAGTTTTAATTTAATAAAATTAGTTTCTATTACCTGATTTATATCCATCAATGTAAGTACAGCCTGATCCTTATTGTGCGTGATCAATTCTCCGCGGGCTGCAAGCTCCATGGTATAAACAGAGTGGGGCAGGAAGCGCGTGGTGATCATAAAAGAAATGGCAGCGGTGATCATTAAAGGCACAAAGAGTTCATAGCCGTGGGTAAGTTCTGCAATTAAGAAAATAGCGGTTAAAGGAGCCTGTAATACACCGGCCATAAGCCCTGCCATTCCCACCAGGGTAAAATTGCTTGTAGAAAGCGGACTTTTTAAAATATTCAGGTGGTTTATAAATAGAGCAAAACAATGTCCCATAGTGCTGCCCATGAAAAGCACGGGAGCAAAAATACCTCCTATACCTCCGGCATTGAAAGTTAGGGAAGTGGCCACAATTTTAAATATTATAAGCCCGAAGAGCAAACTTATCACTACCCAGAAATTATCAAAGTACGCATTGAAAAATGTATTTCCCATGGCTTTGAGGTAATCTTCCTGCAATAAATTGTTGATCACATCATAGCCTTCCCCATAGAGAGGAGGAATAAGATAGACAAGGATGCCCAAAGAGCCTCCACCTATAAGAAGGCGGTGTAGAGGTGATTTTATTCGTTTGAAGAGTTTATTTATTCTGAAATAAACCCGTGTGAAGTAAATGGAACAAAGTGCTGCTATAACTCCCAGCAGTATATAATAAGGGACATCAGAGATTTCGAAGCTGTCCTTCAAAGTAAAAGGGAGAATAATCTCCGATCCAAAGAAAAAATAGGAGGTGAGAATAGCAGAGACGGATGCCAGCAATAATGGAAGCAGCGATGCCAGGGTCAAATCGAGGCTAAATACTTCAATGGCAAATACAATGGCAGCAATGGGAGCTTTGAAAATACTCGACATGGCACCTGCTGCCGCACAACCTATAAGAAGGGTACGGGTAGCCTGGTTCATGTTGAACAGCCGGGAAATGTTCGAGCCAAGGGAAGCCCCTGTGGCCACCGTAGGGCCTTCCAGTCCTACAGATCCTCCAAACCCCACGGTGATAGGTGCAGTGAGCAGCGATGCATACATCTGGTAGGGCTTCATGATCCCTTTCATCTTAGAGATTGCATACAAAGTAGAAGGAATTCCGTGCCCTACAGAATTCCTGATCCCGTATTTTATAATGAGTAGGGTGATCGCAATCCCAATTACCGGAAATATAAAATAAAATGCATTATGATAATTGCTAATGAATTCTCCTTCCAGTAACAGCTGAATGAGATGCGTAAGGTTTTTGATGAGCACGGCACCCAAACCAGCTGTGAACCCAATTAAGGCAGCGAGAATCATTACAAATTGCTGATGGGTAAGATTTTTGGTGCGCCAGATCAAAAATCTGACTAATAAAGGATTTCTCTTTCTTCCATGCATGATTTTAGTCGATAAAAAAATCCTACCGGAAAGTAGGATTTTGATTCATCATAATTTTAATTTGAGATGCAGCTCGTTTAGCTGGGCTTCGTCAATTTTTGCAGGTGCGTCTATCATGACATCCCTTCCCGAATTGTTTTTAGGGAATGCGATATAATCCCTTATTGTTTCATGTCCTCCCAGAATGGCCACAAGTCGGTCAAATCCAAAAGCGATTCCGCCGTGTGGGGGTGCTCCATATTCAAAGGCATCCATCAGGAACCCGAACTGGGCTTTTGCTTCTTCGGGAGTAAAACCAAGATAATTGAACATCTCCGCCTGCGTGGCTTTGTCATGGATCCTTATAGAACCACCACCTATTTCATTTCCGTTGAGCACCAAATCATACGCATTAGCACGTACCTCTCCAGGTTTCGTTTTTAGAAGCTCCATATCTTCCGGCTTTGGCGAAGTGAAAGGATGGTGCATGGCGTGGAAGCGGTTGCTTTCCTCATCCCATTCCAGAAGCGGGAAATCTACTACCCAAAGCGGTGCAAATTCATCTGCTTTTCTTAATCCCAGGTCATTTGCCAAATGCATTCTCAATGCGCTTAACTGGGTTCTGGTCTTATTCGCGTCACCGGCCATAACCAGGATAAGATCCCCGGGATTGGCTCCTGTTTTTGTAGCCCAGCTTTTTAAATCTTCTTCTGAATAGAATTTATCTACAGAAGATTTAAGACTTCCGTCTTCATTATATTTTACCCATACGAGTCCGTTGGCTGCAATTTGCGGACGTTTTACCCATTCAATAAGTTTGTCAATTTCCTTTCTGGTATACGAAGCGGCCCCTGGAACAGCAATTCCAACTACTAATTCCTGTTGATCAAAAACATTGAAACCTTTGTTTTTTGCCAGTTCATTCAATTCACCGAATTCCATTCCAAACCGGATATCGGGTTTGTCGTTTCCGTATTTCTTCATCGCTTCGGCGTAAGTCATCCTTGGAAATTCCGAAACTTTCACGCCCTTAATCTCTTTTAGAAGGTGGGTGGTAAGTCCTTCAAAAATATTCAGGATATCTTCCTGCTCCACAAATGCCATTTCACAGTCAATCTGAGTAAATTCCGGCTGGCGGTCGGCACGTAGATCTTCATCCCTGAAACATTTTACGATCTGGAAATATTTATCCATTCCGCCTACCATCAACAGCTGTTTAAAGGTTTGCGGTGATTGCGGAAGTGCGTAAAACTGACCTTCATTCATCCGGCTTGGCACCACAAAATCTCTGGCGCCTTCAGGTGTGGATTTGATTAAATATGGAGTTTCAACTTCAATAAATCCCTGTCCCGAAAGATAATTTCGCACCTGCATACCTACTTTATGGCGAAACATTAATTTATTCTTTACCGCATTCCGGCGGATATCCAAATATCTGTACTTCATCCTGATGTCTTCTCCACCATCTGTGTCATCTTCAATGGTAAAAGGAGGCAATTCCGAAGTATTAAGGATCTGAAGTTCAGAAACAAGTATTTCAATGTCTCCTGTTGGCAGGTTTGGATTTTTAGATTCTCTCTCGATCACTTTTCCTTTCACCTGAATCACGAATTCGCGACCTAACTCGGTAGCTCTTTCCATCATTTCTTTTGGCGTACGCTCCTCATCAAAAATAAGCTGCGTAATCCCATACCGATCCCGTAGATCCACCCAGGCCATAAATCCTTTATCCCGGATTTTCTGCACCCAACCGGCAAGCGTAACTTCCTGATTTTTATCTTCTATCCTTAATTCACCACAGGTATGACTTCTGTACATAATATTCTGAAATTTTTTGTGCAGCAAAAGTAAGAAGATATAGTCATTTCTTGACAGGATATAAAAATAAATGACAGATTGATTTAAGGTCTTTTGAATAAAGTAAAATCCCTGAGAAGTTCTAACCTCGATTTAAATCCGGGAAATTTCCCTTGTAACCAAAAAAAAGCTGTGAAGAAATCTTCTCCACAGCTTTTCTAGAATGTAAAAACTTAATTCCTAATGGTCTATTTTGGTGAAGTGGACCTTGTCATTTATCGCGTCAAGCATGAAATTCTCGTCAAGCCCGTTGACGATCCAGGTTTCGATTTTGGCTTTTTGCGTTATAGCTGCCGCCGAAACTTTGGATTTCATTCCACCGGTACCATGAGCAGATTTTGTTTCAGTTTCTATCTCACGCTCCAGGATACTCAGGTCATTTACCTGCCGTATAGTTTCGGGAGTTTCTGCTGTAATAGAACCTTTTTTATAAACCCCATGTGTATTTGTGGCAATGATAAACAGGTCGACGTTAAGCAAAGCAGCCGTTTGTGCTGCAAGATTATCATTGTCACCAAATTGTATGGCATCAATAGATGCTGTGTCATTTTCATTGATGATGGGGATATAATCGTTCTCCACCAGCACATTTACCGTATTGATAATATTCTGGCGGGCATCTTCCCTGCTAAAATCGTTGGGGGAAAGCAAACACTGGGAAGTTAATAATCCCAATTCCCTGAAGCTTTCCTGAAAGATCCTCATTAGATGGGGTTGTCCTATAGAGGCCAATGCCTGTTTGACATCTATATTTTCCCCGCTTTTTTCCAGGTTTACAAACTGCTTGGCTACAGCAACTGCACCCGAGCTAATTAACACAAATTCATATTCATCTTTAAGGGCTGCGATCTGCCTTGCAATATCTTCTATTTTTCCCCTGGAGATTTGGTCAGTTTCTCTAGTAAGGGTATTGGAACCTAATTTAAGTAATATTCTTTTTTTCTTCTTTGGAGTTTCCATTTGTATGTTATTCTCAATTAAAATATTATCTAATTTGTCCGTTACCATGTATATACCATTTGTTGGTTACTAAATGCTGCAGGCCAATAGGTCCACGTTGGTGAAGCTTGTCAGTGCTAATGGCAAGTTCTCCTCCAAGTCCTAATTGTCCTCCATCTGTAAACCTTGTGGAAGCATTGTGATACACTGCCGCATTATCTACAGTTTCCATAAACTGCTGTGCAGCTTTATCATCCATTGAAATGATAGAGGCAGAATGTCCTCCTGAATACTTATTGATTTTGGCAATTGCTTCGGAAACTGAATCCACTTCCCCAATTAATGCTTTATAATCCAGAAATTCCTGATACCATTCGTCTTCATTTTCCAGAGGTTTCACACCATCAAGATCCTGAAGGCTCCTGTCTGCGATCACGCGTACATTATTTTCTGCAAGTTTGGATAAAAGCTCCTGTAGGAACTCTTCTTTATTTGGAAGCCTGGAGTCGATCAATACTTTATCAACTGCATTACAGGCCGATATTTTTCCGGTTTTTCCGTTGAGGATCACGTCTATGGCAATATCTGTGTCTGCTTTGTCATGCACATACACAAAATTATTTCCGCGACCACTTACAATTACCTGGGCCGAGGAATTTTCTTTTACAAACTGTATAAGACGTTCTCCACCGCGAGGTACAATTAAATCTACTCTTTGATCTGGATTCTTCAGGAATTCCTGAGTTTTTGTCCTGTCAAATTGCAGGTACTCAACCCATCCTGTTGCAACATTGTTTTCTTCGAGGGCTTTATGCCAAAGGTCAACAATTACCAGGTTAGAGTTAAGGGATTCTTTTCCTCCTTTAAGAAGGATCTTGTTACCAGATTTAAAGGCAATCCCTGCCGCTTCTACTGTCACATCGGGGCGGGATTCATATATGATCATCACTGTACCGAAAGAAGCAGTTTTGTTGTAAACCTGCATTCCATTCTCGTGTTTAAAACTGAAGCGTTCAACACCTACAGGGTCATCCTGGGAAGCTAAATGTTTTAGTGAGTGGATCATTCCTTCAATTTTGGAGGCATCCACCTTTAGCCTGTCTTCCATGGCTAAATCATCTCCTGAATAACTATCCAGGTCGATTTTATTGGCTTTTAAAATTTCTTCTTTTCTACTTTCTACAAGATTTGCCATTGACAATAAAACGGCATTGCGTTCTTCAATGGTAAGTAAAGTATTCATTCTTTAATTTTTAATTAATAAAATATTTGAACTTTTACATTATGGACAAACTCTTTGCCATACTCCCAATTTACAAAAAAACCTCCGGAATTAAAGGTGAGCCGCATTTTTTAACCTGTAGCAGCTTGCTTTTTCGCTTTCCGTTTATTAGAAATTTTAACTTTTGATCGGTTCACTAAATAGAACATAACCGGTACTATTACAAGCGTAAGGAAGGTTGCGAAAATTAGTCCGAAGATAACGGTCCATGCTAAAGGTCCCCAAAAGATAACATTATCTCCTCCAATATAAAGTTGAGGGTTGTAATCTATGAAAAGTGTAAAAAAGTCAATATTTAACCCTACTGCGAGAGGAATAAGACCTAATACTGTCGTTATGGCAGTTAAAAGAACCGGTCTCAGCCTTGATTTTCCTCCTGCCACAATTATATCAAAATATTGACGACGCGTTAGCAGTTCATCTTCCTCCAGACCTAGTTCCTCCTTTTTCCGGTCAATAAGGATCTGGGTATAGTCTATAAGTACTATGGCATTGTTCACCACAATCCCGGCGAGGGAAATAATTCCCATCATGGTCATGATTATAATGAAATCCATCTGGAAAATGATAAGTCCCAGAAATACGCCCACCAAACTCAGTAGCACAGACATTAAAATGATCACCGGTCTTGAAATAGAATTGAATTGTGCCACCAGGATAAGTAAAATTGCTCCCAGCGCAATTAAAAGCGCCTTAACAAGAAAGTTCATGTTTTCTGCCTGTTCTTCCTGCTCTCCGGTAAATTCAAGACTAATGTCTTCGGGAAGATCATAATTACCCAATTCTGTCCTTAGTTTTTCGACGATCTCGTTTCCGTTGTAATCCTGCAGCACATTGGAATAAACGGTAATTACCCTTTTTAGATTCTTCCTTTTTATAGAACTAAAGGAAGAAGTCAATTCGGTAGTAACCAGGGATGAAATAGGCACCTGTACCACATTTCCGGTGTTCTGATCTTTAAAGGTGATTGGCTGATTAAACAGTACATTTTCATTGTACCGGTACTCGTCGTTAAATCGTACGTTCACCTGATAATCATCGTCTCCCTCTTTATAGGTAGAGACTTCTTCTCCATAAATTGCCCTTCTAAGGGTTTGTCCAACCGAGCTGGTTGAAACTCCAAGTTGTCCCGCTTTTCTACGGTCCACTTTTACATCCAGTTCTGACTTTGCTTTGTTGACATCGATCTTCAACTCTTCAATACCTCCAATGCTTAGCTCCTGAATGTAGGAGCGCAGGTTCTCGGCTTCGGTCAACATCTGCTCGTAATCTTCCCCTTTGAGCTCAATATTTATAGGGTAGCCCGACGGTGGTCCTGCAGCATCCTTTTCTACAATAATGGAAGCTCCCGGAAATCCCTGAACAGCTTCCCGAACTTCAGATAATACTTTGCTACTGCTTACGCCCCGTCGTTCCTGAAATTCTCGCATTGAAAGGGTTATTTTTCCCCGGTGCGGCATTTCATTCTGCTGGCCACCGTCTGTCTGCGGGTTTCCTGCTCCTTCTCCTACCTGGGAAATGGCAGATTCCACCATGAAATTATAGCCGTCCTCATCTTCATATTTTTTGATGACGTCAAAAATCTGTTGCTCAACCTGTTTGGTGAGCTCATTTGTCCTTTCAATATCGGTGCCTTCAGGATATTCAATGTAGGTAATGATTTGCTTCGGTTCATTTTCGGGAAAGAAAAGCACTTTAGGCTGTACTATAGCTATCAGGATAAACGAAATTACCAGCAATGCTACCGTTCCGAAGAAAAATATATATGCTTTCTTGCCACGCAGGGCATACTTAAGCGTATTCTCGTAAGCATTTTCAAGCTTTTTTAGGGCCTTATACTGAAAGAATTCCACTCCTCCAGCCAATACATATTTATAAACCCACAGCAGTATTCCTGTGAGGATCATCAGATTACCGATTCCTCTCAAGGCTCCCATGGGAATAATATACCCCGCAATAAGGAGTACCAAACCTACGCCACCCAGAATTCCGCTGTATCTTATTAGCTTTCTTTTACTCAATTCCTCTTCTTCTGTCTCCATAAATTCCGAAGTAAGCATGGAGTTGATGATGAGAGCCACAAATAATGAAGATCCAAGAACGATGGAAAGGGTAATAGGAAAGATCATCATGAATTTTCCAACAGTACCCGGCCATAATGCAAGAGGAAAGAATGCGGCAAGGGTTGTGGCTGTAGAGGCAATAATTGGCCAGGCGATTTCCCCCAGTCCCTGTTTTGCTGCCTGTTTTCTGCTCATCCCCTGGTCCATGAGGGTATAGACATTTTCCACCACTACAATCCCGTTATCTACCAGCATCCCCAATCCCATGACCAGTGCGAACAGTACCATGGTATTGAGCGTGTATCCCAGACTGGAAAGAACGATAAAAGATAAAAACATGGACAACGGAATTGCCAGTCCTACAAAAAGGGCATTTCTGAAGCCTAAAAAGAACATGAGGACCAAAACCACCAGGATAACCCCAAAAATAATGTTGTTGACCAGGTCATCTACCTGCTTTTCTGTATTGGTAGACTGGTCATTGGTAAGGCTTATATTGAGACTCTCGGGAAAATATTCTTCCTGTTCTGTCTCTACAATCTGTTTGATCTTATCTACCGCCTCCACCATATTTTGGCCGCTGCGTTTCTTTATATCCAGCATCACAACGGGCTGCCCGTATTCACGTGCAAAAGTGGTGCGGTCTTTTTCCCTGAAATTAATGCTGGCTATGTCTCTAAGAAAAACATTCCCGCCATCACGTTTTACCACTACATTTTCCAGTTCATCGGGGTCTTCAATTTCACCAATGATTCTAATGTTACGCTGAACGCCACTCGTAATAATGTTTCCTCCCGAAATTGTTCTATTCTCGGCACTTACAGAGTTGATGATGTCATCAAAACTAACTTCTGAAGCAGACATTTTATATATATCTACAGCAATCTCCACCTCCATGTCTTCGGCTCCGCGGATATTAGCCTCTTTGATCTCCTGCAGGATTTCTATTCGTTCCTGAAGGTACTCTGCATAATCTTTTAGCTGCTGTACTGTGTAATCTCCAGTAAGATTAATGTTTAAGATAGATTGTTCTTCAGAAATATTAAGATCAAAAACATTGGGTTCCACCTTAGCTCCGTTATCAAGGGTGGGCCAGGTGGTTTCGGCTTTTACCATATCTACCTTATCCTTAATCTTTTGTTTGGCAACATCTACATCAATGTCATCTTCAAATTCCACAATGACCAGGGAGTAATCCTGAAGGGTAGTGGAGGTGATCTCTTTTATTCCCGCAACATCATTGAATTCTTCCTCCAAAGGTTCGGTAATGAACTTTTCTACATCTTCGGCAGAGTTTCCGGGGTTTATAGAGCTTACATATATATTGGTAGTAATTACTTCCGGAAAAGATTCCCGCGGCATCGCATAGTAGGACATCAATCCTCCAATGAGGACAATGGCCATAATGACATATACCGTCATCTTGTTATCTATAGCCCAGGAAGAAAGTTTAAATTCCCTATCTATTTTGTTCATCGTCAATAATTAGTTACTTGTTTGTATTTCCTGTCCGTCACGCAGGTTCCTGCTTCCGTCTGTAATAATAGTGTCTCCAGGTTCCAGTCCTTCGGTGATCTCAATTTTTCCCTGATACACATATCCTGTCTCAACCACTACTTTTTTTGCGAGACCTTTATTTTCTTCCTGCGGCTCCCATACATAAACAAGGGTTTCTCCCTGTGAATTTTGTTGTACCGTGTGTTCGGGTACTATAATGGCTTCTTCATTAATATAGTCGTTGATCATTACTGTGGCAATCTGGTTAGGTCTTACCAGGCCATCTTCATTTGGGATGGCGACTTCAATCCTAAAGGTTCGATTGTTTGGGTTTATAGTATTGCCTACCCTTTGTATTTCTCCTGTGAATTGTTTCCCGATTGAACCTATCTCCACGATCACCTCAGAACCTTCAGTTATTTGGTTCAGGTAATTTTCGGGCACACTGGCTTCAATGAACATATTTTTAAGGCTTACCAGTCGAAACAGTTGACTTTGTCCTGGATTTACTACTTCTCCTTCTTCTGTTATGATTTCGTCTATTACTCCGCTAAAAGGAGCTCTGACAGTATTTTTTGCCAACTGGGTGCGTATCTGGCTGGCAGAATTCTGCATGGCTTCAAAATTAGATTTGGCTTCCAGGTATTGCATTTCTGAACCTATGTTTTGTTCCCACAAACGTTCCTGGCGTTCAAAGGTGGTTTCAGCAAGAGCCAGCTGAGTTTCAATTCTCGCAAGTTCACTGGAAAGGCCCCCGTCATCTATTACAGCCAGAACCTGTCCTTTTGAAACCTGTTGACCTTCGTTAACACGAACATCATTCAGAATTCCTGAAGTTTCAGAATAAATAACAATGTTTTCATCAGTATAAACATCCCCCTGTACCTGTGCATAATGTCTAAAGGTAGTGTCCTCCAGCTTTTGAATATTTACCAGTGGGCGGCCACGGTCTTCATCAAGATCGTTGATAGCAGATTCTAAAAGATCTAACTTGCGTGAAAGCTCACTTTGCTCTTTACTTAATTCAGACTTCTTTTGCCTTATCTCGCTAAGGTTACCATCTTCAATTACTTCCTCAACCGATTTGTCTTCGCCGTTTCCGCAGGAAATGATGGCTAGCGATAGAAGAAATATAGTCGCAATTTTTTTCATAGTGTCTGTATAGTATGTGGTTCTAGTTCTCATTATATTCGGTAGTATCTAAAAGATTTTCAAGTTCAACTTTTGCCGTGATCACATCAAGCATAGCCTGTAAATAATCCTGTTGGGCAGTATATAGCTGAATTCTGGCTTCATTCAATTCAAAACTACTGGCAAGTCCTTCAAAAAATTTGATTTGATTTTTATTCTCTATCCTTTCGGCTAGCTCAAGGTTTCTTCGCTGGGTTTCCAGATTTTCAAGACTGAATTCATATTCGTTTTTTGCTGAATTGATTTCGAGCTTAACCTCGTTCTCTGTTTGTTCAAGATCAAGTAAAGCCTGTTCAAGTTCTATTTTTCGCTGTTGAGTGCGGGCGCCTCTCATGCCGCTGCTTAAAATCGGAATATTCAGGGTTACCCCCAGGATTGATTGATTGTAGTACTCCTGATCACTGCTGAAGAAATTAAATTCCTGATCGAACGCCTGATATCCGAAATTCACATACCCCGTCAAAGTTGGCAGGGCTGCTGCTTTCTGCAATTTCACCTGAATTTCTGCAGACTCTGCTGTATTTTTCGCAATACGGTAATCTATGTTTTCTTCAACCGGAATGTTTTCTTCAAGTAAACCTAAATCATAATATTTCATGGCCAAATCTTCCAGGTCCTCGGTTAAAGTTACCTCCAATTCCACGGGAATCCCTAAGGTGGTGTTCAGCATTTCATAAGCGATATCCCGCATCCTCCTGGTTCTGTTGAGATTATTATTAAGACCTAAGAGGGAAATTTCCAGTTGTTCAACATCTTCTTCTTCTGCCATTCCGTTTTCAAAAATTGCTTTTGTTTCGTCATAGTTTTTCTGAAGCGTGGAAAGGTTCCTGTTGAGGATTTCTAAACTTTCATTGGCTAGAAGCACGTTGCCATACGCATTGATCACCGCACTTTTCACTTCCTGATCGGTCTTCGTTTTCGCATTCCTGGAGATCTGCAAGAGAGTCTTTGCCGACTGGATGCCTACAATATAAGATCCGTCAAAAATAAGCTGGTTCCAGGTAGAGGTTGCCGTTACATTGTGTTTAGGACTAAAAGGGAGTGCTACAAAAGTACCGGGTTCCTCTCCTATAAGTTCTCCGGGAAGTACACTTAAAGGCTGAATAAGATTGTTTCGATAGTCTACTGTTGCGTCTAGTTGAGGTAGCCCCTGTGCAATAATTTCCCATTTTTGTTTTAGGGCTATTTCAATATCCTTTTGCGCATTTCTTGCAGAATAGTTTCTTTCCAGCCCCAGGGCAACTGCCTCTTCTAATGAAAGGGAATATTGCTGTGGCTGGGTTTCCTGAGCCGCCAGGTTGAGAGAAAACAAGATGAATAGTAACGCAGTTAATTTCTTCATTGCTTAGTTGTTGTTTTGTAGATAGTTTTTTAGTGTAGTAAGTCCCTTATTTGTTACAATACCGCGTAGATGATATTCGAGATGCTCTTCTATGAGTCCGGGGACAGGGAACTCGTCTGCCGGAAAGAGATCCCGATCTTTTAATCCAATCATTTCTACAAAATAAATGCGGGAAATAAAAGGAATGGAAATCTCCTCCCTGTAATAGCCTTCTTTTATCCCCTTCTCAAGATTCTCCCGAATAAGATCTTCCATTAATTTTTGCTGCTTTTTTCTTATTTCCGTAAAAATTTTCGGATAATATTTCTGAAGCTGGTATTGAGGAGAAGACTTCTCATATTTTAAATGCTCCAGTGCAAAGTTTTTGATTTTATAATGCTCTTCAATGGGGTTTTTGTTCCTATCTACTATTTCATTGATCCCTTTGGATATTTCCTCAAAAACATAATGAGTAGTTGCATTAATAAGTTCAGTTTTGGTGGAGAAATGGGTGTAAAGGGTTTTTTTGGACATGCCCAGTTCACTGGCAATTTCATCCATGGTTACACTTTTAACCCCCAGGGTAAGGAATTTTTCTGCTGATTTTTGTAATATCTTTTCCTTCAACGGTTTAAAATTCAAGCGGCAAAGGTACAATTGGAAACTTTAAAAACAATTTTAGTTTCCTAAGTTTTCAAAAGTTTAACACAGCAGTAAAGTTTTAAATCATAAGCCGATTTGGTATTTTAGCCGAAATTCCGGAGTAAATGCAAAAAATGGATCACTATCGACAGGATTTCGAAACCTATCTTTCAGAAAAAGTAAAAACAAAAGAGCCAAAAAATCTATATGACCCCATGGTCTATATCTTAGGCCTGGGTGGTAAAAGAGTGCGGCCTGTGCTGGTTCTAATGGCAGCCGATATTTGCGGTGGCGATTACAAAAAAGCACTCGATGCAGCACTGGCTATCGAAATATTTCATAATTTTTCTCTTATTCATGATGATATTATGGATGACGCGCCCTTGCGCAGAGGGAAAGAAACAGTGCATGAATTGTGGGATGTCAATACCGGCATCTTATCTGGTGACGCCATGCTTATCAATGCCTACCAGCTTTTTGAGAATTATGAGGGAGAAACCTTTCGGGAACTTGCAAAATTGTTCACCAAAACAGCGATGGAGGTTTGCGAAGGGCAGCAGTATGATATAGATTTTGAAGCCCGGGAAGATGTTGGCATCCCTGAGTATTTAAAAATGATTGAATATAAAACAGCTGTTTTGGTAGGGGCTTCCCTTCAAATGGGGGCCATTGTGGCAAATGCGTCTGATAGTTGTAAGAAACAGATCTATGAATATGGCCGATTGCTGGGACTGGCCTTTCAACTGCAGGATGATTATCTGGACGTTTTTGGAGATCCCGATAGTTTTGGTAAACAAATAGGAGGTGACATTATCGAAAATAAAAAAACCTTCCTTTATCTTACTTCATTATATAATTCAGATAAAAAAGAATCTTTGCAACTGGAGCATTTGTATTCTATAAATCCAAAAGATACTACTGCAAAAGTTGAAACTGTAAGAAATCTTTTTCAGAGTAGCGGTGCTGCGGAAGATACCAAAAAAGAGATAGAAAAATACACACAGCTGGCTTTTGATGTGCTGGAAAAACTGGACATTCCTGAAGACAGGAAGGATTTATTGAGAAGCTTTGGTGGCGGTTTAATGAACCGGGAAGTGTAAAGGCTAAAAGTAAACGCTTACAAAGGGCATAAAGGCATTTCCGTATATGCTTTTATCATCGTCATATAATACATCGTAACGAATTCCCACCGTTACGGGTCCGGTGTTGTATCCCAGGCCAAGGAAAAGTGCAGGATACCAGTAGGATTCTTTTCTGTTCCCGCCATCCAGCTCCCATTCCCGGGTGACATTCAGTTCTTCAAATTCGGCCGAGAGTTGTAATGATCTAAAAGGTCGAAACAAACCAAGAATGCTTCCTCCATAGGTATAGGCATTGTAATTGGAAGCATTAGAATAGGAACCTAAAAGCCCTACCCCGGCAGATGCATATTCATTAAAATCATAAATCGCTTTGGGGGCAATACTGGCATTAAAAAAGCCATTACTAAAACTAAGTCCAAGGCTTCCGCCATATCGTACGTGATCAAAAAAATCAGCTTCTGCAGCAGGAGTGTTTTGTGCGAACAGCAGAGAAGGAGTGCTTAAAATCAATAGGATACAGGTGAAAAAATGTCTTTTTTTGAGATAAATAAGGTGGATCATGTTAAACTTCTTATAATTGGAAATATAAATATATGAATTGCATCGGGCTATCTTTTCTAAAAATTGTATTTTTGGAAAGTTTTATAAAATAGAAACATTAGTTTCACCTTATGGATAAATTTTCATTTTTAAATGCCGCACATACAGCCTATTTTGCTGAACTTTATGATCAATACCTACAATATCCCGATAGTGTAGAACCAAGCTGGAGAGCCTTCTTTCAAGGCTTTGACTTTGGTGTGGAAAATTCCGGAAACGGAGAAATTGTCGTAGAAAATCCAGAAAATGGCGAAGCGGTCGAGATGCCGCAATCTGTAATTAAAGAATTTCAGGTAGTAAAATTAATTGACGGATACCGTACAAGAGGTCATTTATTTACCAGAACCAATCCTGTGCGGGAGAGGAGAAAGTACTCTCCAACGCTGGATGTTGAGAATTTTGGTCTCGAAAAAAGTGATCTGGACAGTACTTTTAATGCAGGGGAGATCCTTGGGATTGGTCCTGCCACTTTAAAAGAAATTATAGTACACCTTGAAAAGGTATATTGTGATTCTATAGGTGTTGAGTACATGTACATTCGTAAACCTGAAGAAGTTCAGTGGATACAGAAAAGACTTAACATCAACGAGAATCAGCCTAATTTCAATGCAGATCAGAAGAAAAAGATTCTTAGAAAATTAAATGAAGCTGTCTCTTTCGAGTCCTTCCTGCATACCAAATATGTAGGGCAGAAGCGTTTTTCTCTGGAAGGAGGAGAAAGTTTGATCCCGGCTCTTGATAGTATTATTGAAAAAGCAGCCGATTATGGCGTGAAGGATTTTGTCATGGGTATGGCTCACAGGGGCCGGCTTAATACCCTTACAAATATCTTCGGAAAAAGTGCCAAAGACATATTCACCGAATTTGACGGAAAGGATTATGCTGAAGAATTCTTTGACGGGGATGTAAAGTACCACCTAGGGTGGACCTCTTGCCGTAAAACCGACAGCGGAAAAGAGATCAACATCAATATTGCTCCTAACCCATCTCACCTGGAAGCGGTAGGGCCGGTAGTAGAAGGTATTGCCAGAGGAAAACAAGACAGGCATTACAGAAACAACATAGAACAGGTGCTGCCTATCATCGTACATGGGGATGCTGCCATTGCCGGACAGGGAGTGGTATATGAAGTAGTGCAGATGGCTCAACTCGAGGGTTACAAAACCGGAGGTACCATTCATATAGTAGTTAATAACCAGATTGGTTTTACTACAAATTATTTAGATGCACGTTCATCTACTTATTGTACAGATATTGCAAAAGTTACCTTGTCTCCAATCCTTCATGTCAATGCAGATGATCCAGAGGCAGTAGTGCACGCTGTGCTTTTCGCACTTGATTTTAGAATGGAGTTTGGAAGAGATGTTTTCATTGACCTTCTTGGATATAGAAAATATGGCCATAACGAAGGTGATGAGCCTAGATTTACCCAGCCAAAGTTGTATAAGGCTATTGGGGAGCATAAGAATACGAGAGATATCTATGCAGAAAAACTTAAGGCATCTGGAGTCATAAATGATGATTTTCTTACGATGCTTGAGGATGATTACAAGAAAAAACTGGAAGAAGATCTTGAGGATTCCCGAAAAGAAGAAAGTACTACAGTTACTCCTTTTATGCAGGATGAATGGCAGGGATTTGAAAATGCCGATGAGGACAAGATGATGGAAGAAGTGGATACCACTGTCGATCCTAAGCAACTTGCAGAAGTCGCGGAAGCAATTTCTCAATTGCCTGAAGGCAAGAAATTCATGAGGAAGATAAAGAAGCTGGTCGAGTTGCGTCACAAAATGTTTTTTGAGACCAATAAGCTGGACTGGGCTATGGCAGAGTTGCTTGCTTATGGTACTTTACTTCAGGATGGATATTATGTGCGAATGAGCGGACAGGATGTAGAGCGGGGAACTTTCTCTCACCGGCATGCTATCGTAAAAGTTGAGGACAGTGAAGAGGAGATCATTCTGCTGAACCAGATAAAAGGAACTTTCTGCGATGCCAAACAAGGTGCTTCCTGTGATTTGCAGATTTATAACTCACCACTTTCTGAATACGGAGTGGTAGGATTTGATTACGGTTACGCAATGGCCAGCCCTAACTGTCTTACCATCTGGGAAGCACAGTTCGGTGATTTCGTCAACGGAGCACAGATTATGATCGATCAATATATTTCGGCTGCGGAAGATAAGTGGAAGCTTCAGAATGGTCTTGTGATGTTACTACCTCACGGGTATGAAGGACAGGGTGCAGAACACTCTTCAGGAAGAATGGAGAGATTTCTGCAACTTTGTGCAAAGGATAATATGGTGGTGGCAGATTGTACCACGCCGGCCAATATGTTCCACCTTTTAAGACGACAAATGAAGGTGAATTATAGAAAACCTTTAGTGATTTTTACTCCAAAAAGTCTTTTAAGGCATCCAAAAGTGGTTTCTACTAAGGAAGAATTTGCTGCGGGCGGCTTCCAGAAAGTAATTGATGACGATACAGCGGATGTGAAAAAGATCAAATCTTTGGTCTTCTGTACCGGGAAATTCTATTATGATCTTGTAGAGCGCAGGGAAGAAAACGGAAGAGATGACGTGGCTTTTGTTAGAGTGGAGCAGCTGTTTCCTCTACCCCAAAAAGAGATGAGTGAGATCATTAAGAAATATGAAAATGCCGATGATATTGTCTGGGCGCAGGAAGAACCAAGAAATATGGGAGCTTATGCACACCTGCTATTACATTTTGAAGAGGCAAAATCCTTTAGAGTGTGTAGTAGAAGATTTTATGGATCTCCTGCCGCCGGAAGTGGTGCCAGATTCAAAAAGCGTCACGAAAAAGTAATCGATACTGTATTTGATAAAAATATAGAATACGTTAAGTAAAAATATAGCAAATAATTAATTTTACCGCCCCCGGCAAGAATGGGGTGCCGGGACACAAATAAAAATCAAGAAATCATGGCTTTAGAAATGAAAGTCCCATCTCCGGGAGAATCTATCACAGAAGTTGAAATAGCTCAATGGCTGGTTGAAGACGGGGATTATGTTGAAAAAGATCAGGCAATCGCCGAAGTAGATAGCGATAAGGCAACCCTTGAACTCCCTGCAGAAGCAAGCGGAATTATTACTCTTAAAGCTGAAGAAGGTGACGCCGTAGCGGTAGGGCAGGTGGTATGTCTTATTGATACCGATGCGCCAAAACCGGGTGGGGGAGAAGGAAAGGCAGAAGAAATTATCGAAGAGCGAAAAGAAACTACCAAAGCGTCTGAAGAAGAAGTTGCTTCAGAATCTGGTGCCGATAAAGTAGAGGCAAAGTCCGAAACTCCATCAAAATCCAGTACTCAGTCGCAACAACAGGATAAAACCTATGCTACCGGGAGTCCGTCTCCTGCAGCGAAAAAGATCCTGGAGGAAAAAGGCATGGATGCAAAGTCTGTTTCAGGAACTGGTCGTGATGGTAGAATTACCAAGGAGGATGCTGTAAATGCAAAAGCTTCCATGGGGTCTCCGGGTCAGGGGAAAAGAGGAGAAAGCCGCAAGAAAATGTCAATGCTGCGAAGAAAAGTAGCAGAGCGTCTTGTTAGTGCGAAGAATGAAACTGCTATGCTTACTACTTTTAATGAAGTAGATATGTCGGCTATATTTTCACTTCGTAAGCAGTACAAAGAGCAATTTAAAGAGAAACACGGGGTGAGCCTTGGGTTCATGTCTTTCTTTACACTAGCTGTTGTGAGAGCTTTAGATCTTTATCCAGATGTTAACTCTATGATGGATGGAGATTACCAGATAAAATATGACTACAAGGATATTAGTATTGCCGTATCGGGACCTAAAGGTTTGATGGTGCCAGTGATGCGAAATGTTGAAAATATGAGCTTCCGGGCAGTAGAAGCAGATGTAAAACGTCTGGCTCTACGTGCACGTGATGGACAAATCACGGTTGATGAAATGACAGGAGGTACTTTTACTATTACTAATGGAGGGGTTTTCGGGTCAATGTTGTCTACTCCTATCATTAACCCTCCACAGAGTGGTATTCTTGGAATGCATAATATTGTGGAAAGACCTGTTGCAATAGACGGTCATGTGGAAATTCGTCCAATCATGTTTGTGGCCCTTTCTTATGATCACAGAATCATCGATGGAAAAGAATCTGTAGGATTCCTTGTCGCAGTGAAAGAAGCGCTTGAAAATCCTGAAGAACTGTTAATGGACAATGATGTAAAACGAGCTTTGGAATTATAAACTTCCAGAACCGGATAAATTTAAAAAAGGTAATGATCTTCAGGGATTATTGCCTTTTTTGTTTTTTGACAAATCATTTAGTGGAAAGTGGAGGACGTAAAGCTTTTGTGAAATGACCAGAAATTCATTGGTAGTGGCAGTTAAAAAATATTCTGAAATTTTGGTATGATCCAAACTGTCTTATCGCTGCTTTTTGAGAAGAGCTGCTAGAAAGATTTTGAATTTTAATTTCTGAGTATTCACTTAAGTTAAACAGAAATTACCAGGCAGTAAATGTTAAGTAGAATTACTGCAATTATAAAAATTGCCAGGATTATGGGAAAAGGTTTGTACTTGGTAGAAGAAAGATTCATAAATGAAATATTAGATATCAAAAATCTACATTTATGACGGGTTCTGCAATGGGGAAAATCCCCCATAGTTTGTGCGAAATCTACTTCAGAAATAAATTTTTAGATTTATAATCAATCACTGCTTTACCTTTTTTGAGAATATCGGCGCCTATAATTCCATGAACCTTTTTTGCCTTATGCTTCACCAGTGCGTTATTGACATGAGTGAGATCAAATAAAACAAGATCCACTTTTTTCTTTTTCCACCCTTTGATTTCAATATTGTTTTTTTGGGCTATTTGTGTCAGCATATCTGTAGCGCCGGCACCGGCAGCTTTTATGTCACTATCTTCGGCAAGTAGATTGAAATGCGAAACAGCTTCAAAGCCTACACAGGAGCTGGATGCTCCCGTATCAAGAATAAAACTTCCTTCAATGTCGTTGATCTTGGCTTTTAATTCAAAATGTTGAGTGGCCGTATAGTTAAGTTTAATTTTCTGATAACCTTTTTCTTTGAGAAATTTCTTTAACGATGACATTCTTTCCTTTTTGACAAAGATAGGTGTTCAAAATAAATTATTTTTGTAAATATGATAATAACAGATACGCATACGCATTTGTACAGTGAAGCATTTGATGAGGACAGGGAGGAGATGATCTCCAGAGCTTTGCAGGCAAATATTACCCGCTTTTTCATCCCGGCAATAGATTCTTCATATTCAGAAGCAATGTTTGAACTGGAGAATAAATTTCCAAATAACATTTTTTTAATGAGTGGTTTGCATCCTACTCACGTAAAAGAAAATTTTAGGCAGGAATTGACATTTGTTGAGAAGGAGCTTTCCAGAAGAAAATATTATGCTGTAGGAGAGATTGGAATTGATTTGTACTGGGATAAAACTACTTTGGGAATTCAGCAGGAGGCATTTAAAACGCAGATACGGCTGGCAAAGAAACACCAGTTACCGATAGTGATTCACTGCCGTGAAGCTTTTAATGAGGTTTTTGAGGTGCTGGAATCTGAAGCAGGTGAAGATCTCTTCGGAATTTTTCATTGTTTTACCGGAAATCACCAACAGGCTGAACAGGCGCTTTCCTTCAATATGAAGCTCGGAATAGGAGGGGTGGCTACTTTTAAGAATGGGAAAGTTGACAAATTTCTTTCTGAAATTCCGTTGTCCGAGATTGTGCTGGAGACTGATTCTCCTTACCTGGCACCGGTGCCGTATAGAGGAAAACGTAATGAAAGTTCGTATCTTGTAAATGTATTGAATAAAGTAGCCGGAATTTACAATACCACTCCCGAAGAGGTTGCTGCCGTGACTACGCAGAATTCTAAAGATATATTTGGAGTATAAAAGCCGGAATTATTTAAAATTTTGTTCTTTTGCTAACCCTTAAGCTAAAAAAATAGTGTCAAACTTTGAAGAAATTCGGTTCTACAATGATGCCGAGGTGCAGGAAGCGCTTCAGCAATACCTGAAGCATCCAATGATAAAGGCGTTGCTGCAATTTACCTTTCCAAACAGCAGTTATAAAGAAATTGAAGAGAAGGTTTTATCCTGTAATACCATCAGGGATTTCCAGTCTAAGATTATTTATTATACCGTCCAGCAGGTGCTTGAAAAAAGTTCTGAAGGTCTCACCTATTCCGGATTTGAGAAACTGGAATCAGATGAAGCCTATCTGTATATTTCCAGCCACAGGGATATTGTGCTTGATACTTCACTTTTAAACTCGGTGCTGCTTGAGACCGATTTGACCATGACTGCTTCGGCTATTGGAGATAATCTTGTTCAAAAGCCATTTTTAATGGCTCTTGCCAAGGCAAACCGCAATTTTCTTGTAAGAAGGGGATTGGGCCCGCGGGAAATGTTGAAGAGCTCCTTAAATCTTTCAGAATATATTAAATTTTTATTGCTTCAGGAGAAACGGTCTGTTTGGATGGCGCAGCGGGAAGGGCGTACTAAAGATGGCAATGACAGGACGCAGCAGGGGGTGTTGAAAATGCTGGCTATGGCAAAAGGGGATGCATCCCTGGCAGAATATTTTGCAAAGCTCAAAATAGTTCCTGTGGCCATTTCTTACGAATTCGATCCTACAGATATTTTGAAAATGCCGGAACTTTTGGCTAAAAGAATGGAGCAAATCTATATTAAATCTGCAAATGAAGATTTTAAATCCATACTTAAAGGTGCGATAGGGAACAAGGGCAGAATTCATCTTACGGCCGGGGAGCCCATTGACTTTGAGGTACTGGAAGGAATAGAAAAAACTTCAGGTTCGGTAAACGACCAGCTTCAGCAAATTACTTCTTTAATTGATAAACGCATTCATAAAAACTACAAGTTGTGGCCTGCAAATTATGTAGCGTATGATCTGCTTCAGGGTTCTAATGAGTACGAAGATAAATATACAATTAAGGAAAAAAGACAATTTGAGAGAAGGATTACCAGACGGGTAGATGTAGAGAATTCTTTAGCTGTAAACAGTTACCTGTTAATGTATGCCAACCCTGTTTTAAATATGCAAGCTCTTTATGAAAACAAAGGCTGATATTCTGCTTATTTATACCGGCGGAACCATTGGGATGATCAAAGATTTTGAAACCGGTGCTCTTAAGGCTTTTAATTTCGATGAGCTGCTTCAAAATATACCTGAATTAAAACTTCTTGAACATAAAATAGATACTGTAAGCTTTGAGCGTCCTATAGATTCCTCCAATATGAAGCCGGAATTCTGGCTGCAGATTGCCTACCTTATTGAAGAGAATTACGAGAGTTACGACGGTTTTGTAGTGCTGCACGGGAGTGACACCATGTCTTACAGCTCCTCTGCTTTAAGTTTCATGTTCGAGAACCTCACTAAGCCCGTCATTTTCACTGGTTCCCAACTTCCAATTGGAGATTTAAGAACCGATGCAAAAGAAAACCTGATCACCAGTATCCAGATTGCCGGTTTGCAGCGTTATGGCCAGCCGGTTATCAATGAAGTCTGTCTTTACTTTGAATATAAACTCTACCGGGCAAACCGAACGACAAAAATTAACGCAGAACATTTTCAGGCTTTTTCATCGCCAAATTATCCTGCTTTGGTGGAATCGGGTGTTCATTTGTCTGTAAACCACGAAGCGTTGTGGAAGCCAAATCGGCGTCGAAAAATGAAACTTCATCCAGAGTTGAACGATCAAATTGCCCTGATAAAGATTTTTCCCGGCATTAACAGGTCATTACTTGAACATATTTTCGCCAAAGAAGATCTTAAAGGGGTGATCCTGGAAACGTACGGAAGTGGTAATGCTCCCACAGAAGAGTGGTTTGTCAAGCTTTTAAAAGATTCCGTTGCAAAAGGAATCATTGTGGTGAACGTTACCCAGTGTAGCGGGGGAAGTGTAAATATGGGGCAGTATGAAACCAGCAGTCAGTTAAAAAAAATAGGAGTTGTTTCGGGCAAAGACATTACTACTGAGGCAGCTGTGGTGAAATTGATGTATCTTCTGGCGCAGGATTTGTCTCCAAAGGTTTTCAAAACAATTTTTGAAACTTCCCTTCGCGGTGAAATGTTGTAAAATTAACTAGGCATTATTTTGACCGTTTTATAATTTTTTCGTTATTTGGCGCATCGTTACAATAACGTTAAAAGATTTTTAGAGAGGTGGCCGAGTGGTCGAAGGCGCACGCCTGGAAAGTGTGTATACCCCACAAGGGTATCGAGGGTTCGAATCCCTTCCTCTCTGCAAGTTGTTTTTATTTGAATAAATATTTATATCTTTAACCCGTTAACTAATTAAATTAAGAAAAACAGTAATGAAAAGATTATTTTCAACTTTGGTGATCGCTACAATTATGGTCTTTGGAGGCCTGAACGTAAATGCGACAAATAGCGTGAATGCCCTACCTGATAATATTGTGAATTTTGTTCAGGATGAAGAAGCTGCTCCCGCACAGGAGGAAGAATCTGTAGGTTTTCACCAGGAACTTAAGAGAAGGTTTATTGAAGGTGGTCCCGGGTTTATGGGGATCGTTCTTTTGTGTTTGATTCTTGGTTTGGCAATTGCTATTGAGAGAATTATTTTCCTTAACCTTTCTACTACAAACACTAAAAAACTAGCTCAGGATGTTGAAGATGCTCTTCATAGCGGAGGTATTGAGGCTGCTAAAGAAGTTTGTAGAAACACCAAAGGGCCTGTTGCTTCCATATATTATCAGGGATTAGACCGTGCAGATGAAAGTACTGAAGCAGCAGAAAAAGCTGTTGTTGCTTACGGCGGGGTTCAAATGGGACAACTTGAAAAGAATGTGTCATGGGTTTCTTTATTTATCGCACTTGCACCTATGCTTGGGTTCATGGGAACGGTAATTGGTATGATCCAGGCCTTCGATAGAATTGAAGCAGCTGGTGATATGCAGCCTTCATTGGTAGCAGGAGGTATTAAAGTAGCACTTCTTACCACGGTATTTGGTTTGATCGTTGCGATTATACTTCAGATCTTTTATAACTACATCATTGCAAAAATTGACAGCATCGTAAATGATATGGAAGATGCTTCAATTACATTGATTGATCTACTTGTAGATTACAAGAATAAAAGAAGAGTTTAATAAGACGAACAACACAGTATTATGACCATACATAAAATTTTAAAATATCTGGCGCTCGTTATTGGAGTAATAGGCCTTATCCTTTTGGGAAGGATTATTATGACTGGCGATGATGCCATTGAGAGCTCTGCCTCTGTACAGGCGAGTGTGGTTGATCCTTTTATGATCGTTGCTTATATAGTATTTGCTATTGTGCTTGTGCTTGTATTGTTTTACGTCATCAAAGGTTTATTCACAGGAAATATTAAAAGAACACTTATCTCTGTAGGGGCATTTATCCTGGTAGTTGCTATAGCATATTTTGTAACTTCAGGGACGGAAGTAGTAACAAGAGATGGGGAAGTTTTTAGTGCAAATCAGATTCACTGGGTTGGTGCCGGTTTGGTAACCTTCTATATCCTGGCAGCGATAGCTATAGGAGCGATGGTGCTATCTGGAGTGAAAAAACTAATAAAATAAATAACTAAATTATGGCTAGACGATCTTCACCTGAAGTAAATGCAGGCTCTATGGCCGACATAGCTTTCTTGCTATTGATATTCTTTCTGGTTACTACTACTATCGAAACAGATAGTGGTATTAGCCGTAAGTTACCTCCAATGCAGGAAGATGAAGTTGAGCCACCTATAATAAAACAAAAGAATATTTTTTCTGTGATTGTAAACAGGAATAATGAACTTTTGGTCGAGGATGAGCCAATGGAAATTGGAGCACTAAGAGAGGCTGCTATAGAGTTTCTTGATAATGGCGGTGGAACAGGACCTGAGGCATGTGATTATTGTCAGGGGCCTAGAAGTCCGAATTCTTCAGATAATCCAAACAAAGCTGTTATCATGTTGGTTAATGACCGTGCTACTGAGTATGGTACCTACATTACTGTACAAAACGAGTTAGTGGCTGCGTATAATCATCTACGGGACCGTAGCGCAAGACGTTTGTACAACAAGTCTTTTGTGCAAATGGAGGAGGACTATGATAACGTTAATTATTCCGGAAATAAGGAAACTTTGAAGGAACAAATTGAGGAGATAAGAAATATGTGGCCGCAAAAGCTTTCTGAAGCGGAACCTAAAAGTTAAATCTTTAAAATAAAACTTTTTAGCTATGTCTAAATTTAAAAAGAAAAAAAGTGGTGAACTACCTGCAGTAAATACAGCCTCGTTACCAGATATTGTATTTATGCTGCTTTTCTTCTTCATGGTAGCGACGGTGATGCGCCAAAATACTTTGAAGATCCAGAATGTTTTGCCTTATGCAGATCAGGTGGAGAAACTTGATAAGAAAGATTTAGTGATGTATATCTATGCTGGGAAACCAAGCTCACGGTACCAGGCAAATGCCGGTACAGAAGCACGAATCCAGTTGAATGACAACTTTGCCAGTGTAAATGATGTTCAGCAATTTATTTTTTCTGAAAGAGAAGCCAAGAGAGAGGAATTGGTTCCTTTCCTAACAACTGCTCTTAAAGTTGATGAAGAAACCAATATGGGATTAGTTTCTGATATCAAACAGGAACTTAGAAAAGCTGAAGCATTGAAGATCAATTACACCACTAAAACGGGTGATGCTAAACAGAATATGCAGTAGGTTATTCAAATAAAACTAAATGATCCCCTTTTGATAAAACTTATCGGAAGGGGATTTTTTATGCGCTGTAATCATCTATCCTTTATATTTGTACAAACTAGTTAAATGAAGCTTGCCTCTTTTCTCTTTTTGTTGATTCTTCTCTCCGGTCAGGTTAGCCTGGCTCAGGTTGAGCTTGAGGAGAAGGCAGTAGTGGATAGTTTGTACCGGGAAGATCAATTCTACCTTGGTTTTACATATAATATTTTGGCCGGATCTGAAAATGATATCTCACAATCTGGATTTTCAGGAGGGTTTAAAGTGGGTTTTGTAAGGGATTGGCCTCTTAATGAACGTCGAAATATCGCACTGGGAACCGGACTTGGCTGGGCTATAGATACCTATGGACAAAATCTTTTCATTGGGGAAGCACCGGGTTCTGAAGAAACAGTTTTCCAGATCATGGATGATGAGCTTATAAACTATGATACCAACAGGTTTACCCTGCAATCTATAGAAGCTCCAATTCAGTTCCGATGGCGTACCTCCACGCCGGAATCACACAAATTCTGGAGGATATACACCGGACTTAGATTAGGATATGTCTATTACTTTCATTCTACCTTTGAACAACCCGGAAATTCCGTAAGTCAGACAAAAGTCCCGGAATTTGACAGGTTCAGGATGGGAGCGACTTTCACTTTTGGGTACAATACTTTCAACTTTCACTTCTATTACAGTCTTAACTCATTTTTCAATGAAGAGGCAAGGATTGATGGAGAACAGTTTGATCTAAGGACCTTTCAGGTAGGTTTGATGTTTTATATTTTATAGCCAAAATCTCAAAACAAAAATCTGGGGTATGAGCCCTATGAAATAACCTAATGCAAGCTCCAGCGGACTATGTGCTTTGAGATGAAGGCGTGAAGTTGCTGTAAGACCTGTGGCAGCTACGAGAAAACTAATGGTATAAATGAGGTCAAGGTTGTAGAAAACACTTAGTGCAATAATAAACATCGAGGTGCCGGCCATGCCCATCATATGCAGGCTTATCTTTATTTTTGTCCATATAAGAAACCAGGCTGTCACAGTAGAAAACAGAATTCCCATGAAAAAATAATAGAGTTCGGGGTAATCATACATGTTCAGTACAAAATGCAGCGTCACTACTAGCAACAGCATGTAAAACAGCAGCGGCCAGTTGCGTTCCCTGATTTCCCTTAAAAAAGGAGAGGAGACAATTCCAAGTGTTTTCAGAAGAAAGTGAAAAACGATTGGGATGAAAAGTGTCATAATAGCAATAGCCATTAACTTAGCCTTTATGACAGGTTCAGGAAAAAACCGAGGTGTTGTAAGGAAATATAATAAAGTCCCTGCAAATGGCATCCAGAGGGGGTGAAATACGTATGAAGCAGCGGTTAGTAGTGCATTCATTAAATTACTTTACGTAATCTTGCTACGGGAATATCTAATTGTTCTCTGTATTTAGCCACCGTTCTTCTGGCAATAGGATATCCTTTTTCTTTAAGCATTTTAGCCAGTTTTTCATCTGTAAGGGGCTTACGTTTGTTTTCTTCCTCAATGGTCATCTCCAGGATCTTTTTGATCTCCCTGGTGGAAACATCTTCTCCCTGATCATTTTTCATGGATTCAGAAAAGAATTCCTTTATTAATTTGGTTCCATAAGGAGTATCAACATACTTGCTATTTGCTACCCTGGAAACGGTAGATACATCCATTCCTATTTCATCTGCAATGTCCTTTAGGATCATAGGCTTCAAGTTTCGCTCGTCCCCGGTAAGAAAAAATTCTTTCTGATAGTTCATAATGGAACTCATGGTTACAAAAAGGGTCGTTTGCCGTTGCTTGATAGCCTCTATAAACCATTTTGCGGCATCCAGCTTCTGTTTAATAAACATCACTGCATCCTTTTGAGCTCTTGATTTTTCCTTGGAAGCTTTGTAGCCCTTCAGCATTTCACTATAGTCCTTGGAAACATGCATCTCGGGTGCATTTCTTCCATTAAGGGTTAGTTCAAGTTCTCCATCTACAATTTTGATGGTGAAATCGGGAATTACATGTTCTACCATCCGGGTATTTCCGGCATAAGCGCCTCCTGGTTTCGGATTAAGATGTTCAATGACTTCTATGGCGCCTCTGAGTTCTTCTTCGGAAATATTGTGCTTGGAAAGCAGTTTCTGGTAATGTTTTTTGCTGAACTGATCGAAGGATTTTTCAATAATATCTGCTGCAAGACTTACCGGTTTGGTAGGTTCCCTGCGGTCCAACTGAATCAAAAGGCACTCCTGAAGGGATCTTGCGCCAACTCCTGCTGGATCCAGCTCCTGAACATACTTCAGTACTTTTTCTACTTTTACTTCGTCTGTATAAACATTTTGAGTGAATGCAAGATCATCTACAATATCCTGAACAGATCTTCTTATGTATCCACTTTCGTCCACACTTCCTACCAGGAATTCAGCTATCTCCTTTTCATCATCATCGAGACGCAGGGTGCTTAACTGGGTTTTTAGAAATTGGGTGAAAGAAGTTCCAGATGCATAGGGTACGTGCTTATCTTCATCATCTGCACTGTAATTATTGGCCTGCAGGCGGTAATTTGGGATCTCGTCATCACTTAGATATTCATCAACATCAATATCTGCCTCGATAGTTTCATTTCCCGGGTCATCATCCTGATATTCTTCATTGCTGAAATCATCTTCGTACTCCTCTTTCTCTTCTTTTCCGCCTTCAAGAGCAGGATTTTCTTCCATTTCCTGCTTTAGCCTTTGCTCAAATGCTTGCGTTGGCAACTGGATAAGCTTCATAAGCTGTATCTGTTGCGGGGATAGCTTTTGGGATAATTTAAAATTAAGTTGCTGTTTTAGCATAGAGGTTTCGGCTTTCTATAAAAATAAAAAAACAATCCCCAAACATGAAAGAATGAAGATTGTTTTAAGAGTTCTTTATGAATGAATATTAAAATTCGGCATTTAACGGAGTTCTTGGGAATGCAATTACATCCCTTATATTAGACATTCCGGTAGTAAATTGTACAAGACGTTCAAAACCAAGTCCAAATCCACTGTGAACACAGGTACCAAATTTACGGGTATCCAGGTACCACCAAAGCTCCTCTTCATCGATGCCCAGTTCTGCCATTTTCTTTTTAAGCACGTCAAGACGTTCCTCACGTTGAGAGCCTCCTACAATCTCTCCAATCCCCGGGAAAAGAATATCCATGGCCCGCACGGTCTTTCCGTCTTCATTTAAGCGCATATAAAAGGCTTTGATATCTGCAGGATAATCAAATAAAATAACAGGACATTTAAAATGTTTTTCAACGAGATATCGCTCATGCTCACTCTGCAGGTCGGCACCCCAATCTTCTATAATATAGTTAAACTTTTTCTTTTTGTTTGGCTTGGAATTTTTCAGGATCTCTATCGCTTCGGTGTAACTCACTCTTTTAAAGTTATTGTCTACAACAAAACGAAGTTTATCAATCAACGTCATTGGGCTTCTTTCAGATTCCGGTTTGGATTTATCTTCACCAACCAGTCTTTCTTCTAAAAATGCAAGATCATCTTTGCAGTTGTCCAACACGTACTTCAAAACGTATTTGATGAATTCTTCAGCAAGGTCCATATTGCCATCAAGATCACAGAAAGCTACTTCGGGTTCGATCATCCAGAATTCGGCCAGATGACGGGAAGTATTGGAGTTTTCAGCTCTAAAAGTTGGTCCAAAGGTATAGATTTGTCCCAGGCCTAGAGCATAGGTTTCTCCTTCTAGCTGACCAGATACGGTAAGATTGGTTTCTTTTCCGAAGAAATCTTCTTTGTAATTTACGCTTCCGTCTTCATTCTTCGGAACATCTTTCAGGTCAAAAGAAGTCACTTTGAACATTTCTCCGGCGCCTTCGGCATCACTTCCGGTGATAATAGGGGTATTTACGTAATGAAAATTATTCTGCTGGAAATAACTGTGGACAGCATAAGAAAGTTTTGAACGTACTCTCATCACTGCTCCAAAAGTATTGGTGCGGACTCTCAAATGCGCCTGCTCTCTTAATTTTTCAAGGCTATGGCGTTTTGGGGAAAGTATGGTTAGCTTAACTTCTTCGGGATCGGCATCTCCCAGGATCTCTACAGAAGTAGCCTGTATTTCCACTTTTTGGCCGCTTCCAAGGCTTTCATGAAGGGTTCCTGTTACTTTAATCGCAGCACCTACAGTAATACGCTTCAACAAATCTTCAGGAGTTTTTTCAAAATCTATAACACACTGGAGATTATTGATGGTGGAGCCGTCATTAAGCGCTATAAAACGATTGCTCCTGAAAGAGCGAACCCATCCTTTTACCTGTACTTCCTGCAAATATTGAGTGCTGACCAATAGCTCAGCAACTTTACCTTTTATCATTTCTGTTGAATTTGGATAGCAAAGATAATTTTTCCGCTCAAGCTTACCAAGTACCGAATTTTAAAAATAACCCTTAAAATTATGATCCTAAACTGGCTTTTTTTACTTCTGAAATTCATCTTTTTCATCCTCCTCGAAATCTTCATCTTCTTCAGGTTCAGAAAGAATGTTTACCGCCGGTTCTTTCAACGTCTGTTTATTCGCAATATTTTTTTCCAGCGAGAGTAGGAGGGAAGGTAGTAATAAAAGGTTGGAGAGCATTGCGAAAAGAAGCGTGGCAGAAACCAGTCCTCCAAGCGCAACAGTACCACCAAAGCTACTTATCATGAATACTGAAAATCCGAAAAACAGAACAATCGATGTATAAAACATGCTCACACCTGTTTCCCGAAGGGCAGCGTATACAGACCTTTTTATTTTCCAGTTATTTGCTTTTAATTCCTGCCGGTATTTCGCCAGGAAGTGAATGGTGTCATCTACAGAAATTCCGAAGGCGATGCTGAAAACCAGAATGGTGGATGGTTTTATTGGTACTCCCAGATAACCCATTAATCCGGCGGTAACCAGGAGCGGAAGTATGTTCGGGACCAGGGAGACAAAAATCATCCTGAGCGATCTGAACATCCACGCCATGAACAAGGCAATAAGAAAGATTGCAAGGCCAAGAGAGATTACCAGGTTTTTCACCAGGTAGTTAGTCCCTTTCTGAAAAATTAAAGCTCGCCCGGTCATAGTAACGTTATAACGTTCTTCAGGGAAAATTTTGTAAATCTTTGGCCATAATTCCTCTTCGATCTCTTCCATTTCCTCTGTTCCTATATCCTGCATAAACGTAGTCATTCGGGCATACTGCCCGGTGCTGTCAACATAGGTTTCAAGAATATTCTCTCCTGAAGATAAATTTCGGGTGTAGGGAAGGATAAAATTTTGTTCCTGTGTGGAGGGTAACTGGAAGTATTTCGGATTTCCGTTATAATATGCCTGTTTTGCATATTTTACCAGTCGGACTACAGAAAGTGGTGCAGATAGCTCTTCCTGCTCAGTAATGAGGTGCTCCAGCTCTTCCATTCTTTTCAGATTGGAAAGCTTCATGGCGCCGTTTTCTCTTTTGGTGTCAATAAGGATCTCCAGCGGCATAACACCGTCAAATTCTTCTTCGAAAAATATCACATCTTTGAAAAAAGCGGCTTTTTGGGGCATATCCTCCAGCAAGCTTCCGGAAATTCTTATGGTGTAAATTCCAATGATACTTACCACCAGTAGGATTAAAGAAGTAATGTAGATCGTGATCCTGCGATGCCTTACCATTCGCTCCATCCATGCCACAAAACCTTCAATCCAGCGTTTGTTCAAATGCTTTAGATGCTTTTCCCTGGGAGGGGACATATAACTGTAAATTATAGGAATGATAAGCAGAGACAGAATGAAAATGGCAACGATATTCAGGGAAGCAACGATACCAAATTCTGAAAGCAAGTTACTATCAGTTAAGATAAATGTTGCAAACCCCAAAGCTGTTGTAAGGTTTGTCATCAGGGTGGCATTACCGATCTTGGTAATCACCCGTTGAAGGGATTTCGCCTGGTTCCCATGCTTCTGGATTTCCTGCTGATATTTATTGATGAGAAATATGCAGTTAGGGATTCCTATAACAATGATAAGTGGTGGGATGATGGCTGTTAATACGGTGATCTCAAAATGTAGTAAACCAAGAATTCCAAAGGCCCACATTACCCCTATGATGACTGTGATCATTGAAATTACGGTAGCGCGAATGGATCTGAAAAAGAAGAAAAAGATGAGGGAAGTTACCAGTAAGGCGGCGCCTATAAATAATGCTATTTCATCTATGATATTTTGAGAATTTAGCGTCCGGATATAGGGCATTCCCGATGTGTAGACATTGATGTCATGCACTGTTTCAAATTCTTCTATAAGTGGAATAAGGTCGTTGACAATAAAATCCTTCCGTGCTTCTGTATTGACAATTTCTTTATCAAGGTACACTGCTGTTTGGATCGTATTACTTTTTTTGCTGTAAACAAGTCCTTCGTAGAATGGCAGTCGATTAAAAATTTCCTTCCTGTATTCCTGTACCTGTAAAGTGTCTGGCGAAGGTATTGAGACCAGTGGCACCATTTCAAATCTTGCAGGATCTTCAAATTTCTGAAGTCGTTGCAGGTCTCCAAGAGATAGGGTGTACTCAATTTCCTCAAACGCTTCGAGCGTATTGGCTAAATTGTTCCAGGCTATAAATTTTTCCGGAGTGAAAAGCGTGGAATCATTCACTGCCATGACGATCATACTTCCTTCTTCCCCAAATTTCTCCAGAAATTTATTGTATTCAATGTTGATCTCATCATCATTTGGCAGCAGGTTGGCTTCGGTATAAGAGAATTTCATGTTCTGCCATTGAAAACCAAGAAATACAGTAAAACCAACTATGAGTGCGAGGATAAGAACCCGGTTCCGTAGAATGATTCTGGCAATAGCATTCCAGAATCCGAAACTTAAAAACTTAGACATTTCAATATTTTAAAAAGGGATGCAAAGGTACGAAAGACCAGATATAATATCATTTTTTTGCTCCGGAAGTATCGGAGAAAAACGGTATAAAAAAAGCAGCCTTGGGGGCTGCTTTTACTATTTTATGGAAAGACAGTTTTTTATACTGTCATGATTTCCTTCTCTTTGATAGCTAAAATCTTATCGATTTTTTCAATATGGGCATCGGTCATTTTCTGAATTTCTGCTTCTGCATCCTTCTGGGTGTCTTCAGGAAGGTCCAGGTTTTTAATTTCCTGATTGGCATTTCTCCTGTCATTACGAACCCCGATTTTAGCATCTTCAGCTTCAGCTTTTGCCTGCTTGGCCAATTCTTTACGACGTTCTTCAGTTAATGGCGGAACATTGATGATCACACTGTCCCCGTTGTTCATGGGATTGAAGCCTAGATTTGCCTGCATAATCCCTTTTTCGATGGCCTGGATCATAGACCTTTCGAAAGGTTGTATGGTAAGGGTCCTCGCATCGGGAGTGTTGACATTGGCCACCTGGTTAAGCGGCGTCTGACTGCCGTAGTAATCAACTTTTACACTTCCTAACATGGCAGGGCTTGCTTTTCCGGCGCGGATGTTCAGGAGTTGTTTTTCAAGGTGTCCAATGGCATTGTCCATTGCTTCTTTTGCACTGTCAATTATAAAATTTAATTCGTCGTCCATTTTTTATCAACTTAAAATTTTGAGAACTATTTCAATTTCTGCGCCAAAATGCTAATTTACTTTGGTGCCAATATTTTCGCCGGTGACTACTCTCATAAGGTTTCCGGGCCTATTCATGTCAAAAACGATGATCGGTAATTTATTTTCCTGGCTTAGGGTGAAAGCAGTTGTATCCATTACTTTTAACCCTTTAAGAAGTACATCTTCAAAACTAATGAAATCAAATTTGGTAGCTTCTTTATCCTTTTCAGGATCTGCAGTGTAAATTCCGTCTACTCTTGTTCCTTTCAGGATCACATCTGCATGGATTTCGATGGCACGAAGTACGGCTGCAGAATCTGTCGTGAAATAAGGATTTCCGGTACCACCTCCAAAGATGACTACTCTTCCTTTTTCAAGGTGACGCATGGCCTTTCTGCGGATAAAGGGCTCGGCTACTTCATTGATCTTTACAGCAGACTGTAGTCTCGTCTGTATGCCGGCATCTTCCAGGGCGCTCTGTAAAGCAAGTCCGTTTATTACCGTAGCCAGCATTCCCATATGATCTCCGGTAACCCGGTCCATTCCCTTGCTTGCTCCGGAAACACCTCTAAAAATATTTCCTCCGCCAATTACAATGGCTACTTCAACACCTTTGTCTGTTACGGCTTTGATTTCCTGTGCATATTCTGCCAGTCTTTCGGGGTCAATTCCGTATTGACGATTTCCCATAAGGGCTTCTCCTGATAATTTTAGTAGTATTCTATTGTAATGCATTGTGGTTGTTTGATGGGTTGTGCAAAACTAATGAAATTATTTATGAGATAGCCCGGTCATAAAACTAAAATTATGTAAAGCGGATTATCTGTATTTTTTGGGTAATAAATAGGTGCCTGCGGGTATTTTTAAATACTTTTGTTAGAAGCGAGATATATATTATGAAAAGGAAACATTTTTATTTTAGCGGCATATTCTTCCTGGGCCTCATTCTTTGCGTATTTACCGGATGTTCAAAAGACAGGGATGACGAAGTTTCTTTGTTGGGAGAATGGGTGGAGGAATCACCTGTGGAAGGCAGAACCGAGCTGTATTTTTATTCCGCAAACAGGGTCACGATGACCACAGAGGGAGTGGTGGGAGACTATACCTACAGGATTGTTGAAGAATCCATTACTTTAATTTCTGATGAGGAATCTCAAGGCGGTGGCACCGAATTTTATTTCAGGCAGATCAATGAAGATACTTTTCAGATAGGGAATTTACATCCCTCAACTCCCGAAGATGAACCAACGTTTATGATCTTTGTGCGGAAAGGAAATGTTACTGGGGATACGGATGAAGCCTAATATTTTTTCTCCGGAAAAACGAATAAAAAAATCCGCCTCTTTTCAGAAGCGGATTTTTTGCTTTTAAGCTATATTGTTTTCCGAAGAAATTATCCTAAAGCTACTCTTTCAAAACCAACAACCTGTAGGTTTGCATCTTCAGATTTTACATATTCGGCAACAGTTTGTTTGTTGTCCTTAATGAACGCCTGGTTCACCAACGTGTTGTCTTTGAAGAAACGCTTGATTTTACCTTTAGCAATGTTATCTAACATTTCTTCCGGTTTACCTTCTTCTCTTAATTGATCTTTAGCGATCTCTATCTCTTTCTCAACTACAGACTGGTCAACACCCTCTTCATTCAAAGCAACAGGGTTCATAGCAGCTGCCTGCATAGAAACGTTCTTTGCAATTTCTTCAGCATTGTCTGCCTTTCCAGAAAGACCTGTAAGAACAGCAATTTTGTTGCCAGCGTGGATGTAAGATCCAACGAAAGGAGCTTCAAGAGTTCTGAAATCCCCAATCTCGATTTTCTCACCAATTACTCCGGTTTGCTCAGTTAATTTTTCCTGAACAGTAAGTCCTTTGTAATCTTTAGCAAGTAATTCTTCTTTAGAGTTAGCCTCTAATGCAAGGGTAGCGAAATCCTGAGCCAGTTGTACAAAGGAATCGTTTTTAGCAACGAAATCTGTTTCACAGTTCAGGGAAACGATCACACCTCTGGTATTGTCAGCATTTACAGTAGCGATCACAGCACCTTCAGAAGATTCTCTGTCGGCACGGTTTGCAGCAACTTTTTGTCCTTTTTTACGAAGAATTTCAATTGCAGTATCAAAATCCCCATCAGCTTCAACCAATGCCTTTTTGCAATCCATCATACCGGCACCGGTAGCTTTTCTTAATTTATTTACTTCTGCGGCGGTTATCTTAGCCATAGTATAAAATTTTTTGTTTAGAATGGATAAGTCGTTTAGCTGGTTACAAGAAACAAACTAAACGACTCATATAAATTAACTGTATGTTATTTCTATTCTTCTTCGTCGTTAGAACGAGCTTTGGCCAACGTCTCTTTCTTAGAATCAAGTCTTACGTCTTCCTGAGCTTCCTTCATGTCTTTTTGATCCTGTGGATCTGTAGAAGGAACTTCAGTTTCTAATTTTGGAGCCTTAGGTTTTGGTGCTCTTTTTGGTTTAGCTTCTGAATCTGAATCAGATTCTTTAGAATCTTTTCCAGATGATTTTCTTTCAGATAAACCTTCAACGATAGAATCAGCAACATAAGAAATCACTTTACTGATTGATTTAGAAGCATCATCATTTGCAGGGATCACATAATCCACATCTCTTGGATCTGAATTGGTGTCAACCATTGCGAAAATTGGAATGTTTAATTTCTGAGCTTCTTTAACCGCGATGTGTTCACGAGTAATATCTACTACAAATAGAGCTCCCGGTAGTCGGCTCATGTCTGCAATAGAGCCTAAGTTCTTTTCTAACTTAGCTCTTAAACGATCTACTTGTAAGCGTTCTTTTTTAGAAAGAGTGTTGAAAGTACCGTCTTTCTTCATTCTATCAATAGAAGCCATTTTCTTTACAGCTTTACGAATAGTAACGAAGTTAGTCAACATACCACCAGGCCACCTTTCGGTGATGTAAGGCATGTTAGCTCTTTCGGCTTGTTCAGCAACAATTTCTTTTGCTTGTTTTTTGGTAGCTACGAAGAGTATTTTTCTACCACTGGCAGCAATTTTGCTAAGAGCCTCACCGGCTTCCTGCATTTTAGCTGCACTTTTATATAAGTTGATGATGTGAATCCCGTTGCGCTCCATGTATATGTAGGGAGCCATGTTTGGATTCCATCGTCTTGTGAGGTGACCAAAATGTACACCTGCATCAAGTAATTCTTTTACTTCTACTTTGTTTGCCATTTTTTGTAATAGTTTACGTTCTGTTGAGATAGCAATAGACAAGTGGCTATTTTAAATTAAAAATACGGCCTTCCCTATTTAGATGCTAAACTAACTTCATTTTCGCATGGAATACACCGGAACTAACCAGATCTCCATTGGCTCGAAAATGAATAACAACAAAAATTTAATTTTTAAATGAACTTTCTGGTGTAATGAACACCAAATAAAATTAACGTTTAGAGAACTGGAATTTCTTACGGGCTTTCTTCTGACCGAATTTCTTCCTTTCCACCATTCGTGGGTCTCTTGTTAACAAACCTTCCGGTTTAAGAGTAGTTCTGTTTTCAGCATCCAACTCTACCATTGCTCTGGATAATGCAAGACGTATAGCTTCTGCCTGTCCTGTAATTCCACCACCGTATACGTTTACTTTGATGTCAAAGCTCTCGTTGTTTCCGGTAAGGTTAAGCGGTTGTCTTACTTTATATTGTAAGGTACCTGTAGAGAAGTAATCCTGTACATCCTTTTTGTTCACAGTGATGTTTCCTGTTCCTGTAGAAACATACACACGTGCAACTGCCGTTTTTCTACGGCCAATTTTGTGAATAACTTCCATTACTTAAGATCGTTTAAGTTAATAGTTTTTGGTTTTTGCGCATCAAGATCATGTTCAGATCCTGCGAAAACCCTTAAATTACGGAATAAGTCTGCTCCTAATTTGTTCTTTGGAAGCATTCCTTTAACTGCTTTTTCCACTAGTCTCTCAGGACCTTTAGTGAATAATTCCGATGCAGTTAGACTTCTTTGACCCCCAGGATAGCCGGTGTGGCGAATGTACTCTTTAGAGTCCCATTTCTTTCCTGTTAAGTTGATCTTTTCGGCATTGATAACAATTACGTTATCTCCACAATCAACGTGTGGGGTGAAATTAGCCTTGTACTTTCCTCTTATAAGTTTTGCAACTATTGAAGAAAGGCGGCCTAAGGCCTGTCCTTCAGCATCAACGACAACCCACTCTTTGTTGACAGTGGCTTTGTTGGCAGATACTGTTTTGTAGCTTAATGTGTCCACACTAATTAAATTTACTTAATAATTAAACATTCCTTTCCCTGCATAAAACAGGGGTGCAAATGTACAATTATAAATTTATATTACAAATGGCCTTTTCATTATTTTATTTGGATTAAAGTTTCTGATTTTCAGGAGACTTTGAATTTGATAAATCTGAAATTTCTATACCTAATTTAAAATGTCTCTTTCTTCTTACATTTATCTATTCCTACAGATTTGATGAACATCCTGAACCCTTTGCTGAAGCACCATGTTTATTGACCTCATGAATTTTATCAATCGATAAACGGCACATTAACAACGATTAACGGTGAAATAAGTGTTAAATAATTATTAAAATAGATTTTCCGATTATACATTTGTGCCCGATTTCAATGATGAAAGAAAAGAGGAAGAAGCTATGAGAAAATTATTACGAAATTTGATTTTAGGTGGTGTGGGAATGAGTATGCTTGCTGCATGTTCGGCCGACAGTGTGAATGATGAGATGAACACATTAAATGCTAGTGCTTCCATAGTAGAAGTGCAGGATCTTTCTATGGGAGATCTTGTTGGAAGATGGACCATGCATTCCATGACATCGGTGGGTACTGATGAAATGGCAGCTGTGCCTGTTGACTTTGATCAGGATGGGGTTTTTACCTATGATTTATTGAAAGAGACAGATTGTTTTGATACTATGTATTTTGAATTCGATAACCAGGGAAAGGTAAATACACATCAGTCAAGACTTTATTTCGGTTCTACCGGAGAATTCACCTGTCAAACTACCGGTGATTATGCTGCGACATATCAAATTTCCGGAAATGACCTTTCGGTTACTTTTACGGTTGATGGGTTTCAGTATACAGAAACCAAGACTATTAACCGTTACAGTGAAAATGGAATTGAATTCCTGATGGTTACCCTTACAAAAGCTGAAACAAATGGTGCTGTTTATGTAGCTAATGATCCGGGCAACACAGTTGCTTCAGAACTTCAGAAGATTGAAATAGTTTACAAGAAAGCCTAATAAAAATTTTGCCCCCCAATATACTGCCCCCTACCAGTAGAATCCTCCGGAATAAACTTTCGGAGGATTTTTGTTTTTAGAGAATCCTGAGTTGCAAATTAACCTGTAAATGAAGCATCAGGATTTGTTATTCATAGGGTCTACGTATAGGTCCTGGACAAGAATGATGATGATAAGAATTAATGGCGTTGCAAAAATTACTCCCCAAATTCCTGTCATTGCTCCTACAAAAATCTGAGAGAGGATAATTAATGCCGGTGGGATCTTGATTAATTTTTTCTGTGCCTGTGGATTAATTAAACTGCTTTCTATGGTTTGAATGACGATGTATAAAATTGCAACGATAAGAGCTGTGGTGGGGCTAATTGCCAGGGCAATCAATACAGCCGGGATCATGGCTGCCAATGGCCCAAAATTTGGCACGAAATTTAATATTCCTGCCAGGATCGCGAGGGTGAGCCACATGGGCATATCGAGAATTATCAATCCTATGGCAGTGAGTATAAATACTGCAAGCATAGCAATGAACTTTCCTGCCAGCCATTTTGTTAAACCTGTTGACAGGTGATCTGTCACCTCTCTAGCCTTTTTTCTTTTAGAAGGTGGGACCAATTGGATGAGACCGTTTTTATAAAGATTTGGAGAAATGGTAAAGAAAATTCCTATAAGAAGGATGATATAAATATCTCCAATCCCGCCAAATGTGGTCATAAAGAAGCGCGATAAAAAAGCGGGTAATCTTTCTGAAGATTCCAGTTCTTCCAGCTGTTCAATTATTTCCCTGCCCACACGGCTTCCGTTTAAAGAACGTTGCGCATCTTCAATGAGAACTGGAAAAGTATCTTCAATTTGTGAAGCCTGTGCAGCAACTGTTGCACCAATAAGCCAGAATATTCCAGCCATTATCAAAAAGGTTCCAAGCACCGAAATTGAAAGCGTAACTTTCGTACTCCAGCCTGTTTTTCTTCTAATTAAAGAACTTAAACCCCGAAAGAAGCAGGCGATCAACGTTCCGGCGAGTACGAGGATTAGGATGTTGAAAGTGGCTTCCAGGATCAGAAGGAGGACAGCTATCAAAGAAAAAATTAAGCCTACAATCCATACTTTTTGTACAAATGTGTATTGAGATCCTGATTCCTGTTGGTTGGGCATTTAAGTTGAGATTTTAATATTTTCTGAAGGTATTAAAGTTTTGTGGGAACCGGTCTTAACAAAATTCTAATTTGTCTCTTCTTTCTTGGTGTAGATTCAAGGAAAAAACCAATAAAAAAGACCTCACAGATTTTAAAACCTGTGAGGTCTGGAAACATAATCCGTATTACTTTATTAATGTGCTTCCAGCCAGTTGTCTCCCGTGCCGAGATCAACATCTAAAGGAACATCCATTTTATAGGCATTTTCCATTTCAGACTTGATGAGAGTTTTCAACTCTTCCAGTTCAGGTTTATACACATCAAAAACCAATTCATCATGGACCTGAAGCAGCATTTTCGTTTTGTAATTCCCTGCTTTCAATTTTCTGTGGATATTGATCATCGCCAGCTTGATAATATCGGCTGCGCTTCCCTGGATGGGAGCGTTCACGGCATTCCTCTCTGCAGCGCCTCTCACCACGGCATTCTGGGAATTGATGTCCTTCAGATATCGTCGTCTTCCTAAAACTGTTTTTACGTATCCGTTTTCTCTCGCAAAATCTATTTGTTCACTGATATAATTCCGAAGCTTTGGATAGGTTTTGTAATAAGTATCAATAAGGTCTTTGGATTCTCCTCTTGATAAATTCGTCTGATTGCTTAATCCAAAAGCAGAAACGCCATAAATAATTCCGAAGTTGACAGTTTTTGCGTTGCTGCGTTGTTCCCTTGTTACTTCGTCAATGGGCACATTGAAAACATTTGCTGCTGTTGAAGCGTGAATGTCCTGACCCTGTTTAAAAGCTTCGATCATCGTGTCTTCCTGACTCAAAGCGGCAATAATCCTCAATTCTATCTGAGAATAATCGGCCGCCATCAGAATATAATTTTCATCTCTGGGAACAAATGCTTTTCGCACCTGTCTTCCCCGCTCGGTCCTTATGGGGATATTCTGCAGGTTTGGATTGTTGGAGCTCAGCCTTCCGGTGGCAGCAACCGTCTGCATATAATCTGTATGTACACGGCCGGTGCTTTTGTCTGCCTGTAGCGGCAGGGCATCGATGTAGGTGTTTTTCAGTTTTACGAGTCCGCGGTAATCCAGCACCTGCTGGACAATTTGATGTTCCTGTGCAAGGGTGGAGAGTACCTCTTCGCTTGTAGTGTATTGTCCTGTTTTTGTTTTCTTTGGCTTATCAACCAGTTTCAGTTTTTCAAAAAGGATAATTCCGAGTTGTTTGGGGGAGCCAATGTTGAACTCTTCCCCGGCAGTTTTATAGATCTCGATTTCCAGTGCCGCAATATCCTTGTTCAGTTCTTCAGAAAGGCTTTTCAGGAAATCCACGTCCAGTCTTATTCCTTCCAGCTCCATGTCTGCAAGAACCTTCAGTAACGGAATTTCGATCTCATTGAATAGTTTTTCGGTATTCGCTTCCTTTAATTCCGGAGAAAAATGTTGTTTTAACTGAAAAATTACATCTGCGTCCTCCACCGCAAATTCGGCCTGTTCCAATACCGGCAGGCTGCGCATGGATTTCTTGTTTTTTCCTTTTCCCAGCACTTCTTCTTCAAAAACCGGAGTATAATTAAGGTAGGTTTCTGCCAGCACATCCAGGCTGTGGCGCATATCGGGATTGATAAGATAATGTGCGATCATGGTATCGAACAACGGACCATTAATCTGAATATCATATTTAGCCAGGTTTTTAATATCGTTCTTTAAATTCTGACTTACCTTCTCAATATTATTTGACTCAAAAAACGGACGGATTTGATCCAGCACCTCTTTTGCTTCTGAAGCTACTTCCGGCACCGGAAGATAAAATCCCTTTCCTTTTTCCCATGAAAATGAAAGTCCGATGAGCTCTGCGGTCAAAGGATTGTTTCCGGAGGAAAGTATTTCAAAACAAACACATTGTTGTTTCATGATATTTTTCAGGAACAACTCAAATGCCATTCCAGATGCCACATTCTGGTAAACATGCGGCATATCTTTTAAGGTTTTTCTGCCCGAAGTAGCTTCAACCCCTTCTGTGGCTTCTCCTCCAAAAAGGGAAAACTGGCCTGCTCCTGCAGTGGGAGTGCCTTGTGCTTCCTGTTTTGGATAAGCTGTAGGTGCAGGGCCTGTAGTTTCTTCTTCTCCCGAAAATAGTTTTAAGAATTGATCTTTTAGCCTCCGGAATTCCAGTTCTTCGAAAATCTCCTGAACCTTGTCCCCGTCGGGCATGGAAAGTTCGTAATCTTCCGCATTAAACATGACGTTGCAATCGGTGATGATAGCAGCCAGTTTTTTTGAAAGGATTCCCAGCTCTGCATTGGCTTCAATTTTTTCTCTCATTTTCCCTTTCAGTTGATCGGTATTGGCAAGTAGAGCTTCCATGCTGCCAAACTGTTTCAGGAATTTTTTGGCGGTTTTTTCACCGACTCCGGGAAGTCCCGGAATGTTGTCTACCGCATCTCCCATCATCCCCAGGTAATCGATCACCTGCTCGGGGCGTTCCACCTCAAATCTTTTCTGTACTTCGGGAATACCCCAAATTTCAATTCCGTTACCCATCCGGGCAGGGCGGTACATGAAGATATTATCAGAAACCAGTTGTGCGAAATCTTTATCGGGAGTTACCATAAAAACCTTGTAACCTTCTTTTTCTGCTTGTTTGGCAAGGGTTCCGATGATATCATCGGCTTCACAGCCCGGTAAAACCACTACCGGAATATGCATGGCTTCAAGGATCTTCTGAATATATGGAATTGCCTGTAGAATAGGCTCGGGTGTTGCATCCCTATGTGCTTTATAGGCTTCAAACATTTCTGTTCTTGCTTCACTTCCTTCTTTGTCGAAACACACCGCCAGATGATCTGGTTTTTCCCTACGAATCACATCAAAAAGTGAATTCGTGAATCCCATGATGGCAGAGGTATCCAAACCTTTGGAATTGATTCTCGGATTTTTTATAAAAGCATAATAGCCGCGGAAAATTAATGCATAAGCATCAAGAAGGAATAAGCGTTTTTGTTCTGCCATGGTGATTTTTTAAGGATCGTAAAATTACAAAACTTATAGTAGATATGAGTTTTGAGGTTTAATGAATGTAAAAGATGTATGCTGTCAATTGAATATTGTTTTGGCTGGAGGGTGCCCATTTTTGATGTGACAAATGGATAACAGCAAAAAAGATTTGCGCTCGATATATTTGCCGCAAATAAACAGGAACTTAAAACAAATTTTTTTGTTTTCTTCCTCTCTGGAAAATCTTCTTTGTTCCAATTAATTTGTATAAGCCAATATGCTCCGATAAAAAGTTTAACTTACATAGAGGTGCCTTAATATGACTGGAGAATTACATCTTGACTCTTGATTATTGTAGAGCAGCGATCCTCATTGACGCACAATAGCGTTTTTAAATAGCAACTTCTGTCTTCTTGTGTCTGTATCCGTAAAAGAGGATATAAGCATAACAAACCATCACGAGGATAAGAGCAACATTGAAGTTATAGGTATCGGTAAGGAATCCATAGGCAGGAGGGATGATGGCACCCCCAACGATCATGGTACACAGCACACCAGATCCCTGCGGTTTATTATTCCCCAGTCCATCCAGCGCCAGACTAAATATAGTCGGGAACATGATGGAGTTGAATAGTCCTACAGCAATGATCGTCCACATCGCTACAAGACCCACGGATAAATTTGAAATAATGATCAACCCGATCGCACAGGCAGCAAAAACGCTTAATACCTTCGCCGGATTCATGATCTTGGTAAGATAGGATCCTATAAACCTTCCAATCATCGCCCCGGTCCAGTAGAAAGTTACAAATACTCCTACCACAGCCATATCTGAAGACACGGAAACGCCCGAAGTAAGAATCCATTCGGCGATGGTGCGCATAAAAGGAGTTTCTCTTACAGTAGTTGCTAGATCAAGGTTCAGGAAATAGTTTACCATATAACTTCCCAGGGCTACTTCAGCTCCTACATAAAAGAAGAGTCCGATGGCTCCGAGAATCAGGTTTTTGTTTTTCAGGACTACCCCGTAATCATTGGAAGCTTTTTTATCTGAAACTGTAGGAAGCTTTACAAACATAAAAACGACCGCTATCAGGATAATGAACAAAGCAATTCCCAGAAACGGAATTTGTACTGCCGAAGCTTCAGAAACGTAATAAGCTCTTTGTTCTGCTTCGGTCATGAAAGCAATTTCATCTGAAGTCATTACTTTATCACTCAGGATAAACAATGCACCCAGAGCGGGAGCGATTGCCGTACCAAGAGAATTAAAAGCCTGAGACAGGTTTAATCGGCTGGAAGCTGTTTTTTCCGGTCCCAGGATGGTGACATATGGGTTGGCCGCTACCTGCAGAATGGTAATACCTCCTGCAAGAATAAAATATCCTAGCATAAATACTCCGAAGATCCTGTAAGAAGCAGCCGGCCAGAACAACAAACAACCTGCGGCCATCGTGAAAAGGCCAAGGATAATTCCTTTTTTGTATCCTATTTTAGAAAGGATATAACCGGCTGGAATGGACAGCAAAAAATAAGCCCCAAAAAATGCAAATTGTACCATCCCGGCCTGAAAATAGGAGAGAGTGAAAATTTCCCGCAGCCTGGGGATTAATGAATCTACTAAAACAGTTAACAATCCCCACAAAAAGAATAGGATGGTTACAAAAATGAATGCGGTACGATAGGATTTTTTCTGGTCCATATAATTACATGTAGTATTTACTGCTGATATTTGTATTCGTGTTGTTTTGATATTTCACATAGGAGAAGCCTTTTTGGATACAATAAGAACCAATTTCTCCTTTTTTATTGATTGCAATAATAGCAGCCTGGAATTCTTTATAATTTGGGTTTTTGTCAATTATTCTTTTAACTGCTGTCTCACAGGCCTCCTGCGGAGAATTTCCCTGTCTCATCAATTCCACGACAAGAAAACTGCTCACATTTTTCATAATAGCTTCTCCCATTCCGGTAGCCACTGCACCACCCACTTCATTGTCCAGGAAAAGTCCGGAGCCAATGATGGGCGAATCTCCCACACGTCCGTTCATTTTATAGGATAATCCTGAGGTTGAACAGGCACCGGCAAGATCGCCGTTTTTGTCAATACACAACATCCCGATCGTGTCGTGGTTTTCAATGTTGATGATTGGCTTATATTCTTTTTTCTTCAGCCATTCATTATAAGCTGCTTCGGAAGAAGGGGTGAGAAGATTTTCTTTTTCAAAACCCTTTTCTCTGGCAAATTGATCGGCACCTTCTCCTGCCAGCATGACGTGCGGAGTTTCTTCCATCACCTTTCTGGCTACAGAAACTGCATGGGTATTGTTTTTTAAATAAACTACAGCTCCTGCATTTCCATCGGGAGCTATAATACAGGCATCCAGCGTAACATTTCCATCCCTATCGGGTGCACCACCTTTTCCAACAGTAGTGTTTTTCAGGTTTGCTTCCTCTACCATCACTCCCTGTTCTACTGCATCGAGAGCAGTGGCCCCGGCAGCCAAAAGTTCACCTGCCCGCTTGCTTGCATTGGGAAAATTCCAGGTAGCAATGGTAATGGGAAAATCTTCTTGCATAAAAAATTTGTTATTTTTCTGGTACCCAAAAAGAGGTGGGAGAACAGTAGCTCCCAACCCGGCAAAGGCCGAGTTTCTTATAAAGATTCTTCTTCTCATGATTTCCTGGCGGCTAATTTAAGAAGGTATAAGCTGCTTACCTACTGTAAAGGTAAAAAAGCAATGAAAGGAATAATATTTGTTACGACTTATTTTTGTGAAAAGTTTACACATACTTAAAATTCAGTCAGGTCCCGAATAGGTTATCTTCGGGCTTTTAAATTTAAAAATACATGCGTTGGATTATTTTTGTCGTCATCTATGTGGTGCTGGATATTTATGCTTATCAGGCATTTAAAACTGTTACCCGGCATACCTGGATTTATTATATATATCTCTTATTATCCCTGGGCGCTCTTGCCTTCTTGCTATATCAGTTTAACGTTGAATCGGGTGACAGGTCCTGGGCAGGTCCCCGTGGTTATGCTGTAGGTATATTTCTGGCATTTTTTGCTCCCAAGCTTATTTTGTTTTTAATGATGTTTGGAGAAGATCTGGTAAGATTGGTTATTGGAGGAATAAGAAAACTTGTCTCTTCCAATTCTTCTGAAGCTGCTATTCCCTCCAGAAGAAAATTCATAAGCCAGATTGCCCTCGGAATTGCAGCCATTCCTTTTGCTTCGCTGTTATACGGAATGGTACAGGGAAGATATAATTTTAAAGTACTTAAATATACCCTCCATTTTGATGACCTGCCCGATGCCTTTGATGGCTACAAAGTCACCCAGATAAGTGATATTCACAGCGGTAGTTTTGACAATCCCGAAAAGATCAAATATGGAATTGATCTTCTTAACGAGCAGGAAAGTGATGTGGTGCTTTTTACGGGAGATCTCGTGAATAATAAAGCTTCAGAAATGGATCACTGGAAAGAAATTTTCGGAAAAATAGAAGCTAAAGACGGAGTTTATTCTGTACTGGGGAATCACGATTATGGGGATTATGTGCAATGGGAATCTTCCGAAGCGAAAAGGGCAAATCTGGCCGACCTTAAAAAAGTACATGGCGAGATGGGCTGGAATCTATTGCTGAATGAACATAGGTTCGTGGAACGTGACGGACAGCGAATTGCACTGGTAGGAGTAGAGAACTGGGGAATTGGCGGGTTCAAACAGGCCGGAGATCTGGACCGTGCTGCAGCGGGGGTGGAAGAAAAAGATTTTAAGATCCTTCTTTCCCATGATCCGTCTTACTGGCAGGAGAAAATCAAATCAGATCCTAAAAAATATCATCTTACTTTAAGTGGGCATACCCACGGAATGCAGTTTGGGATTGAAATTCCAGGCTGGTTCAAATGGAGCCCTGTGCAGTATCGATATGAGAACTGGGCGGGAATCTATGAAGAATTCGGAAGGTACATCAATGTAAACCGCGGATTTGGGTACCTGGCGTATCCGGGGAGAGTGGGGATCTGGCCCGAAATTTCGGTCATAGAGCTGAAGAAAGGTCCTAAGCCTGCATAATTCCGGGAATTCACTATATTTGATTTTAAGCTTGCAGAAGAAATCTTTTTTTTCGTCTGAAAGCTTTTTCTAATAATGAACCTGAATTATGTCAAAATTTGGTGAATTAATCGACTTGCGCATTCCTGTGTTACTGGATTTTTATACCGAATGGAATGAGGCTTCTGTTGCCATGCATCCGGTGTTGAAAGATGTGGCTGCTGCTGTGGGAGACAGGGCGAAAGTGATAAAAATAGATATAGATAAAAATTCTGAACTCGCCGAGGCTTTGCGCGTAAAAGGCCTTCCAACGCTTATGATCTACAAGGAAGGTGAAATGAAATGGAGGCAAAGCGGCGAACAGGACGCCAATACTCTTATTGGCCTTTTGCAGGAATACATCTAAAGTTGAATTTTCCGGAAACTATATCCTTTGCTGCTGTAATATTCAAGAACCCGTGGTAGCACTGCCCGAAGGTTCTTTTCTGCTTTTAAACTATCGTGAAATACGATGATGCTGCCGGGGCTGCTGTGTTTTATCACATTTTGGAAACATTCTTTGGAAGAAATATTTTTATTATAGTCCCTGCTCAAAACATCCCACATTACAATTTTGTAGTTTCTTTCTTGAAGAAGCTGTGCCTGTTCCCCGGTCATTCTTCCGTATGGTGGTCGGAAAAGTTTTAAGTTTATAGGTTTGCTTTCTTCTCTTTTTTCTTTGTTCTCTTGTCTTTTCTCTATTTGTAATTGGCTTCCTGCAATAATAGCTTCTTCAGCTAAATGACTATTTTTTAAATATGCTTCCGAAGAAATTTTCCAGCCGTTGAAGTGGTTGAACGTATGATTTCCGACGCTGTGGCCATCAGAAGTCAGCATTTGAAAGATTTTGGGATGCTTCTTGATGTTGTCGCCTATGCAGAAAAAAGTAGCCTTTGCATTGTATTTTTTAAGCTGTTGCAGCACCCATGGCGTAACCTCCGGGATAGGGCCATCGTCAAAGCTGAGGTAGAGGATTTTTTCTTCCGTAGCCACTTTCCATAATCTATTCGGAAATAAAAATCGGATAAAGGATGGTATTTTTGTCAGCATCTATTGTTGTACTGAAAGGAATAGAAAAAAACAGCTCCGGAATTTCCGGAGCTGTAAGTTTCATAGTTTCCGGTTAATTTCCCAGAACAGTATCCAGCGTCTGCTCCTGCATAAATTCCTGTTCGAGATCGGCCTCCATATCTTCAGATTGTATTTGTTCATCTTCACCATAGAAGTGCCTGAACAATAGCAGGTAATCATTAAATTCATCTGCCTTTTCCTGAATGATCTCTTCATCCTGATGGATGAGTAACAGGTCTACCAGACTTCTGTATCTCTCTATATCCGTGATGATCTCATTTCCGTAGGAATACTGACGTTCAAGATCGAGAGTACTGTAATACGCCAGATTCTCCTGGTATTTTTGTGCTACTTTTTCCCATAGCTCCCTGGCCTTTTCTTCTGCGCCTACTTCGTAGTAACCAGATACGTACGGTTCTAAAAGGGAATAATATCCATAATGTTCTACAGGCATTTTCTCCATCCCGAGATCCAGAATTTCTTCAGCTTTGTCGAGTTTGTTTTCCCTGATCAATGCTTCGACCAAACGTGCAAGATTGCTCCTGTAGGTAATTGCGTTTTTTCGGGTTTCGGTGTCGTAATATATATCTGGATCACCAGAATTTCCCCAATACCAGTTGGTGACAATATCATACATTTTTTCTGTGTCGATCCTGCCCATATCGAATGGGTTTCTCGCATCTACAGCTGTTTTTATTGGAACAAGTTTGTATGCCACACCATCCAGCTGAAGATAATCCTTCATCCAGAGGTAATCATCGTCTCCAAAGCTTCCGCCGGTGAAGTAGATGGGGCGTTTCCATTCATTATTGGCAATAATATCCAGCATTAACAACCTGTTTTTGTAAATAATTTCACCATCAAGGTTGATGTCGATATAATCTACAATTTGGTCTGCATCTTCAGGTTTTACGATTCCGTATTCCAGAACGTTTTCTTTATTTACCGGCACCCTGATGTTTTTAGTAGGGAAGGTGCTCACACTTTGCCCGCTCATGAGCTCTGCCCTGGTTCGTGGATCATCACTGGCGATCCAGTTCATCCAGCTTTTAATCTGCATGGTGTCCTGGGTTAAGGACTGGTGCCATACAGCATCATTGGTCCCGTAACTGTACTGGTGATGTTCCAGCTGACTTGGAATAGGGTCGCTTTCCCAGGCTTTTCGCTTCATCTGGTCAATATACCAGTCGGTAGCGAAAAGACTTGTGTTTACCACCCTTACATCGGTCCTGTAGCCTTCTATTTGCTGGGCGTACCAAAGAGCAAAGGTGTCGTTATCTCCAATAGTGAATATAATGGCATTTTCATCTACAGAATCCAGGTACATTTTTGCCATGGCAAGTGCAGTGTACTTCTCCGAACGGTCATGGTCATCCCAGTTTTCTGTAGCCAGAATAGTTGGTACAGCAAGCAGACTCACCGCAATTACCACCGGAGCAGCAATTTTTGGTTTAATGTATTCTTTCAGCATATCAAATAACGCGTACACCCCAAAACCTATCCAGATCGCAAACACGTAAAAGGATCCTACCAAAGCATAATCCCTTTCCCTGGGTTCAAAAGGCCTTTCGTTTAGATAAACTTTTAAAGCAATTCCCGTAAAAAGGAAAAACACCAGCAGCACCCAGAAATTCTTTTTGTCCCTGTTGAAGTGGAAGATAAGTCCAATTAAACCCAGGATGAGCGGCAGGAAGTAATAGGTATTTCTTGCTCTGTTATTTTCCACATCACCAGGCAGGTTTTCCTGAGAGCCGAGTCGTACTTCATCTATGAAATTGATGCCACTAAGCCAGTTTCCGTTTTGATCTGAATATTTTCCCTGGACATCATCCTGTCTTCCGACAAAATTCCACATAAAATATCGCCAGTACATATAACCCATTTGATATTCAAACATGTAGTTAATGTTGGATCCAAAAGAAGGTTTTTCAACAATAATATATTCTCTGAACTGACGCAGAAAATTATCGTATTCCTTATTCCCGATATTACCACTGTTATAATTTCTTTTAAATTCGTTCACAGCCTGTATAAGCTGCTCTTCTTCCTGATAATCAGGTTTTATAGTGAAATTAAGAGGTCCGGTGAAATCCAGGTAATTGGCAGCATGTTCTGTGCTCCACATCCTGGGAAGTATGGCCTTGTGGGCATCATCTGTATTCTGTTTTGCGTTCTTGTAATTGTTGACGATCACATATTCTCCCGCCTCTTCATCCTTTTCATATTTCGGTTTATCGTCTATATATGGATTGTTTTCATCAAGTCCGCTGTAGATCTCTGTAAATTGAGGGCCATAGAACAAATGCGTTTCAGGATATTGTTCCCGGTTGTAATATGCAAGAAGTTCCCGTGCGTTGTTGGGATTGTTCTCATTAATCACCGTGTTGGCATTTGCACGTATTGGCAGCATCATCCAGCTGGAAAATCCTATCAGAATGAACATAATACATAGAAGCAGCGTATTTAACTGGTAAAAATGTTTCTTTCGGGTATATTTTATTCCGAAGTAAAAAGCTGCGATAATAATGAGTCCCGCGATAATGGTTCCTGAATTAAAAGGTAAACCAATGGTATTAACGAAAAACAATTCTGAAGCAGAAAAGAAGGTGAGGGTAGACGGTAATAATAACAGGAAGATAAAAATCAATACGGCAACCACCACGATATTGGCGATAATGAAATTCGTCACTGTAACCTTTGAATAGTTCTTAAAGAAGAACAGGAAGCCTACGGCAGGAATGGTAAGTAATCCCATGAAATGGACTCCAAAAGACAATCCTATGATAAATGAAATAAGAATCACCCATCGGTTTCCTCGAGGCTTAAACATGTCACGTTCCCATAAAAGTCCCAGGTAAAATAAAACTGCCATTAGAAGAGTGGCCATTGCATAAACTTCGGCTTCTACGGCACTAAACCAGAAACTGTCTGTAAAAGTAAATGCTAGGGAACCTACAAGGGCGCTTCCCAGAACTGCAATTTTCTTTCCGGAAGAGATCACTTCCACCGGTCCCGATATCTTCTGAACTAAAAGGACAATAGACCAGAACATGAACAAAATCGTAAATGCACTGGCAAAAACAGACATTAAATTTACCATTAAAGCTATCTGGCTGGCATCATTTGCAAAAATCGAAAAGAAGGCTCCCATCATTTGGTACAGTGGAGCTCCCGGAGGATGACCCACTTCAAGATTGGAAGAAGTGGATATGTATTCACCTGCATCCCAAAAACTAACGGTAGGTTCTACTGTGAGCCAGTAAGTGGAAAGAGCAATAAAAAAAACCAGCCAACCAAGGATTTTGTTCCATTTGGCAAAGTTAAAGTCAGTCATAAGAGTTGATATTGAAAACAGTGGCGAATTTAAGAATAATTATAAGATTGAATGGACAACGCTATTTAAAAGGAAATATTTTTTGAAAAGAGGTCCAATTTCTTTGGCAGTAACTGCTTTAAAGAGGAGTTTTTAGAAATATAAAGGCATATTCTGAAAAGTTTTTTATGCCGAATCCTACTCCTTGTTAATTGTTAATGAGGGGTTTGTATAATGCTGAAGTAATCCAAAAATCTGAAAAATGAGAATCTTCTGAAATTATTTTGAAAAAATATTTGTACAACAAAAACTTTGTTTTAAATTTGCATCCGCATTACAGCAATGGCCTATGGTGTAACTGGCAACACGTCTGGTTTTGGTCCAGAAGAGTCTAGGTTCGAGCCCTAGTAGGCCAACAAGTTAATGTGAAACCGAATTGTGAAAGCAGTTCGGTTTTTTATTTTTAAAAAATATTGGCGAGAAGCCTGTCCTGGGATCATGGATCATGACTAAATGTTGTGGATTAAGCAAATATTCTGGTTAATCTGAAGAGGAAGAATTCAATGTTTTTGACTCCTCTGAACTGACTTCTAAAGGCCTTGATTTTTGCATTAAAAGATTCTGCAGAGGCATTCGTACTTCTGTTTTTGAAGTAGTTTAAGATTGATCTATAGTTGAGTTTAATACTATTGGCTACAGTATTGAAGGCTCTAAAACCAGTTTCTTCCACTTCTCTACACTAGTGGGCCATCTTTGTGAAGGCTACACCTTTATCTTTTGTTTGATTGAATATGCTTCTCAGGTTGTTCACCAGGGAGTAAGCCCGATGGATATCAGGATATTCTTTGAAGAGGATCTCTGCACTCTTTGATTGCTTTTTTGTCCATTTGGAGGTGGCTTTGTAGGGATCATTCCTAAAAGTTGTGGACTAGCCAAAAATTCTGGTTAACCTTAGAGGAAGAATTCTTCCAATAAAACAGGCTGTCTAAAAAGCATTAAATCGACATTCTGAATTTATTTTCAGAATCTTATGTTCTGATTTCAGAAATATTACCTGAGACAAGTTCAGGTGGACGTTAAAAGTGCTTTTTAGGCAGCCTCTAATTTTATGAATAGTAACTTTATTTAAGCTACTTCCTGTAAGCTGTAGTAAGCCAGGACATTCTGGTAGAACATCAGGCTACGTTTGTCTTTTTTAATGCATGAATTTAAAAACCTTTCGAGGTCCTGACATTCAAAAGAAACCGTTGTGTATTCTAAAGCAGAAACCGGAATCTCTGCTGTTACAATATTTTTTTCGTAATCAATATCTACCTTTTTTGCTTCAAAATATAACTTTATGATCCCTTTATGAAGAGAACTGAAAGTTGATCCCAATCCTGCGCTATTATTACAACTATTGGATACCAGATTTTTCACTTCATCAAGAATTACAGAGGGTTGAAATGTTGTCATAGGTTTGGGTTTTTAGTTATTTGAGAGCTAAAATACAGCTTGATTTGTTAAAAATCTTCTAATAAAATATTGGTTAATAAAGAATTAACAGATGCCTTTCCTGTTTGGGAAAAAATTAATACAAAACAGCATTTTTCCGAAATTCCAGTTTTTCGGAATTAACATCTTGTTCCTTTTATATCTTCGTTTTAGTCTAAATTACTAGCGTTAAATATTTAAAAGTATCATCTTCATGTTGGATAAAATCCTAAATTTGGGACAAAATCCAAAGATGAATTTTGATCGTATAAAGGAGAAGCTAAATATACTTGCAGATGCAGCGAAATATGACGTTTCCTGCTCATCGAGCGGAAGTAACAGAAAGAATACCGGCAAAGGACTTGGTGATTCCTCTGGGATGGGAATTTGTCATTCGTATACCGAAGATGGAAGATGTGTTTCTCTTTTAAAGATCCTGCTTACCAATCACTGTATTTTTGATTGTGCATATTGTGTCACTCGCAAAAGCAATGACGTAAAAAGAGCCGCTTTTAAGGTGCAGGAAGTGGTTGATCTAACGATAAGTTTTTATCGGAGGAATTACATTGAGGGTCTGTTTTTAAGCTCCGGAATTTTCAAGGATGCCGATTATACGATGGAACGCCTCATCCAGGTGGCAAAAAAACTGAGGCTGGAAGAAAATTTTAATGGCTACATTCATTTAAAATCAATTCCAGGAGCTAGTGATGAATTAATGAGAGAGGCTGGATTATATGCAGACAGGCTGAGTGTGAATATTGAAATCCCCACCAAATCGGGATTAAAGTTGCTGGCACCCGATAAAAATCATGAGGATTTTCTCAAGCCCATGAAGAAGGTAAAGAACGAGATAATGCAGTATAAACAGGAAAGCAGGCTGATTAAAAGCACTCCGAAATACGCTCCTGCGGGACAAAGTACCCAGATGATCGTGGGAGCTTCAGGGGAAAGCGATCGGGATATCATGTATTCAGCAAATTACTTTTACAAGAAGTTTGACATGAAAAGGGTATATTACTCGGGATATGTGCCAGTGACTACAGATCCGCGGCTGCCTTCCATAGGAAGTGAGGTTCCGGTTCTCAGGGAGAGCAGGCTTTACCAGACCGACTGGCTGTTGCGTTTTTACGGATTTGATGTGCGGGAACTACTGAATCAGGATTTTCTTAATTTAGAGATGGATATAGATCCCAAGTTGAGCTGGGCATTGAGAAACCGACATTTATTTCCGGTAGATATCAATACTGCCGAACAACAAATGCTGTTGCGGGTTCCCGGGATAGGGGTGAGATCGGTCGGAAAGATAATGCAGGCGAGAAAATTCAGAAGGTTGAACTGGGAACATCTTAAACGAATTGGTATTGCTTCGAACAGGGCAAAATATTTTATTACCTGCAGCCCGGGCGAAGTAGCTTTGAAGGATTCTTCTAGCGAGCATCTTAAACAGATCATTCTGAATAATTCTGCCTCCAAATTCCGGAAAACGTTCAGCTCACAATTAAGTCTGTTTTAGATGAGAAAGGTGGCTCTGGTTTACGATGGAACTCTGGAAGGTTTTCTAACCTGCCTTTTTACGGCCTACGAGGAGAAACTGGAGGTTCAGGACATTTCTCCGGAAGGCGAAGCTGTAGGGATGCTTTTTTCAGGTATGGAGGAAGTCATTACGGATTTCGTGAAATCGGGCAGAGTCTGGAAGGCGCTGAAAAAGAAATCTTCTGAAGCTACTCTTAAACAAATAAAATGGGCTTTTCTCAGTGAAAAAAAAGGCATTGAAAATACGCTGTTTTTGATGATCCAATATATTTTTTCTGAAACCAATCCTGTAGACGGGGATTATTCTCATCCGGCAGTTCTGGAGGTGGCTCAAACAGCCAGGAAGGTATCCAGGGAAAAACACCGGATGGAAGCTTTTGTAAGATTTCGGCTTACGAAAGACAATATTTATTTTGCTGCCATAGAACCCGATTTTAACGTACTGCCCCTCATTAAAAACCATTTCAAAAACAGGTATGCAGATCAGTACTGGATCATTTATGACCTCAAAAGAAAATTTGGGCTCCACTATGATCTTTCAGTGGTAAAATTCATCTCGCTGGATCTGGATCCCAGTATAGGTATTTCAGGTGGTTCAGCAGCATACTTCGATGAGAAGGAACTGGAGTTTCAGAGGCTATGGAAGGAATATTTCGAAAGTGTAAATATCAAAAGCCGTGCTAATTCTAAACTGCACCTTCAACACCTTCCGAAGAGATACTGGAAGTATTTAACCGAAAAGAACCTTCTCATGCTTTAGTAAAATCATGTGGCAGAGATATTTAATATTTCTGAGATAATTTCCCGAACCTGATCTCGATCATTTTTTAAGGCAGATGAGGAGTATACTTTTGTAGCCTTAAAACAACAGGTATGGACAATTCTTTGATTCAAAAATATAATGTTGCGGGGCCGAGATACACGAGTTATCCAACTGTTCCTTACTGGAATGAAGCAAATTTTTCGGTGGAAGCCTACAAGCAATCTTTAAAAAAATCTTTTTCAGAAAGTAATAAGACTGAAGGTATAAGCCTTTACATACATTTGCCCTTTTGTGAGAGTTTATGCACCTTCTGCGGTTGTAATAAGCGCATAACAAAGCGGCATGAAGTGGAATCTCCATATATAGCTTATCTGCTTGAAGAATGGGACCTTTATGTGGAGTTGCTTGGGGAAAAACCGGTGATTAAGGAAATACATCTGGGAGGAGGAACTCCTACATTTTTTGCTCCCGAAAACCTGAAGTTACTTATTGACGGGCTTTTTAAAAAAGCCATTAAGGCCGAGGAAGTGGATTATAGCCTTGAAGGACATCCCAACAATACTAAAAAGGATCATTTGCAGGTGTTGCATGAGCTTGGATTTACCAGGATTAGCTATGGAGTGCAGGATTACAACATGGTAGTGCAACAGGCGATCCACCGCTTTCAGCCGTTTGTTAATGTAAAGAATGCTACAGAAAATGCGCGCGAAATCGGATACTCCTCTGTTGGCCATGATATTATATTTGGATTGCCGTTTCAAACGGTGGAGCATATATGCACTACGATTGCTAAGACTAAAGAATTGATGCCGGATAGAATTGCCTTTTACAGCTATGCACATGTGCCATGGATCAAGGGCAACGGGCAACGTGGTTTTAAAGATGAAGATCTGCCAACGGCGGATGTGAAGCGGGAAATGTATGAAACCGGAAAGAAGCTTCTTGAAGAGGCGGGATACATTGAAATTGGAATGGATCACTTCGCCTTAAAATCTGATGCTTTATACAAAGCTGTTGAAGATAAAAAACTGCACCGTAATTTCATGGGATATACCACTTCAAAGACCAAAGTGATGGTTGGATTGGGAGTTTCATCTATTAGTGACAGCTGGACAGGTTTTGCTCAAAATTTGAAGAAACTGGAAGATTATTATGAAATTCTCGAGAAAGGGGAGCTGCCACTTTATCGCGGACACCTTCTTACTGCTGAAGATGAGGTGATACGACAACATATCCTCAATTTGATGTGCCGACTGGAAACTTCCTGGAGTAAAGAAAATTCATATTTCAAAGAAATCCCTGATGTTCTCATTAAACTAAAGGAAATGGAAGCAGATGGGCTGGTGATCATTGGCAGCGATAGCCTCACGATAACCGAAAAAGGACGACCTTTTGTGAGAAATGTATGTATGGCTTTTGATGTGCTCCTTCAAAGAAACAAACCTGAAACTCAGTTGTTCTCCATGACGGTTTAGCAATAGTACAGAGTATTCAGAATTGAGTATTGAGGGTACTATAGAGATAGAGAAAAGCCCTTGAGAAAGGGCTTTTTACTTTAATCTGAACTTGTTTCAGATTCTAATACATTCTTGATTTCAGAATAATATGATTTAGAAATAAAATCAGAATTCCAATTTTGGAAGTTTTTTTATTGTACTAAATTTATATGACCGAATAATATTTTCAGGATTTCTTTGCTCTGTTCAGGTACATATTCATGAACAGGTTGCCAGCCATATTACGCGCTCTGTTTTTAGCGATATTAGCCCTTTCTCCTTCAAAAAGTTCATCTATCGTGGCAAACCACATGTTAAGCCATTCCCCGAAATGCTTTTGTTCAATACTGTGACTAAATTTTGCATCTACCTCTTTATGGGCGCGTTGTGGATTTCCTCTGAACTTGCTTACCATAAAAAGATTTGTCTCCCAGAAATCTGTTAGCTTTTCGAGATGCACCGGCCAGTCTTCTATGGTTTCATTAAAAAAGTAGCCAATTTCTTCATTCTCTCTCACCCTGGCATAAAAAGTAGAAACAAGGGTGAAGACATCACCCCTGTTCTGTATATCCTGTTTCATATTAGGTTTTTAAAGATACCTCAAAATTACATTAAAAATGAGGAGAATACTACTTACAGCTAAACTGGCGATCAATGAATTGAATACGAATTTTGGTTTCATTTGTGACAGTACAGAAGCCATATACCACATACAGACTCCCACTACCGCTAAAAGCTGAGACATCTGTACCACATCATGGCCATTCATTAAGATCACCATGGCTGCTGCAGCCCCTAAACATGATGATAAAATTATAGCCAGGGCTGAGTATCCAACATATAATTTTTCAAAATCCTCATATAATAATCTGTAAAGTTTCATAACAATAGCTTTTTAAATTCAGGAGTAAAATTATCATGAAATCAAGGGAATAAATATGATCAGGGTCATAAAATCCTGAATTTGGAAAGCTTTTTTTGCTGTTATAGGTTTGATTATCAAATATTAAGTAGGAGAAAAGTTATCGGTATACTTTTCTTAGTTTGATCTTTAATTCTCCTTTCTTTTCAAGAGATTTTGTGGCCCTGATGACCGTTTCCACTCTTAAACCGGTGAGATCGGCGATTTGTTGCCGGGTAAGATCTACCTTGAAAGTGAAGGCTCCCTCTTTTTTATGAACGTGTTTTTTTAGATAGTCAAGGATCCGAAGGATACGATGTTCGGGCTCCTGACTCGAAATTTCCGAAACCATGATGGCTTTGTAGTATAGACGTTTTGCAAGGGTTTCTGTGATGGTGAGGTGAACATCGGGATTGGAAGCCAGCAGTTCAAGAAAGCGTTCTTTGTGAAGCTGTATCACTTCGGCATCTGTAACAGCTTCGGCATTCGCAGGATATTTAACATTGGCGAACAGAGGTGGCTCCCCAAAACTTTGTCCTTCGTAAAAAAATCCCTGAATAAATTCTTTTCCGTCGAGATTGTAATTATTCATTTTAACTTCTCCAGAGGAAACCTGGTAGTAGTTAAGCGCATGTTCCCCCTCTGCGAAAAGCTGATCTCCTTTAGTATAGCTCGATTTGTTGCCGCCAAATTTAAGGAGAAGTTCTTCTTTTATCATTCTGAAGTTTTACCAATTTTATTGATGTGATCTTACCAGTTGTACCAATTCAGATTTTTGCAAAACTCCCGACTGTCGCCAGAGTTGTTTGCCATTTTTGAAGAGGATTAGAGTGGGCACCCCACGCACCTGGTATTTATTTGCCAACGGCTGATTTTTATCTACATCTATCTTCACGATTTTCACGTTATCGCCTAGTTCTGATTTTGCGTCTTTTAATATAGGAGCCAGCGTTTTACAGGGGCCGCACCAGTCGGCAAAAAAATCCACCAATACAGGTTTGTCTGCATTGATGATTTCGTTAAAGTTACTTTTCATAGCAAATGATTTTGATCTACTATAAAATTACGCAATATACTTTAACTTATAAAGCTTCCAGAGGGATTTTCCGGAGGGAGAAAAGAGAGTTATAATAAAAACAAGGGTTAGAAAAATCGTTCAAAAGCTGCTTTTTCCAGAGCTTCCCTATGATCTGGATGTGCAATAGAGATCAGGGCTTTGGCACGTTGTTTCAGGTTTTTTCCGTAGAGATTTACCACGCCATATTCGGTTGCTATGTAATGCACATGAGCCCGGGTAGTTGTTACTCCGGCACCTTCCTTCAGAAAAGGCACTATTTTGGAAATACCTTTTTGAGTCACAGAGGGCAGGGCAAAAATCGCCTTTCCACCTTCAGACAAGGAAGCGCCGCGAATAAAATCCATCTGGCCTCCCACACCCGAATATTGATATTTTCCAATCGTATCTGCACAAATCTGTCCCGTTAAATCGATCTCAATAGCCGAATTGATGGCAGTAACTTTGGGATTCCTTCTTATAATGGCAGTATCATTTGTATAAGCTGCTTCTTTAAAGTGTACGAGTGGATTGTCATTCACAAAATCATACAGCTTAGGTGATCCCATGGCGAAGCAGGTAACGATCTTACCGGTTTTTATCTCTTTTTCTTCACCGGTAATGATGCCTTTTTCCACCAGAGGAAGAATTCCGTCAGAAAATAATTCGGTGTGAATTCCCAGCCTTTTATGATTCATTAGATTACTAAGAACCACATTTGGTATTCCGCCAATTCCCATTTGCAGCGTAGCGCCGTCTTCTACCAGTTCGGCTACATGTTTGCCAATCTGCCGTTCAACTTCAGTAGGGGTAGTAAGGGCATGGCTGTGAATAGGTTCATCTACTTCAATGGCTGCATCTATTTTACTAACGTGAATGATCCCGTCTCCATGGGTTCTGGGGACATTCGGATTGATTTGGGCAATGATCTTTTTTGCAGTCTGGACCGCCGGAAGGGTAATGTCTACTGAAACTCCCAAAGAGCAAAATCCATGACTATCTGGAGGGGAAACCTGTATAAAAGCAACATCCAGAGGGAGAATGTTTTTACGGAAGAGTAGATGCACTTCACTTAAAAAGATAGGAATGTAAGCTCCGTAAGCGGAATTTGCTGCTTCCCGCACATTGCTTCCTACAAAACAGCTGTTGGTAATGAAAGCTTCTCTGTAAGGAGCCTGTGTGTAACGGGCATTTCCTTCTGTATGTATTTGTATTAATTCAACTTCCTGTAATTCTTTGTAACGATCACATAGGGCATCAATCAGAACGTTTGGTGTCATTGCTGCCCCGTGAAAAAATATCCGGTTACCCGATTTTACACGGGCTACAGCCTCGGCCGCATAAACTATATTCAGTTCATTACTTCTCATGGCACTTATTTTTGTACAACTAAGTTAAAATTAATTTTGATCTCATCTTTTACCACGATCATCCCAAAGAGTTTCTTGGGAGCTTCCAGATCAAAGTCTCTTATATCAAGTAACAGGATCCCGTCAATCCTGGAAACATCACCTTCTGAAAATTTTACCGGAAATGTATGTTCTCTTCTGGTCCCGGCAATAGTAATATTTACCACTGCATTGGCAGATCCTTTTTCCTGAAGCCGTATTTCCAGTAATTCAAGGAGGATGTGTGGATATTTGTCTGACTGGATCAACTTATGAAAGTCATTGTTGATAGGCCTGCTACCACAATCAAATCCTTTTGTGTTAAGGCTTAGTAATGCATTTTTGAAACGAATGTGTGAAGGGTCATCTGCAATGAATTGCAACTGGGTTTCCTTTTTTAGGTAACTCATGTCAAACACGCATTCAAATGCTTTAATGTTAGTGTCTCCCGTTATGTTGAGTTTACTTTGAGGAAGAATTTTTACAGTTTTGTTTTGAAAGCTATTCTGTGCATTTGTGAATGCACTAAAGAACAGTACCATAACAATGAGCAGAACATTTTTCATCTTATTCAGGTTAAATTTATTTTAATAAAAAAGCGGGAGAATGTTTGATTCCCCCGCTCCTTTGGCTAATTCAAACAATTTAGAAGCTTATTGCTGCTTCAAACATCAGTCCATTGAAACTTCCTTCGTGAAGGATATCGGTTGGAGCAAAACCGTTGTAATCCTGGTTTACGTATTCAACTTTAGCAAGAATGTTTCTAGTCATAAACCACCCGGCAGCAAGGTTGTATCTTGAGATATCAATATCTTCTCCGCTTGCAAGTTCTCCATCAAGGAAGTTGTAACGACCACCTACGTAGAAGTTCTCATTGTTTCCAAATCTGTAAAGAAGTTCACCTGCATACTGGTTGAAAGTTCTGTCATCAGCTTCAATAGCGGCCTTACCACTAGCTCTTTCATAAGTTCCGAAGAATTCAAGTCCGTTGTACTTTAGGAATGGGTTTATCATAATAGCTGTTAGCTCATTACGAAGCCCTGGGTTAAATCTACCAGAAGTAAAGTTTCCTTTAGGGCTGGCATCAACACCTTCCATAACCAGGTAGTATCTTGAACCGGCACGGTCTGCACTGTATAAATAAGCATTTGCACTTTCACTGGTGTGATAAATAGATCCTGTTAATCTAACTCTTAGGTCATCTCTGTTAAAAGAGTCAGTGAAATAGTTGTCATATCCAAGTTTAGCAATATAAGATGGTTTTGTTCCAAGGATTGCAGGGTTATCAAGATGTGGAGCACTTACAGACTGGTTTAATTTACCGTTTGTCATACTACCCATAGCAAGGAATCCATTGTCTATGTAATAAACTTCGGCACCAACTTCTGTAGTGAACCCGTCCATAATCAAGTTTCCAACGAATGGGTTGTGTAATGATTGCGCATTATCACTTCTTCTAAAGTGCATATCACCATAGTTGTTCTCCATGTGACCAATTTTAATCCTCACTTTGTCCATTACATCTTCCATGAAACCTTCACTTATAAAGTTAAGTTTGTCTATCTGGATGTACCCTCCTTTCACGTATGGTTCCGGGTGGTGACGTGAAGAAAGATAGGTTCTAAGGTGCATTCTTACCCCGTCATAAAGGTGAACATCCAAATCAAGGTTTGCAGTAGGAAGGTTAAAGTTGTCTCCAATAGTCATTAGAGGAACTCCACCGCCGTTTTCATGATCCAGTCCCTGGAATTGGATAGCAAATGCACCACCTAATCTTACGTTGATCCCGTCGAATACTTCATCTGTATCCTTTTTTGGTTCAAAGACATCAAGTCCTCGTTGATCAGAGTATCTGAAATTAGGCATATATCTGGCGCTTTCGGGAGATTCTTCGATCTGAAGTACGTTTACTTCTACCTCCTGAGCCTGAGCTTGCACTCCAAAGGCCATCATTAAAGCAATTCCGGAGTATTTAATTAAATTTTTCATTTTGATAATTGTTAAAGGTTGAAAATGTTATTTTGAAAAAGTTGTTTGAAAAGTGATTTTTACCTCGTCTCCTGTAGTGATAGTTCCGAACATTGCTGTTGGGGGGTCTACATTAAAGTTGGTCATCTTTACTGTTTGATTACCATTTAAAGTGATTTGATTATTAGAAACTTTAGCGTTAAAAATAATGTCTACCGGTTTTTTTGTGCCTGCTATTGTAAGGAAACCACTGGTGGATACTTTACATTCTGATGCAGAAGTACAGTCGATATTTTTTACATTAGACATTTGGTAGGTGATCCTTTGATTCTTTTTAGTGTCCAGTGCCTTATAGGTGTTTTTATCCATTCCGCTCTTTCCACTTTTCAGACTTTCGGCTACCACTGCAAAGTTCAGTTCTTTGATCTCCACCAATTGTCCGTCATTCATTTCTACATTAAGATTTCCCTGGAAATCTTCTGCAGTCATTTCCCAATCGTGAATATTGGAAGTACCCTCTACTTTTAATTTTGAAGCATTCTTATTTACATTAAAATTTTGTGCAATAGAAGTTTGTGCTGAAAATATCATTAGTAGGAAGCTTCCCAGTACCAGTAAAATTTGTTTTGAGGTTTTCATAATGTTTGTTTTTAATTACACTACAAAGATGCGACAGGAGTGCCGCTGAAATAATGACCGGAGTCAGGTTTTACCAAATTTAAAAAGTCAGAAAAGACTTACAAAATCTGTAAGAAGAAAGGAAATGCCGCGATATGGTTTTAATACATGATAAATATCAGTTTTTGACACTAATTCTCCTCAGAAATGGCATTATCACATGAAAATAGCTTTTGGTTTTTCTTATTGATAATTTCATTTTTAAAAAAGATTAGGAGGTCAGGAAGAATAAAATAGTTTCAGTAGATAAAAAGGATGAAGAAATGAAAGCAGAATCTCCTAACTTTTCCCGAAATAGCTATAAAGAAAGTATCTTTATCTTTTCAAAATTTATTTACCAATGCCCACGTTTGATTATTTACATAAAAAGGTCTTAGAAACGATAAAAGTCACCGATGCAGAATTCGATTTTGCCAGAACGCTTTTTATGCCCAAAAAACTTCGGAAAAGACGATTTTTAATGGGCGAGGGAGATGTTTGCAAATACACTGTCTTTGTAGAAAAAGGTTTACTAAGGTCCTATACGGTAGATGAGAAAGGTGCAGAGCATATTCTGCAATTCGCTATGGAAGGCTGGTGGTCTGGAGATTTATACAGTTTTCTTACAGGAGAGCCTTCTCCTTATTATATAGAGGCATTGGAAGATTGTGAGCTTTTGCTCATTACAAAACCCTCCTGGGACTTATTGCTGGATGAAGTTCCGGCTTTTGAACGCTATTTTCGCATCCTTATTCAGAATAATCTAATCGCTACCCAAAAAAGGCTTATTGGTACTATGAGTGAAACTGCAGAAGAAAAATACTGCAAACTTATAAAAGATTATCCGGACATCATACAGCGTGTGCCACAGCACATGGTCGCTTCTTATATAGGCATCACCCGGGAAACTTTAAGCCGCATACGTAGCCAGCACAAATAAAATGCCGAAGCTTAATGAGGGTCTTGCCCCTCATGCAATTTATACAGGCTTAAACCCAAAATAGTAAATAGTGTGATCTATGTCACGCTTATTTATTAATCTATGTCATTGTGCCTGCCCCTTGTCCTATCTTATCTTTGCCGTAATATTAATCTAAAAAAGTATACAATTATGGCAACAACAAAATGGACCATCGACCCGACTCATAGTGAGGTAAGCTTTAAAGTAAAGCACATGATGATTTCTACTGTAACAGGATATTTTCAAAAATTTGACGGATCTGTAGAAACTGAAGGGGATGAATTTGGTTCTGTTAAGAACGTTGAATTTAGAGCAGATGTGGATTCAATCAATACAAATAATGATCAACGTGATCAGCACCTAAAGTCAGGTGACTTTTTTGGTCAGGAAGATTATCCGGAGATATTTTTTAAGGCAAATGAATTCAACAGCGCGAGCGGAGAGCTTCAGGGAGAACTAACCATTCGTGACGTTACCAGACCTGTTACTCTTGATGTTGATTTTGGTGGAGTAGCGGTAGACCCTTATGGACAAACCAAAGCCGGACTAACGGTTAGTGGAAAAATTAAGCGTAAAGAATTTGGACTTACTTATAATGCAGTAACAGAGGCAGGGAATGTCATGTTAAGCGATGATGTTAGGATCAACGCAGAAGTACAGTTCGTAAAACAATAAAATAACTATGGAAGAAAATGTATTAGGCTTGCACCACATTACCGCCATTGCGGGAGAGGCACAGAGAAATTACGATTTTTACACAAAAGTCCTTGGACTGCGTATGGTCAAGAAAACCGTGAATTTTGATGATCCCAAAACTTATCATTTTTATTATGGTGATGAGGTGGGAACGCCCGGCAGCATCCTTACTTTTTTTCCATGGCAGGGCATAAGGCCAGGAAAAACAGGAACAGGAATGGCTACAGAAATGGGCTATTCTGTTCCTGAAAACAGTCTGGAGTTCTGGAAAGACAGGTTTACCCGGTTTGAAGTCGCACATGGAGAGGTGACTGAAAAATTTGGGGAACAATTCCTGCCTTTCCGGGATCCGGATGGTTTAAACCTGGAGCTAATAATTCCGAAGCATAAAGACAATAGAAAAGCCTGGGAAACGCGGGAGGTGCAGAAGAATGTAGCTACAAAAGGCTTTCACAATGTCACCCTCACCTTAAAGGATATTTCGGCTACCGCAAAGATCCTTACAGAACTTTTAGGATATAAGCTCCTGGAGCAGGAAGGTCGCCGCTACAGGTTTGTGACAGATGCGATAGAGAATGCAGCTGTAATCGATCTACTGGAAGATCCGGCTCTTGCACCAGGAATCAATGCCGGCGGAACGAATCATCACGTTGCCTTCAGGGTTAAAAATGAGGAGGTTTTAATGGCTTTCAGGGAAAAGATCCTTAGCGCCGGACACCAGATCACGCCAAAAATTGACCGGGATTATTTCTTTTCATTATATTTCAGGGAGCCTGGTGGTGTTTTATTTGAACTGGCTACAGATAACCCCGGATTTTCAAGAGACGAGCCGGTAGAAGAATTGGGTAGCAGCCTTAAGCTGCCTGTACAGTATGAGAAGCACCGAAGTGAGATCGAAAAAGCACTTCCTGAACTGAAGCAGTAATTATCACATCCTGAAATCGGGATTGATGACAGAAAATGGTAAAAGAAAATGAAAGAGATGGCAGTAGAAGAAACAATTGCAGTAGTAGGATTGCGAAGCGATAAACCTTCAGTTTTTGTGGATAAAATTAAAAATCAGCATGTTCGGCTGCTCGTAATTCCTGCAGAGGAAGGAGAAAAAGTTTCTTTGAACAAGTTTTTTAAAAACAACCTCACAAATGCTGAAATTGAAGTGCTCGATTGTGCCAGGGACGGTTGTTGGGAAGCCGATATCATTACTTTTCTGGATCCTGTTGATCCTGAAGAAAGTCTGCTGAACAGGATTAAAGAAGTAGCGGTTCAAAAGCCGGTACTTTTTATTTTTGAAGAAGCTTCTGCTGAAGCTGATGCAAAAGCGGAAAAGCTTCAGAAAAAATTATCCAATTCCATCATCCTGAAAATTAAGATAGATGATGAAAAAGAACGTGCTATTATTTCGGGAACAGACCCTCAATCTATAGAACAGGTTTCCGAAATGCTGAATAGAGCTGGTTTTACTGTGAAGGCATAAAAATACCTGTTTGAAAAGAAAAGATCTTCAGTTTAAATTATTTTACCTCATTTCCGGATTCTATATACCAGGTCTATTTAATTTTTTATTTTCCGCAAAACCTGCTAATGTTACGACATGGGACCCGATGAGAAAAGTGAAACTGCTGAAAAGGTGCCGATTGCTATAACGTTGAAAACGTTTGAAATACAGAAAAGAGAAGGATATAATAAGGATTCAGAACCACCAGGTTTTTTGTGGAAAAACTTTTTTCTTGATGCCGTATAAGGTTGATTTTACGGGAGTATTATTCTTGAACGAACAGGCACTCACAGCGTTTTGTTCTGAAAATCGGTATGATTTGAACATGTTTTAATGGCACGAAGCTGAGGCAGATACCATCTCTGTGACCGGAGCAGGGGAGAGATATGGAATGCCAAGTCCCATTCCTCTAAGAATAAAAAGAACTCCCATCAAAACCACAAAAACCGGAATTAATTTCCTGATTCGCTGCCTGGCGACACCACTTAACAAACCTTTAGAGTACACAGCGGTGGTCATTAACGGGATAGTGCCTAATCCAAATAATAACATATAAAGACTGCCTTCAAAAAAGCTTCCCGAAGCAACGGCTCCAAAAACGGCAATGTAAACGAGTCCGCAGGGTAGGAACCCGTTCAGGAAACCTATTGTTAGGAAAGTATCGGGAGTCTTTTTCTTTAAAGCTGCGCCCATAGAGGATTTTACCTTTCCGATGATTTTAAATACAGGCTTCGAAAAATTATATTTCTGAAGTTTTTCCGAAGGAATAAGGATCGCCGCAATCATAAGTATACCCACGAGAATGGAAAGTTGCTGCTGAAGTCCGAATAAATTCAGGCTTTTTCCTACAATACCAAAGGCAAGGCCAATGATGCTGTAGGCAAGCAAACGCCCACCGTGGTACAGGAACACCTGGAAGAATTTTTTCAGTTTATTGTCCCGGGAGACGGGTAGCATAAATGCAATAGGTCCGCACATCCCAACACAGTGGAAACTTCCCAGTAATCCAAATATGAGTGCAGAATAAAGCATTACAGGCTCATTTCTTTTTTAAAGTAGTAGGATTCGTCGATGTATTCCCAGTTGATCTCGATGTTCCAACGGCCGCCCGCCAAGTGCTTTTCAGGTACGAGCATTTGGTGAGAGGATAATGAAAGAGGAATCTCAATATCCAGTTGCTTGTTGGACGGCCTGTAAAGGAACACCTTTCCTTCTATGGTTTTATAATCAAGATCTTCCGGAAATCGTATAAGAAGACCTTGAGAGGTTTGTTCTACCAGAATGTTCTGTGCAAGATTCTGAGAGTTTTGTTCTCTGTCAAGCTGTGCCTGAAAATCCAATTCTTTTTTATAATATTCTTCGGTTACCAGATCATGTTCCATGTTCTTATCGGTGCTCATAGCCACCACAAAATACATGATAAAGCAAATAAAGGCAGCTATTGCCAGTACAATTGAGGTTCCCCAGTTTATTTTCATAGCAGTATCTTTTTATTTTCCTTGATGCCTATAAAATTCTGAAGGCAAAAGGGTGGTTATGATTCTTTTACTCCGTCGCCTCGAAACGACCGGAAAATTTCTTTTTTTTCAATTCATTACCTCTTTGGCGCCTGCTTATCTAAAGCTTCTTGGCCCCATGAAATTCGTTTTTGTGGTCTCGATCAATTCCTTGCCACTATAGATCCCTATTTCCACATTCTCTTTTTCCCCATTCAGAATCGCCTGATTTATCTCGATGAACAAGGTTCCTTCGGCATATCCTTTTTCCGGAATCTTAATATCCTGATGTGTTACAGATTGAATAGTACCATTGTGTGATAATAATTCAAAATGAACATCCTGAATTGTGGAGGTAGTTTTGTTGATCAACTTAAAGGTGTACACATTACTTACCATGTTCTCTGTCTTCATCTCATATAACTGCCCCGGCAGGCGAAGAACGGTTGCTTCCACATCGTTCCTTAAGAACAACATCCCCGCTAATAATCCAACCAGCACAAACATAATTGCTGCAAAACCCTGCATTCTTGGAGTGAAAGTGGATTTTTCTTCCTTCTCAATATTTTCTTCAGAATAAAAACCTATTAATCCCTTTGGAAGGTCTACTTTTTCCATTATTTCGTCACAGGCATCGATGCAGGCGGTACAGTTGATACATTCCAGCTGGGTGCCATTCCTGATGTCGATTCCCGTTGGGCAAACATGTACACATTGAAAACAGTCTATACAATCCCCTTTTCCGAGTTCCTGCCTGTTCTCGTTCTTTTTGAATTTTGATCTTCCTTTTTCCCTTTCTCCACGTTTGTTGTTGTAGGCAACCACCACAGATTTTTTGTCGAGCAGCACACTCTGGAGCCTTCCGTAAGGACAGGCTATGGTACAAACCTGCTCGCGAAACCAGGCAAAAACGAAGTAGAATATCCCGGTAAAGATCAACAGTGCAACAAAAGTGCTGAGGTTTTCCAGGGGACCGGTAGTAACATATTGCAAAAGCTTTTTACTACCAATGAGGTACGCAAGAAAAACATTGGCAATCACAAAAGAAACGAGGAAAAAGATGAACCATTTAAAACCTTTTTTCCTGATCTTTTCTGAAGTCCATTCCTGCTTGTCCAGCCTCATTTGTGCGCCACGATCTCCTTCAATCCAGTATTCTATCTTCCGGAAAACCATTTCCATAAAGATCGTCTGGGGGCATATCCATCCGCAGAAGATCCTTCCGAAGGCAGTGGTGAACAAGGTGATAAAAACTACTGCAATGATCATGGCAGTAACCCCCAGATAGAAATCCTGGGGCCAAAATGGGAATCCAAAAATGCTGAACTCCCTTCCCATCACATTGAACAACATGAATTGATTTCCGTTGATGAAAATAAAGGGTCCCGTTAAAAGGAATATTAGTAAAAACCAGGTGAACCACGTTCTGTAGGTGTGAAATTTACCCGATGGTTTTTTAGGATATACCCAGGCACGTTTCCCTTCTTTGGTCATCGTGCCTATTTTATCCCTGAAATCTTCCTGAACTGCTTTCGACATTTTTCTTTCTTCCTTCTCTGTTAGAGCTTCCTATTTATTCTGTCCACACATCTCCTTCTGCTTCCTTAGGATTTGCGGGGGCAGATCCCTTGAGCGACAGGATATAACTTGAAACCTGCTGAATTTCGGTAGGTTTGAGGATGGATTTCCATGCAACCATGCCTTTTCCGGCTCGTCCACCTTCACTTACGGTATGGAAAACATTTTTGATGCCTCCTCCCAAGATCCAGTGTTCATCTGTTAAGTTAGGACCAATTCCTCCGCCACCATCGGCAGCGTGACATGCCATACAGTTGTTCTGGTAAACAGTAGCGCCGGCTTCAAGATCAGATGCTTCCGTAAGCAGGGTTACGCTTTCAGCATCAATAAGATCTGGGGCATTTTTCTTATATTCTTCCACAGCTATTTTTGCAGCCATCATTTCACTTTCAAATTCCATGATCTGGTTTTCTCCGTCCAAAACGTGATAATAGATCATGTACCCAAAGGCAAATACAATGGAGGCGTAGAAGGAATACAACCACCATGGCGGCAGTTTATTGTCAAGTTCCTTGATGCCATCATAATTGTGATCAAGCTCTATGTCTCTTTCTTCAGAAATAGGTTTTGCGCTGTTCATCTTACGTAAAAGCACCTTCCAGTCGTACTTTTCAAGGCGTTCTTCCCGTGCTCTCATGTACCGCTCTTTGGCGTCTTCAGAAAGGCTTTTGAACATTACATTTTGTATAGCTTTTAGGATTACATCAAGAGCAATAAGGAAGACCAGGCCAACCAGTAAAACCAGCTGTAGAACCGGATATTCAATGAATGCGAAGTTGTTTCCTGAATCTATGAAATATTCGGTTGCTCCAACCAGGATCAAAAATACAGCGGGTATCCATACCCATCCGGAAATAAGATTTCTCATAGTAGTTCTTTGTTTTCAGGTTCCAGTTCCAGGGGAATTTCTTCCATACTTTTCAGGTAATCTTTTTTGGCAGTAAATACCCACCAGAAAAGCAATACAAAAAAGATGAAGAAGATAAGCAGAGAGATGATGGGATAGACCTCTATTCCGGCAATGCTCTCCATATGTCCTTTTACAAATTTTAGCATGTCTTAATTATTTTGTAGTGGTTGAAATTTCAGGTTCTTTAATCTTAATATCTGTTCCAAGTCGCTGAATGTATGCGATAAGGGCTACGATTTCACGATCTTTCATTTCCACGAACTCGAGACCATTTTCTTCTGCATATTTTTTGTCGGCTTCGTAGGTTTTTACGAAATCGGGATCACTGTACAGGTTCTTCTGGATTTGAGTTGCCTGTTCATCCATAAGGGCTTGTGCATTTGCAATCTCTTCTTCGGTATAAGGAACACCGAGCGTCACCATCGCTTCCATTTTAGCTTCGGTTTGTGAACGGTCATGTTCATCGGTGATCAGCCATTTGTAGCCTGGCATGATAGAACCTGAAGAGGTACTTTGCGGATCATAGAAATGGTTGAAATGCCAGTTATCTGAATATTTTCCACCAATTCGCATTAAATCGGGTCCGGTACGTTTACTTCCCCAAAGGAATGGGTGGTCATATACATACTCTCCTGCTTTTGAGTATTCTCCATAGCGCTCCACCTCACTTCTGAAAGGACGCACCATTTGGGAGTGACAGGAAACACAACTCTCCCTGATGTAGATATCTCTACCTTCCAGCTCCAGTGGAGTATAAGGCTTCACACTTGTAATGGTAGGTACATTTGATTTTACCAGGATCGTAGGAACTATCTGAATGATCCCTCCAATAAGGATGGCAATGGTTGCAAGTATGGTAAGTTGTACCGGTTTGCGCTCCAGCCAGGTGTGGAAACCTTCTCCTACAAGGCGTTTTCCTGTAAGTTTTTGCAGCGGTGCAGCTTCAGCTAATTCGTCGGTTACGTCAGATCCTTTTCTGATGGTTCGGTATACGTTATAAACCAGGATAAACATTCCCACGATGTACATACTACCACCTATGGCGCGCATCCAGTACATTGGCATGATCTCATTCACGGTTTCCAGAAAGTTTCCATAGGTAAGGGTTCCGTCTGGATTGAATTGTTTCCACATGGAAGCCTGTACGAATCCGGCAACATACATAGGAAGCGCATAGATGATGATTCCCAGTGTTCCTATCCAGAAATGCACATTGGCAAGTTTAACCGAAAACAAGTTCGTTTTGAACATACGTGGTACCAGCCAGTACACCATTCCGAAGGTTAAAAATCCGTTCCAGGCCAGGGCTCCCACGTGAACGTGAGCAATAACCCAGTCACTAAAGTGTGCGATAGCATTTACGTTTTTCAGGGAAAGCATAGGTCCTTCGAAAGTGGCCATCCCATATCCTGTAAGTGCAACTACCATGAACTTTAATACAGGATCGGTTTTTACTTTGTCCCAGGCACCACGAAGAGTTAATAATCCGTTGATCATACCACCCCAGGAAGGCATAAGCAGCATTACTGAAAAAGCAACTCCTAGATTCTGAGCCCAGTCTGGTAACGCAGAATACAGCAAATGGTGAGGCCCTGCCCAGATGTAAATAAATATAAGGGACCAGAAGTGGATAATGGACAGTTTATAAGAATAAACAGGTCGGTTGGCTGCCTTCGGAATAAAATAATACATCAATCCCAGGAATGGTGTGGTTAAAAAGAATGCCACGGCATTGTGACCATACCACCACTGTACCAGTGCATCCTGAACTCCTGCATAGGCAGAATAACTTTTAAACAATCCTACCGGAATTGCGAGGCTGTTAAAAATGTGCAGCACCGCTACGGTTACGAAAGTTGCAAGGTAAAACCAAATGGCTACATATAAATGACGTTGCCTTCTCTTTAAAATAGTGGCAATAAGGTTCCACCCGAATACCACCCATACTACAGCAATAGCGATATCCAGAGGCCATTCAAGCTCGGCATATTCCTTGGAACTGGTGATTCCCAACGGTAAGGTAATTGCCGCAGCTACAATAATTAATTGCCAGCCCCAAAAATTGATGTTACTAAGTTTGTCACTGTACATCCTGGCTTTAAGCAAGCGCTGGGTGGAGTAATAGACTCCTGCAAAAATTGCATTCCCTACAAAAGCAAAGATCACTGCATTGGTGTGTAAGGGACGAAGGCGCCCAAAACTTAACCAGGAAATTCCATCTGTAAGATTGGGAAAAATAAACATAAACGCCAGAAGAAGTCCTACGGACATCCCGATCACTCCCCAGAACAGAGTGGCGTAGAGGAACTTTTTTACGATCTTATTGTCGTAATAGAACTGTTGCAATTCCATACCTTAATTTAATTTGTCTTGTTTGTTATTATTAATTGTTGATTTGATTTGCTTTTCTTTTACCAGTTCGTCTTCAAATAGAATCCTCACCGAAGGAGAATAATCATCATCGAATTGCCCGTTTTTCACCGCTACAATAAATGCAACGAAAAAAACAAGCGCCACAAGGATGCTTATCGTTAGTAAAACATAAATAACACTCATACCTAAATTGTTACGCAGCAAAAATATGCACGTGGTTTCTGCAGAAATATGATTTTGATCAGGTTTTGGAAATTCGAAATTTTTTCTGAAAAAAGTGACGTTTATGATTAGGGTCATCTTTCAGGGGGGAGTAGTTTGCCATCTTTGTATCAGAAAAATATATCACACTATTAATATTATTGATTATGAAAAATTCTAACAGAAAAACAAAAAGATGGTTTTTGTACCTGTTCTTCATGGCTGCGTTATTAACAGGGGTCCTCTCTTCCTGTGAAAAGGCGGTTGCTGCAAAAGAGAATCCGGAGTTAATGAAAGTATATGGAGAGAGTGAGGCAGAACTAACTGCTCCTCCTAGGGTTCCCCGTCCGGTGGGGAAAAGGGCTGCTACCAAACTTGTCGTTAATATGGAAGTGGTAGAGAAGGAAATGGAAATGAGCGATGGAGTGAGTTATGTATACTGGACTTTTGATGGTACCGTGCCAGGAAGCTTTATAAGAACTCGTGTTGGAGATGAAATTGAATTCCACCTTAAAAATCACCCCGACAGTAAATTACCTCATAACATTGACTTGCATGCTGTAACCGGGCCAGGTGGTGGAGCCGAGTCTTCTTTTGTTGCTCCTGGAAGGGAAGCTGTATTTACCTTTAAAACTATGAACCCGGGATTATATGTATACCACTGTGCTACTGCACCTGTTGGAATGCACATTGCAAATGGAATGTACGGGTTGATCCTTGTAGAGCCGGAAGGTGGATTGCCTCCTGTAGATAAAGAATATTACGTAATGCAGGGTGATTTCTATACTGAAGGTGAAAACGGAGAAAGAGGTTTACAGGCATTTGATATGAACAAAGCAATCGATGAAGATGCAGATTATGTGGTGTTCAATGGAAAAGTTGGAGCCTTGACCGGAGAGAATGAATTAACTGCTAAAGTTGGTGAAACTGTTCGGTTATATGTAGGAAACGGTGGTCCTAACCTGGTTTCTTCTTTCCACGTGATAGGGGAGATCTTTGATAAAGTACATGTTGAAGGTGGAAGCCAGATCAATGAGAATGTACAGACAACGCTCATTCCTGCGGGAGGAGCTGCCATAGTGGAGTTCCAGGTAGATGTTCCGGGAAATCTGGTTCTTGTAGACCACTCTATTTTCAGGGCGTTCAACAAAGGTGCTTTAGGTATCCTTAAAGTAGAAGGTGAAGAAAACGAAAAAGTTTTCGGCGGAAAAATAGAAGAAAAGCCATACAATCCGGGAGTATCCAGTGTTGAAGAGGTTGTGGAAGAAACTGAAGCGGTAGCTGAAGTTCATGGATCTTTAGCCGAAACTATGGAGCGAGGTAAAACGGTATATACCCAAAACTGTCTTGCCTGCCACCAGGCTACCGGTGCCGGAATACCTAATGCATTCCCTCCACTTGCAAAATCTGATTATCTTAATGATGATGTTAACAGAGCGATTAGCGCAGTAAAATATGGACTTACCGGAGAGATAAAAGTGAACGGTGATATCTATAACAGTGCAATGCCAAAACAGAACATTTCTGATCAAGATATTGCAAGCGTGCTTACCTATGTATACAACAACTGGGGCAATAACAAAACTGAAGTTACTCCAGAGATGGTAAAAGAGGTGAAGTAAGTAATAAGAACCTAAAAGAAAATAAAATGAAAACCATATTCAGATTGGCAGTTTGCTTCGCAATATTGATTCAGGGCCAGGTTTACAGCCAGTCTGGATCAATGGTTAAAGTAACAGGAGGGAAGTTTATCCCTTTGTACGGCACCAAAGAAGCAGTTAAAGTAAACGATTTTCAAATGGATGTATATCCTGTGACTAACAGGGAATTTGCAGAGTTTGTCCAAAAGAATCCTCGCTGGAAAAGATCTCAGGTGAAAGCTCTTTTTGCAGATGAAAGTTACCTTCAAAACTGGAAAGATGATGTAATCCCCGGTGATGAACAGCTACTAAATTCCCCTGTTACAAATGTTTCCTGGTATGCCGCCAAAAATTACTGTGAATGCCAGGGCAAAAGATTGCCAACCGTAGATGAATGGGAGTACGTGGCCATGGCAGATGAAACCAAGGCAGATGCGAGGGTGGATAAGTCTTATAACAAATACATTTTAAGTTGGTACGAAACTCCGCAGACTTTTAGAAATGAAATTGGCAGCACTTTTAAAAATTACTGGGGAGTGTATGACCTTCATGGTTTGGTATGGGAGTGGACGATCGATTTTAATTCGGTTATGATCTCGGGAGAATCCAGAAATGATAGTACCGGTGACAACAGCCTTTTCTGTGGTGCTTCGGCCGTTGGTGCTTCAGATTTGATGAACTATGCGGCATTTATGCGCTATGCCTTTAGAGGAAGTGTTGAGGCGCGATATTCAGTAAAAAACCTGGGCTTCAGGTGTGTAAAAGATGAAAATTCCGAAGCTCTATAATAAGAAAAGATGAAAAAGCTATTATTTTTAATTGCATTAATCGGAATATTGACCTCCTGTAACCAGGGAGATGATATCATTTCAAATCCTCCTGTAGAAGTTGAGACCAAAGCTTATGATTTCAACCAGGAGTTACCAGATCTATCTGTTTATCACCTGCCTGCCACCTGGACAACCCAGGATAATGAAGAGATCCAGATGGAAGACCTGAGAGGGAACGTACTGGTAATGGTGATGATCTACACATCCTGCAAAGCCGCCTGTCCAAGATTAATTGCAGATATGCGCAATATTGAAAAACAGGTACCCGAAAAAGATCTTGATAAAGTGAAATTTATAATGGTAAGTATTGATCCCGAAACAGATACTCCTCAACGTTTAAAAGAATTCTCACAGGATAATTTAATGGAAGATGATCACTGGATGTTCCTTAGAGGAACCCCGGAAGATACACGGGAATTTGCTGCCGTACTTGCCGTAAGCTACAAAAAGATCTCTCCTATAGATTTTTCACATTCTAATATCATTAGTGTGTTCGATGAAGATGGAGTTCTTGTACACCAGCAAGAAGGACTGGGAGTGGACAATAAAGAAACCATTGACGCTATTCACAAAGAAGTTTCTAATTAGTTTAGTTAGTTATGTTTTGATTGATTGATGAAAAGAGGGTACGTGATTAAAAGCTTACCCTCTTTTTTATTAAATCAATCTATTCCTCAGCAGTGTCGTCATCAACTTCGACGTATGATTTCAGAAAATATTTGGGACTAACCCCATATTTTTCCTTGAAAATTTTAGCAAAATAACTTCGGTTGGATAGACCAATCAAATTGACAATTTCAGAAATATTATATTCTGAAGATTCTAAAAGCTCCCTTGCTTTTTCCAGTTTAATCCGTTGATTGTATTTATTGACCGTTAGATCGTAAGTGTGTTTAAAACCTTGCTGAAGTTTGTTGACATTGGTTCCCACTTCCTGAGCAAGGTATTCAACGGAATAATTCTCATTAAGGTTTTCCTGGATAAGACGGGAAGCCCGGTCTACCTTATCAACGTCGAAACGCCTCATTATTTGCGGCTGATTATCCTCCCGGCGATCGTCCTGATATTGATTTATCTGAATGACCAACATGTCAAAAAGTTTCCCTTCTAAGAATAGATTTCTTACAAAGCCCTTGTATTCTTGTGAATCTATCTCTTCAACAAGATCTGCTGCTCTTAAGCTGTAATTTCCCTGGTAAAAGAATTTTTTTTCTGCTACAGAATCTTCAAATAAAGCTTTTAATTCTGGTTCGAGGCCATGGAAGTGATGGTTGTTCCGGTTGCTGAAGGTGTGCCTTATAATTTCTATACTGGTAATATGAGCTGGCTGGTTGGCCTTGAAAGAAAGCATGTGCCCATTGTTTCCGCTGCTGGATACAATCACATTTTGATACGTGTGGATGGTATGCGTTTCTTTATCTTCTTCAAAGGCATGATCTGCAGTACCTTCAGAACAAAAAATGAATTTTAGAGGGTGTGTTTCATTAATGGTGAATAAGATATCATAATCTTCATAGAAGGTACCTTTATAAATAATGACTCCAATTCCCGAATCAAAATCGGCAGATCTTATTAAACCTTCTCCAATACTCTTTGGTATTTCAATGGTTAATTCCCCGCTATCTTCATGAATAGGAACTTTCCATTGCCTGGCGATATCTTTTACGATATCGTGTACAGGTAGTGCTTTTACTTCAATTCTCATATTTTCAGTTTTTCAATTCTGCTATTGTGTTAACAACCAGCAGGCTTTTTTCTTCATTTATGCTGTGGTCTAGATTTAAATTACAGCTAGTAATGATCTTTTAGAAACTTATGGAGAATTTAAGAAACATCCGAAAATAACTTTTTAAATTTCTGTTATTTCTTTTTAAAATTCTTAAGGGTAGCCTGGATTTGGTTGATTTCCAATATAGTGAGAAACGTTTTCCATCCATATCTGAAGGGTTCATTTTTGTGGAAAAAATATTTGATGTCGGATAATTCAACCACGTCGGTTTCGTACGTTGGATATGATCGTTTTTATAAGTGTATGGCACCTTCGGGGTCTGCTTCAATCAATTTTCATGGGAATTACATGATTACGGATCTAAATTTTTTGACCTTCAACTTTAAACCCTGAAGCTGACGAAAATCATATTTTTTAAAACTCTCATTTTCAACCTTTGTCCCGGTACAAATGAGCATTTTAATTTATGGGTGATTCCTGTTTTCACTGTGGTGACGAAATAAAGGACCGCATTGTCTTTGATGAAAAATCTTTCTGCTGCAGCGGATGCATAACCGTGTACGAGATTTTTTCTGAAAATGATCTTACATCTTACTATGACCTGGAGAAATCTCCCGGGGCTACGCCGAAGGAGACGGAAGGCAAATTCGACTTTTTGTCCAACCAGAAGATCGTAGACAAGCTGCTGGAGTTCAACGACGGAAATGTACAAATCATCTCTCTTTATATTCCGCATATTCACTGTAGTTCCTGTATCTGGATTCTTGAAAATCTTTACAAACTGAAGCCGGAGATCAATGCTTCGCAGGTGGATTTTCCGAAGAAAAATGTAAGGATTACGTATGATTCCGGAAAGATTAGTCTTCAGGAGCTCGTGAAGTTTCTAAGCAAGATTGGCTACGAACCCTATATTAGCCTGGACGACTACGAAACCGGAAAAAAACATATTAACCGAAGCCTCATCTACAAGCTGGGGGTGGCAGGATTTGCCTTCGGAAATGTAATGTTTTTATCGTTTCCGGAGTATTTTGAGGTTTCAGAATACTGGCTGGACCAGTACAAAGGCCTTTTTAGATGGCTGATGTTCGCATTTTCGCTTCCGGTGGTGTTTTATGTGGCGCAGGATTATTTTATTTCTGCATACAAAGGGCTGCGGGCCAAAATTCTGAATATCGATGTGCCGCTGGCATTGGGAATTGTAGTACTTTTTGTGCGAAGTACGCTGGAGATCATTTTCGACTGGGGTACGGGATTCTTCGATAGTCTCACGGGGCTCCTGTTTTTTCTCACCCTGGGGAAATTCTTTCAGCAGAAAACCTACAGCTTTCTCTCTTTCGAGCGGGATTACAAATCCTATTTTCCCATCGGCATTACACGAATGACTTCAGAAGGAAAGGAAGAAAACGTCCACGTACATGATATTGAAAAAGGGGACAAGCTGCTCATTAGAAACGAAGAACTAATTCCCGTTGACGGAATCCTTATTAACGGAAATGCCCGCATCGATTACAGTTTCGTCACAGGAGAATCTGAAGCGGTTTCAAAGGAATCGGGGGATAAGCTGTTCGCTGGAGGAAAACAGGTTTCGGGGATCATTGAGATGGAAGCTTTGAAGACCGTTTCTCAGAGTTATCTTACAAAATTGTGGAGCAACGATGTTTTCCAAACGAATAAAGAGCATTCTTTTACCCGATTAATAGATCATATTAGTCAGTATTTTACAGTGGTGCTATTGTTAATTGCTTTTTCGGCATCGGCTTTCTGGCTGTTCCTGGATGTGACCACCGCCATTAATGTGTTTACTGCAGTGCTTATCATTGCCTGTCCCTGCGCTTTGGCGATGTCTACTCCATTTACGCTGGGGAATTTGCTGCGTATCTTCGGAAATAAAAGATTCTATCTGAAAAACGCCGGAGTCATAGAGCAACTGGCTAAAGCCGATACAGTCATTTTTGACAAAACCGGCACCATTACTTCCAACAAAAAAAGCAGCATCAATTACGAAGGAATTATCCTCTCGCCCGAAGAAGAATCACTGCTGAAAAACACTTTGCGGGCTTCCAACCATCCTTTGAGCCGCACGCTCTACTCGATGTTGGCCGAATATGATATCGTAGCACTTGATGAGTATACCGAAACCATTGGTAAAGGGATGGAAGCAAGTCACCAACACCAGAAAATGAAAGTGGGTTCTGCCCATTTTGTGGGGGATAATACGAGTCAACCATCGTTGAACACTGCAGTGCACATCAGCTCCAACAACGAGTATAAAGGCCGCTATATTTTCTACAATGAATATAGGGAAGGAGTATCAGATCTTTTTTCGGAATTTGGAAAAGAATATCATATTTCAATCCTTTCGGGTGATAACGAAGGGGAGAAGGAAAGGCTGCGAAAGTTGCTTCCGAAGAAAACAGAAATGCTTTTCAATCAAAAGCCGGAAAATAAGTTGCAGCACATAAAATCACTGCAGGAGCAAGGCCGGAAAGTAATCATGGTGGGCGACGGACTCAATGATGCGGGGGCTTTGGCGCAAAGCGAAGTGGGAATTGCCATTTCCGAAAATGTAAATGTATTTTCCCCAGCCTGCGACGCTATCCTGGATGCTTCAAAATTTCAGCAGTTGCACCAGTTTATCACCGCTGCGAAAAAGTCGATCACAGTAATAAAGGTAAGTATTGTACTTTCTTTTTTATATAATATCGTAGGGCTATTCTTTGCTGTTACCGGGCAGTTATCCCCCATCATCGCAGCCATCCTGATGCCGCTGAGTTCCATTAGCATCATTGTTTTTGCGACTATTTGTACCAACGTGATTGGGAGGAGGATTAAGTAGACGAATGTCTGTGAAATTTAAAAACTATTAGTTTATCTCACTCTTAAGTTTTCTCGAGATAATGGAATATGCCTGCTGACTTCTAAATTATTTTCAACTTTAAAGAAAGTAATTGTAGATTTTGAAAACTTTTTTATATTCGGCACTTTTCTACTTCAGGAAGATTCATGAACGTCCAATTTAAAACCATGTATACTCACTTTCTGGCGCTCAGTTATCTGGGATGCTCATCTTTTTTTTGCTCGCTCTGTTGTCTGATATAATCTTTCCGGTGCTGGTAATTTTGATCATGCCCATCCCGCTCTATTTTCTTTTCAGGGGGGAAGTTGCGCTAAAAGTTGCTGCAGGTAAATTGAGGGTGACCTGGATCAAAAAACCTGCTTTTGTTAAGTTAAAAGATTCTGAAATTCAACTTTATGAAGTGATCAGGTGGAAGCTTCAAAGGAACAACCGTGGCCCTGAAATATTTACGATTATTTTAAAAAGTGGGAAAAAACTTCATTTCCGGCCGGATCTGTTTTCTGTACGGGACTGGAACTCTGAATTGTGGCAAGAATTTGATAATGAAATGAGAAAATTTTATTCCGATACTTCAGAGGAGGATCTTTATAAAAAGATTTTTAATTCAGGATATATTGCGAATCTAGATAACAGAATAAAGCTCGTAAAACACCTGAACTTTCTTCTAATTGCTTTAGGTCTACTATCTTTATTTGTGATGATTGCATATAGAGAGTATGAAACGGCTTTATCTGTTGGTTTTTTATCGGTTTTTATTCTTCTTGCGGGATTGGTCATCTATTATCATTACCTGAAAAATGAAAGAAAGCAGACTTTAAAAAGATGATAGGGGTCCTTTCCCTGGATAGTTTAATTTTATCCCAACGCCTCCACAATTCCGCTTAAAAAAGTATCCACGTTAAATTCCGGATCTTCTGTTAGTCCAAACCTGACTACTACAAGATCTTTGGAAGGAATGATAAAAACGAACTGACCCTGAAATCCGTTACAGGAGTAGAGGTCTTTCGGAACATTTGGAAACTTACCTTCTGCATTCAGCCAGAAATGAGCACCGTATTCGCCGTTGGATCCGTTGGTGGGTTTGGTGGTATATTCTGCCCAGGAGTTACTAAAAATCTGCTCTTCTTTCCATTTTCCGTTGTTGAGGTACAGCAACCCGAATTTTGCCCAGTCGCGGGTGGTGGCCCAGCCATAGGACGAGGTAATGTAATTCCCGGCAAGATCTGTTTCCATCATCATGGAATCCATTCCTATTTTATCGATCAATTCTGTATACCAGAAATCAAGATATTCCTGGTGGCTATCAAATTGATCACGAATAAACTTTGAAAGTAGGTTAGTCGTGCCCGAAGAATAATTCCAGCTGTTGTTGGGTTCTCCCGCCAAAGGTTTATTCAATTGCACCTGTGGCATATCTTCTTCTAAAAACAACATTTTATTCACATCAGAATTACCGGTATAATCCTCTTCCCATGCGAGTCCGCTGTTCATTTGTAACAGATTATTAAGGGTGATTTTAGAACGTTCATCGTTCTCCCACTCCTTAAAAAGATTGTTTTGATTCAATGAAATTTTCCCTTTTTTTTCAAGGATTCCCAGGGCGGCATTTGTGAGACTTTTTGTAAGGGACCAACCCAGTAGTTTTGTTTCCGAAGAAAATCCGGCAGCATATTGCTCACATATCAAATGGTCTTTATGAAGAACCACCACGGCCCGTGTCCTCTGGATTTCCTGTCCTTCAAGATCAAATGCTTTTCCTACGGTTTCTTCCAGCTTTTTGTAATTTACATGGGCAAAGGTGGATGGGTTGGGTTCGCCTTTTCCGTAAGGATATGGAGAAATATCCGTATTCAGTGTCCGGTTTGGTTTACAGATGGCAGAGGCTGTTTCGCTGGAGTTTTCCGGTAGTAATACACAGCCCACCCCTTCCCGGTAAACTGCTCTCCTTTTCTTTAATCCCATGAAACTGGAAGAAACAGATTTATCTGCCAGGTCAATTTTACTTTCGGCATAATTGACCGGCTTAAAACTGTTGTCACCTGTCCTTATGGACTGCAGGTCGCGACCGGCTTCAAACATACAGGAACATACATTCTTCGCTGCAAAACCGCTAATGATATTTAACTTTGGGTAATTTTTATATACAACAGCTCCTGCTATTATAGGAAAAGCTGCCATTAATCCGTACTTAATATTTTTATCCATTATTCTTTTTGGGTGCCTTGTCAGTAAAAATAAATGATTTATGTTCTTTTTTCTGTTAAAGCTTATGCAAATGAGCAGGAAGAGATCATATATTTTATTTATAAAATGGTTCTAATGGTTTAAAGCAATAGAATGTCAATTCTATAGGATTTGTTTTATTTGAATTTAAAAAGATGGTTTCAGAAATTAAATTATTTGCACCTGAAATTATCTATTTCGGTAGTTGATGTTATTTCTTTGAAGACGATCATTATACGCATTTCAGGAAGTGAATCCGGCAAATGGAAAGATTGCAGATGTCGGAAGGGGTAAGTATAGATTTGGGAAGGATTTTAAAATGATGATTTCCAGGGAGTGGAAGTTCGGAAAAAATCCTATTTTTAAAGCCTAATACAGCTCATTGAAGTTTTCATCAGCCAGATTTCAGTCAAAATTAGAACTTTAATTACTATTTTATGAAAGCAACAACTTTTTTATGCACCATTCTAACTTCCATGCTATTTCTCACAAAGGTTGGGGCGCAGGAAAGTCTGATCATAACGAAAGAACAAAACTCTGAATGGGTGAACTCTCTAAAGTCGGCAGAGTTGCCTGAAAGTCTGGATCTTCTACAGCAGAGGATGCAGGCAGATACTGACATTTTTTACATAGGCGCAAGGAATCCACATGGCAAAGAGAGGGTGGAGCAGGGATACCAGGAGCAATCTTATTGCCGGCCGTTGTATATTTTTATTTCAGAAGGGAAAGAACCTGTTTTTATAAAATCTAATCCAGATGAGGCCACAGTCAAAAAGTTACGGGATTATCTAAAACCTGAAAATATTGCTGAAGTAGAGGTAGAAACAGGAATCCCCGCAGAAGCGATCTATGGTAGCAGAGGCTCTTGCGGAGTTGTTAAGATGCAAATCAGGAATAAAGAGAATTTTAACCAGCTTCAGGATCTTTTAAAATAAGTTTTAAATTCTTTCGCTGTTCATCGTTTTAAAAGCATTCCTTTCTTCCACATTAAATCTTTATGTTATAAAGTGAAAAATATATTATCTCAATTAAGTTATACTACAAATATTAAGGATCCACGTTTTAAAAAGATGGTTCTTGGTGGGATTCTAGGCATTATAATTTTTGCTCTGTTTTTTGGAGTGGCCGGCTACTTCGCTGGGAAAGCCCTTTATTATTTCACTCATTAAATTCTTTGTATGAAAGGGTGGAAAAAACTTTTCAAAGTATTGGGAATAGTATTTTCTATTATTATAATACTTTTATTTCTGGATTTTACCTGGAAAAATGCTCTTTGGGGATGGAATAATCCGTGGTGACGCGGAAAAATAGATGAAAAACATCAAATCAACATCAGTTATTAATCGTAGTGCAAAATATGTCCAATACCGATAATTCCATTATCATAGATTCAGGTAAAGTACTTATCACAGAACGAAAAAAGCCAATGAGAATACTTTTTTATCTGGCTGTTTTTCTGTTTGGAATGCAGGCTGTATTCATGATCATAGAATACCAGAGTACGAAACAATGGTATGATCTGGTACTGGGGGGAATACTGGCTTTTTGTGTCGGTTTGATCGTATCCAGGGAACTGTTCTTCAGAACTCACAGGAATGAAATTGATGTGAAGGAGATTTCAGGAGTAAAAATTCAGAAGGTGCTTTTTGGCAACGGAAATGTATATCTGAAATTAAAACTGAAAAATAAAGTACGGGAAATTTTTATTGATCAACACCGGGCAGAAGAAATCAGGAAAGAATTGGATCCCCACACCTGAAGCTTTATTTTAACTCATTAAAACAGGATCATTTTAACCGGGAAAAAAGTGTTTATCATGGAAAGCACAAGTGATAGAATTTATATCATCAATACTTTTAAATCTTCGTTTGGTTCTACCGATAGATCCATTGATAGAAGGTTAAGAAATATTCGCCTGGTGCAGATTTTTAATGTTTCTTTTCTGCTATTGTGCTTTGCAGGAACTTTTTTCTCACTCGTGTTACCTGTTTTAGGAGTTAGCAGTATGCTTAAATGGGAAGATATGCCGGTATTGATCATATTCTCTTTTATTTTTTTACTCCATCAATTTCGGGCCCTGCTGTACGAAGCTGAAATTTTAAGGCATCTTAAAGTTCTTTACAATATAAAAGATTCACAGGTAACTTCACAACTCAACAAGGAGTTGCTGGAGTTGATTAGGAAATGCAATCAAAATAAACCGAAAAACAGTGTAACCGTTCTTATATTGTTGTTTCTGTTAGCTGGACTTGCACAGATGATTTTAGAGAATTTTATTCTGTGGGATTACTTGAAGCTTCCGTATTTATTGCTTTCAGCATATCTTCTCTTTAAGGTGTATCATAACTTTATAAAGCTGAAGCAGAATATTTCTGAAACAGAAAACAGGTTATGCTAACTGTTTTAATTGAATTCATTAACTACTAATACAAATATCTTGAAAAGGGTTTTCTTACTTATATTTTTTCTCATCCTTACCAGCTCTTTAGCCCATGCTCAGAAAGTAACGGGAACCGTTCTGGATAAGGAAAGCAATGAACCTGTTGAAGGTGTTCATGTCACCTTGCCGGCTTATAATTATAGTACAGTTACCAATAAGAAAGGAGAGTTCATCATTGGATTAAAAGCAGAACTTTCGGAAAAAGACAGTCTTTACTTTACGTATGTGGGTTACACTACTGCCCGGTTCACTCTTTCTCAACTGCAGAAAATGAATCACACAGTTTTCCTCGAAGTAAGTTTAGAAGAGTTAAAGGAAATTACCCTTGATTCCGATAGAAAGTTACAACCGAAAATCAGGTTCAAAAAACTAGCTTCTTTAGATACAAAAATGTATGCCTTTGGATCGGTTCTCGCCAATGATAAAATCTATGTGGCCGGCGGTAACCAGTCTTATGTGGAAAATGGGATGAGAAGGGAAATGGAAACAAATCTTGCAGCTACTCTACAGGATATACTGGATGCCTCTTCCCAAAACTTTTCATGGGAGAAATATAATGGTTCCCTGCAGGTTTATGATATTAAAAGTGATACATGGAGTATGCCTCAATTGGAGCTTATAGAGCGGGCGAATCACAATTTAAATTATTATGATGATAAAATAATTATCTCCGGCGGAACCACTGTATCCTTAAACGGTAAATATGAATACCTGGCCGATAAAATTGAAATTATAGATTTAAAAAAGGATAGTGTTCTTGTGGATAAAGCAAATCCACACCGGGCTTTAGGAGGTGCGACTTTCATATATGAAGACAATATGATACTTATGGGCGGCTCTTCGAAGATGAAGCGCAACGGCACAAAGGATTATTTGGATAAAGTGCATCTGTATAATTTTGAATCGGGACTTTGGTATGAAATGGCGCATATGCCGTTGCCTAAAGAAACACAGGGGGTACTATTAGAAAATAAAATCTTCCTTGTTGGCGGAAGCCGGGAAACTGCATTGGGCGGAATTGAAAGTTTTGATGTCACTACCGGAAGATGGAAAAAGGAAGCCGAATTAATGGAAACATCTGCCGCTCCCGCTGTTACGCATCACGAAAAAACCATTTATTTTTTCGACAATGGCAAAATAGGTTCCTATCATACAGAAACCGGAGAGCTAAAAGAGTACAAAATTGATCTGAAGATCCAGGGTGCTGGTTTGCACTATGCGAATGACAAATTATATATCATTGGAGGTTTTGAAGAGTATAAGTTTAGAACAAGACCTCTGGCCGGATGCTACAGTATAGAGCTGGCAGAATTTGATCTAACTGAAGTTGCCAGAGCAATCGGTTTTTAGGAAATAAGATACTTTTAATGAAGTTGTGGTTAATACATTTCTCGTTTTTATATATAGGCTAAAAATATAGACTGAAAAAGCTTACTTCTGAAACCAAAATCACCTGATTATTAAAAATTGAAAATCTACCTTCTGGATCACATTTTTGAGTCTAGTTTCTGGAGAAATAGCCTTCCACCTCGGAAGGTTCTTTGGAGAATGCTCCTGAATTTTCTTTGTTATTCCAGATCCTTTTACAGGTTCGTTTCCTGATTTGTTCTGAACCTTGAAAAGATAAGGAATGTCTTTTTGGTGTTGATAAAATAAACTCCGGTAAGGAGGACAGTGGCGGCAATTATGGATTGGGTAGTGATCTGTTCCTCCAGAAAGTGCCAGCCAAGAATCAGGGCTATGATCGGGTTTACGTATGTTGAGGTGGCTACCTTTTCGGGAGATACCACTTTCAGTAAATAATTGAAGGAGGTAAACGCTATGATGCTCCCAAAAAGGATGAGAAGCAGCATAGAATATTGTGTAGGGCTGCTCCATTCCAGGGGAGAGCTCCAGGTTTCGCCAAAGAGGACGCTTGCGAGTAACAATAATATTCCCGCGGTAAACATTTGATATCCAGTATTAACAAAGTAGTTTGTAGGAAGATTTGCGCGGCCTACAAATAAACTTCCGTAGGCCCAGCTAATAAGGCAAAGGAAGATCATGCCCATTCCTAAAACCGAGTTTTCCTGACTTATCACCTGCTTCTGACTTACCAGTAAATAGATGCCGATAATTCCCAGTACTACTCCAACCATAGACATAGCTTTGATCTTTTTACCGTCTAGAATTCGCATTAGCACTAGAACAATAAGCGGCTGCGCCGAAATTTCCAGCGCCGCAAATCCGCTGTCTACATAGCGCAGTGCCCAAACCACAACTCCGTTTCCAAAAGTGAGGAACAGGAATCCGGCGATCACAGTGTTCAGGAATTGTTTTCGGGTGATTTTCAGGTTTAATCCGAGAAATTTGCATAAAATAAAGATCAGGATGCCTGCAGTGGTAAAGCGAATGGAAGCCAGCATGAAAGGTGGTAATTCGGTTACCGCAATTTTGTTTAAGAGATAGGTGGAGCCCCAAATAACATAGATGGAAAAAAAGGCAAGGATGACAAGAACCGGATTTCTGGGACTACTCATAGTTTTTTGCTAAAAAAATTTCCTGCAATATTAGGAATAAACTTTGAGTAGCAGCAGTGAAACCAAAAAATGGAATTCTTTATAGCTTATGGAAATGATTGGTTGGCGTAAAATGTGGACATAGTTCATCTATGGATTCAAAAATCCGGAAAGAGAATTATTTTTTAGAGATCATGCTTCTTCTCTGGAAATAGGGTGATCTTCATACCAGTCGTCAAAAGTCTTATCTGTAGTGTAATCATCAGTAATGACTTTATAAACGGTAAATATCCACCAGGCTTGTCCTACCACCACTGTATAAAAAACAATTGGATAGGAGACATTGAAAAAGACCATGGTAACGATACCCACCAGTAAAAGCGTTGTAATCGCAATATAAAATATAGCTGATAGTTTCATATTCAAAACTTACTGAATAAGAAACCGATATGAAGTTAAGAGATTTATAAAAATAGAATTATTAAAAAGGAATTAACCTTCTTTAGCGCAACTTTAAGAACCTGTACGCAAATTACTGAAGAGTATAATGCACACTGCAACAGGTATTAGTGCACTAATGCCTACTAGTATAGGGAAATATTGAGAGAAGAAGGGGAGCCCAAGCCAAATGGAAGTTCCTTTGTAAAAAATAAGGATTTCAGATAAAATAAAGCCTGAAAGATAGATCCAGAATATGTCCTTTCGAAGCTTCAGGAAATTAAAATACTGGAAAAAAGCAAAAAGAGCAATGCTAATTACTCCAAGAAAAGTCCAGTGCAGATAGCCAATTACAAAATCTGTATAGAGTGCAGAAAGATCAGCAAAATAGGGAATTGCTGTCATTAATTGTAACAGAACCTTTACTGCAAGGAAAAGGCCTGTAAGGCAGAAGAGAAAATTCAGGAATGGAGAGATCAATTTTTTAAGTCCGCTCCAGGATTTCTTCAGAATCAAAAAGAGTTTGTAGAATGCCATTGTTTGTAATATGGCGCCGGCAGCTGCCAGTACATAAAAGATAACCGGCGGTTCTATCCATAAAACAGATAGAAAGAAACTAAGGATAATTCCCGCATTCAAGAGCAGAAAAAAGCTTTTGAATTCTTTTTTTTCCGGATTTAATCCATTCTTTTCAAGTATAAAAAATAAGATTCCGGTAAGGGCAAGAATAAACCAGGCGTTGTACTGGAAGTGCAGGTAAAAATAAATGGAGAGTTTGTACCAGATGGAGGTATTTCCTAAAGTAGCCATCACGCCACCAATTGCCCAGGGGCCAATACTGGAAATTATGAGGTACCACAAAGATGCTTTTATACATTTAAAAGAAAAAGCGCCTTTGAATTGCTTCGGAATATGTTTGAGAACAAACCATGCAAAAAAGTATGATGCAATTAGAAATAGGGTAGAAAATGTAATGGAAAAAAGTGCATAACCCTGAAAAGGGAACGTAAACAGCATTCCCAGAATAGTAATATTGGTGAACCAGAAAATTCGCAGGTATAACTTTGATTTTCCTGCTTCAGTAAAATAGATCCTGTAAATAAGAGTGGCAAGTCCTATATAAACCCAACCCAGTAAGGCGATGTGTGAGTGAGCATGCACCACGTATCGGTAATTTGCCGCAATAGGAGTGACGAAAAACAGTCGGAGAAGAATACCCAAAACACCTACAAGTAAAAAATAGGCAAGGGCAATACTGGTATGCCGTTTCAATTGGATCATTTGCTAAAATAATAAAAAAGGAATGGTCGCAAAACACGCTTTATTGGTAGGTGTTCAGGATCTTTTGGAAACTGATTTTTTCAAAAGTAATTGTCTGATTCAGCTTTATGTTTTAAATAGATGAGTTTTCAGGAAAGAAAAAGGCTGTCCGTGCCGGGAAAATCCCTTTCGGTGGACAGCCTTTTTTATTACTTCACTTCTTCAAGTTGTCTTTTTTCTTCAGGATTCTTGTAGTCCTTACGTGGTTTTTCGTCCAGTGGATCTTTTTTCTTGCTGTTCAGCGAGAATACGAACCATACAAAAGCAAAGAGACCAATTGCAAAGATCGTATCTCCAATAGCTCGCAGCCAGCGGAGTGTATCCATTCCCGGTTGCTGCATGAACTCGGCAGAACGTGCGTACCACATTCCTTCGTTTACACTGGCAATGGTTTGGAGTAATCCTATAGGAAGTACACTTAATAAAACCATTAGGAGCAGTCCAATGTTGATAGACCAGAAAGAGAAGCTCAATAATTTATCATTCCATTTCTGAACCCTGTAAAGACTTCGTAATACGAACAACATCAAACCGATTCCAAGGAAGCCATACACTCCAAACAGGGCAGTATGCGCGTGAACGGCAGTGGTGTTAAGTCCCTGCATATAGTAAAGTGCAATAGGAGGATTAATGATAAATCCAAAGATCCCTGCTCCCAGGAAGTTCCAGAAAGCTACTGCGATAAGACAGTAAATAGGCCATTTGTAATCCTTAAGCCATTCTGTTGCACGGCTAATCTTATAGTTCTCATACACTTCATATCCAATTAGTACCAGTGGCACTACTTCCAGTGCACTAAAAGTTGCTCCCAATGCCATTACAGCTGTTGGAGTTCCACTAAAATACAGGTGGTGAAAAGTTCCAAGAATACCTCCCGAAAGGAATATTACGGTTGCCAGCAGCACGCTGAGAGTTGCAGTTTTTGTGCGTAATAACCCCAGTCTTACAAAGAGGAATGCAGAGACTACGGTAGCAAATACTTCAAAGAAGCCTTCTACCCAAAGGTGTACTACCCACCAGCGCCAGTATTCAGCAATGGCAAGATTTGTTTGTCTTCCCCACATTAATCCCGCTCCGTAGAACAAAGCAATGGCTGCGGAAGAAACCAGGAACATGATTAACAGGTTTCTTTCTGCTGTTCTTTGTCGTATTACCGGAAGTAATGGGCGTACCATTAAAGCCAGCCAAACAAACAATCCAACAAATAGGAAGATCTGCCAAAATCGGCCCAGGTCTACATATTCATAACCCTGATGTCCAAACCAAAAGTTCTCTGCCAGTCCGAGTTTTTGCATAATTCCCATCCATTGTCCGGCCATAGAACCAAAAACGATTACCAGGAGACAGATAAAGAGGAAGTTCACGCCAAATTTCTGAAATTTCGGGTCTTTCCCAGATACTGCCGGCGCTATATAAAGTCCGGTGCCCAGCCAGGCGGTGGCGATCCAAAGGATTCCCAGTTGTACGTGCCAGGTTCGGGAAACAGAATAGGGTAATAATTCGGAAAGATCCAGACCGTAGAATCCGTCTCCTTCCACACCATAATGTGCAGTTACCACCCCAAAAGTGACCTGGATGAGGATGAGAACACATACAATCCATATATATTTCTTCACTGCCAGCATGGAAGGAGTGATCGTTTGCTTCATTAGCGGATCTTCCACCGGCCTTTCGGGGTCCTCTTCTTCTTTCATTTTTGCATGGTAGAAAACCATAAGCCCAATTCCAACCAGCAAAAGAATAATACTGAAACCGGTCCATATCAACAGGTCTCCGGTGGCTTTATTGCCCACTAAATCTTCGGGAGGCCAGTTGTGAGTATAGGAAACTTCACTGCCGGGCCTTTCGGTAACGGTTGCCCAGGTAGCCCAAAAGAAGAAACCATTCATCTGGTGCATCCTTGCTTCATCCTTTATGGAATTTGGCGGAATGGCATAGTAGTTTCTTAATTCATCCAGTTCGGGATTCTCCATGAAGAGTCCTTTATAGTAGTCATTAAGATACTCAATTGCCTGGGCTCTCACCGGCGAAATAGTGATTGTACCGTCACTTTCATTATAGGTATTTTCACGTAATTCAAGTTGAAGCCTTCTTTCCAGTCTTGCCTGCTCTTCGCTGGCAAGGCTTTCGTAAGACTGCCCGTGCTCTTCCTGTGACCAAAGATCAAGGATGTAGATTGCTTCCCTGTGAAGCCAGTCTGCAGTCCAGTCTGGTGCCTGGTATGCCCCGTGGCCCCAAACAGAACCAACTTCCTGGCCACCCATACTCTGCCATACATTCTGGCCATCTTTAATATCCTGGCCTTCAAAAACTACTTCTCCTTCTGTAGTTACAACTCGTTCGGGAAGAGGAGGAGCCTTTTGGTAAATTTCAAATCCGTAATATCCAAGAACCGCAAAAGAGGCGGTGACAACTACTATAAACGTAATCCATAGTTTCTTTTCTTTATTCATATTGAGGGGTTTAAAAAAGAGGCAAAAATGAATAAGATTTGCCTCTCATATATTGCAGCCCCGGAGGGAAATTACCTTAAGGCTGAAAAATGTTATTTTTAATATTTTCTTAATTCAATTCTTTTTCCAACTGTAAGGCCTTTGGAAACAGGATATTATTTTCCAAATGGATGTGGTGATGCAAATCCTGCTCAAATTCTTCCAGCTTGGCGTAGAAAGCCCTGTAAGTGTTACAGGCTCCCTGTGGAGGAGTGTAATTGTCACTTAGCTCTGAGATTTTTCTAAGAAGCTCACCGGCTTCTTCATGCTCGGCTTCCATCATTTTGATAGGGTTATCTACAGTTCCGAAGTGTGGCTGTGGTAATTCGGTACCATCTCTTTTTGCACTTACTAGCTTTTTGATGAATGGGAAAAGAATTAGTTCTTCTTTTCTCATGTGTCCGCTAAGTTCTGTTGCAACCAGCGAAAATAACTGCTGAATTTCAATTAGCTCTGTATAATGGTGACCATGCACTTTAGCAACTCTGGCAGCATACTGTATCAATAGCGGAATATTTTCTTCTACATATCCGTGATGTACATTGATGATATGATCTGTTAGGAAATCCAGTTCCCAGGCATTGTAATTATTTGCACGGGTAGTGGTATTCTCACATTCAAGCAGGGCTTTTTCAAGCTCTTCAGGGTTGGCATTCGCCTTTAAGCAGGCTTTTTCAATACTTATACCTCCGCCGCAGCAAAAGTCAATGCCGTATTTTTTAAATACATGGGCTGTTTTGATATTTTCGGTAACCATATCGGCTACTGTTCTGGATTGTAAAGTGTTCATAAGGCAACTGTTTTTTTTCAACTAATGGTTATTGTATGGGACAAAGTTGCAGATTAAGAACCTTCTGAATTATGAGTCAGGTCATAACCGTCTTTTTTCTTTCAGAATTTTAAAAATGAGCATAAAAAAACAGGGAGTTAGACTCCCTGTTTTTAACACTATATACCACTATATAAGGCTAATTCTATCCGTGCAAGACCAGTAATGGCAGCTGATTGATGAACGGAATCTGGTTGTTCTGCCTGTTTTTAAGCAGTTTTTGACAGATGTTGAGGTTTTTGGCAACCATGACGATCATGTCAACATTTTTGTTTGCAACAAAAAGTCTCGCAGTATCGGGAACTTTGGTAGCATAATAGGTTTGAAGCGAAGGTGTTTTAGGAGAAAAACAATTCTGCAGAAAAAGACGGTTTGCAATCTGTTCTTCCGAAGGTTCTTTTTCAGAATTAAATAGTTCCAGAATCTTTACAGATGCTTTAGATAATGAGGTAAGGTTACGTAACGTTCCCAGCATCTTATCATTGTACTGTATCTTATAATCTGTAGGGAACAGGATCTCCTTGTGTTCCTTATAAATTGCATTTGCTGAAATAGCCAAAACCGGGCACTTCACTTTCATCATAACATCTGAAGTGTTTTTCCCAATAACTACCCCCTCCTTATTGGTAGAGCCTTTGGTGCCCATTAGAATAAGGTCAATGTTTTTTTCCATCACCTGTTGCCGCACTGCTTCAATTAAATAATTTGTTTTGCAGGAGATCGTAAAATGGTGATTTTGGTTCGTTTTTATTACTTCGAGGTGCTCCAGGAGCTTATCGAATTTTTCCTGAATTTCCTGGGATATGGCTGAACCAGATCCTGCTTTTTCGGCATGTGCAGGAATGACGTGCAATAAATGCAACGTACAGGGTACCTCCCTAAAGAATTCCATAGCATATGCTGCGGCATTCTTTGAATTTTCAGAAAAATCTGTGGGCAGTAAGATATTCATCATCAGTCACATCTAAATTACTCTGCAAAAGTAGACCAGAAGTACAGCTGAAAAAATGATGAAAATCAGTTATGAAGTAATTAGACAGGAAAAATATAATCCGGTAATCGGGGGTAAGCCGAAATGTTCCTGTAGTGTACCGGAAAGTAAAAACCCCCTTCCTCAAGGAAGGGGGCTGGAATTAACTAATCTTTTTAAGGGTTTCCACATCAAGGATCTTGATATTTCGACCTTCTATCTCTATTATGCCTTCTTTCTTAAAATCTGATAGAGTTCTAATAAGAGTTTCAGAAGCCATACCTGCTACACTGGCAAGGTCACTGCGCGAGATCCGGATGCTTTGTGTGGGGAACCTTCTTATCTTCTGAGAAAATAAAAGGATAGTCCTGGCAGTTTTTTTACGCACAGAACCATAAGCCATTTCCAGAAGCTGCTCCTTAATTCCTGATATGTTTTCTCCCATTACATCAATAAGATCAAAGGTGATCTTGCTGTTTTTGGAAAGAATGTCCTTAAGTTCTTCCTTTGAAACTGCATAAAGCCGGGTATCTTCCATAGCTGTAGCATATTCCTTGTAAGCCGTGGTTTTTTGAAAGGATAAATTTCCGAAGAAATCTCCTTCCTTATATAAGGAGGTAATAAGCTCCTTCCCGTACTGGTCCATCTGGTGGCTTTTTACCACTCCCTTATCCACAAAAAAGAAATGATTGCTTTGTTTTCCCTCTTCGTAAATGGTCTCTCCAGATTTATAATTCTGTTCTTCATACCCTTTTACAAATTCCCGCAGATCATTTAACGATGCAATTTGCTGCTCCTCTTCTTCCGGGGCAGAGGTTTCTTCTTTCTCTCTTAATTTTTTGAGAATTGAAACTTTTGCCATGCGGCTTTCAATAGCGCTTATCAATTCTTCTTCCTCAAAAGGTTTGGTGAGATAATCATCTGCACCAAGATCCATTCCTTTACGAATGTCTTTATGTTCTGTCTTGGCAGATAAAAATATAAAGGGGATATGCTGGGTGGCAGGATCTTCGGCTAAAGTTTGCAAAACTCCGTATCCATCCATTTCGGGCATCATAATGTCACAAACCACAATATCGGGTAATTCTTTTTTTGCCAGGGCAGCACCAGATTTTCCGTTGGCTGCAGTAATGACTTCATAATCTGAAAGTTCTAAAAGTTCTGCAGTGTTTTCCCGTACAACGGTATCGTCTTCTATAAATAATATTTTTTTCATTTTACTGAATTTAATGAGCCGGTGGTGCGACTTAACTTATTTGAGGATTAAAAATGTATTTGCGTCTGTTATTCTTTTATTAATGGCAATTCTACAGAAAATGTTGTGCCCACATTTTCTTTACTCGTAAAGTGAATAGAACCTCCAAGATTTTCAAGATGTACTTTTGCAATATTAAGACCAATTCCTGTTCCCTGGTTTAATAACGCATTTTCTGCTCTAAAATAACGTTCAAAGATATGTTTTTGATCCTTTTCGGGAATACCCATTCCCTGATCTGTTATTTCAAAAAAGATCTTTTTGTCATTTATCTTAATATCAAATTTGATGAGGGTGTTTTCCGGAGAATATTTGATGGCATTTCCAAGTAAATTGGAAAGGACCAGTTCCAGGATCTTTTCATCCTGAAGAAGTGTAATGTTTTCGATATTTTGAGGATATTCAATATCCTGTCCACTTTTTAGAGTAACATTGGCGTTATAGACCACTTCATTTACCAGCTTACTAAGGTTAAACGAGGTGTATTTGTAATTTACCTTTCCGGTCTCCAGGCGTTCAATAGACAGGAAGTCGTTCAAAATATTATCTAAATAATGTACTTTGTTCTTAATGGTGTTGAAGTGTTTCTCTCTTTTTTCCTGCTGTTCTTCCAGTTTGTATTTTCCTGCAAGTACTACAGAAGTGAGTATCCCGCTAAGTGGGGTTTTAAATTCATGGGAAACAAGGGATAGGAATTTTGTCTTTAATTCATTAAGCTCGATCTCCTTCTGTAAGGCATTCTTCATCTTATTTTCGGCAAGTTTTCTCTTCCTTATCTCCTGCTCAAGGCTCACATTGACATTCTGGAGTTTTTCAATGCTTTCTTCCAGCTCTTTGGTGCGGACTTTTATTTTTCCTTCCAGTTCATTATTCAGCTCATAAATTTGTCGCTGCGTTTCTTTTCTTACCGAAATATCAATGATAAGGGACATCACATACCGCTGACCTTTCATTTCGAAAGGATTCAATCCGGCTTCCACAGGGAACTGCTCTCCATTCTTCTTAATGCCGTAAAGATCGCGTCCATGGCCCATTTGCCGCTGTTCGCTGTGCTCCAGGAAGCCTTTAAAGTGTTTGGGGTGATCTCCTTTATAATGTGGGGGAATCAAAATATTAAGAGGTTGTCCTAATAATTCCCCCTGTTCATAGCCAAACATCTTTTCAGCTGCGAGGTTGACTTCCACAATAATTTGGGCTTCATCGACTACAATGATCCCTTCGGAAGCAGCATTGAAGAGGACATTAAAGAGATTTGCGTTTTTTTCGAACATGAATAAGGGTGACTTTTTCTTTTAGCTAATTTACAAAGCCTGCATTGATTTTGCAGAATTAGTGGAAAGTTTTCTGAACAATCCCCGAAAACCTTCTTTAGGAGCTATAAAAAATCCGGTGAAATCATATCTCACCGGATTCTCCATACAGGCCATCTCGTTCAAAAAATCCATCTACATCAAACTTACCTAAGTCGGCCTGTATTAGCCTTTTTCTTCTTCGCTGGAAATAAAATCTTTGTCTGCCGGAAGTACATTATCTGCAAGTTTTGTTACTCCCATTGCTATAAGTACTGCAGTGATAACAAAAAATAAAAATTTCACCATGAGGCTATCCTGTAATACATCGCTGTAAAACGTGAGAAATAGCTCGATCGCCAAAAATGCTATTTGAAAACTTGCCTTTAATACCATGATAAAATTTATGGTCTAAAGATACATTGATTGCCAGTAATTTAAAATTTAATATATGCAGTTTGACTAAAATTTAACGCACGTCTTCGGGAAAGTTAATTTATTAGGTTAAAACTTCTATAAACGCCCATGTAGAGTCTTTGAAGATTTGTACTTTGAGTATCTTTAAAACAAGAAACCATTGAAAAAAAGCAGGAAAGCCGGCTTTATCTTCCTGGCAGTAATTGCAGTCATACTAATAGTTCTGTTTTTGCTGGGATTTTATGCCGAACAACAAATAAAGAAATCATTTGATGAAGATCTTTCAGGAATCCTTACTTATGAAGAACTGGATGTAAGTGTAGTTAACAGAAGGATCACATTAACCCGGCCGGAGATCAATTATGCCGAAAATAATATGGAAGCTTCAGAAATTTCGGTGGATGGTATTAATTATTATCAATATCTGGTAAACAAGAAAATCAGGATTGGAATAATTGAAATCACAGATCCGGAAATTATTCTTCGGGATAAAGAAGAAGATTCTGCAACCGGAGACAGTGAAAGCGAGTTTGAAGAAGACATTGTGGTGAATTCTGTAGAGATCAAAAACGGAACACTTCTGAAAACAGAAAATGATACGGCTACGACAGATATGTTCCTGTCTTTAAGAAATTTCAGAATTACAGATGTTTCGGTAAATGCCGAAGCTATGAAGAAGAAAATACCTTTTGGATACGACACTTATAATTTTGAAGTGGACTCCCTTCGAATGGAACTCAATGATCAGCATAATTTCAGTACAGGTGCTTTTAGTGGTGATAATGGAAATTTTTCCATCGATGACCTAAGAATAATTCCTAAGTATGATAAGGTGGAATTTCAAAGGCATATTCCCTACGAAAAGGATCGGTTTGAGCTATTGATCAAAAATGTATCCCTAAAGGATCTTTCCTGGATATTTGAAAATGACAGTTTGCGGTTAGAATCCAGTTTATTGATTGTAAATAGGGGAGACCTGGAAGTATACCGGAACAAACTCATTCGCGATGACCCGCGGATTAAAACCCTGTACAGTGAAAAACTCCGGAACATGCCGGTAAAGGTCGATATTAATGAAATTCAGGTAAAGAATACAAAAATTGTCTACCAGGAGAAAATCAATGAAGATCGGCCTCCCGGAGAAGTGGAATTCTACGAAGTAGATGCAGAAATTCAGGATCTTACAAACATCGGGATGGGGCAGGAGGATTTCCCGAAAACAAAAATAACTGCCAATGCCCTTTTTCATAATGAAACTCCGCTTCAGATTAACTGGGAGTTTGATATAAGTAGTAAAACAGATGCTTTCACTATTTCCGGAAACCTGGAGAAAGTTTCAGAAGGTGCCATTAATTCTTTCCTGCGACCGGCTATGAATGTGGAAGCCAGGGGAGGAATTGAATCCTTGTATTTCACCTATTCGGGAAATGATGATGCTGCACAGGGGGATGTGCGGATTGTTTATACAGATTTTAAGGTAAATGTATTAAAAGACGATGGTACAGAAAAAAGCTCCTTCTGGTCTGCTGTGGCAAATTTATTTATATCTAACGACGCAGTGAATGATGATGTTGAAAACAACGATCTTGAGGTGACTCGTGACAAAAATAAGTCCTTCTGGAATTACCTTTGGTTAATGGTGCGTGAAGGAGCTTTGGCTTCTTTTATTTAGATCCTGAACGTTACTACCGGAATATTGGCATGGTTCACAAGGTCTTCGCTAATGCTGCCATTGAAAAAGTGAGAAAGGCCTTTTCTGCCATGAGTTGCCATACCTACGAGGTCTGCATTGATCTTTCCGGCAAAATTAAGGATCCCGTTCTCCACTGAAGAGTCATTGTGGACGTGGAATTCGTAATTATTGAAAGAAGAACCTTCCATGTATTTTTTCAGGTTATTATCTGTGTCGACCGAAGTTTGAAATTCATTGGCTGTATTGACAAACACCAAATGCAATTTTGCATCCATGAGGGTAGCAAATTCTATAGCCTGTTGTAATGCGCTTTTGCTTTCCAAACTTAAATTGGTAGCAAAAACGAAATTTTCTATTTTAAAGTTGGGGCGGTCTCTTTTGACAACCAGTACAGGAATATCTGAAGTTCGCACCACTTTTTCGGTATTGGAGCCAACGAACATTTCTTTAAAACCTGTGGCGCCCTGAGAGCCCATTACGATAAAATCACAGTCATATTTTTTACTAATTTCCATAATACCATCAAAAGCCTGATGGAATTGAACCGTTTCATGAACGGTTAAACCCTCAAGATATGGCTTGTTTAAAACTTCAGAAAAACGCTTTCTTGCCAGTTTCATGAAATATATAGCCTCAGGTAAATCGCTTGTGCGGGTGCCACCTACTGGATTTGTCATATCCACCGGAAGTTCGATCATGTGAAGGAGGTAGATCTCACCTTTATATTTTTTTGCCAGTTGTGCGGCTATTTTTAAAGCATTTTCAGCATGTTCAGAAAAGTCGGTTGGGACCAGTAATTTTTTCATGGAGTTAGTTGTAAATAAGTAATTCTGTTTGAATTATAAAATTACAAATATTTTTTCATTTGGAATCTTGTTTTCTTTCTACAAAAATATTATTATATTTGCACCGTTGAAGCGAAAAAAAGTACAGCGAGGGGACGAAAAGTCCCCTCTTTTTATAGTCAGTAACGAAGATGTTAAGAGATAGAGTAGAAAATTTGCTGGAGGAAGCCTTCGAAGAAAATAATTCATTATTTTTAATAGAGTTAAAGGTAGACAACAATAATCACATAAGTGTGATCATTGATGGAGATGAAGGGGTTGCTGTAAGTGACTGTATAGCAGTGAGTAGGAAGATAGAGCATAATCTTGATCGTGAAGAGGAAGATTTCTCGCTGGAGGTAGCTTCTGCCGGCGTTTCTCAACCACTAACCTTACCGCGACAATACAAGAAGAACATAGGTCGTAAACTTGCTGTGACTACTTCTAAAGAGAAAATAGAAGGAGAATTAGTGAGTGTAGAAGATGAAGCGATAACGCTTAAATGGAAAACGAGGGAGCCTAAACCTGTAGGAAAAGGAAAGGTGACTGTAACTAAAGAAGCTGTGTTGCCCATAGAGGAGATTGATGAGGCAAAGGTTATAATAACATTTTAACAGAATATTGATATGGAGAATATCGCGTTAATAGAGTCGTTCTCAGAATTTAAAGATGACAAACTTATAGATCGTGTTACACTAATGGCGATCCTGGAGGATGTTTTCAGAAATGCTTTGAAGAAAAAGTACGGGGAAGACGACAATTTTGACATAATTGTGAATCCCGATAAAGGGGATTTGGAGATTTGGAGGAACCGTGTGGTGGTAGCCGATGGAGAAGTGGAAGATCCAAACCAGGAGATATCCCTTACAGAAGCACGTAAGATCGAACCTGATTTTGAAGTAGGGGAAGATGTTTCGGAAGAAGTGAAGTTAATTGATCTTGGGCGTCGTTCTATTCTGGCCCTGCGCCAAAACCTGATCTCTAAGATTCATGAGCACGACAATACTAATATTTTCAAGCACTTTAAGGAGCTTGAAGGAGAGATTTATACGGCTGAGGTTCATCATATTCGTCACAGGGCAATAATTTTGCTGGATGACGAAGGAAACGAAATAATTTTACCTAAAGATCGCCAGATTCCATCAGATTTCTTCAGAAAAGGAGAAAATGTACGGGGGATTATTGAAAGCGTGGAATTGAAAGGAAATAAACCTTCCATTTTGATGTCAAGAACTTCTCCATTATTTTTGGAGAAATTATTTGAACAGGAAATTCCTGAAGTTTTCGACGGACTGATTACGGTTAAAAAAGTAGTTCGTATTCCGGGAGAAAAAGCGAAAGTAGCGGTTGATTCCTACGATGACAGGATAGATCCTGTTGGAGCTTGTGTGGGGATGAAAGGTTCAAGGATCCACAGTATTGTGAGAGAGCTTGGGAATGAAAATATTGATGTAATTAATTTTACCACCAATAATCAATTATTGATTACCCGTGCGCTTAGTCCGGCAAAGATCACTTCATTGAAAATTGATGAAGAAAACAAACGTGCTGAGGTTATGCTGAAGCCCGAAGAGGTTTCCAAAGCAATTGGCCGTGGAGGTCATAACATTAGACTGGCTGGCCAGTTGACCGGTTATGAGATCGATGTGTTTAGAGAAGGTGTTGAGGAAGATGTGGAATTGAGAGAATTTGCAGATGAGATCGAAGATTGGGTGATCGAAGAATTTGCAAAAATCGGGCTGGATACAGCAAAAAGTATTTTAGAGCAGGATGTAGATGATCTTGTTCGAAGAACCGATCTTGAAGAAGAGACCGTGAAAGATGTTATGCGGGTTCTAAGAGAAGAGTTTGAAGAAGAAAATAAGTAGAAATAAAAGAGGTTAATTTAGAGGGCAATTTATGGCTGAAGCAAAAACAATGCGATTAAATAAAGTACTACGCGAATTCAATATCTCGCTAGATCGTGCTGTGGAATTTTTAAACTCCCAGGGCCACGAGATAGAGGCGCGTCCTACTACCAAAATATCCGGAGAAATTTATCAGGTTCTTTCTGATGAATTCGAAACGGATAAGAGCAAAAAAGTCGCTTCAAAAGAAGTGGGGGAAGAGAAGCGGAAGGAGAAGGAAGAAATTCGCCTTGCCAGAGAAAGAGAGCTGGAAGACAAGCGGAAGCAGGAAGAGCGGCAGGAAATTATAAGAGCAAAAACCAATCTGGAAGGCCCAAAACAGGTAGGTAAAATAGATCTTGATAAAAAAGGTCCTGAGAAGAAAGAGCAGCCCGAAAAGCAACCGGAACCCGAGGAGAAAAAAGCACCTGAACAGCCACAGGTAGAAACTCCGAAACAAGAAGAAAAGCCACAGCCTGCCAAACAGGAAGAGCCTGCAAAACCTGAAGTGAAAAAAGTTGAGGAGGAGAAAACTCCTTCTGAAGAAGTAGCGGAAGAAAAGCCGGCCGAGCCTGCCAGGAAAGAAGAGCCTAAGAAAGAAGAAGCGGCAAAAGAGGAATCCAAAGAAAAAGAGGAAGCTCCCAGGAAAGAGGAAACTCAGGAAGCTCCAAAAGAGGAATCTTCTACAGTTGCAACAAAATACCAGAAACTTAGCGGACCTAATTTTACAGGAGAGAAAATTGATCTTTCCCAGTTTAAGAAGCCTGTTAAGAAGAAAGATGAGAAGAAAGCAGACGCCGAAAAGGAAAAGCGTAAAAAACGCCGCAGAAGAATTAGCAAAGATGTAAAAGGAGCTCCGGGTGCCGGAGCAGGTGCTGCTGGAAATGCTAAAACACGCGGTAAGAGAGCCAAGCCGGTTACCAAGGAAGAGCCTAGCGAAGAAGAAGTGCAGAAGCAAGTGCGTGAAACGCTTGAAAAACTTCAGGGGAAATCAAGTAAAAAAGGTGCAAAATACCGAAGGGACAAAAGGGATACTCACCGTCAAAGAACAGAGGACGCCCAGCTTGAGGAAGCAAATAAGATTTTAAAAGTAACCGAATTTGTTACTGTAAGTGAAGTGGCTACGATGATGGATGTTCCGGTAACGAAAATCATTTCTGCCTGTATGTCACTTGGAATGATGGTGACGATGAACCAGCGCCTTGATGCTGAAACTATTTCTATCGTTGCAGATGAATTTGACTATGAAGTTGAATTTGTAACTGCCGATCTTGAAGAAACAAAAGAAGTAGTTCCCGAAAATCCCGAAGATCTTAAGCCAAGAGCTCCGATCGTTACGGTGATGGGACACGTTGACCATGGTAAAACATCTTTACTTGATTATATTCGTAAGGAAAATGTAATTGCCGGTGAAAGTGGAGGAATTACGCAGCATATTGGTGCCTATGGTGTTCAGCTGGAAGGCGGACAAAAAATAGCATTTCTGGATACCCCGGGTCACGAAGCCTTTACCGCAATGCGGGCAAGAGGTGCCCAGGTAACAGATATGGCTATTATTGTAATCGCGGCAGATGATGATGTGATGCCGCAAACAAAAGAAGCTATTTCTCACGCACAGGCTGCGGGAGTACCTATAATATTTGCGATCAACAAATCTGATCTTCCAACAGCTAATCCCGAAAAAATTAAGGAGAAGCTTGCGGCCATGAATTTATTGGTAGAAGACTGGGGTGGAAAAATTCAATCTCATGATATTTCCGCCAAAACAGGTCTAGGTGTAAAGGAATTGCTTGAAAAAGTACTTCTGGAAGCGGAAATACTGGAATTACAAGCCAACCCTAATAAGCTTGCAACAGGTACTGTTGTGGAAGCTTATCTGGATAAAGGTAGAGGATATGTGTCTACTATTTTAGTACAGGCGGGAACGCTTAAAATAGGAGATTATGTACTTGCCGGAAAACATAGTGGTAAGATAAAAGCCATGCATGATGAGCGTGGAAATGAGGTGAAGGAGGCAGGCCCTTCAACACCGGTTTCTATTCTTGGTCTGGATGGTGCGCCACAGGCGGGTGATAAATTCAAGGTGATGACAGATGAGCGTGAGGCCAAGGATCTTGCTGCCAAACGAACTCAGTTACAAAGAGAGCAATCTGTCCGTACACAGCGACATATTACGCTTGATGAAATTGGAAGGCGTATTGCTCTTGGAGACTTTAAGGAGCTCAACATTATCCTTAAAGGTGATGTGGATGGATCTGTGGAAGCGCTTACAGATAGTTTCCAGAAACTTTCTACGGAAGAGATCCAGGTGAACATTATTCATAAAGGGGTTGGAGCAATTACCGAAAGTGATGTATTGCTTGCTTCGGCTTCCGATGCAATTATCATTGGATTTAATGTACGACCAGCAGGAAATGCCAGAACGGTAGCCGAAAAAGAAGAAATAGATATCAGGACGTACTCCATTATCTACGATGCGATCAATGATCTGAAAGATGCGATGGAAGGAATGTTGTCTCCTGTAATGAAAGAGGAGATTACCGGAAATGCTGAAATCAGGGAAATATTCAAAGTTTCTAAGATTGGTAGTATTGCAGGTTGTATGGTAACTGATGGTAAGATCTACAGAAACTCACAGATCCGATTGATTCGTGATGGAGTGGTTGTTTATACAGGACTTCTTGCTTCTCTTAAGAGATTCAAGGATGATGTTAAGGAAGTTTCCAAAGGATATGATTGTGGTCTTCAAATCAAGAACTACAATGATATTAAGGAAGGTGATGTAGTAGAAGCATTCCAGGAAGTTGCAGTTAAGAAGAAACTGAAATAGATCTGAATTACAGATATAAAAAAAAGGGACGCCGCGGTGTCCCTTTTTTATTGCTTTATATTTTCCTACTTCCTGTCCGGCTTAAAGCGAAATGCTGCAGGAAAGCTTTGCTTGATCTCTAAAAGCGCCCTGTCGGCTTCCAGACTGTTTCTGAAGTTGCCTATCCATACCTTGTAATTAGGAGTTTCATATACTATAGTAGAAGGCCAGTCAGAATTTAGGCTTCGGAATTCTTTGATGGCATCGCTGGCCTTTTTGTTGTCTCCGGAAAAGATCTGAATCCTGTACCGGTCTCCGATACGACTTTCTTTTCCCATTTCAGTTTTTAAATCCAGTAACTGAGGAATTAACGAATCCTGACTTACCTGAACGTGGCCTTCCTGCCCGAAACCCGAAAACCCAATTCCGAAAACAAAGGCAGCTGCAATAAAAATGTTCTTTTTATTCAAAACGATTTATTTTTTATAAATTTCTGAAAAACAAAAGTATAACATTAACGATTAATTCCTGTCGATAGTATTATTTAGAATAAATATAAATTAACCATTAACACTGCTCTGCATTCCTCAAATCGACTTTAAGTATTACTTTTGTCCGTAAATTTTCCGGTACTAAAATATGATAAATATCACGTTTTTGTTACTCTAAAAATCGTACCAAACAAGACGTTAATTCAACTTATAATATGAAAAAGGTGAAATACCGCCATTCAGCCGCTCGATTACTTTTCTTAAGTTTTTCGTTTTTTATATCATTTTCAACGCTGGTAATGGCGCAACAGGATTCTGAGCTTGCTAAAGGTGAACAGCAGGGAACTTCAGAAAGACAGGGTGATGTTGCGGGGCCAGAAGAAGCATCGGTAGAAGCAACTCCCGAGGATGGGGATGCAGCTGCTGGTAAGGCATTATTCAATTCATTGTGTGCTGCATGTCATAAGCTGGACGGTAACTCTATTGGGCCACCGCTTCGTGGAGTGGCAGAAAGAAGGGAAAATGACTGGTTGCATAGCTGGATTTCTAACAGTGCAGCCATGATCGCAGCGGGTGATGAAACTGCTGTTGAAATTTACAATGAGTATAATCAAACTGCAATGCCTCCGTTCCCGCAATTGAGCGATGAGGATATTGACAATATTTTAGCCTATACCAGTCAGCCCAAAGCTGTTCCTCAGGAGCAACAAGCTGGAGGCGGTGAAGGTGCTGCTGCCGGTGGGGGCGGTGGAGTTTCTACAGATATTATTCTGGGAATACTTGCTTTCGTGTTGTTGATGCTGCTTGCAATTTTATTCCTTGTAAACAGAACGCTCAGGAGATTTGCTACTGCAAGCGGAGTGCAGCTTCCTGAAAAGCCGAAAAGAACTCCAATCTGGAAATCTTTTGTCGAGAATCAATTTCTCGTGTTGACAAGTGCTGTAGTTTTATTGCTTGTTGGAGCGTATTTCTTCTATGGATTCGTGATGCAGGTAGGAGTAGATCAGGGGTATCAGCCAATACAGCCAATACATTTTTCTCATAAAATACATGCCGGTGATAACCAGATAGAATGTAAATTCTGTCACTCTTCGGCCAGAGTGTCTAAAACATCGGGAATCCCATCTCTGAATGTTTGTATGAACTGCCATAAATCAATTGGAGAGGTTGCCGATGATACTGCAACAGATGAGTACAGCAAGGAATTCTATGATGGAGAAATTGCTAAATTATACGATGCTGTTGGATGGGATCCTGCTTCACAATCTTATACAGGAGAGACAGAGCCGGTTAAATGGGTGAGGATTCATAACCTTCCTGATTTTGCATACTTCAACCACTCTCAGCACGTGGAAGTGGGTGGTATTGCTTGTCAAACCTGTCACGGTCCTGTAGAGGAAATGGAGATTATGTATCAAAATGCGCCTCTAACAATGGGATGGTGTGTTAACTGTCACCGTGAAACTAATGTCAGGACTGCAGGTAATGAATACTATGAGAAAGTTCATGAAGAGCTCTCTAAAAAATATGAGGTTGAAGAATTGACCGTGGCCCAAATGGGTGGGATTGAGTGTATGAAATGCCACTATTAATTAATTTAAAGAAGTAATATTTAAATATATGTCATCAAACAAGAAATACTGGCAAAGTGTTGAAGAGCTGAAAGAATCCAGCTCTATTGTTGAGGCGCGTCAGCAAAATGAATTTGCAGAAGAAATACCTACAGATGAGTTCCTGGGAGATAAGGAATCTCTTGAAGGTTCAACTACTTCTCGTAGAGACTTTTTGAAATATGTTGGTTTTAGTACGGCAGCAGCATCCTTGGCTGCCTGTGAGGGCCCTGTAATGAAGTCTATTCCTTATGTGGTTCAGCCCGAGCGTATTGTTCCGGGTGTGGCAAATTACTATGCTACTACTATGGCCGATGGTTTTGATTTTTCGGGTGTCCTTGTGAAGACCCGGGAAGGAAGACCAATTAAAATTGAACAAAATACTATGGCGAATACCGGTGCCAATGCACGGGTTCACGCTTCTGTGTTATCGTTATATGACAAAAACAGAATAAAACGTCCTGTTGCTAATGGTGAAGTTGTGTCCTGGGATCAGTTTGACCGTGAAGTAACAGAGAAGCTTCGGAATATTTCCGGAGAAATAGTAGTGCTTTCGCACACATTTGCGAGCCCTTCTACTTCAAAATTGATTAATGAGTTTTCTGAAGCATTCGGAAATGTAAGGCATGTGGTGTATGATACAGTTTCGGAAGATGCTGCGCTGAATGCTTTTCAGGCTAAATACGGTCAACGTGCATTACCTTCTTATGACTTCTCCCGGGCAGAAACTATTGTTTCTGTAGGTGCAGATTTCCTTGGGGACTGGGCCGGTGGTGGTTATGATGCTGCTTATGCAAAAGGGCGTATTCCGAAGAACGGAAGGATGTCACGTCATGTTCAGTTTGAATCTAATTTCTCTATGGCAGGGGCAAACGCAGATAAGCGTGTGCCGGTAACGCCATCACAGCAAAGAGCTGTTTTATCTGCTCTTTACGGATATATAGCAGGTGGTAGTTCCACTAGTAACCTTCCTGCTCATATAGATGATGCAGTTGTGAAGGCGGCCCGCCAGTTACGTAAGTCTGGAAGTGGAGCTGTAGTGGTTTCGGGTATTCCAGATGCAGATGCTCAATCACTTGTGCTTGCAATAAACGAAGCTTTGGGTAGCAGAGTAATGGATGCTGCTAATCCAAGAATGCTTCGTCAGGGTAATGCTGCGGAAGTGCAGCGACTTGTTACTGACATGAATGCAGGTGCTGTAGGTGCTCTTCTTATAGTAGGGGTGAACCCGGCATATAGCCTTCCAAATGCAGATGAGTTCGTTGAAGGATTGAAGAATGTAGATCTTTCGGTTGCATTTTCCATGAGAGAAGATGAGACGGCGAAACTTTGTCAATATGTTGGTGCAACGCCACATTATCTTGAAAGTTGGGGAGATGTTCAATTTACAAGCAACAGGTTTGGATTGATTCAGCCAACTATCCGACCGTTATTTGATACAAGACAATTCCAGGATACCTTATTGAGGTGGAATGGTAATTCAATGTCGTACTATGAATATTTAAAAGATACCTGGGGATCTTTAGGTAACAGTGGATGGAATGATGCAGTGCATGACGGGATATTTGAAGGTACCGCGCCTGCAAACACCGCACCTGTAAATCAGGCAGCAGCACCTTCTGTAAGTAGTGATGCTGTTGCAGCCAGAAATCTTTCAGAAACTGAAGGCAGTGGCCTTGAACTTGAATTATATACTTCTGTTTCTTTGGGAGATGGCCAGCAGGCAAACAACCCATGGCTTCAGGAAATGCCAGATCCTATTACCAGGGCTTCCTGGGATAATTACCTTAAGGTTTCAAGACCCGATGCAGAGGAAATGGGACTTGTTAACCGACACGTTTCTGATGGGGCGCTTAACGGAAGTTATGTGAATGTAACCGTGGGTGATACTGTTGTGGAAAATGTTCCAGTATTTATTCAGCCGGGACAGGCAAAAGGAGCAGTTTCCCTTGCGCTTGGTTATGGTAAGAAAGCAGGCATCCAAAAAGAAATGCAGGTAGGTGTAAATGCCTATCCTCTATATAAAGATTTTAAATCTTTCCAGAAGGTAACTATTGAAAAAGTTGGGGGAGAGCACGAGTTTGCTTGCTTGCAGCTGCATAACACCTTGATGGGAAGAGGCGATGTTATTAAAGAAACAACTTTAGAGATCTTTAATACCCTCGATGTTCATGAGTGGAACAAAATGCCGGAAGTTTCCTTAAATCATATCGAAACTCCTGTAACTTCACCCGATGTTGACCTTTGGGAAGGTTTTGATCGAACGGTAGGGCATCATTTCAATATGTCAATTGACCTTAATGCCTGTACGGGTTGTGGAGCTTGTGTGATTGCATGTCATGCAGAGAACAATGTTCCTGTGGTAGGTAAGGAAGAAGTGCGTAAGTACAGAGATATGCACTGGCTTAGAATTGACCGTTACTATTCTTCTGAAGACACTTTTGAAGGAGATATTAAGAAAAAAGACCTTATGTCTGGTCTTGGAGAATCCCTTACTCAATTTGGGGAAATGGAAAATGCTGCAGATAATCCGCAGGTTGTATTCCAGCCGATGCTTTGTCAGCACTGTAACCATGCGCCATGTGAAACAGTATGTCCTGTTGCCGCAACGATGCACGGACGCCAAGGTCAAAACCAGATGGTTTATAACAGATGTGTTGGAACACGTTACTGTGCAAACAACTGTCCTTATAAAGTTCGTAGGTTCAACTGGTTCCTTTACAACAAGAATGATGAGTTCGATTACAATATGAACAACGATTTAGGTCGTATGGTGCTGAATCCTGATGTGACGGTACGTTCACGTGGAGTAATGGAGAAGTGTTCATTTTGTATTCAAAAAACTCAAAAAACCATTCTTGATGCGAAAAGAGAAGGTAGAGCCATTACTGATGGGGAATTCCAGACGGCTTGTTCTCTTGCCTGTGATAAAGGTGCGATCGTATTTGGAGATGTGAATGATAAAGAAAGTGTGGTTTATCAGAAGAAAGAAGATGAAAGAATGTATCATACACTTGAGTATTTAGGAACTAAACCAAATGTGATGTATCAAACCAAGATCAGAAATACATCAGAAGCTTAAAATTTAACTTAGAATCAATTATAAAAAGGATATGTCTCATTACGAAGCACCTATACGAAAGCCTTTAGTAACCGGCAACAAAACCTTCCACGATGTGACGGTTGATGTTGCTGCTCCGGTTGAAGGAAAGGCAAATAAAACCTGGTGGATTGTATTCTCCATCGCGCTTGTAGCTTTTCTTTGGGGGCTGGGTTGTATAATTTATACCGTTTCTACCGGAATTGGAGTCTGGGGATTGAACAGGACCGTAGGTTGGGCCTGGGATATTACAAACTTTGTTTGGTGGGTAGGTATTGGTCACGCCGGTACATTGATCTCGGCGGTACTGTTATTGTTCCGCCAGAAATGGAGAATGGCTATTAACCGTTCTGCAGAGGCAATGACCATTTTCTCTGTAATGCAGGCCGGATTGTTCCCTATCATTCACATGGGGCGTCCATGGCTGGCTTACTGGGTAGTGCCAATCCCTAACCAGTTTGGTTCACTATGGGTGAATTTTAACTCTCCGTTGCTTTGGGACGTATTTGCAATCTCAACATATTTATCTGTTTCCCTCGTATTCTGGTGGACAGGTTTGCTTCCTGACTTTGCTATGCTTCGTGACAGAGTTGCAAAACCTTTTCAGAAACATATCTATGGAATTCTAAGTTTTGGATGGTCTGGGCGGGCCAAAGACTGGCAGCGTTTTGAAGAAGTGTCCCTTGTACTTGCCGGATTGGCAACACCCCTTGTACTTTCGGTACACACTATTGTATCCTTTGACTTTGCTACTTCGGTAATTCCTGGATGGCATACCACGATTTTCCCTCCTTACTTTGTTGCGGGAGCAGTTTTCTCGGGATTTGCAATGGTAAATACCTTGCTTATTATCATGAGAAAAGTTTCTAATCTTGAAGATTATATTACTATTCAGCATATCGAGTTGATGAACATTGTAATCATGATTACAGGTTCGATTGTTGGTGTGGCTTATATTACTGAGTTGTTCGTAGCATGGTATTCCGGAGTGGAATATGAGCAGTATGCTTTTCTTAACCGTGCAACCGGACCTTACTGGTGGGCTTACTGGGCAATGATGACCTGTAACGTTTTTTCTCCGCAGTTCATGTGGTTCAAAAAACTTCGTACCAGCATCATGTTCTCATTCTTTATCTCAATAGTTGTAAACATAGGGATGTGGTTTGAGCGGTTTGTAATTATTGTGACTTCATTGCACCGTGATTATTTGCCTTCTTCATGGACTATGTTCTCTCCAACATTTGTGGATATTGGAATCTTTATAGGAACAATAGGCTTCTTCTTTGTACTGTTTTTACTGTATGCTAGATCATTCCCGGTAATAGCACAGGCAGAGGTAAAAACTATCCTGAAATCTTCTGGAGATAAGTACAAAAAATTAAGAGCCGAGCACGGAGATCATGTAGATCATTATGATCCTGTTGTACGCGAACCTGCAGTAAATACGGAAGACGGACTTGTAGAAAAAGATGATCCTGCAATAGATGATGGGCATGAGCCTACTGTGAATGCAGACGGACTTATAGATTCTGAAGTTACCAAAGACAGGGTTGACGAAATGCTTGCGCATATTGGCACTTTTGATCCTGCGGTACAAAAAGCAGATGACCTTCAGAAGATAAAAGGAATTGGACCTTTACTTGAGCAAAAACTTCATCAGCTTGGTATTTATACATACGATCAGGTAAGCAGGTTAAGGAGAGGAGATTATATATTGCTTGACAGTATTATTGAAACTTTCCCGCTTCAGGAACAAAGAGGGGATTGGGCAGTTCAGGCAAACCAACTAAAAAATAAACAATAATGGCATCAAAAGTTATACACGCTATATATTCCGATGACGATTTGCTGTTACAAGCTGTAAAGCAAGTTCGTGAAGCCCGTTACCATATTGGTGAAGTTTATACGCCTTTTCCGGTTCACGGTCTTGATAAAGCAATGGGACTTGCACCAACCAGGCTTGCAATCACTTCCTTTTTATACGGTGTTGTTGGGTTGGTAGTGGCCACTGTGATGATGAACTATATCATGATCGAGGACTGGCCAATGGACATTGGAGGAAAGCCAAGTTTCAGCTATATCCAGAATATGCCGGCTTTTGTGCCTATTATGTTCGAATTGACAGTTTTCTTTGCCGCTCACCTTATGGTGATCACCTTTTATCTTAGAAGTAAACTTTGGCCATTCAAAAAGGCGGAAAATCCTGATGTAAGAACTACAGATGACCATTTTCTTATGGAAGTGGAAGTAGGGAATCACAATACACGAGACCTGACTGAATTCTTATACCAGACCGGTGCTTTGGAGATTAAATTAATTGATAACAAATAAACCCGATGAAAAGTTTATTTAATAAATCCATATTATTCGTTTTTGGGCTGAGTGCAGTTTCCTGCGTAGATAACTCAAAACCCAATTACCAGTACATGCCAAACATGTATGAAACGGTAAGTTATGAACCGTATGGAGAATACGATATATTTGAAAATGGACAGGAGGCTAAACTTCCTGCAGAAGGATCTGTGCCACGTGGCTGGAAACCTTACGACTATGAAGATTCCAATGAGGGTTATGCAGCTGCAAAAGCCGAATTAGAAAATCCGTTGCCGTATACAGAAGATAACCTGGCTGCAGGTAGACAGTTATATACTATTTATTGTGCCGTTTGTCATGGAGATAGTGGAGACGGTCAGGGTATTCTTGTAGAAAGAGAAAAATTTCTTGGAGTGCCAAGTTACGATAGCAGGGACATTACCGAAGGTAGTACCTACCACGTACAATATCATGGACTTAATGCCATGGGATCCTATGCTTCACAAACCTCTATTGAAGAAAGATGGCAAATTACTCATTATGTAATGAGCCTTAGAGAAGAGCTTTTAGGTAATCCTGAAAGAGAATTTGAAGATGAAATGGAAACACTTACTCCATCTGTGGACACTGAAAATGATATTACAGAAGGAACCGTTTCCGGCGGAGGATCAGAGCAAGAAAATCAAAACGAAGAATAACAGCATTTAGATATATTTAATATGTACACGCTATCCAGTAAATTAAAATTATTTTCTATCATCCTTATGGTAGTAGGTTTGTTAGGCCTGGTCTACGGATTTATTGCCGTGCCTTCCACTATTGAAGATGTAAAGGAAATGATGGCTTCGCATGGTGAACACGGGGAAACTCATACCGTAGCTGAACAATTAAAAAGTGAAGTAGGTGATGAAGAGAACGGGTTGGAGTTTGTTCCTTCTGAACACGAGATCGATACAGAGCGTACAGATGATGTGGAAACAGAAGTAGCCGGTACTGAAACAGCGGGTCATGAAGATGAACATTATGAGCATGTCCTTCACCAGTTACAGAACAAGCCCTGGGCTGCTGTATATGTAGCTGCTTTCTTTTTCTTTATGATCGCTTTAGGTGCACTTGCTTTCTACGCTATACAGTATGCTTCGCAGTCAGGTTGGTCCCCGGTTTTATTCCGGGTCATGGAAGGAATTACAGGATATCTGCTTCCGGGAAGTTTGATCGTGTTCTTATTACTGGTATTCTCGGGAATTCATCTAAATCATTTGTTCCTGTGGATGGATCCTGAAGTAGTGGAGCATGATGCAATTATTCAGAATAAATCATCTTATTTAAATGTGCCGTTCTTCCTTATCAGGGCTGCAATTTATATTGCAGGCTGGAACATTTTCAGATATTTCCTGAGAAGAAACTCCCTAAGACAGGATGATGCTAAAGATAATTACTGGTTCAAAAAGAACTTTAGGTTAGCTGCAGGATTCCTGGTATTCTTTATCGTTACAGAATCAATGATGTCCTGGGACTGGATTATGAGTCTTGATCCACACTGGTTTAGTACCCTATTTGGATGGTATGTATTTGCCAGTATGTTTGTTTCTGGAATTACTATGATCGCATTGGTAACTATTTACCTTAAGTCAAGAGGATATCTTGCTGTAGTGAATGACAGTCACATCCATGATCTTGCTAAATTTATGTTCGGGATAAGTATATTCTGGACGTACTTGTGGTTCTCTCAGTTCATGCTGATCTGGTATTCCAACATTCCTGAAGAGGTAACTTATTTTGTAACCAGAATTGAAGATTACGGATTATTATTCTTCGGAATGGTTGTACTGAATTTCCTTTTCCCTTTATTGTTGTTAATGAACAGTGATTTTAAACGTGTGAACTGGTTTGTTGTAATGACTGGAATTATTATACTTTTAGGTCATTATCTTGATATTTATGTGATGGTAATGCCAGCCACAGTGGGAGCTTCCTGGTTTATTGGGATCCCTGAAATAAGTGCTCTTTTATTCTTTGGCGGATTGTTTACTTTTGTAGTCTTCAGTTCTCTTACAAAAGCGCCGCTGTTGGCTAAGAGAAATCCGTTCATGAAGGAAAGTGAACATTATCATTATTAAAAAGATTGTTTAAAGAAGAAATTATAAAATGACAGTATTTCTAATCATTATAGTAGTAGCGCTTTTTGCGATAACTGTTTGGCAATTGTCTAAGATATATCAGTTATCCAGGGATACGAATACCATAGATTCGACTCAGGTAGCTACCGACAAGGATAATAAGACTCAGGGGAACCTGATGCTCGCATTTGGTATTGCTTTTTATATCTTTATGCTTTATAACTTCTGGAACTTTGGAAACAGGGCGTTGCCTGCGGCTTCTTCAGAGCACGGTGCAGATTATGATAACCTCATGCTGATTTCCATGGTACTTATTATGTTTGTTCAGGTAATAACCCAGGGGTTACTGCATTATTTTGCATTTAAATACAAAGGAAGGAAAGGGCAAAAAGCTTTATTCTTTGCTGATAATGATAAGCTTGAATTTGTCTGGACTATCATCCCTGTAATTGTACTTTCAGGATTAATTATTTACGGATTGTTTACATGGTCAGACATTATGGATATTGAAGATGAGGAAGATCCAATCGTAATTGAATTGTATGCAAAACAATTTAGCTGGCATGCCCGTTATGCCGGAGAAGATAATGTTTTGGGTAAAGCTAACGTTCGTTTTATTGAAGGAGCAAACACGTTAGGGGTTGATGTAAGTGACTCTTATGCACATGACGATAAAGTGACAGGTGAAATTCACCTGCCTGTGGGACGACCTGTTATTTTTAAAATGAGATCTCAGGATGTGCTTCACTCTGCTTATTTTCCTCATTTCCGTGCGCAGATGAACGTTGTTCCGGGTATGATCACTCAATTCGGATTTACCCCTACGCAAACCACCGATGAGATAAGGGAAACCGAATATATGGTTGATAAAATTGACCAGATAGGTGAGATACGAAGAGAGAGAAGTGAAGAGCTAATGGCTGCCGGAGAGGAACCATTATCAGATTATACCGAATTTGATTACTACCTGCTATGTAACAAAATTTGTGGGGTTGCACATTACAACATGCAAATGAAAGTGGTTGTGGAAACAGAAGAGGAATTTAATGCCTGGATAGCAGAACAGCAGGAATTCATTGACACCATAGAATCTGAGGACACTCAAAATCCGGCAGATAGTGGAAATGTAGAGGGCGAGGAAGTAGCTCAAGTTGAAAATTAAATTTAAAGTTAAGAATTAGAACTATGTCAGCAGTAGGACACGCACCGGTTAATAATGCTCACGATGACCACGGTCACCACCATAAAGAGACGTTCATAACGAAGTATATTTTCAGTATGGACCACAAGATGATCGCTAAGCAGTACTTGTTTACAGCTTTGATCATGGGTATTATTGGAATCACAATGTCTATCTTCTTCCGTATGCAACTGGCATGGCCGGAAGAGTCTTTTAAAGTATTTGAGATCTTTCTTGGAAAATGGGCTCCGGGAGGAGTAATGAGTCAGGAAGTTTATCTCGCGCTGGTAACCATTCACGGTACCATCATGGTGTTTTTTGTGCTTACCCAGGGATTAAGTGGTACTTTTAGTAACCTCTTGATTCCGCTTCAGATTGGTGCAAGAGATATGGCATCAGGATTTATGAACATGCTTTCTTACTGGTTGTTCTTTATCTCCTGTATCATTATGCTTGGGTCTTTATTCGTCGAATCCGGTCCTGCTTCTGCAGGATGGACCATCTATCCGCCTCTAAGTGCACTGCCACAGGCTATTGGTGGGTCTGGATTGGGGATGACGCTTTGGTTAGTTTCTATGGCTATATTCATTGCATCTTCTCTGCTTGGATCTCTAAACTATATTGTTACCGTTTTAAATTTAAGGACGAAAGGTCTTTCAATGACCCGCCTTCCTCTTACTATATGGGCTCTTTTTGTTACAGCTATCATCGGGGTGGTTTCTTTCCCGGTACTTTTATCTGCTGCTTTAATGCTTATCATGGATAGAAGTTTTGGTACTTCATTCTTCCTTAGTGATATTTACCTTAAAGGTGAAGTTTTACATTACCAGGGAGGTTCACCAATTCTTTTTGAACACCTGTTCTGGTTCCTGGGACACCCGGAGGTTTACATTGTGATCCTTCCGGCGATGGGTATCGCTTCAGAAATTCTTGCGACCAATGCCCGTAAACCAATTTTTGGATATCGAGCAATGATCGCTTCTATCCTGGCAATTGCATTTTTGTCTACCATTGTTTGGGGACACCATATGTTTGTTTCGGGAATGAACCCTTTCTTAGGTTCGGTATTTACCTTTACAACCTTATTGATCGCAATTCCTTCAGCAGTAAAAGCTTTTAACTGGATCACGACCATATGGAAAGGTAACCTGCAAATGAACCCTTCCATGTTGTTCTCTATAGGATTTGTATCAACTTTCATCACCGGAGGTTTAACAGGGATTATCCTTGGGGACAGCACACTGGATATTAACGTTCACGATACGTACTTCGTTGTGGCTCACTTCCACCTTGTAATGGGTATTTCTGCTCTTTACGGGATGTTTGCCGGAATCTACCACTGGTTCCCTAAAATGTTCGGAAGAATGATGAACAAGAATCTAGGTTTCGTTCATTTTTGGATTACCATCATTGGTGCGTACGGAATTTTCTTCCCTATGCACTTCGTGGGAATGGCCGGGTTGCCAAGAAGGTATTATAACTTTACTTCCTTCCCGTATTTTGATGACCTTGCAGACATTAACGTGCTAATTACAGTATTTACAATTATCACAGCTGCAGTTCAGTTAGTGTTCTTATATAATTTTATTGCTTCTATTTTCTACGGAAAAAAAGCACCTCAAAACCCATGGAAATCCAATTCACTGGAATGGACTACTCCGGTGGAGCCTATCCATGGAAACTGGCCTGGAGCACTTCCAACTGTGTACCGTTGGCCATACGATTACAGTAAAACCAATGAAAATGGGGAATATGTAATTCCGGGGCAGGATTTCGTGCCTCAGAATGTTCCACTTCAGGAAAACGAGGAAGAATTAGGACATGGAAATGTGGTAGGGAATCCTTAATCACATTCCGAATTTCATATAAAGAAACCCCGCAAAATATTTTGCGGGGTTTTCTATTTTAGTTTATAAATGATATGGAAAGAGTATCAGGGATGCAATCTTTTTCCTGAAACTAAGAGAACTGTGCATGAGATATAAAGACAGGCTTATTATTTGAACAGGCTTTTTTCTTTTATATTTGCGGAACTATATGATACGCTATGAATGAACACCTGGATCCTACCGGAGATAGTTTTTCTTCTGAAGAACTTGATATCGAAAGAGCTTTAAGGCCGCTCGAATTTGATGATTTTGCAGGTCAGGATCAGGTATTGGATAACCTGAAGGTTTTTGTTGAGGCAGCTAATCTAAGGGGGGAAGCTCTTGATCACACCTTGTTTCACGGTCCTCCGGGATTAGGGAAAACTACCCTTGCACACATTCTGGCAAACGAGCTGAACGTAGGTATAAAGGTGACCTCAGGTCCTGTTCTTGATAAACCCGGAGATCTTGCCGGATTGTTGACCAATCTTGAAGAAAGGGATGTGTTGTTCATTGATGAAATCCACCGGCTGAGCTCTGTAGTGGAAGAATATCTTTATTCGGCCATGGAAGATTACAAGATCGACATTATGATCGAAAGCGGACCCAATGCACGCTCTGTTCAGATCAATCTCAACCCGTTTACTTTAATTGGAGCTACTACCCGTTCTGGTCTTCTTACTGCGCCTATGAGGGCAAGGTTTGGGATTTCCAGCCGATTACAATATTATACAACGGAGCTGCTTTCTGACATTGTGCAACGGAGTGCCGAAATTCTTAAAGTGCCAATTGCTTTGGATGCAGCAATTGAAATCGCCGGACGTAGCAGGGGAACGCCGCGAATTGCGAATGCCCTTTTGAGAAGGGTGCGGGATTTTGCGCAGATCAAGGGGAACGGAAAAATAGATCTTGAGATCGCACAATATAGCTTGAAGGCGCTCAATGTGGATGCACATGGGCTGGACGAAATGGATAATAAGATCCTTACTACCATTATTGATAAATTTAAAGGAGGGCCGGTAGGAATTACCACTCTCGCTACTGCGGTAAGTGAAAGCGCCGAAACAATTGAAGAGGTATATGAGCCATTTTTGATCCAGCAGGGATTCATCATGCGTACGCCCCGCGGCAGGGAAGTTACGGAGGCCGCATACAAACACCTGGGGCGTATAAAAGGGAATATCCAGGGAGGTTTGTTTTAGGCTTTTCAGGATTTCCGTAAAAAAGAAGAAGAGTTATGGAGAAGAAGGAAATCCCAACGGTTTCAATGTTTAAGTTTTTTACGAGTGCGGCAGGAATTTTAAAGAATCCGTTGCCGTTCCACCACAGTAATTTCGAAAAACACGGAGATACTTTCCAGTTGCATCTTGGTTTTGGAAGGAAGATCATCTTTTCCAGGGATGCTGGATTTGCAGAATATGCACTTCAGAAAAATCAGAAAAACTATAAGAAATCTCCCATCCAGACGCAGGATATGGCCAAATATCTTGGGGAAGGATTACTTACCGCCGAAGGAGAACTCTGGAAAAAACAACGCAAACTTATCCAGCCTGCTTTTCATAAGAAGCAACTGGCGAACCTTCTGGATAGTATAAAATCTGCCATAGTAGTTGAGCTGGACAAGATCAGGACAGATCAGCCCATGGATATATTTCCTGTTTTTAACGATTTGGCTTTTCAAACGGTAGTAAAATCCTTGTTCAGTAGTGCTGTGGGGCAACACGAGATCAACCGACTTCAGTATATTACTGAAGCTGCTCAGAAAATGCTGGTACGGGAACTTAGGCAGCCATACCTTGGATGGTGGTTCCGGCTGCGGGGTAGCATTCAGAAGCATTTAGATCTAACAGAGGAGGCGCGTACCATTCTTAAAAGCATCATCGATGAACGTAAAGCCAGCGGAAAAAGGGAAGATGACCTGCTGGATATGTTGCTGGATGCCCGGTATGATGATGGCACTGCCATGGATGAAAAGCAATTGATCGATGAAATCCTGATCCTTTTTACGGCTGGCCATGAAACTACCTCCAATGCCCTAACGTTTACCTGTGAATTGCTAGCGAGAAATGTCGAAGTTCAGGAAAAAATTTTTTCAGAAGTTACCAAAGCTGAACAGGAATCAGAAAATTTAATGGAATTCTTGAGAGCCTGTCCCTACACGCAGCATGTGGTGGAAGAATCGATGAGATTGTATCCGCCGGCCTACTTCATAGATCGGGTGAATATTGATAATGACGAGTATGAGGGGAAATCCATTCCTAAAGGCTCGAGTCTTTTGTTTTCCATGTATGAAGTGCACAGGCACCCAAATTACTGGAACAATCCTGAGGAATTCAATCCGGGGCGGTTTGAGCAAACAAAAACAGATGCATATTATCCTTTTGGGGCGGGTCCCCGAAAATGTATTGGCAACAATTTTGCAATGTATGAGATGGTCATGGCAATTGCAGAGTTGATAAAACGGTATTCTATAGATGCTGAGAATTCTGCCATAGAAATTACGCCTTTAATCACGTTAAAGCCGAAAAATGCCGTTTTGAAGTTCAACAGTAGGTCAATTGAATCAAAATAATTCTCGAAATACTGCGTGGATTAAAGCTGAAGCCGAACGCCTTGGCTTCATGTCCTGTGGCATTAGTAAAGCCGCATTTTTAGAGGAGGAAGCCCCACGACTTGAAAGATGGTTGAAGGAGGGCAGACATGGAGAAATGCGTTACATGGAAAATTATTTTGATAAGCGGCTGGATCCTACCAAACTCGTGGAGGGTTCAAAAAGCGTAATTTCCCTGCTGCTGAATTATTTTCCGGAGGAGAAACAGCGTGATGATTCTTACAAGATCAGTAAATATGCCTACGGAACAGATTATCATTTTGTAATCAAGGATAAATTGAAAAGACTGATGCAGTTTATTCAGGAAGAGATCGGGGAGGTAGACGGAAGAGCATTTGTCGATTCGGCACCCGTTCTGGATAAAGCCTGGGCAGCAAAAAGCGGACTCGGTTGGATCGGAAAAAATTCAAACTTACTCTCCAAAAAAACCGGATCCTTCTTTTTTATAGCCGAATTGATCGTGGACCTCGATCTTGACTATGATACACCTGTTACCGATCACTGCGGAAGTTGTACTGCCTGTATTGATGCCTGCCCCACGCAGGCCATTGTGGAGCCTTATAAAGTAGATGGCAGCAAATGTATTTCCTATTTCACTATCGAGCTTAAAGAGGAACTGCCGCAGGAAATGAAGGGAAAATTTGATGATTGGATGTTTGGCTGCGATATATGTCAGGATGTTTGCCCCTGGAACAGGTTTTCAAAACCACATAATGAACCACTTTTTGATCCCAATCCCGATCTATTGAGTATGACAAAGCAGGACTGGGAGGAGATCACCGAAGATGTTTTCCGCAAAGTTTTTAAAAAATCGGCTGTTAAAAGGACCAAGTACAGCGGACTTACAAGAAATATAGATTTTTTAAAAAGTTAAATTCTTCCTGGGCCAATTCTGCAGCAACCAGCCAATTTCAATTCTCGCTGGCTCTTCATTAAAGCATTCTTTAGTATCTTTAGATTCAGGACATTCTGTGACCACTATTGCTTTGTTCACTTACAGGAGAATAGTTAATTCTTCCTGTTCTGTTTAAAAAAATAAATAGAGGCAAACGAGCGGTAGTAGGCGAATCATAATACATGTTTTATTAAAAAATGCCAGTTATGAAAAAAATCATATTCACACTAATAATTTTTATAATGATATATCCCGGAATAATGAATTCCCAAAACAGTGAATTTACTTTAGAGGTAGAACCCACTTTCCAGAGGCTGGTCTCTGTGGCCGATACCGATGCAGATAAGAAGATCACTGTCGAGGACCAGAAAAATCCCGATTTCTATCTTATTGATTCCAACGGAAAGAAAGTTCCGGTTCAAAGAACCTATTATTTGTCAAATCTGCTGCAGGAGCTGGCTCAGGCCAGGGCAGAAGGAAAAGATAGTTTGTCAATCACATTGGATGAGATCCAGGTACCGCCATCCAGGAGGATTTCAGAAAGAATAGAAAATTTCTTCTGGGATGACCTTACGAGAACCATCGATCGGGAAGGTATTACCCGCATCCTGGAGGATACAAAAGCATCAGATGGGGTGCAAAGGATCTATGTACCTTATGGCGACCAGGAAGGAATAGATTATTTTCGAGACCTTCAGGAGGAACTGGGATTTGAAATGGTGATTCTTCCGGAGGAAATTACTCCGGAATATGTAAAGTCCATAAATACAAAGCCGGGAATCCTGGCACTGGCGCTCGAAGACGGTGAGGGCGTGCCATTTGTTGTTCCGGGAGGAAGGTTTAACGAAATGTACGGCTGGGACAGTTATTTTGAAGGCGTGGGCCTACTGGTGGATGACAGGATTGATCTTGCCAAAGCCATGGTTGAAAATTTTGTGTATCAGATCAACCACTACGGAAAGATCCTGAATGCAAATCGTTCTTATTATCTCACCCGAACCCAGCCTCCGTTTATGTCTTCATTCGTGCGGGAGGTATATGAAGCCATGGCAGAAGATGACAAAGAATGGTTGCGTACTTCCCTTGAAGCTGCTGTCAAAGAGTACGAGCAGGTATGGATGGAAGAAGGGAAGCGCCTTACAGAAAACGGCCTGAACCGCTATTTTGCTGAAGGGTTAAGGATTCCGCCAGAAACTGAGGAAGGGCATTTTGAAGAAGTCCTGAAGGAATTTGCAGCCAAACACAACATGCCGGTAGATGAATTTGAACAAAAATTTCAGGAAGGAATCATTGAAGATAAAGCTTTGGATCAGTATTTTGTACACGACAGAACCCTTCGGGAAAGTGGCCATGATACCTCCTGGAGGCTGGAAAATAGGGCAGCTCATCTTAACACGGTTGATCTTAATTCCCTTCTCTACAAATATGAAAAAGATTTTGCGTACCTCATTGATGAATATTTTGAAGGGGAATTCATCCACTCCTCCGGAAGGGTTTACACCCCCGAGTACTGGAGCAAGAAAGCAGAGACGAGAAAAAAGTTGATGAACCGTTATCTATGGAATGAAGAGGAGGGAAGTTTCTTCGACTATAATTTTAAAAAAGGAGAACAAACGGGATATATTTCAGCAACCAATTTTTATCCGCTTTGGTCCAAAATGGCTTCGGAAGAGCAGGCTCAAAAAATGGTGGAAAACCTGATGTCCCATCTTAAAGCAACCGGAGGGATCCTCTCGAGTGCAAAAGTTTCTGTGGAACAGGAAGCGACCAATGAGGTGCAGCGGCAATGGGATTATCCCAATGGCTGGGCACCACACCAGATGTTGTTGTGGAAAGGCCTTTTACACTACGGATATGAAGAGGAAGCGCAGGAATTGATCTACCGCTGGTTATGGATGATCACCAGGAATGCAGTGGATTACAACGGAACAATTCCCGAGAAATATGACGTCGTAGATGCTACCCATAAGGTCTATGCCGAATATGGAAATGTGGGAACAGAATTCGATTATATCACCACTTCAGGATTTGGCTGGATGAATGCCTCCTATCAATTCGGGTTGGAACTTCTGGAGCCAGAATACATTGAAGAGTTAGATGAACTTACCCCGCCAGATCAAATCTTTTAGCGTAAATGAACACCACTTAATTAAAGATGGAGGAATTTTTCAGAATTTTTAAAGTCATTAGGCTTCTGCAAAGAGAGCGCTGGCGCTAAAAAACCTATTAAACTATACAGCATGACCCGAAACTAATTACCTTTGTAGCTTCTGAAAAATACGAAATATGACGAATGAAAGAAAAAGGCGTGAAGCACTGGTATATCACGCAAAGCCCTACCCTGGTAAGATTCAGGTAGTTCCCACTAAGAAATATTCTACTCAAAGGGATCTCTCTTTAGCGTATTCTCCGGGGGTGGCAGAGCCTTGTCTTGAGATCGAAAAAAATAAAGAAAACGTATATAAATATACAACCAAAGGTAATCTGGTGGCTGTGATTTCTAACGGAACTGCCGTTCTGGGTCTTGGTGATATAGGTCCAGAAGCTTCCAAACCAGTGATGGAAGGGAAGGGCCTGCTATTTAAAATATTTTCTGATATAGATGTTTTTGACATAGAAGTAGACACCAAAGATGTGGACGCTTTTGTAGAGACTGTAAAAAACATCGCCCCTACTTTTGGGGGGATAAACCTTGAAGATATTGCTGCGCCCGAAGCTTTTGAGATTGAAAGAAGACTTAAGGAAGAGCTGGATATTCCGGTAATGCACGATGACCAGCATGGAACTGCAATAATCTCTTCTGCAGCGCTTTTAAATGCGCTGGAGCTTGCAAAGAAAAAAATTGAAAAGGTAAAGGTGGTGGTATCCGGAGCTGGATCGGCTGCAATTGCCTGTACGAAACTGTATGTGCTGCTTGGGGTAAAAAAGGAAAATATCGTCATGTTCGATTCCAAAGGATTGATCCATGAGAAGAGAATTGACCTGTCTGAACTGCAGCGAGATTTTGCGGTGAAAAAAGAATACGAAAACCTGGAGCATGCAATGAAAGGTGCCGATGTGTTCCTCGGTCTTTCGATTGGTGATATTGTCACCCCCGATATGCTGAAGAAAATGGCGAAAAATCCGATTGTTTTTGCAATGGCAAATCCAAATCCGGAAATTGGCTATGATCTCGCCTGTGCCACCCGTAAGGATATTATCATGGCAACAGGAAGAAGTGATCATCCTAACCAGGTAAACAATGTACTTGGTTTTCCATATATTTTTCGTGGCGCTCTTGATGTAAGAGCAACCAAGATAAATGAAGAAATGAAGATGGCAGCGGTGAAAGCCCTGGCCAAGCTGGCAAAAGAACCCGTACCGGAGCAGGTGAATATTGCATACGGAGAAACAAAACTGAATTTTGGCCGGGATTATATTATTCCGAAGCCTTTTGATCCAAGACTAATTTCTGAAGTGCCTCCTGCGGTTGCAAAAGCTGCGATGGAAAGCGGTGTGGCCAAAAATCCTATTCTCGACTGGGAAAAATACCGGGATGAGCTTATGGAAAGAATGGGTAATGATAACAAGATTACCCGTTTGCTGATGAATCGTGCTAAACTGGATCCTAAAAAAGTGGTTTTCGCAGAAGCAGACCACCTGGATGTGTTAAAAGCAGCGCAAATTGTTCATGATGAAGGAGTAGCTATTCCTGTTTTGCTGGGGAGTAAAGAAGTGATTGAAGAATTAATGCGGGAAATAGATTTTCATGCAGATGATGTTCTTATCGTCGATTCAAAATCTGATGAAGAAAAGGAGCGGCGCAACCGTTATGCACAGGTATTCTGGAAAGATCGTAACCGAAAAGGGGTTACGCTTTACGATGCCCAGTTGCTCATGAGGCAGCGCAATTATTTTGCTGCGATGATGGTGAATGAGGGAGATGCAGATGCATTATTATCGGGTTACTCGAGATCCTATCCCACGGTGCTAAAACCTATGATGGAATTGATAGGAAAAGCAAAAGGGGTGAATAGGGTTGCAGCCACCAATTTAATGAATACAGCACGTGGTCCTGTTTTTATAAGTGATACTTCAGTAAATATTGATCCTACCGCAAAAGAACTTGCCAAAATAGCACAAATGACGGCCACGACCGTAAAGCTTTTTGGAATGGACCCGGTGATCGCAATGATCTCTTATGCCAATTTTGGTTCCTCCAGGAATGAAAAAGCTCATAAGGTAAAAGAGGCAGTAGATTATTTACACAGATTTTATCCAGATCTTGTAGTGGATGGGGAAATGCAAACCGATTTTGCTCTGAATAAAGAAATGCTTCAAAAGAAATTTCCGTTTTCCAAACTGGCAGGAAAAAAGGTAAATACGTTGATTTTTCCTAACCTGGATTCCGGTAACAGTACTTATAAACTACTAAAGGAACTGAACAAGGCAGAATCTGTAGGCCCAATCCTGATGGGAATGAAAAAACCGGTCCATATTCTGCAGCTGGGAGCGAGCGTGGAGGAGATGGTGAATATGGCAGCAGTTGCTGTGGTAGATGCTCAGGAAAAGGAAAAAAGAGCGAGAAAAGAAGCATAGTTCTTCTTCAAAAATCATAGGAGGCTGTCTAAAAAGCACATTTAACGTCAACCTCTCCCGAAGCTTTGGGAGTATTGGGTTCTAAGAAATTCTGAAATTCAGAAGGACGATTTTAAAGCTTTCTAGACAGTTTTTTTATGGCCAAATACGGCAGGATTCCCTGCTTTTATCTTGTTTATTCCTGTTTCGTCATCCCGTTTATTTTACTACTTTTGAGCTTCTTAACTTTATTTTTTAAATGATCCACCATCTTAAAGGCAAATTGGTTGAAAAAAACCCGACGAATGTAGTCATTGACTGCAATGGAGTGGGATATTTTGTTCATATTTCCCTGCATACTTATTCGCTGCTTCCGGCTTCCGAAGCGGTGCATCTTTACACGCATCTTCAGGTGAAAGAGGACTCTCAAACCCTTTTTGGTTTCAAGGAGAAAAGTGAACGGGAGATCTTCAGGTTATTGATCTCTGTTTCAGGAGTTGGGGCGAGTACAGCCCGTAGCATGTTATCTTCTTTAGATCCTCAGCAAATCATGGAAGCAATTGCTTCGGGGGATGTTGCTACAATTCAGGGTATCAAGGGGATAGGTGCAAAAACAGCTCAAAGGGTTATACTTGATCTTAAGGATAAGATTATGAAGGTGTCTGGATTGGATGAAGTTTCAACACCACAAAGCAATACAAGTCGTGAAGAAGCGTTATCAGCTTTAGAAACACTGGGGTACACCCGTAAACAATCTGAGAAAGTGATTGATAAGATTATTAAAAACTCACCAGATTCTACGGTGGAATCTCTCATTAAGCTTGCATTAAAAAACCTATAATACCTTTGAGGCAGAACCATATATTCAGGTTTTCACTAACAGGAACCCTCAGCATTTTATTTGTACTGGTTCTTTCTGTTTCAGCTGCTGCCCAGGAAACAGAAACGCCGCAGGACACTACGCAAACAGATACCTTGCGGGGCCCTTCTCTGGGAAGGCTACAGTTGCCGCAACCTGCCAGTATCATGTCTTCTTACGAGTATGATCCTGTAATGGACAGGTATATTTATACCGAAACTCTTGGCAGTTTTAATATTTCCACTCCACTTATTCTCACTCCCGAAGAATATGAACAGCTGGTGATGGAGGAAGAGATGCAGCGTTATTTTCAGCAAAAATCTGATGCCCTATCGGGCAGAAAAGAGGGTAGTGAAGAAGACCAGCGAAATTTGTTGCCTAATTTTTATGTAGATTCTAATTTCTTTGAAAGCATTTTTGGAGGTGGGGAAATTGAATTGATCCCGCAGGGATCTGTTGCTTTAGACCTTGGGGTGCTTTACTCCAAAAGGGATAATCCAGCATTTTCTCCGCGAAACCGAAGTACCTTTACCTTCGATTTTGATCAGAGAATTCAGCTGAGTCTTTTAGGTCAGGTGGGGGAAAGATTACAGGTAACTGCCAATTACGACACCGAGTCCACATTTGACTTTCAAAACCAGTTAAAGCTGGAATACACTCCTACCGAAGATGATATCATCCGGAAGATCGAAGTCGGAAATATTAGCATGCCGCTTAATTCTGCTCTCATTCAGGGGGCCCAAAGTCTCTTTGGTTTTAAAACTGAACTGCAGTTCGGAAAAACCCGCATCACCGGAGTCTTTTCTGAACAAAAATCTGAAAGACGTACCGTGAATGTGGAAGGTGGGGCCGCAGTGCAGGAGTTTGACCGTTTCGCGCTGGAATATGATGAAGACCGCCACTTTTTCCTGGCTCATTACTTCAGGGACCATTATGATGAAGCTTTAAAAGATTATCCTTTTATAAACAGTAATGTACAGATCACCCGAATCCAGGTGTGGGTAACGAACAGGTCTAATAATGTTCAAAACTTAACCGATGCGAGAAATATTGTAGGGATTCAGGATTTAGGGGAGAGTCCGGTTCCTGGAAACATCGGAATTGAAAATCCTCCTGCCGGATTTTTTAATAGTCCTGCAGGTGCATATACCGATAATAAAAATAACGACCTGAACCCTTTTGGTATCAATGGTGCCGAAGAATCGGTTCTCAATTCTGCCATCCGTGATATTGCAACGGTACAAAGCGGCTTTGGAGGTTTGCGGGTTTCAGAAGGAACAGATTACGTGAAGCTGGAGAACGCAAGGCAGTTAAATTCTTCAGATTACAGGTTGAACAACCGGTTGGGATATATTTCCTTAAATCAGCGATTAACAAATGATGAAATTCTTGCGGTAGCTTTTCAGTATACGGTGAACGGGCAGGTATATCAGGTAGGAGAATTTGCCAATGATGGGATCGATGCCACTCCCGGTGGCGGGGATTCGGGAGCTGCCGTTAATCAGAATCTTGTGGTTAAACTTCTTAAAAGTTCTGTGATCAATGTGGAGGAGCCGGTATGGGACCTTATGATGAAAAACATCTACAGTCTGGGTGCATATCAGCTGGACAGGGATGATTTCAGAATGAATATTTTATATACAGATCCGCAGCCACTTAACTATATCTCGGGAGTGGAGGGCGAACCCTTACCCGAAGATGTGGAAGAGACTACTTTGCTGAGGGTTTTTAATCTCGATAATCTCAATATCAACGGTGATCCCATTGTTGGGGGAGATGGATTTTTTGATTTTGTCCCCGGCCTTACGATAGATCCCGAAGCCGGAAATATCATTTTTACTTCTGTAGAGCCTTTTGGAGAATACCTGTTCAACAAGCTTGACCAGAATCCTAACGGAGGCCCTGAAGATTATAACATTCCTGAAACCTATAATGCCAACCAGGAACGGTACGTATTCCGGGCGATGTATGAAACTACCAAGACGCAGGCAGAGCAGTTACAGGCCGACAAAAATAAATTTCAGTTAAAAGGACGGTATAAATCATCCAATGTGGAAGGGATTCCTATTGGAGCTTTTAATGTTCCGCAGGGTTCGGTAACGGTGACTGCAGGAGGAAGAGTGCTTCAGGAAGGTGTAGATTATGTGGTGAATTATCAGTTTGGACGAGTCCAGATCCTTGATGAAAGCTTGCTGGCTTCCAATATTCCAATTCAGGTTTCTACAGAAAACAATGCGTTGTTCGGGCAGCAAACCAAAAGGTTTACAGGGTTCCATGTGGAGCATCAGTTTACCGAAAATTTTCTGATTGGGGGTACATATTTGAATCTGAATGAACGGCCTATCACCCAAAAGGCAAACTACGGATATGAGCCTATTAACAACTCGATCTATGGGTTTAACCTGAATTACTCTACAGAAGTTCCCTTTCTTACCCGGATGGTGAACAAACTGCCAAATATTGATACAGATGTTCCTTCCAATTTATCATTGCGTGGAGAAGTGGCATTTCTGGATCCCGGTTCTCCTAAAGGTAGTGATTTTGAAGGAAGAACCACCACGTATATTGATGATTTTGAAGCGGCACAAACTTCCATTTCTGTTTTGAATCCCTTAGGATGGGAATTATCCAGTGTTCCGCTAGAATTTGGTGGAGAAAGGGCTAACGGAGATCTGGCAGTGGGTTATCGCCGGGCAAAGTTGTCGTGGTACAGTATAGATCCTGTTTTCTATAGCAGCCAGAGACCTTCGGGAGTTACAGATTCAGATTTGTCAAGTTATGCTACCAGGCGGGTATTTCTGGATGAGATTTTCCCTAATGTGGATGTGGTGCAGGGGCAGTCGCAGGTGCTTTATACCCTCGACCTTGATTACCGTCCTTCAGTTCGTGGGCCATACAATTATAATCCTGCTGCGGCGGGAGGAAACAATCTTCCAAACCCCGAACAGAACTTTGCGGGAATTTCCAGAGCAGTGAACTCCACCAATTTTGAGCAGAGCAATGTGGAATTCATTGAATTCTGGATGATGGATCCTTTTATTTATTCTGAAAATACTAATAATAATGGCGGGACAATAAAATTCAACCTTGGAAATATTTCTGAAGATGTTTTGAAAGACGGAAGAAAACAATATGAAAACGGACTTCCACCAACGGGTGGGGAGCTAAATACTTCTTCTACTGCTTATGGAAAAGTACCTTCCAACCAGTCGCTCATCTATGCTTTTAATACCGAAGGGCAGGAAAGAGAAAATCAGGATGTTGGTTTTGATGGATTGGATGACAATGAGGAAGCAGTGAGGTTTCCGGCTTTTGCGAGTCTGGAAGATCCGTCGGCAGATAATTATGCCTATTTTCTTGAAAATGAAGGGGGTATCAGGGAACGCTATTCAAATTATAACGGTACAGAAGGGAATTCTCCTGCAAATGTTTCTAATGATAGCAGGGGGAATACCACCCTTCCTACGGTAGAGGATCTCAACAGGGACAATACCATGAATACGGTAGACAGCTACTTTGAATATGAAATACCCGTTTTCCCTGGAATGGGAATTGACAACAATAATTACATTACCGATGTAAAACAATTTAACACCACCTTACCTAATGGGCAGGAAATGCCGGTAAGATGGATACAGTTTAAAGTGCCTATTTATGAGCCTGCAGATGCCAAAGGCGGAATTGGGGATTTTCGATCTATCAGGTTTATGAGGATGTTTTTGACCGATTTCCGGGAGCGAACCTTATTGCGTTTCGGAACCATGGAACTGGTGCGGGGCGATTATCGCCGCTACACTCAGTCATTAGATCCCGATAAGTCCGATCCTATCAGTGAAAACACCACTTTTGAAGTAGCAGCAGTAAGTATTGAGGAAAACGAAAACCGGCAGCCGGTGCCTTACGTATTGCCTCCGGGGATTTACCGGGAAGAGTTGCTAAATAACAACACACGTATAAGGCAGAATGAACAATCTCTGTCGGTAAGGGTTTGTGATCTTGAGACACAGGATGCACGGGCAGTCTACAAGAATTTTCAGGTGGATATGCGACAGTATAAAAACCTCGAAATGTTCATACATGCAGAATCCATGGTAAACCGTCCCAGCCTGCAGGATGGAGAACTGGTGGCAATTGTAAGAATGGGAACCGATTTTACGAATAACTTCTACCAGATAGAGATTCCGTTAAAGCCTACCCGTCATGGCTCTTCTTCTGCTTCTGAAATCTGGCCGGATGAAAACAGGCTGAACCTGCCGCTGGAATTACTTCAAACGGTAAAAGCTGCAGTGATAGGAAATCCGAATTTGATATCTACCGAACTGAATTTCTTTGATGAAGAAGGAATGAATATCCCAGATCAAACTCCGTATGAACTGGACAGGATTAGAGTGGGAGTAAAAGGAAATCCGAGTTTCGGAAATATCAGGATGCTGATGCTGGGAGTTAAAAATGGTCTTCCCGATTCTAATTCAAGGGAATTGTGCGGGGAGGTTTGGTTTAATGAACTTAGACTTACCGAATTGGATAACGAAGGCGGCTGGGCTGCGATCGTGAATATGGATGCCAATGTAGCCGATTTTGCTAATATCTCTGCTACAGGAAGAAGGAGTACTGTAGGATTTGGATCTCTTGAAGAAGGACCTAACGAACGCAGCAGGGAAGATCTTCAGCAATATGATGTGGTGACTAATCTTAATATGGGCCAATTACTGCCACAAACCTGGGGAATGAGAATCCCGTTGAGTTATAGCCGCGGGGAAGAATTGATCACACCAAAATATGATCCGGAATTTCTTGATCTGGAATTGAATACTCTTCTTGACAATGCGGCCACGCCCGAAATCAGGGATGATCTAAAGGAACGGGCAGAAAATTATACCAAGAGACAAAGCGTCAATGTAATTGGTTTGCGAAAGGAGAGAACGGGTGAAGACAGTAAGCCAATGCCTTACGATATTGAGAATTTCACTGTTTCCACCAGTTACAACCAGGTGGACCATCGGGACTTTGAGATCGAAGAATCTTTTGATCAAAATGTTCGGCTGGGGGCTACCTACGATTATAATTTTGCGCCGGTTTCCATTGAACCATTAAGAAATGTAAGTGTGCTGGATAGCAGTGCTTACTTTGCACTCCTGAAAGATCTTAATTTTAATCCTTTGCCTACAAACATTTCTGCCAGTTCAAATATTTTCCGGCAGTACAATGAGCAAAAATTCAGGGAGATTAATGTACCTCCGGGATTCATCAATGGGATCCCCACTTTATATCAGCGTAACTTCCTGTTCGATTGGCAGTACACCATCAATTACAATTTAACCAAGTCGCTGAGGTTTAATTTTGATTCGTCTACCAACAGGATCATTCGTAATTATCTTGATGAAGAGAACCGACCCGATACCGACACCAGGATCTGGGACGGATTTTTTAACGTGGGGGAGCCAAATCAACATTTCCAGTCCCTGCAGGTGAATTATGATCTTCCCTTTGCTAAGATTCCTGCTCTAAATTTTGTAAGGGCTACCTATTCCTATACCGGTAATTTTGAATGGCACAGGGGCTCACAGCGATTCCAGACCCTGGAGGGAATTCCTGATCTCGGTAATACCGTTCAGAACTCGAATGCGCACCAGATAAATGCCAATCTGGAAATGCAGACATTCTACGACTATGTAGGATTAACCAAACGTGCTCCAGGTCGGGACAGGAATACCATTGAAGAAAGAAGTAAAGGTGTGCCGACGTTAGATCCTGACGGGCCGAAACCTGATGCTGCCCCGGCTGCGGGACAGGGGAACAGGCTTAGCGGTGGCGATAAAGCTTATAATACTTTTATTGGAGTTCTTACTTCCCTCAAAAAAGTACAGGTAAATTACCAGGAGAACAACGGAATTTTCCTTCCGGGTTATACTCAAAATATTGGTTTTCTCGGAACCTGGCAACCTACCCCCGGATTTACCTTCGGAAGTCAGGAGGATGTAAGATACTATGCTGCCCGAAAAGGATGGCTTACCCTGTATCAGGAATTTAATCAGCAATATTCTGAAGTGGAGAATAAGCAACTGAATTTTCAGGCCAATATGGCACTACTGCCTGATCTTACTATTGATCTAAGCGCCGGAAGAATGTATTCCGAAACTTTTAATGAAAACTTCCGGGTAGAAAATTCAGAATATATTCCACTTACCCCGCTTACGTATGGAAACTTTAATGTTTCGACTATATTGATTAAAACAGCATTCAATCAAAGTACCGCAGAATCTTCAGCAACTTTCCAGGAGTTCAGGCAGAACAGGCTAGAGATAGCGCAAAGACTGGCCGTGGAGGAAGGAAGAGATCCTAGTGTCACCGATAATGAAGGATATCCGGTAGGGTATGGGAAGAGCAGTCAAAGAGTTTTGTTGCCGGCATTTTTGGCAGCGTATTCGGGCAGCAGTGCAGATAATACTTCTTTAGGAGCCTTCAGAAATATTCCCCTGCCAAACTGGAATATAAAATACACAGGATTCATGCGCCTGGCCTGGTTTAAAAATCGATTTAAACGTTTTTCTGTAAATCATGGGTATCAGGCCGGGTATACCATAAATCAGTTTCAGACAAACCTGAATTATGATGAAGCCAATCCGCTTCAGAAAGACCAAAATGGGAATTTCATAAACAAGATGTTATTTTCAAACGTGAACTTAACCGAACAGTTTAGTCCTTTGGTGAGGATAGATATGGAAATGACGAATTCCATAAAGATTTTGGCAGATATTCAGAAGGACAGGGCGCTCTCCCTTAGTTTTGATAACAACCTGCTAACCGAAATCAATGGAAATCAATATACCCTTGGATTGGGATACAGGATCAAAGATCTTAAAATCGACACAAAATTTGGAGGACGCACACGAGTGCTTAGCAGTGACCTGAATTTTAAAGCAGATGTTTCTTACCGGCACAATGAGACAATAATAAGGTATCTTGATATTGATAATACCCAGGTCACAGCCGGTCAGGATATTTGGGCTATTAATTTTATTGCAGATTATGCCATTTCCAGAAACCTGACTGCTGCAGTTTATTACGATCACAGTTTTTCTGAATATGCTATCTCTACTGCGTTCCCGCAAACAACAATAAGGAGTGGAGTGACCCTGAGATACAATTTTGGAAATTAACAAAAGGTATTTGACCGAAAGCTTTAAAAAATTAACTTTGCTAATATCTAAAAACTAACTAATGAATATTCCACAAGACTTGAAGTACACCAAAGATCACGAATGGGTGAAAATTGATGGTGATGTTGCGACCGTAGGTATTACAGATTTCGCCCAGGGTGAATTAGGTGATATTGTTTACGTTGAAGTAGAAACTGTAGATGAAACTCTTGACAGGGAAGAGGTATTCGGAACTGTAGAGGCAGTGAAAACCGTTTCAGATCTTTTTTCTCCACTTTCAGGAGAGATCATTGAATTTAATGAGAGCCTGGAAGATGAGCCGGAAAAAGTAAATACAGATCCTTACGGGGAAGGCTGGATGGTGAAGATCAAATTTTCGGACACTTCAGAATTAGAAGATCTTTTAACTGCAGAAGAATATACAAAGGTAATTGAGGGCTAAACTTTTATTTTTATTACCTGCACTGGCTTACACCCTTGCAATAACCTATCTTTCCCTCATTAACCTTGCTGATACTCCTGTAAGTGAAATGGGAGTGAGCGATAAGTTATTGCATGGCGGGGCATACTTTGGGATGGCGCTATTGTGGCTTCTTTTTGTCGTTTTTACCTATAACAATGAGAATTTTATAAAAATTGTAGTGTATGTTTGTTTATTTACTACAGGTTTTGGTATATTTATTGAGGTTTTACAAAAGGAATTAACAGATTATCGTCAACTCGATATCTATGATATTTTTGCAAACAGTGTGGGGGCAATACTCGCAGGACTAGCAGTATATCTATTAAAGAATAATCTAATTGGGTTAAAAGCTAAGATAAATTCATTTTTAATAAAAAATTAATTATTTTAGCCACCCTATAACTAAAACGGAATTATGGAACCGAAGAAAAACCCAAAAGCTGACATGTCAAGAAGAAGTGTCTTGTTCTTCCAGGTTGGAATGATCTTGATGCTTGCTTTAACATATGTGGCGATAGAGTGGAAGACCTATGACAGGGAAGCTATTGATACCGGGATGGTAAATATGGAAGACTTTGAAGAGGAGGATGTGCCTATTACAGAGCTTCAGAATACACCACCACCACCTCCACCACCACCACCGGCTCCCGAAGTGATTGAAGTTGTGGAAGATGAAGAGGAAGTTGAAGAAACCATCATTGAATCTACTGAAACAAATCAAGAGGAGATCGTTGAGGTAGAAGAAGTTGTGGAAGTTGAAGAAGAAGAAGAAATTGGGGATGTTCCTTTCGCTGTAATTGAAGATGTGCCCATCTTTCCGGGTTGTGAGAGTAAAAGAAACAACGATGAGCGTAAAGCTTGTATGAGTGAAAAAATTACTGAATTTGTGAACCGTAGGTTTAATACAGAACTTGGAAGTGAATTAGGTCTTTCTGGGATCAACAGGATCTATGTTCAGTTCAGAATTGAGAAGAACGGAAACATTACTGTTCTTGGAGCACGTGCACCACACCCAAGACTTCAGCAGGAAGCAGAAAGGGTAGTAAACCAACTTCCAAAAATGCAGCCCGGTAAACAAAGAGGTCAGGCAGTAGGGGTACTTTACTCTCTACCTATTACCTTCAGGGTTCAGGACTAAGAATAATTTTACTATAATATATGGATCCCGCACTTTGTGCGGGATTTTTTTTGTCCAGCTGCGAATGTTCTAAGCTTCTGAAATAGGTTCAGGAATAGTGTTGATTAAGCATATAATTTATACTTGTGGTTAATTGATGCCTGTATTTTAAGTATTAATCTGATTATTCTTAAATAATTTAATAAAAATGCTGCTGTGGCATATTGATTGTGCAGGAGAGACTACTAACCTTCCATACATCCGGAATCCTGACCAGGTTCGGGGTTTAATTTTTAAGAAAATTAACCTTTAAATATGTGATTATGGAATGCAAGAAAAACAAGCAGGCAGATCTTAGAAGAAAAAGTATTCTTTTCTTTCAGGTAGGGCTTATCCTCATTCTTTTTTTAGCCTTACTCGCTATAGAGTGGAAAACCTATGGCAACGAGTCGGTAGTATCATCAAAAGTCCATCTGGATGAATTTACGGAGGAAGAAGTTCCAGTTACTATTATGAAAGAAGTCACGCCACCGCCACCACCAAGGGACATCATTGAGGATGTTAATGTTGCCGACGATGATGAAGATGTAGTCGAAACTGCAATTAATTCTACCGAAGCAGATCCCGGGGAGATCATCGAAATCGAGGATATTGTGGAAGAGGAGCCGGAAGAGAAAATAGAGGATTATTCCTTTATAAGTGTAGAAGAGGTACCGGTTTTTCCTGGGTGTGAAGATTTTGATACTAATGATGAGCGAAAGGAATGCATGAGCCGGAAAATAAATGATTTTGTGAACAGGAAGTTTGACACTACCCTTGGCGGTGAATTGGGCCTTTCCGGGATCCACAGGATTTATGTGCAATTTAAAATTGAGCCAGATGGTTCTGTGTCTATCGTGGGTGCTCGGGGCCCTCACCCAAAGCTCGAAGCCGAAGCAATTCGTGTGGCCGGTTCCCTGCCTGAAATGCAGCCGGGGAGGCAGGGAGGCAAAGCGGTTGGAGTGCTTTATTCCCTGCCTATTACGTTTAGAGTGCAGAACTAAAGCCTTCTTATACAATAGAAAGCATCCCGCACGTGTGCGGGATGTTTCTATTTGGGGCTAAATGTTGTGATCTCTGAAAAACATACCAAATGCTATCCACTTCTTGAAAAAAATGTATCTTTCGGCCAGACTAAACCAATTGGTATTCTACCGGATGAAGTATTTCAGCCTCCTGTTTTTCCTGATGATTTTTAGCGGTTATTCACAAACTAATTTCGGAGATTCTGAAAGATTCCCCATCTTTCCTGAATGTGAAAATAAAAGTTTTGATGATGAAGAGCAGTGTTTTAAATCTACGCTAAAAGTAAAAATAGCTGAACAATTTCAGCTTCCTGAAAAATTTATTAATGCGGGGTATCAGGGGGAAATCCTGGTTCTTTTCGAGGTTGCTAATAATGGTTCTTTTGCAGTTAATTTTATAGATGCAGATTATCCGCAGCTGGAGAAGGAACTTAGAAGGATTTTTACTGCGTTGCCTCCTGTTTCTCCGGCAACTTATAATGGCCGGGCTGTCGATATGCAGTTCAGGATGGGTGTTAAGATTCCTCTTGATCTCAATTTTTCTCAAGGGGAAGATTTTGGTGAGGAGGTAGTTGTTGTGGAGGCTACAGAGCCTGTTATTCCGGAAAATGATCTATCGCAGGATATTGCCAATGAATATGACCAGATCGTCTCTCTTGGGTACGATAATAAAAGAGCTTCAAGTGAACTAAATATTCCGCTGTCTCACGAACTCTACAGCAGGTTTGACGCTGAAGTGAACCGGGTTGGAACAAATTTCCATACATCCTCCAAACCTTTTCTCTATAATGAGGTGCAGCCTTACTATGACTTTGAAGCTGAAGAAGAAAAGCTTTATAAGCCAAAAACTTCCTGGTTTGGTCGCAAATTATGGAATGAGCATTTGGTGACTTTTCAGGGGGAAAATTACTGGTTTGCGGCAGATTTTGGTGTAGACCTGCAATTGGGTAAAGATTTTGAAAGTGACCTGGAGGTGACCTATAACAATACACGTGCAGCTATTCTTCAGGGAGGATTGGGCAAGAATTTCAACTTCTACACAGTGTTATACGAAAATCAGGGGAGGTTTGCAGATTATTACAATCGGTTTGCAGAATCTATTGGTCCCGAAAATCGAGAGCCTGCCACCATTCCTGGGAGAGGTATAGCGAAGGAATTTATGGGGCAGGCCTATGATTATCCGGTTGCTGAAGGTTATTTGTCCTATAGCCCGGGGAAGTTTTTCAATCTTCAGTTTGGGCATGGAAAAAACTTCATAGGGGATGGATACAGGTCTTTGCTAATGAGTGACAATGCAACTCCGTATCCGTATTTTAAATTGAACACCAAATTCTGGAAGATCAAATACACCAATACCTGGATGTCATTACGGGATGTGCGGGCAGAGGTCACGGGAGAAGGTTCTTTCAGGACAAAATATATGGCCAACCATTTTCTGAGCTATAATGTTACCAAACGTCTTAACCTCGGATTTTTCGAATCGGTGATGTGGGAAAATGATAATAATCGGGGCTTCGATCTTAACTACCTTAATCCGGTGATCTTTTACCGTGCAATCGAGTTTTCTACAGGGGCACGGGCGGGTAACGCAATCATCGGCCTCACCGGAAAATACAAGTGGAATGATGATCTCAATTTATATACCCAGTTTCTTATTGATGAATTTTCTTCGGGAGATATTTTTGGTGGGGAAGGCAGCTGGAAGAATAAACTAGGGTTTCAGTTGGGGGTGAAATATTTCGATGCCTTCAATGTAGAAAACCTGTATTTGCAGGTCGAATACAATCAGGTGCGGCCATATACTTATTCCCATAACACCATTACCTTGAATTATGGCCATAACAATCAATCCATGGCTCATTTATGGGGTGCTAATTTTCGGGAATTGGTTGCTATTTCCCGTTATAAATATGAGCGCTATTACGGACATTTAAAAATGGTCTACGGGAAACGCGGATTTGATTTTAATACTCCCGAAGATAATGCAGCCTACGGTGGGGATATTTATACCAGTGAATATGACCGGGCCTTTGAAACAAGGGTGGAGATTGGGCAGGGAAATACCACCAACTCCTTTTTTGCGGAAACTGAAGCGGGATATATTATAAATCCAACTACCAATCTTAAGATCTACGGAAGCTTTATTTACAGAAATTTCAGCCCCACGATAAATACTCCAACTACGTTTGATAATACTACTTACTGGCTCAACTTCGGAATAAGGACAGATATCTTTAACTGGTATTACGATTATTAATTTTTAAAAGACTGACTATCAGCGCCTGATTTTTCTGAAGCTTTAAAATTTAACGTCCTTAACCCCTTGTGAAAAAGAGATTAAGGAGTATCTTTGCCGCAATTAAAAAATTTGTGCTTTTTGGAGAATACACAGGTACATACTTCTTCTTTTTCAATACTTTCAGATCTAAAGGAATTAACCAAAGTACGCTTAGCTGTAAGTGTGGTTTTTTCTTCTGTTGCCGGATATTTTCTCGGGGCAGAGACTATAGATTTTGTAACGGTTCTAATGTTGGGGATTGGTGGTTATTGTCTTGTAGGGGCATCTAATGCCTATAATCAAATACTGGAGAAAGATCTCGATGCACTAATGGATCGTACCGGTGACAGGCCTATTCCTTCGGGAAGGATGAGTGTGACTACTGCATTTTTTATTGCCAGTCTTTTAACAATCCTTGGCCTGGTGATACTTTACCTCATAAATCCCGTGACTTCCATGTTTGGGGCCATAAGTATCTTTTTATATGTAAGTGTTTATACACCTTTAAAAACCAAAACTCCGTTGTCGGTATTCGTGGGGGCTTTTCCCGGGGCAATTCCGTTTATGTTGGGATGGGTGGCTGCTACCGGAGATTTTAGTATTGAGCCGGGAACTTTATTTATGATCCAGTTCTTCTGGCAATTCCCTCATTTCTGGGCGCTGGGATGGTGGTTGTATGACGATTATAAAAAAGGTGGTTTCTTTATGCTGCCTACCGGAAAAAAGGATAAAGGTACTGCGGTGCAAATCGTATTGTATACCGTTTGGACCATTTTGGTTTCCCTTATTCCGGCTTTTGGAGTGACCGGGAAATTGTTTCTTTCGCCGGTATCTGCAGTTCTTGTATTAATCCTAGGACTGTTTATGCTAAAGTATGCATTGAAATTATACAAAAAGAGAGATTCCAAATCTGCAAAGCAACTGATGTTGGCCAGTGTTTCCTACATCACTCTGCTGCAAATAATATATGTACTAGATAAATTTATTCGTTTATGGATTTAACCCACGGAACCGAACAATATAAGATTGGACGGGCAAAAAAGATGATGCTGTGGTTTGGTATCATAAGTATGGCTATGATGTTTGCCGGTTTGACCAGTGCTTACGTGGTAAGTAAAAGCAGGCCTGACTGGATTAGTAACTTTGAGTTACCGGATGCTTTTTTCTGGAGCACCATTGTAATTGTTCTTAGTAGTGTGACCTTATGGCTGGCGAAAAAAGCAATTTCTGCCGATAATTTGAAGAAGGGAACTATTTTTCTGCTGTCCACCTTGGTGCTGGCTGCTTTGTTTGTTTTTCTTCAATTTAAAAGTTTTCAGGAGATAATTTCTGCAGGATATTATTTTACCGGAAGTGAAAGTACGGTTACTACCTCCTTTGTTTATGTGGTGGTTCTGGCTCACTTAGCGCATTTGGCGGGAGGTATTATTGTGCTTTTTGTGTTAATTTATAACCATTTTAAACAACGTTACCACTCTGGGCAAACACTTGGATTAGAACTGGGTGGCACCTACTGGCACTTTGTGGATGCGCTATGGGTTTACTTGTTTTTGTTTTTATATTTCTTTAGATAATAAAAATACCTATTTTTGCCTAATACTAAATTTTAAATCTTTCTATGGAAGCTACTGTTGCGAGAACAGGTACCGAAGGTAAAACCTGGGGTGGAGGCAATCAGCCTTTAGGAGTGAGTTATGGAAAATTGATGATGTGGTTTTTCATCCTTTCTGATGCGCTTACGTTCTCAGGATTTTTAGCGGCTTATGGATTTGCAAGATTCAAGTTTGCAGACTCATGGCCTATTGCAGATGAAGTTTTTAATCACTTTCCGTTTTTGCATGGAGTAGATGCTCCTATGTACTACGTGGCATTGATGACCTTCATTCTTATCTTTTCATCGGTAACTATGGTTTTGGCAGTAGATGCCGGCCACCAAATGAAGAAGTCCAAAGTAACTTTATACATGTTGTTGACCATTATTGGAGGAGTTATTTTCCTTGGATCTCAGGCATGGGAATGGAAAAATTTCATTAATGGTACCTATGGTGCAGTGCAGACCAAAGGAGGGAATATCCTTCAGTTTGTGGATTCAGAAGGTGAAAGGGTTGCTCTGGATGCTTTTGTGACTGCTGCTCCCCGAGACAGAGTGCAACAGGAAAGAAGCAATGGATTGTGGTTTACAGATGAACCCGATTTGCCTAGATTTACTATCGAAGATGTACAGAGAGGATTTCTTGCAAATCCCGATCTTTATGTGAGAACCCAGGAATTAACTGAAACCGGAGAAAAAGTGGTGTTAACCCGCCAGTCTTCTATAACCAAACTGAATAATGATGCAGTTGGAATTGTAGAGGGTGCCAACCTTCATGAAAATGAATACGGCAATCCTTTATTCGGAGATTTCTTTTTCTTCATAACAGGTTTCCACGGATTTCACGTTTTAACTGGTGTTTTGATCAATATTATTATCTTCTTTAATGTTCTTTTAGGTACCTACGAAAGAAGAGGTAGTTATGAAATGGTTGAAAAAGTCGGTTTATACTGGCACTTTGTAGATTTAGTTTGGGTATTTGTATTTACCTTCTTTTATCTGGTTTAATAAAGAGAAACAAGAGCAATGGCAAATAATAATTCAGCACATACACACGATCATCAATACGAATCCCATACCAAGAGGATCTGGTCGGTTTTTATTATACTTTCTATAGTTACTTTGGTGGAAGTGATCCTTGGGATCATCAAACCAGATTTCCTTATGCATACCTATTTTATAAGCCTAAAGCTTATAAACTGGATTTTCATCCTGCTTACCATATATAAGGCATACCTTATTACCTGGGCTTTCATGCACATGGAGAGTGAAAAGAAAGGCTTGAGGAGATCAGTGGTCTGGACCGCGGTATTCCTTATAATTTACCTCATTTTCATTTTGCTTACAGAAGGAGATTATGTATACGAAGTAATGAACAGAGGCCAAGTAGCGTGGGACTTTTAAAAATGAAAAAATAAGAATGGAAAAAGGCGGTTTTAAAACCGCCTTTTTTTATTTTTGTGCTCTAGTTGAAACCTTTAAGGTTATGAAGAAGTTTTTTGTTATAATCGTCCTGTTTGCACTGCCTATTGTGGCGTATTTATTCTTTGCTTCGGGGGTGAATCACTTCGCAAAATTACCTGTTTTGAACAAAAATATCAGTGATCTGGAGGATTTTGAGACCTTAGAAGGAGAGAAGATTTCCTTTCAGAATAATATTACTATTCTTGGCTTCTACGGTAAAAATCCTTCGGAATATATTGGGAATGCATATAACATTTCCGAAAAAATCTATAATACCTACTATGAATTCCGGGATTTTCAGCTTGTGATCGTGGTGCCTGAAGAAGCTCGCGAAGAAGTTGAGGCGGTGAGGGAAGAGATCGGCACAATAGCTGATCTACGGAAATGGAAATTCGCATTTGCCGAACCCGAAGAAATAGAAACTCTTTTTAGTAGTCTAAACACAAACTTGTCGCTTGATGAAGACCTTTCCATTTCTCATGTTTTTATTATTGATAAAGATGGAAAGCTCAGGGGGAGAAGTGATGATGAGGATAAGGGCATTTTATACGGATACAATTCCAGTTCGGTTGCCGAGCTGAATAATAAAATGGAGGATGACGTGAAGATCATTCTTGCAGAATATCGCCTCGCTTTAAAAAAATACAATAAAGGAAGTTAGATGAAAAACTATTCATACATAGGGATCTCACTGGTGATTCTAATTTTTGGTATTCTTTTTATTCCGAAGATCATAGACAGGGTAAGCGAAGGGGAAGTAGTTTCTTCCAATAGATCAGATTCTGCCGAAGAGAGAGCTGCAGATAAATCGGAGCTGGTGTATATTGAAGTAAATGGGAAAAAGAAACAAATTCCACCTTTCCGGTTTGTGAATCAGGAGGGCGATACCATTTCGAACAAAGATTACGAAGGGAAAGTCTATATAGCGGAATTTTTCTTTACTACCTGCCCTACCATTTGTCCCATAATGAATGAGAATCTGGTGGAGGTTCAAAACGAATTCAGGAGCAATGATAATTTCGGAATCGCTTCCTTCAGTATAGATCCCGAACATGACACTCCGCAGGTATTGGAAAAATATGCTGATGTTAATGGTATAGATCATCCTAACTGGCATCTTCTTACCGGGGGAAAAGATGAGATCTATGATTTGGCAAATTCAGGATTTAATATTTATGCAGGTGAAGATCCTAATGCGGCCGGCGGCTTTGCACACTCGGGATATTTTGCACTCATCGACCAGGAAGGATACGTGAGATCAAGAGTGGATAAATTTGGAAATCCTATTGTTTATTACAGAGGATCTGTAGAGAAGGATGCCGTGGTAGAACCGGGGGAAGAAGAGCCGCAAATTGATATCCTTATTGAAGACGCAAAAAAACTTTTATAAGATGAGAATTAGAAAAGCAGACAGGGTAATGGTTCCGGCGATCATAGCACTTTCCATCATAGTGCCTGTGGCTGTGCTGGTACTTATGTATTTACCACAGCGATATAATCTTTTTAATGCCCAACTGGGAAGTTTTCCTTTTTTTCATGCTGTTCTTAACTTTTCTACTGCTGTTTTACTTATTACAGGATATTATTTCATGAGGATTAGGGAGTACAAATGGCACCGGAATGTAATGATTGGAGCTTTTGTGCTGTCTTCGATCTTTCTGGTAAGTTATGTGATCTCAAAAATAAGCAATGATCCTGTTCCTTATGGAGGGGAAGGATTTATGCGGCCTGTTTATTTCTTTATCCTTATCACGCATATTGCTTTGTCGGCAATCATAGTTCCACTTGTCCTGTTTACGATGTATCGTGGATTAACAGGAGAGAATAAGAAGCATGCAGCCATCGCTCGGTGGACTTTTCCCGTCTGGCTTTATGTCGCTGTTACCGGAGTCCTAGTGTATGTTTTTATGGCGCCATATTATTAATTGCTGGCGTCGAAGAATTAAATAGTTTATGATGAAAAAGAGATTGTTCTATATAATTTTGATCTTGCTTTTGTTTCCCATAACGATGGAAGCTCAATGTTCCATGTGCCGTGCAGTTTTGGAAACCGAATCCACTCAGACTGCTGCAAAAGGCATCAATGACGGGATCATGTACCTTATGATATTTCCATATATCTTAATGGGTGGCGTAGCTTACTTTGTGTGGCGGGCCTTCAAAAAGAGTGATGAATCTTCTTCCTGAAAAACAGAACATCTCAGTTCTTTTTTCTTTTAATTTATTATTCCGGATCCTGCTGAAGGTTTCGGAATTATTTTTTTATTTCAGAAATTTTTAACTTTTTACTGTAACAAATGATTTATTTGTGAGTCTTATGAGTGTGCTCAGGTTGAGCTGCGAAACTTTCATTACATCAAATTATGATTGAAATTAAAGACCTTCACAAATCCTATAAAATGGGAAGCAATTCCCTTCACGTTCTCAAAGGGATCAATTTCAGTGTGGCCGAAGGAGAACTGGTATCTATAATGGGCTCTTCGGGATCTGGGAAATCCACATTGCTGAATATCCTCGGAATGCTCGATGAAGCCGATGAGGGATCTTATACCCTGGATGGAGTTCCTATCAAAAACCTGAATGAAAAGATCGCAGCCCGTTACCGAAATAAATTTCTGGGTTTTATTTTTCAGTCATTTAATCTTATTTCATACAAAACTGCTTTGGATAATGTGGCGCTGCCATTGTATTATCAGGGGGTTAAAAGAAAAGAGAGAATAGAGAAAGCCATGGCCTACCTGGAGAAGGTTGGACTTGCCAACTGGGCAGGACATTTACCCAATGAGCTTTCGGGAGGGCAGAAACAACGGGTGGCCATAGCCAGGGCACTCGCCAGTGATCCAAAAGTTTTGCTGGCAGATGAGCCTACAGGAGCACTTGATACCAAGACATCTTATGAAGTGATGGATCTCATTCAGGGCATTAATGATGAAGGGCGAACCATTCTTGTAGTGACCCATGAGCATGATATCGCCCAGATGACCAAACGCATTGTAAACCTGAAAGACGGTTTGATTATAGATGATTCTAGAGTTAACCAAGTAAGAGCGCTGGAAAATGTTTGATCTTGAACGTTGGGAAGAAATATTTGATACCATTGGTAAAAACAAGCTGCGTACTTTTTTGACCGGTCTCTCTGTGGCGTCGGGTATTTTTATCCTGGTGGTGCTTCTGGGAATTGGTGAGGGTATGAAAAATGGAATTTCTGCTGAATTTGAGGGGGATGCAGCAAATATCCTCTATGTATGGACGGGGGTTACTTCCAAAGAATATAAAGGTCTCAATCCCGGGCGCAGGATTCAGATGAAAAATGAGGATTATGCCTTTACTGCTGAAAAGCACAAGGATGAATTGGAATACAAATCTTCGGTTTACAGGATATGGAATGGGATAGTAAACTACGAAAAAGAATCTGGGTCATACCGGGTCGAAGGGGTTTTACCCGATTATCAATTCCTGGAAAACAGTAGTATGGCTGCCGGAAGGTTTATCAACTACAAGGATCATGATAACTTCGAGAAGGTAGTGGTCATTGGAAACAAAGTAAAGAATGACCTTTTTAAAAGTGAAGATCCAATTGGGGAATATATTCAGCTTTCGGGAATTAATTTCAAAGTGATAGGTGTTTTTACAGATCCGGGAGGAGAGCGGGAAGAAACCAGGGTGTATTTACCACTTTCTACTGCTCAAAGAGTTTTCAATGGATCTAATAACATAGGGAACCTTGCTTTTACTCTTCAGAAAGAAGAGAATTTTGAAGCGGCACTGGCAGCTTCAGAAAAATTTTCGGCAGAACTGGAGCAATATCTAAAAGAACGGCACAGTATCGCACCCGATGATGATAGTGCGGTAACTGTAAATAATTCCCTCGAAAATGCAAAACGCTTTTTCGATCTTATGGATATGATCAAGTATTTTTTCTGGGGTGTGGGAATCTGTACTATTATAGCCGGGATTGTGGGGGTGAGTAACATCATGCTCATCATTGTTAAAGAACGCACCCGGGAAATAGGCGTGAGGAAAGCGCTGGGGGCCCAGCCATTGTCAATTGTAACAATGGTTTTGCATGAATCAATCTTTGTAACGGCCATTGCAGGTTTTGCCGGACTCATTTTTAGCTTGGCACTTCTGGAGTTTGTAGGTCCGTTGATCGAAACAAATTATATCGCAAATCCCTCCATTGATTTCAATGTCGCGATCACGACAGTTTTTATACTGATCTTCGCCGGAGCCCTGGCAGGTTTCTTTCCTGCGTGGCGGGCTGCCCGTATTAAACCCATTGTAGCACTTAGAGACGAATAATATGTTTAGCAGGGATAAATGGAGCGAAATAATTGAGGCATTAAGCTCAAACTGGTTCAGGACGCTTCTTACAGCTTTCGGAGTGCTATGGGGGATCTTTATTCTGGTAATTCTTCTTGCGGCAGGGAAAGGTCTGGAAAACGGTGTGAAGCAGGGTTTTGGTGGAATAGCCACGAATACGATGTTTATGTGGAGCCAGACTCCTTCAAAACCGTATAAAGGCTTGCCCAAAGGGAGGCGTTATAATTTTAAAACTGAAGACGTAGCCGAAATAAAACGGAATATTCCGAATCTTCGATTTGTTTCCCCTAGAAATCAGCTGGGAGGTTTCGGCGGAAATAATAATGTGATTCGGGGTTTGAATTCAGGGGCATTCAACATTTACGGTGATTATCCGGAGATCATTCAGCAGGAACCCATGGATATTACCTCCGGGCGTTTTGTAAACTATTCCGATATCAATGAAAAACGGAAAGTCGCAGTGATTGGTGATGGTGTGCGAAGTACCATGTATGATAAAGATGAAGAAGTTATTGGATCTTATATCAAAATCAACGGAGTAAATTTTATGGTAATTGGTACCTACAAGAAAAAAGGAAATAATGGCGGAAATGCAGAAGAGGCCCAGAAAGAGATCTATGTTCCTTTCACGTCCTTTTCCCAGGCGTTCAACCAGGCAAACAATGTTGGCTGGATGGCGATCACAGCAGAAGACGGTTATTCCATTTCCGATCTAAAAGGCGGAATTCTGGAGATCATTAAATCCAGGCATTCCATCCATCCAGAAGATGACAGGGCAGTCGGGTATTTTGATCTGTTTGAGGAATTCAATAAAGTCAACGGATTATTTATTGCCTTAAAAGCAGTCGCTTATTTTGTGGGTGTTCTGGTGCTGCTTTCGGGCATTATCGGGATAAGTAATATCATGCTGATAGTCGTAAAAGAGCGTACCAACGAAATAGGAGTACGGCGGGCATTGGGAGCAAGTCCATGGTCCATTAGAGGCCAGATTTTAATGGAAGCCATCTTTCTTACCATTGTTTCGGGAATGGCGGGAATAGTAATGGCTACAGGAGTAATTTATTTGATCAATCTGGCGTTGAGCGGGGCAGACACTTCAGAAATGATGTTTGCCAATCCAAGTGTTGATCTTGGGGTGGTAATGACAGCGCTGGGAATTTTAGTGTTTTCAGGTTTAATTGCCGGTCTCATACCTGCACAAAATGCCATTAAGATTAAACCCGTGGATGCTCTTAGAACCGAATAATCAAAAAATCAGGAATACGAAATTTAATTCAATCAAAAAATGAAAAAAGTTGTAACTATTGGTGTTTTAATCTTAATCGCTGTTTCTTTCGTGGGAGCACTGTATTATCTCTATCAGAAGAATCAGGAGGATCCTACGGTCTATGAGACACAGCAGGCTTCAGTTCATACTATCGTTAAGAAAACGGTAGCTACGGGAAACATCGTTCCTAAGGAAGAAGTTCTTATTAAACCGAATATTTCAGGAATTATTGATGAAATATATATTGAAGCAGGAGACAGGATCAAAGCCGGAGATCTTATTGCAAAGATCAGGGTGATCCCAAATGTTTCTTCCCTGCAGAGTGCAAAGGATGCGGTAGTGACTGCAAAAATAAATCTTGACAACGAACAAAAATTATATGAACGACAAAAATCCCTATTTGAAAAAGGGGTGATTTCTGCCAATGATTTTGACAATGTAGAAGTGGCATATAAGAGAGCACAGCAGAATCATCGTTCTGCACAACAGAACTTCGAGATCGTACAAACCGGAACCACCAGCGGAATTGGGAGTGCGGCAAATACATTAATTCGTTCTACTGTAGAAGGAATGGTGCTGGATGTTCCTGTAAAAGCCGGAAACCAGGTGATTGAAAGTAACAATTTTAACGACGGAACCACCATTGCTACTTTGGCCGATGTGAATGAAATGATATTTGAAGGAAAAGTGGATGAAAGTGAAGTGGGGAAAATTAAAGAGGATCTTCCGCTGGAAGTGACAGTTGGTGCAATAGAAAACAAGACTTTTAATGCCGTTCTGGATTACATTGCTCCAAAAGGAGTGGACGAAAACGGAGCAATCCAGTTTGAGATAAAAGGAACTTTAGATAAAGCAGATACTACTTTTATACGGGCTGGTTTAAGTGCAAATGCCTCTATCATCCTGGCAAGGGCAGATGAGGTGATGGCCATAAGTGAAGCTTTGGTGCAATTTGATCCAAAAACAGAACAACCTTATGTGGAGGTAGAAACCGGAGATCAGGACTTTGTGCGTAAAGACCTTGAATTAGGAATAAGTGACGGAATATATGTGGAGGTTAAAAATGGCATTACCAAAGAAGACAAAATAAAAGTCTGGAACCAGATCAAGCCTGCAATGGGCATGACTGCTAATTAGTTTCCTCATAAAAACTGTAACATCTTAAATCTTTCTTAGACTTATCTTTCACAACCATTATTATGAAAAAAATTTTATTGTCCGCATTTTTCCTAAGCTTCGGATATTTGTTAAATGCACAAGATAAAGAATGGACGCTTCAGGAATGTATAGAATATGCACTTGAAAATAATATTTCCATTAAACAATCTCAACTGGAAACAGAATTGGCCGAAGTTGAAAAATATGATGCCATTGGAAATTTCATTCCCAGTATCAATGCTTCAGCATCCAATTCATGGAATACCGGTTTAACGCAAAACGTAACAACCGGAATTTTACAAACCCAGACTACAAGAAACTTTTCTGCAGGAGTAACTGCAAGTATGACTCTTTTTGATGGGTTGAGGAATTTTAAGGAGCTGCAGCGGTCAAAAATGTCACAACTGGCAGCACAGTATTCCCTTGAATTAATGAAGGATGATATTAGTCTTTTTGTGGCTAATTCTTACCTGCAGGTACTTTTTAACAAAGAGAATGTAAAGTTGATCCAGGCACAGCATGAAGTAACTCTTGAGCAGCTGGAACGAACAGAAGAACTGGTGGAGGCAGGTTCTCTTCCCAGCGGAGATCTTCTTGAGATAAGAGCAACTGCAGCTAACGAGGAACAACGTATTATTGTAGCCCAGAATACCGTAAGGATTTCTTTGATCGCTTTGGCTCAAACGCTGTTGATCAAAGATTACGAGAATTTTGATATAGTAGACCGGGATTACGATGTAATTGGCGCAGAGATCCTGGGTACTTCTGTTGAACAAATTATTGAAAATGCAGAAGAGGAAAGATATGAAGTACGGGTAGCAGAACAAAACCGGGAGATAGCAAAGAAAGATGTGGAAATCGCCAGGGGTGCTTATTTACCTACCTTAGGCGCTTTCTTCAACTATAATACACGGGAATCTGGCGCTGGCAGGTTAAGGGCAGCAGGGCTTGATCCCGACGAGCCTTACCGACAGATAGGTTTTGTTCAGGGAACCGAAGAAATAGTGGTAGCCCCAAATACGGTAACGGAAATTGGAAATCCGCTTCCGTTTTTTGAACAGTTGCAAATGAATGACGGGGTTAGCTATGGAATTCAGCTTAACATTCCTTTTCTGAATGGTTTTTCAGTAAGAAACAATGTAAAGCGAAGTGAGATCAATGTAAAAAGAGCAGAATATGAACTGGAACAGACGAGGCTTGATCTTGAAGCAGATGTTTACCAGGCGTATGTAGATGCCGAAGGTGCTCTAAAGGCTTATGAAGCAGCCCTGGTGGCGCAAAATGCACAGGAGCAGGCCTATAATTATGCAACAGAAAGGTATAGTGTGGGGCTCACCAATGCTTTTGATTTTAGCCAGGCTACCTTTAACTTAAGCAATGCCCAGAGTGAAGTCATAAGGGCTAAATATGATTATATATTTAAATTAAAAGTATTAGAACTGTATTTTGGTGTTCCCATCGCCAATCTTAAATTTTAAAAAATGAAGAAAAAGACGTTGTATATCATTATTGGTATAGCTGTAGTTATAATTATTTTACTGTTGGTTGGTAAGAAAGCCGGGTGGTTTGGAAAATCCGGAAATTTTAAAGAAGTAGAAGTTACAGAGATCACCAGGATCAATTTGGTGGAAACAGTTTCTGCTACCGGAAAAATTCAGCCCGAAGTGGAAGTAATGCTTTCTTCGGAAGTTTCTGGAGAGATCATTGAACTGCCGGTGAGGGAAGGACAGCAGGTGGAAAAAGGAGATTTGCTGGTGAAGGTAAATCCAGATATTTACGAATCTAACTTACAACGTTCTCAAGCCGGACTACAAAACGTAAGGGCGGGATTATCTCAGGCTGAAGCGAGCTTGCGGGAAGCAAGGGCTAATTTTGAACGTAACGAGCAGCTTTTTGAAAAAGGCATTATTTCCAAAGCAGAATGGGATAGGATCGTATCTGCTTTTGAAGTAGCACAGGCAAACCAGCAGTCGGCGTATTATAACGTACAAAGTGCTGCTGCAAGTGTTAATGAGGCACGTGAAAACCTTGGGAGGACAAATATTTATGCCCCTATGACCGGAACCATTTCCTCACTTTCTGCCGAACTGGGAGAAAGAGTTGTGGGAACTCAACAAATGGCAGGAACAGAGATCATGCGTGTAGCCGATCTTTCAGAAATGGAAGTGGAGGTAGATGTGAATGAAAATGATATCGTGAAGGTTTCCATTGGCGACTCTACCATTGTTGAAGTAGATGCATATCTTGGGCAGGAATTTAAAGGATTGGTAACAGAGATTTCCAATTCGGCCAATTCTGCTTTAACTGCCGACCAGGTAACTAATTTTAAAGTGAAAGTAAGGATTCTGGAAAATTCATATGGACATTTACTGGAAGGAAAGCCTGAGAATTTTTCACCCTTTCGGCCGGGAATGACTGCGACAGTAGATATCATCACTACCAGAAGGGATAATATAATTGGAGTGCCTATAAGTTCAATTGTTATTAAAAGTGACACTTCTACTGTGAGAGGTGGGGGGGCTGATCGAGAGAAAGTTTCTTCGGGGGAGAAATTTGAGACAGTCTTTGTACAGGAAGGAGATGAAGCGAAGTTAAGAGTCGTGGAAACAGGGATACAGGATGACCGGAATATAGAGATAACATCTGGTCTTGAAGAAGGAGAAAAGGTTATTACAGGACCTTATACCACTGTAACCAAATCCTTAAAGGCTGGTGATAAGATAGAAGTCACCGATACCCAGGAATTGACAGAATCTGGTGATAATTAAAATATAAACAAATTGGGATTAATTCTTTGTATTGAAACGGCTACGACAAATTGTTCTGTAGCTTTGGGAGAAGATGGTAAACTGGTGGCTTTAAAAGAAGATAACAGCAATAGCTATTCTCATGCAGAAAGGCTTCATGTTTTTATTGAAGAGATCCTGAAAGAAAACAATTTTTCAGCGGGTGATCTGGATGCTATTGCGATCAGTAAAGGTCCGGGTTCTTATACAGGTTTACGGATTGGAGTTTCTGCTGCCAAGGGATTGTGCTTTTCGCTGGAGATTCCGTTGATCTCAGTATCTACATTAAAATCCCTTGCCATGCAGGTAAAGGAAGAAGAGGATGGTGAACTTATTATTCCAATGCTGGACGCCAGACGTATGGAAGTTTATACTGCAGGATTTACTGCAACATTTCAACCGGTGTTTGATACACGTGCCCAGATTTTAGATGTCTCTTCCTTTGAAGAAGAGCTAAAGCAGGGAAAGGTAAGTTTTATCGGAAATGGCATAGAGAAATTCAAAGAGATCTGTAAGCATAAAAATGCAGTTTTTATTGAAGGAAAATCACCTTCAGCAAAACAAATGGTTTCTTTGGCAGATGAAAAATTCAGGATAAGAGATTTTGAAGATGTAGCCTACTTTGAGCCTTTTTATCTCAAAGACTTTATGGTCGGATAAAACAATAAATTCATACTAAAAACACAAAAGCCGCATTTCTGCGGCTTTTGTGTTTTTAATGAAGTGAAGTACAAACTAGTCCTTATTATTCTCAACAGAAGGAGTTGATTCTTTTTTACTGTGATCGAAAAAATGAACATCTCTTTGCGGGAACGGAATAGAAATTCCTGCAGCTTCAAGTCTGGTTTTAGCTTCCTCTATAGTGTACCAGTGACAATCCCAGAAAACTTCATTGGGAGCCCAGAAACGTACCGAAAAGTTCACAGAACTATCTGCCAGTTCTGTAACCACCACTGCCGGCGCAGGATCTTTCAGAATTCCTTCCTGTTCATGCAGGAGGTTCAGCAATACTTGCTTGGCTTTTTTAATGTCGCTTTCGTACGACACTCCTATGGTAATGGCATCTCTCCTGGTGGGATTACCTGAATAGTTTACAATATTATCATTGGAAAGTTCGCCGTTGGGAATGATGGCAAGTTGGTTTCCGAAGGTATCCAGTTTGGTATAGAAAAGAGAAATTTCTTTTACACTTCCCGAGATTCCGTTCACTTCTATCCAGTCCCCGATTCGAAACGGTTTTAAAAGAATAATAAGGACGCCGCCCGCAAAATTTGCCAGCGAGCCCTGTAAAGCCAGTCCAATAGCAAGTCCGGCTGCACCAATCATTGCGACAAATGAAGTGGTTGTAATTCCCAGTTGCCCTATAACAGTGATGATGAGAAGGATTTTTAGGCCCCACTCCAGGATGGTGAGAATGAAATTTTGGAGTGCCAGGTCATAATGCCTTTTGGTAAAAAGCCTTTTTAAAGACCCCAAAATAAATTTGATGACCCACCAGCCAACAATAAGAAACAGAATAGCTCCTACAAGTGTAGGAAGATATTCTATAAATCTTTCAATATACTCTGCTGTCCAATCCTGTATGTCTGCTATTTGATCCATTGAATAAATTTGGTGCAAAGTTGAATTTTCAAGCTGTGTTACTCTGTTAAAAACGTGTTAAAATAATCTAGTTTTTGTTGTTGCAGCCGCATTTAAACCGGGCAAAAATATTGTAAAGCAGCAGGAATAAAAAAGGTCCAAAGGGCTTTGTCGTCTGGAGATTATTAAAATCAAATTTGCATTTAATGTTTAAGAAAGTAAATGATGATAGAAAATAGCTAAGATAAAATATGAATAAAGGCTGTTCTGAAATCCACCCGATAAGCGGGCAGAAAAATCAGAACAGCCTTGAAAATATGCCGTAAAATACCCTCTAGTTTCCATTAGAGGACGTACGTATTTATTCCTTTACCTGGAAAGTGATTTTTACAATAACTCTGAAATCTGTGATCTCATCTCCTTCTACATTGGCTGTCTGTTCCTTTACATAAACAGATTTGATATTATCAACAGATTTTGCTGCGGTTTTTACCGATTTTTTGATGGCATCTTACCAGCTTTCACTCGAATTAGACATTACTTCAATAACTTTTAAAACTGCCATAATAATTTATTTTTTTGATTAGTACTTTATTTAAGTAATTCATCATCAAGTTACAAAATCATTGTTGTCTCTTTTGAAAAGTCTTGTTAAACCTCCTATTAATATTATTATAACAGTCCGCACTTATTGAATAAAAAAAATAGCTGTATTTTGTCAACAAGAAAAGCTAATAACCGAAATGGAAGATGCTTATGTAGTAATGCTTGTAGCATTATTTGCACTCGCTGTTACAGATTTGGTAGTGGGTGTTAGTAATGATGCTATTAATTTCCTGAATTCAGCAATAGGCTCCAAAGCGATTTCCATGCGCAATATCCTTATTGTCGCCAGTATTGGAGTAGGGGTGGGAGCTGTGTTTTCGAGCGGATTAATGGAAGTGGCGCGAAAAGGGATCTTTATTCCCGGCGAGTTCTATTTTGAAGAGATCATGATCATCTTTATGGCCGTCATGATCACAGATGTGCTGCTGCTCGACTTTTTTAATTCCCTTGGTCTTCCGACTTCCACAACGGTTTCTATTGTTTTTGAACTTCTTGGCGCGGCCGTGAGTATCGCAGTAATAAAAGTTTCAAAAGAGGAGGAAGGTTTAAGCCTGCTTTCGCAATACATCAATACAGAAAAAGCGACCGAAATTATCATTGGGATCTTACTGGCGGTGGTCATTGCTTTTATAGTTGGGGCTATAGTTCAATATCTCTCCAGGCTTGTTTTTTCTTTTGAATATGATAAAAAGATCAAATACATCGGAGCCTTTTTTGGAGGTATTTCCCTTACTGCTATTCTTTATTTTATAGTTATGAAAGGACTGAGCTCTGTTGCCTTTATTTCAGAAGAATTCCTCGCATATCTTTCAGAAAATACTCTACTTATTGTGCTGGTGGCTTTCTTGTTCTTTACACTACTCTCACAGCTTCTGATGAGTGTCTTTAAGGTAAACATCCTTAAGGCAATAATTGTGGTGGGTACTTTTGCCCTGGCTCTGGCCTTCGCGGGTAATGACCTGGTGAATTTTATAGGGGTACCTATTGCAGCCTGGCAATCCTTCGGGTTATGGCAGGAGGCTTTCCGGGCCTCGGGTGCATTGCCATCGGAGTTTTTAATGTCGGGTCTGGAAGGTCAGGTACCTTCCCCTACCCTGCTTCTGGTGTTAGCCGGGGCAATTATGGTGGTAACGATCTGGTTTTCCAGCAAGGCAAGGTCGGTAGTGGAAACCGGGGTAAATCTTTCCAGGCAGGGAGATGGTGCCGAAAGGTTCAAACCTAATATGCTTTCAAGGAGCATTGTAAGATATTCCATTTACTTCGGAAATATGGTCGCCGCAGTTACTCCGTCGGGAATGCAGAATTATGTGGAAACTAAATTCAAAAAACCCGATTATCTGCGGAAAAGAAGAAAAGAGGTTCCCGCATTCGATATGGTGAGGGCAGCTGTTAACCTGGTTGTGGCCAGTATTCTTATTTCCATTGGAACAAATTATAAACTTCCGCTTTCCACTACCTATGTCACATTTATGGTAGCTATGGGAACCTCCCTGGCAGACAGGGCCTGGGATAGGGAAAGTGCTGTTTACAGAGTGGCCGGCGTCGTGAACGTGATAGGAGGTTGGTTTGTTACCGCAATGGTGGCTTTCACTGCCGCTGCTTTGTTTGCAAGCATTATTTATTTTGGAGGAATTGTCGCAATTACCATCCTTATTGGACTGGCAATTTTTATGATCACCAGAAGTGCTTTTGTGCACAGAAAAAGAGCAAAGGAAAAAGCGAAAAAAGTGCCATTCGATCCCGAGGATATTGTGACAATCCAGGGAATTGTAAAGGAAACATCCGAAAATATATCCAGCATTATTGGCGGGGTGAACAAGATGTATTCCAAAACCGTCGATAACCTTGGTTACCACGACCGCGGAAAATTGAAAAAGAATAAAAAAGCCATTAAAAAGCTGGAATCTGAAATTGATCAACTCAAGGCCAACGTCTTCTATTTCATCAAGTCCATGGATGACAATCCGCTGGATGCCAGTAAATTTTATATACTGAACCTTGATTATCTTCAGGATATGGTGCAATCCATTGGGTTTATTACCAGGAACAGCTACAATCACGTTAACAACAACCACAAAAACCTGAAGTTTAATCAGGTGAAAGATCTTAAGAGGGTTGATAAAAGGATGCAGGTGCTATTTGATGATATCCAGGAGCTGTTCGATAATCAGGCTTTTGAAAATATTGATAGGATCCTGTCTGAAAAGCAGCAACTAATGGATGAGGTAACTTCCCTAATCGAGAAACAGATAGATAGGATAAAAACTTCCGAAACCAGTCCTAAAAATGCACAGCTATATTTCGGATTACTGCTCGAAACCAGAGATCTCATTTCTTCCACTATGAGTCTGCTTCAGTTGTTCCGTGAATTTAATGCACAGGTGAAAATGACCTTGTAAAAAGAATCCTTATTGCTTCAGAAGAAAACAAAAAAGCTGAAAAAAACCTGTACAAATAAGGTTCTTTTCAGCTTTAAATTTAATTGATAATACTGCTTAGCCGTTGATCGCTTCCACCCGGGAAATTTTACCCTGAAGCATTTCCTTCAGCATGTTTTCAATTCCGTTTTTAAGGGTCATGGTGCTGGAAGGGCATCCGCTGCAGGCTCCCTGCAGGATCACCTTTACCACCTTGTCATTTGGGTTATAGGATTCAAAAAGGATGTTTCCGCCATCACTTGCTACTGCAGGCTTCACGTACTCATCCAGGATAGCAATGATCTCTTCGGAAGTATCATCCAACTGGACTCTTTTTACCGGAGCATCTTCTATTGATTCCTGTTTTGCAGGGGTAGCACCCTCTGTCATGATCTCTTTTCCTTCTTCCAGGTAATTCCGGATGAATTCCCGAAGTTCCAGCGTAATATCATCCCATTCTGCAATATCATACTTATTGATGGAAATGTAATTCTCATCCATAAATACCTCTTTTACGAAAGGGAAATGGAAAAGCTCCTTTGCAATAGGAGCATTTTTGGCTTCGTCAATATTTTTAAACTCTATAGATTGTAACACTAGTTTTCTGTTAGATACAAATTTCAATACCGAAGGATTGGGAGTACTTTCAGCATACACAGTGGCCGGTACTTTTTTCTGGGCTTCTTCGTTGGAAGCTGTGATAACTTCTGCTCCGCTGTTAAGGTATTCACGAAGTTGATCTGCTATTTCTTCCTGAATGTCTTTCCAGTGTACAATGTTGTATTTTTCAATAGCTACAAAGTTTTGGGCGATATATACCGTCTTTACAAACGGAAGGTGAAAAAGCTGTTGTGCCAGCGGAGAACGCCCTGCCTCTTCAATATTCCTGAATTCAAAATTCTCATGTTTGGTGAGAAACTTGTTCGCTTCAAATTTGACTATTGTTGGTTTTGTGGTAGGCTGTATATTTATAGTGATATTTTCCATGGATAAAAATTTCTGCAAAATTACAAAAACATATGAAGAGAGGTGAGGATTCCTGGCTATCTTTTTACCTCAATATCAGGCCGAAAAGTTTTAAAAATCCAGATAGGTTACATTGTAGGACATTGTCGCTGTGTTAATAAGGTTTTTGAGGACCTCGGGATTTCCGTTGGTGAAGAATTCCGGTGGTTTTTGCGGGGTGTCACTAAGCAGGTTGTGGCTGTTCAAAACAACCCGCGTTTGTTTGGCTACCGCCTGTCCCGAATCAATAATAGTTACAGAATCCGGTAACAATCTCTTCAAATTTGGAATAAGGTATGGGTAGTGGCTGCAGCCTAACACAAGATAATCTATGCCTTCGGCAATCATGGGCTCGAGAAGTTTCTGCAGCAGCTTGTCTATCTCTTCAGAATCTTTTTTGCCGCTCTCAATGGCGGGTACGAGTCCGTTGCCTATTACCTCAATGACCTTTGAATTTTTGCTATAAAGATCAGATGTTTTGGCGAAAAGTTCACTCGAAAGGGTCCCCCTGGTGGCAAGGATGCCGATAGCTTTGGTTTGAGATTTTGTAGCGGCCGGTTTTATGGCGGGTTCAATGCCTATAAAAGGAATATTGAAGCTGGAACGTAATTTCTGGATTGCATTGGTGGTGGCAGTGTTACAGGCTACCACAATGATCTTGGCGCCCATATCCAGAAGCTTTTCTGTATTCTTAAAGCTTAACCGGACGATTTCTTCCCTTGGTTTTTCTCCATAAGGAGCATTGCTGCTATCGGCAAGATAAATGGTGTGTTCGTGGGGAAGTAATTCATGAATTTCTTTCCAGATGGAAGTTCCTCCTACCCCCGAATCGAAAATACCTATAGGCTGCGTTTTGCTCATAGATGTAAAAATAAAAACTGCGCATCAAGGATGCGCAGTTTTTAAGACTTTATTTCAGAAATGGGATTAAATTCCCAAAGATTTCTTCACATCTGGCATTAGGTCATAACCATCAGCCATGATCAATCCTGTTCCTGTAGTAGAATCAAGTACGTAATCGTATCCTTTTTCACGAGCTACTTTTTGAATGGTAGTACGTGCTTTTTCCATTACCGGTCTTAGCAATTCCATTTCCTTATTCTGAAGTTCCTGCATTGCATTTTGACGGTACTCTCCGATTGTTCTTTGAGTTTGCTGAAGTTCGTTGGCTCTTTTTGAATTCTCTTCGTCAGTTTTTGTCTGAGCTTCGGCTTCGTATCTCTTCATGGTATTTTGTGCTTCAGAAACCATATCTTTTATCTCAGTGTCATAAGTTTTCTGAAGTTTCTCCAATTGATTCATTGCAGAAGTGTATTCGGGCATTTGTTCAATCAATTCCTGGGAAGCTATATGGGCTACCTTTGATTGTGCATTAGTAAAAGCAGTTGCTCCGAAAGTTAAAGCTAGCGCTAATACAAGGGTTTTGAATTGTTTCATTTTTAAAGTATTAATTGTTGATTTATAGTTCCTGATTTATTTATGTATGCTTAATTATTTTCTTCTCGTGCTTTGGCAACAGAATCTCTTTTTTGCTGTCGTTCCTCCTGCAGTTTTCTCTTACGTTCTTCGTATTCCAATTGTCGTGCCGTTCTTACAGAATCTCTTACACGTTTTCGTTCTTCCAGCAATTCCTGCCGTTCCCGCTTACGTTCTTCCCGTGCTGTTTCCCTTTTCGTTACTTCTGCACTTTCTTCTACTGTTTTAGATTCTTCTCTCAGCAATTCCTCTTTTTCCTTCCGGCCACTTAGTTGTTCCCGGTTAGAAGCGCGGGTGATACTTCTTAATACCATATCACTAACGTCCAGTTTTTCTGAGGCGTACAATGTACTAACATCAGCCGATTTATCAAAAATAAGGTCGTATTTCCTGTTGGTCGCTATTTCCTGAACTGCAGTAAATACCTGGTCCTGGATAGGCTTTACCAGTTGCAGCTTCTGCATGATAAGGTCTCCTTTTGGTCCGAATCTTTTTTGCTGATAATTAAACAATTTCTCTTCCTCGAAAGCAATTTCTTCTTTACGTTCCTCGATCAACTCATCGGTCAATAGTGCCTTTTCGTTTTCGAGGTTCTTTTTTAAAGTTTCGATCTTATTGAGTTCGGTTTCGATCTCAGATTTCCACTTTTTTACTTTTTCATCCAGCTGGGCAGAAGCCTGTTGATATTCCGGTACATTTTCCAGAATATAATCCATATCCACATATCCCACCCTCATTGGTTGCTGCGCTTTTGCGGCAGTACCTGCCAGAAAAATTGCTACACAAATAAGTAGGATTCTTTTATTCATATTTTGGATATTGAAAATACCGTGCCAGTTTTAGAATTGCTGCCCAATGATAAAGTGAGTTTCCCATCCGTTAGGCTCTGTTGTTCCAGGTAATGCATCAAATCCATAACCAAAGTCGATCCCTAGAAGTCCGAAGGCCGGCATAAAGATTCTAAGCCCTGCACCTGCAGTTCTCTTAAGCTGGAAAGGATTAAAGTTTCTGAAATTGTCATAAGATGCACCTGCTTCCAGGAAAGACAATGCATAAATAGATGCAGATGGTTTTAATGTGATAGGATATCTTAGCTCCAGGGAATATTTGTTATAAATGGTAGCCCCGTCGTTATCACTTCTGCTTCCTACAGCAGTTCTGCTTTCGGGTACTACAGACTGATTTGGGTATCCTCTTAGGGCAATGGCTTCCCTTCCGTCAAGGCTGTAGGTTCCCATCCCGTCTCCTCCAAGGAAGAACCTTTCAAAAGGAGGGATTCCGCGGTCATTATTATAAGCTCCAAGGAAACCGTATTCAGCATGCGTTCTTAGCACAAGTTTTTCATAGAGATTAGTATACCATGATCCGCTGAATTTGATCTTGTAGAATTCCAGCCATTTAAATTTTTCCTGGTCAATTTTTGACTGGTCAGGGAAAGGATCTTCTCCCTGGCGCAATGGTCGGCCCGGGTACATATTTCCTTGCTGGTCGTATTGCGGACTTACAAGCACGCCATCTTCATTTTCCAATTGAAATTCTCGCTGATCGGCTAAATTTCCATAATCCACATCATTGAATAAAGAATAAGGAGGTGTGAATTTAGCCAGAATCTCAAACTTGGAACCTCCTGTAGGGAATATCGGGTTTACCGATGTGTTATTCCTTGTTAATCCAATGGTGTACGATAGGTTATTGGAGTATCCATCTCCGAAAGTAAATAATCCAGTGTTGTAGTTGCTCAAATTATAATGCTGGAATCCAACAGAGTGGGACAGTACAAAGAAATCATCGGGTACTGTTAACTGTTTGGCCAGTCCCAGAGTAACTCCGGTTATAGAGAATTTTCTGTCCCTGTCTGCACGTCTTGAACGCCAGTCATAGAAAAATTGTTCTGTATGCTGGAACGAAGTAGAAAGCCTTACCGGTTTCCTTCCTCCCCACCATGGTTCAGAAAAAGATAAACTATAGGTTTGGTAAAAAGTACTTGCCTGTGCTCTTAATGAAAGTGTTTGTCCATCTCCCATTGGAAGAGGTTTGTAAGCTTCTTTATCAAAAATGCCTCTTAAAGAGAAGTTGTTGAAGGAAAGCCCCAGGGTTCCTACAAAACCTCCACCACCATAACCACCTTGCAATTCGATTTGGCTGGCACCGCTTTCCACTACATTATATTCAAGATCCAGGGTTCCGGCGTTTCCATCAACATTTTTAAAATCTGGTTGAAGGTTCTCGGCATCAAAGAAACCAAGCTGCCCTAACTCCCTTATGGTTCTAATAACATCCTGCTTGCTGTATTTGTTTCCAGGCTTGGTACGCATCTCACGGTACACTACGTGGTCTTTGGTTTTGTCGTTTCCAACCACGCTTATATTGTTGAAGTAGGCCACTTTACCCTCGTGGATCCTAATTTCAAAATCAATAGTATCGTTATAAACCCTTACTTCCACCGGATTTATGTTAGAAAATAAATATCCGTTGTTCTGGTAAAGGTTGGTAAGGTCATTGGCATCGGGTTTGGTCTCATCTGCAATCTGCTTTTGTAAAAGCACCCCGTTGTAGACATCTCCTTTGTTAATCCCCAGCGTTCGTCTTAACTGGTCGTTTGTATAAATGCTATTTCCGAGGAAATTAATGTCACCAAAATAATAACGGTTACCTTCTTCAAGATTTAACTGCAATGCAATCTCATCCTGATTTACACGAATAAGCGTATCTGATATTATCCTGGCGTCACGGTACCCTTTTTCCTTATAGTTATCGATGATTCTGTTTTTATCTTCTTCATAATTTTCTTCAATGAATTTTGATCTTTTCCAGAATCTCAGGAAATTTTTCTCCTTGGTTTTCTTCATGGATCTTCTCAGCTTCGCATCCGAAAACTTTTCATTTCCATCAAATACGATCTCATCGATCTTCACCTTTTCTCCTTTGTCTATATTCACTACCATTTTTACAAGGTTACTGGTAGCAGTAGTATCTTCAACAGGAATGGTATTTATCACCACTTTTGAATTAAAAAAACCTTTTTCCTGGTACTTGTTCCGGATGTAATTTCGAGTGGTCGTGATAAGGTTTTCTGTGACTTTTACTCCCGGGGTAAGTTTACTTTCTTCAATAATCTCTTCTCTTTGCTTCTTTTTTACTCCCTGAAGTCTTACTTCACTTAACGCCGGAACTTCCTGAATTTCAAGTTCAAGGTTGGCTGTGTCTCCTTCAATACTGGTAACATAGATGTTGATGTCACTAAAAAGGTTGGAATCCCATAGCTTTTTCAACACCTTACTAATCCTGTCCCCGGGAATATATATTTTTTCCCCCGGTCTAAGTCCTGCATACGCGATCACCGTTTGGTCATTATAGGAGGTAGTACCACTAACGGTTATTTCTCCTATGGTATATTCTTTGCCATTGGCAAGTGGCAGGTCCTGGGCTTGTGATGAAGTAGTGTAAAAAAGGCAGAATGCCACTAGCGCTAAAATTCCTTTGGCAGTAAATGCACTAACTAAGTTGCTCACTTGTTTTTCCAAATCGTCGTTCTCTGTTTTGATAATTATAAATGGCCTCAAAGAGATTTTCTCTCCGGTAGTCGGGCCATAGTATTTTTGTGAAAAATAATTCGGCATAAGCAATTTGCCATAACAGGAAATTGCTGATACGTTTTTCTCCGCTGGTTCTTATTAAAAGATCCACGTCGGGTAAATTTTGGGTGTAAAGATGCTTATTAATAACCGATTCATCAATAGCATTTAAAGAAATATCCTCGTTCTTTACTTTTTCTGCGATGCTTTTTACAGCATGGATTAATTCTTCCCGTGATCCATAGCTTAATGCTAGAGTAAGGGTCATCCTGCTATTGCTGCGGGTTTTTTCTATAACTTCCGAAAGTTCTTTTTGAGCTTTTTTTGGCAGGCTGGATATTAACCCTATGGCATTCAGTTTAATATCGTTATCCTGAAGGGTTTTGATCTCTTTTTTAAGAGAGGAGACCAGCAACTTCATAAGAGTGTCTACTTCCATTTTTGGCCTGTTCCAGTTCTCGGTAGAAAAAGCGTATAAAGTAAGGTTTTCTACTCCTATTTCTGCACAGCCTTCCACCACATCTCTTACGGCTTTTGTTCCTTTTTCATGCCCAACTGCCCGAAGAAACCCCTGGTTTTTTGCCCAGCGCCCATTACCGTCCATGATGATGGCGATGTGTTTAGGCAATACTTCAAGATTTATTTTTTCTTTAAAACTCATATTAAAAATGGGTGTAACAGGGCTTTCTTCCGAAGTTAATCGTTATGTAAATCCCTGTAAAGACGTACCAGTCTGTAGTATTCGGATTTCCGAAGTCATCACTTCGAAAATTCCCATCAATCTCTGAAGGTTTACTCCCGTCAAGATTATCGGTAAATGTATATCTCGCTCCCAGCTCTATACCTCCGGCAAGGTTATTCGTAAGGGTTTGTTTATATCCAAAAACCATAGGAATGGAAAATTCCCAGTTATTACCTGCTTTTTCCAGTGCTCCGTTATTAAGCCTGAAATGATTCGCAAAGTAATAATTTAGTCCGGAATAGAGGTAAGGTGTGGATTGATAAGTGCGGGAATGTAAGTCCCAGTCCCAGAAAGTGAATTCCACTCCTAAAGAAGCTTCCGTTATATTATTAGTAAAAGAATAGCCTCTTTGCTGTCTCCTGGTGTCATTAGATCTTGCGTCATCGGCTTCAATTTCAGCAAATAACAGAGAAAACCTGTACGCGTATCTTGTGCTCTGGTTCCACTTCACCAAACCCCCGAATACGGGATTTTGCGGCCTTATATATGTTGTGTTACCTACGTCCCCAATATAATTTGCGCCTCCAATGAATGGCCCAACTTCAAATCTTTGTGAGAATGCCTGGGTGCCACATATTAGCATTAAGAACATGACAAAATTATACCTCATAGGTTTTCAAAAGTTTGCAAATATAGCAATTATGTTTGCTCCGCAATAGTGAAAGCAGAATTGTACTACCCATTAACAATTTTTGAGGTAATTTATTGTCTAATTGCGCTTATCTTCTCCCCATAATAATTTTTTGCGTAGGGTTTGCAGGAAAGAATCCCCTTTGATTTCCACCATCTTTATTTTAAAAGGAGCTTTTTTGATGGTGATGGTTGTTTCTTGTTTTAGTGTTGCGATCCTGGAATCCATGGATACCAGAAACTCATTTTCCCTTCCCGATACTTTTAAAGTGATCTTAGTATTGTCCTTTAAGATAAGGGGACGGGCATTGAGATTATGTGGGGCAATAGGAGTAATGGCAATGGCTTTTGTGGCGGGTGTTATTACCGGCCCTCCGCAGCTAAGGGAATATCCTGTAGATCCTGTGGGGGTGGAGACTATTAATCCGTCTGCCCAATAAGCGGTAAGGTACTCATCGTCCAGCCAGGTCTCAATGGTGATCATGGAAGTGGTGTTTTTTCTGCTTACCGCAATTTCATTGAGTGCGAAGTTGTTGGTGCAGATAGTTCCGTCTTCCGGATTCGTGTAAATACATAAAGCAGATCTTTCGGAAATGGTATACTCCTTATTAAGGAGCCTGGTCACGGTACTGCGTATTTCTTCCTTATTTATGGTCGCAAGGAAGCCGAGCCTTCCGGTGTTGATCCCGGCAATTGGGATGTTCAGGTTTTTTATATAATTGACAGACTTCAGGATGGTTCCGTCGCCTCCTACACTAATAAACAGGTCATAGGAAGCATCGATCTCTGTAAAAGTTTGATATTCTCCGTAGTTTTTATGAATGGATTCATTTTGATGAATAAGCTTGAGAAAATCATGTTCAATGACCACTTCTATCTCCTCATGACATAGCGCATCAAGCAATTCTTCAACATACCTGCTGGAGTTAGGATGATAAAACTGACCGTAAATCCCTATTTTCATAAATCAGACATTCAGGTATTTATCCAGGTACTTTGAGCGATCCTGCAGGTTGGAATTGAAAGTGTCTTCCTGGTGATGCGAAATGACATTGTAGCCATACCTTCTGAAAGCCTGCAGCACGGTATTCAGGCTGGCCTGCCCGATTTTTAAAGTGACTTGTGCCACGTCGTTTTCCATTTTTGAAATGAATGCGCCATATACATGAGCTCCATTTGATTCTGCTATCTGACTTATTTCGCTAAAGGAATAATCCTTATACCCTTTTTCAACAATAAGAATTCCTCCGGGGCCATTCAGAAATGGGGATTCCGTAAATATATTCATGATATCGTGGAGCTCCACGTATCCTGTGTATCTGTTGTCTTCATCGAGCACAGGCAGAAGATTTGTTTGATTTTGTGCAAAAATCTTAAGTACTTCCAGCCAGTTGTCATCCTCCCGCACATAAAAACCTTCAAGAGAATATTGATACTCTTCAATGGTTTTCTCGGGGTCAAAACATCTCACGTCATTTTCTGAAATACTCCCAAGGTAAATTCCGTCTCTTTCTACAGGAACATGGGAATAGGTGAGTTGATTAAAAAGCTCCTGGATGTCCTGGATTTTCTCCCCTACATTGCAGATTTTTATATCATTTATAACATACGGCTGAATGCTCATAGCAATTTCAATTTTCTGCAAATTAATCAAAATAAAGTAGTTTTGTGCATCTTCAACTTTGTATTTTTGTTTGAAATAAGCCTGAAAAATGACGAAATTAAGCGTAAACATAAATAAAATTGCCACTCTTAGAAATTCCAGGGGAGGTGACGTGCCAAACGTGGTGCAGGTGGCAAAAGATGTCGAAAAATTTGGTGGTGAAGGTATTACCGTTCACCCCAGGCCTGATGAGCGGCATATTCGGTATCAGGATGTTAGAGACCTTAAGCCTGTGGTGACAACCGAGTTTAATATTGAGGGTAATCCAATAAAAAAATTTATCGACCTGGTCCTGGAGGCAAAGCCTGCCCAGGTAACCTTGGTACCCGATGCCGAAGAAGCTATTACCTCAAATTCCGGTTGGGATACTTTGAAGAATAGAGATTTTCTGAAGGAAGTGATTTCCGAATTTAAACGTAATAATATCAGGACCTCCATATTTGTGGACCCTGATTTAAAGATGGTGGAGGGAGCAGTCGAAACAGGGGCAGACAGAATTGAGTTGTACACCGAAGATTATGCAACGCAATATGCCATCGGAAATAAAAATGCCGTTAAACCATATGTAGAATGTGCTGAATTAGCTAGTAAACTGGGGCTTGGTGTAAATGCGGGACATGATCTTTCTCTGAAAAATATTCAGTTCTTTAAGCAAAACGTACCCGGACTGCTGGAGGTGTCCATTGGCCATGCCCTTATTGCTGAAGCTCTTTACGACGGATTAAAACCTGTGATTGAACAATATCTTAAACTACTAAAGACCCCATGAAATTACATGCCAATGTTATAGGAGAAGGAAAGCCGTTTTTGATCCTGCACGGTTTTCTAGGAATGAGTGATAACTGGAAAACGCTGGGTAAAGAATTTGCCGATGCGGGATACCAGGTGCATTTAATCGATCAGAGAAACCATGGCAGGAGTCTGCACAGTGAAGAGTTTAATTACCTGTTGCTGGCAAAGGATGTGAAGGAATATATTGATACACACTCTCTTGAAAACTGTATTTTGCTGGGGCATTCCATGGGCGGGAAAACAGCGATGATGACTGCTTCGCTTTTCCCTCACGTGGTCGATAAATTGATAGTAGTGGATATTTCTCCCAAATATTATGCGCCACACCACCAGCAGATATTAGAAGGGCTTAAGGCTATTGATGACGCCAGCCTTACTTCGAGAGGAGACGCTGAAGATCTTCTGGCAGAGTATATTAAGGAGAAAGGGGTACGTTTATTCCTTTTGAAAAACCTTTACTGGAAAAGCAAAGAAAAACTGGGGTTAAGGCTTAATCTGGAAGTGCTAATAAAAGAGATTGAAGCAATTGGAGAGGCTTTGCCTTCAGATAAAACCTTTAATAAACCTACTTTGTTTATTAAAGGAGAAAAATCAGGTTACATCAAAAAGGAAGATGAAGCATTAATTGCTTCCCATTTTTCATCTTCAGAAATTGTTGGAATTCCCGGGGCAGGGCACTGGGTTCATGCTGAAAATAAGAAGGCCTTTTATGATGCGATAATGAGATTCTTATAATATTAGTATCCATTTATTATGTATGCATAATAAAATCACCTTTTTTCTTGCGTAATATCTATTTTATGCTAATTTTGAGGCATTGATTCAATTAGATAACCGACAATTTTACTTTAAATTATGAGAAAATTTTTATTTCTGATGGTGTTTGTTTTAGCAGGTACCATTACCTATGCCGGAGGGTATCGGGTAAGTGTGCAGGGGCAACGGGCTTTGGCGATGGGTCACACCGGGGTGGCGGTAGTGAACAGTGCAGAATTAGGGTTTTTTAATCCCGCAGGTCTTGTTTACCTGGAAGACAGGTTAACAGTTTCGGCCGGTGTAAGTGGCGTCTTTTCAGATGTGGCGTGGCAAAATGAAGAGTATGGGGAGACAGCCAGAACAGAGAATCCTGCAGGAACTCCATTTTATTTTTATGCTTCCTACAAGGTGAATGATTGGCTTTCTGCCGGGCTTAGTGTTTATACTCCATATGGGAGTACTGTGGAGTGGCCGGAAGACTGGGCCGGTTCACACCTCGTGAATAGTATTAAATTACAGGCTATCTATGTGCAACCGTTAGCTTCTATAAAAATTTCAGAAAAACTGAGTATAGGTGGAGGTCCTATTTTTGTAACAGGTTCTGTTAACTTCAACAGGAATCTTGACCGTACATTGACCGATATTGATGGAAACAGAGCTAACGTTACCATTGATGCTTCCGGTGTGAATGAGTGGGGATGGTCTGCGGGAGCTATGTACACACCCTGGGAAGATCTTCGTATTGGGGTGAATTACCGTTCAGAAATCATAATGAATGCTGAAGGAGGGGATGCTGATTTTGAGAATATTCCAAACACTCCAATGGCGCCTTTCAGTGATACTGCTTTTGATGCACAACTGCCTCTACCTGCAGAGCTTACTATTGGTGCTTCCTATCAACTGAATGAGCAGTGGCTTTTCGCTTTTGATTTCAACAGAAATTACTGGGGAGTATATGAGGCACTGGATATTCAGTTTGCAAATGGGGTGCTTTCAGAAAATCCAAGGAATTATGAAGATGCCAACATCTGGAGATTTGGAGCAGAGTACAAAGCAACAGAGAGATTTGTGCTTCGTGCAGGATATTACTATGATGAGTCTCCTGTGTTGAATAATTATTTCGCCCCGGAAACTCCGCGAAATGATTCACAGGGCTTTACTGCGGGTCTTTCCCTTAATGTTACATCAAACCTGGCGTTAGATGCTTCTTTCGCTTACATAAGGTTCAACGAGGTGGATGCTACTTACAATCCAGATAAGGATCTATTCCCGGCGTATGAGGGGACTCCTTTTGGTGGTACCTATAAATCTAGTGCTTTTATTGCCGGATTGGGTGTAACTTATAAACTATAATTCTTAAGCTTAAAAAGACATGAAAAATTATATAAAATATATTGGAATTCTTGCCCTGGGAATGGTTGCCTGTGAGCCTGAATTTGAAAATCCTGTGGATGAGCAGGGAGCATACGAAAACGGCGAAGCCGATTTCACTAACTATGTGGCTCTTGGAAATTCGCTTACTGCGGGTTATGCAGATAACGCATTGTACATAACAGGACAGGAACAATCCTATCCTAACATTTTGGCACAGCAATTTGCTAAAGTACAGCAAACAGAAGAATTCAGGATTCCTTATATGGACGATAACGCAGGAGGTCTTTTGTATGAAGGATCACCTCTTCCGGGATTTGGAAACAGGAGAGTCTTGGCTTTTAATGAAGAAGGAGCTGCTTCTCCGGGTGTTTATAATGGTACCGCAACTACAGAGGTAACAAATGTGCTGGAAGGTCCCTTCAATAACATGGGTGTGCCTGGTGCAAAAGTATATCATCTGGTAGCACCGGGATATGGTAATGCAGCAGGAGTTACGGCAGGAATGGCTAATCCTTATTTTGCACGATTCGCCTCCTCTCCGGGAGCTCAGATTATTGAAGATGCTGTTGCTCATAATCCTACTTTTTTCAGCCTATGGATTGGTAATAACGATGTATTGGGTTATGCCGTTTCAGGTGGTGTCGGTGAAGATCAAACCGGAAATCAGGATCCGGCATCTTATGGATCTAACGATATTACAGATCCACAGGCTTTTGCCTTTATATATTCGAACATTGTAACTGCTCTTACTGCCAATGGGGCAGACGGCGTACTTTTAAATATTCCGGATGTTACCAATGTACCGTTCTTTACTACAGTGCCTCATGCACCTCTTGATCCAACAAATCCTGATTTCGGGCCACAGATTCCAACATTAAACCAGACTTTTGGACAATTGAATGCAGCATTTGCTTTTCTGGGAGTACCGGAGCGTTCTATCCAGTTTTCTGAATCTGCAGCCAGTGCTGTAGTGATTAGAGATGAAGGTCTTACCGATCTTTCTGCAGAATTGACTCAGGTGCTAATTGGTGCCGGAATGGACCAGGGTACTGCTACTATTTATGGAATGCAGTATGGACAGGCAAGACAGGCGACTGAAGAAGATCTGATTCCCCTAACCAGTTCCGGAGTGATCGGCCAGTTGAATACGGAGAGAATGGGAGCATTAATGGAAATGGGAGTGCCGCAGGCTACTGCAGGACAGCTTTCTGTTAATGGTGTTTCTTATCCTTTGGAAGATCAACATGTTCTGGTTCCTTCAGAACTTGAAAACATAGCAACTGCGACTGCTGCTTATAACGCTGCAATTCAGAATATAGCAAATTCAAATGAACTTGCATTTGTAGATGCTGCAGGAATGTTAAATGAAGTTGCCGGTGGAGGTATTTCTTATGATGGTGGAACGGTTACTGCAGCTTATGTTACAGGTGGTGCTTTTTCTCTTGATGGGATTCATTTAACACCAAGAGGATATGCTTTGGTAGCCAACCGAATTATTGAATCTGTAAATGAAACTTATAATTCAACTGTACCAAGAGTAAATATTGGTAATTATGGAACTGTTACTCCAAGTAACGATGTACAGTAGATAAAGAATAAATAATATTTCATTAAAACGCCGGGATTTCCTGGCGTTTTTTTGTTCAAATTTTTCAGACGTTATAACGCATTCCCCTTGCAGAAGTAAAATTTGAAGACAAAATTGAGTGTTCAAAGGAAAATAAGAACGTGTTTTACAGAATACTCAATTTCCGGATATTTCAATTTGTTAACCGTCCCAACTTCATCACAACAACACTCCGTCACAGGATTACTATATATAACATCACTTCGTCCCGGCTTCACTTAAACACATCATCACAATTTTTTCTTACCTTCGGAAGAAAAAACTAACATTATGATTTTCCTATTTCGCATATTATTGACCGGTATTCTGGTCGTATTGTTATCCAAATTCCTTCCGGGAGTGACCGTGGCCGGGTATCTTACAGCGGTTATAGTAGCACTTGTACTTGCGTTACTAAACCTTATCATTAAGCCTATCCTGGTGTTATTTACCCTTCCTGTCACCATACTAACCCTGGGATTGTTTCTGTTTGTGATCAATGCCATCATTATTTTACTGGCCGATGCTTTTGTGGGAGGTTTTGAAGTTTCAGGCTTTTGGGTTGCATTGCTGTTTAGCATACTTCTTTCCGTTTTCCAGTCGGTGGTATTTTCACTTATTGAAAGAGATTAAGAGCCTCCTGAAATTCAGTATTTTGAAACTTTGTAATGCTCTCAAAAAAGTTGTACTTTTGCACACCAATTTTTATAAGAGTTTATAATGAATATAACGAGAGAGAACATAGACGAACTAAATGCTGTTGTAAAAGTCGACATCGCAAAGGAAGACTACAACGGTAAAGTTGAAAAAGTCCTGAAAGACTACCGTAAAAATGCTAACATCCCAGGTTTCCGAAAAGGGCACGTGCCTATGGGTATGGTAAAGAAGCAGTATGGAAAAGCGGTTTTGGTTGATGAGGTGAACAAATTGCTTCAGGAAGGCCTCAATAAATATCTTACTGAAGAAAAACTGGATGTTCTTGGAAATCCGCTGCCTAAAGAGCAGGAGAATTTCGACTGGGACAGTGAAAATTACTCATTCGAGTTCGAATTGGGTCTTTCTCCGGAATTTGAAGTAGATCTTAATACAGAAAAGCCTATCACGCATTACCAGATCGTTGCCGGTGATGAAATGATAGAAAATCAGATAAAAACAATTCAGAAGCAATACGGGAAACTGGTTTCTAAGGATGCAGTAGAAGGTGAAGAAGACCAGGTAGCCGGTACTTTTAAGAATGAAGCTGAAGAAATTGAAAGCACTACTACGTTGTCCCTTGATAAAATGAAGAACGAAGAGGATCGTAAAAAATTCATCGGGAAAAAAGTAGGGGACGTTGTAACCCTTAATACTAAAGACCTTTTTGAAGATGAGCATGATCTTATGGAAGTTCTTAAAGTAGATCACGATAAGGTTCACGGTCTTGATGTTGAGGTAGAATTCACTATTTCTGAAATCAACAAGCAGGAATTGGCAGACCTTGACCAGGAATTGTTTGATAAACTCTTCGGAAAAGGGGAAGTTACTTCAGTAACCGAACTTAAAGAAAAGATCAAAGAAGACGCCGGAAAGCAATTCGCTCAGCAGGGAGATCAGCAGTTACTAAACGATGTTACCGAAATGCTTATTGATAATACGCAGTTCGATCTTCCGAAGGAATTTCTTCAGAAGTGGATCCGTACCGCAGGTGAAAATCCAATGACCGAAGAAGAAGCAAAGGAAGAGTACGAAAAAAGTGAAAAAGGATTACGTTTTCAGTTGATCGAAGGAAAATTGATCAAGGATAACGACCTTCAGGTGCAGTATGAAGATCTTATTTCTTTTGCTAAAGATAGGATCAAGGAGCAAATGGCGCAATTTGGCCAGATGAATCCTGAAGATAAGGAACTTGAAGATATCGCAAAGCGTGTACTTTCAAATCAGGAAGAAGTGAAACGTCTTTCAGAACAATTGATGAATCAGAAGTTGCTTGACCTTTACAAGGAAAAAGTAAACCTGGAGCCTAAAGAAGTAACATACGAAGAATTTGTTAAAGAGGTTTATCAATAAATTTTTAGTAAATAAATACTTATCTTTAAGGCGTTATACCATCCTGGGTAACGCCTTTTTTAGCAAATAATAACCACTGAATTTCAGCCCGGAAGACCTTCGGGAAAGGAGATTAAATGAAAAAATTTATGGACTACGGAAAAGAATTTGAAAAATACGCTACCAAGCACCACGGGATCAACAGTAATTATTACAACAAGATAGTTAGCAGTATGATGCCACAGGGAATGACTCCCAATATTATTGAAGAACGCCAGATGAACATCGCAATTTTTGATGTTTTCTCCCGACTAATGATGGATCGTATCATCTTTTTGGGTACCGGGATAAATGATCAGGTTGCAAACATCATTCAGGCACAACTATTGTTCTTAGAAAGTACAGATGCCTCAAAAGATATCCAGATTTACATAAATTCGCCGGGAGGTAGCGTTTATGCAGGACTCGGGATCTATGATACCATGCAGTTCATTAAGCCAGATGTGGCTACGATCTGTACAGGGATGGCGGCTTCCATGGGAGCGGTATTGCTTTGTGCAGGGGAAAAAGGAAAACGTAGCGGTCTTCCCCATTCAAGAGTGATGATCCACCAGCCAATGGGTGGTGCACAGGGACAGGCTAGTGATATTGAAATCACAGCCCGTGAGATACTTACTCTTAAAAAGGAATTATATGATATTATTGCAAAGCACTCGGGGCAGACTTACGAGAAAGTGGAGGAAGACAGTGACAGGGATTACTGGATGAAGGCAGACAAAGCTTTGGAATACGGAATGATAGATGAAATTTTAACAAGAAGCTAAATTCAGCTCTTGAGAAAATGACGAAATGATCCCGGGTTGGGATCAAAACAAAATTGCTATGGCGAAAGATGAATTAGAATGTTCCTTCTGCGGAAGGAAAAAGCCCGAAACAAATCTACTTATTGCAGGTCTGGACGCACATATTTGCGACCGCTGTATTGAGCAGGCACACGGCATTGTACTGGAAGAGTCCAAACAGGATGGTACCAGTGAACTTTCTTCGGAATTAAAACTGAGGAAACCCCAGGCTATAAAATCCTTCTTGGATAGCTACGTGATAGGGCAGGAACATACCAAAAAAGTGCTTTCTGTTGCTGTTTACAATCATTATAAAAGATTGCTGCAACCGGCATCTGATGATGATATTGAGATCCAGAAGAGTAACATCATCATGGTAGGGGAAACCGGAACCGGAAAAACCTTAATGGCCAAAACCATTGCCAAGATGCTGAATGTGCCACTGGCGATCGTTGATGCTACTGTTCTTACTGAAGCAGGTTACGTGGGGGAAGATGTGGAGAGTATCCTGACGCGTCTCTTACAGGCGGCCGATTATAACCTTGAAAAAGCTCAGCACGGGATTGTTTTTATTGATGAGATAGACAAGATCGCCCGTAAAAGCGATAACCCTTCTATTACCCGGGATGTATCGGGAGAAGGAGTGCAACAGGCTTTACTGAAGCTTCTGGAAGGTACGACCGTAAATGTGCCGCCAAAAGGAGGAAGAAAACACCCCGATCAGAAATTTATTGAAGTAGATACAGAAAATATCCTCTTTGTAACCGGTGGTGCTTTCGACGGAATCGAACGAAACATCAGTAAACGATTAAATATGCAGGCAGTTGGTTTCAGCGCTTCGAAAAGTGATGATGCCATTGAGCGTGAAAACCTGTTGAAGTATATTATTCCGAAGGATTTAAAAGATTTCGGACTTATTCCTGAGATCATTGGACGTTTGCCGGTATTGACGCATATGAATCCGTTGGATAAGGCTACTTTAAGATCTATTCTTACAGAGCCTAAAAACGCGATCATAAAGCAGTATCAGAAATTGTTTGAAATGGATGATATCGAATTCACCATTACAGATGGTGCGCTTGATTTTATTGTGGAAAAAGCAATAGAATATAAGTTGGGTGCACGTGGATTAAGATCTTTGTGTGAAGCCATTCTTACCGATGCTATGTTTGAACTTCCTGAAAGCAAAGACACGAAACTGAAGGTTGATAAGGAATATGCAGAAGAGAAGATAGGAAAATCCGGGATCAAGAGATTGAAAGCGGTTTCTTAATAAAATATATAGTAGATAGTCTGAAGAGGCTGTTTAAAAGCTTTAAAATCGTCATTCTGAATTTATTTTAGAATCTTATTATTCTGATTTCCAGAATGTATTAGAGCCTGAAACAAGTTCAGGTTGACGTAAAAAGTGCTTTTAAACAGTCTCTTTTTTTGTGCTTTTTTTTTCCGTTTCAGTTTAATGACTAATGCTTCTCTACAGGGAGAACTTCGAAAATTAGGAAATATTTATATCTACTATTCAGAATAATGTTCTAATAAATAGAACCGAATAAAAAAGGGTTTCATTAAACATACCACAATGACAGAGAAAGATCAGGGACGAAATACCAGCATAACAAAGGCAGAGATTGATGCTTTTTTTGAAGAAATGATCATTAAAGATGAGAAAAATATAAACTTTCATGCTATAGAAAATCTGCTGAAAGAAAATGGAATTTCTAAAGACGATCATCGAATAAGCAGCCTGAAAGAATCTCTTTCAGAATCGATAGATGAAGAATTGGATCGGTCGAGGTTTGAGCAACTTCTTCAGGAAAAAGAAGTCATCCTGAAATGCTTCCGGAAGGAACTGGTGATACCTAACTTCCCGGAATTTAGTAAGGATGTGGAAGACATTTTCAGAAGCACCAAAAGCAACACCAATGGGGATATTGATGAAAGTCTGCCGCAACATGATGACGCGGAAAATCCACCCTATGCTATTTCAGTTTGTACGGTTGACGGGCAGTTGTTGCAATTGGGAGACCACGACCTGGCTTTTTCTGTACAATCCATCTCTAAGGTGGTGAATTATGCCATTGCCCGGGAAGAGCTGGGGCGTAAAAAGCTACATGAGCACGTAGGGGTAGAGCCGGGAGGAGAGGGGTTTGATGCCGGTATGGTGCTTAATGAAAAAGACCTGCCTCATAATCCTTTAATAAATTCCGGAGCTATGATGACAGCTTCCCTGATCAAGCAAGATCTTGAAATGGAGCAACGCTTGCAATATGTGATAGATGTGTGGGAAAAAATGACCGGAGATAAAAAGGTGGAATACAGGAAGGAGGCTTTTGAAACAGAGCGTAAGAATGCCGATAAGAATTTTGCCCTGGCCCATCTCATGAAAGATCGAGGTGCTTTTGCCGAAAATGTGGATTTAGGTACGGTCGTAGATTTTTACCTTAAATGCTGTGCTATCGAGGTGAATATTGATGATCTTGCCCATGCCGGGGCAACCCTTGCCAATTACGGGAAATGTCCGTCTACAGGAAAAAAGGTTTTTCACCACAATACTGTGCGAGATACGCTGAGCCTGATGCTTTCCAGCGGAACCTACGATCATTCCGGCGAATTTGCATTTCGGGTAGGTTTACCTGCCAAAAGTGGTATTTCGGGAGGAATCCTGGTGGTAGTGCCGGGAGTTTTTGGGATTGCTGCATATTCTCCTCCGTTGGATGAACATGGAAACTCTGTTAGGGGACTCGAATTTTGTGAGAAACTGGTGGATAGATTCAATTTCCATAATTTTGATAGCAAAAGTACCTCCATTCATGGGAAAAAGGATCCTAGGCAAACTCACCACATGAAGAAACTAGTTCACCACGGAAATTATAGACAGATTGAATATTATTATTAATAGGAGAATTTGACTTTATTCAGCATTAGTCTAATCATGAAATGAATGGAATTTCTTAAACGCACAAGACTATCGAAAAAGGAGAAAGAAGCAATCCTTACCCTATGGAATAATGAATATCCTGCGAAATTGAATTACTCTTCTCTTTCAAATTATGAAAATTATCTTCAAAATCTGTCACATCAATCGCACATTTTGTTAATAGATGAAAATAAAAATATCAAGGGTTGGTATTTTGATTTCATACGAGATAAAGAAAAATGGTTTGCAATAATTCTGGATTCTCGAGTCAAAGGATTAGGGTTGGGTACTGAAATGCTAAATTTAGCAAAGAAAAAAGAAAATATATTATGCGGTTGGGTAATTGACCACAATAATGATAAGACGAAAAATGGAAAAACATATCGATCTCCATTAAATTTTTATTTGAAAAACGGATTCAAAAAACTACCCGATCAAAGACTGTTACCTGGTAAAATTTCCGCTGTAAAAATTAAATGGACAAAGTAACCGTGTATTTTAAAGTATTCTAATTTTGTGATTTCCAGAATAAACATTCAGCATTAAATTTTTTATCTTAGATATTCATAAATGATGTTTTTCTGAAAATTGCTATGATGAAAGAACTACAAATCAAAACCGCCTTACAGATCTCCAGACATCCAAAAGATGTTTTTGAAGCTATCGTAGATCCAGAGCAGATGTCCAATTACTTTATCTCCGAGAGCAGCGGCAGGATGGAGGAGGGAAAGGCCCTGGAATGGAAATTTCCAGAATTTGAAGAATGGGCGGCTATCAAAGTGGTGGAAATCACTCCGGGGGAATATATTTCTTTTCAATGGGAGGGAGCTAAAGATACCACACTTTTGGTGGAGATGACGCTGCTGGAAATGTCTGAGAATTCTACCCTCCTTAAAATTACCGAAGGAAATATGCAAAACACCGATGCCGGAATAAAATGGCTCGCGCAAAATACCGAAGGCTGGGCAAATTTCCTGGCCAGTCTAAAAGCTTACCTGGAATACGATATCAATCTTCGAAAAGGTGCTTTTGATTTCTTAAAACAGAAATAGCTGTAAAATTAAACTTACCCTCTCCGGGTTGCTGATTAGCATTTGAATCTGGTGATCATGAAAACATCTTCTGAAGCGCTTTTAGCCGATTTGAAGGAACGCACCCGACTGAATGTCTCAGAGGCAGCAAAGTTTCGTGAGCTATCCTCTAATGAGCTTAACCAGAGGGAAACACCCGGTAGCTGGACGGTGCTAGAAAATCTGGAACATTTGAATTACTATGGTAATTTTTACCTGCCTGAAATTGAAAAGCGAATCAGTGAAAGCAAACATGATCCGGAAGATGTATTCAAAAGTGGCATTTTTGGAAACTATTTTGCAAACATGATGCTGCTCAAGGAGAAGCCAAAGAAAATCAAAACTTTTAAGAGTCAGGATCCCATTGGGAAATCATTGGATAAAGCGGTAATCGATCAGTTCCTTCAACAGCAGGAAAGGCTGCTGGAATTATTGGTAAAAGCAGGAGAAGTGAGCCTCACCCGCACCAAAACTTCTATTAGTATATCAAACTGGCTAAAGCTCCGGCTGGGCGATACCGTTAGGGTGGTGGTTTATCATAACCAGAGACATGTTCTTCAGGCCAGGAATGTTTTAAAAACTCTTAAAACCGGGAGCGAATAATCGCTTATTTCGGCATAATAGCTTTTACAATTTCATTGTTCAGAATTAAAAAAGAGGTTAAAAAAACCCCGTTTTCAAGATGGAAAACGGGGTTTTTATATGAGCAGGAGATCCTGCTTTTATTTTGCTATGGCTTTTGCCATTACATCATTCCTGGCATTCCGCCACCCATTGGAGGCATTCCGCCACCACCTGAGTTATCTTCTTTGATATCGGTTAAAGCACATTCGGTTGTAAGGATCATTCCAGCAACAGAGGCTGCATTTTCAAGAGCTACTCTGGTTACTTTTTTAGGATCAATAATTCCCGCTTTAAGCATATCAACATATGTGTCAGATTTAGCATCATATCCATAGTTACCTTCACCTTCTAGTACTTTGTTGATCACAACAGAGCCTTCGCCACCTGCGTTTTCAACAATTGTTCTCAACGGAGATTCGATTGCACGGCTCACGATCTGGATTCCGGTACCTTCGTCTGCGTTTAAAGCATCAAGGCTTGCAAGTACAGCTTTAGCACGAACTAGTGCCACACCACCACCGGCAACGATTCCTTCTTCCACGGCCGCACGGGTTGCGTGAAGTGCATCATCTACACGGTCTTTCTTTTCTTTCATTTCAACTTCTGAAGCTGCACCAACATAAAGTACGGCAACACCTCCGGCTAATTTAGCCAAACGCTCCTGAAGTTTTTCTTTATCATAGTCTGAAGTAGTAGTTTCGATCTGCGATTTGATCTGGTTCACACGAGCTTTAATAGCTTCGTTATCACCGGCACCATTAACAACAGTAGTATTGTCTTTGTCGATCGCTACTTTTTCTGCAGTACCTAATTGGTCTATAGTTGCATTTTCTAGAGTAAATCCTCTTTCTTCAGAAATTACAGTACCACCGGTAAGAATTGCGATGTCTTCCAGCATTGCTTTTCTTCTGTCTCCAAATCCTGGTGCTTTAACAGCAGCAATTTTCAAAGATCCTCTTAGTTTGTTCACCACTAAAGTTGCAAGGGCTTCCCCGTCAACGTCTTCAGCAATGATCAAAAGAGGTTTTCCAGATTGTGCTACCGGCTCCAGTACAGGAAGAAGGTCTTTCATGGAAGAGATCTTCTTGTCATAGATAAGGATATATGGATCTTCAAGATCTGCAGTCATTTTTTCGCTATTGGTAACGAAATATGGAGAAAGATATCCTCTGTCAAACTGCATTCCTTCCACAACGTCCACATAAGTTTCAGTTCCTTTGGCTTCTTCAACAGTAATTACTCCTTCTTTTCCAACTTTTCCAAAAGCCTGGGCGATCAATTCACCAATCTGGTCATCGTTGTTGGCAGAGATAGATGCAACCTGCTTGATTTTTTCTGAAGAATCTCCAACTTGCTGAGTTTGTTCCTTAAGGTTTGCAGTTAAAGCTTCTACAGCCTTATCAATACCCCGTTTAAGGTCCATAGGGTTTGCACCCGCAGCAACGTTTTTAAGTCCTTCTTTTACGATTGCCTGTGCTAAAACAGTAGCGGTAGTAGTACCGTCACCGGCAAGATCGTTGGTTTTGGAAGCAACTTCCTTTACCATTTGTGCGCCCATGTTTTCAAGAGCGTCTTCCAGTTCTATTTCTTTTGCAACAGTCACACCATCTTTGGTCACTACAGGAGCTCCAAATGATTTACTAATGATCACGTTACGACCCTTGGGCCCTAAAGTTACTTTTACTGCATTTGCCAATGCATCAACACCGCGCTTAATTCCGTCGCGTGCTTCAATGTCAAATTTTATGTCTTTAGCCATTTTGCTTAAATTTTTTGTTGTTCCCGCTATTGCGGAAACCATTCGGTTAATGATTTAATACTTTTCAAAAAATTCCCTGCGAATGCGGGGAAGGAGATGAAGTTATACTATTGCAAGGATGTCATCCTCTCTCATAATAAGGTAATCGTTACCTTCCAGTTTGAGCTCGGTACCTGCGTATTTACCATAAAGTACAGTATCACCAACCTTAACGGTCATGTCGTGGTCTTTTTTACCACCACCTACGGCTACTACTTTTCCTTTTTGTGGTTTTTCTTTTGCTGTTTCGGGAATGTAAATTCCTGAGGCAGTCTGAGTTTCTGCTGCTTCAGGCTCAACAAGTACTCTGTCTGAAAGAGGTTTAATGTTTAGTGCCATTTTACAAATGTATTTTAGTTAATTAATTCTTTGTTCTGAGTAGCCATTAAGACGAAAATTGTGCCACTTGAAAAATGCTGACATTTAGCAAAAAAAAATGCCAGCTTGTCATAAGCTGGCATTATATATAGTGAGGTTTGACGCTCCTAGTTGTTCTCTGCAGGATTTTCTACAGGTGGCTGTACAGGAGCCGGAACATTTGTTTCTACTTCTGTTTCACTGTCAATGATCTTTGACTCACCCACACCGTTACCATCCATTATGGTTACGTTAGATAATAAGATAAGCGCAAGTAATAAAGTTGCCAACGTCCAGGTACTTTTATCCAGGAAATCGGTTGTTTTTTGAACCCCGCCAAGCTGGCCGGCTCCTCCACCTCCAAATGAAGAAGATAAACCTCCGCCTTTTGGATTCTGTACCATAATTACTACCACGAGCAAAAATGCTACGATGATAATGAGTGCTAAAAAGATTGTGAACGTGCTCATTTTCTAACTATTATTGTTCTTGTAATTTTTCGATTGCCCGAATTTGGTCTGCAAAGAAACCACTTTTTTCGGGATTTTTCAAAATTAAAATTTTATAGGCCTGTATGGCTTTTTTATAATTTTTCTGTTCGAGATAAACCCGCGCCAGAGTCTCTGTCATCAAGGCTTCGGGAGCTGCAAGACTGTCATTCGCCAGGTTGACTTTTCTGGCAGATTTGGAGGGGGTGATCTTCGGATTTTTGGAAATAAACTCATCAATAAGCTCAAATTTTCTCGATTTGTTCTCATCCTCTTCTTCGTCCTGTCTTTCCACAGGTTTTGCAGTCGTTAATTTAAGCCATTCGGTAAAAGAATGGTTTTCTCCGCGGTTAAATGATAACGGACTTCCCAGGTTTAAGGAATCTTCTTCCTGCTCCTCGTCTGCAGGGGCCTTTTCCTGCTCCTTTTCTTCAGATTTTGAAAATAGTTCCGGATCAAAAACCCGTTCCGATTCGCGAACCTTCATTTTTAAAGCCTGGTCCAGGGACTGGTTTGTTTCTTCCTTTACCTCTTCGGGTTCAAACACCGGAATATTCTTCTGGTAATGTTCCTGTTGCCTGATCTGGTTGGCGATCTCATCCTGATTAAATTCTTCAGAAGTAATGAAATCGAAGAGGACGCTTCTGTCAATCGTGTAGGCAGCGGTTACCTTTAACTCCTTATTATAATGTAAGCTGTTTTCATTTTTAAGTCCCTTAAGATGTACTGCTCTTGCTGCCTGGAAAAAAGGATATTCTTCCAGCACTTCTTTTAAGGCAGCAGTTTGTGCGCCGTTTACCGAAGACGGTTGTTGAAGTAGTGCTGTGAGTTCCTTTTTCTGCATTACCAGTTTGCTAGTGAGGCATTAAAAATATCCTGAGTGATCCTGGTGTAAATTTCATCCAGTGCAGTGGCCAGCAAGGCTCCATTTAGCTGTGAGGCTGCGGGATAATCATAATAAAAGGAGAATCTTCTTTCAAAATCTTTCTCTGGTTCAAGAGTGTTGAAAAACCGAACCATGATCACGATCGTCAACCGGTTTTGAGCTGCTGTACTTTCTGCAGTGGCCGACATGGGGGCAATGTAATAATCCAGAATCTCCCCTTCGTAAATAAGATCTCCGTTGGAGTTGGTAAGATTCAGGTTCGTCTGGCTTTGAATTAGATCTTCCAGCTCCAGGGTAAACGTTCTGTCAATCCCGGGCTCCACAATATCGGCTGCATTCTGGAATTGATTTACCTGAAAAGTTTGGGCATTCCCGGTATCTGCCCCCGAAAGGGAATAAATACCACAGGACTGTACCGTCCAGACCAACATTCCTAAAAGAATAAATTTTAAATTTTTCATATAAAAACCGGTTTCCCGTCACATTAACTATAAATCGTATTGCTTTATTTTTCGGTACAGGGTGCGTTCGCTAATTCCCAGCTCATCTGCGGCGGCCTTGCGTTTTCCGTTGTGCCGCTCCAAAGATTTCTTGATGAGTTCCAGCTCTTTATCCTGTAAAGACAAAGTTTCTTCCTCCTCAATTTCTTCGGCAAAATAATATTTATCCTGTTTATCTACCGGATTATTCTGCGGAATTTGAAGTAGTTCCAGATTTTCATCGGAAACATCTTCGGGTTCGATTTCCTCTTCCTCATTCCCGTAGATTTTCTGAATCAACCCTTCATTATCTTCCTGAACTTTTTTGCTGTTCCCGTCTTCCATGAGTTTCAGGGTAAGTTTTTTCAGGTCGTTAAGGTCATTTTTCATATCAAAAAGCACCTTGTAAAGGATCTCTCTTTCATTGCTGAAATCACTTTCTTTCTTCTTGTCACTGATGACCGCCGGAAGATTATCCCCAATCCCCGGAAGGTAACTTTTCAGGTTTTCGGCATTGATGCTGCGTTCCTGCTCTAAAACCGATATTTGCTCCGCAATGTTCCTTAATTGCCGCACATTTCCATTCCAGCGGTATTTTTGAAGCAATGTAATTGCATCATCTTCCAGCCGAATGGTGGGCATTTTGTACTTCATCGCAAAATCTGAAGCGAATTTGCGGAACAGCAAATGAATGTCTTCTTTCCGGTCTCTAAGGGGCGGCAGGTGAATTTCAACTGTGCTTAACCTGTAGTAAAGATCTTCCCGGAATTTTTCTTTTTTGATCGCCTCAAACATGTTGACGTTCGTGGCAGCCACGATGCGTACATTGGTCTTCTGAACTTTTGAAGATCCTACTTTTATAAATTCTCCGTTTTCCAGAACCCTTAGCAGTCGTACCTGGGTGGTTAAAGGCAATTCTCCAACTTCATCCAAAAAAATCGTTCCGCCGTCGGCTACTTCAAAATATCCGCTACGGGTCTGGGTGGCGCCGGTAAAAGCTCCTTTTTCGTGCCCAAATAATTCTGAATCTATCGTGCCTTCGGGGATGGCACCGCAGTTTACTGCGATGTACTTCCCATGTTTTCTATGTGAAAGAGCGTGGATGATCTTGGGTATACTTTCCTTACCAACACCACTTTCCCCGGTGACCAGTACAGAAATATCTGTGGGTGCCACCTGAATGGCTTTCTCTACTGCCCGATTTAACTTCTGGTCGTTCCCGAGAATGCCGAAACGTTGTTTTATAGCTTGTACTGATTCCATAAATTTTCCAAATTCCAATAGCGAAGCACCAAATTTCAAAAAGGTGCGGAATGTTAACCTAATTTAATCATCAAATGACACACACCAGGTTCTAATTGGAGGGTTGTCAATTAAATATATTTTTTAAAAATTTGCACTTTCTAAACTGGCCACTGACCCCTGGCCACTTACTACTGATTATTGCTATACCCAACCGCTTCTCCTATTAAGGTAGCAGTGGTGCAGTCATTGATTTTTACATTTACAAAATCTCCTACTTTGTAATGTTCCTTCGGAAATACTGCTACGGTATTCTGAGTGGTTCTTCCGCTCCAGTGAGCATCAGATTTCTTGGATTCTTTTTCGATTAAAACTTCCACCGTCTTACCCAGGTACTGCTGAGTTCGATATCCACTGTGATCCCGCTGAAGGGCCACAATTTCTGTTAGCCTACGCTTTTTCACTTCTTCCGGAACGTCATCTTCCAGTTTTCTGGCGGCCATGGTTCCCGGTCTTTCAGAATAAGCGAACATGAATCCGAAATCGTATTTTACATACTCCATTAAGGAAAGCGTATCCTGGTGATCTTCTTCGGTTTCTGTTGGGAAGCCGGTGATCATATCCTGAGAAATAGCACAATCGGGAATTATTTTCTTGATGTTATCGATCAGTTCAAAATATTCCTCCCTGGTGTGAAGTCGGTTCATTTCCTTCAGGATTCGGTCGCTTCCACTTTGTACCGGCAAATGGATGTATTTGCAAATATTTTTATACGCTGCCATTACCTCGATCACATCCAGCGTCATATCCTGCGGATTTGAAGTAGAAAAACGGATTCTCATTTTTGGATGAGCTTCAGCAACAAGTCTAAGCAGTGCGGCGAAATTAGTGGCCGTGGCTTTTTCCATTTCCGAAGCATTCTTGAAATCTTTTTTGAGTCCGCCGCCATACCATAAATAGCTGTCCACGTTCTGGCCCAGGAGCGTGATTTCTTTAAATCCTCTTGCTGCCAGGTCATTGACTTCCTCTAAAATACTCTGCGGATCCCGACTTCTTTCACGGCCCCGGGTAAAAGGTACCACGCAAAAAGTACACATATTATCACAGCCACGGGTTATGGACACAAAAGCCGATACTCCGTTGCTTTGAAGGCGTACAGGAGAAATGTCTCCGTAGGTCTCATCTTTTGAAAGGATCACGTTCACGGCATTTCTTCCTTCCTCGACCTCGCTAATAAGGTTTGGCAGGTCTTTATAGGCATCGGGTCCCACTACAAGGTCCACGATTTTTTCTTCTTCAAGAAATTTACTTTTAAGGCGTTCTGCCATACAGCCAAGAACACCAACCTTCATCTTTGGGTTGATCTTTTTTACTGCGTTATATTTTTCCAGTCTTTTACGTACCGTCTGCTCGGCCTTGTCCCTTATTGAACATGTGTTAATAAGAACAAGATCTGCTTCCTCGAGATTCTGGGTGGTATTAAAACCTTCCTTCGCCAGGATAGAGGCTACTATTTCACTATCGCTAAAATTCATCTGGCAGCCATAGCTCTCAATCATTAGCTTACGTCCGTTGTTTGCCTTAGGCTCCAGGACCAGTGAATTTCCCTGTTGTTCTTCGTCTATTATCTTCTCCATAATCAAAAAAATACCATTAGGTAATTGAACGTGCAAAGATACAGTTTTAGTTATGAGAATGACAAAGTGACAGTGGAAAAATAAGTAATTTAGTTTGCCGTAAAAAGTGCATTTTCAGAAATTAAAGCGGGATATTTAAAAATTCCTATACTTTTGCACTTACAAAAAGTACAACTATGGCAAAGAATTTAGTGATTGTGGAGTCTCCTGCAAAGGCGAAGACCATTGAGAAATTTCTGGGAAAAGATTATAAGGTTGCTTCCAGCTTTGGTCATATTGCCGATCTGCCATCCAAAGAGATGGGCGTGGATACCGAAGGGGATTTTACTCCTAAATATATAGTCTCCAAAGATAAAAAGGATGTGGTTCGCAAACTTAAAAGTCTTGCGAAAGTTGCAGATATGGTGTGGCTGGCGAGTGATGAAGACCGGGAAGGAGAGGCTATTGCCTGGCATTTGGCAGAGGAGCTGCATTTAGACAAAGCCAAAACAAAACGGATTGTCTTTCACGAGATCACAAAATCTGCTATTTTACGTGCTATCGATAACCCAAGAGGAATCAATTATAACCTGGTAAATGCCCAGCAGGCGAGAAGGGTTCTGGATCGTCTTGTGGGGTATGAACTATCTCCCATCTTGTGGAGAAAAGTTAAGGGCGGACTTTCGGCCGGTAGGGTGCAGTCTGTCTCTGTGCGTTTGATCGTGGAGCGGGAGCGGGAAATTCAGAATTTTAAGGCAGAAGCCTCTTTTAGGATAGATGCAGAATTTACTACGGAAGAAGGAAAGACCTTTAAGGCAAAACTTCCGAAGAATTTTGATACCAGAACTGAAGCTGAACAGTTTCTGTCTCAGAATCTTGAAGCAAAATTTAAAATAGCCGATCTTACAACGAAGCCGGCAAAGAAATCCCCGGCGCCACCGTTTACAACTTCCACACTTCAACAGGAAGCGGCTCGTAAATTATATTTTTCGGTAAGTAAGACCATGACCATGGCGCAACGTTTATACGAAGCCGGGCATATTACTTATATGAGAACCGATAGTGTGAACCTTTCTAATGATGCACAAAAAGGAGCTAAAAATGAGATCCTGAAGGCATACGGAGATAAATACAGCAAATCTCGCCAGTTTAAAGGGAAAACTAAAGGAGCGCAGGAAGCTCACGAAGCAATACGTCCTACCAATTTTGAAAATCATACGGTGAATGCCGAGCGTGATGAGCAGCGTTTGTACGAGTTGATCTGGAAAAGAGCCATTGCTTCCCAAATGAGTGATGCGCAGCTGGAGCGTACCAATGTTAAGATAGAAGCAGACAAGCACGACAAGCAATTCACCGCGAACGGAGAGGTGCTTAAATTTGATGGTTTCCTAAAGGTGTATCTTGAAGGAAGCGATGAGGAGGATGAAGAGAGAGACGGAATGCTGCCTGCTCTAAGGGTAAATGAGAACCTTGAAAACAATTACATTACAGCTACCGAAAGGTTTACCAGGCCTCCTTACAGATATACCGAAGCTTCCCTGGTAAAAAAACTGGAGGAACTGGGAATTGGACGACCCTCTACCTATGCACCTACCATTTCTACGATTCAGAACCGTAATTATATCGAAAAAGGATCTGTAGACGGTACTGAAAGGAAATATTTGCAATTTACGTTGAGTGACAATAAAATCCAGGAAAATACCTTAAATGAAACTGTTGGAAGTGATAAGGGAAAGCTGGTTCCTACAGATGTTGGGATGGTAGTCAATGACTTTCTGGTAACCCATTTTTCAAATATTCTTGATTACAACTTTACGGCAAAGGTGGAGCAGGATTTTGATGATATCGCCGAAGGAAATGAGGAGTGGACCAAAATGATGAAAAACTTCTACAATGATTTTCATCCGCAGGTGCTGGATGTTGCTGAAAATGCCGAGAGGGAAGTAGGAGAAAGGGTTCTTGGAAAAGATCCTGAAACCGGAAAACCGGTAAGTGTACGGCTTGGAAAATTCGGACCCATGGTGCAGATAGGATCTGTAGAGGATGATGAGAAACCGAAATTTGCCAGTCTTGGACCAGACCAGACATTAGACTCGGTAACTTACGAGGAAGCGATGGATCTTTTCCAGCTTCCGAAGAATCTGGGAGAGTACAAAGGAGAGGATGTAGAGGTTAATAACGGGCGATTTGGCCCATATGTGAAATTCGGAAAGAAATATGTCTCCCTTGAAAAAGGAGAGGATCCTTTAAATGTGGATTACGACCGGGCTCTGGAATTGATCAAAGAAAAAGAGAAAGCTGATGCGCCTATTTATGAATATAAAGACCTTCCGGTGCAAAAAGGAGTCGGTAGATTTGGCCCTTACTTAAAGTGGAATAATATGTTCATTAATGTCAATAAAAAATATGATTTTGATAATCTTTCCGCAGAAGATATTGAAGCCCTTATTGAAGATAAAATCAAGAAGGAACGGGAAAAGGTAATCCATAACTGGGAAGAGGAAGGGATTAGAGTAGAGAAGGCGAGATGGGGCAGGTCTAATATCATAAAAGGAAAAACCAAGATCGAAATGCCTAAAACAGTAGATGCGGCTAAGCTTACACTGGAAGAGGTGAAGGATATTATAGAGCAGAAAGCTCCTAAAAAGAAGGCTGCTAAAAAGAAAACGACTGCCAGGAAGAAAACCGGGACTGCAAAAACCACTAAGAAAAAAACCACCGCCAAAAAGAAATAGTGAATGGATTTTGAATTTTTTACTCCGGTAAATGATGTTTTAGCAGAAGAAGTGATTGCAGTACCTCAAACGTTGGGTGCTGTATCCAGGATCCATTCTTTGGGGAATTTCCCTGACCTTGAAGGTGTGAAAATTGCCATTTTTGGAGTTCTGGAAGATAGATTGGATGTGGATCATAGCGGCGAGCCGTTTAACTTTGATGCCATCCGCCGGAATTTTTATGGATTGTATCCCGGAAACTGGGATGTTTCAATAGCCGATCTTGGAGATATTGAAAAAGGAGAAACGGTGCAGGATACTTATTTTGCAGTGCAGCAGGTGGTTTCAGAGCTTGTGAAAATGAACGTCATTCCGGTGATACTGGGAGGGAGTCAGGATTTGATCTATGCGCAGTACCGGGCTTACGATAATCTTGATCAAATGGTGAATCTTGTGAATATTGATTCCAGGTTTGATCTTGGGGATGCAGATAAACCTATTAGTAACAAGTCATACATAGGAAAGATCGTTATTGATAAACCTTATAATTTGTTCAATTACTCGAATCTTGGATATCAAACCTATTTTATTTCTCAGGATGAAATTGAACTTATGGACCGGTTATTTTTTGACGCCTACCGCCTGGGAGAAGTGACGGCAGATATAAGTATTGTGGAGCCGGTGATGAGAGATGCAAATCTTGTAGGAATCGATATGGGAGCGATAAGTACAGGTGCAATAGGTTATTACGGCCATAATTCGCCCAATGGCTTCGACGGAAAAGAAATTTGTGCCTTGTCAAGGTATGCCGGGATCAGTGATAAAGTATCTTCGTTCGGGATTTACGAAATTTCCTCCAAAATTAACTTTCCTTCCTGCAATATGCTCATAGCCCAAACGTTATGGTACTTCGTTGAAGGTGTGAATTACAGAACGAATGAAAATACTATTTCGGCGAAAAAAGAGTTTATAAGATATCAGGTTCCTATAGACGATGAGGTTTTAATATTTTATAAAAGTCCTGTGAGTGGGAGATGGTGGATTGAAATTCCATTTAGCTCAAATACCAATAATAAATTGAAAAGGCATACGTTATTACCTTGCACAAAAGAGGATTATGTAGATGCCTGTAATCAAATTTTACCTGAACGTTGGTATAAAACTAAACGTAAAAACGAAATTTAAATATATATTTGCACAAAAATTAGCAGGAGGTAATAGGGTAAAATATTGTTTATTAGGAAATAAATAAATAGGTTTACTGCTTTTTAGCTATTGTGTCCTAACTTTGAGAGAAATTATGAGGAAAATTGTTTCGCTTGTTGCTGTTGTTGCTTTTCTAGTCGGTTGTGGGAGAGGAGATCAGGGGCAGTTAGTAGGTGTAGAAGGGAAGAAATGGCATCCGGAAAAACCTTTAGGGATGACACTTGTGCCCGGAGGTTCTTTCATTATGGGTAAGTCTGATGATGACATGGCCGCCTTAAAAAATGCACCCCCAAAAACTGTAACTGTACGTTCTTTTTATATGGATGAGACAGAAATTACAAATTCTGAATACCGCCAGTTTGTGCAATGGGTGCGTGATTCTGTTGTTAGGATGAAACTCGCTATTCTTGCAGAAGAAATGGGAGAGACTCCCGGTGCCGGTGGAATTGGTGATTATGCTTTTACTGATACCGATGAAGCTAATATGTCTGTGTATGAAAAGTACATGTATGATAACTATTACAGTCTTGGTGAAGGATACGAAAACCGAAAAATAAATAAGGATATTGATATTATCTGGGATACGCGTGATTATCCAGATGAATATTATGCAGAGGTAATGGATACCATGTACCTTTCTCCTGAAGAATCCTATAACGGCCAGCGTACGCCAAAAGTGACCCACTATAAATTCAAATATTCCTGGATGGATATTAGCGGAGCTGCAAGAGCTGAAGAGGGAAGCAGAGCCGATTATATAAGGCAAGAAGAAGTGCAGGTCTATCCTGATACTACTGTTTGGATCAAGGATTTTAACTATTCTTATAACGAACCAATGCATAATGACTATTTCTGGCATGATGCATACAGTGATTACCCTGTGGTAGGTGTTTCCTGGAAACAGGCAAGAGCATTTGCCCAGTGGAGAACTCTATACCATAACTCTTACAGGAAAGAAAGAGGAAAGCATAATGTGAATTCCTATAGACTTCCAACTGAAGCTGAATGGGAATATGCTGCGCGTGGTGGTTTAGAATCTGCCAGCTATCCTTGGGGTGGTCCTTATACCAAAAATGACCGTGGTTGTTTTATGGCAAACTTTAAGCCACTACGAGGGGATTATGCTGCCGACCAGGCATTGTATACTGTAGAGGCAAAATCTTACGACCCTAACGATTATGGTTTATATAATATGGCAGGAAACGTTTCCGAATGGGTTTTCTCTTCTTACGACCCTGCTTCCTACGAATATTCTTCTTCTATGAACCCATCTGTAAATGATGAAAACAATATGAGGAAAGTAGTTCGTGGTGGATCGTGGAAAGATGTTGCTTACTTCCTTCAGGTGAGTTCACGAGATTATGAATATGCAGATTCTGCCAGAAGTTATATTGGCTTTAGAACTGTGCAGGATTATTTAGGTACCGATGTTACCCTAAATCAAACCAGGTAAATTTTCCAATTCTATTACTATTTAAATAACCTATTACTAAAAAAAATTAAAACAAAATTGTTATGGCACAATCAAGGTCAAGTAAAAAAATAATGAACATGGTGTACGGTTTGGGTGCATCTGTTGTAATTCTTGGAGCACTTTTTAAAATTATGCACTGGCCTTTCGGAAACGAGATGCTTATCATCGGGCTTATAGTAGAGGCTTTGGTGTTTGCAGTTTCTGCTTTTGAACCGGTAGATGATGATCTTGACTGGTCATTAGTTTATCCTGAATTAGCAGGAGGAGAAACTTCTGTAAGAAGAAATGAAGTTGTTGTAGAAGAAGACAAGCAGTCTGATGGGATGTTGTCTAAAAAATTAGATAATCTTTTAAGAGAAGCGAAAATTGATTCAAATTTAATGAGCAGTCTAGGAGACAGCATTCGTAATTTCGAAGGTGCCGCTAAAAGTATTTCTCCTACAGTAGATGCAATGGCTTCTCAAAAGAAATACAGCGAAGAGATTTCTCTGGCTGCCAATCAAATGGAGTCATTGAATAATATATACAAAGTTCAGGTAGAATCAGCTTCCCGCCAGGCGGAGATTAACCAGGCTGTTACTGAAAATGCAGGAAAGCTAAAAGAACAAATGGAATCATTGACTTCTAATCTTTCTTCTTTGAATGGAGTATATGGTGGTATGTTATCTGCGATGCACATAAAAGCTTAGTTGGTTTAAAATTGAATAAACCATTATTACAAATTAAACGAAACTAAAGAATGGCGTCTGGAAAACAAACCCCAAGACAAAAGATGATCAACCTGATGTACCTGGTTTTCATCGCAATGATGGCATTGAACATGTCAAAAGAAGTACTTACGGCTTTCGGAATTATTAATGAAAGCTTAGCCGAAAATAACCAAAATGTAACAGAAAGAAACGATGCTTTAATGGCCGGTTTAGCTGCCAAGGCAGATGAACAACCTGCAAAATATGCAGAATTGCACCAGAAGGCTAGAGAGATTGACGAACTATCCTCTAACCTGAATGCTTATATTGATGGTCTTAAAAACGATTTGCTTGCAGAAAGGGAAGATACCCGGGATTATGAAGCAATGGATAGGCCAGACGAACTTGATGAAATGTTCTTCCAAAGTGGAAAGGCAAGTAATAAAGGTGAAGAATTTGTAGCGCAGATAGAACAATATCGTGAAGGTGTTGCAACTCTTATTGAAGGCGAATTTCCTCAAATTGCTGCAGAAGTTAGACAGAGATTCAATACAGAATCTGTTGAAGACAGTGAAGGGGTAACCAAACCCTGGCTTGAATATCATTTTCAGGGATATCCTTTGATCGCATCTATTACAAAATTCACACAAATGCAGTCCCAGGTGAAAACTACTGAAAGTGAGATCCTGAGCAGGATGCTTTCCGGGCAACTGGAGAGTGAAGTATCCTTGACAAACTATCAGGCAATCGTTATTCCAGATAAAACAGCATTCTTCAGTGGAGAAAATTTCACCGGTAGAGTAATGCTTGGTCGTGTTGATGAAACGCTTCAGTTTGAGAATGTGATCATCAACGGAAATGAAGTAGAGAGCACTTCAGCAGGACAGGTTCAGCTTAATTTTCCTGCTGGAAATGTAGGAGAACAGGAGATTTCAGGTGAGCTTCAGTTTCAGGAAGGGGATTCTATTGTAAGAATTCCTGTTAGCAGTTCTTATGCTGTAATTCCTAAACCGAATTCGGCTGTAATTTCAGCAGACAAGATGAACGTGGTATATCGAGGGGTGGCAAACCCGCTTACGATTTCCATTCCTGGTGTAGGAAATGTTTCTGCGAATGCTCCGGGATTAAGATCTGCGGGTGGTGCCGGTAGCTATGTTATTGATGTTACCACGCTTCAGGCAAGAGAGGTGACAATTAATGTTAGTGGTCAATTGCCTGGTGGGGAATCTGTTTCTGATAGTAAAACGTTCAGGGTTAAAGATATTCCAAGACCTGTTGGAACTGTAAGAGGGGAAGACGGTACGGTAAGAATGCAGCGTAATACTTTAGAAATAGCTACCATTGGGGCTGCACTACCAGATTTTGATTTCGAGGTGGACTTAAGGGTAACAGGATTTAAATTCCGGGTTCCCGGGCAGCCAACCGTACAGGTTAGAGGACAGCAGTTAGATGCAGCTGCAAAAGCGGCTTTAAGGAGAGCCGGGCGTGGTGAAACGATCCAGATCTTTGATGTGGAAGCACAACTTGCAGGTGGTACTAATTATAAGCTTAAGCAGGTTTCTCCGGTAGTTGTGGAGTTAACAAACTAAAATAAAAAAACATGAACTGGAACCGATTATTAATTGGATTATGCGGATTGCTTGTTTCGGTATCATCCTTTGGGCAGACGAATATATTGAATGCAAAATCGCCTGAAGATATTGGTGGTCCAACCGTTGCAGAAAAGAAGTACGGAAAAGCCGAACCATTGGAGTATGGCTATGTAGATGAAAGAGATATTCTTTGGGCAAAAACCACGTGGGAAGTAGTGGATTTGGATGAGCGGGTGAATTTCCCTTTATATTATCCAATTGATACTAACCAGATAGGAGGTTCAAGAAGGTCGCTTTATGATGTACTGGTGGCTAACATTCGAAATGGGAACATCAAGAATATTTATGCCGATTCATATTTTAATGACAAGCGTACTCTTAAAGATATCCAGGCAGCACTTTCTAAAGTAGATACTACAGATCTTGGGATCGAGCAGTACAATGCCGGGGAAGAAATTGATCAGCAGTACATAAGTCGAAGAGATATCTCTTCGGCCGATCTTGTGGCGTATCACATTCGTGGATACTGGTATTTTGACAAACGCCAGGCAGAATTGAAATACAGGTTACTTGGGATTGCACCCGTTGCACCCGATGTAAACTTTATTGATAATCCCGATGCACAACCGGTTGAATTGTTCTGGGTTTGGTTTCCGGATGCAAGACCTGCGTTGAATGAGGCTTATGCCTTTAATCCCAACAACTCTTCGCAGTCGATCTCTTTTGATCACCTGCTGAATGCCCGAAGATTTAACGGTACAATTTACGCCGAAGATAACGTCCAAGGAGACCGAAGTGTTGAAGATTACATTAGTAATAATGCTTTTATGCAGTTGCTGGAATCTGAAAGGATCAAGGAGCAAATAAGAAACTTTGAACAGGACATGTGGAACTACTAAATTGTTCGGCATATTAAATATTGAACGCCTTTCTTCGGAAAGGCGTTTTTTTTATTCCTAAATTTGCGTTATGCTGGATTATATTATTGTTGGTTTAGGCCTTGGTGGTGCTAGTACTGCTTTCAGGCTGGAAGAAATGGGGCAAAGTTTCCTTGTTTTTGAAGATGGTTCTGTCAATTCTTCTAAAGTGGCAGGAGGGGTGATGAACCCTGTGATCCTTAAGCGCTTTACCCTTGCCTGGCAGGCAGATGCTCAGTTAAAAGATGCCAAGGGTTTTTATAAAAGGCTGGAAAACCATCTAAATACCACCTTTTTTAGTGCTGTGGAGATCTACAGGAAGTTTTCTTCTGTAGAAGAACAGAATGACTGGTTTGCCGCTGCCGACAGATCTCATTTAGCACCTTTTCTGGATACTAAATTAAAAGCTGCTATTACCCCTGGAATACCTTCGGAATATTCCTTCGGAAGGGTGCTGCAAACCTCAAAAGTGGACACCAGGAAGCTTCTCAATACGTACCTGGAGTATCTTTTGCGTGAAGAAAAACTGAGGAAAGAACGGTTTTTCTATGAGGATCTTAAGGTTTCTGAAGATTATGTGGAATACAGAGGTGTGAAGGCCAGAAGGATCATTTTTTGTGATGGTTTCGGTATCCGGAAGAATCCATTTTTTAGTTACCTGCCGTTAGGGGGAAACAAGGGAGAATATATTATTATAAAAGCTCGCGAACTTCAGCTAGAAGTAACTGTAAAATCTTCGATATTTATTTCTCCTTTGGGATCGGGAATGTATGCTGTAGGGGCTACTTACAATAACCAGGACAAAACCCCCGGACCTACTGCCGAAGCCAGGGAGGAGCTGGTGAAGAAACTTGAAAAGATCATTACTGTACCATACGAAGTCGTCGATCAAGTTGTGGGGATAAGGCCATCTACTGCCGACAGGCGTCCACTGGTGGGGAAGCATCCAGAAATGGATAACGTATATTGCTGCAATGGATTTGGTAGCAGGGGAGTTTTAATTGCGCCGGCTGCCTCTGCAGAGTTGCTCAATTTAATTGAACATGCACAACCTGTTTCTTCGGAATATGACCTTGCCCGATTTACCCGAAAGCATTTTAAAAGAAATTAGGTTTTTTGATATTTCCTGTCGTAGGAGAAAAAGAAGTTAACCCAGATATTTCTGCTCAGTCGGATGATAAAAGGCATAAACACAAAAAGTGTGGCTACAATTATTAGAAAAGAATTGAACAAGCTGAGATTAAATCCAAAATAGGCGATAAAAAAAGCTGGAACTGCGAAAGCAATTCCCACTGCATAACTTACATACATGGCACCAAAAAAGAAAGAGGGCTCCATTTTTACCTTGGTACCACAATGAGGACAGCGTTCATGCATTTCAAAAATCCTGGATACCTTATAAGGATTTGGTTCCCGGTACATATTCTCTTCATGGCAGACGGGGCAGGTTCCAGTAAACACGCTGTATAACTTATTGCCTTTCAGAGGGTTTAATAAATTCATGAGGGGTTTTTTTTCCGTATTAAAATTAAGCATCTTTGCAAAAAGAAAAGAAAAAGAAGAATGTTAAATATACATAATTTATCTGTATCATTTCAGGGGGAATATTTGTTCGAGGAAATCACCTTCAGGCTTGGAGCAGGAGACAGGGTAGGTCTTATTGGTAAGAACGGTGCAGGAAAATCTACACTGCTTAAGATCCTGTCTAAAGAAATGGAACCTGATACCGGTCAAATTGCAGCAGATAAAGATCTTAAAATAGGATTTTTAAAGCAGGATATAGATTTTGTTGAAGGAAGAACAGTTTTAGATGAATCTTATCAGGCTTTTGAGGAGATCAAAAAGCTCGAAAAAAAGCTGGAACAGATAAACACGGAACTGGCCGAGCGTACAGATTATGAAAGTGACGGATACCATCAATTGATGGTTGATCTCAATGATGTACAACATCAATATGAAATCCATGGCGGCTATAATTACCAGGGGGAAACTGAAAGGATCCTTCAGGGGTTAGGATTTAAAAGAGAGGATTTCGGAAAACTTACCGATACGTTTTCCGGAGGATGGAGAATGAGAATCGAACTTGCAAAATTGTTGCTTCAATCCAACGATATCCTGCTGCTGGATGAGCCTACAAACCATCTCGATATTGAATCTATTATCTGGCTGGAATCATTTCTGAATGGTTATCCTGGAGCTGTAGTGATTGTTTCTCACGACAAGATGTTTCTGGATAATGTAACTAATCGGACTATTGAAATTTCCCTCGGAAGGATTTACGATTACAACAAACCTTATTCAAAATACCTCGTATTACGTGAGGAGTTGAGAGAGCAGCAGCTTGCTTCCCAGAAAAACCAGGAAAAGCAAATTCAGCAAACCGAAAAATTAATAGAGAAATTCCGCGCAAAAGCTTCCAAAGCGAGCATGGCGCAGTCTCTTATTAAAAAACTGGATAAGATTGATCGTATTGAGGTAGATGAGGATGACAACAGCGTAATGAACCTGAAATTCCCTGTTTCTGTAGTCCCCGGAAAAGTGGTCGTGGAAGCCGAGAATATTTCAAAATCCTATGATGATAAAAATGTGTTGCAGAACATCGACCTTTTTATAGAACGGGATTCCAAAACGGCTTTTGTGGGTCAGAACGGTCAGGGAAAATCTACACTGGCAAAAATTATAGTAGGAGAACTGGACCATAAAGGCTCTCTTAAACTGGGTCACAATGTGCAGATTAGTTATTTTGCACAGAACCAGGCAGAATATCTTGATGGTACCAAAACAGTACTCGATACCATGATCGATGCCGCGAATGAAAAGAACAGGAGCAGAGTGCGGGATATTCTTGGATCCTTTTTGTTCAGGGGAGATGAAGTGGATAAATATGTGCGGGTACTTTCGGGAGGAGAACGCAACAGGCTTGCACTAGCCAAAATGCTGTTACAGCCATTTAACGTACTGGTAATGGATGAGCCTACCAACCACCTTGATATCAAGTCAAAGAACGTGCTTAAAGACGCTTTAATTAGCTTTGAAGGTACTTTGATCCTGGTGTCTCACGATAGGGATTTCCTGCAGGGCCTTACCAATAAAGTGTACGAATTCAAGGATCATAAGATCAAGGAATATCTTGGTGATATTGATTTTTATCTGGAACAACGTAACGCAGAAGATATGCGTGCCATTGAGAAGCGGGATAAAGTGCAGAAAGAGGATACGAAGAATGCGAACAGCAAACAGGCTTACAATGATCAAAAGAAGCTCAAATCACTTAATAATAAATTGAGCAATACAGAATCAAGAATTAGTAAACTTGAAAAAGAGCTGAAAGCAAAAGATGCTGAAATGGCTTCAGACTATGAAAAAGCCATTTCAAAAAGTAACTTTCTTGAAGATTATCAAAAGAAGAGAAAAGAACTTGAAAGCCTGATGAAAGCATGGGAGCAATTACAGGAAGAGCTTGAAATGAATTCTTAAAACTGATTCCTGAATTTCTCCTGATTAATTTTTCAAAATCCCTAAGCGGATTCATTAATTGATCAAACTGCATCTTCTGATCTATTTATGATGAAAATATGTTAGAACACTTTTTTCAATGTCCTCATTGCTGGGAGGAAATTTCCATGTTGCTGGATATTTCCGTAAGACGACAGCGGTATATCGAAGACTGTGAGATCTGCTGTCATCCTTTGGAAATATCTGTTGGATTCGAATCAGGTGAGCTACAGGAATTTGATGTTCGGAGTATTGAACAGTAGACAATCAGGTAATTATAAACACTTCACGTTTTTCCTCACGAGATTTTTTATTAAATTAGAGCATAAAATCTTCTTGAATAGCATGGTATCAACTTTTGAGTTAGCTGACAATGTAGTGGGAATAATAATAGATTCAGATCTGGATCAAGAGCTTATTGAACGTGTGCAGGCAAAAATTCGGGATAAAATAGATGATTATGGAGAGATTAATATATTTTTTGAAATAAAAAGAGGCACCAAATTTGGGTTTAAAGCTTTTTTAGATCAGATGACTTTTAATCTGAACCATACAAGAAGTTTCCGGAAAATTGCAGTGGTTTCAGATCTTGATTGGTTGAGAACCAGTATGTTTATTAAAGACATCATAGTGGAGACCAATATCAGAAGTTTTTCTAATAATGAGCGGTTGGAAGCTCTTGCCTGGATCGCTGAATAATTTTTTTCTTTTTTCTTTGGAAAAGTAGAAATCAGTTGTATATTTGCATTCCAATATTGCGGATAAGGAAGTATGCTTCGGCAAGCTTAACATAAATTCGCTCATCGGGATTATAACCCGAAAGTATAAAAAAATATTGGAATATTATATCGCGGGATAGAGCAGTAGGTAGCTCGTCGGGCTCATAACCCGAAGGTCACAGGTTCGAGTCCTGTTCCCGCTACTAGCAAAGACAAGGCTTCACAGAAATGTGAAGCCTTTTTTTATTTCATATAGTACAGAATAAGTACAGAATTTGGCTTTTTTAAAAACTTTATATCTTTTACTATCAACTGAATTCATTTGATGCTATATTCTATTGATTTGCTAGAGGACCAAACAATTGCCCTACATGTTTTCTTCTGAAATATAATCGTTAGGATGGTATTCCGTTCTCATTTCTCAATTCTTCTGAGTCAAATCTGACATAAATCTTACTACAAGAGGATAATTCATTTTCATAAACCACTCAGCCCATTCCCCTAAATTCCGCAGAAAAAGCTCCATTACGGGAAATACGGGATCATTCAAAAAATCTTGGACACAACTTCAAAGCTTCCGATTTCCATTTCGCTACCCCTGCCGAAAAGGCAGGAACGCTACATTCCCAATCTCCATCTTTAAAATTAAGTCCGCTTTAAACCCTGCTAAGAATAGAATTTCGGTTTTTCATAGCCCGTTCAGCACATTCCCACTTCATTCCGCAGAAAAAGCTCCATTGCGGGGAAAGAGCTTCACTATAAAAGTCTTGGACACCATCCCCAATTTCTCCTTTCCATTTCGTTAGCGCTTCCCGCTATGCTGGGAAGCGCACTTCATTCCAATTCCAAATCGGGAATGGAGTCCGCTTAATCGGATTTCCATCCTTGCTTTTGGCCCCGCTTCCAATGTTTTTGTACTTCACATAAAGACTTTAGACGCACTTCCGCGCCGTCACTGTCCCTTCCCTTTTTTTGTAAGCAAAATACCAACATTTGGAAGTTGAACAGACTGCATAACCGGTCGTGCCTCCCTTTTATAAGTCTTTATCAATTCCAAATATTGAAAATGTATAAGCAACAAAAAAAGGTAACAGCGACGGCACTACGGGAAGTAAATCTAAAATGAACATTATGAAATCGTACAAGAACATCAGAAAGGAAGCGGGGCCAAAAAAACAAAAAAAGGAAAACGCTCAGGATACAATAAGTAAATCGCTTCAAAAAAATATAAACGGAAACTGCCTGAAAGGTTCAGGTAGTCTATTAAGTAATCTTTAATTCTTTTATTATGAGTACTATCAAAAATCACGTACAGCTAATTGGAAACGTTGGTCAGGAACCAACCATTACCAACCTCGAAAACGGTAAAAAAGTAGCCCGTTTTTCACTTGCCACCAATGAGTATTACAAAAACGACAAGGGCGAAAAAGTGCAAAATACGGAATGGCATACCGTAGTCGCCTGGGGAAAAACTGCAGAAATCATTGAGAAGTATGCAGGAAAGGGTAAGGAAATTGGAGTTAGCGGAAAATTGAAATCCCGTAGTTACGAGGATAACGATGGCATTAAGCGCTATGTTACCGAAGTGGAAGCCAACGAAATCCTTTTGTTAGGCGTAAAGAACGGCAATAATTCAATTGAGTAAATTAAAAACAAAGAGGGCGGTACGGTCGAAAGTCTCGCCCTCTTTCATTATTCACCTTTTAAATCAGATCATAATGGAAACCAAAGTTAATGAAATCGCGATAAGTTATAGTGGAAGTTTAAAAGCAAATTTGCTTCCCAAGATAACCTGTTCCCAAAGTGCTGCAGATTTAGCCTACAGCCAATGGAACAAAGATACTATTGAACTGCACGAGACTTTTAAAATAATGCTGCTCAACAATGCCAATAAGGTAAAAGGAATATATGAAACCTCTAACGGAGGAATAACAGGAACTTTAGTGGATGTCCGCATCTTATTTGCCGTACTGTTAAAGAGCTTGACAACGGCAGTTATTTTGGTCCATTATGCAAAGTAGATGGTTATGTAAAGTGATTGATTTATTGTATTTATTACCAGTAGGTTATATCTGTTTTTCTTTGCATAATATTATCTTTTCTTCGTTGAACTTCAGGGGACAATCTTTTATTTAGAGGAATTATCCACATCTAAATAATTGTCTTATGAATGAACAAATCAAAGCCTTTAATAAGTTGATGACTGAGGCCGGAAATTACCTTGAATCCGCACATGCTTATTCAGGATCTACGGTTGGGGCTTATCGAAGGGGCTGGAAACAACTCAGGGAGTTTATGGTTTCCAAAGGAATCAACCTTTATGACCAAAAAGTAGAAGATCAATTCCTATGTTACGTTTTCAATGGCCGTAAGGGTCGTAAACTCTCCAAACAAGAACAATTTCTGGCGAATAGTATCAAAAAACTCACCGAATTCCAAAGTACCGGTAAGATCAAAGTCCCTGCCCGGCCACCAGTGAAAACACCCTTGCTATTTAACGGGATCTTAGGCGGATGTGATCGGAAATTAAATCTGTACAGTTTTCGGTAAATAAGAATACACAGAAAATGGCAACAAGAATACACAACTAAAAGACCTTTTAGGGCATGCCCCAAAAGGTCAAAAAGCTAATATTGCTAGTTCACCAAAACCAGCAATTTTATGAATGTGTATTTAGCCAAATTTATGACTTATTTTGAAATCCACCGAATGCACCGTGAAGGGCATTCCATTAGCAAGATCAGTGAATTCTTAGTACTCAACAGACGTACGGTATCCAAATACCTGTCGATGAGCGAAGCGGAGTATGAAGAATTCCTGATTAAACAAACCAATCGAGAGAAGAAACTACTTCCCTTTGAGGATTTTGTCAGGCAGCGTCTTGAAGAATTTAGAAATACCCCTGCAGCACAGATGCATGACTGGCTCAAGGAGAATCATCCTGATTTTCCAGTAGTATCTCAGAAGACAGTCTTTAATTTTGTATCCTGGGTCCGAAAGAAACACCAGTTACCCGCAGTTAAAACGGAGAGACAGTTCCAGCAGCTTGAAGAAACTCCTTATGGAAAACAAGCACAGGTAGACTTTGGAGAATACAATATGAGAACGACCACCGGTACCCGGGTAAAAGTCTTCTTCTTTACAATAGTGTTGTCTCGTTCCCGTTTTAAATATGTTTGGTTTACGGATCGATACTTTACCTCAGAATTGGCCATAGAGGCCCACGAGAAAGCCTTTGAATATTTAGGAGGTATCCCGGATGAGATTGTTTATGACCAGGATAAGGTTTTTGTGGTAAGTGAAAACGGAGGAGATATTATCCTAACCAATGCCTTCCGGAGGTATACCAGAGCCCAATGTTTTGATCTTTACTTTTGCCGAAAAGCAGATCCCCAAAGCAAGGGTAAGGTTGAAAATGTGGTGAAGTATGTAAAGCAAAACTTTCTTTACAACCGTACCTACCATAACATCGAAACCCTTAACGATGAAGTACTGGGATGGCTGGGACGCACTGCTAACAGTCTGCCCCACGGGACTACCCAAAAAGAGCCCTGGGCAGAGTTCAATATTGAACGCTCCTTTTTAAAGTCTTATAACGCCCATGTTGGTCCAGTAACAACAATGGCTACCTACACCGTCAGAAAAGATAATGTCATCTCTTACAAAGGTAATTTTTACTCCCTGCCCCTTGGCACCTATAAAGGAAAAGAGACCCTGGTGGCTGTACGTGTGGAAGATGATGCCTTCCTTGTCATCACCGATGCTCTGGGAGAAGAGCAAATCTGCCGCCACAAAATTCCTGTAGGCAGAGGGAATAAAGTAGCTAATACGGATCATAAAAGAGACAAGAGCGCTGCCATTGGGGAAATGATAGCAGAGGTCGCTGCTTTGTTCGAACAACCTGAAAAGGCTCGAGAGTGGCTTGAGATGATCAAAGCTGACAAACCCCGGTACATCAGGGATCAGCTGATTATGATAAGACAAGCAGCACTACAGACAGCTTCGGCCTATCTAAACAAGTCGATGGAGTATTGTTTATCCCATAAGATCTGTAGCGCGGCAGACTTCAAAAGTATTTTGGCTTCCACCGAGCAATTTCCAAAAAAGGAAACAAAGATCGTGAGGCTTAATCCCCTAAGCGGTGAAATCCCAGACAAAGCTCACATCCAGCCGCAAAAAAGCTCCATAGAAGATTTTGAGCAGATCCTTAAAAAATCATAAACCCAATCTCCCCTGGAGAAAGGGCTTCTTCAGGGGCTTTATTTTTAATAAAAACAATCATGGAAACAAAAGAACAGATCACTGAGTATTGCCGAAAATTTAGAACCGCCGGTATAGGTAACAACCTGGAAGTACTGGTAAAAGAAGCCGAGGATAAAGCCTTTGGTTTTATGGAGTTCACTTTACACCTGTTGGAAGCCGAGGCCACACACCGCTACCAAAATGAGGTGAAAAGAAGACGAAAAGTAGCCAGATTACCCCTTCACAGCAACCTGGATCACTATGATCATACCTTCAACAATGGCATCTCAGAGACCCGCTTGAATCAGCTAAGGGAGCTAAACTGGCTGGACCAGGGTTATAATATTATGCTGATGGGACCTTCGGGTGTGGGCAAAACTTTACTTGCTTCCGGTCTTTGCAGCGATGCCATTGACAAAGGATACAAGGCTTATTTTAGAACGATGGAAGACATAGTAAATATGCTGAAAATGAGAGATATGACCCGAACTGCTACAGCAGATTACAAGCGACTCTCAAAGGCAGATCTCATTGTTATTGACGATATTATGCTCTTCCCGGTGGAGAAAAGCCAGGCAGTTGCATTATTTAATTTTATCAATCAATTATATGAAAATACCTGCTTTATTATAACCACCAATAAAATGGCTGCGGACTGGGCTAAAATGCTGGATGATGAAGTTCTAGCTACGGCTTTACTGGACAGATTACTCTACCGATGCGAGGTGATGAATCTATCTGGAAAAAGCTATAGAATGGAGAATAGAAAAACTTTTTTTGAACAGAAAAAATAACCGATTATATTTACCAAACCTGTGCACTCTTGTTGCCAAAACCTGTGCACTCTTATTTACCATTTTCTGCGCATTGTTACTTACCGATTACAGCGAGGCAATAGCAAAGTTTCTGGATTATAAAAGAGTGGAGGAAAGATTATCCACAATCCGTTTGCATTGCTATAAACGCTGCCTTTTCCGTTTTCTGGAATATTGTAACGACAATAAAGTCCATGCTGTAAGGGATATTGATTTGGCTCTCCTTCTACAGTATATCAATACCCTGGACTGTGGAAAAACCGTGATAGTTCCTGTTCTTTCAACGCTCCGTGGTTTTATGAAGTACTTATTTGAACAGAAACTCTTAGCAGCCGATTATTCAAATGGGATCCCGAAGTACAGGATCATTGGTCAACCTAAATTACCTTCTACATATTCAAAAGAAGAAATAGAAAAACTGGTTGCGTCAGTAGAACGTTCCAGTCCAATAGGGAAACGGAATTATGCAATCATTCTTCTGGCAGCGCGACTGGGACTTCGGGCTTCGGATATTGCGAGGTTAAAGTTTGCGAACCTGCATTGGGAAACCAGCACCATAGAAATAGAACAAGTAAAGACAGGCAAAGAACTAATACTTCCTTTATTGCCCGATGTAGGAAATGCTATCATCGATTATTTAAAATACGGTCGGGCAAAATCAGAAGAGGCATGTATCTTTTTATCGGAGAGGCCACCATATAGTTATTTTACTTCAAGTAATGTGGTCACTCATGTTGTCCAGAGAGCTTTTAGAAAAGCAGGGATCATCATTAAGGGCAGGCGGTTCGGCCCTCATTCCCTGCGCCACAGTCTGGGGTTTAGGATGCTGCAAGAAAGTACGATGCTCCCCGTCATCTCAGAAGTCCTGGGGCATAAAAGCACGGAATCCACAAGGTATTACTTAAGGATCGATCTTAAATCCATGCAACAGTGCATGCTGGAAGTACCTTCTGTATCCCCTGATTTTTACTTGCAGAAAGGAGGTGTTTTTTATGATTAATTATGACAGCATATATGGTCCGGCAATAAAGCAATTCATTGATATGAAAACAAAGCTGGGTTTTAGGTATACATTCGGTAAGCTTATCTTATCCCAGATTGACCAGTTCGCCCTACAAAGGGAAGAAAAAACGACAGGGATCACAAAAGAGTTTGCTCAGAAATGGGGGGAAGAACGAGGCAATGAATCTGAACGATATCGCTACGATAGAATAAGGTACCTTGCACAATTTTCTTCTTACCTCTGTGATTTGGGTAACTCCTCTTATATTCCCAGACTTCCACGTCATCCGAAAAATACCTTTATTCCATACATCTATTCCCAAAAGGAGGTCCATGCCTTATTTAAAGCAGCTGATGAATTAAGATTTGTAAAACGGAATGCGAATTCCTGTTTGATTTGTATGCCGGCACTGCTCAGGTTGTTATACTGTACTGGGGTTCGTATTGGGGAAGCCCTGGCAATGACAGATGAAGACGTAAACCTGATAGAAAAGTATTTACGGGTGAAGGATTCCAAGAATGGAAAGGAACGTATCATTCCTATTTCAACTTCCCTTGCTAGCGTTTGTAAAGAATACAGGCACTATAGGGATCAACTCCCTAGCAAAGATAGATCGGATTATTTCTTTATGAATACTAATGGAAATAAATGTGGCAAAGGGGTGGCAGGCTGGTTTAAAAAGTGTTTAGTCAAAGCCGGTATCCGCTATACCGGTCGAAACCATGGACCACGTATCCACGATCTCCGTCATACTTTTGCCGTTACCTCATTGGCCAGTATGGCTGAAGCTGGCGTGGACCTTTATGCTTCCTTGCCTATTCTTTCCAACTATCTTGGACATGGTTCAATAGGAGCCACCAACCATTATGTAAGGCTTACTGCCAATATGTACCCGGATTTGATCAAGGACATAGATATGACCTGTTTAAATGTATTCCCTAAACCCAAGAATTATGAAGCCAACTGATTTTTCCAAGTATATCTCTGATTTTATATCGAGGTACCTGCCCCATGAGAAAGGGGTTAGTAATAATACGATTATAGCCTATCGGGATACCTTTGTCTTACTACTTGAATACCTCCAGAAGGAAAAACACTTAAAAGTAGAAAAACTTACCTTGGATAAGGTGACCAAAGAAGTAATCCTGGATTATCTTGACTGGCTACAAAATACCAGGAACTGCAGCAATTCTACTCGCAATGCGCGTCTGGCGGCCATCCATTCGTTTTACAGGTTTTTACAGCGGGAAAGCCTGGGACATTTGCATCAATGTCAGAGGATCTTAGCCATTAGGTTTAAAAAATCCAGCTATAAATCCATCACCTACCTGAGTACTGAAGGGATGAAATTGCTATTGCAACAACCAGATTGCACCACCCTCAAAGGTAGAAGGGACTTGGCGCTATTGTCATTAATGTACGATACGGGCGCCCGGGTACAGGAAATCATTGACCTGACCCCTTCGATGCTAAGGCTGGACACTCCGCCTGTAATCAAGATTATTGGGAAGGGAAATAGAGCCCGTGTGGTACCGATGTTGGATGCACAAACCGATCACCTTGAGGACTATATAAAAGAGAACCGGTTAGATAACGCTTCTGCTAATATGTACCCACTGTTCTTTAATAGCAGGAAGGAAAAACTCACCCGTGCCGGAATCCATTACATTGTACAGAAATATTTTAAAAAGGCACGGGAAGAAAATAAAGTGCTCTTTCCTGAAAAAATAAGCTGTCATTCCCTGAGGCACTCCAAAGCAATGCACCTACTTCAAGCGGGAGTGAACCTGGTATATATCCGGGATATACTGGGGCATGTCTCCGTTCAAACTACGGAAATCTATGCCAGGGCAGATTCCAAGCAGAAACGCAAAGCTTTAGAGAAGGCGTACGTCAACATTAATCCTAACGAAACCGCTGTATGGACAAAAAATGAAAATCTGATAATGTGGTTGAAGAAATTCTAAAAATGTTATGTAAAGTAGTATCGAGAGTTGGCCACTGGAATAAGGGGGTTCTGCCATTTACTTTACATAACATTTTACTTTGCATAATGCGCGTTATGTAAAGCTTTACATAAAGTCCACAATCACCCGAGCGGAACCTTGACACCGAGTGAACCCGATAAACGGCTGACCCAAAAAATTAAAAAGGCAGGGGAATTATTTGATATTAAGGTATTGGACCATTTGATCCTGATACCTGATGGAAATTATTTCAGTTTTGCAGATGAAGGAATCCTTTAAATGGAAAGCTTATGATTTATCTTAATTTTTCAGACCTGACCGAAGAAGCCCAAAACCGACTTTTGGAGAATTCCAAAAAGGATGTGGAACGAAAATTTGGGAATGATATCCGCACGTACGTAAGAGAAAATTATACCTGCTTTGAGACGATGGTAGAGGAAGAAGCATTGCGAAATTTATATTCCTATACTTTCATATTCAACATCTGATTATCTAAACTTTATAGTCCAGCACCTCCAAATTTTTGGAGGTGTTTTTCTGTTCAATTGTCTTCAGTTCAATAAAAATCATTATCTTTATTATGCTGAATTCCAGCATTTAATTTTACGTAGGGCTATCCATTTTTTGACTTTCGCTGATAACCGTACCCATCAAAAAAATACATAACAGGAAATTATTTCCCTGAAACTGGCAATTGGCTTTTGACCAAATTGTACGGAATTTTTGTTCGCCTGTGGCGAACGAAAAGGAGTAGCAAGAGGGTAACACGCGATGCGATGTTAAGCACTCCTTTTCATTTTCAAAATGCTGATATTCAGCAACTTGAAAAAATAAAAAATTCCCGACCTTTCACAATTTGCGACAAATGTCCTGTGAACGCCCATTTTTAGGGGAGGATTTGCGACAAATCGGCCAATTATGGACTCATTTATCGGCATCAGGTTCAAAAAGGAAACGGCAAAACGTTTTCAGGAATTTTCAAGGACACACTTCAAATCGCACACCGAGGCAATGGCAACAATGCTCGATTTTTTCTTCTACAACGAAATTTCCCCAAAGGAAAAATTGGGGCCTACGGGAAGGACAATCGAAGCTTCTTTAAAGAAACGTATAAATGCGGTGATTGCCATTATGAGGGATATGGAAAAGAGCCAGACCAAACCCACCGTCGCAATGTTGGAATCCCTTTTTCAAACCGAAGAACCTAAAAAGAAACCGTTGATTTTGGAAAAGAAAATTATTGAAGAGAAGAAGGAGGTACGTTTTCAGGAAAAGCAAAATAATAAGAATGAACTGTAAATTTTTGAGCTATGTACATTACCATCACACCTCAAAAATTAGGGAACAATTACTCGCAAAGTTCAGCGGATTTTGTGGGCTACCTGGAGAAGGAAAACCAGGATCTGGAACAGGGAGCCCTGCCTGCCGGCAAGGCAGGTATGGAACATTTTTTCAATCAATATGATGTTGAAATATCAGCGGATGAAGTTGTAAAGGAAATTGATGGGAATGGTGCCAAACTCAAAAAGACAGAACCGAAATTCTATTCGATTACGGTCAGCCCTTCCAAATACGAACTGAACCGGTTACAGAACAACAGCGAGGATCTAAAAAGATACACCCGAGAACTGATGAAGGACTACGTGGCTTCCTTCAATCGGGAAATCAACGGAAGACCGATTAGCATCGATGATATTAAATATTACGCCAAAATAGAACACCAACGAACTTTTAAGGGAACGGACTGGCAGATTAGGGAAAACCAACCCTTTGCTACCAAAATATTGCAGCTCAAAACAGAAATCAGAAACATTAAAGAGGGGCGAGCTGAAGGCAATATCAAACTATTGCAGAATAAAATTGACCGATTGGAAAAGGAAGCTCCGCACCAACAGGACGGGAAGCGAATTGTCCAGGGGATGCCAAAGGCAGGAAATCAAAGCCATATCCATATCATCGTAAGCAGAAAGGATGCATCCAATACTTTCAGTCTTTCTCCTGGGAGCAAGCATAAGGCCTCGGAAGTCCAGATGCATGGTAAGAATGTAAAACGGGGCTTTGACCGTGATCAATTTTTTGACCGGGCAGAAAAGACCTTTGACAGGACTTTTGTCTATCAAAGAAACTTTGCCGAGACCTATAAGGCCCGAAAGGATTTCATCAAAAATCCTAAAATATATTTTGCATCGCTGATGAAATTGCCCACCAATGAAAGGGCGATTGCTTTTAAAATTATGAAGGAAAGTGGTGTTCCAATGCTACCAAGTATTCCGGTTACACAGGCACAACTGGCAATGAAAGTATTCAACCGCCTGCGCCGTGGTGTGGAAGTGGCTATTAAATCAAGTTCAATAGGTATCTAAAGGAAAAACAATGATGCAACTAACCAATCCCCTACATATACTCTTAATTATCGTTTTGACAGCTTCAGTATTTTATGGACTATATCGGATTTCCAAATATGCCTTTTTCATAAATACTGTGCTGCTTTTGGGACTGATAGCCTATTTGTATTATCCGCATAATACGATAAAAGCACTACTTTATTTAGGTTGTCCTTTATTGTTGGTCAATACGGTATTTTACGTTTTTCTGCATAAACCGGATTTAAAGCAAAATACCTCTGAAAAATATCGGGTAACTTTTAAAACAGACAAGAAAAGTTTTAAAATTGAAAACATCAAACGTGGTGCATCCATTATTGGGTCTGCCGGAAGTGGAAAAACCGAAAGCGTCGTTTACGGATTTTTAAAACATTTCCAGGAACATGATTTCTGTGGGGTTATTCACGATTATAAGGATTTTGAACTTACCGAAATGGCGTACCCGTTATTTAAAAATTCGGATATTCCTTTTCGTATAATCTCCTTTGACAAAATTATTCATAGGGTAAACCCCATTGCACCCCGGTATCTCGAAAACGAAGAAAGTGTAAATGAAATTTCCCGGGTACTTATTGAAAATCTTCTGGAACAGCGGGAATCGGGAACCACGGGAACCTCGAAATTTTTTAACGATGCAGCTGAAGGTTTGATAGGCGGATTGATTTGGAAACTGAAAACATCCTATCCTAAATTCTGCACCTTACCCCATCTAATCGCCATCTATCAATATTTGGACACGGATAGTCTCATAAAGTTTTTAGAGACCAATACCACCTCCAGAGCCATGGCAGATGCTTTCATTAGCGGCAAAGATTCCGAAAGACAGACCGCAGGAGTGAAAAGTACCCTGGCCAATGCTCTGAAACGCATAAGCACACAAAATATTTTTATGGCCCTTTCTGCAGATGAAGTGCCATTAAATATTAATAATCCGGAAAATCCTGCTGTGATTTCAGTAGTGAACAATCCTAAATTTGAGACCTCTTATTCACCTGTGATTGCCACTATAATCCACACGATTATAAAGCAAATGAGTGTGCGTAACTCAAATTCTTCCTTTCTTTTAATGGAAGAAGCACCAACCATTCGGTTGTTAAATATGCACCGCATTCCGGCGACATTAAGAAGTTATGATATAGCAACTGTTTATGTAATGCAGGACAAGATTCAGAATGATATGATGTATGGTGATAAGGCCAGTAAAGCTATTTTAAGTAACCTTTCATATCAGTTCTTTGGGAAGGTCAATGACCCGGACACCGCTAAATATTATGAACGCTTTTTTGAGATCGTCAAAAAGGAAACAACCAGTATCAACCGTGGTTACAGTCTTGATTTTGATACTCGCATTACCACCGGGGAACGGGAAATCCCAAAAATACGGGCTGATGCCTTTTTCCGATTAAGGCAGGGGGAATTTATTACCTATGCGGATGGGGAGGATAAAAAGGTACAGTTTAAGTTATCAGAAATTGAAAGGGAGCTTCCACAAGAGACAAAGATGTTTGCCAAAGCTGATTTAGAAGCTAACTTTGACAGGATCTATGGTGAAGCAAGATCTATTTTTGATTAAAAAAATAACCCAAAATTATCTAGCTTAATGAGAAGACAGTGATTTGATGATTGTATTGTGGATAAGTGCGAAAAAATTATTACAAGGTTTTTATATTCGGTAATTTTACAAGATGTTTTATAGAAGAAAAATAGTTTTTGCGTTGTTGGAGAAGTTCAAAGAAGGATTGGAAAGTACACGCCTTCAGAAACTTATGTTTTTGTTGACTCAAATGCAAAAAGAACCCGACTACGAATTTGTGCCTTATAGATTTGGTTGTTATTCTTATTCTTTAAAAGCAGATCTTGTTGCAATGGTTAAGCATAACTGGTTGGTTACAGCCGAAAAAAGTTATACTCTTAATATCAAAAAGAATTACTATAAGGAGTTGAAAGCAAGCGACCAAGAACTTGTCAATGAAACTTTTGAACTTTACGGTAAAATGAATACAGAGGTGATTACAAAACATACTTACCTCAATTTTCCTTACTATGCCACTAAGAGTGTAATAGCCGAAAAAATTCTTCCTGAGAAATTTTTTGAAAAAGTTTTGTCAGCGCGTGCTATTGAGGAAAGTACAGTTTTATTTACAATTGGTTATCAGGGTATATCGCTTGAAGAATACTTGAACAGATTAATAAAGAATAATGTTCATCTTTTAGTTGATGTTAGACGTAACCCCTTAAGCCAAAAATATGGTTTTAGTAAAAAATTATTAAGCGGTTTCTGTCATAGATTAGGTATAGGCTATATTCATATTCCTGAAGTTGGAATTGATTCGAGTAAAAGGCGAGAATTAAAAAATCAATCTGATTATGATATGTTGTTCGAAGAGTATAAGGCGACGGTTCTAACTGACACGGTTGAGAATCAGGAGCAGATTTTATCACTTTTGGAAAAATATAAACGTATTGCACTTACCTGTTTTGAAGCAGATATTTGTCAATGCCATAGAAGTCACTTAGCAGAAAAAATAAAACTTTCTCCGGATTTTAAGTACGAACTAATGCATATCTAATTAATGGGGTTAACCAAAATACTTATTACTGTCAAAACTTACCCTTCCCTTTCTGCCACATATGGTGAACTTGTTTGTACCGCCGGATTTCTTGAAGATGGAACATGGATTAGATTGTACCCTGTACCCTTTAGGAAATTAAAAAAGGAAGAAAAATACAAGAAATATCAATGGGTAGAATTGGATATAGTAAAAAATGATAAAGATTTTAGACCTGAAAGTTTTCGTCCTGCAACCATTGATACACCTATTGCCCTTTTGGAAACGATTGATACAAAAGGTAATTGGTTCAAAAGAAAACAATTTGCCCTTAAAAAGGTGTACACTGATATTAAAAAGTTAATAGCTGAAGCTCACGATAGGAAGGTATGTACATCACTAGCCGTTTTTAAACCAGCAAAAGTTTCTGACTTTAAAGTTGAAAAGGTTTCCTCTGTTTGGGACAAGAAAAAAGTTGACCAGCTAAAAGCACTTAATGACCAAGGTAATCTCTTTGATATGGAAGAATTACCCTTTGAAATCGTTGAGAAACTTCCTTATAAATTTTCCTATGTAATTGAAGATGTAAACGGTGTTTCCAGTACTATGATGATAGAGGATTGGGAGATAGGCCAACTTTATAGAAATACACTTGCAGCCGCAGAAGGCAATGAAGCAATAGCTGTCGAGAAAGTAAAAGAAAAATATTTTAATTATTTTGCTCTTCAGAAGGATCTGCATCTTTATTTAGGCACTACAAAAGCTTTTCATTATCGGTCAAAAAATCCTTTTATGATAATAGGTACGTTTACCCCAGATAAGGAAATTCAGACATCTCTTTTTTAAATGTGCGCTATATCTTCTGTAGAAAAAATATCAAAATCCTCACGCCTACATCTATTAAAACCTGAATCTCTGGGGAATCAAGAATTACTTTTGCAAAAGGTGCTGTGTGTGATAACTGTACCCAATAATTTGCTTTCAAATTTGACAAACCTCTTTGGGAAATGAGTTCCGGGACTCGGTGTGTCCAGGATTATTAAATTTTCCAAAAATAATCTGCTCCATTTTCTTACCATTCAAAAGTCGTGGAGGTTATTTGACGATATTCGATATACTCATTCAATGAGATATTTAAGAAAATTTTTTAAATTAGGACTTTCGTAAACTTCTGATAAGATGAACCGGATTAAAGCCGTTTTGCAGGAAAAAAATCACAATCAAAAATGGTTGGCGGAAAAATTGGGGAAGAGCTATAATATGGTTAATTCCTATGCCCAGAACAGACGCCAACCCAGTGTGGAGGATTTATATCGGATTGCAAAAATACTCGAAGTGGAAGCAAAAGAACTTTTATTGGAACATAAAGATTTAAAAACATAAATGGCTAAAGAAAAATTAAAAAAGGAAAAATCTATTGAAGAAAGCCTGTGGGATGCTGCCAATAAATTGCGTGGCTCCATTGAACCTTCAGAATATAAACACGTGGTTCTAGGGCTTATTTTCTTAAAATTTGCCAGTGATAAATTTGAGGTGCGCCGTGAGGAGCTTATTTCCGAAGGGAAGGAAAAATACCTTGAAATGAAAGACTTCTACAATATGAAGAACGTCTTTTTTTTAGCAGAAACATCCCGGTGGAACTACCTGATCAAAAATGCAAAACAAGACGATATTGCCCTAAAGATTGATACCGCCTTAAATCAAATCGAAAAAAATAATCCCTCTCTAAAAGGTGCATTGCCAGATAATTATTTTTCACGGTTAGGTCTGGACAAAAGTAAATTGTCTTCGCTTTTAGATACCATCAATAAAATAGACACCCAAAAGGACAAATCACAGGATATTGTGGGGCGTGTATATGAATATTTTTTATCGAAATTCGCTTTGGCGGAAGGGAAAGGAAAGGGGGAGTTTTATACTCCAAAAAGTATTGTAAACCTCATTGCTGAAATGATCGAACCTTATAAAGGGATTATTTATGATCCGGCTTGTGGTTCGGGTGGAATGTTTGTGCAATCTATTAAGTTTATCGAAAGCCACCACGGGAGCAAACAGGAGATTTCCATTTACGGCCAGGAATATACTAATACCACTTATAAGCTGGCAAAAATGAATCTTGCCATTCGGGGAATATCTGCTAACCTGGGTGAAAAAGCAGCCGATACCTTTAGCAATGACCAGCATAAGGATTTAAAAGCAGATTATATTATGGCTAACCCGCCCTTTAATCAAAAAGATTGGCGGGGGCCGCAGGAATTAATTGATGATCCGCGATGGCAGGGTTATGAAGTACCTCCCAAAAGCAATGCAAATTATGGTTGGATCCTGAATATGGTTTCCAAACTATCAAACGAAGGTGTTGCCGGATTTATCTTAGCAAATGGTGCCCTTTCCGGGGGTGGCGAAGAATATAAAATCCGGAGAAAATTGGTGGAGAACAATCTTGTGGAAGCTATAGTGATTTTACCACAAAATATGTTTTATACCACTAACATAAGTGTAACCGTTTGGATCCTAAATAGGAATAAAACAGCACATTCACGTTCTATTGGTGATGAGGAACGCCATTACCGGGATAGGGAGGAGGAGGTTTTGTTTCTGGATTTACGGCAGATTGGTGAACCATTTGAGAAAAAATTCATTCAGTTTAGCCCAAAACATATTCAGGATATTGCTAAAACCTACCACGATTGGCAACAGGAAAATACAGATTATAAAGATATTCCGGAATATTGTTACAGTGCCACCAAAGTTGATATTGAAAAGAAAGACTTCTCCCTGGTGCCCAGTAAATATATTGAATTTGTAAACCGGGATGAGAATGTTGATTTTGACTCCAAAATGGCGGGTTTACAAAGCGAACTGTCCGATTTACTACAACAGGAAGAGCAATCTAAAAAGGAATTGTTAGACGTTTTTAATGAGCTGGGCTATGCGATCAAACTATAGGCCTATTGGAAATTACATACAGCTGGTTGATGAACGTAACAAGGAGTTAGAAATTTCTACGCTTCTAGGGTTAAGCATATCGAAAGAATTTATTCCTTCCGTGGCAAATACGGTTGGAACAAATATGCGCAACTATAAGATCATTCGTAAGAATCAATTTGCTTGTAGTATTATGCAGGTGAGGAGAGATGGTAAAATGCCAGTGGCATTACTTGAAGATATTGAAGAAGCTATTATTTCCCAAGCTTATCCAGTATTTGAAATTATAGATACTGAAGTTTTATTACCTCAATATTTGATGATGTGGTTTACACGCTCAGAATTTGACAGGCAAGCGACTTTTCACGCTGTTGGGGGTGTAAGAGGAAGCCTGGAATGGGAGGATTTTTTAGCTTTTGAACTTCCCGTTCCATCCATCGAACAACAGCGGGAAATTGTTAGGGAATATAATGTAATAAAAAATCGCATCGCCCTAAATCAGCAACTCAACAAAAAACTGGAAGAAACTGCGCAGGCGCTTTATAGGCATTGGTTTGTTGATTTTGAGTTTCCTAATGAAGAAGGTGAACCTTATAAATCTTCCGGTGGGAAAATGGGTTATAATGTGGAACTGGATAATGAAATTCCGGAGGGGTGGGAAGTTAAAACAATTGGTGACTTTGCATTAAAAATGAAGAGTGGAAGTACTCCTAATCGTGGTAGGGAAGAATACTGGTCATCAAATGATCATCCTTGGATTAAAACGGGGGAACTTAATAACAGTGTGTTAATTGAAGTAGAGGAATATATTTCAGATTTAGCTTTAGGGGACTGTTCCGTAACTCTTTTACCAATAAATACTGTATTGGTGGCAATGTATGGACAAGGTAATACTAAAGGTCAAGTTGGATATTTAAAAATACCTGCTACAACCAATCAAGCTTGTTGTGCCATTATCTGTGACAATGAATATAAATCCACATTTATTTATTATTATCTCAGAGTAAATAGAGATGAGATTGTAAGTGTAGCGATTGGTGGAGCGCAACCAAATTTAAGTAAAGATATTATCGAAAACCTGAAAATGGTTGTCCCAAGTGAAGAAACTATTTTAAAGCATCCGTTTATTAAAATAATGAATCGCAAAGAAAAAATAATGCGTAAATCTCAACTCCTCGCGAAACTACAATTAATATTGTTGAGTAAAATGAGTACGGTAGAAGAGATTATCAAACCTGAATCAGTAGAAATTTAAAATATGACAAATAAAGGTTCAATATGGCGTAAATGGGACTTACAAGTAGGTACTAAAGATTACACAAGGTATACGGGAGTGCAATTTTCTGGGGAAAAGTTGTCAAATCTTTGTGACTTAACAAGTTTAAACGAACAACAAATAAATGGAAATCATAAAGATTTAAGTAATGATGATTATGCAAAATTATTTGTTGAACATTTTATACACTATAATGATACAGATGTAATCTCTTTAGCCAATCATAATACAGGTGAGGGAATAGAAGAAATTTTATCTCATCTAAAATTGAGAAAAGCAGAGAACCAAGACTCAATTTATACAGATAAATTTATTTTCCCAGGAATTGAAATAGGAGGAAATGATAGATGCCATATTATTATTGTTTTCAATCCTGAAACCAATAATAATAGGAAGTTTGAGTTTCAGGAAGATGGAAGAACTATTAAACGTGAGTTGTCTTGGAAAGAATATATTGATAGGTTTCTTGATGCTATTAATATTCCGTCAACAAGATTTAATAATGGACAACCGGTAAATTCAAGTTCTTTAGGCGCTAAGGATATAATTTCTAAGTCGAAAGATTGGGATTTTATACCTGTTTTTCCCCATATTGAAAATTCAGATGGACTCTGGAAGGAACTACAGGATAGTAACAAAAAAGAAATTTACTCTAATGATAACTTTGGGATTGTAGATATTTCATTAATCTCAAAAAATCAGGACTTAAAAAGAATATGCAGTGGCAATCACTCTAGTTGGGGAGATAAATGTATAGCAGTTATTAATACATCTGACTCAGAGTCTCTTGAAAAAATCGGCAGCAAGTTTAGTTACATAAAAGGCGACCCCTCAATTAAAGGTTTAAAGCACCTTTATATTGAACCAATTGATAGAGTAAGAACTGGTAAAGAACCAGAAATATTAGATAGAGTAAAATTAAACAGAACCAAATATTTAAAAAAGGTAAAGATTAATCAAATATCCAGCTATACTGGACAATATGGTAATTGGTTTCAAGATTTGGAAATCCCCCTTAATCCAGAATTGGTCGCTATCATAGGTAATAAAGGCAGTGGAAAAAGTGCATTGGCAGATATTATTGCTCTTTGTGGGAATTATAAAAATCAAGATGATTTTTCATTCTTACATAAGAATAAATTTAGAGATGGAAAACACGCTAAAAATTTTGAAGCAACCATAACCTGGGAAAGTGAAAGTTCAAATCATAAAAATCTAGGAGATTCATCGGTTAATGGAGAATTAGAACTCGTTAAATATTTACCACAAGGTTATTTTGAGAGGTTAACCAATGAAATAAGCTCAATTGAAGAATTTCGAAAAGAAATCGAAAATGTTGTATTTACTCATCTAAGTGAAGATGACAAAGTTGGTTATACTTCTTTTGAAGAATTAATTAATAGCAAAAAGGAACTAATAAACCACGAGATAAACAATCTGAAAGATAGATTGCAACCAATTAATTCTACAATTTTCGAAAAGGAGAAAAAGCTTAACACTTCGTATAAAAATAACATAATTGCCCAAATAGCAAAGAAAAAGGAGGAATTGACTGCTTTGGTAGAACCTATTGCTGTTCCCAATCCCAATGAAGACCTAGAAATTGCTAAGAAAAATGAGGAGGTAAATAACAAAATAGCTGAAATTAAAAATAGTATTGAGAAGTTAGAACAAGATATATCTAACGAAACTCAAAAAAAGCAATTATTGTTAACTGAAATTAATGATTTAAAAAGAATTAAGCAATTAATAAAAGGAAAAGAAGAAGACTTAGACTTTTTTAAAGAAACTAATAAAGAACCTTTATCAAAGTATAATATAGAGATAGATGAAGTTGTTAAATATCGATTTAATTACTCCACTCTTGACCTAGTTATTTCTAACAAAGAATCAACTTTAAAAGAGGTAAAGATAAAATTGGGTGAAGAAGCACCGACAACACCTAATTTTATTTCATTTAATAATCTATTGAAACAAAAAAAAGAGGCCCTTAATACAATCCAAAAAGGTCTTGGTGAAGAGGAAAAGAAGTACCAGCAGTATTTGATTGATACAAAGAACTGGCAAGGGAAAAAAGATAATATAATAGGAAATGAAAATACACCAAATACTTTAAAATATTTCGAAAAGGAACTAAAGTATGTTGATGAAACTCTAAAAAGTGATATAGACGTTCTAAGAACTCAAAGATTAGAAATCTCAAAGTTGATTTTTGATAAAATGAAAGTTGTCTTGGATGTATATATCGAGGTGAAAACGAAAATTGACGATATTATTTCAGAGAATGGTGATTTATTAGATCAGTACAGGATTAATATTGAAGCCTCTTTTGGCGTAAAAGCCAACTTTGTTAGTAAGTTCTTGAATTACATTTCACTTAATAAAGTTGGAACTTTTTATGGTAAAGAGAATGCGGACATTCAAATACAAAAAATTTTAGAAAATAGAGATTTTAATGAATTTAATTCATTAAAAGAATTCCTAAAGGATATTGTTAAGGCTCTATTTGAAGATTTAAGGCAAAAGCCTACACAACAAGCTTTTATAGAGAATCAGGTTACAGAAGTAACCGAATTCTATGATTATCTATTTTCTTTAGATTTTTTAGATTACAACTATGAGTTAAGACAGGGAGAAAAAAGGTTAGAACTATTGTCTCCTGGAGAAAAAGGAGCATTACTTTTAATTTTCTACTTACTATTAGACAATAATGATATACCTCTAATTATTGACCAACCAGAGGACAATTTAGATAATAATAGTGTGGCTAATATTTTAGTTCCATTCATTAAAAAAGCTAAATGCAGGCGACAAATAATTTTAGTTACCCATAATCCAAACCTAGCAGTAGTAGCTGATGCGGAACAGGTTATTTATGTTGAATTAGACAAAGAAAATAATAACACCTTTAGTTTTAAATCAGGAGCTATAGAAAATCCTACTATCAATGAAAGCATTGTAAAAGTCTTAGAGGGTACAATGCCGGCATTTAATAAAAGAAAACTAAAATATTACGAGAATTAGATAATGCCCGAAACCAATCGCATAGAATATAAACGGGAACTTTCCGAAGGTTTGGAAAAAGAAGTTGTGGCTTTCTTGAATTACCGGGAGGGCGGCATTATCTATATAGGCATAGATAAAGAAGGTAAGACAGTTGGCGTTCAAGATGCTGATGGCGACCAGTTAAAAATCAAAGACCGATTAAAAAATAATATTCGTCCTTCTGCCCTTGGGCTTTTTGATATTGTAAGCGAAGAAAGGGACGGGAAAGAAATTTTAAAAATTATTGTGGCCAGCGGTTCTGAAAAACCTTACCATCTCAAAAAATACGGGATGAGTGAAAAAGGCTGTTTCATTCGCCTGGGTTCTGCGGCAGAACCAATGTCCCAAAAACTCATTGAAGAACTTTTTGCCTCGCGTACCCGAAATTCCATTGGAAAAATAAAATCACACCGTCAGGACTTACAGTTCGAGCAGCTTCACATTTACTACCAGGAAAAACAAAAACCCCTTAACAAACAGTTCAGGAAAAATTTAGAGCTTACTACCACGGCAGGTGATTTGAATTACGCAGCTTATTTGTTGGCTGATGATAATAATGTTTCTGTAAAGGTTGCTAAATATAAAGGCGAAACACGTGTTGACTTAATGGAAAGTAACGAATATGGCTATTGTTCGCTTGTAAAAGCTACAAAAAGTGTATTGGATAAAATGAACCTGGAAAACCGGACGATCACACAAATTACTCACAAAGAACGAAAGGAACATCGTCTTTGGAATGCCATTGCGCTTCGGGAAGCAATTATTAATGCCTTTGTACATAATGACTATACCCGCGAAATAGCCCCAAAATTTGAGATTTTCAATGATAGAATAGAGATTACATCCGCAGGTTCCTTGCCGGACGGTTTAAGTAAAAGCGAATTTTTTGAAGGTTTTTCCATCCCCAGGAACAAGGAGCTTATGCGTATTTATAAAGATTTGGACCTGGTGGAGCAATTAGGTTCAGGCATTCCAAGAATATTGGAATATTATGAAACAAATAGCTTTAATTTTTCTGAGAATTTTTTAAGGATGGTTCTGCCTTCGGCAGAAGCTGTCCAATCTGATACCCCGCAAGTCACCCCGCAAGTCACCCCGCAAGTCACCCCGCAAGTCACCCCGCAAGTCACCCCGCAAGTCACCCCGCAAGTCACCCCGCAAGTCACCCCGCAAGTNGCAAGTACAGGACCTTTTAAACGTTTTTAGGGGCGAACACAGTAGAACCGAGTTGCAAAACCACTTAAAGCTTTCGGATAGGGAGAATTTTAGAATCAATTATTTAGTGCCGGCTATAGAAAATGGTTTTGTAGAGCTAACAATAGCTGATAAGCCAAAAAGCAGTAAACAGAAGTATAGGCTAACTGAGAAAGGAAGAAAAGCAAAACAGGAATGAAATTTACCGAAGCACAATTGGAAGCCGTTTTTGCCACACAATTGGAACAAGAAGGTTATAAGCATCAATTAGGAGGTAGCATATCACGAAAGGAAGATGAAGTGCTTATTGAAAGAGACCTTCGGGAATTTCTGTTAGCAAGGTATCGGAAAAACGGTATCACTAAAAATGAAATGGAATCCGTCATTCTTAGACTCAAAACTCTTCCGGCTTCAGATCTTTATGAAAGCAATAAAGAGTTTATGCGAATGCTCTCCGATGGTTTTCCTTTAAAGCGGGAAGACCGTTCCCAAAAAGACATCTGGATTTATTTAATTGATTATTCAGAAGAAAACCAGAACACCTATAAATTTGTTAATCAACTTGAAATAAGCGGAACCCAAAAACGTATTCCTGATGGGATTCTTTATATTAATGGAATTCCTGTGGTTGTTTTCGAATTTAAAACTGCGATTCAGGAAAACACTACAATTCATGACGCCTATATTCAGTTGACCGTGCGTTATCAAAGGGACATACCGGAACTTTTTAAGTATAATGCATTTTGTGTGATCAGTGATGGCGTAAATACCAAAGCAGGTTCTTTTTTTGCGCCTTACGAATTTTTCTATGCCTGGCGCAGAATCGCAGGATTGGCAAAAGACGTTGATGGTATAGATAGTATGTTTACCCTTATTCAGGGGATGCTTCAGCAAGATCGAATTCGGGATATTGTTAAAAATTTTATTTTCTTACCTGACAGTTCCAAAAAGGATGAAAAGATCGTTTGCCGCTATCCACAATATTATGCGGCGCGGGCTTTATTTGAAAATATCCAGAGGGCTCAAAAACCAACCGGAAACGGAAAAGGAGGTACTTATTTTGGAGCAACTGGCTCAGGTAAAAGTTTCACAATGCTTTTCCTGACCCGGCTTTTAATGAAAAGTGATTATTTTGAAAGCCCCACCATTATTTTAATTACTGATCGAACCGATTTAGATGATCAGCTTGCAGGGCAATTTACCAATGCAAAAGCCTTTATTGGAGATGATGCTATTGCCAGCGTAGAGAGCCGGGCAGATTTAAGGGGACGTATTCGGGGAAGGGAAAGTGGGGGAGTATTCCTCACCACTATTCATAAGTTTACAGAAGATACTGAGTTGCTCACCAATAGGAGCAATGTTATTTGCATATCTGATGAAGCACACCGAAGTCAAACGAATCTTGACCAGAAAATAAAAATCACTGAAAAAGGGGTGCAGAAAACTTTTGGCTTTGCCAAATACCTTCACGATTCTTTGCCTAATGCTACGTTTGTAGGTTTCACCGGTACGCCAATCGATGCTACTTTAGATGTATTCGGGAAGGTAGTAGATGAGTACACAATGACAGAATCGGTAATAGATGAAATTACAGTCCGTATTGTATATGAAGGAAGGGCTGCCAAAGTGGCCCTTGAAAACAGGGAACTAAAGAAAATTGAAGAATATTATCAGGTCGCTGAGGAAGAAGGCGCAAATAAGTACCAGGTGGAAGAGAGTAAAAAGCAATCGGCCAATATGAACGCCATTCTGGGTGATCCAGATCGCTTACAGGCTATAGCAGAAGATTTTGTCAAGCATTATGAGAAAAGGCTGAAGGAAGGTGCTACCGTAAAAGGAAAAGCCATTTTTGTTTGTAGCCATCGTGAAATAGCTTATGAACTCTATAAAAACATCATTGAATTACGACCTGAATGGGCGGAGGTTAGAATGGCAGAGGAAGGTGCCGAATTAACTGAAAAAGATAAAAAGCAACTCAAGCCTATTGAGCGTATAAAGATGATAATGACAAGGGGGAAAGACGATCCTAAAGAAATGTATAACTTGTTAGGAACAAAAGAGTACCGTAAAGAATTGGATCGTCAATTTAAGAATGAGAAATCAAATTTTAAAATTGCCATTGTAGTCGATATGTGGCTCACCGGTTTTGACGTTCCATTTTTAGATAGTATTTATATTGATAAGCCTATCCAACAGCATAACCTTATCCAGACTATTTCCAGGGTAAACCGGAAATTTCAGGGTAAAAACAAAGGATTGGTGGTAGATTATATTGGCATTAAAAAACAAATGAACTTAGCACTTGCCAAATATAATAAGGGAGAGCGGCAAAACTTTGAGGATATCAAAGAGTCCCTGAAAATAGTTAGAGATCACTTGGATTTATTGGCTAAGATATTTCACAAATTTGATAGCGAAGATTATTTCCGAGGAAATCCTTTGAGCCAGTTAAATAATCTTAATCAAGCTGTTGAATACGTACAACAAACCAAGGAACTGGAGACACGTTTTATGGATTTGGTGAAACGTTTGAAAGCTGCCTATGATATTTGTGCGGGAAGTGAAAATTTAACACAGGAAGAACGGGATTACATTCATTTTTATTTAGCTGTAAAGTCTATAGTTTTTAAGCTTACCAAGGGAAATGCACCCGATACCGCCCAGATGAATGCCAAAGTAAGGGAAATGATTAAAAATGCTCTGGCAAGCGAAGGTGTAGAAGAAATCTTTAAAATGAGCGATGAAACCAACAGTCAGCAAGATATTTTTGATGAGGATTATTTGGCCAAAATTGATAAGATTAAATTGCCCAATACGAAAATTAAACTTTTACAGCAATTACTGGCCAAGGCTATTGGGGAGATTAAAAAAGTTAATAAAGTAAAAGGAGTTGATTTTTCAAGAAAGATGGAAGGCCTGGTCTCCCGATACAATGAACGAAAAGGAGATGTGCTACGGGGGGAGGTGTATGAAGAAATGGCTGAACAACTCACAGATCTTATTTGGCAGGTACAGAAAGAATTTTCGGCTGGGGAAAAGTTAGGGATTGATTTTGAGGAAAAAGCTTTCTATGATATTTTAAAAGAACTTTGTATAAAATATGATTTTCAATATCCGGAAAACAAACTCATCGATCTTTCAAAATCAATTAAAGATTTAGTAGATGAACAAGCAAAATTCCCGGACTGGAGCAAAAGAAATGACATTAAATCTGCCCTAAAAGTTGGACTTATATTATTGCTCGACGAACATGGTTATCCACCAGTAGAACGTGATGAGGTTTATGAAGAAATCTTTGAACAAGCGGAAAATTTTAAGAGGAATAGAGCGGTGTAGATTGTTTATTTAAAATGGTGGACGTTCTCCTTCACTACGCTCTGTTACCTTCCACTGCCCATCTTGTTTAACCAGTTTAAAAGTTTCTGGTTCATCAGTAAAGGTGGTGGTAAATTTTACCCAGGCAGTTTGATCATTAGATTGTTCTTCTGAAATTTCAAAATTTACTTCCTCTTCTCCAGAATATAAATCTTGAATGGTAATGAAATTAGCATAAATATCAGGAGTTGTATATTTTTCAAGGGTAGCTTTATCATCGTGATAAAAACTTTCCGCAACAATTTTAGCCGTTTCGGTGTGGGACATTTGTTTTTCATTACAAGCTACCAAAGCTATAATGATAGAATACAGGAGGACTCTTTTCATGACGTTTCTAGTTAGGGTTATTGATATATTTATGAGGTACTTTTAATTTTAGATTTCTCCCGCCGTTTTTTTCATTCAGTTCCAGTATGACTCTGCGGTCATCTCCCAAAGAAAATTTAGGTAGCACATAGACCAGTTTTTCAGTTTCACCTTCTCTGATTTTAGAAGGCATACTGTACTTAAAAAGAGGTTTTTCATAGATGGTCTGGGAGGATTTCCTTTTTCCTTTTTGCCTGGTTTCAATTCCTAAATTCAGGAAATTCAAATCATAATCCAAGGATGATTTGTTTTCTATCTGGATAACGAAATAGAGTTCTTCTTTATCAAATACAATATTTTCAACACTTAAGATAATAGACTGATTTCGTTTTTTTAATCGCCCTAATGTTTGTTTGCGTTCAACCAGAAAGGAGCAAAAATTATCGTAATAGTAGGTCTTGTCCCTTTCTTTAAGCTCTTCCTTATTTATCTCCGATTCATCAATGACCACAGGCTTTTCATTGCCTATGGTGTCAGATTTCAAAATAAAATAATTCAGCTGGTTAAGCTGATCCTTATACTTTACAATATACGAAAAAACCGAACCATTTGAACTGACTACCAGAAGATTACTTTCTTTTCCAGGCGTGGCCTGTAAGAGTCCGAAATATTGTTCCGCTTCCCGGTTATAAGTAAAAACAAAATTGTCAGAACCTGTTATTCCCTGCCGTATAGGTTTCGGAAAGAACAGGGCCACATTTTTTTGGTCATTTGCAAAAATGGTGTCGAGGATTTTTCTTTCTTGAGCCAAACAAGGACGAAATGCAAAAGAGGTAAAAAACAGGAGGAATAAGATATTAGTTTTCATAGTTCAGATTTTAGAATTAGTTTGTAATCATTAAGTACGGTTACTTTGACGTTCCGGTTATTGCGCCTAAGAACCTTGGTTATTCCACTAATTTGTGGCACACTTGGAATATTTATGTCCTGTATGATATCATCCAGAACCTCACTGGTTGCCTCTGCCCGGAAACTGTTTACCACATAAATACCTTCGCTGCCATCCTGGAGGTCGAAAGCCTTCAGGTTTACCAGATGATGATCTATATTTTTAACTTCGACCAATGTCCTGTTAGGCTTAAAGTTGATAAAGCCATAGATAATAGTATTTTTAGGAATCCATTGATCATTGATCTTAGCTGTCGATGTCAGGCGCATTCGGAGGCGGGAATTGGTCTTTACGACCTGGTTCCCATCGACCACAGCATATACAATTGAATGGGTATCCGCTGTAACAAGCCTACTGTCTGAAGTAGGGGAGGAGGCAAAGAACAGTTGATGCTCCAGTCCCATTTCCTTAGCTTCAATTTTATGTTCCTGCTGTATCTCCTCAATTTCTAATTGAGGAGTGGGAGTGGTAAGCTTTTGTTCTGGCGTGAATTCCTGGTCTATTCCTTCGGAATATTTTATACGTCCAGATTCATAGATACTGTCAACAATCCTTTCCTTTTCCTTTTCGGTTAATTCTGTGTCATAGAAACCCAGGGAATCTATCAGCTTCTCATCGTAAATACTGGGAGCATTGGTTTCTCGGACTTCCCTCAAATCATTTATAGCATCAAGTTTGGAATCGTATTCCTTCGATTCCTGTTCCAGTTCAGGAACCAAAGTTTGTTTCAAATTTTGGCTCTCATTTTCGTCATCGCCCATAATCATTAGCGAATAGGAAATTAGAAATAGGAGTATTACTGCGATTACAGCCCCAAACACTATTTTATTCTTTTCAATTTTCATTATTTAGTTTCTTTAAAGTGTTTTCAAAGTAATTAGTGATAAGCAACCCGTGAGGGTTGTTGGGAAAATTTCGATCTACAGTGATCAAGTTTCCTGTGGAAACCAGCTCATAAGTATCGATTACAGATCCGCGGTTGATTTCAAAAATGGTAGTGGTTTTAAAGCTGTACGTTCCTTCTTGTTCGGCTACCTCAGTATTTATACTAAGTACTTTTTGCACCAGGGAATATTGAATCAACCTGTTGTAAACACCATCAGCTTTCTTCTGCCGGTATAGGTTGTCGACAGAGCTGTTTCCCAGCCAAAGCGCTTTTTCCAGGTTTTTTTCATAATTGCTGGCATCGATGTTATAGAAGTAATTGTGAAACAACTCCAAATGTGCCATTGCTTCCACCCTGAAGTTTTCTTTTTGGGAAACCAGTTTTAACGGAATTAACTCTCCGTCTGTATTAACCGCAAAGGCACTGTTCAGTGCTCTTTTATGAATTGAAAATGCTATCCATCCCGAAAAGATGCTCGAAGAGAATGCACATATAACTACAGCAATAACTACAAACCTATTTAGCTTTAACACGGCATATATATTTTGATAAGGTGTTTTCATGATGTGAAAAGTCTTAGGGTGAAAGAAGTTGCCCGCCTGTAAAGTTTAAACTTGAGAAAAACTATAAACCCGATAGATCCCAGTTCAACTACCGGGGCAAAAAAACCACTACCCACGTCTGTACCGAACAGGTTTGTCCAGAAGTTGGTATTAATTTCTGTGTAAATTGCATTGATAAAAACGTTTACCAGGAAAAATGCAGGAACAAGCATATAGACTGCTGCATATAGTTTGAAAAAGTTATAGGCCAGGGAACGAAATTTTTCAAAGACTGCCAGGCTTATGACCAGTGGAAAAAAAGCCTGCATCAATCCCAATAAAAAGTAGCGTTCAGCCAGAAATAATGGGTAGATAAACAGGTCCAATAACCAGAGAAACAAGCTAATTATAAATGCAAAGAATTTGAATCCATAAAGTGGCGTTACTAATACTTCGTAAAGTAAGGCCATAGCCTTTCTTGCGGCTTCAATTGCGCTCACATCTTCTTCAATGGGGATGTCCTGCATCTGCAAGGGAAGCAATGCAGGAGCCGTATCCCGATAGCGATCTTCAATGGCTACTAGAATTCCATCAAAAAAACCTAGGATTTGTGTGGAAAAAATTACCAGTAGCACTACTGCAAAATTCTTTGCAAGTTCCCCGGGACTCAATCCCCATGTATAACCTTCCTTATCAGCAATACCTTCATTATATTTCTTAAGGATGTTCACAAGGAAAAAGAGCACAGCAAGCGTTTTCATACCCACAATGGTGTACTGTGAAAATTCACTGTTCTGGATGGTCTGGAAAACTGTATCGACATATTCCAGTCCAATTCCTAAAATGATGTTAGCACTCATCTCTAAAAATTTGTTTCACGATTGTTGATCTTATCCTGCATCTTTCTGAAAGAAATGATATTCCGATAGCGTTTGGTTTTCATATTGATCTCCATAACCATTTCCCTGGACTGCATTTCCTTTTCCTGAAGCATTTCTGTACGCTCCCCGTCACTCATTTTTAGATAATCGCTGGACAAGATTTCATCTATGAAATCCATTGTTTCCAAAGAATTATCTACAATGGCATTAAAAGATTCCGATACCCGCGTAACTTCTTCCGGTTTGATATAGGGCGAGTTTAGGATTTCTCTTAGATCGTTTTGCATTATCCCGATAAGACGTTGATTGTTTCGGCCTATTTCGCGGACTGCCTTCAGTTGCTTCACGACCGTATTCACCTTCTCAAGATTTTCTTTCTGCTGTTTCAGGAATTCAGCAGTTTTTAAAAGTTGTGAGGTTTGCTTAGCAGATTCGACCAGCGACTTTACAAGACTGATAAAGTTCGTATTATCGTACACGGGCATTCCCTGACCGGCGGAACTGGCATTCACAAATAGTATCAGACTTAAGGTTAAAAGTAAATTCTTCATGATTTTAAATTTTTATAGTCAGCCGACTTTCTGTTGTATATAGCATAATGGCCTTTTCCATATCCTGATGTTCCCGGTAGAGCCTCATTATTTCTTCATTTTCGAATCCATCGGTTAAATAAGCTGCATAAACTTCTTTGGGCACTTCAAGACGGAAGACATTGCTTTCCTTTCCAATCTTGATAAACATTTCAGTGTATTTGCGCCCTCCGGAAAGATTGTTCCTGATGGATTTTAACTGGTTAAGATCGTGACTGGAAAGATTTAACCGCCTGGCCAGCTCGCTATACCCTTTTTCATTGTGCAGGCTGTAAATGACCTGGGTGTTCTCCAGGATACTTGCCGAGGTGGAATTGTTCGGCAGCTGGTTAATAGATTGTAAGATGATGCCGATTGCCCCGTTCTGTTTACGAATCGCCTGATAATAAAATTCCACGCTTTCCAGTACATTCTCGAATTTCAACTGCTTCGCGAATTCATCAAAAAGGATGATGCCTTTCTCCGCAGGGTTTTTCCAAATGGTCCGTTGGATAGCAGATTTGATCAGCTTAAGCATTACTGAAAGGACTTCCTTATTGTCTTTTACTTCATCAAGTTCAAAAACAATCAATCGCTTGTCCTCAATTTTGTAGGTTTGATCCTCGCTAATTTCAAAAAGAAAGCTGTACAGGCCATCCCCAACATATTCGGACATCACGTGTAGGAAGTTCACTATGTTGAAGTAATCGGGATGGATCTTTAGTTTCTGCAGGAGATCTTTTTGATTTGTTTCTATGAACCGATAAAAACTATCCAAGGAATGTTTTTCTGGAACATTCGAATAGTAGTGGAGCAATATTTTTTTGATCGAAACCGACTGTGCTTTGGTGACTTTTAAATCGGAGCCGAAGAGTTCAAACAGGAACATTGACAAATCCTCGAGGCGTTCAGGCGTTATATCCTCTGAATTACTGATGTAAAACGGATTGATACCCAAATTTTTTCCGCTTTCATATCTCAGAACTGTATATTTCTCAGGATATAATTTTGCGAATTTTGTATAGGATCCACCCAGATCAATGATTACAAGGCGCACTCCGCTCTCAAAGTACTGCCGCAGAATATTATTGGCCAGAAAGGATTTTCCTTCCCCTGTAGGGGCAAAAATGGCAAAGTTTCGGGCTTTAATCCGTTTCTTTCCCTCGTCCCATACATCCTTTAGTACCGGAATGTTGTGCTCCCGATCATTGAAGATGATTCCTGTAGGATCAGATTTGTAATTCGTATTATTGATCAGCAGGCACAGCGCATGTTTTAAATCCGTAACATATACATCTGAATTGGAAAAATTAGAAGAAAAACAACAGTAGCTATTCAGCACATAATTTTTACGTTCTTCGCCGCGGGGGTAGTAGGGCGTAATATCCAGTTCCTTAAATTCAGTTTTTATTTTTGAAGCTATCTGTGTTAGTTCTCCGGCTTCCTTAGCCCAATAGATGACATTCAAGTGGCCTCGAATAATTCTTGAAGTGTCATCGGCGTTTATCTGGTCAAGGATGTGCTGAATTTTACCCAGCACCACCTTATTCTGGGATCCAAAATTTGAACTTTTATGGAGTTCTTCAATTTTGTTATCAAGGAGCTTCCGCCATTTTTGTTTGTCATCCAGGTAGAGAATCTGATTCACCATATGATTTTCATTAAGGGTCAAGCCGAGGCCGTCAATAAAACCCTGGTGGAATGTGAAATCATCAGAAGTAAACCTTTCATTGACCTTACTGCTCTGAACAGTATCGCCAAAACAAAGCTCGCTGTTGATAGCCAGGGCATCAAAATATTGGTCGCCAACCTGAACATTAGATTTATTCAGCAGCATATCGGTATCAAAACCTTCATGAAAACCATTAAAGAAGCTATTGGTCAAAGCCTGAATTTCCACTTCACCAAGGGGTAGAAAAGACATCTTTCGACTATTATTGATAAAGGAAACGGAATCGCTGACAGAGCTGATAAAACTTTTGAGATTATCATCCAGTTCCTGGCACATCCCTTTAGAGACCTTTCGATATGGATTGACATACTTCGGGTTATTTAATGCTTTGTTTTTGGTGAGGATAAAAAACAGGTAGCAGCGATGTTCCATAAATTCCCTGCCTTTGAAATGATCGTGAGTGGCCTTTTCCAAAAAGGTGGTATTCGGCAACAAATCGGCAGCATATGATTTCTTTAAATAAATGTCCTGTTTGTGTACCACACTTCCAGTGGGCAAAGATTTTAGGGCCTGGAACCAAACCCCATGGATATCTTCTAAATCCTTTTCAGATACTGAGTAGATTTCAGGTAACTTCCCCTCATAACAAAGAACTACGTTCCCGTTATTGGCAAAAATGATATTGTCCTGAATATCGATTATGGGCGTAAAATCTGATAGATTAATCTTGTTCATAATTTAAATTTGAATTTCTTCTGTTGCTGATGATTTCTGGAAATCTTACCGACACCTGAAAGAGCTGTGATGTTCTGGTTATTCTGATTAGTACTAAATAAAGGATACAATTGAAGATCAAAGCACCAATGATGATCCAGAAGCTGAAAGAGAAAATGATGACCAATAATGAAGCTATTACGCAAATCATCATTAAAGCAAAGGAGGAGATGGGAAGCCCAAAAATGACAGCCCCTTTCCTAATGTTTCTATAGACTTCAAACTGTTTCATTAGACCACGATTGAAATTAAATAGGTGAAGATTCCCACTACTGCTCCTGCAATTAGGACAAAAACGAGCACCCGGGTAATTCCTTTTTTCAGGTCTGCGTTTTCTCCAAAGAAGTGGCCTGCGTTAAACAGGAAACCAACAAGAAAAATCACTCCAAGGAGGATGGGGAAGATGGTCCGGATAGTATCGGCAATATCATTAACCGAATTTTCAATTCCCCCGATTTGTGCAAAAAGCGGGAAAGAAATCAGGGACAAAAAAAGTGTTGGATAGATTGATTTTTTCATAACGAACAGCATTAATTTTTGTGTTGTTTTTGTTATGGAAAAAATACATATATTTAGTTATAAACAACTGAAAATCAGCTAAATAAATAAAAAATAATATTTGATTTTGAATAGGTTAGTTTGATATTATTTGATGTTAAATTAGATTAAAAACAGAAGTAGTACTGGCCAGAACCTGAAAATTTTAAATGCTCATGAGGCTGAAAAACGTCATTTTTCTGATTTTGCTCCTGAAAATGTGTTTCATTTTTGGGCAGGGAAAAGAACATCAAAAAAGAATTATTGTAGATGTTGGTCATGGAGGAAAAGATTCTGGTGCAATCGGAGTAAATGGAATCCAGGAAAAAGATGTTGTCCTGGCCATAGGAAAAGAAATGATCAGGCTCAATAAATCAATATTTGGAGATGAGTACGACATTTACCTTACAAGATATGATGATAGTTTTTTCACCCTTTCAGAAAGGATCAACTTAGCAAAATCATTAAGGGGAGATATATTTATTTCCTTGCATTGCAATTCATTTTATAGCGTTGCCAGGGGAATGGAAATTTTTACATTTTATTCTGAATCCAAAAAATTTGACTATAACACCAGAACTTCAATCTCTCTTGGGGATGAAATTTTAAGAGAGTCTACTCTTAATATAAACATAGAAAACAGGGGGATGAAATTTGCCAATTTTCAGGTACTCAGGGAAATGATAAAGTTTTGTCCTGCTATTCTAATTGAAGTGGGATTTTTAAATAATCCGGTTGAGGCTGCTTATTTTTCTGAACCATCAGGAATTAGGACGATGGCTTTGGCTATTTTATCAGGCATAAGTAATTATCTAAAAAAAGAATTATGAAAGCAGCATTTTCAGAAGTTATCAAGAGTATCGGCGAAATTATAAGACAGCTTATATCTGAAGTTGTTCTGCTTACCAATATCTTTAGGCGCTAATTATTTTCTTTTATCTATAGCACCTTCTTCAAAAGCAACGAGGTTGAACAATTCCCGCATTCGGCTACGAACCCGGGTTCCGTAGCGATCCTCGAGCTCTTCAGCGTTCAGGTTTGTTGTGGCATGGGTTTTAACCTTTTGATTTGTCTGAAGAAAAAGTTCATGACGCGATAACAGCACTTCACCCATAACATTACAATCTTTTCCGTAGAACCTGCCTGGAGGTTCTACCCCTAAATCATCAAAGCAATAGAATTTAGTATTTCCGTAATCTTCAATCGTTTTATAGCCAAGATGATTAAAGCTGAAGGTGACATTACGGCATGGAATCATCTCGTAAGGCTTTTGCAAAGGAACCAGGTGGCGGAGAAGTTTCATTAGGGTGGTTTTTCCACATCCTACGGGACCTGACAGTAAAATGCCTTTCTCAACATCAATTCCAGACTTCTGGCAGCTCTTTTTGTCTTTGATAAAATAAGAACTCAACTTTAGTATAATATCCCGGTCTTCCGCGTAAATCTTGAATTTTTCTCCAAAAAGTAATTTTCCTTTGGCGTTAAGGTAAATAAGGATTTTAGGGAAATCATAAAAAACAATTTTCCCATCAAACTTGCCCAGCGAATATTCTACACCGCCTTCGATTATTTTAGAGGGGTTGACCATAGTCTTTGATTTTAGTGGTTTTTAGGTTGTCCTGAATTTGGGACGCTCCTTTTTTAGTTTGGCTATTTTTTGAGCCGTACAATTCAGCACGATCCATCCAGTTTATGGCTAAAGCCCGCCAATCCCTCACCTCATTTTCATCGCTGGTTTTCCAATCTCTTTCCTGGTAGTGTTCAAAGAATTTTTTTCCTTCATCGGCAGAATGACCTTTTTCTTTAAAAAAAAATAAAACAGCCTGCCTGTCCTTTGGCTGTTTATTAATGTTTACTTGTTTAGTATTGTTTATATTAGATACCAATGCTTGTCCACTCATGGGACGGTGTGGGTACACAGCTTGTCCATTGGTGGGATGGTGTGGGTTCACTGCTTGTCCACCATTAGGACAGTGCCGGTACACTACTGGTTCATTTATGGGATGGTACTGTTCCGCAAGCTGTTCCAATATGGGATCGTCATCTCCCGTGAACGATTCATCAGATGTCTTGATAATGAACATCTTGATTTTACTGCCTTTGTACGGATTGCTGGACGGAAAATATGAGAGATAATCCCACTTATCCAGTTCAACAATACACCGATGGTAGGTGGATTTTGAACCGATCTTGGCCACGCGCATCAGTTCCCTGCGGTTAACGAAAAACTCAGTTGCAAACCGGCTGCTGTTCCATTCCTGAAATAAAGCCATATACAAGCTAATATGGGTCGGGTTCAAACGGTCATCAAAAAAGAACTTTTCAAAAGCCGCATTCAGTTGCTTGATATAGTTCATAATGGTTATTCAAATTTGTGATTTACCCGATTGGTGGTCATCAGGTTTTGGATTTCCTCGGCATCATAGTAAATAATTCCTCCAACTTTGGTGTAGGGGAGTGTGCCGTTAATTCTTAGATTTTGAAGAGTTCCCGGACTTACCTGGAGCAAATCCATTACATCAGAAGATTTTAAATATTTCTTTAAAGTTCCTGATGATTGTTTGGTGATTAAACTTTTAATTTCCTCTAGTAGTTCTAGTTTGAACTCCCGAAGATCGTCGGTGGTAATAATACTTGTTGGCATAATAGAACTGTTTTTAAAGAAAGGGACTATCAAGCTGTTATATCTTTTTAGTTAATAGCCCCTATCAAGGTTTGACTTTCGTTCTACAAAATTGAGAGGGATTACTGGATTTTGTTCCCCAGTACGGCCGTAGTACGGTCAAAATTTAACATCTTGAAATGTGTTGGACTTTGGCTGTTTTTATTTTTCAGATTTTAAACTTAAATCTTCAAATACCATTAAATTAAATGAAGGTTTGAATAAAAAAATAATTTCGGTAGGTCAACCGTAGTACGGTATTTTTTAACAATTTTGAAAGATCGAAAAATGGAAATTTTTATTCTTCGCTCTTATCCATTTCGGAAAGTAGTGAGGTCGCTAATTGATCAAGGAATAACGTCCTGCTATTTTTTCTGCCCTTGATGTCCTGGTTGGTTTTGTAGATGTGCCTTGGTGTATAATCAAAAATTTCCTGAAGCTTTTGTGAAACCTTCATAATGCTGAGGCCATTCTGGTTCCGAAGTCCATTATACCATAGGGCATAAACCAATTCCACCCAATCTGAATTAGTAAATGGCCAATGTATTTTTTCGGTAGCACGCTGCTTTACCTCTTTCCCATTGCGATTATTTTCAAGATTGGAAATTCGTTCATCCAGATAAATAACCAGATTATTGTAGGCTTTGAATTTCCCTAAGAGCATATCCCTGGGCGTAGAAAAATCCGGATCCTGAAAATAAAATTTTGAAGTTGTTATATGAAAGCTATCCAGATAATCCCGGGTGTAATATTCTTTGTCGAAATGGGTTGCCCCGGAATTGACATACTGCCCGAAATCCATATTGTACAGAAAGAAACGGTTTAGCTTACCAATTTTCTTTTTTATGAATTTAAGCTGGGAGTTTTTATCCGCTTTTGGAAACTGAATTTCAAAGGAATGGACTTCGGAGAAATAAATTAGATGAACAAGGGGAATCTGTTTTGTAGTTTTAAAGAATTCAGTTTCGGCTTCAATTGAGTCAAAACCTTTAGCTATGACTTCTCTTTTGAGTGTAATGAGTAGGTTACGACAGAATTCAATAGAGCGATAGGATTGCTCAAGGATATTCCTGCTTTGAAGTTTGATTTCCTCCAGTTCTTCCAATAGCTTGTATGAGAGCACCTCTGAATCCATCTGTAACAATTTTACTGTAAAGCATCATGCACTTCTTTATATAAATGGTTAGATAGCCAATGCGAGTCTGTCGACTGCGAATGATCAAAAAGGAAATTGGGAGGTACTCTAATGACAGCTAAAGAACCTCCTTGAAGATAATCACAAATACCTTTACGGTCAATAATTGATGCCGTATTTTATTACGGAAAAGTCCGTATTTTCCTACGGAATAAGAGCTAAAAGCCCAAAATAGTACCAAAGCTATTCATTCTTTGGCTTAAAGCGGGATATAAATTGACCTCTATTCTTGACCGCAGTTTTTTTAAAAATATTTGAGGCATGTTTAGAAACAGTGCTTTCTGCTATGAAAAAATCTCTGGCAATTTCTTTATAGGATAATCCTCGTAAAATGGATAATGCAATTTCAACTTCCCTTCTTGTCAGATCTCCATAAATTATTTTGTTTTTCAGGGCTTCATTTCCTTCTACTTTTTGAAAAGCAAAGACTTCGAAGGCTTCAGGCTTAATCTTCAGAAAACGAAGGTATCTATTTACTTCAATAACTGATATTGCATAGAAAGCCAGGTTCATTACAGTGAAGGTTAACCATTGATAATCACCTATAACTGTTAGAATGGGCAAAAGGGCTATGCAAGAGATACTTATGATGGCTAATCTATTCTTTTTAGAAACAAATGAATTTGGACTATCGATGTTTTAAATCCTTCTGTAAAATAAGCCGAGAAAAATAAACGCTATAATTGAAACCGGGATCGTGAAATAAATCCTTGCTGCATTTAAAGAGTTTGTAAGAAAATACGGGATTAAAAATAGAAGAATGAAACAACCACCAACGAGTATAGCAATATTGCGGATGGTATAACCATACTTTAAAAATTGAATATCATAATCTTTATATAAATAATAAATCATATAAAGGCACAGAGCTATTGCTACGCCATAAGTAATGATATATTGAACAATTACTGGATCAGGAAAACTTTCTGTTGGCAGGAATCCACCGGTTAAGTTGTAAGCAATATACAGCAACCCGAGAGTTATATACCTTCTTAGGCTCAGGCGTTTTAGCTTTGCATTTTGAATGACAGCAATAAGTACAATAATCGTGTCAATCAATAGGTAAAAAAAGGTCGTCCAATGGATTGAAGTGCCAAACATCATTGTTTCTCATCTTTGCGTTCGAACTTATTTGTCTTCAAATTAGTCGCGTTGCTCCAATGAAAAATCCTGTTGTTCATAGCCACATAAACGTCTGGCTTTAAAAATTGTAAGGCATCTATTACATAGCCTAAATTGAATGGAGCATCTGTATTTCGAGAGGATCCCAGAATAAAGGAACCGGTGAGAACTATCATTTTATTTATTTTACGGTCTGCTTTATGTTCTGCAGTTTCTTTCATAGTGAAAGTACCGTGGAATATAAAAATTTTTGAAGCTTTTGAGGTTTGGATTTTTTCTACCAAATACTTCGGTCTTCAAATGTGATAGATCTGCTGTCTTTATTTTAAAAGTGTCTTCGATGATATAGGTAAAAAGACGCATTTACTGATTCTAGGGCACTCTTTAATAAAAGCTGTTGCTTCTTTTTTTTAATTCGTTATCCAGGCCTTCTATCTTTTCCACCTGATTATCTAATCTTGAAATTAAGCATTATCAAGTCAGTTACCTTCTATTATTATGGAAAATATCTTAACTATTATTTAGTAGTAGTTATTCGGAGTAATGAATTGACAAGATAAGCCTTGGATTTTCACTAAAAGCTAAACCTTTACTATAGCAGACTGAAAGCAATATATCTGGATTTCAGCTTTGGATTTTGAATGACAGCAAGTAATTCAATAATGGTGTCAATCAATAAATAAAAAATGGTCGTCCCCAATGGATTGAAGTGCCAAACATCATTGTGTTTCATCTTTAGACTCAAACTTATTTGTCTTTAAATTTTTAGCAACATTGCTCCAATGAAAAATTCTGCCGTTCATAGCCACATAGACATCTGGTTTTAAAAACTGTAAGGCACATATTGCATAGCCTAAATTGAATGGAGCATCTGTATTTCGAGAGGACCCCAGGATAAAGGAACCGGTGAGAACTATCGTTTTATTTATTTTTCGATCTGCTATATGTTTTGCAGTTTCTTCCATAGTGAAAGTGCCGTGAGATATCAAAATTTTTGAAGATTCTGAGGTTTGGACTTTTTCTGCCAAATACTCCCGGTCATCAAATGTAATAAATCTGCTATCTTTCTGGAAAACTTCTTCTATGGAAAAAGAAAAAGAAACATTCGCCGCTTCCAGAAAATTACTTAGTGAAGTTTTCCCGGCGCTTTGTTTTTGGTCACAATCCAGCCCTTCGATGGTGCCACCTGTTGTAAGTATATGTATCAAAATTGTAAGATTTGAGATTATACGTACTAAAGATAAGATACTTGCTCTTTAGTAAATACTGAATATGGAATTTTTTGACTAGGAGAACGATAATTGCCTGTAGCAAACAACTAAAAGCTAAGATAGATTGTTGCTACTGTTCCTTATTCTCAGTAACACTTGAGATGGAAGGGCCAATATGGGCAGTTGCAATATCCGCTCTATAACCAGTGCCAGAGAAATCAAAGAATCCTCAGAAAAGGCGGTCAAGGCAATGCAAGCGAGCATATCTCTAGTAAACAAGAAGTCAATAGGAACAATTGATTCAAAGGTTTTAATACTAACAGCAAGTAATATTAAGACCCATAACCGACAACTCATAACTTCATTTTAAAAAATATCAAGCCTCTAAATAAACTAATAACAACCTATTCATGTGTCCGAACTAATATTTCTTCCATTTTTAAACGCCCCCCAACCTTCTTTTAAGGCATATGGTACAATAAGAAGAGCCGCCACAGGGTCAGCCCACCACCAACCTAAATATCGAACAGCTAATAAACCACCTAATACTGCCACTGTTTGGTAAAGGCATATGAAGGTGTCTTTTGAATCGGCAAGCAATTCTTTGCTGTCCAATTTTTTACCGTACTTTCGTTTGTAGTATATTAAAATAGGATTAACCACTAAAGAGACCAACAAAATAATTATTCCAAGGGTGCTCCAGTTGGGGGTATTTTCATTTATCAACTTGGTGATTGAATCGTAAGTAATATAACCACTTACAAGGAGAAAAGATCCTGCGATTACAAACAAAGTGATTTTTTCCCTTTTCCTGACTTTATTGTCCTCAATTCCCTCTATTTCACCATTTAGACGCCACCATAAAGTACTGGCAGAAACAACTTCAATTACACTATCCAGACCCCAACCAATAAGGGCTGCACTTCCAGAGGTAAATCCTGCAATTAAAGAAACTACGACTTCTATAATATCATAAATAATATTATAAACCTGAATTTTCCTGGCTATTTTTAAATCCTTTTTCCGGTGCTGATTTTTCATTTCGCTGGTTTTAGAATTTTATCCTTTGTAGTCTCACAGCATTCAAAATGGCTAAGAATGCCACTCCCACGTCAGCAAAAACTGCTTCCCATAAAGATGCTACCCCAAATGCGCCAAAAATTAGCACCAGTGCCTTTACTCCAAAGGCAAGGCCAATATTCTGCCATACAATCTGTCGCGTTTTTTTGCCGATCTTAATGGCCGTGCCGATTTTGCCCGGCTGATCTGTTTGTATCACCACATCTGCGGTCTCTATTGCTGCGTCAGAGCCTAAGGCTCCCATGGCCATTCCTACATCGGCTAAGGTGATCACCGGGGCATCATTTATACCGTCTCCTACGAATGCCACCTTTTTCCCCTGTTTCTTTAGTTCCTCGACCTTAGCCACCTTGTCCTGAGGCAGTAGTCCACCGTATGCTTTGTCGATCTTTAACTGTCGCGCTACTTTTTGAACAATAGAATCTTTATCGCCAGAGAGCATTACAATATTATCAATACCATACTCCCGAAGTTGCTTTATGGCTAACGCCGCATCTTCTTTAATTTGATCGGCAATAGTTATGTAACCTTCATATTTACCATCCATTGCTACCACAACAATCGTTTCCACTATTTCCTCTATCTCCGGGGCATAGGAGATGTTGAACTTTCGCAACAATTTCGCGTTCCCGACCAAAAGTTCTTTCCCGTCTACCGTTCCTTTTAATCCGTGTCCGGCAATTTCTTCTACGTTCTGCACTTTCAGCTGTTTGAAAGCGTTCCCGGAGTGTTCTACAACTGCCGAAGCAATAGGATGGGTGGACTTGCTCTCCAATGCCGCTGTCAGAGCCAAAAACCGGTCCTTTTCCAGACTTTGGACTTTTACCTCCTGTACTTTAAACACTCCTTCAGTGAGTGTTCCGGTTTTGTCCATTACCACGGTATCTACCTTTGTAATGAGGTCGAGAAAATTGGAGCCTTTAAAAAGAAGACCGTTGCGGGAAGCGGCGCCTATACCTCCAAAATATCCCAGGGGAATGGAGATTACCAGGGCACAGGGACAGGAGATCACCAAAAATACCAGGGCCCGGTATAGCCAATCCTCAAAAATATAAGCGTCGACAAAGAAATAGGGCAGCAACGCCAGACCTATGGCGAAGAAAACCACGATCGGAGTATAAATTTTTGCAAAGCGGGTGATGAATTTTTGGGTTTTTGCTTTCCTCCCACCTGCTTCTTCAACGAGTTTGAGAATTTTTGATAAAGCACTGTCTTCATAACCGGAAGTTACTTTTAGCTCAACCAGCTTATCTAGGTTTATCATCCCTGCAAGCACTGTCTCTCCTTTTTTCTTGGTATCAGGTTTTGATTCTCCTGTAAGGGCGGCAGTATTAAAGGAGGAGCTTTCACTAAGCATTTCTCCGTCAAGCGCTACTTTCTCCCCGGGTTTGATCTGGATGATTTCCCCAATGTTCACATTCTTCGGATTAACAATTGAAACTTGTCCATTCTTGATCAATGTAACCTCCTCGGGACGATTATCAATAAGAGCTTTTATTGAGCGACGGGATCGTGCAACCGCTGCTTCCTGAAAATGTTCTCCAATCACGTAAAACAACATTACGGCAACTCCTTCTGCATATTCTCCAATATAAAATGCCCCGAGAGTGGCAATGGTCATAAGAAAAAATTCATTGAAGATATTTCCTTTTGCGATGTTGGTCACAGCATGTTGTACAACTTTCCCGCCAACGAGAACATAAGCAACACCAAAAACAATTAAGCGCAGATATCCTTGAAACCATTCCACATCAAAAAAGTCCAGCCCAATACCAAACAGTAAAAGTATCAAGCTTACTATAGTCGGAATAAAGGAAGATCTTTCTTCCTCATTTTTACCTGCTCCATTATGCTGAGGTGGACAACAGCTATCTTCACCTTTTTCAGGTTTTGGTCCGGGTTCTTCAGCCGTTCTGGGAGAAGTAATTGTTGGATCTTGTAATTCTGCGTCTTTATAGTCCTTGTCTTTCGCCATAACTTCTTATTAAAGGTCTTTCAATAGAAAAAGCCAATCCATTAAAACTGGCATTTTCCTATCTAATAATTAATTACAGGAACGAAATTAATCTATATAGTCCTGCAACGGAAGTGCATTTTTTCCTGATGGATGTGCTTTAGAATCGCAAAGTTTAAAAATGCTTATTCCTTATTGCATTTGTCACAGGTTCCTTTGACTACCAAACTGGCGTCAGTTGCTGTAAAACCCGGCGGAAGGTTAATATGCGGAATCTTAGTTTCAGTTAAACATTGGGTTTCTTTACAAATTTCACAGTGAAAGTGAAGATGAAGATCGCTGTCGAGCTCACAATTACAGCCCGCCTCACAAAGTGCATACTTAGATACTCCACTTCCATCTTCTATGACGTGAACAATTCCGCTATTTTCAAAAGTTTTAATGGTACGGTAAATAGTTGTTCTTTCACTTTTTTCAAAAGCTATCTCTATATCAGCTAATGTTACAGCCACTTGTTTCTGTGCCAAAAACTTGAATATAAGCATTCGCATAGCAGTGGGTCTCACATGCTTCTCTTCTAAAAATTTTTCTATAGCTTTCATAGTTTAATCGTCATGACCTGTTTCCCCTTTCTTCATTTCTGCAATAAGGTAATAACCATTGTTCCACGCCACCTTTGCATCTTCAGGTAAAGGCTGCAGTAACTTAATTTCTACCCAGCCTTCATTTTCTTCTCCTGTGATCACTTCCACCGGTTTAAACGACCATTCGGTTTCCCCGTTCTCCTCGTGCTTTTCAGCGGTGAAGATGTAGAATTTTCCTTCTTCCTCAATAATGGCCTCCTCCGGCAAAGCCGTCACCTCCGTACCGGTGCCTGTAATAATCCTGCCGTTGATATACATACCGGGAACAAGGTTTTCTGTTTCCTCCTGTATCTCTGCATGGACGTGAATAGCTTTGGGATTTTGCTCGAACTTTTTACCGACGGAATATATCTCAGCAGTATAAGATCTTCCTGGTATGGATTCCATTTGAAGTAAAACTTTTTGCCCTTCTTTAATCTTGTATACATCTTTTGCAAATACCATTAAATCGGCATGTACATGTTCGGTATTAATCACTTCGAATAGCTCGGTTTGAGGATCAACATATTGTCCTATCTTCACACTAACATCTTCAATGTTCCCCTGGATTGGACTTACCACAGGTATATTCTCATTAATATTTCCTTCTCGTATCGACGTAACATTTAGGTTTAACCGTCTTAGCTGTGACTCCAACCCCTTGACCTCTGCCTGTACCACCTGATAATCGGCCTGTGCCTGTTGAAATAATTTACCCGAACCAACTTCCTGTTCGTACAGCCTTTGCTGGCGATTAAATTCTTGTTCCAGGTTCTGCATACGACTGTAAGTTGTCATATAATCAGTCTGTAAACTTGTGAGGTTAGGGTGGGAAAGATACGCCAGGGTTTGGCCTTTTCTAACTTCATCGCCCTCAATAACTTCAATAGAAGTAACGTTGGCACCTAAAATTGCAGTTACTGTCGCCTCATATTGTGGCGGTACTTCCAGTTGCCCGGTCGCTTCCACTATCTCGGAAAGCGGACGGGTGGGCAGAGTGTCCACTTTTATGCCCAGACTATTAAACTTGAGTTCGGAGAGATGCACTTCTCCCATACCGCCTTCTTCTAGAGCCTGCTCTTCCTGAGCTGCAGTTTCCCCTTCTTCGCCTCCTCCATTATTACAAGCAACAAAAAAGCTTGTTGCAATAAATAGGGTGAACAATTTTATAAAATGTTTTTTCATTTTTTTATTCTTTAGCTATTAGTACCGATTTATTCTGAAGTGTTCATAAAATACTCAAGTTGGGAGCGGCTGTTGAGATAATTTGCTAATGCCTCCCAGGCATCAATCTCTATTCGTACAGCATCCCTTATATTTTGTAGAAAAGTGACATAATCAATTGCTCCTTCCCTATAGGCAATGATTGCTCCTTCCCGCTGTTCGACGGCTAATGGAAGCGCCTCCTCCTGATAATATCTCCAGGAGTTAAGCCATTTAAGGTATTCCTCGCGCGCTCTGGTGTAAGTTGTTTTAAGCTCCAGTTGGGTTTGTTGTAAATTTGCATCAGCTATCTCACGATTTAATCTGGCAGATTGTGTTCTCCCTAGCTCAGGTCCAAAGAACAAGGGAATACTGATGCCCACCTGATATTGATAAAAGCCCGTTTGGCCGTCAATTTTCTGCCTACCGTACTGCGCCTGAAATTTTGGAAGAAACTGCGCCCGCCTTTCCTTAAAAGTTGCATCAGCCACTTCTACTCGTTGCTCAAATACATCCAGGAGGGGATGATTGCCGAGAGGTTGTAATAATTCGGAAATGGGCTCATCAATCTCTTCGGTAGGAACGTTAGGTACCGTATAAAGAGTGTCACTGGCAAACCACAGGTTGAATCGCTGTAAGGCTTTAAGATAATCCCTGTATGCCTGCTCTTTTTGAATTTCAACCTCATTGCCCTGGTTTACGGTGGCCAAATATTCCAACCTTGAGATTGTTTCTGTTTCCAGCCTTATTTGTGCAGCCCTTTCGATATCGGTAAATGAGGAATCCAGGCTCCGCAGTGTTTCATATGCATTTTTAGCAGCATATACCGAAGCCCAGGCCCGACTTACCTCCAGTTCTACTTCAAGAATGGAAAGATCAAGGGCTTCTTCTGCCAGGGCCACTCTTTCTTTCTGCAACTTCAGGCGCGGGGCAATTCCGAAGATGTCAATATTCTGTTGCTGAACTCCAATTTGTGTATAAACCCCGAGGTCAGCATTATCCGAACCACTACTAATTTCTTCCGCACCGGTAAATAACTGGGTATTACCAAAGTCCCATGCCGTTTTCTTTAAGGCCTGCTGACTTTCTATCTCCAGGGCAGCGGCTCTTATTCTCGGAAAAACTTCAATTGCCCGCTTCTGGGCCTCTTCTAAGGTTAAGGTTTGTAGTGAATCCTGCTGCTGAACTGTCTCAGACTGCACCGGAATATTTTTCTGTAAAAAATTATTTTCCTGTGCCCCTGCACGGGTGCTAAAACCTAAAAGGCTTCCGACAGAAAGCAATGCCACCAATATTGCCGGAGCTGGTGCAAAGCCATTACTATTATTACTACTTCTTCTTCTGTTTTTCATATTTTCTATTAAAGTATAAAGCACAGGTAACACCACCAGGGTAAGGAGGGTAGCTGTGAGCATACCACCTATAACCACCGTTGCTAATGGCTGCTGCACCTCTGCTCCTGCTGATGTGGAAAATGCCATAGGCATGAACCCTAAAATATCGGTTGTAGCCGTGAGCATGATCGGCCTGATTCGTTCTTTGGTACCTATTAATATCCGGTCTTTGATACTGGTCACGCCTTCTTCTTTAAGAGAGTTGAAGCGGTTGACCAGTACCAGCCCGTTAAGTACTGCCACTCCAAAGAGCACGATAAAGCCTACACCTGCAGAGATGCTAAAGGGCATGTCCCGGAGCCAGAGCGCGAAAATACCCCCAATGGCAGCTAATGGAATGGCCATATAGATCATGATAGATTGCGAAAAAGATTTAAGTGCAAAATAAAGTAGTACAAAGATTAGGAATAGTGCGATTGGAACCACGATAATCAAGCGGTCTTTGGCACTTTGAAGGTTCTCAAACTCCCCACCATAAGTGATATAGTATCCCGGTGGCAAATCCAGCTCAGCATCCAGTCTTGCCTGGATATCATTCACTACCGACTCCACATCGCGCCCCCGGGTGTTCACCCCAACATAAGTTCTTCGATAGGTGTCGTCACGGGATATCTGCATCGGTCCGGGCACATAACCTATATCGGCTATTTCACTGATAGGAATCTGCGTACCATCAGCAAGGTCGATGTACAAGGTTCTTAAATCTTCAATACTTTGTCGGTGTGCTTCATCAAAGCGAACCACCAGGTCGAAACGCCTTTCTCCTTCAAAAACAACCCCGGCTACTCCGCCTGCAAATGCAGTGCTTATGTACTCATTGATTTTTTGAATATCCAGATCGTATTGAGCGAGTTTATCCCGGTTATAACGCACCGTCATTTGTGGGAGACCAGACGTTCTTTCCGCATTCACATCTCCGGCTCCGGGAACAGTTTGAATGATCTCTGCCATTTCCTGGACCTTTGTAGAAAGTACATCTAAATCCTCCCCATAGAGCTTTACGGCAATATCTTCTCTTACCCCTTCCAGAAGCTCATTAAATCTTAGTTCTACCGGCTGGGTGAAAACAAAGTTGACCCCTGTGAGATTTTTATTTAGCAGTTCCTGGATTTGTTCAATAAGTCCTTCTTTGGTTTCAGCAGATACCCATTTGTCCCTGTCTTTTTCGAGAATTAGGTACATGTCTGCTATATCCATCGGCATGGGATCTGTAGGAATATCGGCCACCCCAATACGGGCTGTTACAGTTTTTATTTCAGGGAAGTTCTCCAACAACAAAATCTCTATTTTTTTCGAAACTTCTATAGATTCAGTCAGCGAACTACCGGGCCTAATCAGAGCTTGCATGGCAATGTCCCCTTCATCTAACTGAGGAATAAATTCTCCCCCCATCGTGGAAAAAACATAACCTGCAGCCCCTAATAAAACAATAGATCCTATGATTACCGCTGCTCTAAGGCGAAGGGAAACTTTTAAAATCGGAAGGTAGGCACGATGGATACCACCAATGATTTTATCACTAACTTTTTCCAGCCAGCGCTCCAACTTGCCATACCAGTTTTTCTTGTTTTGAATCGGCTTCATAAATAATGCAGTCATCATAGGAACGTAGGTAAGGCACAAGATGATGGCACCTATCATTGCAAAACCAAAAGTGTAAGCCATTGGTTTGAACATTTTGCCTTCCACCCCGGTAAGGAATAAAATAGGTGCAAACACAATCAGGATAATAATTTGACCAAAAAATGCCGACCTCATCATAGTGCTTCCGGAATCGTAAGCTACCTCATCCATAACAGCCTGATTAAATTTGACTTTGCCGGCTTTAATCCTTTTATGGATTTCATAAACGGCACCTTCTATGATAATAACCGCACCATCAATGATTATCCCGAAGTCGATGGCACCCAGGCTCATCAGGTTTGCCCAAACGCCAAACTGCTTCATAAGAATAAAAGCAAAAAGCAGAGAAAGAGGAATGGTGGTAGCAGTAATTAAACCTCCGCGCAAGCTACCAAGAAGAAAAACCAAAGCAAAAATTACAATTAAGGCTCCTTCCAACAGGTTTTTAGTCACAGTATCGGTTGTTCTGCCAATTAGCATACTTCTGTCAATGATGGGCCTGATTTCAAGTCCTTCCGGCAAGGATTCTTCCACCTCTGCCATCCTGTCTTTTACATTCTGTATCACTGCATTAGGATTGGAACCTTTCAGCATCATAATAATACCCCCCACAGCTTCCTCTCCATCCTGGGTAAAAGCACCATAACGCACCTGACTTCCAAAATTCACTTCTTCGGCTATATCTCCAATCGTAACAGGAGTATTATTTTCATGGGTAACCACTATTTTCCTGATGTCATCTAAGGACTGGATCAGGCCTTCTCCCCGAATGAAGTTGGACATTCTGTTCCTCTCAATGTAGGCTCCACCGGTATTTACATTATTCCGGGCCAGGGCCTCATACACCTGAGAGATACTTACATCCAGCGCGTTTAATTTTTCAGGGTTGATGGCTACTTCGTACTGCTTGATTGATCCACCAAACGAATTGACTTCCACAACCCCTTCCAGCAGGGTTAACTGCCTTTTTACAATCCAGTCCTGAATACTGCGAAGCTCAACAGGAGTATATTGCGTCTCAAAACCGGGTTGCGGCTGAATGGTATATTCATAAATCTGTCCTAGCCCGGTAGAAATTGGACCCATCGATGGGCTACCAAAGTTTTCCGGAATGGTTTCCTGCAGTTCGGTCAATTTTTCCTGAACCAGCTGTCGGGGTAAATAAGTGCCCATGTCATCTTCAAAAACGATAGTTACCACCGAGAGTCCGAAGCGGGAAATAGACCGTAATTCAGTCACCCCAGGAAGATTACCCATTGCCAGTTCGACCGGATAAGTGACAAACTGTTCAATATCTTCAGTACCTAAGCTGGGAGATTGGGTAATAACCTGCACCTGATTATTTGTAATATCAGGAACCGAACCCAGGTTTACGGTCATCATAGACCATACTCCGGCTCCAATAAGTGCCAATGTTAGCAAACCTATTATAAACTTATTGTTTATAGAGAATGCTATAATTTTGTTAATCATTAATAATAGAATTTAATTCAACATAAATAGATGAGATGGCCATTAATGAAGTCAATGGCGTAAGGATATAATTATCCTATCACAAAAGTTGAATTAAACGCGGGGTGGTTGAAAGTGAGAAAAGGCAATTTCTTTGCCGACACGCTCTCCAAACAAAGGTGTCAAAAAAGGTATTTTTGGTTCAAAAATTTCGAAGGCACTGGGAGTGCTTCTCACCAAATGGATATGACAGCAGTGACACTGGCAAAAAGGAGGACAGTCATCAGAAGTCCCCTGCTGGTCTCCCGGCTGATCCTGGTATATTTCCATACTAACGGAGACAGTATCCTGATTTTCAGACACGGCTGTATCATCACAGGGTATAAAGTTTAGCCCCAGGAAATAAACGGATAATATGACTGCGAAAAATTTCACATTGCAAAGGTATTAAAATATGAATGCACAGGAAGTGCAATTAATAGATAGATGAGCTAATGAAAGGTTACTTAACCTAAGTTTAGAAACGGTGGCAGGCTTGTACATATTAATGTTGTGTTTAAAATGGCAATTACGGGAGGGAGAAGCCTAATTTTGAAATTCCTTCAGTAATAAAGATTGCCCCATCTAAGTTTTCCATCTAACCACTTTAGCGATGGTTTTACGGAAATTTCATTATTGAGTACTTTCTTTTACATCACAGTAACGGCATTGAGAATGGAAAACAAAGGGATTTATATACCAGCCATCCAGAAAGATATTTTCTATCTCAATGGGAATTTATTCTACATCCTATCCTACTTTTTTATTTTAATTATCAGCGACAAAAATGATTCAGCGATTTTCTTTATTTTTTCCTCCAGATAACTGATTAGTTGAATTAAAATGATGCCATTTGTAAAATAAAAAATAGTCCTACACCCTCGGATGTCAAAAATAATTAGCCGAACAAAATATTTCATGTATTTAAGTACTTGCTTAAATAATTTTTTACCTTTGTTTTATGGAAGAAAATAGTTGCATACGGAAAGAGGCCGATTTGAACCAAATCAAACGGTGTAAAGAACAAATATCAGAAGTTGAAGAGGCAGTAGGTGCCTTAACCAATAAGCTCTCTTTAGTAAGTAATAGCGTAAGATTAAAGATTCTTTATGTCCTTCAGGCAGAGGAAAGGTTATGTGTTTGTGATTTAAGTGATATTCTGAACATGACCATACCAGCAGTTTCGCAACACTTGCGAAAGTTGAAGGACAGGGATTTTGTAAAATCGGAAAAGGAAGGTCAAACAATCTTTTACTCGCTACGGGATGACCATCGGGAACTTCTTGCTCCTTTTTTTAATTTGTTGAATCGGCAACCTGAAGCCATATGAATGCTAAAAACAGTTTACTTGGAGTGGGAATTTTAACTGGTATCTCCAGTTCCCTTTGTTGCATAACTCCCTTACTTACTATAGTAGCAGGAACGGGAACCATGGCAGGTGCATTTGAATGGTTGGAGCCTTTTAGATGGCCTCTTGTCGTGATTTCCCTTTTTGCTTTGGCTGTTGCCTGGTATCTTAAGATTAAACCTGTCAAGGTTGAGGATTGCGGTTGCGACACAGAATCTCGAACATCATTCTTCCAATCCAGAACATTTTTGGGTGGAGTGACTGTTTTTGTTGCCTTGAGTTTAGCATTTCCTTACTACGCAGAAGCTTTTTATCCTTCCAATGAAAGAGAAGTTGTGTTCGTGCAGGAGAAAAACATTCAAACCATGGAATTCTTAGTGAGCGGTATGACCTGCGCAGGATGTGAGGGTCATGTAAAATCCGAAGTTAACAAGCTGAATGGTATTGTTTCCTGCAAAGTATCTTACGAAGATGGTAACACGGTTGTCGAATTCGATAATACACGTACTAATGTTCAAGAGGTAAAAACGGCTATTGCACGAACAGGATATAAAGTAACAGAAATTAGAAAACAATGAAACAATATGATGTTATAGTAATAGGTTCAGGTATGTCGGGTATGACCGTTGCGAACAAGTGTGCTTCCAAAGGATTAAAAGTAGCTGTGACAGATGAGCTACCCTATGGTGGAACTTGTGCTCTTCGTGGTTGTGACCCAAAAAAGATAATTATTGGTGCTACCGAAGTGAGAGACTTCGCTCAACGTCTGGTAGGAAAGGGTATTAATACGGTTCCTCAAGTAGAATGGAAGGACATTATGGCCTTTAAACAGGAATTTGTAGATGCAATGCCTGAAAAAATTGAAAAAGGATATAAACACAATGATATCGACACCTATCATGGTGCCGCTCGCTTCATCGGCAGTGATGCAGTCGAAATTGCATCGGAAGTTTTAAAGGGAAGCAAGATTGTTATTGCAACTGGAGCACGTCCACGCCAGTTGAAATTTGACGGTGGTCACCTTGCATTGACAAGTACAGATTTTTTAAATCTTCAGGAACTTCCTAACTCATTAATCTTTATAGGTGGTGGATACATTGCCTTTGAGTTTGCACATATAGCTAAGCGATGTGGAGCAGAAGTTACCATCATACATCGGGGACCTCAGCCTTTGGAGAATTTTGATAAGGATATAGTTCACCATTTGTCGGAGGCCACCAGAAAACTTGGAGTAAGATTGATGCTCGAAACAAACGTCACGGGAATCAAGCAAGATGCAAAAGGTTATACGGTAATTGGTGAAACAAATGGTTCCGAAACAGAGTTTACAGCTGAAGCTGTTTTCAACAGTGCGGGAAGAGTACCCCATATTGATGACTTGAACTTGAAGAAGGCTTCTGTAAATTATAACAAGAAAGGAATTGAGGTCAATAAGTACTTACAAAGTACCTCCAATCCATCCATATATGCTGCTGGTGACGCTGCCGATACTGATGGGCTTCCATTAACCCCGGTAGCTGTTTATGAAGGTAATATCATTGCTTCCAACATATTAAAGGGTAAAAATAAGAAACCGGAATATCCACCTATGCCGTCAGTTGTCTTTACCCTACCACCTATGGCTTCGGTAGGTCTGACTGAAGTGGAAGCGGAGAAAGCTGGGTTAAATATCAAAGTGAACAGTAAGGCAGTTCCAGGGTGGTTCAATGCTAAACGTCTTAACGTTCAGGAATATGCTTATAAAACCATAATAGACACTGATAAAAGTACTTTGGTGGGAGCTCATCTCATTGGTCCGGGGGTAGAAGAAACGATTAACTTTTTCTCACTTGCGATGTACAAAGAGGTGCCAGTACGAGACTTAAAGAAAATGATTTATGCCTATCCGACAATGGGCTCGGATATCACATCAATGTTATAAACATACCTATGGAAACTATTTTAAAATCTGTTTTGACGTGTTCTAATTGCGGCCACTCCAAGCAAGAAGAAATGCCAACAGATGCCTGCCAGTTTTTTTATCAATGTGAGCAATGTAAAGAGGTTTTAAGGCCCAAAGAGGGTGATTGTTGTGTGTTCTGTTCATTTGGAAGTATTCCCTGTCCTCCTATTCAGGAGAATAAAAGTTGCTGTTAAATTCCCTTTTATAATTTGATTTCCACCCGGGGATATGTTTTTAAAATTAATAGTCTCCGGTAAAAAATCAAGATCGTTCCGCCAAAGGCAAAACGGCAAGAGAGAGGAAGTAAGACTAGGTTTTAATTATCTGATAAACAGATGGTTATAGCGTAAATATTTTTTACAACAGGCTAATTATCAGCAGAATTTATAATGCTTTAAAAGCAAGCTGTATAATTGAAAATACTCTTCAATGCCTCATTCATCAGGGATTTTAGCTGTTACCCAAAAAAACCCGGCTACAGAGCATTAATATAGTTCTTAAGAGGGAGAAGAATTGTCGTAGTCTTGACGGTATATTGAGGTTCGCCGAGATGCCGCTCAAAAGAGTTTTATATAATGAAATTAAGAAAGCTTATTTCGCTTAGCCAATTAGTACAACATTTTTCCATAATAGTATAACACTAGCTGCTATTTTATATTTAATTTCGCTTTTTAAGCGAAAAAATTAGGAGATCATTCTATTATGGGAATGTTTTCTCCATTGACGATGAAAAGTACATTGCGTAATATTGTCTCTATTTTGATGGCACTTGTGGTGTTGTTGTCTACTTTATCTTTTACTGTAGAAAAACATTTCTGTGGAGGTCTTTTAATGGATCTGGCTGTCTTTTCTGAAGCTAAAAGTTGCGTAATGGGAATTCATGATCATTACAATATGGCCACTTCCATGAAGAAGGATCATTGTTGTAGTAATGAAAAAATTTTAGTTGAAGGTCAGGACGAGTTGAAAAATTCGTTTTTATCGCTGGATTTTAAACAACAGGTGTTTTTAGGTGCTTTTGCGAATTCCTATGTGTCTCTATTTAATTATATACCTCGGCAGGTGCCGGCTTACACATTTTATTCTCCTCCTTTGCTGATCCATAGTATTTATCTTCGGGATCAGGTGTTTCTTATTTGATTTAATATTTTTGTCAATACCAGTTACTTACTACTGGTAAGGTATATCTGTTTTAGGAGTGAATTAAAATATTCATTGAGATTATACTTTATTTGAAATAGCCACTACAAATGACTTCATGTTCAAATATTAATTAAATTAATAGGAAATGGAAAAACATCTTTTTGCAGTATTATTAATAGTTGTATCAATAAATCTTACTAATGCCCAACAAACCCCCTCATTAGAGGGGAATGTGGATAATTTACCTGTACGGGAGTACCATTTAACCATAGACGAAGAAATGGTCCATATTGCAGGAGAGGAAAGCATGGGCATGACGATTAACGGCAGCATTCCCGGTCCAACTTTAAACTTTAAAGAGGGGGAATATGCCGTTATATACGTTAAGAATGAAATGGAAGAGGAAACTTCAATTCATTGGCACGGCCTCCTGCTACCCAATTTTTACGACGGAGTGCCTTACCTCACTACACCACCCATAGAGCCCGGTAAGATACAGAAGTATGAATTTCCCCTCATTCAGGCTGGGACTTACTGGTATCACTCTCACACCATGCTGCAGGAACAAAGTGGCGTATACGGTTCAATTGTCATAGAACCACAAATACCATCGGCCGCTTATAATTATGATCACGACGAAGTACTGGTTCTATCGGATTGGACTTTTGAGAAACCGCGGAATGTCCTGCGGAACCTAAAGCGCGGCAACGAATGGTACAGCATTAAAAAAGGAACTGCGACTCCCTTGAACCGTGTAATTGCCAGGGGCGCTTTGGGTGCCCAGTTGGATTTCTGGCGTCAGCGCATGGAAGGTGCAGATATCGCGGACATATATTATCCTGCTTTTTTGACTAACGGGGATACAGTACAACATTACACCAAATATGAAGCCGGGGATAAGGTAAGGCTACGCATTATAAATGCAGCCGCATCAACGCAATTTTGGCTTACCTTCGGAGGCACTCCGCCTCTTTTAGTTTCGGCCGATGGCCTGGATGTGGTCCCGGTGAACAAAGAAAAACTTTTTATTTCCATCGCAGAAACCTATGACCTAATCATTACCATTCCTGAAAACGGACAGATTGAAATGCGGGCCGTAGCCCAGGATGGTTCAGGGGCTACACATGCCTATTTCGGAAGTGGAGACATACTACCGGCAGAGGTGCTGCCAAGGCCGGATAAAATAGGTATGATGATGCAGATGGCAGAAATGGACATGCGTATGGGAGCTCCCGCCATGAAATTCAATCCGGGCAAAGTCGAGCCCTACGAGTTTATGAAAGAATGGGGAATGGACATGGAACATGGTGAAAAAATGGAGGGGGATATGGGTATGGACCACGATAAAAAAATGGGGAATATGGACAGGCAGAGAATGCCCGAGATGGATCATGACGCACATGAACCGATGACTGACAGCCTTCGGGCAGAGCGTTCCTCTTCAGAGAAGACCCAAACTTCAGAAAAAGGACAGCAGAGGGGGGGATCCAATATGTCAAAAATGGGAATGTTTGCAGATTATAATTATGATTTTCTACAGGCTCCTGTCCCTACTACTATTGATGAGACGAAATCCGAAAGAGAGATTTTGCTGAACCTTACCGGCAATATGTGGCGCTACATCTGGAGTATGAATGGAGTACCCCTGGCCGAAGCCGATATGATTAAAATTGAAAAAGGTGAAAAGGTGCGAATAATATTCAACAACCTCACCATGATGCACCATCCCATGCATTTTCACGGCCATTTCTTCCGTGTTCTTAATAAGCATGGAGCCTATTCTCCGCTCAAGCACACAGTAAATGTAGCACCTATGCAAAAGACCATCATTGAATTTGAGGCCAATGAGGACAGTGATTGGTTTTTACACTGCCATGTGCTGTATCACATGGTTGGTGGCATGGCCCGGGCAGTAACCTACCAGACCGAGCGCAATCCACTAATGAAAGAACATCCCAGAGAAATTCTCTTTCAGGAAGGGAATCACTTTTTTACCTGGGGCTTAGCAGATGTAGCCTCTCACATGACCGAAGTGAATGTGGTTTCCAGCAATATCAGGAACCAGTTCAATTTAATTGCAGAATATGGCTGGAACGAAAATTTAGAAGCTGAGGTTTCTTATGAATATTACCTGAACGATTGGTTTCGGGTATTTGGTGGGGTGAACGTGGAAAATGAAATGAAAGGTAACCTGGATGAACTGAGCACTACTGCCGTTGCCGGAGTACGCTATTTTACGCCATATATGTTCAACCTGGATGTACGGTTGGACCATAAGCTAAGACCGCAAATAAGTTTAAGCCGGGAAATTATGTTATTTCCAAGGTTCGTCATATTCGGGGAATATGAATTCCAGGCCGATTTTGGCTGGGTAAATGAATTGCCCCAAGGCACTGACTTTGAAAAAGAACAAGTGTACAATGTGGGTGCCGAATACTTCCTTTCCAGGAATTTTTCTGTAATGGGAAGTTATGACAACCGGTTTGGTGCGGGGGGTGGACTTAGCATAAGATTTTAGTGAAGTATCAATATCAATTAATATCAGTTTAAACAATTCAAAAATGAAAAATCTAAAAGTTAACTTAGGAATTGCAATGCTAGTAATTGCGAGCTTAACAGCAGTATCCTGTAAAAACAACAATGAAGAAGGAAACGTTGACCGTTCAGGAATGGACCATGAAAATATGAGCGAAGGTTCAGAAATGATGGAAGGTGGGGAACAAACTTCCGAAAATATGTCTGGCAGTGAAAACCAGGATTCACAGACGGGAATTATCGTTAATGATTATATGGAACTAAAAAATGCCCTGGTAGCCGATAATTCCGAAGGGGCTGCGCAAGCCGGTGAAAGCCTCGTAGCAGCTTTTGAAAACTTTAATATGAGCGGTTATGAAGCTGCCGAACGGCAGGAACTGACCGAAATTATTGAAAGTGCCAAGGAACACGCCGATCATATTTCCTATAGCGATATGGCACACCAAAGGGAACATTTTGAACTAATGAGCATTGATATGGTTGATATGCTGGCTATTACCGGTTCCCCCGAAAGGCTTTATCAGCAGTTTTGCCCTATGTACAACAACAAGAAAGGCGCGATTTGGCTAAGCACCAGTGAGGAAATAAGGAACCCTTACTTTGGACAAAATATGCTTAGCTGTGGAGAAGTCCAGAAGGAAATTTAAGGAATGAAGTTCCTAAAGATCATCGGTCTGATTTTATTGGTTGCCTTTGTGGGGATACAGTTTATCCCCACAAACCGCAATCATAGTGATTATATTCCTAAATCAGATTTTACGGAGATTTACGAGGTGCCCGAAAACATCAATACCATCCTGCAAACCTCTTGTTATGACTGCCATAGCAATAATACCAATTATCCATGGTATAATAAGATCCAGCCGTTTACCTGGTATTTGAACGACCATATTGAAAAAGGCAAGGCAGATTTGAATTTTAGTGAATTTGGGGAATATTCCTCCCGGCGGCAAAGAAGTAAGTTGCGCTCTATAAGCAGCCAGGTGAAAGATGGGGAAATGCCTTTGCAATCATATACCCTGGTGCATTGGGATGCGAAACTTTCTGACAAGGAGAAGGAAGAATTCACAGTTTGGATGGATTCTTTGGCCATGGAAGTAAGGTAAAAGAAAATAATCCCCCGGCCCTGTGCCTGGAAATTGTCTGTTTAATTAGTTAACACTTCAGGTGCAGGGTCTTTATAAAAAGTTTTCAGCAACAAATAAAAATTATAATTATTGGTCAAAAGAAAAACAGGGGTAAAATTGAGGAAAGCCCATCGTTATCTGGGACTTTTCATAGGGATCGAATTTAAGTACTTTAAAATGGGAGAAATCAAAATGAACACCTTTCACAAAAATACAGTTCTAACTGCTATACTGGTTTCAGTATTATCGCTGTCTTGTGGCACTTCCGAAAAAAAATCAGAAGGTGAGAAAATTATAGAGAAAAGTATTGAGGCCTCCGGTGGAGAAAACTATGTAAATGCTGAAATCGATTTCACTTTTAGGAACAGGAGATATAAGAGTAAACGCAATGGGGACATCTTCCGGTTGGAGCGTATTGTAAAGGATTCCGCCGGTAACACCACACATGATGTTCTAAGCAATGAGGGTCTGAAACGTTTTGTAAACAGCAAAGCTGCTACTGTTCCAGATTCGATGGTCACCCGGATAAGTGATGGGGTAAATTCTGTTCATTATTTTGTCCAGGTGCCTTTTGTGCTCAATTCGCCTGCGGCCAACAAAGAACTGTTGGGGGAAGATGAGGTGGAAGGGGAGACCTATTACGAAGTTAAAGTTACCTTTCGTGAGGAAGGTGGAGGGACAGATTTTGAGGATGAGTTCTTATACTGGATCCACAAGGAAAATTTCACGGTAGATTATTTAGCTTATAGGTTTTTTACCAATGACGGGGGAATAAGGTTCAGGAAAGCGTTGAATCCCAGGGTGGTAGAAGGAATCAGGTTCGTAGATTACCAAAACTATAAAGCCAAAGAGTTTTCCACACCGTTACGTGATTTGGACTCCCTATATGAAGCAGGAAAACTGGAATTTTTCTCTGATATCCAAACTGAAAATATTAGCGTAAGCATTAATAAAAACAATTAATTAAACACAACATTTTCCATGAAAACCACAAAATATATTATTTACGTGCTGCTTGTATTATTTTCCACAAGTGGGATGCAGGCGCAACATGAAAACCACCAGGCCGAAAAGGTGACAACACAAAACAAAGAGGTGTTAAGTCCGCATACCAGTACCATGGCCATAATTGATGGGGCTCATATTCATATAGATTATTCTTCACCACGCGTGCGTGACAGGATAATTTTTGGCGGACTGGTAGGCTACAACACAGTTTGGCAGGCCGGAGCTCATAAAGCGACCTGGATAGAAACCAATAAGGATTTGGTAATTGGTGATGAAATATTGCCTGCCGGGAAGTATGCTTTTTTTACAGTTCCCGGTAAAGAAAATTGGAAAGTCATGTTCAATTCCCGTTGGGATCAGCATGGAAAGGATGAATATGATGAAAAAGAAAATGTAGTTGTTTTGGAAGTTCATTCTGAGACGCTGGAGAATGTCCAGGAGGCACTGACTTATGAAGTTCAAAAAATAGAAAATGATGAAGGAGTAATTTCTCTCACTTGGGAAAGAAAGAAAATTAGTATTCCTTTTCAAGTCAGTGCAGATGAACAAAGGATGAATGACTAAGTATAAAACCTAAAGAACTAACCAACCATCAACCATGAAAAAGGAAATTTTAATTGACAGGAATTCTATGAATATTGAAAATCATAGAGTTATTCAGATTAAAAATGTAGTTTGCCAGCGATGCAAAAGGAGCGTAAGAGAAATACTGACTACATTAAAAATTCCTTTCAAAAGAGTGTCTTTGGGAGAGGCAGAGTTGGAAAGGAGTCTCTCAGATTTTGAGTTCACATTGTTTCAGGAAGAGTTACGTAAAGTGGGATTTGAGCTCATTTTCGAAAAAAATGAACGCCTGGTGAACCAGATAAAATCAATAATCATTGCGCGGGTTTACAAGGAGGAAGATTTTGGGAAACAGAAGATTTCAGATCTGTTGACCAGCCGTCTACACTACGACTATAGCCATCTTACCCATATTTTTACAAAACTTGAAGGGAAAAATATTCAGAAGTTTTATAGTGAAATAAAGATAGAAAGAATAAAGGAGTTATTGGAGTATAACGAGCTAACTGTTTTAGAGATTGCTCATGAAATGGGGTATAGCAGTGCTACCTACCTATCAACCCACTTTAAAAAAGCTACTGGTGTAACTCCTTCGGATTATAAAAATAAAGAAGAAAAACGTAAAACAGATCTCAATAGGTTCTGAGATAGTAAGGAATTGATCTTTTGTGAAAAGAAACATTACAATAAGTTTTTTGTTGAAAGCCATGGGAAAATAGAAGGTTTGGCCGCCTATATTGTCTCAATTTTTAGATACTGGTAATTTAGGTAAAGTAAATATTCTCTTTTCTAAACGTCATATGATTCTTCTATATTTTATAATCTTTTCATGACCATTTTTCGTAGTCTTTACTGTTAAATAATTACAAACCCTTAATAGTGAATGTTTTTTCTGTTATATTAAAAGTGCTTTTGAACCTTTTGAGCTATCTTTATTCTGGATAAGGAAAATGCGTCCTATGTTTAGAATTCTGAGAGAAAAGGGAAAATATGACTTTGATCATATTTGAAAAAAGAGCAATTAATTATTTTTGTTATTGAATTATTAAAATGCTCCAAATATAATTTCAACCTTATTTCAGTGGTAATTAGCTAATGAATAGAGGAAATTAGAAGAGTGTTATGAAAGCCTTCCTATTAAAAATATCATCTTTGGTCCTGGCATTTTTAATGTTCCTATCGACAATGTCCTTTACTGTGAATAAACACTTTTGCGGTGATTTTCTTGTGGACCAATCAGTCTTTTTTGAAGCTGATACCTGCGGAATGGAACATGATTCCGGAGTAGCTGATGAGAAAGGTTGTTCTGACGATTCTATAGCTATTGATGGTCAGAAAGATTTGAAGATATCCTTTTATGATCTCAACTTTGATCAGCAAGTATTTCTTGTAAGTTTTGCTTATTCATTTAACGGGCTTTTTGAAGAACTGCCTGCGAAAGATATTCCTTTTGTCAAGTATATACCTCCCTTAATCGTTCAGGAAATCCACATATTGAACGAGACCTTCTTAATTTGATTCTGAATTAATATTTAGGCTCTGGTGCTTTACCGCCGGAGCAGAGTTTTTTTGATGTTGCAAACGTGCAGCTTCAAAAGAGTATTAATTCAGAATTAAAACCAAATGCTTAATAAAACTATAAAGTTCTTTTTAGAGAACAAATTGGTGACCGCTTTACTTACGGTTGCCTTAATGGCCTGGGGAGTAGCTACAGCACCGTTTAACTGGGACTTAGACTGGATGCCAAGGGATCCCGTGCCAGTGGATGCCATACCAGACATTGGTGAAAACCAACAAATCGTCTATACCGAATGGATGGGGAAATCTCCTCAGGACATCGAGGACCAAATAACCTATCCCCTTACTACTTCACTCTTGGGAGTGCCAGGCGTAAAAACTATTCGAAGTAGTTCCCTTTTTGGTCTTTCAAGCATCTATATAATTTTTGAAGAGGATGTGGAATTTTACTGGAGCCGCTCGAGAATTCTTGAGAAGTTAAATTCTCTGCCCGCCGGAACACTCCCAGCAGACGTCCAGCCCGCCCTGGGTCCTGATGCTACAGCATTGGGACAGGTGTTTTGGTACACTCTGGAGGGAAGAGACCCAAAAACCGGTGAGCCAACCGGGGGGTGGGATCCTCAGGAGCTTCGTACTATTCAGGATTTTTATGTCAAGTACTCTTTATCTGCTGCCGAAGGTGTATCTGAAGTAGCTTCAATAGGAGGATTTGTCAAGGAGTATCAGGTGGAAATTGATCCTACCGCGATGAAAAGCTACGGCGTAAATGTCAAACAAATAATGGAGGCTGTGCGTGAAAGTAACCTGGATGTAGGAGCACGCACCATTGAGTTTAACCGGGCAGAATATCTGGTTCGTGGATTGGGCTATATAGAAAGCCTGGAGGATCTCGAAGAAGCTGTTGTTGCTGTCAATGAGAATACTCCTATTCGCCTCAAAGATGTGGCCAGGATACAGATGGGGCCAGCTACCAGGCGCGGCGGGCTGGACAAAGGGGGCGCGGAGGCAACAGGAGCGGTGGTTGTCGCAAGATATGGCTCGAACCCTCTCGCAGTTATTGATAATGTAAAAAAGGAAATAGAGAATATTGCTCCCGGATTGCCAAGTAAGACGCTGGCAGACGGAACTGTCTCCAAAGTTACAATCGTGCCTTTTTACGATCGCTCCGGATTAATTTATGAGACTTTAGGAACTCTGGAGGAAGCACTTATCCTGGAGATCTTGATTAGCATTATAGTGGTCATAGTACTCGTTCTAAATTTAAGGGCAGCTATTATGATTTCAGGTCTACTTCCTATTGGGGTACTCATGACATTTATAGTCATGCAGTATGCAGGAGTAGATGCCAATATCGTGGCCCTTTCCGGGATTGCCATTGCTATTGGAGTCATGCTTGACGTTGGAGTGATCTTCACAGAGAACATACTGCGACATCTTGAATTACCTGATAATAAAGGTCGTCCTATATTGCCCGTCATCTACGAAGGAACGGTTGAAATTGCCTCAGCCGTGTTAACTGCACTGGCAACAACGGTCATTAGTTTTATTCCCGTTTTTGCTATGACAGGACAGGAAGGAAAGTTATTTGGACCACTTGCCTTCACAAAAACCTTTGCCCTTATTGCTGCGATGTTTGTGGGACTCGTTGTGATCCCCGCCTTGGCGCATGGACTCTTTTCCATGAACTTTGGGAAAAAGAGAACCCGGAGAATTTGGAATTTTGCCCTTATTGCTTTAGGAGTTTTACTGTTGTTTAAGGTAGCCTGGGTAGGAATCATGTTTATAGCTCTGGGACTGAACAATCTTCTCGAGCCGCGATGGCCCGAGAAAAAGCGAAAATACCCAACCTATATCAACATTGGAATTGTACTAGTTGGGGTCCTGTATTTCTTAAACAGAGAGTGGTTGCCACTTGGTGCAGATCAATCTGAATTTACAAATTTAATTTTTGTAGGAGGGATTATATTGATAGTGCTGGGATTATTAATGGCGATGGTAAAATATTACCAACCCATCCTAAGATGGGCTTTGGAAAATAAATGGAAATTTCTATCGCTGCCAATTATGATAATTCTCTTTGGGCTTTTTTCCTGGCAGGGTTTTGATAAGATATTCAGTCCTGTTGCTACAGGTTTCGATAAACTTGGATATAACGTAAGGCAAACTGAGGTTTGGCTGGGAATAAGTGAGACCTTCCCGGGTGCGGGGGAAGAATTTATGCCCCCTTTAGAAGAAGGATCTTTCTTATTGATGCCCACAACTATGCCTCATTCAGGGGTGGAGGAAAATGTTGAAACCATTCGGATTCTTGACAGGAGAGTAACTGCCATTCCGGAGGTCGATATGACGGTGGGAAAATGGGGTCGGGCTTCGACAGCATTGGATCCTGCGCCAATTTCAATGTTCGAGAATGTTATAAATTATAAATCTGAATATGTACTGGATCAGAATGGGCGTCGTAAACGATTTGAAGTGAACGACGAGGATCAATACGTTTTAAAAAACGGGGAAGTTTTTGATCCTGAAACCATGGAAAGAGAGGATTTGGATGTTTCTCAATTGATAGGTGATCCCGGGGGTGAATACTTCCGACAATGGCGTGACCATATTAAATCACCTGACGATATTTGGGATGAGATAGTAGGAACCACCAGCTTGCCGGGAGTGACTTCTGCACCTAAACTGCAACCAATTGCAACTAGGTTAATCATGCTATCTACCGGAATGAGGGCCCCCATGGGGATGAAAATTTTTGGACCAGATCTCGAGACTATTGAAGAAGTTGGGTTACAAATGGAGAATATTCTTCGGGAGGTACCTGGAGTAAAAGCCCCATCTGTTTTTGCCGACAGAGTTGTGGGAAAACCATACATGGAGCTGGAAATTGACAGGCGCGCCATTGCGCGATACGGACTTTCAATAGGTGATGTTCAGCGAATCATAAGTGCTGCTGTTGGTGGGATGTCAATGACTACCACAGTGGAAGGTCGTGAAAGGTATGGCGTTAGACTTAGGTATGCAAGGGAATTCAGGGATAACCCAGAAGACGTTAGAGAAATACTCGTGCCTACTCCCACGGGAGTACAAATCCCCTTAGGAGATTTAGTAGAAGTACAATATGTACAGGGCCCTCAGGTCATAAAGAGTGAAGATACCTTCCTGCTCTCTTATGTGATTTTTGATAAAGAGGCTGATGTTGCAGAGGTAGATGTAGTAGAAAATGCACAAGCTCTGATCAATGAGAAAATTGAATCAGGAGAATTTGTAGTACCTCCCGGAGTGAGCTACAAGTTTGCAGGGAACTACGAAAATCAATTAAGGGCTGCAAAAACTTTGTCTATTGTTATTCCTATCAGCTTGTTAGCTATTTTTCTGCTGCTTTACTTCCAGTTTGGCAATTTTCAGACCACATTAATGGCCTTTTCAGGTGTCTTCGTGGCATTGTCGGGAGGGTTTATCCTGCTCTGGTTGTATAACCAGACGTGGTTCCTGGATTTCAATCTTCTTGGAGAAAATATGCGGGAGGTCTTTCAAATAGGGCCTATAAACTTAAGTGTTGCTGTCTGGGTAGGTTTTATTGCCCTTTTTGGGGTGGCAACAGACGACGGCGTACTTATGGGAACCTATCTCAAGCAGGTTTTTGCTGAAGAAAAAACGACGGACAAAAATTCCATTCGAAGAGCTGTTGTAATGGCAGGGAGCAAAAGGGTAAGACCCGCTGTAATGACCACTGCAACTACTCTCATCGCTTTAATGCCAATTTTAACATCCACAGGGAAGGGGTCTGATATTATGATCCCTATGGCCATACCGACATTTGGAGGAATGTTGTTCCAGACAATAACTATGTTCGTAGTTCCCGTCCTATACAGTATGTGGCAAGAGAAGAAATGGTCAAATCCTAAATTACAGGAGCAACAAATAAATGAATTAGACAAGTAATGAAAAAAAATATCATAAATATAGGCGCTTTAATCATGTTTTTTCTCGCTTTGTGGACGAATAACTCCCATGCCCAGGAAGAAGAAATAGGAATCGGGTATTTAGATGAATATCTGGTACTGGCTGCTGAAAACAATCCGCAGATAAGATCCCTCTACAAGGAATATCTCGCTGCGCTGGAAAAAGTAGTCCAGGAAGGAACATTACCAGATCCACAGATAAGTTTTGGCTATTTCATCCAACCAGTAGAAACCCGTGTTGGAGCTCAACAGGCTACAGCTTCCTTTAGCCAAATGTTCCCCTGGTTTGGGACCCTTGATGCCCAGGAGCGGGTCGCGGCTGAAAGAGCGCAGGCACGGCTACAGCTTTTTGAAGATGCTAAACTCGAACTTTTTAGGGATGTGAAAATTACCTATACAGAGTTGTATTACCTTGAAATGGCGATACAAGTAACAGAAGAGAACCTGGCGCTGCTTAGTTCCTTTAAGAGCATCGCTGAGGTGCAGTTCGAAAGCGGAAAAACAAATTTTTCTTCTGTTCTACAAGTTGAACTGGAAGAGGAAGAGTTGGAAAGCAGACTAGCATATTTAAAGGACAGCAGGATTCCCCTGCTTACAGAGTTCGAGGAGTTACTAAATGAAGAACTACAAGAGCCTCTTGGGTTCCCTGACAGTCTTTGGGAGGAACAGCTTCTAAATGAAAAGAGTATACTTCTGGAAATGATCTTAGCTGAGAACCCACGCCTGGAACAACTCGAACATCAGGCAAGGAGTTTCGAAGAGCAGCTAACTGTAGCCAAAAAAATGGGTTTACCATCTTTTACTCTTGGGGGGACCTATACCAATATTGCTTCAAGAACAGATTTAGACCCGGATATGGCACTGCCAGACAATGGTCAGGACGCATTTATTTTTCCACAAGTAGGAATACGGGTGCCGCTTTACAGAAATAAGTATAAAGCCATGCGCCAGGAAGCTATTCTGCAACAAGAGGCAGTGCAGTTGAAAAAGGAAAACCTGGAGAATGAATTGGAGACAAAGCTTGAGCAGTTGTATCGGGATTACGTGGACGCAGTACGAAACGTTGAACTCTACAGTCGGTTGACAACAATTGCCAAACAATCACTGGAGCTTTACCAGACAGAACTATCTACAGGTAGAAACAATGTTTTGGAAATAATTCGAATGGAACGCCAACTTTTAAACTACGGTTTGGAACTGGCAAGGGCCAAAACAGAACGAAATAACAATGTGTATAGAATAAACTACTTAATAGGAGAAGGTTATGAATAAAATAAATAAAAAAATGATATACGTTGGGCTGGGCTTTTTAGCAGCAGGCCTACTCTTGGGGTGGCTTTTTTTTGGTGGAACATCAGAAAGTTCAGCCACCACCGAAAATCAGCTGGAGGAAGCACATGCTCATGAGGAAGGAGAATCAGAAATCTGGACTTGTTCAATGCATCCACAGATTAGACAGGAGGAACCGGGAAATTGTCCTATATGCGGTATGGAATTAATACCCGTGAAAGCGTCTGCAGCTGTCAATGACTCTGAGATACAAATGAGTGAAGCCGCAGCCAGAATTGCCGATATTCAAACCGTGACTGTAAAGGCAGGGTCACCTACTAAAGAGATATATCTTACGGGGAGGGTGACCGCAGATGAGCGCAATGTTTCGGCTGTGACTGCACGTTTTCCGGGACGTATTGAGAAGTTATTTGTGAACTTCACGGGACAAGAAGTAAGAAGAGGAGAAAGGTTAGCCTCTATCTATTCCCCGGAGTTAGTACAGGCACAAAAGGAACTCCTGGAGGCTGTACGGTTTAAAGAGACTAATCCTTCTTTTTTAGAAGCTGCGGTAAGGAAATTAAAACAGTGGGATTTAACCGATACGCAAATCCAGAATATTCAGGAGAATGGAAAGGTGCAATATAATTTTGACATTTATTCTACACAGTCTGGAACCGTTACCAGTAGAAATATAAGTGAAGGAGATTATGTGGGCGAAGGTCAGCCGCTTTTTGATATCGCTAATTTAAATAAAGTATGGGTCCTTTATGATGCCTATGAAAGCGATCTTGCATGGATTAAAGAAGGAGATAAAGTTACTTTTTCTGTACCCTCGATGCCTGGACAATCCTTTTTCAGTACTGTTACTTTTATTGATCCTGTTATTAACCCCCAAACGAGGGTAGCTTTGGTGCGAACTGAAGTAGATAATCCTAAAGGAAAACTCAAACCGGATATGTTTGCTCAGGGAGTAATTAACACTGAGTTGGATAATTTAGAAAACGCTCTCGTTATACCAAAATCTTCCATCCTGTGGACCGGTAAAAGAGCCATTGTCTACTTAAGGAGGCCCGAGTTTGAAGAGCCCACCTTCGAGTTTAGGGAAGTAGTTCTAGGACCCGAGGCAGGGGATTTGTATGTGGTCACTAAAGGCTTGGAAGCAGGTGATGAAGTTGTGGCCAATGGCGTATTTAAGGTAGATGCTGCCGCGCAACTGCAAGGGAAACGAAGCATGATGAGCCCGGAAGGTGGTCCTGCCATGACAGGACACAATCATGGTGGAATGGAAATGGAAGAGGGTAACGACATGCCGGAGCAAACAAAAACTTCAAAATTTGTTCAGGAAGATGTGATGGATATGAGCAAAGATGTCCCCAAAGCTTTCAAAAACCAACTTAATGAAGTAATCGAAGCCTATCTGGAACTTAAAGAAGGGCTGGTAAGGGCTAATATAGATGAGACACAGGAATCGAGTACTGAGCTATTGGCTGCTCTTGATAAACTTGATGGCAATTCCCTCTCTGGTCATGCTAAGAATTTTTGGGATGAAAAAAAGGCCTTCTTGTTCAAACACACAAAATTGTGTAAGGAGGCGAATACAATAGAAGGGAAACGCGAAAACTTTATTTTCCTTTCACAGCCTTTAATAAAAATCGTAGAGGCTTTTGGAGCTAACCAGAAGTTGTATGTGAACTTTTGCCCCATGGCCAATAATAACAAAGGTGCCTACTGGCTAAGTAACAGCAAAGAAATCAGGAACCCGTTTTTTGGAGAAGCCATGCTTACCTGCGGTGAAGTGAGATCGACAATAAACTAAAAACTGAAAGATAAATTAAATACTAATATCTAAAATCAAAACTATGAAGATTTTAAAAGTAAAAATTGCAGCAGTATTATTTATGACGGTAAGCCTGGGTTACAGCCAGGAGAAAAAAATGATGCACCAGGACCATCATAAAATGGAGAAAGGTGAGATGAAAATGATGGACAGTAAAATCCCAAAATTTAATAACGAAAAAATAACTACAGCTTATGAAGACTATTTAACCCTTAAAGCCGCAATACTCAAGTCTGATCAAGAACTGGCGAAGGAGGAAGCAGAGCAACTTCTAGGCGCTCTCGGAGAGTTTGAAGGGACTGGTCAATTAAAGAAAATTGTAACAAAGGTGACTACCAGTCCCAATCTGGAAGCACAAAAAGGAGCATTTTCTGAGTTCAGCAATGCATTTGCAAGTTTTCTTGAGGGAAAAATTGCTGACAACCAATTATATCTTGCCCGCTGTCCAATGGCTAATAATAACTCAGGAGGTTTTTGGCTAAGCCACGAAGAGGCAATTCAAAATCCATTTTTCGGAGGAAAAATGCTGAAGTGTGGTAGTATACAAGAAACTATAAAATAAAAAAGACCTGCGTAAGTGGACCGGTGGTTTCCCCTACTATCCCCTCAAGACTTATCCGGTCCATAAAGCAGGCGCAAGAAATATGAAAGCTAAAATAAAAATTTTCGCATTAGCGATAATAGGTACAATGTTTTTGTCCGGTTGTAATTCGCAAGAGAAAGAAAAAGTGCAAACAACGCAAACGGAGGTTAATCAAGTAGCAGAAAGTACTGTGAAAGCAGAGCACAATTATAAAATTGGAGATCAGATCCCAAATAATTTAGTATGTATGGTCAACGATGCATATATGGCCAAAATTCAGATTCCAATAGGTGTAAATGGTAAGATCTACTATGGCTGTTGTAACATGTGCGTTGACACCCTTAACGAAAAAGAAACGGCCCGCGTGGCTGTTGATCCTGTAACCGGCGAGGCCGTGGACAAATCTGAAGCTTTTATTGTCCTGCTAAACAAAAAGGGCGAAGTAGCCTACTACAAATCGGAAGCTACATACAAAAAAGCTTTGAAAACAGGAAAAATTGGAAGTTAGATAATATTAAGTCCTGCATAAATGGGCCGGAGGTTTTTCCCATTCCCCCACATCGGTTACCGGCCCATTGGCAGGCACAATGTATGAACAACAGCACTTTTTGAATAAAGTTTTCGAAAAAGGATCAGGAAGATTTTGAACTAATTAGAGATAATAAGTACCATAAAATTCTATCATGAGATCTTACAGGGAACAAAGGAGAAAATCAAGAAAGAAAAAGAAAAAGAAAGAGCGGTATCGTTCCAAGGCCAAAAAGAGTGATAAATTTCTGGCAATATGTGCTTTTGTAATACTCTTTCTTCTAGCTCTATCCATGGCATTTTTGAGAGACTGGTACTTATAGTGGTGGAATAAAAAAATAGTAAAAATAAAAAGATGAAATCGATTTTTGCGAGCACCCTCAGAAAAAGAAATTTTCTAATCATACTCTTGATTTGGATTACCGCCCTGCTCACCTTCACCTCTTGTAGCAGCAGCCGTATAGATTTAGCTCAAGGTCAACACGTGGATCCTGTATGTGGGGTAGTCGTTAGCGAGAAAAGTGCTATAAACTTTAAATACATGGAAAACACGCACTATTTTGATTCTGAACAATGTCTGACAGTTTTTAGAAAGAATCCAGAAAAGTTCCAGAACACTCAACAGAAAAGAAGGTCTACAAACGGTATGCACATGGGCTGGGCACCCATAAGCGGGATTGTAATGGTGCTGGGAATGACTGCAGCTATGATTGTCGGAATAAGTCATTAACATACAAAGGTTACACAGTAAATATTTTAAAGACATAATTGGAATTTCAACTTTAGAAAGAATATAAACATGACCTAAAATGGTAGTAGTAACCAGATGGTCATTTTGTAAAATAGAAGTTGACAGCTAAGAAAAAATAAAAAGATGTGTCCTACATTTTCATGAAGATCATCAAAAAAATAGTAGCCATGCAAAACTCGAAACTGGAATATCACGGTTTAAGAAAAGAAGAAGAGGGACTCCGGGAAGCCCTTTGTACCCTTGGCAATGGCTATTTCGCCACCAGGGGAGCAGCAGAAGAATCAGAAGCTGATGGCACTCATTACCCGGGCACCTACCTGGCAGGTGGTTACAACAGGCTTAAATCACAAATAGCAGGAAAGACCATTGAAAATGAAGATCTGGTTAATTGGCCTAACTGGCTGCACCTTAGCTTCAGGCTGGAAGGAGATAAGAATTGGTTTCAGTTAGAAAAATTACAGGTCTTGAATTATGTTCAGGAACTTGATATCTCTGCAGGTATCCTGAGAAGGGAGATGCACTTCATCGATGAACAACAGCGGGAAACAAGGATTATCAGTACAAGACTGGTAAGTATGGATAATCCTCACCTTGCCGCCATAAAATGGGATTTTGTGCCGGTAAACTGGTCCGGAATGGTAGAAGTACGCTCTACCCTTGACGGATCAACAAAAAATGAGGGCGTAAAACGATATAAACCTTTAAAGAATCAGCATCTAAAAATAATTAAAAAAGGAGAAGCAGAAAATGCCATTTACATTCTGGTTCAAACGAATCAATCCCTCCTCTATATGGCTCAGGCAGCTAAATGCGTTATTTTTTCTAAAACTCAAAAGCTGGATGTAATACGAAAGTTTTTTCGGGGAAAAGAGGTAATTGGTGAAATATTCACTTTTCACGTGACTCTGGGAGAACAAGTTTCTATAGAAAAAACGGTGTCCCTTTTTACCTCCAAAGACGATGCAATAAGTGAACCGCTCAACGATGCTTTGAAGCAAGTAAATGGTCAGGCAGATTTTTCTGTTGTAAAAAGAAGACATTCTGAAGCCTGGAAAAGATTGTGGAACAAGTTTGATATTTTCGTCAATGCATCGGGAAACTCTCAGCTCCTCCTCAGATTACATATTTTTCATTTGCTTCAAACGGCTTCTAAACTTACCATTGGTCGGGATGTTGGATTACCGGCGCGAGGTTGGCATGGAGAGGCTTATCGTGGCCATATTTTCTGGGATGAGTTATTCATATTCCCAATTCTTAATTACCGCCTACCTGACCTTACCCGTTCCCTGCTCCTCTATCGATATAAACGCTTAGAAGAAGCTAAAAAACTCGCTAAAAGGGAAGGTTATGATGGAGCTATGTTCCCCTGGCAAAGCGGAAGCAATGGACGGGAAGAAAGCCAGGTGGTTCATTTAAACCCGAAATCTGGACAATGGGTTCCAGACAATACATACCTCCAGCGTCATGTTAATCTCTCTATAGCTTATAATATCTGGCAATATTATGAAGTGACGGCAGATAAAAACTTCATGAAATTTTACGGTGCTGAGATGTTAATTGAAATCGCTCGTCTCTTTGCTGAACTGGCCAGCTGGTGCGATTTAAAAAAGCGCTACGAAATAAAAGGAGTAGTAGGCCCCGACGAATTTCATACCGCCTATCCTGGAAATGATAGCCCAGGAATAAATAACAATGCCTACACCAATGTCATGGCTTCCTGGCTTTTTTCCCATACCCTTAAAGCATTTGATTTAATTGGAATTACCCGTCGGGAAGTCTTAAAACAAGAGCTGCAGTTGGATGACAGGGAGTTGGAAAAGTGGAAAGAAATGGGAAGCAAATTATTTATTCCATTTATTGAAAAAGGGATCATCGCCCAGTTTGAAGGCTATGAACGGTTGGAGGATTTCGACTGGGAAGTCTATCGAAAAAGGTACAGCGATATTCACCGGCTTGACCGAATATTAGATGCCGAGGGTGACTCTGTTAATCGCTACAAGGCTTCAAAGCAGGCAGATGTGCTTATGCTCTTTTATCTTTTTTCTTCTGAACAATTAGTACAGCTATTTAAAGGTTTAGGGTATGATTTCAATACATCCAACATTCCTGATAATATTAACTATTATGCTACCCGAACCTCAGATGGTTCTACTCTTAGCCGAATAGTTCGCTCCTGGGTTGTGGCCAGATCCGATCGTAAATGTGCTTGGCATTGTTTCAGAGAGGCACTTGTTAGTGATTTTGAAGATGTGCAGGGCGGCACCACACCCGAGGGTATACATCTGGGCGCTATGGCAGGTACCATAGATATTGTACAAAGGTGTTTTACAGGTTTGGAGATCCGAAATGATGTGCTTTGGCTAAATCCCCAATTACCCAAAGAGATAAATTCCCTCAGTATGAAGATCAATTATAGAGGTGTATGGTTACAGTTAAACTTTTCGGCCAATAGTTGTCGAATAGAGCCTCTGGATGAAGTTGAATCCGACATAAAAATTCAATTTAAGAAACAATCTTTTACAATTTCCAATAAATCAACTAAAGTGATTCAATATCAACAAAACTAAAGATAAATAGATGAGAAAATAACCTATACAGTCAACAAAGAGTATTGAATGTTGGGCAGAATTGAGCAATATCATGTTTTTAAAACATCTTTTTTGTTAACTTATAATATACTCTATGAAGTAATTGTTTAATCATTAAAATAAATTAAAATGAAAAATCACTGGTTATGGATGATCATCGGATGTGTTTTACCTCTTTTGCTCATCTTTTTGGCCCCATCAATTGGATTGGGTGGTGATGTCTGGCTTTTCACATTTATCATCATAATGTTTGCCATACATCTAATGATGCCTATGCGGCATGGAGATCATACTCACGGGTTAACCGATGAGAATTTAAAGAAAAAAAGCAAAGATCAAGTAACAAACCAACATCAAAAAAAATAAAGACATGCACAATTATGATGGATTTTTTGGAATGCACCTCATCTGGTGGTTCATCTGGATAGTTTTTCTTATCTGGGTTTTCATGATACCAACACAATGGGGAAAAAAAACAAGAAGAGAAGAACCACTGGACATCCTAAGAAAGCGATTTGCACGTGGCGAAATTTCGAAGGAACAGTTCGAAGAACAAAAGAAGCTATTAGAATCGGATAAATAATTTTAAAATCTGAAAATATGTATCGATTAAACATAAAAAAATTTGGTTTGGCACTCGGTCTTACCGGAGCTCTCCTTTATGTGGGGTGTGTACTGGTGATGGCCACAGTGGGGCGGGAAGGAACAGTAAAGTTCTTTAACAGTCTTTTACACGGACTGGACACAAGTAGTATAATAAGAATGGATGTGCCTGTACTGGAGGTGTTCTTTGGAATTATCCAGGTTTTCATCTTAAGCTGGCTAATCGGTGCTTGTGTAGCGGCATTTTATAATGCTCAAGTAAAAGGTTAAAGGATACTGCTGCATTTAATGCTTTTGTAATTAAGGATCTACTTGAAATACACTTTTAATCGAGATAAGCCACTCGCCTGGTACATCCAAAGCATAATCAGGTTACTTTAAACACGAAAGTAATGTGAAACAAAGGAACAAGATCAAATTAAAAAATTGGAAGTCATGAAAAAAATAGCAGTAGTAGGTTATGGAGTCATCGGCAAAAGAGTTGCCGATGCCATTGACAAACAACATGATATGGAGTTAACCGGCATTTGTGATATCATAAGTGACTGGCGCATAGAAAATGCGGTAAGAAAAAACTACAATATTTACAGCGCGACACAAGAAGCAGAAAAGGAAATGAAAAACGCCGGATTCTCCGTTAAAGGCGGAATGACAGAGCTTTTAGATCAGGTGGACCTGGTTGTGGATTGCACCCCTAAAAAAGTTGCCGCAAAAAACGTAGAACGATACAAAAGTCAAGGTAAAAAATTTATTGTACAAGGAGGTGAAAAGCATGAAACTGCGGGCCATTCCTTCAGTGCCGAAAACAATTACCAAACCGCTCTAAACATAGATGCTACGCGGGTGGTTTCGTGCAACACCACCTCCATTTTAAGAACTCTTACGGCTCTAAAAAGGGCAAATCTGTTACAAAGTGCCCGCGGTACTCTTTTACGAAGAGCAACAGATCCCTGGGAAAGCCATATGGGGGGAATCATGAATACAATGGTTCCTGAAAAAGATATTCCCAGTCATCAGGGTCCCGATGCTCAAAGTGTAGATCCCGAACTGGATGTTATTACTGCTGCAGTAAAAGTACCTGAAACCCTGAGCCATATGCACTACTGGAATGTGCGACTGACAAAAAAGGCCTCAAAAGATGAAGTTTTAAATGCTTTTAAAACGTCGACAAGAATTAAGATGATTCGGTACGAGCAGGGTTTGGTTTCAAACAATACTATAAAAGAAATGTTCCTGGATATGGGAAGACCCTGGGGGGACATGTACGAAGTTGCACTTTGGGAGGATATGTTGAAAGTACAGGGAGACGAACTCTTCTATGCCTATGTGGTAGACAACCAGGCTATTGTAATCCCCGAAACTATTGATGCGATAAGAGCACTCACAGGTATCATAGAAGATGGGCACGTATCCATACTTAAAACCAACCGCACGTTAGGAATATGATTTATCAATAACAATAAATAAGAGGTTATGAAAGAAATAAAAGCATTCATACGGCCAAATAAAATTAAGGAGGTGATTTCTTCCTTGAGGAGAGAGGGCCATTGCTGTTTAACAGTCTTTGAGGGAGAAGGAACCGGCGATTACACAGATCCTGGAGAAGATTGGCCTTCCCTCAAACTACCATTCCTCCACAGCAAGATCTATAAACTGGAAATCGTCTGTGAGGACAGTAAAGTGGCGGCTATTTGTGACATCGTTCGTCAAAATGGCAAAACAGGAAAAAGTGGTGATGGTCTCATATATGTTTCTGATGTCCAGGATATATTTAAGATAAAAAATACCAAAAACGATAATGTGAAATAACTAATAATTTTAAATTATGAACAATATACTTGTACCTACCAATTTTTCTGAAAATTGTCAAAAAGCAGAGGAGCTGGGGCTCAAAATGGCTAAATTTTACAATTCGGAAATCCATTTCTTCCATTACGTAAAAACCCCGGTTGACTGGGTTCGACTGGACAAACAGAAGGAAGATCTATACCCCGAAACAAAATTAAAGATTGGCAGCGCGAAGGCAGATTTGAGAGAATTAGAAAAAAAAGCAGAGGGCCTTGGACTTAAATGCAGAACCTTTTTGGAATATAATGGTGAAATAAGCAACATCCTAAGCCACTGCGGTCATTTTGAACATGATTTTATAGTTACCGGTAGTAGTGGCACAAAAGGAGGAATTCGTGAATTACTGGGAAGCAATGTAGAAGAAATAGTGAGAAAAGCCGAGGTGCCTGTCATCGTAGTTAAAGATAAGGATGTTTCTTTTCCTTTTAAAGACATTTTGTTTGTCTCAGATTTTAAAGAAGATGTGACAGAAGAATTTCAACACGTAAAATCACTTGCTGAAAAATGTGATGCACGTATCCATTTATTAAAGGTGAATACTACAACAGATTATAATAGTATTGAAAAGAGTCTGCAACCTATAAAAGATTTCCTTGAAAATTTCCCAGGGCTCACAACTTACTCAATGAATGTCTATAACGAATCGGGTGTAGAGGAAGGAATAAATGATTTTTTGATCTACAAAAATGTGGATCTTATTGCCATGTGTACGCACGGGCGCACGGGATTTTTAAGTCTCTTCTCCAGTAGCACCGTTGAAAAGGTAACCAACCATTCTGAATTGCCCGTTATGACAATTAAAATGTGACTATGAAAAGATCAGTCCTGGTTAAAAAGTCTTCGGGTGAGTATGAGGATTTCCAAATTGAAAAACTCATCAATTCCCTTAGGCGGGCGGGAGCAAATGAGGTTATTGTTAAGGATATAGCTCATAAGGTGTATGAACAGCTTGAAGAAGGGATGACCACTAAAAGGATCTATGAGGCAGCGTTTAAAATGCTTAAGGCAAAATCGAGAGTAAGTGCCTTTAAATACAAGCTTAAAAAGGCATTGATGGAATTAGGCCCTTCTGGCTTCCCATTTGAAAAGTTGGTAGGCAAATTATTGGCACACGAAGGATTTGAAACAAAGGTTGGTGTGATTGTACAAGGCAATTGCGTTCAGCATGAAGTGGATGTGATAGCGCAAAAAGGTGAAAAACATTATATGATTGAATGTAAATACCATAGTGATCAAGGCAGGTTTTGCAATGTAAAAATTCCTTTGTACATCCATTCCCGTTTTTTAGATGTGGAAAAACAGTGGAGACGTAAAAAGGGTCACCAGAACAAAATCCACAAAGGAGGTTTATATACCAATACACGTTTTACATCTGATGCCATAAACTATGGCAATTGTGTTGGCCTGCTAATGACCAGTTGGGATTATCCAAAGGAGAGTGGACTCAAAGATAGAATTGACCAGGCGGGATTGCACCCCTTAACAGCCTTAACAAGTTTAACGAAAGCTGAGAAAACAAAATTATTGGATGAAGGCATTGTTCTCTGTAAAGAACTCCACGAAAGTCCGAACTTGTTGGATAAAGTAGGGATTCCCAACTCCCGACACAAAAGAATTCTGGAAGATTCACTTGAACTATGCAAAATCTAATCCTAGAACAACCGATGAAAACTAATCAAATAAACATTCACTTTTTGGGGGCAGCAGGTACAGTAACCGGCTCAAAATATTTAGTGGATACAGGAGATAAAAAGATACTCATAGACTGCGGACTTTTTCAAGGGCTAAAGGAATTACGCCTTAAAAACTGGGAGTACCCACCTGTTAATGTTGCAAATATTGATGCTGTTTTGCTCACCCACGGCCATATGGACCATACAGGTTATCTGCCGAGGTTGGTGAAACAAGGCTTCAATGGTTCCATCTATGGTACGAATCCTACTTTGGACATTGCAAAAATCATATTGAACGATAGTGCAAAAATTCAGGAACAGGAAGCAGAACGTGCCAATAAAGAAGGCTATTCCAAACACAGTCTCGCAGAACCGCTTTACGATTTAAAGGATGTAGAAAAAACCATTCCGCATTTTAAGGGCATTCCACAAGCACAATGGATTCCGTTATTTGATGGTATCAGGGCTCGGTTCCAGTACAGCGGGCATATTCTGGGTGCAACTTATATTGAGTTGGATATTTATGGAAAACGCTTTGTCTTCTCTGGAGACATTGGTAGAACCAATGATTTATTGCTCTATCCACCCCTTAAACCAAAAAAAGCGGATATACTTTTCGTTGAATCCACTTACGGAGGAAGGTTTCATCCTGATGAAGTAGAAGCGCTTCCAAAAATCGAAAAATTAATCAACGATACCATCAATAGAGGTGGCAGCTTATTTATTCCCAGTTTTTCGGTAGAGCGTGCCCAACTAATGATGCTTATCTTTTGGAAATTACTCAAGGAGAACAAAATCCCTAAAGTTCAAATGATTATGGATAGCCCAATGGGTGCCAACGTATTGGAACTGTTTCATAGAACTCGGGATTGGCACAGATTGGAAGACAACGAATGTGACGAAATGTGTTCACATTTTACACTTGTTAGCAGTTATCGCGAAACAATGGAATTAAGAACTGATAACAGACCAAAAATTGTAATTGCAGGGAGTGGAATGCTCACAGGCGGAAGAATGCTCAACTATCTTGAAACACAGGCACAAAATCCAAATAACACCTTGCTTTTTGTAGGCTATCAAGCTGAAGGCACACGTGGTAGAAAGCTGTTGGAAGGTGAGAAAGAACTAAAAGTCTATGGAATATGGGTGCCTTTCAATATGCAGGTCGCTGAAATTGAAGGTCTCTCGGCACACGCAGACCACGCAGAACTTATAGAATGGATGGGCGACATTAAAAATAAGCCCGAACGTATATTCATTGTCCACGGTGAAAAAGAAAGTGCAGAAGCATTACAAAAAGGTATCAAGGAAACCTATGGATGGAATACAGAAATTCCGCAATTATACACCATCGAAGAAATAGAATAAATCCCAGCAATCAATAAAATAATGGACCCACACTCAAACATACTAAAATATAAACATCTCGGGATTTACACCCAAAACGAATATGTAGTGTATATGCGTGAGGATTGCCACGTCTGTAGTTCTGAAGGGTTTGTAGCACTAACAAGGATCAGGATATCAAATGCAACCACCTCAATCGTCGCAAGCTTGAACGTTTTGAGTTCCGGCCTTCTTTTACCAAATGAAATAGGCCTTTCGGATGCTGCAGCAAAAAAACTGAATGTTTCCCAAAATGAAATGCTGTATGTTTCCCATTTGGAGCCTATTGAATCGTTAAGCCACGTAAGAGCTAAAATCTATAATCAAAAACTGGATTTTAAAGCCTATAACAACATCATCAACGATATCGTAGAAGGCAATTATTCTAACATTCACCTATCGGCATTTATTACAGCCTGTGCGGGCGACCGAATGGATATTGATGAGATATGCGACCTTACTAAAGCAATGATAGCTTCAGGAAGACAGTTGGACTGGAGTAAAGATATTGTGGTCGATAAACATTGTATTGGTGGTTTACCAGGCAATAGAACAACCCCATTGGTAGTAGCTATTGTTGCCGCTTATGGACTTACAATGCCTAAAACTTCGTCACGTGCCATCACTTCACCAGCTGGTACAGCAGATACGATGGAAGTATTGACCAATGTAACGCTCTCTTCCGAAGAAATAAAAGCTGTAGTCGAAAAAGAAGGAGGATGTTTTGTCTGGGGAGGTACAGCGCAATTAAGTCCTGCCGACGATGTGCTCATTAAAGTTGAAAAAGCTTTGGATATCGATAGTGAAGGTCAGCTCATCGCTTCTGTACTTTCTAAAAAAGCGGCGGCAGGTTCTACTCACGTTGTCATTGATATTCCAATTGGTGAAACCGCCAAGGTTCGCAGTACTGAAATGGCTCTAAAATTAAAAAATCATATGGAAACAGTTGGCACTGCTGTTGGGTTGAAGGCAAAAGCTGTGGTTACTGATGGAACGCAGCCTGTTGGAAGGGGTATCGGTCCCACTTTAGAAGCTATTGATATATTAAAAGTTTTGAAAAATGAAGCTGATGCACCTAAAGACCTAACAGAAAGAGCATTGCTTTTAGCCGCTGAACTATTTGAGCTTTCTGGAAAAGAAGAAAAAGGAAAGGGACTGGAAACAGCACGTCAAATTCTCAAATCTGGAAAAGCTTATGAAAAATTTGTGGCCATTTGCAAAGCACAAGGACGCTTTTCAAAACCTGTTTTAGCACCTCATAAGATGGAAATTACAGCCGAAAGATCCGGAATTTTAAAAAGAATTGATAACCGAAAAATAGCGAAGCTCGCAAAGCTTTCAGGAGCACCTCAATCTATTTCGGCAGGAATTCTATTAAATATCCATTTGGGAGAACAAATAGAAAAGAATCAATTGCTATATACTTTATATGCTGAATCCAAAGGCGAACTTAACTATGCATTGGAATATAAAAATAACCATAACGACATCATAACCATAATTTAAACGTGCTATGAAAACAATATTATTTAGCCTTCCCGGAAATGAAAAACTTACAGAGCTTTTAGCAAAAAAAATGGATGCTGAAATAGGGAAAGCCAACGTGCGTAAATTCCCTGACGGGGAGTCATACACGCGTATATTATCTGATGTTAAAGATAAATGTGTGGTACTAGTATGCACCTTGCACGAACCGGACGAGAAACTGCTGCCTCTATATTTTTTAAGCCACACAGCCAAATCCTTGGGAGCAATGTGCACCTGCTTGGTAGCACCCTATTTGGCGTATATGCGTCAGGACAAAGTATTTAATGAAGGTGAAGGAGTGAATTCCGGTTTTTTTGGAAAATTGATTTCAGGTTTTGCCGATAGCATTATCACAGTTGACCCTCATTTGCATAGAATTAGTTCTTTGGGAGAAGTGTATCAAATTCCAAATAAAGTAATTCACGCTGCTGATGCCATTTCAGAATGGATCAAGAAATACATCAAAAACCCGGTACTTATCGGGCCCGATTTGGAAAGTGAACAATGGGTTTCCGAAGTCGCTAAAAATGCTGGCGCACCTTTTACGGTATTACAGAAAGTACGTCACGGCGACCGTGACGTGGAAGTCTCTGTTCCTGATATGGATAAGTACAAGAATGCCACACCCATTTTGGTAGATGATATTATTTCCACCGCGCGAACAATGATTGAAACCGTACAACATCTGAAAAAAGCAGGAATGAAACCCCCTATCTGCGTAGGCATTCACGCCGTTTTTTCAGGAAATGCCTATCAAGATTTATTGGATTCCGGAGTAGAAAAGATAGTTACCTGCAATACCATTCCGCATCCATCCAATGGCATAGATTTAAGCAATATTATTGCAAAAGAGGTAAAGAAATTAATGCACCATATATGAGAAAACAAGGATTTATAGTACTATTTATCTTATTCAGCATCACAATGACTGGACAAACGGAAATGCTTATAGGGCAGATTTCAGGCAGAGTGGTCATTCGTGAGAATTTTGATGAAAAAGGTGCTTTTCTCAATAAACAAATATTTGAAGCGGGTGAAACAATAAAGAAAAATGGATATTATGAAATTGAGGTAGTTACAGAATTGTTGGATAAAGACAAAAAATTGACCGATAAATACACCACGACCTATCTCTGTAAGCCTGATGAAGCCAGTATTATAATAATGGCTTTGCCGTTTTCCAACCCAAAATCAAGGCAGACCAAGGTTAATACCACCTCTGAAAAATTTAAAAGGCTTTACGATTTGGACAACCTTGAAAATATAGAATTGGAAATGACTTTTGATTCGGGACTGCTCGATTTTTTTGGTTCCAAAAGTATTATAAAGATATATGACCGAAAGTTCAATGACAACAAAAAAACTATTAATTCAAAGATCAATATTAAGACCTATGCGTGGGGGATTCGCATTAAGCAACTAAATTATACTGTTAACGAGAAATTAAATGGACAAGGTCTATTGAACTTTCAAGAATTTATCGAAGAAGACAACAGTTATTTTACAATGACTTATAAATAAAAGAAAATGAATAATTATGACACCCTTTCAGAAGCTGTGAATGGCCTCCAGGCCAGAGGTTACAAATATGATTTTAATTTAAAGCCTCACTGTCTTGAGTGCCCCTCTTTAAAGCTGGAGATACACCCACAGGATTTTTTGGTCAATGAAGTATATAGATTTGAAGGAATGAGCAGTACAGATGACAACAGTATATTATTTGCTATCTCTTCCCGTTATGGGGTCAGGGGGATTTTGGTAGATGCATACGGTATCTATTCAGAAAATATTTCGGAAACAATGCGAACCAAACTAAGACAAATTAACCAGTAAATTCAGGAATTATGGAACATCACGACGAACACAAGGAGGAGTCAAAGAATTCAGCGAAGCGGGAAGCAAGAAAAGAAGAAGCTAACTTAAAGGATGACCTTGCTGAAAAAACAAAACATGGGCACAATAAGGCGATGGACCGGGACATGATGGATCATGACAGGGGGAAACATGACGATGATGAACCCGCTCATGGCCATGCAGGTCATGATCACCATAAAATGATGATTGAAGATTTTAAGAAGCGTTTTTGGGTAACTCTTGTTTTAACTATCCCAATCCTCTTTCTGTCGCCAATGATCCAGGATTTCTTTGGGTACAAATATCTTCTACCAGGAAATAAGTACATCCTTTTTGCCCTCTCGACTGTTGTTTACTTCTATGGAGGCTGGCCATTTTTGAAAGGCTTTTGGTCTGAAGTGAAAAAAGCTGCCCCAGGGATGATGACCCTCATTTCTATGGCAATTACAGTGGCTTATCTCTACAGTTCTGCCACGGTCTTTGGTCTCGAGGGTGTTGACTTTTTCTGGGAACTCGCTACGCTTATTGCTATTATGCTGGTAGGGCATTGGATTGAAATGAAATCTGTTTTGGGTGCTTCCAAAGCTTTACAGCTTTTGGTGAGTATGATGCCTGCGGAAGCGCATCGGGTAAACGGAGATCAGATTGAAGATGTAAAGCTGGATACGCTAAAAAAAGGAGATATAATTCTTGTTAAACCTGGTGAAAAAGTGCCTGCAGATGCTATAATCGTGGAGGGTGAAAGCTACCTGAATGAGTCGATGCTTACCGGGGAATCAAAACCGGTAAAGAAAAGTACAGATCAAAAAATAATTGGTGGATCTATTAACGGCAATGGATCCTTAAAGGCTAAAGTCGAACATACCGGGAAGGATAGCTATCTCAATAAGGTGATCACTATGGTGGAGGAAGCGCAAAAATCCAAATCCAAAATGCAAAACCTTTCCGACAGGGCCGCAAAATGGTTGACCTACATAGCATTGGGTATTGGTTTTGGCACTCTTGCGGTTTGGTTGATCTTAGGCTTTCCTTTTGTGTACGCACTTGAGAGAATGGTGACGGTTATGGTCATTGCCTGCCCCCATGCGCTAGGACTGGCAATTCCACTTGTAGTCGCAATTTCTACAGCAGTATCTGCCCAAAATGGATTGTTAATTCGTAACCGAACGGCTTTTGAAGAATCCCGAAAAATTACCGCCTTACTTTTTGATAAAACCGGAACCCTTACTAAAGGGGACTTCGGCGTCACCCGTATCGAATCTGTGAATGATAAATTCTCCAAGGAAGAGATTCTAAGGCTTTCCAGCGCGTTAGAACAGAGTTCTGAACACCCTATTGCTGTTGGGATCATCAAAAAAGTAAAAGATGATAAAGTCCCTATTCCAAAACCAGAAAACTTTAATGCCATTACCGGCAAAGGAGTCGAGGCCACTGTAGAGGGAAAAGAGGTGAAAGTAGTAAGTCCTGGATACTTGCGGGATGAAAATATCAACATCCCCGAAGATGCCTATAGCGATGCAGCCGAAACTGTGGTTTTTGTATTGATCAACGGTGAATTAGCCGGGTATATCGCGCTTGCCGATGAGATTAGACCCGAGTCTGCAGACGCCATCAGGATATTTAAAGAGAACAATATTAAAGTTTTTATGGCAACAGGGGATAATGAGAGGACCGCTAAAGCAGTTAGTGACAAACTCGGTCTGGATGGATATTATGCAGAAGTCTTACCCCATCAAAAAGTGGAAATAGTTAAAGAATTGGAAAGTAAGGGAGAATTTGTGGCCATGACCGGTGACGGGGTTAATGATGCGCCGGCTTTGGCTCAGGCGAACGTTGGTATTGCAGTAGGTTCGGGAACAGATGTGGCTGCAGAAACTGCCGATATCATCCTGGTCAACAGTAATCCTCAGGATATTGCCAATCTAATCCTTTTTGGAAAAGCTACTTATGATAAGATGATTCAGAACCTGGTATGGGCAACGGGTTATAACGTTGTAGCCATTCCATTAGCTGCCGGAGTACTTTATTCCACAGGTTTTGTGTTAGGACCTGCCGTTGGGGCCGTGTTTATGAGTTTGAGTACAGTTATTGTTGCAATTAATGCGCAGTTACTGAAGAAAAAGATTGGAAAATAGGAGAAAAAGTTCTTGGAAAATTTCATTTAATTTTCATGAAAAATTGTGCAATGGAGACACTTGCAAAGGCTAAAATATTTCTTTCTCACTGATTAGAATTATAAAGGGAAATCAAGGGTCCAATTTTTACTTTGAAAAATAATATGTTTAGTTTTTAATGATATGTTTTGAAATAATTAAACCCGATTAAAATTAGGATATGACGAGACACAGAATAATGATACAGAAGTGGAAATATGATGAGGTTGGTCAGGATATAAAAAGAAGTACCTCAAGAGATCCTAATGAGATTTCTGCACCACTTGAACATTTGGAAGAGCTTAAGAACAGCGACTACAAAATTGATGATCATTTTTCCAGGATTTATGGAAGGCAGATAGTTGATGCTACTGGAACAAGAGTGGGAAAGCTGAAGGATTTTTTGTTCGACAAAACCCAGAAAAGAATAAGATACCTCGTTGTGGGATTAGAGATAAATGTAAAAGAGGATAAGGATGTTTTAATTCCCATAGGAAGAGCAGAACTAAATCAAGAGAAACAAAAAATTGTTGTTCAGGAACAAGTAAGTGCTGAGAAACTAAAAACATTGCCCACCTATAAAAACTTAAAAAGTCTCGCTATTGAAGATGAAAAGAAGACTCTGCTAATTTTTTCCGCAAAACAAAAGGAGGAAATCAGTTATACGCAAGGGAATTTTTACAACCAGGAGGATTTCAATGAAAGGACTTTTTTCGGTTCTGATGAAGAATGAGGAAATGCAGGTCTACTTATAGTCAAAGGAATTCAGCTTATTAAATGAAAGCCCGGAATTTCCTTTTTTTGAAGTTATATTGAAGGTTGATTGATTTTTTTTAAAGAATTATATGTCTGAATATAAAAAGAACAGCCTTTCCCTTACCGGTGCGGTGGCAATGGGAACAGGTGTAATGATTGGTGCAGGGATTTTTGCGCTCCTTGGGCAGGTGGCCGAACTCTCCGGGGAATACTTTGCATATGCTTTTATCCTGGGAGGAATTATTTCCGGTTTTAGTGCCTACTCTTATATTAAAATGTCCAATGCTTATCCTTCAGCAGGAGGGATAGCTATGTACCTGCAAAAAGCGTATGGCAAAGGAACTATTACAGCTGCCGCATCTTTGCTCATGGCCTTTTCTATGATTATTAATGAAAGCCTGGTCGCCAGGACATTTGGGAGTTACACCTTGCAGCTATTTGATGCTGGGGAAAGAAGCTTCTGGGTTCCAGCCTTAGGGGTAGGATTGCTTATAACAGCCTTTGTTGTAAATATTCTTGGAAATAAAGCAATTGGAAAAATCTCCCTTTATATGGCAGCTTTAAAAATTGGAGGTTTAATTATTTTTGCAGCTGGAGCCCTTTGGGCTTCCGGGGTGGATCTGGATGCGGCTGTTCCTTCTGAAGAACGCAAAAACAGCATTGTTGATTATGTTGCTGCACTTGCCTTATCTATTTTGGCATATAAAGGTTTTACTACTATAACCAATAGCGGGAGTGAAATTGAAAAGCCTCACAAAAATGTTAGTAGGGCCATAGTAATTTCTTTATCAACTTGTGTGGTAATCTATTTTTTAGTAGCTCTGGCTGTAGGATCGAATCTTTCTATTACTCAAATAATAGAAGCAAAAGATTACTCGCTTGCGGAAGCTGCTCGGCCCCTGTTCGGGGATTTTGGATTAATCTTTACCGTTGGAATTGCTATTATAGCAACGGTTTCCGGGGTGATCGCCAGTATTTTTGCAGTTTCCCGGATGACAGGAATGCTCACAGATATGCATTTAATCCCCCATAGCCATCTTGGAATGTCTGGAACTATCCAAAGGCATATGCTGATATATATAGTAGTAATTGCAATTATCTTGACCATATTCTTTGACCTAAGCCGAATTGCTTCTTTGGGTGCTATTTTCTACCTGGTCATGGATATAATCGTTCATGTGGGGGTTTTGAGATATCTGAGAAAGGAAGTAAAAGCAAAATCAGCTATTTTGATTACAGCAATTATTCTTGATGTTGTTGTTCTTCTTGCCTTCTTGATTGTAAAATCTCAAACTGACATATTTATAATTTATGTCGCGGTTCCTTCTATTATTCTAATTTTTATTGCTGAATTTTTCTTTCTGAAAAACAGGTTTGACGAAGGGGAAGCTGATATGCATTCCCATGAGTAAATACAAATTCTACTTTTACAGAATAGTAGCGTAAATTATTTTAACTAAAAACGTAATTAAATGACCCATAAATATAAAATATCAGGAATGACCTGCAACGGCTGCCGAAGTACGGTGGAGAAAGCTTTGCAGGGAGTTGAAGGAGTATCTAATGTTGAAGTAAACCTTCAGAATGAACAGGCAGTTATTGAGATGAAGCAGCATGTGCCCGTGGCAAAGCTACAGCAGGCACTGGAAGAAACGAAAGGAAGCTATTCTATTGCTCTACCACTTGAGGATGAAGGTAGTTCTCAAACAATATGACGCATACCTATGCTGTTCACGGGATGACCTGCAACGGCTGCCGTAGCCGTGTCGAAAAAACCTTAAATGAAGTAGAAGGAGTCACAAAGGCTTCGGTAGACCTAGAAAAGGAAGAGGCGATGATAGAGATGGATAAACATATTCCACTTAAAACCTTTCAGAAAAAGCTGGAGGAAGATGGAGGAACTTATTCTATCACTGTGCCGGGAGAGAAACCCAAAAAACCGTCTAAAGAAAATACATAAAAAGCGACGGGAGGATCTGGAACCTTTTATTATCCAATGTACTGCGAGGAGGAAAAAACCTACAACAAACCCGGGGATTGCACGGTGTGTAGGGTGAATCTTGTGGAAGTACCGTTTTCGCAAAAGATGCCTCAGTGATTTACCTCCCTCAGGCATCCTAAAACAGTAGAGGATGAAATGGGTTCCTGCCCAATTTGCGGGATGGATCTTGTGCCTATGGAAGGAGGTGTGGATGGAGATGATAAGACTTAAGAAACTGCTGAAGAAGTTCTTGACTGCTACTGTCTTCACCGTTCCTAATTTAATAGCAGCGATGTCTGAGGAAATGTTTTCAGATAATCCACTGTTAGAGCTAATGGATTGAAAGTACCGGAAATGGGTTCATTTAGGGCTATCTGTTCCTGTTGTTTTTTATGCCACCTGGATGTTTTTTGAACGAGCTTATTGAAAACAAGACCCTGGGTATTCCAGTTGCAGCAGGATTGCCGTAGTCATTTTTAGTAATACTTCTTTCACCTATAATTGCTGCCTTGGCTATTGCAGCCCTGTTGCGGTAATAGCAAATGCTTGGCGTCTTAGAGCTGCAAAGGTTTAGCATATAATGAAAATCTATGGTTCCTTGACAAAGACATTACAATCTAAATTACCATTATCCTGGGATAGTGAATGTATTTTCTAAAATAATAGAACAGGGCGAAATCCATAATAACTAATTTGTTCAAAATTGATACAAATTACGTTATGGATTTCAAAAGAGAGAGAGATGCGAATAAGCGGCTATGGTGTCTGATTTTCGCTTCAATAGTAATTGTAGAGTTGGGATGGTGGATAGCAGAAGAAGTTTTCTGTGAGCCTGTAATAGAGGTTGATTCTAAAGGAGAGAAAGAAATTTCACCTAATGATTCTTTTTTTTGTAGGATTTCAGGATGAATTTCAGGGTCTATTTATATTGGCTTCTCAAAAATTATAACATAGATAAAAACAAATAAATAATAAAATGTCAGAAACATTGCTAATCCTTGGATTCATTATACTATTAATAGCTATACATGATTTCTTTTACACTACTCTTTCCGCCAGTGGGGCGGGTTTTATTTCTGAAAATGTGGCAATTTTATCAGATAGGATACTACAGTTCTGTGTGGGGATTTTTGGGAGAAAGCTTTATAACTATCACGGGCTATTCATAAATCTCATGATCCTCGCAGTATGGCTTTCTATGATTTGGTTTGGACTTTTCCTGGTTTATTCTTCCAACCCCGAGGATATTACTAACAGTAGCGGCAGAGTAGCAAATTTCTGGGAACGGCTCTATTTTACTGGATATATACTTTCTACTCTGGGGATGGGAAATTTTAAACCTATATCGCCTTTTTTTGAACTGGTTACGAGCTGCTTTTCCTTCTTTGGATTCATTTTTTTCACCAGCTCGATGACTTATTTTCTTTCAGTTTCATCTGCTGTGGTAAAGAAAAGAACCCTGGCGAAAAGCATCCATAATTTGGGTAATAGCCCCCAGGCCATAGCAAATAAGTTACTTAGACTAGATTCCCCCTATAGTTACCTACAGATCCTTGACCTTCAGGAGAAGGTAGACGAACATTCCGTAAGTCATCAGGCTTATCCTGTTGTTCATTACTACAGTCGGTCCCAAGTGAAAGACTCGTTCAGTATTAATATCACAAGATTAGATGAGGCTTTATCAATTCTTCTTAAATCTAACAAGGGAGAAAATTTTCGGGAGGAATTGAAAATTTTGCGTTCTTCTCTGTCAGATTTTCTTCGAAATCTAGATAAAAATTTCTCCCGCAGCTTGCCTAAAGCTGAAGTTTCCCCAGGCAATGAAGATTTACCGCGCAGTTTGACTCAAAGAAACTCACAAGAGTTGGTTGAGCGTAGGCGTATTTTGGGGAGCTTGCTTAGAAGCGAGGGCCTTAGCTGGCACCAGGTCGTGGAACAGGATCAAGAAAGCTAAAAAATATGTCATAATTAACAATTATATCCTCTATTCTGAATAAAAAACTTAAAAATAAAATGTCTCTCCTAGCGGAATCGATTTTTACTATAGATAGCCATGGATAAAATTACATTCAAATATTCTTCTTTTTTTTAAAATAAAATGATAGAAATACTATTGAAGAACTAATACTTTACTCTCTTTAAAGTTAATAAGAGGATAAGTTTAAATCATAGTTAAATAGAGCGGTTAAATGTCGATTTAGTATTTATAGACTTAACAGTCATATGTCAGTCTTTAACAGCCTGTTAACCACTGCTGTATATGGTTTTGTGTACCTTGCTAACAGATTGATAACAAGGAATTCCACTAAAAATAGACCATTATGAAAATCAAATCCTTTTTCTCTTTAATCTGCTTATTAACTATATCCTTCGCAACTTTTTCGCAGGAATCGGTAGGACTGGAGGTTGTAGCAGATAATCTAGTTTCCCCTGTGGCATTTGTTGAATCTCCTGATGAATCTGGAAGGTATTTCATCGTTGACCAGGTAGGGGTGATCCGAATTCATACTCCCCAAAAAGGACTTTTGGAAGAACCATTCTTAAATCTGAAAAATAAGATAGTTGAACTAAAAGATGCCCATGAAGAACGAGGTTTGTTAGGACTTGCTTTTCACCCCAATTATAGTGAAAACGGCAGGTTCTTCGTCTATTATAGTGCACCCCTGAGTGGGGATGGTCCCGAGAACTGGGATCATACCAGCCACATTTCAGAATTCAGGGTCTCTCCGGATAACCCCGATATGGCTGACAAAGCTTCAGAAAAGATCATTCTGAAGGTCGATCAGCCACAGGATAATCACAATGCTGGGACTTTGGCCTTTGGGCCAGACAATTACCTCTACATTGCCCTTGGCGATGGTGGTGGGGCAAATGATATCGACATGGGACATGTACCTGATTGGTATGGGGAAAATGCCGGTGGTAATGGGCAGGATGTAGAGCAAAACCTGCTGGGCAGTATCCTGAGAATTGACGTAAATGGAGATGCTCCTTATAATATTCCTGATGACAATCCTTTTGTAGATAAGGAGGGAATGGACGAGATCTACGCCTACGGGCTCAGAAATCCGTACAGGTTCTCGTTTGACATGAAAGGAACCAATGATCTCATTGCGGGAGATGCAGGACAGGTACTTTGGGAAGAAGTAAGTGTGATCACAAAAGGTGGCAATTATGGATGGAACGTGATGGAAGGAACACACTGCTTCAATGCCTATAATAACGATAAAGAGAAGGAGAAATGTCCCGAAAAAGATAAGATGGGCAACCCTTTAATAAGTCCTGTGATTGAATTTAAACAAGGCGGGACCGACCATGGAGGCAAAGGCCTGGTCGTCATAGGAGGTTATGTTTACAGGGGTGAAGACCTTAGAAATATGGACGGAAAGTACATTTTTGGCACCTGGACGCAGCATCATGGAAAACCTGCGGGAGCCGTGTTCGTTTCAACTCCAAAAGAGACCGGCATGTGGGATTTTCAAGAGCTGAAAATTGCTCAGACCAACTCTACTTCAATCGGCCATTATTTATTGTCTTTCGGTCAGAACAAGGAAGGAGAAATGTTTATTCTTACAACCGATGAGGAGGGCCCTGTGGGCAATACCGGAAAGGTGTTTAAAATGACTTCTGGGAATTAAAAAAAAGATATTTAAACATACGAGAGGTCGTCAAGAAAGCCCCGATTTCATAAACCTGAAATTGTTTCAGGTTCTAATAATGGCGATCTTCAGATTAAAAGATTCTGAAATAAATTCAGAATGACGTTCTATTAGTTTTTTAGACGGCCCCTTATTTATTAAAGATCATATCTTAAATGATAAAGTTACACCGTAAGTAGCCGGGTTTCCGAGGTGAACTGCACCAAAATTATACCCATAACTGATGTACCGGGTGTCAAAAATATTACGTCCCCATATCATTAGATCAACATCTTTATATGAGAGTCCCAAGTTTCCATTGTATAAATTATATGGCTCCTGCCTTAAATTATTGGCAAGATCAAAATATTGTTCTCCAAGGTATTTCCACTCTGCACGGACCCTGAAATTCCAGTTGTTCCCAAATCCGAGATTTGAATTATACTGGAGGGCGAACATAGAAGTTACCTCGGGTGTATAGATTTGTTTGTTTTCCTGCAGGTTTACCTCATTTCCATCCTGTGCTATAAGAAGCGATTCATAACTCGCATCAGTAAAACCAAGGTTATAACTAAATTCAAGGCCACGGGAGAGCAAGGCACGAAGTTCTACTTCAAGGCCTTTGCTGCTGAGGCTTCCCGTGTTGCGGGTAACAATTACTCCTTCGGGCAGTATTAAGGTGGGCACCTGGACGTCTGTCACTTCCGTATAAAATAGAGTTGCATTCACAATTAGCATATTCTTCAAAAATGAATTTTTAGTACCTAATTCATAATTGTTACTAAACTCTGGTTGAAATTCAAACAAAGCTGGCTGGGAAGGGTCAGTACTCAGAGGAGTAAGACCACCGGCCCGGAACCCACGGCTGTAGGTAAGGAAGATCAGGTTTTCTTCTGAAAGATCATAAGTTAAGCCAATTTTGGGTGAGAAAGCATTGAAATTTGCAGTGGCAGTAGAGTCAGGTTGATACTCAAATTGTGGTTCGGTATCAGAATCCAGCTGGTATTCTCCCAGAACCGATTGCTTCTTGTATTCATGATCATATCTTGCGCCTGCTATAATTCCCAGATCATCTGTGACCCGATAGTTTATCTGCCCAAAAAAGGCAATTCCTTTACCTGTTGATTCTGTGGTATTGATAAGCGAATAATTTGTTTGTTCAGATCCTATGAGTGCAGCATCTTCTCCAAAATGTGTCGCTTGTTTTACCGGGCTTTCCTGGTAGAACAAATAAGTTCCTGCTGTCCATTCGAGGTTTTTGTCTGATCTACCGGGAGAGGAGAGTCGGAATTCCTGTGTAGCCACTTTTACTGTATTCCAGTCTTTTCCATAGTCATTAATGATTGACAGAGCATCCAGAGGAGAGAAGTCCGCATCAATTGGGCTTTCATAATACCTGTAGTTCTGTTGATAAGCAGTTTGAGAACTAAAATTGAGGTTTTTTCCTTTATGATCAATCACCAAAGAAGTATTAAAAGTATTGTCCTTCATAGTGGAGATCTCATTTTGATTTAATGTATAGGGATCTTCAAAAGCAGCCTCAATTCCCATGTTCAGAGGAAATGCACCATCATTCTCTGCTGAAAAATGCTTGAAATTTAGAGTAGCATTCCAGGTGGGGCTAAAGATGTACTGCAGGTACACGTTTCCGGAGAAATTTTGTTGATCATCGTAGCTGGAACCGGTAAATTCATTTGTGTAGAATCCTTCTCTTTCTTCATATAATCCTGCTACTCCAAAGTAGAATTTTTCACCCAAAGAAGTTCTTACCCCCGCCATGTAGCGCTGTCGATCATAATTTCCTAATGTTGCCTCGGCAAAGATTGAAGTTCCCTGCTCAGGTTTTTTGGTAACAATATTAATGACCCCACCCATCGCATTTCTGCCGTAAAGAGTTCCCTGTGGTCCTCTCAGTACTTCTATTCTTTCAATGTCAAAAAGCTGTGTGATATAGGTGTCCAGGTTGAATTGGCTTACTCCATCAATATATGTGGCAACAGCCGGATCATAAGAAGTGCTTACGATTCCTCTAATTGAAGTAACCGTTCGCCGGTCACCGGGGTCACTTGCGTATAAGTTGGGTGCAATTGCCGTTAAGTCATTTGCATTTTGGATTTGCCTCGCTTTTACAGCTTCATAGGACAAGCTGGTGATGCTGAGGGGGATTTCCTGTACCACTTCCTCTCTTTTTTGCGCGGTTACAAGGACATCATTCAGGCGGTTCGTTTTTACCTGCAGTTCGATCTCTATAGTTCCGGTGCTGCCATCAACTATAATATTTTGTGAGGTAGTGGCAAATCCTTGTTTCTGAATGGCAAGGATATAACTTCCGTAGGGGACTTGTGAAAAGGTAAATTCTCCTGAAGTATTTGTTTCGGTGGTAAAAGAGGTGTTCAATAAATGCACCCGTACATTCTCCATAGGTTCCGCATTTTCATTTATGACCACCCCTTCCAGGGATGAGACGGATTGGCCGAATATAGGAGCGATAAATATCATGCACATAAAAAGAGGATAAACAAAGATTTTTTTCATCTTGTGGTATGATTATTTAAGAACGTTTATTTTTTTGAAACAATAGGTTTAAAATAGCCGCAGAACTCAGAATGAGCAAACCGAAGAACTCCCGTGTCTCTTCGATCCAGGGTTTTTGAGCCGTCATGGACTGTGCAATATTTTCAGCATTATGATCCCTGTACCAGCTTAAAACGCCATTGGGGCTTATGAATAAGTAGGTAGCGTACGTAAGATAGAATGCCAATGCCAACCAAAAAAAGGCAAGTTGACCTTTTCCAATAAGAGGCAAGAGGCAAAGCAAGCTTCCAGACAAATAGATACCAGTCCATACAAACGAATCAGAGTCGTTTAATTGTAGAATAGCAGACAATAAAAATAGAATAACAAAAAAAATATTGACGAATTTCAAAATTTCAAAATTTTAATCTTTGCTGTTGTCCTTACGCAAATAGAGCAGGTATTCTGCTATATTTTCTACCTGGCCATCTGAAAGCTGTTCTTCATTAAAAGCCGGCATAAGTCCGATGCCATTTCTGATCTGAAATTTGATTAGACCTTTAGGCAAGGGTTTATTTATTATAGCCAGTCCCACACCAGATAATCCTTCTGGATGGCATGTGGCACAATGATTATTAAAAAGAATCCGTCCGTTTTTAAGATTTTCATTTGGCATTTCTACAACTCGAGCATAGGGTACGGTCTTTGGAGTCGAACAGCTGCTCACTTTTGTACCTGTTAGAAATAAAATGCTTATGATAAACCAGATAGTTTCTTTTTTCATTACTGCTTTGTTACTTTCCATATCACACCGGTTTTTAAAACAGGGTTAGAACCTTTTTTACTTGTTGAGAGAATACCAAAATCAACAATGTACAGAGCAGTACCGTCAGGACTAAACTGGACCGAAACCGGCCTCTCCAATCCTCCGGCTTCCAACCAGGAGGCGGGGCCATTCTTTTTTGCTTTATTGGTCGCAAAATCCTCAACTATTCCTGAACCGACATCTGCCCGCACGACCCGATAGCCTACAGGAGAAAGTACTTTCCCAACTCCCGGAGCCATATCGCCGAACTGCGCTATAAAGGCCTGTCCATCAAAGCCGAAGTCTGCGCTGGTGGAAAAACTTAACCCATTCGACGAAGAATGAACACCAAGCTTAGCGACAGGTTCTGGAGGGGTGCCGGGGTCATTTACCAGTATTTTTTCTGGGACTTTCTCCCCCGGGACTTCCAGTTCTGTTACGGGCATTTTTCCATTATAGTCTGGCCATCCATACCACGCTCCCTGCTCGAGCCTGAACAATAAATCCCCTGTCCCCCAAACAGGGCGGCTACCCCGGACATCATAGGAGTTCTGGGTGACGTAGATCTTCCCGTCCGGAGCTATGGCCATTCCATAAGGATTTCTAAGCCCCCAGGCAACCAGTTCAATATTCCCGCCGCTAGTTGGTACCCGCATAACAGCACCTGTACAGGGAATTGCCCCCTGTATCACCTGGTTCTGTTCTACTCTCTGGTTGTAGGGGGAGTAGGGACCTGTTACTGCTTCATCATCGGGATCTTCGGTCAGGACATTTTTTGTCTTACTGTTTATTCGGTTTACAGTAATATCCTTACATGGAATGTCGTGAAAATCCTCGTATCGGTATAGCCAGCCAAAAGAGGCATTATCGTTACCTACTACTGCCGAATTTGTTGCGGTACCTTGTCCAAAATATACGTGTCCATCCTTCACTACGGGGCCATTGGTATGATGATCTCCCAGGCTGGGCAGGCCATCAACTAAGACCTGAACAGTACCTTCTTTGCTAACTTTGAGTATCTTTCCCCCTTCCAGTTGTCCTCCTTCAGCTATATAAAAGTAGCCGTCGTTGTAAGTGACTCCATTCCAGGGCCCATTTTTTTGGCCAGTATAAATCATAGTTGTGGTACCATCAGGAAGTATTTTAAGCAGTTTTGGTTCTAAAAAAACCTCCCCGTAAGAATAACCTGCTTCTATGGCGTACAAGTTTCCCGCCTCATCGAAAGTAATAGCAGTGGGAAAGGTAAGATTTCTTACAACTACCTCAATTTTGTAGCCTTTTGGGAGAAGTACATCTGAGGTATCAATGACCCTGCCTACAGGGACATCAGAAAGTTGACCGCCGCCTTTCGAGGGCAACATACGATAGCAACTTTGGAAAGCCAGTAGGTTGGCAAAGAGTATCAGAAAGAAGTATTTGTTCTTCATTTGATTCTGTCTTTTACAATATTAAGAGTAGTAGACTACTGGTGTTGCGGAGGGTTCTGGTAAGTAATTTAAAAGACTGCCGACAATTTTGTCTTGTCATACCAGATTAAAAGCAGCAAAATTGTACGGCAGCCCGTATTTAATAAATTTAGTATTGCAGCTTAGGCGGATTCTGCCCACCACCACCATATTAAAGCAATGACTATTATTGTTCCTATAATCCAATACCACATTCTGGCATTCTTTCTTTTTCTTTCTCCTTCTGTTTCCATAATTTAAATATTTAGTTGTTAGTATTGATTAATCGTTTTATTTAGAGCTTTAAGGGGCTGCTTTTGGCTCATTGGATTCCAACCTTTAATTTTTACCTTTTAACTTCTTTCTGTTTTCCCGAAGAACCCTGTATATACCCATGATGCTTCCAAACAGTCCTCCAATTCCACTCCCAATTACGAAGCCGAGAAAGGCTGCCGGTCCACGGTTCCCTGCTGACATCTGCCCAAGCCCTACTACAGCCCAGGCACCATCGGCCACCATCCAGGCTATAAACCCCACTATTATACCGCCAATTATAGCACCAACCACAGCAAGTGAAAGCATTGAAGGGTGATAAATTAGGTTTCCATGAGGATCCCTGTTTGTTCTCTCCAAAACAGAATCGGCACTTGGTTTTTTCATTTTTTTGTCTTTCTTTTCTTCTTCCATTTTAATCCTTTTTTTCCTGTAATATCGGTGCCTCGGATAGATAAGTAGTGGTATCTTTTGGAATATTAAACGGTGATAGTAAACGGTCCACTTGCTGTTGAGTCGCAACGCTTACCGAAGCGGTATCGCCAATAATCCAGGCGAAATTGAGAATTGTTTCCTGTGGTCCTGTTTTAAAGGGTTTGACCATTTTTAAGTAGTCAGCTGTGGCCTTGGGCACACTATCAGGCTTTACCAGTAAAATAGGTCCGTGTTTTCCCATATGGCCCAGAACTGCTGCCGGGATCATCGATAACATATCATCCGGATTCCCAATGATATAGTTGTGACCTGCCTGTGCAATTCCCCAGCCAAAAGATCGGGGTTCCCAGTCCCACCACCATCCCCAGTTTCTGCCAAAATCTTTATACCCGGCGTTAACTGTGTTAGTAGCGAAAATGTTTGGTCCAGAAATTCTTCGGACCAGCCCATACTGTCCTAGTTCCTGTGCAACTTTATTTGAGATTACATCTGGCCCACCGGTGAGGTACATAAATGAGCCATGATCTCCATATCTCCTTTTGAGAATATCCCGGGTCGCCTGGGGAATGGAATCCTGATAAACCCAGGCGAATCCTTTGCCCATATGGGCATTCCACCCCATAGGACCTATACCGTGTTTTATGCCATCGGGATGATCTACTGCCGAGATGATAACTTCATCGGGATGATCTGCTTTCATAGCCGCTTGCCACATATCCAGCACTGAGGCTAACTTTACCGGATCTTCTTCGTAAAATGTTCGAACTTTGTATCCCAGAACCTCCCGCACTTTTTGTACCTGATCCTTCGGAACATTCACTGCGTACACATCGGTACGCTTATCCTGCAGTACCCCATCAGGTCTGAGACGTTTCATTTCCCGAAGGGTTTGTTCAGAAATGGTGTTATCTTCTGATAAATAAAGCAAAGGAGCATTTACCGGCATGTGCGTAATACGGTTCATGGCAGTAAAGGCAATCTTCTCGTCCTGGGGCACCAGGATAATTGCTCCAACAGCATTGTCTTCTCTGGTGGCAGGGTAAACAGTTTGGGTCAAAAGAACAGCCTGCTCCTCAGGATTACTTCCCGGTAACCTAACGGTATATGCCGTTGCCAAGGCTTCCTGTTGTAGAGGGTGGCTTCCTCCCCCGGGGGCACCTTCTGTCTTCCCGCACCCGGTGAGAATTAATCCTAACGCTATGGTACAAATATATCTAATCATACATTTCCAGGTTTTAATTGTTTGCGAATAAAAATCCAGTTTAAGGGCCAGGCAACCAGGAAACCTATAAATGAAGCAAGCCACATGCTGGCAAACCATAATACATCGTCTTCCTTGGGCATCATTGGTATCTTGTTCATAAGCATATACCAGGAGACCGACATCATTCCAAGGCTAACTGCCAGCATACTTAAAGCTGTTGTGATAAACGCCATTTTAGAAACTTTTTTACTAGACATAGAAGGCATCATTGATTTTTTCATAGGATACTGAACTAGGGCCCAGGCAATAAGTACTGCAATAACGTACATGGCAATCATCATAATAGGCATTCCCGCTCCCAACCAAAAGAAAGAACCTTCCATTCCTTCACCAAAGAAAATTGGAAATCCGAACCAGACCAATATGAAACCAACCACAATCATTAGAGGAGCTCCATACCCGAAGCCCATTATGGTAGCCGCAGCACTTTGCTGATTATGCGAACGTATCCATCTCCAGTCGCCTTCTTCGACCTCTTTTGCCGGTCGCCTATAGGAATTGATGTACAGCACAGGTCCTAGAATGGGCAGTAAAAGAGAGGCCAGCGTCCAGCCTATTTTTATAGGCATCTTTACCATGGGGAGTAGGTAAAGACCGTGGATCCAAACGAAAAGTGCGGAAGCAATGCCCCAGATAAAAATGATGGACAATAAAGCTTCGGTATCTCCTAAAGCTACAGGGCCCATGCTAGCATATTCTGCTTTTTCCAGCGAAAAATCCAGGCGCCCCTGTGCTGCGTAACTGATCCTGTTGCTAACGAACCAGAAATGGCGAAACGGACCTTCTGAAGGAGTGACAAACCAATCTGCCCTCTGTGCAAAAGCATAGCGGTCCAGCCCACCTGAAATTCCGCCGTCCTCTTCAGCATAGAGCAAGGAGGCATTGTTGCTCACCGCATACGGAATCGCTGCCAATCCTTCTAAGGCGTCATCGGGCGTGGTCAGAACATAGTGGAAATAGCCGTTATCGCGATCCACTTCACGTCCCCACCCAAATTCGGCTTCTTCATCCCGGTATTCTGCCAATTTTAAAGCCAGTTCCTGAGGGGAGGAAGCAGAGATTCTCTCAATCTCTTCAAAATCACTCACAGCTTCCTGCGGGATTTGCTCTACGGAACCTATAACAAAAGTTTTTAAATTTCTATCTACCATTTGGTCCATAGAAACCTCTCCATTACTATAAAAAAGAACGGGCGAACCGTAGAAATAGGCGTAATAGAGGGCCGGTAAAGCCCATTTCAGGGCTTCCTCGCTGCCACCAGGAACAATCACCACATTCTTTGCCTCTGGATTAACTTTCAAAGAACGGGAAAAAAAATCTTGCCAGTTGTCTTTTGAAGGCGGCATGTCTATGGTTTGCGCTTCTTCATAAGGAATTGCAGTTTTTAAATAAGCATGTAAATCTGCAGGGCCTGCATTTACGAGCCTCGTAACATTTTTGGTATGAGCTAAGATCCTTCCTTCTTCAGCGGTCGATCCAGCCCATGGTGCTACTTCAAGATCTTCTTTTATAATATTGACCAGTCCAAAGCCAAGAACAAAGAATATAACAAAAGCTACTATAGGATATGTCCACTTCATATTTTTTATTTAAGGTAATACGTAAGTTAATAACCAGAAAAAGCCAAAAAGTCCAATGAACCCATACACCAAAGCCAGCGCTTTTTTAACGGCCATGCTTTTTTGGACGAACATCATAAGGGCGGGAATGAGAGCTAACCCAAAAATCACCATCAGATTGTAGTGTTTTTCCTGACTTTCAGTAACAAAAGCATAAATAATCAAGGCTGTTAAACCCAATGCCACGGCAACAAGGTGAATCATCCAGGTCATTTTAGGTACTTTCATATTCATACTGAGGTGGGTAAAAGCCATAAAGCCAAAAACCACACCTAGGAACAGCAAAATTGTAGCAGTTAATTCCATATCTATTCTTTGCTTATTTTCCAGATAACACCTGTAAAAGGATGGGCGTTCATACCTGTGTCATCAAATTCAACTACGCCAAAGTCAACTATATAAAGATTGCCCTGGCTGTCCCATTCCAGCTGTATCGGTCGTTCCAACCCACCACCTTTATTTGCTGATGCAGGAAGGCCAGATCTATTATAAATGAAATTGGTTGCCTCTCCTGTAGATAAATTCACCTGCTGTACCTTGAACCCTGGCCAATTATATTTTACACCTTCGGGAGCCTCAGATTCCGGTGGCACTCCGGGCGGGCGGTGGGGATGATATTTCTCTCCTTTAAAAACCGGTACAATTGTTCCAAATTCAGCGACCAAAATTTCATTTTCAGGCACATTCATTGTTCCACGGCCGAAAACCATTCCCTGTGTTGCTGCGTGAGACGACAGCTTTGCAAGAGGTTGTATGGGTTTGTCTTTACCTTTTAAAAGTTTACGGTGAGTTTCAGGAGTGAGGACAAAATTCCGTTCTTCTTTTTTGACCCCAAAACGTTCGTCTGTAATTGGAAGCCCACTGTAGAAGTCAGGCCAACCATACCATTCTCCTTCTATTACTTCATAAACAGGCTCCCAGTCGAACATTAGTCCGCGCGGCGGCATTGGATTTGCACTGTTCATTGTTGTGATCAATCTTCCGTCGGGACTAAAGCGATAACCAAAGCTACTTCGTAATCCCCAGGCGATCCTTTTAATGTTGGACCCGTCAAGATCGCTCACAAAAAAGGCTCCATTGGCTATTTTTTCCCCTGCAATAACCTGTCCTGTTGTGGTTGTGTCTCCCAAAGCTGCATAGGCCCCGGTTCTGACAGAATCGGCCTCTGTCAACATGAGATCACTTGTAGGAACCCAAAAATTTTGACCTGTAAGGGTAATATCTTCCCCTGGAATTTCCCGGGCTTCGGGCTTATTAAATTCATCAATTACCATGGCCCAGTGTTTCTCAATAACTCCACTGTTCCCTTGAGTGGAAAGGAACCAGTACATTTTGTCGTCCTTAAAAATCGGTTTAGCGTTTAAGAATTCCCCCCAGGAAGGAAGACCGTTGATGATGGTTTCAAACTCTTTCGATTCCAGATTGTAAACAGAATACCGGCTGCGGTGGGAGATATATAGGTTGCCTTTATAATATGTAACCCCGGTCACGGGTGGAATAAGTCCCTCTTCCATGTTGGCGGAAGTTTCTTCTTCCTTTATTTCTGTCATCGGCACCACCCTGTCAAAAAGAACTTCTACCGTTCCATCCGGAGTAACTTTCAGAATCCGGGCTTCCGGTGCACGGGGTGGTTTGGTGCCATAGGTATGACCTCCGGCTTCGGCGATATAGTAGTTGTCTTCTTCATCAAAGGTGACATCTACAGGATAGGTGAGGCCTGTATTGACGGCTTCTATATTATATCCTTCGGGTACAATAATGTCTGCAATATCAATGACCCTCTGAGATGGCTGATTTACATTTTCTTCAGGGGTAGCTTCATCTTCATCTCCCCGAGTTTTTTCAGCATCTTTACACGAGATAACCGTAAAAAAAATAAAGAAATAGTAGAAGTATAAATTTTTCATTTCAAAGGAAATTTCTGGTTGATATTTGATTCCACTGAAGCTCATGCTTCTTAATGCGTAGGTTTTGTTTAGGAATCATTTTTATTTAATCATTTTTTACTGTTTATAATTTGATGCCATTTGCTCAGAAAACTGAGACAAACTAAATCTACTTCTAAATTAAAATTACAATATTTTGCAGTTAGGAAGGCTTTAATTTTATGGATAATTCATTAGGTTTTATCTTTTTATTAATTTTTTAGTAAAAAATATATCATTTGTTAATTTCATTATGTCGATGAATAGGATGGAAAAATATTCAAGAGGTGGGTCACACGGAATCGGAGTTTCGGAAATAGTTGTCGGAAGGAAGGAAGGAAACATTGCGCTACATAAAAAAAGCGGTGAAAGCTAATTTTTGAATCCTAAGACTAGGACTGAGCATTCTAGAATCGAATTGCTGCTGCTTATTAGGATCAAACAAAGAATTCAAATTACCGGGGTCATCGGGGGCGCGAAAAAGTTTCTGTATCAGAAATAACGGGTAGAAAAGGAAGGCTGCTTTTTTAGCAGCCTTTAAATAGTTTGAGTTTACAAGGATTAAGCTGCAAAATTCCTGAGATTCTTAGCACATTCCCTACAGGCTTCTGCGCAATCTTTACAGTGCTTGGAATCAAATTTCTCACACTCTTCCGCACATTTTTCACACATTTCAATACAGTAATCCACCAATTTTTGAACATCCTTGTATTCTGTAACAAGAATATCGTTTAATGCCCTGCATACCGCAGCACAAGCTTTATCAAGTCTTATGCATTCTACCATATCCTTAACGTTCTCTTCGTTTAAACATGCATCTGCACACCAGTTACAATGGTTGACACAATTTGACATTCCTTTTACTAATTCTTCGTTTCTCATAATTATTTTTTTTAAGTTTATTTTCGAAATTACAATTTAACTATATAAAGGACCTTTTGATTTTAAAGATAAAACCTTAATTATTGTGGTTTTATCATATAGTTAGCATATTTTAACTTCCTGTTTAATATATGGCTGCACATTCTGGTATAAATGTTCAGGTGAAGAGCGCTTTTGGTTATTGAGAGTAGCTTTAAAGAATTTTATGATTTATTGAACGGATTACCTTTAATTGATGTACTTCTCACATCTTCAGTGTTTATAGAATTCTTAGTCGCCCAATTTCTGAACTACTTATCTATACAAAAGGCGGCAAGCCACATTGATTCGCTGAATTATTATAAATAATTCAAAACCTACAATTTTTCAAAAATTGGTTAGATCTTATATTTGTGTGCGTTTTTTCCGGAAAAATAAAATTTACCTACAATAAAGATCAAAAAGGACAATTCAAATGCCAACCCAGAAAATATTAAATTTCTGTACTTGATAAAAGCAAAAAGGCTTCGATTCCTCGAAAGCCTTGATTTTACTGGGAGCGAGAAGGAGATTTGAACTCCTGACCTCCGGGTTACGAAACCTATCTTCATTAATAAAATTAATCGTTGTAACCGAAGATGTAGATATTTCCAACCATAGCCGTTGAAAAACCGTGGCAGCAACAGATGAAATCCAAAAATTTTTCTATTTCCGTACTTCAAAACGACCAAAATATCCCTATTGCAGAAACGGTGCTCGCTTTGTATTTACCCGTTGACGGAGAAATTAATAACTTTGTCTAAAGCATCATCGGCATCTTTATGAATAAAATTTGCCTGATAGTTCAAAGTTGTTTTTAAGTCACTATGTCGATATAATTTCTGAAGCATTAAAGGATGTATTTTATCCCCAGCTATATTCCCGAAACTATGACGTGCAATATGATTTGATAAATTCTTATCAATTTCACATTGGCTGGCAATTCGTTTCAAATATTTATTAAACAGTTTTGTTGCATTTCTAGTTTTTATAAAAATATCCTCTGCGTTGTCACTCTTTGAATCCTTTAGAAAGGGAAATATATACCCATTATTTTCTTTTTGATTTTTTCTGTAAAAATTCAATATGACATTAGCTTTATCAGGAATTTTAAGACTTAAGGGTTTTTCGTTTTTATTCATAACATAATAAAGTCGGTTATCCTTAAAATCAGCCCATTTTAATTTGACCACATCTGAAATACGTATGCCAGCAAAGTAAAAGGCAATCAACCATACGTTGTGTGTATGCCAGATTGATGATTGAGGCTCAAATTGTAGGGATTCTATTTTTTCAACTTCCTTAGTTGTAAGGCCAATTTTGTTACCCGAACCGATTCGTATCTTTTCCTTTTCTCCCGCAAATGGATAAAATTTCGAAGCTACAATTCCATCTTTAATAGCAATATTAAAAAGCGTTCTAATGAAAATTAGTTGATTTGATATAGTACGTGTTTTCTGATTCAAGTAGGCAGAACAGAAAGTTTTATATCTCTCTATAAATGCTTGATCGATATCCCGGAACTTCAAAGTCTTATTTTTCTTAAAATGATCTATGCCATCCATAAAAGAGTATTGAGATTTCCGTGCTTTACTCACCCTATCCTTTCTTCTTTGTTTTATAGCTTTAATTACATCATTTTTGGATGACGAGGATTTAAGAGTAAGAAACTCTTCAATATTATATAAAATGGAAAGCTCTGATTTAGCAACCGAAAAAGTTCCACGATCATATTTACTCATAATTCGTTCTGCTGCAACTGCAAAGAATGACTTAGAGCCACCTGGTCCTTTCAATTTTTGTTTAGCCTGTTTTGGTGTAATGCTTTCATCTTTAGAATCAAAATAAAGATCATTTGCCTCTGTCAACTTCTTCATCAAAAAGTTGTTCAGCTTTTTATGATTAGGATAGGTTCTCTTGGCTTTTCCTGCAACTTTATCCCAGTCCTTTTCGGAAATATATTGACCCAGCCACTTGTAATTTGTCTTATAATTTTCGCTAATTCTAAGAGCCAAAGGAATAGTGCCGTCCTTTTTCATCATATTTTTGCGCAATACAATTTTAATACTTGCCATAATCATCTTATTAGAAGAGTATAAAGATAATAAAAACTAGTACAGAATAAGTACAGAATAATTTTATTTTAGATGATATTATTTGATTTCTAAAAATATTGACTACCTTGAAAACAGTTGATTATACAGGCTTTTGGTCAAGTTTGATGATGTTAAGTGTCAAGCTCATAACCCGAAGGTCACTGGTTCGAGTCCAGTTCCCGCTACTATAGATGACAAGCCACCTTTTTGGGTGGCTTTTTTACTTTTAGAATCTTTCTCATCCCTGGCTATACTTTCGATTACAGAGATTAGACCATTCATTTTTTTGGTTCGATATTCACGATTTTCAGGATTTATTATTAAACCCTCAGGAAAGAGGGTTTGTTGTATGATTAACTTAGAGCTTAGGTCTCCTGAATTCCAGTGTTTACTGAGGTTCTGCGAAAAATCAATAGCTTTTTCTATGTAATTATCCTGGTTCGATAAATCTCCAGAAACATTTTGAATCTTTGATTTAATTATTTCAATTTCCGATTCCAGCTTACCCTTAATTTTGACATAAGCTTCCTCATTTTGATTCTCACTTAAGAAATATCGTTCATCCACTTTATCGATTTTTTCCTGAACCTTTTTTAATTGTAGTTTTAGGTTTTTAACCTGGTCTTTGTTGTTATCGGCATGTCTACCTAGCATAGTTGAAAGAATACTCTTTAAAGCTTCTGCTTTGTGGTCTTCCAATTCGAATTGTTTTAAAAAATCAATAAAAGCATCATTTACTCCCACTTTTAAACTTCTAGGAGTGGTAAATGCGTTCATGTTACCACCCTTTCCATGTTGGCATTTATAATAGTGGACGTTCTTCTTTTTAGCTATATAACTGGTGATAGGCGCACCACATTGAGCACAATGAATGAACCCAGTTAATGGTCGAAACTCATTTATTTTAGACTTTTCATATCCTGATTGACGTTTAGCATCTTGGAGTAAAGCCTGGACCTTATCCCAAATTTTTTCTGGAACAAGGGCTGGCCACTTTCCTATTATAGGAGAATCCAGCATTCGATGTTTACTCACCCCGACATAAAAAGGATTTCTCCACATGTTACTCATGCTTTGTTTTGTCATTTTAAAGTGGTATTGGTCCAATAATCGCTGTCGAATCAAAAAATCTGGCATCCCTTCAGATTTCCATTGCCAGGCTTTCTTTAAAATTTTGCCTTCTTCATTGATTTTTAATTCTTGACCCTTAATTCTATTCTTGTAGTTTGTCACTTTTTCTCCATACATAGTGTAGCCTCTGGGTGGACGACCTAACCAATTACCTTCTTCTACAAAATCCTTCAAGGCGGGTAAGGTCATTTCCATACGCATCATATTTTCTTTTTTACTATGAAGGAGTTTTGAGTAGATATCCATTTGTCCTTTTTCTGTTTCAGTTGTCAGACCTGAACTTGTCTCTATTAGGTGAACCTTCAGGGTCTCAACAAGTTCTTCAACTAAGCCTATTGCGCTTCCCCCAGACCTTGAGAATCTACTAATGAACTTGATAGCTATCGCATGGGGTTTTTTCTTGGCTGACCGTACATTGTCGATGAGTAACTTAAACTCCCTTCGTGTAAAGTCTCTTTTGGCACTTTCATAGGTGCCTCCGTGCCTTTGGGTGATAACTAAATCATTATCTAGTGCGTATTCTTCTATATGTTTAATTTGACCCTCGATGCTATATTTTTTCTTGGTCTGCTCCTTACTTGATACCCTAGTATAAGACCATATTTCTTTTTGAGTATTGCTATCGGTAATCTTAACAGTGCTCTCTTTTTTAAATTTTTTAAATTTATCTAAATTCATTTCGTCGTGATTTAAAGTATTACTTGAATGAGCATTCTTGCAAATGCTATGGCATCATCTATAAATGCTTCACCTTCGTCATCGCTTATATTTTCGAATCCTTTTATTTCTTTAAGCTCTGACAATTTTAACCTGGTTTCATTCAGGTCATTGTTATCATTTTTTTTCAAATGATTCACTCCGCTTTGGTCTCTCCGTTTACTTTTTACGAGGCGGAGGGAGAAATCCCTCATAAGAGGGTTATTCCTTTTTTGTCTACTTTATTTAAGTCAAGACATATCGACCTGGGTCGATGTCGAAAATCATAGATGGCCATCAAGATTAACTGAAGCAAATTTACCACACATTGGGGAAGGAGACAAGGAGAAAATTAAAATATAATCAAATAAAACTCCCATTAAATGAATTAAACTGAATAACAAGCATAATATGATAAATTATAGTCATTTATTTGTGACTATTATATGTTTTAAATAAAAAAGCCTTAACAGGAGTTAAGGCTTTAGATAAGTTGAAGAATTAATATAGTTATTCTAAATAATCCCAGGCAATACCATCATATCCATCTTTAGATATGTAGAATATACCTGCTTCATCTAAATTATAAGTTTGTAGGTCCACTCTATCACGTGGGAACATTTCTGTAATTAAATTACGAACCTGGTCAAGGTTTGAAGCACTACAGTTTAGGACGAAGTGGTTGTGATTACCACTACGAACCTGAAAAGATTCAGTAGTAAAAAATAACCTTAATTCAGTATCGACCAAATTTAGCTTTAGGTGGTTAAACATTTTTACCATTTTATTATAACACGTATCTCTGGTGCAGTCTGAGCTGTATGAGACGGTACCAAAAAATTTCCAATCCATATACCAAAAATTGGTAGCTAGAGAATTCTCATCTTTAATCACCCTTAGCATATTCTGGAGATTTTTTATTTTCTTATCTTTTTCTTGGTCCGACTTAATCATTAAACCCAGGTCAAAGTATCTTAAATGAGATTCAGGGATATCTTTTCTTTTTCCAACCTCTTTTCTTTCATTTCCAATCTCAGGATACTTACGGTAAAATCTATCAATGGTGCTACAGCTCACTTTTGATTTCTCTATAAACTCTTCTTTTGTATAGTATTTCATTTTTATTTATTTCTTCTATTAGTTATATATAAAGAAGATATAAAGGGGTTTGCCCCTTAATCTCTTCCTATAAATATGTCTGAAATGCTATTTGTAAAGGCTACTGCGAAATTTTTTTAAATTATTTTTACTCTGTCAGTTTTGGACATAGGTTTAGTTAAATAGCACCAAATTTCTACTGGAAATTCAATGACCACACCACTGGTCTTGTACGGGGGGTAGGTCACCACTAGGGGGGAGGGGGGATACGCAAACTCATTCCCAGGGGGGGGAGGTATTTTTTAGAGTGAAGTTTTGTATGTCTTATCGCTTTTTAATGAATTCATCACCTTTAACATTTACTCAAAAGCTCTGGAAACTCTGGACTAATGGCAGCTCAGGAATTCAATTGTCGGTTATGACATATCTCTGGATACTGTCTTATAGGGTACAAGAAGTGCATATAAAATGGTTATAATTACCCTTAAATAGTCATTAAATGTTCCTGGGTTTGTACGGGAAACCATAATTGCGAAGAGCTATACTTTTCCTATATTTAACAAAATTTAAAGAATATAATTTTTAATGACCAACGTTAAAGAATCAGCAAATTTCATATGGTCTATAGCAGACCTTCTAAGAGGAGATTACAAACAAAGTGACTATGGTAAGGTTATACTTCCGTTCACCGTATTACGCAGATTAGATTGTGTTTTGGAACATACTAAAGCTAATGTTCTAAAGAAGTATGACCAGGTTAAAAATATGAATATTCAAAACCTGGACCCGATACTAAATAAAGAAGCTGGGTATAACTTTCATAATCGAAGCAACTTCAATTTCGATAAACTTATAGCCGACCCCAATAACTTAGCATCTAATCTTAGGAATTATATCAACGGCTTTTCACAGGAAGCCAGGGAAATTATTGAAGAATTTAACTTCGATGTTCAAATCACCATACTCGATGATAATAATCTTCTTTTTATGGTGCTTAAGCGGTTCCAGGAGGTAGACCTTCATCCAGAAAAAGTAAGTAGTTTGGAGATGGGTTATATGTTTGAAGAACTTATAAGGAAGTTCGCTGAGATATCGAACGATACAGCGGGGGAACATTTTACACCTCGTGAAGTGATTAAACTGATGGTTAACCTTTTGTTTATGAACGACCGTGATATCCTGACTAAAAAAGGTGTGGTAAAAACCATCTTTGATTGTTGTGCAGGAACGGGAGGAATGTTATCGGTTGCTGAAGAATATCTAAACGAATTAAACCCTGATGCAAGGTTACAGGTTTTTGGCCAGGAGCTCAATTCAGAGTCGTATGCTATCTGTAAGAGTGATATGCTAATAAAGGGGCAGAAAGCTTCTAATATAGAAAAAGGTAATAGCTTAAAACCTAAAAATTCAGCAAAGCAAAAAGGGGACCAGTTCCGAAACCAAAAATTTGATTACCTCATCACCAACCCACCATTTGGAGTGAAGTGGGGTAAGGTAGCCAAGGAAGTTCAGGAAGAACATGATGATTTGGGACATGGTGGTCGTTTTGGACCAGGCTTACCATCAAAGAGCGATGGGTCCTTTCTATTCCTTATGAACCTGCTATCTAAAATGAAACCTGAAGGTTCCAGGTTGGCTATTGTATTAAACGGCTCACCCTTATTTAGTGGTTCACCAAGCTCTAAGAAAAATGAAAGTTCAATTCGCCAATGGATAATAGAGAACGACCTTTTAGAAGCCGTTATAGCGCTTCCAGACCAACTTTTTTATAATACTGGGATAAGCACTTACATTTGGCTTTTAAGTAACCATAAAGAGCCTGAAAGGCGTGGGAAGGTACAGCTTATCAATGCGGTAGGGTTCTATGAGAAGATGAGTAAAAGTTTAGGAAATAAGCGTAAAGAAATATCTGATTCTCAAATAGAGCAACTCACACAAGTATATGGTAATTTTGATGAAAGTGAATTTTGTAAAGTATTTGATAATAAAGATTTTGGTTATCATAAAGTAACTGTAGAAAGACCACTTAAAAAGAGCGGCAAAATCGTGCAGGATAAAAACGGTAAGCCTAAACCCGATAGTAGCCTACGTGATACTGAAAACATACCCTTAAAAGAAGATATCCAGGAATATATGAAACGGGAAGTTTTACCTCATGTTCCTGATGCGTGGATTGATGAGAGCAAAACTAAAACAGGTTACGAAATAAATTTCACCAAGTATTTCTACGAATATAAGCCGCTACGTTCCTTAGAGGAAATTAGGTCTGATATACTGGCCTTAGAAGATGAAACCGATAATATGGTAAAGCAGGTAATTTCATAAAACAATTTATAAAAAGCATTAGAAGATATTATATAAATGACAACTAACCTAGGTACATTAAAAAAGATAGATTTAAGAAGCTATTGGGCACATGAAGCCCTGGATTTTACACGGTGGCTTGCCAGGGAAGAAAATATTTCCTTGCTAAGTGATGAAATCGGAATATCACTTACAGAAGTACAGGCTGAAGAGGCAATTGGAAGATATAATGTTGATTTGGTAGCCGTGGATGAAGATTCGAAAAAGAGGGTGATAATTGAGAATCAATTGGAATATACTGACCATAAGCATCTTGGTCAGTTAATTACTTATGCTTCTGGTTATGATGCCGATGTTATAATCTGGATAGTTAAGGATGTTAGAGAAGAACATCAAAAGGCGGTAGAATGGTTAAATAATAACACCAACGCCCAATTTAGTTTTTTTCTAATTCGGATGGAATTATGGCAAATAGGGGAATCCCCTTTTGCCCCGAAGTTTCATATACTTGTTCAGCCCAACGAATGGGCAAAAACGCTAAAGGAAGGCGAAGGTCAATCAAAAGAACTTACCGATACTAAATTATCACAATTAGAATTCTGGCAAGAGTTTAAAAACTTTACAGAAGAGCATAATACTTCCTTACGTGTCGGAAGAAAACCTCGGGCTCAGCATTGGTATGATATCAGTATCGGGACTTCAGATGCTAACTTAAGCCTAACAATAAGCTCAAGAGAAAATTTGATATCTAGCGGTATTTATATTCCTGACTGTCCAGAGCTATATGAAAAACTTAAATTTAATAAGGAATCCATTTCGAATAATCTGGATTTTGATTTGGTATGGATGGAATTGGAAAACCGTAAAGCTTCTAGAATAAAAACTGAAAGAACTGCTGATATATCTATAGAGGATAATTGGCCTGAATATTTCTTGTGGCTAATGACCGTTGCGGAAAAAATGGCTAAAGAATTTGGAAAATACTTTTAATGAATAAATATGAATCGTATAAAGATTCTGGTGTGAGATGGATAGGTCTGATTCCTGAACATTGGGAATGTATAAGATTAAAATATCTTATAAAGGAGCCGTTAAAATATGGGGCAAATGAAGCCGCAGATGATGATAATCCAGACAATCCAAGATATATTAGAATCACAGATTTCGGCGCTGATGGGGATTTGAAGAATGACACTTTTAAATCTTTACCAGAAGATAAAGCTAATGATTATTTGTTGGAAGAAGGTGATTTGCTTTTCGCAAGGAGTGGAGCCACAGTTGGAAAAACTTTTCTTTTTAAAAATTATGATGGAAGAGCCTGTTTTGCGGGTTATTTAATTAAAGCTTCATTCAAGAAAGAAAAGATAAATAGTAGCTATATAGATTATGTAACTCGTTCTAATTATTATGATAATTGGAAGCAAAGTATTTTTCAACAAGCCACTATCCAGAATATTGGTGCTGATAAATATAACCTTCTGAAGATACCTATACCCAAGGACTTAAAAGAACAAAACGCTATCGCCGCTTACCTCGACCAAAAAACTACCGAAATCGACCAGCTAATTTCCAAAAAAGAAAGACTTATTAAACTTTTGGAAGAAGAAAAAATGGCTGTTATTAACCAGGCGGTAACTCAAGGTTTAAACCGAGATGTACCTATGAAAGATTCTGGTGTAGATTGGCTGGGGGAAATTCCAGAGCATTGGGATAGAATTAGAATTAAAAATTTAGTTACGACTCCAGTATGTGATGGTCCTCATGAAACACCGAACTGGGTAGATGAAGGTGTTCCTTTTATTTCGGCAGAAGCAATTAAAGGAAATGAGATAGATTTTAATTATAAAAGAGGATATATTTCTAGAGAACAACATCTAGAATATGAGAAAAAATCAAAGGTTGAATTTGGCGATATACTATTTTGTAAATCTGGTTCTACTACTGGGAAATCTGCCATGGTTAAAACTACAAATGAATTTGGTATATGGTCTCCACTAGCCATCTTAAGAGCTGATGAAAATCGGATTGTAAAAGATTATTTGTTTTATGTTTTACAATCGAAGTTTTTTAGGACTCAAGTTGTAAATAACTGGACCTTTGGAACACAACCTAATATAGGAATGAAAGCATTGGAGAATTTATGGGTAACAATCCCTCCTTTATCAGAACAGCAAGAATTGGTAAATTATATGAAATATCAGATTTTTTCCACTCAGGAACTAATCGACAAAATTAAAAAGGAAATAAATTACTTGAAAGAATATAAAACAGCATTAATCAGTAACGTGGTAACAGGGAAGGTAGATGTTCGGGATGAAGTAATGGTCAATTAAAAAATATGTCTGTAAAAGTTAACCTTAGTGAATACCTTTATCCAGAGATGGACTTACTTTTTGTGGCCTTAAACGCACCCGTTAACTCAAATAATAATGGTCACTGGTTCACCAACAATCTATCGTTTTGGAACCTGTTGTATCGGGTTGGGATAATTACAACGCCCATATCCAATAAACTGGAAGGAGATGAAATGGTATTCGGTGGCACATCCATTAATCATAAGAATTGGAAAATTGGTGTTACTGATTTGATAAGAACTATTGTGGAAACTGATAGTACTAAAGTTGAGCCTCAGCCTGAAGATGTAAGACGTATTTTGAGTATTTTAAAAAATAATAAAGTATGTAGTCTTTGCCTTCTGCATAGTAAGGTTGGTGAAGCGTTTAGAAAGTATTCAGGTATTACCTTTAATCAAAACCGTTATGGGAAAATAGGAACCTACGGCAATACGGCTATTTATGAAGTTCCTTTTCATAATGCCGCTGTACCTAATAAAGATTCCTACTATTCTGAATTGATTGGGATAAAGGCCGAGAAAACCCAGGAAATATGCGATAAATCATTAAAACGTATTCCTGAGAAAAATAAAGCACCAAGCACCAAGAGTGAAAAATCCTTTGTTATACCAAAACCTGGCAATAGTATCACCAAAAAGGATATTGATAAAGGGCAGTTGAGAATTACAGTAGATTTTAAGGATTACTTCCCCAATCAATGTAGTATAATAAACATTAAGTATTTGGGTAAGAATTACTCAGTAAATTACATCCATAAAGATGGTAGGTCCTCGATTTTAAGGGTAGGGAAGAACTTCTTTGATAAGATGAGAGTAAGGCCCGAAACCCAATTAAAAGTTAGTATGCAGGACGGTAAATATACTTTTCAACCTTGTTTATAATGTACTTTGTCTGGACCCCATCAAATTTGTAATGCAAAAAGATAAACTAACTGCCTATGAGCAATAATATACATACGGAAACAACATTCGAAATAAGTATAGAACATTCTTTAATTGAAGACGGTGGGTATAAGCGTGGTTATTCTAAAGACTTTGATACGCATCAAGGAGTTTTTCCTGAGTATATCACAGATTTTTTAAAAAATTCCCAGCCAAAATCCTGGCAAAAGCTTGAAAGTATTCATGTTGATAATGTAGAAGCTAAAGTAGTTCGAAGGTTACTTCAGGAAATGGACCTTAGAGGTACGCTGGATATTTTAAGAAATGGATTTACTGATTATGGGGTGAAATTTCAGATGGCATATTTTAAACCTGAAACCAATTTAAACCCTGATGCCGAAGTTTTATACAACAAGAATAGTTTAACCGTTACCAGGCAGTTGTATTATGAGCGTAAGGGGAAGAACTCTTTAGATTTGGTATTATCCCTAAACGGTTTGCCAATTACCACTGTAGAGCTTAAAAATCAGTTTTCTGGTCAGAATGTAGGTAATGCAAAAACCCAGTATATTTTTGACCGTGAACCTACCGAACCTATATTTAAATTTAAAAAACGTTCCCTGGTTCATTTTGCAGTAGATACTGATGAGTGTTATATGACCACCAAATTAGCTGGAAAAAACACCAGATATTTACCTTTTAATACTGGTTATAACAATGGTGCGGGTAACCCACCAATCAAAGATAATTATAGAACTTCATACTTATGGGAAAAAGTATGGGCTAAAGATTCCTTTCTAGACCTAATCGGAAAATTTCTCCATTTAAATGTAGAAGAGTTTGAGATGAATGGGGTGGTGAAAACCAAGGAAACAATGATATTTCCCCGTTACCATCAAATGGATGTAGTTAGAAAGTTGACTAAAGATGCCAGAAAAAAAGGGGCGGGTGAAAATTACTTAATTCAACACTCGGCTGGTTCAGGAAAATCAAATTCTATAGCCTGGCTTAGTTATAGGTTATCCAGTCTTCATAATAATCAAGATGAACGGGTTTTTGATTCCGTTATCGTAATTACAGATAGGCGGGTTCTCGATTCCCAATTACAAAATACCATTTACCAGTTTGAACATAAACAGGGTGTGGTTCAAAAAATAGATAAAGATTCTCAACAACTTGCCGATGCTTTAGGGGCTGGTAGTAATATTATAATTACAACCCTTCAAAAATTTCCCTTCGTACTGGATAAAATTGAAGAGCTACCGTCCAGAAATTATGCCGTTATAATAGATGAGGCCCATTCATCTCAGGGTGGTGAAGCAACAAAAAAAATGAAAGAAGTATTAGCGGCTAAATCCTTGGAAGAAGCAGAGCAAGAGGACCTGGATTCAGGTCTTGATGAAGATGCTGAAGATAGTGTAAGAAAGTCTATGGAGTCCAGGGGTAAGCAGAGCAATCTTAGTTTTTTCGGGTTTACCGCTACGCCAAAACCTAAGACAGTAGAAGTATTTGGAACTCCTGATAAAAATGGTGAACCCAAACCCTTTCATTTATATTCCATGAGGCAGGCTATTGAAGAAGGCTTCATTCTGGATGTGCTTAAAAATTATACTACTTATAAAACATATTTTAGATTATCCAAGGAGATTGAAGATGACCCAAAGGTCAATAAAAAACAAGCAGCCAGGGCCATAGGTAGATTCATGTCTTTACATCCTCATAATCTTGCTCAAAAAGCAGAAGTGATGGTAGAACACTTTAGACAAGTGGTAGCTAAAAAAATTGGGGGTAAAGCGAAGGCTATGGTAGTTAGTAGCTCTAGGCTTCATGCAGTTAGATATAAAGAAGAGTTTGATAAATATATTAAGTCTAAGGGTTATAAAGATATTAAGACCCTGGTAGCGTTTTCAGGTAAGGTAATGTACGATACTTATCCAGAAGGAATCACAGAACCTGAAATAAACGGCTTTAAGGAAAAAGAACTTCCTAAGAAATTTTCTTCTAATGAATACCAAATATTACTGGTTGCCGATAAATATCAAACAGGTTTTGACCAGCCATTATTACATACAATGTATGTAGATAAAAAGTTATCAGGTGTTAAGTGTGTTCAGACTTTATCCAGGTTAAATAGAACCCATCCAGGTAAAGAGGATACCTTTATTCTGGATTTTGCTAATGATACTGAAGATATATTAAAATCATTTCAGGACTATTATGAGTTAACGACCATTCAGGAAAATTCAGACCCGAACCATCTGTATGATTTAAAATCTGTGATAGAAAGTGCTCAGATAATTTGGGACACTGAAGTAAATAACTTTTGTAATATTTTTTATAAATCCTCAGCTACTTTATCCAAGGGTGAGCAGAAGAAACTTAATGGATTTATAGACCCTGCGGTAGAAAGATACAAACGCTTGCCTGATGGTAGTGGAGAATTACTTAATAATTTGACCAACCAAATATCTCAGGATGATTTTAAAAATGCACTACAGTCTTTTACCCGCTTATACTCATTTTTAACCCAAATCATGCCGTTTTCCGATGTTGAATTGGAAAAGCTGTACACATACGGAAGGTTCTTATTAAAGAAGTTACCCCGTAATAATCAAGCCGATAAATTTGAATTGGGAGATGAAGTATCCCTGGAGTATTATAGGTTACAGAAAATTGCAGATGCAGATATAAACCTGGTAAGTGAAGGAGAAGCAGAGCTTCAAGTTGGTGGTGATGCGGGTTTAAGAAAACCTAAAGATGAAGAAGGTCAGTTATCCGAAATAATTGAGGTTCTAAACCACCGTTTTGGAACTGAGTTTAACGATGCAGATAAACTATTCTTTGACCAGATGGAAACAGAATTAGCTAAAGATGAGAAGCTATCTGAGCAGGCTAAGAGCAATACTATGGAGAACTTTAAGTTTGGCTTTGAAGATGCCTTTATGGACAAGCTAATAGGCCGTATGGAGCAGAATCAGGATATCTTTACAAAAATTATGGATGATAAGGAATTTGGGGTATTGGTGAAAAATTACTTGCTTAAAAGAGTTTATAAACAGTTAAATGGATAAATATATTGAAATACTGGAATCTAAAATTGAAAAAATTGATTCCCCAACCTTTGAAAAAGCCTGTCATATTTTTATGCTAATCCAGTTTAAAAATAGAGGTGAGTATAGAGCCTTACAAGAAACATTATATATTGATATAAAAAAATTCATTGATGTCTATATAAAATCGGTAGAGTATCGAAAAAATGGCTACGATATTCTACAAGTAGATAAAATTATTAAAGCAATTGAATATTCTAATTCTGTAGAAAAGCAATATTTATTATTTCAATTCGCTTTTAGAAAACTGAAGATTGAGTATTTTGACGAGGAAGCGAATATAATTCAAAAACATCTAAATAAGTCAAAATACAAATACTTAAATATCAAAGGCTTAAAGGTTGATGCTTTTTTATTTAAATGGTCTTATGATATTAAGCCATTATTGGGAATGATAGGTTTTTTAATTATAATTACTAATATTTTATTTTTGCCTGCTCCCATTGAAGGTTTAGAAGTATTTAATATCAGTTATGTGAACTTCCATTCTGATTTCGTTTTAAATCATATTAGCAATACACTAGCATTCATAGCTGGTCAGGACAGAGCATTAGGAGTGGAACCTTTCTCCCTCTATGGAGTAATTCTTTTAATAATTATTAGATTAAGTTTTATTCTGTTTATTGGAAATTTTCTAATTGAAAAAATTAAAACTGTAGGAAATATATAATGTCAGCAATTTTAGAGTTAGATAAACTAGAAAGAAAATTAATATCGGTACTGTATAGATTAACATTAGTAGCTTATTCCATATTTCTTCTTTCATTTTTTGAACCAAAAATTAATGTGTATTACAATGTTGCATTATTTGTAGGGTATCTGTTCATATTTAATCTATTGAGAGGTAATAGCTTTATTAAATCTACTCTTAGATTGCTTATGGATTTTATAGTAATTTTTTTCGTGATATGGCAGGTTGGAAATTTAGACATTTTCACTTTTTCGCTTTTATTTATACCTGTTTTAAATTCCCAGAATCATACAGGACCTAGAAAAACGATATTACTCTATATAATTCCTCTGATGGGCATTTTTATTTTAGATAAAATAAATGGAAGCAAATTTACATATTGGTACTCAATTCCCTTTCTGGCCTTTTTAATAGTAAATAGTTTTACATCAATTAGAACAAAATACTATAATTTTCATCAAAATCTAAATGATATTGTAGACAGATTTTTTGAGGATAGTAGGAATTATGAGAAATCCCATATTATATATAGAAAAATAATAAAGATAATAAATAACAAGCGTATATTTCTATACCCCATTTCAGATATAGTTTGCTTTAGGGTACAGGAACATAAACTATCACTAGTAAACGGTTCCTCCTTTATTTGGAACACCAGTATTAAAAATGAAAAAGACTTTATAAAAAAGGCTAAGAGCACCAAATCCTTTAGAAATCATGAGTTGGAATTGGATGAGAAAGTAATTAAAAGCAATTTGGTTATAAATTGTCATCTCGATAATCATACGTACAGCTATATTTTTGTTCCGCAAAATGAAGGACAGTTTATAGATAATTTAAAAACCACCATAATTATAAATCTTTTTACCCCGTTTTTATATAGATATTCGAGAGTATTGAGGTCAATGTTTGAACAAAAAAAGAATGAATTAAGTCATCTTAATCAGCTTCAAGAAAAGATAAATTATGTAACCAACTCTGTTAATTCAATGCATTTTATCCGAAATAAATTGGGGCCTTTGAAAAACTATTTAGCAATGGTTGAGGATTACGAAAAGGCGGACAGGGATAAGAGAAAACGGATAGAGCCATATCTAAAAAAAGAAAGAACAAAAATAAGTTCTTCAATTACATCTATATTACAGAGAGCGGAATATATCCTTAAGAAAAGTAATAATCCATTTAATGTTTACAAAGTAGAGAAACAAGAAATCACTAATTTATTTACTTTACTGCGAAGTGTATGGAGTTACATGTTCGATACTCAAACTCTTGAGGTGAACTGGGATAAAAATAATTTGGGTAAATTTCTAGTTCAATATAATGATGCTGGTTTAGAATTAGTACTGTCTAACTGGATTTCTAACATGTTGAAAAATCATAGTGGGAAATATGGCGTTGTTCTCGGAGAAGAAAAGAATTTCTATAGCCTGGACTTTTATAATTCAACTAAGCAGAATATATCCTCGAAGTTTATAGAAGATTTCAATAATTCAAATAGGGAGATGATTAGTAGAAGGGAGACCCATGGCCTTATTGAGATAAAAGATTTTATTAGCCAGATGGACCTGGACTCTATAATGTATAAAGATGGAGACAATGTTCATTTTGTAATAATGTTTAAAAAATATGAAAGAGATTAAAATTTTAATTGTCGAAAATGAGGTAGGGTATATCGAAACTGCTTTTGAATACATGAACGATTTATATTATGATAATAGACTGGATTTCAAAATAATTGCAAAATCACAGGATTTGCCTTCGAACCAGAATCTAGAAAATTATGATATTATATTTTTAGATATAAGTCTAGCTAAAAGTAGTGAATTAGATGGGATTGGTATTCTTAGGAAAATAAATAGTGATAATATTCTAATAAAAAAGCTAGTTATTCTTACTGGCAACCATAATATTCAGGAAAAGCTTAAAGAGAATGGTTTAGGTGTATACCCAATTGTAACTAAACCAATTGATTTTAACGATTTATTAAAAGTAATTGGGTGAAGAGATTAATTATTTTGACTTTTTACTTCCTGGAATTGCAACCTATCATTAAAAAGGATTTGTTCAAAATAAGACTATACCCAAAACCCGATACTGTTTCTGGAATTAAAATTACGGTTTCACTAGTTGCTTTGATGTTCAAAAACAACTATCCTATATTTGTACATCACGGATAGATGACCTATATTTGTTGGAAATACCTTCAACATGAAAAAGGCACGCTACAACCGCATCTCATCACCCAATCAAAAACTTGAACGGCAATTAGTAAGAAACCACCCTGATGAGTTAATATATAATGATGTTGTTAGTGGTGCAGTTCCTTTTAAAGAAAGAGAAAAGGGCCAGGACTTAATGAAGGCAGTTGAAGCAGGAACTATTGATTTTGTATCAGTAACTTCTGTCGACCGCTTGGGACGAAATCTCTACGATGTGTTAACCACTTTGGAGTATTTTACCGATAATGGTGTCGTTCTACGGGTGGATAATCTTGGTATTGAGTCCATGGTAGATGGCAAACCTAACCAGGTCTTTAAATTAATTGTGTCGGTTCTCGGTAATGTAGCCGAAATGGAACGGGCTAATCTACGTGAACGTCAGCTTGAAGGTATTGCAGTTGCTAAATCTAAAGGGGTATATAAAGGACGTGAACGAGGTACTTGTATGAACGAGGCTGAGTTCCTGGAGAAATATCGACATGTGGTTAAAGAAACCAAGAACCACCCAGACCTTTCAATCCGCAAACTGGCTAAAATAACCAGTGTTAGTGTCGGTACAGTTCAAAGGGTGAAAAAAATAATGGCAGTGGAGGTATAACCTCTGCTGCCACTAAACACTTAAAAAACATAATTCTTACTCCTCTTTATTATTTACAATATCAAGTGCAATAAGAGTAGTTTTCTCATCCAATTGATGAAGATTTTCTGATGTTCGGGGTATTGAAAAGAGTCCCCTATATATAACCAATGCTTGCATTAGATTAATTATGTCGTTTTGAGAGACCCAATCTTTTTTAGCAATGTGTATCGGTAAATCCCATACCGTATCATTTCTAACTTCCCGTTTCGCCAGAATTGACGCTGTACCTGCATGCCCTTTAAACCTATTAGGCATTTTACATGAAATTCCATCGGAATGAATAGTCCATATCCCGACTGTCAAATCTTCTAAAATCATATCTTCATCCATTAGGCACATTTTTTATATTCAAAATACATCTTTTCAATTTCTGCACGGCTCAAAACAAATTCCATTGGAAGGTCAACATACGCCAATCTCTCTTCTTCGTCCAAAACAATGTCGCAGTCTAACAGATAATCAGAGTAATCAAGGTCTTTGAAGAAATCACAATAAAAACCGCAGACGTAATTATGCCCTAATGAGTCCAGGAGACCACTACTAATCACCTCTGGTGTAGCTGCATTTTTCAGTTCTGAAGCAGTACTAGATTTCGCATAGCTTTCGCTAAGGTCAATAGCTACTGAAATTACAGTCTCGATTCTAATTTCCTCATCGTTAATTTCAAATACTTCTATTTGTTCATGGTAATCGTTGCCTCGACCCTCAAAATGGTCCATCAAGTAATTTTCTATTTCTTTTTTCATAATGTTAAAATTTTAGTCGACCAATATCAGCCTGACTTTCTGAAGCAAATCTACCATTAAAGGAATATAAGTCCCAAGGAAAATAGTGTTAAAATTTTATGTAAAAACCTGAAAAACAATTAGTTATCACTTATACGTGACCTATAATTGTACCTGGAGCCAGCCAAACATTTCATCCCCAATTAGATAGGTTTTTGGTATAAGTTTATTATTTTTGTAATGGCAAAATGGGTACAAACCATTTCGGGACCGTTTAAATGTACGGAGATAGTTTGTTCAACTTTAAAACCAACGTTATGGGTAAGAATAGACCTCCTGTAGGTGAAAATCAGCATATATATGAAAATAAGACTGATTTTTACATTAAAGAGAATTACACGGCCACTACTGGTGGCCCAGCAAGTGGTAGATTAGGTAAAACTCGTTACCACGAAAAGAAAAAGTAAAAAAACCAGTATTGAGGGCCCAGAATGAAAGTTCTGGGTTTTTTTATACTAAGGCTCAAGGTGTCAATTTCAAATTCTAACTAATCGGGCAATAGCTACTAAATCCTCAATAAATTTGTTCGATATTTCAAAATCTCCCGCTACTGTAGAAGACAAGGCTTCACTGAAATGTGAGGCCTTTTTTAGTTTGCCGTGCATGGTAGAGAACTAGACGGTGCAAGTCCGTTATGAGGGTTTATAGCTACCTATCATTAGCTGAAGGCAAGGGTGTCCATCGCGAGATGGAATCTGAAGGAAGCCGTAGGCAAAGTTCCGGCCCGAGGAACACGAACATCATACAAGGCATATCCGATCTGGATGAGTTTGCTAAACAAAACGAAGTCCAAAAGCTATACGGAAATCGGAGTGTAAATGATGCGGGTATATGGAATGAAAGTGCTTTATCTTAACGCGGGAGATCTCACAGACATAGCAGAAACAGAGTATGATGCTGTGGTTGAAACAAGATTTGCTGTGAGAAGTCAGCCGAGGCCATAGTAGAACCAGGAACGAGCGTTGTAAACAACGAGGGCTCACACAGTTCGAAGGGCTGAACCTTAAGAAGTAAGTAGTTAATGAATGTTACCTTGTGAAGGGAAGAATGCAGAAAATATCGAAAGATACCTGGCTGCAAAAGGATAGGGCGGAACCCGAAAGCTATGCAGGAGGGCAGACCTACATGAGGATAATTGAAAACAACCTTACTGATGTTACTACTTTAGAAGATGGACTACTGGAGCAGATTTTGTCTCCGACTAACCTAAATCGAGCTTTTAAAAGAGTTTGGAGTAATAAAGGAAAAGGAGGAGTGGACAAGATGGAAGTCGATGCCTTAAAGGCCTATCTTGTGGAAAACAGCACTGAACTATTACAATCCATCAGGGACGGAAAACATCGTCCCAATCCAGTACGACGGGTAGAAATACCCAAAGAGAATGGAAAGAAGCGATTGCTAGGAATACCCACAGTGGTAGACCGGGTGGTCCAACAAGCCATTACTCAGGTACTCTCTCCAATTTATGAACAGCAGTTCTCACCACACAGCTACGGGTTCAGACCCGGTAGAAATGCACATCAGGCACTGAAAAAAAGCAGGGGTTACATTACAGGCGGATATATCTATGCCGTTGATATGGACCTGCAACAGTTCTTCGATACCGTCAGCCACAGTAAACTTGTGGAGGTGTTATCAAGAACGATAAAGGATGGTCGGGTTATCTCGCTTATCCACAAATTTTTTCGTGCCGGAGTGGTCACCGGAAATAAGTTTGAAGAAACAAAGCTGGGGGTGCCTCAGGGAGGGCCATTAAGTCCGCTTTTGGGGAATATAATGCTACACGAGTTGGATAAGGAACTTCAAAGAAGGGGGCACAGGTTCATCCGCTATGCGGATGATCTGCTGATCCTTTGCAAAAGCAAACGGAGCGCAGAGAGAACGCTTCGGAATATTATTCCCTTTATCGAGGATAAGTTATTTCTGAAAGTGAATAAGGAGAAAACCAATGTGTCTTATATCTCCAAGATTAAATTCCTCGGCTACACCTTCTACCGATATAAAGGTAAAGGTAGACTCCGGGCCCACTCCAGTAGCATCCAAAAGATGAAACAGCGATTAAAAGAGCTGACATCGAGGAGCAATGGATGGGGAAATGCCAGAAGAAAAGAGGCACTCAACCAGTATGTTAGAGGTTGGATGAATTATTTCAAGATGGCAGATATGAAAGGTCTGTTGAGAAACTTAGATTATTGGTATCGTCGACGTCTCCGAATGTGCATCTGGAAACAATGGAAACGTATTCGGACGAAATGCAAGATGTTGATAAAGCTTGGCCTGAACAAATCTAAGGCGTGGCAATATGCCAATACGAGGAAAAGCTACTGGCACACAGCTAATAGCTTTATCCTTACCAAAACTATTACCACCCAAAGATTTAGAAAGGCAGGATATCCATTCCTGCTGGATTATTATCTAAAAGTAAGAATGTAAATTAAGGAACCGCCGTATACCGAACGGTATGTACGGTGGTGTGAGAGGACAGCAAAGCTAAGCTAAGAAATAATCAATTAATCTTACCTTTGCTTCCTACTCGATTTTAATGGGTACAGAGTAGCTTTTATTAAAAATTTCTTTATAGCCTGAAAGAAAACCCGTCCGCTATTTTCTTCTTATATTTTGCTTCGTCGAACATATACAGGAAAGATCCTTTTCTGGAGGAATTCATATCTTTTTCATCCAGTTTCAGAAGTATGTCCAAAGAATTGATCTTATTAATAAAATTACGTTTATCAAGTTTGTCATTCAAAATGGCTTCATATAATTTCTGAAGCTGTCGCATAGTAAATTTCTCCGGCAGAAGTTCGAATCCTATAGGCTTTGTAGAAGTTCTGTATCGAAGGCGGTGTATGGCGTGTTGCACCATCCGGTCATGGTCAAAAATAAGTTGTGGTGCTTCTGAAAAACTAAACCATTTAGCCGAATAATTTTCGGTGAGCTCCTGTTTATGTTCAGCAATATTGATCAAGGCGTAATAAGCAACCGATATAGTACGTTCAACAGGATCCCTGTCCACCTTACTGAAATTATAGAGTTGCTCCATGTAAACATTGTTGATACCTGTAAGATGGTGAAGAATTCTGTTTGCAGCCTGGTCCAGATCTTCATTTCTCTTTAAAAATCCGCCCATCAAAGACCATTTTCCTCTTTCAGGTTCAAAGTCTCTCTTTACTAAAAGGATTTTGAGATCCTCTTCGTCAAAACCAAAAATAATACAATCGACTGCAAGCAGTACTTTGTCTTCTGAATTGTAATTATGGATCATATGTAAGATTTAAAGCGGCAATTTAAGAAACTTTACAAACTCTCAGCATCTTGTAAGAAACAGCATAATCCGATTCTCAGAATCATCTACGATTCGAATATGATGTTATAATAACCTCAAAGTTAATAATATGTGAAAATAAATTTGCTTTTTTTAAAAAACTTTAATTAATTTACTAATAATGTAAAATTTACACTTAAAAAAATTACGATATTAGAAATGTATTATGAAGTCTCTATAATGATCTAGAAATGAAAAACATTCTTTTACTTATCTGCCTGATGGGCATTTTTCCATTTGTTGTAGCACAGGAAGCCACCCTTCAGAGTCCCGATGATGCCTTGAGATTAGAAGTATTCCTGGAATCGGGAAAACCCAGCTATTCCGTGTACTATAATAACGAAGTGGTGCTGGAAAAATCACGGTTAGGATTAAAAACTAATATTACCGATTATTTCGAAGCTTTGACTTTTGAAGGCAGTGAAACAAGTTCTGTAGATAAAACTTACGAATCTAAAAAACTTAAGAAATCTGAAATCAATTATAATGCACAGGAACTAACCACCACTTTTACCAATCAAAAAGGGCAAAAAATAGATGTAATTTTCCGGGTAAGTAATAATGATATCGCTTTAAGATACCATCTTCATAAATACAGCGACACCATAGCTCACGTGATTAAACAGGAATTTACGGGATTTAATTTCCCGAATTCGGCTAAAGGATATTTAACTCCACAGTCTGAATCAATGGTAGGATTTCAGCGAACCAAACCAAGTTATGAAGAAGGCTATTATTTAGATCAGGATATTACCAAAACTTCAGCCAACCATTTAGGCTATACGTTTCCGGGACTTTTTAAAACCGAAAATCATTGGGTTCTAATTTCTGAAACGGGCGTTGACGGGACTTATGTAGGCGCTCATTTAAGTGATCCCAATGATGAAGGGGAATATACAATCGCTTTTCCCGATAGTACCGAAAATAACGCTTTTGGAAGTACAGGTGCGGCCATTTCTCTTCCTTTTAGTACTCCCTGGAGAACCATTACCGTTGGAGAAAGTTTAAATCCCATCGTAGAAACCACCATTCCTTTTGATGTGGTAGAGCCGCTATACGAAGCTTCTCAGGACTATAATTTCGGGCGTGGCGTATGGAGCTGGATCATGTGGCAGGATGCAAGTATGAATTACGATGACCAGGTGACGTACATAGATTTCGCTGCAGAAATGGGTTATGAGTACATCCTTATAGATGCGCTTTGGGACCAGAACATCGGATACGACAGAATGGAGGAGCTTATTGATTACGCTAGGAGTAAAAATGTAGATGTATTCTTATGGTATAACTCCAATGGAGTAGCTAATGACGCGCCTATGACGCCCAGGCATAAAATGCACAGGGCTATTACCCGCAAACAGGAAATGAAGTGGTTGCAGGAGAATGGGGTAAAAGGCTTAAAAGTTGACTTTATGGGCGGTGATAAACAGGAGACCATTCAGCTTTACGAGGATATTATGTCCGATGCCAATGACCACGGATTAATGATGATTTTTCACGGAGCTACTTTACCCAGAGGCTGGGAAATTATGTATCCAAATTTTATAAGTACTGAAGCGGTACTTGCTTCAGAAAACCTAATGTTCAGTCAGTATGCAAACGACCAGGAAGCCCGAAGGGCTGCAATTCATCCTTTTATAAGAAATACCGTGGGAAGTATGGATTTTGGAGGTACTGTTCCCAACGAAAGGTATAACCGAAGTAATGATGGCGGAAATGTTAGAAAGACCTCTGATGCCTTTCAATTGGCAACCGCAGTCCTATTCCAGACACCGGTTCAGTTTTTTGCACTAACACCAAATAACCTTGAAGACGCCCCTGAATTTGCCGTTGATTTTATGAAAAACGTGCCCACGACCTGGGATGAAACAATTTTTATTGATGGATATCCGGGAGAGTACAGCGTAATAGCAAGAAGACATAAGGAACATTGGTATATCGCAGGAATCAATGCCTCGGAAAAGCCGCGTAAGTTAAGTTTTTCCCTGCCACAGATGGAAGGCACTGATTTCAGAATAATCAATGATACCGGAAAAGGAAAATTTGATAAAAAAGGAATTAATCGAAAAAACGGAAAGTTTGAAGTGACAATTCAGCCTCAGGGAGGGTTTGTGATCACAAATTGAACTTACTAGTTTGTTCTCCCAGAGTTAATTAAATGGAAATGAAAATAGTACACGTACTTCTTATAATTATCACTCTATCTTTAGGCAACTATGGGTTAGCACAAAATCAGGCTCAAAACCCTATTATTCATGCTGACGTTCCAGATATGTCTATGATCAGGGTAGGTGATAACTACTATATGAGCAGTACCACGATGCATATGAGTCCCGGGGTTCCTATTATGAAATCTACCGATCTGGTGAATTGGGAAATAGTGAATTACGCTTACAATACCTTGGGGGATACAGATGCCCTGAATATGAAAAATGGGGAAAATACCTACGGAAGAGGATCCTGGGCAAGCAGCTTGCGATTTCATAACGGAACCTATTACGTTTCCACTTTTTCGAGTACCACAGGAAAAACTTATTTTTTCAAAACAAAAGATATAGAAAATGGCTCCTTTGAAGAGATTTCTTTTGCACCCTCTCTGCACGACAATACTTTATTTTTTGATGACGATGGTAAAACTTACCTCATTTGGGGTGGGGGAAAACTGAATATAGTTGAGCTTAAAGACGGTCTATCGGGAGTAAAAGAAGGTACAGAGCGGGTTCTAATTGAAAATGCTACAGAACCAATCGGGTCCAACTACATCTTACCTGCGGAAGGATCTCAGCTATTTAAAGTAAAAGACAAGTATTATCTTTTCAATATTGCCTGGCCCCGGGATGGGATGAGAACCGTTATTATTCACCGGGCCGATAAAATTACCGGACCTTATGAAGGAAAGCTTGCTTTCCAGGATAAAGGAGTCGCCCAGGGAGGTTTAATTGACACACCTGCTGGAGATTGGTTTGCATATTTATTTCGGGATTATGGCGCAGTAGGCCGTATTCCATATCTGGTGCCTGTAAAATGGGAAAATGGCTGGCCAATTTTGGGCGAAAATGGCAAGGTTCCTAAAACTTTGGATCTGCCGCCAAGTAAAGGTTTGATTCCCGGAATAGTGGCTTCTGATGATTTTAATAGAAATTCCGGTGACAAAGATCTTCCGTTGGTATGGCAGTGGAATCACAATTCGCAGCCGGATTATTGGTCTGTGAAAGATCGCGAAGGCTATCTAAGACTGACTACAGACAGAGTGGATACTTCATTCTTAGATACCCGGAATACGCTTACTCAAAGAACCATTGGCCCGGAGAGTTCGGGAATTACCAAAATTGATCTTTCAGGAATGAAGGAAGGGGATTATGCGGGACTTGGATTGCTTCAGAAGAATCTCGGATTTGTAGGAGCTAAAATGATAAATAATAATAAGTACATTATAATGGTCAATGGAGCTTCCGAAGCACCCGTGGAGGTGGAAAGCATCCCTTTAGATCAGGAGGAGCTTTACCTTAAGGCAGTAGGAGATTTTAAGAACCGAAAAGATACGGCAAGATTTTACTACAGCCTTGATGGTGAAAACTGGAAAGCTATAGGCAACGAGCTTAAAATGTCTTACACGCTTCCGCACTTTATGGGATACAGGTTTGCGCTGTTCAATTATGCTACAAAAAAAGCGGGTGGTTATGTAGATTTCGATTACTTCAAAATTGACGATCAAAAAGATAAATAAATGAAAAACAAGAATTCATATTACAAAATGTCGAAAACGATACCTGTAAACCTGTTCCTCCTTTTTCTCACGGTAAATGCCTTTGCGCAAAACCCGCTGATTATGGATCAGTTCACGGCAGATCCCACGGCAAGGGTGTTTAATGGAAAGCTATATGTCTTCCCATCCCATGATATTGTTCCACCAAAAGGGGAAGGCCGTGCCGAATGGTTCAATATGGCCGATTACCATGTTTTTTCTTCGGAAAATCTTACCGATTGGACAGACCACGGAAAAATTCTGGATCAGAAAGACGTGCCCTGGGCAGACCCTAAAGCATATAGTATGTGGGCGCCTGATGCGGTATCCAAAAATGGCAAATATTACTTCTATTTTCCCACCAGACTGAAAGAAGGCGGAGACGGGGAAAAAGGTTTTTCGATAGGAGTGGCAGTTGCCGATAAACCAGAAGGGCCTTATAAGCCACAGCCAAACCATATTGAAGGGGTGGAAGGTATAGATCCAAATGTTTTTATTGATAAAGACGGGCAGGCTTATTTATACTGGTCCCGTGGTGAGATTTATGGAGCAAAACTGAAAGATAATATGCTAGAACTGGATTCCGAGATAAAAACTTTCGATGAGATCCCTAAAAAAGGGCATATTGAAGGGCCTTTTGTTTTTGAGCGAAACGGGACTTACTATATGACCTATCCACACGTGGCCAATAATACCGAAAGGCTCGAATATGGAACTTCCGATAATCCAATAGGGCCTTTTGAACACCAGGGAGTGATTATGGACGAATCGGCTTCTGGTACGTGGACCAATCATCATTCAATCGTGAATTATAAAGATCAATGGTACTTGTTCTATCACGATAATGACCTTTCGCCTGATTTTGATAAAAACCGATCCATTCGTACCGATAGCTTATTCTTTGAAGAGAATGGGAACATTAAAAAAGTGATTCCAACCAAACGGGGAGTTGGAATTACTTCAAGCACTTCTGAAATTCAAGTAGACCGCTATAGCTCGAAAAGCAACTATGGAGCTGCTTCAGTGTTTTTGGACAGGCTTGATCCCTTCCGGGGTTGGAAAGTGGTTTTAAATAAGCCGGAAGCCTGGGTAAGATATAACCAGGTAGATTTTCGGTCTGAAGGTCCCAAAAATGTCAAAATAAGAGCAAGATCTTTAACAGGCGGTACTGTAGCGCTTAAACTGGCAGGTGAGAACGATGAGGAGGTTGCTGAAGTCACCATCAAAAAAGGCGGAGAATGGGATGTTTTCTCGGCTCCTGTAAAATCTGAAGTAATAGCTGTTCAGGATCTGATCGTGCAACTTAAAAATGGTGCCGGAGTTGAGGTAGACTGGGTACAGTTTGAAAAATAGAATGGGATGAGAATTGGCGAGATCAACATAACGATAAAAAAAAATTCCGGTTTGCGGTTTTCCGTATTCCTGGGAATGCTGTTTTTGATCTCACCTTTTAAATCCTGGGGTCAGGAAGATTCAAAATTAAAACTCTGGTACAATAAACCTGCTGAAAAATGGGTGGAGGCACTTCCGGTCGGAAACGGGCGGTTAGGCGCAATGGTTTATGGAGATCCCCGGGAAGAGGTTATTCAGTTGAATGAAAATACCGTCTGGGCAGGAGGGCCTAACCAAAATGATAATCCTGAAGCCAAAGAATATTTACCCGAAGTTCAGAAACTTCTGTTTGAAGGAAAAAGCGTAGAAGCCCAGGAGCTCGTTAATCAACATTTTATAAGCAAAACATCCCACGGAATGCCTTATCAAACCGTAGGAAACCTGAAATTATCTTTTCTGAATCACCAAAATTACACCGGGTATTACCGGGAACTGGATCTGGAGACTGCCGTTACTACTACTCGCTATAAAGTTGAAGAGGTAGCCTATGAAACCAAAGTTTTTGCTTCCCATCCCGACGAGGTTATTGTAGTAGAAATTAAAGCTGATAAACCCGGAGCTTTAAATTTCACTGCCACAATGGATCGCCCCGGAGGCGCCGATGTTTCAGCTGAAAATGGAGTATTAAAATTAAAGGAAAAAACCAGCGATTTTGAAGGAGTGGAAGGGAAGATTAAATTTCAGGCCATCACTAAAATTCAGACTGAAGGCGGAGAAATAATTTCAGAAAATAATACTCTCAAAATTCAGAATGCGAATAGCGCTACGATGTATATTTCAATAGCTTCTAATTTCAAAAATTATAAGGATCTAAGTATTGATGAAGAGGCAAAAGCAGAGGAATATCTTTCGGCAATAGAAAAAAAGGAACCGGAAGAGATCTACAAAACCCACCTGGAAGATTATCAGACTTATTTTAATCGGGTGTCCCTGGATCTAGGTGAGACTGAAGCTGCTAAATTACCCACAAATGAGAGGATTGTAAATTTTAAATCCGGAGATGATCCTGCCCTGGTATCCCTGTATTTTCAGTTTGGCCGGTATCTTTTAATTACCTCTTCCAGGCCCGGAACTCAACCCGCTAACCTTCAGGGAATTTGGAATGATCAATTAACTCCTGCCTGGGATAGTAAATACACTGTGAATATCAATGCCGAAATGAATTACTGGCCGGCGGAGATCACAAATCTTACAGAATTTCATGAGCCATTGATACAGATGGTGAAAAAACTTTCAGAAGCGGGAAGAAAAACCGCCCGCGATATGTACGGCGCAGAAGGCTGGGTGATGCACCATAATACTGATATATGGCGTGTGACAGGAGCCATAGACGGCTCTTACTGGGGAATGTGGCCTATGGGTGGGGTTTGGCTCTCGCAACATTTATTCGATAAATACGATTTTTCAGGCGATACGGAATTCTTAGAATCTGTTTATCCTATAGTAAAAGAAGCCTCAAAATTCTACCTGGATTTTATGATCAGGGAACCTGAAAATAACTGGCTTGTAGTATCACCTTCTATTTCCCCGGAACACGCTCCTACGGCACATCCTGAATCCTCATTGACCTATGGAGCCACAATGGATAATCAACTGATTTTCGACTTGTTTTCAAGAACAGCAAAAGCAGCGGAAATTCTTGAAGAAGACGAAGTATTTATAGCCGATTTGAATGAAAAGCTTCAGCAATTGCCTCCTATGCAAATTGGAAGTTGGGGACAATTACAGGAATGGATCAAAGACTGGGACGATCCTAACAGCGATCACAGGCACGTTTCCCACCTTTACGGACTTTATCCTTCCAACCAGATTTCTCCTTACCGTAATCCGGAATTATTTGAAGCTGCAAAGAGATCTTTGGTGGCCCGGGGCGATGAATCTACCGGGTGGTCTATGGGCTGGAAGGTGAACCTTTGGGCGAGATTACTGGATGGCGATCATGCCCTCAAGTTAATAAAAGATCAATTAAGCCCTTCAATGCAGGAAGGCCATGGCGAACAAGGTGGTACTTACCCTAACCTTTTTGATGCGCATCCTCCTTTTCAAATAGATGGAAATTTTGGATGTACCGCCGGAATTGCCGAAATGCTGATGCAAAGTCATGATGGCGCCATTCATCTGTTACCGGCATTGCCTGAAGCCTGGGAAAAAGGAAAAATTTCAGGTTTAAGAGCTCGTGGAGGCTTTGAAGTGGATCTTGAATGGGAGAATAACAGACCAAAAAATGTTCTCATAAAATCTGAAATGGGTGGTGTTGCAAGGATTCGATCATATACCCAATTGGAAGGAGAAGGATTAGAAGAACCAACAGGTGATAATCCTAATAAATTCTATCACTTCTCAGAAATAAAAAAACCGCTTATTTCAGAAGAAGCTGATTTAAAACAAGTAGAAGTTCAGAAGATTTATGAATACGATTTAAAAACTTCTGAAGGAGAAAAGTATGTACTAAAGATTAAAAAATGACTATAACCGATAAACTATAAAGTTATGAAACTAAGAATTAAATTGCTGGCAATACTAGGATTTGGGGCAATGCTCGCACCTAAGCTGTCAAAAGCCCAAAATCCCATTATTACCGATGTTTTCACGGCAGATCCGGCACCGCTGGTGCATAATGATACTTTGTATCTGTACACAAGTCACGATACAGCATCGGTTGCCTCTACCAACTATGAAATGAAAGACTGGCTGGTTTTTTCTACTACAGATATGAAAAACTGGACCAATCATGGACCAAAGTTGTCTCCCAAAGATTTCTCTTGGGCAACGGGAGATGCGTATGCAGCCGAAGTTGAAGAAAGGGACGGGAAGTTTTACTTCTATGTATCTACCTTCCATAAAGATGATGACAGGAGCGATGGAGGTGCAGCGATAGGAGTAGCAGTTGCCGATTCACCATTAGGCCCATTTGAGGATGCCATAGGAGAGGCCTTAATATATAATGAAATGACTACCGATAATCCACATGGCTGGGATGATATAGATCCTTCCGTTTTTGTAGATGATGATGGACAGGCTTATATGTTCTGGGGTAATGGCAGTATGAAAATGGTCAAATTAAAAGATAATATGGTGGAATTAGATGGGCCTATTCAATATTATAATCCCGAGAATTTTATAGAAGGTCCCTGGGTTTATAAAAGAAAGGACCTGTATTATTTAGTCTATGCAGGCAAGGGGGAAGAACGTGAGAGAATTGATTATGCCACTTCTAACAGCCCCGAAGGTCCATGGGAGTATCAGGGAATTCTGGCAGACAGCGCTCCAAACAGTTTTTCCATTCATCCCGGAATCATAGAATACAAGGGAAAAGACTATTTCTTTTACCATAATGGGGTATTACCAACGGGAGGAAGTTATCGGCGGTCAATTACCGTAGACTATCTGCATTATAATGAAGATGGTACAATCCAGAAAGTGGAACAGACGGAGGAAGGAGTAGAAGCTGTAGAGTAAAACTAATTTGATCAAAATAATTATGAAAGCAATATATTTTCTAATAGCCCTTATACTAGCCGGGCCGGTAAGTCTTGCTCAGGACCCCAATTTTCACGTGTATCTAAGTTTTCGTCAGTCAAATATGGAGGGTCACGCTAAGTTTGAACCTCAGGACACCGTTGGGAATGAAAGATTCCAGGTGCTGCAAAGTGTGGATTGTTCGGAGCTGGGAAGGGAAGCAGGGAATTGGTACACTGCTGTTCCGCCGTTGTCCAGGTGCGATACCGGTTTAACTCCTACCGATTATTTTGGAAGAACTATGGTTCAGAATCTACCGGAAAATGTAAAAGTTGGGTGATTAATGTGGCCGTTGGAGGATGTAAAATTGAATTATTCGATAAAGAAAATCATAAAGAATACGTGGCCAATGCTCCCAATTGGATTCTGCCGGCCATTAATAAATACAATGGGAATCCTTATGGCCATTTAGTAGATCTCGGAAAAAAAGCTCAGGAAAAGGGGGTGATTAAAGGAATCCTTTTACAACTGGGAGAATCTAATACCGGAGATGAGCAGTGGCCCGAAAAAGTGAAGGTTGTTTATGAGAATTTATTGCAAGATCTAAATTTAAATGCTGAAGAAGTCCCGCTTATTGCGGGAGAAATGGTTTCTGGAGAGCAGGGCGGTAAATGCGCCAGTATGAATAAGATTCTAGCAAAACTTCCGCAGAAAATTCCCAACGCTCACATCGTTTCTTTAGAAGGCTGTGAAGCAGTGAATGACGGATTACATTTTTCAGCAGCGGGATATAGGGAATTGGGGGAGCGTTATGCCGAAAAAATCCTTCCGCTTTTGAAGTAATTGATAATAATTTAAACTATTTGTACTATGAAAAAATTCTGTACGCTATTAATTTTTCTCCTAATGTTGGGATTTTCTACATCGGCTCAGGAGATTTCCAAAGAAATGCCCCATGGTTTTGATGAGGAACGCACAGGCATTGCCACCGGGAAAATTGATACAATCAGTTATGCTTCCAAAACGGTTGGGAATACCCGAAAAGCTTTAATTTATACACCTCCGGGTTTTTCAAAAGAAAAAGAATATCCTGTATTATACTTGCTTCACGGCATTGGAGGTGATGAAAAAGAATGGCTTAAAGGAGCTAATCCGCAGGTAAATCTTGATAATCTTTATGCTGAAAACAGGCTTGAACCTATGCTGGTGGTAATGCCTAACGGAAGGGCGATGAAAAACGATCGTGCCGAAGGAAATATCTTTGCACCGGATAAGATTGAAGCCTTTAGCCGCTTTGAAGATGATTTATTAAATGACCTGATTCCTTTTATTGAAAAGAATTATCCGGTGCTGACAGATCGTGAGAATCGAGCTATTGCGGGGCTTTCAATGGGCGGTGGACAGTCCCTGAATTTTGGTCTGGGAAATCTTGATGAATTTGCCTGGGTAGGAGCATTTTCTGCCGCACCCAATACTAAAGAACCTGAAGCACTGCTACCAAACCCTCAGGAAGCCAAAGAAAAGCTCGAATTGCTTTTTATTTCTTGTGGAGATAAGGACGATCTTCTCCACGTTAGTCAGCGTACTCATAATTATCTCTTTCAGGAAGGAGTGCCGCACATTTACTACCTGGAACCCGGTGGGCACGATTTTAAAGTCTGGAAGAACGGGCTCTTTATGTTCAGCCAGTTTTTATTTAAACCGGTAGATGAATCATCCTTTTCGGAATACACAGTTTTAGGAACTCCGGCTTCAACAAATATTCGTTCCGCAGATTATCCGCAGATACTTCCTGACAATCGCGTAAAATTCCGCATAGATGCGCCGAAAGCAGAGAAGGTTCAAATTGATCTTGGGCAAAAATATGATATGGAAAAAGATTCCAGCGGGACCTGGACGGTTACTACAGATTCTATTGGCCAGGGCTTTCATTATTATTCTTTGGTTATTGACGATGTAGCAGTAGCCGATCCAGCCAGCGAAACCTTTTACGGAATAGGTAGAATGGCAAGCGGAATTGAAATTCCATCCCGAGAGGGAGAATTTTATGCTCTAAAAGATGTGCCGCACGGCGATGTAAGGATTAAACGCTATTTTTCAGAAGTAACCAATAGCTGGCGTAGGATGTATGTTTACGCTCCTCCGGGTTATGACGCTTCAAATGAAGATTACCCTGTGCTATATTTATTGCACGGTGGAGGAGAGGATGAACGTGGCTGGTCTACCCAGGGACGTGCCGATTTGATTCTGGATAACCTTATTGCTGAAAACAATGCTGAACCTATGCTGGTGGTAATGATGGATGGAAATTTAGGCTCCCGTGATTCTTTTCAGCAATCTCTTCAAACATTTGAGCAGGAACTGAAGCAGGCGGTGATCCCGTTTGTGGAAAATAATTATCGGATAGCACCGGGAGCTGAGAACCGGGCTTTAGCCGGACTTTCTATGGGTGGCCTTCAAACTTTATACGCCGGTATTCGAAATACCGAACTGTTTTCTCATTTAGGAGTTTTTAGCTCCGGCTGGTTTACCGATAATCCAGAACTTACCAAGCCGGAATATGCTTATATGGAAGAAAATGCGGCTAAAATTAATAACAACCTGAAATCTTTCTGGATATCTATGGGTGGAGAGGAAGATATAGCATACTACAATAATAAAGCGATGATGGCCAAATTTGATGAGATGGGAATAGAGTATGATTATAGTGAATATCCCGGTGGCCATACCTGGCCTGTTTGGCGGCACAACCTGTATTCCTTTGCTCCGCTGTTGTTTAAGTAGAAGGTGGATAAAGAGGTGTCGGAAAAAAGATAGCAGTCTGCCAATTTGCAGAAGACGGCTTCTAAGTTGTCTCGTTTCTTAATGTTGTCAACATTTGGATCAGAAAGAGTAGTCGGAAGCTTAATTTTCGGATGTCTTTTGTCATCGCAAGAGAGGATTCTGGAGAAAATATAGATTTAAATTTATAACCTTAAAACCAATTATTATGTCTTATTCACCAATTAAATTTCTCAAGATTGCCATGTGGACTTTTGTCTTTGTCTTTACAGCACCGGGATGGGCCCAAGATGGCACAATTTATCCAATGGAAACTCCCAAAGAACCTAATGCCATTCCGCTGGGAACCGGGGGTGTGGAAGATCAGCCTGCCCGCGAAACATGGTTTCGCCAGTGGGGTGATCCTATGGCGCTTAATATTACTACTGCAACTCTTACGCCTTTCCTGCCAGATCCTGATAAAGCGACAGGTACCACCGTTATTGTGGCTCCCGGGGGCGGCTTTAGATGGCTTTCTATGGGCAATGAAGGTTGGGAAGTTGCAGAAGCCCTTGCCGAAAAAGGAATCGCTGCCTTCGTATTAAAATACCGGCTTCACCCAACTCCCGAATCTCTCGACGACTTTACTGCCTGGATGAATCGCCCTATGACGCCTCCCGCTGAATCTTCCGGTGACGGGGAACCCGCACGACCTGAGCGTCCGCGATGGAACCTGGACAATCAACTCGAAGATGCCGAAGCGGCCTATGCCATGATCGTTGAACGTGCTGAAGAATGGGGGGTGGATACCACCAATATAGGAATGATAGGTTTCTCGGCCGGGGCGGGTCTTACAATGCATTCTACCTTAAATTCAAAAACCATGGATCTTGCTTTTATTGGGCCTGTTTATGGTGGTTTGAATGAAGTAGAGGTGCCGTCAGACGCTCCTCCGATGTTCAATGTGATCGCAGCAGATGATTTTCTATTTCATGGGGAATTTGGCTTGATCGAGTCCTGGCACAAAGCCGGAATTCCTGTTGAATTTCATCTCTACCAGAACGGAGGGCATGGTTTCGGCCTGGGAAACCCTGACCGTACCAGTAATCGCTGGTTCGATGCATTTATACATTGGCTTGAAGTCAATAAATTTCTCAAAGCAGGAGCTGAGGATTAAAGAGAGGCAAATTGGAAATCAATATCTTTTTAAAGATGTTGCTAACTAAAATGAAAAGCGCAAGCAGTAAGTTACATTTAAAACTTACTGCTTGCGCTTACTAATTATAAGATGTTTTTCAGTTTATGATTAGACTTATATATCTAATCTTTTTTTTATCACCAGATTTTTAAAAGCTGACCCAAAGATTAAATAACTGGTGTTGCCGCCAATCGTACCCTCGTTTTGTCCCCACAGGAATGGCCAGTCGTCATAGTTTTCAAAATGGTCAGGTTTTCTGAACAAAATACCCGGAGCAACATTGCCGGGAATGAATGAAAAGTCTGCTCTGTTATTACCATAGAATACTTCCTTGGGACGTGCTGCACCCACTGTTGCTACTAAGGAATAATTGTGATAGGGATGGTTACCAAATAACCAATCAGTAGCCTTATAAGCGTGGTTGGCATCGATAATATCCGGGAAATGTTCATTGGCAAAGCTAATGGTAGTACCAAAGTTCACTATGAATCCGCTCCCTGCCCAGTTACCGAGGCCAATAGGCACTCCGTATGGATTATCCTCTTCAAGTCCGGCAATATATTCATTGTATTTCACCACATAAGGTCGTAGCCTTTCCTTATAAGATGCTTCCATGTGAGGTATCCCGTGTAATGCAGTCAATATTACAAAACTAACGTTCCGGTCAAGGGCAGGCCACAAAAGCTCCTGAAATTTATCTTTATATTGTTGCTCTTCTGTAGAGATATATAGCTGAAGATTAGTGGAAATATCTGCTACAGATGCCCACTCCCTGCCCGTGCTATCCTGCGGCTGACTCGCAAGTAATTCTGTGGCCTCCTTCAGAAGCCTTTTAGACTGGGTTAATGCTCTTTCTGAAAGGTCATCATTATATCCTTTCAACGCCCGGCTTGCTGCGGCAAACACAGTTGCGGCCCGAAGATCGAGGCTTGGATTGCGGCTGGTAAAAGCCCACATATCATCTTTAACTCCGCTGGATTCACCGTCAGCAGCTATTTCGTAAGGACCAAGCTCGGCATTATATGGAAGTCCGTCTGTTAATGATGCGGCGTCACCAAGGTGATGGTAATTATAAAGTACCGAATTGGAAAGGGTCTGCGCCATGTGTCCAATAATTTCCGCCTGTGCCACAAGGTTCAGGGTGCCATGCTCGATAAATTGTAGGATATCTGGTGTTCCATCGGGGCGATGAAGAACAACATGTCGTGCTTCCTGATCAACAAAAGTCTGGTCGCGTAAGGGTTTGAAAGATTCCCAGGTCTGGACAAAATTCTGCACCACGCTAATATTGGAGTGTGTCTCAATATCAAAATCTCCTGCGTCAAAAAAACCACCTACGTTCAGTCCCGGGATCAATTCAAGGGCTTCATATTCGGTATCTGTTGTTGGCCCCTGCTCATGAAGGTCAAAATGATCGGTATTTGGAGGAGCCTGAAGGTAACCATCTTTAAAAGGTTCCCCGTGCCAAACCCTGTATCCTTCCTTCACGAACATATGGTTCATGTGTATCGGAATCCAAATATCGCTAGTGGCGTCAGTAATTTTATCATAAACGCTTTTGTTTATTATAAAGTTATTTGTTTTAGTATCTCCGTACATGATATAATATATACCCGGAGTGTTAACGGAAGAAAAATTGAATTTCACATAGTGATATTTATAGTAGTCACCCCATGGTTCTATTTTGCCATTAAATACTTCGGTAGTTTTGCCGTCTTCACCTATTTTATGAATAGAAGCTTTCTCAAGCGGTTTAGCTTTTTTGTCTAGTTCAATGACTGAAACTTTTTCCTGGGAAGGAAGGTAGCCCACCTGGGAGAAACCAATATTTGGCTCTCTTACCCAGTTGTTAATGGCGTTTGGTTCTACTGTCCATGTTAAAACTTTACCAGTTTTTCCTGCGGGAAGCAAACTCCGAACTACAAACCAGCCGTTTTGAGCAAGTACACGGCCGTCAAAAAGCATTAGATCGGCATATCGGGAAGTGATCTTTACCATCCTTTCTGGTTCATCGGGAGCAAGAAGCAAAGTGCGTCCTGTTTCAAGAGGCAGCACATCAATGAATTCTCCGGTACCCCTGTCGTCGTAAGTTTCATAACCTTTATACTGCTTGAGCTTTTCAGTGTTAGGTCTTGTAACAGTATTACCAACAACATATCGGGGGAAACGGTTAATACGCTCATCCATTAAATAGGTTTTAGCCCAGTATTGGGAAGGAAGAAATTCCAGATTGAATCCGGCACTTCCTTCAAGTTCTGTAGGAACCGGTTGGTCCAGGTACACCGAAATCTCAACTCCTCTACCTTTAGCAGTAACCACCACTCTCGATTCAAAATCAAAATCATCATACCTGAGAACAGATTCAATGCTATTGGAAGCATTGTTTACCTTCCGCGTAGGTATACTGGGAACAAGATCCCACTGTTCAGGAGTGTTGGAGAGTCTCACAGCTCCGCCTTGAGCTGTTCTTACGCCATGGTGAATGAGTTCAATTCCGGCAGTTTTTTCATCATTAAACCCTCCTGTAAAAAGGTTGTTGTAAACAAGAACATTAAACCCTTGCGTTTCAAAATATTCCTGGTCATTCAGTTTTAGGTCCTGGCTTGAAGCAATGTGACATACCGCTAAAAGCAGCATCAATACTGATAGAAATGTTCGTCTTTTCATGTAATTAAATTAAGAGATTCTTTACTGTGCGGCTTTATAGTACAGCAATCATACTATTGAGTCTTAAATACTTGCAAAATATTAAAATTTAATTAGTATTTATAATGTTTTGTGTTTAAATCACACTTAATATAAAGGGAATTGTCTTTTGGATCTTCATTTCCTCTACGCTTCCAAAAGATTTTAATTCTGAAGACCTTCATGGCGTAGTAAGTAACCCAATATTCAGACTAAAGAGCAAACTCCCGACTTTGTTTTTTCTGCATCAATATCTACTGGAAGATAAAAGAGCATAGAACAGGCCAGAACTGTTTTATGCTCTTTCTAATCAAACTTAATATTGGTTTTCTGCTTCACCAATATGTATTTTGTAAAATTTCCAGGCTTCCCGGGCCACATTCCGGCCTAATTCCAATCCTGCTATGTTATCAGCCTGAATATGATACCCACCCATAACTCTTGAAATTCCTGCCATTTCAGCTGTTTCAGTAAAAGTTGGGAATTTCAAAGTGACTGTCTCCCCTAAATTTTCGGGTTCTGTCATAGCGCCTGCAACTAATTCTACTTCAGAACCAAAGTGATCACTTCCTGTCCATAACTTAAGAGCTTCAGCACAGCCTCCGCTAATAGTGCTGTGTCCTGAAACATAGGAAGGAAAAGGTGGACATAAAAAAGTGTCGGGAGAGTAGGGCCTCCATTCCGGGCCATTTAATTCAATAAATCCCTTATCTGGTCCGCCCCAGGCTTTTATCTTTTTATTTTTGTAATAATGGTGTACTAAAGCATTTGGTCTGGCCGAATCATAAAACATTTTTGAATCCCAGCAAGCTATAAACGCGTCCATTGCCACAACCTGTACATAAAAATACATTTTTACATCCTCATCAAGATTATGATTATCCCGAAGGGAAACCTCCTGAGCAAACTTGAGCCAATGCCCCGCCTGCTGAACAGATTGGGGTCCATCCCGCATAAATTCTACTAATGCTTTATCATGATCTGTTAAGTTTGCCTGCAATTCGATTACCTCTTTGACCTCTTTTTCTAATTGATCTGAACCAATGAGTGGAGGTGGACCGGGACGGAATTGATCGGCGGATTGTAAGGCAATGGGTTTAACTTTATCCCAAAAAGGGGTTAAACAACCTGGAGCAAATTTTCCGTCTGTACCATCTGAAAAATATTTGGGTTGCCACCTGTTTAGATCTATATTTTCATCGGGGGAATTTATCGGCTCATAATTCACATAATTGAAGTAAGCCTCTCCGTTTGACCCGTCTTCTTCTCCATATTGATTTGACCCGTCTCCCTTCCTGGCTTCAATGACTGCCTTTGCCGCCAGGTTTCCAATGCCCTCTGGTGTAGTGGGGTCTAAAGAATTGTTAGTTGGGTCCAGGCCTAATTCCAGCATGAAATTGGTGAAAAGCTCTTCATCTGAATAATAATATTCGCTCAAGGTCCTATATGCGGCGTAACTTATAGCGATTTCCTTATTCTTAAGACTATGCTCAAGGTTCGGTCTCCGTAAAGTTTCAGTTAGATATACAGGAATGGCTTTATCGTGATATCTGGACCAGGCATCAAAAATCGAGGTGAATATCAATCCTAAAAACCGGGAGGTTACCGTTGGTCTTGGATTGAATTTTTCTGTATCATTTGCGGTTGCAATTAAAACCATTTCACTCCACTTGTAAGCCAGATTTTCAGCACCTTTTGGCACCTCCTTTTCAATTGTATTACATACTTTCCCCTGCGTTTGATTCGGTCTGCCACTAAAACATGCCAACAGGGTCAAAAAACATAAAGCTGCCTTTCTCATTGTTCCAAATGATTAATTTTGAGCTATTTTAATTATTTTATTTGTTAAAACCTAAAAAGAGTATTGCTTTTCATCTCGAGGTTAAACTCTTAAAAAAAGATTATCCTTCCTTTTCTTAACGACTTATTGGTGTTACAAAAGATATAGGCTGAAGATCCAACATCTCTGCTTCAGGTTTATTTTCTGTTATTCTGTAGAAGGTGTTCATTTGAAGATCGGTAAAAACTTGGGTTGTGCCACTGCCTGCCCATTTAATTTTAACCTCTTTTACTTCCGAAGCTTTTCCTAGTCCAATTTGTGCCCTCAATGTAGAAGCTCCAAAACTCCCTCCGGAACTTATAGTATGAAAAATTGTGAAGGCCTTACCATCTTCAATCACGGTCACTTCTATTTTACTGCCAATGGCTGCCCTGTTGGCCTTTATCCCTTCCAGCTTTAATGTGATCCAGTGGTTCTCATCCTGATAAGGATTTAAATAAACAGAATTGAAAAAGTTATCCCCTTCATAAGCTCCACCCATGACCACCTGAATATCCTGGTCCCCGTCATTATCAATATCTGAAAAGGAGACTGCATGTCCTTTTTGCACATGACCCAGTCCTCCTGCAGTAGTGACATCCTGAAATTTTTCTCCGGAATCATTCCGGAAAACCCTGTTCGGGATGATTGATTCAAAACTTACTTCTCCTGTACTCAAATAGATGTCAGGGAAACCATCGTTGTCCAGATCCCCATAATTGGCGCCCATAGCATAGCCTATTTTGTTTAGCCCGACTTCAGAAGAGACATCGGTAAAGGAACCTTTATTGTTTTGATAAAGCCGCATGGTTTCTGCTCTGTTGGGTTCTTTGAGGTAGTCGCTAACAATATCGGGTACAATATTGTAAAAGGTACTTCTTCTATACCCGGCTACAAAAATGTCAACCCAGCCATCATTATTGTAATCAAAAGACCAGGTAGGAAAACTAGAAATTTTTTCCTCCAGTCCCCTTTGAGCTCCTTCTTCCCTGAATTGAATTTTCCCCTTACTGGTTTTTCCCTGGTTGATGAATAAAAGATTCCTTGAAGAATGAAGGGTGGAAACGTAAATATCCATCCATCCGTCATTGTTGTAATCCCCGCTGGTTACTCCCTTTACAAAATATGATTCTTCTTCATTACTTACGCTCAATCCTGAGCTGGAAGTTTGATCTGAAAAAGTGCCGTCCCCGTTATTCCTGTAAAATTCTGAAGGGTGAACATTATCCGTACCTGACTCATTTCCAATAAACAGATCGATCCACCCATCATTGTCAAAATCTGCCCAGGTGGCGGTTTGGGTAGGATGAAAAGAAAGAAGTCCTGCTTCTATGGTTACATCGGAAAATGTATTATCTCCGTTGTTCCTAAGGAGGGAATTAGGATGTTTTCCCAATTTTTCCATCCAGGCGCCACGTAAAATTAATACATCTATAAATCCATCATTGTTATAGTCGGTTTGCAACATGTTCAATCCGCCCTGGACTTCTTTTAAACCTGCAGCTGAAGTTTTTTCAATAAAACCTCCTTTACCATCATTGATGAAAAAATTAATTTTTCCCGACGGGAACCAGCTGGAAACAAGTACATCCAGCAGGTTATCATTATTAAAGTCATCTACAATACTTCCTCCCGATAGATCATTTACATTTAATCCAAGTTTTGGTGCGATGTCCTCAAATTTCATCAAGGGATATTCAGATTCGAAAACACTTTCGGGGATCAGCCATTTTTCGGGTACCCCATCAGGATATTCTCCCAGGGTCATATAGGCAATATTTAGAAGCCAGCGACTGTTGTAATCCCGGGAATTCTGACTTAGAAAGTGCTCATAGAGTTCAATGGCCTTTTTAGATCCTTCGGGAGCCTGATGATAACCTTCGGGATCGATTGGCACGATACAGGATGCGGAAGCATTATGATGATGAATGCAATTTTGTTGTTCTCCCAGCCGCATGTAAGCAACGGCCAGTAAAGGACCAATTTTCTCTTCTTCATTTGCATCTAACTGATATCGGAGTGCACTTTTTTTACTTGCGGCCCATAATCTCTCCAGAATTTCAATGGCCTCTTTGGTTCTTCCGGCATAAAGCAAGGCATCTGCTTTTTGAAGATTATATCTTTCTTTCTGATTTTCCGGAGCTATTTTGGATAGACTGTCAAAATACACTATTCGTATGGCAGACGCGTAAATGTTCTCGGGGATATAAAATTGCTCTTGGGAGGTCTCCTCAATAATTTCTGGCATTGTCTGCTTTTCGTCACAGGAGAGAAGAAACAAAAATGAAAAGTAAAAAAGACCTTTTACGAACTTCATGATTTTATGCATATGATTATCTTGATGATTTTTCCTGTAAAACAGTATAAAACAAAACCTTAAACGTGACTGGTTTTGACAAATATATAATAGAAATCGGGACCGCAGGAATAATTTCAACAACGTGAAGGAGTTGTTAAAGGGTTCTTCCTTTCAATTTAAAAATTTTTATTTTTTTAGGTAAGTGTAATAAAAACACTGAAGATGCCCAGAATCTAAGATAAACCAGGGGTTATCAAATATAAAACTGCTCTTTTTCAGGTTTTTCTGCCAGTACTAAGGGCCAAAATACTTTCGAATGAATGCAAATGGAATCTTTAATTTTCTATATTTATCACCTTAAGAACAGGATGTCCATGCCTTGTGTCTTAATTTAATTTTAATAAAATTTTATTAAAAAATAGCTGGAATGAAGAATTTTTCGAGAATAATACTGATTGCATATTTAATGCTACTGGTTGGTTGTAAAAAAGAGAAGGATATGGTGACAGCTGATTCTTCTGAAACTAAAATTTTTCAGAAAATTTTTTCAGAAAGTTCCGCAATCGATTTCAGTAATAATTTGACTGAAACAGATTCATTGAATTATTTTAACTATTCCTACATCTATATGGGTGGCGGTGTTGCAGCCGGAGATATTAATAATGACGGTTTACAGGATATTTATTTTACAGGGAACCAGGTGCCAAATAAATTGTATTTAAATAAAGGCAACCTTGAATTTGAAGATATAACTGAAACTGCAGGGGTGGCGGGAGACCAAAGTTGGTATACCGGAGTTACCATGGCAGATGTGAATGGGGATGGATATCTGGATATTTATCTTTCTGTAGGTGGGAAATATGAACCTAAAAACAATCAGCTTTTTATCAACAACGGGGACGGAACTTTTGATGAAAAGGCGGAGGAATATGGATTGGATGATCCCGGAAATAGTGTACAGACTACCTTTTTTGATTATGATAAGGATGGCGACCTTGATGCTTATATTGCAAATTATCCTCCTACCCGTTTTGATTCTCCTAATTTTATATATGAATATAAAATGAAGAATGTAAGCGACCTGGAATCAGATCACTTGTTGCGAAATGATGACGGCAAATTTACAGATGTTAGCGAAGAAGCGGGAGTTCGAAGCTACGGGCTTACATTGTCTGCGACAGTGGCCGATTTAAACAATGACAGCTGGCCCGATATATATGTATCCAACGATTTTAGTTCTCCCGATTTCTTGTACATGAACAACGGAGATGGTTCTTTTAGAGAAGTTGTTAAGGAAGCCACGTCGCATACCTCTTTCTTTGGAATGGGTGTAGATATTGCCGATTATAACAATGATGGATACCTGGATATATATCAGGTAGATATGTCTGCCAAAGATAACCGAAGGAAAAAAGCAAATATGGCAAGCATGAATCCAGATTTATTCTGGAGTACTGTTGAATCCGGTTTTCATTACCAGTATATGCAAAATGTCCTTCAGACGAACACCGGTGTTTTTGAAGATGAAAATCCGTTTTTTGCCGATTTATCTCGAATCACAGGATCTGCTTCTACAGACTGGAGTTGGGGTCCATTATTTGCTGACTTTAATAATGACGGCCACAAAGATCTGTTCGTGAGTAATGGAACAAGACGAGAGATCAATAACAACGATTACTTCAATAAACTGAAGGATACAAGGGTCGTGGAAGATCAATTGGAAAAAAGCCTGAACATTCCTTCTGAAAAAATAGATAATTTCATGTTTCAGAACAATGGGGATCTTTCATTTGAAATAGCAAATAAAAAATGGGGAATTGAATATGAAGGATGGTCCAACGGAGTGGTGTATGCAGATTTAGATAATGACGGGGATTTGGAAATTATCATTAATAATATAGATGATAAGGCTTCTTTTTTCAAGAATACAAGTTCAGACCATAATAATTTTGTTCAGATTGCATTTGAAGGTAATGAGAAGAACGCGTTTGGCTTGGGAACACGGGCTTATGTAAAAGCCAATGGAATGGAACAAATGCAGGAGCTTACCCTCACGAGAGGCTTCCAGTCTTCTGTGGCACCTCAATTGCACTTTGGTCTTGCAAAAGCCGATGTCATTGAAGAAATTAAAATAGTATGGCCAGATGGAAAGGTTGAGATCGTGAAAGACGTTGAAGCCAACCAACAACTTACTTTCCGCCATACAAATGCATCAGTAACAGAAGATCCGGAAGAGGAAATTACAAAGCCAGATCTTCTTTTTGCTACTATAAAAGATACTGCTTCTTTTCCGCAGTACCGGCATGTAGAAAACAAGTTCAATGATTTTAAGGAGGAAATTCTTTTACCTCATCGTACTTCTACTTTTGGACCGGGTGCTGCAGTTGGTGACTTAAATGGTGATGGTAAAGAAGATTTCTTCATAGGAGCGGCTTCTACTTATGAAGCAGGTTTGTATTTTCAGACTGAAACTGGTTTTGAGAAACAAAGCAGTCCGGCCTTTCAGCAGGATAAAAAGTATGAAGATTTGGGTGCTTTGATTTTTGATGCCAATGAAGATGGACACAATGACATTTATGTAGTTAGTGGTGGAAATGAGTTTGAGCCAGATTCAGAATTTCTGCAGGACCGGCTGTACATCAATGATGGTAAGGGTAACTTTCAAAGGGATGAATCTGCCTTACCTGATATGCGCACCAGTGGATCACGGGTTTACCAGGCCGATTTTGATAAAGATGGCAAACAAGATCTTTTAGTGCTTGGACGCCTGGTTCCGGGGTATTATCCTTTGCCTGCAAAATCTTACATCCTGAAGAACGTGGGTGAGAAAGGAAAAGCTAAATATCGTGATATTACTAAAAACATAGCTCCGGAATTTCAATCCCTTGGGATGGCAACGAGTGCCGAAATTGTGGATATTGATGAAGATGGATGGAAAGATATAGTTGTAGTAGGGGAATGGATGCCGATCCGGGTCTTTAAAAATTCCGAAATGGGCTTCACCGAAATTTCAGAAGAACTTGGACTGGCAGATACTGCGGGCTGGTGGTGGAGTATAAAAGCAGGTGACTTCGATAATGATGGAGATATGGACTTCCTGGTAGGGAATCTTGGCCGAAATTATAAATATACGGCCAATGAAGACGAAACTTTTGATATTTACTTTAATGACTTCGATGAGAATCAAAAACAGGATATCGTATTAAGTTATTATAATGATGGAGAAAAGTTTCCTCTACGGGGACGGGAGTGTTCTTCGCAGCAAATGCCCGGTATAAAAAATAAATTTCCCGATTACCAGTCTTTTTCAACTGCTACCCTGGAAGATGTTTACACTGAAAAAGAACTGGAAAATTCTCTTCATTACCAGGTGAAGTCCTTTGCCAGTGTGTATCTTGAAAATAAAGGCGGAAAATTTGTGCGACATGAGCTTCCCTCAGGTGCTCAAATTTCTTCGATTAATCAAATCCTTGTAGATGATTATGACAAAGATGGGAAACTCGATGCATTGATCGCAGGGAATCTATTCTGGTCAGAAGTGGAGACTACCAGGAATGATGCAGGTTACGGAATGTTTTTAAAAGGAGATGGCAAAGGTAATTTTCAGGAAACCAGCCCTGTAAATACAGGTTTCTTTGTTCCGGGTGATGTCAAAGATATGTTATCCTTAAAATTCCGCAACAAAGAAATATTTGTTGCGGTAAAAAATGATGATTTATTGCAATTTGTTGAGGTGAAACCTGAGGTTTTACCGGATGTTCAATAACGGGTGGCTTCATGGAGGAATATGGAAATAAAAAGCTTATAATGTTATGGCTTTGTTAAATTTTTATCGAAACCGATTGCGTATTGGAAATGTTTTTCATACATTTATCGCTAACTAACTTACAACCAATCAATATGAGAAAAAATCATTTAAAAAGTAGTCTGTTTTTTATATGCTTTTTGTGCTTTGGATTTATGTCTGCACAGGAAACCATAACCGGAACAGTTACTGATGCAACTGGACCGCTGCCCGGAGTGAATGTAGTACTGGAGGGAACAAGTACAGGTACTGTAACAGATTTCGATGGAAATTATGTTCTGGAATTAGGGGAAGAACCGGGACCCGATGCCACCCTTGTGTTTAGCTATATTGGTTTTGAGACACAGGAGATACAGGTCAATGGCCGATCTGTTATTGATGTTAACATGGTTTCTGATGCAGAGGCTTTAGACGATGTAATTATTGTAGGTTATGGTACTCAGTCAAGAGCTGAGGTTACCGGGGCTATCTCGAGTATAGATAGTGAAGAGATCAATAGTCTTCCGGTAGCCACGGCAGAGCAGGCTTTACAAGGGAGAGCTTCAGGTGTAACTGTAATTAATTCAGGTGCTCCGGGAAATTCACCCGCAGTGAGGATTAGAGGACTGGCTTCACCTAACAACAATGATCCTTTATACGTTATTGATGGGGTAATAGCCGGTGGTTTAGGGAGTCTTAATCCAAATGATATTGAAAATATCCAGGTATTAAAAGATGCTTCTACCACTGCAGTTTATGGTTCAAGAGGGGCGAATGGGGTTGTGCTTGTTACCACTAAATCAGGAAAAGCTACCCAGGGCGCACAATTAAGCCTGGACGCCTATTCCGGAGTAAATTTCAACAGCAACCGTTATGATGTATTAAATAGGGAACAATATATACAATATGCAAGAGAAATTGCAGATCCTATCCCACCTCGAATTACAGATCCTCAATATGCCGATTTCATAGCTAATGAAACCGACTGGCAGGATGAAATTTTCAGGACAGGATTTTTAAGAAGTATAAACCTCGGGCTTTCCGGAGGTAATGAAACCAGTAATTACAGATTTTCTGGTGGTTATTTGAATCAGGAGGGCGCCATGATTGATACTGAATTCGAAAGGTTTAACTTTAGATCAAACAGTAATTTTAACTTTGGAAAACTTCGTTTAGGACAGACATTAAATGTGTCTTTTACTACACAAAATCCTGAAAGGGAATCTGGTGGTAGATCAATATTGGAACACGCTATAAAATCAGCTCCTTATTTGCCGGTATATAACTCTGAAAACCGTGGAGGTTTCCAAGGTCCCAACTCTACCCTTGATGGTCAGGATGCGGAAAATCCTGTACGGGTGCAAACATTGGGTAACTCTGTAAATAAAGGTCTCACTATTTTAGGAAGTATTTTTGCCGAATATGAAATAATTGATGGTCTTGTTTATAGAAGTCAGGCAGGTTTGGATTATTATAAGTTTAATAATGATCTTTTTATTCCTTCTTACAATGATGACAGCAATGGAGCTACTCATCAATTTAATTTTGCTCAGATCACTAAAAACAGTGGTACCAATCAATCTCTTACGCTTACGAATAGCTTAACCTATAAATTTGATGTCGCAGATTTGCACAATTTTGAAATTCTTGCTTTAGCGGAAGATCAAAGGGTGGATAATGAAAGCCTTAATGCAAGTAGCCAGAATCCTATTACTGATGATGTGGAAGAATTATCTTTAAATCAGGCTGGGTTGACTTCAGCGTCTTCAGAATATAGAAGAGTTGGATTTTTAGGAAGATTGAATTATAATTTTGATCAAAAATATCTTCTTGCCGGATCTTTCCGTAGAGATGCTTCTTCCCGTTTTGGATCCAATTACCGTTGGGGTAATTTCTGGTCTGTGGCAGCAGGATGGAATGTTGCCAAGGAAAGCTTTATGGAAGATACAGAAATAAATAACCTGAAAATTAGAGGAAGTTGGGGTACTACCGGTAATGATATGATTGGTAATTATCGTTATTCTTCAACATTGGTGACCAGTTTCATCTATCCTATTGGAGGTTCAGCAGTTGAGGGTACTACCGCGGAAGGCCTTGGTAATCCAAACCTAAAATGGGAAGAAGTAACTATGAAGAATATAGGGGTGGATCTTGGAGTATGGAACAATACATTCACATTATCTCTTGAATATTATAGTAACCGTAGTGACGATCTTCTTTATGAATTACCATTACCACTTAGTTTAGGTTATAATGTTCCTACAATAGCTTCTAATGTTGGATCTGTAAAAACAAATGGTTTTGAAGCTGATCTTGGATATAATGATTATGAAGGTGAATTTACGTGGTCTGCTAATTTGAACATTGGAACCAGTAAAAATGAAGTTCTTTCAATTGGAAGCCTCTCTCAGGTGCCAGGAGGATTTTTTGAGAACGAGTATCTTACGAGAATTGCACCGGGAGAGCCGTTATTTCACTTTTACGGTTTAAAGACTGATGGTATTTTTCAAAATCAGGCAGAAGTGGATGCCGTATACACAGCGAATCCAGATCAAGAGGTTGTACAGCCAGGAGATATCCGTTTTGTGGACCTGAACGGGGATGGTACCATAAATGCTGCAGATAAGACAGTAATAGGTAATCCATATCCAACAGTAACTATGGGACTTAACTTAAGCGCCCAGTATAAGAATTTTGATGCTTCAATATTTATTCAGGGTGCATACGGACATGATATTTACAACACCAATATTTATGACCTTGAAGGTATGGGAAGGTTGTTTAACAGTGGTGTAGCTGTAATGGACCGATGGACGGGAGAAGGAACTTCAAACTCCATCCCAAGAGCTTTGGGAGCTCCTCAAAACCTTAATGCGTCAGACAGATTTGTAGAAGATGGTTCTTATACAAGATTAAAGAACTTGAATATTGGCTATACCTTCGATGAAAATGTTTTTGGGAATTCACTAGCCAATCTAAGAATTTACTTAAGCGGGCAAAATTTAATCACCGTGACAGATTATTCTGGTCTTGATCCTGAAATAGGGGTTGATAACGTGTTGCAACAGGGAGTTGGAGCTGTTGGTATAGATAGAGGATTATATCCTCAGCCAACTTCAATTACATTCGGTGTACAATTAGGATTTTAAAAAAAGATAATTATGAAAAAAATAAAAATACTATTAATGATCTTCGTCACATTATTCGCTGTAAACGGATGTGATGAAGAAGATTTTGAACTTACCAATCCCAGTGGTCTTTCTCCTGAAACCTACTTTAGGACAGAAGCCCAGGTGCAGTCAGCTGTAAATGCTGTATACGCTAATTTGCAGACCATAGGGTTGTATACCAGAACTTATTTCTTTGCGATGGATCTTATGTCCCGTGAAGCTCTGGGAAATCCTCAATTGGAAGCAGATAAAAGAGTTTATCTTGAATGGTCATTTGATGCAAGCCATCCTCCAATTAGCTGGTATTGGGATGCCTGTTACAGAGGGGTCAACAAAGCCAATTTTGTAATTAACAATGAAGAAAGGATCAGGGAAATTCCTTCATCACTTTTAACAGATGAAAAGAAGGATAAGTTCATTGGAGAGGCAAAATACTTAAGGGCTCTTTATTATTTTATGCTGGTTACGCGTTTTGGTGACGTGCCGCTTATTACAACAATTCCTGAGAGTGGCGAAGGCTTTCCTCGTACTTCTGAGGCAGAGGTTTATAACCAGATTATAGCAGATCTTAATGATGCTTCCCAGTTTTTGCTGGATAAAGAAGCTACCGAAAATGGTAGAGCAACCAAAGGTGCTGCTTATGCCCTTTTAGGAAAGACTCATTTATACAGAGAACAATATCAGGAAGCTTTAAATGCTTTTGAAAGTATCTATGGTCAATATTCTCTGGAAGAAGATTATTTTGCCAATTTCAGGGAAGAGGACGAATTTGGACCGGAATCTATCTTTGAAGTTCAGTTTGATGATGACATGGGTAATTCTGCTGTTTGGAATTCCAATGCAGCCGGTGAAGATGCTAATGAAGTTACCTTCCGTGGGCAGGAGTATGGTTTTAACGACTGGTTCAACGCCTATCCTTCAGATGATCTTCTGGATGAATATGAAGAAGGGGATATAAGATACGACGAAACCTTCTATTTCCCGGGAGACACATTCGCAGGTGGTGTTATAGAGGAACTTCCTCTTGAAAGGACAGCAGCATGGAGAAAATATCAGAATTATTACAAAGATGCTAATGAAGATCAGGCTTCTGGTATCAACTTCAAAGTCATCCGTTATGCAGATGTGCTTTTAATGATGGCTGAAGCGGAAAACGCATTAGGCAATCAGTCAGAAGCTATAGGATACATTAATGAGGTGAGAGAAAGAGCTGGATTAGATCCTCTATCAACAAATCTTAGCCAGGATGAGGTTTTTGATGCTATTGTTCATGAAAGAATGGTGGAATTAGCCGGAGAACAAGTACGTTTCCCCGACCTCGTAAGATGGGGACTTGCTGCAGATTATCTTGGTGAATACGGCTTTCAGGCAGGAAAGAATGAAATATGGCCTATTCCTAATGATGAAATTGTGGCAAATGATGGAATCAGTCAGGAAGATCAGAATCCGGGATACTAATAAAACATCTTGATAAATAAAATAAAAGCCCTTTCAGCAAATCGAAAGGGCTTTTATTTTATCAATTTATCTGCCTTAGTCAATCCGTAATGGTGTATTTGACAATATTTAGGATAGTGAATATGGAATAATTAAAATGTACCATAATTCATATTCAAACCGCATAACTAATTCATTGAAAAACCTTTTATATTTATTCCATCTAATTTGTTTTAATAATCATGGATTTCAGAAGAGATTTAAAAAATCAATTTACAATCAGCTTTTTCATCCTTCTTTCGTGCTTTTTCATCGGATGTAAAGAAGAATCTGAGGAGGAGGTGGTTAAAGAAAATCGTCTTGCTGAAGCCAGTAGTCCATATTTAAGAGGACACGCAGATAATCCTGTTGACTGGTACGAATGGGGACCGGAAGCTATGGAGAAAGCCAAAACAGAAGACAAACCGATTATTATAAGTGTTGGCTATGCATCCTGCCACTGGTGTCATGTGATGGAGAGAGAAAGTTTTATGGATTCCAGCGTGGCTGCAGTCATGAACCGTGAATTTGTATCAATTAAGATTGATCGTGAGGAACGTCCCGATATTGATAAGATTTATATGAATGCTGCCCAGCTTTTAACCGGGAGTGGCGGCTGGCCATTAAATGCTGTAGCACTTCCTAATGGAAAACCATTCTTCGCAGGCACTTATTTTCCTCCTGAAGAATGGAAGAATATTTTAAACCAAATTGCTAAAGCATATAAAGAAGATAGGGAGTCTTTAATTGAAACTGCAAACGCTTTAACCGAAGGAATTAAAAGCACCAACAGTTTAGGTGATCTTAGTACGCAAAAAGAAGAATTTTCTAAGGCTGAATATATTACAGTTATGGATGCGTGGGAGCCGAAGTTTGACAGGGAAAAAGGAGGATACCTGGGAGAACAGAAATTTCCGTTACCTGTGAGTTGGGAGGCTCTTTTGCAGCATTATTATCTTACCGAAGATGTTGAGGTACTGGAAATGGTGAAAACTACTCTCAACAATATGGCGCGGGGAGGAATTTATGATCAGCTAGGCGGGGGATTTTCCCGATACACCACAGATCCCGAATGGCTGGTTCCGCACTTTGAAAAAATGCTTTATGACAACGCGCAGTTAATCAGTTTATATTCCAAAGCTTATAAAGTCGTACCGTCACAAGAATATAAAGCAGTTATAGAGGAAAGTCTGAAATTTGTAGAAGGGGAATTGTCCAATAATGAAGGCGGCTTTTATTCGTCGTTAAATGCAGACACAGAAGAGGAAGAGGGAAAATACTATGTCTGGACTCTTGAAGAGCTACGTACTATTCTAAATGCATCAGAACTGGAGCTGGTGACCAGGTATTATAACATTGAACCCTACGGCAACTGGGAAAAAGGAAAAAACATTTTTTTCCGGAAGTCTTCTCCTGAAGAATTTTCGAATGCTGAAGGTATGTCTAATACCGAGTTGAAAGTTTCCCTGGAAGATATTCGGGAAAAGCTTCTGAAAGTAAGACAAAAGAGAATAAAACCTACTGTTGATGATAAATCCCTTACCTCCTGGAATGCCTTAATGATCGATGCTTATCTTGATGCTTATTTAGCTCTCGGAAACCCTGAATTTCTTGAAAGTGCCGTAAAAGGCGCTGACTTTTTAAATGAGAAGATGATAAATCCTGATAATAGCGTATGGAGAACCTATAAAGATGGGGAGAGCAGGATCAATGGATTTCTGGATGATTACGCTTTGCTAAGCCGGGCATACCTTAATCTTTACCAGGTAACTTTTGACATAAACTGGCTGCGAAAAGCAGAAAGTATCACAAGATATGCTATTGAAAATTTCTGGGATGAGGAAAGTGGAATGTTTTACTATACTTCTGGAGACCACAATCACCTTGTGGCTAGAAAAATGGAGTTGGATGATAATGTGATTCCATCCTCCAATTCGGTCATGGCAAAAAACCTTTTTACCCTGGGCACTTTGTTGGAAAAAGAAGAATATTTAGCAATGAGTGAGGATATGCTTGGGCAGATGTACGGGAAAGCAACGCAGGAACCATCTTTTTATGCAAATTGGATAAAATTGATAGGCACAAAAGCCTTTGGAGCTTATGAAATAGCTATTGTAGGAAATGACGCCCTACAGAAAAATTTTCATGTTCAGAAAGAATATTTGCCAACGTCGATTTTTATGGGAGGAGAGAAAGAAAACTTACCGCTCCTCAAAAGCAAACTTGTAGTTGGAGAGACGCTAATCTACGTATGTCAGAATAAAACTTGTAAATATCCGGTTTCTTTACCAGAAGAAGCTATTAATATAATTGAAAACTACCGCACTGGCAGAGAGGAAACTTTCAACATCTGGAACTAATCCTCCTTTGTAATTTCAGAATAAAAAATAGTGAGGTTACGAGGTGGGGTACAGATTAATTATGGGAATGCAAAAACTTTAATTACATTTGGAAATGTGCAAATTACACCTATACCATTTTTTAGGTTTCGGTATCTATAATGTTGTGTGGTTTACTTAAATAAATTGATTCATTATGAAAACAAAATTTCTTCCTTTACTTGTTCTGGCGCTATCATTTAATTCATGGATTGGCCATACACAAACTGAAATTAAACTGCAGCCTTCAGACGATGCTCCAAAAATCAGTAAACATATATATGGTCATTTTGCTGAACATCTTGGGAGATCCATTTACGACGGATTTTATGTGGGAGATACCAGTGCCATTCCCAATAAAGATGGAGTGAGAACAGATATTATTGAGGCTTTAAAAGAAATTCAAATCCCAAATTTGCGATGGCCCGGAGGTTGTTTTGCAGATACTTACCAGTGGAAGAATGGAATAGGCCCACAAGAAGAAAGACCGACAATGGTAAATGCCTGGTGGGGAGGAGTAACCGAAGATAACAGCTTTGGAACTCACAATTTTTTAAACCTCTGTGAAGAACTGGGAGCTGAGCCTTTTATCTCTGCAAATGTTGGTAGTGGAACAGTTCAGGATTTTATGGACTGGATCCAATATACTAATCACCCAAAGGGAAGTCCCATGGCTAAACTTAGGAAAGAAAACGGAAGAGAAGAGCCATGGAATGTGAAATACTGGGGAATTGGAAATGAAATGTGGGGCTGTGGAGGTAATATGACAGTCGAGTATTATACCAACATTTACAAGCAATATGCAACTTTTATGGGTAGTGGTGGAAACGAAGATGATCTTTATAGGATTGCTGCCGGAGCTACTGGAGATGACTATCATTGGACCGAAGTTCTTATGCGTGATGTTCCAAAATCTCTTATTGAAGCTGTAGGACTTCATCATTACGCTGTAATAGACTGGGAAGAGAAAGGACCTTCCACAGATTATACTGAAGAGATCTATTTTAAGAGTATGAAAGAAGCTCTTAAAATGGATGAGTTCGTCAAAAAGCACATTGAGGTCATGGAAAAACATGATCCTGAGAATGAAATTGACCTTGTTGTAGACGAGTGGGGTGGATGGTATGAAGTAGAAGAAGGTACCAATCCGGGATTCCTTTATCAGCAGAACACCATGAGAGATGCTATGATCGCGGGGGCAACCTTAAATATTTTCAATAATCATAGTGATAGGGTGAAGATGGCAAATATTGCACAAACCGTGAATGTTTTGCAGGCAGTTGTACTTACTGAAGGCGAAAAAATGATCCTTACCCCAACCTATCACGTGTTCAAGATGTACACCGGACACCACGACGCTCAGTTACTACCGGTTGATTTTGATTCTCCTGAATATTCCTATGAAGGAGAATCTTTACCTGCAATTTCTGTTTCGGCTTCTAAAAATGAGGCTGGAAATACTCACATTTCCATGGTAAATTTAGATGCAAACAACGAACATAAAGTTGAAATCAATCTCGAAGGACTTGATATAAAGAATATGGTGGGACAAATCCTGAGATCAGAAAAGATTCAGGACCACAATACCTTTGATGAGCCGGAGAAAATTAACATAGCTGAATATAAAGATTTTAAGCTGAGAAAAGACAAGCTGGAAGTTAACCTGCCACCGTTCTCGGTTATAGTGCTATCGTCCAAATAATCAGGTATGAAACTATTCTATGTTAATATTAGGGTACGATTTCTAAGTTTAGTGGCTTTTCTTGCTGCTTCAGTTATGTTAGGCCAGCAGTCAAAACTGGAAATCTTTAAACTTGAAGATGTTAGCCTGGAAAAAGGTCCTTTCCGCAATGCGATGTTGGTGGATCTGGAATATATCCTGGAATTAAATCCCGATAAACTTCTGGCGCCGTTTTTACGGGAAGCGGGATTGGATCCTAAAGAAGAAAGCTATCCCAATTGGGAAAATTCCGGACTTGATGGGCATATAGGAGGACACTACATAACAGCGCTTTCCCTTATGTATGCTTCAACAGGAAACCGGGAAGTTCTCCAAAGACTGGAATACATGCTTTCAGAACTTAAACGTGCCCAGGATGCCTATGGCACAGGTTATATTGGAGGTGTTCCCAATAGCAAGGAATTGTGGCTGGAAATAGAATCCGGGCAGCTTGACCCTGGCAGCTTTAACTTGAATGACAGGTGGGTGCCTCTTTACAATATCCATAAGACCTATGCCGGACTTCTGGATGCATACCAACATACGGGCAGCGAACTTGCCAGGGAAATGTTAATTGAGTACACCGACTGGATGATCGGGATTACAGCAAATCTTACCGATGAACAGATCCAGTCCCTTCTCATTTCTGAACATGGCGGGTTAAACGAAGTATTTGCTGAGGTAGCTGCAATTACAGGCGAGGATAAATATCTTGATCTTGCTTATAGTTTTTCACACCAGATTGTGTTGGATTCTCTAAAACAGGAAAAAGATAATTTAAACGGAATGCATGCCAATACCCAAATTCCGAAGGTAATCGGTTTTGAAACCATTGCCGGAATTTCGGGAGATGAAGAGTATCACAATGCTGCGAGGTTTTTTTGGGAGACGGTGGTGAATAACCGAACCGTTGCCATTGGCGGGAATAGTGTGCGGGAACATTTTCATCCCACGACAGATTTTTCTTCCATGATCAACAGTGTCCAGGGGCCTGAGACCTGTAATACCTATAATATGCTGAAATTGAGCAAACAGCTTTTCCAGGCTGAAGGGCTGGAAAGGTATATTGATTATTATGAGCAGGGATTATACAATCACATTCTCTCTTCTCAACATCCCGAAAAAGGCGGATTCGTATACTTCACTCCCATGCGTCCCGGCCATTATCGGGTATATTCCCAGCCTGAAACCAGTTTTTGGTGCTGTGTGGGCTCAGGGCTGGAAAATCATGGTAAATACAACGAATTGATCTATGCCCATTCTGAAGATGATTTATATGTAAATCTTTTTATCCCATCCACGCTAAATTGGGAGGAAACAGGTCTTTCCCTTACTCAGAAAACTAGTTTTCCTGAAGAAGAAGCCACTTCCTTTCTTATCAAGGCTGAAAATCCTACGGAATTAAATTTAAAAATCAGATATCCGCGCTGGATTGCGGCCGGTGAGCTTAAAATTGAAGTCAACGGTAAGCCGGTAAAGGTTGACCAGGCGCCGGGAAGTTATGTCGCTATAAACAGGAAATGGAGTGATGGTGACAGGGTAGATGTAGAACTACCTATGCATATTACTTCTGAAAAATTACCGGATGGTTCAGATTATAAGGCTCTAAAATATGGGCCTATTGTACTGGCGGCCAAAACCGGAGATCAGGATATGGACGGACTTTTTGCAGATGACAGCAGGGGCGGGCACATTGCAGCCGGGGAGATCATTCCGCTTTCAGAAATGCCTTATTTCCTTTCAGACAAAACCGAAGATATAGAAAGGCTGGTGAAAAAAGTTCCAGGCAAAACATTGACCTTCTCGGCATCAGAAGTTTTATATCCTTCCGAATTTAAAGAACTTGAATTCATACCTTTTTATACCCTGCACGACTCCAGGTATGTAATTTATCTTCCTTTAGAGACTACTAAAGGAATTGAGAAAATCCATAGGGAGCTTGAGCAAAAGGAGGATGAGGAAAAAAGGTTGGCGGCGATGACATTAGATAGGGTGAATCCCGGGGAACAACAACCGGAGGCCGATCATTTTATTGAAAGTGAGAATTCCAATATTGGTGTTAACCGCGATCGACATTGGCGGGATGCTGAAGGCTGGTTTAGCTATCGTATGGTTGATAATGAAAAGCAGGCACAAAAACTTCGAATAACTTATTTTGGAGGTGACAACGAACGTAACTTCAAAATCTTGGTTAATAATGAGGTAATTGCCGAAGAAAGTTTCCATGGCCTGGAAGGAAACAAATTTTTTGAAAAAAATTATACGCTTCCTGCCAACCTCGTGAAAAACAGCAATGGAGTTTTTGAAATTAAATTTGAGGCCCATTCCGGCTCCAGGACAGCAGGAATCTATGATGTAAGATTATTAAAGGATTAAAACAGATATTAAAGAAGAATGAAGAACTACGTTATAGGCCTTGATTACGGAACCGATTCGGTAAGAGCCGTGTTGGTGGATTCAGAAAACGGTAAGGAAATGGCCTCAGATACTTATTACTACCCTCGTTGGAAGGAACAAAAATATTGTAATGCAGCTATAAATCAGTTTAGGCAACATCCTTTAGATCATATGGAAGGTCTTGAAAAGACGATCAAAGGGGTTGTAGAAAAAAGTGGAATTGACGGAAAAACTGTAAGAGGGATCTGTATTGACACCACCGGCTCCTCCCCAATTGCAGTTACAAAAGAAGGAACTCCGCTGGCTTTAGTGGAAGGTTTTGAAGAAAACCCCAATGCAATGATGGTGTTATGGAAAGATCACACTGCCATCAATGAAGCCAATGAGATCAATGAACTGGCTGAAAACTGGGGAGGAGAAAATTATACAAAATATGAAGGCGGAATTTATTCTTCCGAATGGTTTTGGGCGAAGATCACACACGTCATCAGGGAAGATGAAAAGGTGAAAAATGCAGCTTATTCCTGGATGGAACACTGCGATCTAATGACTTTTATGCTCCTTGAAGATCAGGATTTGCAGTCCTTTAAGCGCAGTCGCTGTGCAGCAGGTCACAAGGCTATGTGGCACCAAAGCTGGGGCGGACTTCCTTCTGAAGATTTTCTCAACAGGCTGGATCCTTATTTGGGGCAGCTTCGCGGGAGGTTATATGAGAAAACCTATACCTCAGATGAGGTTGCCGGGAACTTAAGCGCGGAATGGGCTCAAAAATTAGGATTGAGTACAGACTGTGTTATAGCAGTTGGAGTTTTTGATGCACATTCGGGCGCGGTAGGAGCTAAGATCGATAAGCACACGCTGGTTCGCGTAATGGGAACTTCTACCTGCGATATTATTATATCCTCCAAAGAAAACGTTGGAGATAAAACGGTAAAAGGGATCTGTGGTCAGGTAGACGGCTCGGTCATTCCGGATATGATCGGTCTGGAAGCGGGCCAATCTGCTTTTGGAGATGTACTTGCCTGGTTCAAGGATGTACTGTCCTGGCCTCTTGATAATCTTGTTTTTAATTCTGATATACTTTCTGAAGAACAAAAACAGCAGTTAAAAGCAGAGGCCGAAAAGAATTTCATCAGGAAACTTTCTGAAGAGGCAGAGAAAATTGACATTTTTGAGAGTCTACCTATAGCTCTGGATTGGATCAACGGCCGTAGAACTCCCGATGCTAATCAGGAGTTGAAAAGTGCCATTTCAAACCTTTCATTAGGATCAAAAGCCCCTCATATTTTTAAAGCTTTGATCAACGCAATTTGCTTTGGTTCCAAAGAGATCGTGAACCGTTTTGAAGAAGAAGGCGTGAAGATCAACAGTGTAATAGGAATTGGAGGAGTGGCACGAAAATCCCCTTTTATCATGCAGACCCTGGCAAATGTACTGGATATGCCAATTAAAGTAGCTGCTTCAGATGAAGCACCGGCTCTTGGAGCGGCCATTTATGCTGCTGTTGCTGCCGGACTTTATCCCAATGTGATTGAAGCCAGTAAAACCCTGGGAAGTGGTTTTGAAGCAGAATATCTTCCAAAGAAAGAAGAAGTGAAAGTCTATGCAGAATTAATGCAGGCTTATAAAGAATTGGGTGCTTTCGCCGAAAAAAGTACATCCCATAAAATCAGCAAGAAATGAGTTCTATTTATCAGGAATTGAAACATGAATGTTACGAGGCCAATATGCAGCTGAATGCATTGAACCTTGTGATCTATACCTTTGGAAATGTTAGTGCCGTAGATCGCGAAAAAGAGGTTTTTGCCATTAAACCCAGCGGAGTGCCCTATGAAGATTTAAAACCTGAAGATATTGTGATCATCGATTTTGAGAACAATATTATTGAAGGCGAAATGAGACCTTCTTCAGACACAAAAACCCATGCTTATTTGTACAAGAACTGGAAAGAAATAGGCGGAGTGGCGCATACTCATGCAACCTATTCCGTAGCCTGGGCCCAGGCCCAACGGGACATCCCAATTTTTGGAACCACCCATGCCGACCATTTAACAGCAGATATTCCATGTGCTCCGCCAATGCGTGACGACTTGATCGAGGGAAATTATGAACACAACACCGGGATACAGATCCAGGACTGCTTCAGGGACAAAGGCCTCTCATATGAAGAAGTTCAAATGGTGCTCATTGGAAACCACGGACCTTTCACCTGGGGCAAAGATGCAGCCAAAGCTGTGTACAACAGTAAAGTCCTGGAGGAAGTGGCAAGAATGGCATTTTTGACCCTGCAAATAAATCCGGAGGCACTGCGGTTAAAGGACTCACTAATTAAAAAACACTACGAACGTAAACATGGTAAAAATGCCTATTACGGACAAAAATAATCCCCAATAATATAGACCTCACAGGCTTCAAAAACCGGCGAGGTTTATATACCTACTTTGTTAATAATTTAACCAACATAAATCAAACTAACATGTTCAATATAGACGAAAAAGAAATCTGGTTTGTCACCGGAAGTCAGCATTTATATGGCGACGAAACCTTAAAACAAGTTGCCGATAATTCAAAGCAGATCGTAGACGGATTACAGAAATCCTCACATATACCCCTAAAGGTAATCTACAAAGGGACATTGAAAACTTCAGATGAGATCACAAATCTTTGCCAGGATGCCAATACCAACAAAAATTGTATTGGGATCGTAGCTTGGATGCATACTTTTTCTCCGGCGAAAATGTGGATAAGGGGTCTTACGCTCTTGAAAAAACCACTTTGTCATCTGCATACACAGTTTAATTCTGAAATTCCCTGGGATAAGATCGATATGGATTTTATGAACCTGAACCAATCTGCACATGGAGACCGGGAATTCGGATTTATGATGACCAGGATGCGTAAAAAGCGAAAGGTAATAGTAGGTCACTGGCAGTCGGATCGTGTTCAGAAAAAGTTAGGGATTTGGTCCCGCGTTGTACTTGGCTGGGATGAACTTCAGCATTTGAAAGTAGCCAGGATTGGCGACAACATGAGGGAAGTGGCAGTGACCGAAGGAGACAAGGTACAGGCCCAGATGCGGTTCGGGATGTCTGTGAACGGCTATGATTCTTCAGACGTTGTAAAACATATCAAGGCGGTAAAGGAGGATGAAGTAAACAAACTTGTTGAAGAATATGAATCATCTTATAATCTTTCAGAAAAACTTCAGAAGAATGGTGAAAAAAGAGACTCATTAAAAGAAGCTGCGAAAATCGAATTAGGATTAAGAGCCTTTTTGGATGAGGGTGGTTTTAAAGCCTTTACCGATACTTTTGAGAACCTGGGAGAGCTGAAACAATTGCCGGGAATTGCTGTACAGCGTTTAATGGCCGATGGTTATGGATTTGGTGCCGAAGGTGACTGGAAGACTGCTGCATTGTTAAGAGCAATGAAGGTGATGACAGTTGGGCTTGAAGGGGGAACCTCCTTTATGGAAGATTACACCTATCACTTCACTCCGCAGAGATCTTACGTTCTTGGATCTCACATGCTGGAAATTTGTCCTTCTATTGCCGACGGGAAACCTTCCTGTGAAGTGCATCCGCTTGGAATTGGTGGGAAAGAAGATCCTGCAAGACTTGTGTTTAACTCTCCCGAAGGTCCTGCCCTTAATGCTTCTTTGATCGATATGGGGAACAGGTTTAGGTTGATAGTAAATGAGGTGGAGGCAGTGAAACCTGAAGCAGATCTACCTAATTTACCTGTTGCACGGGTGCTTTGGGATCCAAAACCCGATCTTGATATAGCTGCAACTTCCTGGATCCTTGCCGGGGGGGCTCACCATACTGTTTACACCCAGGCGATCACTACAGAATTTCTTGAAGATTTTGCCGATATTGCCGGGATTGAACTTTTGGTGATCGATGAAAAGACGAGTGTCCGTGAATTCAAAGATAAAATGAACGCCAACGAAGCTTATTACCACCTGTTTCAACACGGGATGTAAAACTAAACCAATCCAATTATGAATACTGTAAAAAGAAGTTTATTAAGTTGCGGCTTTATGATTTTAGCCCTTGCATTTGTTCAATGCAAAAATGAAAATAAAAACTCTCAAACTTCAGAAGAGGAAACTAAATCTGTTAATCGCGAAAACGTAATGAAAGAAAATTATGGCACAACTCCCGATGGGGAGGAGGTAGAGCAATATACGCTTAGAAATGAGAACGGAATGGAAATCAAGATCATTACCTACGGTGGACGTATCACTTCACTAACTGCCCCAGATGCAGAGGGAAATTTTGAAGATGTTGTTCTTGGATTTGATTCCCTTGAACAATATACCGGAGAGAATCCGTTTTTCGGAGCATTGATAGGGCGCTACGGAAACAGGATCGCGAACGGAAAGTTTTCGCTGGATGGGGAAGAGTATACCCTGGCGCAAAATGATGGTGAAAACCATTTACATGGTGGTGAAAAAGGTTTCGACAGAGTGGTGTGGAAAGTTGAAGAAGCAGATAATAATACCCTTAAGTTATCTTACATAAGTGAAGATATGGAAGAAGGCTATCCCGGGAGGCTCGAAACTCTTGTCACCTATACTCTTAATGATGACAATTCTCTTGATGTAGACTATGAGGCTACAACTGATAAAAAGACGGTATTGAATTTAACCCAGCATGCTTATTTTAATCTCTCGGGAGATTTTTCTAATACTATTCTCGATCACGAAATTAAAATCAATGCTGACCAGTATCTTCCGGTTACCGAAAATCTAATTCCAACCGGAGAGATGCGGGAAGTGGCAAATACGCCATTCGATTTCAGGGAACCCAAAGAAGCCGGAGAAAATATTGAAGCAGATAATGATCAGCTTGAAAGAGCCGGTGGATACGACCATAACTGGGTGCTGAATGAGCAGGACAGCGGAATGCGTTTTGCTGCTTCTGCATATCACAAGGAAAGCGGCCGATTGCTGGAAGTACACACTACCGAACCCGGAATCCAGTTTTACTCCGGTAATTTCCTTGATGGTACTTTACCGCTTCAATATGGGGATGGTAATTATGAAAAAAGGACAGGGTTTTGCCTGGAAACTCAGCATTACCCAGATTCTCCGAATCAGGAGCATTTCCCATCTGTAGTACTGGAGCCGGGAGATACCTATTCCTCTAAAACGACCTTTATATTCTCCATAAAGCAATAGTATGGTACCATTAGATTCATTAGATTGGATTGCGATCGCAGCATATTTCCTCATCCTGGCCGGGATTGTAGTTTGGGTAATTTCTAAGAAACAAAGCAATACAGAAGATTATTTTCTTGCCGGTAGAAATGTTGGCTGGTTTGTAGTGGGTGCATCTATCTTTGCTTCCAATATAGGATCAGAACACGTAGTAGGGCTTGCAGGAGCGGGTGCGGGAGATAAACTTCCTATGCTTATATATGAAATTCAGGCGTGGGTGGTGCTTATACTTGGATGGGTATTCCTGCCGTTCTATAAGCGTAGTGGAGTATTTACGATGCCGGAATTTCTTGAAAAGCGGTTTGATGCAAGATCCCGCTGGGTCCTTTCCATTTTCTCGATTATTGCTTATGTACTCACAAAGATTTCGGTAACTATTTATGCGGGTGGAGTGGTAGTTTCTGCTTTACTCGGAATAGATTTCTGGACAGGTGCAATTGCTACTGTGGTACTTACAGGTTTATATACAGTACTTGGAGGAATGAAGGCTGTGGTTTATACAGAAACTCTTCAGGCAATCATCCTTGTCCTGGGTGCCGGTGCACTTACTTTTATTGGATTAGATGCAGTAGGAGGTTGGGAAAGTATGAAAGAAACAGTTTCTCCGCAGTATCTTAATATGTGGCGTCCTGCTACAGATCCTGATTTCCCTTGGCCATCGTTGCTCATTACCAGTACAATTGTGGGTGTCTGGTACTGGTGTACAGACCAGTATATCGTGCAACGTGCATTAACCGCGAGAAACATCAAAGAGGGGAGAAGAGGCACCATATTCGGAGCGTTATTAAAACTGCTTCCGGTATTCTTGTTCCTTATTCCAGGGATCATAGCCCTTACGTTAAAAATGAGGGGTGAATTGCATTGGGAAAACCCCGATGAAGCTTTTCCGGTGTTGATGAGTAATTTACTGCCATCAGGATTAAGAGGTCTTGTTGCCGCGGGATTACTGGCAGCTTTAATGAGCTCCCTGGCCTCTGTTTTCAACTCATGTTCTACGCTGTTTACCGTTGATATTTATAAAAAACTGAGACCGAATACGCCGGAAAAACAACTGGTAAGAACAGGACAAATCGCTACTGTGGTGATTGTGATCATTGGGATTATCTGGATTCCTATTATGGCAAATATTTCAGGTGTTCTCTATGAATACCTGCAAAAGGTGCAGTCATATATTGCCCCTCCTATTACTGCGGTCTTCCTGCTGGGAATCTTCTACAAGAGGATCAACGCTCTCGGGGCTTTTGTGACTCTTGTGGTAGGTCTTATAGCTGCAGCTGCCAGAATTGTACTTGAGTTGATCAAAGATGATCTGAATCCTAACGGATTCCTCTTTGCAGTAGGAGATGTGAATTTCCTTACGTTTGGTGCCTGGTTCTTTCTTTTCTGTGTGCTATTGGTCACTATTGTGAGTTTGTTAAGCTCAATCCCGTCTATGGAAAAAGTGAAAAGCCTTACGTTCCAGACAATTACTGCCGAAGATAAAGCAGATAATAAAGCCAGTTATAACTGGAAAGATATTCTTGTATCTGTACTGGTTTTGGGTGCAGTTGCATGGGTAATGATCATATTCAACGGAAGATAATTCCGGGAGAATTAGTCTTAGAGATCTGGATAATTCGGGTATCAAAAAATGCGCTAAGAAAATTTCATCTCTCTTAGCGCATTTTTATTTCAAGGAATCCTTCTTCAAAAATCAGTACTTCTGAAATTTTTCTGAAAGATAAATTTTACCACTGCTATAGGATTATCTCTCCTTCATTATTTCAGAAAATATTCTAAAGGATTTAATCCTGTCATTATGGTCATAAATATGGGAAACGACCATTAATTCATTGGCACCGGTCTTTCCAAGAAAATCTTCTGTTTTTTCTCTTACAGTTTTCTTACTTCCCACAAAAGAATATTTCAACATTTGCTGAAGCGAAGGATGGTTGGCTATTTCCCGAAGGTCGGGGGTCATAGCTGTTGGTTTTTGCATGTAATCTATTTTTCCGGTCATTACGCCCAGCATCATCCTTATCATGGAAGTAGATAGTTTTTCAGCCTCTTCATCGGTATCTGCAGCAATGATGTTTACTCCGGCGATGGTATAGGGTTCCTGCAAATATTCCGAAGGTTGGAAGTTATTATAATAAATATTCAAAGCCTGGAATAACTGTGCAGGCGCAAAGTGACTGGCAAAAACATAGGGTAAGCCTTTTTTAGCAGCAAGATGGGCACTATCTGTACTCGAACCTAACACGTAAATAGGCACGTTCACTCCTTCGGCCACAGTGGCACGAACTTTTGCCTCACCGTTATCGTTGGAAAAATATTGCTGAATCTTTTCAATCTCCTCCGGAAACTGATACACCGCCTGCATCCTGTCTGACCGGATTGCGTGTGCCGTGGCCTGGTCTGTTCCGGGAGCTCTTCCCAATCCCATATCAATCCGGTTGGGATAGAGAGAACCGAGGGTTCCAAACTGCTCTGCAACGATCAATGGGGAATGGTTAGGTAGCATGATACCTCCTGAGCCGACTCTTATTTTGCTGGTTCCGGCTGCAATGTGAGCCATTAATACCACCGTAGCCGAACTTGCAATACTTATCATGTTATGGTGTTCTGCCAGCCAAAAACGTTTGTAGCCTAATTCTTCTGCCTTTTGTGCCAGGTCGAGACTATTTTGAAAAGTTTCTCCTGTAGTAATGTCCTGTCCTACACTGGCTAATTCTAATATGGAAATGGGGATATTTTTAGTACTCATAAGATTATTTAATTCTGAAATTTAACTCGTTTGTTTAAACCGGAATAGTGTTGGTCGAAGCAAAGCAAGATTTATTTCATTCTGGGACTGCTAATTTAAAGGAGTTTTTACTTTTTAAAGGTAAAGACCTGAAAAGGGCTCATTTATGAATAGATTTATGGCTTTATAGCTACGTACTTTTCCTTCATGTGCTAATAATTTCATATTTTAGAAGAGGAACTCACAATATTATGGATAAAATTAAAAAAGCGCCACAGGATAATGTATTTATGCTTGTACCGGTGCGAATAGGTTATAATGTTATAGAATCGTTTCTTCAGAAGAAACTAATAGGTAAGAATATAAAAGCAGAAGATAATAATGGAGAAGAAAAAAAATATGCAGAAATTCTGGGATTATCTGTAGAAAAAAGTTTAGAAGAAGATTTTGATATTTCTCTAAACCTGGACTTTAAAACCCTTACTTCTTTTTTCAGCAATAAAAAAGGCAGTGTGAAATTGCATGCTGCCATTGGTTTTGATGAAAAAAATCAGGAGGTGAAAATTCTGGATTATAAGCTGCAGGGGACCGGAAAAAACTGGTTTTTGAATAAATCCCTGCAGGCCGTTGCAAACAGGTTCATGTATGATAAACTAAAAAGTAAACTGAATTTTGAGCTAGGACCTCCTGTTAAGGAACAGCTCGAAAAGATCAATCTTAAACTGGAAAATCGAGTGGAAGCATCTAAAGGCATTTTTGCATCGGGAAAACTAAGCACTTTCAGAGTTGCAGAGATCATTGCCGGCGAACGTCAGTTCTTAATTCATGTGAATATTGAAGGTAATGCTCTTGTGGATATTAAGGAAATTAATTTCTAAAAATAGCTCGTTTCAGGATGATTTTAACTAGATAAACAATTCTTCCAGAGCTTTTCCTTTACCTACCAAAAAATCATTCAAAAGGTCGGCAATAAGTTCCCCAATCTCATCCTGTCTTTTTTCAGGCACCCGAAGAAACTGGATTTTCCCCCATCCTCTTATATCGCATATCATCATGTTGTTTGCATCCCAGATGGTTTGTCCCTTTTTGTCATAACGCACAGGAAACTGCAGTGTTTCTTTTGCTAGATAATAATTTTCTTTTAATTCCATAGTGATTTGTTTTTTTTAAGTTTACCTACTATTACGGATACTTTTTACCGGGATAAGTTTTTGATCACAGCACAAAAAAAGACGCCGTTAATATTAGCCATAGCAGGAAGGCTAAAAGCATTTTTTTGACTGCGTTTAAAACCATCTGTTTCATATCCCTAAAATTTACACCTCAAAAATACGAGTTGATAACGGGATTCTGGTTACAGGAATATTAAAAAAAGAAAGAGAAGATTAAGTTTCGGTTAATTTTTGGGGCATCATTATTTTACAGCTTTTTTCTGAATCTTGAGCTCTTTCTGAATTAAATTTCTAAATACCCGATCGTGGTATAGTGTTTGCCAAATTTTGGGCTAACAATAAAAAATCAGTTATTATGTTTAAATTGAAAAAAGTAGCAAGTTTTCTTTTCTTCTTTACCATAATGGGAACATTCGCAAGTTTCGCTCAAACTCCACAACTTCCGCAGCCACAGCAACAGCAGCAAAAAGTTGAGGTTAGTGATGGTGAACTGCAAAAATTTGCGAACGCTTTTCAGGGTATTAGAATGGTAAATCAACAGGCGCAACAGGAGATGATGTCTGTGGTAGAAGAAGGTGGAATGGATGTTCAAAAATTCAACGAGATTCACCAGGCTTCTATGGACCCGGCAGTTGAAGTAGAAGCTTCTAAAGAAGATTTACAAAAACATCAGGCCATCGCTTCTGAACTGGAAGAGATGCAAGGAACTTTCCAGGCAAAAATGGAAAAAGTAATTACAGACGCCGATTTGACTCTTCAAAGATATGAGCAAATTGCTATGGGTCTTCAAAGTGATCCTGAGCTACAGGAAAGGCTAAAAGCAGTCTTTGAAGGATAGTTCTCGATCGTAACGAATACAGAAAGGTGGCATGATGTCACCTTTCTTGTTTTTAAGCGGTTTTTTCTTCTGAAGCATTTTCTTTACCTCTTCTTTTTCTGAAGTAAAACAGTCCCGAATAAACTGGGAAAGATATCGTGAGGCAGGATTTCCGATAATTGTGTTGGCCGTTACTTTAAATTCCATTTTAATTAATTTATCCAGATTTCAGAAATCTGTTTTTTGTCTTTATGAGATATAAAGCCAGGTGGAACCCTAAAATTCTGAAATTAAGAGGATTTAAAATGGAAAATGGAAGAGGGATTTGAAGAAATTAGTTTCCGATTATTTTTTTGCGACTTTTTCAGAAATAATCTCTTAAAAAGTGATATTTTCCGGGTTAATTTAAAATTAGCGTTCTCAAAATTATTAAACCCATGAACTATTTTTCAAAAGCAATTTTTGCACTTGCACTGGCAGGAATCGGTTTTCCGCAGTTACAGGCGCAGGAAGTAACAGAAACGAATCAGCAGGATTTCAACGAATTCACCAATCGGGCGGGAAATATGTACCGTGCTGCCTCGGGTAAACCCGGTCCCGAGTACTGGCAAAACGAAGCCGATTATGACATTGATGTCACACTCGATGATGAAAACCATACCATCACCGGAAGTATTACAGTAGAATATACCAATAATTCGCCGCAGGAGCTTGATTTCATCTGGATGTACCTGGAACAAAATCGCTTTACCGAAACTTCTCGTGGAACTTTAACCACGCCTATCCAGGGAAACAGGTATAACGGAGATATTGATGGTGGATATGAAATATCAAATTTAGAAGCCAGGATGAAACGCAGTACCTCTTCAGAATATATGATTAATGACACCCGTATGCAGGTTTTCTTTGATGAACCAATTCCCGCAAAAGGTGGTAAAGCAACAGTTTCTATGGATTTTACCTATAAAATTCCTGTTGAAGGTATGGACAGGATGGGACGACTTGAGGTGGAAGATGGTACCATCTATGCCATGGCACAATGGTTTCCACAGGTGGCCGTTTTTGATGATATAGAAGGTTGGAACGTGGAGCCTTACCTTGGCGCCGGAGAGTTCTACTACGATTACGGAACATTTGATTATAAAGTAACAGCTCCATGGGATCATATTGTAGTTGGATCTGGAGAACTACAGAATCCACGACAGGTTCTTTCCAGAGAAGTGAGGGAGAGAATGGAAGCAGCTTCAAAAAGCGATACTACCGTTTACCTTGTAAGACCAGAGGAGGTAAATGATCCTTCCATACGGGCAAAACAGGAAGGCACCCTTACATGGCATTTCAAAATAGAAAATTCCAGAGATGTTGCTTTTGGTTCTTCGAAAGCTTTTATCTGGGATGCAGCTAAAATAGATCTTCCAAGCGGAAAAAAAGCCATGGCACAATCTGCTTACCCTAAAGAAAGTGCAGGAGAAGAAGCATGGAGCAGGTCTACCGAATACTCCAAAGCTTCTGTAGAACATTATTCTGAAAAATGGTTCGAATATCCCTGGCCTGTTGCTGTGAATGTGGCTGCAGAAATAGGAGGGATGGAATACCCCGGACTTAATTTTTGTGGATGGAAGAGTGAAGGGGCTTCTCTTTGGGGAGTAACAGATCATGAATTCGGACACAACTGGTTTCCTATGATCGTGGGGACAAACGAAAGAAGATATGCCTGGATGGATGAAGGTTTCAATACGTTCATTAACCACTACAGCACACTGGAATTTAATGATGGAGAATATCCGTCCAGACTTAATCAAACACGTAGAATGACAGGCTGGTTCTCCAATCCTAACAGGGAAGGTATTGATACTTACCCGGATGTGGCAAACCTGCAAAATTTGGGAATGATTGCTTATTATAAACCTGCTATAGGACTGTTGTTGCTAAGGGAATATGTTTTGGGAGAAGAAAGGTTTGACAGGGCTTTCAAATCTTATATTCACACCTGGGCTTATAAACACCCGCAACCTACCGACTTTTTCAATCACATGGAAAATGTTGCAGGAGAAAATCTATCCTGGTTCTGGAAAGGTTGGTTCTACGGCACCGGAAATATCGATCTTGCCATTGATAATGTTCAATCCTACCAGGGCAATTATGTGATAACACTTTCCAACAGAGGGGAAATTCCAATGCCTGCAGTGTTACAGGTTACCTATGAAGATGGTACTGAAGAAACAGTGCGTCTCCCTGTAGAAATATGGCAACGAGGGGATAGCTGGAACCATTTGCTGCGTACCGATAAACAGGTGCAAAGTGTGGTATTGGATCCGGAAAAAATCCTTCCCGATGTTAATTTCTCAAATGATGCCTGGCCAACTTCTTTTTACCAGGAATAACAATAAAATATACCAATCAAAAAGCTCCCGGAAATTTCATTTTCGGGAGCTTTTTAGTTATAATTCATTCTGAAAAAGTCAGAAATATTTCCTTTTTCAGAATATACTACATCCAATACTTTAACTTCGGAACAGGTTCTTTTCTTTTATCATTGCGGTAGTGGTTTCTGGGAGCATATCTTCCCATCCCGACCTTCCTTCGACGATCATTTGGTGTATTTCCCGTGAATAAATATCCAGGATTTCAGGATCAAAATCGGTGATATCCACTACACGTCCGTTGTCTTTGAAATATTGATACAATTCTCTCATTCTTGGATGCACCTGCAGGTTTTCGCTGGTGGTAATTTCTCCCGTATCCGGATCTTTTAAGGGATACAAATAGATCTTGAGGCTTTTAAAGAATAATTTTCCGAAGGCTTCCAGGATTCCCCCACTTAGATGACGATAATATTTTTCATCAAAGATGTCAATGAAGGTGTTTACACCCATGGTAAGACCCATTCTCTCTTTGGTGTGCTGTGAGAAATACTCCACTACTTTATAGTATTCCTGGAAATTGGAGATCATTACTGTTTGCCCCAAAGAACCCAGCAAATCTGCGCGATCAAGAAAATCTTTCTCATTTATTTCACCTTCAGCTTTCAGGTTGGAAAGCGTGATTTCAAAAATTACCACCGCTTTTTCCCTGTCCACTTTCCTTTCATTCAGGAAAAGTTCTAAAGACTTCTCGTACATGCTCATATTTACCCTCGTCACAGGCCTGAAACTCCCCCTAAGGGTAAGGATATTCTTTTTGTAAAGCACGCTGGCAGGTAATACATTGTTCCCGTCTGGCGCGAACATTACTGCTTCGGTCATGCCGTTTTTTACAAGCTGGAGACTCATTAACCGGTTGTCCACTTTTTCAAAAAGAGGTCCGGTGAAATTGATGGTGTCAATTTCAATGTCATCGTCATTGATGTGATCGTACAGGTTTTTTAAAAGTTGTTTTGGGTTATCATGGTTGTAAAAAGCTTCGTAGATAAGGTTAACTCCGAGTTTTCCCAGAGTGATCTGCTGGTGTACAGCCGAATTCTGATGGAACTGGATATGCAGTAAAATTTCACTGTACTCCTGTTTTGGATGTGCCTGAAATTTTATGCCAAGCCAGCCATGGCCTTTGTACTTTTTAGCAAAATCTATAGTTGCTACGGTATTGGCATAGCTAAAAAACAACTTGTCGGGGTGTTTGTCCCTTTTCAGGCGCTCTTCGATAAGTCGTGTTTCGGTGGAAAGCATACTTTTTAACCGGGCTTCGGTCACGTATCTTCCCTGGGGTTCGAGCCCATAGATAGCATCACTGAATTCTTTATCATAGGCACTTAGAGTTTTGGCAATAGTTCCTGAAGCGCCCCCTGCCCTGAAAAAATTTCTTACTGTTTCCTGGCCTGCACCTATTTCTGCAAAGGTGCCGTAAATACTCTCGTTTAGGTTTACTCTTAAGGCTTTGTTCTTTATGGTTGGGGTGGTGTTAAAATCCTGATCTCCAATCAGATTTGTTGGCATGGTGTTATGTTTTCAATTAAAGTTTAAAGTTAAGAAGATAAATATTTCCCCGCGAGTACTTTAAGAAAAGGATTTCGTAAAAATGAGAATTCTCACATTTTCTTAAGAATTGGGAACATAAAAGCTGCCTCAAAGTGTATTTTGTGAAACACTTTGCTGGCATCCTCCTTTGTAATCCTGTATCTAAAGATCGTCTACAGCAACTTTGTAGTTGGGATCTTCTAAGATATTCACTTCAATAATGGCATCTGCCTTATTCAGCAATCTTCGGCAGTCTTCACTCAAATGTCGCAGATGTAACTTTTTTCCTTGTTTTGCATATCTTTCAGTAAGCTTATTGACCGCTTCGATTCCAGACATGTCGACGATACGGCTTTCAGAAAAATCTATGATCACTTCATCGGGATCGTTCAGGACATCAAATTTTTCATTGAACGCCTGTACAGATCCGAAGAAAAGAGGCCCATATAATTCGTAATGCTTAATACCATCTTCATCGGTTCTCTTTCTTGCACGTATTCTTTTAGCGTTGTCCCAGGCGAAAACCAGCGCAGAAATAATAACTCCCACCAGTACGGCAAGGGCAAGGTTATGAAGGAGAATGGTTACTAAAGTTACCAGAACCATTACCAGAACATCAGATTTTGGCATTCTTCTGAAGGTTTTTAAACTGGCCCACTCAAAAGTTCCCACGGCTACCATGATCATAAGTCCCGTTAAGGCAGCCATTGGTAACAGCTCAATAATATCGGCTGCAAACATGATGAAAATCAGCAAACTTACCGCCGCTACAATTCCCGACAGTCTTGCTCGTGCTCCCGAAGAGACGTTGATCAAACTCTGACCTAACATGGCACATCCACCCATTCCCGAGAAGAATCCTGAAAGGACATTAGCAGTTCCCTGTGCCACACATTCTTTGTTTCCGCGGCCACGGGTTTCGGTGATTTCATCTACAATATTCAGCGTAAGCAAACTTTCAATCAAGCCAACCCCGGCCATAATGGCGGCATAAGGAAAAATAAGTGCCAAAGTTCCCCAGCTTAGAGGAACCATTGGAATATGAAATGGAGGAAAACCTCCACTAATAGATGCAATATCTCCTACTGTTTTGGTTTCGATCCCCAGGAAAGCTACCAGTCCAAATACTACTAAAATGGCCACCAAATTGGCAGGAACTGCTTTGGTCAGTTTTGGTAACCCTACAATAATGGCAATAGTAATAGCGACAAGGCCAAGTAGGGTATAAAGCGGTGCTCCGGTCATCCAGACCAGTTCCCCTGCTTCATTTGCGGTTTTAAACTGGTCAAGCTGAGACATAAAGATAATGATCGCCAAACCGTTTACGAATCCAAAGATCACAGAATGCGGAACCAGCCTAATAAGTTTACCAAGACGCAGTACCCCGGCAAGAACCTGGATGAGTCCGGCTAATATAACCGTTGCAAAAACATACTCCGGCCCGTGGGAAATTGCCAGAGCTACAATGACTACAGCGACTGCACCTGTTGCTCCAGAGATCATCCCCGGGCGGCCACCTATAATAGAGGTGACAAGTCCCATTACAAAAGCAGCATACAGACCGGTAAGAGGGGAGAGGCCGGCGATCATGGCAAATGCTACTGCTTCAGGGATAAGAGCAAGGGCGACTGTAAGCCCTGCCATTACTTCTATTTTATAATCTACTTTTTGCGAAAAATCGAAAAGGTTGAAAATCTTTTTCATCTTTAAAAACAATTAAATGATATGTAAATACGGAATAGTTCCGAAGGAAATATAGTTGAAAATCAGGTAGAAAGTGGGGCAGCCTTAGGGCGGGGTAATCAAAGAGGATAATATCGTTCTGCCGTGCTTCATAAGAGCGGGCAAAAGTAAAAAAAAAATATTTAAAGAAAAAAGGAAGGAAACAGATTATTGAACGGGATTTATGGATTTCTTATTTTTTAGGGTGTTTATGCTAGAATTCAGCAGCGGAAATTTTGCATTATCGCTGATTTAAGAGTTGGTTTTTCTTTCTTGTGAAGAAAATATAATCAGTCTCTTGTTTATTTCAACTCCCGAAAATCCCAATTTCTGCACAATATAATCCAGGGTTTCTTTTTGATATATGAAAACATGGGTGGGATCATTCTTATAGTACCAGCCGGGGAAATCAATTTCGCGAGCGTAAAGATGCGTCATACAATAAAGTTTTCCCCCGGGAAGGAGCAAATCTTTTAATCTTTTAAACTCTTTTTCCGGATGGTGAAAATGTTCCATTACCTCACAGCAGACAATGAAATTATATTTTCTCTCCAGCAACTCTTTATCATCCGAAAAAAATGGATCGTAAGGAAAGATTTCAAAATTGCAGTCTCGTAACTTTTTGGTGATCACAGGCCCCGTTCCTGCACCGTAATCCAGCCCTGTATGCGCTTCAGTAGAAAAATCTTTTAAAACTGAAGTTACGATTGGAGAAATAAAATTCTGATAATGGATATCATTTACATCATTGTTGTGGGTTTGATAACGATCAATTTCTGTTTTTGCATCCGGTAAAAAAGAAGGGGAGGCATATATGCCAAAGCAGTTGTCACATTTATTAAACTCCATACCGGGGGATTCAAAGAACAGATTTCCGGTTTCCCCGCATAAAGGACAGGCTGGTGTCATATTCCTGGATTTATTGCCTAAATTAATAAATTAGGCAATGGAAAAGGAGAATCTCCAGGATTTACCGCTTCCTTATTAATTATTAATTTTATGAAAAGACTTAGGAAGGCCTTTTTAAAACAAATATCTTTGTAAAAAATGTAATTATGTCGCATAAAGCCGGTTTCGTGAATATCATAGGGAATCCTAATGTTGGGAAATCTACCCTAATGAATGCCTTTGTAGGGGAGAAGCTTTCCATTATCACTTCCAAAGCACAAACTACCCGCCACAGAATATTAGGGATTGTGAACGGAGAAGATTTTCAAATGATCCTGAGTGATACCCCGGGAATTATAAAGCCTGCGTACCAGCTTCAGGAATCTATGATGGATTTCGTGAAGTCGGCTTTTGAAGATGCCGATGTGCTGGTGTATATGGTAGAAATTGGCGAAAAAGAACTAAAAGACGAAGCATTTTTTAATAAGATCATTAATTCTGAAATTCCTGTTCTGTTACTGCTGAATAAGATCGATAAATCAAATCAGGAGCAGCTGGAAGATCAGGTGCAGCTCTGGAAGGAAAAGGTTCCTAATGCTGAAATCTATCCGGTGTCTGCTTTGCAGGGATTCAATGTTTCTGAAGTATTCAACCGTATCGTTGAACTCCTTCCTGAATCTCCCGCTTTTTATCCGAAGGACACCCTTACAGATAAACCCGAAAGATTCTTTGTAAACGAGATCATCCGCGAAAAGATCCTGATGCATTACAAAAAGGAAATTCCTTATAGCGTCGAAATCGACACCGAAGAATTTTTTGAAGAAGAGGAGATTATCAGGATGAGAAGTGTGATTATGGTAGAGCGTGAAACCCAAAAAGGGATCATTATAGGCCACAAAGGAGCAGCATTGAAAAGAGTAGGAGTGGAGGCCCGAAAAGACCTTGAGAAATTCTTCGGAAAGCAGGTGCACCTGGAACTTTACGTAAAAGTGAACAAAAACTGGCGGAGTGATGCCCGGCAGTTACGAAGGTTTGGGTACAACGAAAGGTAGAATAAGAAATTTGAGATACGAGGTTAGAAGGATGAAAATCTGGAGGATTTCTTGAATTGAGAGCCAGGAGTTCTATAATAAGAATCCTTAGCGCGAATTTTCGAAAACCAGATTATCTACTCGAGGTACTACCGAGAATAATTCCTGAACTAATAAATAATTATGCTGTATTCGTGGATTGTGAAGGTTATCGCATGAATATATTCCTGCAAATAAGATATTTACCGATCTGGCATCTGGAATTTTTCTCAGTAAAATATTTTTCTTCACACTCTCTGTGTCTTGAGCTTGAAAAAAGGATGCTGCCAGAAAATACATTAACTAATAAAATAACTAATCGTGTATTCATCTATACAGGAGAATGGAGCACGATAAGTTAGAAGAAGCAGGAGTGATTTTTCATTAGCCTGATCGCGCTGAAATGAAGGATTTTCCCAATGGAATTTCTTAGTTATATCTTAAAATAAAAAAGCCTAATTTTGCACCAGAATTTTAGAAAAAGAATATGAGTAGTATTGTAGCCATTGTGGGCAGGCCAAATGTAGGGAAATCAACATTTTTTAACAGGTTAATTCAGCGAAGGGAAGCCATTGTGGATTCTGTAAGCGGGGTAACCAGAGACCGTCATTACGGTAAGAGTGACTGGAACGGTCGTAATTTTTCAGTGATCGATACCGGTGGATATGTTGTAGGAAGTGATGATGTTTTTGAAGCTGAAATAGATAAGCAGGTAAAGCTGGCCATTGATGAAGCTGATGCTGTTATCTTCATGGTCGACGTCGAATCTGGCGTTACTTCCATGGATGAGGCCGTGGCCGATTTGCTACGCCGCTCCAATAAACCGGTTCTTTTAGCGGTCAATAAAGTAGATAATTCCAAAAGACTGGAGAATGCAGTGGAATTTTATTCTCTTGGATTAGGGGAGTTCTATCCAATTGCCAGTACCAGCGGAAGCGGTACGGGAGAACTTCTGGATGCTTTAGTAGAGGCTCTTCCTGAAAAACCTGATGTAGAGGAATCTGAATTGCCGCGGTTTGCTGTGGTAGGCCGTCCCAATGCAGGTAAATCTTCTTTTATCAACGCACTTATAGGAGAAGAAAGATACATAGTAACCGATATCGCGGGAACTACCCGGGATTCCATTGATACAAAATACAACCGCTTCGGATTTGAATTTAACCTGGTGGATACCGCCGGAATCAGAAGAAAGTCCAAAGTAAAGGAAGACCTGGAATTTTATTCGGTGATGAGGTCTGTACGGGCTATTGAACATTGTGATGTATGTTTGATCGTGATGGATGCCACCCGCGGCTTTGACGGGCAGGTGCAGAATATTTTCTGGCTTGCACAGCGAAACCGTAAAGGGGTCGTGATCCTTGTCAACAAGTGGGATTTGATAGAAGACAAGGAAACCAATACCATGAAGGAATATGAAAAGAATATTCGTCGTGAAATGGAACCTTTTGTAGATGTACCAATCATTTTTATGTCGGTACTTACCAAACAACGCATCTTTAAAGCGATTGAAACTGCGGTAGATGTTTACAAGAACCGAAGCAAAAAGATCAAGACCAGTGAGTTGAATGATATCATGCTTCCTATTATTGAAGCGTATCCGCCGCCGGCCTATAAAGGAAAATATGTTAAGATTAAGTTTTGTATGCAGTTACCAACTCCGCAGCCGCAGTTTGCGTTTTTCTGTAACTTGCCACAATACGTAAAAGAGCCTTATCAACGTTTTCTTGAGAACAAACTGAGGAAAGAATTTGATTTTACAGGGGTTCCTGTTTCAGTTTATTTCAGAAAAAAATAACTTTCGGTTAAACTTAATTTAAAAGGAAGAGTCTAAACTATAGAATAGAACCAACTATTTTTATAGTTTTACCCAGCTCTCTAACTTAAGTTTAAATGAAATTTTACATTTTCCTCTATCTGTCATTTCTGACCTTTTCAGCAACTGCACAAAAATTTGAAATTACCGGTAAAATAGTGGATCAGGAGGAAGGTTTTCCTCTTGAATCTGCCACTGTTTTTGTGGAGCGGCTTTCAGACAGTACGCTGGTTTCCTATACCATTTCAGATCGTGAAGGTAATTTTACCATAGCAGGATCAGACAGTAGCGACTCCCTTCGACTGGCGGGAAGTTATGCGGGTTATACCCCCCTGAATCAAATTGTAGTTTTAAATCCGCGCACAAAAAATATTGGAGCCATAGAAATGGCTGTTGCAACCAATGAGCTGGATGAAGTGACAGTGGTTTCCAACAGGTCGCCGGTAACGGTCAAAACAGATACGCTGGAATTCAATGCTGCGTCTTTCAACACCCGCCAGGATGCAAACCTGGAAGACGTGATGAAGAAACTTCCCGGAGTGGAAGTAGATGCCCAGGGAAATATTACCGTCAACGGAAAACCGGTTTCCAGGATCCTGGTGAACGGAAAAGAATTCTTCGGAAATGATCCTAAAATTGCCACTAAAAACCTTCCGAAGGAGATCATTGATAAGATCCAGGTGGTGGATACCAAGACAAAAACAGAGGAATTTACCGGAAAAGCCGGAAATCCCGATGATAAAACCATCAACATAACCATTCAGGAAGATAAGAACCGCGGATATTTTGCCCGGGCAACAGCAGGGGGTGGTACCGACGAGCGCTATGAACTCAGCGGAATCGGCAATTACTTTAAAGACGAGTTGCGGGTGAGTGCCCTTGCAAGTTCCAATAATATCAACAGCTCCGGATTCAGTTTTGATGAGGTGTATGATATGATGGGCCGGGGTGGCGTGAGGCGAATGTCCTTTAACAGCAATGGCGGCTTCAGCATTAACGGGAACAGCTTCGGAACCGGGGGCGGAATCACCAAAAGTGAAACGGCAGGATTCAATTTCACCAATGAATGGGATGAAAAATACGAACTCAATGCTGATTATTTCTTCGGAAGAAATGATACCGAAACCAGATCTGTTGTAGAAAGAGAAACTTTTCTTCCGGAAGGAACTTTCTTTACAAATTCTGTTTCTTCAGGAAATATGGTAAATGACAGCCATAGGGCGAACGCCAATTTTGAAGTTGAGTTAGATACGCTAACAAGAATCTCAATTCGTCCTTCCCTTCAAATCAATGATGGATTTTCCCGCAGGACGAGAGATTCGGAAAGAACAGATCCCACAAATGTGGTGAATACTTCTACCCTCGACAATGAAGAGCTGCATAGCACAGATTTCAGCAACCATATAGATTTCATTAAAAAGTTTGGGAGCTGGGGAGCTTACTTGCAGGTAGATTTCAGGAACAGGAATAGTGAGCAGGAAAATCAGAATAATTTCTTTTCAGAAAGGTTATTTTATGAAGATGATGTTCTGCAAAGTTCAGATATTCGTAATCAGTTCATCGATGAAGCTAACGAGACAAATGAGTACACGCTTGGACTTACCCAACGGTCGGTGCTTAGGGACAAGCTGTTCCTCGATCTGTCATACGAATATCGTGCAGAAAATTCCAGCAATGAGCGAAATGTATATGATTTTAATGAAGAAACAGGCTCCTACACCAGCTTTAATGAAACTTTAAGCAATGCCTTCGAAATAAACAGTGTAAAGCATATTCCTAATGTGGGACTTAACTATGAAGGAACAAAGTGGCGGACATCCTTTAATGTGGGGCTTCTGAACACTTCTCTGGATAGCGAAAACTTCATTGCAGAAAATAACCTGAAAAAGGATTTTAACAATCTTTACCTGAGTTCCAATATACGATATGAGATCAAAAGAGGTTCCAGTCTTTATTTGTATTATAATACAGATACTAATATTCCTTCCATTAGGCAATTACAGCCGGTAGAGAATATTACAGATCCTTTGAACATCATTACAGGAAACCCCGATCTTGATCCAACTTTTTCCCACAGGGTGAATCTCGGCTACCACAATTTTGATTTTGCCACCCGCAGCGGACTGAGCACTTATGGTTCCTTCACGATTACACAAGACCAGGTGGTGCCTTTTACCGTTACCGAAGGTCTTTTAAGCAGAACCACCTATACCAACGTTGATGGCGGCATTGATGCCAATCTGGGAAGTTTTTACAATAAAAGATATAAGAAAGAGCAAACAGAATTCAGTTACCGATTGGGTGGTAATTTCGGTTACGGCAGGCAGGTAGGTTTTACAAACCTTCAGAAATTTAATGCCGATCGTTATAGCTTTCGGCCCAGTGTGAGACTTGGGTATAACTACAATGAGCTTGTAGAGTTTAATCCGCGGTACGAGCTTAGCTACGTACTTACTAATTATGACATCAACATGGGGCGGGAAGAGGAGTTTACCAACCACACTATTGGAATCGAGGCAACTACTTACTGGCCCGAAAATGTGGTTTTCGGAAATGATTTTTCCTATAATTACTTCGGAAATGTTGCCCCGGGGTTTGACCCTACCGCAATCTTATGGAACATGAGCCTGGGGTACCAGTTTCTCAATGATGATGCTACCCTGAAGATCAAAGTATATGACCTACTGAATGAGAACGTAAGTACTTCCAGAACTACAGGTCAGGATTTTGTCGAAGACCGGCAGGAATTGATCCTTGAACAATATTTCATGCTAAGCTTTACCTATAAGCTGAGTAAATTCGGCGGAAAAGATCCGAACAAAGGACGAGGTGGGGTGATCAGGATGTGAAGTTGATTTTTAGAGCGAGTGATGTTGTGACGAAGTGATGTAGTAAAGCTGTAATGAAGAGTTATTTCTCGCTAAGGGCTCAAAGTTTGGCGCAGAGATCGCAAAGAAAAGACCCCTGAAAAAATTCGAAAATTCCAAAACTGTAGAGATGGTTACCCCATTTACTGGCATGGATCTTTAATCAATACTAGTTGTCTGTACGATAGCTCTTTGCGTGCTTTGCATTTTTCTTATTTTTCTTTGCGTGAAATTTCTAGAGTCTCAATTAGACACTGAAAGAGGAGCTGACCATTCCAAACCAACTTTATTTTACTGCTCATTGAGCGCCGATCACTTCTGAAGAAGTAAATTCTGCTTTTCAATTGGAAAACAGTATTTACAGAATACCATTATGAAATAAAATTTTCGTCAGCTTTCTTTCTGCTCACTGACCACTGATCAATTAACATTAGACTGAAAACTGCCTACTAAAACACTTCCAACTAAAAAGATTACCAACCGCCGCCGGCGCCACCGCCTCCAAAGCCGCCTCCACCGAAGCCACCTCCAAAACCGCCGCCTCCACCGAAGCCGCCACCTCCGCCACCGAAACCACCGCCTCCGCCAAAGCCACCACGGCCAAGGCTGCTGAGTACAATTACGTCCAGTAGGGAGCCACCTCTTCGCAAACCACCTTTTCCGCCCCCACGTTTATTCCGGTTACTTAGAATAACCAGAAATACTATGAAGATGAGTGCTAAAAATATAAATCGGGGAGAAGCACCTGTGTTGTTAACCGGTCTTCCCGAACCTTCATAAGTGCCGTTCAACACCTGAAAGATAGCGGTTGTACCTTTGTCGAGTCCGTTGTAGTAGCTTCCGCTTCTAAACTCCGGAAGGATGATGTTTTCGGTAATATCTTTAGAAAGAGCATCGGTAAGGTAAGATTCGATCCCGTAGCCGGTAGTGATCCAGATCTTCCGGTCTTCTTCAGAAAGAAGAATGAAAATACCATTGTCTTCCCCTTCCTGTCCAATTCCCCATTCATCGGCCCATTCCGCAGAATAAGTTCCGATGTATTCCCCCTGCAGGGATTCTATGGTTGCAATTACAATCTGTGTGGAGGTAGTATCTGCGTAATTTATAAGTTTCCTTTCGAGATTTTGCTCCTCCGACTGGCTTAAGACGTCTGCTTCGTCATAAACGCTGGTCTGGTCGCCTGGCTTGGGTGGGATATCCCTTTGAGCATTTACTGAAAAAGCAAACAGGAGGAATAATACGCTTAGAAAATGTTTCAAATATTGCATTCCTACCTGGAGATTTTATCAGAAAGTTCATTTTTAACATCTTCGGTCCATGGAAAATGTTCCTGAAGTTGCTGTCCTGCTTTTAAGATCCCATCAATGAGGCCTTGTTTGAAATTGCCTTTTTTAAATTGATCGACTATAGCATCTTTGGTGCTTTCCCAAAAATCGTTTGGCACGACTTCATTGATGCCTTTGTCTCCGTAAATAATGAAATTCCGGTCTTCCACGGCAACATAGATCAATACTCCGTTTGATGCTTTGGTGTTGTCCATTTTTAGAAGGTGAAATACCTCCATGGCACGTTCCCAGATGTCTCCGTTGCTGGATTTCTCCAGGTGCACCCTTATCTCTCCCGAAGTCTTTTTTTCGGCAGTCCGTATGGCTTCCACCACTTCTTCTTCATCTTTCTTGCTCAGGAATTCCTCTACTTTCGCCATGACTTTTAGTTTTTAATTAAAATCGAAATCCACGTCAGGGGCATTCTCAGCTCCGGGATCTGCAGTATACCTTGGCATATCATCAAAGCCATACATGCCTGTGATAATGTTGTTCGGGAACTGTTTAATATAAATGTTGTAATTGTTTACAGATTCATTATACCGGTTTCTTTCCACATTGATCCTGTTTTCTGTTCCTTCCAATTGGGACTGGAGTTGCTGGAAATTCTGGGTAGCCCTTAATTCCGGATATCGTTCTACGGTAACCAGTAATCTGGAAAGGGAAGAAGACACCTGTTGTTGCGCTTCCTGAAATTGTTCCATTTGCGCTTCATTCAGGTTATCGGCATCTACATTGACAGAAGTAGCACGGGATCGTGCTTCAATTACATCAGAAAGGGTTTCTCGCTCAAAATCGGCAGCACCTCTTACCGTACTAACTAAATTAGGAATAAGGTCGTTTCTTCGCTGATATGCATTTTCCACCTGAGACCAGGCTGTTTTTGCATCTTCTTCTTTTTGTACAGCCGTATTATAAACTCCCGCGAACATCCAGTACGCTATGAGTACAATCGCACCAATTATTAATACAGGGATAAGCCACTTTTTCATAGTTATAGTTGATTTTTTAATTTGATCAATGTTGATTTTATTGTTTCCAGTTTCCTTATGATTTCAAAATTTGTGAGGGTTTTGTGTCCTTCTTCCTTCAGGTGGGTTTTAGCACCTTCTAAAGTGAAGCCTCTTTCCTTTACCAAATGATAAATGAGTTCAAGGTTTTTAATATCTTCAGGAGTGAATTTACGATTTCCCTTGGCATTTTTCTTTGGTTTAATAACGTCAAATTCCTTCTCCCAAAACCTGATAAGAGAAGTTTTGACGCCAAATGCATCGGCTACTTCTCCTATTCCGTAATATAATTTTTGGGGCAGATCTACGTGCATTAATCCAGAGATTGGTTTTCTTGTTGTGCCTGTTCAAGAATTTCATCAAACTCTGCAGGCGATAATTGTCCGTAATAGAAATTAAGAGGGTTGATTTTTTCTCCGTCTTTAAAAATTTCATAGTGTACGTGCGGTGCCTGCGATCTTCCGGTGCTCCCCACAAAACCAATCAGGTCCCCACGCCGTACTTTCTGACCTACTTTTACATTGTATTTGTAAAGATGACCATATAAACTGACATAGCCATAGCCATGATCAAGCCTTATGTGTTTTCCATATCCGCTGGATCGGTTATCAGCACGTTCCACTACTGCGTCTCCGGTAGCATATACCGGGGTTCCCTGGGGTGCAGTGAAATCCATTCCGTAGTGAAATTTTCTCACCTTGGTAAAGGGATCTGTTCTCCATCCATATCCCGAAGCCATTCTTTTTAAGTCTTCATTTTTTACCGGCATAATAGCGGGAATTGAAGCCAGGAGGTTTTCTTTATCTTCGGCAAGACTTGCTATTTCGTCTAGAGAGCGTGACTGCACTACGATCCTTTTTGTAAGGACGTCCAGTTTTTTATGACTGTCAATAATTAGTTTGGAATTTTCAAAGCCTTCCAGGTTTCTGTAGCGGTTAATCCCGCCAAAACCGGCCATTCGCTGTTCTTCCGGAATAGGGTTAGCTTCAAAATACAACCTGTAGATGTTGTTGTCGCGGTCTTCAACGTTGGCCAATACCTGTTGCGCCTGTTCCATTTTTCGGTTGAGCAGCCCGTACTGGAGTTTCATGTTCTCCAGTTCTCTTTTCAAGGCTTTTTCCTTGGGAGTTTCAATTTGTGGAATATTAAGGTAAACCACAAGAAGTAAGAACGCAGCAAGAAAAATCCCGAGGATAGTAACCAGGGCAAAACCTATTCGGCGGCCCTTTTTCCGCTCAATCTTTTTATAAGAAAGCGTCTCGCTATCGTAATAATATTTAACCTTCGACATAAGTTAAATTATGCTATTTTTGCTTATAATTTAATGTTGCAAAAATGGTGCAACAGTTAGATTGAGAAACGAACAAATATAAAAATTGTTTTCTCACCGTCATAATAATAATCTCAGACCTTTAATAAATACAGTGCATGAAGTCCAAGGATGTCAGAAATAATTTCCTCGAATTTTTTAAAAATAAATCCCATACCATAGTTTCATCTGCTCCTATGGTGATCAAGGATGATCCTACTCTTATGTTTACCAATGCGGGAATGAACCAGTTCAAGGAGTATTTTCTTGGGAACGGAACTCCTAAAAGTCCGCGTATTACAGATACCCAAAAATGCCTTAGAGTGAGCGGAAAACACAACGATCTTGAGGAAGTGGGTAAGGATACCTACCACCACACCATGTTCGAAATGCTGGGAAACTGGAGTTTTGGTGATTATTTTAAAAAGGAAGCCATTGCCTGGGCCTGGGAACTTTTGACAGAAGTTTACAAGATCGACAAGGATATTTTATACGTGACGGTTTTTGAAGGAAATGAAGCTGAAGGGATTCCTGTAGATCAGGAAGCATTGAACCTCTGGAAAGAAATAATTCCTGAAGACCGTATCATCTTCGGAAATAAAAAAGACAATTTCTGGGAAATGGGAGACCAGGGGCCTTGTGGTCCTTCTTCCGAAATTCATGTGGATATTCGTTCTGCTGAAGAAAAAGCAAAAGTATCGGGAAGAGAGCTGGTGAATCAGGATCATCCACTGGTAGTGGAAATCTGGAACCTGGTATTTATCCAGTTCAACCGTAAGGCTGATGGTTCGCTGGAAAAACTTCCGCAGCAGCACGTGGATACGGGAATGGGCTTTGAGCGACTGTGTATGGTATTACAGGATGTAAAATCCAATTATGATACAGATGTTTTTACTCCTCTTATCAAAGAGATTGAAAAAATTACCGGTACTACCTACGGAAATGACGAACAGGTAAATATTGCCGTTCGGGTAATTGCAGATCATATTAGAGCAGTGGCTTTTGCCATTGCCGACGGACAGCTGCCCGGAAATACGGGAGCGGGTTACGTAATAAGACGGATTCTTCGACGTGCCATTCGTTACGGGTTTACCTTCTTAAATCAGAAAGAGCCGTTTATCAGTAAACTGGTTGGATCCTTAACAGATCAAATGGGAGAAGCTTTCCCAGAATTGAAATCTCAGAGGAACCTTATTGAAAATGTAATAAGAGAAGAGGAAAACAGCTTTTTACGAACCCTGGATCAGGGATTGGTATTGCTGGACCAGATCGTAAAGGAAACCGAAGGGAAAACAGTTTCAGGAAAAAAAGCTTTTGAACTATATGACACCTATGGTTTTCCTATAGATCTTACAGCCCTTATTTTAGAGGAGCAGGGGTTGAACCTGGATGAAAAAGAATTCGAAAAAGAGCTTCAGAAGCAGAAAAATCGTTCCAGAAACGCTTCGAAAGTAACTTCAGGCGATTGGGAAATAGTTTCAGAAGTAGAAAACAAAGGCTTTATAGGCTATGATCATTTAGATGCTGAAGTAAAGATTACCCGTTACAGAAAGGTGGAATCCAAAAAAGAGGGAGAACTTTATCAGATCGTATTGGATCAGACGCCATTTTATCCTGAAGGCGGCGGGCAAATTGGTGACAAAGGCTTTTTACAAAGTCCCGACGGAGAAAAAGTCAGTGTTGTTGACACTCGAAAAGAAAATAACCTCATCATTCACCTGGTTAAAAAGCTGCCGAAAGATGTATCTGTGTTCTTTAAAGCGGTGGTGAATTCTACCGAAAGAACGAAAACAGCAGCCAATCACTCGGCCACACATTTGCTGCACCAGGGGTTGAGAAAGATTTTAGGGACACACGTAGAGCAAAAAGGTTCTATGGTGCAAACTGATTATTTGAGGTTTGATTTTTCCCATTTCAGCAAAGTTGCTTCCGAAGAGTTGAAGGAGGTGGAAGATTTTGTCAATGCACGTATTTCTGAAAATATTCCTTTGGTGGACAGGCGTGCAATTCCGTACCAGGAAGCGATCGAAAGCGGAGCCATTGCTTTGTTCGGGGAGAAATATGGAGACACTGTAAGAGCGGTTAACTTTGGAGAATCAACCGAGTTGTGTGGAGGAACGCATGTGGCAAACACCGGCGACATCTGGTATTTCAAAATAATTTCTGAAGGAGCTGTAGCCGCAGGAATCCGAAGGATCGAAGCGATCACTTCAGATGCTGCCAAAGCATATTTCACTGAACAGGCAGAAGCTTACCAGGAAGTAAAAGCTGTTCTGAAAAATGCCAAAGATCCTGTAAAGGCGATATCAAACCTGCAGGAAGAAAATAATGAGCTTAAGAAGCAGATCGAAGTCCTGTTAAGAGAAAAAGCAAAAAACCTGAAAGGCGATCTGAAAAATGAAATTCAGGAGATCAACGGAATTAACTTCCTTGCCAAAAAGGTAGATCTTGATGCCGGCGGAATTAGAGATCTTTCCTTTCAACTTGGAGATGAATTTGATAATTTATTCCTGCTTTTCGGAACAGAACAAAACGGAAAAGCTTTACTTTCCTGCTTCATTTCAAAAGATTTGGCGAAGGAAAAGGATCTTCACGCAGGAAAAGTGGTCAAAGACCTGGGAAAATATATCCAGGGCGGCGGCGGCGGACAACCATTTTACGCCACTGCGGGAGGTAGAAACCCCGAAGGTTTAAATGAAGCACTACAGAAAGCGATAGAATTTGTGAAATAAATTAATGCGTTATCCTGAATTTATTTCAGGAGCTTCTAATCTATAAAAACTAACCTTCCCCTTTGGGAAGAGGATCGAAGAGAAGGGGAAATGGAATTCCGTACCAAAATACCAATCAAAACACAAGAACCGGCAATAGGATATGATTCTCAAGTCCTTTTGCTGGGTTCCTGTTTTGTTGAAAATATCGGAAAAAGGCTGGAGTACCATAAATTCAGGACGCTCCAAAATCCATTCGGAATTTTATTTCATCCAGCTGCCATCAGTAATTTTCTTGAAAAGGTAAGATCTCGCTATGTTTTTTCTGAAAATGACATTTTTTTTCATAATGAGCGCTGGCATTCGTTTGATGCACATTCTGCTTTGAGCAATCCCGATAAAGATAAGATGCTTCAGGATTTGAATGCTGCTGTTGAGGAAACTTACTCATTTTTAAAGAGTGTTTCGCATATAATTATCACTCCCGGCACCGCCTGGGGCTATAAATTTTTGGAAACAGGCAAAACTGTAGCCAACTGTCATAAACTTCCGCAAAAGAAATTCTTTAAAGAACTTACGGAGGTCGAATCTGGTCTTAAATCCTGCGTGGAAGTCATTAAGACAATTAATCCAAAAGCCACTGTCATCTTTACGGTTTCCCCTGTACGTCATCTTAGAGACGGCTTCATGGAGAACCAGCAAAGCAAAGCGAGATTGATTACGGCTATTCACGAGCTTTTAAAAATTCCCGCTCCAGGGATTAGGAGAAGTTATTTCCCGTCGTATGAGATCATGATGGACGAGCTCCGTGATTACAGGTTTTATGCAGAAGATATGATCCACCCGAATTCAGTTGCCGTTGATTACATCTGGCAGCGATTTGTAGAGACCTGGATGTCTCCCGAAACGCAGAAGACTTCAGAAGAAGTGGAAAAAATTCAGAAGGGATTGGCTCATAAACCTTTTAATGAAGATTCCGAAGCACATCAGCAATTCAGGAGCAAGCTTCAGCAGAAAATTCAGGAACTACAGGTAAAATTTCCATACATAGAGTTCTAACAACTTATACCTTCAAAAAGGGCCTGTTATTTGTATATTGTAGGGTAAAACTTTTCTATGAGAAATTTTCTTATTGGTGCTTTATTGGTTCTTCTTGTAGTATTTGGTGTGAGGTATTGTGAAAACAGGGATAACGAGCGGGACCGCCTGGAAGCGAATACCGCGCTTATACAGGAACAAATAAAAAATGTTGGAAAACTGGTGGTAACCGAAGGGACTTTCTCTCAGGTCTATACCTATAATGATTCAAAAAAGTTTTATCTGGATGTGCTTTCTGCTAGGAAAAAGGCACTTATCGTGGTGAATGCGACTGCTACTGTAGCGTACGATTTCAGCAAACTTGAGGTGGAATTGGATGAGGAAAATAAAACGGTGATCATCAAACATATTCCGGAAGAAGAGATCTCAATAAATCCAGATATTAAATATTATGATGTCACCCAGGATTACCTGAATCAGTTCGATGCATCCGACTTCAACAAGATCAAGCAGCGCATCAATAAATCCATGCGTGAGAAAGTGGAAAACTCTACTTTAAAATCGAATGCAAAAAATCGGCTGATAAGTGAACTTCAGAAAATTTATATTCTCACCAATACCTTAGGCTGGACACTTCAGTATAATAACGAAGAATTTACGAATCCAGATGCTATGGAGGATTTAAAGTTATAAGGGTTTTCCGATAAAAATCCCAATGAGGAAATTCCAAATTCCAAATGTCCACGTAATGTTTTCTGGCATAGGTCGTAAAATCAAAAATCACGATTTGCCTGACTTCGTATTTCAAACCTCGTACCTCTAATTTTCTAATAAACTATCATCCCCGAATTTACAGTACTAATGCCCCCATCAATTAAGTGGGCCGCTTCGGGCCTTCGGGATTTTACATCTTCCAGGTGTTTTAGTACCTGCTGAGAAATTTTTTCATCCTTATCATAAATCAACTCATAGATCTCCACAGAAAGAAGCCAGTCTTTGGGATGGTGTTTCTGGAGGATTTCAAAAGCGGCTTCCAAAGAAAATTTTGTGCTTTTTCCTTTCCTGATATTTCTAACCGATTCGTACAAGGATTCCAGTTCCTCCCGTTCGGGCGTTTTCTTGCTTTTAATGGTAGTAGACGATGTTTTATGGGTGATGAGGTTAAAGGATTTTGCATCTGCAGGACCTGCAAATGCTGAAATCACTTCTTTTCCGATTGCCATATCATAATTTCCCCATTCAGGTTTAAACAGCGTTTGATCCTGATAAGTAACCGTACAATTCCGAAGACTAATCAGGATGATCTTTCCCTGGAGGTTTCGGGTACCGGTAATGATCTCGCCCGAAACAACTACGCCTCCTTCAAATTCAAATCGGATATTTTCCCCTTCATAGATGTCATATGCCCGCAAATCCCGCGGACTCATATCTTCTATTGCCAGGTTTATTCCTTTTAGTTTCCCCGCGGGGGAGCCAAAACCTTTGGGATGGTTTACAGTACCATGCCCCACCAGTTCCTTTTCCCTGTATGCAAGGGCTGTTTCTCCTGTGGTTTGAAAGTAAACAGGTTTCCCCTCATGCTCTATCACTTTTGAAAATGCACCTGAAATCTGAATTCCGGTGCTGAGTTCTATTGTTCCGAGGTTTTTGGAATGGATCAGTTTTTTCAATCCTTCAAGACCACCCACCCGGATGGCCATTTTATTCGCAAATTGTTCCAGTACCAGACTTAAATGAGCGAAATCTGGGGTTACATATAATTGCGGCTGAGGCCGGGTTATATCAAAATCCTGATTTGCAGCCTCTATGTTGTACGGCAGCTTTTTGACCTTATCGGTCATGCATAAGGCGCTTTCCCCGATTGAAGAAAGAAGTCCGGCGCCATAGATCTTCGGATCTTCAGGCGTTCCTATGAGTCCGTATTCAACCGTCCACCAGTGCAAATTCCTAATCTGGGCCATTTCACTTTGCTCTCGAACATCATTTTGCAGCTCGTCCACTTTTCTCTCTGCAGCAGCAATTTCAGATTCCGGAGTATCTTCCGCTTCTTTGATGATGGAGAGGTGTCTTATAGCTTCATAGATCTCATGATCTTTGGCGCTCGAAATTGCCTTACAGCCAATTTCCCCAAACCTTCGCAAATATTCTGCATATTCCGGATTTGCGATAATTGGAGCATGACCGGCTCCTTCATGAATAATATCGGGAGCGGGAGTGTATTCAATATGTTCCAGCTGCCGAATGTCACTGGCGATCACCAGTACATTAAACGCCTGGAATTCCATAAAAGCGGTAGGAGGGATGAATCCATCAACAGCTACGGCAGCCCATCCAATCCCTTTAAGGATTCTGTTCATCCCATACATATTTGGAATATAATCTATGGAAATACCAGTTTTTTTGAGTCCGTCCAGATAAGAAGAATGGGCAACTTTGCTTAAGTATTCCACATTCTTTCGCATAACGTACCTCCACACAGCCTGGTTAATGGCTGTGTAATCTTTGTAGTTCTGCGGTTTAATGAATTGTTTTAGATGCGCCGGAAGGCGTTCTATTATTTCATTTGATTCAATTTCCTTTTCCATAGAATATATATCTGTGCCGGGCTCTAAAGATACAAAATTAAGGATTTACGAAAACGTTATCTTATGCGCCGTTAAAAAGAAGAAAGCCACTACTTCAGTATATCGAATTAGTGGCTTTCATCAATTAGGGGGGATATTTTTATCTTCTTTCGGTTTGTGGAGGATATTTTTCCATAATCTCTCTCACAATTTCATTGATCCTTTCCTGCTTTTTATCCACTTTTTTAGCAAGGGCTGCGGTTCCCATTCCCTGCCAAACAAGTTCTTTATCTTCAGCATCAATTAGATCAATATACAGCGTTCCATCGGTGGTTGAATTTATGGTGTTTGGACCGGCTCCCCAGTACCACGGATGCCATCCCCAACCGTAACCATATCCGAAGTTATTGTTGTAAATATTAATATTTTCTTTCGTTTTGGTAAATATGCTCACCAGCAGATCTGGATTTTCCGATTTAGTGAAGCCGTTGGACATCATTTCAGATTCTATGGCGCGTAAGATCCTCTTTTTGTCAAGATCAGAAATTTCTGCCTTGTCTATTCCAGGCTTAAAGAAGGCAAAGCTCTGGTACTGGTCAAAATTCACCTCTCTGTCATAGTCGGTCGCAACCCTCACACTGTTACAAGAGGCGAAAACCAGCACGAACATGAGTAGTACGGGAGTAATTTTTAGAAATCTCATAATTAAGTTTTTTAAGTTCTACAATGACTTTAGTAGACTTTCTTCTACCATATTTGGAAGCGTAACTTTCAGCTGAGGTTCAGTTTCCATTGCTCTTTTAATTGCGAAAAGTGCCCCTTCATTCCGGGCCCAGGATCTTCTCGCAATTCCGTTGTTTACATCCCAGAATAACATAGAGTTAAGTCGTCTTTCTGCTTCTTTACTTCCATCAAGAACCATACCGAATCCTCCATTAATCACCTCTCCCCAACCAACTCCGCCGCCGTTATGAATACTCACCCATGTAGCACCTCTAAAGCTGTCGCCAATTACATTTTGTATAGCCATATCGGCCGTGAACCGGGAGCCGTCATAGATGTTTGAGGTTTCCCTGTAAGGAGAGTCGGTGCCCGAAACATCATGGTGATCCCTTCCCAAAATCACCGTTCCTATTTCTTCTTTTGCGATCGCATCATTAAAAGCTTTGGCAATTTCCATACGTCCCTGTGCATCTGCATATAAAATTCTGGCTTGTGACCCTACCACCAGTTTGTTCTCCTGTGCACCCTGGATCCACTGAATATTATCCTGCATTTGCTGCTGAATTTCCTGCGGAACGTTTTCCTGAAGTCGCTGTAGAACCTGAGTGGCAATTGCATCTGTCTTTGCAAGATCTTCTTTTTTTCCTGAAGCGCAAACCCAGCGGAAAGGTCCGAATCCGAAGTCAAAGCACATGGGGCCCATGATATCCTGCACATAACTTGGATAAGCAAAATCGATCCCTTCTTCGGCTGAAGAGGCTTCGATCATATGCCCTTCGGGATCACGGTGAATTTTTGCTCCGGCTCTAGAAGCTTCCAGTAAGAAGGCATTCCCGTAGTCGAAGAAGTAGGTGCCTTTTTTAGTATGGCTGTTAATGGCATCCGTCTGGCGACGCAGGCTTTCCTGTACTTTTTCTTTAAAAATTTCAGGTTCTTCAGCCATTAAGAGATTGGATTCTTCAAAAGAAAGCCCTGCAGGATAGTATCCTCCTGCCCACGGATTGTGCAGGGAAGTCTGGTCGCTTCCCAAATCAATTTGAATGTCTTCTTTCGCAAAATGTTCCCAAACATCTACCACATTTCCCTGGTACGCGATGGAAACAGATTCTTTTTGCTCCTTAGCTTTTCTCACTCTTTGGGAGAGTTCCTCAAGATCTTTTATCACCTCGTCTACCCAGCCCTGGGAATGCCTTGTCATAACCGCTTTTGGATTTACTTCTGCACAAACTGTAACACAGCCGGCAATATTTCCGGCTTTTGGCTGTGCACCGCTCATGCCTCCAAGTCCGGAGGTAACAAAAAGAGCGCCTTCATTGGGTTTTTGAGAAATTTTTCGGAGTGCATTGAGGACAGTGATCGTGGTGCCGTGAACAATTCCCTGAGGGCCTATGTACATATAGCTTCCTGCAGTCATTTGTCCGTATTGGGTAACGCCAAGGGCATTGAACTTTTCCCAGTCATCTGGTTTTGAGTAATTTGGGATCATCATTCCGTTGGTGACCACGACCCGGGGAGCGTCGGCATGCGAAGGGAATAAACCCAATGGATGTCCCGAGTTCATCACCAGCGTCTGCTCGTTATTCATTTCGGCAAGATATTTCATCACCAGGCGATACTGCGCCCAGTTTTGAAAAACGGCTCCGTTTCCGCCGTAGGTGATCAGTTCGTGCGGATGTTGGGCCACTTCTGGATCCAGGTTATTCTGAATCATTAGCATGATGGCTTTCGCCTGCTCGCTTTTACCCGGATATTCTTGAATGGGCCTGGCGTACATTTTATAATTTGGACGCAGGCGGTACATGTAAATCCTTCCGAAGGAATTCAGCTCTTCCAAAAACTCCGGAAGTAATGTTTCATGGTGTTTCTTGTCGAAATAGCGTAAGGCATTTCTCAATGCCAATTTTTTCTCTTCAGAAGAGAGGATATCTTTACGTTTTGGCGCATGGTTTACTTCTTGGTCAATCGGTTTTGGCGCAGGTAAATGGTTCGGGATACCTTCTAATATCTCATCGTTGAAGCTCATATCTTACTTTTTCTTCTGTTGATCTGTTTTTGTATTGTATCCGTATGGGCAGTGGCGGCAACCGCTTTGACAGCAGTAACCTCTTTTTAAGTGATACTGTTCTGTAAAGCAACGGTAGCCCTCGGGGGTAAGGTAATAATCCCCTTCTTCCATCGGAATTTTTTTCTTCGGAAAACTCATATCGCAAAAATAGCATTTCTTATATTGTTGCCATGTTCGTGGTGGTAAATAAATACATCCTTGCCAAGGGTTTCGACGGAATCGTGCTCTGGCCATTTATAGTTGTAAAACGGAAAGAACTTAAAGACGATCCTGTTTTTATGAATCACGAACGCATACATGTGAAGCAACAACAGGAGCTGTTGATCATTTTCTTTTTCCTGTGGTATGTCTTGGAGTATTTTGTACGTCTTATTAAATACAGAGATGCTTATAAAGCGTACAGTAAAATATGCTTTGAGAGAGAAGCCTATTCTCATGAAGATGATCCTGAATATATGGAACGACGTAGTTTCTGGAATTTTCTGAAGTTTTTATAAGATTAAGATTAGCTCTGCATGGAAAAGTGAGTCGGTATATAGTTTTCTCAGTCGCCGAAATGGCCTTTTCGAAAAGGAATTTTAAATATTCATGGATTCGTGGTAAAAGTTCAGGGTTAAAATGTGTAGGTATCAATAGTAAACCTACAAGGTTAAAAGAAACACTGCAGGTTTGGAAGGTAAGCTTTCCGTCCTCTGCGAACAACTTTGCAACTTTGCGTGAAATCGCAGACGAGTATGAAAGGGTTACAAGAGATTTCTCAGTCGCCGAAAAGATTCGAAGTAACAACCCAAAATTATTTGAGCATTCGTGGTGAAACCTTTCGGGTATGAAAGTTTTTTTTGAACCTTTGCATTTTATCCTTCAAAAATGGCGCTGGTTCAGGAAAAAATAGTTCCCAATCAATTTATTACAGAAGAAAATGGCGTATCGGTATACCTGAAACGGGAAGACCTGCTTCATCCTGAAGTTTCAGGAAATAAATTCAGGAAACTAAAATACAATATCCGGGAAGCCATTTCTCAAAAGCAGCATACTATCCTAACCTTTGGAGGTGCCTATTCCAATCACATTGCAGCAACCGCTGCTGCCGGAAGGTTGTACGGACTCAAAACCATCGGAGTAATCCGTGGGGAAGAGTTGGGGAAGGATATTCAGAAAACCCTTCAGGAGAATCTAACCTTGAAGTTTGCTGCTTCCTGCGGAATGGAGTTCGATTTTGTTTCCAGATCGGAATACCGGGAGAAAGATTCCGAGGAAATGATACAATGGCTTCAGAAGAAATTCGGATCGTTTTACCTTGTACCCGAAGGTGGTACAAATGCCCTGGCGATCAAAGGCTGTGAAGAGATCCTAAAGGATGCAGATAAAAATTTTGATATAGTTTGCTGCGCTGTGGGTACCGGCGGAACCATTTCGGGCATTATAAAATCTTCTACTGAAAATCAGAAAATTCTCGGTTTTCCTGCTCTAAAAGGAGATTTCCTGACTTCAGAAGTAAATAAACGGACAGAGAAAAATAATTGGAAACTTACAATAGATTATCATTTTGGCGGTTATGCTAAGGTAAATTCGGAATTGATCAACTTTATTAATAAATTCAGGCTCCAATATGGCATTGCTTTAGATCCTGTGTACACCGGAAAGATGATGTACGGAATTTTCGATCTTATAGAGAAAGGTCATTTTCCTGAAAATACTCGTATTTTAGCCGTTCATACAGGCGGGTTGCAGGGAATTTCCGGAATGAACCAAATGTTGAAAAAGAAAGGTTTACCTCAAATTGATGTGTAGCATGAAATTTAATTACAAATTACTTATTCTTTTGTTATTGCTGGCAACAGCCTCCTGTAACACTACCAAAAAGATTTTTGGCGGTAAGGATAAACAGAATAAGGAAAGGACAGTTCAAAGAAGAACAGATTCTGGTAGGAATGCAAATGAATCTACTCCTGCAGAAAGAGAACACAACGTACGGGAAAATCTCCCCAAATCTGCCTACACCGATAAAGTTGCTTATTACATTGATACCTATGCGCCCATTGCGCAGGAGGAAATGCAAATTTATAAGATTCCCGCAAGTATTACACTTGCACAGGGAATCCTGGAATCGGGTGCCGGAGTAGGGGAGCTGACCAGAAAAGCAAACAACCACTTCGGGATTAAATGTCACGGCTGGAAAGGCGGTCAGGTTTTTCACGATGATGACCGGTCACAGGAATGTTTCAGAAAATATAATGATGCCAAATATTCTTTCAGGGATCACTCGCTGTTTCTTACCGAAAGAAAAAGATATGCTGCCCTTTTTGAGCTGAGGCCAGACGATTACAAAGGCTGGGCAAAAGGCCTTAAAGCGGCAGGTTATGCAACAGACAGGGCGTACCCGGCAAAATTGATCAGCCTGATTGAAAGATACCAGCTTCACCGGTATGATGCAGAGGTATTGGGAAATGAGTTTATTGTTTATGAGGAAAAGGGAAGAACTTCAGAAAGGCATGTGGTTCAAAAAGGGGATACCCTATATTCTATCGCCAGGAAATACAACACAAGTGTAGAACAACTACAAAAGAATAACAATTTAACGGGGTCGACCATTTCTATAGGACAGACACTTTATGTCACCCCAATGTAAAATGAGATTTGATATATGAATTATAAAAGAAGCAGTGACCTTTTTAAGGCAGCAAAAAATGTAATTCCCGGTGGGGTAAATTCTCCTGTACGTGCTTTTAGTGCGGTAGGAGGTGATCCTGTTTTTATTAAAGAAGCAAAGGGAGCTTACTTATTTGATGAAGACGGAAATAAATATATTGACTACATAAATTCCTGGGGTCCGCTCATTTTAGGGCATGCTTTTCAGCCGGTGGTGGACGCGGTGATCGAAAAAGCTAAAAAGGGAACCTCCTTTGGGACGCCTACAGAAATCGAAACTACCATTGCCGAACTTGCGGTTTCCATGGTTCCGAATATTGATAAAATCAGGTTTGTGAATTCCGGAACCGAAGCCTGTATGAGTGCGGTGCGTCTTGCCCGCGGATTCACTTCCCGTGAAAAAGTGATCAAATTCGCCGGATGTTATCACGGGCATAGTGATTCATTTTTAATTCAGGCCGGGAGTGGAGCCATTACCTTTGGCACCCCGAATAGCCCGGGGGTAACCCAGGGAACGGCAAAAGATACTCTGCTGGCAACGTACAACAGCCTTGAAAGTGTAGAGGCTCTCCTGGATGCCAATAAAGAAGAAGTGGCTTGTATAATTCTGGAGCCTATTGCCGGAAATATGGGTTGTATTCCTCCAAAAGAAGGATTTCTGGAAGGGCTTCGGGAGCTTTGTGATAAGCACAATGTGTTACTGATCTTTGATGAAGTAATGACCGGTTTTCGGCAGGCAAAAGGTGGAGTTCAGGAACTAAAGAATATAAAAGCAGATATTGTTTGCTTCGGAAAAGTGATTGGTGGCGGACTCCCGGTAGGGGCTTTCGCAGCCCGAAACGAGATCATGGATTACCTGGCTCCAACGGGGCCGGTGTACCAGGCTGGAACCCTGAGCGGAAATCCTCTAGCCATGGCCGCCGGACTTGCAATGCTTTCCGAATTGAATAAGAAGTCCGAAATCTATAACAGCATTGCAGATAAAACGGAATTTCTGCATTTAGGAATAAGTAAAGTGCTGAACGAGAATAATGTTGCCCATACCATCAACAGGGAAGGCTCCATGATCTCTGTACATTTTTCTGAAGAGCCGGTGGTAGATTTTGAATCGGCTGCAAGGGCAAACAATGATACCTTCAAGAAATTCTTCCACGGAATGTTAGAAAACGGGGTTTATATAGCACCAAGCGCTTTCGAAACCTGGTTTATTAGTGATGCCTTAACTTACGAGGATCTGAACGAAACCATTTCCGCCGTAGACAGAGTGGCGAAGAAGCTGAAGTAGATATGAGATTTTAGATTTCAGATCTGAGATTTCAAAAAAGATAAAACTCTGCAGGTAAACCTGTGGAGTTTTTTTATGCTGGGGTTCTTTAAAACCTCATCGTCCAATCATCTTAGCTCGTTTCCCGGTCTGCTACGGTGATAGGGAGAGAAAGAAGCTTCTTTAAATTTCAGATATTAAATGTGCGGTTTGGCATTTTTACAGTCTACAATCTACAATCTACAATCTACAGTCTTGAGTCTAACGTCTAAAATCTAATATCTCACTTCTAACATCTCATATCTATTCACCCGTTCATTCCCAGCAATTCTTCTACATAAACCCTGGAATTCGAAAGTCTGGGAATTTTGTGCTGGCCTCCCAACTTGTTGTTTTTCTTCAGCCAGTCGTAAAATAATTTTTCCCTTGCCTGGTGAATTTTTGGTTTGTTGAGGGTCATGTTGTTGAAGCGCTTGGCTTCATAATCACTGTTGATGTTTTGAAGGGCCTTGTCAAAGGTTTCGGTAAAAAGGTTGAAATCCTGCGGCGGAGTCTTGAATTCAATGATCCATTCGTGTGCCCCTTTTTCTTTTCCTTCCATAAAAACAGGAGCAGCGGTATAATCCACAATTTCTGAACCTGTAATTTCAGAGGTTTTTTTCAGGGCTTCTTCTGCATTTTCGATGATGAGTTCTTCCCCAAAAACATTGATGTGGTGCTTGGTTCTTCCGGTAACTTTGATGCGGTAAGGTTTCAGGGATGTAAACCGAACGGTATCCCCAATTTTATAACGCCAAAGTCCGGCGTTGGTAGTGATAAGGATAGCGTAATTTTTTCCGGTTTCAACTTCAGCTAGCGGAATAATCTTTTCATTTTCTGTTCCGTACAAATCCATCGGAATGAATTCATAGAAAATTCCGTAGTCGAGCATTAACAACAATTCTTTGGAGTTGTTTTGGTCCTGAATAGCAAAAAAACCTTCCGAAGCATTATAAATTTCATAATACCTGAAGTTGTCGCGCGGCAATATCTTTCTATATTGTTCGGCATAGGGTGAGAAATTTACTCCCCCATGAAAATATACTTCCAGGTGTGGCCACACTTCAAAAAGACTTTCTTTACCCGAAGCTTCCAGTACATTATTGAGTAGCACCAGCATCCACGATGGTACTCCTGCAAGACTGGTCACTTTTTCTTTCATGCTTTCCTTCACGATGGCTGGCATTTTTACTTCCCAGTTGCTCATTAGGGAGACTTCATTTCCGGGGGTACTGCTGTATTCTGCCCAAAAAGGCATATTATCTATAAGAATAGCCGAAAGATCTCCATATTGGGTGCCGTTCTCACAGTAAAGTTCCTTGCTTCCTCCCAGGCGCAGACTTTTTCCGCTAAACATTTGAGATTCGGGATTATTATTGAGGTACATGCACAGCATATCTTTTCCGGCGGCATAATGACATTTTTCGAGAGAATCTTCACTCACCGGGATGAACTTGCTTTTAGCATTGGTAGTGCCACTCGATTTAGCAAACCACTTTATGGGCGTAGGCCAGAATATATTGCTTTCCCCTTTACGGCTGCGTTCAATATCTGCTTCATAATCTTCATACTGCCGCACAGGAACCCGTGCCGCAAAATCCTCATAGCTGGTGATGGAAGCAAAATCGTATTTTTTGCCAATTTCGGTATTTTTTGCTTTGGAAATTAATTTCTTCAGAAGTTCGAATTGGACCTCATGAGGGTATTTAATAAATAATTCCATTTGATGAATTCGCTTCTTAAGAAACCAGGAAGCTATGGAATGAGCTAATGGAATTGGCATTTTTTCTAGTATCTTTACGGCCGGATTTTTAGTCGCCGGCGCTTATTGGTTGGCTGGTTAAAAATAAAACTATTCTTGAAGCTTACAAAAATCGAAAGATATAAAAAATCCCCTGTTTATGAATTATGAAGGTGTCCTTACAAAGATGAAGACTGAATTGCAGGATACGGTACAGTATTATCTCATTTTTGAATCCGATTTCCTGAATATGAATCAGTTGCTGGGTAAAAAGATCTCGATCAACTTTTTACGTTTTCACTGCCTTGGATGCCATAAACAGAAAAAAATCTTTAGAAACGGAGTTTGTTATAACTGTCTCACCTCACTTCCGGAAATGGGAGACTGGGTAATGCGTCCCGAATTGAGCAAAGCTCATCTTGGCGAGCAGGATCGGGATCTTGAGTATGAGCAAAAAGCCCAGTTGCAGCCACACGTGGTTTACCTCGCTAATTCCAGCAATGTGAAAGTAGGGGTTACAAGGAAAAGTCAGATTCCCACCCGGTGGATTGACCAGGGGGCTCATGAAGCGATTGAAGTGGTGGAAGTGCCTAATCGTTATCTCGCCGGAATTACTGAAGTGGCTTTAAAGCAGCATGTCTCCGATAAAACCAACTGGCGGCAAATGCTCACCAATAACCTCAAAGACCTAAACCTGGAGGAAATAAAGGAAGAGTTGAAACAGTACATTCCGGAAGAAGCAAAAGAATATTACCTCGGAAATTCAAAGGAGCTGGAAATAGCTTTTCCGGTACTGGAATATCCTCAAAAAATAAAAAGCCTGACCCTGAAAAAGACTCCGTTTTATGAAGGAGTTCTCAAGGGAATCAAAGGGCAATACCTGATTTTTGATGACGGCATGGCTTTTAATGTGAGAAATCACGAAGGCTATGAAGTGGCTCTATCGGTGAAGTAGTGACCGTAAGAATAACCAACAAGGTCTTTTTTTGACCTTGTTGGATTTCACCAGTATTGCCAGGCGCAGCCCAAGCAATTTGTTTAGTCGGAGCGCCTCCTGTCTTAGTTTGCCGCGGTCGATGAAAAAGCTCCCTCGCAAAGACGATCAGCTATTGAGAGAGCAGTCTACTTTCCATTTTTCGGAGGTGAAGCCGATTCATCCGTTCATTGCGAGGCACAGCCGAAGCAATCTGCTAGTCCGGATTTACTTATTGTTGGTCGTATCCTGCTTCTTCTTCTGTCCTCCTAAAATTCCTCCCAGCACTTTTCGGGCAGCATCTTTAACTGCTTCCTGCTGATTCTGCTGATTGGTAGCGGTGGTGTCCCTTCTTTGTGTCTGATTAGTAGCAGTGGTATCTTTCGAAGACCGGTTTCCACCCAGAATGCCTCCTAAAATGTCTCTTCCTTTTTCCTGAAGATTTTCCTTTTGGCTGTCAATGATCTTTTGGGAAAGGTCATTTACTGCCTGCTGCATGTTCAGGTTGATACTTGGACTCTGGAAATTTCCACTGATTCCAACCGGTAAAGTCACCGTAGTATTTTCCAGTTCCTGAGAGCTTAATCTGGAAAGCGTATTCCCTACCTGACTTCCTAAATATTTAGCAGGAACCTGGAGGTTCACATTATAATCCATAGACATATCAAACCCGTGGCTTCCACCGGCAGTGGCATTGATCCCTTTGATGTTAAATTCAAATGGCTGCACTTCCACGCGTCCATTGGTGAAAGTAAGTTTGGTTTGCAGATCTTTTAGGTCGAGATTATTGAGGTCCACAAATGTTAAGCGTTGATCGAGGTTGGACAGTAACGGAGTCTGCTCCGGATTTACCCGGGCATCCAGGATTTCTGCCAGTGCATTTCCGGCGAGAGTTTGCAGCTGGGGCGTAAGATCCTGATTCAAATTTCCGCGCAGGTCGATCGCTGTAGTAAGTTTTCCTTCCAAAGCTCTCGCAATAGGGGCTAAATTCTGCAGTAATTCCATATCATTAAAAGCCTGAGTGATCCCTATGGAATTCAGGTTGAGGTCCATGTTAAACGTGGGAGGTGACTGGCGCGTAGAAACAGTTCCGTTCAGTGAAATATTTCCACCAAATATATCTGCGGTAACATTGTTTAAAGTGGCGGTTTCATCCTGAATTCCCAGATTTCCTTTTGCATTTTGAAGTACGAGGTTATCATATAAAACCCGGTTTGCTGTAAAATCCAGCTGCACATCCAGAAATGACGGAATTTTAATGGCTTCTCCGGTAGTTTCGGTGGTTTGCGGAGTGGTTGATTCTGCTTCTGTTTCTTCAGAAGTTGTTTCTGTTTCAGCAACCATAAAATCATTCACTGAAAAGGTATTGGAGTTTAGCTGAAATCTTCCCTTCAGGTTTTGATCTGTAAATAAATATCCCATCAGGTTATTGATGGTTCCTGAAAGTGCCATATCTGTCTCACCGGTAGTCGCATTAAGATTCTCCAGTTGTACTGTTCCAGGCTGGAAATTAAGGTTCGCAGTTGCCAATCTAATTTCGTTTGGAAATTCCGGAGAGGCATAACTGAAATCCCTGATCGTAGCCGTACCACTGCTCTTGACATTCTGGTACTGTTCATTTTCCACCGAATTCATATCAAAACTGGTAGTAACATCTGCAGTTACAATTCCATTTAGATCCTGCTCAAGTTCCAGTGGATACGCCTGATCCAGGTTTGCCAGGTTGATCGTTCCCTTTGCTGCAAGGTTTACGAGCATATTTTCGGTTAGATTACGAATGTTTCCGTTGGCACTAAAAACGTCCTGATCTATTCTAAAGTTCAGTCTGTTGATGTTGACGTAGGTATCTTCCGCTAAGCCGGTTTCATTTTTAATTTCCGTAGAAATTGTGATGTCTTCTACACTTTTCGGAAGGTCGGGATATTTAAAGGAGGCATTTTCCGAAGAAATATTGATATCCATTCTTGGGATATGTGTTTCATCCACAATTCCCTGGATCACCCCGTTTACTACAAAATCTCCGCTGGTTTGTACATCTTCGATGTTTTTGGAGTACTCTTCGGGAATAACGGCTAAAAAGTTTTTAAAGGACGAAGAAGGGGTTTTAAAGGAAAGATCAATTTCATTATTATCTTCATTCACCTGCACAAATCCGTCGAAAGTGAGCGGTAACTGATTAATTTTTGCTTCGTTTTCAAGAAAACTGAACCTCATATTTTCAAGATCCATTTCAAAATCGGCATCCAGTTCTATGCGATTCTGACTAAGGTAGTTGGTGCCGTCCATCGCAAAACTTACCAGAGCTGTGGAATATGTACTCAACTCAGATGTGGAAGCAGAGAAATCTCCGGTTCCTTCATGATTTAGATCTTCGACGATCAACTGCATTTTTGCTCCCTCATCAAGGTAAACAACCCTGGAATTATTGATCTCGTAATGTTGTACGTCAAACTGGAATCCGCTGCCGGTTTGCGTAGAATCTGCCAGCGGCGCATCGTTTTCAATAGCAATGTCATAGTTGGCATTGCCCAGAGAATCGAGTTTTATATTTAAATCTGTGTCATTGATGGTAAGGGCATCCACCTGCATGGGTTCATCACCGCTTTTGAAAAGTTCCCAGATCGACATTTGCAGCACAATTTCTTCACTTGAAGCCAGCGTATCCCCTTCAAAAGGAGCATTGTTGACCACCAGCAGTTGTTCGATTCCCAAAGTGGCATCGGGAAAGTTCCTGAACAGGCTCAAGCTAATATCATCAAAGGTGACCTGTGCGTTTACATTTTCATTGATGGTTTTTCGAACCATATCCTTGATTTGGCCTTTAAAAACAAAGGGGGCCAAAAACAGAAGAAGCAGGATCACTCCCAGTACAATTCCGGTTATTTTTAAAAACTTTTTCATATTTCGATTTTTTCAAAATTTAATTCTTCGCCTTTTTCAAGATTGAAGCGCTTTCTTAGCGCATACACGGCAGCATAAAGAAAAGGCGTATCTGTAATTGCTACCAGTACTTTAAATAAAAATCCGCTTAACAACAATCCACCGAAAAGCGACCATTCAATTTTATTAAAACTACACAAAAGCAGCAGTACAGTTGCGGTATCCACCAACTGCGATAGAAAGGTGGAAAAATTGTTTCGCAGCCATAAATGTTTTCCTTTTGTAAGTCTTTTCCAAAAGTGGAATAATTGTATGTCAATATACTGTGCCAAAAGGTATGCCATCATTGAAGCAAAGACAGCAATGGCGGTTGCGCCAAATACCGTCGTGAACAGGGAATCATCTACAGGAGACCAGGTGGTAGCAGGAACTTCGGCCGAAATATACACGATAAGAAGGGAAAAAAAGGAAGCAAAAATTCCTGTGGTGACCATTTGGTTGGCTTTTTTTCTTCCGTAGACTTCACTCACAATGTCAGTAATCAAAAAAGTTATGGGGTAGGGCAAGATTCCCACAGAAATTTCAAACGTATAAATTCCCAAGAAATCCCAGTAAAAGAATTTCTGAAAAATGAGGTTGGAAACCACCAGTGCGGTGATGAATAATCCCCCGAGCACAAAATAAATCCTGTCTGCAAATAATCTGTCTTTTAAGCTCAAATTTCAAACTCTTTCCCACAAAGTTAATAGTATATGAATTTGTTTTGTTTAATTTGCCGGGAAATTACCTGAGCACCACCTTAAAAATTTCATAAATCTCTTGAATCCGCCTAGATTAGTACATATAGCCCTGGGAAGCAATCGGGGCGACCGCTTAGATTATCTCCAGAAAGCCATTTTTGAAATTCAGTATAATATCGGGGAAATCACCGCAATATCTTCTGTTTATGAAAATCCCGCGTGGGGTTTTGAGGGAAGTGCTTTTTTAAATGCCTGTGCGGCTGTGAATAGTAGGTTTTCTGCGGAAGAAATTCTTTACAAATTACTTAAAATAGAGACTTCTTTAGGACGGGAGCGAACTCTGGGTAAAGGTTACCAAAACAGAACGATCGATCTGGACATCATTCTTTTTGAAGAAGAGATCATTGCTTCTGAAAAGCTGGTGGTTCCACACCCACAGATGGAAAACCGGAAATTTGTGTTACTGCCACTCGCTGAAATTGCCCCGGAAGCTAAACATCCTGTCAAAAAGCAGAAAATAAAAGAAGTTTTAACTGCTTCTGAAGATGCTTCGGAGATTTCAAAAATATCAACAGGATTAAAAAAGCCGGAAAGTTTTAGCTTTTCAGGATATAATTACATTGCAGTCGAAGGAAATATTGGTGCCGGAAAAACCAGTTTTACCACCATGGTCTCGCAGGATTTCAATGCAAAATTGATCCTGGAGCGGTTCAAAGACAATCCTTTTCTTCCGAAGTTTTATGAAGACCAGGCACGCTATGCTTTTTCGCTGGAAATGTCATTTTTGGCAGATCGTTATCAGCAGCTGTCAGATGATTTGGCGCAGTACGATTTGTTCAAGGATTTTGTGATTTCAGATTATGATGTTTTCAAGTCGCTTATCTTCGCAAAGATCACGCTTCAGGAAGATGAATATTCGCTGTACCACAAGCTGTTTAACCTGATGTATAAGGAGCTCGTAAAGCCCGATCTGTACATTTATCTCTACCAAAACACAGATCGCCTGCTCGAAAACATCAAAAAACGAGGCCGCGATTATGAACAAAACATCAAGCAGGATTACCTCGCCGAGATCAATAAAAGCTACCTAACGTTCATTAAATCCCAGCCCAACCTAAACGTGAAGATCATCGATATTTCTGAACTGGATTTTGTAAATGAGAGAAAGGATTATTTGAAGTTGTTACGCGAGATAAAAGCCCCCTAACCCCCGAAGGGGGAATATAAGCTGCAGTCTTTTGTATATTGTACTGGTTTTACAACTTACATTATACAAATTACAATATACTTTTTATTCCATCTCACATCTCACGTCTCAGATCTAAAATCTCACATCTTCGAAAACACATCCCACAAAACCACTCCGGCGCTAACTGAAATATTGAGAGAATGTTTGCTGCCGAGCTGCGGGATTTCCAGGACTCCGTCGCTCGCAGAAACTATTTTTTGTTGCACGCCTTTCACTTCGTTTCCAAAGATGAGGGCATAAGTGATTTCTTTTTCAGGCTGGAAATCGTTTAGCATGGTGGCATTTTCTGCCTGCTCTACCGAGAAAGTTTTTACTCCGTCTGCTTTCAGTTTTTCTACTACTTCCAGTGCATTTTCCACATATTCCCAGTTGACCGTTTCTGTAGCTCCCAAGGCAGTTTTCTGAATATCTTTATGAGGTGGCGTAGCGGTGATTCCACAGAGATAGATCTTTTGAATGAGAAACGCATCTGAGGTACGGAAAATGGATCCGATATTGTTCAGACTGCGTACATTGTCTAAAATGACGATAATCGGAGTTTTTTTTGCTTCTTTAAATTCTGAAACAGATTTGCGGTCGAGTTCGCTGTTCTTGAGCTTTCGGTTTTCCATAGCCGCAAAAATAGGAATATTAATAGATATTTTGTTCCGGAGAAAAGGTAATGGCGGTGCAAGACTGTTCTTTTTCAGCAGTAAGTCGGTTTTCAAGAAAGGGATTTTATAACTTAGTTTCCTGAACTATTTTATAACGATTAAGATGAAAAAATATCGCCCGGTCTTTCTGCTTTCCCTGATTTTAAGTACTTCCGGAATTTCTGCACAAGAGATGACTCTTCCTCTATGGCCCAACGGAATCCCGAACAGCAAAGAATCCGATGAAAAAGAGGTTTCAGAGACGGGTGATATCAACTGGATAAGGAATGTTCAGGATCCTGACATTGCTGTTTTTCTGCCCACCATGCAAAGTGCTACCGGGCAGGCTGTGGTCATTTGCCCCGGTGGCGGCTACGGCGGACTCGCATACGACTGGGAAGGAACGGACATTGCGAAATGGCTGAATTCCAAAGGTATCGCAGGGATCGTGCTGAAGTATAGGTTACCGAATTCTGAATCGGTTGAAGTAAGCTATAAAGCTCCGCTTCAGGATGTGCAGCGGGCGATGAGACTGGTGCGGGCAAATGCCGAAAAATGGAACGTCCATCAAAATAGCGTCGGAATTATGGGTTTTTCCGCCGGCGGACATCTGGCTTCTACTTTGGGAACTCATTTTGATCATGAAGATGTTTTCAAAAAAGATGCTATAGATTCCTTAAGTGCAAGACCTGATTTTATGGCTTTGGTGTATCCTGTGATCACCATGAACAGTGAATTTACCCACCAGGGCTCCAGGAATTCTTTGCTGGGAGAAAATCCTTCCAAAGAATTAGTGAAAGAATTCTCCAATGAGTTGCAGGTACAAAACAACATGCCGCCCACCTTTATCATCCATGCTACAGATGATGATGCAGTGCCCGTGGAGAATGCTCTGCTGTTCTACAAAGCTTTAAAAGATCAAAATATTAAAGCAGAAATGCACATTTATCCTGAAGGAGGCCACGGATTTTCACTTGGCCTCGGCAAAGGATACCTGGAAACCTGGCCCGACAGATTGCATGATTGGCTGAAAAAGATGAATGAGAGTCAGGGTGAGCCATCGAAGAATTAATCTCAACCAAAGTATATCCTCGCACTTAATATCCGTGCATTCGCGGCTTTTGAATTAAAACTAAAAGAAGTATCAAATTGAAGCACTTCGCAATCCATGCCACTGGACATTCAGAAAATAATCGGTTTGAACAACAACTTTTAAACGGAAATGCGGTGCCAGCACTTTCTGATCTAAAAGGGAAGGAGGGCGTTGTATTTTCTGAAGCAGTGCTTGAAAAATTTTTGGAAGAGGATTACCGTCACGGTTATTCCAAATTAAATGCTGAAAAAGATCGTTCTATCCGGACATTCTCAAGCGGGGAGAAACGTAAAGCTTTATTAATTTACCTTTTAAACCAGAAACCAGATTTTCTTATCCTTGACAATCCCTTTGATTGCCTTGACAGGGAATCGGTAAAAATGTTGAAAAGGAGATTTGAGGAGATTTCAGAAAAGGTGCTGATTGTTCAGCTGTTAAAAAGAACCGAAGATCTGCTTCCGTTCGTGGCAGAAGTATTCCTGTCGGAAGAACAAAAATTTATAGCCGTAGATGATTTTCTGAAGCTTCAGAAGAAAAATCAGCAGGATCAGGATCTTTTTACAGAAATTCCGCCGGCACCAGGGGAGTATGTTGATATTCCGGAAATGCTGGTGGAAATGAAGAATGTTTCTGTTAGCTACAATGAAAAACCGATCTTAAAAAACATCAACTGGAGCATTAAAAAAGGGGAATTCTGGGAACTTTCGGGACCTAACGGCTCTGGCAAAACTACGCTGCTGGATATGATCTACGGCGATAATCCCAAGGCGTACGGAGTAGACCTCTTTCTATTCGGCAACCGAAAAGGCAGTGGAGAAAGCGTGTGGGATATAAAAAAGAAGATCGGTTATTTCTCACCTGCCATTACAGAACTGTTTAAAGGAACTCATACCATTGAACAAATGCTGATTTCTGGTCTGGTAGATAGTGTAGGGTTGTATCAGAAACCTTCAGATAAACAGCTTTTTCTGGCTCAAAAATGGCTAAAAACTCTCGGACTTCTGGAGAAGAAAAATAAGATTTTCAGGTCTGTTCCCCTTCTGCAGCAAAGAATGATTTTAATTGCCAGGGCGATGATAAAACACCCACCCCTGCTCATTTTAGATGAACCTTCGACTTCCTTGGATGAAAAATCGGCTTTAACTTTGACAAACCTGATCAACATTTTTTCAGAAGAAAGCGAGACAGCAATTCTGTATGTTTCCCATCGTCGGGAAAAAGGGCTGAATCCGCAGTTTGTGTTGGAGTTAACGCCTTCAGCAGAAGGTTCGACCGCAAAAGTTATCAAAAACTAAATGTTTTCAGAAGATAAATCCGTTTCTTTTCCGCAGTATATCAGGATTTTTGAGTGTATTGAACTGTGGATAAATGCCGGCGTAAAATTTCAAACCGAAGGCAGGAATAAGTATTTTAGCAGGGAATAAAAATCCCATTTCCGTGTCAGCAAAAGCAGAGAAGAAAGTTACTCCATTAATGAAGCAGTACAATGCCATCAAGAAGAGATATCCTGATGCCTTGCTGTTGTTTAGAGTGGGCGATTTTTACGAAACTTTTGGGGAAGATGCCGTTAGAACGGCGCGAATCCTCAACATTGTGTTGACCAAAAGGGGCAATGGCAGCGAGAATGAAACCGCTTTGGCTGGATTCCCACACCATTCCCTCAACACGTATCTGCCAAAATTGGTGAAGGCAGGAGAGCGGGTGGCGATCTGCGATCAATTGGAAGACCCTAAAATGACGAAAAAAATTGTCAAAAGAGGGGTGACCGAACTGGTAACGCCCGGAGTTGCTTTGAGTGATGAGGTGTTGCAGAGTAAATCCAATAATTTCCTGTGTGCCATTCACTTCGGAAAAAGGGAGAACGGAATCTCTTTTCTGGATGTTTCCACCGGGGAATTCCTTACAGCGCAGGGAACTTCAGAATATTTAGACAAATTACTTCAGAATTTCAATCCCAGCGAGGTGCTCGTTCCGAAGAATAGGAAAAAAGATTTCCTGAAAGTTTTTGGGGAAGAATATCATACCTTTTATCTGGAAGACTGGGTTTACAAGCAGGATTACGCTTATGAAACCCTCAATTCCCACTTCAATACGAAATCTCTGAAAGGCTTCGGAATTGAAGACCTGGAGGAAGGGATTGTGGCTTCGGGGGCGGTGCTGTATTATCTGGGAGAAACCCAGCATCACAAGCTGCAGCACATCACCGGAATAAACAGGATTGCTGAAGATGAATACGTGTGGATGGATCGTTTCACCATCAGGAACCTGGAATTATATCATTCTACTGCTGCCAATGCAGTGACCCTGCTGGAGGTCATAGACAAAACAACTACCCCGATGGGTGGGCGCATGCTGAAACGTTGGCTGGCACTGCCTTTAAAGAATATCGAGAAGATCAGAAAGCGGCACCAGGTGGTAGAATACCTTATCAATAATCCTGTAGATCATCAGAAGATTCAGCATCACATCAAGCAAATCAGTGATCTTGAGCGACTAATTTCCAAAGTAGCCACTGGAAAGGTGAATCCGCGGGAAATCGTGCAGCTAAAGAATTCTTTGGAAGCCGTGGTGCCGGTGAAAGCTTTGGCGTCAAATTCTCAAGATGAAGCTTTAAAAGTACTTGGCGATAATTTGCAGGGCTGTGATATGCTGAGAAACAAGATCAAAGAAACTCTTTTTGAAGATGCACCCGTGAATATCCTGAAGGGAAATTCGGTTGCCAAAGGTTTTTCTGAAGAGTTGGATGAATTGCGGGATATCGCATTTTCAGGAAAAGATTACCTGAACGCGATGTTGAAAAGGGAGACCGAAGCCACCGGAATTACCTCCCTGAAAATTGCCAGCAATAATGTTTTTGGATATTACATTGAAGTCCGGAATTCCCATAAAGATAAGGTTCCGGAAGACTGGATCCGTAAGCAAACCCTGGTGAATGCCGAACGCTATATCACACAGGAACTAAAAGAGTACGAAGCTAAAATCCTCGGGGCCGAAGAGAAAATTTTACAGTTAGAGCAGCAAATATTTCAGAAGCTGGTGATCTGGATCGGCGATTACATTCAGCCGGTACAGCAAAATGCCCAGCTAATAGGTCAGTTGGATTGCCTTTGTTCTTTTGCCCAGCATGCAATTTTCGAAAACTATTGCAAGCCTGAAATAGAGGAAGGTTTTGAGCTGCAAATCAGGAACGGGCGCCATCCAGTGATCGAAAAACAACTTCCGCCGGGAGAGCCTTACGTAACCAATGATATTTTCCTTGATCGTGAGGAGCAGCAAATCATCATGATCACAGGGCCGAATATGAGTGGTAAATCGGCTATTTTACGGCAGACGGCACTTATAGTGTTGTTGGCACAGATGGGAAGTTTTGTTCCGGCAGATGAGGTGAAAATCGGAATGGTAGATAAAATCTTTACAAGGGTTGGGGCCAGTGATAATATTTCGATGGGGGAATCAACTTTTATGGTAGAGATGAACGAAACTGCGAGCATCCTGAACAATTTATCTGTAAGAAGCCTGGTGCTCCTGGATGAGATTGGCCGTGGAACCAGCACCTATGACGGAATTTCCATTGCCTGGGCGATCACCGAATATCTTCACGAGCATCCCGCAAAGGCAAAGACACTTTTCGCCACCCATTATCACGAGCTCAACGATATGAGCGAAACCTTTAACCGGATCAAGAATTACAATGTATCGGTAAAAGAGCTGAAGGATAACGTCCTGTTCCTTCGGAAGCTGATTCCCGGCGGAAGCGAACACAGCTTCGGAATCCACGTAGCGAAAATGGCCGGAATGCCACAGCAGGTGCTGCACAGGGCAAACAAAATCCTGAAAAAACTGGAGCAATCCCACGGAATGCAGGATAATGGAGCCGTTTTGAGGAAATCGGCTGAAGAAGAGATGCAGCTAAGCTTTTTTAATCTGGATGATCCTATTCTTGAAGATATCAAAGAGGAGATTTTACATATAGATATCGACACCCTCACTCCGGTAGAAGCTTTAATGAAGCTCAACGAGATCAAGCGAATGCTGGTGGGGAAGAGTCTGAAGGCGAAAGCGTAATTTCAGTAGGCAATCTTTAGTGCTCAGTTTTCAGTAAAATGATTCAGGAAATAAATGTAAATAATAAGGATTGATAAAGTCCGAATAAAGATAGTTGAAATACAGCAGGTTAGGGATGGAAAACCTGAAGCGCCTGATTACGGGTTAAATTTCTCCGGAAAAATCATTTTATTTTTCCAAAAAGTCTTTGAGATTATAAGATTTATACTAAATTTGCATCCGCAATTAGCAGTTGCGAAAGCACGTTTAGCTGTGTAAGTTCATTTACAAATCGCGAAAATAGCTCAGTTGGTAGAGCGCCACCTTGCCAAGGTGGAGGTCGCGGGTTCGAATCCCGTTTTTCGCTCATTATAAACCTTCCACGCTCGGATGGTGGAATTGGTAGACACGTTGGACTTAAAATCCAATGGGAAGAAATTCCCGTGCGGGTTCAAGTCCCGCTCCGAGTACTTTAAACCCTGTTAATCACCTGATTTACAGGGTTTTTTGGTTTTTAAAAAGAGGTTTTCCCGACCTTTTCCCGACATTATAAAAATTCCTACTTATTTATTTTTATTACAATTTTTTGGTGGATTTTGACATCTCCTTCATCAAAAAAAGAAATTGAGGAAAAAGAGATTAATAGTGAATCAAATTCTAAAATCAATTCAATTCTTTCTTTTCGTTATCTTTAATTAGTTAAGAAAGACAGCATGTTTTGGAGCGTTTCGCAGTTTTCACTCTTCAGATAAGGGCAAAGCTTCTAGGACTTTACAATTACGTGCTTCGCGAAGCAGATTCACAATTGGGCCAGATCTTCTTCACCTGAAGGCCATTGCGCTACCCAATGCTCAGGCGAATGCTGTTTTCAAAGCTTTCTCCGTGACATACCTGGATGGAACTTTTCAAAGCTTTCAATCACTAATTCTACTGGAACCAATCTCCTCAAGGAGTCGCCTGATATGGAAGGATCTTTCCCCTAAAAGATATAAACAGGTAAACCGTCAAACTTTACTGGAGTTCTTAAGCCAGCTGATGATCGGGTTCGAAAACCTGGAGAATCACCAGATAAAAGAACTGGTAGATCATTATTTCATCCTCAGAAATTCAGAAGGCAACATCCAAACCTTATCCACTAAGAACATCTCCGACTGGCGCATGAACAAAGCTGCTTACCTAAAGGAGATCTCCAGGATTTTTCAACAGCATTTATAAGGTAATTACGATTAGATTACCTGTTACTATATTGATGGACAGGGATTTTAGTTGGTCATTTGTATCTATAACCAAAGGAACAACACCAGGTGTTGCCTTTTTAAAATTAGAGATCATGGATGATTTAAACCTAAAAGACCGGTTGATCCGCATGGAACAATTGCTCACAGCAAACAAGAAAGTACTTACCCTGGAGGAAGCCTGCCGGTATACCGGCATATCAAGGGCCTATATGTACAAGCTTACTTCATCAGAAAGAATACCCCATTCCAAACCCGGTGGCAAGATGATCTATTTCGACAGGAAGAAACTTAATTCCTGGCTCCTTAGAAACCCAAAACCTTAGTGCTATGAACGGCTATGAATTTTCCAGGACATGGTTTGATTTCAGCTTTGTCAACCCCGGCAAAGTGAAGCCGGTTCATACTGCTGTTTATTTTTTTGCCATAGAACGCTGCAACAGGCTTGGATGGAAAGAGGAATTTGGTTTTCCAACCGATCTGGCAATGGAAGCTTTGGGGATAAAAAATTACAAAACCTATATCGGGACGCTACAGGATCTGGAAGAATGGGGTTTTATCAAGTGGATCCAGAAAAGCAGGAACCAGTACACTGCCAATGTCATTGCTTTGGTAAAAAACACCGAAGCACCACCCAAAGCATTGGATAAAGCATTGTCGGGGCACTGTACAAAGCAAGTCCGGAGCATTGCGAGTATAGATAAACAATTAAACTATAAACAAATAAACCATAAACTATTAAACCAGGAATTTTTTTTAAAAAAGCCATTGCTAAAAACAAAAAGATCTGAAGTGCCAAAAGATCAGCTAAGCTTTTATGATTGGGCTTTTAAATTTCAGGAGCTATTTCTGAAAAACTTAAAAAACAAAGGCGCGCCAACAAAAAAAATAGAAATGGCAGGCCTTAAGGAGTGTCTGGAACCGATTAGACTAATGATCGAAAAAGACGGGGTTTCAGAGAACCAGTTACAGCTTGCCTATGATTTGCTGAATGGCCCCGATGAGTTCTGGAAAGGGATTATCCTGGACACCGATAAACTTCGGCAAAAGATAGGGCAACTGATCGCACAGGGGAAAAAACCCATGAAAACAGAAAACATGGACCTCAGGGTCCGGCAAAAAATAAAAAACTATGATTAAGTCAGCTTCTGAAATCCTATCACCGGTAATTTCCCCGCCGGCAAAGGTTGCAAACAACAACCGGAAAGAAATAAGCAAACAGTTTTTCTGGAGATTGTTCCAAAAGACAGCACCTGGTTTTAAGATCAAAAAAGAAAACGAAGCGGTTATCTTTACCATCTTCCGCTACTTTTTACTCCAGCCGGATTTCAATGCTTATGGAACCATAAAAAATAAGGCAAGCCTTGATAAAGGTTTGTTGGTGTATGGAGACTATGGCGTTGGGAAATCCACCTTGTTCGATGTTATCCATGAAGTTGGAAAGGTGATCTTAAAGCAAAAGGGAAATACCCAACTCTGGTTCCCCCGAATTTCAACAGTTCATCTGCTAACCCTGTTTTACCAATCACAAAAAGACAACACCAGCAATTTTAAACTGGAAAGCTACTACCGGGGCAAATTGTACCTGGATGATCTGGGAATAGAGGATAAAGCCTATAACCGGGAAGAAATCATCGGGAAATTGCTTTTTGAAAGGCATCGCAGGAAATTAAAAACCTATGTGACTACCAATGAAAATCCATCGGCTATTGCTGCCAGGTATGGAAATCACATAGGAGACCGGTTGCCGGAGATGTTCAATATCATCAAATGGGAAGGGGAAAGCTGGCGAGAATGATTCGAACTTAAAAGTCCTCACCACATTTCCCACGCCTTCGCAAAAGCTGCGTCTTAGGGAAAAGAGGTTCGTCCGAACAGCGGATGTAGAAGTAAGCCAGAATAGAAATCATAATTCGGAAATGCAGCAAAATTGAACTTAGAACAGATATTCAAATAAACCTGGTATAGAAGGCTTGGCTTACCTCCACGCCGACTTTGTTAAGGATTATTTTAACATAAGCAATGGTTAAATATATGGTTTTCATATAGTTACCCTTTATTTTTTTTGGCTCAATACTAACAAATGATGTTAAAATTAATGTGAGTTCACCGTAAGTTCACTGTTAATTTGTGAGTTTATCGTGAGCTTGTTTTTTGTATTTTTAATTCACCGATGCTCCTTAGTTCGTATTGGTAGTTTGACTTTCGTATCCTTTATAGTTGTTTCATTTAAACAACAAAAGCTATGCGTACCAGTCAAACCTTTTCAATTTCTTTTTTCATTCGCAAAAAGAAAAAACAACCAGAACTCGCCCTCCTTTATGCCTGAGTAACCGTTAACAGCAAATCCTTAGAAATTAGCCTAAAGAGGACTATACCTGTAAGCAGGTGGAGCCAATCGGCCGGAAAAATGTTGGGCAATGGTGCGGAAAGTTACCAGATCAACAAAAAGCTGGATGAAACCAGGACTTTGCTATACAAGGCATATGATGATCTTCTAAAACAAGATCAGGTCATTACTGCTCATCTTATCAAAAACTGGTACTTAGGAACCGATCAGCAGCATCATACTTTACTCTACCTTTCAAGCTATTATGATGAAAAAATGTCCGGTGTTTTGAAGTATGGGACCATGAAAAATTACAGGACTACAGAAAATTACCTGAAGGAGTACCTGAAAAAGCAGCACCGTACTTCAGATATCTATTTAAAGCAGATTGACTACCAGTTTACCTTAGGCTTTGAAAGTTACCTTCGTTCACTGTCTAGGCTTCAAAATAACGGTGTCATGAAGCACATGGAGCGGTTTAAGAAGCTGATGCGACTGGCGGAACATCTAAACTGGATAGAAAAGAACCCCACCGTAAGATTTAAGCTTCGCTTTGAACAGGTGGATATGGTATATCTATCCAAACCGGAACTTGAAAAGGTCAAAAGCGCAGTATTTGAAAAAGATGTTTTAAATATTAACCGCGATATATTCGTTTTCGCCTGCTATACTGGCCTTCCCTATGCCGATGCCAGAGCCTTAAGTACAAATCATCTTCAAATTGGAAAAGATGGCAAGAAATGGATCTATACCCGCAGGAGCAAAACCAATACTGCCGTTCGTATTCCTTTACTGGAAGAAGCTGAAAGGATTTTAGATAGTTTTAAAGATCATCCCAAAATTGACGGTACAGAAAAGCTGTTGCCGGTTTACTCCAACCAAAAAACAAATCAGTACTTAAAGGAAATAGCCAAAAAGGCAAAGATCAGGAAGGAGCTTAAGTTTCACGCTGCCAGGCACACTTTTGCCACCACAGTAATTCTGGCCAATAGGATGCCTATAGAAACGGTTTCAAAGCTGCTGGGTCACACAAAACTATCTACGACCCAAATTTATGCCCGGGTGATTGATTCTAAAATAGCCAATGATTTTGATAATTTGAGGTTGAAGTTGAACGGTTTAAAATAGAAATGGTGGCATGGTTATTTGCCTCTCCCATTATACCAGTAAATTCAGTACTTCTTTATTTTTTCTTTCTCTAGGTAACCGAATAGGTGACTTTAGAATGATATTCTAAATATAAAAAACATTAATCTAATAAGATTAAATTTTATTAGTATCCAATCAGTTTATCTAAATATTAGGAATTGTCAAATTCTTGTACTGTGATCTCGTAATTAATTGCCAGATGTTAGGAGGTAAAAAATTTCTTATAAGCACCTTCTTTTTCACCCTGTAAGGGCAAAGGGTGACGTAGTACTACAAATAGTTGCCGTATTTAGAATGCTATTAGGAAAGGAATATCTTTATAGGGAAATCTTAATTTTAATCGGGAACTAATTTATTCCAGACTGTCAAGGTTATTAAGCTTCTTAAAACAAGAAAATGTTTTTTATATTAATTGATTTAGGAAAAATAGTTAGCAATAATAACATTACCCCTTTTGTGTCCAGTCTCAATGTATTTATGTGCATCACCAAGTTTCTCCAATGTAAACTGCCGATCGACAACTGTTTTGAGCTTTCCTTCCTTATAAATGTCAAGAACGTTAATAAGAAGTACGCGTAGTTTGTCATTACCTTTCGTTCCTGTAGCCTGAAAAATGGCTTTTTTCTTCCTAGTTAATGAAGTCTTCAGCATATCAATCAGAAGGGACATCTTTAGAACAGGAGATAAGTAAATCCCTTTTTCCGAAAGAATTTTCCGGCATTTTTTAAAGGAGCTTTTCCCTACTGTATCATAGACATAGTCGAATTTCTGTCCAGATTTCGTAAAGTCTTTTTTTCGGTAGTCCATAAGCTCGTCTGCCCCAAGAGATTTCACCAGTTCAAAATTTCTGGAACTGCATACCGCCGTTACATGACTGCCGAAGTATTTGGCGATTTGGACTGCCGAGGTACCCAATGCGCCAGAAGCTCCATTGATTAGTACCCTCTCACCGGGTTGAACTTCGGCTATCTCTTTAAGGAAATTATAAGAAGTAAGATGACCATCACCAAAGCTGGCCGCTTCATTGAAGTCCATATTCTCGGGCATTAGCAGGACAACTCCATTTCCAGAGACCGTTAGGTATTCGGCATTTGCACTAAATCCTAAAGTGGTTTCTCCAAAGACCCTATCCCCCACTTTCAGGCTATTGACTTTGGTACCCACCTCCTCAACTATTCCGGCAAATCCTGTACCGGGAATAGGATGTTTGGGTTTCTTAAAGCCAAGAAAGAGCCGACCTATATAGGGTTTTCCTGTACGCATCATCGTATCGGCAGTTGTAGCCGATGATGTTTTCACCTTTACTAATACTTCATTGGGACTAGGGGTTGGAATTTCCACCTCTTTAAGCTGAAGCACATCCGGGGAACCATATCCCATAGCCAGCATTGCTTTCATTTTTTTATTCTTCATAATTTCTCATTTATTATCATTTCGACAGATTTTATCAAGAAAAGGGACAACTATGATGTGCTCTCAGCGGAATTTACAATTCTTTCAGTTTCTTTCTCGTTTTTGAAATTCCATTTGAGTCCAAATAACGGTCCTAAAAATCCTATTCTCCTAATTAGGAATTCATAAATGAGATAACATCCTATTCCTGTAAATATAACTATAGCTACAAATTTTAATAAAACCGGTATCTCCAGGGGCAAGATCATCATGGCTCCTGCGTAGAGGACAAACATGTGAATGATATAAACAGGATAGGCAGCCCTACTCAAATAAGCCAAAATTGTGCTCGGTCTATTCAAATATTTGTATCCCAATCCAAAAAGTCCGAAAATCCAACAATTGGATTCTATTGCGACTAAAAAACCAATGGATGGTACTTCCATTAAGCGGAAGGTATACAGAACAGCTGCCAGGGCAATGTAAAGCCATCTCCATTTTAAAACCGTTACCCAAAAGGCTTTCCCACTATATACGAAGATAAATCCAAAAAAGAAGGCCAGGAGTCCAATAAAGAAGCCATGCCATGTTTCCGCGTACAATTCAAAGATTTGTGGTTTAGTTATAACAATTTCAAGTACAAAGAAGACGGAAAGTGCTAGAGGACCGATAGGATTTCCCATGAAGAGGGATAAGCCTTTTGCAAATCTGCTTTCCGTTATTCTCTTCAGGTAAATGAATAGCGGCAACAGTATCAATACATACGCAACAATGTTTCCTAAGAACCATAAATGTCCCTGATGCGCATAATAACCTAACGGAAGGTTATAATACTTCTGAAAAATGAGAAAATGTAAGGGGGTTATTGCGATGATCCCGAAGAGGAACGGCAGCAGGATTCGTTTACTACGCTCTAGCAGCAGTTCTTTCCAGTTGCGTTTTTGGATGGCAAAATAAACGCCCATTCCCGAAACGTAGAACAGCAAAGGAATGCGCCATACATTTAGCATGCTCATTGGTTTCCACAAACCTTCCACTGCTTCATCACTCCTTATGAAACCCATTAACATGGCCCATGGCTGGAAGACAATGGCAATGTGATAAATTAGAAGCAATCCTATTGCGATTACCCGCAGCCAGTCAATATCGTATCTTCTTTGTGTTTTCATCGTTATTCTGGATTAATAATTTTACTGCAACATCATTGCAATGACAGGACGATTCTTTTTAAGCTCTTCCATATCGAGGTGCAATCCTAATGGTGACAGCTGCTGCTGCATCATTTCGTAGATCGGCTTGACCTCTGAAAATGAACCCGCTACAGTTTCCCTTGGTGTCGCACCAAAATTGTTTCGAAGGGTCCTATCGGCTTTGGCATCTATTAGCATTTGTACAATCTCTATTCGGCCAAAGAAGGCGGCAGTATGAAGGGGAGTAGATCCGTCATTATTTTTGATGGAAAGATCTGCGCCCGCATCTATTAATTCCTTAGCAATTTGCGTCTTACCGAATACTGCTGCGGAATTTAATGGTGTAGAACCGCTAAACTGGTCTTTTGTATTGATATCAGTTCCGGCTTCAATATGTTGCTTTATCACCTCAAGGTTATCAGACATTGCAGCAGTGTGAATGTCCATTTCAGGTTTCTCGATCACAGCCTGATCATTGGATCTTTTACTGTTCTGACTGCAAGCAGGAAATAGAACGGCAACCATAATTAGGCTCATAAGTACTCTTAGAGAATTAGCTTTAAGTGTTTTCATAATTTTAAATTTTTGGTTTTTTAATTATTAATTTTGCTTAATACAAAGATGAATTAAGGAAGGATGCAGGACATAAAAACCATGTTGCCAAAACCATAAAATTTCGATCAGGCATAAAAATTATGACGCAGGGATATAATTTATGATGCAACATCATACCTTAACAAGCTTTTATGTAATATTTTAGTAAGAAGATCTTTAAGGAATTTTCCCTAATTTCATCAGGTCAATGAATGCAATGATAGATAGTAAATCAGACAGGGGAGATTTTCTCAGTAAGGCAACCGCAGTAATTGTGGAACAATCTTCAAACGATCAATTCGGGGTTTCTGAACTGGCCGAAGTATTGAGTATGAGCCGTTCCAACCTGCTGAGAAAAATTAAAAAGGCCACCGGTCTTTCAGCAAGTCAGTTCATCCGGCAGGTACGACTGGAAATAGCAATGGATATGCTGAAGGAAACTTCTATTAGTGTTTCAGAGATTTCCTATAAAGTGGGTTTTGGTAGTTCATCTTATTTCATCAAATGTTTCAGGGAGCACTATGGATATTCCCCCGGTGAAGTTGGTAGTCAGGAAGTGGAAAATACGGAGCCTAAAAAACAAGAGCCGGAGGCCTTGGAGATTTCCGATGAAGAGCCAACCCGAAAGATACCAACCCGGGCTTTGATAATCACATTGTCCATACTGGGAATTCTAATTGTGTCTTTCCTTGTTTTTTATAAACAAGCTCCACCGAAGGTAAGTGATGCTCTACCAGAGAAGTCGATAGCGGTTTTACCATTCAAGAATGAAAGCAGTGATTCTTCAAACCTGTATTTTGTAAATGGCCTAATGGAATCTACACTAAATAACCTGCAGAAGATCAGAGACCTGCGGGTGATCAGTCGGTCATCAGTAGAAAAATACAGGAACACCACCAAGTCAATTCCGGAAATAGCCGAAGAACTTAATGTAAGCTATCTTGTTGAAGGCAGTGGACAGAAAGTAGGAGACCAGGTTTTGTTAAATATCCAGCTGATAGATGCTTCTGGTGACCGGCATCTTTGGTCCGCACAATACAATCGCGAAGTAGTGGATATTTTTGCAATTCAGAATGAGGTGGCTACTAAAATTGTGAACTCTGTAAAACCGATAGTCACTCCCGCCGAACTAAGGCAAATTCAGAAAAAACCAACTGAAAACCTGTTGGCGTATGATTATTATCTTCAGGCACTGGATCATTTTTATTACAGGACCAAAGAAGGATTGGAAAAGTCCATTCCTTTATTTGAAAAGGCGATTAAAGAAGATCCTCAGTTCGCCCTGGCTTACGCCAACGTTGCAATAGCTTATTACTTTCTCGATATCTATCAGGCAGAAAAACAATATACCGACAAAATCAATAACTATGCTGACAAGGCGCTGCTTTATGATTCCAGGTTGCCGGAAAGCCTCCTTGCCAAGGCGTTTTATTATATGCATACAAATGAGTACCGTCTGGCTCTTCCTCATCTTGAGAAAGCCCTTGAATACAATCCCAACTCATCTGCAGTGATACAGACGCTTGCCGATCTGTACTCCCAGTACATCCCCAATACCTCAAAGTACCTGGAGTATGCTCTTAAAGGTATACAGCTTGATATTGCCGCCAACGATTCTATACAGAAGAGCTATATTTATCTGCACCTTAGCAATGCACTGGCACAGACGGGATTTGTGGATGAAGCACTAAAATATATCAACAAATCTATAGAGCACCACCCGGAGAATGAGTATTCGCCTTACTTGAAAGCATACATTTTATACGCAAAGGACCGCGATATCGAGCGCACAAAAGAGCTGTTGGTGAGGGAGTGGCAGAAGGATACGACCCGCCTGGACATCCTGCAGGAAGTGGCGAAATTATATTATTTCCAGCAAGATTATGAAACCGCCTTTTTTTACTACGACAAGTTTGTCAAAGGGAAGCAAAGATACGGTCTGGATATTTACCCTCATGAAAATGCCAAGATCGGAATTGTCTATCAAAAGATGGGGCTTGAGAAAGAGGCGGAAGATCTTTTCAAAACCTATAGTGATTATTGCGAAGGGGATCAATCGATCTACAAAAGTGCCAGTATGGCTGTGAAGTATGTACATGAAGGGAAAAATGACCTAGCAATGGAGCAATTAAAAGTCTTTGCAACTCAGGATAATGTCCAATACTGGATTGTGCTGTTTATGGAAATGGACCCTATCCTTGCCCCACTTAAAAGTCATCCGGACTTCGACAAGACCATGCAGAAGATCGAGGAACGATTCTGGAAAGGACATAACCAGCTAAGGGCATCACTTGAGGAAGAAGGAGTGATATAATCAGGAGAACCATTAACTGGTAACTTTGTAGTTCTTTAGGTCAGCTAAGAGTCTTCTCTGTTCCTTACTATCTTTACAATCCTGTTATATACAATTTCCGCTAAATTCCAGTCATATCCATTAAAGTTGGTTGTATTGTTAAACTGAATAATGATGGTGTCCATCTTTTTGTGATATTTTGCAATACTTTGATATCCAGGAAGAAGACCTGTATGTTCGTATTCGTAAAGAGAAGAATAGATTTCCTGTTCCCCATCATTAAAAACAGAACCATCGTTTAACGCCCTCAGAAATATACCCACATCCTCTGCTGTAGACAGCATTAAGCCTGTGTCTTCATATTTAAAATCTTCATCAGTGCCCACATAATATCCACTCATGACATCTTCAATATCTATTTCACTAAGCGAGCCGAAAGTATTTTTGAGCCCAAGAGGGTCCAAGATTTCCTCTTTGATATATTGCTGGTGGGGATATCCCAGCGTTTTATCGATGAGGTCCTCAATCAACATATAATTCGTATTTGAATAGCCATAATCTTCACCTGGTTCAAAGTCAGCTGGCAGATCTAGAGCATAATCAAGTGTTTCTTGCCTGCTTTTTGGAGGCTTTACCCAGAAGTCAGGATGGTCTACAAAGTTGGGAATGCCGCTGCGATGCTGCACCATCATTCTTAATGTGATTCTGTCTGAATATTCAATTCTGTCAGCAAGTTCCGGAAAGTAGTCAGCGAGTGTATTATCCAAAGAAAGACACCCCTCTTTTACTAGTTTTGTCGTAGCAACAGCGATGTAGAGCTTGGTAATACTGGCAATTTTGAATAAAGCTTGCGGATAGGCAGGTATTTCGTTTTCCCGGTCATGCCAACCAGCGGCATAGAACTCCGGTGGCTTCCCGGCCTGGTCTACATAAACGATCATTCCATCAAACCCAAGATCGATTCCTTCATCTAATTGCTCCTGAACCGTGTCTGGTAATGGCATAATCCACGCCTTTACCAAGATCCATGGAACGAAATACAAGGAGCCTATGCTTGCAATAATAAATCCTATTCGGAGAAATCGTTTTACTTTGTTTTCTTTCATGATTTTAAACCGTAAATATTATTGTTGATTTTCACAATTATTTCAAGCCAAGGTCAAAAAACAAATTACTTATCATCGAGCACATCAATTTCTTTGATGATACCATGGCCTACATTTTTTAATTGTCCGTATTGCAAAACCATAGCGTCTAATTGAAAGGCGGCCAGACTAATGACATTTCTATAGGGTGCAGATGCTGTATATTCCTCAAAGACCTGGTAATATTCAGATTGGGGTGTGGCTCTTATTTTGAGGGAATCCTGTGGCAAAAAAGCAGAAGCGAGAATTAAGGATGTATCGAATTGGGTAGAAAGATAGGTCTCCTGATTTACGACATATTCGTTATAGCTCTTCTCATTTTCTGCAATGTCCTCTATTATGCTATGGTAGTTGGTCAAGAGGGAATCAAGGGAGGTATTGTTGATCTTTCCAAAATAAACTGAATTCTTTAAGGCTTCATACCCGCCGGTATTGGGTTTGAAATAGAAATCTGCAAAGGCGACCCCGCAAGACATAAAGAGAAACAGGTCCTCATCTTCAGTTTTATCCAGAATTCGTACTCGAGCCTTTTTACATTGTGTGGCTATTTGTGTTCTATATTTTGTTAATGTGTCCAGAATGCGCAGATCCTCCAAGGTGTGGACCTTTATTTTTCCTAAATAATCTTTTAAGATTTGGTCATCTTTTCTAACCTGGTTCCAGTTGTTGATTTGCAGGGCAATCAAAATTCCGATTACAACAAGTACTATTTCTCCAATAGCATACATGAAATACTTGTTGAACTTACTCTCGGTAAGTAATTTTTGGCGAATCTTTCTAAAGAACTTCATCATTAAAAATTTATAGTAACAATTATTGGGTATTTCAGAAGACTAACAGTTATTCTCAGGAAGCATAATCATTCTGCTTACCGGAGAAATGGACCTGTACCTTTTTATCTAAAGGTTGATCTTTGTAAACCTGTATATTTTAATAAATGTGTAAATGATTCAGCTTTTCATCCATTCCGGCAAACCACTAAATTTTCAAAAGTTGCAAAGGAAAAGATATTTAATTACATTAATTATAGCCTTTCATTACTTTCTTACATTCTGGATCAGTTCTAAAATTCCATCTATATCTTGCATTAGCGGATAATAGTGTGCTTTTTCTGTTGCATAACTGGTAAGGATAAACATCAGAATGTTATTCTCAAATTCTGTCGATTTTAATAAGCCCAAGTTACTTACATCATTTCTGGACTTTGGAAGATCAAGATCGTCATAAACTCCCGCTTGCTTAAAAATTGTACTCAGGCTGCTCTCATTTTTTCGAAACATATCAAGAACCTTTTCTCTTTGAATTGCTAATTCTTCTTCCTGTCTTGAAATATCTTCCAGAGTAGCGGTCCAGTTTGTCAGCTGTTTTCGCAATTCAGTATTTGAAAGATTTTTCAAATTACCAGAGTTAATCATTTCTAACAGGAGGGAATTGTTTGGATTAAAAGCAACATCTGAAGAAAATGTATTGTACAACAGTGTGGAAAATACTATTTCAACGGGCAATTCATTCGCGGTGGTATATCTGAGTATTTCCTTAGCTCCAATGTAGTTGGCCTGATTGACTGCGATCAATTCTGTCAACTTCAATTTACTCGTCTGGAATTCTTCCCTCAGCCCTGTCAGATAAATTTGTTCATTTTTTTCATTTATTCGATCCTGGTTTCTGTTATTGATGGCGAGGGCAATTAATATTCCAATTACAACTAAGGTAATTTCTCCCAAGGCATACCCGAGATACTTGCTGAATTTGTTCTTGTAGAGGAATCTTTTTCTAATATTTCTGAAAAACTTCATTTGGAAATATTTGAATCTCGTTTCTATAGTTATCTAAAATTCTTTAAAAAAATAGAGCTTCGGATTGATCAGAATAGTTAATAAATTTAGTTAATTTTTCTAAGACCCGAAACCTTTTTTAGTGTTGAACCTCGGTACTTAAGAATCTGATGAAATGTACTACTTATAATTATCGCATCTTTTTTAAAAATTCTTAAACAAACAAAAATTACTATATGCGACAGAATAATTTGATAAAGGAAAAAAATTAAACTCCACCAACCACCAAGAGTATTTTCAGTTGAGGAAATTAAGAGTTGATCACCCGAAGGTCCCTGGGAAAAGGTGGTGATTGTCACCAATAGGCAAGTAGAGCGATCGGGTTAGGGCAAATGCAAAGGCAATTCCTCCTACTCCTGTAATTAATAAGGTGTAAATCATTTGCGGGATATCTCCAAAAACATCATATGAAAACCAATGAAAAACACCAAAGACAATAGAGGACAGGGAGATGCCTCTAAGCTTACGAGATATTTCATTGCCAAAACAAGTAATGCTCCGCGAAAGAGCAATTCCTCATAAAAGTACTGACCTTAATGTCCACCATGCACTACTTAGGAACTCCGGAAGTGTATATGAATTATTAATACGAACTTCTGCATTTAGTGCCATAATTAACATAACATAATAAATCACAGCGAAAAAGGCTAAAGAAAAAAGCCAGTTATAAATTCCAGACTGCAAATCCTTTTCAATTTTGGAAGAGTTAAAAGGACAATTCTTGGGGTAGGTGCACCACCCGTTCTTTTATTGGTGGCTTTTGCCTTTTTAGCGCAATCTCCGAATTTTCCAGAAACCAGCTTTGAATTGGCTGTCTAAAAATATTATAAAACCTTTTAAACCAGGTGTATAGTGGTAAATTAAAATAAATTGATTTAAATTAAATGTAATTCAAGATCCCGCTCCGAGTACATAAACCCTCTTTATCTTATTGATTTAGAGGGTTTTTTGGTTTTTGTTGTTATAGTTTTATTTTTAATTCTAGAATTTGACCAAGTATCTTTAATGATTTCAGTTAACAATGAATATCATTCCATTCCTTTTTTACTCTGCTTTTAAAAATTTCTTATCTTGTTTGCAGACGAAGATGATATGAAAACTGCTGCTTCTTTTCTGCTTTTGTTGCTGCTGACTATAGGTGCCTTAGCGCAAAGTCCATATCCAGGAATTGAGAAAAAACCTGTCCCGTTAGGAGTTTCCAGTAAGTTGCCGGGAGCAGTAAATCTGTCCTATTTCCCGGGGGAAGGGCAGAACCACTATATTATTACTTACCATAACCTTGATTCGCCACAATATTACGAACCTGAAACTATTTCTCTTTACGGAGATGAACAAGATCTGGAAGAGTTTTATAGGTTTCTGAAGAAGGGTTTTACCTCCCAGGAAAGCCGGATTAAAAATATTGGTAATGGCGAAAAGATAATGGTAGATTATGCCTATTCCTCAATTCGCATAGCGGTGCTGCGTAAAAACGGATTGAACAGTTTATTCTTTCTATCCCAAAAACAATTAGATAGGTTATTCAGCAAAAATTAATTTTTTCTTTACAGGTTAGCGGGACACCCCTAATATCCTGAAATTCAAAAATTAGATCTTCTTTTTTCAAAGAAATTGTACTTCAGCTTGGGAATTGATGCTTAATTTTTTTTTCAGAGTATGGTTTTCTGTAGTTCAGGAGTTATTTTTTATTAAGAACTTTTCTTGATTATCCTTTTACTGGAAATTATATATTCTTTAGTAATCAGTATCTTTAAAGTCTCTTCTCATTCTTATAGTCTGGAACTTAATCATTTCCCGGGAAACATTTCTCCAGTTTGGAACTGAACGTGTAGCAGATTCTATAGAATGATCAATAGCATCTTCGGGATTGTCAAAATAACCTTTTCCATTGCAGGAAGTACAGGTCTCTTCATATACATTTATAGTAGCAGGTCCCATTCCAAAACCCGAGCAAACTTCGCATTTAACTTTATTCATAACCATCAGATTTATAACAATATACATGTCAAATATAAATGAAAAATATTAATGGATGGCGAATAAAATTGTTAAGGGTTAACTTGTAGCATAAAGTGGTGAAGTAAGTACTGATGTATGTGTAAGTAAATTATTATTAAAACGATAAAATACTCCGGTCACAAAACCTGATCAAAGTAATTTCAGGAGTTATAGGATTTTCCTTCTTTCTCTTCACCTTTTTCAATTTTTTCATCTGCCCATTCTTTTTCTTCGCTGTCTGCTTCTTCAGGTTCATCCTGCAGATGTTGCTTCCGGGGTTCATAATTCAGCTTAACATACATAGGGAAGTGATCTGATCCTATACTTTTCAGTCTTTTGATCTCTACAAGACAAAAATCTTCGGTGTGAAAAATATGGTCAAGAGGCCATCTAAAGAAAGAGTAGCCTGTGTGATAGGTGTTATAAAATCCGCGACCAATCCTTGGATCGAGCAATCCGCTAATGCGTTGGAAGAGTCTCGTGGTTCTTGACCAGGCAACATCATTAAGATCTCCAAATACCAGAACAGGTTCTTCTTTAGGTTTAATTTCCCTTCCAATCAAAAGTAGTTCTGCATCACGGTTGGTTGATGTGCTATCTTCGGTTGGGCTTGGCGGTTTTGGATGTAAACAGTGGATATGAACCTTTTCTCCGCTTCTTAATCGGGTATATCCATGTATTGAAGGGATCTCATCTGAAATAAGATATTTTACCTCAATCTCTTCTAACTCTAATTTAGAATACAGGTGCATTCCGTAGAGATTGTCCTGCGGAATCTTCACTGTAAAAGGATAATCCTCTTCAAGTTCAGATATGGCATCCTCCCATTTTTTATCTGTTTCCAGGGTGAGAACAATATCAGGTTGTTTTTTGTGGACTCTGGCGATTAACTTTGAATAGTTGTCGTTGGTAGTGAGAACGTTGCTAACAAGGATTGAAATGTGGCTAGTCTGGCTACTTCCTTTGTACTTCAGCACCTGTTTTTTAGCGAGAATGGTATATGGGTATATTTTTATAGCTTGATATACAAAACTGGCGAACAAGAGGGATACCAGCACTACCTGCCAGGTTTCTTCAAAGGTGTAGTAAAATAAAGAAAACGCAAGAACCAGGATAATCAGGAAGCATATTTGCAACCTTGGAAAATCAAACCCTCTAACCCACCATTGATCAAATTTAGTAAGAGATGCCAGTGTGGGGATGAGCATTAACACACTGCAAATTAAAAGAACAATTTCGGGGATAGTCATAAAATAGCTTCGGAGTATTTTTATCGAATTTACCTTAAAAAATAACAAAAAGCCAAAAGATTTTTCATTTTTCCGTTAACTGTAAAAATCCTAAAAAAAGGAGGAAATAGCGATCTGTACATTTAGTTGCCTGGTTTTAATTCCCGTAGTAATTTATATAATTTAACAACAGATGTAGATAATAAGGAAAAGGTTACAAAAAGGTTGTTTTAAAAGCACTTTTTTTTGTCAACCTAATCTAAATCCAGAATGACGATTTTAGAGCTTTTCAGACAGCCTTTAAACAAGAATTTTAGATGTTTTTCTAGTAACAAGGTCGGCGGCGTCTTTCATTTAATCCGGGGCCTCCAATTTTAAATATGATACTCACAACTACCTGATGAAGTCTGGAATCATCAAAAGTTGCTTCATTGACTCCATACTCAGCATTCAAGATATCAAGCCCCTGAACTTCTTCAGAAGAGAGGTTGTGTTCGTAACGTACGTCAATTCCAAATCTTCCATATTCCACTTTGGCTCCTATCTGTGCATTGATGGGCGAATCCTGAACTACAATTGGATCTAAAAATTCTTCTCCTTCTAAGGTGGAGGATAGAACATTGGAATAAACCGGACCCGCATATATATCCAACGGACCAAAAATATTATAACCTACCAATAAGGGCACTGTAACTGTTTCTACAGAATAAGTAGCGGGCTGGTTGGGAAATTCAAAAGTGCTTTCCAGAGAGGTATAAACCACTTCCGGGCGTACGAAAAAATTTCCGAAATTTATTTGTCCAAAAGCACCACCATGAAAACCGATCTCTCCATTGGCTTCAAAAGTTTCATCAGAAAATCTTGCCTGAGTTCCTGTTATTTGTCCGCCCATGGTGTAATTTATTCCTCCTTTGAGACCATAACTTATTTCCTGGGAAAGACTTAAAGAAGTAACTCCAAAAATTAAAAATAGAGATAATATATATTGTTTCATAAGATGTGTGTCTGTACTGGGTTACAAATAAAAAAGATTTTTTCGGTTATCTCAACTAATTTATAAAGTTATAACGTTCTAAGCAGGAAATAATTTTAATGCAAAGTAAAATCTCGCTAATGGGTTAAAAAAAAGCTACTTCGAAGAGTAGCTTTTAATGGTATACGGTAATTTTATTGAACGTCATCCGCTTCATTTATCTCCTCGTTGATCTCTCTTTCCACTTTCTCAGCACCTTTTTCAAGTTCTTCAGCTGCCTTTTCAGTGTTTCTTTCAATGTCTTCACCGGCAGCTTCCAGAGCGTCTTCTGCTTTTCGTTCTGTTGATTCCCTGCAAGACGTAAGAGACATAGTTAAGCCTATAGCAAACACAAATACAAGTAATTTTTTCATAGGATTAAAAATAAGAGGTTAATAAAAGAGGCTGTCTAAAAAGGAGTTTTTTGTCAACCTTTCCCAAAGAATCGGGAGTTTCAGAATGACGTTTTAAAAACTTTTTAGACAGCCTTAATTAAAAATTGTAATGAGGAAGACTAGATATCGTCAGTTCCTTCAACTTCAGCTTCTACTTCTTCAGCTCCGGCTTCGATTTCGTTGCCAACTTCTTCAGCACCTTCTTCGATTTCTTGTCCTGCTTCTTCGAATTCAGCTTCTACATCGTCAACGTTAGTTTCGTTGTTTTCAGTAGTTTCTCTACAAGAATAGATAGACAATGTAAATACGGCAGCTAATAATACTAGTGATAATTTTTTCATGTTCATTATGTTTGATTAGTAGGACAAATTTAAACTAATTTTTAAATAAGCAAAGGCGAGCCATTATAAAATGGGGTTAAGATAGATAAACAGGCATTATTTTTCTTTAACTGCGGGGTCAGGAATGCTTCAGAAGGTATTCAGAAATAATCCTGGTGGCACCCGTATGGGAATTTATAAAGTGGCCGGAAATCATTCCGGTTTTTCCTCTGAAATCTTTGTCATCAATTAACTTTTGAAGAATGGTGGCAAGTTCTTCTTTATTTGCTACAGCAAACAATCCCGCGAGTTTCTGAAGTTGAATAGCTTCCGGAAACTTTTCAAAATTTCCTCCAATAATAATTGGTAATCCAAAAGTGGCAGGTTCAAGAATATTATGTAAGCCCGTATTACCGGCGGCGCCACCAACATATGCAATGTCTGCGTAGCTGTAGATTTTGGTGAGCAAACCAATAATGTCAATGATGAAAACCTGGAATGTGGCAAGATTTTTTTTTTCTTTTTCTGAAAAAAGTACAGATTTCTTTTTCAGGAGGTGCTGTAACCGCTGAATTTTTCCAGGTTTTAAAGTATGTGGAGCGATGACAAACTTTACTTCTTCTGAAGCATTATTGATAAAATCGATCAGCAGGCCTTCGTCTTCGGGCCAGGTGCTGCCTGCCACCACACACAGTTTTCCGTTTTGGAATTCTTCAATAAAATCTAGGTGATTATCTTGTTCAATTTGATGTGAAACTCTATCAAATCTGGTGTCTCCACTTAAAGTAACGTTGGAAAAGCCGATCGAACATAAAAGGTGGACAGACTTTTCATTTTGGACAAAGAAATGTTCAAAAGTCTGCAGATAGGAGCGCATCCAGCTTCCGTAGGTTTTGAAAAATACCTGATCTTCCCTGAAGCCTCCTGAAACAAGAAGTGTCCTGATTTTCCTTTTTTTCAATTCCTGAAGATAATTCGGCCAGAATTCATATTTGATAAAAAGTGCCCATTCAGGATTCACACGATCTAAGAATCGCTTTACATTGGAAGCTGTATCGATGGGTAGGTAGACGGTAACATCTCCCAAAGATTTATTTTTCTTTACTTCATAACCCGAGGGAGAAAAAAAGGTAATCACGATCTTTTTCTCCGGAAACTGTTTTTTTACAATCTCAATTACCGGTACCGCCTGTTCGTATTCTCCCAGGGATGCGGCATGGAACCAAATAGTTTTATCATTAGGCGATAATTCATGTTCAAGCTTTGAGAAGACATCTTTTCTTCCGCTAACAAAGAGCTTCATTTTTTCGCTAAACAATCCACTTGTCGGAAGTAGTTTTTCAGCAGCGTTCACTAATATATTATAAAGAAAATGCACTATCAGGATTTTGACTGCTAAATTAAAAAAATAGGATTGGCGAAAGGGTCTATATTTCGTATTTTCGTAAACCTATAATATAAGCATATGAATAAGATACAAATGGTTGACTTAAAAGGTCAGTATGAAAAAATAAAAGATCAGGTTAATTCGTCAATTCTGGAAGTTGTAGACTCTACTGCTTTCATAAATGGTCCCGAAGTTCATCAATTTCAGAAAGAACTGGAGGAGTACCTGGATGTAAAACATGTGATTCCCTGTGCAAACGGAACAGATGCCTTACAGATCGCCATGATGGGACTGGGCCTGAAACCCGGAGATGAAGTTATTACAGCTGATTTTACGTTTGCTGCTACAGTGGAAGTAATAGCATTACTTCAGTTAACTCCTGTCCTGGTAGATGTGGAGCCGGATACTTTTAATATTGATCCTGAGGCTATAAAAAAAGCCATCACACCAAGAACAAAAGCCATTGTTCCGGTGCACCTTTTCGGGCAGGCGGCAAATATGGATGCCATCATGGAAATAGCCGAAGAGCACAATCTTTATGTAATTGAAGACAATGCCCAGGCTATAGGTGCAAATTATCATTTTAAAGATGGTAAGAAGAAAAAGGCAGGAGCCATTGGTCATGTGGCTTCAACCTCCTTCTTTCCTTCAAAGAATTTAGGTTGTTACGGAGACGGGGGAGCGATCTTTACCAATGATGATGACCTCGCACATACCATTCGCGGAATTGTGAACCACGGAATGTATGAACGATACCATCACGATGTGGTTGGGGTAAATTCACGTCTCGACAGTATTCAGGCGGCGGTGTTAAGAGCCAAATTGCCAAATCTGGATACTTATAACGAGGCAAGGCAAATGGCTGCTAAAAAATATTCCGAAGCATTTAAAGGGCAGGATAATATTGAAATACCTTACACGGTAGGGAGTGATGATACGCATGTGTATCATCAATACACCCTAAAGATAATGAACGGAAAAAGAGATGCATTGGTGAAGCACCTCAATGAAAAGGAAATTCCCTGCGGAGTCTATTACCCAATCCCTTTGCATAGCCAAAAGGCATATAAAGATGAGCGATACATGGAAGAGGACTTTACAGTTACCAATCAGCTGGTGAAAGAGGTGATTTCACTTCCCATGCATACAGAGCTGGATGAGGAGCAGATCAATTTTATCACGAAAGAAGTTATTGAATTTGTGAATAGCTAAGCAGCAGATTTAAATTTTAGTTATAAAAAAAGCCGGCAAGAAATTCTCTTGCCGGCTTTTAAATAATGATTCGTTTCTAAATTTCTGCTGAAGAAACTTGTGCTGTACGATCTATTTTTTTAACCAGTCCCTGAAGAACTTTTCCGGGGCCGATTTCCACAAATTCCGTAGCTCCGTCTTTGATCATATTCTGTACACTTTGTGTCCATTTTACAGGAGCAGTTAGCTGAAACATTAAATTTTCCTTGATCGCTGCAGGGTCTGTAACCGCAAAAGTACTTACGTTCTGATAAATCGGGCACTTCGGATTTTTAAATTCTGTTTCTTTTATAGCGGCTGCAAGTTCTTCTCTTGCAGGTTCCATTAAAGGAGAATGGAAAGCACCTCCAACCGGAAGGATCATCGCCCGGCGGGCTCCTAATTCTTTCAGCTCTTCACAAGCTTTTTCTACTGCCAGTTGATCTCCTGAGATCACCAGTTGTCCGGGACAATTATAATTGGCCGCAACTACAATACCTTTCGTCTGCGCACAAATAGATTCTACAAGATGGTCTTCCAGTCCTAAAACTGCTGCCATAGTAGATTCTTCCAGTTCACATGCTTTCTGCATAGCTGTGGCTCGTTTGGATACCAGTTTTAGTCCGTCCTCAAATTCCAGGACGCCGTTAGCCACAAGGGCAGAAATTTCTCCCAGGGAGTGACCGGCTACCATGTCGGGATCAAAAGAATCACCCATTACTTTGCTAAGAATCACAGAATGTAAAAAAACTGCAGGCTGAGTCACTTTTGTTTGCTTTAGATCTTCTGCAGTTCCTGCGAACATAACATCTGTAATAGAGAATCCAAGAATGTCATTTGCTTTCTCAAAAAGGTCTTTTGCCTGGGCAGATTTTTCGTATAGATCTTTACCCATCCCGCTGAACTGTGCTCCCTGTCCGGGAAAAATAAATGCTTTCATATGTGAAGATTTTATTTGGCAAAAATAGAAAAATAAAAAAGACCTCATGTTATCCACTCATGAGGTCTTTCGATAAGCTTTTTCTTTTATAGCTTTAATTTTCCTTTTCTGCCTACGTCCTGATCATTTCCTGTGATAGCTGCAGCTCCCATCTTTAACAAGGTTACATATTTGTTGCCTTTCGTATCCCAGTAATAAGCTTCTGAAGGGGTGAACTTTATGGCCGTTAATTGAGGATCATTTACACCATCAAACCAGCTGTCACTGGTTTTTTCATAAAGATCTTCCAATACATCTTTTTCAGTAACAATTTCTCCGGTACCGTAAACACTCAGAAATTCCATGTCCGATGGTTTACTGTACAGCAACTGTATGGCCCCGGTTCTTTCAATATTTTGATTGTGCTCACTACTTCGAAGGCTGAGGAACCAGATATTACCCGCCTCATCTACTTTTTTGGTGGCCATAGGAATGGCATCAAGGGGTTTTTGTTCAAAACCTGTTACCATCATGGCTATTTTAATATCTTCTGCAAGAGATTTCATTTTCTCTTTAGCTTCCGGCTTATTATGATTTTCTGTACTCATAGTTTTCTTTTTAAATTTAACTACTTAAATATAAGTGGATTCTAAGGCTTTTTGCGCTAAAGAACTGCTAAAAGAAAACCGGTTGTGTTAAGTTACTTACGAAAAATTGTTAAGAATGCTTTTTACGCGTGAAAGATAGCTGCTGCCAAAAATATTCAGGTGCACCAGTAGATAATACAACTGCCATAGCGGAATGCGCTTCTGAAACCCTGGTTCAAGTGGAAATATTTCCTGGTAACTTCTGAAAATTTCTTCGGAAAAGCCTCCGAAAAGCTTCATCATGGCAAGATCCATTTCGCGTGGGCCGTAGGAAACAGCAGGATCAATAAGGCAGGGCCTACCTTCGGAATTTACCAGGTAATTCCCGCTCCATAAATCTCCGTGTATCAACGCCGGACTCTCTTCCGGAATTTCAGCGGCGATATTTTTAAAGATCGTATCTAAATCTGAAAATGAGAACCCTCTTTCTGAAGCCATTTTAATTTGTGGCTCAATCCGTTGATGAATGTAAAAATCGGAAGCAGAAGTTTCTTTTCCGTTATACTGCGGTAAACTTCCAATGTAATTGGAGGAATGAAATCCGAAATCCGGGGCAGAGATTTTGTGTAAAGCGGCAAGATCTTCTGCAAATAACCGGGGGAACTCCGCCAACGGTTTCCCTTCAGGTTTATGTTCCAGCAGGAGATAGGATGTGAAATCTATTGTTCCACAGGAAAAAGCTTCAGGTACGTCTATGGTATTACTGTTCCTTAGAGCTTCCAGACCCTCTTTTTCGGCTTCGAACATGCTGGGGAATTCAGAAGCTTTGTTCAGTTTGATCACTCTTTCTCCCGAAGTGGTTTTCAGAAGATAAACAGTATTAATACTTCCTCCCGAAAGGGAAGAAAAGTTGCTAACCTTGAAACCTTCTGCGGCTTCTAATTGATCTATTATTTTTTGAAGATCATTTGGCACGTTCATAAGTTAAGTAAGTGAAAGCATACGCATGACGTTCATCTTTTTCATGAAATTCTGAAGAGACCAGTCTCCATTTATCAGGATCTATTTCCGGAAAATAAGTGTCTGCCTCAAAAGTTCCATGCACCCGGGTAAGCTCTATCTTGTCTGCTTTTTCCATGGAAAGTTTGTAGATCTCGCCTCCACCAATCACAAAGGGTTGTGGGTCTACCTGTGCGATCTGCAGCGCTTTTTCCAGCGAATGAACCACAATGGCCCCGTCTGGCTCATAATCTTTTTGTCTTGTTATAATAATATGGGTGCGGTTGGGAAGCGGTTGTGGAAAAGATTCAAAAGTTTTTCTTCCCATGATGATATGATGGCCGGTGGTGAGCTGCTTAAAACGTTTAAAATCGTCGGGCAGGTGCCATACTAAATCCTTGTCCTTTCCCAATTCATTATTTTCTGCCGCAGCGGCAATCAAAGTAACTTCAGGCATAACTTAAGAGTTTACTGGCTTATCTGGGTCTATTGGATCATTGCCGCCTGGGTTAGTATATGGTTTGGGTTGTGGATTGGTTTCCGGGATAGTCCTCCTGGTTTCTGGATCTGGCAACGGGTGATCTTTTTCTACTTTTCGTTCCAGTTCTTCGATCCTTTTCCGTTGTTTGGCAACCAGTCGATCAATTTGACTGTTTTCCCAGTCTTTACCTAAAAATCTGTTGGTAACAAAGACATTATAAACGTGAAGGAGTAAAATCACTGCCCAAATAATAATGGCCCAAACGAACCAGTCGAGTCCGAAAGGCTGAATATCCTGTCCATATTCCAGGAAAGCATTGAGAATGATGAAAATAACCGAGCCAATTAAAAAGAAAATAAAGTGCTGAATAAGCCTTCTCTTCTGTTTTGCACGTTCCTGTGCTTTTTCGATCATTTCCCGTTGCTCCGGGTCTATGGAAGATTTATTCTTTTTAAAAGCCATAATAAAGCAGTATTTTAGATGTATTGATTCAAATTTATTGATTTTACTTCGGAATCTTATCTGCTTATGAAAAATTTTAAAAAACAATTTCCGCTCTTAAAGCAATATACTTATTTAAATACAGCAGCTTCAGGACTTCTTTCTGAAGATCTCCTGGAATTTCGGCAGGATCATGATCTGGATTTTTTGATCTCTGGAAGCATCCTTAAAGAAAACCAGGGAGCATTATTGAGCGATGTGCGGAAGGCGGTAGGGAAGTTTTTCCATTGTCCGCCAAACCAAATAGCCCTCACGTCTAATTTTTCCTACGGATTCAATGTTCTATTGGAAGGCGTGGAGCCGGGAAAAAAGTTCCTGCTGCTGGAAAATGACTATCCGTCGATTAATCACGCAGTGGAAGCGCGGGATTTTAAAACCTGCTATGCGAAAATTGATGAAAACCTCGAGGAAAATATTGCTGAAGTGGTTAAAAGGGAAAAACCCGATCTTTTTGCGTTTAGCCTGGTGCAGTGGATCAACGGAATCAAAATAGATCTGGATTTCCTGAAGAACCTCAAGCAGGATCATCCAGAAATGCTCATTATAGCCGATGGCACCCAATACTGCGGAACCGAAGAATTTAAATTCGACGCTTCCGGAATTGATGTGCTGGGAAGCAGCACCTACAAATGGATGAATGCCGGTTATGGAAATGCTTTTTTCCTGTTCAAGGAGTCGGTGGCAGGCAGGATCCATCCCAAATATGCCGGCTTCGGATCTCTCCAGGGAAAATATAAAGCTGAGGAAGGAATTTTTATCGGCAGGTTTGAGCCGGGACATCTGGATACGTTTAACTTCGGAAGTTTACTCACTGCAATAAACTTAATTAAGAAAATTGGGCTCAAGGAGATAGAAAGAGCCGTAAAAACCATATCTGCTGAAGCAAGAGAAGCATTTGAAAAAGAGAATTTACTGGAGCCTGAAGTTTCCAAAAGAAAGGATCATTCTTCGCTGTTCAATATCAAAGGGGACGATGCCCTTTTTCAGCATTTACGAAACAACAATATCATCTGTTCCCAACGTGGCACCGGAATTCGGGTGAGTTTCCATTACTTCAATACTTCCGAGGATTTAAATACTCTTATAAAGGCAATAAATTCTTTTAAAAAATAAGAAAGGCTGTAGAAAATGAATTTTCCGCAGCCTTTCAAATCATGATCTGGAAAATCACAATAGAAAAACACCTTTTTCTGCATAGCTTTCTCGCAGGCTTTCTGGCCAGATGCTTACCTGTACTTCTCCTATATGTTTCTTTTTAAGCAGGAACATACAAAGTCTTGACTGGCCAATTCCGCCGCCAATACTTTGAGGAAGTTCTCCTGCAAGTAATTTTGTGTGGTAGTAGAGTTTAGCTCTTTCTTCCTGCCCGGTAAGTTGCAATTGTCTTTGGAGTGTTTCTGTATCTACACGAATTCCCATGGACGATAGTTCGAAAGCCTGTTCTAAAACGTGGTTCCAAACGATGAGGTCTCCGTTCAATCCTGAGTGTCCTTTTTCACTTTGGGTGGTCCAGTCATCATAATCGGGAGCACGGCCATCGTGGGCTTCTCCATTGGATAATTTTCCGCCAATGCCAATCAAAAAGATAGCACCATGTTCTTTGGCGGCAGCATTTTCACGCTCTTTCGGACTCAAATCTGGATATTTTTGGAGCAGGTCTTCGGTATGGATGAAGCTAATCTCTTCGGGCAGAACAATATATTTTTCGGGATATTTTTCAGAAACAGCTTTCTCGGTGGTGGTTATTGCGCTGTAGATTTTCGTGACTGTTTGTTTCAGAAAATCCAGCTGTCGTTCTTCTTCTGTCATACATAATTCCCAGTCCCATTGGTCTACATAGATCGAATGGATAGGAGTGAAGTCTTCATCGGGTCGCAGAGCTCTCATATCGGTGAGAATTCCGGTGCCGGGGGTAATTCCGTATTCTTTTAGTCGGATTCTTTTCCATTTAGCTAAAGATTGTACTACTTCTGCAGGTTGATCATCTAAACCTTTAACCGGAAATTTCACTGCACGTTCAATTCCGTTGAGGTCGTCATTGATGCCGGTGCCTTTCAGGACGATCATAGGTGCCGAAATTTTTGTAAGGTTAAGTTCTTTGCTGAGTTGCTGTTCGAAGGTTGATTTTACGGCAGAAATAGTTTCTTCTGTATGGAACTTTTCTGCAAGGATTTCCTGAGTTTGTAAAGTTTTCATTGTTGTATGTTTTAAAGTTTAATTGATTCAAAAAATTTAACAAAAAAAAAGCCTGCGCTAGAATAAGGCAGGCAAAAATGCATAGGGGCCTTATCCACGGGTGGCGGACTATTATTATTGATATTATTATTTAAGTTTTTCATAGGTGCAAAAAAAAAGCCTTTCCGGTGTTGGAAAGGCTTTACTATTGTTGGTTTGATCTTAATTTACAATAATGGCCTTCCGCAACCTGAATTATTCAGATTGTTATTGAAGTTATTATTATTGTTGTTTAAAATCACTTTGTTTCTTTTATCTGAGGATAAAACTACTTCTTTTTGCCAGAATAAAAAATTTATTCTTCAATTTTTACTCCTTTCCAGAATGCAACATGGTCTTTTATTTCCTTTGCGGCATCTTTAGGATGGTGATAAAACCAGGCTGCATCTGGGTTCTTATCTTCTCCTACCTGAATATGAAAATAAGAGGCTCTTCCTTTCCAGGGGCAGGCGGTGTGGGTATCACTTAACTGGAAAAATTTATCATGGATGGATTCCGGAGGAAAATAATGGTTGTTTTCCACGACTTTGGTATTGTTGCTTTCTGCTAAAACTTCTCCATTCCAAACTGCTTTCATAATCTTACTTTTTTCTGAATATATAATTTTTGAAGTACCTGTCTTTATCTGTAAAGCTTCCGGTGATCTTCATTCCCGCCTGCTGTGCCAGCCAGTTAACGGAAGCTGAATCGTACTTCTGGGAAATTTCTGTATGAATACTTTCCCATGCCTCGAATTTCACTTCTAAATTTAAGGATTTTATATGAACTGACTGCTCTTTGGTGCTAACCAAATAACTTTTAGTGGTGCCCGACTCGGGATTGTACACCGGCCAGTGAATAAAACTCTCCTCTTCAAAATCCCCATCCAGTTCTCTATTGATCCTTGTGAGCAGGTTTTTGTTGAAAGCCTCTGTCACTCCCGAAGCATCATTGTAGGCGTCTAATATTTTTTTCGGATGTTTTTTCTGATCCAGGCCTATAAAAAACAGATCCTCCGGACCCATGGCAGCAGTGATTTTCTTCAGAAAATTAACAGCCTGCTCCGGTAATAAATTACCGAGGTTGGAACCCAGGAACATGATCACTTTTTTCCGGCTTCTGTATTCCTCCAGTCGTTCCAGGACTTCTGCGTAAGTACCCTGTTGAGGTGCCGTTTCCAGTTCGGGAAGTTCCTTTTCTAAGCTGGAGGTGAGCTGTTGCAACACGTTATTGCTTATATCCACCGGTACATAGGTGAAGCTATACTGTTCCTGCTGTAAATATCTTAAAAGGATTTTCGTCTTTTTACCGTCACCTGCGCCCAGTTCTATAAGGTCAAAACCTTCCTGTGCAGAAAAAGCTTCCGAAATTTCCTTTTTATGATTATCCAGGATCTCAAATTCAAGGTTGGTTAAATAATATTCCGGAAGATCCATGATGTCCTGAAAAAGTTCATCTCCCTTCTTGTCATAAAAAAATTTTGAACTTAAGGTTTTTGGGGTGGAAGTTAATCCTTCCAGCACATCGGTAGCAAACGGGTTTTTTGCAGGGGTCTTTGTTGTTTTATTCATAGGAGTCTTTCCGTAATAGCCACTATTCTTCCATTCTTTCACAAAAACCGTTTCCAGGGATACTAACCTGGAGAACAGAGCAAAAAAAAGGAAACAAGGTTGTTTCCTTCAAATTTACAATATTTCTAATGCTCTTCAGGTTAAAACATTGCTAACACGGCTCAAACCTACAAGACCAATCCAGACTAGGGAATGGAAACCACAATGGGGAGCAGGTAAGTGGTATTTCTACCTGTGCCATCTTTCATGGCAGGAATAAGGTCGGGTAAAGATTCAACTGCCTTTATCCCACGCTTGTTGATATCTTCATTAGAGCCCTCTGCAATGACATTCCCTATTTTCCCAGTATCATTAATTATAAATCTTAGCGTTGTTTTATGGTATCCCTGGTTCAGGTCCGAAAGGTCGAAACTTCTGTTCACCATGGTAGTGATCTTGTTTGCGGTACATTCCCGGCTGCTGCCATTTTTACACTCGGGATAATGAGCAAAAGAATCTAAGTCTTCATATGGCAAGATGGAATCAACTTGAGAAATTGACATACTTCCGAAGTTTAGTTTCAAAGGCACATCCAGGATCACGTTGGCTGCTTTCCCTTCATGTTCTCCGGGAGTGAATTGAGGCAATCCTCTAAGTATCTCAACGCATTCTTTCCTGATCTCTTCTGAAGCTCCCACGGCAGTGGCCCAGGCGACCTTTCCTTCATCATCTATAATGAGTTTAAGGTTCATGAGGAGCGGTTCCTTTCTGTCATCGGGCGTTGTTTTATTCCAGTGTACCTTCTGAAGAATCTCACCTGTAATCGCATCAATGGTACAATTTATCTCACTGGTTTTACAGTTTTTGTGGACAGGAGGTTGATCTACTGCTGCAATCGGAATGAAGGAGCCGGCAGATTTTTCCTGAGACTGCACCAGAAAAGGAAAGAGAAAAAGGAAAAGCAGGAGAGAAGCTCTTTTCATGGCAAAAAAATTAAAAGGTGAAAGGGGTGGTATATTTAACCGATATTGGTTTACCTGCCCTTTCTCCGGGTTTCATTTTCGGGATGAGGGAAATAATTCTTTTGGCTTCTTCGTTAAGTGCCTGTTTTGGCCCTTCCACCTTAAGAATATCCACTTTTCCTTCTTCATTTATGTTGAAAGAGACCACTGCTTTACCCCGAATGTAGTTGCCACTGGCATCTTTCGGAAATTTGTAATGTTGTTTCATGTGAGCAACAAGCTGCTGGTTGAAACATTCCTTTTTTTCCTTCTCTGTGCCTTCACAACCAATCCATACCGGAGCGATTTCACGACTTGAGATGGTGTTCCCATTTACGGTTACGCCTTGCTGTGCGAATGAAGGTGCCGTCGTTAAGAGCAGGATAAGGATAAACAGTGTCTTTTTCATGTTAGTTTTTACTGCACGGCAGTTGTTAGAAATTAAAAGGTACGGTAAATGTACGGGAATCTGGCTCCCCTTGTAGAGTTCCGGGTTTCATCTTCGGAATTTTATTCAGCATCTCACGTGCAGCCTGATTAACTTCCGGTTCTGGGCCTTCTACTGAATTTACCACAACTTTTCCTTCTTCATTGATATCGAAAGAAACTGTTACTTTTCCACGTACGTACTCATTATTGTCGTTCATGGGATATTCATAGTTGTTGCGTACATGTTCAGAAAGTTTCTGGTTGAAACAAGCTTTCTGGTCTTCTGCATTTTCACATCCCGGCCACACCGGAGTTGTTTGTTCCTGAGCGTTCGACACTCCCATTCCGCCAATTACAAAAAATGTAATTAAAAGGATCTTTTTCATGATAGTAATAAAATTTTAAATTAGTAATTATTAGACTGCAACCTTGCCTTTTATGGCCGGATGCGGATTATAATTCTCTAATTTAAAATCTTCAAACGTAAATTCAAAAATATCTTTGACTTTGGGATTAAGTTTCATGGTGGGTAATTCCCGGAAATCCCTTGACAGCTGCAGGTTTACCTGCTCCAGGTGGTTGTTGTAAATATGTGCATCTCCAAAAGTGTGGATAAAATCACCAGCCTCATACCCACAAACCTGCGCGATCATCATTGTGAGCAATGCGTAGGAAGCAATATTAAAAGGTACGCCCAGGAAAATATCTGCACTCCGTTGATAGAGCTGGCAGGATAATTTTCCATCTGCCACGTAAAATTGAAAAAAGGCATGGCATGGCGGTAAGGCGGCTTTTCCGTTTGCTACATTTTCTGAAAAAGACTTAGAAGTATCGGGAAGAACAGAAGGATTCCAGGCAGTGACCAGCATTCTGCGGCTATTGGGATTGATCTTTAGGGTTTCGATCACTTCTTTGATCTGGTCTATGTCCTCACTGTTCCAGTTGCGCCATTGGTGACCATAAACCGGTCCCAGGTCACCCTTTTCATCAGCCCATTCATTCCAGATGCGTACACCGTTATCCTGAAGGTATTTGATGTTTGTATCTCCGTTTAAAAACCACAGGAGTTCATAAATAATAGATTTCAGGTGAAGCTTTTTTGTCGTCACCATGGGGAAACCTTCACTTAAGTCAAATCGCATTTGGTAGCCAAAAACACTTTTTGTGCCGGTGCCTGTGCGGTCTCCTTTTTCATTTCCGTTTTCGAGTACGTGCTTTATAAGTTCGTGGTATTGTTTCATCTTCTTTTCTTTCTAAATCTTTAAAAGGGAGGTGTATTGCTAAAAAATATCCGCAGTATAGCCTGTTTTTCAGGCTTCACGAATTTATATCCATATCTGCTAAAATAGAAAAAACCGGCACTACAGGAGTGCCGGTTTTAAAGTTTTTATCTATCAAAAATTGTTATTGAAAAATCCCCTGATAGTATGTAGGGTAAAGCCATTTATAAGTGGCTTTTTTCTAACCCCGTACTTCCAGTTTTCTGTTTATCCAATGATCATCCCCGCAATGGTAGCCGAAAGCAGCGAAGCGATCGTTCCTCCAAGCACCGCTTTCATTCCGAATTCCGATAAAGTTTTTCGCTGGCCCGGTGCAAGGGAACCAATTCCACCAATTTGTATCCCAATGGATGCGAAATTTGCGAATCCGCAGAGCATATAAGTTGCCATAATAACCGATTTCTGGTAATTGAAACTGAGAATATTTGCCGGATTCTTCAGATCTGCGAGTTGTACATAGCCTACAAATTCACTGGCGGCAAGTTTAATCCCAAGAAGTTGTCCCATGAGCATCATATCTTCCGTAGCAACTCCTATTAGCCACATTAACGGAGCAAAAACAATTCCGAGTATAGATTCCAGGGAAAGTCCGGCATAAGGCGTATTGGCCGCAAGTACTGCATTTAAGGTAGTAATATCACCAACCCAGCCAAGAACGTGGTTGATCATGGCAATAAAAGCAATAAACACCAACAGCATTGCGGCAACGTTAGCGGCGAGTTTCAAGCCTTCTGTGGTTCCGTTGGCAATGGCGTCAAGGAAGTTGGATCCGATATTTTCTGAAGAAACCTCAATGTTGGGATCTACTTTTTCCTGCTGGGGATACAGTATTTTCGATACGACAATGGCTCCGGGAGCAGCCATAACCGAAGCTGCTAACAGGTGTTCTGCAAATTGTAATCTCAGCTCGGGATCGTCACCTCCTAAAAATCCGATGTACGCGGCCAGGACTCCTCCTGCAACGGTAGCCATACCACCAACCATCACCAAAAGGATTTCAGATCTTGTCATTCTTTCCAGGTAAGCCTTGATCATTAAAGGCGCTTCTGTCTGGCCAAGGAAAATGTTTCCCGCCACACTTAAACTTTCGGGGCCGGATATTCCCAGTAATTTAGTGAGCACCCACGCCATTCCCTTAACGATGATCTGGATCACGCCAAGATAAAACAGTACAGAGGTCAAGGCCGAAAAGAATATAATAGTGGGCAACACCTGAAAAAGAAATATGAATCCGAAGCTGTCAACGTCCATCATTCCGCCCAGGAGGAATTCACTTCCCTCGGCGGTGAAATCAAGAATAAGTACAAAGATCTTTCCTATGAATTCAAAAATATTCTGAATAAAATCTACTTTAAGAACCCCAACAGCCAGAAGAAGCTGAGCGGTAATTCCCACGCCAATGGTTTTCCAGTTAATCGCTCTCCGGTTACTGCTGAAAATGAATGCAATAAGAATAAGAGAAACCATTCCAAGGGCTCCACGCCAAATGCTCTGGAAGGAGATGCCCTGGTTTGGGATAAGAGTTTTTTCGGTATCTGCCGGGATTATTTCCTGAATGGTCTGGGGTCTCTCCGTAAAATTATAGAAACGGTTGTTTCCGGAAAGAATAAGAGTAGAATCTGTTAATTCGGTTACCCTGAAATTCTGTACGCTGTCCTGCGGAGTGTCGTAAAAGAAAACCAATACGTCATTTTGATAGACATAACTCCCCGAGGCACTGTCCATATTCTCGCCTTCAAGAGAATATTCAAAACTTCCGTTATCCAGGATAAGGAAATCATTTTCTGTATTAATATCAAATAGGGCCAGGTCTGTGCTGTCTTTTACAGATTCTGGTGTCCAGTTTTTAGAAATTGTTTGGGCAAAAGTGGAGGAAATTCCGAAGAAGATCAGAAATAGGCAACACCAAATTTTATTCATGAAAGAGGGAATTATTTTCGTTTTGAGATTTCATCTCTTATGCGCGCCGCTTTTTCGTAATCTTCGCTTTTCACGGCTTTGTCAAGCATACTGTTAAGTTCGCTTAGGGATAATTTTTTATAATCGGTGTCGGATGATTTGATCTCAATTTCATCAGAAAAAAGTTCATCTGCAATGATGCTTTCTTTTTCCTGTTCCTCTTCTTCATTTTTCATGTCGCCCTTCAGGTAAATACCTGCCTTGTCAAGAATGTTTTTATAGGTGAAAATAGGTGCGTTGAACCGCAGTGCCAGGGCAATGGCATCACTGGTTCGGGCATCGATGATCTCTTCTATCTTGTCCCTTTCGCAAATAAGACTTGAATAAAATACCCCGTCCACAAGTTTATGAATGATCACTTGTTTGACCACGATCTCAAAGCGGTCAGAAAAGTTTTTAAAAAGGTCGTGGGTAAGGGGGCGCGGCGGCCGAATCTCTTTTTCCAGAGCAATAGCAATAGATTGTGCTTCAAAAGCACCTATTACAATGGGTAATTTTCGCTCACCGTCTACCTCACTCAAAATAAGAGCATAGGCTCCATTCTGGGTTTGGCTATAAGATATTCCTTTAATGTTAAGGCGCACTAAACTCATACTGCAATAATAATAAAAAGCTGTCCAAATAGGGCGATAAACCTAATTTAGACAGCCCTTTAAATCGGGTCGCAATTTAAAAAAATTATGCGTTATTAGCTTTAAATTCTTTTAATTTTTCGGTTAGCTTCGGTACGATTTCAAAGGCATCGCCCACAACTCCGTATTCCGCCGCCTTAAAGAAAGGGGCTTCAGGATCATTATTGATTACTACTTTTGTTTTGGAAGCGTTGATTCCTGCCAGGTGTTGGATCGCTCCTGAAATTCCCACGGCAATGTATAAGTTTGCTGCCACAGGCTTACCTGTCTGGCCTACGTGTTCACTGTGAGGCCTCCACCCCATGTCACTCACAGGTTTGGAACATGCTGTCGCCGCACCTAAAGTTTCAGCAAGATCCTCGATCATTCCCCAGTTTTCCGGCCCTTTAAGACCACGACCACCAGAAACAACAATCTCTGCATCTGCAATAGTTACTTTGTCGGCTGCTTTATCAACAGAAACTACATTCACTTTAAAATCTTCGGAAGCTAAAGAAGGACTGAATTCTTCTTCTGAAAGCTCCACAGGATTTTCTTTTAATCCGAAAGCATTTTTAGAAAGTCCCACGATTTTCACATCTGTAGAAATCTGGGTGATACTAAATGCTTTATTTGTAAAAGCTGTTCTTTTTACCTGAAGCGGATCTGTATTGGCAGGCAATTCTACTACGTTGGAAGCATAACCTGCACCCAAATGAACTGCAAGAAGCGGGGCCAGATATTTGTCATTGGCAGTTTGCCCAAGCACAACCACTTTTGCGCCTTCCTTTTCCGTTGCCTGTTTCAAAGCATCGGCATAAGCTTCAGCATTGAATTTCGACAGCTTGTCGTTATCGATTTTTAAAACTTTATTTACGCCATACTGCGCAAGTTCTGAAGTGTCTTTTGCATTAAAAGACACAGCGGTTACGGTAGTGCCCATCATGTCTGCAACACCTTTGGCGTAAGAAGCAACTTCAAAAGCTGTCTTCTTGAATTTTCCTTCTTCTGATTCTGTATATACTAAAACTGACATCTCTATATTTTTTTTAGTCATTCCCGTGAAGACGGGAATCCATTTATATTTTTTATTTTTCTAATAACTTTGGAAATCTCTCGCTTGAATTTCAATGCTTCAATTTCCCAATTCCAAAGAAATCACCCTGGAATTTCGTCATTTTTTAATTTAGTTATTAAATAACCTTGGCTTCGTTGTGAAGCAGGTTGATCAACTCGTCAAGATTATCGGAATCAATCATTTTGATGTTTCCTTTAGGAGCCGGTTTTTCAAATTTCACAGCTTCAGTTTCTGGATTTGTTTCTACAGGCTGTATCACGTTAAGAGGCTTTTTACGTGCCTGCATGATCCCTCTCATGTTTGGGATACGAAGGTCGCTTTCCTGAACAATACCTTTTTGTCCTCCAATCACTAAAGGAAGGCTGGCTTTTAAAGTTTCCTTTCCTCCATCGATTTCGCGAATGACAGTAGCTTCATTTCCTTCTACTTCCAAATTAATACAGGTGTTTACGAAATTAGCGCCTATAAGAGCTGCAATCATTCCGGGAACCATTCCTCCATTATAGTCAATAGATTCACGGCCTGCAATTACAAGATCATAATTTCCATCCTGTACCACTTTGGCCAATTGTTTCGCTACATAGATCCCATCTGTTGCGGGAGTGTCAACCCTTATTGCAGTGTCGGCCCCAATAGCAAGTGCTTTTCTTAAAGTAGGTTCGGTTTCGGGTCCTCCCACGTTAACCACATCTACTGTGGCGCCTTGTTTTTCCTTAAACCACATTGCCCTTGTAAGACCAAATTCATCATTCGGATTTATGACGAACTGTACTCCGTTTGTATCGAATTTTGTGTCTCCTTCAGAAAAATTAATTTTCGAAGTAGTGTCGGGAACGTGGCTAATGCACACTAATATTTTCATATAATTGAATTTTTTTGGTAAAACTTAAAATAATTGATTACGAAGATACATAATTTCAGATGAAATTTGCTATGCATGCATAAGAAATTTTTTATTCAGAAGTAGTCGTTTATCCTTAATTGAATTACTATTTTTGTCATTAATTTCACAAAATCATATACTCATAATGAAGACTATCCAATTTAGGGAAGCAATAGCCCAGGCGATGAGCGAAGAAATGCGCAGGGATGAAACCATTTATTTAATGGGAGAAGAGGTTGCTGAATATAATGGTGCTTATAAAGCTTCTAAAGGAATGCTGGACGAATTTGGTCCGGACCGTGTAATTGACACACCTATTTCTGAACTGGGTTTCTCGGGGATTGGAGTTGGTAGTGCCATGAATGGTAATCGTCCTATAATTGAATTCATGACGTTCAATTTCTCACTTGTGGGAATTGATCAGATAATAAATAACGCAGCCAAAATGCGCCAAATGAGTGGCGGCCAGTTCAATATTCCTATTGTTTTTCGTGGGCCAACTGCATCTGCTGGTCAGTTGGGTGCAACACACTCTCAGGCATTTGAAAGCTGGTATGCAAATACTCCGGGACTCAAAGTAATTGTTCCTTCAAACCCATACGATGCAAAAGGACTTTTAAAAGCTGCCATTCGTGATGACGATCCTGTGATTTTCATGGAAAGTGAGCAAATGTATGGTGATAAAGGAGAAGTGCCAGAAGAAGAATACGTGCTGCCTATCGGGAAAGCTGATATTAAAAGAGAAGGTACAGATGTTACTATTGTTTCCTTCGGAAAGATCATTAAAGAAGCATACAAGGCTGCAGATGAACTTGAAAAAGATGGAATCTCCTGTGAGATCATTGATTTACGAACCATACGACCAATGGATCATGAGACCATTCTGGAATCTGTAAAGAAAACAAACCGTTTGGTGATTCTTGAAGAAGCATGGCCTTTTGGAAACGTGGCTACAGAGATCACTTACCAGGTTCAGGAAAAAGCATTTGATTTCCTTGATGCTCCAATAATAAAAATTAATACGGCCGATACTCCTGCACCATATTCTCCAGTACTATTGAAGGAATGGTTGCCAAATCATGAAGATGTGGTGAAAGCTGTTAAAAAGGTAATGTATAAATAAGCGGTACTAAAGAAATAAGGTACAGGCTTTAAATCATATTATTTTTCCTAGAAAACCCTTCCGGATAGGAGGGGTTTTTTATTGGCATATGCTAAAACTGTCTTAAACTACCCCTGACTCTTTGATTTTCACCGCCCATAGCACCAATTTAATTTTTAAGAATGTGTATATTTGCCGCCCTTAATTCTGAATAAAATTTTCTAAATAGATAAAAATGACTAAGACTTTTGATGTATTAATTGAGATTCCGAAAGGAAGCAGAAATAAATATGAATACGATTTTGAGTTAAAAAAAGTAAGATATGACAGGATGATCTTTTCTTCTATGATGTATCCTGCAGATTATGGATTTATTCCCGAAACACTTGCTTTAGACGGCGATCCTCTGGATGTGCTTGTACTGGTAACAGAGCCTACTTTTCCTGGTTGTGTAATGGAGGTAAAGCCAATTGGAGTATTCCACATGGCCGATGAGAAAGGGCCTGATGAAAAGGTGATATGTGTGCCAATTTCAGATCCAATCTGGAACAAGCATAATGATCTAAAAGATGTGAACGGTCATCTTATCAAAGAGATTGAGCATTTCTTCCAGGTATATAAAGATCTTGAACAAAAGAAAGTAGATGTTGAAGGTTGGGGTGATGTACAGGAAGCCAATACCATTATAGAGCAGTGTATTGAGCGTTACAAAAATGATAACGGAAAAAAAGGGAATTTCGGAATTCAGTAAATTCCTTTGTAAATAAGGTGTGAAAGCAGCAATTTCTTAATTGCTGCTTTTTTTTTGCTTTTTTACTAAAACACCTTTTTATAACCTTCTGCAGTTAATATGAGTGTCAAAAAATAAATGGATTTCAAAAGGTCTTAAACCTTTCATAAACCACTCTGTAAAATCTGGAAATAATCGGTTATCATAAACTAAATCAGTATCTTGTAAGGTCTTCTTACTTTGTGAAGAACACGTATAACTATAAAAAAGAAAAACTATGAACATTACATTATTACAGGCCGAAAAAATCATTTCTGCGGCAAAGGAAAAAGCAAAAGATCTCAATACAAAAATGAATATAGCGGTAGTAGATGCAGGAGCAAATTTAATTTCATTTCAACGAATGGACGGCGCCTGGTTAGGTTCTATTGACATTGCCATCAAAAAAGCAAAAACAGCTCGATATTTCGATATGAATTCGGGTGAAATAGGAAACCTTTCGCAGCCCGGAGGTCCGTTGTTTAATATCGAGCATTCCAACAACGGATTGATTACTTTTCCCGGAGGTATTCCAATAACCAACGGAGCAGGAGAAATACTTGGTGCTGTAGGAGTAAGCGGAAGCACAGTAGATAATGATCATGCAGTGGCACAGGCCGGGGCAGATGCCATCAAGGGAATTTAAGTAATTCATTTTTCGCTGTAATGGAATGCAGCTTTAGGAACAGGACGGCCTGAGGGTTAATTCATTTCGGGAAGTCAGAATTCATTTTACTACAGTTTTGAACAATATAAGTGCACGGAAAGATGGTTCCGTGCACTTTTTTTGTTTTATGCTGCTCCAAATGCTAAATAAAAAAAAGGATGGATGTAGTTCTATCTGGTTAATTTCAATTCAAATCTGATTTTTAATAAAAAATATCCTAAGAACCAAATATGATCAATGTCACCTTTTGTTGATGAAATTCTCATGATTTAGGTTTATTATTGTTAAATAGTTAATATATGAAGTTGTTCGGAATGCATCAATTAAATATTTTGTATTATCGACTCTTTTCCTAACTTTAGCGAACTAACAATTTAACAAAAAATTATGGAATCATTGATGATATGGATGCCTGCAGTCCTCGCTGTATTGGGGCTCATCTTTATGTGGGTAAAACGCTCATGGGTTTTAAAGCAGGATGCCGGAAGTGGAAAAATGGGAGATATTGCCTCTCATATTTATGAAGGCGCTTTGGCGTTCTTGAATGCCGAATATAAATTACTCACTTTTTTTGTAATAGGAGCGAGTATTGCCCTGGCAGCTATTTCCTTTATTGTTCCTACCACTCATATTTTAATAGTTGTAGCCTTTATCTTCGGTGCGGTTTTTTCAGCTTTTGCGGGGAATATCGGAATGAAGATCGCTACCCAAACCAACGTTCGTACCACCCAGGCTGCGAGAACCAGTCTGCCTAAAGCTTTAAAGGTTTCTTTTGGCGGTGGCACAGTAATGGGTCTTGGTGTTGCCGGACTGGCTGTACTTGGTTTAACCGGATTCTTTATCATCTTCTTCCACTATTTTATGGGCGGCGAGTGGACCAATGTTCATCAGATGACAATTGTTCTTGAAACTCTTGCAGGCTTCTCTTTGGGAGCCGAATCTATTGCGCTTTTTGCCCGTGTGGGAGGAGGTATTTATACCAAAGCTGCCGATGTTGGAGCCGACCTGGTAGGGAAAGTAGAAGCGGGGATCCCGGAAGACGATCCGCGGAACCCTGCTACAATTGCAGATAATGTAGGAGATAACGTGGGTGATGTTGCCGGGATGGGAGCAGATCTCTTCGGGAGTTATGTAGCCACTGTTTTAGCAGCCATGGTGCTGGGTAATTACGTGATCAATGATATGGGCGGAAATATTGTTTCTGAAGGTTTCGGCGGAATTGGTCCGGTGTTGCTTCCAATGGCTATCGCCGGAGTTGGAATCATTATTTCCATTATCGGAACCCTGCTGGTTAGTATCAAAAACAACGATGCCAAAGAAGCTGAAGTACAGGCGGCATTAAATAAAGGAAACTGGGCCTCTATTATTTTAGTGGCAATTTCATCTTTATTACTGGTAAGATGGATGCTTCCTGAAACCATGCAAATGGAATTCTTCGGGGAAGGCATACAGCAAATATCTTCCTGGAGGGTATTCTATGCTACTTTAGTAGGTTTAGTGGTCGGAGGAGTGATCTCTGCTGTTACCGAACATTATACGGGACTAGGAAGAGGGCCGGTGCTTTCCATCGTACAGAAATCAAGTACGGGAGCCGGAACAAACATTATCGCGGGACTAGCAACCGGGATGATCTCCACATTTTCTTCTGTTTTATTGTTCGCAGTTGCCATCTGGGCTTCTTATGCGTTCGCAGGATTTTACGGGGTTGCACTGGCAGCATCGGCAATGATGGCCACCACAGCCATGCAACTTGCCATTGATGCTTTTGGACCTATAGCCGATAATGCCGGTGGTATCGCCGAAATGAGTGAACTGCCTCCCGAAGTAAGGGAGCGTACAGATATCCTGGATTCTGTTGGAAATACTACTGCGGCTACCGGAAAAGGTTTCGCCATTGCTTCCGCAGCTTTAACTTCTTTAGCGCTTTTTGCTGCTTACGTAACTTTCACAGGCATTGATGGGATCAATATTTTTAAAGCCCCGGTATTGGCAATGTTATTCATTGGGGGAATGGTGCCGGTGGTATTCTCTGCACTGGCAATGAATTCCGTTGGAAAAGCCGCTATGGAAATGGTATACGAGGTAAGACGACAGTTTCGGGAGATTCCCGGGATCATGGAAGGCACAGGAAAGCCGGAATACGATAAATGTGTGGAGATCTCTACCAAAGCCGCGCTTCGGGAAATGTTACTTCCGGGATTGCTAACGATTGGTTTCCCAATTGTAATTGTACTTGTGCCAATGGTCTTTGGTTATGAAAACAGGCTGATTGCAGAAATGCTTGGTGGATATATGGCCGGAGTAACCGTGAGTGGTGTACTGTGGGCTATTTTCCAGAACAATGCGGGTGGAGCATGGGACAACGCTAAGAAATCCTTTGAAGCCGGAGTAATGATCAATGGTGAAATGACCTACAAGGGATCTGATGCTCATAAAGCAGCAGTGACCGGGGACACGGTAGGAGATCCGTTTAAAGATACTTCAGGCCCGTCTATGAACATCCTAATCAAGCTCACCTGTTTGATCGGACTCGTAATTGCACCTATTCTAGGCCAGGATATGACTATTGCCGAAACTCCCGATATTGATGAGGTAACCATTAATACTGAAATTGAAACAGAACCTGTAGGCGTAATTACTTCAGAAGTAGATGAAGTAGAAAAAGAAAGAATAATCACTTCTGAAGCTTCAGTAGAACCTCTAACTATTTCCGAAGAAAAAGTAGCCCTTGCTGAAATTTCTTCCGAAGTTAAACAGGTAAAAATGGAATAAACAATAGAAATCAGCATTTTGGAAGTGCTAAAATAGTTTTAAAATCCCGGTCTTGCTGCCGGGATTTTTTTTATTCCTTGTACCTTAGAGATCAAGCCAAAAAGCGGCGGCTAACCAATCACTATGGCAAATATTTTCAGGAAATTAATTATAAGTATTACAGCTAAACAAAATGTAAGAATTGCAGCATATCGCAGCTACGGGACCAGAGACCACCTGTACCAGCTTGGAAGAGCGCTGGATGATGACAATCTCAAAATGGAGGAGGATCAGGGGTTTCGCAGAACGCTCGTTAACACTTACAAGCAATTTGATACAGATGAAATTGTAGGGGCAGAGGTCGCCCTGCAGCTGCCAAACGGAGCTGTGCTCACCACTACTACTAATAAGGAGGGGTATTTCTTGTTTGATAAAACTACTTCCATTAATTTAGAGAAATATGCCAATGAAGAAGGCTGGGTGCCACTTTCGGCCTCATTTATAGGGGAAGTGCCTAACAGCATTATTTCCTCCAATAATAAATTTGAAGCAGAGCTTCTTATTCCGCCGGTTACAGCAAAGTTGGGAGTGATTAGTGACATAGACGACACGATTCTGGAAACCGGGGTTACCTCTTTTCTAAAATGGAGGGTGCTGCATAACTCATTGTTTAAAGATGCTCATAAGCGTATTTCTCTGGAAGGCTCTCCGGAATTCTATACCAGGTTGCATAAAGGAAAGGGAGGAAAGGAACAAAACCCAATGTTCTACCTTAGTAACAGTCCGTGGAATCTGTACCAGTATCTGCTTTTGTTCCTGGAGCTGAATGAATTTCCGAAAGGTCCTATTTTGTTACGGGATTTCCGGACTCCCTTCGATAAAACTTTAAAGCCTGAAAAACCCCACAAACAAAAAGAGATTGTCAACATCCTGAAGACCTATCCTCATCTCAATTTTATCCTGATAGGAGACAGTGGGGAACACGATCCACGTATCTACACCGATATTGCCGTGCAATATCCTGACAGGATCTTGGCCATATACCTGAGAAGTGTGAAACACAAAAAAAGGATGCAGCGGGTAGAAAGTATCGTGGATGATTTTAAAACAGTTCCGGTGATATCTGTAGAAACCTCCAAAGAAGCTGAAGAACACGCCAGGGAGCATGGATTTATTTCCTGAAATTTCATGGCTGTGACGCTGAGCCGTCCTCTTGGGCAGATTAGTCGAAGCGCTTATGAAAACGAGAAAATCCTCACTCCTCCAGCACTTCGACTATTCCGTCTGCTACCGCATCCGGGCTCAGTGTGACATTGTGGAAACGAGAAAAATTTGTTTTGTCTCGTCAGTACAGAGGGAAAAAATCGATTTTCATTTTCCGTTGTATTTCGTACTTCTAACCTTTTGATTACGGCTGTCACGCTGAGCCGCCCATTTTGGCGATTAGTCCAAGCGCTTATGAAAACGAAAAAATCCTCACTCCTCCAGCACTTCGACTATTCCGTCTGCTACCGCATCCGGGCTCAGTGTGACATTGTCGGCACGAGATGGGTTTTTAGGTCTGTGAAATTTATTGTTTTGTCTCGTCCATAAATAGAGAAAATATCCAATTTTTTAATTTCGTCCTTCTAACTTTTTACTCATGATTGTCACGCTGAGCCTGCCCTTTTTTAGGGCAGATTAGTCGAAGCGCTTATGAAAACGAAATAATCCCGACTCCCCCAGCACTTCGACTATTTCGTCTGCTACCGCATCCGGCTCAGTGGGACATTGTCAGCACGAGATGGGTTTTTAGGTCCGTAAAATTTATTGTTTTTTCGTACTTCTAACCTTTTACTCACGATTGTCACGCTGAGCCTGCCTTTTTTTTAGGGCAGATTAGTCGAAGCACTTATGAAAACGAGATAATCCTGACTCCTCCAGCACTCCGACTATTCCGTCTGCTACCGCATCCGGATTTAATGGGACATTGTGGAATCGAGAAAAAGTGGAATTTGTAATTTCCCCACCTCTGGAGGGGTTTCCGAAGGACGGGGTGGGTTTTCACAGCTCAATCACTAAAATTCTTCAGGCAGTTTTTCTGATTTCATTAATTCCTTCGGGTAAAAGGCACAAAACGAACTGGAAACAAATTCTTCGTATTTATTTTCCCATCCTTTCTTTTTTCAACCAGCTGAAGTTGCTGCGTCGAGGAAATCGGTCCCACGGGAATGATCATTTTACCACCTGTTTTTAATTGTTCTATCAGTTTCGGAGGGATATTTTCGGGAGCTGCGGTTACTATAATAGCATCAAATGGAGCATGCTCTTCCCAGCCGTGGTAACCGTCACCAATTCTGAAATGAATATTCTCGTATCCCATTTCATTCAATTTGTTTCTGGCATTTTCAGCGAGATCTTCCACCGTTTCGATGGTATAGACTTTATCAACAATCTCTGCCAGCACCGCCGCCTGATAACCTGAACCTGTTCCTATTTCCAGCACTTTCATATCCGGATTTGGTTCTATGGCCTGGGTCATATAGGCAACCATAAAAGGCTGGGAAATGGTTTGGCCGTTCCCGATTGGCAGGGGACGATCTTCATAAGCATGTTCTCTCATGGCCTCCGGAACCATTTTGTGACGTTCTACATTCCGCATGGCCTCCAAAGTAGCTTTATCTGAAATTCCTCGTGAAGCCAGATACTGACTCACCATTTGTTGCCGTTTTTGTTGGTATTTATCCTGATCTGTGGAGGGATAGAAAAAGAGCAGAATAAAACTCAAAATGAAGATGGATGTTTTCATGAGTTCTCTCTTTTATAATTGTAATTAAGATAAGAAAAAAAAGGCAATTGGATTTTTAGATGAGCGATCTGAGAAGTGAGATGGAATGTGAATTCCTTTTCGTCAATTAGTGGGTAAAATAATTAAGTTTCAATCCTTTCTTTTCGTCCCTTGTATTTGGTACTTCTAACCTTTTACTCACGATTGTCACGCTGAGCCGCCCATTTGGGCGATTAGTCGAAGCGCTCAGTGGGACATCGTCGGTACGAGAAAAAGAGTTGTTTTGTGTTTGTAGCTTCCTCTTCTCCGGAGTGGAGGCGTAGGACGAGATGGGTTTTAGTTTATAGGTCGAGAATTATCCGATAAGATTATCTAAAATCTCATATCTCACATCTAAAATCTACTGAAAAAGCCCGTTTAATTCCCCGTCGATTCTGGTAATGATATTTCCGAGGTCTTCAGGATTGTCCACGAAGTTGATGTTGTCAACATCAATAATGACCAAATTTCCTTTGTCGTAATTATGCACCCAGGCTTCGTATCTTTCGTTCAACCGACTTAAATAATCGATGGAAATAGAGTTTTCATATTCTCTTCCGCGTTTGTGGATCTGGGCCACTAGGTTAGGAATACTGCTGCGTAGGTAAATCAAGAGATCGGGGCCAGCCACCACTCTTTCCATGAGTTCAAAAAGAGAGCTGTAGTTTTCAAAATCCCGATTGGTCATCAGGCCCATGGCGTGCAGGTTGGGAGCGAAAATATGCGCATCTTCATAAATGGTACGATCCTGAATAACAGATTTTCCACTTTCCCTAATATCCATGATCTGCCGGAAACGACTGTTCAGGAAATAGATCTGAAGATTAAAAGACCAGCGTTCCATTTTGTTGTAGAAATCTTCCAGATATGGATTTTCAAGTACATCTTCATACTGGGCTTCCCAATCAAAATGTTTAGCTAGTAATTTCGTGAGTGTGGTCTTACCCGCACCAATATTTCCTGCAATAGCGACGTGCATATGTGTTGATCTTTTGGCTGTTAAATCTGGAGTGTGTGAAAAACTTCACGGCTGTAAATATAATGGAATTAACATCTGAAATAAAACAGTTTCAGGTAATTTATGGAATTTCAGAAGTATGCGTTCACAGCTGGAAATTCTTTTGCTTCAAAAGAAAACACGTAAAGGATTTACCGTAATCCCTGAAAAACCTCAAAAATTTCGCAATTGCACTTCGTATACATCCAGAAACAGTCTATGGCATCGGTGATCATGTGAAAAGCGAGTCCGATGGCGACCAGGCGCAGGGTATAGTTTTTCAGGAAAATCGCTCCCAGAAAATACAGCGGGATCACATATTCAGAATGTAACAGATGAAATCCTATGCTGCACCGGTTTTCTGCGAAAACTGGATTGGCGAGAAGGTGATCAATATCTACCGCCATGGTTCCGAGCAGGATCAGCCAGTTGCGTTTCCAATGCTTTTTATCATACCAGTAAGCAATGGCTCCAATGAAGATAAAGTGTAAAAAGTAATGGACAAGCGTTTGTAGCATGAGCAAGGGTTGGGTGGTATAAAAATAGGAAATCTGAGGTATGACGCTATTAATTTATGATGGATTTTTCTATAACGTTATGCTGAATTCATTTCAGCATCTTTATGTAAGGCGCTCGCCTGCTGTTTTGCACTCCAATTCAAATGGACCCTGAAACAGTCTACACTCAGGGTGACGGTACGAATGCCACCTTTACCCGCAAATCCCTGTCGTGCTCGTCCAACCCTGACGGATTGGCTTTCTCAAACACCAGAACTCCCTCCTTAAAATCCGGATTCTCAAACTCCAGCGTAGCCTCAAACGGAACCCAGTCCTCCGTCATCCAGGAATCCTGAGCCTCAGCCGGAACAACAGCTAGCTCATTTCCGTTTTCATCCAGCAACCTGATTGCAAAGGAAGCTTCAAAGTACCAAGTTCCCCGCGCCCGACCTTCAATTTTTAATGGCGAAGAAATAATCTCTCCCGGCCGCAGCTGATACACTTCAATAGTATCTTTAATCGCCGCCGGTTTATTACTGACTTCTGTTGTACCCTCCTCAATTTCTATATTTTCTTCAGGTGTTTTTGTCTGCTGATTATTCTCGTTCTTGCAGGAAAACAGAAGCGTTGAAAGAATTATGATAACAAGAGCATTTTTCATGTCAATGATTTTACCTGAAGTTAAAAAATTGTAATTTACTGGAAAATAGGATTTCCTTTCCGCAGGTTTGGGAAATGAAAAAGCCGAAACTTTCCAGTCCCGGTCTTTCAAAATTAAATTATCAAATGAGAGAAGCGAATTCTCGCAACTCACTATATACCATTTTTACACTATACAATATACAGTCTTACAAATGAGCGCAGCGAATTCAAAATCTAAAATCCAACAGCGCAGCGGTCTCAAATCTAATGCGCCATACACCCGTAATGCGTCGCACCCTTTTCATGCCAATCAAAAGAAGCATTGTACCGATTGTTCTCCCAGTAAAAATCCCCTCTTTCTTTCGGATTGTTGCCTATCTCATTCATCGTTTCAGCATCATAAAGTCTTCCGTTTACCATGGTATAAATAATCGTGTTGGTATTGCGGATGTCTTCTAACGGATTCTCCTCTAGAACCAACAAATCAGCTAATTTTCCTTCTTCGAGAGAACCGATCTCGCTGCCCATTCCGATGTATTCGGCGGAGTTGATGGTTGCGGTTTTTAACGCTTCCATATTGCTCATTCCACCCATCTGGATCAGCCATAGTTCCCAGTGTGCACCGAGTCCCTGTAATTGTCCGTGGGCACCCATGTTCACTTTTACCCCAAGATCTGAAAGTTCTTTGGCAGTTTCAGAAACCAGAATCGGCCCCTGCTCGTATTCTTCTTCCGGAAGTTTCGTGCGATGCCTGGAACGGGAATCGATAATGCTACGCGGAGTGAAATTCAGCAGGCGTTCATTTTCCCATACATTCGTTTTGTCGTAGAAATAGTATTCTCCGTTGATTCCGCCGTAATTCACGATCAGGGTAGGGGTATAGCCGGTATTGCTGTTGCCCCACAGGGTTTTTACGTCATTATAAACAGGTGCCACAGGAATATTGTGTTCAATCCCGGTGTGACCGTCCACGATCATGTTCATATTGTGGAAAAAGGTACTTCCGCCTTCCGGAACCACATTGATATCAAGCTCTTTCGCTGCCTGCATCACCTGCTGGCGCTGCTCCCGTCGTGGCTGATTGTAACTTTTCACTGATGTAGCTCCAAAGGCTTTGGTTCTTCTTAAAGCAGATCTCGCATCTTCAAGGCTGTTGATCTCAGCTTTGAAAGCCCCTTCGGCACCGTATAAAATGATACCGGTGGAGTAGAGGCGAGGCCCTACCATTTCGCCGCTTTTGATGAGTTCTGCCATTCCGAATACTGTTTCACTAAGAGCCGATGGATCGTGCGCAGTGGTCACCCCAAAAGCAAGGTTAGCGTAGAACGGCCAGTGCTGTTTCGGGGTCAATCCGTAGCGGAAAGCGCCAATATGTGCGTGTGCATCTACCATTCCGGGCATGATCGTCTTTCCGGAAATATCATACACCTTCGCGTTGTTCGGAATGTTTACTTCGGAAGATTTCCCAATCTGTACAATTTTGTTGCCTTCAATAACAATGCTTCCGTTTTCGATCACTTCGTCGCCGTTCATCGTGATGATACGTGCGTTGGTAAAAGCGATCTGTCCCGAAGGAACATCGGTTTTCACCTGAAGTCCGATTCTCGTCCCTTCTTCTGTGATTGGCGGAATCGAATCTGCCGAATTCTCTAAAAAGGTAAATCTTTCAGAAATTTTGTTGGTGAAATATTCATCACCCAGCGTCCAGTGCACATTCTGGCTGTTGTTGCTCCAGTGCAGGTTGATTCCCGCATCTTTAGCAAGCTGACTCACCGGAACTGTTTTGCTGTTCGGGTCCAGTTGCACAGGCTGTCCGGTCATTACCAGCGGCGCCACGTATGCTTTGTGAAGATTAGAAAAAGCAACCCATTTATTGTCCGGACTCGGCACCAATCGGCCACCGTACTTGGATTCAATGTGCGTACGCTCGTCGTGTCCGTTCAAATCCACACTTTTCAGCCGTTTGGTAAGGCTCCCCATGAGGTAACCACCCGTCTGATAAAGAATGCGGTCATTGTTCGTGTTGAACATGGCAAATTCCCCTTCATTGTGGATCTTTCGGATATTTTCTCCGGAACCGTCCATCAGGTAAATTCCCGAATTCTTGCTGAACGTCCGGCCCAGGTCTGAGTTTCCGTCTTCTTTGTTGAAAACGATCATTTTTCCGTCGCCGGAAAATTCAGGGTTCCTGAAAATACCTTTTTCAGTTGTTAATTTTTTGGAATTCCTTCCGTTAAGTCGCACTGTTCTTACAGCACCCATATTTTCATCGCTCCAGGTCACATACACAATGCTTCTTCCATCGGGGGAAAAGCTCGGTTCAAATTCGAATTCCGTAGCATCCGTGATACGTTCAGGAGTACCATTTGGAAGGCTCTTTTTCCACAGGTAACCAACCGCGTTAAATACCAGCGTGTTTCCATCGGGCGAAGTAACTGCATGACGAAGCACCTTCGGATTAAATTCTTCGGAAAAAACCGGATGGTCAACCGAATGTGTTTCTGCAATTTTGATCGTGGTATTCACCTGAAAAGGAATTTCTGAAGCTTCGGTGCTTTCAATATTCACCCGTCTGATTTTCCCTTCGGCCCAGAAAACTAGTTCTTCATTGTTCGGCATCCAGCTAAAACCTGGATACACCCCAAAGATCGCCCAGGCTTCCTGCTGATCTTTGCTTAGCTGATCGTACACCGGCCATTCCTCGCCGGTTTCCAGGTCGTGGATATATAAAACCGATTTTGTACGAATGCGTTTTACAAAAGCCAGTTTTGTCCCGTCAGGCGAAACCTGTGGGCGTGCAGCGCCACCGGGACCGCCGGTCACACGGTCAATCTCGCCGGTTTGTAGGTCATAACGTTGGATCACGTAGATCTGGTTGTTGGGATCTTTGTTGTACTGAAAAGCTCCCCCGGGATACACATCTTCACTGTAGTAAAGGTAACGCCCATCGGGAGAAGTGCTGGGCTCGTTTACGTCCTGCTGATCGTTCTTACGCTCGGTCAACTGGATTCCCGCTTCTCCTGCACCAAGGTGGTACTGCCACATCTCACCGGCACCCAGAGAGCGACCGGAAGTAAAGTGTTTACGGGCAATGATGGAGTTCCCGTCGGCGGTCCATACCCCGTTGTTCAACAGCCTGAAATTTTCTTTGGAAAGCTGCTTCGCATTGTTCCCGTCTGCATCCATGATCCAGATGTTGTCGCCGCCACCGGCATCGCTGGTGTAGGAGATTCTGCGGCCGTCGGGGCTAAACCTTGGCTGCACATCATATGCCATTCCGTTAGTAAGCGCCGTGGCATTCCCTCCGGAAATAGACATGATGTAAATATCCCCTAAAAGGTCGAATACGACCTGCGACCCATCGGGACTTACATCCAGGTTCATCCACGTACCTTCATCGGTATTTAATTCGACTTCTTTGATGTTCCAGTCATCGGTATAGGGATCGTTCACATCCCATTTTTTATCGTCTTTCTTTTCTTCTTCCTGCGCGAAAGCTACAGAAGAGGACATTACTAAGAGTAATGCCAGCAGGTGTTTTCTAATCATAAATAGTAAGGGTTGTTTTAAGATGGCTAAATATAAGGAAGATTTTGGTTTTTCATTAGCCTGTGCAAGGAAAGGTATCTTCCAATTACCTGGTCAATAAAGGTAGAAATCGGCCGCGAAAAGCAGGTTTTTCAACAGGAAAAAAATCTTTGTTTTTTTTCATTTCCGCCTTCATTTTTTTTCTCAACATATGGAGAAATAATATACATTAGATCCATCGCTGCACACGACTTTCTACCCTACAAAAAGCCGGTTGAGCTGCTAAGTAACAACCCGTTTTCCTGATGATCTTATAGCTCTCCTGTTGTTTTTGCAGCTCCGGGATTAAAAAGAAAACATTGCCTGAAAGAGTCCCAGAATTATTAGGTGTGGGTTTTCTATACCTTTTTCTGAATGACAGGCCGGGCGATTTAATTTTAAAGTCGATGAAAAAGATTGGTTTAAGTGTGATCCTGATGTTCCTGATTTCCCTTCAGGGGCTTGCTCAAAAGGATATGGAGATTCTATGGAACTCTAGGGAAGTAGGAAAGAATCTGCTCACCGGGGAATCTGTTATGGCGAAGGAATATACCTTCCCCGAAAGGATCCATGACTTTCAGGTAGATACCGTTAATGATCACATCACCATTCAATTGAGAGGTTTGAGCAAGAACGGAAAATGGCTTGATAACAAAGGAAAAGTGGTGCGCTATGATCCTGAAGAAAAGAAGGTGCTCTGGTCAAAAAAGATCGCATATCAGTTGGAGAACCTGGAACAAACCGGCGGAGTTACCCTTCATTCCACAGGAAAGAAAAGTTATTCCCTGGACAATGCGACAGGGAAGGAACTGTGGGAAGTAAAAAACTCCCTGATCTTTGCCGATGCTGTGGACAAAATCGGGATCGGATATAAAATTCAGCCTTTAAAAGCCAAAGAAAATACACTTGAGGGTATCGACCTCAGGAATGGGCAGCCTCTGTGGCAGAGAGAGATCAGCCGGGAGTACGGCTGGAATGAAATAACCTATTTGAATGACTCTACTTTATTGATAGGTGCTTCCGGACTTCATACGGTAAATATTTTTGATGGTACGGGCTGGGATTACAATACAGTCACCGGAAAGAAGGATTATACCGCTTCGGCAGTGGGCACGGGATTGGGAATTGCGGCCGGGCTGTTAACCGGCACCTATATGGTTTCCACCGGTCACAACCTGGTTAGTGATGTGGTTTCCAACATGCTTGTGGACAGTGCCAGTATCTATTTCGCTTCCAGGAAAGACCTGGTGAGGCTAAACAGGCAGGGGGACGTCTTGTGGAAAAAGAGCCTTCCCGATGAGCTGACCAGTAAATCCATGATCTTTAAGTCGGGTGATGATCTGGTCATGGTCAACCAGGGCTATGCTTTTATGGGATATCGTCAACTGGATTTTGGCACGCCTTTTATCGCCTCCTTTGATATTAAAACGGGAGATCAAAATTATTTAAAAGAAGTAACGGCCGAAAAAAAGGAGATGATAGCGGCCGTTAATCTAAAAGATGGGGAACTTCTGCTGTTATTTAAAGATCATGTTTCCCGGTTTTCAGTGGAGGACGGGCAACTACTTCAGGATAAAAAATTCAATGCCGAAGCAGTTGGCGAACTGAAGTATTTTGTGGGGGAGCAGGTGTTTGTTCAGAAGGACAACCTCTTTCATAGTCTGCAGAATTCAGATCCTGCCAAACATTATCTCTATACCGGCACCGGAAAGATCCTGATACTCGATTCAAACTTTGAGCTTGTTGAAACAATGGATACTGAAGCTAAAGCCATTTACATCAACTATTTCAACCGCGATGGGAAGCGGTTCCTTGCTAAGGAGAATAAGACTTTTGTGATCGATTCCGAAGGTGAAAATTTAGCTGAATTCTCCGCTTCGCGCAATGCTGTTTTCCTCAACGGAAAATTTTATGATGCTCAGGATAACAGCTTTTTAGAGATCGAGCTGGAGAATTTGTTCAACAAACCTCTTCAATAATTCTTTTCATTGATATGCTCATGGTGAAAAAGACTCTGGTAGTAATCCTGTTCATTTTTGCTTCACTCCAGGTGCAGGCACAGTTTATAAAGGAAAAAGCAATAGATGTTTCTATAGGTTCGGGTTTGAGTTCGCCTTATGGCGAGTACGACATTATGGGTTCAGGATTTTACACACAGGGAGAATTTGTGCTCAGCCTTAACAATTGGATAGATATTAGACCGTATGCCGGACTCATATTGACCAAACCCGGCGGGGATGATACCGAAAATAAGGAGGCAGGTTATAAATCAACTGCAAACGCATTTCTTTTCGGCGGAAAAACCCGGCTCACTATACCAATTCCGTGGGTGGCACCTTATTTCGAAATTGGAGTAGGTGCCTCCATTGGATCTTTTGAAACCTTTACACCCGATACGGATTTAGAAGAAAGTGGTTTTATTTACCATACTCCAATATCCCTGGGACTGGAGTTAGGGCCCATGCATAATTTTAACCTCGAGTTTACTTATTATTACCATGATAGCGTACAGCAGACTGCAGGTGCAGTTGCATTTGGGGTTTCAATTCCGGTAGGTAATGATTAATGAATTCCATTGACTGCGAAAACCTATGGTAACTAAACAAATCCTGATTCTCATCCTTTTACTCTCTTCCACAAAAACCTTCGCTTGCGAATGTGTCAATGTTGTCGATAATAGTTTCCTCGGAAAGACCAAAAGCTTTGATTTTATAGTAAAGGGAGAAATAGATCAGGTAGCTCCTGAATCTGTTACCATGACGGTTGAGGAAGTGTATAAAGGCTCAATAAAAGAAAATACCATTCAGCTCCTCAGGGGTGGCCCGGATTGTATGCATTCGCTGGATTTTAAACCCGGAGATAAACTTATCATCGGGCTGGTCAATGCTTATTATGAGCAGTACCCCAATGCGTACATGGTGCCCGGTTGTATAACCTCTGTGATTTATGTGAAAGGCCAAAAAGCTTATACCCCTGAACTTCAACCTCACATGTTCAAAAAACCAAAAATAACCATGTTTGAATCCACGATAAGATTGGAAGTTTTGGAGAGGATGATAAGGCGGAAAGTAGGATCCTGAAGCTCTTTACAGTCGCAAAAAATAACGTTCAGTTAGTTGAGAATAATAAATAGTCAAAATAATACAATGAGAAAAATAGTTTATCTGTTATTGGCTTTATTTTTAGCGAGTTGTGCAGGAACCGTTCAAACCGCCAGATATGAAAGTGAGGCCAATCCGGAATTAAGGAAAGCCTATATAGTTTCAACAGAAAATTCTGAATACATAAAATTCAAGTTCGGAAAAATAACCCCATTCGGATATCTTACACCTGTCGATGATCCCGCTGAAAAGAGCGAGGTTATTGGAAATACTGACACCATTATTAAGCAGGAACTGGAAAGGCACGGCATTCTGGCAGCCATCGGAAAAAGGGGAGATATGCCCGAAGATTTTGATTTCATTGTACAATACAATGACACCTGGAGGTGGGATTTTAAAATGATCCTGGATCGGCTCGAGATTGCTTTTGTATCCCCCGATGGGGAGAAGTTGTTAGCGAAATCCACCTTCAACATTTATAAGAACAAGGAACTACATAATTTCCCCACCCCCGAAAAAGAGGTTCCAAAAATGATTAGGGAGTTGTTGAAGAAGTAAAGCCTGCTTCTTCTTTTCTTCTTCCTGTTCAAAAACTTCCCGCTGAAAATTTATTTTTGCAGGAAATTAAGTTATTTTTAACGAATCTCTACACCTTTATATTGGCGGCTGGTATTTCTTCTAAAGTGGCAACGAAGAACAGCTATTTAGAAAGGCCAGAAATTTTTTTTGTTTATTTATAAAAACAGGTAATGATAAAGGATGGATGAGATTTATCCAAAGGAGCGGAAGAAATTAAAATCCTTCTATTTATGGGCTCTGGTAATTATTACTAATCTGTAGATTTTTTTTTGAAATTATAGTATAGAAATTAGACAACATTCATGAAAAACTTCGGTAAAACTATAAAGATCTTTCTGGTGGATGGAGAACCAAATGGCAGGATGACCTGTGAATTATCTAACTGGACGGGCAAAGCCTTGAAGATTCCAAGGAAGAAGATTAAAGAGTCTTCAGACCGGCCTGAGTTAGAAAATACCGGCATCTATATTCTTTTTGGGAAATCTGACAAATCTGAAAATAAAGAACTTGCATACATAGGTGAAGCTGAGGGGATTTATAAAAGATTGAATCAACATTTATCTGCAAAGGATTTTTGGAACGAAGCTCTTGTGTTTGTGAGCAAAGATGAGAACCTAAACAAAGCCCACATCAAATACTTGGAGAGCAGATTACATGAAATTGCAGTAAAGGTAAACCGTTACGATCTTGAAAATGGCATTATTCCTCCCAAATCATCAATTTCTGAATCTGATCAGGCAGAGATGGAAGAGTATCTTGAAAACATAAAGTTGCTGGTAAATGCCCTCGGTTATAAAATATTTGAACAGCTTAGAAAGGTTCAAACATTTGAAGAGGAGGTAAGAAATACTTTTTACATCAATTCAGCAAGAGGAGCTAACGCAAAAGGTCAATTTACAAACGAAGGTTTTGTCGTTTTAAAAGATTCAGAAATTGCAAATTCACCCACCAATTCTTTTCCTCAGAACTGGAAAAATTTCAGACAAAGTCTGATTGATGACAAAATAATTTTTCAGACTAACAATCAGTTGGTGTTCAGGGAGGATTATTTGTTTTCCAGTCCTTCAGCTGCAGCTGCTGTTGTAATGGGAAGAAGTGCCAACGGTCTCACCGAATGGAAATCGAAAGATGGACGTATTTTGAAAGCTGTTGAATCTAATAGCTAATATTAGGTGTGAAATTGTGAAGACGCCAATAAAACCGGCGAATTCGAAAAGGAAGATCTTTAACATTATTTATACCCCGACTTTGATTCAGAAGAGTGGGGAATTATTTTCAAACCTGGAAAAGCTCTTCTGAATATCTAGCGTCATTTCGAGTGTTTTTTCCTGATCGGGAGTGAAAGGAAAAATGTATCGAGAAAGGTTCTCGATACATCCCAATTCTCGTCCAGGCTCAAATTGTGCCACTCGAACTGACGGATCGATTACAAATTTCTATGTCTCCTCCATTTGAATATTTTCGTAAGCCTGGACTTTTTTGTTTCTTTTTTTGCGATGAAAAAAAGAAAAGGTATTGTTGTGCAACTACTCATTCGAAAGCTTATAAAATTAAAATGTAACACAACAACTACTTAGCCGTCATATTCATAAAGCCAATCCTTAAAAACATTTTATGAACAGAGCAATTGCAGTATTATTTATCTTATTTTCAACACTAACTTATTCTCAACAAAACATATCTGAACGAATAGATATTACGTTTACAATCTCTCCCAATGGGCATATCATCATCCCTGCAAAAGTCAACGGAGTCGAAGGAAATTTTGTCTTCGATACAGGCGCCGGACTCCATCTTCTCACTCAGGATTTCGCCGACAAAGTAAAGGATCTCGAAGAAACCCACCATTTCCATACCGGACACCGGGCAACAGGTGAGGAAATAACATCTGACTTATGGAATTCAGAAACCTTAGAAATTGGGAGTTTTACTATAGAGGAAGAAATGTTTGCAGTTTATGATTTCGACTTTTCGTTAGACGGATTAATATCCCTTACTCCTTTTAGCGATAAACAAATCACCATTGATTTTGAGAATAAACTGTTGAGCATAGAATCTGAAAAATCCCTGCAAGAACGAATCTCAAATGCAGATTTTGAAATGCCAATTAAAATTTCAAACGACAAAGAAATTACCATAGGTATTGCCACAGAAGTTCAACTGAACAACGATCTCTCATTACTGGTGAACCTGGACAGTGGTGCGGGATTTGACGTTTACAGGTTTAATTCAAGGTATCTTGAAACTCTAGATATAGATTCTACTACAGTTGAAAGTGAGTACAGAAATAGCTATTTCAAACCCGAAGAAGGCAATACTTTTTATTTTACAAGCGTAGCCGCGATGAGCGATGAAAATAAAAATGTTTCAGTAAAGGATTTTAATGTCTCTTTTATCGACGGTCTTATGTATGAAGGCATCATGGGCATCAATTGGATTGGGGAAAAGATCACCATTGATATTCCCAATAAAAGATTAATCGTTCAGGAATAAAATTCAGGAAATCACCCAGATTATTTCTACATCGACTTTGGGTTAGAAGGTCTACTGCTCCTCCTCCAGTTCTTTAATCCGCTTTTGAATTTTCACAAGGTTATAGCTTATAAAAATCCCTCCTACCAGTAAGGGCGAATAAAGTGCCCAGCCCCAGAGAATGAAAAATACTGCAAACAGATAGCATATGAATGCAAAGGCCGTAGCCCCAATGAGGATATTGCGGGATTTCTTTGCTTTCTGAAGTTGTCCAGGTGTCATTATTCAAAATTTTCCGCAAAAATACATTTTTCTGTACCGGGAGCATACTGTCCTACTTTGAAATTAAGCCTGAATATATTTAGACTTTCGACTGGTGGGCTCGTCTCCCTCTCCTAAGAAATTACCTTTCAAAATAACATTTTTCACTACCTTTAGGAGAATTAGGTTTCATTCCGAAAAAATCATTAGCAATGAAGAAATTATTTTTAACCTCCGCAATTTTGTTGTCAGTTTGACTTGTAAAGACAGTAATCCACAAGAAAACCCAACAATTCAAAAACAGGAAGGTCAGTCAGAATCCTTATCTGACTATGAAAAGGTAAAAGCCACTCTTGATGAATTGTTTCTATACAAGGTACAATTAAAAAACGAAGAAATATCGGAGGAAAAACATGCTGCTCTTACATATCCAATAGGGCAGAAGCTAACATTTCATAAAGAAGCTTTAAATGAGGAGGACAGGCAGAAATTGAAAGAATATGGTTTTAAAAGATACGAAGAAGTATATCCTGAAGAGGAGCGAAAAGTAGTGGAGCTAACCGTAAAGTAAAACGCGCTGATAAATATTCTGTTCCGGCTTATTGCAATTATTAGCGACATCAGGAATTGATCGATTGAAAACTATTCAGATTTGCGAAGAATCTATTTCCGAAGCATCTGTTCATATAAATATCGTATACTGCAGGGTGAATGCTTTTAAAGATTCCAAAGTAAACCAATGTTTCAATGGAACAGCCTTTAACTTAGCAGGTCGCGACTCCGCTCCTGACAAGGTTATATGGGAATTAGTTTCTGAAATAAATTCAGAATGGCGTTTCAACAAATTCAGCTTTACTTAAGCAGAATCATAAATCGACAGGGGGGATTAGAAAAAATGTATCGAGAAAGGTTCTCGATATACCCCAATTCTCGCCCGGGCTCAAATTGTACCACTCGAACTTACGGATCGATGTGTCAGGAATTGGAGCTATCCCGGGGAATGAGACACCTCAACTCCGTTAGGGCAGACATTAACTAAACATCTGGTTCTTCTTCCGAAAATTCACTTTTTAAGAATACACTAAACGTGGAGCCTTCGCCGGGAGTACTTTCCAGCTTGATCCTGCCGCCATTGGTTTCTATCATCTTTTTGGCGATATAAAGGCCCATGCCTGTTCCTTTGACGTCTTCCCTTATTCTGGAAGATTTTACAAAAACCTTGTTTTGATGTTCCTTTGCTATTCCGGGGCCATTGTCCTTGACGCACAAAATGACAAAATTCCTCACTTTTACGGTGGTGATCTCAATCCTGGTCGCCTTGTTAGGATCCCTGTATTTGATGGCGTTGTGCACCAGATTATAGAAAATACTTCTTAAATTATTCTTTGGAAAGATAATTTCTGAAGCATTGAAGTTCTTTACAATTTCAATTTTATGTAGCCTTATCTCAGTTTTTAAAGCCGTAAGTACATCGCCGCATATTTCCTGAATATTCAGTCGTTGCTCGGGAGATTCTTCCTTGCCGATCTTCTCATTATCTGAAGTGAAATCGTCTACCATCGCGGCCAGGCTTTTGGAAGCCTGTTTCAGGCTACCAATCCATTTCTCGAACTGCAGGGAATCATTCTTTTTATGGGCCTGCGCCAGTGCATCTGCCAGTAAAGTAATGGCCGAAATGGGCTGCCTTATATCATGTGACAGGGCAAACATTAGGGTTTCATGCTGAGAATTAAGTTTTTCCAGTTCTTTTAGTGCGTGCAAACGCCTGGTAATATCCACAAAGGTGATGATGACGCCATTGGTAATGTTTTGCTCGTGCTCAATGTAAGGTATAATGTTCATTTCAAACCATTTGCCATCTGTAGTCTGCACCTCCTTTTCCAGGATGGTATTCGTAGCGATGACTTCTTTAATATTCTCCACAAACGTAGGGTAGCGAATGTTGTCCTTCACGTCGTGAATACTGCGGCCCACATGGTCATAAGACAAAGAAAACTGTTTCATGGCAGGCGGAGTGAAGATCCTTAAGATAAGATCTGCATCCACAAAGAGTTGCGGAATGATGGTATTGGAAAAGTAATTAGCAAGATCAAAATTCAATTTTCGTAGTTGGCGGGCATCGTTTCGAGGTATTTCAGACATAAATTAAAATCAGCATTTTAAAAAAAAGCAAGATGTAAAGAACGGGATTAATACCTTTAAAAAGGTGCAAAAACATACAAACTTTAAGAAATTTTTTTTATGGAATCCATGGGAATACTACCTCTGCGGAAGTAGAAAACTACTACATCTTTACTTCTGAAACAAAAAAATGGCCCGTTTCCGGGCCACCTTCCATAAACAAACAAAACTCAATCTAAAATTCTAAGTATTTTGGTGAAGATCAAAACGGTCAAGGTTCATCACCTTGTTCCATGCTTTCACGAAATCCTTCACAAATTTTTCCTGGGAATCCACGCATCCATAAACTTCAGAAATGGCTCTCAGTTCAGAATTTGATCCAAAAATGAGGTCAACCCTTGTTCCTGTCCATTTTACTTCTCCGGTATTGCGGTCGCTTCCTTCAAATACATTCTGCTCATCTGAAGTTGCTTTCCAGGTAGTGGTCATATCCAGCAGGTTCACAAAGAAATCGTTGGTAAGCTGCCCCGGACGTTTGGTCCATACTCCGTGCTGCGATCCGTCAAAGTTGGCGTTAAGCACGCGCATTCCTCCCACCAAAGCAGTCATTTCGGGTGCAGTAAGAGTTAAAAGCTGTGAACGGTCCACCAGCAGTTCTTCAGCTGAAGCCGACAGGCTGTTGTGTTTCTTTATATAATTTCTGAAACCATCTCCAATCGGCTCTAGCGGATCGAACATTTCGGCATCTGTCATTTCTTCTGTAGCATCTGTACGTCCCGGAGTGAATGGTACCCCTATGTCAAATCCTGCATCTTTAGCGGCTTTTCTCACGGCTACACAACCTCCCAGCACGATAAGATCTGCAAGGGAAACCTTTTTATTTCCGGATTGTGAGTTATTGAATTCTTCCTGAATTTCTTCCAGTTTGTTCAATACCTGCTGCAATTGTGCCGGATTGTTCACTTCCCAGTTTTTTTGTGGCGCCAGGCGAATTCTTGCTCCGTTGGCTCCTCCACGTTTATCTGAATTCCTGAATGTTACTGCAGATCCCCACGCGGTAGTAACCAGCTGAGGTACCGAAAGTCCGGAATTCAGGATCATTTTCTTTAAGGCTTCAATGTCCTTATCGTCGATCAACTCATAATCACGTTTCGGAAGTGGATCCTGCCACAACAATTCTTCAGAAGGTACTTCCGGGCCAAGGTATCTTTCGATAGGGCCCATGTCACGGTGTGTTAATTTATACCATGCCCTGGAGAAAGCTTCTGCAAATTCTTCCGGATTCTCGTGGAAGTGTTTGGAGATCTTCCCGTAAGCAGGATCTTCTTTTAATGCAATATCTGAAGTCAGCATAAACGGCTGATGTTTCTTTTCGGGATCATGGGCATCAGGAATAGTTCCTGCTCCCGCGCCGTCTTTTGGTCTCCATTGGAAAGCACCACCCGGTCCTTTGTGACATTCCCATTCAAATCCAAACAGGTTGTCAAAAAATCCGTTACTCCATTTAGTGGGCGTGCTGGTCCATGCCCCTTCAAGTCCGCTGGTAATGGTATCCCCGGCATTTCCGGTTCCATGGGAGTTTTTCCATCCAAGTCCCATTTCTTCGATAGCCGCACCTGCAGGTTCTGCACCTACATGTTCGTTGGCATCGGCAGCACCGTGGGTTTTTCCGAAGGTATGACCACCGGCAATAAGAGCAACAGTTTCATAGTCGTTCATCGCCATACGTCCAAAGGTTTCGCGAATGTCCTTTGCAGAACCAAGAGGATCGGGATTTCCGTTAGGTCCTTCAGGATTTACATAGATAAGCCCCATGTGAGAAGCCCCCAGAGGTTGCTCCAGGTTGTTTTCATCTGCATAGCGTTCATGGTTTCCCAGCCATTCCCCTTCAGATCCCCAGTAGATATCTTCTTCAGATTCCCAGATGTCTTCTCGACCACCACCAAATCCGAATGGTTTTAGGCCCATAGATTCCAGGGCCACATTTCCGGTAAGGATCATAAGATCGGCCCAGGAGATCTTTCTTCCGTATTTCTGTTTGATAGGCCATAGCAGTAAACGTGCCTTGTCAAGGTTAGCGTTATCGGGCCAGCTGTTAAGGGGTGCGAAACGCTGTGAACCAGAACTTGCCCCGCCACGGCCATCACCTATACGGTAAGTACCCGCGCTGTGCCAGGCCATACGAATGAATAATCCGCCGTAGTGCCCGTAATCTGCCGGCCACCAGTCCTGGGAGTCGGTCATTAATTTATGAAGATCTTTCTTTACTGCAGCAAGATCCAGTTTCTTAAATTCTTCGGCATAATTAAAATCCTCGCCCATTGGGTCGGACAGGTTGGAGTGTTGTCGCAGAATGGTTAAATTCAGCATATTTGGCCACCAGTCGCGGTTGGAAGTTCCGCTACCGGCTGTTTTGTCTAGAGCGCCGCCTAAAAAAGGGCATCTTTCTGAATCGTTTACTTCCCAGGCTTTATGAGTTCCGGGTGAATTGCGATGTTCGTTTTTTTCCATTGTGGAGAGTTTTAAAAAGTTAACAAAGTAAAAATACTATAATGTTTTCTTATGGTTTTAAAATTACCATATCTTTTAGCTATGGTAATTAAGCAAAACCTATGACAGGTATAAAAAAAGCGGAATTCTGCGGAATGCAGCAGTAGTCAATAATGTGTTTTTGGCAGAATAAAATCGGGCTCTAAATGACCTCCCGTTCCCCTGAATACCGACACTCCCTAAATATAAAAATTTTCTGTTAAAAAGCCTGTTTTAGAAACCATAAGCTTTTGAAAATCTTTGATTTGCTAAAGATGAAATAACCGAAATTTAAAAGGATGAAAAGTATAATTTCTGGTAAAACATGGAAATTTGTAAAGAATTCTGCTGGTTATCCTGAAAAGATTATTGTAGTTTTAACAAATCCCCTACTATGGCCGGTTTTCCATGCCGGCTGCTTATTAGTATATTTATGAGAATTATAATGTCTTGTTTTAAAAAAGGGGTGGTGGTGCTATTTGGTTTTTCTGCGTTTGGGCAGTCAAACTTGCAGGAACATGAAATTCACTCTTATGTGCAGGCGCAAACAGAAGAAATTTTTGACAGTCTTGTAGCCATCCGCAGGGATTTTCACGTTTATCCTGAAGTTTCTGAACAGGAAAAAAGAACTTCTGAAAAAATAACGGAGTATTTAACTGCGCTTGGTCTCGAAGTAAAGACCGGGATTGGCGGATATGGAGTGGTTGGGATCCTGAAGGGGGAAAGACCCGGAAAAAGTATCGCCTGGCGTGCAGACATTGATGCCATGCCTTCCAATATTCCCGATGTGGTGGCTTTTGAATCTAAAAATGAGGGAGTCCGGCATATTTGCGGCCACGATGTGCATACTGCCATAGGACTGGGAATAGCCAATGTATTGTCAGGGCAAAAGGATTCGCTGAAAGGAAATGTTTATTTCGTTTTTCAACCTTCTGAAGAAAACTACAAAGGAGCCAAAGCAATGATTGACGACGGACTTTTTCAGAAAATATCTGCAGATGAGATCTACGGATTGCACATTTCACCTTTTCCGGTGGGAAGCATTGCAACAAAAGCCGGAAATATTTATGCCCACACAAATAGGGTAGAGGTGGTGTATCAAAAATCCGGTAATGAGGATTCCTTGATTAATTACACTAAAAAGCTCATATCGGGCCTTCAAAATGTTCCGGCGGATAGCGAATTTTGGAATCCGGCAAATCTGGGAGATCCCGAAATTGGAATTGAAAATCCAAATACGGTATTTAAAGATTTTCTGGCGGTAAAGGAAAACTTTGAGATTGACCAGACCAACGATCAATTGGTTATAAAAGCCTATTTACATTCCGATGACAAAAAACCACTGGATACATTTCTGACAGTGTTACGAAAAACATTAACGGATTCAGAATATTCAGAAAATTTGATTTCTGCAGATTATTCTTATGAAAAAGCAGTGGTGGTCAATGATAAAGATCTAACCGAAAAAACGGTAAACAGCATAAAAGAAATTTACGGGGAGAAAAGTGTGATTCCGCTTTATGGTGTGGTAACCGCAGACCGCGGAGATGATTTTGCGTATTTTCAGAAAGAAATCCCTGGTGTGTATTTTTTTCTGGGAGGTGCAAATTACGAGACAGGAATGATACCTATGCCTCATTCGCCCGATTTTGCAGTAGATGAAGAAAGCATCAAAGTGGGCGTAAACTATTTTTCGTCGATGATCATTGAAAGACTCAAAGCTGAATAGTTAAATGCTGAGAATCATTTTAAGGCTGGAAAAGCGATAATGAACTTAGAAATGTAAAACCATAAAAAATAAAATGTTGAGCAAAATAAATCTTTTACTACTTATAAGCCTGCTGCTGGCCATTGTGGCCACCGGCTGGTTTTATCACCAGATGAATAACCGTGTGGGAGATATTTCGTTTAATAAAGAGCTGGATGATCCTGATTTTAGCCTTTGCAGTAACGAATATGTTTTGCAGGAGTATAATTCTTACGGAGTAGATTACAATGGCGGGGAAAGAGCGATCAAAAAGCAAATTCTGGAAGAATTGCAGCATGAAAATATCCATTTTGACCGGTCGGGCTTAATCACCTTTCGGTTTGTAGTGAATTGCAAAGGAGAGACCGGCCTTTTCAGGGCAAAATCGGTAAATGACGATCTGGAGGAAACAGCATTTGATCCGGAGAAAATAGAAAAGCTGCAAGCAGCCATTGCGAAACTTGACCAGTGGGAGCCGGGGGAAGGGGAAGACGAAAAGCTGAATAGCTATGCCCAGGTTCACTTCAAAATTGAAAACGGAAAAATCACCGATATTTTTTAAATCCTATGAAAAAGTTCTTCAAAGTATTAAAAGTGATTGTGACAGTGCTGCTGTTCAGCTACTCCCTGTGTTTTATCCTGCTGATGTTTGTAATGCCTAAGGAAGAAAGATTCAGTTTTGCCGGAAATATGCAGGGAATGCATCTCTCTCAAACCATGTTTAATTTTCTCACCTGGCAGCATCCCGATTATGCTGCTGCCTATTTTGAACAGTCGGTCGCCTTGAACAAGCGTGGGAAATACGCGGAAGGTTTCCGGTTGCTGGACAAGGCTGTGGAGCTGGATCCTAAAGCGCATCTTGGGTATCGCGGTTATATGAAACTCCGGTTTCTAAGAGATTACGATAATGCTTTGGCGGATTTCAACCGACTGGACCAGCTTACGCCCAACTTTGTGGATGCGCCCTGGGGTGAAGATATAGATTTTCTTAGAGGGGAAGCTTACTTCGGAAAAGCTGATTTCCGGAATGCAATTTCTGCTTTCAGCCGAAGCCTGGAAAACCTGGGAGAAGACTGGGCCGATGTACAGACGTTCGTGTACCTGGGGCTTTCTGAATATGAATTGGGCAAATATGAAAAAGCCATTGCAGAATTCCACCGAGCTTTGGAACAGGCAGGAGCTACTCCCGAAGCGCATCTGGGTCTGGCAAAAGCATATCAACAACGCGATAATTTTAAAAAGGCTGAAGAGCACGTTTTAAAGGCTGAAGAAAATTTGAATTACAAACGTGACGACGCCTACAAGGAATTTCTAAACGAAATTTATCTTCAGGATATTCTGGAGGTGAAAGAGGAGCTATCCAGACTGTAAAATATGATAGCTTCTTGTGAATCGGTTCAAAATCAAAATGACCATCTATGAAAAAAGCACTTCCATTTTTGTTTATGCTGTTGATCACCATCCCGGCGGCAGCGCAAACCTCTAAAGAATCCGATGAAGAACTTCTGAAAAATCTTATTGTAGATTCTTTTCAGGAAATTTTTTCCAATCTTAATCCGGGGACCCTTGGAACCTATTACACCGAAGATTTCCTGCTGCTGGAAAACGGGGAAGTCTGGGATATTGAAATGATTAAAAATTATATGAACAGGGCAGCACAGCAAAAGAATCAGCCTGAAAGAATCAATTCTTTTGAGTTTGTCGAGATTAAAATTGAAGGAAACATGGCCTGGATCGCCTATCACAACAAAGCCAGTTTTGAAAAAGATGGGGAAGTGGTAGGTGAGATGAACTGGCTGGAAAGCGCCACCGCCATTAAAACCGAAGAAGGCTGGAAGCTTCAGATGCTGCATTCCACGGTGGTGGAGAAGGAATGATAATTTTTGCGATAAATGGACCCTGAACTTCCGAAACTTCGGGATAGGGTGACGATTCTGATCATTAAAAGAGCGTCATGTTGGATTTATTTCAGCATCTTTGAATTAATCTTGCATATTATGAATAACAACAAACCCGAAGTCTGGCTGCGGGGTAGTTTGGCGAAGATTCCCGCCTTACTGCAACCTGCGGCACACGCATTGCTGCAGGCGAAGGAAGATGTGGAAAAATACACAACAGATTTTCCGGAGCAATTGCTTTGGGAGAAACCGGCGGGAAGGGCTTCCGTGGGATTTCATATGCAGCATCTCACTGGCGTGCTGGACAGAATGTTGACGTATGCAGCGGGAAAACCACTTTCTGAAACACAGTTTGAGTACCTGAAAAATGAAGGAAATCCTGAAACACATTCGAGTGTAAAATCATTAACGGAGCCTTTTAAATCCAAAATGGAAGAAGCTCTAAAGGTTATTGAAAATACACCCGAAGCCACATTAACAGAAAAAAGAACGGTGGGCAGAAAAAAACTTCCATCCACCGTCATAGGGCTCCTCTTCCATGCCGCCGAACACAGTCATCGGCACGTGGGTCAACTCCTCGTAACGGTGAGTGTGCTGAAGGAGGGAAACAGGTTTTAATTATAAAATTTCTGCAGCATTTTCAGCAGATCTAAAACGGCAAATTCTGAAGATCCACATTCCCGCCCGAAATAATAATTCCGACTTTCTTTCCGCGGAATTTTTCTTTTTCTCTTAAAACTCCGGCAAGGGCTACTGCACTGGAGGGTTCTGCAATTATCTTCATTCGTTCCCAGATCAATCGTAGTGCAGCGATGATTTCCTCTTCCTCCACCCGAATAATCTCCGAAACATGTTCCTTAATGATAGGGAAATTCTTGTCGCCTAATTGAGTTCTTAATCCGTCGGCTATGGTGTTGGCGCTCTCGTTGGTTTCAATGTTGCCGCTCTGGAGGGAACGGTAAGCGTCATCGGCTTCAAAGGGTTCGACTCCTAGGGTTTTGCATTTTTCTGAAATCAAGGAAACCGCCAATGCCGACCCGGCAATGAGTCCGCCGCCGCCCACCGGGGTCACTACATAATCCAGATCGGGATAATCCTGTAACAGCTCAAGGGCTGCAGTGCCCTGTCCGTAGATCACCTCCAGGTCATTCGAGGGATGTACAAAAGTAGCTCCGGTTTCTTCAATGATCTTTTTCGCTGCTTTTTCCCGGGCCGCAAGATTGGGAGCACACTGGGTGATCTTTCCGCCATAACCTTTTACGGCATCTTTCTTTACCTGCGGAGCAGAGGAGGGCATGACGATGTAGGCAGGAACACCAATATTTCTTGCCGCCAGTGAGACCGCCTGTGCAAAATTTCCGGAGGAATGTGTTACCACCCCTTTTTGTCGTTTTTCTTCTGAAAGTAGTAAAATGGCACTGGCCGCTCCTCTCATCTTAAAGGCCCCCATTTTCTGAAAGTTCTCACATTTAAAGAAAAGCTCTGCTCCCGAAATCTCATTCAGAAGTTTTGAAGTTAACACTGGTGTACGGTGAATGTAAGGCTGAATTCGTTGCAGTACTTCTTTTAGATCTGGATGTGAGCTCATAACAAAAGATTTTTAAAGCCGAAGATAAAACATTGATAAGATTATTATACAAATTCTGAGTTCTCTCTCAAATCTTTTCCACGCAAAGGACCGCAAAGATTAAAAGAGCAAAGTACCGCAAAGTTTTAAGTTTAAATTGGTTCCAAAGGAGCGTCACGCTCCGGAAATGCTCAGGAAATTCCAATTTTTAAACCCCAAATCCCAATTCAGTAAAAAAATATTAACTAAGACCAATCTACAATCTACAGTCTACCGTCTCAAGTCTAAAATCTCACATCTAATAATTAATACCCCTTTTCCTTATCCACTACTTTCTGCAGCTCTTCTTTGTTTTTCATTCGTTCATAATTTTCCAGTATTTGTGAGACGACCGATGAAGGTTTGGTCACACTTGCAATGTGCGGAGTAACCTGGATTTTTGGATGTTTCCAAAACGGGTGCTTTTCCGGCAGTGGTTCTTTCCGGAACACATCCAGTGCGGCACCCGAAAGGTGCCCGCTATCTATCATCTCGATCAGGTCATTCTCCACCAGGTGGTTTCCGCGGGCAACATTGATCAGAAATGCATTCTCAGGAAGTTTTTTGAAGAGATCTTTATTCAGGATATTTTCGGTATCGGGGGTTAATGGTAAAAGACAAATTAGAATATCACTTTCTGCCAGAAAAGGATCCAGTTCTTCCTGCCCGGCATAGATCTTTATATTCTCAAGATCCTTTTTCGAATTTGCCCAGCCGCTCACAGAAAATCCGTTTTCGGTTAGTTTTTTACTAACCGTGCTGCCGAGTTCCCCTATGCCCATGATGCCGATCTTTACCTCGTCGATTCGTTGATAGGTTTTTGGTTTCCATTCTTGTTGCTGTTCCAAATGATGGTGCAGGGATAGATTCCGAAGTTTATTTAGCACAAGTGCGAGCACAAATTCTGCCATGTCTTTGGCCAGCTGTTCGTCCACGATGCGGATGACTTTCACATTTTCCGGTAATTCAGGATCCTGCATAATATGATCTACTCCCGCTCCCATGGAGGCAATGACTTTTATATTCGGAAATTCTTTAAATACTCCCTGCGGATGATTCCATACCAGGGCATATTCCACTTCATTTTTATTACTGATATCCGGATAAACTTCCACCTCAATCTTTTTTTGATGCTCATTGAGGGTTTTTATCCAGGCATCGGGATTCCTGTCACTAATTATTGCTATAGACATTCACTTCTTTTTAATTTTAATTTACAAATGCGCTGTAACCGGTAATCGCCCGACCTACGATCAAGGAATTGATCTCTTTGGTGCCTTCGTAGCTGTAGATGGCTTCGGCATCGGCTACGAAACGCGCCACATCATACTCCAGTAGGATCCCATTACCGCCCAATACTTCCCGTGCCCGGCTTACCACATCACGGGTGCGCATGCTACAGAATACTTTTGCTAGAGAGGCATGTTCATCTTTAAGGATATCCTGATCCTGCAATTCTGAAAGTCTGAAAACCATCGTCTGCATGGCCGTTAAGTTGGAAAGCATTTCCACCAGGTGATTCTGGATCAACTGGTAGGATGCGATAGGCCGACCAAACTGCTCCCGTTTTTTAGTATATTTTAAAGCACTTTCATAGGCGCCACGGGCACATCCTACCGCCTGCCATGCCACTCCGGCGCGGGTCATTCTCAGTACTTTTGCGGTATCTTTAAATGAATTGGCATTTTGAAGTCGGTCGCTTTCCGGAACTTTACAGTCGGTCAATGTGATGAGGGCATTTTGCACAATCCGGAGCGCCATTTTATCTTCCATTTTTTCGGCTTTAAAGCCGGGATTACCTTTTCGTACGAGGAAACCTTTTACCTGGTTGGTGTCTTCATCTCTTGCCCAGATGATGATCACATCGGCAAAAGTGGCATTGCCAATCCATTTTTTCTGTCCGTTGATCACCCAGTTCTCTCCATCGAATTTACAGGTAGTTTCCATACCCCCGGCCACGCCCGATCCTACATTAGGTTCGGTAAGTCCAAAGGCTCCGATCTTTTCCAGTTTCTGCATTTTTGGCAGCCATTCCTGCTTTTGTTCCTCACTTCCGCAGAGATAGATGGAACCCATTGCGAGCCCACTGTGGACGCCAAAAAATGTGGAAATGGATACATCTACCCGGGCAATTTCCTGGGCGATGATCCCTTCCATGAGAAATGAAAGGTTTGGGCAGCCGTAGCCTTCATAAGGGACACCGGTAATATTGAGTTTGGCAAATTTCTCCACGATCTCAAAAGGAAATTTAGCCCTGTTCCAGTGATCGTTTACCAGGGGTCGTACCTCGTCTTCCATGAAATTACGCACCTTAAGCTGAAGTTCGCGTTGTTCTTCGGTCAGCTTCAGGTCCAGGTTGTAAAAATCACCGTCTATGGGAGGAAGGTCGCTTTGACCTTTTTTCCGTTTTGTTTTCAGCATTTTCATGAGCCCCTGTAATTGCCGTTCATCCAGAGATCCCAGGGCCTTCATTGCTTCAGTCAGATCAATTTGTTTCTGTATTTTTGCCAGTTGATCAAGATCAACACCTTTTAAAAGGTTGATGGTATTTTTTACTTTTCCGAAGAGAGACATAGGATTTTCTTTTGAATTTTATTAAAATTAGGGATTTTAAAATAACTTCCTGTTAAGGATATTAGAAGAAAACCACCCGATGCTGACAGCAGTAGATAAAATGATAAAACATGGATTTTTTTTAATGCTCTTTTGTTTTCTCAAAAAAGGACCTTTTTCTTGGAAAATAATCAGAACCTCAGTAAGTTAGATTTAAAAAAGTATGCAAAACATTTCCAGTAGCTCCAAATTTGCTCTAAACAAAGCCTGTGCAGAATTGAACAAAATATTGTTCATCTTCTTTTTTTGTTTGTTGTTTCTCCTGCCATCATCCTCGCAAGCACAGTTAATAGAACCAAACAGTGAAGCTCTTGAGTCTACGGGAGATGTCATTCTTGTTGCCTTACCAGCTACTGCCGCTCTTACTACCTTAATTCTTGAGGACAGGCAGGGATCATGGCAGTTTACCAAAGGCTTTCTAGTAAATGCAGGAGTTACGCTGGCTCTAAAATACGGAGTGAACAAGCGACGGCCTTTTAATAGTGGGGGACAGGCTTTTCCCTCGGGGCATACTTCCATTACCATGCAGGCAGCGTCATTTATCCATTTGAGGTATGGCTGGGAATATGGAATACCAGCGTATATGTTGGCGGGGCTTACGGCTTATAGCAGGATCAATGCGACCAGGCATGACGGCTGGGATGTACTTGCGGGCACCGTAGCCGGGATTGGAAGCAGCTTTTTATTCACAACACCTTACCAGCGGGAGCATATGGCGTTGACCTTTACCAGCTCTGAAGAGGAATTTATGGTTGGATTTATCTATAAGTTCTAGAAGGTCTATTCAGTAAACCCCTTTTTCTTCTGAAATTTTTGCAAATCTGAAAAAGCTTCTTGTTTTAAATTATTTTGTTCAGAAAAAGATGATTCTGATTCAATTTTATAGATAATCCTAAAGGTTCTGAAGTTATTTTTTAAATTGTAAAGTATTATAATTTCATGTTTCCAATTCTGTTAGCCATTAGGACGCTTTTTATGAAGTGTTGAAAATGTTTTAATCTGAAATTGTTTTAAACCAAAGTGATTCGACAACTCGATTACTAAGATATAAGGAGGAGTGATATAAAAGCTGTTCTCGAGGAAAACTTTTATTACCGGAAATAAAATTTAAAAGCAAAAACAATGAGCGAATATAGTTCCCGAAGAACATGGTGGCAACAGAATATGAAATGGTTTGTTCCGCTGGCCGGAGTGTTTATCCTGATCATAGGATTTTTTACCTTCACTATGTTTGGTGATCATTTCAACAATTTCGCACAGGCTTATGCCGAAGATGACCTGGTAGAAAATGCGGTTCAAAAAGCCGGAGAAGATCCGCGGGTAAGGGAGGTAGTAGGAGAAATAATGCCTGTGGATAAGATGGCTGTTCTAAATGGAGAAGTGCGTTATTCTGAAGATAATAATGCGGTAGAGATGACCATTAAGATCAACGGAACCAAAACAAGTGCAATGATGGATGTTGCCGCAGAGAGGGCTGGTGAACAATGGAAGTATCACAAGATCGATGTACGGATCAAGAATCCACCTGAAAAAAAGCAAACGATCCGGGTGTTGGCAGTATCAGAGTAATTTTGCTGCGAAAGACCACAGTGGTTTCAGAAAATAAGATCCTATGAAAAAATATATAGCCATCCTAAGAGGGATCAATGTCGGTGGAAAACGAAAGATCCTGATAAAGGATCTAAAGTTGCTGTTTGAACGTATGGGATTTTCCGAAGTTACCACGTACATTCAGAGTGGAAATGTGATTTTCTGCAGTAATAAAGAGCAGGAAAACTCTATCCTGGAGGAGGAATTGCAGGAGGCTATTTTTGAGACCTATGGATTTGAGGTGCCGGTAATTATAAGGACCCCGGAAGAGCTGAATAAAGCCATCTCTCAAAACCCTTTTTACCAGAAAGAGAATATAGATATCAAAAGGCTGCATCTCACTTTTCTTCGGGTTACCCCGGCAACCGAAGCCCTTGTGAAAACAGCCCGGGATGATCATTCCCCTGATGAATTCTTAGTTACGGGAAACCATGTTTTTATTTATTGTGCCGGGAAATATCACCAGTCAAAGCTTTCCAATAAATTCTTTGAGAGCAAACTAAAAATAGCAGCCACTACCCGTAACTGGAAGACCGTGCTGAAACTTCAGGAACTATCCTAAGATTAAATCAGTAGTGTTGTCTTCGGTTTCTAACAAAGTAATAATTCTTCCTGTTTTTTGCGTTTCGTGTATTTGTATCTGCAACTCGAATACTCCTCATTTCAGATTTAAAACTCATTATAGAGGACTAATTTTAAGAACCTTACCCTAAAGTTTAGTAAAAATTTATAGGGTTGTTTCTCCTTCAGGCAGATTGATAATTTTAATTTTATAGAAAAGGCCATTGTCAGTTGATGTAGAAAGTTTCGTTTGAAGCTATTTTTCAGAAGGAATCATATTCTGGCGGTCACAATCAATTTAAAAAAAGTAAATGATGAGAAACGAAGAAGGACAAATGAAAGATCCCCGGGACAAACATGAGCAGCCTCCATATCCTGAGCAGGAACAGCAGGTGCCTGGCAGCGAAAAAGAAATGAATCCAAAAGTGGATCATGGGGAAGAAACTTATAAAGGATCTGGGAAACTGGAAGGCAGGAATGCTATTATTACGGGAGGTGATTCTGGTATAGGAAGGGCTGTGGCCATAGCCTTTGCACGTGAGGGTGCCAACGTTTTGATCTCTTATCTCAAGGAACATGAAGATGCCGACAAAACAGCACAGTATGTGCGGGATGCAGGAAAGAAAGCTGTGCTTTTGGCAGGCGATGTGAGTGATGAAAACCATTGTAAAAAGATTGTGCAGCGGGCAGTGGAAGAATTTGGTCACATAGATATCCTGGTAAATAATGCCGCTTTTCAAATGGCACGAGAATCGTTACAGGATGTGTCTACCGAGGAATGGGATTACACTTTTAAAACCAATATTTACTCCATGTTCTGGTTGTGCAAAGCTGCAGAACCACACTTGAAGCCGGGAAGTACCATCGTGAATACTACTTCCATTAACGCTTATAAACCACATCCACAGTTGCTGGCTTACGCAGCGACAAAAGGAGCGATCCAGAATTTCACGGCTAATCTTGGGCAAAGCCTTGCAGGAAAAGGAATTAGGGTGAATTGTGTAGCTCCGGGACCCATCTGGACTCCGTTGATCCCATCCACCATGCCACAGGATCAGGTTAAATCTTTCGGAAAAGACACTCCTATTGGCAGGGCAGGCCAACCGGCAGAGCTTGCACCCATTTATGTGCTGCTAGCTTCTGAAGATTCCAGTTATATGACCGGCTCTACCGTGCAGGCTACAGGAGGAAGACCCACTATTTAAAATCGGCAGAAATGAAGAATGACAAGAACTATAATCACGGAAGAAGAAAATTTATAAAAGGAGTGGGACTTGCTACCGGGGGAGCTGCGTTAAGTTCCCCGCTTTTTTCTTTTATGTCGGCAGCAGCCGGAGACATTGGTAATCCCGCTAAAAAATTAGGGATTGCGCTGGTGGGATTAGGCCGTTACAGTACCAACCAGCTGGCACCGGCATTACAGGAAACAGAAAATTGTTATCTGGCAGGGATCGTTACCGGTTCTCCTGCCAAGGCAGAGGCATGGAAACAGCAGTATGATCTACCTGAAAAAAATATCTACAATTATAATAATTTTGATGAGATAGCCAGTAATGAGGATATCGACATAGTATACGTTGTACTGCCCATAGCCATGCATGCAGAATTTACCATACGTGCGGCCGAAGCTAAGAAACACGTGATCTGTGAGAAACCTATGGCCACCACTGCAGAGGAGGCGCAGCGAATGGTAGATGCCTGTAATACCAATGGAGTAAAACTTGCCATAGGGTACCGCCTCCATTTTGAACCTTTCAACAAACGGGTTATGGAACTGGGGCAGAATGAGATCTTCGGAAAAGTGCAAAGTATTAAAGCTGCAGACAGCAGTGATATGACCAGCGGCAGCCTTGATGTTTGGCGACTCGACAAAGAACGTGCAGGCGGCGGACCATTAATGGACCTGGGAATTTATTGTGTACAGGGAGCTGTCTACACAATGGGAAAACCACCTGTTGCAGTTAAAGCTAAATTTGGGGAGGTAACACATCCTGCTTATTTCCGGGATGTGGAACAATCGGTGAAATGGGAAATGGAATTTGAAGATGGGGTCGTTGCCGAATGCGAAACCAGTTATGCCGATCCCGAAGAGAAGAAGCTGCTGTACGGGGAGGCAGAAAACGGCTGGTGGAAACTTGATCCCGCGTATTCCTATGAAGGAAAAAAAGGGGAAACCAGCGAAGGGAAAATGGATTTTCCGAATGTTTACGAGCAGGTAAACCAAATGGATAGTCAGGCAGAAAGTTTCCGGAATAATCAGGAATCGATCGTGCCGGGCGAAATGGGCGTTCGGGATATGAAGATTCTCATGGCGATCTATGAGTCTGCTGAAAATGGTGGTAAAAGGGTGGAAATTCAGTATTAACTTCATTCTCTTCAGATCTTTAGTTGCAAACAAGAAGAGGCATTTATAAAAATAGTGTTAACTATTAAATTGTTAATTGTCAAACATTTAGCATGATGTATGTGGTGTAAAGATTCTGTCATTGTAACTTTAAAAGAATCATTTTACGAACTTTAAAAACTCAGAATATGGCAGCGAAAGATCAGGACAAGAAGGAAGAGTCTAAAAAGAAGAAATCTAGATCCGGAAAGAAAAAAGATAGCACTAAAGCGAAGAAATCTAAAGAGGTAAAGGAGCCTGCAGGTTCGAATGTTCAGCAGAATGAGGGGAATCAAGAAGGACATTCCTGGGGATCTCAGAAACCGCCCATTTCTGGCCCCGGAAGCCGTACGGTGCGGGTGAACAAAACCCAAAGCCGGGATGTACATTCAGAAGATTCTAAAAGTAGTTTTCTTACTTCTCTTAAAGTTAATAAAAACAAACTCCTCGGAATTGCAGGAGTAGTGGCCGGTGGAGCCCTGCTTTATACGGGAGCTAAAAAAGGAATATCCTTTTCGAAAAAAGGAGGTGAGATTGAACTCCATACGAAGCAAACAATCAAGAGGTCACGGAAAGAGCTTTATGCTTATTGGAAAAAATTGGAAAACCTCCCGAATTTCATGAGTCACATTCGGGAAATTGAAGAAATTGATGACCGAAGATCCAAATGGACAGCGGCAATTCCAGGGGGACTGGGAACGATAGAATGGGAAGCAGTCATCGAACAGGACCATGAAGATGAATATATTTCCTGGAGGTCAATCGCAGATGCCGATATCGAAAATTCTGGGGAGGTACAGTTTAAAGATGCACCCGCGGGAAAAGGTACTATTGTGGAAACTACAATTTTTTATCGCCCACCCGCAGGAAAAGTAGGGGATTACGCTGCAAAAATGCTGAACCCGGCTTTTGAGAAAACCGTTAAAAAGGACCTGAAGCAGTTCAAAAAACACATGGAAGAAGGAGGTGAGGAAAAGAGAAAGAGTAAACCGGCAGGAAAGATATTATACTAGAATACTATAATTTGTTGCATAAAGTCAGGAAATGAAAGAGGCTGAATTCTTTGTTGGGGATTCAGCCTCTTTTCTGTTTTTTGTTTTCCTTTTGGAGAAAGAATCTAAATTCCGAAAGCTTCCTTTACCCGGTCAACATAATCCAGTTTTTCCCAGGTGAATAATTCCACTTCTTTTTTTACTCTTCCATTATAAGGACTTTCAAAAATTTTGGTAACGGTTCTTGATTCTTTTCCCATATGCCCGTATGCTGCTGTTTCACGGTAAATAGGGTTTCTTAACTTAAGGCGTTTTTCAATGGCAGCAGGTCGCATATCAAAAATCTCGCCTACTTTCTTTGCAATTTCTCCGTCTTTCATGTCGACTTTAGAAGTTCCATAGGTCTCTACTGCAATAGAAGTTGGTTCCACGACGCCAATAGCGTAAGATACCTGTACCAGTACCTCGTCGGCTATTCCTGCAGCCACCAGGTTTTTAGCCACATGTCGTGAAGCATAAGCCGCAGATCTGTCTACTTTGCTTGGATCTTTTCCTGAAAATGCCCCACCCCCGTGTGCACCTTTTCCGCCGTATGTGTCTACAATAATTTTCCTTCCTGTAAGTCCGGTATCGCCGTGTGGACCACCAATTACAAACTTTCCGGTGGGATTGATATGATATTTTATTTCGTCGTTGAATAATTTTTGTACATATTCGGGAAGTTGTTCTTTCACCCTTGGAATAAGGATTTCCAGGATATCTTTTTTAATTTTGTTGAGCATCCTGTTGTCATCCTCATCAAATTCATCGTGCTGGGTGGACACAACTATTGCTACAATTCGCTGCGGAATATTGTCATCGTTGTATTCTATGGTTACCTGACTTTTAGAGTCTGGTCTTAGATAAGTAATATCTATATCTTCCCTTCTTAGTTTTGCAAGTTCTATCAGGATCTTATGGGAAATATCCAGTGCCAGCGGCATGTAGTTTTCGGTTTCATTAGTGGCATATCCAAACATCATTCCCTGGTCACCTGCGCCCTGTTCCTTATCCTCACGATCCACACCCTGAAAAATTTCCTGGGATTGCTCATGGATCAAAGAAATAACTCCGCAGGAATCCCCGCTAAACTTGTAGGCGCCTTTGGTGTAGCCGATATCATTAATAACTTCACGGGCGATATTCTGGACATCAAGATAAGTGTCACTTCTCACTTCCCCCGCAAGCACAACCTGTCCTGTAGTAACAAGGGTCTCACAAGCTACTTTCGATTTTTCATCAAAGGCAAGGAAATTATCTAAAAGAGTATCACTAATCTGGTCTGCAATTTTATCCGGGTGGCCCTCAGAAACACTCTCTGAAGTAAATAAATAAGCCATGCTTCTTGTTTTAAATTAAATTTCAGAATGGAAATTTTTGACGTGAAGCGCTAGAGGAGTTTTCACTGCTTTAGCATTTTTTAAGGGTTGCAATCAGTCAAATCATTCCCTGTAATAAATCAGGAGCAAATGTATAAAAATTACATTAAACCCTCCCTGCGGTTTAACTTCTTTTTCTCACTTAAATGGGAAAATCAGGAGTTGCAAGGGACACAAAAATTATAGTTTTCGATAGCCCTGATTTTTGGGCTGTTTCTGAAGAGAAAAAAACCTGAAAATAAAAAAAGCTTTTCCGAAGCTGTGATACTTCAGAAAAGCTTTTTTTAAGAGTTTAACCGAAAATGTTTAGTCAAAATTTTCGATAGTATTTTCTGCATCAGAGGTTGGGATGAAAATCTGGATCCCCAGGTTTAATCCTAACGAATTCTGGTAGTCTGTACTACCGGCACCAACAAGTCCGTTGTATTTTACACTGGCTTCCAGCGCTACTGATTCATTTAGAAACAGCGAATAACCGGGGCCAAATCCAAAAGCGAATCCGTTAGTGGTTTCTCCGTTAACCACATTGCTCCCCGCAATACCGGCCTGTGTTTCAAGGAAGAACTGCCCTGCAGGAACATCTCCTTCCAGATCAACATCCCCCGGACTTACATAAAATCTACTCAGGGCCTGTACACCATAAATAAATTCTTCAGAAGAGATTCCTTCTACTTCTGCAGATTTAAAATAACCAAGATTTACAACAGCACCAAGAAGAAAATTATCGGTTAGAAAATATCCCACTTTTGGACTAATTCCCACATTCCAGCCTGCACCATCATTAAGTCCAAATTCAAGACCTAACAATCCGCTTCCATTTGTATTTGTAATGCCGCTACCTATGTCTGTACCCAACATAATGTTGCCTTCCTCAATTTGAGCATTGGAAGTTCCAATTACTCCCAGCATTAAAAATGACGTTAAAAATAAAATTTTTCTCATAACACTAATTTTTAGATGATCCCTGAACTTTCAGGGAATAAATTTTTGGTAAAAGTAATTACTAGAGATTTTCCTGAAATAGATTTTAATAGTATTTAATATTACTTTCACGTATTGTGTTAAACGGAAGAGCCTATGGTATAACTGAGTTCAACATCTTAACAAATAGTATTTTACGATTCCTGAAAACCTCTTTTTAATGGGGGAATGAACCCTGGATTTCAAAAAAGTTTAAAATAAATTTGGTTTATAAAATTTTCTGTCGTTAACTTTGCTTCAGCCAAAACAAAGAAATGAACCAGGTAATTTGTAATATGATGCGTATGATGTGGAAAGCCTCCGCAGCGCGCTATATTGCATGATCCTGAAAAGATAAAATTGCAAAAAGCCGCTGCCACCGCAGCGGCTTTTTTTGTTTATAATTTTAGTCATTTCCGCGAAGGCGGAAATCAAAATAGAAATGTTCATTTCCGCAGCTTGTGCTGAAATTGTTTCCGTAAAGGCGGAAATCCGGAGAGAATATTAATAACGGTCACGGCGAGCGGAGTGGAGACGTCAAATAAAGAATAAAAATGATTACAACAACAGCAATAGGAATTATGATGTGTGGAATGATGAGCATGTGTATGTGTATGATGATGCGCACACCGCAACCCTATTGCCAGAAAATCAGGATTTAGTTTAGTTTTATAAAGTTCAATTCTAAAAATCCCTTTGGCAATACAGTCAGAGGGATTTTTTTTGATCTAAACTTTACAACCTAATTACCGAAAGACCACAGAAACAAAAATAAACCACAACCTTTTAAACTTAAATTATGAGCAGTCAAAAATTCGCAACAAACGCATTACACGCAGGACATGATGTAGCCGCTAACGGAGGAACAAGAGCAGTTCCTATTTACCAGTCTACTTCTTACGTGTTCAAAAATTCAGATCATGCTGCCAATCTTTTTTCACTGGCAGAACCGGGATATATCTACACCCGCATCAATAACCCTACAAACGATGTGCTGGAGCAACGGCTTGCAGCCCTTGAAGGAGGGATTGCTGCTGTGGTAACAGCTTCGGGTACTGCTGCTACCAACACCGCTTTATTAACTTTACTTAAACAAGGCGATCATATTGTAGCTTCCAGCAGCCTCTATGGCGGGACCTACAACTTACTAAGTGTGACTTTACCACGTTTTGGCATCACCACTACTTTTGTAGATCCTTCAGATCCTGAGAATTTTCAAAAAGCCGCTAAAGAGAATACCCGTGTTTTCTTTATTGAATCGCTGGGGAATCCAAAGCTTGATGTACTGGATATTGAAGGCATTTCAAAATATGCCAAAGAACATAAAGTACCCTTATTTGTAGATAATACAGTGGCAACTTCTGCACTGGTAAAACCCATAGAGCACGGGGCAGATATTGTTATTCATTCCCTTACCAAATACGTGAACGGAAACGGAACTGCACTGGGTGGAGCCATTATTGATGCCGGAAAATTTAATTGGGCCAACGGGAAATTTCCCGAATTCACCGAACCTTCTCCGGGCTACCACGGATTAGTTTACCATGATGCTTTGGAAGAAGCAGCTTTTATTGCAAAAGTACGGGTGGAAGGCCTTCGGGATCATGGGGCGGCTTTGAGTCCGTTTAATGCTTTCCAGATTATACAGGGACTGGAGACTCTGGAGATCAGGATCAAAAAACATAGTGAAAATGCGCTGGAACTGGCAAAGTGGCTTGAAGAACAACCTGAAGTGAAATGGGTGAATTATCCGGGGCTGGAAAGCAGTAAGTATTACGAGCTCGCGAAGAAATACCTGCATAACGGGCAAAGCGGAGTCCTCACCTTTGGGGTGGAAGGCGGATTTGAATCGGCTAAAGTGGTGGCCGATGAAACAAAGGTCTTCTCTCTCCTGGCAAATATAGGAGATACAAAATCCCTCATCATCCATCCTGCAAGTACCACCCATCAGCAATTGAGCGATGAACAGCAGGAATCAACCGGAGTGACTAAAGATCTTATCAGGCTTTCTGTAGGATTGGAGGACATTGATGATCTCAAAAATGATTTAAAAGAAGCATTTTCAAAAATCGCTAAAAAAGTACTTGATTAATTTAGTTAGTGTTGGTTGTGTGTAGCAACGGGAAGGTTGATGCCAGCTTCCTTCCTGTTGCTTTAATTAAGAAAAAAAAGAAAATATGCTTCAGGAAATAATTATCCCCGAGTTCAGGAATTCTGCCGGTACGGTTCAAAAAATCGCATTAACCTATCAGGTTTTTGGGCAGCCACTGGGAACGGCTCCCATAGTTTTGGTGAATCATTCCCTTACCGGAAATTCCCAGATTACAGGAGAGCAGGGATGGTGGAACAGTATTGTGGGACCTAAAAAATGTCTTGACACAGAGATTTTCAGCATAATCTGTTTTAATATTCCGGGAAATGGATACGATGATAAAAAGGAGCATCTTATTCATAACTACAGGGAATTTACTTTGCAGGACATAGCTAGAACTTTCCAGACAGGACTCAAAGAATTAGGAATAACAAAGCTTTTTGCTGCGGTAGGCGGTTCTATTGGTGGCGCATTGGTTTGGGAACTGGCAGCCTTGCAACCCGATCTTATTGAAAACCTGGTACCGATCGCGACCGATTATAAAGCGACCGATTGGGTGCTGGCACATTGCAAAGTTCAGGATCAGATTTTGAATAATTCTGTGACACCTGTGCAGGATGCCCGGCAACATGCCATGACTTTTTACCGTACGCCGCAATCCTTTACTCAGAAATTCCGGCGCACCAAAAATGAAGTGAGCCTGGAATTCAATATTCACAGCTGGTTGTCGCATCACGGCGAGAAACTGGAAAAGAGGTTTCAGCTGGCGTCTTATAAGTTGATGAACCATTTGTTAACTACCATAGATATAAGCGGCGGCACCGGAAATTACCTGGATACCGCCGCAAAAATTGAGGGGAATATACATATTGTAACCATAGATTCCGACTGGTTTTTTCTCGCAGAGGAGAACTGGGAGACCTATGTGGAGCTTTCGCTCATCAAGAATAATATTAGCATAAATGAAATAAAATCAATTCACGGGCACGATGCTTTTTTAATTGAAAACAGGCAGTTGTCCAGGTTCTTAAAACCAATATTTCAACAGGAAAAACTTAAAAATGAAGAAAATAAATATCGTACTCTTTGGAACGGGTAACGTTGGAAGTACTGTAATAAACCAGGTATTGGCAGCGAGGGAAAAGTTGCAGCAGGAGGAGAATCTGGAGCTGAACATCCCGGTAATCGCAAATTCCACCACAGCTTTTTTTGTGAAGCAAACTGTGAATCGGTCGTGGGAAACCAACTTTTCAGCATCCGGTTTTCCTTATAAGATTTCAGATGTGATTGATTACGTAACACAACAGGGATATGAAAATCTGGTAGCGATAGACGCAACGGCCAGTGAATCCTTTGTAGATCATTACAAATTGTTGATAGAGCAGGGTTTTCATGTGGTGGCAGCAAATAAAGTGGCAAATACGCTGTCTTCTGAATTTTATGAAGATCTTAGAAAGTCGCTCCGAAAAAACGGGAAGTTTTTCTATTATGAAACGAATGTTGGTGCAGGATTGCCCATCATTCAGACGTTGCATGGGCTGTATCAGGCAGGGGAGGAGATCACCAGGGTACGCGGAGTCTTTTCAGGATCTTTGAGTTACATTTTCAATACTTTTTCTGAAGAAAGTAAGTCTTTTTCAGAAGTACTGACAGAAGCAGAGAAAAAGGGTTTGACCGAACCCGATCCAAGGGTAGATCTTTCCGGAAAAGATGTAGGTCGAAAATTACTGATCCTTGCCCGGGAGCTGAAACTTAAAAAAGAGCTTTCAGAAATTAATATTCAAGATCTCGTCCCGAAGCATTTAAACGGTAAAAGTTCACTGAAAAATTTTCAACTGAAAAAACACGAACTCGACGGAGATCTTGAAAAGCTTAAAGCTGATTTAGAAGAGGATGAGGTGATACGACATGTTGGGGAACTGGAAATCGCCACCGGAAACCTGGAGGTGAAACTGGTGAAAGAGAAAAGAACTTCTGCTTTTGGCAGCCTTAAAAATGCCGACTCCTCCTTTGAAATTTATACAGAAAGTTATGGTGAGCAGCCTTTGGTAATACAGGGGGCTGGCGCAGGAGCTGCGGTTACTGCACGGGGAGTGGTTGCAGATATTTTAAGGCTTTCAGAAAGATTAAATTAATTTGGTTAAGGGAATAGAAAAAGGCGAATTCAAATCTTTTATTATAAATTAGGCAACTTATAAATACCAATAACAACCACTATGCATATTGAAACTGAAGCAATAAGAACTCAAATGGAACGATCACAGTACTCGGAGCATTCATCTCCGGTGTATCTTACTTCCAGTTATGTTTTTGATGATGCCGAGGAGATGAGGGCTTCCTTTTCCGAAGAGAAAGAACGGAACATTTACAGCAGATTTTCCAATCCCAATACTTCTGAATTTATTGAGAAGATAGCGGTGATGGAAGGTGCAGAGGCAGGTTATGCTTTTGCTACAGGAATGTCGGCTGTATTTTCAACACTGGCGGCACTGCTCAACAGTGGGGATCATATTGTATCTGCCAGATCTATTTTCGGGTCCACGCATAGTCTGTTTACAAAGTATTTACCAAAATGGAATATCACGCACAGTTATTTCAGCGTAAATGAACCTGAAAAAATAGAAGAACTGATCAAACCCGAAACCAAAGTGATTTTTGCTGAAACCCCTACTAATCCGGGAGTGGATATTCTGGATCTTGAACACCTGGGGAAGATTGCAAAGAACCATAACATCCTTCTGATCATTGACAACTGCTTTGCAACGCCATATCTACAGAATCCGATTAAATACGGAGCAGATCTGGTGATCCATTCGGCTACAAAATTGATTGACGGGCAGGGCCGGGTGCTGGGTGGAGTAACCGTGGGAAGTTCAGAATTGATTAGGGAGATCTATTTATTTTCCAGAAATACAGGTCCGGCGTTGTCTCCGTTTAATGCGTGGATCCTTTCAAAGAGCCTGGAGACGCTTCCGGTGAGGCTTGACAGGCACTGCGAAAATGCTTTAAAGGTGGCTGAATTCCTGGAGCAGGAAACAAATGCTGAGAATGTGAAATATCCTTTTTTGAGATCTCATCCGCAGTATGAAATTGCAAAAAAGCAAATGAAAGCAGGCGGGAATATTATTTCGTTTGAAATAAAAGGAGGTGTTGAAGCCGGAAGGAAATTTATTGATGGTGTGCAGCTTTGTTCCAGGTCTGCCAATCTTGGAGACACCCGTACTATTGTTACGCATCCAGCTTCGACCACACATAGCAAACTAAAAGAGGAAGAGCGATTGGAAGCCGGCATCAAACCGGGATTAATAAGAATTTCAGTAGGTCTGGAACATGTGGAGGATATCATCAATGACCTTAAGCAGGCATTGAATACCTAAATCCTGGTCCTTTGTTTTTGTTTCTTGGTTTGTTCCTGAATTCTTGCAGCGAAGCGGTCCTTGTTATGAGAGGGCAGTTATGATTTATTAATTATCTTCGCTCTATGCTTTCAAAAAAGACCAAATACGGAATCAAAGCCCTGGCTTACATTGCAAAAAAGCCGGAAAGAAAACCGGTTCAAACTGCCGAAATTGCAAAGAGTGAGAATATTTCCCAGAAGTTCCTGGAGAGTATCCTGCTCCTTTTAAGAAAATCGGGGTATCTGGGATCAAAGAAAGGAAAAGGTGGCGGATATTATTTGATCAAGGAACCTAAAGATATCCAGATGACCAACGTAATAAGGGTGCTGGAAGGTCCTATTGCAATGTTGCCTTGTGTAAGCCTCAATTATTATGAAAAATGTGAGGATTGCCCCGATGAAGAGAGCTGTTCTGTCCACACTTTGATGATACAGGTGCGTGACAGCACATTGAAAGTGCTGGGAGACAACACACTTGCAGATATTGCAATGAAAGAAGAGTCTTAAGAGAATAAAATGTTAAATATTATAATTTAAGCTCCTGAATAGGAACTTTTACAAGAATGAAACTTACTTTTGTTATAAAACCTAGTTACCCGATAGGATAATAGAATTATTGACTATGATATTAGACCAGGCCAAAACAAAAACAAATTATAATCAGGACAGTACTTCCGAGAAACCTCTTAGGAGTATAGCCAAGACAATAAGTTGGCGAATAGTGGGTACGTTGGATACAATAGGGATTTCCTGGTTGTTGACAGGAGAAGTAGAAACAGCTTTAGCCATAGGATCTGTTGAGCTGGTGACGAAGATGATCCTGTATTTTGGTCATGAACGTTTATGGAATAAAATAAAATTTGGGAGGAAATAATATGAAAAGGTACACAGAACAAGAATTACAGGTACTAAACCGGCAGCTACAGGGAATACCACCTGCAGAAATTATTCAGTGGTTGATCTACAAAAGTGAAAGTCCGGTGGTGACTACCAATTTCAGACCTTATGAAGCAGCAATTCTACATGCCTGTGCGAAAGTGGAGCCAAATATCAAGGTAATCTGGTGTGATACCGGTTATAATACGCCGCAAACATACCGCCACGCTAAAGAAGTGATAGAAAAGCTAAGCCTTAATGTGAAGCTTTATGTTCCCAAAGAAACGGCAGCATTTAGAGATGCTATTTTTGGCGGAATTCCGCAGGTTGATAATCCGCAGCACGAAGAATTCACCCGGCAGGTAAAACTGGAGCCATTCCAGAGAGCTATGAAACAGGAAAAACCCGATGTGTGGTTCACTAATCTAAGAAAAGGTCAAACCACTTTCAGGGATAGTATCGGGGTGCTGAGTTACAGTAAAGACGGCATTTTGAAGGTGAGTCCGTTTTATCACTGGAGTGATGAAAAACTGGATGAGTACCTGAAAAAAAATGAGCTCCCCAATGAATTTAAATATTTTGATCCCACAAAAGTCCTTGAAAACAGGGAATGTGGATTACACGCTTAATCAACAAGAATTCATCAAAAATGAGATTGTTTAAAAAGTCCTTTTTATGTTAATATGAATTTGTTTCAGGTTCCAATAAACACAGAGGAATAGGATTCTGAAATGAATTCAGAATGACGTTTAAAAAATTTCCATAAAAATATATTTCTGGCAAGGTGATAGCCTCAAGGAAACCAAATAACAAGAAGAAGTATGCAAAGTTTCAGAACCGAATTAGAAAATCCTGTTGTTGAAAAAGACATCATTGATTTAGAGAAAAAGATACGGTTGTTTCGTGAAGGAAAGGCCGATGAAGAAAAATTCCGAAGCTTAAGACTTGCCCGCGGGATTTACGGTCAGCGCCAGCCGGGCGTTCAGATGGTGCGAATAAAACTGCCTTTTGGAAAGGTAACGTCAGAGCAGCTGAAAAGGATTTCCGATGTTTCTGATGAATATTCTACCGGAAGATTACACATTACCACAAGACAGGACATCCAGATCCACCACGTGAGCCTGGACAGGACTCCTGAACTTTGGTCACAACTTGAAAAGGATGATATCACCCTTCGCGAAGCCTGTGGAAACACCGTGCGGAATGTCACAGCTTCCGAAACAGCGGGGATCGATGAGAATGAACCTTTTGATGTATCACCCTATGCGCATGCTACTTTTCAGTTTTTCCTTCGGAATCCTATCTGCCAGGAAATGGGTAGAAAATTTAAAATTTCATTCTCTTCTTCAGAGGAGGATACGGCACTGAGTTATATTCATGATTTAGGATTCATAGCTAAACTGAAGGAAGGGAAACGCGGATTCAAAGTGATGCTCGGCGGCGGACTTGGTTCCCAGCCCAGACATGCCGATGAATTGTATGACTTCATTGAAGCCGAAAAAATCATCCCTCTTATAGAAGGAGTTTTGAGGGTTTTTGACCGTCACGGCGAAAGAGCCAAAAGGATGAAAGCTAGAATGAAATACCTGATAAAAGATATCGGAAAAGATGCTTTTATGGACCTTGTTGCCGAGCAGCAAACCGCTCTTTCAAAGAAGGAACCCGATTTTGAGATCGAAAGATTCCAAGCCGCTCCTCCTTTGCAGGAGGTTGAAGTTCCTGCAGTACAAATTGAGGATGAGAAAGAGTATGAAATCTGGAAAAACACGAATGTAATTCCGCAGAAACAGGAAGGATTATATGCGATTGGAATAAGGGTAAAACTTGGGGATTTTTATACCCCCGAAGCACGAAAACTGGCAGACCTTATTAAAAAATATGCCGGAAACGAGCTGAGGTTTACCCTTAGGCAGGATATTTTGCTGCGTCACGTGCGAGAGGATTTGCTTCCGTTCTTTTACTCTGAATTGAAGAAAATCGGTTTTGCCGAAACAGGATATAACAAAACCGTAGATATCACTGCCTGCCCGGGAACAGATACCTGTAACCTTGGGATTGCCAGCAGCATGGGCGCTGCAGATGTATTAGAAGATGTTTTGAAAGCAGAATATCCGCAGTTTGTAAATGGGCGCGATATCACGATAAAAATCAGTGGGTGTATGAATGCCTGTGGACAGCACAATATGGCTGAAATTGGTTTCCAGGGAATGTCTATTAAAGTCGGGAAGACGGTGGCTCCTGCACTTCAGGTGTTGCTGGGCGGCGGAACTTTAGGCAACGGAGAAGGCCGATTTGCAGATAAAGTGGTGAAAGTGCCAAGTAAACGTGGGCCTGAAGCCTTGAGGTTTTTGCTGAACGATTTTGAAGCGAACGCTGCTTCCGAAGAAAAATTCATTCATTATTATGACCGGCAGGGAAAAACCTATTTCTACGATCTGCTGAAAGACCTTACAGATATTACAAATCTTTCAGAAAGTGATTTTATTGACTGGGGCCATGAGAAACCTTACATCAAAGCAGTTGGGGTGGGGGAATGCGCCGGAGTGGTGATAGACCTTATTGCGACCTTGCTTTTTGAAAGTGAAGAAAAAATTGATAATGCAAAAGATGCGCTGGAACAGGGAGCATGGGCAGATAGTATTTATCATTCCTATACGTCAATTGTAAATTCTGCCAAGGCGTTATTGCTGGCAGATGATGTGAAAACAAATACCCAGGCTGGAATCATAGCCCAGTTTGATGAACTTTTTGTAGACACTCATAAAATTGAACTTTCAACTTCCTTCAAAGATTTTGCATATCAGTTGAACGAGAATGAGCCTACAGAAGCTTTTGCAAAAAAATATTTAGAAGATGCGCAATTATTCCTGAAAAGGGTTGATGCATTTAGAACGAAGGAGGTACAACATGTATAATTCACCAAAATTAAGCGTAGTAGGAGCAGGGCCGGGCGATCCCGAGTTGATCACGATCAAAGCTGTGAATACGTTGAAGTCGGCCAATGTGGTGCTATACGATGCCCTTATCAACAGGGAATTACTGGATCATGCACCGCAGGCAGAGCATATCTATGTTGGAAAAAGGAAAGATAAACATCGGTATTCCCAGGATGAGATTAATGAGCTGATCGTGAAATATGCCAGTGAACGCGGACATGTTGTCCGTTTAAAAGGCGGCGACCCTTTTATCTTCGGGCGTGGTTCTGAAGAAATTGATTATGCCAGGAGCGAAGGATTGGAAACAGCAGTGGTATCAGGGATTACCTCGTCTATTGCAGTGCCGGCCAATGCTGGAATTCCATTGACAAAAAGAGGGATTTCTGAAAGTTTCTGGGTCATCACCGGAACTACGACAGAACGAAAACTTTCTGAAGACGTTCGGTTAGCAGCACAATCTACCGCAACAGTTGTGATCCTGATGGGAATGGGAAAACTGAATGAGATAGTGGATATTTTCAGTCACTTCGGAAAAGAAGATACACCGGTTGGTATCATCCAGAATGGTACTACAGTCAATGAAAAATCAGGTTTTGGAACTATCCGGAATATTGAAAATGTTGTTTCCGAACAAAAACTTACTTCTCCGGCAATTATCGTAATCGGGGAGGTGGTAAATGAAAGGAATAAATTCGAGGCGGTCTTTAGTGAAGTGCAGGCTCTTTCCCGGGTGGAAATTCCGAAGTTTTGAATTTTTATTCCGAAATTCGGTTAACGTCGAGCGGAGTCAGGACGTAATTTAGCACCAGAATCTCAATTTTAAAACCTTTAGGATTCCGCAGAAGGTAAGAGCAAATATTAAAAATGGAAGAAAGAAACGAATTATACCCTGTTTTTCTGAAGGTCAACAAACTTAACATCCTCGTGGTTGGTGGCGGTGCCGTAGGACATGAAAAACTACATTTCCTGTTCAAATCGAGTCCGAACGCCAATGTGGAGATAGTAGCAAAATGGTTTCTTCCGGAAACCGAGGAGCTGGCTAAAAAACACGGAGCAAAATTGATCAAAGGAAGGTACAGGAGGAAATATTTAAAGAAAAAGCATTTTGTAATTGCTGCCACCAATGATCCAAAACTGAATAAACGGGTACACAGAGATGCCAAAAAAAGGTATTTGCTGGCCAATATCGCCGACACGCCCGATTTGTGTGACTTCTATATGGGAGGCATTGTTAACAAAGGGCACGTGAAAATTGCCATTTCCACCAACGGAAAATCACCTACCGCCGCAAAAAGGCTCCGTCAGTTTTTTGAAGAAGTAATACCCGAAAATATCAACCAGATGGTTGAAAATCTCAATGAATACCGCTCCACCATAAAAGGGGATTTTGATGAGAAAGTGAACCAGATGAATAAAATAACCGAATCCTTAAAAGCAAAAAAAGAAAGTAATGATTAAGACAGACATCCTCATCATAGGAGCCGGGCCAACCGGGTTATTTACCGTATTCGAAGCCGGACTTTTAAAGCTGAAAACGCACTTAATAGATGCCTTGCCGCAGCCGGGTGGCCAGTGTTCGGAAATTTATCCTAAAAAACCTATTTATGATATTCCGGCTTTCCCCGAGATTCTTGCGGGAGACCTGGTAGGAAATCTAATGGAACAGATCAAGCCTTTCGAACCAGGATTCACTTTGGGGGAGCGGGCAGAAACGCTGGAAAGACTGGAGGACGGCACCTTCATCGTGACTACCAATAAAGGAACGCAGCACCATGCTCTGGTAGTAGCGATTGCCGGTGGATTAGGTTCTTTTGAGCCTAGAAAACCACCTATTGAAAATATTGCAGATTATGAGGATAAAGGAGTTTCCTATTTCATTAAAGATCCTGAAGTCTACCGCGACAGGAAAGTAGTGATCGCAGGAGGTGGGGATTCCGCCCTAGACTGGGCAATTTATCTTGCAGAGGTAGCTTCTGAAGTAGCACTTGTTCACAGAAGAAATGAATTCCGTGGAGCTTTGGATTCTGTGGAGCGCGTTTCTGAACTTGCCAAACTCGGAAAAATAGAAATGATCACCAATGCCGAAGTTGTAGGTCTTCGGGGAGAAGACACCCTGGAGCAGGTGGTCATCCGTCATAAGGATACCGCTCGTGGGGAAGAGTTTAAAGATGCGGATGATTTTATTCCATTATTCGGACTTTCACCTAAACTTGGACCCATCGGAAGCTGGGGACTTGAAATTGAGAAAAATGCCATTAAAGTAGACAACTCTTACGATTATCAGACCAATATTCCTGGTGTATACGCCATTGGAGATGTGAACACGTACAGGGGGAAATTGAAATTAATCCTTTCCGGATTCCACGAAGCTGCGATCATGTGCCAGAGTGCTTATCAAAGGATCTTCCCGGATAAGAAATATGTACTGAAATATACGACTGTTGGTGGAGTGCAGGGATTTGACGGAAGTAAAAAAGAAGCGAAGCGGGAAGTGGTGCAGAGTATTGGGTAACAATGCCTGACCACCCCGTCCTGCGGACACCCCTTGAAAAAAGGACGGGAGCTTAGGAGATTTATGAAATAAAACCTTAGAATCGAAATCAAAAGCACCTTCCCTTAAGAGGGAAGGTGGATCTGCCAAAGGCAGAGACGGAAGGGTTGAACCACTGGAATTTTCCTAACTTTGCTGAAAACACTTTCAAATGAAAATAAGATTAAAACGCCTGAACAACGACTATCATTTTGAAACAAAAAATAAGCGTGGGGATGTTGTTCATTTAGATAATAAATCGGTTGAGAATCCGCAGGGCGCGAGTCCGATGGAGTTGTTGTTAATGGGAATTGCAGGATGCAGCAGCATTGATATTGTAATGATCCTTAAAAAACAACATCTGGAACTGACAGATCTTCAGATGGAGGTGGAAGGTTTCAGGCAGGAAGGGGCGGTGCCAAATGTATTTACAGGAATTCATTTAAAAGTGATCCTGGAAGGAGAAGTTTCTCCGGCGAAAGCACAGCGTGCGGTTAGTCTTTCCATGGAAAAATATTGTTCTGTAGCAAAAATACTGGAAAAAACAGCAGAGATTACCTACGAGATCCGTTTAAACGGAGAGCTGGTAGAGTAGTTTATATATAAATTTTTTAGTATGAAAATTTTCTGGCACTAAAATCATGAGTGATTTTGATTATAAAAACTGATTAGTATAACAATTCCTGATCATTGTTTCAGGCATTGAAGAGATCTAAATTCTTTTTTAACAACTTCCTTGCATTTTAAAGGCTTAGCCTTATATTTGCTTTTCAAGTTCATTTATATAATGCGTCGTTATCAAGAAAGGTTGAGGGATTAGACCCGTTGAAACCTTGGCAACCCTCCTTTTGGAGAAGGTGCTACATTCTACCACTTTATTGTGGATAGATAACTGAAGAAAAGCTTTCCCTGCTTCTTTTTTTGATAATGGTTTAATTACAAATTATGTCAAAATTAGAAGAGATCCTCTCTAAAAAAATATTGATCCTCGATGGTGCCATGGGTACCATGCTGCAGGAATATAAATTTACTGAAAAAGATTTTCGCGGAGACCGCTTTGCCGATTGGCCGGTGCCGGTACAGGGAAACAATGACCTCCTGTCTATCACCCAGCCGCAGGCAATTGCCGATATTCACCGGAAATATTTCCAGGCAGGGGCAGATATTGTTGAAACCAACACTTTTTCTGGCACCACCATTGCCATGGCCGATTACCAGATGGAGGAGCTGGTGTATGAACTGAATTTCGAATCTGCCAGGATCGCTAAAAAAGTAGCAACAGAACTCACTGCAGAAAATCCGGAAAAGCCGAGGTTTGTGGCCGGTGCCATTGGGCCTACCAACAAAACCGCGAGCATGTCGCCCGATGTGAATGATCCAGGGTACAGGGCTATTTCTTTTTCCGATCTTCATAAAGCTTATAAGCAGCAGGCAGGTGCTCTCATCGATGGCGGAGTGGATATTTTACTGGTAGAAACCGTGTTTGATACCCTGAACGCAAAAGCAGCTTTGTTTGCGATAGATGAACTCAAGGAAGAACGAAATCTTGATATTCCGGTAATGATCAGCGGAACGATTACCGATGCTTCCGGAAGGACTTTATCGGGGCAAACCGCCGAGGCTTTTTTAATTTCAGTTTCACATATTCCACTTTTGAGTATCGGATTCAATTGTGCCCTGGGCGCAAAACAACTTACTCCACACCTGGAGGTGCTTTCCCAAAAATCAGATTTCGGAGTATCGGCGTATCCCAATGCGGGGCTGCCAAATGCTTTCGGAGAATACGATCAGTCACCGCGGGAAATGGCACAGCAAACCCGGGAATACCTTGAAAAAGGTCTGGTGAATATCCTAGGCGGTTGCTGCGGAACTACTCCGGAGCATATTAAAGCCATTGCAGAAGTGGCCAAAGATTATAAACCGAGAAAGTTAGGGTTGAAGCAATCTTCAAAAATTTCAGTTTAAAAATGAATAGTTCTACAACAAATCCAGATATAGACGATACCTCTTCAGAAGAGATAAAAAAAGAGATTCGTCCGTTACGATTATCCGGACTCGAACCTTTGGTGATCACACCCGACAGTCTATTTGTGAATGTGGGAGAACGAACCAATGTGGCGGGTTCTAAAAAATTCCTTCGTCTCATAAAGGATGAAAAATTTGAAGAAGCGCTTACAGTGGCTCGTGATCAGGTGGATGGCGGTGCCCAGATCATAGATATTAATATGGACGACGGCCTTATTGAGGGGAAGGAGGCCATGGTTAAATTCCTGAACCTTATTGTCGCCGAACCTGATATTGCACGTGTCCCGATTATGATCGATAGTTCGAAATGGGAAATTATCGAAGCAGGACTTCAGGTGGTGCAGGGAAAATGCGTGGTAAATTCCATCAGCTTAAAAGAAGGGGAGGAAGAATTCCTCGAACACGCCAAAAAGATCAAAAGATATGGTGCAGCTGTAATTGTAATGGCTTTTGATGAAGTGGGCCAGGCAGATAATTATGAACGGCGGATAGAAATAGCCAAGCGCTCCTATGAACTTCTGACTCAAAAAGCAGGTCTCCCACCTGAAGATATCATTTTTGACTTAAATATTTTCCCGGTAGGAACGGGAATGGAAGAACACCGCAGAAATGCCATAGATTTCATAGAAGCCACAAAATGGGTGAGGGCAAATCTGCCGCATGTTAGCCTTAGTGGAGGGGTGAGTAATGTTTCTTTTTCTTTCCGCGGAAATAATCCGGTGCGAGAGGCGATGCATTCGGTTTTCCTGTATCACGCCATCAAAGCAGGAATGAACATGGGAATTGTGAATCCGGCCCTATTGGACGTATATGACAATATTCCGAAGGACCTGCTGGAGCACGTGGAAGACGTGATCCTTGACCGCCGTGACGATGCCACCGAACGCCTGCTTTCCCTTGCAGATAATGTGGTGGGAACAACCCGGGAGAACAAAGTTGATCTTTCCTGGAGAGAAAAACCATTGCAGGATCGTATTACTCACGCCCTGGTCAAAGGAATTGACGCCTATATCATTGAAGATATTGCGCAGGCAAGGCAGGAAGCGCAAAAGCCGATTGAAGTGATAGAAGGACCATTGATGATAGGAATGAATGTGGTTGGAGATCTCTTCGGAAGCGGAAAAATGTTCCTGCCACAGGTAGTGAAATCTGCCCGGGTGATGAAAAAAGCTGTTGCCTATTTATTACCATTTATTGAAGCCGGGAAAACTGGTCCGCGTCAGCAGGCTGGCCGCATATTAATGGCCACCGTAAAAGGTGATGTGCACGATATTGGAAAAAACATCGTGAGCGTGGTTTTAGGCTGTAATAATTACGAGATCATAGATCTTGGGGTGATGGTGCCGCCGGAAAAGATCATTGAAACAGCTAAAGAGAAAAATGTAGATGCTATCGGGTTGAGTGGTTTAATCACGCCATCCCTCGATGAAATGGTGTATCTGGCAAAAGAAATGGAACGACAGAATTTCAGCGTTCCATTGTTGATTGGAGGTGCCACGACTTCAAAAGCCCATACTGCAGTAAAAATAGATCCGCAATACAAAAATGCGGTGGTCCATGTGAACGATGCCTCCAGGGCAGTGACCGTGGTGGGAGATCTTTTAAAAGAGAATACCCGAAGGAAGTACATGGACGACCTGAAAGTGGAATATGATACTTTCAGGAACAATTTTAAGAAGAGAAGTAAGGTGAAATCTTTTCTGCCTATTTCTGAAGCAAGGGAGAACAAGTTTAAAATTGACTGGGATACAACAAATATTACCAGACCGAACAAATTAGGAATTCAGGTGATAGAGGATTTTGATCTGAAAATATTAGAGGATTATATTGACTGGTCCCCGTTTTTCAGAAGCTGGGATCTGCATGGAAAATATCCGGCGATCCTGGAAGATGAGGTGGTTGGCGAGCAGGCAACGATCCTATTCAAAGACGCCCGGGCTCTTCTGAAAAGAATTCTTGAAGAAAAGCTTTTGAAAGCAAAAGCTGTTTTCGGATTATTTTCGGCAAATACAGTGAATGATGATGATATAGAAATCAAATTCGAAGAAGATTCCGAAGAAAAAACGATGCTTTTCAGGACCCTTCGTCAGCAATTGGATAAACATAAAGGAAAGCCAAATTTTGCGTTATCAGATTTTGTGGCACCGAAAAAAAGCGGAATTCAGGATTATATGGGTGCTTTTTGTGTATCCACCGGCTTCGGAACGGCAGAATTGGCGAAGAAATTTGAAGCAGATCACGACGACTATAATTCGATCATGATAAAAGCCCTGGCCGATCGATTAGCGGAAGCTTTTGCGGAATATTTGCATAAAAAGATCCGAAGGGAAGACTGGGGATATGCGCCGGAAGAAAACTTGAGCAACGAAGAATTAATTAAAGAAACTTATAAAGGGATTCGGCCCGCACCGGGTTATCCTGCCTGTCCCGATCACCTGGAAAAATTGAGTATCTGGGAAGTATTGAAAGTGAAAGAGCGGATAGGAGTGGAATTAACCGAAAGTCTGGCAATGTGGCCCGCAGCAAGCGTTAGCGGCTATTATTTTGCAAATCCAGAAGCTAAATACTTCGGACTCGGAAAAATAAAGGAAGACCAGGTGAAGGATTTCGCCGAACGCAAAGGAATTTCATTCAAAAAGGCCGAAAAGTGGCTGAACCCAAATATTGCTGATTAATAAAAGCTGAACCAAATGATCTTCATCCTGAATTTATTTCAGGATCTCATCATGAGAAGCTGAAATACGTTCTATTTGAAAAATTTAAACCTCACCGGTTTCAAAAAACTGTGAGGTCTCATTTAACTGACAGACCCAATGAAAATAACTAAACATATAGAAACCGCAAAAGACAAAACTTTATTTTCTTTTGAAATTTTACCACCTTTAAAAGGGCAGAATATAGATTCTATTTACAGCGGCATTGATCCCTTGATGGAATTTAATCCGCCTTTTATTGACGTTACCTATCATCGGGAAGAGTATGTTTATATTGAACAGGCCGGCGGACTTTTAGAGAAACGCATTGTAAGAAAACGTCCCGGTACTGTGGGAATTTGTGCTGCCATTCAGAGTAAATACGGGATTGACGCAGTACCTCATATTTTATGCGGCGGGTTTACCAAAGAAGACACCGAGAACTTTTTGATCGATCTTGATTTCCTCGGAATCAAAAATGTTATGGCACTGCGCGGAGATGCGGTAAAAAGCGAGATCTATTTTAAACCTGAACTGGGAGGAAACTGTTATGCGAATGATTTGGTGAAACAGATCATCAATATGAACGAAGGGAAGTTTCTGGATGAAGCCCTGGAAAACAGCCATAAAACCGACTTTTGTGTAGGGGTGGCCGGTTATCCCGAAAAACACATGGAGGCTCCCAGCCTTGACAATGATATAGAACGTTTAAAAATCAAACAGGCCGCGGGTGCCGAGTATGTGGTGACCCAGATGTTTTTTGACAATCAGAAATATTTCGAATTTGTGGAAAAGTGCAGGGAAAAAGGAATCACTATTCCTATTATCCCCGGTCTGAAACCAATTGCAACCAAAAAACAACTAACAATCATTCCGCACAGGTTCCATATCGATATGCCCGATGTTTTGACACGGGAAGTTGAAAAATGTAAGGATAATCAGGAAGTGCGCCAGGTGGGGATTGACTGGTGTATTCAGCAAAGCAAGGAGCTGGTGGCAGCAGGTGTACCTGTACTGCATTATTATTCAATGGGAAAAAGCTCAAATATTCAGAAAATTGCCTCGGCAGTTTTTTAAATTAATAGGTACATTTGCGGCCTATGAAGAAAATGGTCCCTTTTCTTTTGTTCTTTTGTGCATATATGCTCACAGCGCAGGAGGATAAGAATTATTCCATTGATGCCAGTTATTTCTACGGAAGTATTCTGGAGCATAATCCGCATATTTCCCATCTTATCACCGGCCATCCCGAAGGATTGATCCTGAGTTTTAATCAGAAAACTTACGGATTGGAGGCTTGGGAAAGCCGTTATAATTATCCCGATGTAGGTTTTTCCTTCACGTATCAGGATATGAAGAATACCTACCTGGGCGAAAACTACGGACTTTACGCGCACCTGGGATTCTATTTTCTGAACCGTCATTTGCAGTTAAAAGTAGGTCAGGGTTTGGCTGTGACAACTAATCCGTACCATCCCGATAATAATTATATCAATAATGCTTACGGATCCAGGATCATGAGCTCCACCTATTTCAGCGGAAATTTTTCTGCGGAAAACATCTACCACGGAATCGGATTTCAGGCTGGAATCTCCCTGATCCATTATTCGAATGCCGATTTTAAATCTCCGAATAACAGCACCAACACCATTGCTATAAGTGCAGGCCTGAATTATTTACTGGATCATGAGGAACCTGTGACGTATATTCCGAGGCAATCTGAAGGTAGATATACAGAGCCCATTCATTATAACTTTGTGCTGCGAAGCGGTGCCAATACCATTGGGATCATTGGATCAAAATCATATCCGTTTTTGACCCTGTCAGCCTATGCAGATAAAAGGGTCAGCAGAAAAAGCACCCTCCAGGCCGGCGCAGAATTCTTTATTTCCCGGGCTATGGAAGAATATATTCATTACCAGTCGGTGACCTTTCCGTATGGAGATACCAGCGGAGATGAAGACGCAAAACGCGCGGGAGTATTTCTAGGCCATCAGCTAACCTTCAGGAAACTTTCTCTAATCACTCAGGCAGGATATTACGTATATTATCCATACGAAAATTATGTGGACAGGCTCTATTTAAGAGCAGGGTTACAGCGTCCTATTTATAAAGACCTTTTTGGTTCTGTTACTGTCCGGGCACATGGTGCCAATGCCGAAGCGGTTGAATTTTCAATTGGATACACGTTGTGAAAGATTGTAGATCTGAGATGTTAGATTTGTAATATGAGAAGTTGGAGTTTAGAAATAGGAAGGTAGAAGTAGAAAGGAAACAAGAACAAAGAGCCAAGAAATAAGACAAAGGTTATTTCTCTTTGCGTTCTTTGCGAAAATTTCTGCGTTCTTGCGAGAAAAGAAGAGGATCAATTTTACTTTTACCTGTGAATGAAGAATTGTAGTGGAGAAAAATTCAAAATTGGAATTAAATTAAAGAAAGGGAAAAATTTGAAAAAGATCTTATACATATTCCTTACGCTATCTGTAATCACAGCTTGTAACAAAGAAGACGCACCAGATTGCTTCCAGACTGCCGGGGATATGGTTTTGCAGGAAATTCCTGTTTCTGAATTTGAAGAGCTTATTGTTCACGGCCGGATAAAGTTATTTATAAAGCAGGGAGAAGATCATAAAGTCACTATAGAATCGGGTGAAAATCTGATCAATGAAGTTAGCGCTGAGGTGGAAAACGGAAGGTTAAGCCTTAGGAATGAAAATGATTGCAATTTATTTCGGGATTATGAACTGACTACGGCTTATGTTACTGTTCCTAATCTCACCTGGCTACAGAATGCAGGGAACAGGACGATTGAGAGTGTAGGAGAACTGAATTTTCCGGGGATTTGGCTACGCTCTTTTAATCAGGAGAAAGATTCGGAGATCTATACAAACGGAGATTTCAGGATGAATTTGATTTCAGATAATATTCGTATCACTACAGACGGATATTCCAACTTCTTCCTGAGTGGGGAAGTCGGTTATTTTGATGTATATATCGCAGATGACGACAGCAGGGTAGAAGCAGCGGAACTTGTCGCACAAACAGTGGAAATTCAGCATCGGGGAACGAACAAGATCATTGTGAATCCGCAACAGGTTTTAAAAGGAGAGATAAGAAGTACAGGAGACGTGATTTCTGTGAATCGGCCAGTAACGGTAGATGTGGAAACTTTTTATACCGGAAATTTGATTTTTCAGAACCCTTAGTTCCCAATCACTGTCACGCTGAGCCACTTTTTTAAGCGATTAGTCGAAGCGCTTCTGAAAAACAATTTTTGCTAATACTTAATTCCGAAGAAAGCCAGCTGTTGCCAGAAGATTGAATGACGGAGAGGAATATAGATTGGGCTAAAGCCCTCCTTCTGCGAAATTTTCATCCCCGACTTAAAAGTCGGGGCAATTCATAAATTTAAATAGAATTTTATTGCCATCATACTACGCCCGGATGCTAAACTCCCCCTTCCGGTGCGGGGACTGCTGTCAATTCTGCAAACAAACTTTCCAGATTTTTGTTTTTCCGGTTGAGCTGCAGGGTTTTTAATCCGTTGTCGTGTGCGAAATCAAAAACGACAGGTCTCATGTCTTTTGGATTGTCGAAGCTTAGTTCATACACAAAATCATATACATTCCTAACCGAAACGATATAAGGCAACCGGTGTAGCGCCTCTTCTTCAATGCGGTAATCAAACTCTACTTCAATCACCTGCCTGTTCTCATCCCGCAGTTCAGATAATTTTTTATCGGCTACAATTTTTCCTTTGTTGATGATGATCACCCGCTCGCAAAGGGCTTCCACCTCTCTCATAATATGTGTGGACAGAAAAATGGTCTTTTCTTCTCCGGTTTTCTTGATCAGGTCCCTTATCTCCACGAGCTGATTAGGATCCAGCCCAGTGGTAGGTTCATCGAGGATCAACACTTCTGGATCGTGTAAAAGGGCATTTGCAAGCCCTACTCTTTGTCGGTATCCTTTAGATAATTGGTTAATTTTTTTATTTGCTTCGGGAGTGAGTCCGGTTTCCTGAATGACTTTTTCGATACGGCTTTTGTCAGTTTTATAAAGAGAGGCATTGAATGCAAGATATTCCCGCACGTACATTTCAGTATACAATGAATTATGCTCCGGAAGATATCCTACACTTCGCTGAGCTTTTATCAGGTTATCTTTAACAGAAAACCCATTTACGGAGGCTTCCCCTTCCGAAGGTTCCAGGTATCCCGTAAGGATCTTCATTAAAGTTGATTTTCCCGCACCGTTAGGTCCCAGAAATCCGACTATTTCTCCTTTTTTAATAGAAAAATTAACCTCGTCAAGAGCTTTTTGCTCCCCGTAGTATTTTGAAATTCCTGAAACTGAAATTGACATAGCTGCTTTTTTCCAAAAATAAGGATTCTCTCAAACTTCTTTCTAGCTTTTCCAAAGTTCCGGATCCTGAACAGGAAAGATTTTCAGAAAGGATGAATTTAATGTAAGGTTCCGTAGTTTTCGCAAACGTTTTAGCGAAAATATTTTAAAATCTTTGTTGGTTTTTCAAATTAAATACTACATTAGCTATTCAGAAACAGCAGAATGAAAAATTTGATTACCTGGAACGCTTTCTATTATTTTTATTTCTATACCAGAGATAGGATCGGGAGCGCCATGTAATTACTAAATAAATTATATCTCAAATCCCGATGTTTTCATCGGGATTTTTTGTTTTTAAAGATGGCAGATAAAATAGCAATACAGGGAATACGAGGCTCTTTTCACCACCAGGTGGCGCAGGAGTATTACGGGCAGGACGTTCAGGTAGATGAATGTATGTCTTTTCAGGCAGTGGTAGACAGCCTGCTAACAGAAACTTCAGATCGTGCGGTTATGGCGATTGAAAATTCTATTGCGGGTTCCATTCTTCCCAATTACGCGCTGATTGATGAAAATGAGTTGCGGATCATTGGTGAGCATTACATCCCCATCCATATGAACCTCATGGCGATGCATGGACAAAAGATTGAAGACATCAAAAAGGTTTATTCCCATCCAATGGCCTTGCTTCAGTGTAAAGATTTCTTTAAAAACTATCCGCATATCAAATTAATAGAGGATGCCGATACTGCCGAAGTAGCAAAAAGAATTTCTGAAAAAGGCTCTAAACATGTTGCAGCTGTGGCGAGTAAAGCAGCTGCTCAGATTTTTGATCTGGAGATCCTTGCAGAAGGTATACATACCATGAAAAGCAATTCTACCAGGTTTCTTGTGCTGAGTACGCAGACAAAATGCCCTAACGGACGTAAAATTGACAAAGCTTCCCTGAAGTTTGTGATGGAAAGTAAACAAGGGAGTTTGGTAAGTGTGCTGAACATTATCAGGGATTTTGATCTTGATATGACAAAGATCCAGAGTGTGCCGGTAATTGAAACGCCATGGAAATATGCATTTTTCATAGATGTCATTTTTGATGATTTAGAAAAATTCAAAAAAGCTATGGAAATTCTTGGAGTAATGACAGAGCAACTAAAGGTATTAGGAACTTATAAAAACAGCTTAGTATGATTGACCAGGCGACCAGATTGAATCACGTGGAAGAATACTATTTCTCCACAAAACTACAGGAAGTCCGTGCGCTAGAAGCTTCAGGCAAGCCTATTGTTAATCTTGGGATAGGAAGTCCAGATTTGCCGCCACCGCCACAGGTGCTGGCAGGTTTGAATCAGGCTATGGTGAACCCGGGAGCGCATCAATATCAGCCTTACCGCGGTACTGCTGACTTCAGGAAAGCGATTCAGGAATTTTATAAGAACTTCTACGGGGTGGACCTGAATTCAGATTCTGAGATCCTGCCGCTCATGGGGAGTAAGGAGGGAATTGCCCATATTTCAATGGCTTTTTTAAATGAAGGCGATGAGGTATTAATTCCCAATCCCGGATACCCGACTTATTCTTCGGTGACCAAACTTTTTGGTGCGAAACCGGTCTACTACAACCTGGAGGAAGAAAGAAGCTGGCAGCCCGATCTTGAAGAGCTCGAAAAAAGAGATTTGACCAACGTGAAATTGATGTGGGTGAATTACCCGCACATGCCAACGGGAGCTTCAGGAAGTGAAGATCTTTTCAGGAATTTGATCGCTTTTGCTAAAAAGCACAAGATCCTTATCGTCAATGATAATCCTTATAGTTTTATTCTGAATGAAAATCCGAAGAGTATTCTTAAGGAAGAAGGGGCAATGGATGTGGTGCTGGAATTGAATTCACTGAGCAAAAGTTTCAACATGGCCGGGTGGAGAATTGGAATGCTCTGCGGAAGTGAAAAAAATATAAATTCGGTTTTGAAGGTAAAATCCAATATGGACAGCGGAATGTTTTTCCCTATCCAGGCCGGGGCAGCAACAGCTCTTAGGTTGCCGGTTGGCTGGTTTAGTTCCCAGAATGAGATCTATGCCCGCCGGAAAGAAAACATGCTGAAATTATCGGCTGCGCTGGGATGTACTTCTTCCAAGGACCAAACCGGAATGTTTATCTGGGCAAAAGCTCCTGAAGGATTTACATCTGAAGGGTTTGTGGATTTTCTGCTGCACGAACACAGCATTTTTATAGCGCCGGGGTTTATTTTTGGTAGTCAGGGAGAGGGATATGTGCGGTTTTCTCTGTGCGCCACCGAAGAAAAAATCCAGACAGCCTTAAAAAGGATAAAGCCATGAAAATCCATATAATTGGGATTGGTTTGATTGGCGGGTCCTTTGCTTTAGGGATACGATCGGCTTTTCCAGATGTGGAAATAGTCGGGACCGATGCCAGTGAAACGAACCTTGAACAGGCGAAACAGCTTTCCCTTATTGTAAATTCAGCAGAAATAGAGGACGTGAAATCTGCCGATGTGGTGATTGTTGCAGTACCTGTGAATGTAGCCACCGAGGTGGTGAAAAAGGTGCTGGACCATATCTCTGACTACACCCTGGTTTTTGATGCCGGCTCCACTAAAGCCCAGCTGTGCGAAGAAATTGCAGATCATCCAAAACGCCGGAATTTCCTGGCAGCGCATCCCATTGCCGGAACCGAATTTTCCGGTCCCGGAGCTGCAATTCCCAATCTTTTCAGCAATAAAACGAATATTATTTGCGAAGTGGAAAAAACGGCTTTTAAGCTTCAGGAAAAAGGCCTGGAGATCTTTCAGAAGCTGGGAATGCGAATCAGGTATATGGATCCGCAGTCGCATGATCGTCACATAGCTTATGTTTCCCATCTGTCACACATCAGTTCCTTTATGCTGGGGAAAACAGTGCTTGAAAAAGAGAAAAATGAACGGGATATTTTTGACCTGGCGGGCAGCGGATTCGCCTCTACGGTGCGGCTAGCCAAAAGTTCCCCGGCCATGTGGTCTCCCATTTTTCAGCAGAACAAAAAAAATGTCCTGGAGACGCTAAATGAGTATATCCATAATCTTTCTGAATTTAAAAAACTGATCGAAAATGACGATTTTCAGGAGGTTTACAGGGAAATGGAAAGAACAAATCATATCACATCTATCTTAAACGGAATAAATTAACCACTAAAACTTACTTAAAAATGGAGAATAAAAAAGAACTTAGAAACTGGCTGGATGCTTTTGGATTAGATCATCCCCTGGTAATTGCCGGCCCCTGTAGCGCCGAAACTGAAGAGCAGGTGTTGAAAATAGCCCACCAGCTAAAGGATAGCGATGCCAACGTATTACGCGCCGGAATCTGGAAGCCCAGAACCCGCCCCGGAAATTTTGAAGGTGTGGGAGCTTTGGGATTAAAATGGCTGCAAAAAGCGAAGCAGGAAACAGGAATGCTAACCACAACTGAAGTTGCGAGTCCGCACCACGTGGACCTTGCTTTGGAACACGATATTGATATTTTATGGATTGGTGCCAGGACTACGGTGTCTCCATTTATCATTCAGGATATTGCAGACGCATTAAAAGGAACCGATAAAGTCGTGCTGGTTAAAAACCCTGTGAACCCCGATCTTTCTCTATGGCTAGGAGCAGTGGAAAGATTCTATTCCTGTGATATTAAAAACCTGGGAGTGATTCACCGCGGATTTTCAGCTTACGAAAAAACAAAATACCGTAACAACCCTGAATGGCAGATCGCCATTGAACTTCAGAATAAATTCCCGGATCTTCCGCTAATTCTGGATCCTTCGCATATCGCCGGACGACGTGATATCATCTTTGATCTTTGCCAGACAGCGCTGGATTTGAACTATGACGGATTAATGGTGGAAACCCATTACGATCCAGACAATGCCTGGAGTGACGCAAAACAACAAATTACCCCTGCAACTTTGATCCAGATCATGAAAGATCTTAAGATTAGAAAAGAAGTTTCAGAAAGTGAGGATTTTAAGAACAAGCTTAATAATCTACGGGCAAAAATTGATGTTGCAGATAATCAATTGATCGAATTGCTCGCCAAAAGGATGAAGGTTTCAGATGAGATAGGACAGGTGAAAAAGGCACAGAACGTTTCTGTTTTACAGACCAAGCGCTGGAACGAGATTTTGGGGAAAATGGTGTTGGAAGGAGAACAACATGGCTTGAGTGAAGAATTTATCCTGCGTTTGTTCAAGGCTGTTCACCAGGAATCTATCAACCACCAGGAAAAAATCATGAAACAATAACGAAATAAAAGCAACCTGTAATGATCGTTTGACAGACTAATCTGAAATTTTCTTGTTAATTTGTTCTGCGGTAGGAAAGCTGCCGGGAATGCTTGTTTTATATTTGAGAAATGAATGAATGAAAAGGAACAGGCAGAAATTGAAAAAGAGAACATGAAAGGAACTGTTTATAAATCTACCGGAAGCTGGTACCAGGTAAAAGCAGATGATGGCAAATTTTACGACTGCCGCATCAAAGGAAAATTTAGGATTAAAGGTATTAAAAGTACCAATCCTGTGGCTGTAGGCGACCGGGTGGAAATTTCCCTGGAAGAAAAATCGGAACAGGAAACAGGAGTGATCACAAAGATAGAGGAGCGGGAGAACTACATCATCCGTAAATCTGTAAACCTTTCAAAACAGACGCATATTATTGCTTCTAATATTGATCAGGTTTTTCTTTTGATCACTCTGAACAATCCGCCGACTTTTACCACTTTCATTGACCGGTTTTTGGTTACTGCCGAAGCTTACAGGATAGAGGCGATCCTTCTGTTCAATAAAATAGATACCTATAATGAAGATGAATTGGTGGAGATCAAATATCTGGCTGCCCTTTACAGGGAAATAGGTTATCAATGTATTGGGATCTCTGCCAAAACAGGTAAGAATGTAGAACAGGTAAAAGATTTGATGAAAGGTAAGACCAGTATGATCTCAGGACATAGTGGTACTGGAAAATCTACCCTCGTCAACGCTATTGAGCCAAGTCTTCACCTGAAAACTTCTAAAATTTCCGATCAGCACAAACAAGGGCAGCATACCACTACTTTTGCCGAAATGTTTGATCTGAGTTTTGATGCCAGGATCATTGATACTCCCGGAATTAAAGGTTTCGGGGTGGTGGATATGGAAAAAGAGGAGATCGGGAATTATTTTCCGGAATTTTTTGAACGAAAGCAGGATTGTAAGTTTCACAATTGTCTTCACCTGGATGAACCAAAATGTGCTGTGAAAGAGGCGCTGGAGGAGGAGGAAATTCCGTGGTCCAGGTACAAGAGCTATCTGCAGATCTTAAAAGGGGAAGAAGACCAGCATTACAGAATAGATAATTATCCCGAAGAATGAGAGTAGTATTACAACGGGTTTCCCGTGCTTCAGTTACTATAAATAATAAAGTTAACGCAGAAATAGGAGATGGCCTGCTCATTCTCCTTGGAATAGAAGAGGAAGATTCCGGAGAAGATATTAAGTGGCTGTGTTCTAAAATAGTCAAAATGCGCATCTTCAGTGATGAAAGCGGAATAATGAATAATTCTCTTCTGGACATTAACGGAGACGCTATTGTCGTGAGTCAGTTCACCCTGCATGCCAATACCAAAAAAGGCAACCGTCCCAGCTATATCAAGGCTGCAAAACCAGATGTTGCCATTCCTTTATATGAAGAATTTGTTCAGGTTCTGGAAAAAGAACTTGGCAAACCTGTTGGCACCGGAGAATTTGGGGCAGACATGAAAGTTGATTTATTGAATGACGGGCCGGTGACCATTATCATTGATTCAAAAAGGAGGGAATAACATTGAAACCCTTTCAGGATTATCTTATAATTTTTCTGAATATTTTGTGCTCTAACCAAACCTTTAAATTTTAAAGGTTTAAGGTGATAAAAAAGGTTAACAACATGTTAATTTTTTCTATATTGCCCCTGTTAAAGCAATTCTTCCTTTTGATCATGTACAAGTATTTCTTCTTTTTGTTTGTGGTTTTTACAACCACCTTATCCGCTCAGGATATTCACTACCAAAGCCTTCTAATTAAACCTGAACTTACTGCAGATGCTAACGCGGTGGTAAGAAATGAGGAAATTGAAATTGAAATAGAGGCGGTAGACAAACTTACTATTCGAACCAGGAGAGTGATCACTGTTCTCAACGAGCATGGAGAAAATCATATAGAGGCTTACGATTTTTATGATGATAACAGCAAGATCAAAAATCAGGAGGCAATTATTTATGATAAACTGGGCAATGAGATCAAGAAGTTTAAAAAGAAACATTTTGAGGATCGCAGTGCGGTTGGCTCTGGTACCTTAATTTCAGATGACCGGGTGAAGTACATGGAATATACGGCCAGGGAATATCCTTATACTGTGGTGTATGAGAGTGAGGTGCAAAAGAATTCCACAGTTTTTGTCCAAGCGTGGAAACCCATTGCCGGTTATTACCTAAGCGTAGAAAGATCTTCTTATATTCTTAAAAATCCCGCCGGAATTCCACTTCGATATGAAGAAAAGAATCTTTCGGGGATAGAGGTCGAAAAATCTACTTCAGATTTTGAATTGAGCTATTCTGTACAAAATTTGCCGGCTTATAATTATGAGAGATTGAGCCCTTCAATTAATAATTTTTCTCCGCATGTCCTGGTAGCATTAAATGAATTTTCACTGGTTGGTGTGCAGGGGCAGGCCACGAGCTGGTCAGAATTTGGAAAATGGCAATATGATCATCTTTTAAAAGGCAGGACTACTTTGTCTCCCGAAACCATTGCGAAAATCAGCACGCTCACTTCAGATGCCGAAGACAATATTGAAAAAGCCCGAAGAATCTATCAATACGTACAGGATAATACCAGATATATAAGTGTGCAGCTGGGTATTGGTGGCTGGCAGCCTATGGATGCGGTGGAGGTAGACCAGGTTAGGTACGGCGACTGCAAGGCACTTACCAATTATACAAAAGCCTTGCTGGAAAGTCAGCAGATCCAGTCTTACTACACGGTAGTTTATGGCGGAGAAGATAAAACAGATATTGATAAAGATTTTCCCTCTATGCAGGGAAATCATGTGATCCTTAATATTCCTTCGGAAGGGGAAGATATCTGGCTGGAATGTACCAGCCAAACCACTCCGTTTAATTACCTGGGGGATTTTACAGATAACCGAAATGTTTTGATCATAAAACCTGAAGGTGGTGAGATCGCCAGAACAAAAATCTACCAGGTGCACGAAAATCTGCAGGAAACTTTCAGTACCATCACACTAGATGAAAAAGGTGCTTTTAATGCTTCCCTTAAAAGGCGGAGTAAGGGAGTCGCTTACGGGGAGATTTACCACATCAACAGGCAGACCGAAAAAGATCAGACGTTGTATTACAAGAGAAACTGGGGACATTTTAAGAATATGAACCTTGAAGAAATGGCCTTTACCAATGACCGGGATGATCAGGAATTCACAGAAGATCTGAAATTTTCGGGAGACAGGTTTACTTCCAAAGCCGGAAACAGGCTATTGTTACCTCTTAATTTTTTGATCCCCGAAACCTACAATCTTCCCCGGAATGAAAAACGGAAACTTCCGCTTGAAATTTCCCGTGGGCGCACATTTGAAGATACTTTTGAATATCTGCTTCCGGCAGGTTTTGAGCCGGAATCAATTCCGGAATATACCTTTCTGGAAACCGATTTCGGAACTTTCGAACTTTCAGTAGTAATAAAAGCAAAAGAAGGAGCCAAGACCATACAAGTGAAGCGGAAATATGTAATTAATGAAGGATTGTGGCCGGCAGAGTCTTATGGAGATTTCAGAAATTTCATGTATACCATTAACTCATTAAGCAACCAAAAGGCTGTTATCGTAGCGACCCAATAATCCAACCATTATGCGAACTATTTATCTCTGCTGTGTTTTACTGCTTACCTGTACATTCCTACAGGCGCAGAACTTTAAATTCGGAAAAGTTTCTGAAGAAGAAGTACTCGAAAAAAGCCACCCAAAAGATCCTGAAGCCAATGCGGCCATCTTGTTCAGGGAACATAATACCTATTATGAACTCAACAGGATGACAGGTTTTGTCCTGGTCACCAAAATTCATGAAAGGGTGAAGATCTATAATAAAGACGGATTTGACTATGCTACCAAAGAAGTGACCTATTATAAAAACGGAAATGATCGGGAGAAGATGAGCGGGGCTAAGGGAGTGACCTACAATATAGTAAGCGGTGAATTAGTTGAAGAAAAATTGAATAAAGACGGCATTTTTGATGAAGAAGTGAGTGATTACCAGCTAAAAACCAAACTCACTATGCCTGCAGTTAAAGAAGGAAGCGTGATCGAATATGAATACAGCATTCGTTCCCCTTTTCTTACTTCTATAGACATAGTTCCTTTGCAAAGTATGATCCCCATTAACAAACTGGAGGCCCAGGTGACGATTCCGGAATTCTTTAATTTCAAAAAGCACATGAACCTTAAGTCGGGTCTCTATTTTCCAATTGAAGAAAGCAGGAAAAGTGATGTTTTCTGGGTGGACGGCTCTTCAAATGTAAATTTTACTCAGAACAAGTATGCTATTTCAGCCGTTGATATTCCGGCTTTAAAAGAGGAAGCTTATATTGATTATCTTCAGAATTATGCGGCTTTTTTAAAATGGGAACTTCAGTATACCAAATTCCCGAATTCAGTTATAGAGAATTACTCTCAAACCTGGGAAGGGGTCGCTAAAAGTATTTATGATGATGGCGGCTACAGTAAGGAATTCGGGCGTAGCAGCTATTATAAGAATGATGTAGATGCACTTTTATCGGGTGTTATAGATCCTTTGGAAAAAGCAGCGCTAATCTATAATCTGGTAAGGGAAAAGGTAAAGTGGAATGAATATTTAGGTTTCCTTACCGAAGACGGGTGTAGATCTGCATACAAGGATGGTGAAGGAAATGTGGGGGAAATAAACCTGATGCTTACTTCTATGCTGAAGTACGCCGGACTTAATGCAAGTCCTGTGCTGGTAAGTACACAAAGTAACGGAATTCCCGTATTTCCAACCCGCAGCGGATTCAACTACGTGATCTCAGGTATTGAAATGGCAGACCAGATCGTGCTGCTGGATGCTACCGACAAAACGACGGCTATGGGAGAATTACCACGGCGGGCCCGAAACTGGCAGGGCAGGATCATTAGGGAAAACGGAAGTTCTGCCTGGATCGACCTGATGCCGCACTACACTAGTGACAGAAATTCGACCTTAAATGTGATGCTGGGAGAAGATCTCATTTTAAAAGGAAAAGTACTTAATAAGTTTACCGGACTGGACGCAAAAGACTATAGAGATAATTTTGCTGGTATCAATCTGGACCAGCACCTGGAACAATTGGAACTGAATAAAGGAAACATTGCCATCTCAAATCTTGAAACGCTGAATGAAGATTTTCCGGGGAAAGAAATAGAAGAGAAGTATGAGTTTGAGTTGCAGGACGGGCTGGAATCTATCAACGGAAAAATGTATTTGAAGCCTTTATTGTTTCTGGCCTTAGAAGAAAATCCTTTTAAGGCCGATGAGCGGCAATATCCTGTTATCTTTGATTATCCATTGTCCCGGAATAATACAGTGAACATAATGGTCCCTGAAGGTTACCAGGTAGAATCGATTCCGGAAAGTATAATTTCAGATTTTAATAATGGCGCGGGAACCTTTAAATTTATAGCCAGCCAGAATGGTCAATTTTTAAGAGTGCAGGCTATTTTGGAAGTCAAGACTATCGCATACAGCAACAAAGAATACAAAGCACTAAAAGATTTTTACGCCCTCATGGTGGAAAAACAAACAGAACCAATAGTGTTTTCAAAAATGTAGAAAATTATGAATATAGAAAATGCTCAAAAAGCAGTAGATGAATGGATAAAGGAGCATGGTGTCCGGTATTTTAATGAGCTAACCAATATGGCCCAGCTAACCGAAGAAGTTGGAGAAGTAGCCAGGATCATTGCCAGGCGTTATGGAGAACAAAGTGAAAAGGAAAGCGACAAGAACAAAGATCTTGGCGAAGAACTGGCAGATGTTGTTTTTGTGGTACTGTGCCTGGCCAACCAAACGGGGGTAGACCTGCAAAAAGCTTTTGATAAAAAACTGGACTTGAAGACCAAAAGAGATCATGACAGGCACCATAATAATGAGAAATTGAAGTAATGGGATATTTAGATAACTTTAAAAGTAAGGACTTCTGGATAGATGTTTTAAAACTAAGCATCGTCTTTTTTATAATTTTTGTTGCACTTTCGCTGTTGATCTCTAATTTCTCAAGTATCATGTCAGGTAACTGGAATGCTGTTTATGAACAGGAGTGGTCTAACGGAAAGTGGAAGAAAGACCTTTCCATGAAAGCAGCGATTACCGTGGTGTACGCAGTGTATATGACCAGCAGAAAAAGAAGAATACAAGAAAAGAATTCCTGAAAATAAAAAATAAGCAATGAATCTTCAGTTATCCCGAAATGATGCACCGGTCGAAGGTGTAATAAATATTACCGGCTCTAAAAGCGAATCCAACAGATTATTGATCCTTCAGGCTTTATATCCCGAAATTGAAATAAAAAACCTTTCCAACAGTGATGATTCACAGGTGCTTCAAAAAGCCCTGGCTTCGGGAGATACAACAGTAGATATTCATCATGCGGGGACTGCGATGCGATTTCTTACCGCTTATTTTGCAGCAGGTAACCGGGAAGTGATCCTTACGGGGAGTGAGCGTATGCAGCAGCGACCAATCGAGATCCTGGTGAATGCGCTGCGGGATCTTGGTGCAGACATTGAATATGTTAAAAATGAAGGTTTTCCGCCACTTCGCATAAAAGGGAAAAAATTACTTCGGAGTAAAGTCTCCTTGCAGGCAAACGTGAGCAGCCAGTACATTTCTGCTTTGATGTTGATCGCTCCTTCCCTTTCTAACGGACTCGAAATTAATCTGGAAGGAAAAACCACTTCAGTGCCTTATATAAAAATGACACTTTCACTCCTGAAAAATGCCGGATTCTCGGGAACTTTTGACGGAAACAACATAAAGATCGATGCCAGGCAGCAGATAGAGCCAGTTACCTTAGCAGTGGAATCTGACTGGAGTTCGGCTTCTTATTTTTACAGCATTGCAGCTTTAAGTGAGAAGGCAGAAATATTATTGAGCAGCTATAAAAGATCAAGTAATCAGGGGGATGCCGTGGTGGAAGAAATCTACCAGAAGCTCGGAGTAATGACCGCTTACGCCGGAGATAAAGTTACTCTCCTAAAAAATGGAAATACAGAACCCGGATTCATTTCCCTGGATCTTGCCGATTCTCCCGATCTTGCTCAGACCATAGCCACCACCTGCTTCGGATTAGGGGTCGAGTGTGAACTAACTGGCCTGCACACACTTAAAATTAAAGAGACAGACCGGTTGGAAGCTCTCAAGACAGAGATAGAAAAAATGGGCGGAAAAGTTGATATTACCAATGATTCGTTAAAGCTGTACGCCACTAAAAATTTTAATCGAGATGTAAAAATTGCCACCTATAATGATCACCGAATGGCAATGGCTTTTGCACCACTGGCAATGAGAGTTCCGGTTAAAATTGAAGATGCGGGGGTTGTATCAAAATCTTTTCCCGGGTTTTGGGATGACATGGAAAAATTAGGTTTTTCCTGCAAAAAGGAGGTTTAGCAGCCTATTTTTCAAATAAACAGCTATTTACTTGACAACGCCTGTTTTGAGGTCGTATATTTGCAGACTTTAAAATATATTATATGGGAATGAAATTATCGCACTTCAATTTTGACCTTCCGCCAGAATTGTTAGCTGAATATCCTGCGGAAAACAGAGATGAAGCCCGCCTGATGGTGCTAAACCGGAAAGAGCAAACTATAGAGCATAAACAATTTAAGGACCTTATCAATTACTTTGAGCCTCAAGATGTGATGGTCCTGAACAATACCAAGGTTTTTCCGGCCCGTCTCTTCGGAAACAAAGAAAAAACCGGTGCTCGTATTGAAGTGTTCTTGTTAAGAGAATTAAATTCAGAAACCCGTTTGTGGGATGTTTTGGTAGATCCTGCCAGGAAAATCCGAATCGGAAATAAATTATACTTCGGTGAAGACGAAAGTCTGGTAGCGGAAGTTATTGACAATACTACCTCCAGAGGAAGAACACTACGGTTTTTATATGACGGTTCTTATGAGGAGTTTAGAAACAAATTAACTGAACTTGGGGAAACTCCGCTTCCAAAATACATCAAGAGAGAGGTACAGCCCGAAGATCAGGAGAGATATCAAACCATCTATGCAAAGACTGAAGGGGCTGTTGCAGCTCCTACTGCAGGATTACACTTCTCCAAGCATCTTTTAAAGAGACTTGAAATAAAAGGGATCGATTTTGCTGAGGTGACACTTCACGTAGGATTGGGAACTTTTAGTCCGGTGGAGGTTGAAGATCTGTCAAAGCATAAAATGGACAGCGAGGAAGCTTTTATTGAAAAGCCTGCAGTTGATACCATTAATCAGGCTATCCGTGAGAAAAGGAAAATTTGTGCAGTTGGAACCACGGTAATGAGATCTTTGGAAAGTTCTGTTTCTTCTAACAGAACGCTTAATGAATTTGGAGGATGGACCAACAAATTTATTTTTCCTCCTTACGATTTTAGCATTGCGAACTGTATGATCACCAACTTCCATACACCAAAATCTACTTTATTGATGATGGTTTCTGCTTTTGCAGGTCATGATTTTATGAAGAAAGCTTATGCGGAAGCGGTGAAGGAAAAGTATAAATTCTACACCTACGGAGATGCCATGTTGATCCTTTAAGATCTGAAGCAGCTTATAATTTATAGAGCCACGAATGCAAGAATGAAAATTCCTGTATGCGTGGCTTTCTTTTTGTAGTTCTTTCCTGAATTGAACCAGAAGAGCTTTTCAGAAGAAAGAAAGACGATTATACCAGGACATCGCGTTCTACTAAAAATAACCTGTAGGGTTTTGTACTTTATTCCGACTCCCTTCCAGAACTATTTGAAATTAACTTTCAGGTTTAAAACGGATATTGAGAAATATAACCAGTTGATATTTTAAGCCTTATCGGTTCATTTAATATAAATCATTTTATTCTTACTACTTTTGCAGCGTGAAAGAAAAGAAGAGAGACATACGGGCATTGACCAAACAGCAACTCCAGGAGTTTTTTGTCGCACAAGGTGATAAATCGTTCCGGGGCACGCAGGTGTACGAGTGGTTGTGGGGCAAGGGAGCCCATAGTTTTGAGGATATGACAAATGTCTCAAAGGAGACGCGTCAAATGCTGGATGAGAATTTTGTGATCAATCATATTCGGGTAGATCAAATGCAGCGCAGTAGTGACGGGACCATTAAAAATGCCGTTAAACTTCATGATAATTTAACGGTGGAATCGGTTTTGATTCCTACTGATAAAAGAACAACTGCGTGTGTTTCTTCTCAGGTTGGCTGCAGTCTGGATTGTAAATTTTGTGCTACGGCAAAGCTGAAAAGAATGCGAAACCTGAACCCCGATGAAATTTATGATCAGGTAGTAGCAATCGATAATGAAAGCAGGTTGTATTTTGATAAACCACTTTCAAATATAGTTTTCATGGGGATGGGAGAACCCCTCATGAATTATAAGAACGTCCTGAAGGCGATAGAAATGATCACTTCTCCTGAAGGCCTTGGAATGTCCCCGAAACGGATTACCGTTTCGACTTCTGGAGTGCCCAAGATGATAAAAAAGATGGCCGATGAAGAGGTGAAATTTAAACTGGCCGTGTCTTTACATTCTGCTATAGACGAGGTGAGGACCAGCATTATGCCTTTTAATGCGACTTTCCCGTTGAATGATCTTCGGGAGTCACTGGAATATTGGTATGCAAAGACCGGAAGCAGGATCACTTATGAATATGTGGTGTGGAAGGGAATTAATGATCGCAGGAAAGATGTAGAAGCGCTAGTGAAGTTTTGTAAGTATGTACCATGTAAGGTGAATCTAATCGAGTACAATGACATTGGGGACGAAACTTTTATGCAGGCGCCTTCGGAAACTACAGATATGTATATTAACGAGCTGGAACGGAACAGAATCAGCGTAACCGTTCGCCGTTCCCGTGGGAAAGATATTGACGCAGCCTGTGGCCAACTTGCAAACAAGTCGGAAGCCACACCTTAATTATTTCATATAAATAAGGCCTTACCGATTTAAAACCTGTGAGCTCTGATACATGTGGATAGTTAAAAACAGAATCTTTAACTATCTTAGCTGCCTTTATGAAGACAATTTCCAAAATAAAACTTCCCGTTGAAAAAGAGATGGAACTTTTTGAAAAAAAGTTCAGTAGTTCGATGTCTTCGCGGGTGGCTCTTCTAAATCGTATCACCCATTTTATCGTAAACCGCAAGGGAAAGCAAATGCGGCCTATGTTTGTTTTTCTTGTGGCAAAGATGTTTGCTGAAGGAAAAGTGAATGAGCGCACTTACAGGGGGGCTACAGTGATCGAATTGATCCATACCGCTACTCTGGTGCATGATGATGTGGTGGATGATTCTAACCGCCGTCGCGGGTTCTTCTCGATTAATGCGCTGTGGAAGAATAAAATTGCTGTTCTTGTTGGTGATTACCTCTTATCTAAAGGCCTTTTACTTTCCATCGACAATGATGATTTTGATTTGTTGAAGATCATTTCTGTAGCCGTGAGGGAAATGAGTGAAGGGGAATTACTTCAAATCGAAAAAGCCCGAAGACTGGATATCACAGAAGATGTTTATTACGAGATCATCCGTCAAAAAACAGCGACTTTGATTGCCGCCTGTTGCAGCCTGGGTGCGGCATCTGTAAAACCCGGATCAGAGGAGGTGGAGAAAATGAGATATTTCGGGGAACTTATAGGAATGGCTTTTCAGATAAAAGATGACCTGTTTGACTACGGACAGGAAAAAATAGGAAAACCCACCGGAATTGATATCAAAGAGCAGAAGATGACTTTGCCTCTTATTTATGTGCTTAACCATGTGTCGCCGAAAGAGAAAGCCTGGCTCATCAATTCGGTTAAGAACCACAATAAAGATAAAAAAAGGGTCAATGAAGTGATTGCTTTTGTAAAAGACAATGGCGGCCTACAGTATGCCGTTACCCGAATGAAAAAGTTTCAGGAGGAAGCCCTTCAGATTCTCAATGAATATCCCGATTCTCCTTATAAAGATTCCCTCGTCCTGATGGTGGACTATGTGATTGATCGCAAAAAATAAACTATTAGATTTATAGTTCCTGATTTTTAGCTTTTCAATTCTTCTTTCTCTGTTTTGTAGAACTATCCTTTCTCAGCTGTTTTGAGCCTGCTATACTTTACAAGCTTAAAAGAATTATCTTTGTGTACATAAAATGAGTTACTCATTACCTGCTCAAAAACTTTTTCAAGATGAGAAAAGTAGAATATTACATCCTGATAATGTGTGTGTTGCTGTTTTTTAATGCTACTTCACAGCAACTTACACCACCTATACAAAATTATTCTTCTTTACAATACAATGCGGCTAGCCAGAACTGGGATATCAAAGTGGATGAACAGGGAATAGTTTATGCTGCCAATAATAAAGGTTTACTTTCTTTTGATGGTCAAAGATGGGAATTGTACCCGCTTAAAAGTGGATCTATAATAAGATCTGTGCTTCCTCACCAGGGGAAAATTTATACAGGTTCTTATAAAGAGTTTGGGTATTGGGAGAAAGATATCAAAGGAGTAATGCAATACCAATCTCTTATCTCTCTACTGGGTGAGTATGAGTTGCAGAGCGAAGAGTTCTGGCAGATCCTTGCTTATAATGATGCCATATATTTCCGGTCTTTTGGGGCTATTTATAGATACGACGGAAAAACCATATATCCCGTCCAACAAGTTGTAAGCAGAGGGATGACCGTGTTTAATGATAGGCTGGTAATAGCTTTGGAAGAAAAAGGTTTGTTTTACCTGGAAGAGAACGGAAACCTTGAGCCTTTGCAAAATCAGGATGTGTTGTTGGACAGATCCATTGTTGATATTCTGGAATACAAAGAATCCCTGTTAATCTGTACCAGGGATGGTCTTTTCTTGTATGATGAAAAAGGGAGCAGAGCATTTCCTGACAGAAAACTGAATGCTGTACTGGCGGGGCTGGAATTAAACCATTTGATAAAGAACTCAGATAATGAACTGGTATTTGGGACAGTGAAAAGTGGTATTCTCCACTATAATGGAGGTACAGGAGAGATTGCCTCGTATAGTCGCAACGAGGGGCTGCAGAACAATACGGTGCTTGCCATGACACAAAAGAACGGAAAGGTGTGGCTGGGTTTGGATAATGGTATAGATGCCATACACCTTGATTCCCCAATAAAATTCTATACAGATGACAGCGGAGAGTTGGGTTCGGTATATGATCTGGCCTTTCATTGTGATGAAGTATATCTTGCCAGTAACACAGGAGTTTATAAACTTGAAAAAGAGGACTTCAAACTACTTCCTGATGCAGAAGGTCATTCCTGGAATCTTGAAGCTCATAACAATGTATTGTACAGCAATCACAATTCCGGTACCTATAAAATTATCAATGATGACTTTGTTCCCATTGATGTGCGTACCGGAAGTTTCGAAATCGTGCCTATAGACAGAGAACAGTATCTTATTGCCAATTATACAGGTATTGACTTTTATGATGATGAGCTTAAACAGATTAAACGCTTAAACGGGATCAATTTTCCGGTAAAACAGCTGCTCTTTGAAAATCCCGGTACTTTATGGGCAGCAGATGCTTATGAAGGAATTTATCGAATAGGAATTAACCAACGTGGAGACAGCACCACTTTTGTTAAAAAAGTTTCCGCAGACCGTCAGATGGGGAATTATAGTGCCAGAATATTCAAGATCAACGGTCAGATTGCTGTACTTACCAATGAAAAATGGTACAGGTATAATGTTTTTACTGACGGTCTTGAGCTTTTAAGGGAGTGGCATGAGTTTAACGGAAATCGCCTGCTGGCAGTAGACAACGGACTTTTCTGGTTTATCAATTCTGCCGGGAATACGTTGAAAATTACTGATTTTAAAGAAACTGAACTGGTGGTCTCTTCCAAAATGCTGAATAACCGAACGGTAAAGGATCACGAGAGGCTGGTGAAGAGAAATGATTCCATTTATTATATCACATTACATGATGGTTTTGCAAGATTGAACCTGCATGAATTGTACTCGATGAGAGATAATGAATATTTAAGTACTCCCGTAATTCAGGAATTGTATGATGTAGAACAGAATTATGATCTAACGGCTACACCACATATTTCAAGTAAGAATGCCCGGGAAGTGACGGTTTTGGCAGGACTTCCGGTTTCAGATGCTATCGCGCTCAAGTATGAGCTAATAGGCAGCGACTCAGAGCCAGTGGTGGGAGAGGTAGTGGATGGAATCATTCGGTTTCAAAATCTGCCGCATGATGAATATAAGCTGCAATTATCGGCAGTCAGCTCTCAGAATGCCGATCCTGTTTTGACTTCGTTTCAATTTGTGGTTGATCCTCCCTGGTACTTGCAGAATTATATGAAATTTATGTATTTTCTCTTGCTGTTGGGAGTTCTGGGTTTAATTTTCTGGATCAACAGGATCAAACTTCAAAAACACAGACGGCTGTTAAGGCTGAAATATCAGCAAGAGCATGAAGAGCGAATGAATAATCTGGAAAAGGAACGGCTTATTCATGAAATTACTATGAAACGTAAGGAATTGGCAAATTCTACGATGATGGCTGCTAAGAAAAATGAAGTACTAATGGAGATCCAGGGAGAATTAAATAAAGACAGAAATAAGTTCTCCAATGAATATCGCTTAAAGCATATTATGAGTAAAATTAATCGTGCAATTAAAGATAAGGATGAGTGGAAAGTCTTTGAAACCAATTTCAATGAATTGCATGAGGATTTCTTTAAAGACTTACTGGAGAAATATCCCAAATTGAGCAATAAAGATCTCAAACTTTGCTCTTACCTGAAAATGAATCTTACTTCAAAAGAAATTGCTCCTTTAATGGGGATCAGTGTTCGGGGGGTAGAAGTTCACCGGTATAGACTCCGAAAGAAAATGAATCTGGACAGCACAGAAAATCTGACAAATTTCCTTATTGCTAACTTTTAAATTTCGGAAAGCAGGTGAATTTCAGCTGAAATCTACTACATCATTACTACATCATTGAAATTTTGGAGCCTGTAAATTTTACTTCAACAACTCTGAAATGTCCCGTGAAATAAGGATTCTTTAGTGAATAAACATTTGATGTAGCAGTTGTGTACTACAACGTTTTCGAAGAATAGGAAAAGAGCTGTACTTTCATAGAATATTTAGCAAAAAATATCTTTATGAAATTGAAACTACTAGCGATTGTTGCAATCCTGTTTAGCAGTATAGGATATGCACAAGAATCCAGGACAATTACGGGTACTATTATGGATCCGCAGGAAATGCCTTTGCCCGGTGCAGAGGTAAAGGTCATAGATAAAAATATCTTTGACGTTACAGATTTTGATGGGAATTTCACATTGGAGGGTGTAGTAACCGGAGACAAATTCCGGGTCACTTTTTTAGGATTTCAGGCACAGGAATTTACTGTAGGAGAGACGAATGACTATATAATTACACTTCAGGAAGATGCAGCCACCCTTGATGAAGTTGTGGTGGTAGGTTATGGTACCCAGAAGAAAGCAGATTTAACCGGATCTATTGTTACTGTGAATTCCGAAGAGATCGAGAGAACACCTACTACTAATGTAATGCAGTCTTTACAGGGAAAAGTTTCCGGAGTACAGATTACGTCTGTGGGATCTCCCGGCGATTCTCCCAATGTAAGAGTAAGGGGGCTTGGAACTTATACCGATGCTACCAACGTACTTTATGTAGTGGATGGAGCGCTTTATAATAATATTGACTTCCTGAATACAAAGGACATTAAGTCCTTAAACGTGCTAAAGGATGCTTCTTCTTCTGCCATATATGGGGTTAGGGCTGCAAACGGAGTAATTATTATTGAAACAAAGTCTGGCCGCCTGAATCAAAAGCCTCAATTTGAATATGATGGCTATACAGGAATCCAGCGGGCACAGGATGTCGTAAAAATGGCCAATGCTGAACAATTTACTACCATGGCATATGAATCGGGTTCTGAAGCCGATGTACAGTATATTTTAAATGCTATGCAAAGGTTTGGTCGCAGCAGGGTCAATCCGAATGTTCCGGCAGTGAATACAGACTGGTATGAAGAAATCCTGCGGGATGCATTAATACAAAGTCACAGTATTGGAGTTTCAGGCGGGGGAGAGAATGTGGCTTACTCAGTAGGGGCCAATTTCATTTCCCAGGAAGGTATTCTGGATATGAAGAATGAATATGAACGTTTTAACATTCGTTCTAAGATAGATATTGATGTTTCGGACAGGTTTACGATTGGGGTGAATAATGTATTTAGTAATGCTACAAAATATGATCCTGAAAATGCAGCCTGGTTTAATGCTTATTTTGCAGTTCCTATTTTACCTGTAATGGATGAGCAGAATACTGCCGCATCACCGGTTAGGTATGCAAATGCACAACTTCTGGGGTATAGACATACTCAGAATCCGTTTCCTGTAATGCGATATAATGAGAACCGGTTGAAGATCAGGAAATTGCTTTCCACCATTGATCTTCAGTTTGATATTATTGAGGATAAGCTGGATATCAAAACCACATACAGCCATAATTTTTCGGCTCTGGAAGAACGTTATCTTGATCTTCCCTATACTTTAGGAAATAATCAGCAAACCATTTCAGGGATTACAAGAGAAAACAATACGTTCTCCAATCAATACTGGGATAATGTATTAACCTATGAAGATACCTTTGGGGATCACGATCTAACGCTAATGGCAGGTACTTCTTTCCGGGATGAAGCATCAAACGAATTTGAGGCAACGGGAAGAGATATTGCAGGAATAAGACTTGAATCCAGCAGGTATCTGAATTTTGCTGATCCTGATTCGTTTAATAATAATGTAGGGGAAATAGGCCGCAGATACTACGGAATGTCCTATTTTGGGCGGTTATCGTATAACTACAAAGACAGGTATTTACTTTATGGAACCTTCAGGGCAGATGGTTCTTCTAAATTCACCCGCGATCCATGGGGCTACTTCCCATCTGTAGGTTTAGGTTGGGTACTTTCAGAAGAAAACTTCTTGTCTGACAGTAATTTCGTCGACTTTTTGAAGTTAAGGGCGAGCTGGGGTAAACTAGGTAATGATAATGTGGCTGCAAGTGCAGGATCCAACACGATTGAAGTAATCACTACCACCATTGGAGACCAACCAAGAACGGGTATTACCTCCACGAGTGTATTTTCAAACAATACATGGGAAGTCATTGAGGAAAGAAACTTTGGGATTGATGTGGAAACCTTCGATAATAGATTATCTCTTACAGCTGATTATTACATAAGGGAAACACAGGATGCTATTTTACCTGTGTATATTCCAATTGTTAACAGAAGTGTTGACAGAAACTCCGGAACTATAAGAAACCAGGGACTTGAACTTAGTGCCAACTGGAATGGAACTATTGGGGATGATTTTAATTTCTCTATTGGAGCCAATTTCACCACCTTGAAGAATGAAGCTACTCAAATAGATGATGAGAGTGGTTACATCGATTCAGGATCTGCTGAATTCAGACAAAGAACCATGGAAGGTGGCCCACTTTTCGGATTCTACGGCTATGAAAGAGTAGGGGTGTATCAAAATCAGGCTCAGATAGATGCCGATCCTGTTGCAGTGGAAAATAACCTGGTTCCCGGGGATCTTATTTACAGAGATCAGAACGGTGATAATGTCATTGACGATCAGGACCGGGTAATTCTTGGATCATTCCTTCCCGATTTTACTTATGGTGGAAATATAGCCATGAATTATAAAGCTTTTGATTTCTCACTAAGCTTTTATGGACAGGGTGGTAACCAGATCCTTAACAGAAGAAGAGGTGAAATTATTTATACCCAGGATACCAATATGGATGCCGATTTAGCGATCAACAGATGGCACGGGGAAGGTACTAGTAATAAATATCCTTCATCTGCAGGGATGAGAAAAGCATGGAACCAGCGATTAAGTAATTTCTGGGTAGAAGATGGTGACTTCTTCAGAATTCAGAATATTCAGTTAGGATACACTATTGAGCAGGAAAGTTTACCACTTATAAGAGTTTATATGACTGCAGAGCGTCCATTCTCGTTCTTTGACTATAACGGCTTCACAGCTGAAGTTCCTGACGGGGTTGACAGACAAACATATCCTATCCCTTCAGTATATACAGTGGGATTAAATGTAAAATTCTAAAAAGACACACAACATGAAAAATAAAAATATAATACTCTCCCGCCTGGTTGCACTGTTTTTGATGATTAGCCTTAGCTCGTGTCATGATAAGCTGGATGAACAGGAAGGTCAGCTTAATACCGGGGACCTGGATTATACCGATACTGAAGAGATGATCAATCCTTTGATTGGTGCCTATCACGAATTTGCCACCCGTGGTTGGGAAGAGCCTTTGTTGCTTGGAGTTCGCGGAGATGATGTAAATGCCGGGGGTCTTGGGGATCAACAGCAATTTGCAGATACAGATCGTTATAACTATTCCAGGGATTACTGGATGTATAATTCCTTATGGAATGTTCATTATAACGATATTATCAATATGAACACAGCCATCCTTCAAATTGAAAACTTCCAGGAATTTGCGGAAGGAAATGATATTGAAAGGGGTGATCAATATATCGCCGAGATCATGGTACTACGTGCCTGGTTCCATTTTAACCTTGCCAGGGTCTGGGAGGATGTATTTATTATAACTTCCAATCAACCTGAAGCCGAGATTGAAGAAGGGCCTTCTTCTAAAGCCGAGGTGATGCAGTTTATTTCAGAACAAATGGATCTTGCCATACCAAATTTACCAGATGCAAGACCAAATGAGCGAACAGATGTTCCAGGAGGTGTCACCCAATATACCGCTTATGCCATTAAAGCTTTAGCAGAACAGGAACTTGAAAATTATCAGGCTGTTGCCGATGCTACCGGAGAGATCATTAATTCCGGTAAGTTTTCTCTTTATCCAGATTTTTATCAGTTGTTTAAAAAGCCAGGGGAATTGAGTGATGAAAGTTTACTGGAAATGCAGTATTCAGATTACGGGTCAGGAACGGGAGATGATGCTTTTTACGGAGAGTTTGATGTGTTTGGTCCGGAAAACTGGACTCCTGTTCGCGAAAATGCTTCTCCAGGATGGGGGTTTTATGAGCCAAGTATAAAATTTATAGAATTCATGCTTGACAGGGATGAAACAGTGCGCCTGGAAACCAGTGTTTTATTTACAGACAGAGGTATAAATGAACTGCGAGAGGCGGGAAATACAGATTTGCCGGCTTTTGTTTCTAATGTAACCCCTTCAGGAGATATCATTAATGATTTTTCACGGGCACTTTTCTCGAGTGGGAAACATTATTTACCGTCTGTACAATTAACCGATCAAAGAAACAGGTACAGTGCCGGTAAGAACATGATCGTAATTAGATATGCTGAAATATTACTGATGTACGCAGAAGCTGTGACCCGTGGGGCAAGTGCAACGGCCATACCTGCCGATGAGGCTGTGAATATGGTAAGGGAAAGAGCAGATCTGCAACCGGTTTCCGGAGTGACTTCTGAAGATGTGATGGATGAAAAATTTGCAGAACTGGCCATGGAATGGGGAATCAGGTACTATGATATGATTCGTCTGGATAATTATGGTGAACTCAGTTATGGCGGAAGAACCTTTAGTGCCGAGGATGAATATTTACCATATCCACAAGCTCAGGTAGATGCTTTGCCCCTGGAAGCAACAGCGGTAGACAGAAACACTGTAATGAACAAGGTATTGTTTGAATTAAACTAATAGGAAATGAAAAAATTAAAACTAACATATATAGGATTTCTTGCCTGTTTTGTCTTCCTGGCAGGATGTGAGCGGGACGGAATAGATCCCATTACTGAAGTGGCACCAGGCGAAGACCAGGGAGGTCCTGAAGTAACGATCAACAATCCCCGGGAAGGAACTACCATAAATGTATTGGAAGAAGTTTCTACTATAGATATAGAGTTTGGAGTAACAGACGATATTGAAGTTGAGCAGATCGAAGTTCTGGTAGATGGGAATGTCATAGCCACCTTTACCGAATTTACAGATTACAGGATCGTGGAAGAAGAAGTGACATTTGAAAACGTTACCACGGGAGAGCATACAGTAACTGTGCGAGCTACAGATCTTGAGGGAAATCAAACCAGTGAAACGGTGAATTTTAGTAAAGAACCTCCTTATTCTCCCATATTTGCCAATGAGGTATTATACATGCCTTTCGATGGAAGTTTTATGGATCTTGTGACACTTACTACTCCGGAAGAGGTAGGAGACCCGGGATTTTCGGAAGATGCCTTTCTGGGAAGCGGTGCATACCTTGGTGCTCCGGATTCTTATTTGACCATACCTTTGGAACCACTGGGTAATGAATTTAGTGCCTCTTTCTGGTACAATGTTTCAGGAGAACCCGGTCGTGCAGGAATACTGGTTGCCGGGGCAGATGAAAACCGTACCCAGGGATTCCGTTTGTTCAGGGAAGGAGATACAGATTCGCAAACTATTAAGCTTAACGTAGGTACCGGTGCCGGGGAAAGCTGGAATGACGGGGGTGCTATAGATGTAAACCCAGATGAATGGGTGCATATAACATTCACAGTATCTGCAGACGAAACCGTAATATACGTGAACGGAATGCCATTAAATACCGGAACCATGGCTTCTCCTATAGATTGGACGGGAGTGGAAGAATTGACCATTGGAGCCGGAGGTGAAACCTTCAGCTACTGGGATCATTTATCAGATAGTAGTCCAATGGACGAACTCAGGTTATTTGATGCTGCTTTGACTCAGGAAGATATTCAGAATATGATCAATGCCTCCAGCCAGACACTTTATATGCCTTTTGATGGCGATTACAGAGACCTGGCTTCCAACCGGGATGTAACAGTAGTGGGTTCGCCCGATTTTGCAGGAGAGAGTGCAGAAGGAAGCGATGCTTATGCGGGAGCCGAAGGCTCTTACCTTACCATGCCTTCAGAAGGTCTTTTAAGCGAAGAATTTAGTGCAACTTTCTGGTACAATGTAAATCCAGACCCAGACCGGGCGGCAATAATCACTATTAGTGCAGAAGATTCAAATAATCCAGATGCTCAGAATGACCGTACCAAAGGTTTAAGGCTCTTTAGAGAAGGAAATGCCGATGAACAAACTATTAAACTGAATGTTGGAACAGGATCTTCAGATAGCTGGAATGATGGAGGCACTATAGATGCGACCTCAAACGAGTGGGTTCATATAGCTTTTACCATTTCGGCTACCGAAACTATAATATATATCGATGGCGAACCTGTTAATACCGGAACGCTTTCTGCTCCAATAGACTGGACAGGAGCCGATATGGTTTCAATCATGTCTGGCGCCCCAAGATTTACAGAATGGGGCCATCTGGCAGATCAGAGTTACATCGATGAACTGAAATTCTACAATAAAACACTTTCTACGGAAGATGTAGAAGCTGCAATGGCAGAATAATTAGGAAAATGGGCTCCTGAGATTTTTTTCTGGAGTCTGTTTATTTATTCAGCTCGTAAATTATCGGTGTCTATAAAGACATTTTTATTAATCCCTGATTCCCATTTGAATTTCCGGGATATTGAGAAAATGCATTGAATCCAAAAAATTAAATATATGTCCAGATACTTCTATTTTATAGGATTGGTATTCCTGCTGGTTTCCTGTAGTGACGATAATGGGCCTGGCTATCAGGAACCCTATATCCCGGGAGATACAGATGATGACGGGATCGAAACCCCGGCGCTTTCAGATGAAGAGCTGCTGGACCTTGTTCAGGAGCAAACCTTCAAGTATTTCTGGGATTTTGCCGAACCCAACAGCGGAATGGCAAGGGAAAGGTCTCAGGATGATGCCTATGGAGGCGAGGCTCCCAATATAGTAACCTCAGGCGGAACAGGCTTTGGTCTGGCGTCCTTCCCTGCGGCTGTAGAGCGTGGTTGGATTAGCAAGGAACAAGCCCTGGAAAGACTGGACAGGATTCTGGATTTTCTGGAAACTGTTCCTACTTATCACGGAGCTTTTTCTCACTGGTATCTGGGAAATTCGGGAGAGACAAGGGCTTTTAGTGAATATGATAATGGAGGGGACCTGGTGGAAACTGCTTTTTTAATCCAGGGACTGCTCATCAACCGTCAATATTTTTCCGGAGATAATGAGTCCGAAGAATCGGTGAGAGAACGAATAACCAGTATATGGGAAGCTGTGGAATGGGATTGGTATACAAAGGGTGAAAATGTGCTTTTCTGGCACTGGTCACCAGATTTTGATTTTCAGATTAATTTGCCAATCAAAGGCTGGAATGAATCCCTCATTGTTTACGTTCTGGCAGCTGCCTCCCCTACGCATTCTATTACCGAAGAGGTGTATACGAACGGGTGGGCTTCCAACGGAAATATGATTACCAACAGGAGCCATTACGGAATGAATTTACCACTGGGACCTTTCTACGGCGGACCTCTGTTTTTCAGCCACTATTCATTTATTGGACTTGATCCCCGAAATCTGGAAGATCAATATGCAAATTACTGGAATCAAAACACCTCTCATACACTCATTCATCACGAATATGCTGTACGTAATCCTAAAGATTATGAAGGTTACGGGGAGAAATCCTGGGGCCTGACTGCTTCAGACAGTTACGCAGGTTATGCGGCTCATAGCCCAACCAATGATCTGGGTGTGATAACTCCCACTGCTGCCTTATCTTCTTTTCCTTATACTCCGGAAAAATCAATGACTGCCTTAAGGTATTTCTACGAAGAGCTGGGGGATGAATTATGGGGGGAATATGGGTTCTATGATGCCTTTTCGGAAGAACATGACTGGGTTTCTGATGGTTATCTTGCTATAGACCAGGGGCCTATTGTTGCCATGATCGAAAATCACAGAACAAATTTATTGTGGAACCTTTTTATGGCCGATGAAGATGTTCAGGATGGGTTGGAGAAACTAAATTTTAATTATTAAGCTCAAATCTACTATTACCTAATAAATCAGAATGAAAAAATACTCCTATTTATTACTATTTCTTATAAGTGTATTGACATCTTCCTGTGCAGATGAGAAGAACAAAGAACAGGCAGTCCTCGAGGAGCAACCTCAAAACAGCCTTTCTGAAGATGCCCTTCTGGATACCATTCAGAAACAAACGCTCAAATACTTCTGGGATTATTCCGAACCAAATTCAGGGATGGCCCGTGAACGTTTTCATCCCGATGGGCAGTACCCTAAGGATGACGCCCATGTGGTAACAACCGGAGGATCGGGCTTTGGACTCATGGCTATTGTGGCGGGAATGGAACGGGAATTTATTCCCCGTGACTCTGCCGTTGCCCGTCTGGATAAAATAGCAGACTTTTTAGAAAATACCACCCGCTTCCACGGCGTATGGCCACATTGGATCAACGGCGAAACCGGCGAGACTCAGGCTTTCAGCGCAAAAGACAACGGTGGGGACATCGTGGAAACCTCTTTTTTGGCACAGGGTTTCATCGTAGTGCGGGAATATTTAAAGGAAGGTACTGAAGAGGAGCAGGCAGTCGCCCAAAAATATGATGAACTATGGAAAAGTATTGAATGGGACTGGTATACGAATAATCAGAACGGAATCTTCTGGCACTGGTCTCCCGATTATGAATGGGAAATGGATTTTATGATAGAAGGATATAATGAATGTCTTATAACTTATGTATTGGCCGCTTCTTCTCCTGAATATACCATAGATGCTGCTGCCTACCATGAAGGCTGGGCTCGTGGAGGTGACATTATTACAGATAAAGAAGCTTATGGATTGCCGCTTATTCTGAAGCATAATACCGGCGGTGATAAAGGCGGACCTTTGTTCTGGGCACATTATTCTTACCTGGGTCTAAACCCCAAAGAATTAACAGATCGATATGCCAATTACTGGGATTTAAATGTAAATCACAGTAAGATTAACTATAACTACTGCGTGGAGAATCCAGAAGCTTATGAAACATACAGCAAGGACTCCTGGGGATTAACAGCAAGTTATACGCGCACAGAAAATGATGGAATAGGATATGCAGCACACTCTCCCGATGATGACCGCGGGGTAGTGTCCCCAACCGCTGCAGTGAGTTCAATCCCTTACACTCCGGAAGAATCACTTAGAGCAATCCGATATTTTTACGAAGATCAGCATGAGTTACTCTGGGGCCCGGCAGGGTTTTATGATGCTTTCAGTCTTGAAGGAGAAGGTTGGGTGGCACCATATTATCTGGCAATCGACCAGGGGCCACAAATAGTGATGATTGAGAATTATAGATCTGGTCTTATCTGGGATTTGTTCATGGGAGCTCCCGAAGTTAAAGAGGGGCTTGAAAGACTTGATTTTAATTATTGATCCAGCATTAGACCTCACAGGTTTCCAAAAACCTGTGAGGTCTCAAGAAACTATATATCCGAAATAGATGAAAAACACAACCTACTTTCTTATTCTATTTTTCCTTCTCATTTCAATTCCGGCTTCAGAGGCACAGGAATTAAATGAGTTTGAAAAAGAACATTTCCTTCAGGGGAAGGATACCCTTAACTACAGGATTCTTTATCCCAAGGATTTTTCAGAAGAAAAACAGTATCCGATTGTACTTTTTCTTCATGGGGCGGGAGAACGCGGAAATGATAATGAATCACAACTTACTCATGGGGCAGATCTTTTTCTGAAGAGTGAAAACAGGAAAGATTTTCCTGCCATTGTAATTTTTCCGCAGGCGCCAAAGGAAGATTATTGGGCCAATGTGGAGGTAAATCGTGAGGTTGTTCCTTACGAATTCAATTTTCGGAATGAAGAGGAGCCTACCAAAGCCCTACATTTGGTGATGGCTCTTCTGAATTCTGTTACTTCGGAAAAATATACAGATAAAAACAGGATCTATGTTGGCGGACTTTCCATGGGAGGAATGGGGACTTACGAAATTCTCTCCAGAATGCCGGAAACTTTTGCAGCTGCTTTTGCCATTTGTGGTGGGGCAGATCCTGTGATAACTGAAAAATATCCGAAAAATTTTAATATCTGGATCTTCCACGGAGAACAGGATAATGTAGTTCCTCCGGAACTTTCTAAAACCATGGCTAGGCAGATCAATACTCATGGCGGTAATGCGAAATTATCCCTTTATCCAGATGACAATCATAACAGCTGGGATTCAGCTTTTTCTGAACCTTATCTGCTGTCATGGCTGTTTTCTCATCAAAAGACTAATTAATGAACCGATTAAATTATATACTCACCTCAATAGCTTTACTTTTTTGCGTAAGCCTGCAATCACAGGAGGAAGTAGTGCCGGAAACCTATATCAATCCGCTGGATATAGATTACACCTACATGGTCTATAATTCCAGCAATAATATTTCCTATCGGTCCGGGGCAGATCCTGCGGTAATTGAGTTCCGCGGAGAATATTACATGTTTGTCACCCGTTCCTTTGGGTACTGGCATTCTAAAGATCTTGTCCACTGGGAATTCATCCAGCCTAAACAATGGTTCTTTGAAGGCTCCAATGCACCAACTGCTTTTAATTATAAAGATTCGCTGGTATATTTTGCCGGAGATCCCGCGGGTTACGGAAGTATTTTATATACCGATGATCCCAAAAAAGGAGAATGGACCCCTACTGCTTCCATATCCACAAATATCCAGGATTCGGAGTTGTTTATCGATGATGATGGGCAAACCTATCTTTATTGGGGTTCTTCCAACGTACATCCCCTTCGTGTGAAGATGCTGGATAAAACCGACCGATTTCTTGAGACAGGGGTGGAAAAAGAACTTTTCAACCTGGTGGAAGAAGAACACGGTTGGGAACGTTTTGGTGAAAATAATTTTCATCCTACTTTAAAAGAAGGGTATATGGAAGGGGCTTCCATGACCAAGCATAATGGTAAATATTATCTGCAATATGCGGCGCCGGGCACGCAGTTCAATGTGTATGCCGATGGGGCTTACATTGGGGAAACGCCACTTGGCCCTTTTGAATACATGAAGAACAATCCCTATAGCTTCAAACCGGGTGGTTTTGCCACCGGTGCCGGCCACGGAATTACGGTAAAACAAACGAACGGGCAGTACTGGCACTTTGCCACAGTGGCCTTAGCCTCAAATTCTCATTGGGAACGTCGCCTGGCGATGTTTCCCACCTATTTTGATGACGAAGGTTTGATGTACTCTATTACCAGCTATGGAGATTATCCGCTGTATGGTCCCGATCATCCCACTAAAGCTGGTCTACACAATGGCTGGATGTTGTTGTCCTATAAAGGAGAAGTAACGGTTTCCTCTTCCCAAAAGCAGGTAAGAAAAAGCACTTCTACAGATGGGGATTTTGATATTACCGAAATGCCCCCGGAAAAGAACAACCGCGGAGAGATAACTTCAAAAGTATTAACCGATGAAAGTCCCAAATCCTTTTGGGTTGCTGAAGCTAATGACGATGAACAATGGGTGGAGATCGAAATGCAGGCTCCCGGAAATATTTATGCTTTTCAACTGAATTTCCACGACGAAGAAGCAGGCATTTATACACGAGTTGAAGATTTGCGACATCGCTTTACCCTAGAGGTTTCAGAAGATGGAAAAGATTGGAAAACAGTGGTGGACAGAAGTAATAGTTTCGAAGATACACCGAATGCTTATATCCCTCTTAACCGGCCTGTAAAGGGGAAATACGTTCGCTATAATAATGTGGAAGTTCCGGGAAATAATTTGGCATTATCAGAGATCAGAGTCTTTGGAAAAGGTCTGGGGCAGAAACCCGTAAGGGTGAAAAACTTTACAGTAGATCGACAGGAAGATCGCAGAGATGCTGCCTTGAAATGGGATCTGGTAAAGGGAGCTCAGGGATATAACATCCATTGGGGTATCGCACCAGATAAGTTGTACCAGTCATGGTTAATTTACGATAAAAACGAGCATTTTATGCGTAACCTCGATCGGGATACAAAATATTACTTCAGTATAGAAGCATTTAATGAAAATGGGATCTCAGAAAAAACTGAGGTTCTGGAAGTGAATTAAATTAAACAGATTGTTAAAATTAAATATCAGTAGAATGAAAAAAATCAATATATCACTCACCGTCTTGTTTTTTATGGGCTTTTCATGGCTTCAGGCACAGGAGCGCATTCCACAGGTAGAAGAATTGCTTGGAAAAATGACCCTGGAAGAAAAAATTGGTCAGCTTAATTTACTTACTCCGGGTGGTGGCGTAGCCACAGGGTCTGTAGTAAGTGAGGATGTAGAAGCAAAGATCAGAGCCGGAAATGTGGGCGGGATTTTTGGAGTAAGCAGTCCGGAAAAAGTGCGGCAGGCACAGGAACTGGCTGTGAAGAATTCGAGATTGGGAATTCCGCTACTTATTGGAAGTGATGTGATCCACGGTTATAAAACCACTTTTCCAATTCCGTTAGGCCTTTCTTCCAGCTGGGATATGGATCTGATCGAAGAAACTGCAAAGGTCGCTGCCAGGGAGGCAACAGCCGACGGGATTAACTGGAACTTTTCACCCATGGTAGATATTTCCCGTGATCCTCGCTGGGGGAGAGTTGCCGAAGGAGCGGGTGAAGATGCTTATCTGGGATCTCAGGTTGCCCGTGCGATGGTGCGAGGATATCAGCAGGACGATCTCACCAGGCCCGAAACCATGATTGCTACGGTAAAGCACCTGGCATTATATGGTGCTTCTGAAGGTGGTCGTGATTACAATCGCGTGGATATGAGCCGCACAAAAATGTTCAATGAATATCTGCCGCCATACAAGGCTGCGATTGACGAAGGGGCTGCGAGTGTAATGACTTCTTTTAATGATATTGACGGGGTGCCTGCTTCCGGAAATAAATGGCTGCTGACAGATTTGCTCAGAGAACGTTGGGGTTTTGAGGGATTTGTGGTTTCAGATTACACGTCGGTAAACGAAATGATCGCCCACGGAATGGGTGACCTGCAGGATGTTTCTGCATTGGCCATAAAAGCCGGACTCGATATGGATATGGTAGGGGAAGGTTTTCTTACTACGCTTCAAAAATCTGTTGAGGAAGGAAGGGTTTCCGAAGAAGAAATAACTATTGCGGCACGAAGAATTTTAGAGGCCAAGCACAAGCTTGGATTACTTGATGATCCTTACAAATACTCTGATGAGAGCCGCCCGGAGCGGGATATCCTAACCGATGAGCACCGGAAAACAGCCAGGAAAGCAGCGGCAAGTTCTTTCGTTTTGCTGAAGAAACATAACAATACCCTTCCGCTTTCAAAAAATGCGAAAATTGCCCTTGTTGGTCCGTTGGCCAATGATAAAAACAACATGTTGGGCACCTGGGCTCCTACAGGAGATCCTTCCCTGTCCATTCCGATTTTGGAAGGCTTCAGAAATGTTGCACCAAATGCCACAGTAACCTATGCAAAAGGAGCAAATATTAGTGATGATCCTGAATATGCTAAAAAGGTAAATGTATTCGGACCACGAATAGAAATTTCTGAAGAGTCTCCTGAAGAATTACTGAAAGAAGCAATGGACGTAGTGGAAAATGCAGATGTTGTGGTTGCTGTGGTTGGAGAAGCAACCGAAATGAGTGGGGAAGCAGCCAGCCGGACCGAAATCAGCATTCCTGAAAGTCAGAAAAAACTAATCAGGGAACTTTCGCAAAGCGGAAAACCTGTCGTGCTGGTGCTAATGAGCGGTAGGCCATTGACGATTCCGGAGGAAATGCAGTTGCCTGTAAGTATCCTTCAGGTATGGCATCCCGGTGTGGAAGCCGGAAATGCGATTGCCGATGTGGTTTTCGGAGATATTAATCCTTCAGGAAAACTTACCGCTACCTGGCCACATAACGTGGGGCAGATCCCCATCTATTACGGAATGAGAACGACCGGAAGACCTGCAGCTTCAGAAGAATTTGAAAAATTTAAATCAAATTACCTGGATTCTCCTATTGCGCCTTTATTGCCGTTTGGATACGGACTCAGTTATACCAATTTTGAATATTCAGATGTAAAAGTGAGTGACAATACATTAAATTCAAACGGAGAAATTATTGTTAGTGCCACAGTGGCCAATACGGGTGAATATGACGGGGAAGAGGTAGTGCAGCTTTATATCCACGATAAGGTGCGGAGTATTACTCCGCCCATGAAAGAACTCAAAGGTTTCCAAAAAATAAATTTGAAAGCAGGGGAATCACAAACGGTGGAATTCAACATTTCGGTGGAAGATCTTAAATTCTACAACGGAAATCTTGAATATGTTTTTGAACCAGGAGAGTTTGAATTCTTTGTAGCCGGTAGTTCAGACGGGGAGTTCCAGGGAACTTTTAATCTGGAAGAGTGATAGAAAAAGCAAAATCAAGAGCCCGATGAAAAACTTTTTTTGTTGATCATTTTTTCCTCGGCTACCGTTATGGTGGCCCGGAAAAACTACTTTAGGCATTGGGCGCTTAATTTACAGTGCTCTATAATAATAAGTCGGACCCGGAAGAAACATTTATTGGAGCCTTCCGGGTCTTTTTATTATAATTTCTCCAGCTTAATTCCCGATACAATGGATTTACCTGAATTTGCTTCAAATTCTACCGTTATGCCTCCATCTGAATTCACTATATATGAAATTTCCGCAGCCCTTATCCTGCCATAATCCCGCGCCAGATTGAGATCTTCGGAAACTACTTTGCCGTTGATCTTTATGTCAAAACTTCGCAAGCCCGTGATTTCCTGCTTTTCGGATGTAGAAAGATTATAGATGTTCTCTTCGGATGCATTGAATTCAGGTTCGGCAAACAGGAGCGTGACACGATATTTTCCGCTTTCCGCATCAAATTTATAAGCTTCGATTCCTTCCCGCATGGTTTGAAAAAGCGGATCATTTTCCGTTCCCTGAATGTCTGAAGCCGTTCCCAGGAATTTATTTAGAACTTTTTGATACCTCTCACCGCCAATATACCCGAAGCTCCCTTCCCGGTACTCCTGATCTGCGATCCACACTTGTGAAGTGACTGGATCTTTGTATTGTATATGAGTGCCAACGTTCACTAAAAGTTGTTTTTTTTCAATGGAAGAGAGAAGATTTTCTCTACGAAAAACTGTAATTTCCCGGGAGTGTGAAAGTGAATCTGCCGTTGCAGTCAGCAGTGTTTCTCCTTCCGGTAACGAAAGCCGGAAAATTGCTATTCCCTCTGTTACTTCTGAAGTAATTTTTCCTCCTGCCGCTTTTAGCACAACTTCCGGAGCGTTGGAAAAAACAGTGATTTCTACTTTTTCCCCATCCTGAACATACCTTTCCTGATAATTTTTTCCGGCGATATAAACCATTGGTTCTTCCAGCAGTCTCGCCTGATAATAATGGTAGATATCTTTTGTGTTACGGTCGAAATTTATCAGCCCTTTCTGATTAATGTACGGCATGGCATCCTGCCGGAAAGAGGATCCGAAATCTGCAAAATTCCAGGCTGCCATTCCCATGATAAAATCCCTTTCCTGTACCTGGTTGAGGTAGCTGCGATGCAGTTTTAACTGATAGGCCTCGCTGTAATCCCAGGGTTTTGGATCAATAGTTTGGTTGCGAACATCGGCTCCCGGACCGTATTCAGAAATAATGAGTGGCCGATTTGGGTATTTTTGATGCTGTTCATCGAGGAATTTTCCGAAGCTTTCGAGTCCCGGGGAATACCAGCCAAAATATAAATTCCATCCTATCACGTCTGGAAGATTGGCGATTCCTGAAGTATTGTAAAGCTCATTTTCATGCAGGGCCATCACACTTAACCTGTCCGGATCCATCTTCTTGGTTTCCCTTTCCAGTTTTTCAGCAAGTTCGACCGAGGTTTTGATCTTTGCTTCTTTTTCCGCTTCGGTCACCTCATTATTAAAAACCAACCGAATGAAAATTTCATTCATGTACCCCCATAAAATTACAGATGGGTGATTGAAAAACTGCAGGATCTGCTCCCGTTGCATTTGCAGGGATACCTCATGATAAGCCGCAGAATCTGTCACATCATTGATCACCGGGATCTCGCTCCATACCACTAAGCCTAATTCATCGCAGATCCTGTACACTTCGGGATCCTGGGGATAATGAGCAGTACGAATAAAGTTAGCACCCATTTCTTTGATCATTTTATAATCCCGATAATGCAATTCATTAGGCAGGGCATTGCCCAGACCTTCAAAATCCTGATGCCGGTTGGCACCAATGAGTTTGAGTGGCTTTCCGTTTAAGGTAAATCCTGTTTCAGGATCGGCTTCAAACCAGCGGAGCCCGAATTTTGAGTTTTGAACATCGAGCTGTTGCTCATTTGCCATTATCCTGATTTCCACCTCATATAAATCCGGGGAGGAAGGGGACCATAGCTGCGGATTTTTTAAGTCTTCTTCAAAATTCACCTCTGCGGTTTCTTCAGAATTTACCCCGATATTTCTCCGGAGGGTTTGAACAGAATTTCCCTGTGGATCAAATATTTCAGCTTCCACAGTGAGCCTTTTCCTTTCCCCCGACTGATTTACCACGCGGGTTTCAATTTCTATCCGCGCATTTTCTGCAGAAACTTCCGGAGTTTTTATCAGGAAGTTACCAGCGGCCTCGTTGGCCATTTCGAAATGAACTTCGTTTGTGGTAATCAACCAGAGATCCCGGTAAATTCCGCCGTAAAAGTTGAAATCGGCATCAAGAGGAGGAATGTCTGGGTTATGACTGTTGTCGACTTCAATCCTAATCTTGTTTTCTGTTCCGGGAAGAAGGGCAGAAGTGATATCAAAAACAAATCCAGTATAGCCTCCGCGATGTTCACCAATAAGGGTGTTATTGACAAAAAGAGTTGTTACCTGGTTACTCCCTTCAAACTTCAAAAAAACCTGCTGTTCCTGCCATTCTTCCGGCGCAAAGATCGTTTTTCGGTAAATGCCTTTTTCACGGAAGTATTCTTTGCCATCCCGGAAAGGATCTTCGGCATTCCACGTATGGGGAATATTGACCTTGTGGGTTTTTTCAGAATCTTCAGCGGTAGTGAATTCCCATGCAGAATTTATGGTCTTTTCAGTTCGTTGGGAAAAAGTCTGTGTAACTGAAATAAGCAATACGAGAAAAACAAAACCCGGCATCTTCATAATACATCTTTTTTTTGTCTGAAAACAGGAAGTATGTTGCAAATTGCCTTCTTCATGTTTATTTAGTGAGCGTGATTTGCTGCTTTTGATCTTCTAAAACCACTTTTTTGATAAACCGGAACAGCAGTGGAAGATCTTCAAAGGGCACTCCGGAAATTTCATGTCCGGCACCTTCGACACTTACCAGCATATAGGAGCTGTTGAGATCTTTTAGTTTTTCTGCTATAGTTTTGGATCCGTCGAGCATGAGATAACCCGGCAGGTTGGGTTCACAAAAATGGTGTGGGGCAGTGGCATAAGGCACCAGATTATCATTCGTGCCGTGAAAGAAAATTCCCGGAACGGTATTTTTTTCGCCAATGAGCCTGGCATCCAAAATGGCTCCAGCAAGAGAGATTACCGCTGCAAAGTTCAGGTTTCTATAAGCCTCATGATCTCCAAACATCAGCCCTGGATTGTAAACGGCACTTAATACTGCCTCGGCACCGGCGCTGCTTCCGCCAACGATGATATTTTCGGGATCTAAACGAAGTTCAGATTTTTTGTCCACGAGGTAGCTAACGGCATCCATGAAATCTTCAGCAGCATTTTTAAAGGTTTCTATTTTACCGGAAGCTTCAAAATCACATCCAAAAGACTCACCTTTTCTGGTAAGCCTGTAAGCGATCTGTACCACTACATAACCTTTTGTTGCTGCAATTTCTGAAAACCGTACCAGATCAGGGTGTTTCGGGCTTCCACCAGAGAAACCGCCGCCATGCATAAAGACAACCAACGGGCGCTGATTTTCTGAATCATTTTCCGGCTGGTATATATCCAGAATCAGTTCTTCGCCGTCTTTTACGGCATAAACTTCAGTTTTTGGAGGAGTAACCTTAAAAATACTGTCAAGAAATCTTTCTTGAGCTTGAAGCGTGGAAGAACAAAAGAAAACCAGAAGGAGTGAGAGGATACGCATTTTGAGTAGGAGTTTTAAAATCGAAAAGATACTTATTTTTCGTTGTTTCCAGTGAACTTCAGGTGTAGAAAATAACCTTGAAAAGCCATTTTTAAAGTAGCGCAAGAAAATTTTTTTCAAAAGAATTTATTTTTTAATTACCTGATATTAATTTGTTAGGTGTTTTAATCTCATTTTTTTCAGAAAAAAATCAGAAAAAAATGAGAGGTCGGGCAACCTTTTGTAATTTTCCAGCGTCTATGTTAATAGAAGGCTTTAATAAGAACTTGTGAAAGTAATTCCTCTTTATAAAAACGAACGGCAACTAATTGCCCGGGTAGCCAAAAACAACAGGGAAGCGCAACAGCAGCTTTACAAAAAGTTTTCGGGAAAGATGCTTAGCGTTTGCAGGATGTACACCAAAGATGTGCAGCATGCTGAAGAGGTCATGCTCAACGGATTTCTAAAAGTCTTCACCCATATTTCAGATTTTAAAAGCGACGGGAGTTTTGAAGGATGGGTACGCCGCATCATGATTCGCGAAGCGATCTCCTTTTTGAGAAGGCAGAAGAAACTGGAGTTTCAGGAAGAAGTGATTCTTAATGAAAGTTTCAACAATATCCAGTCAGACATTGATGTGGAGCACATTCAGCGTCTTATTGACGGTTTGCCCGAAGGTTACAGGGTGGTTTTTGTAATGTATGCGATAGAAGGTTACAAGCACCAGGAAATTGCAGAACTGCTTAATATCACACCGGGAACTTCCAAATCTCAGCTCTTCAAGGCGAGAAAGATGCTGCAAGAGAAATTACAAATGAAAAATACATCGGGTTATGGCACGACATAATTTTGAAAAGGAATTTAGCAGAAAGCTCCAGGACCGGGAAATAGAACCCTCTGCACAAAGCTGGGAGAAATTACAGGAAAAGCTTGATGCTGCTGAAGAAAGCAGAAAATCTGGATTTAATCTTAAATGGATGGGAATTGCCGCTTCCCTTGTAGGCGGGCTGCTAATTCTTGGATTGATGTTTAATGACGATAGAATTTCGCATACTCCCCAGGTAGTGGACACTCCTTCTGAAGAGGTGGAAATGGAGGGAAAAAATCAGGTTTTTGAACCGGTGGAACTGGTTACAGAAGAAGTTGCGGAACCGATAGAAGAAAAACCTGCTGAAGTAGTGAAAAAAGCGATCAAAGAAAAAACATCTTTGCCTGAAGTAACCGCTGTAACTGCTGTGGAAGCTTCAGAAGAAAGTAAACAAAAGGAACAACTTGTAGATGATTCCGGCCTTCAGATAGCAGATGAAAAAATCGCCGGGAAGCTGGAACAGGTAGTTTCAGAAATTTCTTCAGAAGAAAACAGGAACGGAGAGATCACAGATGCCGAAATTGAAGAGCTGCTACGAAATGCCGCAGCCGAGATTAGTTTGCAAAAATCTCTTGCCAATACCGAAAATATTGATCCCGGTTCCCTTTTGTGGGAGGTTGAAATGGAACTGGAAAGAAGTTTTAGGGAGAAGGTTTTTGATGTACTCAAAGAAAGTTATTTAAAGACCAAAACCGCTGTTGCCAACCGTAGCTTTTAAAAAAAACATCAAAGAGGCATTTTTTAATAATCAATTTATCACACGCCTTTACCTGAAGGCCTTACAAAATTTCATCAATCAAAATCCGGGGAATAAGCCTCTCTGAAAAGGGAGGCAAAAAACCGGGAAACTAAAAATCAAACTATTATGAAAACTATTACCATTTTATTGACATTAATGTTCCTGAACCTTGCACTGCCTGCCGTCCAGGCGCAGGAAGAAACTGTTTGGGACAAAATTGAACGCCTGGAACAGGAAAGAGAACAAATTAAGACCGAAGAAAAAGCTTCTTTAAAGAAAAAAGTAGAAAGGATCAACCAGCGCAGGGAAAACGGAGAGCTTTCCAGGGAGGAAGCAAGAAACCTGAAAGAAGAAGCGGCTAAAGAACATGCCATGAACATAGAAAACAGGGTGGCGATCATTGATAATAAAATTGCGCTGCTTTCAAGGGGAGATGACGAGGACGGATTTGATGACGAGGACGATGAGGATAGTTTCTGGAGCTGGGAATTTGATTCCGATAAAAGAAAATATAACCGCACTACCACTCATCTTGTTTTGGCTGCCGGGTTTAATAATGCTTTGCAGGAAGGACAATCCATCAACGATTCTGATTTTGAGATTGCGGGAAGCCGTTTCTTTGAAATAGGGATAGACTGGAAAACCCGGGTTTTTGAAAACTCCAACTGGCTTCGGTTTAGATACGGATTTTCATTTCAGTTCAACGGATTAAAACCTACAGATAACCGATACTTCGTCGAAGATGAAAATCTTACGCAACTTGTAGAACACCCTATGGATCTGGATAAATCGAAATTCAGGATGGATAACCTGGTGATTCCGGTGCATTTTGAATTTGGACCTTCGGTAAGGCAGGAAACAGATTCTGATGTGTATTTTTCTGATTATAAAAAGTTCAAGGTTGGACTTGGGGGATACGCCGGATTGAATATTGGGGAACGCCAAAAACTGAAATATTCAAGAGACGGGGACAATGTGAAGGAAAAGAATAAAAATGATTTCAACACCAATGATTTCGTGTATGGACTCAGTGCCTATGTAGGTTGGAGTGGTACTTATCTTTATGCAAAATATGATTTGAACCCCATTTTTGATGATCCTAACGTCGAGCTGAATAATGTATCTGTAGGCTTACGACTTGATTTGAATTAAGAAAACAGACAGGCTCAGGCTTATAATTATTTGTGAGCCACAAAAAAAAGAGATGAGAGGAAAGAGTTATCCTCTCATCTCTTTTTTTGTACATTTGATCCCATTTTCAGAATCAAAATTCCGCTAAAGATTGATCTCAAAAAGTACCATCGACAAAGTATTCGAAACCGCCCGGGTAGAGGAGGTGTTGGGGGATTTTGTTCAGTTGAAAAAGTCGGGTAGCAACTTCAAAGGGCTTAGTCCGTTTAGTGATGAACGTACGCCATCTTTCATGGTATCTCCGGTAAAACAAATTTGGAAAGATTTCTCGAGTGGCAAGGGTGGAAACGTAGTTGCTTTCCTCATGGAGCATGAGCATTTCACCTATCCCGAAGCCATAAAATACCTTGCAAAGAAGTACAATATTGAAGTTGAGGAAACAGAGCAGAGTGATGAGCAGAAGCAGGAGGCCGATGAGCGCGAAAGTATGTACCTGGTTTCTGAATTTGCCAGCGAATATTTTCAAAAAGTTTTACTGAATACTGAGAGAGGAAAAGCCATTGGGCTCAGTTATTTTAAAGAAAGAGGGTTTACAGAAGAAACCATCAAAAAATTTAATCTCGGTTATTCACCCGATGAGTGGAGTGCTTTCACGACCGAAGCCATCAAAAAAGGCTATCAACTGGAATATCTGGAAAAAACGGGACTCAGCATTGTAAAAGAGGAAAAACAATTCGACCGGTTCAGAGGTCGGGTGATGTTTCCAATCCAATCCATGTCAGGAAGGGTTTTGGGTTTTGGTGGACGTATTCTGGGGAATGACAAGAAAGCTGCAAAATATCTCAACAGTCCCGAGAGCGAGATCTACCATAAAAGCAAGGTGCTGTACGGGATCTACCATGCCAAACAGGCTATTGCAAAAGAGGATAACTGTTACCTCGTAGAAGGATATACAGATGTCATCCAGTTCAATCAAACCGGAATTGAGAATGTGGTTTCGTCTTCCGGAACTGCTTTGAGTCCGGAACAGATTCGGCTTATCAACCGGCTCACTAAAAACATTACGGTGCTTTTTGACAGTGATGCCGCCGGAATAAGAGCTTCTTTGCGTGGGATTGACCTTATCCTTGAGCAGGGAATGAATGTAAAGGTCTGCACTTTTCCGGAAGGAGAAGATCCCGACAGCTATGCTAAAAAACATAGTGAGGAGGAATTAAAGCTTTATTTAATAGATAATTCTAAAGATTTTATCAATTATAAGGCTTCGCTTCTTATGGAGGAAGCAAAGAATGATCCCGTTAAAAAGGCTTCTTTGATTAGGGATATGGTTACCAGTATTTCAAAGATCCCCGATTCCATTCAGCAGGAGATTTATGTTCAGGAAACTTCCAGGATCATGGATATTTCTGAAGAAGTCATTTTCACCACTCTGGCACAGCTGTGGGCAAGAGATCAAAAACCGGCAGAAAAAAAGAAGGAATCTTCCTTTAAGGTAGTTCGGGATGAACCTGTTACCCGGCGTAAAGTTGATGAGCTATATGAGCTCGAAAGAACCATCATTGGGTTACTGCTGCTATACGGAACAATAGAAGAGGAATTTGAAGATCTTGTGTTGAAGGAGAATGAAAAGGGGGAACTGGTACTGGAACCTGAAGTTCAGAAATCAAAAGTATTTGAAAAGGTGTTCCTGGATCTCCAGGAGGATGAAGTTGCCTTTGCAAATGAGCTGTTTCAGAAAATTTATCAGCAGGTGATCACTAAATTAAATGAAGGGGAAAATTTTGCCATTGAAAATCTCCTGAACGATATGCCGCCCGAGAATGCTTCCGAAGTAACCAGTATTTTAATGGAGGAGGAGCAATATGTGTTGCACGACTGGGAGCGAATGGAAATATTTGTTACAAGTAAAAAGAAAAGGGTGGGAAGACTGGTAAATGAAACAATTTTATCCCTTCGCCGCTATTTGGTCTCTCAAAAAATAGATGAGCTGAATAAGGAAATAAAAGAAGCTTCTGCTGAAAGATCGGCCGATCTTTTGCAGGATATCATGGATTATCTGTCTCTTAAAAAAGTTCTTTCCAACAAACTTAACCGGGTCATGTAGTTTTTAACTGCAGTAATCTTGACTGATTGATAAGATCTGCAAGGTTATCCACTCTCAGTTTTTTAAGCAACCTGGTTTTATAGGTGCTTACCGTTTTTTCATTAATGTGCAGCGCTTCTGCAATATCCTTGTTTCTTTTACCGGTTGAAAGCAGGTTTAAAACCTCAATTTCACGGGTGGAAAGCTTTTTGTAACGGGAGATCAGATTGTTGGACCGAATGGTGCCGGAGTTTAACCTCTCGCTAATTTCTTTGTTAAGATAAATCCCTCCACGCGCTACTTGGTGGATTGCTTCCTTTAAAACTTCTGTAGACGCAGTTTTAGAAAGGTACGCTGCCGCACCGGCTTTAATCGCATTTAAGGCATACATTTCTTCGGGATGACAACTCAGGATAAGGATCTTGGTTCCCGGATGTTCGCTTTTTATAGTTCTTAAGGCGGTGATGCCGTTAATTTCTGGAAGGTCTATTTCCATTACTAATACATCGGGAATTCTATTTCGAAGGAACCGGAATAGATCCTTCCCATTTGTCACCTTTCCTATAACTTCGTAGATCCCCTCCCGTTCCAGCAATGCTGAAATCCCCATTCGGGTAATTGGATGGTGGTCTGCAATGAGAATTGAATTCATCGGATTTTTGTTTAAAATATGGATATTGAGTGATTGATGTCAGTTGTCTGAAAATAAGACATTTATAACATCAAGTATCGGGGGAGTTAAGGAAAGGTACTCCATATTTTAAATAATCCAGAAACTTTTCGACGAAGGGCAGCTATTTCAGATGAACGGGAATTTCACACACAGGGATCGGAACCATTTTATGTTTATTGGCATTGTGCCTTGATTTGTAGATTTTAAATACTTCTTTTTGTCTTCCGGAGAAATCTTCGGCAGATTTTCCTTCTTCCTCTTTTATCATTGCCCATTCGAGTTCATCATAGGTAGCACCTATTTGTTCCTCGTCACTGCGGCTGTCACCAAAGAGTCCGTCTGTGGGTGCTGCGTTTATAATTTCATCGGCAACATCAAGATGCCTGGCAAGTTCATAGACCTCACTCTTCATAAGATCGGCGATAGGACTCAGATCGACTCCGCCGTCACCATATTTAGTGAAAAATCCTACACCAAAATCTTCTACTTTGTTCCCGGTTCCTGCCACCAGGTAACCATGAAGTCCGGCGAAATAATATAAGGTGGTCATTCTTAAACGTGCCCTGGTATTGGCAAGGCTAAGGTCCAGTGCAGGATTCACCTCAACGTGTGGCACAGCGCCTTTAAACTGTTCGAAAACCTGTGTAAGGTCTACGCGTATATCTGTGACATTGGCAAACTTCTTCTTTAAGTTTAGAATGTGATTTTCGGCTCTTGTTACCTGACTGGGATGCTGGTGAATGGGCATTTCGACGCATAGGGTACGGAGGCCTGTTTTGGCACAAAGGGCAGAAACCACGGCCGAATCTATACCGCCACTAATACCCAATACAAAACCGTTCATTTTCGAATTCGTCGCGTAATCTTTTAACCAGTTTACAATATGATCAATCACTTTTTCGCTTTCCATATAATTGGGCTTTTAGAGAAGTAAACAATATCTTTGCAAACAAAAATAACTTAATGCTTACTATTTTATAAAAGTATTAAAGTTAAAGCCTTCTTAATTCTCGCTATGATTAGAAGATTAACCTGCTTATTATTATTGTTTCTTACACTTTCATGTGCCGAAGAAGATCAACGGGAGCAGGAAATTGCCGGGATTCCTGTGGAGGTAGAAATCACCAGGTTTGACCGTGAATTTGCAGAAGCTTCGGCTTCAGATCTTCCGGAGTTAAAGGAGGAGTATCCCTATTTATTTCCGGCGCAGTTTCCAGATGAAGTGTGGATAGATAAGATGAATGATACCATCCAGTTGGAGATCAACCGTGAAGTGGCAAAAGCATATCCCAATTTTTCTGAAACAAAGGATGATCTGCATTCCTTTTTTCAGCATGTGAAATATTATTTTCCCGATACCAAGGTTCCTGAGGTCATTACGCTTACTTCAGATGTAGATTATCGCAACAAAGTTATTTGGGAGCAAGACCTATTACTAATTTCCCTTGATACGTATCTTGGGCAGGATCACCATTTTTACAATGGAATTCAGGAGTACATAAAAAAGAATTTTAAGCAGGAACAAATAGTTTCTGATGTAGCAGATGTTTTCGCTGAAAATGTGGTAGAGCGTCCCTCTTCAAGAACTTTTCTGGCGCATATGATCTACTACGGAAAGATCCTTTACCTCAATGACCTTTTGATCCCTTTTAAAACTGATGCTCAAAAAATAGGATACTCTCCGGAAGAGCTGGAATGGGCTGGAGCCAACGAGGAACAAATGTGGAGGTATTTTGTTGATAAGGAATTACTCTATAACACCAGTTCAGATTTGCAGAGCAGGTTTTTATTTCCGGCGCCGTTTTCCAAGTTTTATCTGGAACTGGATGCCGAATCACCTGCGAAAGTAGGGCAATTTATAGGTTGGCAGATTGTGAGACAGTATATGGACAGAAATGAGGTTTCTGTGCAGGAATTTCTGGGAAAAGATGCAGAAACAATTTTTAATAAATCGAATTATAAACCAAATAAATAATGGCTGAATTTAGAAAATCAAATATCAATATTAACGTAACTCTTGATGAAAACCGTGTGCCGGAAGAACTTCACTGGAGTGCAGAAGATGGAGGGGTGGAAAATGAAGAGGCGAAAGCCATGTTGTTGTCCATGTGGGATCCAAAACAAAAGGAAACTCTGCGAATAGATCTTTGGACAAAAGATATGCCCCTGGACGACATGAAAGTCTTCTTTCATCAAACTCTTGTGGCTATGAGTGATACTTTTTACCGTGCTACCCAGGATGATAAAATGCGGGATACCATGAAAGATTTCACCGATTATTTTGCAGACAAACTAGATTTAAAGAAGAAATAGTGATCAAGGGGCTTCTTCGGAAAAGAAGAGGCTCCAGTTTTCGCTGCTTAGAAGTTGCGTCATCATTTCAGGGCTATGCTCTCCATTTCTGATAAGAGCCTGTCCGTTTGGTTTAACAAGAGCATAAGATCCACACATTGCCGGATTTCTAAAAAGGTTTTTCCTTAAAAACTGGTCGGAATCTGAATAAAAATATTCTTTTTGAGATTCAGGATTATTGGCAAGACTAATTCCCTCTTCATAGAAACTAAGGACCACCACATTATCAAAGTTTGCTTCAATTGACTTTTTTTGAAGATTTAAAAATCTTTTACGTTGTTTGATGGTGTATTTATTCCAGATGTTAGGAGTTAGGGAAGAGCAAAGATCATCTAGGTAATTGTATTCTATTAGAAATATCGTGTTCTTATTGAAATGATTTCCAGTAATATTCTCTAGTTTTCTTAGAATCGAATCATGAGGTAATACATAGCGCTCATACAATGGAGCCGATAACCGGGAATATCTTATTTTATTTTCAATATAATCCCAGCGTGCTAATCCATCATCTTCGTTGATCCATTTGTGATCAAATTCTTTTCCTGTAACTACTGTTCCTTTTTCATCTAAAAAGATTCTTTCGTGGGAAACATTCTTACTTGTAGAGCAGGAAACTATTAAAAAGAAGATCAATAAGGTTCGAAAAACTTTCATGATGATTTGGTAAAGATAGAATAAATGATTTTCAGGGGGTTATGAAATTTATCGGGGCGATTACTCCGGAGCTTCAGTAATGAAAAAATCAATAAAATATCAATCGACAGTTCCTACTGCGGCAAAAACTGTTCGTTGAGGCTGTCAATGTAATCCAGCACGCTTTCACGACCCATACCGGTAGTGGAGCTGGTCACAAAATACGGGGGCATTTCTGTCCATGTCTGCAGCATTTCGGCTTTGTAGGATTCAATGTTTCTTTCAAGAGCCTTTGGCTTCAGCTTATCGGTTTTTGTAAAGATGATACAAAAAGGTACTCCGTGTTCTCCCAGCCATTGCATGAATTCCATATCGATGGTTTGAGGTTTATGCCGGCTGTCAATAAGTACAAACGCGCACAGCATTTGTTCCCTTTTTTCAAAATAAGCGGTAATGAATCTCTGAAAAGTCTTTTTAGCCGATTTGGATACTTTTGCATAGCCGTAACCCGGAAGATCTACCAGGTGCCAGCTTTCGTTGATGAGAAAGTGATTGATCAACTGCGTTTTTCCAGGTCTTCCCGAAGTTTTTGCCAGGCTCTTTCGCTCGGTAAGCATATTGATAAGAGAAGATTTACCAACATTACTTCGGCCAATAAAAGCGTATTCCGGCAGTTTGCTGTCAGGACATTTTGAAACTTCACTGTTACTGATAACAAATTCAGCCGATTTGATCTTCATGATCTAGGAATTAAAATTTGCGGTCTGTGAACCACTTGTAAAGGATCTTGTTGAAAGATTCCGGGTGTTCCATCATGGCAGCATGTCCACATTTTTCGATCCAGAAAAGATCTGAATCTGGTAAGAGGCGGTAAAAATCTTCAGCAACTTCAGGTGGGGTGACGTTATCATTGCGGCCCCAGATAATGCAGGTAGGCGTATGCATTTTTGGAAGATCCTTGGACATGTTGTGCCTTATGGCACTTTTTGCGATTGCAAGGGTTTTGATAAGTTTGTTCCTGTCATTCACGGTAGCAAAAACATCATCTACAATTTCATCTGTAGCCACTGCAGGATCGTAAAACACGTTTTGTGCTTTCTTTTTTATGTATTCGTAATCACCTCGCTTGGGATAACTTTCACCCATGGCGCTTTCGTATAATCCACTACTTCCTGTGATCACTAAAGCTTTAACTATCTCGGGGTATAATTTTGTGCAGAGCAAAGCGATGTGTCCGCCTAATGAGTTACCAAGTAATATGACTTCTTTGTAGCCTTTCATGTCCACAAATTCCTTTAGGAATTTGGCGAAATTTGCGACACTTGTTTTGATGAGTGAGAGATCGTATAACGGGAGGTCAAGAATGACCACTTTATATCCGTTTTTAGGAAAAAAATCCATTACGCCCTCAAAGTTACTTAATCCCCCCATTAATCCATGCAGGATAATGATTGGAGTTCCTTCTCCTTCCTCTACAAAACTAAATTTTCCTTCTTCCCTTAAATTATTTTTCATTGACTGCCTTTGCTGTTAGCAATCGCAAATATAGCGATTTCATTACAAGTATAAGGATTTTAGCACAAATCCTCATGATATGATTCGAGTTTTGCTGCAATTCTTTTGAACAAATTCCTCTCCCGCCAATTCTTATTTTTTAACAATCTGCAATACAACTGAAACTCTGTCAGATAGTTGATTTCTTCTAAGAGGATTGATTTCTATGGGTAGAATTTATCAACAATGTGGTAAAAAGTGGTAAAATGTGGTAATTTTTTCAATATATTTGAACTGTAAACTATTTGGTGTGGTAAATCTCGTTGGAACATATGAATGCAAGGTAGATGCGAAGGGACGGTTAATGGTCCCGGCGCCTCTTAAGAAGCAGCTTGTGCCTATGTTGCAGGATGGTTTTGTTCTCAAAAGATCGGTGTATGAACCCTGTCTTGAGCTTTATCCTTTGAAAGAATGGGATGCTGTAATGAGGGACATGGATAGCAGACTTAACACTTTTTTGAAAAGTCACAGGGCTCTGTTGAGAAAGTTTACGGCAGGTGCAAAGACTATTGAGGTAGATACGAACGGAAGGTTGTTAATTCCAAAAGATTTGGTGGAGTTTGCGGGTATAGACAAAGAAATAGTGCTTGCATCTTCAATGAATTTCATTGAGATATGGGATAAGGATAAGTATGAAACTACCCTAGAAGATTCAGTAGACGATTTTGCGGCACTGGCTGAAGAGATCATGGGAAATAAAAAGGAGAATGGATTATCATAACCCGGTCTTATTAAAAGAAACAGTAGATGGTCTTAACATAAAGGAAGACGGTGTTTACGTGGATGTGACTTTTGGTGGGGGCGGACATTCCAGGGAGATCCTGGCAAGGCTGGGACCAAACGGAAAGCTGTATGCTTTTGATCAGGATCTTGATGCGCTGGAAAATAAAATTGATGATGAACGATTTACGCTTATCAATGAAAATTTCAGGTATATAAAACGTTTCCTGAGATTTTATGGGGTGCGTAAGGTGGATGGGATTCTTGGGGATTTTGGTGTTTCTTCCCATCAGTTTGATGTGGCGGAACGCGGTTTCTCTACCCGGTTTGAGTCTAAGCTTGATATGCGCATGGATCAAAAAAGTGCATTAAGTGCTTATCAGGTGGTGAATGAATATGAGGAGAAACAGCTAAGAGATGTGCTTTTCAATTATGGAGAATTGAGGAATTCACCAAAAATAGCCAGAACAATTGTTTCTGAAAGGAAAGAAGGGCCCATTGAAACCAGCGAGCATTTAAAAGAGGTGTTGAAGCCTTTTTTACCTGCTGCAAAAGAGCATAAAATTTTAGCCCAGATCTATCAGGCGATTCGTATAGAAGTGAATCAGGAGATAGAGGCTTTAAAAGAATTTTTGCTTCAGACAGAGGATTTGCTGAATGAGGAAGGAAGAATCAGTCTGATCTCTTATCATTCCCTGGAAGACCGGCTGGTGAAGCGGTTTATTAGAAGCGGGATGTTTGAAGGAGAGCCTGAAAAGGATTTCTACGGAAATATTTCTGTTCCATTTAAGAAGGTGGGGAAATTAAGAGTTCCGTCTTCAGAAGAAATTAAAAAGAACAACCGTGCCCGAAGTGCAAAACTTCGGATAGCAGAAAAATTATAGAAATGCTTTCCTGAAGCAAGATTTATGATGAATGGATTTTATGACATATTAAAAGGTAAGTTTTTAATAAGCAATGATGCTTTTAAAAACTGGCGGTTTATACTTTTTTGTACGCTGCTGGCCATTGTCATGATCGCAAGTTCGCATAGTGCAGAGCGAAAGGTGCATGAGATAGCAAAACTTAATAATGATGTGCGGGAACTTCGAAGTGAATTCGTTGACCGCCGTTCTAGCCTTATGCGCCTTAAGATGGAATCAACCATCACTACTAAAATGGCAGATAAGGGAATTAAACCTTCCGAGACGCCACCTACCAGGATCGTAATCAAACAAAACCCTTAACCCTTCAATGGCGACAACCGAGAAGAGCATATTAAACAGATTGTATATCGTTGCAGGATGTATGTTCATCTTCACCATTTTGGTGGGGTTGAAGCTGCTTGATATCCAGTTTGTGCAAGGGGAGGAATACAAAAAAATGGCAGAGGAGAGAACTTACAGGAATTTTACTATTCCGGCGAACCGGGGAAATCTCTATGATGTCAACGGAAATCTTCTGGCAACTTCTATCCCGAGGTATGATATCAGGTTTGATGCTGTAACAGTTTCAGATAAGAATTTTGAAGAAAATATTACGGCACTTTCCGAAGAGCTTTCCAGGATGTTCGGAAAATCTGCTGCACATTATTCGCAGACCCTGCGTACGGCAAGAGCTAATCAACACCGATATTTTCTTATTGCGCGCAATCTTGGATATTCAGATTATATAAAAGTAAAGAGCTTCCCAATGTTTAACCTTGGTTCCAACCGGGGAGGGATTATTGTGGAGCAGCGCACCGTAAGGGAGCACCCATTGGGGAAAATGGGAGAAAGAACCGTGGGTTATGAGCGGCAGGATGAAAACGGATATTTCACCCGTGTAGGATTGGAAGGTGCTTTTGGTCCTTATATGAGAGGAAAAGAAGGTCGGCGGTTAAAACAAAAAATAGCCAAGGGCCAGTGGAAGCCTATTAGTGATAATAATGAGCTGGAGCCAAAAGATGGATATGATCTCATTTCAACTATAGATGTTAAGATCCAGGATATTGCCCATCATGCGTTGTTAAAACAACTTGAGAAATATGAAGCCGATCACGGCTCTGTAGTAGTGATGGAAACCTCGACTGGAGAAATAAAAGCAATTTCAAATCTTGGCCGTACTTCAAAGGGGACATATTATGAGAAACTGAACTACGCCGTGGGGGAATCGCATGAGCCGGGCTCTACTTTTAAATTAATGGCCATGATCGTGGCGCTGGAGGATAAGGTGATTGACACCAGTACGGTGGTAGATACCGAAAAAGGAATCATGACCATCCATCGTCGCAAGGTGAGGGATTCAAAATATGGTGGCTACGGAAAAATTTCGGCCGCAGAAGCTTTTCAGGTGTCTTCCAATGTGGGGATCGTGAAAATGATATATGAAAATTATAAAGCGCAACCACAGAAATTTGTAGACGGATTAAAGAAAATGCACCTGGGGGAGCAGCTGGGGCTGGCCATTAAAGGGGAAGGGGAATCTTATATTCCGGAACCCGGAGACAGTAAATGGTCGGGGCTTTCATTGCCCTGGATGGCCTACGGCTACGGGAGTATTCAAATGACACCGCTGCAAACGCTTACTTTTTATAATGCTGTTGCCAATGGTGGTGAAATGGTTAAGCCCAGGTTTATTAAAGAGGTAAAAGAATGGGACAAGACCATAGAAAAATTCGAAAAAGAAGTTATTGATCCTGCTATTTGTTCTCCTGAAACCATCGCTAAAGTACAGGAAATGCTGAAGGATGTAGTAGAAAAAGGTACTGGAAAAAGCCTTTATGATCCTAATTTCTCGATGGCTGGAAAAACAGGGACTGCCCAAACAGAATACTGGATGGAAGACTGGGGTAGAAATCCAAGATACATTTCATCTTTTGCAGGATATTTTCCGGCAGAAAATCCGAAGTACTCCTGTATCGTGGTCATTCATAAACCGAATACCCGCACAGGATATTATGGTGCAGATGTAAGCGGGCCGGTGTTTAAAAGGATTGCACAAAAAATCTTTACAGATACCCCTGTGACCGATCAAATTGACAGCCTGAACATAACAGCTCCTGATATAGAAAAGGATTTCGAAAAATATTTTGCCACTTCCAGGAAAGCAAATCAGGTGATGCCCAATTTAAAGGGAATGCCCGCGATGGATGCTATTTCGATCCTGGAAAACCTTGGCCTTCAGGTTAAGATCATTGGCAATGGAAATGTTGCCGGACAATCCATTAAAGCCGGAGAAAAAATTAAACCAAACCAGACTATAAACCTCCATTTGAGTTGACAATTTTAAAAGACATATTATATAAAGTTGCTTTAGAAGCAGTTGTTGGAGATACCGGTACTGCAGTAAACGAGATTCATTTCGATTCCCGAAAAGTGGGATCGAAAGATGTATTCGTTGCTATAAAAGGCACCAAATCCAATGGGCACGATTTCATAGATAAAGCCATTGCACAGGGTGCTTTAGTGGTAGTTTGTGAAGATATGCCGGCAGAGCAGGAAAAAGGAGTGACTTATGTGCAGGTGCTCGATACGCACAAGGCTCTGGCGGTGATGGCTGCCAATTTCTACGAAAATCCTTCGGCAAATTTAAAACTGGTAGGGGTAACCGGAACCAATGGGAAAACCACCATTGCTTCCTTGTTATACCAGCTGTTTTCAAAAGCCGGATTTAAAGTCGGTTTACTTTCTACAGTTGAGATCAAGGTGGGGAATGAAACATTCGACACCACTCATACCACGCCAGATTCCCTTGTGATCAATTCTTTTTTAAGGAAGATGAATGACGCGGGAGTGGAATATTGTTTTATGGAAGTGAGTTCTCACGGAATCGCACAGGAGCGGACCACCGCACTGTATTTTACAGGCGGAATCTTTACCAATTTATCCCACGAGCACCTCGATTATCACAGCTCGTTTGCTGAATACAGAGATGTGAAAAAGCGGTTTTTTGATGAACTTCCTGCCTCGGCATTTGCATTGGTAAATATAGATGACAAGAATGGGCCGGTCATGATCCAGAATACCAAAGCAAAAAAATATACCTACGGACTAAAATCCTACGCCGATTATAAAGCGCAAATCCTGGAAAATGAATTCAGTGGATTGCTTCTGAAAATAAACGGTCAGGAGGTCTGGACAAAACTAATAGGGAATTTCAATGCCTACAACGTGCTGGCAATTTACGCAGCTTCAGAATTACTGGGTTTAACAACCATAGAAAGCCTTAAGCACATTAGTGCTTTGCAGGCGGTAAGCGGAAGGTTCCAGTACTTTATTTCCGAAGGAAAAGTTACGGCTATTGTCGATTATGCACACACGCCCGATGCTTTGCAGAATGTACTGGAAACCATTAACAGCATTCGCACCAGGAATGAAGAGCTTATTACAGTTGTTGGCTGTGGGGGCGACCGTGACAAAACCAAAAGACCGGTGATGGGGAATATTGCTTCCTCATTGAGTACAAAAGTGGTCTTTACCAGTGACAATCCACGCACGGAAGATCCCGACAAGATTGTGGAGGAAGTGGAAGCCGGGGTGGAGCCGCAAAATTTTAAAAAGGTAATGTCGGTTACCAACCGTAAGCAGGCTATCAAAACTGCTTGCCAGCTGGCGCAAAAGAATGACATCATTCTAATAGCAGGAAAAGGTCACGAAAATTATCAGGAAATAAATGGGGAGCGATTTGATTTTGATGATCTCAAGATCGTGACCGAATACCTAAAGCAATTAAAAAAATAATCTTCCGGAAAGGGAGATAGCAGAGAAGTTTATGTTATATCACTTATTTGAATATTTAGATAGCTTATACCAGTTTCCGGGGGAGAACCTTTATCAGTTCATTTCCTTCCGGTCTGCTATGGCTATTTTGCTTTCGCTGGGTATTTCAACCATTTTTGGTAAGAAGATCATCCTTTATTTGCAGTTAAAGCAGGTTGGGGAAAGTGTAAGGGATCTTGGTCTAGAAGGTCAAAGTGAAAAAGCAGGAACACCAACCATGGGAGGGATCATTATCATTCTTGCCACGTTAGTACCAGTACTGCTGCTTGCCAACCTTACCAATATTTATGTGCTCCTGCTTATTGTTACGACTATCTGGATGGGGGCAATTGGATTTATAGATGATTACATAAAAACATTTAAAAAGGACAAAGAAGGGCTAAAAGGTATTTTTAAAGTAATAGGCCAGATCGGGCTTGGGTTAATTGTAGGTGCTACCATCTATTTTCACCCCGATATTACAATCAAGGAAAATCCGGTGATCCCAAATCAAAAATCGGCGGTGGAGCTGGTTTCTTCTGCGGATAATCCAGAGATTTCTGTGGAGGAAAAATCAACCAAAACCACCATTCCTTTTGTGAAGAACAACGAGTTTAATTATGCAGATCTTATCTCATGGATCAATCCTGAATGGGCGAAATATGCGTGGTTAATCTTTATTCCCATTGTAATTTTTATAGTAACAGCAGTTTCTAACGGGGCTAATTTAACCGACGGGATCGATGGGCTAGCCGCCGGTACATCCGCCATAATTGTCCTGGCACTCGGCTTGTTTGCGTGGGTATCGGGAAATATCATTTTTTCCGATTATTTGAATGTGATGTACATCCCGCGCTCGGGCGAAATGACGATTTATATTTCAGCTTTTGTTGGAGCTTTGGTAGGATTCCTTTGGTACAACACTTTTCCGGCGCAGGTATTTATGGGCGATACTGGAAGTTTGACAATTGGCGGAATAATAGCTGTTTTGGCTTTAGCCACCAGAAAAGAATTACTCATTCCGCTGTTATGCGGCGTGTTTTTAATAGAAAACCTGTCGGTGGTAATGCAGGTGGGCTGGTTTAAGTACACCAGGAAAAAATATGGAGAAGGAAGACGGATTTTCAAAATGTCGCCGCTGCACCACCATTTTCAGAAAGCAGGCTTTCATGAAAGCAAGATCGTAGTGCGGTTCTGGATTATCGGGATTTTTCTGGCCATCCTTACTGTAGTAACATTAAAACTTAGATAAGAAAAAACTCTTCAGGAGAAGAACTGAAACAAAATAAATGACAATGTCCAGCGCAAATAAAACGTTCAAAAAAGACACCTGCACTTTCCTCGTGATCCTGGGGGGAGGCGAAAGCGGTGTGGGCACAGCCATTCTTGCAAAACAGAAAGGCTACAAAGTCTTTGTTTCAGATTTAGGGAAAATGGCTGACAAGAATAAAGAGGTTCTTGAGGAGAATAATATTGACTGGGAAGAGCAGCAACATTCTGAAGAAAAGATCTTTCAGGCAGACCTGGTAATGAAAAGCCCGGGAATTCCTGAAGATGCTCCTTTGGTGAACAAGCTTCGCGGGAAGGGTATCAAAGTAATTTCTGAGATCGAATTTGCTTCAGAATTTACCAATGCTCAAATCATCGGGATCACCGGAAGCAACGGAAAAACCACCACCACTTCCCTCACCAATTTCATCCTGAAGAACGCCGGATTGAAAGTGGGAATGGCCGGTAACATAGGCCAGAGCTTTGCAAAACAGGTAGCCGATAATGTCGCTGATACATTTGTACTGGAACTAAGCAGTTTCCAGTTAGACGGAATTGAAAATTTCCGTCCGCACATTGCTGTAATGACCAACATCACACCAGACCACCTGGACAGATACAATCACAGGCTTGAGGAATACATTGCCTCAAAATTTAGGATCACCAAAAATCAGACAGAAGAAGACTTTTTTATATACGATGCCGATAACGAAATAATTGAAAAATGGCTTAACGAATTCCCGATCAAATCAAGAAAATTGCCTTTTTCACTTCAGAAGGAAGTAGAGAACGGAGCCTGTATAAAAGACGACGAAATACAAATCACTATAGATAACAATAAATTCAACATGCCAACAAACACACTGTCCCTTGAAGGGAAACACAATGCTAAAAATGCCATGGCTGCCGCTACAGTTGCGCAGTTATTGAGAATTAGGAAAGAAACCATACGGGAAAGCCTGGAGAATTTTCAGGGGGTGGAACACCGTCTTGAAAAAGTGCTTAAGATCAATAATGTTCAGTACATCAATGATTCCAAAGCAACCAATGTGAACGCTACCTATTATGCGCTGGAAAGCATGGAAGCCGAAACCGTTTGGATCGTGGGTGGAGTGGATAAAGGCAATGAATATTCAGAATTATTGTCACTGGTCAACGAAAAAGTGAAAGCCATAGTTTGTCTTGGAATAGATAATTCCCGCATCCAGAATGCGTTTAGTAATTGTGTGGATATTATCGTGGAGACCCAAAGCATGGAGGAAGCGGTAAAAGAGGCGTATAAATTAGCGGAAAGAGGAGATGCTGTGTTGTTGTCTCCTGCTTGTGCAAGTTTTGACCTTTTTAAAAATTATGAGGACAGGGGAAGACAGTTCAAAGAAGCTGTAAGAAACCTGTAACAGAGGATGAATGAAGAGAACATCCTGAATCAACCAGAAGCATTCCTTCATTACAAGAATATAGAAGCTGACTCCGAAAGAAGGGGCAGCTTAAGGAAGATTAAAAGAATAAAATGAGTACTGTTTTTTCAAAAATAAAGGGAGATAAAGCTATCTGGGCTACCACCGGATTGTTGGCTGTGTTTTCGTTTTTACCGGTGTACAGCGCCAGTAGTAATCTCGCTTATTTATATGGTGACGGCAGTACCTTCCATTATCTGGTAAATCATTTTTTATACTTGTTCCTTGGGTTTGCGATCATGTTCTTTATACATAAGGTGCCCTATCATTATTTTAAGGGGCTTTCCATTTTGATCATGCCGGTCCTGGTGGTTTTACTTATTTATACAATTTCCCAGGGAGTGATGATTGATGGAGCAAATGCGAGCAGGTGGATCAATATTCCTTTCATTAACAAGACGTTCCAGACTTCTACGCTGGCATCGGTAGTTTTGCTTACTTATGTGGCCCGTTACATGGCGAAGCTGAAGGACAGGGAGTTTACATTTACGCAGACTATTTTACCGCTTTGGGTGCCTGTAGGAGTAATATTAATGTTAATTTTGCCGGCCAATTTTTCCACTACGGCAATCCTTTTTTCAATGGTGCTTTTGCTTGTTTTCATTGGGGGATATCCTATTAAATATTTAATGGGAATTGTGGGAGCGGGTTTGGTGGTGCTGCTAATATTCGGTTTGACGGCAAAAGCATTTCCCGGCGTCTTCCCTAACAGGGTTGATACGTGGATAAGCAGAGTAGAGAATTTTACAAACGATGAAGATACCGAAGCCGATTACCAGATTGAAAAAGCCAAAATAGCCATAGCGAGCGGCGGGGTGACAGGAAATGGAATTGGAAAAAGCGTGCAGAGAAACTTTTTGCCGCAATCATCTTCCGATTTTATTTATGCCATCATTGTGGAAGAAATGGGATTGATTGGAGGTTTGCTGGTGATGCTGGCGTATTTGATGTTATTGTTCCGCATCATTATTGTGGCTACAAAAGCACATTGTGCTTTCGGGAAGTTGCTCGTGATAGGACTGGGGCTGCCAATTATTTTTCAGGCGCTGGTAAACATGGCGGTGGCAGTGGAATTATTTCCGGTAACGGGGCAAACCTTGCCGCTAATAAGTAGTGGAGGTTCTTCCATTTGGATGACCTGCCTTGCATTGGGAATTATCCTGAGTGTAAGTGCCAAGAGAGAGGAAGAGATCAGGAAGATTGAACTGGATGAGGAAGAAGAGAATCCATTGGAAATTTTAAGTGAAGCGATATGAAAAAGGGACTACGTGTAATACTATCCGGAGGAGGAACGGGAGGACATATCTACCCGGCAATTTCTATTGCCAATGAGATAAAATTACGCCATCCCGATACTGAGATCCTTTTTGTGGGAGCCGAAGATCGTATGGAAATGCAAAAAGTTCCTGAGGCAGGCTATAAGATCGAAGGATTATGGATCAGCGGATTTCAGAGAAAGCTGAGTTTCAAAAATCTGCTTTTCCCTTTCAAGGTGATGAAGAGCATGTGGAAGTCTAAGAAAATATTGAACAGATTTAAACCTGATGTCGTGATTGGAACCGGCGGATTTGCCAGTGGACCTTTACTGCAAATGGCAAATCAGAATAATATTCCCACTCTTATCCAGGAACAGAATTCCCTGGCAGGGGTGACCAATAAAATTTTGGCAAAGAAAGCCAGTGTGATTTGTACTGCATATCCCGACATGTCGAGATTTTTTCCTTCTGAAAAAATTGTTTTAACCGGAAATCCGGTGCGACAGGATCTTTTGGATGTGAGTCAGAAAAAAGAAGAAGCATTGTCTTTTTTCAAACTGGATCCGAATAAAAAAGTGCTTTTGGTGCTCGGCGGAAGCCTTGGTGCCCGAAACATTAATCAGCTGGTAATGGAGAACCTGGTGGAATTTGAAAGACACGGCTTACAGGTGATCTGGCAAACCGGAACGCTATATTTTGATGATTACAGAAAGTACAACGAAGCCGGAAACGTTAAGACCTATGCTTTTATGAACCGGATGGATTTGGCCTATGCCGCTGCGGATATCATAATCTCCCGGGCGGGTGCAGGAACAGTTTCTGAATTGTGCATCGTAGGGAAGCCGGTGCTTTTTGTGCCGTCACCGAATGTGGCAGAAGATCACCAGACAAAAAATGCCCTGGCACTTGCACAAATGGATGCAGCTGTGGTTATCGCAGAGAAAGATCTGAAAACGAAATTTAAAAATATATTTTTCCCGCTGGTAGGTTCAAAAGAAAAAATGGAGCTCCTGGGGAAAAACATTAAAGGGATGGCGAAACCATTTGCCACTTCCAATATAGTAGATGAAGTAGAAAAAATTATATTCAAAAAGGCTTAATGAGCAACTTTGATCACATAAAAAATATGTTTTTCCTTGGGATTGGAGGCATTGGCATGAGTGCTCTTGCCCGCTATTTCAATGCACAGGGGATCAATGTTGCCGGGTACGATAAAACCAGGTCTTCGCTCACCGGGAAGCTGGAATCTGAAGGGATCAGCGTGATCTACAAAGATGATGTGGAAGATTTGCCTTTGGAATTTACAGAAGATAAAAATGCGCTGATAGTGTACACTCCGGCGATCCCGAAAAATCATCAACAATTCAACTTTTTTAAAGCTGAAGGTTTTACTCTTGAAAAAAGGGCAGTGGTTTTAGGGAAAATTACCAAAAACATTTACACTTTGGCAGTGGCTGGTACCCACGGAAAAACCACTACCACAGCAATGCTTGCGCATTTGCTGAAGGAAACAGGAGAAGAAGTAACAGCTTTCCTTGGTGGTGTGGCCGAAAATTACGGAAGCAATCTAGTGATGAGTGGTAACAAAGTGACCGTGGTGGAAGCAGATGAATTTGACCGTTCGTTCCTGCAGTTGTCACCAAACATTGCTGCGATCACTTCCATGGATGCCGATCACCTGGATATTTATGGAGCGAACGAACAGCTTCAACAGTCCTTCTTGGATTTTGTGGCGCTGGTTCCGCAGGACGGCACGCTCTTTTATAAGAAAGGATTGCCGCTTCAGGGAACCTCTGTTGGGGTGGAAGACGGTGCCGATGTAACTGCAGAAAATGTGCGGGTGGAAAATGGCAGTTACTATTTCGATTTAAATTTTAGAGGAAAAATATATAAGAATTTCAGTTTATCCTTACCGGGTAAACACAATTTGTTTAATGCAGTCACAGCTCTCGCGATGGCCATAGAATTCGGCTGCCTCCCCAGTGGCCTCGCCCGGGCTTTGACTGTCTTTAAAGGAGTTCACAGAAGGTTCTCTTACAGAATAAAGTCAGATGACCTTGTTCTCATCGATGATTATGCACATCATCCGGCCGAAATTGCCGCAGTGCACCAGGCGGTACGGGAAATGCATCCGGGGAAAGAAGTTTTAGTGGTGTTTCAGCCACACCTTTTTAGCCGGACAAGGGATTTTGCCGATGATTTCGCAGCAAGCCTGAGTCTGTTTGATCAGGTTTTACTGCTGGATATTTATCCGGCGCGGGAAGAACCTATGGAAGGGATCACTTCAGAATGGCTGCTGAATAAAATTGATAATATAAACAAGCAACTGGTTCAAAAAGAGGAGCTTTCAGAAGTAATTAAAAAATTAAATCCCGAAGTGGTGATGCTTTTGGGGGCAGGAGATATTGGAGAAGAAGTGGAAACGGTAAAAAATAATTTGCTGTCATGAAAATTAACTGGAATTACATAAAGGGATTCTTGCTGATTGGCGCAGTGTTTTTTTTATTTGCATTCGCAGAAAAACGCAGTAATTCCCGAAAAATTTCCGAAGTAAGTCTTCAGTTTACCAACAGTGAAAATCTCTATGTGACTGAGGAAGCGGTTAATAAATTGTTAATACAAAATCATGTAGAGGTTGCAACCGTAGTCAAAGATACTTTAGATTTGAATAGGGTGGAGTCCATTTTAGACGCTCACGATATGATCGAAAAGGCAGAAGTCTTTATGAGCGTTGACGGGAAAATGGGCGCGAGTATTACGCAGAGAAAACCAATAGGAAGAGTATTGGCAGCACGCCCCTATTACATTGACAGAAAGGGAGAAAAAATGCCTCTTTCCACTTTTTATTCGGCCCGGGTGCCTGTGGTTTCGGGGATAAGGGAAGAACATTTAAGCGAAGTTTTTCCGTTGCTTGATCATATAAGAAATGATCCTTTTATGGCGGTTCATGTCACCGGTATTAACCGGCTTGCGAATGGCATGTATGAGCTGGAGGTGAGAAAGCAGGATTTTGCCGTACACTTTGGGAAGATCGAAGACATTGAAAGAAAGACTACTAATTTTAAAGCCTTTTATCAAAAAGCAATGAAAGATAAAAAGCTGAATGCCTATAAAAAAGTGAATTTACAATTTAAAGATCAGGTTGTAAGCACGAAAAAGTAAGATATGGAACAAAACGACATTGCAGTAGGATTAGATATAGGTACCACTAAAATTGTTGCCATGATAGGCCGTATGAATGAATACGGAAAAATGGAAATAATTGGAATTGGAAAAGCAAAGAGCCTTGGCGTTCACCGCGGGGTGGTAAATAATATTACGCAGACCATCCAATCGATCCAGCAGGCCATCCAGGAAGCTGAATCTGATTCGGGATTGAAGATTGAAGAAGTGGTAGTGGGAATTGCCGGGCAGCATATAAGAAGTCTGCAGCACAGTGATTATATCACCAGACCAAATGCGGACGAGGTGATAGACTCTACCGATATTGATAAATTGTGCAACCAGGTACACAAGCTGGTAATGCTTCCTGGCGAAGAGATCATCCATGTTCTTCCGCAGGAATTTAAAGTGGATGGGCAGGCAGAGATCAAAGAGCCTATTGGGATGTATGGCGGCAGGCTTGAAGCAAATTTCCACGTGGTGGTAGGGCAGGTTTCCTCCATCAGGAATATTGGACGTTGTGTAAAGAGTTCAGGACTGGAGCTTTCTGCAGTAACCCTGGAGCCATTGGCATCAGCCAATGCAGTGCTGAGTCAGGAAGAGAAAGAAGCCGGAGTGGCTTTAGTGGACATCGGAGGTGGTACTACAGATCTTGCTATTTTTAAAGACGGAATTATCAGGCATACCTCTGTAATCCCATTTGGTGGCGGAGTGATCACCGAGGATATCAAAGAAGGTTGTTCGATCATTGAAAAGCAGGCAGAACTTCTGAAAATAAAATTCGGATCTGCGTGGCCGGGTGAAAATAAGGATAATGAGATCGTTTCCATTCCGGGATTACGCGGCAGGGAACCGAAGGAAATTACACTGAAGAACTTATCGAAGATCATTCACGCCAGAGTGGTAGAGATCATTGAGCAGGTGTATTTGGAGATCAAGAACTACGGGCACGAAGAGCAGAAGAAAAAGTTAATTGCAGGGATTGTGTTGACAGGCGGTGGCGCCCAGTTAAAACACATCAAGCAACTGGTGGAATATATTACCGGAATGGATACCAGGATTGGATATCCAAACGAGCACCTGGCAGGAGACAGTGATGCGGAGACCACGAGTCCGTTATATGCAACGGCCGTAGGTTTGGTGTTGAATAGCCTTGAAATAGGCAAAAGAAATCATAAGGCCGAGCAGGCAGAAGAGGAGATTGGCGAGCAGCCGGCCAATTCTGTGGAAGCAGCCCAGGAGGAATTCGAGGAAGAAGATCTTTCGGCTACCGTACGTCAGCAAAAGAGAACATTTTTTGAAAAATGGGCCGAGAAGTTCAAGGATTTTTTGGACAAGGCAGAATAAGAAAGAAAAAAATTGAAAAAAGAATTCTATGAAGAATAGAAAGAAAAGAAGTAGAAAACCAGTAAAACAGAATTTATGAGCAGCACAGAATTCGAAAACATTTCATTCGATCTACCAAAGAACCAATCGAACGTAATTAAAGTTATTGGTGTAGGTGGAGGAGGTAGCAATGCGATTAACCACATGTTCCTCCAGGGAATCAAGGGGGTTGATTTCGTTATTTGCAACACAGATGCACAAGCACTTGAAAACAGTACTGTGCCCAATAAGATCCAGTTGGGGGTAAGCCTTACAGAAGGACTGGGAGCGGGAGCAAATCCGCAGGTTGGGGAGCAGGCAGCTGTAGAGAGTTTTGATGATATAAAGGGAATGTTGGATACCAATACCAAGATGGTATTTATTACTGCCGGAATGGGTGGTGGTACAGGTACAGGAGCAGCGCCAATTATTGCCAAACAGGCTAAGGATATGGACATACTTACCGTTGGTATTGTGACCATTCCTTTTCAGTTTGAAGGTAAAATGCGTTGTGAACAGGCCCAGATTGGAGTCGAAAACCTTAGGAAACAGGTAGATTCACTTATCGTGATCAATAATAATAAACTCCGGGAAGTCTATGGGAACCTTGGATTCAAAGCAGGGTTTTCTAAAGCCGATGAGGTTTTAGCGACGGCTTCAAGAGGAATTGCAGAAGTAATTACCCATCACTACACGCAAAACATTGACTTGCGGGATGCAAAGACGGTTCTAAGCAACAGCGGGACAGCAATAATGGGATCTGCACAGGCATCTGGAGCCACTCGTGCAAATGATGCTATAGTAAAAGCCCTTGATTCCCCTCTTCTAAACGACAATAAGATTACCGGTGCCAAAAACGTGTTGCTGCTTATCGTTTCTGGTTCAGAGGAAATTACTATTGATGAGATAGGAGAGATTAACGATCATATCCAGGCAGAGGCCGGTCACAGTGCCAACATCATTATGGGTGTTGGGGAAGATGAGAGTCTTGATGAAGCAATTTCTGTTACGATCATTGCCACTGGTTTTGATGTGGAACAGCAAAATGAGATCGTTAATACTGAAACAAAAAAGATAATCCATACGCTTGAAGATGAGCAAAAGGCAGAGCATAATTTAAGTCCGAAGAAAACCGGATCTTCTTATGATGCTGCACCACCAAAGGAAGATAAAATTGTTCACACCCTTTCCCTTGAAGAGGAGGAGGTTGATGAACCCGATGATAAAAATCCTTCTGCGGAAGTGAGGAATATGAATGTTTTGTTTGAAGAAGTTAAGTCAACTCCGGCACCGGCTCCGGAACCAGCTCAAACTCCATCAAAAAATGAATTTCAAACTCCGACTCCGCCACAGAATCAATATCAGGCCCCAACTGAAGATTTTATAATCACTGATGCTGTAAGAGATATTGAGGTAAACGAACCTGAAGAGGTAAAGCAGGAATCACAGGAGCAGTTCATGTTCAGCTTTGACATGCCAAAAAGGACAGAACAACCTTCTGTTAGGGAAACTGAAGAACCACGATATGAGGCTCCTCGTGAAGAACAAAAACCTGCGGAAGAGAAGAAGATCGTTCACAGGCTTTCTGATGAAGAGAATGAACCAAGAAATCAGACAAGAGAGATAAAGCCGGAAATCAATCAGAACGGCGAAAAGAGATACAGTCTGGAAGATTATCTTGAAGTGGAGCAAATGATGAAAAACTCCAAGCCTACTTCAAAGCCAATTCAGGAAAAACAGCCTGAGATCGAGAAGAAGGTAGCGAAAGAAGAAGCTCCTGCAAAATCTTCTCCTGAAGAAGAGATTGATCCTTTCAACAATCCTATTTCTGAAGACCTTATCAAAAGGGCAGCAGAAAGAAGGGCTAAAATGAAGGATTTTAATTATAAATTCAGAAGTAAGATCGAAGACATTGAGAAGCAACCGGCTTATAAGCGTGCAGGAATAGACCTTGACAGCTCCAATCCCGGAGAAGAAAGAATTTCCCGCACTTCGATAAACTCGGGAGATGATGATGAGATCAGATTTAGAAGTAATAATTCATTTTTACATGATAATGTAGATTAAGGAAGTAAGAACTACTTGTAAAAACCCGAAGCTGAAGTCTCAGTTTCGGTTTTTTTTTTGGGTTAGCTTCAGGTTGTAAACCTAGCCCTTACTATTTCTTGATTTATATGTAGTTCTATGGCTAGCGTTCGGTTCTGCTGCTGGAATCAATGGGGGGTGAATAGATACGGCTGGATTTCTATTTCAGAAAAATTTATTCAGTTAAAACCGGTTATAATTTTAATCTTCCGGGACCAGTATCACCCTTCATGTAATCGCCTTTGCTGTAATATTTTAAAATTATTTAAATGATTTTATTTTTCTTTTAGTAAATTGATTGTCTGTTTTAAATAAACATAGAGTTCTCTCTTTTTTATCGATCGAAATTAAGCTTGAGATACATCTTATTATAAAAGTTTTCCGGCTAAAATAAGGCAGAAAGAATGCAGAAGAAACCTGGAATTCCAGGAGGTTATTCATCTTCAAAAAATGCACTAATCCATTATTCAGGAATGAGAACAATAATATTTTGCCTGCTTTTTCTTTTTATATCTACTCAATCGATTGCTCAATTCTCCCAACACAAGAGAGATAGCATTGATAAATTAAACCGGAAAGATCATGAGCTAATGATGAAAAAACTGGGGATTTCTGAACTTAGACCTGGACCCTCCGGTAATCCCGAAGCACCAAATGCGGCCAATAGTGACGAAGCTAAAGCCAAAACTTACCACAGTCTTCCCGAACTGCTGGTGTTCGACGAAGGAAGTCCCGTGAAGAATGCCGAAGAATGGCCGGAACGTCGAAAAGAGATTCAGTTGCATTTCGACTCACAAATCTATGGAAAAGTACCTGAAAATTTGCCGGATGTAACCTGGGAAATAGTTGAAGAAAAAGACACCTTAATGGGGAGGTACCCTGTAATATATACGCATCTCTTAGGTCATGTAGACAATTCCAGATTTCCGGATATTGAAGTGGGAATTGAGATGACGCTCGTAACACCTTCAAACAAAAACCAAGCAGTTCCTGTGATGCTGGAATTTGGCTGGAACTGGCCACCGGGTATGGAATTTCCCAAGTCGGAAGGCCCTGCCTGGCAGGAGCAACTTCTTGCAAAAGGATGGGGATATGCCACATTGATTCCTACAAGCTTCCAGGCAGATAACGGAGCCGGATTACGAGAGGGAATCATTGGACTGGTAAATAAGGGTGAACCCAGAGATATTGATGATTGGGGCACCTTACGCGCCTGGGCCTGGGGAGCAGGCCGTGCGATGGATTACTTCGAAGCAAACCCCAATGTGGATGAAACAAAAGTTGGAATAGAAGGTCTATCGAGATACGGAAAAGCTGCAATGGTCACTATGGCTTATGACTCACGATTTGCTATTGGGTTTATAGGCTCCTCGGGAGCGGGCGGAACAAAAATTTTGCGACGCAATTTTGGAGAGCAGGTAGAAAATCTAGTATCATCTTCTCAGTATCACTGGTTTGCGCCAAATTTCATAAAGTATGCTGGACCAATGACAGTGAATGATCTTCCCGTAGATGCGCATCATTTAGTAGCCATGGCTGCTCCCAGGCCAATTTTTATAAGTGCCGGTGCAGGAGATGTTGAAGGATCTTGGGTGGATGCCAAAGGTATGTTTTCGGGTGGTGCCTTTGCAAATCCGGTTTATGAACTTTTGGGATACAAAGGTTTACCTACACAAACTTTTCCTCCCCAGGGAACAAATCTTGCGGAAGGGGAAATTGCCTTCAGGCAACACGAAGGAGGGCATACAGTCATTCCCAATTGGCCCTATTTTATAGAATTTGCTGAAAGATATTTTTCAAATTAATTACCTCAAAGTATCAAATATTACCGTCTTAATAAGCGTTGGGTCATCTAATATTTACCTGGTAAATGCAGTTCAGGATTTATTGAAGGAGTAATGGGATTGAAAATGTGGGATACATGTTTAGAAAAGAAATGTTTTTCAGAAAAGGGGACTTCTGGAAGTGATCAGAAATAATTTATGTTGCACTTTTGTAATTTCCGTAAATGTTAAAAAATAAACTTCAGAAGGAAATTTTTTTCTACTGAAATTAGTCGCGGGGAACCAAAAGCGCTTATTAAAACCCTAAAACTGAGTTCTCAGATATCGGGTTTTATTTTTATCTTCGCAGCTCACTAAATTATACGTTTTATGAGTTTACAGGAAAAAGTAATGACCGAGATGAAAGCCGCTATGAGGGCTAAGGATTCTAACAAGTTGGAAGCTTTAAGAGCTGTAAAGAGCGCGATCCTTTTAGCGAATACAGAAACCGCCGGAAAAGAAAGCATGAGTGAGGATGAAGAAATGAAATTACTCCAGAAGCTTGTAAAACAACGTAAAGAAAGTGCTGCTATTTATAAAGAGCAGGGGAGAGAAGACCTTGCCCAGCCAGAGCTGGATCAGGCTGCTGTAATTGAGCAATTCCTTCCAGAACAAATGAGCGAAGAGGAAATAGAAGCACGTGTGGACGATATCATCCAAAGAACCGGAGCCAGCGGAATGCAGGATATGGGAAAAGTTATGGGTGCAGCTTCACAGGAGCTGGCAGGAAAGGCAGATGGAAAGACCATTTCCAGCATCGTGAAACGTAAACTGGCACAGTAGATTTAACCTCTTTAAAAGCAAGAGCATCAAAAGCCATTTGCCTTTTAATGCTTTTTCATCAGAAAAATATAATAGATAGGTGTTAGGGGATAGTTATTTAAAGAAAGCATAATATGCGATTTTTTCTTATAAACTTTGAATAAAGGATTTACTGCCTCTCTGGGTTTACTTTACTTTTGTAATTTCAGGTATTTTCCCTGAGGTTCTTAGGGGAATCTGAAGAATTAAATATGTAAAATTTAAAAAGTATGAGAATGAGAAAATCAATTCTAATATTCGCAGCTGGTTTTAGTCTTTTTAGTTTGACTATTGGCTGTAAAAATTCTGAAAAGAATAATCAGGATGCTGAAAATGTCGTGGAAAACGTGAATGAAACAGGAGCAGATGCGGTGAAAACTATAGAAAGTGACGTTAAGGAGCTGGAGGATACAGATGTAGTGGAATCTGGTACCTATACAGGTACTGCAGAGGTCGTTGACGCCGAGCAGAAAGAAATATATGTTAGGTTGGATAACAACAAGACTATAGAATTATATTTTTCAAATGATACCGAATTAATTCAAAATGGAGAGAGTGTATCTTTTGATGCGATGGAAAGGGGACAACGAGTGGAAGTTGAGGTTGAAAAGGTGAATGACCAATTAAACCCACAAAGGGTTACCATTCTGGAATAATATTTACAATTTAAAGGGATAACAGCTGATCTATTTATTAAATGGTTGGCAGTTTAAAAAGCAGGAAATTAGACGGAATAAGCTCATTTAGAATTATTAGTTTTTATTCCTGCTTTTTCTTTGGTTTAAAATAAAGTTTTTATCTAAATTTGCGGCAGATTAGGCTCCGTGGCGCAACTGAATAGCGCATCAGATTTCGGCTCTGAGGGTTGCAGGTTTGAATCCTGCCGGGGTCACTATTGAGAATCACAATTCTTATCAAAACCATGCAAATCTCAGGATTCGCATGGTTTTTTAGGTTTTGGCGAATCATTTAAAATGATTTGGTTTAAAAGGGAACTAGAAGGATGTAGTTTAAATATAATGCTGGTCTGAATTGTAAAGAATCTAATAATCAAGTTTCTCAAGGGGATGCGCACATTTTGCTTTTCAATATTCAGGATATGAAAATCTGATTTTTATCATTCTTTACTGTTTAGTATTTTATTAGTTTTAGGTATAATACAACTGCAAAACCTTTATATCATGAAACGTCTTTTAGTTCTTTGTTTTCTTGTGTCATTAATTTCATGTGTGGATAAAAATAAAACCTCCAACAATAATGTAGATGAGGAGGGGTATCAACTTTTAACTGATGCCAAAGTTTATTTTGAACCATTGTCTGCTGTGGACATAGAAGAACCTGATTCCAATGAGGTGGAATTAGGAAAGCATTTGTATTACGACAAACGTTTGTCAGGAGAGGGAAATATCAGTTGTAACTCCTGTCATAACCTTAAAACCTATGGGGTGGATAATGAACGATTTTCTCCCGGAGATGTGGAGGGAACGTTCGGTAACCGAAATTCTCCTACTGTACTCTATGCTGCTTTGCACAAAATGCAGTTTTGGGATGGTCGCGCCGAAACTGTAGAAGAGCAGGCAGCCGGACCTATTTTAAACCCTATAGAACATAATATTACAGATGAAGAACAGCTTGTAAACCGTCTGGAGGAAGTTGAATTGTATCAGGATTTGTTTTCCAAAGCTTATGGAGAGGAAGGTATAACTTTTAAAAATATTCTTAATGCAATTGGTGCTTTTGAACGAACTCTAATGCCGGAAAGTCGTTTTGATAAATACCTGGAAGGGGATGAAGCAGCATTGGATGAAAAGGAAAAAAGAGGACTCCGCGGGTTTATTGATGCCGGTTGCATTACCTGTCATAGTGGGGTCGCAATGGGTGGTCAAATGTTTCAAAAATTTGGTTTGTATGAAGATTATTGGAACCATACCCAATCGGAAACCATTGATTTGGGATTGTATGAAATTAGTGAGGATGAAATGGATAAATATTTCTTTAAAGTTCCGGGATTACGCAATATAGAGCATACCTATCCTTATTTCCATGATGGCTCAGTACAGGATTTAAACAAAGCGGTGGAAATAATGGCAGAGCTCCAAACAGCCAATGATTTATCTGAAAAAGAAATAGACGAACTGGTAGCTTTTATGAAAAGCCTTTCTGCCGATGTGCCAGAGGAGGTGAAACAATCCCCATTTGAATAGCAAAGTATTGGAAATCAGAGAAAAGATGGTGTTTAGAAGTTGGAGACTGATTTTAGCTTAGAAAAGATCATAGATAAAATGTTCTTCTATCCTGTGTTCAATAACTTATTAGGCTGCAATCCTTCATTATACGGAAACCAAATTCTGAAATCTCCTTTTTTCGGCATACCTGCTATTCCTACCTTATTTCTCTTAGGGCAACATCCATTTAAGTTTAAATTTTGAGCATTTTTCGAAAATCAATAAACATCTCAATTGTATTTAAGGTTAAATACGGCGCTCAAAGCTGTAAGGGATAGCAGTTACTGTTCTCTACTCAAACTTAGATCCTATTCTTTCAAATCCTATTTTTTACTTAAATAACCTTTTTCTGAATTAAAAATAGGTTGAAAGCAAATTTCAGAAGAGTCTTGAGCCTTTGTATATTGCCTAGCAGAGCGACTGTCCATACAGTGCAGCCGGGCACATTAGAATAAATAAAACACACAGTATTGGGAGATATAATCTCAGTATAGAGAGATGAAAATCAATATTTTAAATTCATCAGAAAAAATATAGGCATAAATTTGTAAGAATTGCAATCAATCTTTTTCTTTGTTGGCCGATTTCCCTGAAAAGGGGAATTATGATGAGATGGTTTGAGATAGAGAAGCTTAAAAAGCATTCTTAGTTCAGCTTTTATAAAGCATTTTGTCGGTATCGGGTCCAAATGAATTTTGGTCATCCTTTTTTTAGCAACTAAAAAGTCTGTAATTATTCTGGTTTGATCAACATTTTATTAATAGCATCCATTTTTGGTTTTGTTCTATCTACCTTATTGTTTATAAAAAGATCAACCAATACAAAAGCAACTTTCTTTTTAGGAAGTTTTTATTTTATACTTTCCATATACGCCCTGCAGACCTATATAGTGGATGGTGGGAACCTTGATAAAGCTAAATGGTTTTTTATATGGCCTCTAATTCCTTACAACGCGCTATGCATTCCTATATATTATTACTTTCAGGTTATTTTTAAGGATAAACTCCAGTGGAAAAAGAGGCATTTAATATTATTTGTCCCTTTGCTCCTGGCAATAATTGATGCAGCTTATGTTTATCTCCAGCCAGATGCAGTGTATACCGCTATTCTGAATGATGCCATAGTACACCCGGAAAATAGACTCAAAGTAAACTATTTGTTGCTACACCTGGATCACCACGTTTTGATAAGACATTTATGGCAATTGGGGGTACTTTTAATAATATTGCCTCAGTTGTTGAATTTTGTTAAACTTGGAAAAGAAGACAAATTGAAGGAAATCCTTAACAAATGGCTGATGTTGTTTTGGGCTATCCTTTTGTTAATGTCAATTTTGGCAGTTTTGTATGTGCTTGAAAAGATGGCGGTGATAAATATCTTTAATCCGTTATTCAATGATGCTCAACAAGGAGGGGGATTGGTGAGCTTAACTTTGTACTTAGTCTTTCTGCTTATAGGTGTTGTTCCGATATACTTTCCAAGTATCTTACATGGATATCCCCAAATAATGAAAGTTAAACCCCTTTCAAAAAAGGAGGTCGAGCAAGAAGCTCCGGAGTTAAAATTTGGCCTGGCAGAACAGGAAATAACTACTAAACTTGAGTTGCTTAACCAAAAAAAGTTGTATTTAGATCAAGATTTTAATCTCACTAGATGTGCTCAGGAAATGGAGATGCCGGCACATCATGTTTCTTATTTTCTCAAAAGTCATTATGGGCTGACATTTTCAGCCTACAAGAATAATTTGCGGATGGAATATGCTAAAAAATTGATTAAAGAAGGCTATCTGCAAAATAACACTATTGAAGCTTTGGCTGGAGAGTGCGGATTCGCCAGCAGAACATCTTTTAGTAAAGTTTTTAAAAATGCAGTAGATGTAAGTCCTAGTCAGTATGCGCTGCAAATAGAATAAGTACTACTTCTCTTCATTCCTATAATTTAAGCTGTGGGTATCCAATTGGATTTTTTATGCCTTTGTACTGATTAATGTAATCTAATATTATCGTAAAAAGGTCAACATCCAATACTGGAACGACTCATTTTTGAATCCTTTTTCTGAAAAATAAATTTTTTTCTTCAATCCATTAAACCTTTCCTATATAACGGAGTCTTATATTCAACAATATTTACCAGATTTGCAATCTACAGAAAAACAGATCACTAGCTTCTTATAGATGAAAACCAAACATATTTTTTATGCGCTTTTAGTGCTGGGACTTGGCGCTTTGATTTCCTACAGGATTATTGAAAATACCTCGGCTAGGGCAAATAACAAACCTCAGGAGGCACAAACAAGTGCGACGGTGAAAGGTGAAGTACTTGAACCTCAAAAATTCTCTGAAAGTCTGTCACTTTCGGGATCACTGGAAGCAAACGAGCAGGTGGAACTTAGAAGTGAAGTTTCGGGTGTTGTTGAAAATATCAGTTTTCAGGAAGGAAGCAAAGTTTCTCAAGGTCAGGTGCTGGTAAGGGTTAATGACCTGGAGCTTCGGGCCCAACTGGCGAAAATAAAGACTGCAGAAAAACTGGCTTCAGAAAATGAACGCAGAGCACAACTTCTATTAGAAAAAGAGGCTATTAGTCAGGAAGAATATGATATGGCCCGCGCCGATCTGCAATCGGCAGAAGCAGAATCTCAGTTAATTGCTGCACAACTGGCAAAAGCTGCCATAAAAGCACCATTTTCAGGTACTATAGGACTGAGGGAGATTTCAGAAGGAACTTATGTGACTCCGTCCAGCCTGATTGCAAAACTGGTGAATACAGATAAACTGAAACTTACATTTGCCATTCCTGAGAAATATTCCAATCAGGTAGGAGTAGGTTCACAATTAAGCTTCACGACTGCCGGATCTCCGGAAGAACATACTGCCACAATTTATGCAATCGAACCGGGAGTGGATGTGGCGACACGTACTTTAAAAATGCGTGCCATCGCCGAGAACAAGGAGGGGAAACTTATTCCGGGAACTTTTGCCAATGTGCTGCTGCCGCTTGCTACCGTCGATGATGCGATCATGGTGCCTACAGAGGCGCTTATTCCTATCCAGAACGGAAAGAAAATATATGTGGTGCAAAATGGGATAGCCAGGGAGGTAATTGTGCAAACAGGTTCTCGAACAGAAGATTCTGTAAGGGTGCTTTCAGGTTTAAAACCAGGTGATACAATCCTTACTTCGGGAGTCATGATTTTAAAAGACGGCGTACCCGTGAATGTGAGTGTACAAGAACCTGTAGCTAATAATAAAGCCTGATGAGTTTATCTACTTTAAGTATAAAACGGCCGGTACTTACGATTGTGATGAACGTTGCGATCGTGCTTTTCGGGGTCATTGGTTTTACCTATCTGGGAGTAAGGGAATTTCCTTCTATTGATCCCGCCATTATTTCGGTACGTACCAATTACACCGGAGCCAATCCTGATATTATTGAAAGCCAGATAACCGAACCTCTTGAAAAAGAGATTAACTCCATTGACGGGATCAGGACTATAAGTTCTACCAGTAGTCAGGGGTCGAGTAATATCAACATAGAATTCAACCTGGACAAGGATCTGGAAGCTGCAGCCAATGATGTTCGGGATAAGGTTTCCCAGGCAGTGCGAAGGCTTCCGCAGGATATTGATGCTCCGCCTGTTGTTTCAAAGGCCGATGCCGATTCCCAGCCCATCATCGCAATGACGGTGCAAAGTGACGAGAAAAATGTACTGGAACTCAGTGATTATGCCGAAAATGTGATCGCCCCGCGTTTGCAGACGATCCCAGGAGTCAGTAGCGTACAAATATGGGGTCAGCGGCGTTACGCCATGCGGCTTTGGATAGATCCTGTAAAACTAGCTTCCTACGGTGCTACTGTAAGCGATGTGCGTGCAGCTTTGAGTGCGCAAAATGTGGAATTGCCTACCGGAAAACTTACCGGCTCGAATACAGAACTTGCGGTTAAAACCCTTGGAAACCTTTCTACGGAAGAGGAATTCAACAATATTGTCATTCGGGCGGAAGGGGATAATTTGATCAGGCTTAAAGACGTTGGATCTGCAGCCCTGGAAGCTGAAAATCTCGAGACAAAACTAAGTGATTCGGGACAGGAAATGGTATCTATGGTGATCATTCCGCAGCCCGGGACGAATTATCTGGAAATTGCCGATGCTTTTTATGAGCAATATGAGATGCTGCAGAACGATCTGCCGCAGGATTTCAACCTGAATATTGCTTTTGACAATACCCTGTTCGTTAAAAAATCTGTGACCGAGGTTGCAGAAACGCTGGCGATCGCAATAATTCTGGTGATCCTGGTAATCTACCTGTTCTTCAGGAACTGGTCCATTGCGTTGCGACCACTTATTGATATTCCGGTGTCACTTATCGCCACTTTTTTTATCATGTGGATGTTCGGATTTTCAATCAATGTATTGACATTACTTGCGATTGTACTTGCCACGGGGCTGGTGGTAGATGACGGAATTGTGGTGACCGAAAATATTTATAAAAAAGTAGAGGAGGGAATGAGCCCTATCCAGGCAGCGATAAAAGGATCAAATGAGATCTTTTTTGCGGTGATTTCTATTTCCGTCACCCTGGCGGCTGTGTTCCTGCCGGTGATCTTCCTCGAAGGATTTGTGGGCCGGCTGTTCAGGGAGTTTGGAGTGGTATTGGCTTCAGCAGTACTTATTTCTGCTTTTGTGGCCCTGACTTTAACTCCTATGCTGAATGCTTACCTGATGAAGCCCGGAAAACAGAATAATTCAAAGTTCTACAATTTCACCGAGAAGTATTTCGTGAAAATGAACAACAGTTATTCCGAGTCGCTTCGGTCGTTTATGAATAAAAAATGGCTAAGTTTCCCCATCTTGATCCTGTGTCTGGTTGCTACCGGAGTTTTTTACAGTCTGCTTCAGAAGGAGACCGCACCATACGAGGACAGAAGTTTTATTAGTATCAGTGCCACCGCGCCCGAAGGTGCTTCCTATGATTATATGGACAGGTTTATGACGGAAGTTACCGAGCTTGTCAACGACTCCATTCCGGAGAAAAAGGTGAGCCTTATCATTACCTCTCCGGGCTGGGGATCGGGATCTGTGAACAGTGGCTTCGGAAGGATTGCACTAGTGGACCCTTCAGAAAGGGAACGATCCCAGGATGAAATTGCCCAGGATCTTACCCGCTGGACAAAACAATTTCCCGGCGCCCGAATGAACGTTAGTCAAAGCCCAACCATTGCGGTGAACCGGCGTGGAGGAATGCCTATCCAATATATCATCCAGGCGCAGAATTTTGAACAGCTGGAGGCTAATATTCCGCTTTTTATGCAGGAAGTGGAAAATAATCCTACTTTTTCAAATTCAGACCTAAACCTGAAATTTAATAAACCTGAAATTTATGTGACCATTGATAGGGAAAAAGCTCAGACCATGGGAGTTTCTGTGCTGGATGTTGCACAAACATTACAGCTCGCTTTGAGCGGCCAGCGCTTCGGGTATTTTATGATGAATGGGAAACAGTACCAGGTAATGGGACAGTTTGACAAAAAAGACAGGGACGCTCCAATGGATCTAACTTCTATGTTCGTGAGAAATCGGGACGGGCAGCTTATACAGCTGGACAACCTGGTGACCACCGAAGAACAAAGCAGTCCGCCGGCACTTTACCACAACAATCGTTACATGAGTGCTACGGTTTCAGCAAGTCTGGCGCCGGGAATGAGTATGGGAGACGGGATAGAGGCCATGGAACGCATTAGAGGAAAAGTCCTGGATGAAACCTTCACGACCGACCTTGGTGGAGAGTCACGTGATTTTGTTGAAAGTAGCTCCAATACAATGTTTGCATTTTTACTGGCTTTACTGCTAATCTTTTTATTGCTGGCGGCACAGTTTGAAAGTTTTATAGATCCTATGATCATAATTCTTACGGTTCCTATGGCAGTGGCGGGAGCAGTTTTCAGCCTGTGGTTGTTTGGTGAAACCTGGAATATTTTCAGTCAGATTGGAACAGTCATGCTCATTGGGCTGGTGACCAAAAACGGAATTTTAATTGTTGAATTTGCCAATCAGTTGCGGGAGCAGGGCGTTCCTAAGCGGGAAGCCATACTGCAGGCTTCAGAATCCAGACTGCGCCCTATTCTAATGACCAGTTTAACAGTGGCTTTGGGAGCACTGCCTATTGCTGTGGCTTTTGGTGCCGCTTCCACGAGCCGTACCGGGATGGGAGTCGTTATCATTGGAGGGACCATGTTCTCTCTTGTGCTCACCCTCTTTGTTATCCCGGCGATCTATATGATGTGGTCTAAAGAAAGAAAACAACGTCCGGAATTCGATGAGCTAGAAAAGCCGGCACCCCAATTAAATCCTAACCCGGAACCTGTTTTACATGAATAATATTTTAAAGTTCTTCATTTTACTGTTTTGCAGTCTGCCACTTTCTGCACAGGAGCTTTTAACTGCTGAAGAAGCAGTGCGTATTGCTCTTGAAAATAATTATTCAATTGAGATGGCGAGAAATGAACTGGAAATTGATCAGGCCTCAGTGAGCTTAGGGAATGCGGGTATTCTGCCTTCTTTGGGATTAACCGCCGCCAGCAACAACAGTATTCAGTCGACCCGCCAAACCAGAGCAGACGGGAATCTCATTGAAGTAGATAATGCCCGCAACAATAACCTGAATTATGGGGTTGTGCTCGACTGGACGCTGTTTGACGGTTTCAGGATGTTTGCCCGTTACGATCAACTTAAAGAGCTGGAAAAGCTGGGAGAGGCAGAATTGAAACAAACCGTCCTTACCCATGTGAGTGATGTATTGATTACCTACTATGACCTGGTGCAACAGCAACAGCAGCTTCAGGCGCTTGATAGTACCATGGTGATTTCTGAACAAAGGGTAGAGCTCGCACAGAACCGGTTTACCATCGGGAGATCTTCAAAACTGGAAGTGCTTAATGCGCAGGTCGATTTAAATACAGATCGTACCACGATGCTACGACAGCAGGAATTATATACCAATACAAAAATTCAGCTGAATGAGATCCTGGCGAGGGAGCCAAATGTAGATTTCACAGTTCAGGAAGATATGGAGGTGCAGGAAGATCTGTTACTGCACGAGTTGGAAAGGCTGGCTATGGAACAGAATCCGGTATTACAAGCGCAGCTTATCAGCCGGAATATTGCACAGCTGGAGTTGCGGCAGGTAAAAGCAGGAAGATATCCCACTGTTGAAGCCAATTCCGGATATATATTCTCTCAAAATGAATCTCCGGTAGGATTCACCACTTTTGGAAGAACAGAAGGCTTTAATTATGGTTTTACAGCCAGGATGAACATCTTTGATGGCTTTAATCAAAATCGAAACGAAAAGATTGCCCGCCTGCAGGTGGAAAACAGTGAAGTAGCAATCGAACAGCAGTCGCAAACACTGCAGTCACAATTGAATATGGCCTATCAAACATACCTTACCAATATTAGCTTAATTGAGCTGGAAAGCGAAAATGAAGCCATTGCCAAGGAAAACCTGGAAATTACCATGGAGAAATACAGGATAGGTACTATTCCAACCATTGAATTCAGGACCGCACAGCTTAATTATATCAATGCCATTGTACGCCACAGCAACGCAAAATTTCAGGCAAAACTTTCAGAGATTAACCTGAAGGAATTTGCAGGAAATTTGACGCTGTGAAAAAGTGCGTAATTGGGTACTATAATAATTCCGCAATAGCTTTCAACAGAATCTAAAAAAAAGTCTGCTCTAAAACTTTTCATTAAATGAAGTGTTTTAGCGCAGACGTAAATGACTTTAAAGCTGAACTTTTAGTGAATTATTATGCCTCACAACTCGCACAGGTCACCATCTCCGCGATAAACTCCTTCGATACACTCTGACTTCTTTGGTAGTACAAAGTTTTTACGCCCAATTTCCAGGCTTCGATCATCAACCTGTTCACTTCTTTCACCGGAAGGTTCGAAGGGATGTTCAGGTTTAAACTTTGCGCCTGATCGATAAACCTCTGCCTGATAGAAGCCTGCTGAATAATCTCCAGCTGACTTATCTCCTTAAAGGTTTTAAAAACTGCTTTTTCTTCCGCAGAAAGTTCAGAAAGATGTTGAACACTTCCGTGGTTGAGCATAATGCTTCGCCAGGTTTCTTCGGTATCTATATCTTTTTCGGCAAGGAGTTGTTTCAGGTATTTGTTCTTCCGCATAAAATTACCTTTTGCAAGACCCGCTTTATAATAATTACTGCTGAAGGGTTCGATTCCGGGAGAAGTCTGACCAAGAATAGCCGAAGAAGAGGTGGTTGGGGCAATGGCCATGAGCGTAGTGTTACGCTGTCCATAGCCTTTTAAAATTTCCGGTTCCCCGTAAATGTTTGCCAGTTCTTTCGAAGCTTTTAATGCTTTTTCGCTGATCTCCTTAAAAATACTATTGGTTAGACCTTTCGCTTGAAGGCCTTCAAAGGGGATCCTGTTTTTCTGAAGATAGGAATGCCAGCCCATCACCCCGAGACCCAATGCACGGTGCCGTTTTGCAAATTTATTTGCAGAGGACAAATAATAATTATCTTCTGTCTTGGCGATGAATTCCTGAAGTACTGCATCCAGAAAATAAATAGCCAGTTTCACCGCTTCGGTATCTTTCCACTCGTCATACAATTCGAGATTCATCGAGGAGAGGCAGCAAATAAATGACTCTTCTTTAGTGGAAGGAAGTGCGATCTCAGAACATAAATTACTTGAGTGAATGGTTAGGTTTTGATCTTTATAAACCTGCGGCTTGTGGCGGTTAATATTATCTGTAAAGAAGATATACGGTAAGCCTTTTTGCTGTCGGCTCTCCAGAACTTTAGCCCAGATTTCCCTTTTTTCCTGATCTCCGTCGATCATTTCCTGCATCCAGTAATCTGGTACACAAACTCCGTTGAATAAGTTCTGAATGGGACTACCAATATTTTTGATCTCCAGAAACTCCCTGATATCCGGATGGTCAATGTCCAGGTAAGCGGCAAAAGCACCACGGCGAACTCCACCCTGAGAAATGGTATCCATAGCCGTATCAAAAAGCTTCATAAAGCTGGTGGCACCGCTACTTTTTCCGTTGTCGGTAACAGCGCTTCCACGGCCGCGGAGTTCTCCGAAATATCCCGAGGTTCCGCCGCCAATTTTAGTCTGCATGATCACTTCTCCGAGTTTATGCGTGATTCCTTCGATATTATCGGGAACATATACATTAAAACAGGAAATAGGCAAACCTCTTTCGGTACCCATATTGGCCCAGATAGGAGAACTCAAGCTCATCCAGCCGCGTTCGATCATTTCGATAAAAGCTTCGGCCATTTCCGGTTTGTATAATCTTTTCGCTGCCGCATTGGCTATTCGTTCGATAGCAGATTTGGTCGTTTCGCCTTTAAGCAGGTAACCCCGGTTCAGGATTTGCTGGCTCTCGTCATTAAGCCACCATAATCTTTCGTTGGTTGTTCCTGAATTTAATTTTTCATTCTGAAGCTGTACAGACATAATTTGAGTATTTTGATTTTCAGCTCAATTTTCAGCTGAAGGAATGGGATTTTTAGAAAAGGTCGTTGGCGGTAATACTTTTATCGTGCTTAGTGTAATCCACCGGTCTTTTGGCAAAGAAATCATCCAGGCTGTTGGCGAAGATCTCTTCTTCAAACCATAGCAATGGCTGGGCTCCCGAAGTAGCAGCAGGATAAAGTTTTTCCATTCCTATTTTATCTAAACTGTCATCAACTCTGAATTTCATAAAGTTGAGCAGATCTTTTTTGCTGAGGTTCTCTATTTCCCCATCCTGAAAGATCCAGTCCAGGATTTCTGCCTCCACTTCCATGGAATTTTCTACGATCTGCCTGATCTCTTCTTTGGTTCTCTCGTCGAAGAAATCCGGGAATTCTTCTTTGATCTTGTTTACAATATAAATTCCTGCATTGGCATGTACCTGCTCGTCTACCGAAGTCCATGCAATAATATTGCTCACATTTTTCATCACTCCGTTGAACCTTGAAAAGGAAAGGATAATTGCAAACTGACTAAAAAGAGATACATTTTCAATAAGGATCGAAAAGAGGATGAGGGAAGTTACGTACTTCTTTTTATCCTGTGACTTTGTATGTGCCAGGGCTTCGGAAAGATATTCGATCCTTTTTTTAATAACCGGAGTTTCAATCAAGGTCTGGAATTCGTTGTTGTACCCCAGCACTTCCAATAACCTGGAATAAGCTTCGGAATGCCGGAATTCACATTCGGCAAACGTACTTCCGAGTCCGTTGAATTCAGGTTTTGGAAGGTGGGTATAAAGATCACCCCAGAAAGATTTTACAGCCACTTCAATTTGGGCAATTGCAAGGAGGCTCCGTTTTACTACCTGCTTTTCGTTTTTGGAAAGATGTGAATGGAAATCCTGCACATCGGCAGTGAAATCTACTTCAGAATGCACCCAGAAGGATTTATTAATTGCTTCGGTGAAATTTAAAATTTCAGGATATTCGAAGGGTTTGTAGTTCACTCTTTTGTCGAAAATACTCATAATACTTTTGTTTTTTAGGTTATTTCAAAAGCATAAAAGAAGGATGTTCCAACAGGATCGTGTGATAAGGAAATCACAAAATTCGGTGGACATTTACTTTTTATGCGAAAGTAAAGTCTAACAGAAAAGAAAGGTGTTCTGGCTTGTAAATAAATTACTTACAGTTGCGCAACAGCTCATGATTTGCACATGATTCCCCTAGTTACCACGGTAGCGTTGTCTTTTCGGTTACAGGTTTACAGGAGTAAAATTAGGCAAAGAAAGAATGCAGGGAGGACTGCCTTGAAATAGTTTTCCACATGGTTTTCCACAGAAGGGAAATAACCAATAAATGGGTAGAAGATCATTTTATGGTGGCGGACTGCGTCTCCTGATTGCTTCCACTGCCGCCAGATTCTATCTGAAAATTCTTCTACGGATTAAATGATTTAAACGGTTCAGTTAAAATCAAAATCCTCAAAGTGAATTTGTTTTTTCGGAATATTCATACGTTCAAGATCTTTTACAAAGGATTTTCTCATTTTTCCTGGGCCGCAAATAAATATATCTTTATTCTTAATTCCGCAGAGCCCACTAATTTCAAAAAGTCCTTCACATGTTTCACAAATTACCTGAACATGGAAATCGAGCATTTGCTCTTCAAGAGCTTGAAAAATGTGTAGGTGAGTGGCTTCAGGAAGCCTCCTGACACAGTAAAAAAGATTCACTTTCAGGAATTGATCCGGATGAGCGAGAAGGTGATTAGCCCAGCTAAGAAAAGGTGCAATCCCCACTCCGCCCGCAATCCAAACCTGGTCATTTCCTGCCATATTATAAGTAAACCTTCCATAGGGGCCATCCAGTAAGACAGGAACATTGGTGTCCAGTAAGCGGTGCAGGAGACTTGTATAATCTCCCAGAGACTTAACAATGATCTTTATTTTGCTGTCCTTCTCCTGTGCACAAACCGTAAAAGGATGACTTTCCGACGGAATATAATCGGCTAAAAAGGAAAAAAAGAAGAATTGCCCAGGGAGAAATCGTTCAGCTTCTTTTTGAGGGCTCAGCTCAATTTCCATTATTTTGCTGTTAAGCCTTTCAACGCTTGTTACCAGGTAGGAAGTTTTTTCTTTCAGCAGATCGTAGAAAATTGATTTGTAAAGCCAGGCTAAGACGCCGGCTGCAGTGAGTAAACTAAGATAAATGCGCAGAGCAGGATTTCCTGAAAAAGTGTTCTGAAGAAAGACATGAAAAATACCTGGAATAAAGAAAAAGCCAAGCATTTTATGGCTAATCTTCCACTTATCGTATGGAATTTTAATAATGAAAGTAAAGATAAGCAGCACCAGTATTCCCATTAAAGACCAGCTACCCAAGTTGATCTCCATACGCCGGTGCAATGGAAGCAGATACCAGGTCGCTTTGGAAAGATCTTCAGAAATCCACCTTAAAGCCAGAAAAACCGGATGCAAGAGCAAAAACAACCCTGCCATTTTGCCGGTAAATTTATGGAAATGGTATACCCTGTCCAGTCCTCCAAACATATCTTCCAGAAACTTACTGCGTGTTGACAGTACAAAAGTTAAAGCGAAGAAAGCGAATCCCAGAAGGGAGAAAATCTGGCTGGCATAAACAAAAGTGGGTTTAAGGTTGTGTTTTACTGTTGTTTCAGGGAAAGAGAACATCCAGAGGGGAAGTACCAGTAGTACTAAACCCCAAAAGAGCCATGGACCGGGCAGCCATTGTTTTAATACCCCATCCTTTTGTGTGGTGGTGATTTCATAGGATAACATATTGCTGAGTTGTTGATTTCTGCTTTAATATCTTTCATTTTATTTCCAATAATCCATCCTCGAAAATGCGGAAAATAATTATTTCAAAATTGCTCTTTGCGAGATTCGTATTTCTCGTATTAATGCTGTATTAAAAGTACAACAAATTCACTGTAATTGTTGTGAAAAATATGTGGGATTTTACACAATCTTTGTGGTTGCTGTAATAGCAAAAACAATGCCTTAGTCCTTCGTTTCTAAGTGTTCAGCGGGTAAAAAGCACCTATTTATATCAGGTAAAAAGTCTTTTAAATCAGCAGGTGAGTAGTTGATTACTTAATTCTGGTTGTCCACATCATTGTCCTTTGCGGGAGCTCTTAAAATATCTAATTTCATATCAGAAAAAGAAAAAATTAAAATGAAAATAAAGACTTGAAGAGCAACTTTTAATACTGATAATTATGAAAAAACTAATGATCTTTTTTGGAATACTAATTTGGGCCGGTACCGCTTACGGTCAGGAAATTACTCAACTTGAAGAAGCGAAAATTGGTTTTGATCCAGATACTCCCAGCATGGTCGTCCAGGGAGATAGTTTCATCTTTAAAGCTATAGAAGATTTTGTAGGTGAATTTGAGCAGGATCCTCATGCTTACTTAGATAAGTACTGCAATATGGAAATTTTTGTACTCTCGCTGAAGGACAATAATTATCATGGATATCTGGTAGATATTAACAGTACCAAAGGGAAACTGGATGCTACTTTTGACAAAGAGGGAAAACTGGAAAAAACATCCTTCAAACTCAAAAATGTTCTTCTTCCGGATGAATTGAGGGAACAGGTTTACAGAGACTATAAGGGCTGGACAATGGTTGAAAACATGCATGTGGCAAAAGGCAAAAATGGATTAGTAAAAGAGGAGTTCTACCGCTTAAAAATGGTTAAAGGAGACCAAAAACAGCAAATTAAGATCACTATGACCGATTTCCGCGGAATTGAAGTAGCCGGGAATTAAACAACTGGAACTCTTACCTGAGACTGCCAAAGTCAGCAAAATGATCATCTCGTGAGGAGTTATCCATCCGGGAGCCAACGAACTGTAAACTTGCAGTTGTGGAAGTCGCAGACGACCTGATCTAAACCTTGCTTTTTTGACAGTCTCAGCCTTTAATTTTCAGCAGTAATTACTAATCTTTTAATGACAAAAATCATCTTTTTAAAGCTCAATCCATGGCTGTTTTACTGAGGAAATTATACAGGATTCCGTAAATTTGATAAGGTAATAAGGACTAAAGATTGATCCATTGAGGGCGCTAATTATAGATGATGAAGAAACTGCAAGAAAACGGGTTTCTAACCTTTTAAACAAGGTTCCCGAAATAGATGTTGTGGGTGAATGTTCTACCGGAAAACTTGCTATTGAACACATTAATGTCCAAAAGCCAGATCTCATACTTTTGGATACCGATATGAAAGATATAAGCGGGTTTGAAGTCCTCTCAAGAATTAATCATTCTCCCAGGCCCATCGTAGTTCTTATGACTTCCCGTACCAATGAAGCCTGTAAAGCCTTTGATGTAAATGCCTGTGATTTTCTTCTAAAACCTTTTACAGATGAACGGTTTTTCATGGCTGTCAATAAAGTGTTGCTTACACCACCCCTGGATACATTTCAGCTGTTTGAAAACAAGATGCAGGAGCTATTTCGGATGTATACAGAAAAAACAAAAGCAAATACTCCTTCCCTGAAGATCCCTGTGAAGCAGGGAAATAAAACGGTACTGCTGGATCCTCCTGATATCTATTATATCATCTCCTCGGGTTATTATGCCGAAATTTATACCAAAAAAAATAAGTATGTCCTGCGTGTTTCACTCAACACACTGGATGAAATGCTGGATCGGGAACATTTTTTCAGGATGCATAGATCTACTATTGTGAATATCGATCACGTAAAAGAAATTGTACATTCTGAATACGGAGAGATAGATGCAAAAATGACAGATGGTAAGTTGTTGCACACGAGTAAATCCCACAAAAAAGATTTCCTCGAAAAACTGGGGATCTAAGGTTTCTTCGGATCAAAGTTTTCTAAAGCACAATATCACAAACAAAAAATTTTATTCAGGCGACGGTTTTTGGCGTGAGGAATCTTTTTCTTTGAATCTCTGAAAAGAGAGAGAGAGTTAGAACGTGCAGAATATCAAATTTCATTAATTTTATGAGTAGATCCAGAAGAAAAACAGGAATTTACGGCTGGACAGCATTAACTTCAGAGAAGTTTGATAGGCAAAAATCCAACAGGAAATTAAGACGTTTGGTAAAAGAGAGCATGAAAAAGAGAGATGACGTTCTTCCTGTATTAAGGGAGGTTTCAAATAGCTGCAATTTTTATAAGGACTGAAAAGTGTATGATCCCGATGCTCCTGAAAAAATAATAAGAAAATAACTACCTATGAATATACTTTACCTGCATGGATTAGACAGTAAACTGAGTCCGGAAAAAAGGGAGGTCCTTAAAAAATTCGGGAAAGTCTATGCTCCCGATCTTGATTATTATAAAGATGCGAATGCCATTAATACCATCCTTAATTTCTATCCAGATGTCGAAATCAATACCGTTATTGGCAGCAGTATGGGCGGCTTTGCTGGATATCATGTGGCAAATTCCCTTTTTCGCCCGGCCTTATTGTTCAATCCGGCCTTGAAGAAGAGATCTGTTCCTCAGGAAATTCCGACAGTATCTGATTCCTGGAATAACCTGAAACAAATTGTCATTGGCCAAAAGGATGAGGTAGTCTCTCCTCAGGAGACTCTTTCTTTTCTTTCAGAAGGATTTAATCCGGTGACAGAATTGTACGTTCGGCTGGTACCGCAGCTTGGCCATAGAATTCCGGTGGAACTTTTTGAAGCGGAAGTAGAATCCTTCTTTGAAAAACTGTGTTATTAATAAGTTCAGGCAATTTTTTATGGATTCCGTAACTGAGAAGGATTGACCAAAAAAATATTTCAGCTGCGAATTTCATTTGATTTGTATTTGTTGCGGTATTGCGCAGGTGAGATTCCGGTAATTTTTTTAAATGTTTGCCGGAAAGATTTTTCATCAGAATATCCAATGCCGTACATCACCTCATTCACATTTTCCCTCGACGCCTCCAGGCTTCTTTTGGCAGCTTCTACTTTTACTCGTTGAATGTAAGTGGTAATGGTATTGTGGGTGGCTTTTTTAAAACGCCGCTCCAGGCTTCTACGGCTTAATGCAAATTTACTGGCCAGTTCATTCACCGGAATTTTTTCATTAAAATTTTTCTCAATGTATTCCTGGGCTTTTCGAACCACATGATCTTCATGTTCTTTCTGTCCTCTGAACATTATGAATGGAGACTGGCTGGCTTTATCTATGTCTATCATAAATGTTTTAGCTGTAAGAATCGCAATATCTCTTCCCGCAAACTTTTCCACCAGGTATAACAACAGGTTGAGATACGAATAAGCACCGCCACTGGTGTAGATTCCCTGGTCTTCGGTCATGATCTTATCATCTACCAGGTGTACTTCAGGAAACATTTTTCTAAAATTATCTGCATGGATCCAATGGGTGGAACATTGCTTTCCATTCAATAAACCGGTAGAAGCCAGAAAAAAGGCGGCTACGCACAAACTGGCAATTTCTGCACCGTTAGAATATTGCTGTTTTAGCCAGGGCACAAACCTGCGGTTGTTTTTAAAGGCAATTTCAGGGTCATCATGAATGGCAGGAATAATAATGAGATCTGTACGAGAGATGTCTTCAATATATTTTTCAGGATTTACGGAGAAAAGTCCGTTGCTTTGAGCGGTTGGAATGGAAATCCCTACCAGTTCGATCTTAAAAAGTGCAGGTTTTCCGCGCTCCCTGAGAAATGAATTCACCTGATTAAAAATTTGGTGTGTCCCAACAATATTTACGAGGCTGGTATGACCCTTTGGAATTAAAATAGAAATATGTTTCTCCATAACCTGAAGATTTTTAATGCTTTATAAAAGTAGTTAAATTTTTCTATAATTTCTTTTTTGCTGCAAAGTGACGCAAATTCCCCGCTAAGTTGACGGATATCCCCCCGAATTTCCCCACTAATTAGCTGTAGATTTATCTTTTAAAATTTAAAAGCCATGAGAGAAAAAGAAGAATTTATTAGAGATTTTAATGAGGCCTTTGCCACGAATGAGGTTGATTTTATCCTTAATAGTATGACAGAAGATATAGAGTGGCATCTTGTGGGAGATCAAATCATCAATGGAAAACAGGCTGTAGAGGAAATTATGGAGCAAATGAAGGGAATTGAAACTCTCGAATCTAATTTATTCCAAATTATTAGCCACGGGAATCTGGCTGCTGCTAATGGACGTATGAAAATTAAGGATCCTTCGGGAGCTGTAAAAACCTTCGGATTCTCAGATTTTTATGAGCTTGAAGGCTTAAAATCTCCAAAGATCAAAAAAATGACCTCTTACGTCGTGAAGGTGAAAGAAGAAAAAAACAAATAAATCATGCTGAACAGAAAACAAAAGATTGTTCCCAATCTGTGGTTCGACAGGGAAGCGGAGGCAGCGGTGAATTTTTACACTTCTGTTTTTGATAATTCCAGCGTGAATTCTCAGTTGAAATATTCGAAAGTGGGGCAGGAAATACACGGGCAGGAAGCAGGTACTGTCATGTCCATAGGTTTCCAGTTAGAGGGGTGTCAAATGCTAGCTCTTAACGGAGGACCTCAATTTAAATTTAATCCCTCAATTTCTTTTTTTGTGCTCTGTAAGGATGAGGAAGAAATCAACAGGTTATGGAAGGAACTGGTCGAGGAAGGGGAAGTTTATATGGAGCTGGATTCTTATGACTGGAGTTCGAGGTATGGATGGCTGCAGGATCGTTTTGGGCTTCACTGGCAACTGATGGTAGCCACCGAAAATTCAGAACAAAACATTGTTCCCATGCTCATGTTCACCGGAGACAGCCACGGCAAAGCAGAATCAGCTATCCGATACTACACTTCTGTTTTTGAAGATTCAAACCTCGAAGGCATTCTTAAATATGGAGAAGAAGACCAGAACGGATATGCCATGGGAGCTGTAAAACATGCACAGTTTCAGCTGGAAGGGAAAACTTTTATGGCAATGGACAGCGGTGTGACACATGAATTTCCGTTTAATGAATCCATTTCTTTTATTGTAAATTGTAAAGATCAGAAGGAAATTGATTCCTATTGGGGAAAGCTCACCCGGGAAGGAGATCCAAATGCACAACAGTGTGGATGGCTTAAAGATAAATTCGGAATTTCCTGGCAGATAATTCCGGAGGATATAGAAAAGATTCTGAACGATCCCGATAAAGCAAAGGCCCACCAGGCAATGGAAGCGCTGCTTGCAATGAAAAAGATCGATCTGGCAGGTTTAAAAAATTCAGGGGTTTCACAGTAATTGTATTCATTTAAATTTTGTCATCATGAAAAGACTTAAGGTTATCTTTTGGATTTCCACAGGCCTTATTTTTCTTTTTCAGGGAGTAATGCCTGCACTTACAGGTCATACAGAAATGGCCAGGGAAGGTATCCGTCATCTGGGCTATCCCGAATATTTCGGAATTATGCTTACGATTTGTAAAGTTCTGGGAGCGATAGTATTAATTATGCCGAAACTTCCAAAGCGATTAAAGGAGTGGACTTATGCAGGTTTTACTTTCGACTTCATTTTTGCTGCAGGAATTATTTATGCTGTGGAAGGTTTACATGCTGCCACCCTTTTTCCGCTAATCGTCCTGTTCGTACTTATGATCTCCTACTGCAGTTTCCATAAACTGGAAGAAATGCCTAAAACTATGCACTATGAAACGCAAAAAATGTAAAACCATAATTGATGCATCTGGAGAAAGAGTTTTGAAGATTCTTTGGGGTGAAGAAACCTATCACGAATGGACGACCGCTTTTGCCCAAGGATCTAAAGTAAAGACCGATTGGCAGGAAGGAAGTGAAATACTTTTTCTCAATGCCGAAGATGAAGGAATGGTTTCCAGCATTCAGGAGAAAAAAGAACCTGAAAAAATGATTTTTAAACATCTGGGAATGATCGATAAGGAAGGAAAAGTTGATAGGTGCAGTGAGCATGTGAAAGGCTGGCAGGGAGCCGAAGAAATCTATATTCTCAAAGATTTTAACGGAAAAACTGAATTGACTGTAGAGATGGATCTTGACGAAAAACAGGAGGCTTTTTTTGAAGAAGCATGGCCGAAAGCATTTAAAAATTTGCATAACCTATCTCAATCTCCGGAAAAAACAAAACAACAAATTTCTGTAAAAAGTAATATCGATGCACCTGTTGAAAAAGTGTTGAACTGCTGGGCAAATCCCGAAAATATTAAGCAATGGAATCATGCCAGTGCCGACTGGCATACACCTTCGGCTGAAAATGATCTTCGGGAAAACGGAAAGTTCTCATATCGTATGGAAGCGAAGGATGGCAGTGCCGGTTTCGATTTCGAAGGTATATATGATGAGGTCGATCGACACCGACGCATTAAATACACCTTGGGGAATGGTAGAAAAGTAACTGTTAGTTTTGTTCAGAATGAAAATTAAATCATAGTAGAAGAAATTTTTGAAGCCGAAGATCTTCATTCCAATGAAATGCAAAAGGAGGGTTGGCAGGCAATTCTGGACAATTCTAAGGCTTATGTAGTGCGCCAAAAAACCTGAAAGAGAAAATATATTTCAGAGAAAATCATCATTAAGAACCAATAAACAGTGAAATATGAAACAGTTAATTTTATTTTTTGTCGTCCCAATCCTGCTTTCTATTCCGGGAGCTGAGGTAGAATGTTCTGCAGTTAAGACTGAAGTTATTCAAACGGACGAGAAAAAAATTCTGCTGAATTATTATGAGGAGACCATCAATGATTTGAAGGCCGGAGTAGACGGCTTAAGTGAAGCGCAGTTGCAGTATAAACCATCGGGGGAACAATGGTCTGTAAGTCAGATACTGGAGCACATCATCCTGACTGAGAAAATGCTTTTTGGAATGATGAAGGAAGAGATGGCTAAACAACCGAACCCCGAAAGAAGAGCCGAAATAAGATTTTCTGATGAGGATATCATAAAGGGAATGACAGATCGTAGCCAGAAAGCAAAAGCTTCGGAAGAGTTGGAGGGAAATGGCGCCTATATTTCTTTCGAAGAGGCAATGGAAGATGTTTTGGAGCAACGTCAATTAGTTCTGGATTACCTGAAAGATATATCTGTACAGGATTTACGGGACCGCGTGAGCGATTCTCCCTATGGTCCCATGGATGCATACCAGTCATTCCTGTTTCTTGCAGGGCATATGGCCAGACATACGCTGCAGATCGAGAAGTAAAAGCTTCTCCGGGTTTTCCATCAGAATAGATTTGGGTGAATATGCAGAAATAATTTTGCTGAAGGTTGAGGTGTAAATTTTTTCTTTTCGTGTGTAAAAGATGTAGTTTTATGCCTCTTCTAATTCATTATAATATGCCTTTAATTTTACCTGTCAAGGGAGTGAATCCTGAAATTGACAAAAGCTGTTTTATAGCCGAAAATGCCACAATCGCAGGAGATGTGGTGATGGGGAAAAATTGTTCGGTCTGGTTTACAGCCGTAATTCGTGGAGATGTAAACGCCATCAGGATTGGTAACGGTACCAATATTCAGGATGGTGCCATTATTCATTGCACATATCAGAAAGCGGCAACAACTATCGGGAATAATGTGTCTATTGGGCATAGAGCAATGGTTCACGGCTGTACCGTAAAGGATAATGCACTTATTGGCATGGGAGCTATTGTGATGGATCACGCTGTAGTTGAGAAAAATTGTATCATTGCTGCCGGCGCGGTGGTGCTGGAAAATACCATTTGTGAAGCAGGCTTCATTTATGCAGGTATCCCGGCAAAGAAGGTAAAACAACTGACCACGGAACAAATAGATAATCTCAAGAAAACAGCTGCCAATTACGTGATGTACAGCGGATGGTTTTCAGAGGAATAGAATTTCCAGTTTCCTCCGGAAAAGTAACACACGTTTTAAACGGAATAGAATAATGCACAAGAATATTTTCAGGATTTCGTTTTTTATTGTTGTTCTTATCTTTTGGAGCGGTACCCTGCAAGCCCAGGTAAAAATATGTTCCTGGAATCTTCAAAATTTCGGAAAAAGCAAATCTGCTGCAGAGATACAATTTGTAGCAAATACGTTAAAGGAATTTGATGTGGTGGCCCTTCAGGAAATAGTGGCGGGTTATGGCGGCGCACAGGCGGTGGCAAAATTAGCAGATGAACTTAACAGGACGGGGACAAATTGGGATTATATCGTTAGTGATCCTACGGTAAGCACCCCTTATGGCACCGAACGTTATGCGTACCTGTGGAAAACCTCCAGCATAAAGAGAGTGAAACGGGCATGGCTGGAAGATAATTATGTGCAGGAGATTGACCGGGAGCCATATTTATTGGATTTTAATTATAATGGAGAACTGTTTACACTGGTGAGTTTTCACGCCATTCCCAAAAAGAGACAGCCGGAAACCGAAATCAAATACTTTAAATTTTTTCCGGAATTCTATGCAGAAAAAAACCTGATCTTTTTGGGAGATTTTAATATTCCGCAGAGCCATACTGTTTTTAATCCGCTGAAGAAAATGGGGTATGAGTCTGTTTTTAAAGATCAAAAGACCACTATGAAAATGAAGTGTGTGGCAGGGGAATGCCTTGCTTCGGAATATGATAATATTTTTTATGACACGAAAAATTCAGGGCTTCAAGCTTCGGGAGTCGTCCATTTTTATCGGAATTTTCCCGATATGAAAGCTGCCAGGCGAATATCAGATCATATTCCTGTATGGGCAGAATTTTATTTTGGGGAAGAAAAAGACAACTGACTGCAGTAGATCCAGAAAGATAGGGTTTTATAAATTTCAACTGAAAATCTGCATTTCAGTTTTAATCTGATATGCGAAAAGTATGACTGCTGAAGGAATAATTATCTTCTAAACTCAAAGTATATCTAATGCTTACGATTTTCTGGTGGGAGTTTACATTTTGTATACTTTGGCGAGGCTCACCTCCTGATCATATTGTGCAGTGATCGTACAAACTTCGTTCACGAGCTCCATGGTATAAATAATGCCTTTGCCATAATCTTTCCATTCCATATCCCCCGTCTGCACAAGATTTCGGGTAAATGAGAGCATATTATGCTTAGTTTCTGAAGATGGCTCGAGGATCTGCCATTTATAGCAGGTTTCATTTCCGTCTTTGAACTTTTTGAAGAAAAGAACTTTTCGCTGTTCATATTCCCCGCTGGCTTTTGTTTTTACCGGGGTTTTATAAAAAAGGTAATTTTCACCAGATTCTGAAACTCCTTCTGAAAAGGGTGTGCCATAAGCAGAAAGAACTTCACTGCGGGTCTGTAAAATCTGTGCTTCTGCAGATTGACCAAAGATCAGTAACAGAAAGCAAATTCCAAATATATAACTGAGACTTGTTTTCATAACACTGCATTTATAGATTGTAAGAAGCTGAATGACACTTAAATATACAAAATTAAAACGAAGTTCCAACGAGGAAGTGGCGAGGGAATCTAAATTTTTAATTTACTGACACATCACCAACCTCATGTTGGTTCATTCAATAATATTGCATAATTGGAATAGATCACAAGGGGCAGTCTCTGCTATACTTACAGCTACTTATACTCCTGAAGCGGGATTAGAAGAACTGCTGGAATAAAAAATTGAGTTTTTCCAGGTGAACTTTAAGGCTGCATAATAGATTCTGTCCTGTCGGTCTTATCTGCTCTTCCGTCCTGGTACCCTGTGATCAAACCTACAGCCAGTATAGTAACTATGATCCATAGGTACAGGTTCCTCCTGTTCTTATTAGTTTGTCTGCTCATAATTAATTAATTCTGCCCAACCTTGGGATAGGCTGGGGTTTTCACTTCTTTTGGCGGATTCTCCTTCAGCTTTTGTAGGGCTATTTCTATGGCTTTTTCCAGCTGCGGATCTTTTCCTTCGATCACCTCGTGTGGCCATTGTTCCACTTCAATATCCGGAGCGACTCCTTCATTCTCCACAGCGAATCCGTCTTCAGTATAAAATGCTACGTTTGGCGCGGTAACAGATCCGCCATCGATGAATTCCGGATATCCCAGCACTCCTACAAGGCCACCCCAGGTTCTCTTCCCTACAATGGTACCAAGATCAAATTTTCTGAACATCCAGGGTAGGTAATCTCCTCCCGAGCCAGCTGTCTCATCTATGATCATCACTTTTGGTCCCTGTATGGAAGCGCTTGGAGATTTTAAATCCTTCCCATACCTGAAATCCCAGTACGCCTGCACCGGCTTCTTAAGGAGGTCTATATAATAATCGGCTAACTGTCCGCCGCCGTTAAATCGTTCATCAATAATGATTGCATCTCTGTTGGCCTGCGGAAAGAAATAGCGCTTGAAATATTCATGTCCTGCTTCGGCAGTATTGGGCACATATACATAGGCCACCTTGCCGTTTGTGGCTTCGTCCACTTTCCTGATGTTTCCTTCGATCCAGTCACGGTTTCTGAGATCCCGCTCATTGTTTACCGGTGTTACCTTTTCTTTTCGGCTGTTGTTGAGGTTTGCGGTTGGACTCACCGTAAGCGTTACAATCTTACCAGCAGTGTTCTCAAAAAACTCATAAAAATTCTCATCTGCAGTTACTTCCTGCCCGTTAATTTCAAGAATATAATCTCCTTTATTAATGTTTACCCCGGGTTCTGTAAGCGGAGACTTTAGATTTGGGTTCCAGTTAAGTCCGCCGTAGATTTTGGCAATACGATAACGGTTGTTGGCAACTTCAAAATCTGCGCCGAGCAATCCGCCTTCTACAGTTTCCGGATCATTCAGGCGATCGCCCCTGCCCGAAAACCCGTGGTGTCCCACGCCCAGCTCACTGAACATCCATTCCATCACGCGGTAAAGGTCACTTCTGGTAGAAACATCTGCGAGGAAAGGTTCATATTTTTCTTTTATGGCATCCCAGTCTACACCATGCATTCCGGGATCATAGAAATAATCACGGTTTACCCGCCAGGCTTCATTGAAGATGTTTGCCCATTCTGCTTTGGGATCAATTTTTACCTGGATATCTCCTGTGTTTAAAGCCCTTTTGTTATGGATCTTCTCCACTTCAGCAATACCCCACTTTCCTTCATTTGAGTAAAGGATTTTTTCTCCGTTTGCTGAAATTTCATAGGTGTTTGCCGGCATCACTTCTTCTGCTTTCCTTTCAGAAAGATCATATTTTTGCAGGCTAGCATTATTATACTCATGCGGCGGATAAGATAAATAGTAGAGGATCCCTTCTTTAGGGGAATTCAGGTTCTTATAAGTACCTGGGGGAACAGGAATATGAACGATCCTGTTTTCGATTCCTTCAAAATCTATTCTTATTGCCGGAACTTTAGGTTCTTTGTTATCCTTTTCCTCCCGTTCTTTCTTTTCTTCCTCTTCTTCTGTCTGCTGAATTTTTTCAACATCATTTTCCCTGGCAAAAGGGGATTCAACTTCCTTCTGAAGGGTCACGAGGTACATGGAGCTGCTCATTTCCATATCCTGATTGGACTGGTCAAACCAGTTCAATACCGGCCCTGCATCTGTAGATGCCAGCATGTATAGATATTTTCCGCTGGGATCGAATTTGGGACTGGATACATTTGCGAGTCCGTCGGTGATGGCGTATGACTTATTTTCTGAAAGTGAATAAATAAAAGCCTTTTCAAAACTGGTGTCGGTAATGACGGTAAAAGTGATCCAGTTGGAATCCCGAGACCAGTCGCCGAAAAGTTCTCGGAATATTCCGGGTATATACCGCTCATCTGAAGCTATTTTGTTGATCCTTCCGTTTTCGATATTCAGAATGTAAAGGTTCCGGCCATTGTCCACGAAACTGATCTTTTTACTATCTGGTGACCAGTGAGGATACGCATAAAATCCGGTACCGTTCAAAGAATATTTCTTGATTTCTTCCTGTTCACTTTGGTCCTGTACAAAGAGTTCATATTCCCCACTTTCATCAGAAAAATAGGCAATCTGCTTTCCGTCGGGAGACCAGACAGGATATTTCTCGTGTGCGCCGGGCGAAGAAGTGATATTCACCACATCCCCATTTTCACCGGGAACGGTAATGATCTCGCCACGAAAATCCATGACCACACGGGCTCCTGTTGGGGAAATTGAAGCGTGCCTTATATATTTTTCGCCCTTTACATACCTGGAGCGTAATTCAAGTAAATCTGTTGCGATACCAATTTGCAGCCTGTCTGTTTCCCCGGAAGTAGGATTGTATGTATGAAGATGGCCTTCCTGTTCAAAGATCAATTCGTTTCCGGCAGCAGAGAGATCCATGACAGGGAAATCCTGAAATTCGGTTAGCTGGGCTACTTCCTGTGTGTCTACATCATAACTAAAAAGGTTGAATTCTCCGTTTCTGTCACTTCGGAAGTAGATTTTGTCTCCGATCCACTGTGGCCGGGAATCATTGCTACCGACTTCAGGTCTTGGGATTTCAGTAACCGAATGATCCTGAGTGTTGTAGATCCATATCCTAGCAGTAGTTCCTCCGCGGTAGTGTTTCCATTGATCAAATCTGTCGGGCAATGGGGTATAGGCAATGTGATTACCATTAGGGGAATAGGTAGCCCAGTAAGCATTCGGAATTTTGAGTTCTGCCACCCGGCCGCCAGATACGGGAACTTCAAAAAGCTTTAAAAATCGATTGGTAAAGGTGTTTCGTTGTGAAGCGAACATCACTTTTGATCCATCAGGAGTGAATCCGCGTACCAGGTCGGGGTAGGGATGCCAGGTAAGTCGCTGCGGAATTCCGCCTGTAGCCGGTACTACAAAAACATCTGTATTTCCGTCATATTCTGCATTAAAAGCAATGGTTTTTCCATCGGGTGAAAAGACGGGATTGGTTTCTATTCCTTCATCTATGGTTAACCTCTTTGGCTCCGAACCATCCTTATTTGCCACCCAAAGGTCTTCAGCATAAATAAAAGCAATTTGGGAATCACTTATGGCAGGCTTTGAAAGTAATTTGGTGTCATCGTGGTTGATGTCCTGGGCCTGTAAAAAAGAAAAGCTTAGGAGAAACAGGGAGGGAATAGCAGCGTTTAAATTTATTTTCATGGAGTGCCGGAAATTATGTTGCAGGAGAAAAGTTCTGCTCTAAGATAAAATAAATTCTCAATTTTCCTTCAACTTCGGTTTCAAAGCTTTACATAACATTCATTTTTTTGAATTTAATTTTTAAGAATTGACTTAATTCTGCATATAATAGAATTTCTATTGTTTTTGCTGAACAAATTCGTTATAAATCTAGCAGGAAGTTGTTCGCTCTTGGGAAGTGGATTTTTTCAAAATTAGTTTAACCTTGTCATTTTCTTCTTAAACCAATTCCTAAGGGATGGAATATTTAATGGTTTGAAATTCCGATGTTTGGACTATTCGACCCCTTGAGGTCATATTTTCCTGTAATTTCGATCTTATAGATCCAGGACCCCTTCAGGGTCTATGAAACTAAAGGAGCACCTCCAATTTTCAGTCTATGAACTACAGGACAACATGGAGCAACCGGCTTTATTCGTTGCCCAGTTGGGCCTCTTCTTAACGAATTCATCGTGTGCATTGAAATACGGATCTGTTATGGCCTTCTGAAGCTTTTCAAATAAGGTATTTTCTCCTTTTTCCAGTTCCTCTATTGCCTGGTGAAGCAGGTAATTCCTAAGGATGAACCGCGGATTGGCTTTTTGCATAAATTTTCGTGAATCTTCTCTGGAAATAGTATTTTTTTTAATCCTTTGAGCGTACTGTCTTATAAGATCCAGAAATGCTGTCTTCAAATTTCCATCCGGAGTTTCATAGAAGCTTTCTGAAAAATGAGATATTACCTGATCTTCTTCCATTCTTTCTATAGGCAGCTCTATAAGCAACTGATAAAAAATAGTCATATCGGGTGTTACACCCGAAAGTACTTTTTCGAAATCTCCGAACATTTTTTTATCCTCTTCGGTTACTTCATCAAGCCCCAGCTTTCTGCCCATCATTGCGTAATATTTATCCCAGAAGATGGATTCATAGCTTCGCAATGCTTCTTCCAGTTCATCGGTTTCGTCATTAAAGAGTGGTAAGAGCGCGCTTGCCAGTTTTCCTAAGTTCCAGTATCCTATCGACGGCTGATTTCCAAAAGCGTATCTCCTGCCGGGAAGATCGGTGGTATTGGGCGTGAAATTCGGGTCGTAATCATCCAGGAAAGAAAACGGTCCGTAATCTATGGTGCGTCCAAGGATTGACATATTATCTGTATTCATAACGCCATGGACAAAACCTACCCGTTGCCACTCCACTATCATAAAGGCAGTTTTTTCGACTACTTCTTTATACCATTCTATGATCTTATTTTCTCCTGAAAGGTGTGGATAAAAATTCTCTATAGTCCAGTCGGTGAGCTGTCTTAGATGATCGTATTCTTTAGCTGCAGCAAGCATTTCGTAGCTTCCGAAGCGCAGGAAACTCGGCGAGGTGCGTAAAACAATAGCTCCCGGTTCGTACTCGGGATTTCCATTGTAAAACATATCCCTTAAGATTTGGTCTCCGGTGGTGACAAGGCTTAATGCACGGGTGGTGGGCACCCCTAAATAGTGCATTGCTTCACTCATAAGATATTCCCTTACAGAAGATCTTAAAACAGCTCTCCCGTCGGCTCTTCTCGAATAGGCAGTCGGTCCGGCTCCTTTCAGTTGGAATTCCCAGGTTTCAGATTCAGTTTCCCATTCACCAAGGGTGATTGCCCGTCCATCTCCCAATTGCCCGGCCCAGTTTCCAAATTGATGACCGGCATACCGGGCAGCATAAGGAGCCATCGAAGGGGTGACTTTATTTCCGGCTAATATTTTCAAATCTTCTTCGGTTGGTTTCTCTATTCCGAGTTGTTTTGCGAGATCATTGGACCATGCGAGTAATTTAGGTTCAGAAACTGGGGAAGGATGGGCTTTACTATATAACACATTTGGGGTTTGCCTGGAGGAAAGGTCTCCGCTTTCATCACCTTTGAAACTGGAAACAAACTTATTTAAATATTCTTTTTCACTTACTTTTTTCATTTGCCTGCTTTTACTTATTAATATACCAATTAGTTTTAAGTATGAAAACAATTCGAAAAATAAAACATGCGTTCGTTGCGAGGAGATATTACATGAATATTCTCTGCTGAAAACTTCTTGAATGTAGAAATTTTCTTTCGTTAACTTATTGATAATTACAACATTTAGGGTGTTTGTCTCATTTACTTGTATTTAGTGGAAGCAGCCGTAAGAAAATATTTGGCTTTTTTAACAGCGGTTTAATTGATTGACACTTTTATAGTTAAACCTAAATTAAAAAGTTTCTGTCTTTGAAGAAGAAGATTAATTTTAACCAAAACTAAAAAATAAAACTGTTATGACTTCATATCAAAGCCGAAATCAAATCCTGTCAAAACTGGAACAACTGATCCCGGAACAGGTAGAAGAGTGCAAAGAGTGTGATGAATTACCACAGGCACTTGAAGAATTGATCCTACATAATTTTCAGGCAAAATTTGTCTGTTATAATAAGGAAAAGAATACTGTTGAAGTAGGAGTAGAAGAAAATGATTCTGTCTCCAGCTATCCACGAATCAAAACTCGTTCTTTCCCATTGGAGGAAACGATCTCTTGGGTTACCAAAACCTGTAAGACCGAAGAACAGGACTTAAAATTTTATGGAAGACTTATTGCTGCAAACGGCCATACCAATAGAATTGACGAAGTAGTGCTGGTATAGCATATATTTGCAGGAATTAAGGCTTTTTAAATACAGAACCTTCTGAAAATTTTTCAGAAGGTTTTTTTCTTTTATTTTTTCAGAAGGAATAGGACAACTTTTGAGATGCTTTATCTTTGTCCTCTAATTTGCAAATTCTGAAGAAGTGAATAAGATCCAATATATCATCAATGCTACTAAACTGGAAAAAAACAGTGTTACACATACTGTAAAGCTTCTGGAGGAAGATGCTACCATTCCTTTTATCTCTCGTTACCGGAAGGAAATGACCGGAAATCTGGATGAGGTGCAGATTGGTGAAATAGTCAAATATAAAACCGGATTTGAAGAACTGGATAAGCGGAAAAAAGCTATTCTTAAATCTATTTCTGAACAGGAATCTTTGACTCCAGAACTAGAAGATAAAATTTCTTCCACGTACGACCTCACTCAGCTGGAGGATATTTACCTGCCCTTTAAGAAAAAACGTAAAACCAAAGCCGATACTGCCCGGGAAAATGGATTAGAACCTTTGGCGAAAACCCTAATGGCACAAAACTCCCCCAATTTTAAAGCAGCGGCTTCAAAATTTGTAGGGAAAAAGGTGACTTCTGTTGATGATGCAATTTCAGGAGCAAAAGATATTGTTGCAGAATGGACCAATGAAAATGAGTATGTGCGAAAAAGACTTCGGAATTTGTACCGTCATTCCGCTGAAATTTCGTCCAAAGTGGTGAAGAAAAAAGAAGAGGAGGAGGGAGCTCAGAAATTCAAACAGTATTTTAAATGGCAGGAGCGGTTGAAAAATATTCCTTCCCACCGGCTACTGGCGATGTTAAGAGCAGAAAGTGAAGGATTTGTAAAGGTGAATGTGGGGGTGGAAAAAGAAGAAGCCCTGGAAATCATTAAAGGGATCGTCATCAAAATACAGCATAATTCCTGTACTCCCTTTGTGGAGGAGGCGCTGGAAGATTCCTATAAAAGATTGTTAAACCCTGCGTTGGCCAATGAGGTGCTATCCACTGCCAAAGAACGTGCAGATGAAGATGCCATTAATGTATTTGCAGATAATTTGAAGCAGTTGTTACTTGCACCGCCACTAGGCGAAAAAAAAATTTTGGCGATAGACCCCGGATTTAAATCAGGTTGTAAAGTGGTGTGCCTGGATGAAAAAGGGGATTTGCTGCACAACGAGAATATCTATCCGCATCCGCCGCAGAAGGAAACAACGATGGCGATGAAAAAAGTAAAATCCCTTGTAAATGCATATGGAATTGAAGCCATTTCCATAGGAAACGGAACAGCTTCCCGGGAAACAGAGTTATTTGTCAAGAAAATTCAGTTTGATCGTGATGTGCAGGTTTTTGTAGTGAATGAAGCCGGTGCATCGGTATATTCGGCTTCAAAAATAGCACGGGCCGAATTTCCGTCTTATGATGTGACGGTTCGGGGAGCGGTGTCTATCGGTCGGCGTCTGGCCGATCCTTTGGCAGAGCTGGTAAAAATTGATCCAAAGGCGATTGGAGTAGGGCAGTATCAGCATGATGTGGACCAGACAAAACTTAAAGAGGAGTTGGACAGGGTAGTGGAGAGTTGTGTTAACGGAATAGGAGTGAATGTGAATACTGCCAGTGCGCCTCTTTTGGCTTATGTCTCCGGAATTGGCCCTTCTTTGGCTGAAAATCTGGTGGCTTACAGAAGTGAAAACGGAAGTCTGCATTCTCGAAAAGAACTGCTGAAGGTGCCAAGACTTGGAGCTAAGGCTTTTGAACAGGCAGCGGCTTTCCTTCGCATTTCAGATCCTGAACATCCGCTGGACAATTCTTCTGTGCACCCTGAAAGTTACGGAGTAGTGGAGAAAATGGCTGCCGATCTAAAAGTGGAATTGAAGGAATTGATTGGAAATAAAGAATTGCTCAAAAAAATCAAGCCTGAAAAATATATTTTTGGAAATATAGGTTTGCCGACGTTAAAAGATATTCTTTATGAGCTTGAAAAACCCGGAGTAGATCCTCGAAAATCGGCTAAAGTATTTGAATTTGATCCGAACGTACGGACGATAAAGGACCTAAAGCCCGGAATTAAACTTCCCGGAATTGTCAATAACATCACAAATTTTGGATGTTTTGTCGATATAGGGATTAAGGAAAGCGGACTAGTACATATTTCAAAACTGGCCAATGAATTCGTAAGTGATGTGAATTCAGTGGTGAAATTACACCAGCACGTACAGGTAACAGTTGTGGAAGTAGATGAGAGCCGAAAAAGAATTCAGCTTTCTATGGTAGATTAATTAATTAATTTAATTCTACAGGCTACAGTCTATCAGGTATTCACTATGTCTTCCATGATCATGCTCGCGTGTACCCGTGAATTTTCGATAAACCATTTATGAGTTTCCATGCCTCCGCAAACAACTCCGGCCAGGTAAATTCCCGGTACGTTTGTTTCCATGGTTTCAGGATTGTACTGCGGAATTTTTCTGCCGTCATCAGATAATTCAATGCCGATATTCTTCAGGAAATCGAAATTGGGACGGTATCCGGTAAGGAGCAGAACGAAATCATTTTCCAGAGTTTCTTCTCCTTTTTTAGAAGTAATGATTACTTCATTTTCTTTGATCTCTTTGATATGCGCATTGAAAACAGCCTTTATGCTGCCTTCATCAATCCTGTTATCAATATCGGGTTTTACCCAATATTTTACTCGTTCCCCAATGGCAGGTTTCCGAACGATCATGGTGACATCCCCACCTTTACGATAGATTTCAAGCGCCGCATCTACAGCAGAATTGCTTGCGCCCACCACAATGGTTTTTTGAGTAGCGTAATAATGGGGATCTCCATAATAATGTGAAACCTTCGGAAGGTCTTCCCCAGGAATATTTAGATAATTCGGAATATCATAGAAGCCTGTAGCTAAAATCACATTTTTAGCTGAATAAGTTCTTTTTGTAGTTTTGATCTCATGCAGATTCTTTTCAGAATAAGTCACTTTCTCTACTTTTTCAAACAGCCTGATGTTGAGGTAATTGGAAGTGGTGATCCGTCGGTAATATTCCAGTGCTTCTGCTTTTCTTGGCTTCGGATTATTGCTGATAAACGGAATATTGTCCAATTCCAGCTTTTCTGAAGTAGAGAAAAAAGTCATATTCACCGGATAATTGTAGAGCGAATTGACAAGGCAGCCTTTTTCAAGAATGATATAGGATAAGCCTTTCTTTTCTGCTTCGAGTCCGCAGGCGATCCCAATGGGACCTCCGCCAACAATTACCACATCATATTTTTCTTCAGGATTATGAGTTTGCAAGGAATTTCAAGTTTTTAATGGTTTCAACAGGATCTTCTGCCTTAAATACAAAGCTGCCCGCTACTAACACATCTGCACCGGCTTCATTCAATTCAGCTGCATTTTTGCTCGTCACTCCACCGTCAATTTCAATAATGGCAGAGGAATTATTCCTGTTTATAAGCTCTTTTAACTGTTTAACTTTTTTGTACGTATTTTCAATAAAACTCTGTCCGCCAAAACCGGGATTCACACTCATCACAAGAACAATGTCAATATCGGCAATCACATCTTCCAGCACATTTACCGGTGTATGAGGATTCAGTGCAACTCCGGCTTTCATTCCTTCGGCTTTGATTGCCTGCAGGGTTCTATGCAAATGTGTACAAGCTTCATAATGCACCGTAAGATTATCTGCTCCCAGAGCAGCAAATTCTTTTATATACCTGTCGGGATCAACGATCATAAGGTGAACATCGATCGTTTTGTTTGCGTGCCGGTTAATGGCTTCAAGTACAGGCATTCCATAGGAAATATTTGGAACAAAAACGCCATCCATAATGTCAATATGGAACCAGTCTGCTTCGCTGTTGTTTACCATTTCAATATCTCGTTGAAGATTTGCGAAGTCTGCTGCCAGGATAGAAGGGGCAATGAGTTTTGTTGTCATAAATGTTGTGTCGTGAATATGAAGTAAAAATAACAAGAATAAATGAATCCCTTTCCATTGGTTTCATGAAGTGTTGAAATTTCCGGTGGAACCATAAGTTTCTGTAAAAGGGGTTGATTTAACTTTTGGAAAATGTTATCTTGATAACACTTGCAAAATAATGTAGAATCGTTTAACTTATATTAAATATGGAAGTAGAAAACGAACCTAAAAAAGAAAAAAGTTACGGAAGGGCAGGATGCTTAATTGCTGTTGCAATACTCGTTATAATTATTATTCTTATCGTTACCGGCTTAATAAATATTCCAGAAATGACCTGATAGGACGAATTTGTGTTGACGCTATTTTATTCCTTCCGTAAATTTATTGAGAATATATTTTACAGAACTTTGAATGGAGGGGTTTAGGAGGCGTATTTGGCTGAAGTACGAATCAATATCATTAGTATGGTAACGATCGTCTAGAGAAATAAAATCAGCTTCGTAATTATCAAATTTTACCTCTGAAACTTCCTTCTGAAAAATGGTAATAATATTATGATGTCTCTTGTCAGCTTTAATTCTTTCGAAGAGCTCTTTCAGAAGATTTTCTTCACCTTCTAAAACCTGAAAGAAATTGCCCTGGGAAAATAACAGAATTCCGGTAATAACGTGGTTGTTATTCCAGTTTTTGCTGTAGTCTAAAGTTGTCTGTATTTGATTTTTAGTAAGTTCAGGATTGGCAGTACTTACATAGCTTATAGCGTATCGCATATAATTTATAAAATTTGCTACAAAAATATATTATTTCAAAAACACCAAAAGTGCTTTAACAGGAATTTAGCTACAACTTAATTAAGTAAAAAAAATGAACCCCGGTGATCAGCCGGGGTTCTTTCATCAATCAAAAAACGAACAGTTATGTACGTCCCGGTCATCACTCCGGAGCTAAAACTGTTGTCATCTTTATCCCAGATAAGTTTTTAAGATCTTACTTCTGGAGGTATGTTTTAATCTTCTAATTGCTTTTTCTTTGATTTGACGTACTCGTTCTCTGGTTAGATCAAAAGTCTCGCCAATTTCTTCTAACGTCATAGGATGTTGATCTCCCAATCCAAAGTACAAACGAATCACATCTGCTTCACGCGGAGTTAAAGTTTCCAATGCTCTTTCAATCTCTGTACGTAAAGATTCGTGTAGCAACTCCCTGTCTGGGTTTGGAGATTCTCCCGAACGTAAAACGTCATACAGGTTTGAATCTTCTCCTTCAACCAATGGCGCATCCATAGATACGTGACGCCCGGAATTCTTCATGGATTCCTTCACATCATTGATGGTCATATCAAGTTCTTTTGCGATCTCTTCGGCACTTGGCGGACGCTCATGTGACTGCTCAAGGAAAGCAAAAGTTTTGTTGATCTTGTTAATGGAACCAATTTTGTTCAATGGTAAACGAACAATACGGGACTGCTCTGCCAAAGCCTGAAGAATAGATTGACGAATCCACCAAACAGCGTAGGAGATAAATTTAAATCCACGTGTTTCATCAAAACGCTTTGCAGCTTTAATTAATCCTAAGTTTCCTTCGTTGATAAGATCGGGAAGTGTTAATCCCTGATTTTGATATTGTTTTGCCACAGATACCACAAAACGTAAGTTAGCTTTTGTAAGTTTCTCCAGTGCACGGTCATCACCCGCTTTTATTCTTTGTGCTAATTCTACCTCTTCATCAGCGGTAATTAAATCAACTTTACCAATTTCTTGCAAATACTTATCCAGCGAAGCAGTTTCACGGTTCGTTACCTGCTTCGTAATTTTAAGTTGTCTCATCTATCGTCTCCTTGGAATTTAATTGTGAATGACTCTTGTACTAAGTTATACGTACAGAGTCGGAAAAATGTTACAGAAATAACAGAAATTAAATTCTAATTTTAAAAATGATTTAATTCAGCTTGCTTTTCCTGCGTCTATTTTAAACGTAATAATCCGGATTTTATGCATAAAAAATGCCCCGGAAAATTATTTTCCGGGGCATTTGGAATGCAATAAGAAACTTTTAGTCGTTCCTGTTGTTATCTCTAGATCCCCTATTGTCGCGGCTGCGATTGTCTCTTGAACCTCTGTTATCACGACCTCTGTCGTTGCGGTCATTGTTGTCTCTTGGCGGCCTTGCCTGGTAACCTTCCGGTTTATCAAGTAAAGCTTTTCGAGAAACTTTTTCCTTTCGGGTTTTTGGATCTACTCCAAAATACTTCACATCTATAACGTCTCCAATATTTACAACATCGGTTACATTATCCGTACGATCCCATGCAAGTTCAGAAATGTGTAATAGAACTTCGTTTCCGGGAGCATCTACATATTCCACCACGGCACCAAAATCAAGGACTTTAATAACTTTTACTTCGTAAACACTTCCTTTTTCAGGCTTGAAAAGGAGAGAGTCTATCTTCGCAAGAACCTTATCGATTCCTTCTTGATTTGTTCCCAGAATTTCTACCACTCCCTGTTCGTCAACCTCGTTGATCACGATCTCGGTTCCGGTAGTTTTCTGTAGTTCCTGGATTACTTTTCCTCCTGGACCTATTAATGCACCAATAAATTCACCAGGAATAGTTCTTGTGATGATTTTTGGAGCATGAGCTTTTACGCCGGTATTAGGTTGAGAAATAGTTTCTTCTATTTTATCAAGAATATGAAGTCTTCCTTCTCTAGCCTGTTTAAGAGCTTTTACAAGAATCTCATAAGAAAGACCCTTTACTTTAATATCCATTTGACAGGCGGTGATCCCGTCTCTTGTTCCGGTTACTTTGAAGTCCATGTCTCCCAAAGCATCCTCATCTCCTAAAATGTCAGAAAGTACTGCGAAATCTTCTCCCTGGGAAATTAATCCCATGGCGATTCCTGAAACCGGTTTCTTAATCTGTACGCCGGCATCCATAAGGGCCATTGTACCGGCACAAACCGTAGCCATAGAAGAAGATCCGTTAGATTCTAATACTTCAGAAACAATTCTTACTGTATAAGGATTTTCTGAAGGGATCATATTTTTAAGGGCACGTTGTGCCAGGTTTCCATGTCCTATCTCCCGTCGTGAAGTACCTCTTAAAGGGTAAGCTTCTCCTGTGGAGAAAGGGGGGAAGTTGTAATGCAGATAGAAAGTTTCTTCTCCCTGGTATGTTGGCAGGTCAACCTGGTTGGCTTCTCTCGAAGTTCCAAGTGTAACGGTGGCCAACGCCTGAGTTTCACCTCTGGTAAATAAAGCTGAACCGTGGGTAGAAGGTAAGTATGCAACTTCTGACCAGATTGGTCGAATTTCATTTGTTTTTCTTCCGTCAAGACGAACACCTTCTTTTAAAGTTAAGTCTCTAATTGCAGCTTTCTGAGTTTCCTTGTAGTAACGGGAGATCATTGCTCCGTTTTCTTCCAGTTCTTCTTCAGAAAATAATGCTTTTACCTCTTCTTTTATTTCAGAAAAAGCAGCACTACGGTCATGTTTCGCTTTAGCATCTTTAGCAGTATCATAAATCTTTTGGTATGCAGCTTCTCGAACCTTTTCCCTTATGCTTTCGTCATCTTTCGATGTTTCATACTCACGAGGCTCTTTTTTTCCGAAAGCTTCAGCAAGTCTTATTTGGGCGTCAATCTGAATTTTAATGGACTCATGTGCAAATTTAATAGCTTCTGCCATTTCTTCTTCGCTACACTCGATCATTTCCCCTTCCACCATCATAACAGAATCTGCAGAAGCACCAACGATCATATCTATATCGGCTTCAGCAAGTTGTGAGCGGCTTGGATTGATCACGAATTCACCATTAATACGCGCTACTCTGGCTTCAGAAATAGGGGTTTCGAAAGGAATGTCAGATAATTGGATTGCGGCAGATGCTGCAAGACCGGCCAATGCATCGGGCATTACCTCTTCGTCATGCGACATCAACTGGATCATTACCTGAGTCTCAAATTTATAATCTGAAGGGAATAATGGTCTTAATACCCTATCCACTAATCTCATTACAAGAATTTCTTCTGTACTTGGACGTGCTTCTCTCTTAAAGAAACCTCCGGGGTAGCGACCTGCAGCTGCAAATTTCTCTCTGTAGTCCAGCGTTAACGGAAAGAAATCCATTGTGGTGGGGGTGTGAGAAGAAACTACCGTACATAGCATAACGGCATTTCCCATTCTTAGCTCTACAGATCCATGCGCCTGTTTTGCCAGTTTTCCGGTTTCGAGGGAAATGGTTCTTCCATCTCCTAGATCGATAACCTCTTTAAATGTTTTTGGAATCATAAGTTTTTAATTCTTACCTGCCGGTGGCAGGTGTTGTTAAACAATGGTCTCCCATCATACAGGATGGGCCTGGTTGTTGTGTTGTGTGTTGTTGTAAGACCAATGAAAAACCGCCTTTTTAGCAAGTAACTTAGTAATGGTTACGAACCTTGGGGAGACATTTATTTTTAATTGCTCCTGAAATACCGATAGCTATCGGAACAGGTAAAAATTTACATAGATTTTAATTCAGGAAAAAAGAAAAAATCATTAAAATTTTAAAAACAGGAAATTAACCTGAAATCTACAGATAAAAAAAAGGGGCGCGAGGCCCCTTAATTATTTATTTTCTTAATCCTAATTCTTTAACGATGGCACGATATCTCAAGATATCCTTCTTCATTAAATAATCCAAAAGACTTCTTCTTTTACCTACCAGTTTTACCAGTGAGCGCTCAGTATTGAAATCCTGACGATTATTTTTTAAATGTTGGGTTAAGTGTTCAATTCGGTGAGTGAACAATGCGATTTGCCCTTCAGCAGATCCTGTATCATTCTTTCCTTTACCGTGCTTTGCAAAAAGTTCTTGTTTTGCGTCTTTAGTTAAATACATTCCAATATTAATTTTAATGATTTTTATGTATATGACAGCTTTTCTGCCAAGCGGCAAATATAATACTTTCCTGAATAATTTTTAACCCTGAAAGGCTTTTATTTTATAAATTGCTAAAAACCAGTTATTGTAAGAGCTAAGCTCTTACAGGCTGATTCTGAATAAGGTCGATATAAAGGTTTATCTTATCTTTTAATTCAGATCTTTTTGTGATAAAGTCCAGAAATCCGTGTTCTTTTAGGAATTCTGAAGTCTGGAAATCTTCCGGAAGATCTTTTCCAGTGGTGTCTTTTACCACCCTTGGGCCGGCAAATCCTATCAGAGCCCCAGGTTCAGCAATGTTGATGTCTCCCAGCATTGCAAAAGATGCCGTGGTTCCACCGGTGGTTGGATCTGTACACAGAGAGATGTATGGAATTCGTGCATCTGCCAGTTGCGCCAGTTTTGCCGATGTTTTTGCTAACTGCATAAGGGAAAGTGCTGCTTCCATCATTCTCGCGCCGCCAGATTTTGAGATTACCATAAGCGGAAGTTTATGTTCCAAAGCATAATCTGCTGCACGGGCAATTTTTTCCCCTACCACAGATCCCATGGAGCCTCCAATGAATTTGAAATCCATACAGGCAATTACTAACTCGCTGCCTTTGGATTTTCCAACTGCAGTTCTAACCGCGTCTTTTAATCCTGTTTGTTTCTGTGCTGCTTCAAGCCTGTCGGTATATTTTTTGGTGTCCTCAAAGTTAAGAGGGTCTTTAGAGGTTAGATCCTTGTCCAATTCTTTGAACTCATTGTTGTCAAAAAGGATCTTGAAATATTCTGTACTTCCTATTCTTACATGATACCCATCTTCCGGACTCACATAAAAATTCTTCTCCAATTGTTCTGCGTCAACAATTTTACCGGTAGGGGATTTGTACCATAAACCTTTTGGTACATCCTTTTTATCTTCGGTAGCTGTTTGTATACCTTTTTGTGTTCTTCTAAACCAAGCCATATATGTTGGATGTTTTCTGATTCAGGAGTGGATAAATCTCCTCTTCCTGATAAATAAAAATTTCAGGCTGAAAATCAATATAAGGAATTTTCAGCCTGAAGGATGTTTTATAGAGTATTTACGTTATTAAGGTCTTCAAAAGCCTTTTTAAGTCGAGTTTTAAAAGTAAGTTCTCCTTCTCTTACCCATCTGCGAGGATCGTAGTATTTCTTGTTGGGACTATCATCTCCTTCAGGATTACCGATTTGAGCTGCAAGATAAGCAGTTTTTTCTGCCATGTAATCTCTAATCCCTTCCAGGTAAGCATACTGAAGATCTGTATCAATATTCATTTTGATAGCTCCATATCCGATTGCTTCGCGAATTTCTTCTACAGTAGAACCACTTCCGCCGTGGAAAACAAAGTCAATACTATTTTCACCAACTCCGTATTTCTTAGAAACATAATCCTGGGAATTCTTCAGGATCTTTGGAGTAAGCTTTACGTTACCCGGTTTGTAAACTCCATGAACATTTCCAAAGGCAGCAGCGATAGTGAACTGGTCACTAACTTTGCTTAGCTCTTCATAAGCATAGGCTACTTCTTCTGGCTGCGTGTATAATTTTGACGAATCAATGTCTGTATTGTCCACTCCGTCTTCTTCACCTCCTGTTACACCAAGTTCTATCTCCAGGGTCATTCCCATTTTGCTCATTCGCTCAAGGTATTTTTTGGATATTTCGATGTTTTCTTCAAGAGATTCTTCAGAAAGATCGATCATGTGTGAACTAAATAATGGTTTTCCTGTTTCTTTATAAAAAGCTTCACCGGCATCCAACAAGCCATCGATCCATGGGAGTAATTTTTTGGCTGCATGGTCTGTATGCAAAATTACCGTTGCACCATAGGCTTCTGCCAGGGAGTGTACGTGTTTTGCTCCCGCCACGCCTCCTGCGATTGCGGCTCTCTGGTTTTCATTGGAAAGGCCTTTTCCAGCGTTGAAATGGGCACCTCCGTTTGAGAATTGAATAATTACAGGCGATTTCAGCTCGGCTGCAGTTTCTAAAACCGCGTTGATACTGCTAGATCCAATAACATTCACAGCAGGTAAAGCAAAGTTTTTGCTTTTTGCATATTTGAATATTTCCTGTACTTCTTTTCCGGTGGCTACACCAGGTTTTATGTTGTGATTCATACCTAAGATTTTGAATAACAAAAATAAGAAAATTTGTTGGCTTAAAAAGGATAATTGATTCCTACATTGAAAACCGTTTTAGAAAAGTTCCAGTCTTTGAACCATCTATCGCCTTCTTCTCTGGCGGGATTATAGGTTTTAAATCCTAAATCGAACCTTAGTACGAAAAAATCAAAATCATATCTGAACCCCACTCCAGATCCTACTGCGATGTCCTGAAGGTCTTGCAGGGAGGTGAAGGTGGATGCTTCTTCTTCTACTATATCCAAAACATTCCATATATTTCCTGCATCAATAAAAAGAGCACTATTAAGATCTCCAAGTAATGGGAAACGATATTCGGCACTAAATGCCAGTTTTAAATTTGCTTCATTAAATTCATTTCGTCCCCCACTGCTCCCGGGACCTAAAGAATATGGCTGCCACGCCCTGTTGTCGTTGGGACCTCCTCCAAAGAAACTACGGGTAAATGGAATGCTGTTGGAATTTCCATAGGGTATTGCAATTCCTCCAAAGGTGCGGATTGCAAATACGTTATTTCTTCCCAGGTCCCAGTGTTTGATATAGTCAATCTCTGTTTTAATGTACTGAGAAAAGTTTACCCCGAAGATATTATAACGACCATCTTCAGATTTATCGACGTTTGCGATCTTTGAAATTCCTGAAAGAAAGTTACCCGCACTTTCGAGCTTCACGCGTAGCCTGGAAAAATCTTCATCATAAATATCTTCTTTCCGGTTGATGATATATGAAAAATTAGTGGCGAAAATCAGGTTGTCTTCTGTTAGTCTGTTTTTCCTTTCTCTGATATCATTCAGGTTTTGAGTCTGATTTTCAGTAAGGTTAAAACCTCCAGCACGGGAATCCTGTAAAAAATTGTTTGCTCCTTCAGGAATTATAAGACGTTGGTTCCCGGCATTGTCTACAGGCGTAAAATAACTATCGTTTGCAATAACATTTTCTGAAGTCGCTATTTGATTAAGTTCCTGAAAAGAGTTGCGATACACATTGAAATAATTATCTGTATTCAAATTTCGTACGTACTGGATGTTGAGTAAATCCAGTTGGTGTGTAAGAATATCTGAAGGAGACCATCTGTAATTCATGATGGCTGTGAGGTTCTGCTTATCCAGACCAATGTTGGTTTGGGTATTTGCACCCAGGCTAAAGGAGGTAAAAGGGTACATGTATTTTGGGATAAACCCTTCAGTGGAAATGGGAAAAAAAATTCGGGGAAGCGTAAGTTTAATATCAGTTCCCAATTCTGTTATGTCGAAAAACTGATCATTATTTCCTGTTACTGCTGCATCTTTTGAAGAGCCAATGCTTCCACGTGCGGAGATTTCCAGGATCTCTGCTCTTCTAAAAATATTTCTGATTAGCAGTGAGCCTCCAAAACCAATTCCGAATTTTTGAATATTACTTTGAGAAACGTCAAATTCAAAGCCAAGAGAATATTTTGATCTTGGCGTAAGAAAAATATTGGCTATGAGGTTCGTATTAGTAGTATCTGCGGGATCGGGGATGTATTGAATATTGGGATATCTGAAAACCCCCAGTTGATTTATCCGATTATAAGTGAGACTACGGTCATTATCTGCATAAATGCTGCCTGGAGAGATGAAAATTGCATCTGTCAATGCCTGCGATCTGTAATGTATCTCCTCGAATCCATAAATGTCATAACCTTCGTGTGACGTGGTGTCTGTAACAGGACGATTTCTGTTTTCAAAGGTATAATCAGGGAAAATATTTACATGACTTATTTTGTGAACCTTGAATGGCACCCGGGTATTTACTCCATCTACAATTGCTTCCCGGTTTTGAATAATGACGGTTGAATTTACTTTTTTGTCTGTTTCAACAGTATCGGCTTCAAAAGTTAAATATTCCTGCTCGAAATCATAAAGGCCATTATTTCTGAAAAGTGTAGTAAGCCGTTCCCGTTCTGCACTAAAATCAGCAGTAGTGTATCGAAGTCCGGATTTAATACGGGATTCATTCTTGTGTATTCGATAAATGGAATCGGCTGCCCGGGAAGCGATGCGGGTATTTACTGAATCGATAATATACGGCTGGCGTGGATTCACGTAATATTCTACTTTCGCTCGCTGGTTTTTCTGGGGAAGAATTTCATAAGAAGTTTCTGCATCAAACCAACCCTGATTCCAGTACCAGGTCCTTAATCTTTCAGCAGACCGTTCTGTCCTGCTTTCCTGTACAATGGATGGAGTCTCTCCTACTTCCTGTAGCCATTCGTTAATATTTATATAAGAATTTCCCAGTCTTTCAACCTGTTTTTCAGAAAGTAAGTTTATTAACCGCTCTTCTCTTTCAGGTTTTTTTGTCAGCCAATGGTTAAAAGTAGAATCGGGCGTCTGGTCTGCGAGGTTGTATATATGCAATTGCAAAGGGAATCCCAGCAAGGAACTGTTAGGTTTTTGGCTGAGTTGATTGTATAAACGGTTTTCATAAGCTTCTTCTCCGTTAACAAAAATAGTGTTGTCAGAAAGTAAAAACTCATCATTTTCAACTCTTTTAACTGCGTTACAGGAAGAAAATAAGATGAGCGTTAAAAGAATTAATGATATTTTTGCCGAAATGCTTTTCAAATAATGGATTTAAAGTGTTCAAAAATACGATTTTGGAATGTTTAGTAAAAGCCAATATAAACTAATAACAAGTCTTGCTCAAAAAAAGTATAGAGAGAAACACGGACTATTTATAGCTGAAGGTAAGAAAACGATTATTGAGCTTATAAACTCCTCATTGCGTTTACATTCTCTTTTTACTACGGAAGACATTTTTACCGCAGAAAAAGAAAAAACATATTTTCTGAAAGAAGAAGAGCTTATAAAAATTAGCCGACTTTCTACAGCGCAGACCGCTTTGGCAATTTTTCATGTGCCGGAACCTTCTAAACCTGATTTATCTGATCTAATTGTGGCTCTGGACGGGATTCGTGACCCCGGAAATTTAGGAACGATTATAAGGTTATGCGACTGGTTTGGAATTGAAAACCTTGTATGTTCTGAAGATACAGTGGATTGTTATAACTCTAAAGTTGTCCAGGCTACGATGGGCTCTATTGCTCGAGTAAACATCCTTTATATTAATTTAAGCGATTTCTTAAACGAATCGGCTACTGAGGTTCCAGTGTTCGGAACTTTTATGGAAGGAGAGAATATCTACAGTGAAAATTTACCTGCTAAGGGAATTCTTATTTTTGGAAATGAGGCGAACGGAATCCGTCCTGAAACTGCTGCGCTTGTGGATAAAAAATTAAGTATTCCCAGGTTTGGTGAATCAGGTGAAACTGAAAGCCTTAATGTAGCTACAGCGACAGCTATTCTTTTAAGTGAATTCAGAAGGAGGAGCCTTACTGGAATGTAAAGTTCAGGAAGATTCCACGGGATGACATTTTCGAAACATTGCCGGTATAAATACTATTTGGGTCTTCATCCCTTATAAGCTCATCATTAATAGCAAACACTCCTCGAATTGAGGGAGAGAATTTGAAATAATATAAATAAAAATCTATTCCAAAACCTAGTTCGTAATAATACGAATTGGTTGTCATTCTGAACTGTCCATCTGAATTATCTTCAGGATTATTTTCATTACTGGAGAGATTCCATGAGGTAGAGAGACCTCCAACCACAAATGGTTTGAAATTGTTGAGTCGTTGAGTAGAAAATTTTAGCAAAAGTGGAATATGTACGTAAGTAGAATTTATTTCTCTAAAGGTATCAGGGTCGGCTTTGGTTACCATGAAATTTATGCGGTTAAAACTTACGCCGGGTTCCAGACGTAAATCCAGGTGATTTGACAGACGTAGATTCCCAATCAAGCCGACATTAAAGCCTATAGTTCTATCTACCGGAAAATCTTTCTTTAAAAACGATCTGTCCGAAACTTCTATATAATCAAAATCAAAATCATAGGTGTTAAATCCAAGAAAATATCCCCATGATAAACGCTGGAGGTCTACATTTTCATTATTTAATACGCCGTTTCCTCCAAAAAACTGGGCATTAATAGGCTGTACGCTTGTTAGGAGCAGAACGATTAGAAAGTATTTTTTCATAAATATTATTTGGAAGCTACATAAATGGTAGCAACTCCTAATGTTTGAGGTTTGTTCTCTACATCTTTAAACCCAATTTTTCGTAAAATATTGTTGAGCTTTTCACCATAAGGAAAAGCACAAGCACTTTCACTTAGGTAGGAATAGGCATCCCTGTCTTTAGAAAATAGTTTTCCAATTAGTGGGAGGAGATTTTTTGTGTAGAAATTATAACCTTGCTTAAAAGGAAATTTTGTAGGAACCGAAGTTTCAAGGATCACGAAAACACCACCCGGTTTAAGTACCCGAAGAATTTCTTCAAGACCTTTTTTCAGGTTCTCAAAATTCCGTACTCCAAAAGCTACAGTGATAGCATCAAAAGAACTATCCTCAAACGGCAGATTTTCCGAATCTCCCTGAATCATCTCGATTTTTTCTGAAAGCTCTTTTTCTGCAATTTTTTTGCGTCCTACAGCAAGCATTCCTTCAGAAAGATCCAGTCCAACAATTTTTGATGCTCCTGTTTTAGCAAGATTAATTGCCAGGTCTCCTGTGCCTGTAGCTATATCAAGTACCTTATCAGGGTCAGACTGCTCCACTATTTTCACTACCTTCTTACGCCACTTTACATCTATACCAAAGGATATGACACGGTTTAATCCGTCGTAATTAGTGGAAATAGTGTCAAACATTTCTTCCACCTTTTTCTTGTTAAGATCTGAACCTTTATATGGAGTTGTCTTTTTGCTCATCTGCAATTTTTGCCCAAATATACAAGTTATCGCCTAAATGCCTTCTGTAGTTTCCTTTTTTCTAAAAGGGTAGTTTGTTTTGGTTCAGTGAAATATCATACCTTTGTTATTCTTGATTTACAAAATCCTATGAAGATAATAATTGCCGGTGCCGGTGAAGTTGGGTTTCATTTAGCAAAATTGCTTTCTTATGAATCTCAGGATATTACCCTGATCGACAACAATAAAGAGCATCTGTTGTATGCAGATACACATCTTGATATCAGAACCTTAAAGGGGGATGCTACTTCTATAGCTGTCTTAAAAGATGCGCAGGTAAAAAACGTAGATTTGCTTATTGGGGTTACTTCAAGTGAGACAACTAATATTACGGTATGTGTTCTAGCAAAACAATTGGGAGCAAAACGAACCATTGCAAGAATTGCCAATACAGAGTTTCTCGAGAACAAGGAAGAAATAGGATTTGTGAAATTTGGGATCGATGAACTTATTTCTCCTGAAGCTCTTGCGGCAAGGGAGATTGAATTGCTGTTAAATCAATCGGCTTTTAATGATAGTTACGAATTTGAGGAGGGAGCTTTGACCATGGTTGGGCTTAATCTTTCCCGAACAGCCGCTTTTGTTGGAAAGACAGTAAAGGAGGCTGCGCAGATTTTTCCAGGGTTGCAGTTTATGCCCATTGCCATTCAACGCTTCGGAACTCAGTATACGCTTATTCCGCGGGGAGATACCCAGTTTAAAGAAGGAGATCAGGTGTATTTTGTTACTACCAGAGGTGGGGTTGATGAACTTTATAAACTTACCGGGAAAGTAAGGCAGGAAATTAAGAATGTAATGATTCTTGGTGGTAGTAAAATAGGAAAGAAAACGACCAGGGACTTATGCCAGAATAATTTCAGGGTAAAACTTATAGAACAAAACAAAAACAAAGCTTTTGAGCTCGCAGATGAACTTCCTAAATCTTTGGTGATCCATGGTGATGGCAGGAACGTGGAGCTTTTGGATGAAGAGAACATTCAGGATATGGATGCTTTTATCGCTGTGACGGGTAATTCTGAAACAAATATCATGACCTGTCTCGTTGCTAAATCGAAAAGTGTAAAGAGAACGATCGCTCTGGTTGAGAACATGGATTATTTTCAGTTAAGTCATTCTATTGGTATAGATACATTAATCAATAAAAAATTGCTTGCTGCCAATAATATTTTTCGGTACATAAGGAAGGGTGAAGTGGTAGCCATGACGAAACTGAATAATATGAATGCCGAATTACTTGAATTTATAGTAAAACCGACTTCTAAGGCCAGTGATAAAAGAATAAAGGATCTTGATTTTCCTAGGTCGGCTATTATTGGTGGGGTGATAAGAGAAGGGGAAGGGCAGATCGCCCTTGGAGATTTCCGAATCAAACCGGGAGATCGTGTGGTGGTGTGTTCTTTACCGCGTTCTATTAGTAAGGTGGAAAAAATGTTTCTTTAATGCCACGTCTTAATTACAAGATCATTTTTCATATTATGGGTTTGCTGTTGCTGTGCAACGGTGGATTCATGTTAACAGCTGCCCTTGTAAGCTGGTATTATGAAGATGGGGTTACCATGCAAATTTCTGCGGCATCGCTTTTAACACTGCTCTTCGGAATGTTCCTGATGTACAATACGAGAGGTCATCGCAAGGAGATAAAGAAACGTGAAGGTTACATTGTTGTAAGTTTTGGCTGGATATTCATGGCATTAAGCGGAACCTTACCATATGTGCTGAGTGAAAGCATCCCATCTTTTACTAATGCATTTTTTGAAACTATGTCCGGTTACACTACAACCGGAGCTTCCATCCTGAATGATATAGAATCTATTCCAAAAGGCGTCCTTTTCTGGAGGAGTCTTACTCACTGGATTGGTGGTATGGGTATTATTGTCCTTGCCATAGCCATTCTTCCTTTGTTAGGAATAGGTGGAATGCAGTTGTTTACTGCTGAAGCTCCGGGTCCCAGTGCAGATAAATTGAAACCCCGGATCACAGATACGGCAAAGAGATTGTGGTTCATCTATGTGGGGCTGACAGTTACGGAAGCTATATTGCTTAAAATAGCCGGAATGGGAATGTTTGATGCGGCAAATCATGCTCTTAGCACCTTGTCAACCGGCGGCTTTTCAACCAAAAATGCAAGTGTGGCCTATTGGAACGATAATCCGATGATTCAATATATTATTATTGTATTTATGTTTTTGGCGGGAACCAATTTTGTAATCAGTTATTTTGCTTTTAAGGGAAGAATCCAGAAGATACTGCAAAATGAAGAATTTAAATGGTATTCTATTTTTACAGGTGCTTTTTCAATAATTACAGCTACAGTGATTTATTTTGGTGCCGACCTTGGCTTATCTTCCATTGCGCATCCTATGGTTTGGGGCGAAGCGGAGAGCGCATTCCGACATGGAGTTTTTCAGGTTCTGGCCATTGTTACTACTACGGGTTTTGTAAGTGCCGATTACACCCTCTGGACACCTTTTCTTACGGTTCTTTTCTTCGGATTATTCTTTCTGGGAGGTTCTGCGGGATCTACTTCTGGTGGTGTCAAGGTGATGAGGCATGTAATCATGATAAAAAACGGGCTTGCTGAATTTAAAAGAACCCTGCATCCTAATGCTATTCTTCCTGTCCGGTTTAACGGAAAAGCTATCGGAAATGAAATTGTATTTAATATCCTGGGATTTTTCATCCTTTACATGCTTTCCTTTATTATAGGGGCTGTGGTACTTGCGGCTTTAGGGCTGGACCTTCAAACTGCCATAGGTGGAGCTGCTTCTTCTTTAGGAAATGTCGGTCCGGCATTTGGAACTCTGGGGCCTGTCAATAATTTTGATGCACTTCCTGCCGCCGGAAAATGGTGGTGTGCGTTTTTAATGCTAATTGGCAGACTTGAATTATTTACTGTACTTATTCTATTAACACCTTTCTTCTGGAGAAACAGATGATTTCAGTAGGTAGTGATCAGGTTTCAGTTTGCAGTCAAAAGAAAAATATGCAATATTTAGTGAGGATATAATCTTCCCTAGTTAGTTTGATTTAAAAAGGATGTTTTGAGAGAGAGTTTTATGAGTCAAAGAAATAGAGAGTTTCTTTCACATATTGGTCCAACGGATTTATTCTTTCCTATTAAAAATAAGCAAAAACAATAAAAAATCCCCTGACCATTCGGACAGGGGATTTTCGTATTAGAAATATAACTAAATCTATTATTTCTCTTCAGAAACAGCTTTTTTTATTCTCTTCATTGCCTCTTCTATTTGGGCTTCACTGGCGGCATAGGAAAATCTTATACAATCAGGACTTCCAAAGGCATCACCTGTAACCGTAGCTACAAGGGCTTCTTCCAGTAGAAACATAGAAAAATCGGTTGCGTCATTAATTTTATGTCCTTTTATTGTTTTTCCGAAGAAATAAGAAATATCAGGGAAAACATAAAAAGCACCTTCGGGCTCGGTAATTTTAAAGCCTTCAATGTCTGTCATCAGGTCGATGATCAATTTTCTGCGTTCCTTGAACTTGTCAACCATGTATTGAATCTTGCTCACAGGGGCTTCCAATGCGGTAATCACAGCACGCTGTGCAATACAGTTGGCGCCACTAGTAATTTGCCCCTGGAACTTGTTACAGGCCCTGGCAATAGCTGTGGGTGCACCGATATATCCTATTCTCCATCCGGTCATGGCAAAGGCTTTGGAGACCCCGTTAACCGTTATCACACGGTCATACATGTCCTCAAATTCTGCCATGGAAGCATGTTTACCAACAAAATTGATGTGTTCATAAATTTCGTCACTTACTACAGTGATTCCAGGGTATTTTATTAAAACATCAGCCAGTGCTCTCAGTTCCTCTTTGCTATACACCATCCCACTTGGATTGGAAGGGGAACTGTACCAGATCATTTTGGTTTTAGGGGTGATAGCTGCTTCCAGTTGTTTGGGAGTCATTTTGAAATCACTTTCCACTCCTGTTCTAATCTCCACCGGAACACCTTCTGCCAGTTTTACAATTTCAGCATAACTAACCCAGTAAGGGCAGGGAAGGATTACTTCATCCCCCGGATTTAGCATTACCATCGCAACATTCGCCAAAGACTGCTTGGCTCCTGTAGAAACCACTATTTGTGACCTGTCATAGGCAAGGTGATTGTCACGTTTGAACTTTGTGATGATGGCATCCTTAAGTTCAACATATCCATCCACCGGGGTGTAGGAATTATAATTTTCGTTAATAGCTTTAACTGCTGCTTCTTTAATGAAATCGGGAGTGTTGAAATCTGGCTCACCTAAACTTAGGCCAATGATATCCTTTCCTTCATCACGTAGTTCACGGGATTTTGCTGCCATCGCCAAAGTTTGTGACGTAGCCATTTTGTTGATTCTGTCAGATAATTGCATTGATTGGTTGATTTTTCTGTTAAGCTGAAATTGCAGGTTTGGTTCCCATTTCCTTTAGGTGTTTAAAATGGGCAATTATAGCTGCACGTGTAGTTTTATATTCGTTATAAGGTAGTTGGCATTCCTTTGCTGTTTCCTTTACAATTTCTGAAATTTTGTTGTAATGGATATGGCTGATGTTGGGAAAAATATGATGTTCTACCTGATGATTTAATCCGCCGGTAAACCAGTTTACGATCTTGTTATTCGTGGAAAAGTTAACTGTAGTAAATAACTGGTGAATTGCCCAGGTATTTTTCATTGAACCAGTATCATCTGGTAAAGGCATATCTGTTTGTTTCACAACGTGTGCCAGTTGAAATACCACGCTAAGAATCAATCCTGCCGTATAATGCATTATAAAGAATCCTATAAGAATTTTCCACCAGGCAATAGATAAAATAAGCATTGGAATTACGATCCAGATTCCTATGTAAAGAAGTTTTGTGATTGCAACAATACTCCACTGGGTTATGGGATTAGGGAATTTCCCGTAAGAGAGTTTTCTGGCGAGATATCTTTTAGTTTGTTTAAAATCTGTAGTGATGGCCCAGTTAAACGTGAGTAATCCATACAGGAAAATAGAATAATAATGCTGGAATCTATGGAACTTGTGCCATTTTGCATGTTCTGAAAACCGAATGATCCTTCCGGCATCGAGATCTTCATCATGTCCATGAATATTGGTATAGGTGTGGTGAAGGACGTTATGTTGTACCTGCCAGTTGTACACATTCCCAGCCAGGACATAAATGGTTCCCCCCATAAATTTATTCACCCATTTTTTTGAAGAGTAGGAGCCATGGTTGCCATCGTGCATAATATTCATTCCTACTCCTGCCATGCCTATACCCATCACGATGGTGAGAAGCAACATGAGCCATTGAGAAATATCAAAAGTAAGAATTAGAAAGTAGGGGGTGAGAAATAGGGAGAACATCACAATTGCTTTGAGATGTAATTTCCAGTTTCCGGTCTTAGGCAGGTTATTTTCCTTGAAATAAGCATTTACACGCTTGTTTAAAGTTTTGAAAAATTTAGCCGAATCTGTTCGGGAAAATCGGATAGTACTTTGATTCATTTATTGTTATAGTTAAAAGACAAAGGTAAAACATAAAATTTCTTTCGTGGAAGGAAAGTCGGAAATTAACTTCACCGATTTTAATTACTTTTGTGATAAAAATAATAACATTGGAGTTAATTCAAGAGTATTTTCCGGAAATTTCTGAAGACCAGAGATTAAAATTTAAATCTTTGCAAGATCTGTACCATGACTGGAATTTAAAAATAAATGTCGTTTCGAGGAAGGATATTGATGAGCTTTATTTGAGACATGTGCTGCATTCCCTGGGTATTGCCAAGGTGCAGAAATTTAAAAAAGATGCAACCGTCCTGGATGTGGGAACAGGTGGTGGTTTTCCCGGGATCCCATTGGCTATAATGTTTCCCGAAACTAATTTCCATTTGGTAGATAGTATTGGGAAAAAGATCAAAGTGGTGAATGAAGTTGCCGAAGGATTAAGTTTAAAAAATGTCCATACCTCCAATGCAAGGGTAGAGGAAATTACCGGGCATTATGATTTCATCGTAAGCCGGGCAGTAGCAGTGATGCCAACATTTGTACACTGGGTGAAGGGGAAGATAGCTAAAGAGAGTAAACATGAACTTAAAAATGGAATTCTGTATTTAAAAGGGGGAGACCTGTCTGAAGAGCTTGCAACCTACCCAAAGGCAAAGATCTATGATCTTCAGGATTATTTTAAAGAAGATTTTTTTGATACTAAAAAAGTGGTGCATTTACCACTTAAATATAAAGGTTAGCAGCCCTTGATATGAGGAAAAGCTCCTAAGAGTTTCAGGAGCTTTTTTTATTCCTTGATGAATTTTATTGCACTGTTGCCTTCTTTCAGCCTTAACTTCATAATATAAACTCCTTCAGGAAGGTCAATAACTGGTAACTTTACCAGTCTTTCCAGAGGGATATTATGAAATTCCTGAATTTTTTGTCCCAGGATATTATAAACCGCACCCGATTTTATCATTTGTAAACGGGGATTTTTAATCCCTATTTCATTATTGTTGCTGGAATAATAAAGCTCAAACCAGCCAGTCGGAATTTCTTCCACAGGCTTTTCTTCTTCAATTGCCGGGGTTTCTTTATTGAAAACAATGGAAAACCTATTATTTATCGATCCTCCGGTGGCAGAAGTCTTATAAGTTGACTCCTGTAAATCATGAGTAATTTCTGTTACACTATCTTTAATATAGATCCTGAAATCATCAGATAGATTCATGGTTGTGTCAATGGAAATGGAGAAATCTCCATCATCTTTGATTTTTACACCCAGAGGAAGCACCCGTTGCTTGTCAAAATCTGGTACCCCTTGAATTACAGATTTTATGCTGTCGATCATCCAGTACATATCTTCTTTGTTGTTTTCAATGAGGGGGGCATCAAATCCGAGGTCAAAAGAACTGGTAGATCTTACATCATTGGTAACCAGTAACTGGCGTAAATAGCCTTGCGGAGATTTAAAATATAGGAAAATTTTGGGACGTTTGTCACCATTTTTGGTTTCTGGTTTTTCATTTTCGGGGGTCTTAAAAATAGATTCGTCTCCGGCCTGGTCGTCGGTTTTAAAAATTCGCTGTGTATTCTGAAAAATAATATTTCCTCCGGAAATTGTTTCAGGCATTTTTGTATTGGTTTGTGTACTTACCAGGAATGCCTGACCTACCGGAATATACTGGAGCGGGATGCTGTTTTCTTCTGCGCTTTCTCCGTTGGCATTGATCCGCTCGTCTGTTGCTACAGCAACTACCCCTCCTGAAAGATTTAAGGTAGCATATCCACCTACGTATTCCTGGAGGTAATGAGATTTGCCGGAGAAATGATCCCAGAAATAAATGGTTCCATTAAAAATATTCTGACTGTTATTGCCGCCACTTGCACTTAAATTGTCCAGGATGAATTTCTCACTGTCGATAGCTGATGGATATGGATTTCCTATCAAATAATCATTTCCGGCATCCAGGGTAAGCTCAATAGTTCCGTTATTAGGTTTTCCTATATAAGTATAATTCTGTCGGTCTGTTATTTTTGCAGATCCTGAAGTTCCTTTCATAGAATAACCTTCCGCAGCTTTTATGGTTCCATTTTCACCAACATGCTGCCATTGAGAGTAGGTGTTACTGGTATTATTTGTGTAAATGTGCAGCCAGTAACTACTGATTCGTTTTGCACCCGAATATTTCCAGTCTGCAAACTGAAAGGAATTATTGAAAACCAAAGGTATTGGATTGGCAGGGTTGCTTCCATCTCTCAGCACCTTCTGTACTGTGTACGGACTGTTATTGGCTGTTCCCTGAGGTGCAACCGGCGAGGACCAGTAATTATAGTTAAAACTGCTGGCAGTTCCCTGCTGGTCGCGCTCAATGTAACCAGAGCTGGTTTCTGCAAAAATGCTTTCGTGGTCCTGTAGTAACTGAGACTCCCCAACCAGATCTATTGTGCCATTTAGCTCCAGGTAATCTGTGATTCGTAAACTTTGTCCTGGATCATATTCACTGGCATTATTACCCATTTTGCTAACGCTCAATTTGCCTTTCTTAGAGATAAGTCCCAAGAGAGTGATATCGCGGTTACCAGAGGAAATATCATGGGAAACCTCGGCAATATTCCATTCAATCCTGGTATTCCCGTCAATCCCAATACTGTTTGGAGCATCCCAGACTTCTGATTCGGCCCATGGAGTGCCATCCCATGTACCGGTACTGCCAGTGTAATAAGGAAGGGGAGCTGTATTATCCTGTGTGGATTGTATATTTTTTAACCGGCCGTGAATTCCATTATCAATTCTGTTTTTAGTAATTCCATTAGTGGCTTCAGCAGTCATTAATCTGTAGTAAGCTGTTAAATTACTCCAGTTTAAGTTTTCAGGGACATCCAGAGGAAGAGTTTCGCCTCTTACTTTTCCGTTGTTGAGAATTCTCTGATTCATCATGAACCTGAGCTGAGTAAGATTTAAAGCGGTACCCCAAATTCGCACTTCTTCAATCCAACCGTGAAAGAAATTCTTCGGAAGTGGAGTGGAATTACTATCATAAGCAGCACCAATTAAGAACGGACTTGTAGAAGAACCGGGTATGCCTAGATTTCCATCAGAAACTTTAATTCCATCTACATAAAGTCCTTCATCAGGACCGCCTTTTATGACTGCGATATGATACCACCTGGCTGTATTTATAGGAAAATCTGAAGAAAGTGAGCTATCGTTCCACCTAAACTTCGGAATGTCGTTTTCAATTATAAGGTCGAATCCTCCTGCAGTTGGACTGGAAACATCCTTTTTTGAAAGAATAGTTTTTAATCCGGCGGAAGTTGAAGGGTTTTGTTTTATCCAGGCTTCAATGGTGAAATCACCGGATAAATTATAATTACTGCTAAAATCTATATAATCATCCTGACCGTCAAAATCTATGGTACTACAGTTCCTGAAGATGATTTTTACATCGTCATATGCCCCGCAGGGGACCGTCCATCGTAGCGTATAAGTTCCTGTTGCGCTAATGGAGAAGAGAGCCGCTGGATCGTTGGCATCTGAAAAGGCAGAGCCGGCAGGGCCGTTTATCACAGTCCATTTTCCGAATTCCATTTCTCCGGTAGCCGGGTTTGTATAATCTTCAAAAATAGCACCCAGGTTCACCTGATCTACACCACAACCAAGTTCCTGGTCCGGGCCGGCATCGGCAACTGCAACAGGAGGCTCAACTATCTCTATTTCTGTAGATATTTCACATCCATTGTTGTCAACCACTCTCACCGTATAGAAACCGGCAGAAAGATTGGTAGCTGTTCCGGTATCTTCAGTAGATGTCTGGCTTATATGGTCCCAGACAATGGTATAGGGGGCTGTACCACCTGAAGCCCGTACGGTAGAAGTGGCATCATTCCCGCCGTTACAGATCAAAGGAGTGTTGCTGATTTCCTCTAAAAGTAGCGCATTATCAGGTTGTATGATTTCAATGTTTCTTCGGGTGTAGGAGTCATTGTTGTCTGAAACAGTCACGTCATAAATTCCGGCAGGTAAATTTTCAAATAAAAAGGAAGTTTGAGTGATTGTTTCGCTAGTCCCAAGATTTTTTACTGTATAAGTATAAGCGCCGGCTCCACCCGAAGCATTTACTTTAATAACTCCTTCATTGCTTCCATGACAATAGACGCGGGTAACATTTACTGTAGCAGATAGAGGGAATTTTATTTCATCTTTTTCATTGGTTGAAACACACATTTTTTGCCTTACATCCCCGCAAGGTTTGTGGGAGCCATTAGTCCAGTCCATGTAGAAATTTTCCAGGTTTACAGCGTAACCACAAGACCAGTTGTTCACTTCTCCAATTCTGAAGATTTCCGGAATTTTGCCGTTGCCTTCCATAGGAACACAACCGGTGATCCTCTCTTCGGAAATTACTTCCTGATTTTGGGGATCTGTAATAGTGTATATGAATTCTACAGAAGGATTGTAAGCATTGGCATTTTTTTCAATATTTAAATATATATAGATTTTTCCTGTATAGCCTTCACACTCAGAACTGGTAAGGATACTGCCATCTTCTTTGCCTACATAAAAAGAATTTACAAAATCAAGATTACCGGTTTTTCCGCAGGCTTCAAAACATTCACCTACATAATAATCCAAAATTTCAATGAATTCGTTGCCTGCCGAATCTGTTACAGTTAAGGTAATCGTATAAGTTCCTGTTGCTATGTAATCAACCACATGAACTCCTTCTCCTTCGGCGGTACTGACACCGTTTGTGGTTTCCCCACCAAAATCCCAATGATATGTGTAAGGTGCAATACCCCCTCTTACACTCTCGACCTGGAATGTTGAGGTTCTTAGTCCTCCATCATCGCTAAGACATTTTGAGATTGGAAGCATCACTGCTTCCAGCGGATCAATCACTATAGTGCTTTTTGATGCTGTACAGCCATTGGCATCTGTAACAGTGACAGAATATTCACCGGCGGTAAGTCCTGTCGCTACTTGAGTTGTTTGTCCATTAGACCATTCAAAAGTATAATTAGGTGTTCCTCCTTCAAGAATAACAGTTGCGGTTCCTGTAGAAGATCCAAATGTATTTGTTTCTGTAGTTACAATGTTTGTAATGATGAGTTCATCGGGCTCATTGATGGTAACAGTTTCTTCCTGGGAACATCCGTTATCATCCACAACCTTGAGACTATAAGTTCCGGGGGCAAGATTCTCTATAGTTGTTCCTGGAACTTGCGCATCATTAAGAAAATAAGTGAGTGGTGTTGTGCCTCCTGTTGCAGTAAAAGATATTTTTGCATTATTCTGTCCAAAGCATCCTTTATTGATATTGATGTTTGTAATCTCAATAAAAGATTCCGGTTCACTAATGACAAATTCTTTATGAGCTGTACACCCATTAACATCTGTAACTGTAACTTCATAATTCCCGGGACTTAATCCATCTTTTGAAGGACCAGTCCCCAGGATACCCCAATCGTACGTAAAAGGAGCAATACCATTTGTGACCACGGCTTCTGCCCCACCTGTAGCAAACCCATTACATAAAATATCCTGAGTGTTGACACCTACTTCGATCTGGTTTATAATGACCTCTTGTGGTACTGAAGAACTATTGCCTTTACTGTCTGTAAAAGTCCAGGTAATTGTGCCTGAAACAGGGAAAACAAGGCTGCGGTTTCCGGTAGCTGTAATTTCCCCTTCACAATTATCAATGGCTACTGGAGGCGTAACAGTATATTCACAACCCCACACCACTGGCTCCAGTTGCGGAGCTACGGGGGCTTCATTATCAGAAACAGTAACCGTTTGTTGTACCTCTACGGCCAGATTGTTATTATTATCTTTGGCAGACCAGGTAATGGTGGTGGTTCCAACGGGATATGGAGCACTCATTGCCTGCCCGTCACTTCTTGTTCCAGTAGGAACCGAAGAACCACAATTATCGCTTACTACTGGTGGTTCAATAGCGATAGTAGCATTGCAAAGACCAGCATCTGTATTTGTGTTGATTTCATTAACTGATGAAATTACAGGAATCTCATTATCTACCACAGTAACTGTTGCAGATCCAGAAGCAGAATTTCCATTACTGTCTGTCACTGTGATTACCACAGTATTTTCTCCCACATTAGAACAGTTGAAAGTAGTAACATCCGTGTCAAAAGTTAATCCTCCACAGGAATCGGAGGTACTTCCGTTCACAGCGTCTTCAGCAATGGATGCATTTCCAGAAGCATCAAGCTGCACTATTATATCCTGAGTAGTAACGCTGGGTGCGGTATTATCCAAAACAGTAACAGTTGCGGTTCCAGAAGCAGAATTTCCATTACTGTCGATAACGGTTAGGATCACATCATTAACTCCCACGTCAGTGCAATCGAAAGCAGTGATATCTGTGTCAAAAATAAGTCCGGCACAGGCATCGGATGAACCATCGTTTACAGCGTCTTCAGCGATGATGGCATTTCCGGTAGCATCCAGTTCTATAGATATATTTTGAGTAACCACTGTTGGAGCAGTATTGTCCTCTACAGTAACTGTTGCAGTTTCTGAAGTAGAATTCCCATTATCATCTGTTACCGTAAGTGTTACGGTATTGGCTCCAATGTTTGTACAGTCAAAAGAAGTAATATTTGTGTCAAAACTGATTCCGCCGCAGGCATCGGATGAACCATTGTTTACGGCGTCTTCAGCAATTACCGCATTTCCGGTAGCATCCAGTTCTATAGATATATTTTGAGTAACCACTGTTGGAGCAATATTGTCCTCTACAGTAACTGTTGCAGTTTCTGAAGTAGAATTCCCATTGGAGTCCGTTACTGTAAGCCTTACGGTATTGGCTCCAATGTTTGTGCAAACAAATGTGGTAATATCGGTATCAAAAGTGAGTCCTCCACAAGCATCAGATGATCCATTATTCACAGCGTCTTCAGTAATTACAGCCTTCCCTGTAGCATCTAATTGAACAGTCAGGTTTTGAGTAGTAACTGTTGGAGTAATTTTATCTACAACAGTAACTGTTGCATTTTCTGAAGCAGAATTTCCATTGCTGTCTTTTACTGTAAGAGATACAGTATTAGCTCCTAGGTCTGTACAGTCAAAAGAGGTGATATTGGTGTCAAAACTTAATTCGCCACAGGCATCTGAAGATCCATTATTTACGGCATCTTCAGCAATTACTGCTTTTCCTGAAGCATCAAGTTCTATAGTAATGTCTTTTGTTACCACAGCCGGCGCTACATTATCTTCTACAGTGACCATTGTAGTTTCTGAAGCAGAGTTCCCATTATTATCTGTGACAGATAAAGTTATAGCGTTCTGCCCCACATCTGCACATGTAAAATTTGTTTTACTCAAGGAAACAGTCGAGATTCCGCAGTTGTCGGTAGAACCGTTTTCAATATCGGCTTTAGTGATCGTGGCGTTTCCGTTAGGACCTAATGATACGGTGAGGGATCTGGTTCGTACAAAAGGTTTTTCGGTGTCGTTGACCGTAATGATCTGTACGTCTGTAGTAGTATTTCCATCGGCATCGCTTGCAGTCCAGGTAACAGTTGTAGTTCCTAATGGGAAAGTAGTTGGTGCATCATTTTTAATACTTGATACCCCACAGTTATCACTCATTGTTGCACTGCCAAGGGAGACATTTGAGGCTGTACACAACCCGAAATCTGCAGAAATGGTTTTATCTGCTGGAGCTGTAAGAACCGGATCTTCCAAATCCTCCTGAATTATAGTGAAAGTAGCCGACTTTGTTACAGCGGTGGGAGTAGTTTGGTCTGTGACGGTAAGTGTGTAAGTTCCCTCCGCAAGATTGCTAATGTCTTCTGTATTTCTGGTGAAGGTGCCGGGGCCTGCCCAGGAATAACTTAAGGTACCCGTCCCCCCAGAAATGGATACGGAAATGCTACCTGTGTTTCCTTCTGGACAAACAACATGCGTAAGATTATCCTGTGTTATCGTTATTTCATTAGTCTGAAATGCCATCAGGAAAATCAGGCTTCCGGACAGTAAAATAATAGAAGAAAATTTAAACAGAGTAGTTTTTTTACCCATACATTTTGGCTAATAAAATATAGCAAAATTACAGAAAATTCTGATGCACAGGCCTTTTTAGATGATTTTTTATCGATTAAAGTCTTGTTTTCCTGGATGAAAGGTTCTAAACCTATTGTTTGGAATGTATAAAATTTTATAAGTAGGAGGATGATTACAACGTTACTATAGCCTAAAATGGATCCATAATAGTGGAATGATCATTAAGCTAAAATCTATATATCTATTGTTAATAGTGATTAATTATTCTAAGATTACCTTCTTTGAAACAGATCCTTCACTTGACTGAAGCCTTACGATATAAACGCCGCTGCTAAATCTTGCCACTGGAAGTGAGATTTCCTGTTGCAAAGGAACATTATAGAAAACATGCACTTGTTGCCCCAAAAGATTACTTAAATTAATTCTTGAAATATCTAACAATTGTGGATTTCGAATCAGTATTTCACGGGTGTCATGAACATATATTATTTCAAGTCCAGCCGGAAGAATATCTTCATCTTTTGAAATAGTTTCTTTGAAAACAAGTGCAAACCTATCGTTTACACTGCCAGGTACTGCAGTGCTTTGATATGCAGACTTTCTTAAATTGTGAAAAAGTTTGTTTTTGCTGTCTTTTAAATAAATTTCCTTGTCATCAGGAATGTTTGAGAGCCTTGAAATATTTATGCTGAAGGTTCCGTCGTCTGCCACTTTAATTCCTAATGGAAGCTCACGGTCTTCATCAAAACCTGGTACTTCCTGGGTGAGGAATTTGGATTCCTCTATGAGCCAGTACATGTCTTCTGAAAGATTTTCCGAAAGTATTTCCTCTTTGCCGGCATCAAACTTATCTGTGCTTTCTTCATCTGCTATTACCCGAAGCTTCCGGGTATGACCATTTGAAGACTCGAAATTTAACCATATTTTTGATCGGTTGTCTTCAATAACTTTTCCATCAGTAAAGACAATCTCAAAACGATCGTTAAAAGTTCCTGGCTCAATTGCCAGTTTAAATTCTTCATCACGTAAATTATGATACGTTGTGTCCTGATTGTCGCGTAGGTAAATTTCTGTTTCCTCTGGCACATTTAATAATTCTGCAATTTCAATAGTAAATTCCCCTTCCACTTCTGTTTTAATGCTCAATGGTAAAACCTGATCTCTGTCAAAATTTGAAACACCCTGGATCACAAATTGATGTTCCCTAATTAACCAGAACATATCTTCTTTGTTATGATTCATAGATAAAGCATCAAATCCAAGATCAAAATCATTGGATGCATCTTTATCGACTCCTACAAGGATTTGACGATGATAGCCATTGGGAGATGAGAAATTAAGCCTGATTTTACTGCGTGTATCTTCTTTAACAGACGATTTTTCCCGTATTTCCGGCATCAGAAACATAGAGGCACCCGGGGATTCCGGTGCAAAGGCCCGCTGATTGTTTTTAAAAGTTAAAGTTCCTCCCTCTACAGAGGTGAAGTTGGATATATCGGAATCAAGAGTGGTATTAATAAAGAATCCCTGTCCTACAGAAATATATGCGCCGGGTCTCTTTGTTCCTTTGGCATTATTAGCATTTATCCGTTTATCTGTAGAAGCAGCGGGAACTCCATCCAACCGGTTCCTGGTAGCATAGCCTCCAATATATTCTTCAAGATAGTGTGTTTTTCCGGAGAAGTGGTCCCAGAAATATATGGCGCCATTAAAAACATTTACACTGTTTCTACCTGCTCCGTCTTTTGTATTTTCTTTAATAAATTCTTCTATGTTAATCGCTGAAGGATATGGATTCCCAATTAAATACTGCTGTCCCTTACCAACCTGTAATTGGACATCCCCGTTATTAGGAAAGCCTTTAAAAGTATAATTTTGCTGAATTTTTCGGGCTGCAGCATCGGCTACAGAAATATTTTCGGGACCTTTCATTGTATAACCTTCTCCCGCAAGCAGCTCGTGTTCACTTCCCACATGTTCCCAGCTACTGTAATCGTTTGCCTTTTTGTTTCTGAAGGCATTGATCCAGTAATTACTTATTTTTATGGGGCTCGTAAGAGGACCATCTGCATAAAATGGTCCGTTCCCAAAGTTTATTGTTTTCCAGGCACGGGCACCATCTGCAGCTCCATCATACATTATTTCAGCAACTTTAAATGTAGAGGCTGATGCGGAAGGAATTACTGGTGAAGACCAGTAATTATAATTAAAACTACTGGAAGTACCCTGTTGATCCTGTTCAATGTATCCGGTTTTTGAGATATCCAAGTTAGGGGATTGCTCAATTTTGCTTCCTTCAGGTTGAATAAGTTGAGATTCGCCATTCAGGTCTATTATACCATCCAATTTAAGGTAACTGGTGATTGTAAGCGCATTGCCCTGTACGTTGTTCATTCCCATCATTTCCAATGTGCCTGCTTCAGAAATTAGCCCTAGCAGGGTGATGCTATTCATATTGGTAGGACTGCCTGGATTTTTCACATTCTGCGGTAGTTTTACAATGTTCCAGTTTATTTTTGTTCTTTGGTCTATTCCGGTGCTATTAGGAGCTTCCCAAACATTTCTTTGGGATATGGATCTTCCATTGATTTCTGCAGGTAGTTGCCAGGTTGAATTATCATACCAGTTCCCGTTATTAGTAGTATATAATATATATGGCAGGGGAGCTGTATTTTCCTGATTGTCTTCAATGTTCTTTAGCTCTCCGTCAATTCCGTTAAAGGATAAATCTGTTGTGGTTCCATCAGTTACTTCTGAAGAAAGGAGGCGGTAATAACCGACTAAGTCAGACCAGACGAGATTTCCCGGGATAGATACTGGGAGCACCTCTCCCACTATACCTGAGCTTCCTTCCTTTTCCACTCGTTGATTCATTATGAAATGAAGCTGATCTTCAGATAAGGCTTTCTTCCATATTCTCACTTCTTCCATCCAGCCGTGAAAATAATTTTCAGGAACATTTTGGGTGCTAGCATTATGCATGGCTCCTATCAAGGTGGGAGCAGCAATCTCACCAGGTGTTTCATTGAGAGATTGTGTTTTCACCTTTAATCCGTCAATATATATATTTACTTCACTTCCATTATGAGTCGCGGCTATATGGTACCATCGGGAAAAAGTCAACCTTTGTGTGACGGAAATAGTGGTATTATTTATTCTTAAGGCAGGACGTCCGGTATTGAGAATAAGATCATATCCTCCTTCAGAAAGGTTATTCGAATTTCGTTTGGAAATAATCGTATTGATACCTACGAGGGTGTGTGGTTTTACCCAGGCTTCTATGGTAAAGGAATTTTGGATATTCAGGTTATGGTTGTCTCCAAAGGAAATGTGATCATCCTCACCATCAAAATTTAATTTACTGCATTCAGCCGGAAAACCTACTGCTACAGGCTCAGAAACTACAGGTGGACAATCGATGATGGGTGTTACCGTCCAAGTTAATTCGTAATTTTTCCCAGCCTCACCGTAGAAAGTAGTGGCATTAGAAGTAAGATTTGTAAAGTTACCTGTACCACCATTAGAAGAAGTGAAAGACCATTCTCCGGAACCAATTTCAGGGTCAACCTGTACTGCCTCCAAAGCTACTACTTTGGTGCCACATTCATTAGGTGGAGTTATAATTCCTGCATCGGCAATGACTTCAGCTGGTTGAGTGATGGTTACATTTCGAGTGAGTGCAGAGCAGCTTTCTCCGGTGCTTACCAAAAAGGTGAAATTACCGGCTACAAGACCAGATGCTGTAAAAGAATTTTCTTCTGAATTTTCTTCTGAAAAAATGACACTTCCTTCACTATTCAGAAGCTGATAATTATAAAGAGGTGTATTTCCGGCTAAATTACCTCCTGAAAGCACTATAGTTGCTGTACCGTCTGCATTGCCAAAACAAGTTGTTTCTGTATACTCGACTGAAGTGATTTCAAGGGCAGTTGGTTCTTCAATTATGATGTTATCTGAAGTTACAGAGCAGCCGTTCGCGTCGCTTACTATAACAAACAAGTTCTCTGTCTCTTCTGTTTCTGATAAACCCGTAGCTGTTTCTTTGGTTTGTCCATTGCTCCAACTGTATGTGAAAGGAGGAGTTCCGCCACTCACGATCACTTTTGCCGAACCATCCGACCCGGAGAAGCATAACGGAGAATTAACTTCAATCCTGTCAATGACTGGAGTGGGATTAATCTGGATGCTAACCGAATCCAGGACTGGCTCACATGGCTCATCTGGGGCATTAGAAGTTAAGGTGAGAGTTAGCCTTCCTGTAATTATTTCATCGGCAGTGGGAGTATAAATTGCGTTTAATGTACCTGAATTCGGATTAAAATTACCATTTCCTCCAGACCAGAAACCTGATGAGACAGATCCTGAAATTTCCCCATTAAGTTGAATTTCTGCTTCTTCAGCACATATTATAAGATCTTCCCCTGCATCTACTATTGTTTCAGGGATAATAAAGACTTCTGTAGTTCCTACTGTTGGATCACAACCGTAGGCATCGGTCACTGAAAGTGTATATGTACCTGCATCTTCTGCAGAAATATTTTCCAAAACGGGATTTTCCTCTGTAGAAACTACTTCTCCATCTGAATTTGTCCAGGTAAATTCAATAGGTTCACGACCTCCCTCTATGTTTGAATATAATTCTAAAGTATCTCCTGAACATATAGTAGAATTATTTGATGGATCTATACTGAAAATAATAGGTTCAAGTGTTCCAAAAGAAATATCATCCAAACCAAAATCGTTTCCTCCAAGAGTCACGTTAATATTCACAATTTCTAATGTAACACTTGTATTTTCTTCAGAATTCCAGAAAGGATTACTGTAAAACTGGATCCAATTTTCCCGACTCACCTGATTATTACTCGTAGGTTTATCAGCATTATCGAGATATGCTACTGTTCCTGTTAATTCCCCATTTACTCTGAACTGTAGCTGAGCAGGTGAAGCAGGGTTTACATTCATTCCCCATGCACTAAAGTAATAATTAGTGTTAGGCTGAATGTCATCAATAGTCTGTTTCCAAATAACCTGATTTTGCCTTGGGGAACCATTAACAATTAGAAAATTGCCATTTCCTGTAGTGTGGTCTCTTCCGTAGAAGTTGCTGTGGTAATCATGGGCATCATCATCTACTGCATAATCACCTTCTGGATAAAGGTCTCCGGTTCCTGTTTTGTTTCGATAATCTGTTTGAAAATCCCTTGCACCTGCTTCGAAATCTCCATTGGCTACCAATTCCTCAGAAATGTTTATAGAGCCTGTCCCTGTACAGCCATATTCATCTGTAACTGTTAATATATAGGTTTGTGCAACTTCTACATTCAGTGTTCTGCCTCTTCCAAACTCTTTTCCGGCAGATTCCCAGTAATAGGAGGCAAATTCATTATCTGAAGTTAATTCTATATATCTCGAATCACCGCAGTAATTTGCACTTATTGTTACCTCTGGAGGTTTACGTACAATAACTTTTACTGAAGCTCTACCGGGACATTGTGTAACCGGATCCATATACGTAGCAGTATATACCGTAGTTTCTACAGGAGTGACATCTTTAGGGTTTGGTTCCGTTGAGGTGAAATCCCCGATATCTGAAGTCCATTCAACTTCCGGAGAACCCGATCCCTCTCCGGTAATTCTTATATTATCAACAGCCCAATAGCGATCGTTGTAAGCGTTATCATAATTAAAACGGATTCGTACATCTTCTTGTCCTACGGGAAGATTGTAAATCGTTTCCTTCTCAAAACGGTCTTCTTCCCCCTGAGTTGAAGTATAAGTTTCTAAATTTAGCCAATCACCATTATTAATAGAATATTGTAGCCTTCCTATATCTTCCTGGTTGTTTCGATAACCTCCCCCGTCTTTATAGTGATGCCAAAAAGATAATTCTAATGATGTATATCCTTTTGTACTAAAAGATGGACTTATCAAACTAACATTGCTGTAATCTCTATTGTTTTCATAACTGCTTATAAGGAAAAATTGTGAATTATCATTTGAATGAAAATTAACTTCTCTGTCCTCACAAATAAGTCTCCAGCGCCAGTTCTCAAATCTATAGTAGCAGTAAGTTCCACCATAGGCTCTTGTTCCACTATTCGTCAAAGACCAGTTAGTGTTGTTTGATGAAGATTGTGTGGTCCAATTCTGTATTCCGTTGTTGAAATCTGATGTAAGAAGTACCGGAGGTAAATTCTCTACAAAAGAGGTGGAAGAGAATAAATCCACACTCTCCCCGGGACATACCTCAATCTCATTTTTAACCGGTTGTTCTCCTCTTTTTGATACCAGTACTTCGGTTTCCGGTGCCGGAATTACAGTCACAGTCAAATTGTAAGTATCAGGATTTGTACAGTTATTACTGCTAAGGCTGTAAATATATGTAACTGTTAAAGGTTGATTAGTGGTGTTTTCAAGAGTTTCATTAATAGAACCTGTGCCACCGGCTGCTGAGTTACGAATGCCTTCAACGGCTGCCCTGGTCCATTTAAATACTGTTCCTGAAGTTTTGCTTAAAGGTGTATATTCAAAAGGTGTTTCACTACATACAGCTGGAGGTGAAAGGGTGCTGGTAAGGGTGGGAGTAGGTGTGACGGTGGTCGAAATTTCCTGAATGTTAGGACAACCGTCTTGGCTTACCAGTGTTATTTCGTAAGTGACTTTAATGGGGTTGTTCGTGTCATTCACCAGGACTTCACCAATATTTCCCTCTCCTCTGTTCGCCGGGGTGGAAATCCCGTCTATTGCCTGGCGATCCCAGGAGTAAGTTGTCCCGGGTATATTACTGGAAAATTCATATACAAAAGGGGTTTCAGAACAGAATCCGGAGGCTTGTAATGGACTGGTAAGTTCTGGGGTGGGATTTTCTGTCACTACAACAGGTTTAATGATCGAGCAGCTACTGCTGGTAGTAGCCTTTATGAAATAGGTTCCAGGACCGACATCATTTGGATTGGCCACCGGCCTTGTTGCTCCTTCATTTGTCCAGTATGACAGACTCAATCCTGAAGATGAACCCTGGGTGATTTCTTCAGAAGTTAGGTCTACAACCGCAGGGGAACATACGGTTTCGGGATCCGTTATGTGCAGTACAGGTGTGGGATTAACTGTTACAGTTACAGTAATGGGAGTTCCTTCGCAATCCTTGGCAGAGGGAACCACCCTGTATTTTACTGTTGCAGGACTATTTGTATTGTTCGTTAAGGTTTGTGCTATTTCGCTCCCGTTGCCATCTGCAGCTCCCTCTATACTTCCGGCAGGAGAAATTTCTGAAACAGTCCAGTTAAAAACAGATCCCTCAATACCACCTGATAAAGAGAGGCTGGTAGTTTCTCCTGAACAAAGTTGCTGATTCGAGGGTGAAATGCTAACGTTTGGCGTAGGATTCACCGTCACATCATAAGTTACTGGATCACCGGTACAACCATTTGCCTTTGGGATGATTGTGATAGTGGCAGCGACAGGTACGGTGGAATTATTTACAGGAATAAAAGAGGGGATTTCTGGGACGCTCATTTTATTAGATAAACCAATGGAGCCCCCCCCTAGTATATCGTACTTTACTCCTGTAGGAGAACCAGAGAGGGTGATACTTGTCGTGGTGACTCCGTTACAGTAAACTATATCCGCCGGAGCGTTTACTGTAGGATTGGGTTTTACTTCTATTTTAAAAGTTTCTGGAATTCCTATACATCCGTTAGCCGAGGGGGTGATGGTAATGTTTCCAAAGATACTTTCAGTGCTATTGTTCACAGCAGTAAATGAAGGTAGTTTATTTGTTCCACTTCCTAAAAGACCTATAGCAGGGTTGTCATTGGTCCAGCTTATATCACTTCCATTAACTGAGGCTCCTGAAAAAATAATTTCGGGAACTACTTCTCCGTGACAAACTACCATATCTGCCGGTTTTGTAATAGTAGGAGTAGGGTTGACTATAATGGAGAATTGTCCCGGTTGACCTTGACAATCATTTCCAAAGGGAATAACAGTGAACAAGGCTGTAACAGGTTCATTGGAAATATTTTTAGCTGAAAAAGCAGGAATGTTCCCTATGCCACTTGAAGGTATTCCTATATCTATAGTGTTTCCGGTGGAGCTTTCATAGGACCAGGAATAGGATTTGTTTTCCAAAGTGTTCCCTGTGAATACTATAGCGGGAATTTCTTCTGTGTTACAAAAGGCTGAACCATCAATTTCAGGTATTTCAACAGTAGGTTCAGGAATAACTATTTTTTGCGCCTCGGCCGTAATGGAGTTCTCATTCCCGTCATTAAAAGTCCAAGTGACAAAATATTCTCCGGGAGAAGAAAATGTTGTAGCGTCTGATGTAGTACCAGTCACCTCCCCTGCACAATTATCATTTGCTATAGGTACTGGAATTTCCTTGCCACAACTCCAGTTATCAAGTTCTTCTATTGTGGGTAGAATGGGAGCCACTTTATCTTCCACTGTAACTATAGCTGTTTTGCTGTCAGACTTTCCGTTTTTATCTTCAACTGTGAGGGTTACGGTATTGATTCCTACATCATTACAGTCGAAGCTTGTGATATTTGTATCGAAAGTTAGTCCCCCACATGAATCGGAAGATCCGCTATTGACTGCATCTTCGGCGATAGTGGCATTTCCTGAGGCATCCAGTTGGACGGTGATGTTCTTGGTGACAATAGTTGGTGCCACATTATCCTCCACTGTAACAATAGCTGTTTTATTGTCTGACTTTCCGTTTTTATCTGTAACTGTAAGGGTTACGGTATTGGTCCCTACATCATCACAGTCGAAGCTTGTGATATTTGTATCGAAAGTTAGTCCTCCACATGAATCGGAAGATCCGCTATTGACTGCATCTTCGGCGATAGTGGCATTTCCTGAGGCATCCAGTTGCACGGTGATGTTCTTGGTGACAACAGTTGGTGTCACATTATCCTCCACTGTAACAATAGCTGTTTTATTGTCTGACTTTCCGTTTTTATCTGTAACTGTAAGGGTTACAGTATTGGTCCCTACATCATCACAGTCGAAGCTTGTGATATTTGTATCGAAAGTTAGTCCTCCACATGAATCGGAAGATCCGTTATTGACTGCATCTTCGGCGATAGTGGCGTTTCCGGAGGCATCCAGTTGCACGGTGATATTCTTGGTGACAACAGTTGGTGCCATATTATCCTCCACTGTAACGGTAGCAGTTTTGCTTGCTATTTTTCCATTTTCGTCAGTAACTGTTAGAGTTACAGTATTTAAACCTATATCATTACAGTCAAACCTGGTAATATCTAAAGAAGTTGATTTAATTCCGCAGGCGTCATTCGAACCATTGTCTATTTGTTCTTTTGAAATTGAAGCGTTTCCATATTCGTCTAGTTGAACGCTGAGGTCCCGAGTGATAACTTCAGGATCAATATTGTCTTCAACTGTTACTATCGCATCTTTATAAGCTGAATTTCCTTTAGCATCAGAGATTGTTAACCTAACCAATTGCTGTCCCACATCTGAACAGCCAAAAGTGGACTGACTTAAATTTCTGTCGGTAATCCCGCAATTATCTGAAGAACCGTTGTCAACATCATCTGCGTCTATTGTTGCTGTTCCGGCGGAATTAAGACTAATGATAATATTTTTTACAAGTACTGTAGGATCTTGAGTATCATTTTCACAGTCATCATACCCCAAAGCAAAAACACCAAAAGGAGACTCATTCCAGGATAGTTGTTGTTGGTCAATGGTAGTAGGGAAAAGCACCGCACCTTTAGCTGGTGCTTTCCAATACGAGGCCAGTGCTGAAGTCAGCACCAATAAAAAACTAACAAGTAGAATAGAGGTAGTTTTTTTCCTCATAAAAAATTGTTAACAATATAACCGGGTAAAAGTAGGAAAAAAAATTATATGCTCCTCATTTTAAGCATGTTTAGTAGGTGAAAAGCAAAAAACACCGATAAAATGGAGGTTTAAAGCGGAAAGAGAAATATGTAATTAGCTTTTCTGTAAGTAGTAGCCTACAGTAATGAGTCCGGAATAATAGCTGAAAACGATGAAAAATTCGATAAAAGGTCATTTTCTGCTCTTAATCCAGCATTATTTGTTTAGTGAGAATGCCTTTTTCGGAATGTATCCTGGCAAGGTAAACGCCTGGAGTGAATTTTGTTACTGATAATTTAATTTGCTTCTGATTTTCGATGTTATCATAGATAAATAACTCTTGTCCTAGGAGATTGTTTATATATACCTTTTCAATTTCAATGAAGGCGGGATTGTGAATGATCAACTGCCGACTTCTGCTAATGTAAACGGCAAACATTCTGTCTTCCAGTTTCCCGGAAGGATCTTCACAGTTGACATCTTCGAGTATTTGAGGAAGACTCCGGCCACAACTATTGACAGCTTCCACCTTAACAACATTGATGTCGGAACTATTTTGAATATCAGGCACTTCTACAGTGATGGTTCTTGTACCTCTTCCGGAACTAATCTTCCATGCTGCCGGTAAGGTCCAGTCGTAGCTGACGGCACCAGCAACTGCAGGAACAGAAAAAGTTGCTTTACCGTAGGTCCTGCAAATATTTAAACCTGGACCCAAGTTGTGAATGATCTTTTCAGGCTTTTCTGGTGGAGCTGAGGTCGCGGTTACAGTCAGTTTTGTTCCCCTGCTATCGCCGCAGAGGTTCAGTACCTTGACGGTGATTGTGCCACTACGGGAGGCAGTTTTGACTTCCACAGTGTTAGTTTCTTTTCCTGATAAGATCTCCCAACCCAGTGGGACAGTCCATTCATATCCTGAAGCTCCCTCAACCGCAGGGATGGAGTAGGTAACTATTGTTTGTGTAGAACAGACTTCTGTAGGGCCTGCAATGGAGCGAATAGTAGATAAACCATTTAAGATTTTGATGTCTCTTTGGCCTTCCAGATTTGTACCGCAGCCGGTTTCGACAGTTACTCGTACAGTACCACTTTCTCCGGAAGCTTCCGCAATTACTTCTATAGTATGCTTTTCATTTTTCACAAAAGACCATCCGGAGGGAATTTCCCACTTGTAGGATTCGTAAAATGAATCTGTTGAAAAGATCATCTTTTTTCCGGGACAAACTGTTGTGTCGCCGGTTATGGTTATTTCTCCTGAAGTACCGGAATTAACAGAAACTTCCATTTTTCGTAAAGGTCCGGTTCCACAATTATTTTTTACCTTAACTGTTATCTCCCCATTTCCGGAAGTTGGAGCTGTTACAGTAATGAAATTAGTATTGCTGGCCCCAAACCATCCGGAAGGCAGTTCCCAGATATATTCACCGGCCCCTTGAACTTCCGGAATTGAATAAGTTGCTGTGCTCCCTGGGCAGACTTCCGTTGGTCCTGAAATGATTTTAGAAATTGCAGGAGGTCCGGATTTTACCAATACAGGAAGCATTGCTGCTGTACCTGTTCCGCAGCTATTTTTTGCACTGACTTCAATATTTCCGGTTCCAGGAGGACCCGTGGTAACGGTGATAGAATTGGTGATGCTTGAGCCAGTCCATCCGTGGGGCAGCTTCCATAAATATTCTGAAGCCCAGGGGACCTCCGGAATGGAGAATGTAGCTGTAACTCCCGGACAGATTTCTGTTGCTCCCGAAATCTCTGTTGGGATTTCGGGTATTGCATCCTTCGAAGAAACAGTCAGGGTTTGTTCCTCGCTTTCTCCACAGCCATTCTTTGCTTTAACACGAATATTGCCATTTCCGGTGCCCGGAGTGACGATGATGCTATTGGTTTTACTGGAACCTGTCCAGCCTGTGGGAAGCAGCCAGATATATTCTGAAGCACCATTTACATCGTGTACCGAATAGGAAAATTTGTTTCCCGGGCACACCAAAGTCTCTCCTGAAATAGCAACGGGAACAGCGGGAGGGCTGTTGCTTTCTGTAATTTTTATAATGTTGCTAGAAAATTGAGCGACACAAGGCAATCGGGACTCTACCATTAGTTGGACTTCATCCCCATCCTGAAAAATATCTGAAGATAAATTATTGGAAGTGCTAATCACCGAGGAAATTCCATTTCTTTTTAGCTGCCATTTAAAAGTGGTTCCCGAACTTTGAGGGGTAAGGGTAGCTATACTGAAATTCACCGTTTCCCCGGGACAAATATTTCTGTTGTTCGCCTGAATTTTTGCTAATCCCGAAATATTTGGATTTACTGTTATTTTTAAATCACTGCTTGATTTTTTGCAGCCGGGAGCATTAGAAGAACTGACTTCAACCCTCACAAGATCTCCATTTTTTAATCCGGGGATGCTAACTTTTTTTCCGGTTTCCCTGGCCAAACCGTTGACTATCCATTGATAATAAAGATTATTTCCGCCGTCGGGCTTTGCAGTTAAGGTGATCGTTTCATTTTCACAAATAGAGATTCCCCCGAGTGCTTCAATAGAAACTGAAGCAGGGCAAGCCTGTCCAAATGTTTGTTGGGGCATGAGGATTAACAACACCGGTAAAAGCCATAAAAAAAGTAATTTTTTTACCATTGATCATTTCCTTGAGATACCTGATAATCTGTGGGGGAGAGGTTTCAGAAGAACCAAATTACAGTTTATTTTGGATACTTTTTTCGGATTTCGACCAATAGATATAATCACTGGATAAGATGAAGAAATCGCTCTAAATGAGGTTTTCTTAAACTGGTATTGTAGGAAAAATGATGTTAAAATTTTTAATAAAGTGAGCTGATCAGGCTTTTGAAATTAGACTGTGGTAAAGAGTTTCACATTAAACAGGATAATAAAAAAAGCCATCTAAAATGACTAATAATCATTAAAAGATGGCTTTAAATAGATAATTATATATGATTTATTCTCCCATAAAAGGATATCTGTAATCTGTAGCACTTACAAAAGTTTCCTTAATAGTTCTAGGGGAAATCCATCTGTAAAGGTTAAGAATTGAACCTGCTTTATCATTTGTTCCACTACCACGTGCTCCACCAAAAGGCTGTTGCCCCACAACTGCACCGGTTGGTTTATCGTTGATGTAAAAATTTCCGGCTGCATTTTGTAATGCGTTGGTAGCATGTGCAGCAGCATATCTGTCCTGCGAGAAAATGGCTCCTGTTAAGGCATATTCTGTAGCCTCATCGATTTCCTTCAGAGTTTCCTCCCATTGGTCATCTTCATATAAATAAATAGTAACCACAGGACCGAATAGTTCGGTACACATGGTGCTGTATCTTTTATTTGAAGTAAGAATGATGGTAGGTTCTACAAAATATCCTTTGGATTTATCATAGTTTCCTCCCACCACGATTTCTGCCTCATCATCTTCTTTAGCGCCGTCAATGAACTTGGCCAGTTTATCAAAGGACGCTTCATGGATCACTGCAGTAATAAAATTACTCATATCTTCAGGAGAGCCCATTTTAAATGATTTTAAATCTTCAATGACAAAATCTTTGATTTCCTGCCATAGACTTTTTGGAAGGTAAACCCTTGAAGCAGCACTACATTTTTGCCCCTGGAATTCAAATGCTCCACGGGAAATGGCAGTAGCTACCTGTTTTGGGTGAGCAGTAGGATGTGCTATAATGAAATCCTTACCTCCTGTTTCACCTACAATCCTTGGATAGGACCTATAGTTATGGATGTTGTCACCAATTTGTTTCCAAAGGTTTTTGAACACAGTGGTACTTCCGGTGAAATGAAGTCCGGAGAAATCACGGCTGGCAAGTACGGTGTCACTTATCATTTTTGGATCTCCCATTACCATATTAATAACTCCATCTGGTAATCCGGCTTCCTTGAATACTTCCATGATCACTCGTGCAGAATAAACCTGGGAGTCACTTGGCTTCCAAATTGCCACATTACCCATCAGGGCAGGTGCAGATGGAAGATTTCCAGCAATTGCGGTAAAGTTGAAAGGAGTAACGGCGTAAACAAATCCTTCAAGAGGACGATATTCCAGCCTATTCCATGCTTCCGAAGAAGATTCCGGTTGCTCTTCGTAAATGCGTGTCATGTATTCTACATTGAAACGTAGAAAATCGATCAATTCACAAGCCGAATCAATTTCGGCCTGGTAAATATTTTTTGACTGTCCAAGCATGGTAGCAGCATTGATCTTATACCTGTAAGGCCCTGCGATCAATTCGGCTGCTTTTAAGAAAACGGCAGCTCGCTGCTCCCATTCCAGATTAGCCCATTTTTCTCTCGCCTCCAGTGCTGTGCTTATTGCTTTTTCAACATGCTCTTTGGAGGCCTTGTGGTAGGTTCCTAAAATATGTTTATGGTCGTGTGGAGGGCTCATGGTGGCTGTATCCCCTGATTTTATTTCTTCGGAACCAATGTAAAGTGGCACCTCGACAGTGGAATTGTACTGGCTTTTATACTCCTGAAGTACTAATTCCCTTTCCGGAGTCCCGGGAGCATACGATTTTACAGGCTCATTAACCGCCTGAGGAACTTGAAAAACACCTTTTCCCATAATTTATTTTGTTTTTATTTTGTTGTTATAAATGCTTTGTAAATGTAAAAAAATCAAAAGAACTTTAACGGCAATGAAAAAGCCTGAACTTTAAGTGAACTTTTTGTTTTCAAAGCCTCATTTCTTAGAAAATTCATAAAATGTGTACCATAACCTTTGTGCCTACTTCAGCAGCATCTAAAGAATTCATTCTTACGTCCAATCGGGATGAAGCTGTCGACCGAAAAACCTTAGTCCCCAATACTTATTATGAAAACGGAACTGCTTTGTTGTTTCCTAGAGATGCGCTGGCAGGTGGTACCTGGATTGGCCTTAGTGAGAAAAAACGGGTGGTATGCCTGATGAACGGCGGATTTGAAAAGCATCTTCGGAAGCCTTCTTATGCGAAGAGCAGGGGAGTGGTGGTAAAAAATCTTCTTGCTGCCGGAGATCTTTTGCCCGCATTCGAGTCGGAAGATTTAGAGGAAACAGAACCATTTACCTGCATTGTGGTAGAGTGGAAGAAATCCCTTGATTTATATCAGCTGGTATGGGGTGGAAGCGAACGGCATATTCAGAAATTACCACTAAAAAATCACATTTGGGCCTCTTCTTTTCTTTATACTCCTGAAACAAGATTGGAGCGACAACAGCATTTTAAAACTTTTAGCTCAGGAAATAATCTTACGCAGGAAAAAATAATGAACTTCCATTCTTCTGAAGATGCAGAAGGCGGTAAAGGATTAATTATTGATAAAGGTATATTGAAAACTTGCAGTATAACTCAGGTTGAAAGAACTTCAGAAGAGGTAAAAATGATCTATAAAGACCTTTTAAGAGAAGGAACTCCTGTTTTTGAGACTAAAAAATACTGGTAATGTCCTCTTTTAAAGCAATTTAATTTAACGCAAACGGAGCGCTTAGTTGAAACGAAGGGATGGCTACCCTGAACTTTCTGGTAGAAGTAAAATTTACCATATTATAGAATCCACTCATGGAGCCGAAGGGAGAAGTTAAAAGGCTTCCGCTTTTATAGGTATGAGATTCTCCCGGCTTTAAAACAGGTTTTTTCCCAATCACTCCTTCGCCTTCTACAATTTCAGTGTTGTTAAGAGAATCTTTTATTCGCCAGAAACGGGAAGTGAGTTGTACAGAGTCTTTACTTTGATTTTCAATGGTGATTTGATAGCCAAAGGCAAAATGCATTCGGTAATTTCTATAGAAAGTCCCTTCGAAACTGGTTTCGATTGAAATCTTAATGCCTCTAGTTACCTGTTGTACCATGATTAATAAACCGCGAATGATGCAATCAATGAAAATATTGTTGCAATTACTGCTAAAATAAAGAATATTCCGTTTATAATTATAAATTTTAGAATGGTTTTAACTCTTCCCTGCCTGTAAAATTTGCGCATTGCCTTATATAAATAGAAAAGAAAGAAGAAAGTTCCTATGGTTTTTCCTGTACCAATATTAAATGTATAATCTACGATAATGGCTATGCTGAAGAGGACAAACCACATAGTTTGGTTATGAAAAGTGAAAATTAGGTGTTCCATATAAGAAAAAGTCCGGCGTGCATAAACCAGCCAGATAAAAAGGGCAAAGACCGGTAAGTAGAAGAAAATGATAAACGGAAGTTTGCTGAAAAAGTAATCTATGAACAGGTTTGGATTGGAGGAGATAAGGTTGAGGTCTATAGTTTTCTTATACAGCCATTTATTGAAGCCGGTCTGATCGTACTTAAGGCTTTCCATAGCTTTTGTGGAAGCTGTTATTTTATTGTCATCATAAAATTTAGAAAAGATCTTCATTTTTGTGGCCGATCTTGTCCAGAATCCCATAGTATCCAGTTCTTGTTGAGAGAGATAGATTTCTTCAAGGGTTTCGTCTTCATCATTTAGCAGGGTAAATGAATTCTCATTAGCGGTGCTTTCCACCGGCAATTCGGCATCTGCGATTGCAGAATCAATTTCCTTCTGAATTTCTTCGTTATTTATTTCATTAGCGGCTGCACTTGCTTCCTGTATGCCTTCAGAATCTGTAGTGAATCCCCAGATAATAAAAAAAACAATAGATGCACTAAGGTAAAACCTGTAGGGGTTAGCATAACGCTGACGTTTACCTTCTATGTAATCCTTAGAAATTTTTCCTGGATTAAACAACAGGGAATTAATGGTGCGATACACCCTGGAGTCGTAGGCAAGAATACCGGCAAAGAACTCATTAAAGAAGTCATTAAAGGTGAGTTTCTTAGTACTGTTTAATTGTCCGCAGTTGTGACAGTACTTCTCACTTTTGTCAAGAGGTTGAAAGCAGTTAAGGCATTCTTTGCCTCGGTACTTCAAAAGTTTACGTTCGGGCTGCATTGATTAAGAATAAACTAATCAAATATAAATTTAAATTCAATTAGTTTGAAATATTAACAGAGGTGGCGCTGCCAGTGCCAATTATCCGGTCGTATCGCGCTCCCAGATTCCGGTAGTAGATGAGCACGGTATAAATATTTTCGGTATTGACGAAATTTCCGCTAATAAAACCTTCATCCAGAATTCCGTCTTTTCTAAGCAAAACATATTTGTAGTTGTAAAACCCTTGTTTAAATAACCTTGCTGTTTCATATCTTCCGGTTCTGGAATTGTATTCCAGATGTGTAGATTCATCTAGCTCAAAATTATTGAAACCGCCATAGATATGCAGTTCTCCGCCCTCTAAAGGTTCGTAGGTCTCAAGGGCGAAATGGGTCCATACGTATTCAGATTCTATGTCTGGATTCTGACCCTGTAAAGTGCGTACCACAAACCCACCGTTTATGTCGGGGTTGTAGGTATATGGATCAAAAGCTCTAATGCGATCCCGGTTTAGAAAATGATGATAAAGATCCCGAACTTCTATCCTTCCAATACTGGCAGTAGCGGCACGAAGATCCTTGCTGTCAAAATCAAGATATTCATTTCCTGCCCAAAAAGAAGTGAGCTCGTCGTACCTGTAGATCAATTCGTTTCCTACCGTGTATTGAGGTTTTATATTATAAATACCTGTTTTGGAATTGTAATTTTGAAGGATCACAGCTGAAACCGTTTCGTCCGGATTCTTAAGTATGAAATCTGGGGAATCTACACGAAAATTTACAACTTGCCTGGAATGAATAAGCTTTACATCCCGGGCTCTTTTAACTTCTACTTCTACCTGAGCCAGAGATTCGTAAACAATAAATTTTCTGGAAAAAACCAGTTCCCGGTTGGCGTTAAAGATGTTTAGCATGTAATTGCCACTAACCTTTAAACCACGGGTGTCTTCATTTGGAATTCTAAGGCTGTAGTGGGAATATAACTGTAAGGTGTTGTAGGAATTTTCGTAATTAAATAATCGGATGTTGTCAAAGCCTTGCAAATATTCGGCTTTTACAAGCTGAGAGGGTGTCCAGTCATAGTTGTAGTGCTCGATGGTATAGTAGTAGTCGGCTTCATCTCCAATGATATCATCAAATTCCAGATGCAGTGGTTCTCCCAGTCTTACCACCGGAATTCCGCTTCTCAATTCATTTCCGCCAAAAGTTACAGTGCGGATATAATTTGGGGGCACAATTTCCTGTATTACCTGAGCTCCCATTCCAGGGAGGAAGAGTATCGTGTAAATAAAGAGGATGGAAAATATCTTCATTGGCCAAATATATATCAAAATACTGAAAAACTGATCAAGATCATTGTTCGGTCATTTTAACACCCCGTGAACGGAATTAATTGTCATTTATTTGGGAAGTGTGCCATTAAAATATGTAAATTTGCAGCAATTTTTAAACGAAAATTTAACACTCCATCCTATGTCAAACGACATTAGAATTAAACGAGGGCATACACTACGATTAAAAGGGGAGGCTGAAAAAACTTTGATTGACGCCCCGCGATCAAGATCTTTCGCGATTAAGCCGCCAGATTTCCATTCAATTATTCCGAAAATGGTTCTAAAAGAAGGAGCTAAGGTGCAAGCCGGTGATGAGCTTTTCTTTTCCAAATATACCGGGGAAGTGAAATTTACTTCTCCTGTAAGCGGTACGCTTAGAGAGATTAAGCGTGGGGAGAAAAGACGAATCATGGAAGTGATCATTGATGCAGATCCCCAGGATACCTACAGGGAATTTGGTGCAATGGACCCTCTTACTGCCGATTCTGTTGATGTGAAAAACAGAATCCTGGAAAGTGGATGCTGGGCATTTGTGAATCAAAGACCATACGATATTGTAGCAGATCCTAAAGATTCCCCTAAAGCAATTTTTGTTTCTGCAATGAATACTGCTCCGCTATCTGCAGATATTGAATTTATCTTGCAGGACAGGCTGGAGGCATTTCAGGTGGGGCTTAATGCTTTGACCAAGTTAACCAGAGGTAAAGTTCATCTTTCTGTGGCGAAAAAAGGCGGTTCTTCCCTTAATGGTATGAAGAATGTTGAGCTTCATGAAGTATCAGGTCCGCACCCCGCCGCAAATGTGGGGGTTCAAATCCATCATGTTGATCCTATTAATATGGGTGAGCGTGTGTGGACAGTAGGACCGGAAGATGTTGCCAACATTGGAGAACTTTTCCTAACCGGAAAGTTTAATGCTGTTCGTACTATTGCAGTTGCCGGAAGTTCTGCTGAAAACAGAAAGTATTTCCGTACGAAGATTGGTGCTAATGTTTCAGATTTAATAGGAACAGTGAGTGATAATGTAAGGATTATTTCTGGTGATGTTTTAACGGGAAAAAAACTTTCCAACGGACAATATGTAGGTTTCTTCCCGAATGTGGTAACATTAATTCCAGAAGGGAATAAGTACAGAATGTTGGGATGGTTGCCTTTTACATATAATGATATTCCTTCAAAATCTCGTACCAACCTATCCTGGATGTTTCCGAATAAAAGGTATGACGTTGACACGAACCTTCATGGCGAGGTAAGGGCTCTGGTTGTGACCGGGGAAATGGAGGCTGTTGTGCCAATGGATCTTTTCCCGATGCAGCTGATAAAAGCCTGTATGGCCGGTGATATAGAAAAGATGGAAAGCCTTGGTATCTATGAAGTGGCTCCTGAAGATTTTGCACTGGTTGATTATGTGAATACTTCAAAAATTGAAGCTCAGGAAATTATACGATTAGGATTGGATTTAATGATTACCGAAGTAGGATAAACAGTTCACTATGGAATGGATAAGAACAAAATTAGATAAATTAAGAGAGCCTTTTAATCAAGGTAAAAAATACGAAAAGTTTGCGCCGGCAATAAATGCCTTTGATACGCTTCTTTTCACCCCTAATCACACTACCAGTAAGGGTGCGCATGTAAGGGATGCCGTAGATCTCAAAAGAGTGATGATCACGGTGGTGCTTGCATTGATCCCTGTGCTGTTGTTTTCTATGTGGAATATTGGTTACCAGTATCTTTCACAAATACAGGCGGAGGTTGGTTTTTGGGAAGCTTTTGGTCATGGGGCATTAAAGTTAATGCCTATGGTCGCAGTGTCTTATATAGTAGGTCTGAGCATAGAATTCGCTTTTGCTATTTACAGGGGGCATGAAATTAATGAGGGTTACCTGGTAACGGGATTGTTGATCCCCATGATTATGCCTATTGATATTCCTTTATGGATGGTGGCGGTTTCTGTTGTGTTTGCTGTTTTAATTGGTAAAGAAGCTTTTGGAGGAACCGGAATGAATATCCTTAATCCTGCATTAACAGCGAGAGCCTTTGCCTTTTTTGCATATCCTACATTCATGTCGGGTAATACGGTTTGGGTAAGTAACGCAGCCGAAGTAGATGGTGTTTCGGGAGAAACAATTCTTGGAACTCTTGCAGCCGGCGAACAGGTGCAATACAGTACTATGGATATGTTCCTTGGAGTAATTCCGGGATCGGCTTCAGAAACTTCAGCAGCATTGATCCTTTTAGGAGCATTATTGCTGATATTCACAAAAGTTGGTAGCTGGAGAATAATGCTGAGTTCTGTAATTGGAGCTTCGGTAATGGGATTGATCTTTAATGCACTGCCGTCAATGGGACTGGAAGGTAATGAATTGACTAACTTTCCTTGGTATGAACACTTATTAGTGGGAGGACTGGCTTTTGGTATTGTTTATATGGCTACAGATCCTGTTTCGGGTGCACAGACGACCAGAGGAAAATGGGTTTACGGATTTTTGATAGGGTTTTTCTCTGTAATGATCCGCGTATTCAACCCTGCTTATCCGGAAGGGGTGATGCTGGCGATACTTTTAATGAATGTATTTGCACCCACCATTGACCATTACGTGATACAGGGAAGTATCAAACGAAGGAATAAAAGAAAAAGTCCGGAAGGAATAAATCCACAAGTTAATACAGCAGTTTAATTATGGAAGAAAAATCAGTAAATAAAACGAACACCAATTCGTACACCTTTATCTTTGCGATAGTAATGGTGATCGTGGTGGGAAGTGTGCTGGCCTTTGCTGCCACTTCTTTGCAGCCAATGCAGTATGAGAATATGCGGATTGATAAAATGCAAAGTATTCTAATGACCGTTGGGGTGGTTGCCCAACCAGATGAAGCACAGGAACTTTACGAGCAGTATATAACAGAAGAGATTGTACTGGATAGTGAAGGTAACGAAAGAGAAGGGGTAGATGCTTTTGATGTAGACCTTGCAAAAGAACTCAAAAGATCTGCGACCGAACAGAATTTTCCGTTGTACAAAGCGAATGTTGATGGAGAAGCTTATTATATCATCCCACTTAGGGGAGCCGGATTATGGAATGCGATTTTTGGCTATATCTCTCTTCAGAATGATGTAAACACCATCAAAGGAGCTACTTTTGATCACCTTGGTGAAACACCGGGACTGGGTGCAGAAATTACCCAGGAATGGTTTAGAGAGCGTTTTGCAGAAGAAAAGATCTTTGATGATACCGGAAATCTTGTAGGGGTTTCTGTTGTGAAAGGAAATTCAAGTGCGTCTAAGGATGATAATAAGGTGGATGCCATTTCAGGTGCAACCATTACTGGAGACGGAGTTTCAGATATGATCTCTGAAAGGCTTCAGCATTATTTACCTTATTTCGAAAGTGAAACGGACGTTAATGTTTCAAACAACTAAAATTATGGCACAGGAAATAAACAATAAGCCTGAGCAAAATGCTGAGGTTACAAATGAAGAAAAGGAAGCTAAAAGAAAAGCAATGGTACTCTTCCTTTCAGATTCTGAAGAGAGAGAGAGCTTATTTTCTAAAAGGAACAAAAAACTACTAAGCGATCCTTTAGATGATGATAACCCAATTACCGTTCAAGTTCTTGGTATCTGTTCTGCCCTGGCAATTACTGTTCAAATGGAGCCGGCCATCGTTATGGCGATTGCTGTAACCGCTGTAATGGCTTTTAGTAACGTAATTATTTCAGCTCTAAGGAACATGATTCCAAGTAGGATTCGTATTATCGTCCAATTGGTTGTGGTAGCATCATTGGTGGCTTTGGTTGATCAAATCTTGAGGGCTTATGCTTACGATGTCAGTAGGCAGCTTTCAGTTTTTATCGGGTTGATTATTACCAACTGTATTGTAATGGGACGTTTGGAAGCATTTGCACTTGGAAATGGATTATGGAGGTCTTTCCTTGACGGTATTGGAAACGCAGCAGGTTATGGTCTTATTCTTATTATAGTGGCTTTCTTTAGAGAACTGCTGGGCTCCGGTAAATTATTTGGATATGAGATACTTGGGCACAAAGGTGTGACCATGGCAGAATCTACAGGATTATATGCTCTTGGTTATGAAAACAATGGTTTGATGTTGCTTTCTCCTATGGCTTTGATAGTGGTAGGACTGCTAATCTGGGTACAAAGAGCCAGAAACAGAAAACTCATCGAGAACTAATCGGGGACAGTTAAAAAACAGACTATGGATTATATAAATTTATTTGTTCGAAGTATTTTCATCGAAAATATGATTTTCGCTTACTTCCTGGGGATGTGTTCCTATCTGGCAGTTTCGAAAACAGTAAAAACAGCAGTAGGACTTGGAGCGGCGGTAATTTTTGTACTTACAATTACGGTTCCTATCAACTTCCTGCTTGATAATTACCTGTTACGTCCCGGGGCCTTATCCTGGCTTGGAGCAGAATACGCATCAATTGACCTTAGTTTCTTAAGTTTCATCATGTTTATTGCAGTTATCGCAGCGATGGTGCAGTTAGTAGAAATGATTGTTGAGAAATTTGCACCCGCATTATATGGTGCTCTTGGGATCTTCCTTCCACTTATTGCAGTAAACTGTGCGATTCTTGGAGGTGCATTATTTATGCAGCAAAAAGATTTCCCCGGAATCGATTATGCGATCACTTACGGACTTGGAAGTGGTATTGGATGGTTCCTTGCAATTCTTGGAATTGCGGCCATTCGTGAGAAAATCACCTACTCAAACGTGCCTGCACCTTTGAAAGGACTGGGAATAACCTTTATCATTACAGGATTGATGGCTTTAGGGTTTATGAGTTTTATGGGAATCAAATTATAGAAAAGAGTTATGACAGTTATTATAGCAAGTGTAATTGTATTTTTAGTATTGATCTTAATACTGGTAAGTGTACTGTTGGGAGCCAAAGCAAAACTGATTCCTTCAGGTCCTGTAAAGATCAATGTTAATGGAGAGAAAGATTTGGAAGTTGGTTCCGGTGGAACACTTCTTTCAACCCTGGGGCAGGAAAAATTATTCCTTCCATCTGCCTGTGGTGGTGGTGGTACCTGTGTACAATGTAAATGTATAGTTTCTGAAGGTGGAGGTAGTATACTTCCAACAGAAGAGCCTCATTTTACCAGAAAAGAGATCGCCCAGGGGTGGCGTCTTGGTTGCCAGGTTAAAGTGAAACAGGACATGAAGATCCAAATTCCTGAAGAAGTCTTCGGAATTAAGAAGTGGCAGGCAACAGTAGTTAGTAACTACAACGTGGCTTCGTTTATCAAGGAATTTGTAGTAGAAATTCCTGAAGATATGGACTATAAGGCCGGTGGTTATATCCAGATCGAGATACCTAAATGTGAAGTGAAGTTTGAAGATATGGACATCACAGCACACCCTGAGGAACATCCTGGAGATCCTAAGAAATTCCACGAAGAGTGGGACAAGTTTGGTCTTTGGCCACTTGTGATGCGTAATGTTGAAACAGTTGAGCGTGCTTACTCTATGGCTTCTTACCCAGCCGAAGGAAGAAGGATTATGCTAAACGTTCGTGTTGCTACTCCGCCATGGGACCGTGATAAAAACGCATGGTCAGATGTAAATCCTGGTATTGCTTCTTCTTTTATTTTTAATCAGAAGAAAGGGGATAAAGTAACCATTTCAGGACCTTACGGTGAATTCTTTATTAACCACAGTGAGGCAGAAATGCTTTACGTAGGTGGTGGTGCCGGGATGGCTCCAATGCGTTCTCACCTGTACCATTTGTTCAGAACCCTTAAAACCGGAAGAAAAGTTACTTATTGGTATGGTGGTCGTTCCAAGCGTGAATTGTTCTATACAGAGCATTTCCGTGCACTGGAAAAAGATTTCCCGAACTTTAAATTTTACATCGCTCTTTCTGAACCTCTGGAAGAAGACAACTGGAAAGTTAAAGACGGAATTCATGGTGAAGGAGATGGATTCGTAGGATTCATTCACCAGGTGGTAATTGATAATTACCTGAACCATCACGATGAGCCTGAAGATATTGAATTCTATTTCTGTGGGCCGCCGTTGATGAACAAGGCAGTAGAGAAGATGACAGATGATTTTGGTGTACCTGCTGAAAATGTAAGATTTGATGACTTCGGAGGATAGTTAAAAATCTTTTTGAATTATATACAAAGCAGCTATCGTTCATTCGGTAGCTGTTTTTTATTGGTGTTTTCCGGAATCACCTTCATGGGAAGAGTTTTTTAAAAGCGTTTCTGGCAATCTCTTTTCTTTCTACCTGCCTTATCTATTTATTTCAATCTCTATACTTTCTTTTTATAGTTTCAGTCTTAAGAAGGGTGTCTGGTTATATATTTAATAGGTCTGCTTTTCTTTTAAAAATTCCTAATAGTTGTATTTTTGTTGACATATGAAAAAGGAACTTTCAAAACAGGAACTTCATAACCTCGCAATGAATATTGTGGGCAAGGATCTGGAAGATCAGGGGTTCGAATTTTTAGGTGTGAATAGTAAGCTTAAAAGCGATCCTCAGTTCGTGGCCTTGAAAAACAAAAAACTACACTTTGTAGTAGTGAGGGCGATCGAATATCCGCAGGATCCAAAAGAGATCGATTACATCTTTATGGAATCCATTAAAGAGCACGCGCTAAAATTTGAAGCAATTACCTTCTTTGCGGGTGTGGGAATCGCCCATGCCGATAATTATGAATTACCGGTAAATGATACGGAAAATTACGTGGTAAACTACGACGGACTTCAGGAAATATAAATAATGAAAAAACTACTTTTTTGCTTGGCAATTATTTTCTTCACAGGATGCCAGGAATCTGCCTATGAGGAAAAAGCAGTTTCCGGCAAAGCGCTGGGAACTACCTATACAATTAAATATTTTTCAGAAAGAGACCTAGGGATGGAGAGAGCTCTTGATTCTATCTTTAAAGTGGTGAATAAATCTATGAGTACTTATCAGCCAGATTCCGATATTTCACGTTTGAACCGCGGAGATTCACTGGTGATTGTCGATACTTTGTTTCAAAATGTTTTTTCTCTTTCTCAACAAATTTACAGCGAGAGTGGAGGTTATTTCGATCCTACTGTAGGTGACCTTGTAAACATGTATGGCTTTGGACCTGAGAAAAGTTTAAAGATCATAGATAGTACTACAATTGATTCCCTGATGGTTTTTGTGGGGCTCGATAAGATAAAGATCTCTCCGGAAGGGCAGGTGAAAAAAGATTTTCCTGAAGTTTATCTTGATTTCAATGCAATCGCAAAGGGATATGCTATTGATTTGATAGGCCTTTACCTGGAACAGCAGGGAGCAAAACATTTTCTGGTGGAGCTGGGAGGCGAATTGTTGGCTAAAGGCAGAAATGTTAAGAAAAATACTGCTTGGGTTGTGGGAATTGATGATCCCAATCAGGAGGAAGATCAGCGAACCCTTATAGCGGGTGTTCAACTAAAGGACAGAGCAATGGCGAGTTCAGGGAATTACAGGAAATTCCGGACAGATCCGGAAACGGGTACGACCTATGTACATACCATTAATCCGTTGACAGGATATCCCGAAAAAAGCAATTTGCTTAGTGCTTCTGTGCTGGCAGAAAATTGTGCTTTGGCAGATGGTTATGCCACAGCTTTTATGGCGCTTGGAGTAGAGAAAACATTAAAGACCCTGAAGGATCTTAAGAAAGTAGATGTTTATTTGATATATACCGAAGCCAGTAAAGTAAAAACCTATGCTTCTGAAGGTTTTCAGGCAGTTTTGGTTGAGTTGTAATTATTTCCGGCATACCGGAATAATTTCTCCTTTTGCCAATCTGTATTTTTCAATCTCTTCCGTAGAAAGTTTAGAGGTATAATCCACTTCTTCCACCGTAAAGCCTGTGCTTCTCAGAATGTCGAAGAAATCTCTGCCATAAACCCGTACGTGATCATATTGTCCGAAAATCTTTGCGCGCTCCCGGGGATCTGTAATGGAGTCATCTTCAAAAGTGGTTTCCCTGCTCAAATTCTGCGGAATCTGAAGGACTGCAGTGCCACCTGGTTTTAAGATCCTGTAGAGTTCCTGCATCGCCTTCCGGTCATTTGGAATATGTTCCAGTACATGATTGCACAGAATAAAATCATAAGTATTGTCCTGGAAAGGAAGATCACAAATATCAGCTTTTACATCTGCCAGGGGAGAGTTAAGATCTGTGGTAGTATAATCTAAGTTTGGTAATTCCCGGAAACGTTTGTAAAAGGCTTGTTCCGGTGCGAAATGCAGCACCTTAAGCTCATCTCTGAAAAATGAAGTTTCGTTCTTTAAATAGAGCCATAAAAGCCTGTGGCGTTCAAGAGATAGAGTAGAAGGGGAGAGTACATTTTCCCGCTGCTGCTCATATCCATAGGGAAGAAATTTCGAGAAGCTTTTGCCGTCAATTGGATCTGTTACCTTGTTTCCCTTAAGCGACAAAACCAGGACAGGCCTGGCGACGTAACTGAGTTTAATAAGTAAAGGTCTGGGAATGAAATTGAGAACTAATTTAAAGACTTTCCTGATCATACTTTTATCTCGCCCCAGTTTTCCCCCGATTTAATTCTGTAAAGTTGCATTTCAGAAACCCCAAATTGTTTGGCCAATACTCTAATCCGGGTTTTTCGATTGGGATCAAGCAGCTTCTTTTTTAAAATGGTGGCCTGGGCATAGGTAAGCTTCGAATAACATTTTATGGTCCCAATCTTACGCTTTATTTTATTTTCCTTCACCTGTGGATTTCCCTGCTGGTGTGCCGTCCATTCTTCTTTGGTGACCCAGGCAAGGTTGTTTGCCCGGTTATCTGTCTTTAAATAATTTTTATGGATGACGAATTTATCTCCTTCTTTCTTTTTCAGAAATAATTCGGCTACTACCCTATGAATGTAACATGCCTGTTTTTTGCCTGTTTGAAGATTGGCAACAAAGGTGAGAAAACCCTGAGATTTTCCTCCTCCTATAAGCTCTCCCTTAGGATTCTTGACAAAACTAATAACCCTTCCATAATTCGAGATCGAATACCGAAAACGCTCTTGCCAGGTTTCTTTATGGTAAGGCTTCCATACTTCCTGTCGAAATTTTTTAATCATGTAATTCCAGTTTGACGGCCCTGAACTCTTCCTCTTCATCACTGGAAATTCCAAGGGCTTGATAAATATACTGAAAAGTTGAAAGTAGTTCAGGTTTTCCATCAACTAATGCAACATCATGTTCAAAATGTGCGCTCGGTTTATTATCGGCAGTTAAGATGGTCCATCCGTCTTTTAGCTGGTGAATCCTTTGGGTGCCGGCATTTATCATTGGCTCAATGGCAACGATCATCCCTTCAATAAATTTTTTCCCTCTTCCTCTTTTTCCGTAGTTGGGCATTTCGGGGTCTTCATGCATTTTCTTTCCAAGTCCGTGACCTACCAGTTCTCTTACTACTCCAAATCCATGTTTTTCTGCGTGTTGCTGAATGGCAAATCCCACATCTCCCACTCGGTTTCCTTGCTTAAACTCCCTGATTCCTATATAAAGAGATTCCTTTGTTACCTTCAGAAGCTTTTGGGTTTCAGGATCAATTTCTCCCACGGCAAAAGTATAGGCGTGATCTCCATAAAAACCGTTTTTCACTGCTCCACAATCTATAGAGATGATATCTCCTTCCTGTAAAGGTTTGTCATTGGGAATTCCATGCACTACCTGCGCATTAGGGCTCATGCAAAGAGTGTTGGGGAAATCATACATTCCCAAAAAGCCGGGTATAGCTCCCTGATCTCTTATAAATTCTTCCGCCAGTTTATCAAGCTTAAGAGTGGTCACTCCGGGTTTTATTTCAGGCGCCAGGATTCCAAGGGTTTTGGATACAATAAGGGCACTTTCCCGAAGGAGTTCGATTTCTTCTCTGGACTTTGGAATGATCATATTACGTTTTTAAAAATTTCAATAACCCCTTTTTCTTCTTCATAACCTTAGGGGCTTCAGGCTTTGCGGTGGTCAATGTATGGTAAATTTCGCCCCACGGAGGCAGGCCGTTAATATTGCGGTCGTCAATAAAAAGATCGGCAAGTATTTTTCGGCTTATTGCTTCTTCGTAGACTTCTTCAGGATAACTTTTATTAATGGCGTAAAAAGTAATTCCTTTTTTTTCGCAGAAGTCTACAGCTTCTTCAAGTTTTTCTCCGCTTCTATAAGTCCATAGAATTAATAAATGCCCTTCCTCCTGTAATTTTTTTAAAGTCTCAAAAGCAAACATAATAGGCTTGCCAATTTCCGGATACCTGTTTTCTACCAGGGTACCGTCAAAATCAACCGCTATGGTGAGCATTCTTGACATAAAACAAAAATAAAAAGAATAACAGGATTATGCTAAAGCACTTCCAAAAAGAAGTTCTTCATTTTATCCTTTATTATTCTGCGTAAGGATTTGTGTATTCTTCTCCAGAAACAATTTTGGCAATATCTTCTTCAAACGATTCCTGTGAAAATTCTACAAAACGATTCACTTCCTCCTCATTTTTATAGAATATAATTGTCGGTACCATTTGAAATTCTGCAGTGTGCTCAACATTTTTAGGAAGGGTTTTATTTCTGTCTACTGCCACGATCTCCAGCTTTTCAAGGTCGTAATCTGATTCTTCCAAGATCTTAAACAGCTTTGGAATTTCCCTTTGACTATCGGCACACCAGGTACCCATAAAAATTTCAATTTCGTAGTCATTGATATTGTTCTTAATAACTTCCAGAACTTCGGATGAAGGTTCATAAGAATTGAAAGTTGGTTCAAACCAGCTATTATAGGGTGCCTGTTGAAGGTCTTTTTTGGATATCACGCCGGTGAGCATTTCTTCCTGCTCTGCCTCCTGTTCTGCGATATTTTCGGTTGCTGCAGCAGTTTCACGTTCGTTAGCTTTATTTTCATTCGTGGCGTTTCCGCAACTAAGGGCTGCAGAAATAAAAAGTGCAATAGATAATACTTTCATATTAAAAAAGAGGGTTTTGAGTCATTAAGTGGGGCTTTTCTATTCCCATTAGTTTGAGAATAGTCGGAGCAATGTCTCCTAACTTACCGTCTTTTATATTTTTTACATCTTTATCTACAAGAATAAAAGGAACAGGGTTTGTAGTGTGAGCTGTATTGGCACTACCGTCTGGATTGATCATCATATCACTGTTACCGTGATCGGCAATTACTAATACAGAGTAGTCATTTTCAATAGCGGCATCAATTACCCCTTTTGCACATTCATCTACCGTTTCACAAGCTTTTACTGCCGCTTCGAATACTCCGGTGTGTCCCACCATATCGGGATTGGCAAAGTTGAGACAGATGAAATCTGCAGATTTGCTTTTGATCTCCGGAACGATTTTATCCCGAAGTTCATATGCACTCATTTCAGGTTGTAGATCGTAAGTAGCAACTTTCGGAGATTCTGCCATAATCCTTTTTTCCCCTTTAAAAGGAGCTTCCCTTCCGCCCGAAAAGAAGAAAGTAACATGAGGATATTTTTCTGTTTCGGCTATTCGAATCTGGGTTTTGCCTTCATGTTCCAGGACTTCTCCCAGGGTGGCTTCAATGTTTTCTTTGTTGTAAACCACCCTGATGTTCTTAAAATTTTTATTGTACATGGTCATGGTCACGTAGTACAAGGGTAGACTTTTCATTCCGTATTCCGGAAAATCTTCTTGGGAAAGGGCCTGGGTTAACTGGCGACCTCGATCTGTACGGAAATTAAAAAATATAACTACTTCCTCTTCTTTTAGTGTCGCTACAGGATTTCCGGCGACATCGGTCATTACTATAGGCTTGATAAACTCATCGGTGATTTCCTCGTTATAACTTTTCTGAATAGCCTCAGAAGCATTTTGAGTTTTCTCACCTTTTCCACGAACTATTAAGTCGTAAGCCTGCTGAACCCTTTCCCATCGATTATCGCGATCCATGGCATAATATCTTCCAATGACAGAAGCCAGTTTTGCATTGGTTTTCTTTAAATGAACATCTATTTCTTCAATGAATCCTTTTCCCGAAAATGGATCAACATCACGACCATCGGTGAAAGCGTGAAGGTATTTTTCCTTAATTCCAAATTCTTCTGCTGCAGTTAATAAACCTTTTAAATGATCTATATGGGAATGAACCCCTCCATCACTTAGTAGCCCCATGAAATGTATGGGTTTATTATTGGTTTTGGCATAATTGAAGGCCTGTTCTAAAACAGGTTCCTTAATTAAAGTATTATTCTCGACTGCAAGGTTTATTTTAGCAAGATCCTGATATACAATACGCCCGGCGCCAAGATTCATGTGACCAACTTCGCTGTTTCCCATCTGTCCTTCGGGTAACCCAACATTCATCCCATCTGTCCTCAATTGAGCGGTGGGATATTTCATCATAAGTGAATCTATATAAGGAGTATTGGCTTGTGCAATTGCGGAGGTTTTTTCATCCTGAGAGATCCCCCAGCCGTCCAGGATCATTAAAATTACTTTCTTATTCATCAAAAAAATATTTTCGTAAAGATACGAAACAAAATCACTTTTTGATAGATGGACAGAGGGAAGCTTCCCTGAAGATACTAACGAAAACCATTGAATTTTTTATTTTTTTTTCTTATTTCTGAAAATTAACGTACGGCAGACAATAAAAATACCTTTCCAGGGTTATCATTTGGCTGGTATATGTTGAAAGTTTAATTTACAGCAAGTTATTTTATTGTAAAACCGGTATGGTATCATTGTTGAAATATTTAAAACACAACACTAAAAAACCATTTTATGCTAAACAAATTTCTATTGCTAACTGCGTTTGTAACCGCTTCTTTTGCTTTCACAACTAATTTAGGATCTACTACATATCTTTCTGAAAAAGAAGAAGTTATAGATGAAGTAACTTCAGAAAAGACTACTATTGCTCTTACCGCAGATGAAGAAATTAATCTTCTATACAAGACTTTTTCCGACAATAATGTATCCATGCCATCTCTTATTTCCTTTAAGAGTGCGTTAACAGGTTATGCTATATTAGTGGATGAAGGAAAGATCAAGAATGAACTTTTAACCATAGTGGATTTCAGTCTGTCTTCAGATAAAAAAAGAATGTGGATTCTGGATATGACTACCAATGAGGTGTTGTATCATACTTACGTAGCTCACGGAAGAAATACCGGAGGAAAAATGGCTACTAAATTTTCTAATAAATCTAATTCTTTTCAAAGTTCCCTGGGTTTTTATGTTACCGCGGAAACTTACTACGGTAAAAACGGATTATCTCTTTTTATAGACGGGATGGAAGAAGGAATCAATAGTAATGCCCGAAATAGATATGTTGTAATGCATGGTGCGGCTTATGCCAACCCCGATTTTATTGAGAAAACCGGGAGATTGGGTAGAAGCCTTGGGTGTCCTGCAATACCACAGGCTTTAACTAAAGAGGTCATTGAATTGATCAAAGGCGAATCTGCTTTATTCATTTATCATCCAAATAAAGAATACGCTAAAAATTCAAAATATGTAAATCAGGCTGTTTAATTTCTCTGAAGGGCAGTATAAATTTCTTTGTCTAGCTCATAAACATCCTCAGTAAAGACAGTATTCCCATTGTCCCTCCAGGCGGTCCAGTAAAAATGGTGAACCCGGATGGGACTTTTTATTGGTACCTGTATGGTCTCGCCAGATGCAACTGTTTCATTGATCTTTTCCATATTCCAGTCTTCCTGGCCATCTAATAAATAATTTGCCAGATCAAGTACATCCTGAACCCTTACACAACCAGAACTGGCTGCTCTTTCATTTTGCTCAAATAAATCTTTAGAAGGGGTATCATGAAGATAAATCGCATAATCATTCGGATAAATAATTTTCACCTTTCCCAATGGATTGGCGGGTCCCGATTCCTGTACAAACCGATAGCTCTGCACCTCGTCACCGGACCAGTTAATAGATGATGGATTGATTGCTTCTCCTTCAGCTGATAGTACAGACATGTTACGGCTGCTCAGGTAATCTGGATTTTTTGAAGCTGCGGGAATCACATCTTCATTTTTGATGGTCGAGGGAATATTCCATTCGGGGTTCAGGACAATATATTGAAGGGAGTCACTAAAAATAGGAGTAGGGCGCTCTTTTGTTCCTGCAATCACCTTATGTTCCCTTACCGTTTCACCACCTTTTACTACGGTCAATTCGTAGGCGGGAATATTGATGAGTATGTAATGTTCCCCAAGATCCCTAGGGTACCATCTCCATCTTTCGAGATTTGCCAGGATCTGGAAATACCGGTCTTCAGGACTCATATTTAATTCCCGAATAGTAGAATTCCCTAAAATAGCATCTGTTTGAAGACCTTTTCTATGCTGAAAATTGTTGACAGCATCCTGCAGTCTTTCATCATACAAATTTCCTTCTGAAGTGTAATCTTTATCAAGAAAGTTTAATGTCTTTAGACGTTCAGTAATAGCAGCAATACGTTCATCTTCGTCCCCCGGTTTGATCAATTCCCCCTCCGGAATTTTTTGGATGGAGATATCTTCTTCCTTCAGTTTTTCGTATTCCCCTAAGGCCTTTTTAAGATCGGAATATACCTGATGTTTGGGTTTAAGATCGGTTATTGCATCTTCAATGTTGCCGTTTTCAGCAACATCCTGCAGTAGTTTCTGAAGGTCTTTCTGCTTTCTTTTTACACCCCAGATCTCATACATGCTTTTGGGATCTAGTTTTCCGTAATATAAATGTGAGGCATATTCAAAAAAGGCATCGGTGAGAAGTAGTTCCATCCTGGCTTTTTCTTTTGCAGAAAGATCCCCGGGATCATCCATTAAATCTTCCAATTCACTGCCGTGATAATCCAGAAACTGAAGTCCCTCTTCATTAGATTTTTTTAATTCTCTGTAGAAATCTCTCCTTATTTCGGCATCTCCCCATACAGCCAGATTGGACCGACTGTTGTAAAAATTTTCAAGCTCTTTTTGGTTCAATAACTGATTCCCAATATTCTTCAGATTTCCGGAGATTTCTTCTGAGGAAATTTCAATATCCTCTCCGGCACCATTTCCAAACAAGTTGCCAAAAAAGGAATTGTCGTCATTTTCACTGCCTTCAGATCCGTTATTACAGGAGGCGACGACCAAAGTCAGGAGTAAAATAGCAGACAAATAGGTGTATTTGTTGATCTTCTTTTTCATAAGATAATTTTGATTTGGATACTGGATGATTTCAGGGAATGTGCTTTCCGGTATGAAAAATAGCTTCTTAAGAGCCTTAAATGAAAAAATCTTCAACTTTTATTATTTTTCATTAAGAGCGAAAAATAGTTTTTTCGGTTTAATTCTCTTTTCTGCACAATACAAAACCGGAAGGGGAAAAGAGATCTCTTCTCCTGCCGGTTTAAATTTTTCAGAGATATTTCAGCCGTATTTACTCAGCTTCTACCTGTACATCCCGATAATCTTCATGACGTTCAAACTGTCTTGCAGCATAAGCGCATAAAGGATCGATCTTGAAATTATTTTTACGGGCATATTCTACACTGTGTTTTACCAAAGCGCTTGCCAGGCCTTTGCCTTCCATTTCGGGTTCGGTCTCGGTATGGTCAAGGGTAATAACTCCATTGTCCATTTTTTTGTAGGTTAATTCCGCTACAATATCACCGTCTTTTTCAATATAGAACATTCCGTTGCCGTCCTGCTCTTTCTGCTGAATATTTTTATCCATTTTTGTTTCCTTTTTTGATTTCGTCTACGATTCCATATTCAATAGATTCAGATGCATCCATCCAGTAATCTCTGTTGAAATCTTTGATGATTCTTTCGTAATCCTGTCCACAGTTTTCTGCAAGGATTCTTGCACTTTGTTCTTTTATCTTCAGTATTTCTGCGGCCTGAATTTCAATATTGGAAGCCTGACCCTGCGCACCGCCACTTGGCTGGTGGATCATCACTTTTGCATGAGGCTGAATGAAACGTCTGCCTTTAGCTCCGGCTGAAAGTAAAATGGAAGCCATGGAGGCCGCAAGTCCGGAACAGATTGTGGATACGGGGCTATTCAGGGAAAGCATGGTGTCATATATTGCAAATCCAGAGGTAACATAGCCCCCGGGACTGCTTAAATAAAACTGAATCTCTTCGTCGCTTTCAGAATCCAGGTAAAGCATTCTTTCAATTACGTGCCGTGCACTTTTTTCGTCTACCTGTCCCCACAGGAATACTTTTCTGTCTTTTAATAAGGTGTTATCTATTAAATCCTGAGTTTTACTAGGTTTATCTTTCATTGGTCTGCTTTAAATCTGATTTATATAATTAGTTAAAAATATGACTATTTTTGCAGAAAAACCGGATATGCAACTGGCATTTAACAAGATTTTAAAGGAAGAAATCCCGCTGATTCTTCCGTTTATACAAACCCTTATGGGAAATCAATTTTCAAATGAAATACTTACAGAAAGATTTACCGAAATGTTTGGACAAAATTATGAATGCCGCGGCATTTTTCTAAACGGCGAACTGGTAGGGGTGTTCGGACTATGGTTTATGACCAGGCATTACGCAGGTCGATCTTGCGAGCCAGATCATATCTACATTGATGAAAAGCACAGGAATAAAGGTATAGGTAAGAGGTTATTTGAATTTATCTATAGCTATGCGGAGGAAAGAGGCTGTGAGACTTCAGAATTAAATAGTTATGTAAGTAATTACCGGTCGCACAAGTTTTATTTGAATGAAGGTTATGATATCAAAGGATATCATTTTCTAAAAAAGCTGTAAAATTGTTTGGAAGAATAAAAACTTAAATTCTATATTTGTGGTGTAATTGCGGGAGTAGCTCAGTTGGTAGAGCGTCAGCCTTCCAAGCTGAATGTCGCCGGTTCGAACCCGGTCTCCCGCTCACCAAAAGACTTCGTTGAAAAGCGAGGTCTTTTTTTTTATTTTTTTTGGCATGTGCTCAAAAAAGCTTGCCGGGTGAGAAGCCTGTCCAGAGCGAGCACCGTTAAATGTTTTGCCTATCCCGTATTGCAGGCACACCTTGGGTGGAGGGAAATAAAAAAAACCGAACATTTCTGTCCGGTTTTGGTATCAAAAGAAAAAGTCTTTGTTATCCGTTCATGGAGATTAAAAACTCTTCATTGTTCCTTGTTTGTTTAATACGATCATTGATGAATTCCATTGCTTCCACAGGATTCATATCTGCAAGATATTTACGAAGTACCCACATGCGTTGTAACGTATTTTCATCCAGTAAGATATCATCTCTACGCGTGCTGGAAGAAGTAAGGTCAATGGCAGGGAAGATACGTCTGTTGGCAATCTTTCTGTCCAACTGAAGCTCCATGTTTCCTGTACCTTTAAATTCTTCAAAAATAACTTCGTCCATCTTAGATCCTGTTTCAGTAAGTGCAGTTGCGATTATTGAAAGGGAACCTCCGTTTTCGATATTTCTTGCAGCACCAAAGAAACGTTTTGGTTTGTGAAGGGCATTTGCATCCACACCACCACTCAATACTTTTCCGCTGGCAGGTTGTACCGTGTTATAGGCACGCGCCAATCTTGTGATGGAATCCAGAAGGATCACTACATCATGGCCACATTCCACCATTCTTTTTGCTTTTTCCAAAACAATATTCGCAACACGTACATGCTCATGAGCTTCTTTGTCAAAGGTGGAAGCAACAACTTCTCCTTTAACATTCCGCTGCATATCTGTAACCTCTTCAGGACGTTCATCAATTAATAAGATAATTTGATAAACTTCCGGATGGTTTGCTGCAATGGCATTTGCGATATCCTTAAGAAGCATTGTTTTCCCTGTTTTTGGCTGGGAAACGATCATACCACGTTGTCCTTTTCCAATAGGGGAGAACATATCCATGATCCTTGTGGAAATGGTACTCTGTCTTTCGGCTATATTGAACTTTTCCTGTGGGAATAGAGGAGTAAGGTGCTCAAAAGAAACACGATCTCTTACTACCTGAGGTGCAAGTCCGTTGATTTTGTTGATCTTGATAAGAGGGAAATATTTTTCTCCTTCTTTAGGTGGTCGTACCTGGCCTAAAACAGTATCTCCTGTTTTTAATCCGAACAACCTGATTTGTGACTGAGAAACATAAATATCATCAGGTGATGATAAATACATATAATCTGAAGATCTTAAGAATCCGTAGCCATCCTGCATGATGTCAAGAACACCTTCGCTTTCTATGATCGCATCAAATTCATAATCGGGTTCTTTGTATCGGTTACGGTTGTCGCGGTTTCCGCTGTCCCTGTTTCCTGAATCTCTGTTCCCGGAATCCCTGTTTCCGTTATCGCTGCGATTTCCGGAGTTCTTCTGATTTGAATCCCTGTTTCCGGAATTCTGATTGTCTTTTTGTCGACTGCTGTCTTTTCTGGTATCCCTTTGATTTCTTTTGTCGTCTTTTCTTCCTGAAGAAGACTGATCTTTATCTTTGGGATTGTTACGTTCCTTAGGTTTTCCTGAAGTTTCCTGAGGTTTATTGGAATCCTGCTTAGGATTTCTTTTCGGTTGGGAAGACTCATCTTTACCTGAAGGCTTTTGCTCCTGAGTACCTTCCTTCTTTTCCGGCTCCTTTGTAGTGTCCGAATTTGGAGGTGTCTTACCTTCGCTTTCTTTCTTCACCCGAGGTTTGCGTTGTTTCTTTGCAGGTTTTTTGTCTTCCTGCTTATCATCATCGGTTAAAACTTCCTGTACTTTTTTTGGATTGGAAGCCTGATAATCGAGAATCTGATATACCAAATCCAGCTTCTTTTGCGTACGGTATTTTGGAACGTTTAATGTTTTGGCTATTTCCTGCAGCTCAGGCAGCTTTTTAGCTTTTAATTCTGAAATTTCAAACATGAATGTTTTTGAATAAAATTTGTGTTTGGTTTATTTAACCTTCTCGAGGAAGAATCGAAAAAAAATTGGAGTCTTAAGTAACCTGTGTTGAAATGGTTACGAAATGATACTGCAATTATACGACTTTATTTTTTATTTTAAATATGTATTTTCAAAAGAATCTGTTATTTTTGTGCCTCCATTGAACAAAGTATGTTACAACGAATACAGACAGTTTATCTATTTTTAGCAGCCTTATCAAGCGGCGGATTGATTTTTGTTTTTCATTTGTGGGAAAATTCCCAGGGGGAAGCAGTGTATGCACAGGATGATAATATGGTCTTTATCCTTTTTCTTATTTCAGCTTTGATTTCTTTGGTGACTATATTTTTATTTAAAAACCGAAAGCTTCAGTTTGTGCTGGGGCGACTCAATATCTTATTAAACTTTATTTTACTAGGATTATTTGTCTATTGGTCCCTAATGGTACCTGGAGAGAGTAGCATCTCAGAGAAAGGTATTGGGATGCTGATTCCAATTATTTCTATCGTTTTTTTAGTGCTGGCCAATAAGGCTATCAAAAAGGATGAGGATCTTGTAAAATCTGTGGACCGGTTGCGATAAACCTTTCATCTTAGTAGTATTAGTGCGTAAGAACCCGAAACGAAAGTTTCGGGTTTTTTTGTTGTGCGCCCGGCATGGGCAATAACTGTAGGGTGAAAGTCCCGACATGCTTGACAGTGGGAAGTGTTAGTCAAGGGCAAGGGTGTCCATCGCGAGGTGGAATCTGAAGGAAGCCTAAGACAAATTCCCGGCCTGACGAACAGAAACTGCATACAAGGCCTATGAGGGTTGGATGAGCTTGCAATACAAAGCAAAGTCCAACACTGTCCGGAACCCTTGGGGTAAAAGCGGCAGGTATATGGGAGGAAAGTTATTGCTCTTACCCGGGGAGGTCTCACGGACGTGCAGACGATATTATTCGGAAGTATAAACATACTAGTTGTAAATGGATACTATTGTACATAGAACGATGGCTCTCAGTATCGTTACAACAAGCTGACGGCACTTAGTGGCAAGAAGCAAAGGAACATCTCAAGGAGCTGTTATCAGTCCCTTATTGGCAAATTTGTTTTTGCATTACTGCATGGACGAATGGCTACGGATCAAATTTCCTTCATGTCAATTCGAACGTTACGCTGATGATTGTGTTATACACTGTGCTAGTGAACAACAAGCAATGCAGCTGAAAGAGGCTCTAAAGTAGCGACTTAAGGCATGTGGTCTCGAGATGCATCCAGAGAAAACCGTGATCGTTTATTGCAAAGATGAAGACCGTCGTGAACAGTATATGCACACGTCATTTGACTTTCTAGGCTTCACGTTTAGAAGAAGGAAATCAAGGAATAGACGGGGAAAATACTTCACGGGATTTTTACCTGCAGTTAGCGACAAAGCTAAGAAAGCTATCAGGAGTAGGATAAGAGGATGGAAACTGCCAAGTAGGAGTGGAAGTAGCCTTTCAAGATTGGCACAGGAAATCAATCCTGTGCTCAAAGGTTGGATAAATTACTTTGGATCTTTCTACAAATCAGAAATGTCGACAGTGTTGGGATATTTAAATATTATTCTGAAAAAGTGGGCAAGGCAGAAATATAAAAAGCTGCGTGGCCGCAAAATTAAGGCGAGTGAGTGGTTGAGGGAAGTTGCAAATGTGCAACCAAACTTACACATTGGCAATTAGGAATAAGACCATAGGTTGGATAATAAGAGCCGTGTAAAGGGAGACTTTTACGCACGGTTCTGAGAGAGCGTAGAGGGGAAGTTCCTCTGCGCTACTCGACTGGGAGGACAGGTAGGGAAATAATCCTTACCTTCCTACCCGATTAACAGATTTTAAATGTGAGACTTGAAATTTGAGAATCATTTTTATATTTAATCTGGCACTGATAGCAATGTTCGTGTTATACCGATTATCCCTGTCCAGATTTTAGTGGAATCCTGATTCTTTCCGCCTAGTCTGCAGTCACCTTTCCTGTGGAGAGAAATTTTTAGAGGATAAATTTAACTTTTCCAAAGTTTCAAACTTTGGAAAAGTTGCGTTCCATCGCTCCATCACCTTTTCCCTAACTCAACAACTTCCAAATCTTCAATTTTACTGCCATCGATCTTGAAGCGTAACATCGTGCGTACCTGATGGAAGCCGTGTTTTCCTGCGGCCCCGGGATTCATGTGAAGGGTGCCGAGCTTTTGGTCGTTCATCACCTTTAAAATATGGGAGTGTCCGCTAATGAAGATCTTTGGAGGGTTCTGCCTGATCTCTTCCCGAATCGCCGGAGAATATTTTCCGGGGTAACCACCAATGTGGGTGATCCAGACATCTACGTCTTCGCACATGAATCTCTGGTGCAACGGAAATTCTTTTCTAATCTCGGCTCCGTCAATATTTCCATAGACCGCTTTTAAAGGTTTTAGCTTTTGGATTTCATCTGTCACAGATGTAATACCAATATCTCCCGCATGCCACACTTCATCGGCTTGTTTAACGTAAGAGAGGATTCTTTCATCAATATGGCTATGGGTGTCGCTGAGCAACAGGATTTTCTTCATCAGTTAATTTTATGTCAATATATAAATCTATAACAGCAATGCCATTTGCAGTTGGCTTTAATGGCTTATCTTTGTTGCTTCAAATGTAAAAATAATCATTAAGCTTGAGATATTTTTTGGAGCTTGCATACCAGGGAAAAGCATATCATGGGTGGCAGCGGCAACCAAATGCTGTCTCTGTTCAGGAAGTAATTGAAAATGCTCTTTTTACCCTCATGCAACGATCTGTAGAAATTTTGGGAGCGGGAAGAACAGATGCGGGAGTACACGCAAAACAGCTTTTTGCACATTTTGATGTGGAGGAAGAATTAAGTGAGGATTTTTTTTTTAAGTTGAACTCGCTCCTTCCGCAGGATATTGCTATAAATGGCTTGCATAAAGTAACACCGGAGGCTCATGCTAGGTTTGATGCTGTAGGCCGGTCTTATGAATATCATATTGTTCAGAAAAAAGATCCTTTTGCGTTTGATGCTGCTCATCTTGTGAAAAGGGAACTGGATGTGGATGCCATGAATAAGGCTGCTGAGATTCTTCTTGAGTATCAGAATTTTAAAAGTTTTTCACGTTCACGAACAGATGTGAGAACGTATAACTGTAAAATAGAGCACGCTTACTGGCAGAGGGAAAATGACCGACTCGTTTTCCATATCAAAGCAGACAGATTCCTTCGGAATATGGTAAGGGCTGTTGTAGGTACATTGCTTGGAGTGGGATTGGGAAAGATGAAAGTGGAGAAAGTACATGAAATAATTTTAAGCGAGAGCAGGAGCGAGGCGGGAGCGTCTGTACCGGCTAAAGGATTATATTTAACTAAAGTAGAATACCCAAATACGATTTTTATTTAATGGCTGCATCTACGGGAAATGCTTTTGATTTCAAATTATTCAGGCGTCTGCTTGAATATACCCAGACCTATAAATGGACGTTTTATTTTGTAGGGATTGCTGCTATTCTTTTATCGTTCTTTGCTGTTTTACGACCTTATTTACTGCAGGTTACTATAGATAATTCTATAGTTCCACAAGATGGAGAGGAATTGGTATTCTATATTGCACTAATGGCCGGAGTACTTATTCTGGAGGTGATTTTTCAGTTTTGTTTTATTTATTTTGCCAATCTGCTGGGACAGGATGTGGTAAGGGACCTTAGGGTTGATCTTTTCGAACACATGCTTCAGTTCAAGATGAAGTATTTTGATAAGTCGGCAGTTGGTAGGCTGGTGACCAGGGCAGTTAGTGATATTGAAACCATCTCGAGTATTTTCAGCCAGGGGCTGTTTATGATCATTAGTGATTTGCTGAAAATGATCACGGTCCTTGCTTTTATGTTTTATCAAAGCTGGCGGTTAACACTTCTGGTGTTACTGGTGCTTCCGTTCATATTATATGCCACCCGAATTTTTCAGAAGAAAATGAAAGCGGCTTTTGAGGTGGTAAGAACAGAAGTTGCAAACCTTAACACCTTTGTCCAGGAGCGAATCACCGGAATGAAGATCGTACAGCTTTTCACACGGGAAGAAACCGAATATCAGAAATTTAAGGATATCAATGATAAACACCGCAAAGGCTGGATCAAGACGGTATGGTATAACTCCATTTTCTTTCCTATTGCTGAAATGTCTACTTCAATCACCATCGGACTTATCGTGTGGTATGGAGGATTGCGTGTGATGGGAGGTAGCGAGGCTATAACCCTGGGGGTAATTGTGGCTTTTATAGAGCTGAGTCAGATGTTGTTCCGGCCGTTAAGGCAAATTGCCGATAAATTCAATACGCTGCAAATGGGAATGGTAGCTGCAAACAGGGTGTTTGGAATTCTGGATACCAGCGCAAGCATTCCCGATGAAGGAACTATAGAAATTGATCATCTAAACGGGGAAATTACTTTTGAAGATGTGAAGTTTGGCTATGTTGAAGGAGAAGAGGTGCTTAAAGGGATCTCTTTTAAAGCCAATGTTGGAGAAACAGTTGCCATTGTTGGAGCTACCGGTGCTGGGAAATCTACGGTGATCAATCTTTTAAACCGCTCTTATGAAATCCAGAGCGGAAGGATTCTGGTAGACGGAATTGATGTGAAGGATATCACGCTAAAATCGTTGCGATCTCAAATCGCCATTGTACTGCAGGATGTATTTTTATTCGCAGACACCATTAAAAATAATATTACTTTAAACCATCCTGAAATTTCAAAAGAAGAGGTGGTAAGAGCTGCAAAGGAAATTGGAGTGCATACATTTATTGATACTCTTCCGGGAGGTTATGATTATAATGTAAAGGAACGGGGAGTAATGCTTTCTTCAGGGCAGCGGCAGTTGATCGCGTTTTTAAGGGCTTACGTAAGTAATCCAAGTATTCTGGTACTTGATGAAGCCACATCATCGGTAGATTCCTATAGCGAACAGCTCATTCAGGATGCAACGGATAAGATCACCAAAGGGCGAACTTCTATTGTCATCGCTCACAGGCTGGCGACTATAAAAAAAGCAGATAAGATCCTGGTCATGGATGCAGGGAAAATTGTGGAAACAGGTACGCATCAGGAATTACTTAAGAAGGAAAACGGATACTATAAAAATTTGTACGAAGTACAATTCATGGAGGAAGAAGCAATCTAAGGTTACACCAAATCTGCCTTTAGTTTATTGATCAACTCATCCCTCCCGTCATACATCACGAATTCCCCATCTTTTATATAAGAAATTTGTCCGGTTTCTTCGCTGACTACCAGCGCAAGTGCGTCGGTTTTTTCGGTAATTCCAACGGCAGCGCGGTGTCGTAATCCGAAACGTAAGGGAATCGTGCGGTCATTAGAAACGGGAAGAACAACCCGGGTAGCAGTAATAAAATTGTCTTCAATTATGATGGCACCATCATGCAGGATACTGTTTTTATAAAAAACCGATTCTAGAATAGGCTGGTTGACAAGAATTTTCATCTTGTCTCCTGTATTTTTTACAAAGTCGAGGCTGGTATTTCTTTGAACCACAATTAAAGCTCCGGTATTGGTGCGGCCCATGTTTTCACAGGCGCTAACGATAGATTCGATATCATTTGGCGTTTCCAGGTCGTCTTTAATAAGCTTCAGCGTCTGAAGAAATTTTCTTCTTCGAGCAAAATTTGTGGAGCCTATCATTAGCAGGAATTTTCTTATTTCCTGCTGAAACACCACGATCAACGCAAACATTCCCACTCCAATAAATTCTCCAAGCACACTGCTTAACATTTCCATTTGCAGGAATTGCGTAAGCTTTCCTACCAGGTAAATAATGGTGATCCCGATAAAGATATTGACCGCAACAGTCCCTTTTACCAGCTTGTATAAATAATAAAGTAAGGCTGCGATAAGGAGAATGTCAACAATGTCGAGGATACGGAGGTCTAAGAAATCCAAAGTAGTCGCTTTTTGGTAAATGTAAAAAATATAAGTTTAGTTCCTAACAAGGCTCGTTAATTTCACACATTCCACAGCTTCTTTTACATCGTGCACCCGAAGGATATGTGCTCCTTTAAGCAGGGAAATGGTATTGAGTACAGTAGTGCCATTCAAAGCTTCATCTGGAGTGGTATGAAAGGTTTTGTAAATAAGCGATTTTCTGGAAATCCCGGAGAGCAGAGGGAGGTTTAGGCTTTTAAAAAGTTCGAGTTTGGACAACAATTCGAAATTCTGAGCAATATTCTTTGAAAATCCGAAGCCGGGGTCAATAATGAGGTCATTAATTCCCAGGTCTCGGGCTTCAGAAATTTTTTCTGAAAAGTAGAACAGCAGGTCTTTTATGAGGTCATCGTACTGGTTAAGGTCTTTCATGTTCTTAGGATTTCCGCGCATGTGCATCAGGATGTACGGCACCTGTAGTTCGGCTACTGTTTTCAGCATTTCTGAATCCAGACTTCCTCCGGAAATATCATTGATAAGGGCAGCCCCATTTTCCACTGCCTGTCGTGCGACTTCACTTCTGAAGGTGTCTATTGAAAGAAATACCTCCGGAAATTCCTTCAGCAGCAATTGCACCACCGGAATCAATCGCATTAATTCTTCCTCTTCCGAAATATCTACTGCGCCGGGCCTGCTGCTATACGCCCCTACATCTATAAAATCGGCACCTTCCTTCAACATTTTCTCTGCATGTTGCAGGTAGTCTTTTTCCGAAGAATTACGTCCGCCGTCATAAAAGGAGTCGGGCGTAAGATTTACAATTCCCATTACTTTAGGGGTCGAAAAATCAATTAAAGTGCCTTTGCAGTTGATAGTCATTTAAAAAAGGGGATTTTTACGATGGAAAAATTAACTTTGACAATTCGAATTATTTCAGCGAAATTTACGCAAATTACCCGTTTCTATGAAGGATACTTCTAAACAATATGATGCGGTGGTAGATGAATGCCGCAGCTTGTTTATTAATAAAATGAAGGATTATGGCTGTGCCTGGAGGATCTTGAGGCTCCCATCCCTCACCGATCAAATTTTTATCAAGGCACAGCGAATTAGAGGACTTCAGGAGAATGAGGTGAGAAAAGTAGATGAGGGAGAAGCACCAGAATTTATTGGGATCATCAATTATTCTGTGATGGCGCTCATTCAGCTGGAAAAAGGGGTTGCAGATCAACCCGATCTTTCTACTGAAGAAGTGACTGCACTATACGATTCGGTAATTCAGGAGACCAAACAATTGATGGAGAACAAGAACCACGATTATGGGGAAGCCTGGAGGGATATGCGGGTAAGTTCACTGACCGATCTTATACTTCAGAAATTATTGCGCATCAAAACAATAGAAAATAATAAAGGGAAAACGCTGGTAAGTGAAGGTATTGACGCAAATTATCAGGACATGATTAATTATGCTGTTTTTGCGCTCATCCATTTAGAAGAGGCTAAAGCAAAATAAAGAACCCGTTAAAAAAGAAAAATGAAGTTAGTTGTAGGTATATCCAGGATCATCGTCGGAATTCTTTTCATTTTTTCGGGATTTGTAAAACTGAACGATCCAATTGGCTTTGCCTTCAAACTGGAGGAATATTTTAGTCCCAGTGTGTTAAACCTGGAGTTTTTGGCACCTTTTGCACTGGTCATCGCCATTTTACTGGTGATTTTTGAACTGGTGCTGGGAATCATGCTGCTCATTGGTTACCTGCCAAAGTTTACGACCTGGGCACTACTACTAATGATCGTTTTCTTTACGTTTCTTACTTTTTATTCTGCTTATTTTAATAAAGTCACAGATTGCGGCTGTTTCGGTGATGCCATTCCGCTTACGCCCTGGCAGTCCTTTTATAAAGATGTGATCTTATTTGTTTTCATATTGATCCTTTTTTTTAACAGGAAATTGATCACTCCAATGTTGGCAAAGCCTTCGCACCGATGGATTGTTTTCCTGTCTTTCATGCTTTGTTTTACATTTGCTTACTATGTGTTGATGCACCTGCCGTTGATCGATTTCAGGGCGTATAAAGTCGGTAATAATATTGCTGAAAAGATGACTATTCCCGAAGGAGCTCCCGAGGCAGTGTATGATTATAACTGGAAATTTAAGGTAAACGGAGAAGAAAAAGTGGTGACCACTCTGGGTTCCTACCCGCAGGTGGAAGGTGAATTTATAGGGGTTGACACAGAACTTGTTCAGAAAGGATATGAACCACCCATCCATGATTTTTCTATAGAGAAAGGCGGAGAAAATTTTACTTCGGAAATGCTTCAGGAAGAGAAGTTGCTCATGATCGTAATGTACAGCCTGGGCAGGAGTGAAGCCCCCGGACTGGAAAAAATGAGTGCAGTAGCCGAAGCAGCAAAAGCTGAAGGATACAGGGTGATTGGACTTTCCGCTTCCGGAGAAGAGCTGAAGGAAGCGGTGAAGGAGGAGTATGATTTAGACTTTGAAATCTACTTTAGTGATGAAACAGCTTTAAAAACCATCATTAGGAGTAACCCCGGAATCGTGAAACTACATCGGGGAACCATAGTTCAAAAACATCATTGGAACGATGCCGAAAAGCTCGAGTTGTAAACCGAAAATTTTTCTAATTTTCAGGATTTCTCAACCGGTTTCCCTTTCAGAAAAGGGTATTTTTCCTTACTTATCAATATATTTGTAGAGATCCCTCAAGAAGGGATGAAAATAATTATCAACCAAAAACTGTACAGGCAGATTTTTCAGAAGAAAATTTGCTTAAAAGTTTAAAATCCACCCACATGAGAAAGAATATAGTTGCAGGAAACTGGAAAATGAACAATGACCTTTCAGAAACCGAAGAATTGCTTGCACAACTAAAACAACATTTGGAACAGGAGCCGCAGGCAGAAGTTATTGTTGCACCTTCTTTTACCAATTTATATCATGTTTTTCAATCTTTGGCCGGCACTCCTGTTAAGGTTGCGGCTCAAAATATGCATGAAAGTGAAAATGGTGCCTTTACGGGGGAAGTTTCGGCTAAAATGCTTACAAGTGTAGGGGTGAAATATGTAATTTTAGGTCACAGTGAACGTCGGGCTATTTTTAAGGAAACCGATGAGCTGCTTGCTAAAAAAGTGACTTCAGCATTAAAAAATGACCTGCAGGTAATATTTTGTGTAGGGGAAGAACTGGACCAGCGTAAAAGTGACAATCATTTTAATGTGGTAGAAGAGCAGTTGTCTAAAGGGCTTTTTAATATCTCCAAAGAAGACTGGAAAAATGTAGTTATCGCTTACGAACCAGTCTGGGCCATTGGAACAGGAGAAACAGCTTCTCCAGAGCAGGCTCAGGAAATGCATGCTTTCATTAGAAAAACAGTTTCAGAAAAATTCGGAAGCGAAATAGCCGAAGAAGTATCTATCCTTTATGGAGGAAGTGTTAAACCTGCAAATGCAAAAGAGATCTTTGCCAAGGAAGATGTTGACGGCGGACTTATTGGCGGAGCCAGTCTAAAAGCTGAAGATTTCCTTGCAATTGTTCACTCATTCTAAAAGAAATTAATGGATTATCTGGAATTTATTTTTACTATTGAACCCGTGCAACCTGCTTCTGAAATTTTAATTGCAGAACTTGGGTTGGCGGGTTTTGAAAGCTTTATTGAGAATGAAGATGGGATCACCGCATATATTCCTGTAGAGGAGTTTGATGAAGAAGCTTTCGCCGGTATTCATATCCTGCAGTCGGATGAGTTTGAGATCTCCTATAGCTCAAAGGAGATTAAGCAGGTAAACTGGAATGAAGAGTGGGAAAAGAATTTTCATCCTATTCTGGTAGATGATATTTGCAGTGTGAGAGCTCCTTTTCATCCCGAAGTAGATGTTAAATACAACATTATTATTGAGCCAAAAATGTCATTTGGAACTGGACATCATGCTACCACGCATATGATGATCCAATTTCTGCTGAAGTACGACTTTGAAGGTAAAAGAGTGCTGGATATGGGCTGCGGAACCGGAGTCCTGGCGATCCTGGCCGAGAAAAGAGGGGCGACCTCTTTAGATGCCATCGATATTGATAATTGGTGTTACCTGAATACCCTGGAAAATGTGGAACGCAATAATTGCAATAACATTTCTGTTTATGAAGGAACGGCAGAATTATTGGTGGATAAAAAATATGACATTATCATAGCAAATATAAACCGAAACATTCTTTTGGAAGATATTGGAACGTACAGCAAATGCCTGGAATCTGGAGGGGAACTTTATCTCAGCGGATTTTATGAAGCAGATATTCCGGTAATCAGGGAAGAATGTGAAAAACAAGGTTTAAAGTATAGCGTGTTTCTGGAAAGGGAAGACTGGGTAGCAGTGCGCTTCCTGAAAAAATAATTTTTTAAGGGATTTTTGTTATATTTAGAATGCTATTGAAAAAGGAAGGAATATGAGCACGAAGGAAAAAGTTTTAGAGGAAGTACAGGTAGAGACAAAAGAGAGTAATCTGCACGAGATCATTCTGTACAATGATGATTACAATACTTTTGATCATGTGATTAATACGTTAATCGCGGTATGTGAACACACGCCCGAGCAGGCAGAGCAGTGTTCTTTGCTGGTGCACTACAAAGGAAAATGTGCGGTAAAAACCGGAACATATAAAGATTTGGAGCCACGCTGCAGTAAGTTATTGAGTGCCGATTTAAGTGCAGAAATCATTTGAGAATAGTGTGCCTAAAGCAGGTAGGAAAAGTTAATTTCCGCTTTACAACGAAGATAAAGGATGAAAGTCTGTAGTAAAAACTGCGGACTTTCTTGTTTTGTAAGACAATGATCAGAAAAAGATCCAGTGTAATTAAGTGGGGATAAAATAGTACCGAAGTAATTCATTTAAGCAATCAGGCAGTGAGTGAGATTTAGAAAATCCGCTTTATCCTAAAGCATTTTCTGAGGGGCTGTAAAGTTTTGAAAATTCGATTTTTCCGGTGGAACGGTTAAAGAAAGCAGAAGCCATTCCCTTTGATCCTTCTTCTATTTTTTTTCTGAAGTATTCACTTTCGGTAATTACAAGTTCCATTGATCTACCCAGGTTCCATTTGGTAATCTCATCTGCTATTTCATTGAGATCGCGCCTGGCGACCTCTTCCGTAGAGATCTTCAGTGCTTTTACAGCATCGGCTATCAGCGGACTTATGTAGGTAGCTTGTCCTTTTCCGAAGTTTTTCAAAGCTTCGATATAAATTTTATTATCTGAATTACCCATGAACAGAATAAATCTTGCTCCCTGCTCTTTACAGGCAATTTCAAGACTTGTTAATACATCCTTACCGGCAAGATTTCCGGCGGTACGAATTGGAATGATATCACCTATTCCCGTGTTCATCAAAACATTCAGGGGCTCCCTCATATCAATGCAATTTACCACGGCTGCTAACGGGGGAGCATTGATAAAATCCATCAGTTCTTTGTTCCGAAGCCTTCTGGATATTAGTTTTCCGGCGGTGTAACGCTCGTTTCCTTCCTTGAAATAATCAAGAATTTCTGCGGGTGTAGACTGTTTTTTGGATTGTTGAATATCTTCTTTTACAAAATTGAGTTCCTTTCCTACCTCATAGTTTTCTTTAACTCCAATGATGCTGAGGTTGATGTTATGTTCCTTAGCATAAGTTTCTTTAAAATCATCAAAAATGTCCAGTACATCCTGGTCTATGAAACTTGAAAAAGTAGCATCTATAATGACATTCGAACCTTCAGGTACATTCCAAAGTGTATTTTTTATACTGGCTTTATTAAAAAAAGAAACTTCATTAGCCAGTTCCAACCGAATGGTTTCACCTTTGAAAATTCGGGTATTTTCGATGAAAAAGGCGTTGTGGTAGTTGCTTTTCAATATGAAGAAAATACTTATTAGGGTGCCAATGAATATTCCGATAAGGAGATCTGTAGCAATAATTGCCACGATGGTGACGATAAAAGGAATAAATTGGTTCCATCCTTTTTTATACATTGTTTTAATCACATCCCAGGAAGCAAGATTATATCCTATCACGAGTAGAATGGCTGCCAGGCTGGAAAGTGGAATAAGGTTCAAAATGCTGCTTAAGAAGAGGACACTCGCTAAAAGAAGAAAGCCATGTAGAATAGCAGATAATTTAGTTTCTGCACCTGTTTTGATGTTTACTGAACTTCTCACAATAACTGTGGTAATAGGAATGCCTCCTATTAATCCCGCAAGGGTATTACCAATTCCCTGAGCTACCAGTTCCCTGTTTGGCGGACTTTTTCTTTTATGAGGATCCAGTTCATCTGCTGCTTCCAGTGCCAGCAAACTGGCGATAGAAGCAATAAGGGTAATAGTAATGGCAACTCCCCATACCTGCGGATTGGTTATAGATGAAAAATCCGGATAAGTAAACAATGTTGAAAAATGATCAATAGCAGGAATATTTACCAGTTGTGCTGTATTCAGGTGCAAAAAAGGAACGACATGTTCGAAAAATAAGTTTAGGAAAACCCCCAAAAGGACCACTATCAGGGCCGGTGGTAATAGCTGAAAATTTTTAAGAGGAGTTTTATCCCAAAAAATAAGTATCGCTAAAGAAATTACTGAAATAACAACCGAACCAGCAGTAACCGAATTAAGGAAGGCAGTGAAAAAAGAGGTAAACTGTTCTCCTCCGGGAAGAGAGGGGTCGTAATAATTTTCTACTCCCGGAGCAATCCCCAGCGCATAAGGCACCTGAGCGATAATAAGAATGATACCAATTGCGGCAAGGAGGCCTTTGATAATATTCGAAGGCATATAATCTGCAATAAATCCGGCTTTGAAAATACCGAGGAGAAACTGAAAAATCCCGCCCAAAACCACAGCCATGAGGAAAACTTCGAAATTGCCCAAAGAACCAATAGCAGCCAAAACCACTGCAGTTAAACTTGCTGCAGGACCACTGACACTTACAGCAGAACCGCTGATACTTCCAATCACGATTCCTCCTATGATTCCTGAAATAAGCCCTGAAAGCAAAGGGGCTCCGCTTGCTAAGGCGATTCCCAGGCATAAAGGCAAAGCGACGAGAAAAACAACTATACTCGCCGGTATATCTTTATCCAGTCTTGAAAAAAGAGGTTTTTGTAGCTGATCGAGATCTGCTTTATTTGGTAATTTGTTAAATTTTGGAATTTTGCTCAATATTATCTGGAATAAAATTAGGTTTTTACATGGAATACTTGATAAGTAGTAAAAATAGGAAAATAATAAACCTGTACAACTTATGATGCACAGTTTGGTCTCTGACAATTTAGATTTTTTATTGAATAAGTGGTTTTTATTATTCCCCGGACATAGACATTTAAAATCTCGTTTTTTTACCTGAAATTGTTTTTTCTTTTTTAGAATAAAACATATATTTGCACCCGCAAAAAGGCCTCGTGGCGCAACTGAATAGCGCATCTGATTACGGCTCAGAAGGTTACAGGTTTGAATCCTGTCGAGGTCACAAAATAGATCCGCAATACACTGATAACAAGTGGTTGCGGATTTTTTTATGCTTTTGTATCTCCCATGTCTTTCTATTTATTAAATTTTATTATCCTAAATAATCAGACTACCAATTCAGATTTATTTCTCTAAAACCCAATTGTTTTTGATATGTTTTTCAAAATAATAGAGGAAAGTCTATCTTACCGGCAGGTAAATTCGAATCGAACAATAAATAAGGATAAAATTAACATATTTTGAAAATGTTTTATTATGCCATTGAGCAGTCATTTATTGTCGATATCGAAGGAGTATAAATTAAAAAGAAGAAGCTTATATGAAAAACGAAAAAAATAGATGGCTTATAGCATTATCTGCAATTTGTATTCACCTTTCCATTGGTGCCGCATATGCCTATAGTGTATATACCAACCCTTTGGTGGATGCATTAGGTTGGTCTGTTTCATCTGTTACTATAGCCTTCACAGTAATGATGACTCTTGGAGGCGCTTCGGCTGCTGTTTTCGGAAGATTTGTCGAAAGAAGCGGACCGAAAAAATCAGCTATGTTAGCTGCAGTCCTGTTTGGGTTAGGTCAGGCGGGATCGGGGTTTGCAGTCGCCATTGATTCCCTCACCTTATTTATACTTTCTTACGGACTCTTAAGCGGAATAGGATTGGGAATTGGATACATTGCCCCTGTTTCTACGCTCGTTAAATGGTTTCCAGATCGTCGCGGATTAGCGACGGGAATGGCGGTTCTTGGCTTTGGTACAGGGGCACTTATTACCGCTCCGGTTGCTGCAAGCCTTATGGAATCTATTGGTATTACTACCACTTTTTACATTCTGGGGACCAGTTATTTTGTGCTTATGATTCTTGGAGCATTATATATTGCACCTCCTCCAAAAGGATGGCTACCCAAAAGTATGAAAGAAACTGAATCTAATAATTTCGAAAAGAAAATAAAAGATCTGTCTTCCGTAAATGCGGGGAAAGCTGTGCGTACAAAGCATTTCTGGATGTTGTGGTCGATTATGTTGATCAATACCAGCGCCGGAATTATGATGATATCGGTTGCTTCACCAATGGCACAAACCATCGGCGGACTTACAGCTGCAGGTGCGGCCATCATGGTTGGCCTTATGGGCATCTTTAACGGTGCGGGTAGAATTGGTTGGGCAGCGGCGTCAGATTATCTTTCCCGTCCGGTTGTGTTCATCATTTTCTTTGTGATACAGCTAATTGCTTTTCTCACATTGCCCAACATTTCGAGTGCAATTATCTTTCAGGTACTGATTTTTCTGGTAGTAAGTTGTTATGGCGGCGGATTTTCAAACCTTCCGGCGTTTATTGCAGATCTTTTCGGAACAAAAGAACTGGGGGCTATTCATGGGTATCTTCTCACTACATGGTCCCTGGGAGGATTGATTGGACCCACAGTGGTTTCCCTGATTTATGATGCTACCGGAAGCTACATTCCGGTGTTTTACGTGTTTACAGGCTTAATCGCCATAGCTTTGGTCATTGCGATTTTCCTCAAAAAAGACATACATCGAGTGCGGAATCTTCAAAAGCAAATGGTGGTGGAAACCACTGGAACGAGTACTTCGGAATAAATTAGAGGTTAATTGTTTCGGAGATATATTCTGATGTTTCAGGTGTTGGCAGATCATTTTTCCTTTAAAGTCGATAGCATTTCCTGAAGATCTTCTTCAAAATGTGTGGGACGTACCACATCATTCCAGTTCACTTCCCTTGCCAGTTCAATACTGGATCCAGTGATGACTTCCAGAAGATCTTCATTATTCCGAATGTAGGTTTCCAGCTTGCCGGTGATTTCTTCAATTTCAGAAATTGCCCGTGCTCTTTCTTCGTTGCTATTTGTCTCTTTTCCTTTTTTGGTGGTTTCCTGGAAATTCTGTAGAAGATTTTTCAGCCATGAAACATGTATTTCTTTTTCTTTATTTTTCATTTAATTGGTTTAACGATAATAACGTTATCATAATACAGTTTTTAGAACAATAGCTTTCTTAAGAGGAAAATAAAATTTTGCAAATACTTTTGGAAACCGGAAAGAAGAGTTAATTTTTTCATTTTCTGTGACATATACCCATGTTTTTTCGGAAGTATAGGTTGTTTTAGTTGGATTTACTGGAATTGAGCCTCTTAAACTGTAACTTTACCAGCAAAAAACTGTCTAATAGTAAACTATTTGAAACATGAAGAAACTATTATATGCAATGGCACTTTCTTTTGCCATTTATGGGTGTAAAACAACTCAAACAAATTTTGAAGACCAACCTGTCATCGCTTCTCTTGATCTGGTAAATGTTCAGGATGATAAGGTGCAGGTCACCGTCGATCCCGAGAGGTTCACTACAGAACAAACTATTTTTTATATTCCGAAAACCGTTCCCGGAACGTATTCGGTTTCAGATTATGGAAAATATGCTGAAGATATTAAAGCTTACGATTATGATGGGAATGAACTGGAAGTTGTAAAGCTGAGTGATAATAGTTGGAGCATTTCAAATGCCGGAAACCTGGATAAAGTAACTTATTGGGTAAATGACACTTTTGACGTGCAGGGAGAAGGCGGAATTTATTCCATGGCCGGAACTAATATCCTGGAAGGTGAAAACTTTTTACTGAACCTTCACGGCTTTGTAGGCTACTTTGAAAACATGACCGAAGAAGAGTACAGGCTGGAGATAAAAAGACCTTCAGATCTTATTGCGGGAAGTGCCCTTAATGTAGCTACTACCCATACTGCGGAAGATGGCAGTTTTAAAACAGATATCTACAACCTGGACAGATATTTTGAGGTAACCGATAATCCTATCATGTATGCTGAGCCGGATACCGTGAGCTTTGATGTGCAGGGAATGGAAGTTTTATTGAATGTTTATTCCCCCAATAATAAATTTTCTGCACAGGAATTAAAACCTGCTGTTGAGAGAATGGTCCGTGCACAAAAGGACTTTCTTGGAGAGATAGACCAAACCAGCAAATATGCAATCCTGCTGTATTTATCCGCTACTCCGGGACAAGACGATGCCGGAAATTTTGGCGCTTTAGAACACCATACTTCAACAGTTGTGGTGATGCCTGAAACTATGGAACAATCAGATTTGGAACAAAGTCTTACAGATATCATTTCTCACGAGTTTTTCCACATTATTACTCCGCTAAGTATTCATTCTGAAGAAGTTCATTTCTTTGATTTTAATGATCCTAAAATGTCTCAGCATCTTTGGTTGTATGAAGGTGTAACCGAATACTTTGCAAATCTTTTTCAGGTAAATCAGGATTTGATCGATAATCAGGAATTTTATGAGCGTATGCACGATAAGATCAAAGTATCCCAAAGATTCGATGATACCGTGCCTTTTACGGTAATGAGTGCCAATATCCTTGAAGATGAATACAAAGACAGTTATTACAATGTGTACCAAAAAGGTGCTTTAATTGGAATGGCTTTAGACATCAGGCTAAGGGAATTAAGCAATGGAAACATGGGACTTCTGGATCTTATGAAGAAATTGACCGAAAAATATGGTAAGGACAGGCCATTCCAGGATGACCAGTTAATTTCAGATATTGTTGAACTAACGTATCCCGAAATCCAAGAATTTTTCGATAAATATGTTACCGGTGAAACTCCAATCCCATATAACGAATTTTTTCAGAAGACAGGATTGGAAATGAGAAAAGGAGAGGTTTCTGTAGGGTACTTTATCAAAGATCAGGCAACTCCTTATATCACCCTTAATGAGCAGGGAAGTATCCTGATAAGAGATGATGCTGAATTAAACTCTTTCCATACCCAACTTGGTCTTGAAACCGGAGATGTGATTAAAAGCATCAATGGTCAGAAATATAATGCTCAAAATGTCTATGATCTCATTACTGCTTCCCAGAACTGGAAAGAAGGTGAAGAAATTACTGCGACAGTAATGAGAGAAGGTGAAGAAATTACTTTAGAATCTGAAGTTGTTGAACCCACTGCTACAGGAATGAAACTCAGTGAAGTTCCCAATGCCGATAGTGAACAAATAGAACTAAGATATAGCTGGTTGAAATCTTAGGCTAAACAGGTTACAACCTCAAAGGGGCTGTTTTAAAAGCATTTAAAAAACGTCATTCCGAATTTTATAGAACCTGATACTCCCGAAGCTTCGGGACAGGTAGACGAAAAAAGTGCATTTTTAACAGCCTCTTTTTTATTTCAGAATTTTTTCTAAGTATTATTATTAAGTATAAATACTTAGTTTTTTTTTATATCTTGCATCTCAACTGCTGGAAAATCCATAACTACGGAGAATTTTTGAAACTATCGTTGAGATGAAAGCACGAAAAAAGATACATCCGAAACTCACCTTAGTAGGAGCAGGGCCTGGGGGTCCCGATTTGCTAACCATAAAAGCTGTGAAAGCACTTGAAGCAGCAGATGTTGTTCTTTATGATGCTCTTGTAAATCCGGTAATTTTGAATCACGCTCCCAATGCTTACAAACTTTTCGTAGGTAAGCGTAAAGGCTGTCATTCTTGTGCTCAGGATCAAATCAATGAGCTTATTGTGAAGTATGCCCGGGAATACGGCCATGTGGTGCGGTTAAAGGGAGGAGATCCTTTTGTCTTCGGAAGAGGGAAGGAAGAAAAAGATTATGCTGAAGCCAGGGGAATTGTTACCGAATTCATTCCCGGAATAACTTCGGCAACTGCAGTTCCTGCCATGGCGGGAATTCCGGTGACGGAGCGTAAAGTTTCAGAAAGTTTTTGGGTGATCACCGGGACGACTTCTAATCATAAAATTTCCAAAGATGTGGCCCTGGCAGCGCAATCTTCAGCTACTGTGGTTATATTAATGGGAATGGCAAAACTTTCAGAAATAGTGGACATCTATAAAAAAGCCGGAAAACCCGAACTTCCTGTAGCCATTATTCAGAATGGTACACTGGAAGACCAACATGTAGAAACAGGCAGTGTAGAAACCATTGAAGAAATCGTTTATGAGAGTAAGATCTCTTCGCCAGCCATCATTGTTCTTGGCGAGGTGGTGAAGGGGTATTCGGAACGTCTTCCGAAAATTAATTTTTTGAATCCTGAAGATGAATTCATTTACCAGAACCTGGGAGTAAAAGAATCTACTGTTTAAAATCTTTTTTTAATTCACCTGCTTGATATGAATCTTTTTTTCAAAATATGATTTAGGATTTTCACACAGTGAACATTCATAATCCTCCGGCAACTCTTCAAAACTAACTCCGGGATCGATTCCCTGCTGAATATCCCCAAAAGCCGGATCATAGATCGTGAGGCATTCAGAACATTGGTGTACTTCTATTTCCAATACTTTTTTTTCGGGCGCAACAGGATCCGGTTCCTCCTGTTTGTTGCCTAATTGATCAAAATACATCTTACTAAGTTCCATTAACAATCCCGGCAATTCAACCCTATCTACCTCCTGTACATGCACGATATATTCCCGTGTATTGGGATCGAAATTCTTTGCGTACACAAGGTTATAGGTGTCTCTTATTTGCAGGTTTTCCAGCTCTTTTGGTGCTTCGTTCTTCTCGATAACAATAGCTGTGAAATATCCCGTTTTCCGGGTGTGATCGCTTATTCCGAAAGTGAGGCCGTAGGTACTGATGTCATTCTGGTCAAAATTGGTTACCAGATATTTCTTCAGTTCAAGGGCATCTTCATTATTAACTGGTAAATGCCAGTTCAATTCTAGCATGGAATGCCTCACGTTAATCCCTCTTTTTCCGAGGAACTTTTCCCATTCCATTTTATATTCCACAGGGATACCTTTTATTATAATTGATTTCCATGGAGTGATGGAAATCTTCCCAATCCTGCAGTCCGCACACAGGTTGCACATGGCCTTTAGGAAATCAGTGTCATATTTGTTGTTTCGCCAGTAAAGTCCCAGCCAGTATTTATCCATCCCAATCCTGTTCATGCCCTCATAATATGGGAAGGGGTGAAAAGGTATTTCAAGAGCTTTGTTAATTGTCCGGCTGTTGGTATCAATGGCATCATTGAGGAGATCGAAGAGCATTTCTACTGATTCCGGCTCTTCCTGCAGGATTTCTTCAATTTCAAAAGCCACCTTTGCTATATCCCAGCTATAGATGAGGGCAGGATAGATCTGGGCTGTTTTCCAGTCGTGAAGCCGCACGTACAGATACCAGTAATCTTCATCTTCTGAAGCAATAAAATTCAGGTGACCAGTAAAGAGCGGAACAAGCCGTTGCCTGGGATCTGTAATATTTACTTTTAAATTTGGCTGCTTCCGGAACTGTTCCAGCACATACAAGTACCTGTCTCCGGTGAGCCACGGAGTTGCCGGCAAAATATCTGCTGAAACATAGGAGCAAACAATATTATCTGACCCGGTTTCTTCGGAAGGAATCAGCCGAAACTTTTCCGATCTTTGAAAGGTTTCATTTTGAACACCATTCACAAGCAGGATGTCTTGCCGTGATCCCAAGGAAATGCTGGAAGAGCCGGATTCTTCAGCCAATTCGGCTATTAGTTTTAGTTCTGCAGGAGATAAAACTCCTCCTTTAATTATGATCCTTGAAAAATCTTTTTTCATCTTATTTTTTTTTGAGGCTACACCAATTCTTTTTGCCTGGTAGATTTCAGAATCTCCCGCACTTCGGTTTTACAACTTCCGCAGCCAAGTCCTGCTCCCGTTTCTTTACATAAACTGTTAAAATTTTCACATCCGCTGTTGATCGCTTTTTTCAGGTTTCCTACGCCTACCTGACTGCAGGAACACACCAGTGTTCCTGAAACAGGTTCTTTTTGTGAAGAACTTCGAAGGAGGGTATTCCGCTTATCAGAAAGTTCGATCTTGCTCTCGATCATGGTTTTGAACTCGGGAAATTCACTTTTGTCGCCCATCAATATGGCTCCTATCAAAAGATCATCCTTTACGATGCATTTTTTGTAGTAGCGTTTGCTTACATCGGTAAAGATTATTTCTTCGTAGCTGTCATCGTTTGCAGGAACATTGATGTCTCCAATACTGCACAGGTCAAGATCCCGGAATTTAAGAATGTTCATCAAAACAGATCCTTTATACACGCTGCTCACGTCGCCGGCAAGGAAATTCGCCAGAATTCCCGCCTGTTCCTCGGCAGCAGAAGTAATTCCGAATAGCTGGTTCCGGAATTCAGCAATCTCTCCGATAGCAAAAATTTGAGGGTCTGAAGTCTGCAGGTGCTGGTTCACTTTAATTCCCCTTCCGCAGGCAAGCCCGGCTTCTTTTGCAAATTCAATATTGGGTTGTGTTCCGATTGCATAGGCAATGGCGTGGGCAGTGATTATTTTTCCACTTTTTAAGGTAATGGAGAGTTCACCGGGATTTTCTTCATCGTCAAAAACAGTACTCACTTCGTTGTCAAAATAAATATGAATTCCCCGCTCCTGTACATCTTTAGCCAGTAATTTACTTGAAATATCATCCAGCTGCCTTTCCATGAGCCGTGATGCACGTTGTACTATAGTGACTTTGATGTTGTTCTGTTGAAGGGCGGCGGCAAGTTCCAGTCCTAGGAGTCCACCGCCAATAATAACCACGTGTTGATCTTCTGCAGGGAGTTTGGTGGCGTCAAGATAGCTTTTAAACTCATCCGCATCGGTTTTGCTCCGCATGGTAAAACGGCCGGGCAAATCCAGCTGCGCATCTTTGGGTACAAACGCCCTGCTTCCGGTTGCCAGCACCAGTTTATCATAGGAGTGCGTATTTCCGAAATGATCTGTGAGGGTCTTATTTTTACGGTCAATTTTTGTAACAGAAGTGGAGACATGCAGGTTTATATGAAGTTTTTCCAGTTCCCATTCTTTCACATTCTGAAGTTGTTCCCAGGTAAGCTCTTCCGTTACATATTCGGGCAGGAGCACCCTGTTATAAAACGTATTGACTTCTTCGGAAAAAACATGAATATCATCCTCGGTTTCATGTTCCCGGTAATTCTGTATAAACCTGAATGCCGCTGCTCCGGCACCTACTACGATGATCTTCTCCTTTGGTTTTTTATGCTTAGCTATGGAAACCGTCGTGTATTTAAAATCCGGTTCTTTTGATTGTGGATCTACAAGGGTGTAAGTAAGGTTGTTTGCCCTGTTCAAATCACTTTGCAGTTGTTTTCCCCAATGCATGGGCATAAATACCACACGTTCTCGTATATCCTTGGTTAATTTTGCTCTTAGTCTTACGTTACCATTGGCACTTTCCACATCCACCACATCTCCTTCTTTAATGAAATTGATGTAGGCGTCTATAGGATTTATTTCCAGGACAGGATTTGAATAGTGGGTTTTTAAACGGGCAACTTTGCCGGTTTTGGTCATGGTATGCCATTGATCCCTTATCCTTCCTGTGGTGAGGATAAGCGGAAATTTTTTATCGGGGGGCGTTGAGGTGTTTTCGATGCCTGCAGGAATATTAAAGATCGCTTTTTTGGAAGGCGTATAAAAAATATGATCTTCAAAAAGCCGTGGTGTTCCCTGGTGACGGTATTCGGGAACCGGCCACTGAAATGATCCTTCATTTTTGAGCCTGTCGTAGTTGAGGTAAGAGATATCGATATTGGTTCCTTTGGTCATCCTGCAATACTCCTGATAAATTTCTTCGGTACTGCCGTAGTTAAATCCGCGGAAGCCCATTCTTCTTGCAAAATCACAAAGGATCTCCACATCGGCTCTTGCTTCGCCGGGAGGGGTAAGGCCTTTAGAGAGGTAAGAAATCCGTCTTTCTGAATTGGTCATGGTGCCTTCCTTTTCTAGCCAGCCGGCCGCCGGAAGAACAAGGTCTGCATATTCCAGCGTATCCGATTTATGGGATATTTCCTGAACGACTACAAATTTTGCTTTTTTCAGTGCCTTCTCAATTTTCCGGGCGTTTGGCATACTCACTAACGGATTCGTACAAACGATCCAGATTGCTTTCAGCTTGCCTTCTTCTACCGCATCAAACATTTCGGTTGCCGTATATCCGGGTTTTCCTGAAATTTCTTTTACACCCCAAAAATCGGCTACTTCCTGTCGGTGCTTTTCATCGTTGAGATCTTTATGTACCGCCAGTAAATTTGCCATTCCGCCGACTTCCCTGCCACCCATCGCATTGGGTTGTCCGGTAAGGGAAAAGGGGCCTGAACCGGGTTTTCCCACCTGGCCGGTGATCAGAGAAAGGTTCAGAAGTGCAAAATTCTTGTCGGTACCAACAGAGCTTTGGTTTAAGCCCATGGCCCACATACTAATGAATCCTTCTGAACATCCTACAATTTCCGCAGCTTCTTTAATTTCTTCGACAGGAATTCCGCATAATTTAGAAGCTTGTTTCAAGGACGTTAATTGCACCTGATCTTTATATTTCTGAAAATCCTGTGTATTATTTTTGATGAAATTTTTATCAATGAGACCACGTTCCAAAAGCCGTCTTCCTATTGCATTATAGAGAATGATATCTGTTCCCGGAATGATTTGAAGGTGCAGGTCTGCAAAAGCAGCAGAATCGGTTTTCCGGGGATCTACAACAATAACTTTAACCTCCGGATTCTGTTGTTTCCGTTTTTCTAGTCTCTGGAAAAGTATGGGATGGCACCATGCGGGATTGGCCCCGGCGATCAGGAAACAGTCGGCAAGGTCGATGTCTTCATAAGAGATCGGGACGCTGTCCTCGCCAAAAGTCTTTTTATAAGCAACCACTGCAGAACTCATACAAAGCCGGGAATTGGTATCTATATTATTGGTACCGAGAAAACCTTTGGTAAGCTTATTGGCAATATAATATTCTTCGGTAAGACATTGTCCGGAAACATAAAAACCCACACTGTCCGGACCATGTTTTGCAATAATAGATTTGAATACACGAGCTGCCCTGTCTAAACCTTCATCCCAGCTTACTCTTTCGCGGGGATGGGATTTGCTCCAACGCATCTCCGGATACAGGATCCTGTCTGATGTGTCGTTGGCTACATAGTTTAGATTCATGCCTTTAGAACATAACATTCCTGCATTGACGGGATGGTTTTCATCTCCCTTTAGGGAGATCTTGTTGTCGGCATCTTTCTTCACAATCATGCCGCATCCTACGCCACAATATGAACAGGTGGTTTTGATCTCATTTTTAAGCATTTGTGCTTTCTTTTCATTAAAAAATTTAGGCTTCAAAAGATAAAAAATACTTCATCTTCAGGTGGTTATAATTTAGAAAAAATCAGGCATGAGATTTTAGTTTTTCTTAAAATAAGGCTGATTAATTGTAGTTTTCTCAGCGCATTTCACGCCTTTTGTAACTCGACTGCCGCTACTTTTTCGTCTTCAGCAGAGAACCTTATAGCCAGGCTTACCACTCCTGCGGTTATTATTATAAATCCTATAAGGAGATAACCACTTCCCACTGCCGAAGAGGCTGCGGCCTGTCGTGCTGCTAAAATGGCTTCTTCGCCTAATCTGCTATTCGCTGCTATGGCAGCTTCTTCGGCCGCGACTGCTTTGTACTTTAAGAGGAGAGCAGCAAGGAAAGCACCTACGTTTCCACCTGCACCTACAATGCCTGAAATGGAGCCGATGGCTTTCCGGTTGATAAACGGGACTACTGCGAAGGTTGCGCCTTCGGCCATTTGCACTGCCAGACTAAACGCTATCAGGAACATAATTCCTATAACAAGGTTTGCGCTGGAGGCAAAGAGGGAAAGAATGACTCCTTCGGTAATTAGAATAAATGTGAGGAACAAAACCCTTCCTTTTAATCCGCCTTTTTCGCCCGATTTATCTCCAAAGAAACCACCCAAAGTACGGGCAAAGAGGTTCATAAGGGCAAATGTAAGGACAATGTTTCCGGCGGTAATCCTTTCGATGTTAAACGTGTTTTCAAGGTAAGAATCCATGGTTCCATAAACCGTAAGTTCTATTCCGAAGCAAACGCCGTAGACAATAAACAGAATCCAAACCCTGTAATCCTTTACAGCATCTAGAAATCCGGCTTTGTCTTTTTTCGTGCTGGGGATACGTTTTCCACTTTCCTTCAATTCTTTGAAGTTTCCTTCAGGCGTGTCCCTGGTAAAAAAGAAATATATGATGCCCATGCTAAAGCAAACAAGCCCTGCAAAGATCATGGAATACCTCCAGGCTTCGGTCTCAGCAACTCCAAAACCTACAATGGCAGCAGCTATCAAAGGCATTCCCAGCCTGTTGGCACCACCTCCCATGTTTCCCCATCCTGCCGAGGTAGCATTTGCGGTACCCACAACATTGGGTGCGAACATGAGGGAGGTGTGAACCTGGGTGATCACGAAAGAAGCTCCGATAAAGCCCATTAGAAACCTACAGATTAAAAACTGTAGCGGAGTCTCTACCAGTCCACAGAGAATGGTGGGTATGGCCCCCAACATGAGAAGCCAGGTATAACATAGCCGGGGGCCATATTTATCACATAGTTTTCCAATAAGAAGGCGTGCAAACACGGTTCCTGAGACTGCCAGGATTATCGAATTCCAATTCTGTCCGGGGGTAAGGCCAAGATCTCTCACAACATCGGGCATGAAAGGGACGATCCCGAACCATGAGAAAAAACAGATAAAAAATGCAATGGAGGATAGCCAGAAAGTCCTTATGGGCAGACTTTTAAAATTACTAAGATTCAGGGAGGTTGCTTTTTTGGAGATTACTTCATACATAATACTTAGTTTTAAGTATATGAAAATAAGTATAAATACTTAAAAAACTAAGTGTCACTGAACTTATATGAAAAATAGAATTTCGGGATGAAATATTCTCATTTTCAGAAAATAACTATGGAAAGTTTGGAGAATAATTACAAGTAAACCTCTGGAGACTAGATTTCTGATATTTTGGGACTCAAATTTTCTTTCCCTACGGGAAGTGTAATTTCACAGCACTTCTTTTTTTACAATGCTTGATCCCTACGGGATGAATTTTTTTAAAATTCATAGTCCAGGTGCGTGTATCGGTGGCCAAACAGAAAACTAATCACAGAAAGCAGCTTTAAATCAAATTCAGTTCCCTCAACTTATGAGTGAGTTCCACCTGATTTTTTACTTTTAGTTTCTTCATGAGATTGAAGCGGTGGACTTCGGCTGTTCTTTTGCTGATGTCAAGGTGTTCGCCTATTTCTTTGTTGTTCTTTCCCTCCAGGATTAGTTCCAGGATTTGTTTTTCTCTTTTGGTAAGCATATCCAATGCCTCTACTGAAGATTCTTCCTGCAGCCGGACTTTTGGATCTCCATCTACGAAATTGCTGATAAGAATTTCAGAAATATCACCGGTAAAATATTTTCCGCCCGCCGCAATGGTGCGTACGGCTTTTACAAATTCTTCTTTACTGGAACCCTTCAGCAGGTATCCGTCAGCGCCTGCCTGGATAGACTGGATCACATACTCCCGCGAATGATGCATCGATAAGACCAGGGTTTTTACTTCGGGATGATCCTTTTTTAATTGCCGAACCACTTCGATTCCCGTCATCTCCGGCATACGAATATCTACAATGAGCAGATCTGGTTTGTTCCTGTCAATAACATCCAAAGCCTCTTTTCCGTCGGAAGCTTCATCGATTACTACAATATTCTTTTCGTTTTCGATCAGGTACTTTATGCCGTCACGAACCAGGATATGATCATCTGCTAAAATTACTTTTATGGGCTCCATCTGCTTAATTTATACGTACTAAATTACTCATTTTTAAGTATAACTACCTAAGATTCTATTAGGGGAATATTCATGGTCACTTTAGTTCCCTCATTTGGAGAGGAATTAATAAACAATCTTCCGTTAATATATTTGATTCGTTCCTTCATAAAAGTCATTCCCATTCCGCCTTTTCCGCTTTTATCCTTTTTTATTTCATAGGGATCGAAGCCTCTTCCGTTATCATCTATGCTAATGCTCAAAAGATCTTTGCTGTGGGTCATCGTGACGATGATATGTGTGGAACCGGCATATTTTATGGCATTATTGATTGCTTCCTGTGTAATCCTGTAGAGGTTTATTTCGATGAGTGTGTCGAGGCGGCTGTTGAAATCGGTTTTATTAAAGAAAATGATTTCTTTCCCGGTTAGGTTGGACAGTTCCTGTGTAAGCTTCTGCAATGCAGGTACAATTCCGTAGTCGGTGAGTTCTGGAGGAGTAAGATTGAAGGTGGCGGTGCGTACGCCCTGCAAAATATCTGAAGTCAGGCTTTTTAACCTGTCTATCTTCATTTCTGCATTTTTAGGATCGTCCAGATCGAGACTTTCCAAGGTATATTTGAGTCCGGTAAGCATTTGGCCAATTCCGTCATGGATATCTTTTGCGATCCGGTTTTGCTCATTTTCCTGGTTCTCTATAATTTTTCTGGAAATGATGTTCTGCTGCCGCATTTTTTCTTCAAAGCTATTCTTAGTAAGTTGTTCGATCTTGATTTGAGCTTCCTTGTTTTTGGTGATGTCTACACAAATTATGATAAGCTCGTTTTTATCTTCCCCCGAACGGAATGGCACAATAGCCATTTCCAGCCAAATATGCTTTTTATCACGGGTGGTAGCTTTGATCTCTCCCTGCCAGCCAGATTTTCTGTGTTCTGAAAGTATACGCTCTATCGCCAGCTGCTCGTTCTCATGAATGGAAAGTACTTCGGAAAATTTTGGTTCCATGTTGAATTGCCTAACTTTAAAAAGCCTCGAGAATTTTTCTCCCATGTGCAGAATGGTTCCGTCCTGTGCGATACGGGCAAAAAGCAATATCTCGTCCATAGCATCTCCAAGCGCACGGAGCTTGCGAACAGATTTTTCTTTGGCTGCCGCTAGTTCGTCTGCATTATGGGCCATTTCCACGGCATTGCTTTCAGCTTCCATAAGTTGCCGCATATTCTTTTTAACGGCTTTTGCCGTGGGTAAAAAGATGATCATAAATTCTCCGAGAATGATTAATAAGGTGAAGATAGTAAGGAAAACTTCCAGGTTCTGTAGTCGGGTAACCTTTTCATACGCCTGGCTGTCATATTGATCAACGATGGTATCCATGATCAGTAAAAAATCTGATTCATTCTGTCTAATCGTTTCCATTTCAGCAGCTAATTCTTCTGCCGGGATTGTCAGATCTGATTCCACTTTTTCAATAATAGCTTCCGAAGCTGCGACTATGCTGTTGTAATAGGGGGTGAGTTCGTTGAACATTTCCGCTATTTCCTCATGGTGTTTTTCGGGAAGTCCCAAACTATCGCTTCCCCTTATTAGTTGCTGGTGAGAAGTAGTCCAGAGCTGCAGGGTTTCAGAAAACTCATTCTTGATCTGCTGTCTTGCTTCGGGATTTTCTGTCCCGGCAAGGAGCAGGCTTTCTTTGGTGAGCTTCTGACTTAACATCCGTTGCCTTCCGGACATGTTGACCAGCCGGGAATCTGCTTCTTGTTCTTCAAGGAATTTGCCTATCAACACCTGACTTATAAATACCGAAAAGGCCACGGCAGTCAAGGCTATGATGTATAACCGTCTTAGTTTTTTAAATGTACGTTGGTCTAAGGAAGTATCTGTTTCTGTCATTTTTTAAGCAAGGGCTGCTTTTATCAGCCTGAGACTTTCTGAAGAAAGCGGAAGTCGCAGGGCAGCTTCATGTCCTTCAGCAGACATTTTGGCCCAGGTTTTCTTTACGATATCAATCACTTTTTCGTCCTCATGTTTGGCAGCAAAATCTTCAAAGTAGTACTGAAGGAACACCAGGCAAACCACATCTTCAATGGTCTGGGACTCCTCATTCTTCTTGATCAATTTCTTCCGTATCAAAAAAGAGACTCGTTGAATAAAATCTTCATCATAACCTACTTCTTTCAGAATATCTGCGGTAAGATCTGCATGTATTTTCTTCAATTCTTCACGCCATCTTAAATAACCCGGCCTGTCCATGGGGTAATTACTGCGAGGATATTTCCACCTGCAAATGTGCTGTGCCCGGGCTGCTATTTGAAGCTCATCTGATGCTTCGGGCTCAAAATCCAGAAGCTTTTCAGACATTCGCTCTGCGTATAAAAGCTCCTTGGGATATTCTTTTCCCTGATAAACTTCTTTATTTGGGTCTTCAGCATTATGTTGATCTATAATTCTAACGGCTTTTTCGAACTTGCTCATAAAGATGGTTTACTAGTCTGTAAAGCCAATATAGACAATTTCGTTTTCAATTTTTACAGGATATACCGCAATTTTGTAATCTTCACCGTTGAGATTGCTACCATCCTTGAGTGAAAATGTTTTTTTGTGCAATGGGCAGGCAACCTTGGGGATTCCTTTTGAATCTCCGGTCATGCCACGGGACAAAACCATTTCAAGTTTGTGGGGACAAAGATTCTGACAGGCGTACCATTGCGAATCCCGCTTAAAATTGAAAACTGCAATTTGCCTGGTTTTGTATTTTATACAGGCCCCGCCATTCTCAGGAAATTCTGAGGTGGCTCCTACTTTGATCCAGGTTTTTACCTTTTGTGGTTCTACCGAGTGATACTGACTTAGAAGGTCTTGCATGGCTGATTCTTTTAATTTTATTTTACCCAGGGTTTTGGCATTTTTTGCTCTCTCATAGGGACAAAAGCCATATTGTCGTCACTGTCATGTGAATTGACGAAATGCTTAAACCGCTTCATCATTTCAGGGTCTTCAATAGCTTGCTTCCATTCACATTCGTATTTATTTACCAGATCCTGCATGTCTTGTTCAAGTTCTTCGGCAATGCCAAGAGAGTCTTCTATAACCACCTTTTTCAGGTATTCGATTCCGCCGTCCAGCTTGTCCAGCCATGGAGCGGTACGGGTTAAAGGAGCGGCAGTACGTATGTAGTACATGAGGAAGCGGTCGAGGTATTTGATACAGGTTTCATCATCCAGTTGTTCAGCTAAGAGGATTCCGTGTCTTGGCGTGGCGCCACCATTTCCGCAAACATACAGGTTCCATCCACCTTCTACGGCAATTAATCCGAAATCTTTTCCACGGGCTTCGGCACATTCACGAATGCATCCGGAAACCCCGCCTTTTAATTTATGGGGGGAGCGCAGGCCTTTATATCTTTCCTCGATTTTAATAGCAAATCCCACACTTTCATGCATTCCGTAGCGGCACCAAGAAGATCCGACGCAGCTTTTTACGGTCCGCAGAGATTTTCCGTAGGCATGTCCGCTCTCAAAGCCTCCTTCGATAAGTTCCCTCCAAATGTGGGGGAGTTGATGCAGTTCTGCACCAAAAAGGTCGATACGTTGTCCTCCGGTAATTTTGGTGTAGAGATCATATTTTTTGGCTACGTGGCCTATTACCATCAGCTTATCCGGAGTGATCTCACCCCCGGGAACCCTCGGCACTACCGAATAAGTTCCGTTACGTTGAATATTGGCCAGGAACCGGTCATTGCTATCCTGAATGGTCACTTGTTGGTTGGCAGTTTCCATATTCAGACTGGCAAAAATGGAAGCGAGCAGGGGCTTGCATAATTCGCAACCATGTCCTTTCCCAAACAAATTCAGAGCTTCGTCAAAATTCCTTACCTTGTTTATTTTGATGAGGTCATAAAGTTCCTGCCGGCTGAATTCAAAATGTTCGCAAAGGTTGGTTTTTATTTCTTTGCCCATAGATTTCAGGGACTCGTTGAGAAGGTCTGTGATCATTGGTTTACAACCTCCGCAGCCTGTAGAAGCTTTTGTTAGCTTTACAATATCTTCCATGGAAGAACATTCCCCGCTGCTAATAGAATTACAGATCTGACCTTTAGAAACACTTTCGCAGGAACAGATTTGTGCAGTATTGGGAAGGTCCAGTACCGAGCCCATAGCCGATTCGCCTTCTTCCCGGAATCCAAGGATAAGGTCTTCAGGGTGCTCCGGAAGTTTCATACCGTTGATATAAATCTGGAACAGGTTATTATAATCTGAAGCATCGCCTATAAGGATCCCTCCCAAAAGTTTCTTTCCGTCTTTGGTGACATTGATCCTTTTGTAAATGCCTTTTTGCTTGTTTTCATAATTAATGGCAGTTACTTCTTCATTTTCTATGAAAGGATCACCAAAGCTGGCCACATCTGTACCAATAAGTTTAAGTTTAGTGGACATATCAATATGGTCGGCCATTGTTTTTGTGCCGCCGGTGATCTGCTCCACTGCCACTTCGGCCATATTGTACCCGGGTGCGACGAGGCCGTAAATTCCGTCATTGTAAAGTGCGGCTTCCCCAATAGCGTACACGTCTTTTGCAGATGTCTGCATTTTGTTATTTACCTTGATTCCACCTCTTTTTCCGACCTCGATACCTGAGTTTCCGGCAACTTCATCCCGAGGCCTTATTCCCGCCGAAATGATAAGCATATTGGTTTCGAGGTGTGTTCCATCTGAAAATTCCATTTTTTCAATGGCATTTTTTCCTGTTATTTCTATCGTGGCCTTGTTGGTAAGAATATGGATTCCAAGGTCTTCAATTTTTGACTGAAGCATTTTGCTTGCCGGCTCATCCAGTTGCTTTGGCATTAACCGGGGTGCGAATTCCACCACACTGGTTTTCATTCCCAGTTCCTTCGCGGCATTGGCTGCTTCCAAACCTAGAAGTCCGCCGCCCAAAACAGCTGCTTTATTTTTTCCTTCCGGTTTTAATTTGGAGGCAAAGGTTCTGATCGCATCCAGATCTTCAGTTGTCCTGTACACGAACACCCCCGGAATATGGGACCCTTCAATAGGAGGAATAAATGCTGAAGAACCTGTTGCAAGGACAAGGTAATCATATTCAAAATCTTCATTTTTATACGTAGTGACCTTTTTATTCTCAGGATCTATTCCTGAAATCATTTCTGAAGTACGTAGCTCAATATTGTTGTCACTATACCAGTTTTTCGGGGCTAATAGTAACTCTTCTGCCGACTTCCCCGAAAAATATTCGCTTAGGTGTACGCGGTCATAAGCCGGGCTTGGTTCTTCCCCAAATACGATGACCTTATACTCTTCCCTCTGAGGTTTAGTTACCAACTTTTCACAAAATTTATAGCCTACCATTCCATTTCCTACTACGATAACTCTTTTCATAAACTACGTATTTAAAACAAATATAAGTAAAAATACGTAAGTTTTTATACGTATAAAGTAAAAAGTATTTTTTTCCGAAAATTATAGCTGACTGTCAGTTAATTAAGGGGTTTAGTAGAATTTTTTTTTCGAAGAAATAATTTAATTAGCTGCAGTTTTATAAAATATTGAACATGGCCCCATGCCTCTATTTTTATTTTGAAGAAAATTACAACCGGAAAATTATGAAATGGAAAGCCAGAAGAAAAAGTAAAAACGTTGACGATCGCAGGGGGCGCTCTACGGGTGGTAAAATTGCAGCTGGTGGTGGGGTCATAGCTGTTTTGTTTCTTGTCATCCAGTTTTTTACCGACGGTGATATTTCAGCAATTACAAATCAATTGCAGGATCAGTTGCCGGCTTCAACAGAAGAGCGGGAACTAACTCCCGAAGAAAAAGAACTGGGGGATTTTACCGCAACAGTCCTCGCGGATACCGAGGATGTTTGGCACGAGGTTTTCGCGGCACACAATACCCATTACAGAGAACCCGGTATGGTGTTGTTTTCTGATGCTGTACGCGCCGATTGTGGCGGGGCTTTCTCGGCATCGTGTCCTTTTTACTGTCCGGCACATGAAAAGTTATACATGGACCTTCGGTTTTTCAATGAGCTGCAAACACGATTTGGAGCGGAAGGGGGCGACTTTGCCATGGCCTATGTGATTGCTCACGAGGTGGGACATCATATTCAGACTCTTCTTGGAACCTCCAGAAAAACAAGGCAGCTTCAGCAGGAAATAAATGAAACAGAAGCAAATCGACTGTCGGTAGCTTTGGAGTTGCAGGCCGATTATTATGCCGGGGTGTGGGCGCATCATAACAACGAATACCTGGAGCGCGGTGACATAATGGAAGCAATGAGTGCAGCAAGCGCTGTAGGAGATGACGCCATTCAGAAAAGAACTTCGGGCAGGGTAGTACCCGATGCTTTTACTCACGGCACCTCAGAACAGCGAATGAGCTGGTTTCAGAAAGGATTTAATCCGGAGATAGAAAGGAAGGAGATACTTTTTCAAAAGTACTGAATTATAATAAAAGGATCAAAAAATAAGCGGCTCCTCTCCGTAACAGCTAAAATATTCTTATTTTTCCTGCTCAATCAACTATTACATCTATGAGATCATTGTTTACCCTCCTGTTTTTTTTTCTTTTTATGTCTTTGAGTTTTGCACAGGAAGGTGTTCCTACCGATTATTTACCGGCCGGGTTTCATAAGGATAGACGGCAGGCGCTTCGGGAACAGATGCCCAGGAATTCTGTGGCAGTATTTTTTGCTAATCCTGTGAGAAACCGGGCAAATGACGTGGATTATATCTACCATCAGGATCCCGACTTTTATTATTTAACCGGCTATAAAGAGCCGCATTCGGTTCTGCTCGTTTTTTCTGAAGAACAGAAAGATAATAATGGTGAAAGTTACAATGAGGTGTTGTATGTGCAGGAAAAAAGTGCACGGGCAGAACAATGGACTGGTTACCGGCTTGGAGTTGCCGGAGCGAAAGAAAAATTGGGTTTTAAAATAGCATTTAATGGTCGCGAATTTGTAAATTCTGGAATAGATTATGCGAATTTTGATAAAGTATTTTTTAAAGAGTTTCAGAACGATTATCGGGATAACCAGTGGGATGCTGCTGACCTTTTTGATCTGGTTAATACCTTTAAAAATCAGATAGGGTATGATCTGCAGAACAAAGCACAGGAAAATGAACCTTTGAATAAAGAACTGAAAACCTCCTCCAGTATTTCGGTTAAGAAAGCAAAAACAGATACCAGGATTCTCAGCGAGTTTATGGCAAGCCTGCGCCAGGTGAAAACGGAAGAAGAAATGAAGTTACTTACCAAAGCAATTCGTATCTCGGCGATGGGACAGCGGGAGATCATGAAGTCCATGCACCCCGGCATGTCCGAAACAGAGGTGCAGGGAATCCATGAGTATGTCTACAAGAAATACGGCAGCGAATATGAAGGGTATCCCAGCATTGTAGGTGCTGGCCATAATGGATGTGTGCTGCATTATATTGAAAACAATAAAACAAAAGTGGGTAATGACCTGGTGTTGATGGATCTTGGTGCTGAATATCATGGTTATACGGCAGATGTTACCCGCACCATTCCTGCAAACGGAAAATTTACTCCCGAACAAAAGGCTATCTATGACCTGGTTTATGAAGCACAGGAAGCGGGAATTGCTGCTTCCCTGGTTGGAAATCCTTTTGGAGCACCCGATGCCGCCGCCCGAAAAGTGATCAATGAAGGCCTTGTAAAATTAGGAATTGTTAACACCGAACAGGAAGCACGGCAATATTTTCCTCACGGCACTTCTCATTATTTGGGCCTGGATGTTCATGACGCCGGACTTGGGGAAGCTTTTTTGCCAAACATGGTGATCACTGTTGAGCCTGGAATATATATTCCTGAAGGCAGTAATTGTGACCCAAAATGGTATGGCATTGCGGTTAGGATCGAAGATGATATCCTGATTTCAGAAAACGGACCCGTAAATCTTTCTGCGGAAGCACCCAGAAAATCTGATGAGATTGAGGAACTCATGAAGGAGAGCAGTCCGTTTGAAGACTATACACTTCCAAAACTGAATTAAATGCTTATCAAGTGAAAATTTTCAACGAAGAAAACAACCAACTATCAGGTATAGGATTATTTATTATCCTGATGATCCTGATTTTATTAAAGACCATTTTTCTCTAGGAATCCGGGAACAAGCGGCTTTTCAAAAACCTTTTTTATATTCAGAAACTATGAAAAAATCTCTCTTTCTTTTATTAATTCTGGCAACCGGTATGGTTTATTCACAGGAATCAGATTTTGACAAATTAATGAAACAGGATTGGGCAAACCTTCAAAAATATCGGGCTGAAAATGCCAAAATTAAAGGGAATTCTTCTGGAGACCTTGTCGTTTTTATGGGGAATTCCATTACCGAGAACTGGGTGTGGAGACACCCCGAATTTTTTTCTGAAAACAATTATGTAGGGCGCGGGATTAGCGGACAAACCACTCCTCAAATGTTGATAAGGTTCACGCCCGATGTAATCGATCTTAATCCGAAGGCGGTGGTGATTTTAGCCGGAACCAATGATATTGCAGGTAACACTGGTAGTTCTACAGTCAAAATGATCACAGATAATATTGAGGCCATGGTGCAGCTGGCAGTGGCCAATGATATCAAAGTAATCCTGGCTTCTGTTTTGCCGGTTTACAAATATCCATGGCGGGAACAAATAGATCCAGTCGAAAAAATCACGGAAGTGAATCAATGGCTTGAAAATTATGCCCATGAAAATGGCTATGTTTATCTCGATTTTTATTCCGCTATGGTAGATGATAAAAAGGGATTAAAAGATGCTTATGGTGAGGATGGGGTTCATCCCGTCAAAGAAGGATACCTCGTGATGGAACCTTTGGCAAAAGCGGCAATTGCAAAAGCTCTGGGTAAAAAGGAATAATCCTCTATTCAAAATATTTTATACTTCTTCAATTTTTATTCCGGTTTTTCTGAGTCGGTAACTTCTTGTGAATTAACGTGAAATAGGAGTTAAACCAGTCTATATTATTGGAACCGGAAAGCTTATGAAGTACTTTTAAGTACTAAGTAATAAAATAGATATACAAATGAGTCAAGTGAAAGCATATGCAGCACAAGAACCTGCTGCAAATCTGGAGCCTTTTGAAGTAAAGAGGCGGGAAGTAAAGGAGGACGATATACAAATAGATATAGAATATTGTGGCGTTTGTCACAGTGATATACACACCGTAAACAATGACTGGGGAGGTTCGCAATATCCTGTGGTCCCGGGTCATGAGATCATCGGCCGTGTGATGCAGGTGGGAAAAAATGTTTCGGGATTTAAAGAAGGGGATTTGGTTGGAGTTGGTTGTATGGTAGATTCCTGTCAGCATTGTGACTCCTGTAAAGAAGGTCTGGAGCAGTACTGCGAAAACGGAGTGGTAATGACTTACAATGGAAAAGATGAACATTTGGGCGGACATACCTTTGGAGGTTATTCAGAAAATATCATAGTAGATAAGAAGTTTGTGCTTCGTATGCCTGAAAATATCGATGTAAAAGCAGCGGCACCACTTCTCTGTGCCGGGATCACTACCTGGTCTCCATTGCAGCACTGGAATGTCAAAAAAGGCGATAAAGTAGGAGTAATTGGTTTAGGTGGTTTAGGACACATGGGAGTGAAATTCGCACATGCACTGGGAGCTCATGTTGTAATGATCACCACTTCGCCCGAAAAAAGCAAGGATGGCAAAGAACTTGGAGCAGATGAAGTATTGATTTCCAAAGACAGTGAACAAATGGCCGAACATCGTGGCTCTTTTGATTTTCTGCTGAATACTGTGCCGGTGGGACATGACGTAAATCCATATCTAGGATTATTAAAACGAGATGCAACCATGGTAATGGTGGGGGCAGTTGAGCCACTGGAACCTATGCATGGCGGCGCACTTATAGTAGGCCGTAAAAGTATAGCAGGATCAATTATTGGTGGTATCAAAGAAACCCAGGAAATGCTGGATTTTTGTGGAGAGCACAATATAGTTTCCGATGTGGAGATGATCGATATTCAGAATATCAATGAAGCGTACGAACGTGTGGTAAGTTCAGATGTGAAATACCGTTTTGTGATAGATATGAAATCTCTAAAGGAAAAGTAGATTTCTTAAGTTAATTGCTTCGGAAGATTTTTCGGAGCCTATATAGATTCAGGTTGAAATCAATCTGAAGCAAAATAAATTAATCCTGAAGACAGTCCATTTACAGAGGATGTTTTCAGGATTTTTTATTCGGAAGAAATTATCTTATAAGGCTGAAGTGTCCTGTGATCGATCGGTTTTCAGCAGTAATGGCGCGGTACCAGTAATCATCGGCGGGCATTGCTCTGCCGTTGCTTTCTCCGTTCCAACCGGTGTCAGGTTTTAACTGATTTAACAGTTGCCCAAAACGGTCATAGATGTAGATGAATTCCACGTTCGTCACTCGGGTAATATCTACTTTCCAGGTATCATTATACCCATCTCCATTGGGAGTGAAAAATTTCGGAAACCCAATATTACCATCAATTTCATCATCCCCGCAATCATTCACCTTCAGCAGGATTTGAAAATCTGTTTGTACGCACCTTATTTTAGGATTTGTGAGTCTTACATTGATCGTTTGCTGGTTCTTCACTGTATTCCTGAATTGATCTAGCAGGGGAGAAGGCAGGGTATTCCAATCCTCATCAAAATATTCCACCTTGATATTTTCCTGGTCTCCAATGATTTCCTCGTGAAGCCCCAACAGGTCAAATTCTGTAAATCCGTCACCACTGCGGTCGCAGGCAGTGAGCGGAGGGGGAATATTTGCTTCGGGATCCTTTATTTCCGGCTGACTTATTTTCGTGATCCAGAAATCCCGTTCTCCCATGGAGTTTTCGGTCTTCTCGCCCGAAGCATTTGAATCTGTCCAGCCGCCAACAACAAAGTTGCCTTCACTGTCTTCAAAAGCACCCAAAGGTTGATCCAGGCTGTTTCCACCAAGGGTTTTATCCCAGCATATCTGTCCGTCGTCGGTTATTTTTAGCATCCAGTAATCTCTGTCTCCCCGGCTGTTTTCAGTTTTGTCCCAACCGGCATCAGAACTGGACATTGCAGAAATTAAAAAACCTCCGCTAGCAGAAGGAACTAAATTCTCCAGCCACTCAGCTTGATTTGCTCCCGCATAGGTATTTTGCCATTCAATAGTTCCGGTATTACTAACTTTTACCAGCCATACATCCACAAAACTTTTTACGGCGGAATCTTTTTCACCACTTATACCGGAACCTGAGTCTCCTGCTAAAATATATCCACCGTCCGAAGTGGCTACAAAATCTCTTATATAATCTCCATTATTGCCGCCAATGGTTTTTTGCCAAATGATGCCGGAATCAGCACCAATTTCAAAAATCCAGTAATCACCAAATCCGCGGGAAGGTTCAGATTTGCTTCCCGAAACTCCCGAAGCAGATGATGCGGCGATTACAAAGCTATTCCGGTTCGTTTCATGGATTTTTGGGGTTATATCGGTCTGGTTTCCTCCATAACTCTGTTGCCACTCTATTTCTCCATTGGCATCCAGTTTAAGTACCCAGATGTCTGTACCTCCTAGGAGAGCAGCTGTTTTGTCCCCCGAAATGGTAGAAGAAGATTCTGAAGTAGCTATAAAACCACCGTCTTTGGTTACAATAATATCCGATAATTCATCGGTGCCATCACCGCCATACGTATGCTGCCATACAATGTTTCCGGATTTATTCAATTTTACCAGCCACAGGTCGCGGTCTCCGCGACTTGATTCCGTTTTTTCTCCCGAAATATCTGAATAGGAATTTCCCGCCAAAAGATAGGTGTCGTCTTCCAGCTCAAGGGTTTTTACAACTATTTCGTAATAATTTCCTCCTATGGTTTTTTGCCAGATTATTTGACCGGCTGGATTCGTTTCCACAATCCAATAATCACTGTATCCCCTGGAATGCTCTGTCTTGTCTCCTGATATTTGAGAATGTGAGTATCCGGAAAAAACATAATTTCCGGCTTTATTTTCGAAAGCGTGTTGAAGCCAATCAATGTTTTCTCCTCCAATAGTTTCTTCCCAAATAAGTTCCTGAGCGCAAAGGTTTACACCTTGCAGAAGGAAGAGTGAAATAAGAAAAAGTCGCCGCATAAGATGTTGTTCTTTTCGGCTTATTTTTTAAAAAAAAATCCTTTCGTGGTACTGACTGAATTGCAAAATCTGTTGGCACGCGGGAGGAAAAGCCGGTGCCCAAATCTAAGAATGTTTTAGCTTTCTTTAACAAAATTTTTAGCAGAAAAGTAAGTTTGTTTTCTAGATTTTAAACCTGGAAAAAAGAGCATAAAACTATGTAAAACAGAAAGCTAATTAAAAGTAAACCGTCCGGAATATTGTGGCACTCTACTAACCCTACTACCAAAGTACCACCATCCGGACGGTTATAAAAAAGGCTAAATCCAGGTAATTATTGCCAGGTTCTATTAGACATTATTAAAAGCTTACTTCATAGATGTTTTTATTTATATGACCTGAAACTTCAAATTGGTTGCGTGAGATGTGAATAAATATTTCATTCTCATGTGGTTTTGTAAAAAGAAACCTCTTGTATATAATTCTTCAGAATAAAATTATTTCACAATTTTTTAAGAGAAGAAGCGAAAGCCGTACCTTTACGGGCTATATAAAAGTGGTATTGAATGAAGAAAGCAGCACAGGTTTTGGAGGCACGGAAGGAAGATATTTTTAATTCCTGGATGGAAAAGGTGAAAAAAGAAATAATGGCTTCCACAGAAAACAGTAAACTGGCTTTAATGGATCATGTGCCGCACCTTCTGGAAGATATTATTACCATTATGGAACGTTATGGGAAGATGGATGTTCTAAAGGAAGAAGCGATCTATAAGGAGATTTTTGAAAATAGTATTGAACATGGGAGACACAGAGCGACCACTAGCGGTTACACGGTAGATCAAATACTGCGGGAATATATTGTTTTTCATAGAATTCTTACCGATTTATTGATTCAGGAGAAGGCGTACAATACAGAAGTAGGAGTAGTTTTGAAATATTCCATTGAAAATGCCATGTTGTATTCAGGAAGTGCTTTTAGTGAATCTCTTCAGGAAATGCGACAAAAATTACTTGGCATCCTCGCGCATGATATGCGAAACCCAATTTCTGCTGCTTACCTTGCTATTAGCATGATGAATTATGAAGACGGGGAAGAACGTTTTGAAAAGATCAGGAAACTGGCTAAAAGCAGCATGAAGAGATCAATTGATCTTGTGGAGAGTTTGCTGGATTCCATTACTGTGGAAGCGGGAGAAGGGATCACCCTGGAATTTACCAGTGTTGACGTATCGGAAAGTATAAAATCTGTGTACAACGAGGCTTCCGAAATTTATTCCAACGAAATAATCTTGAAATGTAACGATGAGGAGATTGTTGGTGTATTCGATGAAACCATGATAAGAAGGGTACTGGAAAACCTGCTGAGCAATGCCATAAAATATGGACAGCGGGATAAGCCGGTGACTATTTCTATTACAGAAAAGGAACAGTTTTTTGCCTTGAAAGTGCACAACTTCGGAAATCCCATTCCCGAAGAAAGACAACAGGAGATATTTCAGTTTATGAATACTACCCGTAATGCCAGTTACAGCGGAGTTAAAAGCTGGGGCATGGGCTTAACCTTAGTAAAAGCAGTAGCCGAAGCTCATGGCGGGGAAGTTAGACTAGAAAGCAGTGAGGAGCTCGGAACAAGTTTTACGGTCTCATTTGACAAGACCAAAAACAAACCCGGAAAAATGAAAGCTACCCTCAATTACGAATTTACTGGTAATTAATCTGAATTTATCCGGGCCTTCCATTGGTGTTTCTGAAAATATATTTAGCTTTTTTCTAACCGCTTGTAAAAATGACGCTTCCAGATAAAATATCGCATGATGATATAAGCCGGTGCAGCGATAAATCCTAATGCTATTCCCAAAATAAACAGGAGCAAGGTGAGTATCTTGATAAATAGTTTTGTGAGAAAGGAACTGCCTTTGGGAATATACCGGCGATAGGGCGAAAATAGATATATGTTTGCCATTACTGTACTCATTAAAAATCCCACCACAGGAATAAATCCCAGTACAAAAGAAAGGGCGGTGATTTTATAGAATTTCCTGTCCTGATGTTTTAAAAATTCTTTTTCTGAAGGAGATACGAATAAGGATCTTCCGCACTTATTACATATTTGATAAATTTTTGTGCTGCTAAGTTTGTTTCCGCAGTCGGGGCATTTTCTATGGGAAATCAGGTTTAACTGATGCTTTTTTACGTCAGAGATTAACTTCTCCCTTCGCTGTCCGAGAATTCCGATGGCATGAACTGCCGGTTGAGATTCTTTGCAGTTATAGCATTTAACAGCAAAGGGAAGGTTGCTTTCCCCGCAATTGGGACAGACTGTTTTTTGTTCTTCTAGCTTCCGCTCGTACTTTTTACTCAGATACACCAGAAATGCAATAGCCAGAAAATAGATCAAGACCATCACAAGACCTGTAAAGATCAACAGGAAAAATCCGAACAGCACCAGGCTGTCTTCTAGCCAGCTGGTTATTTTTCCGATGAAGAGATTATCGTCTTCATCAATATCTTCCAGAAAACTGATAAAATCTCTTCTAAAGGAAGAGAGCCAGTGAACAGTGATCGTTCCCAGTCCCAGCAAAATCCATAACGGATCAAAGGATGCCAGCTGTACTTCCTGAAGGATCTCTACAGAAACTTCATCCATAAATCCCAAGTTTACCAGTAAAAAGAAAAGGGGTTTGAAATAGGGTTCTGCATTTTTCAACAGGTTCCTTATTTCAGAACTTTTATCCCCCACAATTTCCAGAATGCTTAGGATTCCGAGGCTTATCAAAACCCAGTCTTTAGAAAGAAATGCATCTTCAGGAAGGGAAGGAACAGCATCCAACCCCGGAAAATATTCAGGATACGTAAGTAAAAGCGCCGTGAGAAAAGCCGGAAGAAATGCCCTTAGGGAGAACAGAGGAATGGAACCAAGGATGGCGACAACTTGTACTACAGACATTTCTTCTTATTTAGGATACCTAAAATAGAGACTTATTTTTATTTTTCAGATCATGACATTAGAACTTCATGCAGCATTGAACTCACCGGCTTCCAAACTGTGTTTCATATTTACCCTTTCGAAAGATTGGATTAATAAAAAATAATACAGCAAGGAGATTCCAGTGGAGAGGAGCAGCTGAAAAATATTTTCTGATGCAATTCCATCAAGTAAAAGGTACAGGTCACCTGGGATTACGAACATGATGATCTTGTAAATCAAATAAACCAGAAACAGGAAAATTGCCAGCCTTAGAGAAATTACGAACGAAAGAGACAAATACCGTTTTAAATAATCCTTTTTCCCGCCTTTGCTATTGATTTTAAAAGTAGAACTTATTCCAAAGATCATGATCACAAGGCCAAGCAGGAAATCTGCAAAATCCCACCAGTATTCTGGAAAAGGAGAATCGTCCGGAAGGAGTTGTGCAATAGAAAAGAAGATCATAAGGGTAAGCAGGTATTGGAATCCGGTTCGCTCGGTTACTTCTCCGTTTGCCAGTCTTCTTTCAAGTTCTTTAAGGTTTAACCAAATCATTTTATAAAGTTTATATTAAAATCTAAATATTGGGTATTTCTGAAAAATTTCCCAATAATAAAGTTGTTATTATCATTTTCTGAAAAATGTATTTTCTACCGTCTCTTTCTGGTTTGATTTATCCCGGGGCAATAGCATTCATATCTTCCGCGGTTTTCCCCGAAGTTATAGCCAAGGGTGATTTGGTGGAATCCGCTGTTGCTCATTACCACCGAATTAAACTGCTGACTATACGTGTAAGCGAATAAGAAGTTCTTGTATTCGAATCCGGCGAAAGGGGTGAGGTATTGTAAGTGCTGATTTTTAATTTCTGTTCCATCTGTAGTGTATTCGGCGCCTTCAAAGCTTCTTCGGTAAGAAACCCCTCCAAAAAGACCGCCGGATTCTAAATCCCTGTAAGCTTTTAGGTTCAGATCTATGGTTTTTTGGGCTGTGGCCTCCCGCAACTGGAACATTATGGAAGGTTCGAAACTCCAGAACCTTTTGTAGGTTTCGATCACATATCCTGTTGAAAACAAATATTTCCGCTGATTTGCCGGGACAGCATCTGAATAAAAATCTTCTCTTTCCACCGAAAGAATATTTTTGGCTGTTAGGTGCGCAAAGAAATTGAAATAGTAATAAGAAGCACCAACGTCCATATTTCCGTAGAAATCTGATGCTCTGCCATTCCCAATCAAGGGATCAAATCCTGAAAAGCCGCTTTGATCCAGGCTATGCTGAATCAGACCCCCGCTAATCCCGAACGAAAGCTGGTTAAGATCGAGTTCACTTCTTGAAAAGAGCAAATGATAAGCAAAGGTTGCATAGACTCCCCTTCTTGAAAAATTTCCGTTTTGATCATTAAAAACGATTCCGCCCACCCCGATTTTTTCTCCCAGCCTGGCGTGCAGACTAAGCGTTTGCAGGCTTGGGGCGTCTTCCACATCAAACCATTGCTGCCTCGCTGTGAGCCGCAACTTGTTCATATTGGAAGCACCCGCCATAGATGGATGCAGCAAATAGAGATTGTCTGTCAAGTAATCTGAATACGTGGGAATTACTTCCTGTGCAGCTATGTTAGCCGAAAAAATATAGCTAAAAAAACAAAAGAAAATCTTTAAAAGTAACTTCATGGGAGGTGTAGTTTTGTTTCCATACGTTTTCTGTTGTAGAAATTAGGATGTTTAATGGTCAGGATTTTCATCTTATAAGGCTAAAATTACCTTTTATATTTTCAAATCCTTCAATAAATATATCGTACCAGTAATCTTCTGCAGGAAGAGGCTGCCCGTTAAAGCTGCCATCCCATTTAAAATGCTGGCCTGAGCCGGTGCTCAAAAGTTTGCCGTAACGATCAAAAATCCGAATTTGTGATACTCCTAAAAAGGTCACTCCTTTAAGTTCGAAAACGTCATTAAAGCCGTCATTATTCGGAGTGATGTATTGTGGAATTACAAGGTGGGCAAATTCTTCCTGGATTATATTGCAGCCGCTTAAATCCCTGACGTAGGCTGTGTAAATTCCGCCGTCAACATCCTCAAAAATATTTGATTCCTGAAAATTCAATCCGTCTATGGAAAATTCAAATGCGCCTTCAGTTTCCAGGTTTATCTTTATCTGCCTGCTTTCCGAAGAAATTTCTGTGATCAAAGGCATCTCAACAGGCAGTACTTTAATATTTTTAGTGACGCTGCAACCTCCCGTATTGGTAATCTCCACCCAGTAATTCCCTTCCGTAGAAACAGTAATAGTCTCACTTGTTGCGCCGGTGGACCAGGCGTAGTTTAGGTTGGGTAGGTTTGCATCCAGTGTTAACGTAGCACCCTCACATAGATAAAGCACCTCATCCTGAGTAGCTGGAGATGCTACAATAGTAAAGGTGATGGCAGTGCGGTTACCGGGTGCACAGTTGTAACTGGCTTTAACGGCTTCAGCATAAAAAGTTCCTTCCTCCTTCGGAATATAAGTTTTGGTATTTTCGGCTAGAAGATTTCCGCCGCTCGGGGCATCATACCAGTTCACACTTTCATCGGCTTCAACACCAGCAAGTAATTCCGGAAAAGGATCATTACTGCATATGCTGACATTTCCCGAACTCACCGGCGGATTTGGCGTTTCCACAATATTTGCAAAAAATGCTTCGGAAGCAGAACTGCACAGGTTATTCTGAAGATTTAAAGCATTTTCGGCAACTTTCACGCGATAATAAGTGCTGGAAGTTATGGAATTTGTGGTATAGGTGTCTCCTGTTTCGCCAGTAATATCTGTCCAGTTTTGCTGGTCGCTGCTTTCCTGCCACTGGAAGAAATGGGTTGAATAAACGGTATGATCAGGAGTGGCTTTCAGGGTAATATTTAAGGGAGCATTTTCTTCACAAACATCAAGACGACTGGCGGTTGCATTTTCAGGAGTTACGGTCGTAAGATCGCCACAGGACCTGAAGATGATATCATCAATGGCAAGATCATTTCCACAGCCGCCGGCTGCGTTATTGAACATCTTAAGGATGATCGAACTTTGTCCCGCCTGAGACTGAAAAGTGAGGGCAAACTGTTTCCACTGAGGAGAGGAAGTGGAGGCAATGGAGCCGGTACTTCCTTCTTTGAGGAGGAAGCTGTCTGTCTCATCCCAGATTTCAAAGCGTACATTTATGGGTATTCCTCCATTTGGGCAATTTGGTTGTGAGCGATTGTAGATATTCATTAAATAAGCAGAAAATTCATACGTCGTATTTTGACAGAGTCCGGAAATCTGCGTTTTGTAAAACCTGCCCGATGTATAATCTGCATTTACAATCAATGCCTTTCCATTTGATAGGGTTGTGGAAGGTAAACTGGTATGCCAGCTGTCAATATCCTGTCCAATGCGGCTGGAAATGGTGTATTCCCCATCCTGCGGATCTCCGGTTACATACCTATAACTCGTGACTGTTGCTGGTAGCGCAGGTCCGCTGGAGTTGCCCGCACCAAAATCTTCATGAAAGATGGGATCTCCCTTACTTCCTTCGCAAAAGCCTAACTGGGCGAAGGTTGCAGAAGAAAATAATAGGAAGAAGAGGAAGGAGATGGTTCGCATTCTCTCAAATGTACAAATTGCCGACTAACAACAATTCATACAGGAGGAATATTCTATAAGAAGCAGATAAACCCGCTGTCATGTTAAAAATAAAACCTTTCCGGGTGAAGAAACTTCAAAATTCTACACCAAGATTTCACTTTGCTTAAAAACCAGATTTAGATTCGTTTCTTTTTATTCGAAATTTTCTTTTAACTACCTTCTTTTCCTTTTCTGATTGACGCCGGGGCAGAAACATTCGTATCTTCCTCTATTCTCGCCAAAGTTGAGACCCAGGGTGATTTGATGGAATCCGGTGTTGCTCATTACCACCGAATTGAACTGCTGACTGTACGTGTAAGCAAAGAGAAAATTACGGTGTTCGAATCCGGCAAAAGGAGTGAGGTACTGTAAATGCTGATTTTTTACACCTCTTCCTTCGGCAGTATATTCCGCACCTTCAAAGCTGCGTCTGTAGGAAGCTCCGGCAAATAATCCGCCGTATTCGAGGTCACGATACACCTTCAGGTTAAGGTCGATGGTCTTTTCGCCCGATGCTTCCCGCCATTGGAATAATACAGAAGGTTCATAGCTCCAGGTACGTCTGTAGGTTTCGATCACATATCCGGTGGAGAAGAGGTATTTCCGCTGGTTGCTGGGAACAGCATCTGAAAAGAAATACTCGCGTTCAACAGAAAGTATATTTTTAGCGGTAAGATGAGCGAAAAAATTGAAATAATAATAAGAGGCCCCTACATCCATATTTGCATAAATATCTGAAGCAAAACGATCCCCGATCATAGGATCATAACCTGAAAAGCCACTTTGGTCCAGACTATGCTGTATCATCCCGCCGCTTATCCCAAAGGAAAGCTGATTCAGGTCTAATTCACTCCTGGAAAATAGCAGGTGATAGGCGAAGGTGCCGTAAATTCCCCTGCGGGAAAAATTTCCGTTCTGGTCGTTAAAAGCGATGGCTCCTACTCCTACTTTTTCTCTTACCCTGGCGTGTATGCTTAAGGTTTGCAAGCTGGGAGCGTTTTCCACATCAAACCACTGCTGTCTTGCAGTAAGCCTTATTTTATTCATGTTGGAGGCCCCGGCCATGGAAGGATGGAGCAGGTACAAATTATCGGTTAAATAATCGGAATAGGTAGGGATGACTTCCTGAGCCTTAAGATTTCCGGAGAAAGTAAGGCTGATGAAAGAAAATATTATAAATAGCTGTTTCATGTCTGGACTGGCTGAAAATGTAACTCCTGAATAAATTTTATGCTGTTTTATTTCCGCATTAACGTAAAATGGGATTTAAACTCTTTAGGTACCCCTTCATGGTCAAAGCTCACTTTAAACCAATAATCATCTGAAGGCATTGCTCTACCATGGAAATATCCGTCCCAGCTGTCGGTGGGAGGAAAAACCTTCAGTAGTTTTCCGTAGCGGTCAAAAACAGAAATTCTTGCTTCCGGGTGATCTAAAAGATCTGGAATGGTCCATGTTTCGAAATATCCGTCACCATTGGGGGTAAAATACTTGGGATATTTAAGCACCACCACTTCTGCCGTTGCTTGCCCGCAATTCCCAGAAACACCTCTAACGGTAATGGTATGGACTCCCGATGGAACATCTCGAAATTCATTGCTTTCCTGAAATTCCCCGTTGTTCAACTGATATTCGTACTGCCCAAATCCCCTGTCCACAGAAATGGTAATGACTGCGACATCTTCAAACGGTGCTGTTACGGCAGCAGAAATAATAGGTTTAGCCGATTCCAGTACAGTAACCGAAGTGGAAGCATAATTACAACTGGCACCTATTTCAGGATTTAATTTGAGGGTTTCCACATAGTACTCTCCTTCCTGGGAAACAGAATATTCTGGGCCTACATGCATAAGTTTATCTTCAAGAAACCACAGTACTTCAAATTCTAAAGGATCAAGATTGGATTTTAAAAGATATTCTGATTCCACTTCTCCCGTTTCAGGATTTCTACAGATGGTTCCGCCTTTGATGTCCAGTTCTAAGAGGGGATATACAGTTATTTCAATCTTTTTTTCATTGATACAGGAAGCGTTCTCTTTTGCGGTAGCATACACATAAACAGTGTGATTTCCGGGAACTGAAATGGTACGTTCTTCAGCAGAAAGTTCTGCCTCGCCACCGGGACTCCAATAGTAACTAACATTATATTCTTCCTGAGACAAAACAGGAAGCGTATAACTGTCACAGCTTTCAACAGGAGCATAATCGGGCAGGGGTGGTGTTTCTGTCACAGTCACCATGAAACTGGTTTCATCTGTACAGATAAACCTCGTCCCGTTGCTGGAGAACACATAAATTCTTTGGGTAGAAGTCACTGCATCCCCGGCTTTCAGTTTAGTTCCTCTTCCGTTGCTTTCGGTAAAATAGTTGCCTTTGGTGATTTGGGGTAAAATATAGGAGTCACAAACCGAAACATCTTCGTATTCGTCTACATCAATTCCTTCGACATAAATGGTAAATCCGTTCTCACTAAAGCAGGAGGTAAGATCTTCCCAGGCGCTGTAAACATACAGGGTTTGTGTGGTGGTGATAATTTCGCCTCCATTCACCAGGGTGCCTTTTCCACCAGGTTTTGTGTAATAGGAACCGTACCTCAATACAGGCAGTTCATACGCCGCACAGGTATAAATATCTGTGAAGTTCTCTACTTTGGGCAACGGCCTTATTTCAACTACAAAACTGCTTTCATTGAAGCAGCCATTCTCCTCATTATTGATATAGATAGTAGAGGTGGTATCAATGATATTCCCGGCAAATAGTTGAGTTCCCGCTCTGTTGGCTTCGGTAAAATATCCTCCATGCGTCAGCTCCGGAAGTTCAAAAAGTTCGTTTTCACAAACCAGAACATCCTGCAGCATATCTACTTCGGGAATGGGAATGATGGTAATATTAAAAGACAGGTTGTCTGTACAGTTCTTTGCTGATGTAGTTTCAGCATAATAATACAGGGTCTGAGAGGTCGTAATAAAACTTCCTGCCGGGATCTCTTTTCCCTTTCCGAAGGCTTCTGTAAAATATGATCCCACTTCAGGAACAGGTAACTCATAGCTTCCGCAGGCAACCACATTCTCATATTTCGGAGTAATGGTGACCTGGAAAGTATGTTCATTGGTACAGGTTCCATTATTACTGAACACGTACAAAGTCTGAGAAGCGATCAGGACCTGGCCTGCAGTGAACTTCTTTCCTTTTCCTCCGGGTGCTGTGAAATAATCGCCATTTTGAAGTGCCGGAAGTTTGTAACTGGTACAGGTGACCACATTTTCAGGTTCATCTACCGGTGGTAGTGGTAAAATGGTAATATTGAAAGTTTCCTCCCGGCAAAAGGTGCCTTCTATTTCGGCATAGAAATATATAGGTCCGTTTTCGGTAATAACAGTACCGGGAAGTAGTTCTGTTCCGGTACCTTCTGGTCCTCCCGGCTGGCTGTAAAAAGCTCCTTCGGGGGGAGAAGGAACAGTAAAGCTACCACAGTATTTTTCACCAATGCTGTAGTCTTCAATAATGGTCACTCTAAAGCTGGACTCGTTAGTACAGCCGTTTTCGTCGGGTCCATTAAATATGTAAATTACTGAGGTTTCATCAATGATGTCTCCGGCAAACAAGGCTTTTCCCATTCCGCCAGACTGGGTAAAATAGTTTCCGTGGGTGATTTCCGGAAGGATGTATTGCACACATTCCACCACATCTTCCAGGCTGTCCACCGGTGGCATATCATTTAAAATCACTTCAAAACTCACTGTGGCTGTACATTCGGGCATATTAAGGTCCTGAACCCGGGCCCAAATGGTTTTCGATTTCTGGCCTTTTGCTACCTGATATTGCTCCGGCGTTTCAATCCTTTTTTTATTTTTCTCGGCATCTTCCCGAAGGCTGAAATAAGAAACTTCATAAGCGGCGGGATCCTGTGTTCCAAGAATCTGATCCCGGGTCTGCGTCAGGTCTACTTCCACTGCCGATCCAGGGACGAAACATTCTTCCACAGGATCGGGTTTATTGGCTTCCACAGGATCATTGACTAGTAACTGAAAATCGTACACCGCATCACAGGTATTTCCGGTGAATTTGTTTACCAGTTTTATAAGAATCTTTTGATTTCCGGAACTGCGGAAATTGTTCAGTTCAGTTGGAGGAACAGGGATATTATTAGTGATCCTTGTAAAAGAGGTGTAGTAAAAAACATCATATTCTTTAGGATCTACTCCTAAAGCTGCTGCATTGTTTTGGGTAAGGTCGTAGTAATAAATACCTGAACCGTTATCGCACACCGTGAGATCTACAGGATTACTCACGTCCAGATTGGAAAAGACCACCTCATCTGTCACCAGGCAACTTGTTCCGTTTTTTGTCACACGAACCCCAAAAGTTCCGGTTTTGTTGACATTAAGAGAGTTTGCAGATTCTCCGGAAATTACTGCTCCGTTGTAGGTCCAGCTATGTGCATACATATTAGTGTCGAGTCCGGTTTCGATGGTATAGGCATCTCCTTGGCAAAAACTGCGGTCGGGTCCAAGATCTACATTGGCATTAAAACTTCCGGCTTCAAGAAAAATGGCGGAGTCGAAATTGGCATCATTTGAGTCTCCGATCACCAGTCTTATCCGGTATGGTTTTCCGGGGGTAATATCTGCGGAAGCATTCATGACCTGTGTATAACCTCTCATGTTCACGGTTGAAGCCGAAGGATTGTCCACCTGATAACTGGAAAAAAGTTCGGGATAATCAGATTCACAGGAGGCATTGTAAGTATCATCTTTTATGGTCCTGACGGAAACTGGGGTTTCTGTTTCCGGTACCACGGCCAGGTTAATGGTTTCGCCAGTCGAAAGATCTGTCAACAAAAAGGCGAATACATCACTGGAAACGCACTGCCATTCCCCGTATTCGTTGGAAGCGAATAAAAAGTTGAAGTTAAAATTGCTGGAAAGCGGAACAAAATCAAATTCAAGAAAAGCTACATCGGTAATAACAGCCGATTGTCCTTCATCGCTGTTGATGCGTTCCAGGTCCGCATCCCGGTAATTGTTTTCCTGACTGCTAACATTTTTTCCTGTGTATTTTCCTTCTGTTAATTTGGCCTCACCACTTCGAATAATGACCCCTTCGGAAATAGGAAATTCTCCGCCGTTATTGTTGAAATAGGCTACAGATTTGTCAGAAGAAAGATCAATATTGGAAACTTCCACACAGGCGTTATCCAGTAAAGCATTTACCAAACCTGAAGGGTCACGTGTACTATCATCGACACTCACCGTTTGACCATATCCCATCGCACATGCCATAATAAGCATATACTTTATCCACTTCATAAAACTATATTTAAAAATTAGAAATAGTTTTTTTCTCACTTCCGCTAAACAGACACATCTGATTAGCGAATGCAAAATTAGTATAGGAAACGGATAAAGGGCATATTTATTCGATGAAATACACTATAGATCTTAAATTTATGTTAATCAACATTTTATCATTAAAAAACTATGATTTTCATGATTTTTTAAAGAAATCTTTGACAAATGAAATTACTACATGGTTTTCTGGTTGATCCTCTTTTGGTAGGTCAGGCTTGTAAAATTTCTTTTTCAACTAAAAATGAGAAGATTAGAAAGCTAAAATCACTGAAAATCTTCCAGCGAACTTCAGATTTTGATTTCCATATCCAATGTTGCCGACAAGCAGAAATGGAAAATACCGGATTTAAATAAATTTTCTGAAGCCATGAGATTTTGATGTATTACAGGAGAAAGATAATTTGCTGAAAATCCAGAAATCCTTCTTTGGAAAGATTTTTTAGGAGAGTAGGAAAATTGTATTTTCAGAAAAGAATTTATCCTTTACGAACTTTTTTTCGGAAAAGACTCCACAATCCGAAGGCAGGGCCTGCAGCAAGCAGCGCGAGCATGTAAATGGTTTCGAACTGCAGCATTAAGAAGTTGATGAATTGAATACTTACAATGGTAATGACGAACCCAATAGAATTCACAATGGTCAAAGCTGTTCCGCGAATTTCCGGATTTGCATTCTGCGCTATCAGGGTGGAAAAAAGCGGGGAATCTGCCACTACAGTCAGCCCCCAGAAAATTAGAAACGAGATCAGCAGGGCGGGAGCATCCAGAATAAAAATCAGCGGAAAAAGTAGGCAGCAACATCCCGACAAAAAAAGTGCCGTGGCAGCAGTTTTTTCGCTACCTATTCTTTCTGAAATATATCCCCCTGCGATACAGGCAATGCCTCCGCTTCCTATAATGAGGAAGGAGATCAACGGAATATTATATTCGGTGGCCGGATGCAGCATATTGTAACTGCTTAAAATAAGCGGAACAAAAGCCCAGAAGGTGTAGAGTTCCCACATATGACCAAAATACCCGTAGGCCGCAGCACGAAACCGGCTATTCCTGAATATCCCAAAAATGCGGAAAGAAACTTTTCCGGCACCTGCTTTCCTGTACGGTCCTTCCGGAACCAGAAATAAAATTAAAAAGCCTCCCAAAATTGCTATTACTGAGGTGGTAATGATTACCAATTTCCATGGGAGGTCTTCACTCCCGCTAAAGGTTTTTAGTAAGTGTGGAAAGGCAGTTCCCAGAACCAGTGCTCCTACCAGGTATCCTAAAGATTTTCCCAGGCCTTCCTTAAAATAATCTGCGGCAATTTTCATTCCCACAGGATAAATTCCGGCGAGGGAAAATCCGGTGAGGAAACGCCACAGGAGCAGACTATTCAGGCTGTTTTGTTCCAGTAAAATTCCCAGGTTGAATATTGCTCCCAAAAGTGCACATACAAAGAATAATTTGGAAGGCTGAAACCTGTCTGCAAGGTTTAGAAAAGCAAAAACAAGAGTTCCGCCAATAAATCCTAATTGTACTGCAGCGGTTAGATGCCCCAGTGCCGTCAGCTCCAGGTTAAAGGTTTTAAGAAGATCACTCATCACTCCGTTTCCTGCAAACCATAAGGAGGTGCAGCAAAATTGAGCAAAAACAATGATAGGCAGTATCTGTCTCGTCTTATTCAAGATTCCAATATATGCTGCGGCTAAGGAAATAAAAAATAAGGCAACAAGAAAGGTTTTAAAGAGATCGTTCTTCGCAAATTGTCAGAATAAGGATTTCCCAGGAACCTTCACCATTTCAGGATACAAGCTTCTTTGAATTTTCTGAATTATTTATTTAATTATAAACAGAAGAAAAATGAACGGAAAATGCGCTTTAAAAATGATTTTTTTAAATTCTGAAACCCCCTAGTACCTGCTCCATCTTATTTATAATATAGTGTAGAAAATAATTTCCTACAGAATTGGAGTTTGGTGGTTAGCTGTTTTTCAGTGTTTAATGTGAAGGAAAGGATGGAATATATAGTGGATTTAATATTAAAAAGTCCCTGATTGTGGAAAACCGTAATTGTTCTCAAAACAGAAAAATTACCTTTGAACATAGGAATTGAGAAGATCTACAACTTATTTAAGAAGAAATGCCGGTACCTGCGAAGCAGGTTGAGTAGGGTCGATTTTGCGGAAGTCAGGACCGGCATTTTATTTCATCCATTATCTGTTGAAAGTAGTATCAGTTTTTAGATATTTTCCTGTATAGTTTGTTCTGTTTAATTAGATTCAGATTATATCTTTATTTATGTTCTTTTTCAGAAGTACTTTAAATATCATTTTTTAAGACCTCAGGAAATCAATGGTTTTCGGAAGAAATATCCGTAATAACCCACCACCAGAAAGCATATAAGAGGCAGGATAAACGAAAAATTGATTTCGGGAACGCCAAGGATATGATGATCGTTTAGCGCCCTTCCTCCCACATCAATTAGGAGCCCCTGCAGTACAGGCATTATGGCACCTCCCACGATTGCCATTACCATAAAAGCCGATGCTACTTTAGCATCTTCTCCCAGACCTTCTAATGCGATCCCAAAAATTGTTGGGAACATGAGTGACATACAAAAAGAGATTCCTACTAGACAATAAAGACCAAATATTGACTCAATGAAAATAGTGCCCATAGAAAAAGCAACTGCAAGAATGTTGAGAATGAAAAGTAGGTTTCCGGGAGTTGTGAATTTTAGTAGATAAGTAAAAATGAACCTTCCACTTAAAAATAACGCAAATGCGAAATATGCGTAATTCACCGCAATTTCATTAGGAATCCCAAGATTCTCAGCGTAGTGATAAATGTAGGTCCAGCACATAATCTGTGCTCCTACATAAAACAACTGTGTAATGACTCCGCGTGTGAACCTTCTTTCTTTCAAAAGTCGAGAAATGATGGCACTCATTTCAGGTAATTTGCCTGTTTCTTTGGTTTTAGGCATTTTTAAAAATTTAATGATCAGGAAAATCACCAATACGAAAATGCCGAGATAGATATAAGGATTCCGGATGACTTCGAGATCTGCGGTACGAATGCTTTGCTTTACAGGTTCAGTAAGATTCGTATAATCCTGAATGTCATCTGATCTTAACCTGCTAAGAATAAATGTTTGGGCTACAAAAAGACCTCCCATTAGCCCAATAGGATTAAAAGCCTGAGCCAGGTTGAGACGCCTGGTGGCAGTTCTTTCATCTCCCATGGAAAGAATGTATGGATTAGCTGAGGTTTCCAGAAATGCGAGTCCGAAAGTTAGTATATAAATAGCGATAAGGAAAAATGCATAACTTTCAAAAGCTGCGGCAGGATAGAAGAGCAGAGCTCCTGTGGCATAAAGTGCTAGCCCTATAAGAACGCCGGATTTGTAGGAGTATTTTCGCATAAAATAGGCAGCAGGAAGCGCAAGGGTAAAGTAACCGCCATAGAAGGAAAGCTGCACCAGGGAAGCTTGAAAATTATTCAGCTCCAACACCTTTTTAAAGGCAGTAACCATTGGGTCTGTAATGGCATTTGCAAAACCCCAGAGTGCAAAAAGGGAGGTAATAAGAATAAAAGGTAAAACTACTTCTTTTGGTACTAGTGGAGTGCTCCTCTTTTCTTCTGTCATACCCGTTAGGTTATGGAACGGTCCAGGTGAGTGTATCCTCCATCTACTACCAGATGCTGTCCTGTAATGTGAGAAGCTTCCTTCGAAAGCAGGAACAGCACACTCGATGCGATCTCTGTACTACTGGTCATTCTTTTTTCCAGTGGAATTTTATTGGTGATGGCCTTGAGTTTTTGTCCAGGATTATCAAATCCTGAAATCCAGTTTTGATATAAAGGTGTCATAACCTCAGCAGGAATGACGGCATTTACGCGAATTCCAAAAGGTAACAATTCCACTGCCCATTCGCGGGTAAGCGCCAGCTGTGCTCCTTTTGCAGCAGCATACCCAGAAGTGCCCCCCTGTCCTGTTAAAGCTGTTTTTGAACTTATATTGACAATAGTGCCACCGGAATGTTTCAGCGCGTTAAGACAAAAATGTGCCATATCATAATAATGGTTCAGGTTAGAGTTGAGAGATTCCTTAAAAGCATCGGGCGAACCATTTTCCAGTCCTATGCTATCATTTCTTCCTGCGTTATTTACCAGGCCATAAATAGTTCCGAATTTGTCAAGGGTTTTTCGGACTACCTGCTCACAAATACCCGGTACATTAAGGTCACCTTCAATGAAATAGCATTTTTTTCCGGCATCCCGCAGTTCTTTTTCCAGCTTTTTACCACTTTCGGGAGTACGGCCTATGAAGACTGGAATTCCCTGTTCCCCGGCGATCTTTCGGGAAATAGCTTCTCCTATTCCTTTGGTGCCTCCCGTGACGATAATTACCTTATCCCTGAGCTGTAGGTCCATTTCTACTTATTTCCATTGAGTAATTCGCCGGTTAAGATAACAGGATTATTTTTTTTGAGCTCAACCCTTATTTCTTTTTCTCCATATTTTATTCTTATAGTTTGATCTTCAGGGGAATTTAAAATTAATTCCTGAAGCTTTCCTTCTTTCCAGGAAATATTCACCTCAATGTTTCCTCTTGCTTTTAAACCTTTTATACTCCCGGTTTTCCATTCCTCCGGAAGAGCAGGAAGAATGCGTAGAAAACCTTCGTGTGATTGCAGGAGCATTTCGGCTATTCCTGCCGTGAATCCGAAATTTCCGTCTATCTGAAAAGGTGGGTGTATGTCCAGGAGGTTTGGATAGATCGATCTTTGCATGAAGAGATTGACATGTTCTTTTGCTGCTTTGGCATCAAGCAGACGGGCATAGAAATTAATGACCCAGGCCCGGCTCCAGCCCGGACCGGCTCCTCCGTGCTCAAGCCGGTGTTCAATGGTTTTGCGCGCAGCTTCGAATAATTTCGGATCCTGACTCGTAATATCATCCCCGGGATGTAAGGCGTATAAATGAGAAATATGACGATGCCCTTTTTCAGGTTCTTCATATTCCCGATCCCATTCCAGAAGTCTGCCGTCTGCGCCTATCTGTAATCCTGGGCGCAGCTGTGCTCGTTGTGCTTTTATCTTCTGAATAAATTCATCCGATTTCCCCAGAATATTTGCAGATTCAATAGTGTTGTCAAATACTTCTGTAATGATCTGGTGACCCATGGCAGTGCCTCGGGATAAAGCTGCAGGCTCGCCATCGGGAGCCAGGTAACGGTTTTCCGGGGAAGTTTCGGGGGTGGAGATGAGGCTGCCGTCCCGCGGATCTTCAGTTAACCAGTCCGAATAAAACTCGGCGTAGGCTTTCAGAGCGGGGTATGCACGTTCTTTTAAAAAGGTGGTATCCTGGGTGAATCTATAGTGCTCCCAATAATGTTGTGCCAGCCAGCCTCCACCGTGGATCCATGATCCCCAGTAGGCTGTTTCGGCCTGCATCCAGGGTGCAGCCCAGAGATCGGTAGTTTGATGCGCTACCGTTCCGCTCATACCGTATTGCTCCCGGGCAAGGATTTTTCCCCGTTCGATCAGGCGGTCTGTAAAGTCAAAAAGCGGCTCCTGGAATTCGCTCAGATTTGCCGGCCCTGCAGGCCAGTAATTCATTTGTAAATTTATATTCAGGTGGTAATCTGCATTCCAAGGTGCCTGGATATGCTCGTTCCAAAGACCCTGCAGGTTGGCGGGATTTGTTCCGGGACGGGAACTGGAGATCAATAAATACCGGCCAAACTGGCATAGCTTTGCCACCAGGTCACGGTCTTTTTTTCCGTTTTTTACCCGCTGAAGCCGTTCTGTTGTAGAGAGTTTATTGAGTTCGTGATGGCCAAGATCAATGGAGGTACGGTTGTAATATGTCTTATGATCCTTCGTGTGTTCTAAAAATACTTTTTCAAAATCTTTGTTATCAAGGTTTTCCAAAGTTTTTTCGTTGTTTCTAGAGTAATCGTCATGATAAAAACTAGTACTGCTAACGATATACAGCGTAGTTTCCTGCACATTTTCAAACGTCATTGTATCGCCACCGGAGGTAACAGTACCAGGTGTTGATTCTGCTTTCAGGATGGTTTCAAAAGATACTCCATAATCTATTTCTACAGGTTCAGAATTGCGGGCGCCCCCGTACTGGGTGATCATTCCCTCCATTTTTAGCATATTTTGTTTCGGAGAGGAAACCTTAACGGTTGGGTGCCCTTGATCTTTAGGTCTACTAAGGGAAAGTTTGAAATCCATTCCTTCAGGATTCTCAGTTTTGATCCTTACTACCAGAACGTCATTGGGAGCAGAGGAGAAGATCTCCTGGGATACCTTATGCCCATCTGCTTTGTAAGTTGTTGTGGTAATTGCTTTTTCAAGGTTCAGTTCTCGCCTGTAATCGGTGATATTATCGTTCTTATATTCAATAAATAGATCACCCATAGTTTGATGGGAACGGGCGACTCCTTTATAGGAAAAACGTTCTACGATAAGACTGTCTGCCAAATGAAACTGGCCGGTTTCAATAAATTTCCGGAGTTCCGCAAGGTCTTCGGGAGTGCCTTTGCTGTTTCCCCAATCGGGGCCGCCCGGCCACAAGGAATCTTCATTCAACTGAATCCTTTCGTTCTTCGGATCTCCGAAAACCATCGCACCGAGTCTTCCGTTACCTACCGGTAAGGCATGATCCCAGCTCTCTGCAGGGGATTCGTACCATAAAATGTGCTGATTTTCAGGAAGGGATTGGGCCGTAGCGGGAATGGAAGATAAAAGCAAAACCAGTAAAGAGGCAAAAAATCTGAAAACATGTAGGTGGTATTTCATGAGCTAAATATTATAAATATATGTGAGTCTTACTGAATTCGGAATTTATTCTGCATAAAATATTCTATCGGAGGCCCTTCCGAAATAGGCTTTTCGTGAATTTAAAATCCTGAAACATTTATTAGGAGAAGTGCAAAAAAAACGATCACTCCTCATAGGCTTTGACATGCTGCCTCGAACTTCCCAATCCGTCAATACCCAGTTCAACCACATCTCCGGATCTGAGGTAACGCTGAGGTTTTAATCCCATTCCGACACCGAATGGAGTTCCGGTGGAAATTACATCTCCGGGTAGAAGGGTCATAAACTGACTAATGTAGCTTACCACTTCAGCGATGTTAAAAACAAAATCTGAGGTATTGCTGTCCTGCATCGTTTTTCCATTCAACTTTAACCATAGGTTGAGGTTGTTGGGATCCTTAATTTCATCTTTGGTCACCAGATATGGCCCGAGAGGAGCGAAGGTATCACAGCTTTTCCCTTTCACCCACTGGCCTTCACGTTCCAGCTGAAATTCACGTTCGCTGTAATCGTTATGTAATACATATCCTGCAACAGCATCCATCGCTTCAGATTCACTACAGTAGGAAGTTTTCTTCCCAATTACCACTGCTAGTTCCACTTCCCAGTCTGTCTTTTTGCTGTTCTTGGGTATAATAAGATCATCGTTAGGACCGACAATTGCTGAAGTTGCTTTAAAGAACAAGACTGGCTCCTGTGGTGGTTTCATTCCACTTTCTTCTGCGTGTTTTGCGTAATTGAGTCCGATACAAATTAGCTTTGAAGGCCTTTTTAGTGGACTTCCCAATCTTATATCTGAAGGAATTTCAGAGCAGGAATTATGGTTAGATGAGAGCCATTCTTTTAATTTTTGGATACCATCTTCTGCAAAGAAATCTTCGTTATAATCTATGGTGAACGAGGAAACATTTAATCTTTTCCCGTCTTCCAATTCAACTCCCGGTTTTTCTCTATTTAAATCTCCAAAACGTATTAATTTCATATAATTTTTATCTTCAACAGTTGTTAGCTTTTCAGCTGTTCAATTTAATGAATCCTCCATCTATGGGGAAATCTGTTCCGGTAATAAAAGAAGCCTCATTCGAGCACAGGTAGACGGCAAGATCTGCCACTTCTTTTGGTTCTCCCATACGACCAATGGGTTGTGTAGCAGATAATTTTTTAAACATTTCTTTTTCCTTTCCAGGATAATTTTCTGAAAGGAAACCGTCCACAAACGGGGTGTGGATCCTTGCGGGGGAAATACTGTTGCAACGAATACCGTAATCGAGATAATCTTTAGCAACCGAGTAAGTCATCGTCAGTACAGCACCTTTAGTCATCGAGTATGCAAATCTTTCTGAAATACCTACCGAAGAAGCTATGGAGGCGATGTTGATGATCACAGCATTCTTATTTTTCATCCGCGGAATGCAGGCATACATACAGTTGTAGGTTCCTTTGATGTTTACCTGGTACAATCTGTCGAGATCTACTTCTTCAGTTTGTTCGATCGTTCCCACATGTGCAATTCCGGCATTATTGATCAGGATCTGAAATTCCGGAAGTTTTTGAATTACAGCTTCCACCTCCTTTTGTTTACTAATGTCACAGGTATGAACAACAACAACTTCTCTCTCTTTGTTCAGTGCTGAAGCCAGTTTCACACCAATTTCAGAATTTATTTCAAGGATATGGACCGTGGCACCTTGTTCTACAAAAGCTTCAGTAATTGCTTTTCCAATTCCGCTGGCGCCTCCTGTTACAATGGCTATTTTATTTTTTAAACTGAATTTCATTTAATTAATTATTGGAGTCTTTATAATATTCTCCAATTCTGACTTCCAGATGGCTCCAGATGGAAAAGAATATTCTTTTAAAGATTCTTTTTTCATGGTAACACTGTAGCCGGGTGCTGCTGGAAGGAGATAATTGCCGTTTTTAATCACCACGGGATCAACAAAATGTTCGTGCAGATGATCCACATATTCAATTACCCTGTTCTCGATTCTTCCACTTATGGAAATATAATCTATCATGGATAAATGCTGTACATATTCGCAAAGACCTACACCACCGGCGTGAGGACAAACCGGAATTGCAAATTTTGCAGCCATAAGCAAAATTGCAAGAATTTCGTTTACACCACCAACCCTGCAACTGTCGATCTGGCAAATTCCCATGGCATCTGCCTGCATGAGTTGTTTAAAAATAATTCGGTTTTGGCAATGTTCTCCCGTTGCAACATGAATTGGAGCTACGGCTTTTGCAATTTTAGCATGCCCCAGTATGTCATCTGGGCTGGTGGGTTCTTCGATCCACCAGGGATTAAATTGGGAAAGGATTTTCATGTTTTCAATGGCTTCATCCACATCCCATTTCTGGTTGGCGTCCATCATTAGTTTCAGGTCTTCACCAATTTCATCTTTTATGATAGAGGCCCGACGAATATCTTCCCCCAGATTAGAACCTACTTTCATTTTTACATACTTCCAGCCGGCGGCTTTGGCTTCACGACACAACTCCCGGAGTTTTTTATCTGAATACCCCAACCAACCCACTGAGGTATTATAAGCGGGATAACCATTTTTTTCCAGATAGGTGATGCGCTTCTGTTTGGTGCTTTCTTTTTCCTTCAGCATAGCAATGGCTTCTTCAGGAGTAATGACATCTGTAATATATTTGAAGTCCACGCAGGAAACCAGTTGTTCCGGAGTCATATCGGCTAAAAGTTTCCAGAGAGGTTTTTCTTCAACTTTGGCATAAAGATCCCAAACTGCATTTACCACGGCTCCCGTTGCAAGATGAATAACCCCTTTCTCGGGCCCCAACCATCTCAACTGACTGTCGCCGGTGATCATCGTCCAGAAGGCTCCCATATCTTCAGTGAATGAACTAAGGGTTTTATTGAGAAGCAGAGGAGATAAGGCTTCAATGGCTTTCGCACAAATTTCATTTCCACGGCCAATTGTAAAAGTGAGTCCGTGGCCTTCCAGGTTGTTGGGATGATCCGTTTTCAAGATAACATAGGCTGCAGAATAATCGGGATCTGTATTCATAGCATCGGAACCAATAAAATTCCGGCTGGTAGGAAAGCGCACATCATGCACCTCAATATCTACGATCTTAATTTGTTGTTTCATAATCTAATTTCTTGAATACACACGACTGTAATCCTGGAGGTATTCTGTAGGTGAGTAGTTGGTGATGGCTTTGAACTGCCTGTTGAAATTGGAGAGGTTGTTAAAGCCAGATTCGTAACAAATATCTGTTACACTATATTTTTGTTCCAAAAGCATTTTGCATGCATATCCCACCCGTATCTCATTGAGGTATCGGGAAAAAGTTTTTCTGCTAACTTTTTTAAAAAACCTGCTAAATGCCGACGGATTCATATGGGCAATTTCTGATATCTCTTCCAGAGAAATGGGTTTTTTAAAATTGTTGAAGACATAAGAATATACCTTGTCCAGGTTGTTGTTTTCACTGCGATGGAAGGTGCTTAAAAAGCCTGTACTCGATAACAGAACGTAATCTTCCCATTTTGACAAAAGATTAAGGATCTCAAGCATTTTAATGACTCTTTCAAAATCATCAAGTGCTACCATCTGTTTTATTTTTCCAATGATCTCCTCATTTTTATCTTTAAATTTTATTCCCCGCCGCGCTTTTTCAAAAAGCTGACCGATATGTTTCATCTCTGGAGTTTCTAAAAAATCTTTTCCAAGAAACTCCTGTTTGAAATGAACAGCTATGGCTTCGGCTTTCAGCTCTGAACCTTCAGCAAAATAAGCTTTGTCATTTAGCCACATATGAGGCAAATTCTTGCCCAGAAGAATAATTTCCCCCTGGCTAAACTTTTCGATACTGTCCCCGACAAATCTCGTTCCTGTACTTTTAAGCACCACTACAAGCTCCAACTGTTCATGGTAGTGCCACAGCTTTAAAAAATTTGAATAGCTGTTGTAGTGTACCGAAAGAGATTTATTCCGGAGATCGGACCTGTCTAAAAAATGTAATTTCATGGTGTTAGCCTTTGACTTTTTTCGATCCTTATTCCGATTTCAGGAAATGATCAAGAATTCTTTGAAAGTTGGAAGAAACATTGGTGGGTTGTCTTGTAGAGTATAGCCATGGTCTAATCCTCCCGGTTAACTATTGCCTTCAAAAGATTTGGATAAAGCACTTCCCCGGTTTCCCTGTCAAAAATGGCAAAACCATGAGCGTCTTCATCACCGTTATCCCAATAAAAAGGAACTAGTCCATGTTCTATGGCAGATTCAGTGACATACTCCATGTAATATTGACGGTATTCTTCATGTCCATCTACGCTTGGCCTTGCAATTGCGCCGTACTCGCCAAGAATCACGCCTACTCCATTATCAATGAATTCGGTTTTCATCCGGTCGAACTGATTATCGACGTAAGATTCATTTGCCCAGTCTTCAGATTCCAGTGCATCATCTCCCCATTGATAAACATTGCTCTCTTCGTTTAATGTGAAATTAAAAGGATCGTAATAATGAACTTCCATCATTAGCCGCTCATTCACAATATCTTCAGGAATTTCAGCAAAATTTAGAGTGTGGTCAATATTGGTATTGAATCCCTGTGCCACTAGATGGCGATAATGATTTCTTCCTCCTGTAGCCCTTACAGCATCCACGAAGGTTTGGTTGAATCCATTTTGTACAGTATAGTATTCCTCAGTAGGCGTTCCATAATCACCTTCTACCATTACTTCGTTGGTACCTGCAAAAAGGAGGCGGTCGTCATAATCTCGGAAGTTTATGGCAATTTGTTGCCACATGATTTCCAATCGATTATTTACATATTCTTCATCATCATAGGTGGGCTGCATCCAGCCATTATCCCAATGGATGTTGATGATGGCATACATATTATTGTCAAGTACCAGATTCACAACTTCCTCTACACGGTTCATCCATTCTTCTGTAATGACAAAGTTCTCTTCATCTGAAAATTTGCTCCATGCAACAGGAATTCGTACTGCATTGAATCCGGCATCCTTTACAGATTGTATTAATTGCTCATTCACTCTTGGATTTCCCCATGCGGTTTCGCCACCTATGGCATCAAGAGAGTTTCCTAAGTTCCAGCCTATTTCCATTTCATTGGCAAGTTCAACGCTCGTAAGATCACGCATGCCAGTTTCATCGGGTTCGATGGTAGCTTCAGGAGTTTCGGCTGGCGGAGCTTCGGCAGCGGCTTGAGTTACTGTGATTTCCTGCGTATCATTTTCAGCAGAAACAGTTAGGGTTGCAGTTCTTTCTTCGGTAGCTTCATTAGCTTCTGCGGTAACCACCACATCACTTGTTTCCAGCCCTGATTCCGCAGATAAAGAAATCCAGTCTGCACCACCGGAAATGTTCCATTCTGCTCCACTGGTTATTTCAAATGTACTTTCACCTCCTGCCGCTTCAAAATCAATGGTAGTAGGAGTGACACTAAATTCAATTGGATCGGGTGGGGCAACGGTTCTTGATGCATCATCATCTTCTGTGCACGATACAAAACCAATACTCGTGAAGAGCATTAACAGAATCCTAAAGACACTAAATGCTAGTTTTTTCATCTCGGTTGTTTTTTGGTTAATATTTTTATTTGATTTTAATATGTATTTCCTCCAGAATATTTCTTGAAGAATTCCCTATTTTAAAGGTATAGGTGCCTGGTTCCACAGACCAGGATTTGTTTTTCGCGTTGTAGTATGCCAGTTCCTTTACCGGAATTTCTATGGAAACTGTTTCTGAACTTCCTGCTTCAACAGTTACTTTTTTGAATCCTTTCAGCTCCTGGGCGGCACGTTCTATTTGAGAATCAGACTTCGACATATATACCTGTACCACTTCTTTTCCATCTACTTCACCGGTATTTTCCACCTCAATCTCAAGGGTGATCGTGTCATTTTCTGTATAGGTTTCTTCCTTATTTACTTTTGGACTTTTGAAGTCAAAAGAGGTATAGGAAAGTCCGTAGCCAAAAGGATACATTGGCTCTATATTTTTGGTGTCGAACCAACGGTAGCCCACAAGAATACCTTCTTCATACGTGACAGATTCGTCTCCCGGAAAGCTGTTTGTGGCATGAGCGGGAGAATCCTCAAGACGTAAAGGCATAGTCCATGGAAGTTTTCCGGAAGGATTAATTTCTCCTAAAAGCACATCCACCAGGGCATTTCCTCCTTCCGAACCGTTGAACCAGCTCCATACAAGGGTAGAAGCATTTTTCTCTACCTTCTGAAGATCAAAAGGTGCACCGGCAATCATTACAATAATGGTATTTGGATTGGCTTCTTTTACACGGTCAATCAATTCTTCCTGCCCAAACGGAAGCTGAATGTCTCTTCTATCTGCAGCCTCCGATTCGTAATCTCTGTTGGATCCGGCAAAAATGATCGCCACATCTGAACTTTTTGCAGCTTCTACTGCTTCCTGAACCATGTTTTCATCTAGTTCGTCAATGGTCGCCCTGCCATAATTTTGATTTTGATCGTTTGCAGGAACATAATTTTCCTCATAACCTTTTGCGTAATTAATACTAACCGACTCCGGAAGCTTGTTTTTCAAAGCATCCAGCGGAGTGATTTCATCGCGGGTTTTTACTCCGGCACCAAATCCACCCTGAGCGTATGTCCTGGTGGCGTTGTTCCCAATCACGGCAATACTGTTGATTTCTTCAGCATTTACCGGAAGTAAATTTTTCTCATTTTTCAGCAGTACTACAGATTCTGAAGCTATGTTGTAGGCGTCCTGAAGATGAGCTTCGGTATTTCTGCTTCCTTTGGCGCGACCTGTAGAATCAATGCTTTTGATGTTGTACATTACCCTAAGTACGCGGCGTACATGTTTATTTACTTCTTCTTCCGAAAGTTTTCCTGCCTGCACAGAATCGATTAGAGGCTGTGCGAAATAATACTCATCAAAAGGAGCATTGGTACCCATCTCTACATCGGCTCCCGCTTTCAATGCTTTGACGGTGCTGTGGATGGCATCCCAGTCGGAGATGACAATACCTTTAAAGCCCCATTCATCTCTGAGAACATTCTGCAGCATATATTCGTTCTCGTTGAGATAATCTCCACGTAGTTTATTGTACGCTCCCATTACACTGTAGGCGTGACCTTGTGTAATGGCAGCTTCAAAAGCCGGAAGATAAATCTCCCGCAGGGTTCTCTCATCCAGAAGTACATCTACCGTTCCTCGATTTGTTTCCTGATTATTGACGGCGTAATGCTTTATACAGGCAGCGACATCATTTTCCTGTACCCCAACAATATAAGGTACAGTGATCATTTTGTTTAAAAACGGGTCTTCAGAAAAGTATTCATAGGTACGACCTCCCAGCGGAGTCCGGATGATGTTGAAGGCAGGAGCCAAAAGCACGTCCTTATTCCTGTCGCGGGCTTCTGCGCCCATCACATTCCCGAAGGTATATGCTAAATCAGGGTTCCATGTGGCGGATAGTCCACCACCGGCAGGCAGAAAAGTAGCGTAATCATTCTCCCAGCCTGCATTTGCCCAGGAATCCCTGGAAATTTCTTCGCGGACGCCCAGAGGGCCATCGGCCATGGTTAATTCCGGAATTCCCAGTCGTGGTACACCCGAAGTGGCAAACATACTGGTCCCATGAAGCATTCCGGATTTTTCTTCGAGAGTCAGTTGTGCGATAAGGCTGTCAATTTTCTCTTCGTATTCCATACTCAGCGGTTCACCTTCAAAAATTTCCTCTTTTGATGTTCTGGCTGAATCTCTGTTTTCGCTTTGAGCATTTCCTTCACAGCCAACAATGGCAAAGAGGCCGAGGATACTCAAAAAAGGTATTATTTTAGTTTTCATTCAATTGGAATTTATAATGCAAGCCTAATGATTCAGTTTACAGAAAATTTTATTTCCTTTAGGATCTTCTTTTTTATAGTTTTTTAAATCGTATTGCCGTTCCTCCACTTGCACCCAGCTCGAGTGTAAGCTTGTCTTCGGCTGTTACTTCTTTGTTGGTGATTTTTACTTCTAAAGGATTATTTTGATATCCTGTTCCTTCAGCATCTGCATACATCTGGGCTTCGTAAGTTGCTCCTTCATCAAGGAAGGAAAGGGAAATTTCCAGATCACGTTCATTTTCATCTGTAATGCTTCCCAGATACCAATCATCACTGTCTATATCTTTTCTTACGGTGGTAATATAATCTCCTATTTCTCCGTTCAGCACTTTAGTGTCTTCCCAGTCCATTGGTACATCTTTCAAAAACTGAAATTCCGGTTTGTCCACGTAGTTTTCCGGTAGGTCGGCCAACATTTGAATGGGTGAATATACAGTTACCAATAAAGCAAGTTGTTTGGCTGCAGTGGAATGAACCCTTCTGCCGGGATATCCCTGGCTGACTTCTACATCAAGAATTCCTGCGGTAAAATCCATAGGGCCTGCAAGGAAGCGTGTGAAGGGGAGGATGGTCACGTGATCTGGTGGGTTACCATCGCTCCAGGCATTATATTCAATTCCGCGGGCACCCTCGCGGGCCAGCATATTAGGATAGGTACGTCTTTCTCCGGTGTCTTTTATAGGCTCATGGTAAAGGACGGTCAAATTATAATCGGCTGCTTTTTCCAGAACATATCTAAAGTAATTGACTCCGAATTGACCGTGGTGCCATTCTTCCATGTTCAACATAGAGCCAACATGTCCGATTTTTACATCACGGATGCCCATTTCTCTATATAGGGCAAAAGCACTGTCAATCTGTTTCAGGTAATTGTCGATGTTCGAGCCCGTTTCGTGGTAGCCTATGATTTGCACTCCGTTTTCAGCAGCATAATCGGTTACTTCTTTAAGATCAAAATCATCTGTGGACTCTGTGAAACTGAACTGGTGCAGGGCATTTTCATACCATGAAGGAGTCCAGCCCTTATTCCATCCCTCAATTAGCAGGTGGTCAATTTCCAATTGATTGGCATAATCTATATGTTCTTTTGCATTTTTGGTAGAAGCCCCATGATTTTCACCTTCCCAGAAAGTGTATTTACCAATGTGCATTCCCCACCAAATTCCAATGTACTTTACAGGCTCTATCCAGCTGGTGTCTTCAATCTTGTTAGGTTCGTTCAGGTTTAGGATTAGGTAGGAAGTAATAAGGTCTGTTGGTTCTTCCCCGATTTGAATTGTTCTCCACGGGGTAGTAAATGATCCGGTGGTACGTACTTTCACTCCGTCTGCCCAGGGAACTAAATTTGCTTTAAGCTCAGTTCCTGAAGTCATTTCCAGGGTCATGCTGGCAAAATCTGTCAGGTTTGCTTCGTGAAAACTTATTGCCAGTCCGCTTTCACTTTCTATGGTTAACGGAGTGTGCACCGTATCTAACTTACTTACAGGAGTGGCTTCGAAAAGATTTTCATAGCGCTGCTCGTGATAAGCAGGGATCCACCAGGCTTTACCATCATCTTTTAATCTGAAAGTGGTAAGCTCATCCATTATGAAAATACTGTCGTTGATTCCCTGCTCCGGAAAAACATATCTGAAAGCCACTCCATCATCAAAAGCCCGAAATTGAACCTGAAGTTTTCGCTGTTTTTCGTTTTTCTCCTGAAGGTTTACAACCAGCTCATTATAATGGTTTCTGATGTTCCTTTTTTCACCCCAAACCTGCTCCCAGGTTTCATCAAAAGAAGATTCCTCTACAGAAGTAATTTCGAAGTTTTTACTCAGGGAATCATTATTCCTGAGAACAAAACCCATTTCTGAAGGAGAAATAATTTCAGTATCCCCGTGTGAAACAGAATATTCGGGGCTGTCATTAGTAAGTTCAAACATTATTTTATTCTGTCCATCGGGCGATGAAAGTTCGTGTACATTCGTTTCTTCCTGTTGTCCACAAGAGATCAACGAGATGAAAAGTGCGGGGAGTATGCTTAATCTTTTTATCATTTTTTTATTACTTAGCTGTATATGAAATTTATTTCTGCCATTGGGTTCTGAAAGTGGTTTTTCCACTCAAAGGATTCTCTGTAACTTCAAAATTGTTTACTCTTTTTGAAACTGTTATGGTTTGTACGGCGTCACCTTCAGGAAGGAATATTTCACCTGAAGCAGAATTAGTGCCTTCCGCAGCAAAAACTCTTAAATCAAGGTTTGTCCAATCCATCGCCTGGGTGGACTGTGCTAACTTAATATGTGGAATTACAGTTCCGTCTTTTACCAGAACAATAATTGGAATATCACCTGCTTCAATCGTATGCCATCCGGTTTCATAAACTTTGTTTGTCTGATAGTCGATCCATTTTCCTTCCGGAAGATAAACCTGTCTTCCTGAAACTTCTTCAAATAGCGGCGCAACAAGCATGCTGGATCCAAAGAGATATTGATCATCCACTAACCAGGAACCTGCATCGTCTGGATATTCCACAAACAAAGCACGCATCATCGGAAGCCCTTTTTCAGAACTCTCTTTTGCCTGGGCGTAGATGTACGGCATCAGTTCGTAACGCATATTATCGGCTTTTCTAAAGGCTTGTAAAAAGCTTTCATTGTACAGCCATGGCTCTGTTGGTGGTTCGCCGTGGCTTCTTACGTGCGAAGACAACATTCCAAAGGGCGTCCATCTTCTGTAAAGGTCTTCGGGAGCGGCAGTTACGAATCCGCCAACATCATGGCTCCAGAAACTGAATCCGCTAAGACCAATTGATAGTCCGCCGCGCAAAGTGGCTGACATGGCAGTGTTTGTGGTGGCGGCGTCACCGCCCCAATGTAAAGGATATCGCTGACTTCCAGCCCATGTACTTCTTGCCCAGATCAGGGAGTAGCCTTTTTCTTCTTTTGTCAATTCGGCGACCGCTTTGTTGTAACGAAGCGGATATAAATTGTGCTCATAAAATCCGGTTCTGCCGGAATGGTAAATTCCGTTTGAAGGTGCCGCTTCCCCAAAGTCCACTTTAAAAACGCCCACTCCCTGATCGAACAGGTGGCGGAGTTTTCCCTGATACCATTCCACTGCTTTAGGATTAGAAAAGTCGAGCACAGCATCCTCGTAAGGAATATTTCCTTTTCGGTCTTTTACAGCAAGCTCATTTTCAACAATTTCATCAAAAAGAGTGTTTTTTGGAGTGAAGTAGGGGAGTTGCCATAAAGAAACATGGAAGCCGTCTTCTCTCATATCTGCCATCATATCTACAGGATCATCAAATCGATCTGCCGCAAACTCATAGTTGTTGCGCCAGTCCACATCAAACCAGCCGGTATCGAAATGGATCACATCGCTTGGGATCTTATGCTTTCTAAGGTTGCTGGCTATTTCCCGGCCTTCCTCTTCAGAAAAGTAAGTGATTCTGCTCATCCAGAATCCGAAAGACCAAAGCGGGGGCATTTCAGTTTTACCCGTTAGGTCTGTGTACTCATCCAGAATATCTTTAGGTTCACCAAGGAAGAAGAAAAGATCGGCAACATCATCCCCAATCATCATGTTGTTGGCAGCATTAAAATATTTTCCGAAGTCGACTGTAATAGGAGAAGAGGTATGCATAAATACTCCATATCCACGGCTGCTCATGTAAAATGGAATTGGTTTATACATGGTCTCGTTTTGTACTCCGTTGGCATCATCAACCCAAAGAACCACTTTTTGTCCGCGTTTGTTGAATTGGGTAAAAGATTCTCCTAGTCCGAAGATCTTTTCGCCGGGTTCCATGCTTAAAACTGCTGCCATACTCCGAGAATAATCGCTGTTTCTTCTCACGTATGAAAATGGTAAAACAGGAGTATACGTATTTTGTAAGTCTGTTTTATGAAGTGTACTGGTCAATAATTTACCATTTTTGTCATAGAGTTTTACATGCCATGGCTGAGTAAGGATTTCCACCTTTCCATGTTCGCCGATATATTGGTGGCCGCCTTCTATTTTTGAGTAAGTCCATGCTTCGGGATTGCTTGGAGCTGTACCATTGATTAACATCAGGGATTCTTCCTGGTTGTGGAATTGCGGCCCCGAAGCCATTTTAATTCTGATAGTACGATCTGAAACAAACTGTATTTTAAATGGCAATTCTGGTGAGGCTTCATATTCCGTAGCGGGAAATTCATTTGCTGCAACCGTGTCCGGCTTCATCAGCATGTTGTTGAATGCCTGGCTTGTTTGATAGGTATGCCGTTTATATTTTACTGTTCCTTCTCCAGCTTCAGGATTAAAGGATACCAGTTCATCGGCAAAATAGAAGGTATTTGAGTAATCCTCGAAATCTTTGCTGACATCTATCGGTTCGTTAAGGACGTTTGCATTTTGAATCTGTGCACCAGCCTGTAAAATTCCGACGGTTAGACAAATCAGCCCGAGGGATATTTTACCTTTCCATGCGTTTTTCATAATTGCTGTTTTGGTAGTTTTATTTCTCATAGTCTTATTCAAAAGTAATAGTAGTCGACGCTGATTCTAATCCTTCGGAAGTCGCGGTAAGTTCAACCGAACCAGCATCTTTTTCGGATTGCACGATCACAAGCAATTTTCCATTAAGGGCAGAATGCTTTGTGCCTTGAAAGGATTCATGGTTTGTAGGATCACCACTTGCGACTCCTACTATCTTTCCGCCTCCATTCAATTCGAAATGAACCAGATTGTCTGCCCTTGGAGCTAAAGTACCATCTTCATCTGTGATGGTAACGGTAATAAAAGAAAGGTCCTGTCCGTCAGCTTTAATGCCTTTACGGTCGGCTTCCAGATTTAATACCGCAGGTTCCCCGGCAGTTTTCACCACCTTTTCCAGAACCGTTGCTCCGTCTTTTCGGGAGACAGCTTTTAAAGTTCCTGCTTCGTAAGGGAATCTCCACATTACGTGCAGGTCATCTCCTTCTTTTCTTTTTATTCCTTTGGATTCCCCGTTCACGAAAAGCTCTACTTCGTCGGCATTATTGTAATAAGCCCAAACATCTACCGTTTGTCCTTCTTCCCAGTTCCAGTGTGGCAGGATGTGCAGCAAATCTTCATCTGTCCATTCACTCTTGTACATGTAATAGGAATCTTTTGGGAATCCGGCGAGATCTACAATTCCGAAGTAGGAACTTCTTGAAGGCCATGTATAAGGAGTGGGTTCCCCTAAATAGTCGAATCCTGTCCAAATGTAGAATCCTGAAAGAAAATCATGTTTTTTGATAATTTTCCAAGTCTCTTCATGAGTAGAACCCCACGGGGTCCTTACCTGATCAAAAGCTGAAATGGTATTGTCCGGATTCCCTCCGACAAATGGAATGTCCCAGCGTACCGGCCATATTTTGATAGTGTCTGAAGGAAACTCGTAATATCCCCTAGTCGCTAAAGCCGAAGTTGTTTCGGTAGCAATAAAAGGTGTGCTCGGGAAATTTACCTGGTGTTTAGGATAGGTTTGATGTGCATAGTTGTAGCCAATGATATCCAAAGCTCCCGATCCCGCAAGGGCATTAGGCTGCTGAGGTTCATCAAACTGAAGTGTCACATCATCATCACTGGTATGGACGGGCGGATTCATTGCTGCCGTAAGAGGCCTGGTGGAATCAATTTCACGGGTAATAGCAGCCAGTTCCCTTCCTATTTCTGCACCACGCTCGCTCCATTGTTCCGGAATTTCATTTCCTATGCTCCACATAAAAATACTCGGATGGTTGCGGTCCCGTAACAGCATATCGGTATGATCACGTTCGTACCATTCATCCCAATGATTGCTGTAGTCGTGTTCTGTTTTCCCTTGCTCCCAGATGTCAAAAGATTCGTCCTGAACGATAAAGCCCATTCTATCACATAGCTCCAGTAATTCCGGTGCCGGTGGGTTGTGGGCAGTCCTGATTCCGTTAACGCCCATTTTCTGCATAATTTCCAGCTGGCGCTCTATAGCACGTGTGTTAATCGCTGCACCTAACGGCCCCAAATCGTGGTGAAGGCAAACCCCTTTTATTTTGACTTGTTTTCCGTTTAAAATAAACCCTTCTTCAAGATCAAAACGGAAACTTCTGATTCCAAAAGTGGTTTCATACCTGTCCACGATTTCATCGTCAAGCTCAATTTCGGTGACTGCAGTATAAAGTTCAGGATTTTCTACCGACCATAATTCAGGCTGCTCCACTGTAGCCGTTTGCTGAATTTTATGTTCTCTATCCTTATCAATGCTGAATTCCTCGCTGGCGGAAGTGACTTCGGAACCATTCCGGAGAATAATGGTCTTGATTACTGCATTTTTAGCTTCGGGATACTTGTTTGCAATCGTAGTCTCAATGTTAACAGTAGCACTATCTTTACTGACTTCCGGGGTGGTAACAAAGGTTCCCCATTTTGTAACATGCAATTTATCTGTGCTGATGAGCCAAACATTTCTGTAAATCCCCGATCCGGAATACCAGCGTGAATTCGGTTGCTCTGAATTATCAACTTTTACAAGAAGTTCATTTTCCACTTCTCCGTAGTTAAGATAGGGCGACAGGTCATACTGAAATCCCATGTATCCGTTAGGACGTTTTCCGAGGTAATTTCCGTTGATCCAAACTTCACTGTTATGGTAAACCCCGTCAAACATTACAGAAGTTACTTTTGTGCTGTCGCTTTCCTCTATAGTAAAGGACTTTTTGTACCAGCCCATCCCTCCGGGTAAAGCACCGCCACCTGTACCTGCAGGATGCTCGGGACTAAATTCACCTTCAATGCTCCAGTCATGGGGAACATCCAAAGTTCTCCACTCTTTTCCAAAACTGTCGATTCCTACGGAATCACCTAACCGGAACTGCCAGTTTTCATTAAAGGAGATCTTTCGGTTTTCTCCTGCCTCAGATTCTGTTGAATTTTCGCAGGAGACAGTAGAAATTAAAAAGATTAGAAAAACAAGTAAGAAATAGTATTTTTTAATCATTAACGTTGGTTTAAGGTCCTCTGAAAAAGAAAATTTCAGAGGTAAATTTTGAATTGATTCAAAAAGGAAAGAAGTTTTAAATGGGTAAAACTTCTTTCCTAATGATCATCATATAAATTGGTTGAATTTTAAATGTGTCTATAAAAGGCCAATTCAAATTCATTTAATAAAGCGATTCTCTATATAAAATTAGTACATTGTAATTTCATCAATGGTGGCTGAGACAGCGTCCATATCAGTAATATCAGCAGCTAAACCAACTACGTCTATAACGAAAACAACTGTTCCCTGGGCCGCACCTGGAGCTTCAAAGGTAACTGTGTAGGTGCCGTCACCATTTACCGTGGTAATGTTACCATCTCCCTGAGGGTTCCAATCGGCATCAGCAAAGTAAATCTTCGCATCATAAGACACGGAGGCATCAATACCACTTAAGGTAAAAGTAACTTCTATCTTTTCACGAAAAGCTACCTCAGAGCGAGCCAAACCTGGATCATCCATGGTAGAACCAAATTCATTAAACAATTCCAGGCGCAAGTTGCCATTATTTTCCAGGTCACCTATTACAAGCTTAGAATTATCAAAGTCTAAAGCAGTGGGTTCGATAGGTTCGTTATCATTGTCTTCCTCGCTGTTAGTACCTAAAATATAATGGAAAGCCAGCCATTCATCTTTAGCTTCATCATAAGAGGTGCCAAACCAGATCCCCCGGGATTCGTAATCATCGTAAGCCTTTATTACCTTTATAGTGTTTGTAGTAGGACTTAATTCGCTACTGTCCACCCCTAATAAAGTATTTCCCTGCTCAAGTATGATTTCATTAGTTTCTTCATTAATAGAAAATGTTCCTGAAGTTTCTACGCCATTTTGATTTCGGGTATAATTCATTCCACCCCATTGATCAAAACGTATCCAGGAATTTTCAGCTAACTCATCCCAGTCATCATTCCATCCCCATTCCCTTGTACTGTCAGCATTTTCTGTCCAGCCAATTCCTGAAGCAATCCAGTCTATTGGATTTCCATCGGCATCCAGTTCCCAATATCTTCCTGAAGATGGTCCACCGGTCAATAATCTTAATAACTCCCCAGATTCAAATTCAGGATCAAAACCTTCATCTATAGTCGGCTCTTCCACTTCAGGAACATAATTATCCTTGTATTCTTTAGTAATAAAGTTATACACTAGCATTGCAGGACCCTCATTGTTACAGCCGTCAGGTCTTAGCACCCCAAGTTGCATAGTGTTATCGGTGAGAGAGAATATTTTTGCATCTCCCCAATTAATTGCACATGCATCTACTCCTTCATTGTGAAGGATACCGGCATCGGTTAAGGTAAGGGTGTGATTGTCTTTATCCAGGAAGAAAGTACCCGACTGTTCACCTAAGTTTGGTAACATTTGGTGGTCTACAGTAATAAACGGTCCTCCTTCAAGGCTAAAGGTCATGGATCCATAATCCCCTGCCGGCATAAGCCATGTATTTCCCGGCCACTCCGGACTCCAGTTCCAGCAGTCACCACCTTCTTCATAGCAACCTGTAGCACCACCATCCCATTCACCTCCGCCTTCTAACCAGGCATTATCTGTCCCATAGAAATATAAGGGGCCTAAGAAATATGTGGAACTGCCTTCTTCATCAAGATCAAGTAACCATGTTTTGGATTCTCCCACACCACCTGTAAGGTTGGTCCAAAGTGGGTCATTCACATAGTTCAGGTTATCGTCAGTGACTGTTATTGTTACAGGTTCAAGCTCTACCACTCCGCCAGAAGTAATTACATCCAGCCCAATGGAATAATCTCCCTGGAAAGCAAATTGTATGGTGTCAATTGCACGGGTAGATCTTCCTGTACCATAATCCCATACAGGTGTAGCACCCGGAGTGTTGAATTTAAGAATTACGGTATTTCCTCCCTCATCAGTATTGTAATCCTGGATGATCTCATAATCTATTTCTGAAGGATATAAAGCTTTTCCCAGTGAATACTCATCCGGTGTACAGGAGGTGAGCAACATCGACGTCAGAAAGAAAGCGAATATTATTTTTAATGTTTTCATAACTGTACAGTTTAATTTTTTCTACCAGCCGGGGTTTTGGATCAAAACACCATCGGACAATGATATCTGGTTATTTGGAATTTGTTGTAACCCTTGTGTTTGCTGAATATTGGAAGCAGAAATAGTCTTCTGTGTTTCTACTCCACCATTCAGTAAGGTCGTATTTTCAGCTATTACCGCTGCTGCTTCATCAACTCCTCGTCTTAAAAGATCCCAGTAACGAACTCCTTCCAAAGCGAATTCCAGCCACCTTTCGTGTTGAATTCGTTCCAGCGAAACAGCCTGGGAAGTGAAATCGTCCTGATAAGCCCTTTGTCTTACCTGGTCAAAATAAGCCTGGGCACTTCCGCTTCCTAGCTCTGCTGCCATCAATAGTACATCTGCATACCTTATTACGTAAAAATCTTGAAACTGCCCAATTTGGAAATCTGTACCACCCAATTCTACAGCAAGACTACCTCCATCTTCTGTGGCAAGAGGAGTGTATTTCTTAGTGTAATAACCAGTGTATTCCCGTTGGTTCTCGATCTTGTCAAAAGGGATTTCCTCTTCGTCAATGGCAATTATAGAAGCTTCCCTTCTTGTGTCATCTTCACTATAAGCATTGTATAATTTTGAATTAACTGTTATCCCCCAGCCATTGGCATAAGGGTAGTGAGTGAATTCCCTCATTCCTAACATCACCATCCAGTGGTTTCCGTCTGTATTCCCATTATAGTCACTGGTGAAGGTGTGTTTGACCGAAAATACAATCTCCTCATTGTTTTCTCCTGCAAAATCATCTACTGATGCTGCCGGCCAAAGGTTTGCATATTCGGAAATCAAACCATGACCACTATTGTCAATTACATCTTCAAGATGTGAAAGAACCTCAGATTGAGAAACTAAGCCAACAAGATCAGACTGGCTGTAGTATCCTGTGTAATAGAGGTAAACTCTGGCAAGCATGGATTTCGCAGCCCATTTGGTTACTCGTCCTGCTTCTACTGCGTTATAGGGCTCTGTAGGAAGGTTTTCTGCTCCATACATAAGGTCTTCTGCAATCAAGGTATAAACTTCTTCGGGACTTGCCGGTGGTATATTTTCTGAAGAAGGTTCTGTGAGCAATGGAATATTCCCCCACAATTTTACCATTTGAAAATAAAGATATCCTCTTATAAATCGTGCCTCAGACTCATATTGTGCGCGCAATTCCGGTTCTTCGCTCCAGTCTATTTGGTCCATTTTGTTGATTAGAACATTACACCTGTAAACGGCCTGGTAATATTCCATCCACAATGTCTCATAAAGGTTGGTAAAGGTCGGGGCACGGTTTACATCAAATTCGTCTACAGCCTGAAAGTTAAAAGGATCGGCATTTCCCGTACCTCCAAACATATTATCTGACATGACCATGCTCGCAACAGGATAACTTAAACCTGCCACCCCTCCCGAGGCAATTTGTAATCCGTCATAGGCTCCTACCAATGCAGAATAGGCATCCTGCGGAGTTCGGTAAAAATTTGCGTCTGTTACTTCTGTAATGGGTTCTGCATCAAGAAAATCTTCTGAACAGGATACTGTTGTGAGCAGCCCGAGGAACAGTAAGAAATAAATATTTGATCTTTTCATGCTATTTTTTTTAAAAAGTTACGTTTAGTCCTACAAGAAATGTTCTGGGTCTTGGATAATATCCTAAGTCAACACCAGAGGAAAAGGCATAATTTTCATTTGATATACCATAACCTACTTCAGGATCCATTCCGTCATAGTTTGTGAAGGTGTAAAGGTTAAGTGCAGAGAAATACACCCTAAATTTATCAACTGCAAAATCATTAGTTATCTGCGCGACATCATAACCCAGGGTAAGGTTGCTTAGTCTTAGGAAATCACCATCCTGTACATATAAATCAGAAAAATTAGAATAATTTCTGTTATCCAGTGTTACCCGGGGCTCACTATTGGTAGAACCCGGCCCGGTCCATCTTTCAAATACAGATGTGGTGTGATTTGCAAACTGGCTGGCCTGGTTCCTGTACGATTGTACAAGTTGGTTGCCAGCGACTCCATTGGCTAGTAAGGAGAAATCAAGACCTTTATAATTAAAAGATACATTGAAACCATAGGTAAGATCGGGATTTGGATCCCCAATATTGGTTTTGTCAAGGTCATTGATCACGCCATCATTATTTTGATCTACATAAATTACATCACCCGGTCTTGCATTTGGCTGTATAAGCCTGTCGTTAGCTCTGTAATTGTTCACTTCTGCTTCGGTCTGAAAGATACCACCGGTCTCAAGCCCCCAGAAGTAACCCAGCGGATATCCACTTTCTGCTCGGTAGAATTCCGGTGCATTATCAAAAAGCTGATTTGTCTCTCCGTGTATAATTCCATCTTCTGTTGGTATATTACCAACTTCATTTTTGTTGTAGGCCCCATTAACACCAATGTTGTAGTGGAAATCGCCAATGCTGTTATTGAATCCAAGTGCAAGTTCAATCCCTCTGTTGGTTACATCGCCCCCATTGATAAAAGGAGCGTCTGCACCGGCAGTAGCAAGGATTGGAGCCCTTATTAACCAGTCTCTGGTGGTTTTTTCATAGAGATCTAAAGTTACACTTAAGGTATTCATGAGAAAGCGTGCATCCAAACCTAAGTTTGTTTGTTCAGAAGTTTCCCAGATCAGGTTGGGGTTTGCAAGTCTGCTGGGATAGGCTCCAGGAGAAAGTACTCCTTCTTCATTTCCGAAGTTGTAGTTGGTGTTGGCAAACGTAACAGGTGCTAAATACTGAAACGCTCCTGCATTTTGATTACCTACCTGTCCCCAACTTGCCCTTACTTTAAGGTAATTTAAAGTTTCAGAATCTCTTAAGAAATCTTCTTCAGAAGCAACCCAACCTACAGAAATAGAAGGGAAATATCCCCAGCGGTTTCCTTCCGAAAAATTAGAAGAACCATCGGCTCTAAAAGTGGTGTTAAGAAGATACTTATCCTTATAGCTGTAATTAAGTCTCCCGAAATAAGACATTCTTTTATTTTCATTATTCGGTCCACCTCCAAGGTCCATTTGAGCTCCTTCAGAATTCAGGGCGTTATCAAGCCATGCATGTTCGAGATCATTGAAAATAAGGTCTACGTTATTTCCATTAATATAGGTGCCCTGGTAATTAAAGGAAGATGTACCGGCCAGGACTTCAAATATATGATCATCGGCAATATCGAAATTATAGGTAAGTAAATTATCCCATAATAGAGAATACCCTTTGCTTTGATTTTGATATACCCTGTCCCTATCTCTAAAAGCATAAATGGAAAGCTGGTAGATTGGTTCGTAGGAATGGCCTTCGGAAGCATAATAATCGAGACCAAGGCTTGTCCTGAATTTTAGGTTTTCGAGTAACTGAAATTCTGCATAAACGTTTCCGAGTAACTTCTGCGTGTTACCTTCGTTCATATTATTGTAAACCATGGAAGCATAAGGGTTTGACCAACCTGCAAGCCATGGCTCGGAATCGTCTGTAGTGTCGTAATAACTACCGTCATTATCATAAAAGTAAACAGTGGGAGGAGTTCCGAAAGCAGAACGTAAGGTATTGTTGTATTGATTTCCTACTCCAACCCCGTTGCTGTTGATATAAGAAAACGTCAGGTTTTCTCCAAAAGTGACAAATCCGTCGTAAAGCTCGTGTTCCGAATTTAATCTGAAATTGATACGCTCATAATTAGAAAGATCCTCACCACCTACAACCCCTTCTTCCTGAGTAAAGGATAAAGATGAAGAAAATGTGGAGGTTTCACTACCTCCCGAAAAACCAACATTGTAGTTTTGAGTGACTGCATTTTCAATGAACATTTCCTCTATCCAATCTGTGCCCTCTCCAAGTTCAACGATTTGCTCATTGGAAAAGACACGGGAACTACCAGAATTTAATGCAGCTTCATTCATGATGATGGCATATTCGGTAGAATTAAGTAGATCGATTTTATTTGGCACACTCTGTACCCCGTAGTAGGAATCAAAAGTTATTCTGGAAGTGCCTTTTCTTCCGCCCCTGGTAGTAACAAGGACCACACCATTAGATGCCTGTGAACCATAAATAGCTGCAGAAGCGGCATCTTTCAAAATAGAAATGGATTCAATGTCTGCATTGTTAAGATAAGAAATATCTCCCGTTAATACTCCGTCTACTACATATAAGGGCGAATTATCACCGGTAGATCCCAATCCCCTGATTCTTACATCCAGACCAGATCCCGGCTGCCCGGAAGTTGAGGTGATCTGTACCCCGGGGGTTTGGCCCTGCATCGCCTGCAAAGCGTTTGTGGTACTGCGATTTTGCAGATCTTCCCCGTCAACCTGAACACTTGCGCCGGTAACCAAAGCTCTTCGCTGGGTTCCGTAACCAACCACGACAACTTCATCAAGGCTTGCAACATCTGGTATTAGTGCAACATTAATTTCAGATTGGTTTGCTACATCTATTATTCTGGTTTCAAAACCAACGAAGCTTATTTGCAGCTGTGCATCAGGTAAAGTATTGATAGTATAATTTCCGTCAAAATCTGTAACGGTTCCCTGGTCTGTACCTTCCACAATGACACTGGCTCCCGGCAGAGGTAGATTATCCTCTGCCGAGGTGATAGTTCCTGTAACCTCAATCGTTTGCGAAAAACAAATAAAAGAGAAAAGGCTAAAAAGAAGTGTGAGGCTCTCTTTATACCTGAAAGGATTTCTGAGGTAAAATTTTAACATGTTGATAGTTATTTGTAGTTAATTATATAGATGATGGTCCATTTTTAAAGTGATAATTCAAGTTTTAAATTCATTGTGCATTTCATACTTATCTGATTTTTTTATTAGACCTCTGCCATTTTATAATGTGAATTTTATCAAAATTTTATAATTGATACCTCAAATATAGCCTGTAAAAATCCCTGTTACTAAATCTTATTTTGCAAGTTATGGTACTTTTTTTGCTCTTTACCTTTAAAAAATAGAATTTAAGTATGCTTTATATCATAAATTTTCAATAAAACATGTAGTGGCAGAGAATGATTGCAGAGTAATATAATACCCGATAACCTCCTGAAGAAGTTAAAAGTGGAAATATGGAGAATTCCCGGTTCTGAGAGAGAATAGTTTACCGCGCCTGCTTCCTCAATACCTGTAACGGCGGACTTTTTAAAACGCTTAAACTACTACTAAGCCCTATGATCATTACAAGCATAGTTATTCCAGGTAATAAAATAAGGAACGGAATTAAGGAGGGTATGAACGGAGAATCGAACACCAGCCAAGCCAGCAGCTGACTACTTATTAATGACAGCAGTATCCCGGAAAAGGCTCCCAGGATACCTAGATAGAAGTATTCGAGGGCAAGGATCTTCAGGATTTGTTTGCTGCGTGCACCAATGGTTCGTAAAAGGACACTTTCTTTGATCCGTTGGTATTTGCTGGTTCGTACGGCACCTAAAAGAACAATGATCCCGGTAAGTATACTGAAAAAAGCCATGAAATTGATGAGCCATGAGATCTGATCCAGAATCTCTTCAATCACCGTAAGTACCTGCCGAAGATCTATTATGGATACGTTTGGAAATTTTCTTACCAGCTCCTGCTGCAATTCTGCAGAAGTTTCTTCATTGGCAATATTAGAAGTCAGTACCCGGAACTGTGGCGCATCCTCCAAAACACCTGCAGGAAAGAGGACTGTAAAATTTAATTGCATACGGCTCCAGTCTACCGTTCTTATGCTCTTCACGACAGTATTTAACAAAACTCCCTGGACGTTGAATGTTACTTCATCCCCAACTTCGACAAGGGCATCTTCAGCAAAGTTGTCACTTACAGAGATAGGCACCGGTTGCATTTCTTGTGCTTCTCCAATCCACTCGCCCTGCTCCAGAGTTTCAGAAGGAATTAGGGAATCACGATAGGTAACCCTGAATTCATGGTGTAAAATCCACCCATTAATTCTTGAAGCTGTATCCTGCCGAATTTTATTTGCAGACTCTCCTTTTATGCTCTGAACTCTCATAGTTACAATAGGGATGTCATTTAGAATAGGTAAATTTCTTTTTCTAAAAGTTTCAGCGACGGCTTCCTGCTGTTCAGTTTGAATGTCCAGCAGGATCATGTTGGGACTGTCTTCCTGAGATTCTAAAGTAGCCTGTGCCAGCAAAATGTCTTTAGTGAAGTAGAGTGTACTAATTAAAAATGTACCTACTCCTATTGCCAATACTAACGTGAGTGTCTGGTTTTGGGGCCTGAAAAGGCTGAGTAAACTTTGTCTTGCTGAAAACCCCCATTTGGCAGGAAAATATTTTTTAATTGCTTTCATGAACAGTTTTGCAATCCCGGCCAGGATAGAAAAAGTTATAATAATTCCGGCAACAAATCCCAGGGAGTATCTCCAGTCCTCCAGTAACCAGTACGAAAAAAGGAAAATGAAAAGAAAAATTCCCGCTAGCACCAGTAAGCCTGCTTTTCCGGAATTTGACTTTCCTTCGGCCTGAACTCTTAGCGCCTGTAGGGGAGAAACATATAAGGTGCTCATTAAAGGATAGAGTGCAAATAAAACCGACATCCAAATTCCCAGCAGTAGCCCCATAAATATAACCTGGGGAGAAAATGCCATTTCTACCTCTACTGGCAAAAGATCCTGAAGCATTATTGGAAATAGCTGTTGAAGAAGTAAACCAACAGCTGTTCCTATAATTCCGCCGATAAAGCCTATAAAGGCTATCTGAATAAGATAAATAAGGAAGGTTTGTTTTTTTGAAGCACCCAGGCATTTTAAAACAGCGACAGACTTTAATTTCTCCCTGATGTAAATATGGATTGCACTTGCTATCCCTACACACCCTAATAAAAGGGCAATAAATGCTACCAGATTAAGGAATTTTCCAAAGTTTTCATACCTCTGGCCCAGGCGTTCGCTGGTAGAAGTGTGTGTGTCAAGATCGGCGTCATTGGCATCCAGTAATGGGTCTAGTTCTTCATCCAGTCGCTCCATATCTGTTCCGGGATTGGCTACAAAATAAAATTCGTAGTCTATGCGGCTTCCGGTTTGTACCAGTCCGGTTTTTTCAATAAAATCATAAGGAATGATCACGGGAGGTGCAACAGAACTAAAAATGGCTGTACTTCCCGGCACCGAATGTAAGGCTCCGGTAACTGGAAGTGTACTTTCTCCTAATTTTATGCTGTCTCCGGGTGAAATTCCCAGCTGAAGCATTACCGTAGCATCCACTAGCACACCTCCCCTTTCCTGATATCTACTGGCAGCTTCGGGAGGCGAGGTTTCCAGTACTCCATAGAACGGAAAACCGTCTTCAATCCCGCGCACCTGCATTAATTTTGTAGCACCCGATTTTGGGAAAGCCGCCATCGAAGCAAAACTGATCTCCCGCGCATCTGCTCCGCCCAGGGAATCTATAATCTGTTCCACTCTTTCGTTCGGAGGGTTATCACTATCAATCGTAAAATCGGCGCCCATTAAGGATTTTGATTGTAAAGCAATGTTGTCCTTCAGGGTTTCGCCAAAAGATTGTATTGCGACAACAGCAGCGATACCAAGAACGATGGAAGCCATGAAAAGGGATAATTTCCGGGCACTTGCTTTTCCATCCCGCCATGCCATTTTCAGAAGCCATTTAAATCCGGCTGTTGAAGTGGTTTTATTTTTCATAATGCCGTCTGCTCGTTTGCAAGAATTCTTCCGCCTTTTAGCTTCAGGATTCGCTGGGTTTTCTGTGCCAGTTCGAGATCATGTGTAACAATCACGAGGGTAGTTCCTGCCTCTTTATTGAGTTCAAAAAGTAGTTTTACTATAATTTCACCGGTTGCAGCATCCAGGTTTCCGGTAGGTTCATCGGCAAATAAAATGGAAGGACTATTTGAAAAAGCCCTCGCTACAGCAACTCTTTGCTGTTCGCCTCCCGAAAGCTGGGAAGGGTAGTGGTGGATACGATCTCCTAAACCTACCTTTTCCAGCAATTCTTTTCCGGCTTTTGAGGCATTTTTAGCACCACGCAATTCCAGCGGCACCGCCACATTTTCCAGGGCTGTAAGTGTTGGCAGTAGTTGAAAATCCTGAAAAACAAAACCTACATTCCGGTTTCGCAGCAAAGCCCGTTCATCTTCAGAAAGCTTGCTTAGATTTGTTCCGCAAAGATCTATAGAACCAGTATCGGGTTGGTCTAATCCTGCACATAAACCTAGAAGCGTGGTTTTTCCGCTTCCCGAAGGTCCCACGATCGAAAATGATTCACCTTCTTCAATATCAAAGCTAATGTCGTGAAGTACTGTTAAGTTTTTTGAACCGCTTGAGTAGCTTTTTCCTAAGTGGTGAACGTTTAATATCTTTGCCATACTGATTGTCTTGCTGAAAAAGGCAAAATAATGAAATGATTTGGATTAAATCCCGGTGCTATGAGAAACTTACTGTTATGTTTTGCTTTATTATTTTCTGGTTTTTTGACCTCATGTGGCGACAACACGGGTAATAAAGAAGAGGAAAAAACAGAAGAGATTGTAAATTCTGAAAATGATCTTCAGGAAAAGGAGAGCAGTGAGACAGAAACAGGGGTGATCCTTTTCTTCGGGAACAGTTTGACTGCTGGACTGGGGGTGGAATCTGAAGAAGCTTTTCCGGCACTTATTCAGGAAAAACTGGATTCTCTTAGGCTGGATTTTGAGGTGGTAAATGCCGGATTGAGCGGTGAAACCACTGCAGGAGGTAGGAACAGGATTGATTGGGTGTTGAATCAGGATGTTGAGGTTTTTGTACTGGAACTTGGGGCGAATGATGGATTACGAGGAGTTCCGGTGGAAGAAACAAAAAGAAATCTCCAGGCGATCATCAATACGGTTCGGGAAAAAAATCCCGATACACAAATTATTCTGGCCGGAATGCAGATGCCACCCAACATGGGTAAGGATTATACAAGCCGTTTCAGTAACATTTTTCCGGAACTTGCTGAAGAAAATGAGGTCCACCTTATCCCCTTTCTGCTCGAGAACGTGGGCGGGATCGCAGAATTGAATCAAAATGACGGAATCCACCCTACTGCCGAAGGTCAAAAGATCCTTGCAGAAAACGTATGGGATGTTTTAGAACCAATAGTAGAGGAGAAGATGGTAGTTGAGGAATAATATCCTTGTTTTCTGAATTTATATTCCTGAAAATTTTCTGTTTCAGCAAAAAGATTTTTCTTCTTATTCTGAATTACATAATTCAGGATTTTCGGAGACTTTTAATATTCTGTTTGTTATATCTTTTTTAGCTAAAAATGCTCTTCTATAAAAGTTTTCAGCTGTAGTTGCATATCGAAATTTTCCGCATTTTCCCAATCTCCGTGTCCACCATCATAAAGAGTGAAATTATTGATCACACCTGAAGCATCCAGTTGTTCTTTTAAAAATCTTCCGTTGCTAATGGGTACTAGTGGGTCGTCTTTTCCGTAAAAAAGGATTGTGGGACTATTATTTTTTGTCACTAAATGCGCAGGACTAATGGCACGTGCAAGATCAGTAATGCCTGTGTAAGCACTTTCATCAACGAGTTGTTCCAGGGCAGTATCAAATTCCGGGTTTCCCGTATAAAAAGGATCTGTAAAATCTGTGGGCCCTACGATACTGCAAACCAGCTTTACCTTGTCCTCAAGATCATATACACTGTCGAACTGCAGGGCAAGATGGGCTCCGGCACTGGCTCCTATAAAAGCGAATTCGGCTTTTATATCAAAGTTTTTCGCTTCGGTATTTAAATATTCCAAAGCTAATTTTAAATCCAGGAATTGGTTTGGGAAGGCAGCGCGGGTTGGAGGTTTGGCAAGACGGTAATTCAGGTTTGCTATCGCATATCCGGGAAGGTTTTTTTGCAAAAGAGGAATATAATCCTTCATATCACTTTTATCTCCAGTGATCCAGCCGCCACCGTGAATGAATACAAGAATTCTGGTAGTGGAAGGAGAACGGTTGGCAGGCAGATAAATGTCTAGCGTATGGGCTGCATCTGGACCATATTTCAGATCGTTCAAAACTTTTTCAGAAACTTTGGTTTCAAAATTTTCAGTTGTAGGGATGTCATTTTTAGAGCAGGAAGTGAAAATTAGGATAAAAAAGAGAAGAAGAGAAATTTTAGACTTCATAATGCTGCTGTTAAGGATCTATTTTTCAGTTGTATAAACTGATGTGAAGTTCCTTTAAATGAGTGGTGAAAGCAATAAGGGAGAACCCCCATATTTATGAAGAAGGAATTTTCTGAAGTAGAATTGGTGACAAGTGAAGTTTTCTAAAGGGAAAAATGGAAGAAAGGGAGTCGCTGGATGCAGCGCGAGAAGATTAAAAATTAAAATGGGAAGAAGGGAGGACTGTTTAACTTCAGTCCTAAGATGAATTGATATACAATAAATCCTACCTTTTCATCTATGAAAAGATTACCGGGAAGACTTGTGAGAATGAGGATGATCAAATAGTTTTGATGCTGAGAAAAATTCTCAACATGAATTCTATTCCCGGTGATCACTTTTAGGTGGAAAAATCTGGTGCCAGATAATGACAGTGATGATGATCACGGAGAGGACTCCTCCTATGATGTATAATAATCCTGTAAGCATCGCTAAAGCTTTTTAATTGAAGGTAGTTTAAAATAGTGGGATGCTAATCCCAAACCAGAACACGGATCTCCTGTCAAAAATGCAAATGAAGGTTATGAAGATACAATAGCTGCATACTTCTATTTATGGTCTAACCAAATAACTGAGTAATACCAGGAAAATAAAGAATGCAAAAATTAATATCTGATTCGTTCTTGCCACATTCTCTCCTGATGCATTTTGGTTAGTGGTTTCTTTCTGATTTTTTTCCTGCGTGCTCATATCAATCAAATTGAGGGTTAGCTTTTTCTAAATTTGGTAACAGAGCAATTTTTTATTTTAAATTAAAGAAAAAATTATGAAAATAACAAAATGAGGGTGTTAAATTCCAGTATATGAAATTTATACCCCTTTAAAACATAGATATGTCAAACGATCGAATCAGTTAACTTTTAAAGGAATTTGCAAGGGAGCCGATTTTCCTGCAGGTTTAATAAAAAGAATCCCTGAAAAATCTTTAGGCAGATCTTCATCTATCTCCATTTTCAATTCGATGGTTTCTCCGGGAGGTATAATAAGCGGACTTTTAAAATCTGATGTTAATTTAATTTTTTCAGAATCATCGGTTTCTATATAACTTATCAGCATGGCTTTATTAGAACTACTGTTTTTTATGGTAAAAGATTGTTGCTTTCGTTCGGAAAAATTCAGTTGATCGGGAAAAACGATCAGTTCCCCTTTTTGTAAAGATTCTGCGGTAATTTCAGAATTTTCTTCGGGAGCAAATATTTCAAATGAGGTGAGTTCGGGGCCACCACCACGATTTCCGCTTCCTGCTCCTATAATAATTACATTATTGACAGCAACAGCTTGTGTACCATGCCTGCCTTTTTTCATATCGGGTAATTTTTTCCATGTTCCGGAGGAAATTTCCAGCATTTCAACTTCCGCGTGTGCAGCTTCCTGAGCATCACTTTCTCCGCCTAGCACTGTGGGATTGCCGTTGTAGACCACGGTGGCAGAACCTGCCCGGGGAGTTGGAATATTTGAGAGTACCTCCCATTTTCCAGATTTGAAATCGTACACATTTGTTTCTGTTACAGTTCCGGCAAAGCCGTTATCTGTTACGCTCCCGGATTGTCTTCCTCCTGCAACAAAAAGCTGGTCTCCAATAACCACTGGCTGAAAATGATCTCTGGCTACAGGTGCATTGGGAAGTATCTTCCAGGTGTTGCTGTAGGGATCATATTCATCTAGCCAGTTGACCCAGCCCGATGTATGCCCGTTGATTATCCCGTTTACCAGGTAGATCTTATTTTGATAAACTGTCACACCTGCAGCACCGCGCCTCCTGTTTTCGGGAATTTTGGGACCAGTGATCCAGAGATCTTCAGAAACATCGTATATAAGAACATGAGATAAAGGGGTTTCATAAGGCCAGCCTCCCGTAAAAGCACCAAGAACATATAGAAGTCCGTCGAGGGCCGCGGCCTGAAAATGATGAATTTCGAACGGAGGCTGCGCTCCCTGTGACCACTCCATAGTTTCTGTGTTGAGGATATCCAGTGGTTTGTTTCCCCTTCCGCCAATTAGAATCATGTTGTTGCCCACCAGGGTCATGGCATTTTCATGTCTTTCGTGAACCTCTCCCTTAGCAGCAAGGCTCTTCCAGGAAGGAGTTTGAGAATGAACAGCAATTGTTGAAAATAGAAGTAGAAAAAGGCATAAAAGATTTTTCATTTTCAGGAGTTTGGAAATGGTTAAGCCTTAAAAGTATGATTTTTTTAAATATTTTTCATTTAAGGTTCTTCAGAAGAAACTAAAAGATAGCCGCAGAATTTTGTTGAGAATGATTTAGAAGGTCTTGAAAAGAATTTTGGTAATTAAATCATGCTTCGCCTATATTTGTTTATGGCTAAATTAGACGGGTTTATAGCGGAGTTTGCTTCATTTGTATGGGGGCTTCCGCTTTTAATTTTACTCACCGGGGGTGGGTTATATCTTTTAATCTATTCAAGATTCCTTCCTTTTCGATATTTAGGACACTCTCTGAAGGTTCTTCGTGGAAAATATGATGATCCTAATGATCCCGGTGACATCAATCATTTTAGAGCTCTTGCTACCGCTTTGTCTTCTACCATTGGAATGGGGAACATCGCCGGGGTAGCAGTGGCTATAGCTATTGGAGGTCCAGGTGCCATGTTTTGGCTTTGGGTTAGTGCCATTATTGGAATGGCTACTAAATTCTTCACGAATACACTTGCCGTGATGTACCGCGGTAAAGATTCTGAAGGAAAGCTGCAAGGTGGTCCCATGTATTTTATTACAGAAGGACTGGGGAAAAAATGGTGGGCTTTGGCAGCATTTTTCAGTTTTGCAGGATTGGTAGGTGCCCTGCCGGTTTTTAATGTGAATCAACTTACCCAGGCAATCAATGACATTCTTCTGGAACCTAATGGAGTGCCCTTGGGATTTACCACCAATCTAATCATTGGTTTTGTGCTGGTAGCGATAACATCGGTAGTGATATTTGGTGGTATTGAACGCATCAGTAAAACCGTGGGAAAGCTGGTGCCGATAATGGTGGCATTGTATTTCTTTTCGGTTTTGATCATTCTTATCGTCAATTTTGATGTAGTTCCTTATTATTTCGGACTCATCTTCACTGATGCTTTTTCTGCCGATTATTATGGCGGAGATTCCTTTTTAGGCGGAATTGTAGGGGGGTTGATCGTGCTGGGGATAAGACGTGGTGCTTTCTCTAATGAAGCGGGGATAGGAACTGCCCCTATGGCGCATGGTGCTGCCCGCACGAAAGAACCGGTGCGGGAAGGATTGGTAGCAATGCTTGGACCGGCCATTGACACCCTGTTGATATGTTCCTTAACCGGAATGGCTATTCTTGTAACTGATGTTTGGCAGACGACAGACGCCAATGGAGTAAGTTTAACGGCTGCCGCATTTAGTGAGTCCATTCCTGTATATGGCAATTATTTACTCCTTATTTGTATTGCTATTTTTAGTATTTCCTCTCTCTTTTCCTATTCTTACTACGGAACAAAATGTCTTTCATTTTTAATAGGGGCCGATAAAAAACATTATTACAACTACTTTTATGTACTAAGTATTCTTTTGGGAGCAACTACTTCGTTGAGCATGATGATTAACCTTATCGACGGATTTTTTGCTTTGATGGCTATTCCAACCATGATCTCAACGCTTATAATGGCACCCAGGGTGCTGAAGGAAGCCAAAAATTACTTTTCTAAACTGAATATGAAATCTCTGTGATCTAACTAAAATTCTTTGAGAGGAGTGAATGCTAGTACGAATGCAGATTGTTATAGTACGGTTTTCTAACTGAAAGGAACCATCCGTCTTTCTGCATTGCTTTTCTGTGCCAGTTCTATAACTTTGATCACATCACGGGCTTCTTCAGGCTTTACCAGGAGGTCCTCTTTTCCCAAAATAGCGTTATAGATGTTTTGGTAAAGATGGGTGTAATTTCCCAATTCACTTTTTACTCGACCTTCTTCATTTGTAGTATTGATTTTGCCCCAGATTTCTTCCGGTTCCTTTCCCCAATCAGGATCCTCTTTCGGATTTTTCCCCTGTTGCAGGGCTTCCTCCTGAACATCCATTCCGTATTTTTTAAAGGTTCCGTTGCGGCCGAAGACGGAGAATCGTGCTCCCGGTTCCTTTACCAGCATTCCGGCTCTCAAGCTCACTTTCAGGTCGGGATAAAAGAGGATCAGTTCGAAATTATCTACAACTTCTGAATGTTCTCGCTGTGCCCGCAGATCCGCAAAAATTTCTTTTGGATGGCCGAACAATACCAGCGCCTGATCGATGAGATGGCTTCCCAGGTCATATAAGATCCCGCTTCCAGGAACGGCTTTTTCTTCCTTCCAGTTATCTTTTACATAATTTCTGAAACGGTCAAAATGTGCTTCATAGGCTACTATTTTTCCTAATCTGTCTTCCTTTATAATTTTTTGAATAGTGAGAAAATCACTGTCCCATCTTCTATTATGATGAACGGTAATGATCTTGTTCTTTCTTTTAGCCAGGGAAATCAAATAATCTGCTTCTTTGACTGTGGGAGTGAAAGGTTTTTCAACCACTACATTTTTTCCTGCTTCTAAAGCCTGCTCTGCAAACTGCACGTGCAGATGATTGGGTGTTGTAATGACGACAAGGTTAATTCTTTTATCTTCTGTGATTTTGGAATAATCTTCTACTACTTCAGCTGCCGGAAATTCTTTTTTTGCTTCCTCCTTATTTCCGGAGGTAAGGATCTTCACTATTTCCAGGCCATCGACACTGGAGATAATGGGTGCATTGTAAATTTGACCGCCTTTTCCGAATCCGGCGAGAGCTACTTTTATCATTTTTTCAACTTTTTGATCAGAAGCCATAAAATACAAATTATAGTAAAAATAACAGCACTTCTGGGACTTGTGATTTAAGTTTGGATAACTTTTTGATATTCAGATTGTAGGGATAGTGTTTTAGCTTCAGAAGTTTTAACTATAAAATTTAGAATTGTACTGTGGAAAACGGTTGAATAACAGCGAGAGATTAGGGTGGTTTTTCCTTTATGTTCTCATAAATTATTTTTATACTGCCGCTTGTCAGGAAGCTCTGAAAATTTGAATCAATGGAACCGGTCCAACTTAAAAATAAGTGAAGAAAATTGCGAGAAACAGATTAATAAAAATTGCTCCGGATTTAGAACGAGAGATGAAAAATTTGCTTGATAAATTACATGAATTCAGGATCCTGGTGATGAAGGAAGAAAACACCTGGATGTGGAGCCTGTTCGCTATTTTTGCTCTTATCTTTACCGCCTTTATTCTACTGTATTTTATCTTTTTCTCAGAATTATAGGAGTTTTAGAAAGTCACCGGTTTAAAATTCTTCCGGTTCCTGATGGTTTATTTCGATCTTTTCAGTTTTATGGACGATTCCCCTTAAAATATTATCCAGCTCATCTGCCGAGGACTTAATGTTTTTTATGATTTCTTCCCGGTTTACCTCCTCCAGTTCTCCCATTCCCAATAGATCTACCAGGCCTTTTAGTCGGGCAAGAGGTGCTCTTACGATATGAGACTGTGCCCATGCAATCTCCTTTAATCCGTCGTTTTGCTTTTTAATGTCCTTGATGAGTCGGCGGGAGGCAGTTACATCCAGCACGGCTCCTACCATACGGGTGGGTTTTTTATTCTTATCTCGAATGATGTAGCCACGGTCCATTACAAAAGCGACTGTGCCATCTGCTTTTACAAATCTATATTCCTGTTTCCACTCATTTTGATCTTCATTTTCCAAAGCGAATTTCAGGGACCTGGTGACTTTTTCACGGTCTGCTTTCAGGATCTTTGGCAACCAGAACTTTGCCATTGAAGATTTTTCACTTGATTCATAGCCATAGATCCTTGCAAAGGATCTACTGCGGTTCACAGTTTCTGTCATGATATCCCAATCCCAGATCATTTCTCTTGTAGCTTTCATGGCCAATTTGAAACGGGTGTTAGCAGATCTTAATGCTTCTTTTTGTGCAGTGATCTCCGATATGTCACTGGTAGCTCCAATTAACCGAATAGCTTTCCCTTCATGATTTCGAATGATATGGCCTCTGTCAATTAAATATGCATAAGTTCCATCTGCTCGTCTAAACCTGTATTCGGTTTTGATAAAATCCTTTTTGGGATCTCCAAGAGTGGTTTCAAGAATCTTTTTCCGTTCTTCAAACTCATTCGGATGTATGTTCTTATACCAGAAATTTCTCTTGTCCAGTTCAGAAGCAGGATGCCCCAGCATCTCGGTGAGACCTCTGTGAAAACGGACCACTTCATTTTGTTCTAGATCCCAGTCGTAAATGAGATCCTGTGTAGCACTTGCTGCAAGGATATATCGTTCATTAATATGTTCAATTTCCCTTGCCTGTTCTATGATGGTGGTAATATCCCTTGAATTAATTACAATTCCATTTACAGCGGGGTCATGTAGTAAATTTGTTGCCGCTGTTTCGATCCAGCGCCAGTTACCTTCTTTGTTCTGAAATCGGAAAGGTGCCGTTTTTGCCTGCTTTTTCGTTTTTAACTGCTCGAATTCATTTCGGACTCTTTCACTGTCTTCCGGATGGATAAAATCAAATACCTTTTTGCCGAGAAATTCTGTAGGAGTGATACCCAGAGCAGAAGTAGAGGTGCCACTGGTAAAGGTAAATATACCTTCAGGATCTAAAATCGCAATAAGATCTGATCCTTCCTGCACGAGAGCCTTAAATTTTTCTTCACTTCTTCTCAGCTCTTCTTCCTTTTGCCTCACGGCATGTTGTGCAGCTTTTTTTTCAACAGCATTGGTAAAATAATAGGCCAGGCTTTGTAAAAAATTTATTTCATCTGCATTCCATTTTCGCTCTTTTTTGCAGTCATCAAATCCTATAAATCCATAAAGATTTTCCTGCAAAAATATAGGGAGCAGGAGCATAGCTTTTATCTGTTGTTCAATAAAAATATCTTTTAGCTCACATTCGGGCAGTTCACTGAAATTAGCCATAAACGGAGTGTTGTTGGATAAAGGTCCGTTAATCTGCTCTATCCGGCTGGCGGGCATATTCTGCATTTCCGGATTTTCTTTTTGGGAAGTAGCAAACTCACTGCACCATTCCAGTTTTTGGCTAATCAATAACTCTCCCGATTCAGGATTTTTATTGGCTCCAAAGTAATACATCCTGTCTACTGCAATGGTTTTTCCAATGATACCAAACGTTTTTTCCAGAGCAATATCCTCCAGGTCATTTTCTACAAGAGAACTTATGAATGCTGCATTGACTTCCAGGAACTTCTTTTTTTCAAATATAGTGTTATCTTTTTCCCTGATATTGGTCAGGTCCCTTGCAATCCCGTACAATCCTGTCATTTTTTTGTCTATGATCATAGGGGCAAGCGAAATTTCCATGATCCTGGGAGTGCCATTTGAGGTAATAAAATTGTCCTCAAATTTTATGTGTTCCCCCTGAACAGCTTTTTTAAACTGATCCTTTACTTTTTCTTTTTCAGCAGGTGCAACAAAGTGCAGTGAATTTCTGTTCAATAGCTTTTCGAGCGGCATTTCCGTCAAAGTTACCAGACCATTGTTGCCGGATAGAAAGTTTCCCTTAAGATCCATGGAAAAAAGGCCATTGTGGTTCTCCTCTATAAAATATTGATATTGTTGCTGTTTTTTTAAAAGGTCTTCGCTGGCTCTTTTCTCATTTCTTTTAATTAGCACCTGTGCCGTTACATCTTTAATAAGATGAAGAATATATTCTACTTCTCCTTCTGAATTAAAAATGGGTCTGTTTTCAGATTTCCAGTAATGTTCATTAAAATTCGATGTACTGCCATCCTTAAGATCAAATCTAATAATCTCTGTTATGTCTTTTTCACCAGTACTTATAACCTTTCTGAATGATTGCTGAATAATGTCATTTCTGAAAATATTTTCTGCACCTGTAGGAGCAGCATTTTCAGTCGGATGATTCAAAAGATCAGGTTTATAAAGCCCGGTAATTTCAAGATATTCTTCATTTATCGCCACGATTTTAAAAGTGCAGGAAACTTCGGGCTTTACGAGAATACAAGGAACCGGTATTGCATCGAACAACATCTTAGGACTGGCTTCTATCATTCAGGCTCTACTTTTCTGTAGGGAGTATATAGCAAAAATTAAGCATTAAAGATATAATTATTTTAGGAAATGGTGTCATTCAGCGGTAAAACCTTGCCTTTAGTCCTAACAAATTCAGGAATATGTGTTAATAGGTAAAGGTTGTGAACGCAAATTCTTATAAAAATCCCTGTATATATAAAAAAAGGGCTTCTAAGCCCTTTCTTTTTACATCAATACATAATTTAATGCTGCTGTTCCAGCAACGTCTCATTAAAAAGTTTCAAGATCCTTCTATACTCATCCATCCAGCTGGTTGGTTCAACAAAACCATGATCTTCGACCGGATATACTGCCATTTCCCAATTTTCTTTTTTAAGTTCTATAAGTCGTTGTGCCAGGCGCACTACGTCCTGATAATGTACATTTACATCTACCATTCCATGAGCGATCAAAAGATTTCCTTCAAGTCCTTCGGCAAAGTAAATAGGAGAGGATCTTTTATAGGCAATTGGATCTTTAGAAGGTTCATTCAGGATATTTGAGGTGTAGCCGTGGTTATAATGTGCCCAGTCTGTTACAGATCGCAACGCAGCACCCGATTGAAAAGTCTCGGCTTCAGTAAATAAGGCCATTAGAGTGATAAATCCTCCATAACTACCACCATATATTCCAATTTTTTCGGCATTTACGCCGTGCTCGGACATCAGATACTCCGCTCCGTCTACCTGATCTGATAGATCTTTACCACCCATGTGGCGGTAGATGCCTGTACGCCAGTCACGACCATAGCCTGCACTTCCGCGATAATCAATATCCAGCACAGTATAACCCAAATCTGTTAACAGGTTGTGGAACATATATTCCCTGAAATAACTGGACCACCATTTATGGGCATTTTGTAAATATCCTGCTCCATGAACAAAGATAACAGCAGCTCCGTTTTTCGCGCCTTCTTCTGGTTTATATAGCCTGGCAGGTACCATCGCTCCATCTTCAGCTTCAAATTGCAACAGTTGTGGATCTCTCCAATTGTAGCTCCTGAATTCTTCAGACTGCCCTGAAGTCAGCTGTCTGGCTTCGCCTTTTGCAGAGTTATTTTTCAAGTATAACTCCCAGGGTTTATTACTGTAAGAATGCTGGATAACCATATACTTTTCATCGGGAGACAAACTTACTTCATTGTTTCCCGTCATGGATGTTAGCTGCTCCATTTTGCCACCCATTAAAGGCATTCTGTAGAAATGTCTCTCTCCGGGATGAACTTCAGAAGTTGTTAAATACCAGTATTTTTTGTTATTCGAAAGGAAAGGATCAAAAACCTCATAATCTCCCGAGGTTAATTGTTTTTTATTTCCGTTTTCCACATTAAGAAGGTATAAATGGGAATAGCCTGTTTCTTCGCTTTGAAAATAAATGTGGCGATTATCGGGTAGCCAACCAAAAGTTCCACCCCCAAAAGAATACCCAATTCCGGGGCCTGCAATCCACGCCTCATCCCGCTGCCGGTCCAGGTTTTTCAGCTCTCCCGATTCCAGATCAAGACGGGTGATCCATCGATCCTTATTGTCATGCGAACGAACATTCACCACTGCATATTCACCATTTTTTGAAAAATATGCTCCGGAAGGAATAACTTCCCTCACTTCTTTTTCCCAGTCCGTGTCAGGATAATCTTCGGTATAATCGGGAAGATCTGTAATTCCCGGTAAATTTTCTGTATTTATCAGGTATGCCGTGTCTTTCTCAATATTATAAATAGCCAGCTCAACTTTAGTCTGTTCGCTTCCAACTTTACTTCTCGCCGGAAGATTAACTGTATAGCCTGAAGCATCCACATAGTCGGGTACATCGGTTTTATCAGCATCGCTTCGGGTAATTAACCGGAAAGTAGCATATTTCAAATCGGGGGAAACTGTAATATCTGAAACTCGTCTGGCTCCGGAATAAAAAGTAAACGGCTCCGGATTCTTTGTCATTTCCCGAAAAGCTTCCGAAGCTTCTTTGTTTTCTTTGCGCTCCCGAACAACTTCCAGAAGGCCCAAATTTTCTTTTTCAAGCCATTGATCTCTTTCAGAAAGAGATGTTTCGCTATCACTGCTTTTACTGCCGGACTTAATATTGGTTAGTTTTCTGAGATTTCCTTTTTTGAAATTATACACATAAGCATTATCATTAAGTGTAAAGGAGATGAAATTCTCATCTGCCAGAAATTGTGGATCATTGATGTCTTCTCCCAGGTTCAAAAGTGATTGTTTGGTACGCCTTTTTACATCATATAATAGGAGGGCCCCGTCCTTTACATACAGCTTTTTTGTTTTGGCATCATTAGAGACAGCATTTGAAGGAATAAATTCTTCCTGATCTTTCCAATGTACCTTCACGATCTCATCACTATTTTTAATGTTGATCTTGTAAAGTGAATCTGAGGGATCTTCCTGAAGATTATAGTAGAAATAGATATTTTCTCCATGTTCTCCCCATTTTACGTTGGAGGGGAAAGTTCCCATCCAGGAAGGATCTTTCATAATTTTTTCTACTGAAAGCTCAGATCGTTGTGCCAGCGAGAACTGGATAGATAATCCTGTAAGGAGAAGGCAAAAAAAGGTTTTGTTCATTTGAATTATTTTTACTGAAATTGAGGAGCAACGCAGCCTCACCTGATGAACCAGCAAGATATAAAATTTGATCATAATTTTTTCAGCCGAAAACAGTTCATAAAAAAAGATCCGCCATGCCGGATACCGGAGGCGGATCTATATAAGGTTTTTATAAAATCTTTTATGTTACTGAAGTTTCTCGGCCCTCAGGATGTTGTTTAGTCATCAAACTGGCAACTATTTCTGCCAGGCCAAGAATTAAATGAGGCAGGTAAACTTCGTCGGCGAAACCGAATATCCAGGGAGAAGCAGCAAGAAAAAATCCGGAAAGCAGGTCTATTGTCAAATGTACTTTCATGGATAGGATCTTTAAAAGCCCCAGTTCATAATCTGTAATGAAGCTGTAGAGGAGGGCGCTGAGGCCTAGAATGATTGGAACCCATTGCGCGGCACTACCATCGGCAAAACCAAATAACCAGGGTGCAACAATTAGCAGGATTCCCATTAGGTAATCTATCATCCCATGTACTCTTGTGTTTATAAATCTCATAATGATATCTTTAAATTTGCGCTGTCACGTGGGGTTTGGTTTGCGCAACTTCCATGGTAGCTGCTTTTAAAGTTTTTAGCTCTAAAATGCTTTTTTCTATAATAGACATATGTCTTAGCAGAATCTCTCTTGTAGAGCCTTCATTGATGACGGACATGGCGTGGTTATAATCCTTCAGGATCTTTTTATCCTTTTTAATAGCCTTTTTTAAAAGGCTAATCAGGTTTTCTTCCGGAGAAATGTTGATTTTTCTTTTAGATGGTGAAAAAGGACCATAGGATGAATAAGCTTCTTTTAGGAAACCTATTTCTTCGCTTAGTTCAATGGCAAACTGAAATCGCTTTGAGGCTTTTTTTCTGAAAAATGTTTGAAGGTTCTCTTCCTTTACAGATTTCATAATTCTCTTGTAACTTTTAGCAATAAAAAAGTTACTTTCCAGTAGTTCGTTTAATCGTGCGGTACATTTTATACGATCACTCATGGCTAAAATTTTTTAAATTTTAAGGTGTGTAAGTCAATCAGAGGGGATGATAAGGTTCATATTTTTTTTTCTTTAATTAATTTTCAGGTTCATTTAAGATTTCTCTCCAGATGAGTTGAACTTCTTCAGGGGTTCCAGAGCCGGACCTTCCAGTACTCCTCCTTCCTGATTAAACCTGCTGCCATGGCAGGGGCAATCCCAGGTTCTTTCGGCATTATTCCAGTGGACCACGCAATACATGTGGGTACAGAAGGCAGAATGAAGATTCAGTTCGCCACTTTCACTTCTGCTGGCAGCCACTTTATGTCCGTCTTTTTCTATTATTTTTCCTTCGCCGTTTTTCAGGAACTTTAATTCATCCTCATCTCCTTTGAAAGGCAGGTCCTTGATGAATTGTGTGGCTACATTAAGATTTTCTTTTAAGAATTCTTTGGCCGATTTTGCAGGAGTGAATCTTGAAGCTTTATAAACTTCAGTATAAGGATTTTCATTTCCGGCAATATGATCTGAAATGATCATCCCCGATAAAACCCCGTAAGTTAAACCATCTGTAGAAAATCCTGTGGCTACGTAGATTCTGGAACCTTCAGATTGAGGTCCTATATAAGGAAGTTTATCTGCCGGTTTATAATGTTGTCCTCCCCAGCGGTGAGTTACTTCACCAATGTCAAAATGGTCTTTTAGAAATGTAACAAGTTGTTCAATATGCTGACTGTTATCTTTTGCCTGTCCAACCTTGTGAGGCTGACCTACGGCAATTATAAATTTTTCCTCTCCCCTTGAATAGGATCTTACAGAAACTTTTTCTCCCGAACCATAATACCCCCAGAAAATGCCTTCAGGATATTCCCCGGCACTCAGTTTAGCTGCAACTCCGTATTCCCTGTAAGGCCCTAGTACAGTGTGAAACATTACTTTTACGCCCTTGGGAGTATGCGTGGCATGCACGGCGTATTTTGCTCTTACTATGCCTCCTGTAGTGCTAAGAGTCACTCCTTCGTCGTTTTCCTCAAATTCATCTACTCTTGTATTTTCATAAATTTTACAGGATTCGCTTTCTATAGCGTTAGCAAGCCCCTGTACATATCGCATGGAATTAAATTGTGCCTGCCCCGAAACTCTAACTCCACGGGTCATTTTAAAAGGTATCTCCTCACTGGAGGCTATTTCCATTTTTACTCCTGCTTCAAGAGCAGTTTCATATTCTTTATCGACTTTGGATGCATTTTCTTCGTTAGAAGAATAGAGATAAGAAGGAACCCGTTTAAAATCACAATCAATCTGGAATTTTTTTACATTTTCCTCTATAAGTTGCACCGCACTATTTCTTGAACCGGCTACTCTTCGTATAATCTCATTATTATACTTTGACTGCAGAGAAGATAATACCTGGTCAATATTGTAATAAAGATTTCCGGTACTATGGGAAGTGGTGCCACCGCCTACTTTACGAGCTTCAAGTACGGCAACAGAAAATCCTGCTTCAGCTAATAACTGAGCAGTGGAAATTCCGGTAATACCTCCACCAACGATAGCGACATCTACTTGAATGTCTTTAGTTAATTGAGGAAAATTTGTAGTTCCGGAAAATGAGTTCCATAGAGATTGAGTAAACATAAATCAGTTAATTTATTCTATTATTAGTATTTTTAATAAGAGATAAAAAAAGAGGCTGTTAAAAGAAACAGCCTTAAAGCTATCCAGATCTTGTTATTAGCAGACTTTAATAACCAGTATGTTATGAAAGTGAACTAAAAGCAGTATCGGGATATGTTTAAAAATTTTCTAAACAGCCTCTTTTAAGCCAATTATTTCTTTGCTTCTCTGTTTAATCGCTTTTCAGCCATTTCAGTTAACAGGTCATCTGTCTTATATTCTTCATCAAGCGTCTTTTTTAGCTTGGATGCAATATCATTATGTCCAAGTTCTTTGGCATATCTTGCAGCCGTACCATATCCAGAGATTTCATAATGCTCTACTCTTTGAGCTTCAGCAATAAGTCCGGCATCTTTCACGTCTTTTTCAGTGTCTTCTTTCAGGAAAGATTCTGCTTCTTTCACAAGTCCTTCCATGGCTTTACATTTTTCACCGGTTGGCTTGATGCCAAGAGTATCACAGATCTCTTCCAGTCTTTTTTTGTGCTCCTTTGTTTCTTCAAGGTGCTTTTCAAAAGCTTTTTTTAATTTATCGTCATCTGCATTCTTTACCATTTTGGGCAATGCTTCAATAAGTTGAGACTCGGCACTATACAAATCCTTCAATTGGTGTTCAAAAAGGTCTTTTAAATTTTTCATTTTTCTGATTTTTTTATTTATCCTAAACTACTAACTAACAAATTGAAACCTAGTTAAATGTCTAATAAATCTTTGTTGTTATTTTATTAAACCAGAACCGGAAATGCTAGCCTGAATTTGTTTTGGATCAATATCTGCTTTCTTTTCTTCCTGAAGAAAAGTTTAACTTCGTAAAAACTACATTACCAATATGAGATTAGAAGACTATATTCGAGATATTCAGGATTTTCCGAAACCGGGAATTATATATAAGGACATCACCCCGCTACTGCAAAATCCTGAAGCCATGCGGGAAGCTGTGAACAGATTTCTTGATGAATTAGGCGGTGCAGAAATACAGAAAGTGGTGGGAATAGAATCTCGCGGATTCTTTTTCGCAACCTTGTTGGCAGAGAAATTAAATGCCGGGTTTGTTCCTATTAGAAAGCCTGGTAAATTACCCTACAAAACTTTAAGAGAAAGGTATTCTCTGGAATATGGGGAAGATACGCTGGAAATTCACTGTGACGGCATTTTGCCTGGAGAAAAGGTGCTTATCCATGATGATGTGCTTGCTACCGGAGGAACTGCAGCAGCGGCTTGCAAGTTGATAGAGAAAATGGGAGGAGAGATCGTGCAGTGTAATTTCCTGATGGATCTCGCTTTTTTAAAAGGAAAGGAAAAACTTACTCCAAATAAGATAGTTTCCTTGTTTACTTTTTAATGGAACAAAAGAGTAAGATGCGATTTCATGATTTGTTAGGAAAAGTTATTATTTCAAACTGTTTTTGGTCACCCAGGTTTTCCAGCCAATAATAGCCTTTTGAAGTTTTGTAGCCTTCGCCAGGTCCAGTTGCTTTTGACTGTAGTTTGGCAACATTTTTTTGTTGAATTTCGAAAGTACTTTGAAAAGTCCGTTTTTCATAATTTTCTGTAGTTGGTTTCTATCAAAGATACTGAAAATCAAAAAACCACTTTATACAAGCTATAAGTACGGAAAAATGAGATTTTAGATTGATTTCCGGGCAGGATTATTCTAATATTGGTGAGGTCCTTCCTTTCTTAATACTTACTATAAAATGAGGTAACATCATTTTCTTCAGGTTAAATTATTCGAGTCTTTCCAGCTCAGTTTCCGAAGATGTGTAACTGATTCTAAATGTGGCTGAATAGTTTAAAAAGCCACCTTTGGTTAAATTCAAAAAAAAGATTCTGTTATCTTCGCACGTAAAAATTAAATTCTATGAGTATTTTTTACATTCTTCTTGGACTGGTATTATTGGTAGTAGGAGGAGAGTTTCTTGTGCGCTCCTCTGTAGCCATTTCATTTAAGCTGAATATTTCAAAAATGGTTATTGGATTAACCATTGTTTCCTTCGCTACCTCTGCCCCTGAACTTCTTGTTAGCTTACAGGCAGCGCTGGGAGGTTTTTCAGATATTTCCTTAGGTAATGTAATAGGTTCTAATATAGCCAACATAGGCCTGGTGCTGGGAATCACCGCCATTATCTCACCAATTCTGGTAGACAGGGATTTTTATAAATTCAATTGGCCGGTGATGATGCTGTTTTCTGTAGTGCTTTACTTTTTTCTATTGTCGGGTGGCGCTTTAAGCAGGGAAGAGGGGATAGGGCTAATTCTTGCTTTATGTGTCTATTTGTTTTTTCTTATCCGTCGTGCCCGCTATACTAGGGAAGTTGAGACCGAAGATTTTGATGACAACCTGCAGGTTGTTTCTAATTTTAAAATGATCATTTGGCTCCTTATTGGTGGAGTTGCCCTTTGGGGAGGTTCTGAGCTTCTGGTTTCCGGGGCTGTAGATCTTGCCACAATGATGGGAATAAGTGAACGGGTTATTTCGGTTACGATGATTGCTGTTGGAACAAGTGTTCCGGAACTGGCAGCTTCAGTTATTGCGGCCCTGAAGCAGGAAAAAGCAATTTCCCTCGGAAATCTTATAGGTTCTAATATTTTTAATATTGCTTCAGTATTGGGTATTACTGCTGTTATTCAGCCAATTATTGTAAAATCTGATGCCATTCTTACAAATGATATTTTCTGGATGATAGCATTTGCTTTTATCTTAATTCCTATGGCATTTCTTCCGAAGAAATTGAATTTAGGGCGCATCAAAGGAGTAGTATTATTTATAGGATATGTAATTTTTATCAGTTTAGCCTTCACAGAGTAGAAAATAAGGGGGTGTATTTAAGAATATATTAAAAGTAACACAAATCGCCCCATAAAATATAGAGGGGTTGGAAAAAATATGTAGTTTTGTCTAGTTTCATTTTAAAAAAGAAGATTAGAACATGGCTACAATTAGATTTCAGGCCCTCAGGGAAACCTTAAACAGAAAACCGGTTGAGATTCATGAGGACGAACGCCGATCGGAAACTTTTGGACGTAACGTTTTCAATACAAGTGTAATGCGGCAATTCCTTACTAAGGAAGCATACCAGAGCGTGGTAGACGCTAATATATCTGGGAAAAAGATAGACCGTACCATTGCCGATCACATTTCTACAGGTATGAAGGAATGGGCAATTGCTAAAGGAGCAACCCATTATACACACTGGTTTCAACCACTTACAGGTTCTACAGCCGAAAAACATGATGCTTTTTTTGAAACAATTGGAGATGGTCTTGCTATAGAAAAATTTGGAGGGGGAGCATTGGTGCAACAAGAACCCGATGCTTCGAGTTTTCCAAACGGCGGAATAAGAAATACTTTTGAAGCCCGTGGTTATACGGCATGGGATCCAACTTCTCCCGCATTTATATATGGTACTACTTTATGTATTCCTAGTGTATTTGTTTCATATAAAGGAGATGCACTAGATTATAAAACCCCTTTGCTTAGAGCGTTGCAGTCTGTAGATCATGCAGCAACTGCTGTGGCAAAATACTTTGATAAAAACGTGACGAAAGTTCAGGCTACTTTAGGATGGGAGCAGGAATATTTCCTTATTGATTCTGCTTTGGCTGCTTCCAGACCCGACATACAGTTAGCCGGAAGAACCTTGCTGGGACATTCTCCTGCCAAAGGCCAGCAATTGGATGATCATTATTTTGGTTCAATACCGAGCCGGGTGCTTTCTTATATGAGAGATCTTGAGAAAGAATGTATGTTACTGGGAGTTCCTGTAAAGACGAGGCATAACGAGGTTGCACCAAATCAATTTGAATTAGCTCCTATTTTTGAGGAAGCTAATCTGGCAGTAGATCACAATTCTCTGTTAATGGATGTGATGAACAGAGTGGCAGAGCGACACAATTTTGTGGTATTGTTCCATGAAAAACCTTTTGCGGGAATCAATGGTAGCGGAAAACATAACAACTGGTCTTTAAGCACAGATACCGGTACAAACTTATTGAGCCCCGGGTCAACTCCTATGAAGAACCTTCAGTTTCTTACATTTTTCATAAATACCATCAAGGCAGTTCATGATAATGAGGAGCTTTTAAGGGCAACCATTGCAAGTGCATCAAATGATCACCGACTAGGAGCAAACGAAGCCCCACCTGCAATCATATCAACATTTATTGGTTCTCAGCTAACAGAAGTGCTGGATGAATTGGAAAAAGTCACTGATGGTAAACTTTCTCCTCAGGAAAAGACCGACATCAAATTGAACGTAGTAGGCAAGATCCCTGAAATCCTTTTGGATAATACAGATCGTAACAGGACTTCTTCTTTTGCATTTACAGGTAATAAATTTGAATTTAGAGCAGTAGGCTCTACAGCAAATTGTGCGCAACCAATGACTGTCTTAAATGCAATTGTTGCGAAGCAATTGATCGATTTCAAAAAAGAAGTTGATGAGCTTATCAAAAATGATAAGATGAAGAAGGATGATGCTATTTTTAATGTACTGAGAGAATACATCAAAAAATCACGAGATATACGATTTGAAGGTGATGGTTATGGAGAAGCCTGGGAAAAGGAAGCTGAAAAAAGAGGTTTAAGTAACAACAAAACCACTCCACAGGCTTTAAAAGCAAAAATTTCTGATAAAACCATATCTCTTTTTGAAGAGTTGGCTGTAATGAATAGGGTCGAAATAGAAGCCAGGCATGAAATCGAGCTGGAAGAATATGCGATGCATATTCAAATAGAAAGCAGGATACTTGGGGACATTGCTCGAAACCATGTAATTCCTACAGCAATCCGTTATCAGAATATCCTTATCAAAAATGTTCGTGGTTTAAAGGATATCTATGGAGACAATTTCAAAACGTACTCTAAAGAACAATTACAGATCATAGAGGATATATCTTTACATATTGAAAAAATAAACAGCGGAATTACTGACATGATCGAAGCCAGGAAAGTTGCAAACAAACTGGAAGATGCCGAAAAACGTGCTTTTGCATACTGTGATGATGTGAAGCCATACTTTGATACTATTCGTTACCACTGTGATAAGCTGGAATTGTTAATAGATGATGAAATCTGGCCGTTGACTAAATACAGGGAGTTGTTATTTACTAGGTAATTTGATAATTTTTTTGATATTCTAACGAAGCTGTCTCATTAATCCGAGGCAGCTTTTTTGTTTTTTAGCTGCAGCTGCTTGTCTTTTTGTAAGAATTTTAGTATTTTTAAGTGCTGATAATCAGCCTTATCAGCCTTATCAGCCTTATGAGCCATAAATTCAAAGATTATAATCAGCAACAAAATTGGCTTTTACCACCCTCCATTGAAGAATTGATTCCCGAGGATCATCCGGTTAGGATTGTGAATGGGGTTATTGAACATTTGGACATTCAACCATTGATAAAAGCCTACAGTAAAGACGGTCAACCGAGTTACCACCCCAAAATGATGTTGAAGGTGATGGTCTATGCTTACATGGACAATACCTATTCAAGCCGCAAGATAGAGAAAGCCATGCGTGAGAACATCAAATTTATGTGGCTCTCCAATAGACAAGTAGCCGATCATAAAACTATTGCACGTTTTAGAAGTAAAAAACTTAAAGGGGTATTCAAAGATATCTTTAAGCAAGTATTACTGTTATTGGCGCAGGAAGGTCTGGTGACTTTAAAAGAAGTGTATACCGATGGCACCAAGATCGAATCTGTGGCCGGACGCTATACCTTTGTCTGGGGTAATGCTATAAAAACCCGCAAAGAAAAAATGATGCAGCAACTCGAAGAGATGTGGGACTATGCACAGAGTATTGCTGATGATGAAGATAAGGATTCTACCCCTCCGAATTTTAAAAAAAGTCGATAAAGAGAAGGTGGAGAAAACGGCTCAAAAGATTAATAAGATCCTAAAGGGTAATGACAAAGCCACTCCTAAAGCCAAAGCCAAGGCTCGCTACATTGTAAAGAATTTTACTGCTAATCTGGAGAAGTATGAAAAGCAGGAGGAAATCCTGGGCAATCGAAGTAGCTACAGCAAGACCGATCCCGATGCGACTTTCATGCGAATGAAAGAGGACCATATGAAGAACGGGCAATTAAAGCCCGGATATAATGTACAGATCAGCTCCGAAGACCCAATTACACCTTACATCAGGATACTAATGATATCCACACTTTAAAACCTCATTTGCAGGATTATAAATACCTATACCAGAAGGTAAGTATAAAGAAAACTGTGAGGGTTGCTCAATAAGAAGTGTTTGCTTTAAAGGCAAGCATACTCGCATGGTAGAGCGTAATCATAACCTGGAATATTATAAACAAAAAGCCAGGGAAGATCTTTTATTTGAAATAGGAGAACTGAAACGAAAAAAAGAACGACCGATGTGGAACCGGTGTTTGCCCATATCAAATAAAACAGAAAATTTAAGAGATTTACCCATCGCGGACTCGACAAAGTGGAACTAGAGTTCGGATTACACGCCCTGGCACATAATATTAGGAAGAAGAGTGCGTAAGAATGTCCTTCTTTACTTTTTTTTGAAGAAAATTTATCACAAAAGGTCAAATCATCGGGTATAAATCTGCCCAAATAAAAATCCGCCTCATTTTGGTAAATGAGACGGATTCTTTTTTTCTAGTAGGGTAAAAACCCTGAGGTTTGCATCGAATGAAAAAATTAGGAACTTTTGAGCGTGAGCTCAAATAAACACCTCCATAATAGAAAATGGGTCTTTGTTGCTATACCATTTGGATCGGCTATTAAAGAAGACTTATTTGGAATAGAGGATTAATATGGGATTTGAATACCGAATAAATTATTTTAGCTAATGCCTCGGGGCTTACCTCGAAGATAATTTTCCAGAAAGTAGGTTGCTTAAAATGGTTATAAATATCTTGAAATTAGATCATAAAATAAATGAATGATAGATTGCAAATGCAAATCTATTACACTGATTCTAAAATTTTCCAAAAAAGCTTTTTAAATGTGTGAATTTGCTTACAGTATATTTTCAGTTTGTGTTTTAAGTCTTTTTTAACATTCCTGCTTTCTGTCTGTTCTTACTGGGATGGAGCGATAGAATCGAATTTTTCACCTTTTACAGTTTATCGAAAAGTACGTAAATCACATTTTTAACAGCTATATTTTTATCTACATTAGCCATGTGATTGAGATATAATCTTTCCTCTACAACATTTCTCAATTAATTTTTTAGGCAAAAAAACTTTCCCCCGAGTGAAAAGATGCTGTTGATCAATGATAAAGCTATGTTGCCTTTTCAGATGTGTAATTATTAACCATTTTAAATATTTTATTATGAAAAAAGTAGTTTTAAGCGCAGCAGCGCTAATGTGTGGAGCAATGATGTTTGCTCAAACCGGGAATACGAGTACAGCTACCCAGGCCGGCGGAAATAATCAAGCCACTGTAGACCAAATTGGAACTAATCAGAGTACTATTACTCAAGAACATGCAGACAATGTAGCCTTGGTCGATCAAAACGGTACTAACACTTCCACTATAGCACAGGACGGTGAAGAACATTATGCGGACGTATGGCAGGATGGTTCCAATAATTCCTCCCAGCTTGAGCAGGGAAGTTCTCGTGCTCATGATGACAACCAAAGTGGGATAGTCCAAGATGGTAATAGTAACAGTTCTTATGTAAAACAAATAGCAGACTATAACAGAGCTTATGTAAACCAAGTTGGAAATGACAACACAGTTGATTTAATCCAAGATTCAAATCCAAACGGTAGTCTTGGGAACTATTCCAATATAAATCAGGAAGGCAATGAAAATTACGCATACAGCCGCCAAACAACTTTGTCTAGCGCTTATCTTCCCAGGGGGCAGAATAGCAATATTGAAGATGTGGATCAGATAGATAACTCGAATTATTCTAGTCTAGATCAGACCGGAGATGATAATTATTCAAAAGTTAATCAATCTGGAAATTTTTCAGGCAGTTTTAATGGAACTTTTTCTAATGAGGCGGCAGTAATACAAAATGGAGACTTTCTTTCTTCTGTAATTACGCAGAATGATGGTGGAGGTAATGCAGACAACTGGGCGCAAGTTAATCAAAGCGGTATTGGACATACTCAAACTCTTACCCAAAGTGGAGCAAACATTGCAACTATAAACCAGAGTAATTAGGGAATACAAAGCAATAAAATAGAGAGAATAAATTAAAAAGTTAATTCATCTGGGTGTACACTATCCCGCAAAGAGTGTAAAGTTAATATAAAGGGTTGGATTTTTTTAAAGTCCGACCCTTTTTCATAAATTGAAAGAAACTGATTTAAAATAATGCCCTAATTCCTGATAGGCATTGACAACTTTTTAGTGACTTCCCTCGTAGTCAATTATACATATTTTATCACTGTCTCATCTATAGGTAAGGATAGTTTATTTTAATTTACTTCCTGATTTTCCCATTTGGGTTCTCGATAATGTTGGTGGTATAAATGATTTATTCATTTATAGTGAAAACTTTAAGAATTCGGTAGGATCTTCCCAGTTGTCCCTCCAGCTTTTCACAGCTTACGAGTTCTTGCCTTCACATAGCCTGCAAAATCTTCCAGGCACTATTGGCAGCTTGCTAGTTGGGTGCGGTGTAGATATGCTTCATATCTGCTGTAAAGGATATTTTGTCATTCCATACCATATATCTACAGGTTTGTATTAGATGTACCATACAGATATAGTTAAGAACACTAACAAAAGTAGTTTGGGTTTTAATATTTTTTAATGCAAAGGGAAATAATTTAATAATTAATTCTAATAGTAGAATAAATCTCTTAAACCCTAAGTTTTAAAACTAACAGTCCTGAGGTTTGTAAGAATTCAATTACAAGAATATTTAAATTTGTGTTTTAACTAAATATTAACAATCTTCTTTTTTGTACGTATTTTCTGAGCAAATGTAAGAAAACCGGATTTTTCCCCTTTTGCACTTTATCGAAAACTGTGGGAATCACGTTTTTAACAGCTTTATTTTTATCTACATTAGCAATGTGATTGAGAGAATTTTTCCTCTACAATAAATCTCGATCTATTTAAACAGTGAATGCTATCCCCTCGGGCATGATGATGTTTTGTGTTGTTCATTTGCCTTTCAAGCAAGTAATTTATTAACCATTCTAAATATATTTTTTATGAACAAAGTAGTTTTAAGCGCAACAGCGCTAATGATTGGAGCAATTGGTTTTGCTCAAAATACCAGTACTGTCGGTCAAACCGGAAATGGTAATCAAGCTGAAGTTGATCAAATTGGAGCTAACACCAGTGTGGTATCTCAGGAATTTACTGATAACATGGCTGATGTTTACCAGGAAGGGACCAATAATTCTGTTGTGACACAAGCAGGTATAGTTTCTGATGCAAGCGGTTATCTGAACCAAGCTTATGTTCGCCAATTTGGTGACGCTAATGATTCTGATGTTGAACAAAATGGAGATGAAAACTATACATTCGTCATTCAGGCTTTTGGAAACAACAACGAATCTGATGTTCTGCAGGGAACCCAGCGAGCCGAATACAATTCAGCTATTGTAAAGCAATTTGGGAGTGATAACGTATCTGATGTCGAGCAACATAACGATAACAACGTTGCGTTTGTAAAACAGTTAGGTGATGATAATGATGTAGAGAGTTATCAAAATGCGAGATCTGGTAGTACTGATGGAAATTCTGCCACACTTATTCAGATGGGCAATGACAATGAAATATGGAATGAACAAATAACAGATAGTCGGGATAATGGTGCCATCAGCAATGTATCTGTAATTTTTCAGTACGGAAATGACAACGATGGAATCACAAGACAATATGGAGACGGTAACGTTGCCGATATGACTCAGGTTGGTGACGATAACAGAGGAATTATTCGTGCGGATGGTGATGACAACTATGGATATCTAAAACAGTGGGGAGATGGTAACGATTCCTGGCACAGGGCTGAAGGAAACGGAAACATGGGAATGGTATTCCAGTTTGGAGATGATGATCACTCTGATTTGCATCAAGTAGGTAATGATAACAGGGCTTTCGTAAAACAATGGGGTGGTTCTGAGAACTATTCTAATGTTCAACAAAATAATGATAGTAATATATCATGGACTTTTCAGAATGGTTCTGGTAATATTTCAAACGTTACCCAGAGTTCACTGTAAATTAATATAATTTATAAGAGTTGGATTATTATAAATATAATAATCCAGCTCTTATAAAAAAACCTGATTGAGATGAGACTATTTTATAATATCTGTGTTTTTTGCTTTATATACTTTTCTGGTACCCTTCTTTCTTTTTCTCAGGAAAGTGACTTATTCACTTCAGAATTAGGAAGCATTGATAAGGAAAAACAATATTCTGCCTTGGCTCTTCAGGACTGGAAAATATCAGAATCGCAATTAAGTTCTATACCTTCAGGAAACAATATTTTTATAGAACAAATAGGCAATAATAATAGGGTAAATGCTCAAATTTCTTCTCCTAATTTGGACGCAAGGTTTACCCAAGCCGGTATGGGAAACGAATTTTCTATAGATCTGAATGCCGAAAAGGTGAAATATACTTTAGTGCAATCGGGCGACAACAATTATCTTCTGGACCATACTTTTGCACCTTCTCGAACTGTTGAACTGAGTCTTCAGCAAAATGGTAATAACAATCATGTCGAAAAATATGGCACTAATTCTATTACTAATAAACTTGAATTTAATCTTACAGGTGATTCAAAATCATTAATTATTAGAAGTTTTCAATGATCAGGTGGGCCAACATAAAGGATTATAAATTAGGTTTATACCTAATCGTTTTATTCTCCTCCGAATTCGTTGATGCTCAAAATTTCAATTCCGAGATAGAGGCTGTAATAAACACCAATGATACAAAAGATGATATTCTAGAAATTGTTGGTACAGCAACAAACAAAACAGAAAGCAATTATAGTCTTAGGTATGAACTTTCTGTAATTACTTCTAGTGGTAATAATAGTAACTCCTCTAAAAACTCTCAGTCCGGTCGTTTTACTTTAGAACCCTTTGAGACAAAAAATCTTTCCCGAACTTCTGTTTCTGTTAATCCTAATATTCGAACGATTATTCTTTTGCTGATTTATGATGAGGATGATAATATTATTGGGACAGATCGCAAATTATACGACCAGGATGAGCAGGAAAAAGTTGAAGCCGAAATGTCATTTAAAAAAGATAATGAAGGTATTCAATTACTTGGTATGGTGACGGAAAATACTAAAACAAAACCCGGTAAGGATTTTTACGATTTCTTCTATCAAAAATACAGTCTGAGTCCAAACCAGGGAAATAAAATTATCCAGATTGATGAAATGATCAGTTTTGGAAGAACAACAAGAATAATGGTAAAAGTAGAAGATAGAATTGTTTATCAGTTTTTTGCACGTCCAAAACTTGATTTTCTTCAGGAACAAGCAGATGAAGCTTTAAAACAGGTTAACAGATATTTCGAATATCTTAAAAACAGAAATGAAAATATAACCCGATACTAACCCAAATATATTAACCTATGAAATCTTTTTTTGTACTCCTGTTCTTTATGGGTGCTTTGTCCTGCCAGGCGCAGGATTTGGTGTATACACCAAAAAATCCAGCTTTTGGAGGAAATCCATATAATTCGCAATGGCTACTAGCTTCTGCCGAGGCACAAAATTCTTTTGAGGATCCATCAGCTACAACGGGACGTGCGCAACAAACTGAACTAGAAAGATTTACTTCCAGTCTGAACTCACAACTTTTAGGCCAGGTAAGTAGGAGTATGTTCACCAATCAGTTTGGGCAGGATGGACTTTCTCCCGGAACCTACACCTTTGGGAGTTTAGCCTTGGATATATATCCGTCTAATGAGGGACTCGTAATAAATATTTTAGATACCAATACAGGAGAACAGACCCAAATCGTGATCCCCAATTAATTAACCTACATCTTATATGAAAAATTTTAAAAGTGCAATCCTGATTGTTCTTTCGGCTACGACATTATCTTGTGGAACTTATTTCAATCAGCCGGTGGATGTTCAGGAAGCAAGAATCGGAGAGAGTACGGATGTTACAAAAACATTAAAAAATTTACCTCTTCCTCAGGAGCCTGTAGTAGTAGGAGTCTACAATTTCAGGGATCTCACCGGGCAGTACAAACCTTCTGATGTAGGAAGCACCTTCAGTACAGCAGTTACCCAAGGAGCAACATCCATTCTTATTAAAGCCCTTGAAGATTCTAGATGGTTTACTCCTATTGAACGTGAAAACATAGGGAACCTGCTTAATGAACGCAATATCATACGGTCAACCCGGCAGGAATATCAGGGATCTAGTACGAACCAGCCTCAGGTGCCTCCACTACTTTATGCTGGAATTCTTTTAGAAGGTGGTATTGTCTCTTATGATACCAATATTATTACCGGCGGAATGGGAGCGAGGTATTTTGGCGTTGGAGGAAGTACACAATATCGCCAGGATAGAATTACAATCTACCTTAGAGCTATCTCTACTTCCAGTGGAAAAATCCTGAAAAATGTATATATTTCCAAGACTATACTTTCACAGGCGGTGGATGTGAGTTTGTATAAATACGTAAGTTTCCAAAGGCTTTTAGAGGTCGAATCTGGTTTTACGAGAAATGAACCTGTTCAATTGGCAGTGAAGGAGGCAATAGAAAAAGGTGTTGAAAGCTTAATTGTTGAAGGATTAAAAGATAATCTTTGGTCTACACAGGATGAGGCCATAGCACAAGAACTTATTGACCGCTATGATGAAGAGCAGGAGGAGGCGGAACTTACGGAGCTTTATAATAGAAAATTGACAGAAAGGAATCCCTCAGGTTACTTTGAGGTGGACTTTGGTGCCAGTTTGTTAAGCGGGGATTATTCAGATAATTCTCCGGGCTTCATGGGAAGGATAGGGTATACACAACAATTCACTCCTTCTTTTTCAGTAGGTATTGCAGGGAACTTTTTTGAGTTAAGTAACAACGGATCTTTTCAGGAGCAATTCGCGGGAATAGATCTTAATGCTCAGTTTAAATTACTGCCAGAGGATAATATTACACCATTTGTTTACGGCGGACCGGGATATATATTTTCTCTGGCATCAGATACACCGGAAGATCTTTCTACTTCATTTTTTAAGGTTCAGTATGGAGCGGGAATAGAATATTTCATTTCCGATAACATCGGATTAAAAATATTTGGAGACCATAACCTCACTTTTTCCGATGAAGTGGACTACACGGTAAACGGCAAACGGGATGATTTTTATTTCAATTTCGGAGCTGGTATTAATTTCTACTTTGGCAACTAAGTTTCAACCTCAAAATCTATATTAATGAGAACTATAAAAAATATGTTAATAATGATGGTATTTCCAGCCTTTCTTATAGGTTGTAGTGAAGATACCATTGATGATACAGGGCTCGGTACAATTACCGGTAAGGTGGTGGAACTGGGATCAAATGAACCTGTGGAAAACGCCAGAATTTCTACCAATCCGGCCTCAAGTACTGTGTTTACTGATAAAAATGGAGATTTTGTGCTGAATGATATTCCGGCAGATGATTATTCCATAGAAGCCAGGAAAGAGGGGTTATTAACACAATTTGAGGGAGCTTCGGTTATGGGGGATGCTACCGTTAATGTGATTTTCGAAATGCAAACGGAAACCTCCGGAAACCGCCCTCCGGGAACACCAACCGCTGTTTCTCCTGTAGACAATGCACAGGATGTTGAAATCCCGGTGATTTTTAGCTGGACTTCAACAGATCCTGAAGAAGATGACCTTACGTATCAACTTGAAATAAGAAACGATCAGGATGAGGAGATCTTCTTGTTTAATAATATCCGGGATACAACTTATACTGTAGAAGGGTTGGATTTTGGTTCCAAATATTTCTGGCAGGTGAGAGCTTCAGATGATGTTAATCAGGAAGTTTTGAGTCGTTTATACTCTTTCAGAACCATGAATGTACCGGAGAGCAACAGAATTTTATTCACCCGAATAATTGGAGGGAATTCTGTAATTTATGCTAGAGACATGGAAGAAAATGAATATCAAATCACTTCTCCAAATAAAAATAGCTTTAGACCCAGGAAGAACAATTCCGGGAATAAAATAGCATTTTTAAGGGTCGTGAATGGGCAGACACATATCTTCACCATGAACCAGGATGGAACTCAGCAAAGGCAGGTGACTTCAGATATTCCTGTGAACGGGTTTAATTTGAATCAGGTGGATTTTTCATGGGCAAATGACGGGGCAACACTTCTTTACCCAAATTTTGATAAGCTATACAGGGTAAACGCTTCGGGAGGCGGAACTGCTTTGGTTTATCAAAATCAGAATGGAAAATTCATCACTGAAGTGGATGTTAGCGAAGACAATGAAACCATTGCGCTAATTACAAATAATAGCAGTGGTTATAATGCAGATATCTTTACTATTAACTTTGACGGGAATATTCTTACACAGGTAATGAATAATGTGACCGGTGCTTTAGGTGGTATCGATCTATCAATAAGAGGTGATATGCTGTTGTACACTCAGGATGTCTCAGGCTACGAAAGTAATTCGTACCGACGTCTCGATTCCAGAATGTTCCTCTATAATCTCGTTACCGGAGAGACTACAGATTTATCTCTGCGAAAGCCCGATGGTACCAATGATCTTGATCCTCGTTTTTCTCCCAATGAAGCTGAAGTTGTTTTTGTGAATACTTCTAATGATGATATTTCTCCACGGGATATTTACACAATTCGGCTGGAGAACTTTAATACAGATAATGAAAGTCGCACTCTCTTAATTGAAAACGGCTTTATGCCCGACTGGGAATAAGTAAATTAACCAACTCCAACCAGAAAAGCGTTGGTCCTGATTTGGACCAACGCTTTTTATTTGCCCTGAGTCGTAAAAAGTACAGCAGTTTAGCTTTTTACGGTTATGGAAATCTCTGTATCTTTGAACTCCTAAATAAAAGTTATGAGTCAGGATGTTAGTAAAAGGTATGCCCAGCGCGGAGTTTCAGCAGGAAAAGAGGATGTTCACAATGCTATTAAGAAAGTAGATAAAGGATTGTTTCCAAAGGCTTTCTGTAAAATTGTGCCCGATCATTTGACCGGAGATGAGGAATACTGTCTCGTGATGCATGCCGATGGTGCAGGTACAAAATCTTCCCTGGCTTACATGTACTGGAAAGAAACCGGAGACATCTCGGTCTGGAAAGGAATAGCACAGGATGCGCTTATCATGAATATCGATGATCTTCTATGTGTTGGAGCTGTAGATAATATCATGCTTTCTTCGACCATTGGAAGGAATAAAACTCTTGTTCCCGGAGAAGTGATCTCGGGCATAATCAACGGCACCGAAGAATTGCTTTCAGATTTAAAAAACTTAGGAATAAATATTCATTCTACCGGTGGGGAAACTGCCGATGTGGGCGATCTGGTTCGAACCGTCATTGTCGATTCTACTGTTACGGCAAGACTGAAGCGAAGCGAAGTGATAGATAACTCCAATATCAAGCCCGGAAATGTGATTGTGGGTCTTTCATCTTTTGGACAGGCTACTTACGAAAAAGAATATAACGGTGGAATGGGTAGCAACGGATTAACCTCTGCCCGGCATGATGTTTTCAGCAACTATCTCGCTGTGAAATATCCGGAGAGTTTTGATGCTAATATTCCTAATGAATTAATTTATGGAGGCTCAAAAAATTTGACCGATCCCGTGGAAGATAGCCCGCTGGATGCAGGTAAATTAGTGCTTTCGCCTACTCGAACTTACGCTCCCATCGTTAAAAAGATCCTGGAGAAGTTCACGAATCAACAAATCAACGGAATGGTCCATTGCAGTGGGGGAGCACAAACTAAGGTGCTGCATTTTGTGGATGAGGTTCATGTGATCAAAGACAATCTTTTTGAAGTTCCGCCTTTATTTAGGCTGATTCAGAGGGAAAGTAAGACCGACTGGAAAGAAATGTATCAGGTATTTAACATGGGCCATCGCCTGGAGTTGTATGTGGATGAAAATATCTCAGAAGAGATCATTTCTATCTCTAAATCTTTCAATGTAGATGCAAAAATCATTGGTAGAGTAGAAGCCTCCAATGAAAAGAAGCTGAGCATTAGGACTGAATTGGGAGAATTTTTATATTCCTGAAACAATCTGCTTTCTTTCGAAGCGTGAATGTTCCGGTTTAAGCAGGCACGGGAAAGTTTGTATCTTTAGGTATCACTGCTGATCAATATTTTGATCGGACTTAAAACCATACTACTATGAAGAAGATAATCTATTTGTTCCTTTTTCTGCCTTACATTTTCTTAGGTCAGGAGGGTAACTTAAAAGAGCTGGAAGTGGATCTTGAAAATTATGAATATCCTTACGATGTTCATACGTTGGAGCTTATTGTACAACAGCAAAAATTGGGGTTTTCTTATATGGACATCAAGCCCGAACAACACAACGGAAAAAATGTTTTGCTGCTCCACGGAAAAAACTTCAATGGTGCTTACTGGGAAACAACTATAGAGAAGTTATCAAAAACCGGATTTCGTGTCATAGTCCCCGATCAGGTAGGGTTTGGCAAATCCAGCAAGCCGGAATATTTTCAATATAGTTTTCATCAACTAGCATTGAACACCAAAAACTTACTGGATACACTTGGAGTTGAAAAAGTTGCTGTTCTTGGACATTCCATGGGCGGGATGCTGGCAACTCGCTTTGCTCTTATGTTTCCTGAAGTGACAGAAAAATTAATTCTGGAAAATCCTATTGGTCTGGAGGATTATAAGCGTGTGATTCCCTACAAGCCGGTCAGCTGGTGGTATGAAAATGAATTAGACAAAGATTACCAGCAAATTAAAAATTATCAGAAAGAGAACTACTATGACGGGCAATGGAAGCCGGAATATGATGAGTGGGTGAATATCCTTGCAGGCTGGACTTTAAATGAAAATTATCCGCTGGTGGCGTGGAATGCAGCGCTAACCTACGATATGATATTTACTCAACCTGTAGTCCATGAATTTCATGATATAGAAGTTCCTACACTTTTGATCATTGGCACCAGAGACCGTACAGCCCTGGGAAAACCATTGGTTTCAGAAGAGGAGAGGGAAACTATGGGGAAATATCAGGAGCTGGGAAAAAATACCCAGGATAAAATACCAAATTCAGAACTGGTTGAGCTGGAAGGCATCGGCCATTTACCGCACATTGAAGCTTTTGACAGATTTATTGAACCTCTTTTGGCCTTTTTGAAGGAATAAGGGTTAATGGAATTATTTATTCAGCCGAGGTTTTTGGCTGGATTTTATCACAATTTATTTCCGGTAAAATCATTTGAAAACTCTCTCTGTAGCAGCTGCAGCTTAGGGTGAATGTATTTTTTACAGAACGGCTTTTCCGGATTCTTTAAATAATAATCCTGAAGAGAGTCTCTGGATGCTTTAAAATTTTTATACGGAAGGATCTGTGTAATAATTTTTTTCTTGAAATCCTTCTGAAGTTTCGAAATCGCTTCTTCAGATTTCTCAGCGTCTTTAGGATTTAAAAAATAGACCGCACTCCTGTATTTCTCTCTAAAGGAATGAGAGGAGGTAGATTTATGGGTAAGCAAATGGATTTCGATGAGCGTTTCCAAAGGAATAATCTCAGGATCATAAGTGACTATGATTCCTTCAGAAAATGCGGAATACTCTCCGTCTGAAGCAATATATCCCTGCTCCACTTCAACAACTCCCTTTAATGACTGAAAAACTGCTTCGGTACACCAATGACATCCTCCACCAAATCCTGTTTTAGCCATGTTTTTCATCCTTTACAATGTTCCGGGATTTAGGTAATGATATTCTTCCAGTTCCTTCAAATGCTGAATTTTTCTGGAGCAACCATTTTTTATCAGGTACAGGTCGTCTGCCAGTTCAGTAATGTGTCGGTACATATGATCTGTCATTACAATGGCTTTTCCGGACTTTTCAGATCTTATAATTGCTGTTAGCTGCTCGAGATAAAGGGGAGCAACATGTGAAAATGGTTCATCCATTAAAAGTAGTTTCGCCGGACTTTTTAAGCTGAGGTAGATTTCAGCTACCCTTTTTTCTCCACCAGATAGCTGGTGCATATTAGCACTTGCATATTTCTCAAACTTCGGAAAATGATCCAAAAACTCTTTCCAACCAATCTTATAAAAATCAAAAGCTTTTTTGATCTTCAGATTCCCGGGAATGAGGGAATGTTGCGGAAGATATTTTACTAAACCCGAAGTATAGAGCGGTTTTAAAACTGGCTTGCTGTTTATCCTGATGAGTTTGTTCTGAGGTTGAAGACTTCCGAAGAAAATTTTGAGTAAACTGCTTTTTCCGGAGCCATTGGGCCCTAAAATTCCGGTGATTTTTCCTTCTTCAGCCTTTAAATAGATTCCGCTAAGAATATCTTTTGAACCGAACTTTAAGTCTACGTTGTCAATTTCAAAATTCATGGCAATAGCAGGGATAAAGAATAGGTGAACAATAGCAGGATTAAATCATAAGTAAAGCTTAGGCTAAAAAGTTTAAAAGTGGTTATTTTGAGGTTGTTGTAAAAAACAAGTCCCTGTCCTTTTCCAGAGATTTTATAGCTCCATAAAATACAGAAGGTAAGCAGCAGTTTATAAAAAATAGCTAAACCTACCGGGATTTTAAATCCCATAAACAGGAAGTTTAGCAGCAGTGAATACCAGAAAAACCTCTTGTAAAAAGAAAATATAAGCAGGAGCAATGACCACATCGTATAAACTTAGTGAAAAAAGAAGAAAATCTTCAGGAGAAATAAAACGGAATAATTTAAATCCAATCAATTTATCGTAAATTTGTGTCCTTATAAGCAGATGTTATGATTGAGAAACTGAATATTGTGAAGCAGCGTTTTGATGAGGTGAATGATTTGATCATTCAGCCCGACGTGATTGCGGATCAGAAACGTTATATAGAGCTAAATAAAGAATACAAAGATCTTAAAGCTTTGATGGAGGAGAGGGAAAAATATATGGCTCTCACCCAAAATATTTCTGAAGCAGAAGAGATTATATCAGACGGTAGTGATCCCGAAATGACCGAAATGGCTAAAATGCAGCTCGAAGAGGCGAAGGAGGAATTGCCGGAGCTGGAAGAGAAAATCCGGATGATGCTGGTGCCTAAAGAGCCTGAAGACGCCAAAGACGTGGTGATGGAGATTAGAGCCGGAACCGGTGGGGATGAAGCCAGTATTTTTGCAGGGGACCTTTACCGTATGTACACAAAGTATATTGAAAGCAAAGGCTGGAAACATAATATTGTGGATTTTAGCGAAGGAACCAGCGGAGGATTCAAGGAGATCATTTTTGATGTGACCGGAGAAGACGTGTATGGTACCATGAAGTTTGAAGCCGGGGTGCACCGGGTACAACGGGTGCCACAAACGGAAACCCAGGGTCGGGTGCATACTTCTGCAGCAACGGTGATGGTGCTTCCGGAAGCCGAAGAATTTGAGGTGGAGATCAATCCAAAGGATGTGCGTATTGACTATTTCTGTTCTTCAGGGCCTGGAGGACAGTCGGTGAATACCACCTATTCTGCGGTGCGTTTAACTCACATTCCTACAGGATTGGTGGCGCAGTGTCAGGATCAGAAATCGCAGCATAAGAACAAAGATAAAGCCTTTAGAGTACTTAGATCGAGACTATACGAGCAGGAGCTGGCCAAGAAAATGGAAGCCGATGCTGCAAAAAGAAACTCTATGGTTTCCAGTGGAGACCGTAGTGCAAAGATTCGTACCTACAATTACGCGCAGGGAAGAGTGACAGATCACCGGATAGGACTTACTTTATACGACCTGTCTAATATTATCAACGGAGACATTCAGCGTATTCTCGACGAATTACGACTGGTGGAAAACACCGAAAAACTTAAAGAAAACTCCGATGTTTTCTAAATCATACCATAAGCTGCCGCGAATCTTCCGGCAGCTTTTTTATTTTTAACTTCAACCGTATGACCACCCAACAGCTTGTAGATCAAATAAGAAGTAAAAAATCATTTTTGTGTATAGGTCTTGATGTTGATCTCGATAAAATTCCGGAGCATTTACTGGAGGAAGAAGATCCTGTTTTTGCATTCAACAAAGCCATTATTGATGCTACGCATCATCTCGCAGTAGCCTATAAACCTAATACGGCTTTTTATGAGGCTTATGGAATTAAAGGCTGGCAGGCACTCAGGAAAACCATTGACTATTTGAACCAAAACCATCCGGAAATATTCACTATTGCCGATGCAAAAAGGGGTGATATTGGCAATACTTCCGGTATGTACGCCAAGGCTTTTTTGGAAGATCTGGCTTTTGATTCGGTTACGGTGGCTCCTTATATGGGAAAAGATTCGGTGGAACCTTTTCTGGCGTACGAAGATAAACATACCATTTTACTGGCATTGACCTCCAATGAAGGAGCTTTTGATTTTCAGACGCAGAAGGTGGATGAAGAGGAGCTTTATAAAAAGGTCCTGAAAGTATCAAAAACCTGGAAAAACGGACAAAATCTGATGTACGTGGTGGGGGCGACAAAAACAGAATTTCTGGCTGAAATTAGAAGGATCATTCCCGAAAGTTTTCTTTTAGTTCCCGGAGTAGGGGCCCAGGGCGGACGTCTGGAAGAAGTCTGCCGTTACGGGATGAACCGCAACGTAGGCCTCCTTATAAACTCTTCCCGCGGAATTATTTATGCTTCTCAAGAAAAAGATTTTGCCAGGGCAGCAGCCGAAAAGGCCGAAGAGTTACAGCAGCAAATGTCGAAGCTTTTATAAATCCTTCGGAAGAAGAACTTCTTCTGAAAGTCTGAAGAACCTAAAACTTCAAAACTTTAGAAATGAGGAAAATTCTGGATCAGCTTAACAGAGAGATCGAAATTCCTGCAAACCCGGATAGGATCGTTTCCCTGGTGCCAAGCCAAACCGAACTTCTGGTAGATATGGGCTTGAAAAATGCTATTGACGGAATAACAAAATTCTGCGTTCATCCCGAAGGTTTACGAAAAGAAAAAAATGTGGTTGGAGGTACCAAACAGGTACATTACGATAAGATAAGACTCTTAAATCCCGATATAATCCTTTGTAACAAGGAAGAAAATACAGAAGAAATGGTGCTGGAGCTGGAGAAAATAGCTCCTGTACATGTTTCAGATGTGAAGGATTTAAAAGATTCTCTTCAGTTGATTAATCAATATGGGAAGATATTTCAGGTTGAGGACAGGGCTTTAAGTATTCGGAAGGAAATAGAATTGCAGTGGGAGCAATTTCAGACTTTTATAGAAAAACAACCACAAAGATGTGTGGCATATCTAATCTGGAAAAATCCATGGATGGCAGCCGGTGGCGACACCTTTATTGATTATTTACTTGAAATGAATCATTTTGAAAATGTTTTCAGAAAAGAAAAATCAAGATATCCGGAAATCGACCTTTCCTCTCTAAGAGCAAAAAATGCCCATCTGGTACTTCTCTCCACAGAGCCTTTTCCTTTTAAAGATAAACATAAAGAGGAGTTGCAGGTGAAATTACCTGAACAAGAAATAATAGTTGTAGACGGGGAATTTTTTAGCTGGTATGGATCAAGACTGGTGAAGGCATTTAATTACTTTAGAGAGCTTCACTTATCCTTACATAACTCCTGATGTTCCATTTGCCGTATTTCCTGTAGTATTTTACAGGCCTTATCGTTAAGAAGATCACTTTTGGACTTGTCGAGCAAAGCAACTTCATACGCACGGCGCATAAGGCAGGAATATTTTTCCCGCAGCCTATCCAGAGTTGAACGAGGTTCAAAAAGTCGAAACATGTGCTAAATTTCTAGGTTACAAAGATATCCCGCAGTGTTTCGAAGTTTTACTAACCTTCCGTTAATGTTGTGGTAAAACTTGATAGTACAAGACCCGTGCCTGTTAAAAAATTTAGGATTAATGTATTGAAAATCAGTTAATGATAATATTTATTGAAGAGGTGTTCTAATCCTGGAGCGCAAAGACTCTTCGCAATAAATTCGTAGTTCTGGCTGAAACCTGGTTTCTAATTTCTACCTCTTCCACTGCAATCATGGTAAAGACTCCTTCCAGCGCTTCCTGAGTAACATAATCTGCCAAATCGGGGTTTACCTTCCCGGTAAGCGGCAGTTGGTTGTAACGATTTATAATATTGTTCCAAACCTGTGTGGCACCTACTTTCTCAAGTGAATTCGTTACCACCGGATTAAATTTTGAGTAAAGTTGAGTAGTGGTTTTTCCCGACAAATAATCGGTTGCTGCTCGGTCATTTCCTAATAGGATGTTTCGTGCATCTGCGAAGGTGATTTCCTGCACGGCATTTACAAAAATAGGGGTAGCTTCCTTTACAGCTTCTTCGGCAGCCCTGTTCAGAACCAGTAAACCTTCGTCGGCAAGAGCGTCAAGACCAATATCTCTCAAAGTTTTATCAACTTTCTGAAGTTCGGGGGGAAGTGTGATTCTTACCAGTTCATTTCTGAAGAAACCACCTTCTTCAGTCAGTTCAGTAACCCTGGTGTCAATACCTTTTTGAAGTGCCTGTTTCAAACCGCCTGCAATTTCCTGATTTGATATGCTGTAACCTCCTTCCTGCGGAAGATTATCTGCTATTTGTTGTAATTCTGCACAGGACGAAAAACTGAATATTAAGAAAAGGAGGAATATTTTTTTCATGTTATTTTTTTTCAAAGATATCATTTAAAAATCATCTGCTATGGAATCTAAAATTTCCCTCTTCCGAAGCAACATAAAATGAACGATTACATTATAACAAAAACCTTAGTGGAGGTCATCGGGAAAGTGAAAGCCTTACACAAAAATGATGGTTTTGTTGTTGTACACCAGTGTTTTCCTGTCAAGGTGGAGCTTAATGCCTCTTGCAAATACTATTTTTTCAAGATCCCTGCCTTTCAGGATTAGGTCTTTTATGGAGTGGCTGTGGGAAATCCTGGTGATATCCTGTTCAATGATTGGTCCCGCATCCAGTTCTTCGGTTACGTAATGACAGGTAGCTCCAATGATTTTCACTCCACGTTTATAAGCAGAATGATAGGGCTTTGCTCCTGCAAAAGCGGGTAGGAAAGAATGGTGAATATTGATGATGTGATTAGGGAAAGCTTTTATGAAATTTTCCGGAATGATCTGCATATATCTCGCTAGTGCAACTACATCTATTTCTTTCTCTTTAAGAAGCTCCAGGTGAGTGGCTTCAGCTTCAGCCTCTCTGCCTTTGATTACCGGGATATGGTAAAACGGGATGTCAAAACTTTCAGCAATGGGTTTGAGAACTTTGTGATTGCTGACAATTAAAGGAATTTGTGCATTGAGCTCCCCGGATTTGTATCTGCCCAGTAAGTCATACAGGCAGTGATCATATTTAGAAACGAAAATGGCCATTTTTGCTGAGAATCTGCTGCGTACATACCCCACGACATCTGGTAAGGTGTTCCTATTTGTCGCGCGAATTCTTCTTTAATTTGCTCAATAAAAAATTTGCTGTCAAATTCACATTCCAGGCGCATGAAAAACACTTTATTCTCCAGGTCAACATATTGATCTACATAAATTATATTCCCTTTACGTTGATGAAAGAAAGAAGTGACATCTGCAATAATACCCGAAGTATCGGGACAATGAATGAGCAGGGTGATTTTTGACATAAGAGAAATTTTATTTGTTAAAAATAGGGGATTTAAAACAAAATGATAATAAAAGGAGTCGAATTATATGATTATGATAAATACCTTATAAATTTTACAATTTTCGTAAATTGCAGCATTAAAACTCAGATATAATTAAGAATGGAACAACAAGCTCCTTATAAACCCAAAAACAAAGTACGAATTGTAACTGCGGCATCTCTTTTTGATGGGCATGATGCAGCCATAAATATCATGCGCCGCATTATCCAGTCTACCGGAGTGGAAGTGATCCATTTGGGTCATGACCGAAGTGTGGAAGAAGTGGTGAACTGTGCTATCCAGGAAGATGCCAATTCTATTGCCATGACTTCTTACCAGGGCGGGCATACCGAGTACTTTAAATATATGCACGATCTGCTGAAGGAAAAAGGTGCGGGACATATAAAGATTTTTGGTGGAGGTGGAGGAGTGATCCTTCCCGAAGAGATCAAAGAACTACATGATTACGGAATCACCAGGATCTATTCTCCCGATGACGGTAGGGAACTTGGATTACAGGGAATGATCAATGATCTTGTCAAGCTTTCAGACTATCCATTGGGAGATAATTTGAATGGGGAAGTACAGGAACTTTCTTCTAAAAATGCAGGCGCAATTGCCAGGGTTATTTCAGCAGCAGAAAATTTTCCTGAGGTTGCAAAAGATGCCCTGAATACGATCCATGAAGGAAATAAAGAAAGTAAAATTCCGGTGTTGGGAATCACAGGAACCGGGGGTGCGGGAAAATCTTCTCTGGTAGATGAACTCGTAAGAAGATTTTTGGTAGATTTTCCGGAGAAAACCATTGGGATTATTTCGGTGGATCCTTCTAAACGAAAAACAGGAGGCGCATTGCTTGGGGATAGGATTCGTATGAATTCGATCAACAATTCCCGCGTGTATATGCGTTCCCTTGCGACAAGACAATCAAATTTAGCACTTTCTAAATATGTAGCTGAAGCAATTGAAGTATTAAAAGCAGCCGAATATGATTTAATTATTCTAGAAACTTCGGGAATTGGACAATCTGATACTGAAATTCTGGAGCATTCGGATGTTTCTCTATATGTGATGACACCTGAATTTGGTGCTGCAACGCAATTGGAAAAAATCGATATGCTCGATTTTGCCGACCTGGTAGCGATCAACAAGTTTGATAAAAGAGGAGCGCTGGATGCCCTGCGTGATGTGAAAAAGCAATACCAGCGCAATCACGGACTTTGGCATTCCAATCCCGATACACTTCCAGTGTTTGGAACCATTGCTTCCCAGTTCAATGATCCCGGGATGAATACGCTCTACAAGGAAATAATGGATAAGATTGATGAGATAACAGGATCTGACCTGAATTCTACTTTTGAGATTTCGAAGGAGATGAGCGAAAAAATCTTTGTGATCCCGCCAAGCAGAACACGTTACCTTTCAGAAATAGCCGAAAACAACCGCTCTTATGATGAGAAAGCTGCATCACAGGCAGAAGTAGCGCAGCGGCTTTACGGAATTTATAAAACTATTGAGTCCGTTACAAATGTGAAGGTAGATCTTAATCAGTATGGTCTTGAAGAGGAAAGTCTTCAGGAGAGTACTACTTCAGAAAATGAAGATCTTGTGGGACTTCTTAAGAAAGAATTTGACAAGGTGAAAATGGATCTGGATCCTTATAACTGGGAGATCATCACCGGCTGGGACGATAAGGTAAATAAGTATAAAAATCCAATCTATAGTTTCAAGGTTCGTGATAAGGAAATTAAAATTGAAACGCATTCAGAGTCTCTCTCTCATACACAAATTCCAAAAGTGGCCCTGCCTAAATATCAGGCATGGGGTGACATTTTGCAATGGTGTCTTCAGGAAAATGTTCCGGGGGAATTTCCATATACCGCCGGATTATATCCGTTTAAAAGAACAGGGGAAGATCCAACGAGGATGTTCGCTGGGGAAGGTTCACCCGAACGTACCAATCGCCGTTTTCACTATGTGAGCATGGGGCTGCCTGCAAAAAGGCTTTCCACCGCTTTTGATTCGGTTACTTTATACGGTAATGATCCCGATCACCGTCCCGATATCTATGGAAAAATTGGGAACGCGGGAGTTTCCATCTGCTGCCTGGATGATGCCAAAAAATTATATTCGGGATTTGATCTAGCCGATGCCATGACTTCGGTAAGTATGACCATCAACGGTCCTGCGCCTATGCTGCTCGGTTTCTTTATGAATGCAGCCATTGATCAGCAATGCGAGAAATATATCATCGAAAACGGACTCGAAGAGGAAGTAGCTGAAAAAATTAAAAAGATTTACACCGGAAAAGAGGAAGACCAGCCAAAATACAGGGGCGAACTACCTGAAGGCAATAACGGACTCGGATTGATGCTGCTCGGTGTTACCGGAGATCAAGTATTACCTGCCGATGTGTATGCCGATATTAAAAAAAGTACTCTAAATCAAGTTCGCGGAACGGTTCAGGCAGATATCCTTAAGGAAGATCAGGCGCAGAATACCTGTATTTTCTCTACGGAATTCGCGCTTCGTTTAATGGGAGATGTCCAGGAATATTTTATTACCGAACAGGTTCGGAATTTCTATTCGGTTTCTATTTCCGGATACCATATTGCCGAAGCAGGAGCAAACCCTATAACACAGCTGGCGCTTACACTGGCCAACGGATTCACCTACGTGGAATATTACCTGAGCCGCGGAATGGACATCAATAAATTTGGTCCTAACCTGTCTTTCTTTTTCTCCAACGGAATTGATCCCGAATACGCGGTAATTGGTAGGGTTGCGAGAAAGATCTGGTCTAAAGCTTTAAAATATAAGTACGGAGCGAACCCACGGGCGCAAATGCTGAAGTATCACATCCAGACTTCCGGGCGTTCTTTACATGCGCAGGAAATTGATTTTAACGATATAAGAACCACGTTACAAGCCTTATATGCCATTTATGACAACTGTAACTCCTTGCACACCAATGCATACGATGAGGCGATCACAACTCCTACAGAGGCTTCTGTGAGAAGAGCAATGGCGATACAGTTGATCATCAATAAAGAACTGGGGTTAACCAAAAATGAAAACCCGATCCAGGGCTCATTTATCATTGAAGAACTTACAGATCTTGTGGAAGAAGCCGTGCTTCTTGAATTCGACCGGATTACCGAAAGAGGCGGAGTTTTGGGTGCAATGGAAACCATGTATCAACGAAGCAAGATTCAGGAGGAAAGTTTGTATTACGAAACTTTAAAGCACAATGGAGATTTCCCAATAATTGGAGTAAACACCTTCTTAAGTTCCACAGGATCGCCAACGGTAACCCCCGGAGAAGTAATCAGGGCGACGGAAGAAGAAAAACAAAATCAGATAAAAACGCTTCAGGATTTACATAAAGCCAAAGAAGATAAAGCAGAAGCAGCTTTAGATAAAGTTAAACAGGCAGCCGTTCAGAACGAGAATATTTTTGAAGTTTTGATGGAGGCGACAAAAGCCTGTTCTTTAGGACAAATTACTACTGCTTTATTCGAAGTAGGAGGACAGTATAGAAGAAACATGTAAGCAGACTCTTGCCCTCGCACGGTGAGGGCTTAGAGGTCGCTTATCCTGTTGAGCGCAGCGATCACAGGAATCTTCTAAGAATAAAATAAATGAGCGGTATTAAAAGAGACTGTTTAAAAAGCATTAAAATCGTCATTCTGAATTTATTTCAGAATCTTATTATTCTAAGTTCTGGAATTTATTAGAACCTGAAACTCCCGACACTTCGGGACAGGTTACCGTAAAAAATGCTTTTTAAACAGTCTTCTTATTTGTGAATCTATCGCACCAGACTAAAATGATCTTTAATTTCCTGACCTGAAGGGAGTGTGAAAGTAAACCAGTAATCATCTGCTGGCATACTTTTACCATTGAAAATGCCGTCCCAACCTACTTCATTCGGAAGAATCTCCTTTAACAATTTTCCGTAGCGGTCAAAAATCCGGATAGCATTTTCATGATTTAAAAAGTTTCCGGTGTTGAGGTTCCAATGATCATTATAACCATCGCCATTAGGAGTGAAAAAGGCTCCATATTCTGGCACAAGGATTTCAAAGGTCATCAATTCACAACCTTCATTTCCTCGGATGTACAGGATGTTAATTCCTGGATTTACATCCTCAAAATTTATCCCTGGTTGATAAGGTCCTGATGGATCATTGAGAGCATACAAGAAATTTTCACTGTTGATAATATCCAGATCAATGCTTCTGGAGCTCACCTGCACCACAATCTCTTCCGGAGTAATTTCTGATAGAGTTGCAGGAGTGTTGACGATTAAGGAAAGCCTGGAGATACTTACACAGCCGGGGTTATTTTTGTCTTCTATACGCACAAAAATTTCCTCTCCGGAAGAAGTAATTCCGGAAGATAGCAGTCTATTAGTATCAGCTTGTGCTTCGGCGGAAGAATTGTAATAAGAAATCAAATGATCATTGGCAGGAAGACCATTAAGAATCTGATTTTCCTGAGTTGCCAGCTCAAAGTGCTCTGTATCGTTGAGGTCGAGATCACATATTTCATAATTTACAGCTGTTGCAACGGGAGGGCTTTCAGGTATGATAAGGTCAAATTCCACAATTTCGTAGCAGCCGGTAACGGAATTCTCGACTCTGGCATAAATGGTTTTCCTGGATTGATAACTTGTATATATTCCGGTGATTTGATTGGTGAGATCAATGGCATCCTCCAGGGCTTCGTAATATTCTACTGTGGCCTGCGGCTGAGTATTAATTTCGTTTCGGGTTTGAAAAACATCAAAATATGCAGTGCCGTTAGTCCCGCAATTTTCCAGATCCTGGGGTTGATTGGCTTCCACGCCTTCGGGAAAAGGAGAACCGCCGGTAGTCGCCGTTCCTGTCCATTCCAGTTCAAATGGGCTTTGGCCAATAGGCCGGTCAATTACAATATAATAGGTGTCTCCCGGCTGCACATCCAGCGATCTTACAAAACTATTGCCCGCAGGACCGGGGCCTTCACTTAAATCGGTTTCACTGTCACGCATTCCGGTGAGATTATTAAGAAGTCCGGCAGCAATGGGATTGGTAGTGGAGCAGCGAATGCTGTTGCCCAGGTTTCCGCAGGAAACGGTAGGGCCAAAAACAAAGAAATCATAATCAACTTCCATTGCTGTATTGGTGGGGGTGAGGGTAAAACCTAAAGTTCCTGAGGTGGTAATTTCAATTTTTATCCAGAGGCTGTTATGTTCCAAACTGCCACAGGAATTATTAAGATTAACTTCCTGTACGCCAAACCCCGATGCATTGCTGGAAATCTTGCCATTACCACAAACTTCAATGGCTCCCATGCAATCTCCAATGGATGTTTGAGCGATGGAATCATCAACAAAGAAAAATAATAATATAGTGCTGAAGAGAAATAAGAATTTCTTCAGGCTTTTGATTTTAATCCAATTTTTCATGTAAAAGTACCTCTGTCTGAAGCTGATATTTTCCTACTTTATAGCTTCTTCTGAAGACCCAATTTACAACATTTTATTTCAGAATATATTATTTTTCAGGAAAGTAGAAGGCGATCCTGTTTGTCACTCTTCGAAATCATCAAAAGGATTATCAAACGGAAGATCATCATCTGGATCGGGATCCTCAATATTTATTCCGAGAGGATTAAATAAGCCCCAGCGGTCTAAGATATAATCCCATTGATCGAATGTCTTCACCCATTCTGCAAAAAGCACTCTGAATTCCTCAATTTAAGCTCTTAGAATGTCCAGGTATTCGGCTTCTTTAAAATCATCTCCAAAAACGAGAAAGCTGTTGCATTGCACATAGATCTCTCTTGCACATTTTCGTATTACAGCTGCATTTTCGATTTTTATATCGTAAAGGTCAACACCCTCTGCGCCGGCAATTTTTGGGGCAAGTTGTAAGGCATCAGCATACATATTCCTGGAAAGTTCTAACAGAATTTCATTTTCTTCGGGTACCAATTTTGTGAGCCTGTCTACAATTTTCAGGATCTCCATAGCTTTTTCCTAAAGCCGGATGTTCCTGAGATTATCTTTTTCCATGATTAAAAACAGGGATTAAGCAGGCTCTTCTCCCATTTCCAGTTCGGAGGAAGGAGATTTCCACTGAAGATAGTTCTCAAGGTCATCATTTACCATTTTTAGACATAAAGCCAGTACAGAAGCATCATCCAGCATCCCTATTACCGGAATAAAATCGGGTATCAGATCAAAAGGATTCAGTACATACAGCAATGCGCCGGTGATGGCAGCAATACTTTTCCATGGGATTTGACGATAGCTGCCATTCCGGTAATCTTTAACCAGGGAAAACATGGTTTTTACTTTTCCGATATATTTATCCACAGTCTCATTACTCAGGATCTTATTCTCGATTTTTTCCCTTTTAGTGAGAACTTTATCAAGGTCTTTTTCCTCTACTTTTTCGGCCTCGTCTCTTAGTTCTTTTTTTGCCTGTTCCTGATTGATTTTATCCATTTTTAATTATTTCTTTTTAATGATCTTCTTTTTTAAGCTGGCCCAGCCTGCGGAAAATGTTGTTATAGTTGTACTGTGATGCACTTTCCATTTTGGATAGTTCTTCCCATTCCAGAGGTGTCGCAATTCCTGCTTCTTTATTTGGCCGCAGGGAATATGGACACACTGCTGTTTGCGCATAGGCATTGCGAAGGTAATCAACAAAAATTTTCCCGCCACGTTGATCCTTCCTGATTTTTGTTGTCAAAAGGTCGGGGCGCAGGTTGGTCACTTCTTCTGCCATGGCTCGCAATTCTTTTTTGATGGTATCAAAGTCTTTTCCGCGGCGAATCTCATAGGACAAATGAAATCCGCTTTGACCGGTGGTCATTAGCTCCGGATCTTTCTTCTTCTTCCGAAGAAAATTCCGAAGTACCTTTGCGGCTTCTTTTACTTTATCGAAAGAATTTTCGGGAGGGTCGAGATCAAAAACTACTTTGTCTGGTTCCCTGATTTTATCTTTTTTACTCATCCAGATGTGGAAGGCTACGGTATTTTGGTTTACAAGGTAAAGCAGTGTTTTTTTATCATTGCAGATTATCTGGGTATTGGTTCCTTCTTCAGTTTCTATTTCCACGCGTTTTATAAAGCCGGGAAAATAATCGGATGCGTTCTTCTGGTAGAATCCCTGGTCCTCAATCCCGCTGGGAAACCTGTGTAAGGTAAGAGGTCTGTCTTTTAAATACGGCAGCATTTTATCTGCTATTTTATCGTAATAAGCAGCCATATCACCTTTTGTAATATTTTTCTCCGGAAAAATGATTTTTTCAGGATGTGTGATTTCTATACCGCTTAATTCCATATTCTATTTTTTTTCGTTTTTCTTTTCAGCTTTTTCAATTTCAAGAAATGATCTTCCAGAGATCACACTTTTTGTTTGTGTGCTAACAGGATTTCGGCGGGCATCTGCTTCTTTATCATCCTGCTTCATCAATAACCAGTTTCCTTTCATTCTTCCGCCTTTCATTTCAACAAGATTGTAACCTCCTGTAAGCTTTTCTCCCTTAAGCTCAACTTCGATAGATCCTTTCTCAAAACTCTCTTCCAGGGAAAGCAGGTCTCCATTATCATCTTTTTTTATGCTTTTAATGGAGCCCTTATCCCATATCATCACCGTTCCGCCTCCATATTCACCCTGAGGAATCGTACCTTCAAAATCTGCATAGGTCAAAGGATGATCTTCTGTTGGAATTGCCATTCGCTTCACAGAAGGATCTGTACTGGGACCTTTGGGTACAGACCATGATTTTAAGGTGCCATCAATTTCCAGCCGAAAATCGTAATGCAAATTAGTGGCATCATGTTTCTGAATTACAAAAACAGGCTGGTTATTTCGCTTTCCCAAACCTTCGGCTTTTGGTTCTTTGGTTTTGCTGAAATCCCTCTTTTCATTGTAGCTTTTCATCACATGGTGAATTAGTTTGAAAAAGTACAAATTATGTCTCCCATGATGCGTTAAAGAAGTCTCAAAATCATGCTTTTGCAAGGAGAATGAAAGCAGCCATTTCTCTAGAAAATATATCCTTACTCTTTTTGCCGAAATCTAAAATTAGAATACTTTTGCCGCTTCAGCCAGATTCTAAAGAGTTTCTTCTTAAACAAATAAAAATGGAAAATTGGGGTTTATTTGCAGTGGCAGTATTTACAGGATTTATTGCTATAAATAATCCGCTGGGTAATATGCCCGTTTTTCTTGGATTGACACGGCACCGGGATAAAGCTACAAAAAGGCAGATATCCAAAAAAGCTACTTTTACGGCATTTACTATTGTAGCAGGATTTATCATTCTGGGAAAATATATCTTTGATTTCTTCGGATTAACCATTCCTGCCTTTAAAATCACCGGAGGGATCCTGGTTTTCTTTGTAGGTTTTGAGATGATACGGGCGCAGCAGTCGAGTATTGATAACCAGACGGAGGTTAATTTTAATGAAGGAATTTCTGTTTCTCCACTCGCTATTCCTATACTTGCCGGTCCCGGAACCATTGTAACTGCAATGAACTTTACTACGAATGCAGATTATCTCCAGTTGATCATCATTTTGATCATGTTTGCCATAGTAATGTGGCTCAATCACCTTGCTTTTATTTCAAGTGATTATATGGTTAGGCTTATTGGAGAAAATAAAATTGTGGTGATAGAAAAGATTATGGGATTAATAATTGCCATTATTGGAACAAACATGCTAATCCAGGGGATTCACATCGCTTTTTTAGAATAAGTTGATTTACAGTTCAATAATAAATTATTGATTTATAGTATTTTATTCAAAAACTTGTTGTATGTTTGCACTTCAATTTAAATATATATAATGAATAAAGGTATTGTAAAGTTTTTTAATGATTCAAAAGGATATGGTTTCATTAAAGACGAAGAATCACAAAAAGAGTATTTCGTACACGCTAATGGTTTAGTTGATGAAATTAGACAGGATGACGAAGTAACTTTTGACCTTGAAGAAGGTAGAAAAGGAATAAATGCAGTAAACGTTAGACAAGCATAGTCTTAGTCTGAGTATTATAGAATTTATAAGCTTTAAGCCTTACAGAAATGTAAGGCTTTTTTTATACGTCATTTTTAATTCATCAACCTCTTCCACATCAGAAGTGGGATCTCTTCTTTAATTCAAATTAAATATTTTTCCATCTTGCGAATGGCTTAAATAAAATTCAGAAAGCTGAGGAATTGTTTTCAACTCGCACATCTATTCCTAAGTATAACCTTCAAGAGAAAAGGTTAACGATTTCCTAATGTAAAGAGACTAAAGGTTTTTTAAATTCCGGGAATATGTAACCCTTTATTTAACAATTATTTACTTTGCCTAAATCCTTAGTTAAAAATAACACAATTAGAAAATTATTAATACTAAAATAGGAAGTTAGGGTGTAAATTTGAACCAGTTATGAATTTAAAAAATGGATGATGATGAAAAACTATACTATACTATTTTTAATATTAGCATTAATTACTGGATTAATAAGTTTCACCGGATTACGATTTGATGGTATTGAAGTTTTACGTGTTCTTTGCCTAATCTTTACAGACCTGTTTATGGTTTCTTTATTTGCAAAAGCACTTTTTCCGGATGCGGAGAAGCTAAGATTTCAAAAGGTGAAAAAATAGATTATTGGTTATATTTGAAAAAGAAAAATGGAAATGGCCTGCAGAAATGCAGGCTATTTTTTTATGTGTTTTTGAAAAAAGAAATTATTATCTTTTCGCTATGAGAATACTATGTCTTTTTTTACTTATCTGCTTCCAGGTTTCCGCACAGCAAATGACTCTGAAGAAAGGAGTGGTGATGGATTCCCTGCCCGTAAATGATACCATTAATGAAACTTATTCCCTTTTTCTTCCTATGTCTTTCCAGTCCAACGGTAGAGAGAAGGCTGTTATTTTCGTACTGGATACCGAAGGAAGAGGTAAAGCAGCAGCTCAATTGTTCAAACCTGCGGCCGAAGAGCAGGGATATATTATTGCATCATCAAATAATATTGATCCAGATAATTCTTTTGAGGAAAATGTAATGGTGGCTGCAAGATTAATGAATGCAGTTACTTCAAATATTCCCTTAGATTATGATCAGATTTCTATTGCCGGTTTTGCCGAAGGTGCCCGGGTAGCATCATCGCTACCTGCTGTTTTCAATAACTTACATGGCGTGATAGCAGTAGGTGATCATCAGGTGAATTATGAATACCTGGATGCAAAGAATAGATTTGTATTTGTGGGAATGGCAGGAGATGAAGATTTTTCAGGGTACGGGTTGAGAGCAACAGCTATGCAGCTTGAAAGTCTTAAACACCCAGTGGCTGTTTATAGTTTTGATGGGGGGCATGGATGGCCCAAACCGGAGATATTATCAATGGGAGTTAGCAGTCTTACGCTGCAGGCTATGAAGGAGGGAAAAAGGCCAAAAGATCAACAATTAATAGAAAATCTCTACAGGCGCGAAACTGGAATAGCAAATAAATTGATTAGTACAGGTGACAATATGCATGCTTATAATTTAATGGATGTGTTGCAGGAAAAATATGATGGGCTGCGGAATACTTCTGAAATTAAAACCCGGCAGAAACAATTAAGCCGGTCCCGTAACTTCTCTGAAGAACAAAGAGAATTTAGTAGAGTTCAGGAGAAGGAGGCGAGGCTCATGGAAGATTTCATATATTACCTTAATGAAGATGTTGCCACTGAAAACTTTGAGAATCTGGGCTGGTGGAATTATCAGAAAAGACAATTGGACGAGCTGGCCTCTGGTGCTAATGAACAGGAAGCCGATATGGCTAAACGGATATTGGGAATGCTGAAAGAGCTGAGCAAGAATAAAATTACTGAATTGGCCTCTTTAGATGAGGCAACTTTGGAATCCAAACTACTGGCCAATATGATTCAGACGATTTTTGATCAGGAAAATTTTAAAGCCTATAAAGATATCATTTCCCTTAGTGCTCAGGACCGGGATTACAGTACTTCTTTGTTTTACCTGGAAGAGATGCTAAAAAATGGTTTTGATGATATGGAAGCTTTGTATGATCTTGAAGGAACACTGGCACTCAAAATGACTCCTGAATATAACTGGCTGGTGCGAAAGTATCTTGGATCTTCAAAATATTATGATGTTCCGGTTGAATGATTTTTTGATCCTGAATAAAATGAAACTGTTAACACTGGTGTTTGTGCTGCTGTTCTTTAGCTTCGGAAGTGCACAAAACTCTGAAAAGCTTGCTGCGATAGCCGAATTTCAGAAGAAAATGAACCGGGATTTTAAGGATCCGGAACATTCTCCTCTTAAGGAATATGACCGGAAGCAGTTTGAAGCTCTAGACTTTTTTCCTGCAGATACAAGTTATTCCGTGGTGGCAGAATTTGTCCGTACACCATATGAAACTCCCTTCGAGATGCCAACCACTACAGATCGAAAACCCGTCTATGTAAAATATGGAGAAGCCTATTTTACGCTGAACGAAAAGGAGTATAAATTGAATTTGTATCAAAATCAGGAATTGATCCTAAACCCTGAATACGAAGATTATCTTTTCATACCTTTTACAGATCTTACCAATGGAGTTACCACTTATTCGGGAGGCAGGTATCTGGACATGAGAATTCCAAAAGGAAAAGACCTTGTGATAGATTTTAATAAAGCCTACAATCCTTATTGCGCCTATAACGGAAAATATTCCTGTCCTATCCCGCCTGCAGAAAATCATATTGATATGCGAATTTACGCAGGGGTTAAGGATTTTCAGAAGGAAGGAAATTAACCTTCTTCCACACTTAATGCTGTATACGCTGTTGTTCCATGTTCATGGGTATCCAGTCCTTCAATTTCTTCCCGTTCGGTGACTCTTAATCCAATAGTTTTCCTGAGCGTAAATAGAATGATAAAGGAAGAAGTTACACAAAACAATCCTATGGCTCCAATACCTATCAACTGGTTCAGGATTTGAGACCATCCTGCCATTGAACCAAAAATTCCCACTGCTAAAGTTCCCCATATTCCGCAGGATAAATGTACAGAAATAGCACCTACGGGATCGTCCAGCTTCATGCGGTCTAATGCGCCTACAGAAAATACAATGATTGCTCCTGCTATTAATCCTATCAGAAAAGCATCCGTTATTCCCATAAGATCGGCTCCGGCGGTAATTCCGACTAATCCTCCCAGTACTCCATTCAGGATCATGGAAAGGTCATTGTCCCGGTATCTTAAATAGGACACCAGGAAGGCGCCCAGTCCTCCGGCTGCTGCAGAAATACAGGTGGTAACCAGCACCAGGGAAGTTACTCCCGGGTCGGCAGAGAGTACAGAACCTCCGTTGAAGCCAAACCATCCGAACCACAGCAAAAATGCACCTACAGTTGATAATGGGATGCTATGTCCCTGAATTACACTTATCTTTCCATCCTTAAATTTTCCAATACGCGGTCCCAGTAGAGCTACACTTATCACTGCAGCCCAGCCTCCTACCGAATGTACCAGGGTGGAACCAGCAAAATCATAAAAGCCCAGTTCGTCAAGGAAACCGCCGCCCCATTTCCACATTCCGGCTATTGGGTATATTATCCCTACGTAGATGGTAGAAAAGATGAGAAAGGTGGAGAGTTTAATTCTTTCGGCAACTGCGCCAGAAACGATAGTTGCTGCTGTTGCTGCAAACATTGCCTGGAAGAGAAAATCTGTATAATAGGTATAATGTCCATCTGCATAAGCAGGACTTAGTCCGTCTACCGGTAATAAAAGTCCGAAATTGGCAAAGCCAAAAAGTCCGCCGGCAAAATCTGCTCCGGGATACATTAAACTAAACCCAACAAAAGTGTAGGTAAGGATCCCAATAATGAGGATCATTACATTCTTGAATAAAATATTGATGGTATTTTTGGCTCTGGTAAGTCCTATTTCCAGTAAGGAGAATCCCAGGTGCATGATAAAGACCAGGGCGGTGCAAATCATCATCCATAGATTATTAGTGGTAAAAACTACATTTTCCATAATTAGCTAAGTGAAGTTGTTCCTGTTTCTTTTGTTCTTATTCTGTAAGCTTCGTCTATGGTGGAAACAAATATTTTTCCGTCTCCCACGGTACCTGTATAAGCTGTTTCCAATAATACTTTAATGGTTTTCTCTAAAAAATTATCAGATACTACTATCGACAGCATCCTGCGCTGAATTTCACTGGTGCTATATGCTACACCGCGATAAACGTGACCATGTTTTTCATTGCCCACCCCGGTCACGTCCCAGTAACTAAAGAAATTCACATTAATTTCCTGTAAGGCATCTTTAACGTCATCGAATTTGGATTTTCGAATGATTGCTTCGATTTTTTTCATAGTATAATCTTCAAAAGAGAAGATAAAACTAATAAAAATTATCTAAGAGGGTGAAAATTGCAGGGGTAAAAATTTAAAAATAGTGAATATTGAATTTTTACCCCTATATTTTATAGGGATTGAAATTAATCAGTTTGTTTTTGAGAAATTCTGAGCTGGAGATAGAGTCTCAGAAAAATTTTGAGAGGCTTAGTCCCAAAAAAACTGCCAGTACCCCTAATAAAATGCTTCCGAAAGCATAAAGAGCAAAGGTGAAGTAGTCCCCGGAACGGAGAAAAACCTGATTTTCTACAGCAAAGGTCGAGAAGGTAGTAAAACCGCCACAAAATCCTATTCCGAATAATAAGTTGACGGGTCCGGAGAGGTTCTGATTTTTAAGAGCAAATCCTAGGATGAATCCCAGGAGAAGACTGCCCAAAATATTTACTGTAAAGGTTCCAAAAGGAAAATGAAGGTTATTGAGATACTTACTGATGATGTACCGCAGTACACTTCCCAGGCCACCTCCTAAAAATACCAAGAGTGCATTTTTAACCATAACTTATTCCTGATTCTCCCCAGTCTCCCTGACAGGAATATAAATTTCAGTTACCAGACGGGCTGGATTTTCTTCTTCCGCAGGGTTGGTTATATAAACTTCAAAAGGAGTGCCTTGTGGATCTACTTCCAGTCCATTGTCATTAATGTAGCTATAAGTTTCTTCCCATGCCTCTAAAGCATTCTTTCGGTTACCTCTAAGTGTTGTTTTTACTGCTCTTTGAGGAGGTAACTGACCGGCAATTACAGGGCTTCCCGCCGGAGTGATCATTTGACTGGAGGTGGGGACTGCCGCAGAAAATATGGTAGTTCCGTTTTGTTCATCGCGTTGATTGTATAGAACGAATGGTTTTCCGCTAATGGAGATATTATTATCTTCCATGTATATACTAACCTGGCGTATCATTTCAGCGGCTTTTTCATTCACTTCGTTCATACGTGCGGCCGTGGTACTGTACATATAGTAGCCACCGCTATGTTGAGTAACACCATCTACATTTATAGAATATTTTTCCATTTGCATAATTACTTCCCTTTCCAGCCCTTCGAGGCCTTCTTCAAGTTTTGGTGCAAATATTTGATAAAGGTCCTGGTCCTGGATTAGAAATGCGAGTTTTTCTTTGAAACTTTGTTTCCCTTTAATTATCCAGGTGACCCTAGTGCCATTTTCGGCAGGTTCAAATTCCCAGTTCACTTCACTGTTGGATTCCCCTAATCTTATTTGTAGATCATTAATTTGATTGATGCTGGTATAGGGAATGACTTCCACAGTAGTGATCTTACCGTCTCTCATTTCACCACTTTCCCATAACATCTCTGCACCTTCACCCTTTGTGATTTCAGTAAGGCTAATGTTGATTTCCTCGTTTTCTTTCCACGGAGACCAGGTGGCCCAGGTGGAGAAATCATTTACTTCATTGAATAATAGTGGAGTAGGAGCATTAATAATTCTGCTTTCCTCAATCGTGTAGTTACCATCTTTAGTAGCTACATAGATGGAACCTGCTATAATAGCAATTAAAAGGAGAAAAAGCAGATATTTAATGATTTTCATGTGGAGGCGGGTTTTAATTATTGCTAAGATAGTTAATTTGTATAATGTTAAATTAATTACCTTTGATAAAAATTGAAAATTAGCGCAGCATGAGTATTTTAGGGGGGTTACCCACAAAAACGATTGCAATAACTTTCAGTTTCGAAACATAAATTTATACAGAATGAAGCCAAAATTTTATTTAATGTTGATGTTAGCATCAACAATGATGTTTTCCTGTGCTGACAATATTGTGGATAAAGGCGCTTCGGAAGAAGTTGCTGTTCAGAATGAAGATTTCAGCAATCAGGTAGATGAATTTGCAGATATAAAAATTCTGCGTTATCAAATTCCGGGATGGGAAAATCTCAGCCTGAAAGAGCAGCAGCTTGTTTATTATCTTACGCAGGCCGGTTTAAGCGGAAGAGATATTATGTGGGATCAAAATTATCGCCACAATTTAAAGATTCGTGGTGCTTTGGAAAGTATTTATACTCTTTATGAAGGTGACAGGGAGGCTGAAGAATGGAAAGCTTTTGAAACTTATCTAAAGAGAGTGTGGTTCTCTAACGGTATACATCATCATTATTCCAATGATAAACTTAAACCCGGTTTTAGTAAAGAATATTTTGATCAACTACTGTCGGAAACAGAAACTGAACTTACCGGAGAAGCTTATGAAGTTGTCTTCAACGATAAGGATATGAAGAAGGTGAACCTGGATGAATCGAAAGGATTGGTAGAAGGTTCTGCAGTTAATTTCTACGGTGAAAATATTTCCGAAGTAGAAGTGGCAGCTTTTTACAGTAGAAAACAATCCCCCGATCCAGATAAGCCTATTGCCTTTGGTCTTAATTCCAAATTGGTCAAAGAAAATGGCCAGTTGGTGGAGAAGGTTTGGAAAAGCGGTGGCATGTATGGGGAAGCCATAGATGAAATTATTGTTTGGCTGGAAAAAGCCAGGGGAGTAGCAGAAAATGCGCAGCAAGAAAAAGCTTTAGGCCTTTTAATAGATTATTACAGAACAGGAGACTTGCAAACCTGGGACGAATACAATATTGCGTGGGTAAATGCCACCGAAGGAAACATTGATTACATCAACAGTTTTATTGAAGTATATAATGATCCTTTAGGTTACAGGGGGTCTTATGAAAATATCGTGCAGATTAAAGATTTCGATATGTCGGCTAAAATGCAGGTTTTGGAAGAAAACGTGCAGTGGTTTGAAGACAATGCACCGCTTATGGAGGAGCATAAAAAAGATGAGGTTGTTGGGGTGACTTATAAAACCGTCATTGTAGCTGGAGAAGCGGGAGATGCCTCTCCAAGTACTCCTATTGGGGTAAACCTTCCTAATTCCAATTGGATAAGAAAAGCGCATGGAAGTAAATCTGTTTCTCTTGGGAATATAATCAATGCATATAATAATGCCGGAAGTACAGGAAGACTTCAGGAATTTGCTCATGATGAGGAAGAAGTGGCTCTTGAGGAGGAATATGGTACACTTGCAGATAAATTGCATACAGCACTGCATGAAGTTGTAGGACATGCATCTGGACAACTTAATCCCGGAGTTGGAGAGACCAAAGAAACCCTTAAAAGTTATGCTTCAACCCTGGAAGAAGGCAGGGCAGACCTTGTGGGATTGTATTATTTGATGGATCCTAAACTGGAAGAACTTGGATTGGTAGAAGATGCTGAAAAAGTAGGAAAGGCGGCTTATGACGGATATATCCGAAATGGTTTGATGACGCAGCTCATAAGGCTTGAACCTGGAGCAGATGTGGAAGAAGCACATATGCGTAACCGCCAGTGGGTAAGTGCATGGGTTTTTGAAAAAGGAAAAGATGAAGGGGTGATTAAAAAAGTTACCCGTGATGGCAAAACCTATTACGACATTAAGGATTATGAGAAATTGAGAGAATTATTCGGAGACTTACTTAGAGAAACTCAAAGAATAAAGTCTGAAGGTGATTTTGAGGCAGCAAAGGACCTTGTAGAAAACTACGGAGTGAAGGTAGATCAAACCCTTCATCAGCAAGTGCTGGAGCGAAATAAACAGTTTACTTCGCCACCTTATAGCGGATTTGTGAATCCGGTTTTGGTAGCTGAGACTGATGAAAACGGAGAGATATCTTCAATAAAAGTAGAACAACCTGCTACTTTTGAAGAGCAAATGCTTAAGTATTCTGAAGAGTACAGCTTCCTTCCGGAAGAAAATTAGAAACAAAAATTGAGTAAAAACCGCCATTTCTGTAGAAGTGGCGGTTTTTTTATTTCTGAAAGGTTTTACGGATTCAGGTACATTTTTATTACAAACAATAGACCTATGAACATGATGAAACCAAGCAATATATAAAGAGTTCCCCTGTAATATTTCCGATGTAGTTTTAGATCTTTCCGGTAGGTGTAAATCATTACCAGGATAAAGACGATGAGAAAAATTCCGGCGAATATAAGCTGTCCTGTACTGAACATTTATTTATTTTTATGCGAATTTAACGCATCTAAACAAAATTACCAATGAAAAAGAGAATAGTAGCTGTACAGGAGTTTCATAGTGCCTTTGGGCTGGGAATAAAAAATGATCCCACGGCGAGTCTGGGAGCAGCCAAAAATAGGTTGCGTTACGAATTAATGAAAGAGGAGAACGAAGAATACCTTGAAGCGGCAAATAATGATAATCTCGTGGAAGTGGCAGATGCGCTGGGTGATATGCTCTACATTTTATGCGGTACGATCATAGAACATGGAATGCAACAAAAAATAGAAGAAGTGTTTGATGAAATTCAGCTAAGCAACATGAGTAAACTGGGTGCCGACGGAAATCCTGTTTACCGGGAAGACGGTAAGGTGCTGAAAGGACCTGGTTATTTTAAACCTGACCTCGGAAAAATCCTGAAGTAAGAGAGGCACTGATTTCCGGTCTTTTCCAGTATTTTAAATTGAAATTTTATTTTCTTTTTTTATAAGAAAAATGAAATTATTACCGGTTTTTTTATCTGTACTTCTGTTGTTCTCCTGCAAAAATGAGCAGCGAGTTACTGGAGAAGAAAAAAGTATGTCTACTTGTATGCCTATGGGAGGTGAAGATATGATTAAGTACTACGGAAATCTGGAGGCAAATAGTGAAGAGAATCTATCGAAAATCCTCTCTACACTTAAGTTAGAATAACAACAATCTCCTCTGTGGGAATAAGAAAAGGCTCTCTTAAGTCTTGCTTTACGTCCACCTGAATAAAATCAGAAGGATACTTCAAGTTCTTTAGACAGCCTTTCTTGATGTTGAACCAGGATACTATTTTTTCACCTTGTATCTCCAGCCAAATTTATCTTCAGCTATATTATACTGGATTTCCATCAGCTTTGTTTTGAAATACTGAGCGTAAGAATCTTCCTGATCTTCTAATTCAAATTTTTCCCCGTCATGCCCAAATCCTTTTACAGGATTTATGGTGGCAGCAGTTCCGGTTCCAAATATCTCTTTTAAATCTCCTTTTTTAGCAGCATCTACTATTTCCTTTACAGAAACCCGTCTCACTTCTACAGTAATATCATTTTCTTCTGCAAGGGTAATGACACTTTTACGGGTTACCCCATCCAGAATTCGGTCATTGGTAGGTGCGGTCAATAATTTGTCTCCTACTCTAAAGAAGATGTTCATTGTCCCTGCTTCTTCCAGGTATTCATGCGTGTTGGCATCTGTCCAGATAATTTGCTGGAAGCCTTCCTCTTTTGCAAGATTGGTGGGGTAAAATTGTGCGCCGTAATTACCTGCAGCTTTAGCAAAACCTACTCCGCCGTTCGCGGCACGACTAAATTTTTCAGCAAAGACAACTCTTACTTCCCCGCTGTAATAAGATTTGGCAGGAGAGCAAATAATTAAAAATTTGTATTCTTTCGCAGGCGAGGCAGATACCCCTGCTTCGGTTGCGATAACAAAAGGACGTATGTACAATGAATTTCCGAAGCCTTGTTTGATCCATTCCCGATCCAGGTTTAACAGAGCTTCCAGGCCTTCAAAAAAAACTTCCGTAGGAAATTCGGGAATTGCCAGTCTTTTGGAGGATTTATTCAAACGTTCAAAATTCTCCTGTGGTCGAAATAACCATACTTCTCCATTATCATCCTTAAACGCCTTCATACCTTCAAACACAGCCTGTCCATAATGAAATACCCGTGCAGAGGGTTCCAGTTGTAGCGGTCCGTAAGGCATTACCTTAGGATTCCGCCATTCTCCGTTTTTGTAGTCACACACCATCATGTGGTCTGTAAAGATGTTTCCGAAAACCAGATTGTCAAAATCAACGGAATCGATTTTGGAAGTGGATGCTTTTTCTATCTCTAGTTGGAGAGTTGAGCCGTTTTTCATGTCGTATCGATATATTTGTACAAATTTACTGAAATTAAAACATACTTAAAATGTACTGCTTTGCAAAAAATGTTTTATTTTCTGTTGATCAAATTAAGAAAAAAAATGAAAAAAATATTGATTTTTGTCTTTGTTGCCATGGCTTTTTCTTCCTGCAAAAATAGAACAGAGAATCAGGAAAAATCGGTAGTACAAACTACTGAGGATTTTCCGGTTTCCTACATATCTGCCGGGGAGGAATTCTCACCCGGTGATATTTTGTCATCTGCAGAGATGCAGCAAAAATTTCAGGAGCTTAAAGCTGGAGATACTGTGGAGGTAAAATTTAAATCTCAGGTGAATACTGTATGTAAAAGTAAAGGTTGCTGGATGAAACTGGATTTACCTAACGAGGAAGAGGTGATGGTGAAATTTAAGGATTATGGCTTTTTTGTGCCGAAGGATATTGAAGAAAAAGAGGTAGTAGTGAACGGAAAAGCGTATGTAACCGAAATGTCTGTAGAAGATCAACAACATTTTGCGGAAGACGGTGGTAAATCTCCGGAGGAAATTGCGGCTATTACAGAACCAAAAAAAACTTTGTCTTTCCTTGCGGAAGGGGTGGTCATAGAAGATAATTAGAATGAAAAGAGAAATAATAACGACTGCAGATGGTTCTTCCACTATTTTCCTGCCAGATTGGGATGAACATTATCATTCCAAACATGGCGCTGTTCAGGAAGCTTACCATGTGTTTATCAAAACTGGGCTGGAGCATTTTAAACAAATTCCTGGCTCACCTGAAAGTATTTCTATACTTGAAATTGGATTTGGTACGGGTTTAAATGCCTTGATCACTCTTTTTGAAGGTAGAAAAAACACTTCAGAAATTAATTATACGGGAGTAGAGGCGTATCCTGTTTCTTCAGAAGAAACAAAGCAATTGAATTATTCATTCCTGTTTTCAGAAGATGATTCCGAAGTACTGTTTCAGAAGTTACATGAGGCTCCATGGGAAGAAAAAACTAATATTTCAGATCTTTTTTATCTCCACAAAAAGAAGCTGTTCTTTACAGATATCACTGATGTGGAACTGTATGATCTTATATATTTTGATGCTTTTGGGCCAAGAGTGCAACCTGATTTATGGACAGAGGAAATTTTCAGTAAAATGTTCACTGCTCTTAAACCGGGAGGGGTGCTGGTAACTTATTCGGCAAAGGGAAGTGTAAGAAGAGCTATGGAATCAGTGGGATTTAAAGTGGAAAGGCTGCCCGGGCCTCCGGGAAAACGGGAGATGCTGCGGGCCTCTAAAAAATGATTTATTGTAATTTATCTTCAATCTTGTTAAACCTTTTATAAAGAAGCAATATAGCTGTATAAATGTGCTTATATTTTAAATAAAAATGCGGATTTTAATTACTGGGGCGACAGGTTTAATAGGTTCAGAAATTGTTAAGCTGTGCAAGGAAAAGGAGATTGGTGTAAATTATTTGACAACCAGTAAAAGTAAAATTGAAAAACAATCGGGCTATAAAGGCTTTCACTGGAATCCATCTAAGGGAGAAATAGATCCTGCCTGTCTCGAAGAGGTGGGTGCTGTGATTAATCTTGCCGGTGCAAATATCTTCAGGCGCTGGACCGATAATGCGAAAGAAAAGATCCTGAAAAGCAGGATAGATTCCCTGGATTTGCTGTACCGTACCCTTGAAAACAATGAACATGAGGTGGGGCATTTGGTATCTGCCAGTGCCATTGGTGTTTATCCTCATTCCTATGACAAAATGTATTCTGAAGATGAAAAGGATCTGGATGATCATTTTCTGGGTACGGTTGTTCAAAAATGGGAAGCAGCAGCAGATAGGTTCAGGAGTCTGGATCTTCGGGTGGCAAAAATCAGGGTTGGCCTAGTCCTGGGAAAGGACGGGGGAGCCTTACCAAAGCTTAATCAGGTAGTGAAGATGAACGTTGGAGCTGTTTTAGGTAAGGGAAAACAATGGCAGTCCTGGATTCACGTGCGGGATCTGGCCAGAATTTTTCTGCATGTGGTTGAGAACGGATTCCAGGGGGTGTATAATGCTGTTGCGCCAAATCCCGTGACGCACCAGGAGTTAATGAATGAACTGGCAAAACAGCAGGATAAGAAAATATGGTTGCCTAAAGTTCCCTCCTTTGTTTTAAAAGGAATTATGGGTGAAATGGCAAGTACCGTATTGGCGAGTCAGCTGGTGGCGAGTAAAAAAATTGAAGATACAGGATACGCTTTTCAATATGTGAATATTCATAAAGCGCTTGAAAATTTGAAATAAAAAAAGCCGGATCGCAAGATCCGGCTTTTTAGCTGAGGGGTTAACTAATTATTGTTGTGCTGTAGCACGAACATTAATTGTCAATTCCATTTCATCACTAATGAAGTTGTCTCCAAGATTGTCAAAAACAGATTTAGAGCCGTAGTTTACTTTCCAGTCTGTTCTGTCAATTACAAAAGTTTCACTTTCCACAGTAAGTACATTCTCATCAATAGAAGTGCTTACAGGGAATTCAATGTTTTTAGTTTCATCTTTAATAGTTAGATTACCCTGTAACATTTTTTGACCATCTTTTTCAGTAACTCCGGTGATCTCAAAAGTTGCTGTAGGATATTCATTTACATTAAAAAAGTCTGTTTCCTTACCTTCAACAGTACCTTTTAAATGATTTTCAAGACTTTTTCTGTCATCATCATCCATACCTTCATCTGTAACAGCGATTGAATTCATATCAATAGTAACATTTCCACTTTCAATCTGCTCTTCGGTGGCAGTAAATGAACCCGATTGGATATCAATTGTCCCGATGTGTTCTCCGGTTGGTTTGGTTCCTCTCCATTCAATAGTAGACTCTGTAGTATCTATCTCATACTGTCTGGCCTGATCACTGGCTGCAGCAGCTTCCTGAGCTTCTCCAGGTTGAACCTGGTTTTGTTTATCGTTTTTACAAGCTACAGACCCTGCAGAAATAGCAGCGATCATAAAGATGTTAAAAATTCTTTTTTTCATGTTTGATTATAGTTTGATTTAATCGTCAAAATTACTGCTTTGAGTAACATCAAATCATAATAAAATATTAAAATTTTGTTGTGACATTTTGACATCAAAAGATTATTGGCAACAATTTTGTCTGATGTTGGTTGGTAATAAAATTAATAAGAAGAATGAGCAATAAAGACACTAATAATCCTGAAGAGGAAAGTTTAAAAGATAAAGTAGAGGATATCCTTGATGAGGCTATTGAGGAGGCAGATAACAAAGATTCTGAAGAAAAATCATCTGATAGTGAAGAAGATGGAGTTTCAGAAAAGGACCAGTTAAAAGCCGCTCTTGAAAAAGAAAAAGACAAGTTCCTGAGATTATTTGCTGAATTTGAGAATTATAAAAGGCGTACCAGTAAGGAAAGGGTTGAGATGTTCAAAACTGCCAATCAGGATGTGGTGAGTGCCATGTTACCTGTTTTAGATGATTTTGACCGAGCTCTTAATGAAATTCGAAAAGCAAAGGATAAGGAGTTATTAAAAGGAGTAGAACTCATTTATAATAAGTTCAAAGAAACACTTCGTGCCAAAGGCCTGGAACAAATGGAAGTAAAAGAAGGAGATAGTTTTGATGCCGATATTCATGAGGCTATTACCCAAATTCCTGCACCTTCAGATAAATTAAAAGGTAAGATCGTTGATGTGGTAGAAAAAGGTTATAAACTGGGAGACCGGATCATCCGTTTTCCAAAGGTGGTTACCGGAAAATAAACCATTTTAAACTTTTATACCAGCAAAAATCAAGAACAGGAAATAATGAAAGAGGATTATTACGACATATTAGGTATTAGTAAAAACGCTTCTACAGCCGAAATTAAAAAAGCCTATCGAAAGAAGGCTATTGAATTTCACCCCGATAAAAATCCGGGAGATACCAAGGCAGAGGACAACTTCAAGAAAGCGGCTGAAGCTTATGAGGTTTTGAGCAATGAAGATAAGCGTGCACGTTACGATCGTTTTGGACATCAGGCCTTTGAAGGAGGTGGTGGCGGCGGCGGCTTTGGCGGCGGCGGTATGAACATGGACGACATCTTCAGCCAGTTTGGTGATATCTTTGGCGGTGGCTTTGGTGGTGGCGGTTTCTCCGGCTTTGGAGGAGGCGGCCAACGCAGAGTGAAAGGAAGTAACCTGCGGATTAGAGTTTCACTTACTTTAGAGGAAATTGCCAACGGCGTTGAAAAGAAAATAAAGGTTAAGCGTAAAATTCAGGATGCCGGAACAACGTACAAAACCTGCCCTACCTGTAATGGTACAGGACAGGTAACACGGGTTACGAATACTATTTTGGGAAGAATGCAAACTGCTTCCCCCTGTACCACCTGTGGTGGCGCAGGACAAACCATCGATAAGAAATCGCCCGAAGCCGATGCTCAGGGATTGATAATGAAAGAAGAGATGGTTTCTATCAAAATTCCGGCAGGAGTTGAAGATGGAATGCAGTTAAAGGTTTCCGGAAAAGGTAATGATGCCCCGGGTAACGGAGTTCCGGGTGATCTTATTGTCGCAATAGAAGAAAAAGAGCATCCAAACCTGCAAAGGGAAGGTGTGAACCTTCATTATGACCTTTATATTAGTTTTTCTGAAGCAACTTTAGGTACTTCCAAGGAAATTGACACTGTTTCCGGAAAAGTAAGGATCAAGATTGACGAGGGAGTACAATCTGGTAAAATTTTAAGATTACGTGGAAAAGGAATTCCAAGTATTAATGGATACGGAAAAGGGGATTTACTGGTACATGTAAATGTCTGGACGCCAAAAACTCTTAACAGGGAACAACGTGATTTCTTTGAGAGAATGGCTAGTGACGAGCATTTCCAGCCCAAACCGGAGAAAAGTGACAAGTCATTTTTCGAAAAAGTTAAAGATATGTTCTCTTAAAGGTAGAATATTAACTTTTTTTTATATATATTTGGGTATCACTAATTTCAATTGGTGATAATTTTTCTTTTTCATAGCAATTTTTTTCCCATCCTTAAGTGATTAAGGATGGGTTTTGTTTTTTTACTTGTTTCGGGAGTAGATGGTAAGATTGGACGGCAAATATTAAAATCTTCCTAATCCCAAATGAAAGTTGCTACATTTAAATATATTTACAACAAAGTACTTTTATGGATCACCTCCTGGTTGCAGAAAACGTGACGAAGAAATTTGGCGATTTTACTGCACTAAATAATGTTTCACTTCAAATCCCGAAGGGAAGTATTTTCGGCCTTCTTGGGCCAAATGGAGCAGGGAAAACTACCTTTATAAGGATTATAAATCAAATTACTTTACCCAGTGAAGGAAGAATTCTTCTGGATGGTAAACCGCTACAGCCAAACGACATTCAGCATATTGGATATTTGCCCGAAGAGCGGGGATTATATAAATCCATGAAAGTTGGAGAACAGGCCTTGTATCTTGCACAATTAAAAGGATTATCAAAAGCTGAAGCTAAAGCCCGACTTAAATACTGGTTTGAAAGGCTTAATATCGAAGACTGGTGGGATAAAAAGATCCAGGAACTTTCCAAAGGAATGGCTCAAAAAGTTCAGTTTGTGGTCACTGTGCTGCATAACCCTAAACTTCTGATTTTTGACGAACCCTTCAGCGGATTCGATCCTGTGAATGCAAATCTTATCAAAGATGAAATCCTTCAGCTTCGGAAAGAGGGTGCCACTATATTATTTTCAACGCACAGAATGGAAAGTGTAGAGGAATTATGTGATTACATGGCACTTATCCATAAATCAAATAAGTTGCTGGATGGTAAAGTTACCGATATCAAACGTGCATATAAATCGAATACTTTTGAAGTAGGGCTGGAATCACCAGATAATGAACTGCTTCGAAAAGAACTTGCAGCTACTTTTCTTATAAAAGATGCTTCTTTTAAAAGTATTAATGATGATCTTAAACTAAGGATACAAATAGAGGAAACAGCGTCTCCCAATGACCTTTTAATGCATCTTACCTCCAGGGCACAGGTGAATTATTTTGTGGAAGTGATTCCTTCTGTAAATGATATTTTCATAAAAACAGTGACCGGCAATGCGTAATCTCAAGTTAATTATAAAACGTGAATATCTGGCCCGGGTAAGGAACAAGACCTTTGTTGTAATGACATTTTTGAGTCCGTTGATCTTTGTGGGTATGATCATGTTGATCGCGTATTTAACGAGCCTGAATAAGAGTGAAACGAGAATTGTAGGAGTTCATGACGAATCGGGGTTATTTGTTTCAGAATTTCAGGATTCTGAAGATGTGGAATTTCAGGATTTTTCTGCAATTACGCTCGATAGTGCCAAAGACATTGTGAGGGAGAAGAATTTATACGGATTGCTTTATGTTCCTCAGGATTCCGACTCGGTTGAACATCTGCAGTTTTTCGCCAAGGAAGCTCCTGCTTTCGGATTTTTAACTCAAATAGAACGCACCGTAGCCGATAAACTCACCGGAAGGGAACTGGAAGCCCGGGGAGTGGATGTGTCAGCAATAAGATCAGCAGAGGCATCGGTAAAGATCGAAATTCAGAATTTTTCGGGAGAGCGAACTTCAAAAATGTCAAATTATGTGAAAATGTTTTTTGGAGGAGCTGCAGGCTACCTGTTAATGATGTTTATAATTATCTATGGGAACATGGTGATGCGAAGCGTTATCGAGGAAAAAACCAACCGTATTATTGAAATAATCATTTCTTCGGTTAAGCCTCTCCATTTGATGCTGGGCAAGATTTTAGGAACTTCTTTGGCCGGGATCACACAATTTTCTATTTGGGTAATGTTGGGAGGTTTGCTGCTTTTCGTGGTATCATCTGTCCTGGGAGTTGATATTTCGGCAGCACAGGGAGCTCAACAGCAGGCTGCGAGTCAGATTTCAGATAGTGAATTACAACAGTTGGTGATAGATATTGCGAAACTTCCTTTGTTGACTCTTACCCTTTCTTTTCTGGTTTATTTTATAGGAGGATACTTTCTTTATAGCTCTATCTATGCCGCCATTGGAGCAGCAGTTGATAATGAGACCGATACACAGCAGTTCATGTTTCCGGTTATCATTCCCCTGATTCTTGGAATTTACGTGGGCTTTTTTGCAGTTATTGAAAATCCGCACGGTACGGTTTCAACGATATTTTCCATGGTCCCTTTAACTTCCCCTATTGTGATGTTGATGAGGATTCCATTTGGGGTTGCCTGGTGGGAACTGGCAATTTCCATATTTTTACTGATCATTACCAACGCCGGAATCGTTTGGCTGGCAGCGAAAATATATCGAGTAGGAATTCTTATGTACGGAAAAAAACCAACTTATAAGGAACTGTATAAATGGCTTAAATATTAGGCATGCAAAGTGGTGTTGAACAGGTAAAAGATGTAATTGAAGAAGATATTTGGGGGACTTTCCTGGATTTCCTTAACATCACGGTAATACCACTTGGCAGCGGTGAAGACCAGGGAAGGATAACTGTAGGCTTGATCTTACTGGTCATTATTGTCTTTCTCTTTACCAGCGTGATACTGAAAGGCATTAGAGTTTTTCTTACCAGAAAACTTGCAACACCCGATAAGCTTAAATTTATAAGCGTCTTCAAGTTTATCAAATATCTTGTGTATTTGATCGTGGTGCTAGTGACAGTAAGTTCGGCTGGGGTGGACATCACCATTTTGTTAACTGCTTCGGCGGCACTTTTTGTAGGTTTGGGTCTTGCCCTGCAGGAGCTATTTCAGGATATTATTGGAGGTTTATTTATTATTACAGATAAGTCATTGCTGGTAGGTGATGTGATTGAGGTCAATGGAAAAGTAGGAAGAGTGATAGACATTCAGCTGCGCACTACCAGGCTTCTTACAAGAGACGACAAGGTAATGATCATTCCAAACCATAAATTTATAAGCGATATCATTTATAATTACACCCAGAACCATACCACCACCCGTGAATTTATCAAAGTGGGAGTGGCCTATGGGAGTGATACTGCCAAAGTCCAAAAGTTGCTTTTGGAATGTGCAGAAAACCAAACGGGTGTAGCGGAAACCCCCGAACCTTTCGTTCTTTTTGATGACTTTGGGGATTCTTCACTGGTCTTTAGTTTACATTTTTTTGTAACTGACAGCTTCGTAGATCCAAAGATAAAAAGTCAGGTGCGATTTAAAATTGATCATAAATTTCGTGAACATGGTATTACAATTCCTTTCCCCCAGAGGGACGTACACCTTATTGGACAATCAGAACCCCAGCCTCCAACTTCAGAAGAAAATGAATAAGTATTTTATTCTGGCGTTACTCAGTTTTGCAGCTTCTTTCTCCGGAAGAGGACAATCTACAGATCTGGCAAGGATTGAGTACACTTACTTTCCGCAGTCAGATTCAGATAATTCTTTCAGAAGATTCAGAAGTTTTGTGAATTTTCCGATTAAAATAGGTACAGCCGAAGATAGTTATCTAGTGCCGGGAATCGAATATGAAAATATCAATTTCAAATATAAAGATATTACTCCCTTTGAAAAAGGAGCAGAACTGGATAGATTTCAGTCCTTCACTTTAAGCCTCAATTACACCTATAAAATGAATCCCAACTGGAGGTTTGCGGCGCAGGGAGGGTTAATGATGGCATCTAACTTTGAAAAAGGAACAGTTCTTAAAGATGATCTGCTCTATATAGGATCGTTCTTCTTCATTAAAGAAAAAGGAGAAGACGAAGTGGAAAAATCATGGCGATGGATACTGGGACTGCACTATTCCACAACATCTGGGATGCCTTTTCCTTTACCGATAGTAAATTATTACAGGGAATTTCGTCCCAATTGGTCCTATATGGCGGGAGTCCCAAAAAGTAATCTCAAATATTATATAAGCCTAAAAACATGAACTTCAGGCTTTTGTGACACTTGATGGTTTTTATGCCAATATTCAGGAGGACAGGGTATTCTCAAATTCTAACAAGGTTGCCGAAAATATCTCTATGACCATTGTTCTTGGAGGTGTGGGGTATGAGTACAACTTTACAAAACATTTAGTATATTACCTGTATGCCGGTTATACTTTAATGAATGACATAAGGCTTAGAAATGATGATAAAGATGACGTTTTAGAGGTGAATAAAGTAAATACTTTTTACGCTCGAAGCGGATTAAAATTTAAAATATAACGATGCCAAAAATTTTATTGATTGAAGACGAAGCAGCTATTCGAAGAGTGCTTGTTAAAATACTCACAGAAGAAAATAAGACGTATGAAGTAGAAGAGGCAGCCGATGGATTGATAGGAACAGAAATGGTGAAAGATCATGATTATGATTTGATCCTGTGTGATATAAAAATGCCGAAAATGGATGGTGTTGAAGTCCTGGAAGCTGTAAAAAAGATCAAACCGGAAATTCCCGTAGTAATGATCTCCGGTCATGGAGATCTGGATACTGCTGTGAATACCATGCGATTGGGTGCCTTTGATTATATTTCCAAACCGCCCGATCTCAACCGACTTTTAAATACAGTAAGAAATGCCCTGGACCGCAAGGAGCTCATGGTAGAAAATACTCGTTTAAAGAAAAAAGTGGGTAAAAACTATGAAATGATTGGCGAGTCTGAGCCTATTTCCCAGATAAAGGAAATGATCGAAAAAGTAGCACCAACAGATGCCAGGGTTTTGATCACCGGGCCAAATGGAACCGGAAAAGAACTGGTTGCCCACTGGCTGCATCAAAAAAGTGATCGCTCCGGCGGGCCTATGGTAGAAGTGAATTGTGCGGCAATACCATCAGAACTTATAGAAAGTGAGCTTTTTGGTCATGTGAAAGGAGCCTTTACCTCCGCAAATAAAGACAGGGCCGGAAAATTTGAGGCTGCCAATGGAGGTACTATTTTCCTGGACGAAATAGGCGACATGAGTCTTTCTGCACAGGCTAAAGTATTGCGTGCCCTGCAGGAGAGCAGGATCTCACGCGTCGGAAGTGATAAGGACATAAAAGTAGATGTGAGAGTGGTTGCAGCGACCAATAAGGACCTTCAAAAGGAGATCGAAGAGAAACGGTTCCGGGAAGATCTCTATCACAGGCTGGCCGTGATCTTGATTAAGGTTCCGCCTCTTAACGAGCGCCGGGAGGATATTCCGTTGCTGGTAAATTATTTTGCCGAAAAGATCACTCAGGAACAGGGAGTGAATCCCAAAACCTTTTCAGATGATGCCTTAAAACTTCTTCAGGAATACAACTGGACCGGTAATATTCGTGAGCTTCGTAATGTAGTGGAACGACTTATTATTCTGGGAGGTCCAGAAGTCAATGAAGAAGATGTACGGTTGTTCGCCAGTAAATAATTTTTCTGAATAACTTCTGAAATGGATGAGTTCAGAAGTTATTCACTCTTTGGAGGAGGAGTGTATTTTAAAAAGTACATGGTGTCTCCGCTTGGATGCTGCCACTCATGAAAAAGTTTAAATCCGTAACGTCGGTAAGCCAGGCTTATCCGGCGTATTCTGGATTCAGCAAAAATAGGAAGCTGTAGCTCTTTCGAAATGGCATAAAATTTATTTTTCATTTCATAAGCCGTCTTACTGTCATCGCTTCCGCGGGAATCGGGTAGAATTCCCCAAAACCAGCAATAGAGATAATCTCCCTCTTTGGGACGCTGGTTTTTTACATATTTCTGATTTTTCATCGCCTTAAAACCTTTTTTGATCCCTGTGACGTTGATTGCAAGCTTCAGGTCCTGGATGAGATCTTTCCAGAAGTTACCATCTTTTCTATTGGTACGAAACAATATTGCGATTCCTCTTCCATTTTCTGAAATGATCAATGCATCTTTTTCAATGGCCTTTTCAACCATATGTTTAGCAAGATATTGGTATCTTTTTTCTCTTTTATGATCGTCTTTTACGATTTCCTGGGAGGTAGGGATCTCCTGAAGTAAATATGAAACATGCCCTATAATTTCCTGCTTATTCAAATCCATAAATTTTGCCGAAAGATAAAAAAAAATAGCTTCTTAAGCTTCAAATCTGTCAGCATCCTCAGACTTAAAATGGTTGAAGTTATTTATTCAAAAGAGGAAAAAAATTTAAAAAGAAACCATTTAGAATTTGCGGTTTTTTACATTTGCTTTTCACCTCTTATCGACAGAAATAATTTAAGAAAAAATGAAGCAAAAATTAGTTTTACTGGCACTTTTGGTAACTTTCCTTGAAGGAAAAGCACAGTTTTCACATCAGCAGAAGGATTCGATGGCTCTTCGGAACTTATATGATATGTCGCTGTTACAGGGACAAAGCTATGAATGGCTGGATCATCTTTCCAATAAGATAGGAGGAAGACTTTCTGGATCTATAAATGCGGAAAGGGCTGTAAAATATTCCAAAGCTCAACTGGAGGAGCTGGGTCTGGATAAAGTATGGTTACAGCCGGTAATGGTGCCGAAATGGACCCGTGGGCAGGCAGAATATGCATACGTACAAACCGGGGAAAACACCACAACAGTGAATATTGTTGCACTTGGTGGCTCTATTGCCACTCCTGCCAACGGTTTAAAAGCAGAAGTTTTAGAAGTGCAGGGACTGGAAGATCTTGCAGAATATGGAAAGGAACAAATAGAAGGTAAAATAGTGTTTTTTAACAGGCCAATGCGCCCCGACCTTATTCATACGTTTGCTGCTTATGGTGGATGTGTGGATCAACGCTATTCTGGAGCTGCAGAGGCTGCTAAATATGGTGCTGCCGGAGTAATTGTTCGCTCTCTATCTCATAAAATAGATGAATATCCTCACACCGGCTCCATGAGCTATGGAGAACTTCCAAATGATGAGAGGATCCCCGCTGCCGCTATCAGTACTAAAGATGCCGAATATTTGAGCAGCATGCTCAAACTTGATAAGAGCTTAAAGTTCTTTTACAGAATGAGCTGCCAAAATCATGCAGATGTGGAATCTCACAATGTGATAGGGGAAATTACAGGAAGTGAATATCCAGATGAAATAATTGTGGTGGGGGGGCATCTTGATTCCTGGGATCTTGGAGATGGTGCGCATGATGATGGTGCCGGAGTGGTACAATCTATGGAAGTATTGCGTTTATTCAAAGAAACCGGAATCCGTCCGAAAAGAACCCTGCGGGTAGTTCTTTTCATGAATGAAGAAAACGGATTAAGAGGTGGAAACCAATATGCTAAGGTGGCTCAAATGAAAGGAGAGCATCACATATTTGCTCTGGAAAGCGATTCCGGCGGATTCACCCCGCGTGGGTTTTCTTTTGATGCGAGTGAAGCGCAGTTTGAGCAGGTAAAAAGCTGGAAAAGTCTTTTCGAACCTTACCTTGTTCATTATTTTGCACAGGGAGGAAGCGGGGCAGATATTGGCCCTTTAAAAGATGGGGATATTGTACTTGCTGGTCTTCGTCCAGATTCACAGCGCTATTTTGATCATCATCATGCCGCTACAGACACTTTTGACGCTGTGAACAAACGGGAGCTGGAACTGGGAGCTGCCACAATGGCTTCTTTGGTGTATCTGGTAGACAAGTATGGTTTTGATTCCCCGATAAATGTTCCTGCGGAATTAAAGAAATAGAAAATGCAGTTTCAAACGAGGTGGCGCGGATATTCAAATCGCGCCATTTTCATTTCTGCTTCTGTAATATTCAATATTTCTGTACTATTCTCTTCTTTTCTAAGAACACATCATTTAAATTCTTTCCTCCAAATAACTTCCTATCTTTGCGGGCTGAAAAAACATAGCTCTTGCAACTAACTGCTTACACAAAAGAATTCGGAACAAATCTGTCTATTGCCTATCCGGTGATGCTGGGGCAGCTTGGTCATGTACTGGTGGGACTTGCAGATAACATCATGGTAGGTCAGCTTGGCGCTGCTCCCCTTGCTGCTGTTTCGTTAGGGAATACTCTCGTTTTCGTTGCATTGTCACTCGGCATCGGGTTTTCCTTTGCGATCACTCCTCTTATTGCTGAAGCGGACGGTGCCGGAAATATTGAAGAAGGGAAAAGCTATTTTCACCACGGAGTGATCATGTGTACCCTCAACGGGATTTTCCTTTTCCTGCTACTACTGCTTGCCAAACCTGTGTTATATTATCTCGACCAGCCGCCCGAAGTAGTGGAACTGGCTATACCTTATCTTGAGATCGTGGCTTTTTCTATGATCCCGCTAATGATTTTCCAGGCCTACAAGCAGTTTGCAGACGGCTTGTCCCAGACAAAATATGCAATGTATGCAACCATAATTGCAAACCTGGTAAACGTGCTGTTCAATTATCTGCTTATCTATGGAGTATGGATATTTCCGAGGCTGGAGTTGCAAGGTGCTGCATTGGGAACTTTGATTTCCAGGTTTTTTATGTTGTGGTTTTTATGGGAGATCCTTAGGAGGAAAAAGAAATTCAGACAATATTTCCAGTGGTCCCGTAAAGAGTTTTTAAAGCCAGTTATTTTTAAAAGGTTGTTTTCCCTGGGCTTTCCTACAGCACTTCAAATGTTGTTTGAAGTTGCGATTTTCACTGCCACGGTGATCCTGGCAGGTATGCTTGGTACAAATCCGCAGGCAGCGAATCAGGTGGCTTTAAACCTTGCTTCCATGACATTCATGATAGCTGTGGGATTGGGAGTGACGGCAACCATAAGGGTTGGAAACCAAAAAGGCCTGGCCGATTTTAAAGCTTTACGCCGAATTGCTTTTTCAAACTTCCTGCTGGTTTTTATTATTGAAGCCATTTTTGCAGTTGCTTTCATTTTACTTAAAGACTGGCTGCCTACATTTTACATTGATAATGCCGAAGTGATCTTACTTGCATCTCAGTTATTGATCGTGGCCGCACTCTTTCAGTTAAGCGATGGTTTACAGGTAGTGATTTTAGGGGCCTTGAGAGGACTTCAGGATGTGAAGATTCCTACGGTAATCTGTTTTATTGCCTACTGGATCATAGGTTTCCCTATTTCATGGTACTTCGGAAAAGCTGAAAACATGGGCAGTATGGGAATTTGGATGGGGCTGCTTGCCGGACTTACAGCTTCGGCACTAATGTTGTATCTTCGATTTAATTATTTAAGTAAAAAGTTTTTAAAACAGGCCGATGCCTGATAAATTAGAATAAAATTAAATATTTTTTCAATGGACTTTCCAAAATTTCTCCTGGGCGATAATACAGATTATCCTGATGCAATTTTTATCATTCATACTGAGTTTCCGCGTTTCATCATAAACCTTGAAAATGATGAGGTAGAATGGCTAGAAGATTTTGATGCCGATGATGAAAAAGAACTTTCTTCGGAAGCTGAAGGCCTTATTCAGCAGGCAAATGATTTTTATGACAGGGAGATTTCCCGTTATGATGAATAATTGATTCTTCCATGGAACAACTGTTAGAACTTGACCATCAACTTTTTCTTTACCTGAATAACCTTGGTTCTGCTGCCTGGGATAATTTCTGGAACTTCATTACTAATAAATGGTCTTCCATACCGCTGTATGTCGTCCTTTTGTTCATGATTTACCAGACTTACGGTCTCAAAGGAATGGGCATTACTCTGCTTTTTGTTGCAGGTTTAATCACCATTACAGATCAACTTGCAAATGTATTCAAACACGGATTCGAACGCGCACGTCCTTGCGGACAGGAAGGAGTTATGGAATATGCCAGGTTTGTTGCCGTGAGGTGTGGCCGGTACGGCTACTTTTCTGCCCACGCTGCAAGTTCGGCGGCTGTGACGGCTTTTGTAGGTCTGGCTTTGCGCCGTAAATATCCTAACATAATCTACGTACTTATTTTTTGGGCAATAATGGTCTCCTACAGCCGAATTTACGTTGGGGTACATTATCCTCTTGACGTCGCCACAGGAATCTTTATCGGCTCCGGTTTCGGATTTTTATTCTATCGACTACACCAATATTTGTTAAGGAAGTACTTGAATCGGGAGAAGATGAGCACAAAGTAAATTCGACATTTTCCGAAGGAAAGAGAAAAAAAATCGTGTCAATTTTCACGCATCATTCCAATAGAGCATCAGGATTAAAGAGATTCCATTTACTGAATAGTAAATTTTATTAAAAAAATACTTATGTATTCGTTGCGATGCATGTAATGAATTTTAATCTTACCCTACCAAGAAATACTGAACAGTAAGCCAGAAACAACAAACAACTCCTAAAAGCTGATCTTATCCAGGCTCTGTAAACCCGCAATTCTATTAATCCATGCTCAGTAAATAATTCGCTGCGGCAAAAGGAGTAGTCTCATTTTTTTCAACTGCATCCATTTGGTTCTGCAGTTCTTTTTTTATTTCAGGATTATTGTAAAACCTGCTTTTTAAATGTTCGTTGATGGTTTGAAGTAGCCAAAACCTGTTTTGCTGGCGGCGTTTATGATAGAAATGTTTATTTTCTTTTACGGTTGTTTCAAATTCTGTAATCATTTTCCAGATATCTTCAATCCCGGTGTGATCCAGTGCGCTGCACAATAAAACATTTGGGGACCATCCGCTTTCTTTGGGAGGGTAGAGGTGTAGGGCGCGTCGGAATTCAGATCGTGCTTTTTCAGCGGGCTTTTTATTTTCACCATCGGCTTTGTTAATGACAATAGCATCTGCCATCTCCATAATTCCGCGTTTGATCCCCTGCAGCTCATCTCCGGCACCGGCCAGTTTCAGCAACAGGAAAAAATCTGTCATACTGTGAACGGTGGTTTCACTCTGGCCCACACCCACAGTTTCAATCAACAACGTATCAAACCCCGCAGCCTCGCATAAAATGATAGTTTCCCGGGTCTTTTTTGCCACGCCGCCCAAAGAATCCCCTGAAGGTGAGGGGCGGATAAAAGCGTTCTTGTGATTCACCAGCGTTTCCATTCGTGTTTTATCACCAAGAATACTTCCTCCCGAAACCGTGCTTGTGGGATCTACTGCCAACACTGCCACTCTTTTGCCGGCGTCGGCGAGATGAGTTCCAAAAGATTCGATAAAAGTACTTTTTCCCACCCCGGGCACTCCTGTAATTCCTATTCTAATGGATTTATTGGCAAATGGAAGGCATTTTTCCACCAGCAATCCTGCTTTTTCCTGATGCTGATGCTGGTTACTTTCAATTAGTGTGATGGCCCTGCTTACAGCAGCCTGATCTCTTTCCATGATCTTCTGAAAAAGATATTCTACAGACCATTCTTTTCTTCGGGAATTCCGAATTTTATTTGCTGAAGCTGGATTCACATTCTGGGGGGAACCGCTGCCTTTAGTCTGGTTTAATGCCGATTTATGGTCCAAGGGGAAAAACTTTTTTAGGTGAAAATCTTATTCGTATATTGAAGTACTAATTTAATAAAATTAAAATTCATTATGAAGACATTGTATACAGCAAGTGCAACCACCATGGGTGGCCGTTCGGGTCATGTGAAAAGTGATGATGGTGTACTGGATCTGGAGTTAAGTATGCCTAAAGAATTAGGTGGTCAGGGAGGTAAAAAAACCAATCCGGAGCAGTTATTTGCTGCCGGATATTCTGCTTGCTATGGTAGTGCGTTACAAATAGTGGCCAAAAAACGTAAAGTTGAACTTGGGGATTTTTCTGTAACCGCTGAAGTTTCTATAGGAAAAACCGAGGAGGATGATTTACAATTGAGTGTTGTTCTGGATACCTATATTCCGGGGGTAAATATTGAGACTGGTGAAAGCCTGGTGAATGAGGCCCATGAGATTTGTCCTTATTCAAGAGCCACACGGGACAATATTGATGTTACCCTTAATCTAATGTTAGACGACGAAGAAGAGTAGTCTGGTAAAACTATATTACTCTTGAAAAAGCACCGTAAGGTGCTTTTTTTATGCCGGTATATTCTGAATATATTACTTGTGGATTTGATTTTCCGGAAGTACATTTGAGAAATTTCAAGTATGATCGCTTCCAACTTTCCTCAGTTCCTTTCCGGATTAACTTCTGAATTTACTCCGGTGATAGATTCCAGCTATCTTCAGGAAGATTATATGCATATTGATCTTTCCGGTACCAATAAAGAGCTTTCAGAAGTAGATATTTCTTCTTCTGAAGATTTTTCAGTCTATATAAGAGAGTATCTTCAAAAGCATGGGAAGAAAGTGGCTTTTGGCGGTTATAATGAAGTAAGGGATTTGTATCGCCGTAGCGAACTTTTTTCAGCTTCAGAAGGGGAAGAAATGGAACGAAATATCCACATAGGGCTCGACATCTGGGCAGAAGCTGGTACCGCAGTTTTGGCAGTGATGGAGGGGAAAGTTCATAGCTTTCAGGATAATGCTACGTTTGGCGATTACGGGCCAACGATTATTCTGGAACACCATATTTCCGGGAAAACTTATTTTAGCCTTTATGGACACTTAAGCAAGCATTCTCTGCAGCAAATTTCAGTTGGAAAGGAAGTGAAGCAGGGAGAGAAATTAGCAACATTGGGTAAACCTTCAGAAAATGGCGATTATGCACCGCATTTGCATTTTCAGCTGATGGGGAATCTGCAGGGAAAAAAGGGAGATTATCCGGGCGTAACATCATTAAAGGAACTGGATTTTTATCTATTAAACTGTCCCGATCCTAATCTTCTTCTGAAAATAAAAAAATAAAAAGATTTACTTGAGCGAGGCAGTTAAATTGCTTTCGGGTTCTTTCATAGGTACATATAGTGCGGTGGTATCCCACACCAGGATCATTACAACAAAATCATTTGCTTCTTCAAAAGTAATACTGAATTGTTCTATAGGGGTATTTAAAGGGCGCACAGAAACTTCTACTGTAAGTACATCATATTCGGGTAATCTGGACGGAACTTTATCGAGGGTAATGCCCCAGGGGTACATTTCGGAATTAAAAATCACTTTCCACGACTTTTCTCCGGGAATGGTCCATAAGGTATATTTCCCGGCGCGTAACAGCGATCCATCCACCATGATATCCTTATTTGTCTGGAAAGTAGTTGCTTCGTTTGCACCCGTCCTCCAAACCTGATCATATGGTACCAGGCCGCCGAAAATTTCCCGACCTTTCTTATAAGGTCGGTTGTAAAAAACTTCAAGCTGTAGATCATCCTGCTGATAGGCCACTATATCCTCGGGACTATAGGATTTAGTCCTGATATTTGAATAATAGTAGCCGGCAAGAACTACGAGAGTGAAAATCACTGCACCAATTAAACTACGTTTCAGGTTTTTATTCATGGTATAAAAATATCAAATTTTATGCCCCAAAAAGAAAGCACCATTCCAGGCAGAAATGGTGCTTAATAAAAACATTCTAAAGCTATTACATGGCTTTTAGTTTTCTTACTTTAGGTTCGCTGTCTTTTTGAAGGCTTATTTCACAGCTATTAAATTTTTCTGCCTGCTCCAGCGATTTATTAATTACCTGTCTCTGTTTTTTTAAAATCCGGAGAACCTCTTCAGGTAATTTCTTTTCCTCAAGAATCTCTTTATATAATTTGAGATTCTCTTTATCCTTTTTGGTGCACTTGTTCAATAATTTGAGAGGTCTCGATTTGGTGAGCGCTTTTTTCTCCTCTCGCCAATCTCTGTCAAGGTTACCCTTCTGGATCCACATTTTCTTTGGTTCTACACCTGCCTGTACCAGTTGCTCAGAAATCTCCTGACTAAACCTGTTTCGGTTTACAGTTTCGTGATTGAAAAACCGCTTCAAGTTTACTTCCTGAACATCTTCACTTGCATTATAGTATATGCGCTCTGCTTCAAAACTGTCTTCCAACAACCAATTCAACTTTTTAAATTTTGAGTAACGATCTTCCATAATAGTACGTTTTAAAAACACAACAAGATAAAAATCAGGAGATTAATATATTTAGAAGGCTTTGTTAATTCTCGGTTTTTTAATATTATTTTGCCTTTATTTTAAGAAAAAAAGTAATTTTTTAAGGAACTTGATCTGTAAGAAAAGACTTTCTTTAATAATTTTTTAAAAGCAGCATCCCGTCATTTTTGCTTTTAATGAAAATTTTTGCAACAGACTGTTTTTTCTTTCGTCTTTATAGTAGACATCAACCAAAACAATGAAATGTGTTACAACATAAATTAATTGAAGAATGTAAGCACAATAACCGCAGGGCGCAGTTTAAGCTTTACAACCAATATTGCGAAGGCATGTATTGTGTAGCCAGGAGGTTTGTTAATGATCCTTATGAAGCTGAAGACGCCATGCAGGAAGCCTTTGTGAAGGCGTTTGCTAAGCTGCATCAATTTACCGGAGAAGTTACTTTTGGTGCCTGGTTAAAAAGGATTGTGATTAATAAATGTATTGACAAGCTGAAGGCGAAGAAGCTGGAAATGCTGACTATCAATGAGCAGGTTTTAGCAAGCGTGGAAGATGAAAATGACTGGGCAGTAGAAAGTGATGTTGGGATACATGAAGTGAAAGCTGCCATTGGAAATCTTCCGGAGAAATATAAATATCCGTTGATGTTGTTTTTAATAGAGGGATACGATCATGAGGAGATTTCAGAAATATTAAATATAAGTCAGGTGGCATCACGAACGCTGGTGCACCGCGGAAAAAAGAAATTACAGAATGAACTTAAAGAATTGAAAAATGTCACAGGATCTTAGAGAAATGTTCAGAAATGAAGAGGGCCCCGCTTCAGAAAAATTACCAGAAGGGCATAAAAGGAGATTTGAAGCAAAGCTTGATGAAGCTTTACCCAAAGAAACATCAGGATCAAATTACCTGTTTTTAAAATTAGCTGCTGTATTAATTGTGGTATTCGGGGTAGGTTTTATCTTTTTTTTACCATCCGAAGGGAATAAATTTTTAAAGAATGAGGTAGTAGAAACTCCGGTAGATGAAGAACAGGATGAAAAAGAACTGGAGAGACCATTTCAGGTAAGCGATGTCTCTCCGGAATTCAGGAAAATTGAAAATTATTATTTGGCAAGCCTGAATTTTGAAATAGCCAAACTTGAAATAACTGAAGAAAATAAGGCATTGCTGGATGCTTTTATGAAGCAATTGGCAGAACTGGAAAAGGAATACAAGCGATTGAATAACGAGTTTAGTGAAATTGGAGCCAACGAGCAGACGGTAGAAGCCTTGATCGTTAATCTGCAATTGAGGCTGGAGCTATTATACAAAGTAAAAAGTAAAATCAAAGAAATTAAAGAATCTAAAAACGAACAACATGAAAATTTTCAGGTGTAATATATTTTTAATGCTACTGGTTTTTGGATCATTGTCTGTTTCGGCACAAACAAAAAAATTAGATAAATCCTATAAAACCAGTGCTAATGTCACTCTTGATGTAGATGCCAGCCACACAAATATCATCATTGAGAAATGGGATAAAAATGAAGTGCAGATAGAGGCTTTTATGGAAGGAGGCGAGAACGGAAAGGATGCTAATAAACAACTTTTGGAGAGCTGGAAACTGCAAACCAGCGGAAATTCCGGCAGGGTATCTATAGTTTCCGGAGGTGGGGGAGGAATGCCTGTTCCACCTATGGACATGAGTTCTTTTAATGGAGCCATGGCTAATCTTCCTGAAATTATTGATCCTGTTATGGAAATGGTAGGACCTCTTTTGGAAAGTATGTCCAGAAACCCTTTGCCACCAGAGGTTTTTGAAGGCATGGGGGATCTTCAGTTTGATTATTCTGCCTATCAAAAAGAGGGCGACAAGTACATGGAGAAATGGGAAAAGAAAATAGAGAAAAAATTTGGTAAGGATTTCGAAGTTTCAATGGAACAATGGGCATCCAATATAGAAAAGGATACCGTACTATGGAAAAAAGACATTGAAATAAAAATGGAAAAATGGGGAGAAAATTTTGGTGCAAGTATGGAAGCCTGGGGAGAAAAGTTTGGTAAAGAGATGGAGAAATGGGCAGAACAGGTAGAAAAAGAGGTGGAGGCCAGGTATGGCGACAGTGGTCAAAACAAAATTTTTGTCTTGCCCGAAAATTCGAAAAAAGCCAAAAGAACGATTCGGTTGAAGGTGCCAAATGATGCTAAACTGGAACTAAAGGTGCGGCATGGGGAAGTAAACCTTGCCGGCAGGAATTCCAATGTGAAAGCAGATTTTTCACACAGTCAATTCTCGGCGAACACTATTTCCGGAAAGCAGACCCATATTAGAGCTGCTTATACTCCGGTAAACGTGAAAATGTGGGAATACGGGGAGCTTGAAACAACGTATGTTCAGAATTGTGACATAGCATCTGCCAGGAGTTTAAAGATCACTTCCAATTCCAGTGATGTAAAAATAGGGCAGATCCTCGAAACAGGTATTATATCTGGAACTTTTGGGCAGCTTAAGATCAGCAAACTGGCAGACGGATTTAATACTTTGGATATAACACTTGAAAACAGCGATTTGGAGCTGAAGCTTCCAAATGAAGCTTTTAATTTCAATTATAATGGATCACAGAGTGAGATTGAGTATCCCGTATCCATTAAAGGAACTCCTATTAAAAATTATGACACCCAGATCATTAATGGATATCACAAATCAAAAAGTGGAAATGGCACGATTTCAATAAAAGCAAAATACAGTGATGTGGTGGTGAAGTAATTCCACCTTAACTCCTCCGAATGGATCGAGGTAGATAGACATGAACAAAAAAATCCGGAGCATTTTTGCTCCGGATTTTTAATTTGATAAAGATTCTAATATCTAAAATCTCACGTCTAAAATCTGATATCTATTCTTCTACCAAAACCCAGTCACCTTTGTCAAGAAGCGGAATGGCTTGTTTGAATTTCATGCTCTTGTTCTCACCGTTCATCACATTTTTAATGGTGACTTTATCATTTCTTCCAATTTTGGGACGTTCCCTGGTGATGGTTTCCGTAACCTGCGGACGTTGCTGCTGATTTTGAGATGCAGCTCTGCTTTGCGCGGCACGTTCATCCAGATTCTGAATTTCTTCCTTGGAAGTTTCTACGTGATCGCGTTGTTTCCGCTCCCTAGCTTCTCTGATTTGAGCCGGATTTGGTGCCGGTAATTCTCCTTTGAAAAGGAAGGAGATCACGTCTTTGTTCACCTGGTCCAGCATAACCTTGAACAGTTCAAAAGCTTCAAACTTATAAATCAATAACGGATCTTTTTGCTCATGTACCGCCAGCTGAACGCTCTGCTTTAACTCATCCATTTTACGTAGATGGGTTTTCCAGGCATCGTCAATAATTGCCAGGGTAATATTCTTTTCGAAATCTTTTACCAGTTGCTTTCCTTCAGACTCATATGCCTTTTTAAGGTTTGTAACTACCTGAAGGGTTTTTGTGCCATCTGTAAAAGGAACCGAAATTCGCTCAAAGTTATTGCGGTCATCTTCAAAAACCTGCTTGATCACGGGATAAGCATCGGCCGCGTTACGCGTCATTTTCTCATCGTAATGTTTGTAGGCAGCCTTGTATACTTCCCCTGCGATCTTTTGAGAATCCATTTTTTCGAATTCCGCTTCAGTTACAGGAGAGCTCATGGAGAAGTAACGGATCAACTCAAACTCAAAGTTTTTGAAATCCACTGCCATTTTGTTGCTTTCTGTAATCGCTTCCGCGGTATCAAACAACATATTGGCAATATCCACACGTAACCTGTCACCAAATAGAGCATGGTAGCGGCGTTTGTAGACAACCTCACGCTGTGCGTTCATCACATCATCGTACTCCAGCAGTCGCTTACGTACGCCAAAGTTGTTTTCTTCTACTTTTTTCTGTGCCCGCTCAATGGATTTTGAGATCATGGAATGCTGAATTACTTCCCCTTCTTCCAGACCCATGCGGTCCATAAGTTTGGCTATTTTTTCAGATCCAAACAAACGCATCAGGTTATCTTCAAGAGATACGTAGAATTGAGAACTTCCGGGGTCACCCTGACGTCCTGCACGACCACGCAACTGCCTGTCCACCCTACGTGAATCATGGCGCTCGGTACCTACAATAGCAAGACCGCCGGCTTTTTTCACTTCGGGACTTAATTTAATATCGGTACCACGACCTGCCATGTTGGTAGCAATGGTCACAATTCCGGCCTGACCGGCTTGAGCAACAATATCAGCTTCTTTTTTATGAAGCTTTGCGTTCAATACATTATGAGGAACATTTCTAAGCTTCAGCATCCGGCTTAATAATTCTGAAATTTCAACCGAAGTAGTACCGATCAATACCGGTCTTCCTGCCCTGGAAAGCTGTGTTACGTCTTCTATGACGGCATTGTACTTTTCCCTTTTGGTTTTATATACCATGTCCTCTTTATCCTGACGTGCAATAGGACGGTTTGTAGGGATCTCTACCACATCAAGTTTATAGATTTCCCACAGCTCCCCGGCTTCGGTAACAGCAGTACCCGTCATACCCGAAAGTTTGCGGTACATCCTGAAGTAATTCTGAAGCGTTACAGTAGCAAAAGTCTGCGTTGCATCTTCAATTTTTACATTCTCCTTTGCTTCAATTGCCTGGTGTAATCCGTCACTGTAGCGGCGGCCTTCCATGATACGTCCGGTCTGCTCGTCTACAATTTTCACTTTATTTTCCATCACCACATATTCTGTGTCTTTTTCGAAGAGCGTATAAGCTTTCAATAATTGACGCATGGTGTGGATCCGTTCACTTTTCACGCTATATTCACGAAAAAGTTCTTCTTTCTTTTCGGCTTCCTCTTCTTTGGAAAGACCTTCATTTTCAATTTTTGCGATCTCCATGCCAATTTCCGGCATTACGAAGAAATCGGGATCATCTTCTCCAGAAAGATATTCAACTCCTTTATCGGTAAGATCTATTTGATTATTTTTCTCTTCGATCACGAAGTACAGGTCGGCATCTACTATCGGCATTTCCCGGTTGTTGTCTGCCATGTATTTGTTCTCGGTCTTCTGAAGCAATAATTTGATTCCTTCTTCACTAAGGAATTTGATAAGTGCTTTGTTTTTTGGAAGTCCTCTGTGAACCTGTAGCAACTTGAATCCGCCTTCCTCAGTATTTCCTGAGGCAATTAATTTTTTTGCTTCGGCTAAAACACCCGTAAGATGCTTTCGTTGTACTTCAACAATATTGGCCACTGCAGGCTTTAATTGATCGAATTCATGTACATCTCCTTTAGGAATAGGTCCGGAAATAATTAAAGGTGTACGGGCATCATCTACCAGTACCGAATCCACCTCATCCACAATGGCGTAGTTGTGCGGTCTTTGCACAAGATCATCGGGGGAGTGGGACATGTTGTCACGCAGGTAGTCGAAACCAAACTCATTGTTTGTTCCGTAAGTTATATCGGCATTATATGCTTTTCTTCTTGCTGCGGAATTTGGCCGGTGGTAATCTATACAATCTACGGTCATCCCGTGAAACTGAAAAATAGGAGCCATCCACGCGCTATCCCTTTTTGCCAGGTAATCATTCACGGTTACCAGGTGCACGCCGTTTCCGGTAAGGGCATTCAGGTACATTGGAAGGGTAGCCACTAAAGTTTTACCTTCCCCAGTCTGCATTTCGGCAATCTTTCCCTGATGCATTGCAACACCACCTATCAACTGTACGTCATAATGAACCATATCCCACACGATAGGCTTTCCGGCCGCATCCCAGGAATTGTTCCAGATAGCATAATCCCCATCAAGGTTTACGTAATCTTTTTCAGCTGAAAGTTCTCTGTCAAAAACAGAGGCAGTTACCTTCAGTTGGGTATTATTTACAAAACGTTTGGCTGTTTCTTTTATGGTGGCGAAAGCCTCGGGAAGGATTTCAGCTAAGACAGCTTCAGAAATTTCATAAGCTCTGTCTTTAAGAGCATCAATTTCTGAGTAAATGTCTTCTTTTCGGGTAATATCTTCAGAGGCATCGGCTTCGGCAGTAAGAGCTGCCATTTGCTCATTCACCTCTTTAAGGGCCTCCTGAATTTTATTTTTGAAAGTCGTTGTTTTAGCGCGAAGTTCATCGAGAGATAAAGCTTCATATTCCTTTTCAAAAGACTTTACTTTTTCAACGATAGGTTGAATTTCCTTAATGTCTTTTTTGGATTTATCGCCAACAAAAACCTTCAGTACTGAATCTAAAAAACTCATAGTTTTTATTGTTTTAATATGTCAAATGTACGCAAAAAAAAAGCCTCAATTCTGAGACTTTTTCCTTCTATTTCTGTTCGTTTATTTTTTAATACTCATCCTCATTCCAAAGATAATCGTCATCTGTGGGATAATCTGGCCAGATTTCCTCAATTGAATCATAGGAATCTCCTTCATCTTCAATTGCCTGCAGGTTTTCCACAACCTCTAACGGAGCTCCCGTCCTGATGGCGTAATCAATTAACTCATCTTTTGTTGCGGGCCAAGGCGCATCACTTAAATAGGATGCTAATTCTAATGTCCAATACATTGGTTAATCGGTTTTGATTTTTTGCAAAAATAAATTTTTTGTTGAGATAGTCAAGAAAAAAATCTATTATTTATCATTAATTTTAAGAACGTTTTCTGAAACCTTAAATATTCTAGCTTTAAATGTTTTAGAAGTAACCGGGAAAACCCTTATCTCAGAATTCTTTTTTGGGTATCCACTGAATTTCCCTGGCTTGTAAATCTTTAGACAACTTTCGTGCCAGCACAAACAGGTAATCGCTTAACCGGTTTAAATACTGCAAAACCTTCTCGTCAAAAGGTTCCATTTCATAAAGAGCAGCAGCAAGACGCTCGGCGCGGCGGCATACACAGCGGGAAATGTGACAGAATGACACAGCTTGATGACCTCCCGGAAGGATGAAATGTGTCATAGGAGGGAGGCTGTCATTCATAGCATCTATTTCCTGCTCCAGAAGTTCTATGTCTTCTTTAGAGATCTTTGGAATATTAAGGCGCTCTTTTCCGTTTTTTAGCATTGCTTTTTCAGGATCTGTTGCGAGGATTGCACCTAACGTAAATAGTTTGTCCTGAATGATAAGCAGCGTTTCATGGCTATGCTCATCGATCTCCTGGTCTCTTAGCATTCCAAGATTGGAGTTTAATTCATCTACAGTTCCATAACTGTCAATTCTTATGTGATGTTTTGGAACCCTGGTGCCGCCAAAAAGTGCAGTGGTGCCTTTATCTCCTGTTTTTGTATATATTTTCATTGGTGGATTAGAAATTTTAAGCTTTTGAGGCTGTAGTGCATTAAAAAAGAATGCAGCAGTGAAAAATCTGGAGTTAAAGGTAAGGAAATTATCAGGCTAAGGAAAAAATGAGATGCAAGTTCACACCTATTTTGAGCCGAATAATCAAATTTAAAAGACAAAAAAGCTGGTTATTACTTGCAGATAAAATTTAACTAGACTGAATTTTTTTCTAAAAAATTACTGAAGGTTGAATATTTAATCGTTTTCCTTCTCGCGTTGTTTTTTTCGTTCCTGATATCTTTTTCGAAAATTCCGGTTCTTTTTAGCTTCTCTGTTCTTTTTGGTGCGACCCCGGTTCCAGAGGAAAAAACCCAGAAAAAGGACAATGAGTCCGATATAAAGCAGTGTGTCGTTATCGAATATATCCACTTAAATTCACTTCGTTATTAGTAATGCGTTATCTGCAAATTTAAGATTGAATACTGAGTATTAAAAGCAGATACAATTATTTTGACTAACCTCTGACCTCTAAATTTAGTGCCTAGGGCTTACTGGCGCCATCGTCTTTCTTTCATCACTTTCCACAATTCCGTCGCGAAGGCGGATGATCCTGTGGGCGTGTTCTGCAATATCTTCTTCGTGAGTTACTAATATTACTGTATTTCCGGCTTTATGGATATCATCAAAAAGGTTCATGATCTCTACAGAAGTTTTGGAATCGAGGTTTCCGGTAGGTTCATCGGCAAGAATGATGGAAGGATGATTTACCAAAGCTCTCCCTACAGCAACCCTTTGACGTTGTCCTCCCGAAAGCTGATTCGGTTTATGGTCCATCCGGTCGGCCAATCCTACATCTGTCAATACTTTTTCGGCACGTGCTGTTCTTTCTTTTTTGGTCGCCCCGGCATACACCATTGGTAAAGCAACATTATCTAAAGCTGTGGTTCTGGGGAGCAGGTTAAACGTCTGAAAAACAAACCCAATTTCCTTGTTCCGGATTTCTGCCAGTTCATCATCGGACATTTTACTCACATCCTTTCCGTTTAATATATAAGATCCGGAAGTAGGAGTGTCAAGACAGCCCAACAGGTTCATCAATGTCGATTTCCCTGAACCCGAAGGTCCCATAAAAGCTACATATTCCCCTTTTTCAATATCAATATCAATTCCTTTAAGGACTTTCACTATTTCCTGTCCCAAATGGAAGTCTCTGGTAATATTCCGGATTTTTATTACGCTGCTCATAAATGTAAATCAAAAATTAAGATCACTAGATAAGACGCAATTTAAGTTGATTTGTTACAAGTTGTAAAATGAGAATGAAAATTTGAAGGTTATTTGATGGTATTCACACAAGTTCGGAACGAAACTACTGTCAGTAAAGTCGGGGACTTGTCACTCTAATTCTTCTTAAAAGGGTGCTTCTTAGAAAGTTTGCTGCCTTACATAGACCTCTTTTCAGGCAATATTTTGATATTTTAATCTCAAGATAAAGTTATGTCGCTGTCATTAAATATTTTAATTATCACATCATCACACCCTTACCACGAAATGCTCTTTTGCCTGTTCTTTTCTGAAGAAAATTAGTCCCCATTGGAATGTATCTACTGTTACCGAAACTTCCGGATGCAGTTTTATTTCTTCCCATGCTGCCTCCATATCTTTGGACCAGTGGATATCATCGAATATCATTACCGAGTCATTATGAACTGCTGAAAGTAACTTCTCGAAATAATTTAAAGTAGCTTGTTTCTGATGGTTTCCGTCGATGAAGATCAGGTCGAAAGTTTGAGGTTGTAAATTGGAATTTGAAATTTGAAATCTGGAACTTTTGTTCACTGAATATTGCTTACTGATCACTCTCTCAAACTCCCCGACCTTCATCTCAATATCTTTAAACCCGAATTCTTCAAATTGTTTACGTGCCACACCAGCAGTAGCGGCACAACCTTCGATGCTGATGATCTGCACTTTGTTTTGCGCTGCCATGGCAGCTGTGCTTATTCCGAGGGAAGTTCCCAGCTCAAGGGCCCTTTCAACTTCTAAATAACGCACCAGCCGATTCAGCAATTGGGCACGTTTGGGGGTGATTCCGGCGTTCTTTGCTATGGCTGCGATTTTCCGTTCATTAGAAGAAAAGATCCTGCTACCTGCTCCAAAATCGGCCACTTTAATAGAATTTCTATTCTGCAGCAGCTTTTTCCGGTATTTCTTAATGATCTCGTACGCCGGATACTTTTTCTTATCGTAAAAACATTTCGTCACTAACCCAAAAACAAAAGGAGAATGTACCCCGTGCTGATTCGTGGATTTAATAAGGAATTTTATGTAGCTAATAAAAAGGTGCATTTCAGGAAAATTCGCTGTAAAAGCAATTGTTGCCACAAATGTAGGGAAAGATAGGCTGTGTAAAAGGAACTGTTGAGATCTACTTTTAATGAATTTAGGCGACTGAAATGATAAATCTTTTAAGCATCTTTAGGTTCATCCTTTTTTACAACAATTTCGATTTAACCAAAACCTTCCTATTACTTTCCATCTGTTCCTAGAGCTGATAGAATAAGATGTGTGGTTGGTTCTCCAAAAGTGATAAGTCGGTCAATGAATTTCTGAAGGTGTAATTGGTCCTTTAATGCTACTCTCATGTGAAAGTTCTGATGCCCGGTGATCCTGTGAACTTCCAGAATTTCGGAATAAGATTGAAGTTCCTTGATAGCGAACTGGAGTTTCCCTGTGAACACCTTTAGCAAAATAAAAACTTCTATGGTATTGCCCAGCAGCGCTTGGTCTACTTTGAGGCTATAGCCTTTGATTACTTCAAGTTCCTCCAGCTTCTTAATACGTTCGCGTACAGAAGAGGGAGAAAGGAAGATCTTTTTGCTTATTTCAGCAAAAGAGGCTTTGGAATTCGCGTTTAATAGCTCGATAATTTTCCTGTCTGTCACATCGATCATGGTTCGATTTATTTATTGTGAAATTACCAATAATTCTTCGGAAAAATATTCCTTGAGCCGTCATTTCCACGGCGCAATAAGAACTATTGTCTATAATTTTGCCTACTCTAACTTATTATAGTAATGGATCCTGAATTGTTAATCCTCCTTGGTACCGCTATATTCTGCGGATTTTTTGTTCAAACTGTAGTAGGTTTTGCAGGGTCATTGATCGCTCTTCCTATTTTGTTAATAGGCCTAAATCTGCCAGATGCAATTGCCTACATTTCTATATTCTATCTTTTTTCCAGTGTTTTCCTGGTCTATAAGGAATGGAAAAACATTGACAGGAATGTAATCATGAGGCTTGGCTGGGCTTCAGCCATAGGAGTGATTCTGGGGATCGTGGTTCTTACCTACAGTAAACCGGTACTTTTAAAAAAGGCGCTTGGCGTTTTTATTCTGCTATACGTAGTGTATGTGATCTTCGGAAAAAAAAACCTGAAACTGGGTAAAAAAAGGACTGCCTTCTTTGGAATTATGGGTGGTTTCTTTGCCGGAATTTTCTCTACTGGAGGTCCGCTTTATGTCATTGCCGTGAAGAATACCGTGGAGGAGGCAAAAATTTTCAGAGCAACTATGATTGGAGTTTTAGCCGTGGTAACTGCGGTACGAATTCCGTCCCTGGCTGTTGGCGGGGTTTTAACTCTAAGTCACATCAAAATCAGCCTTTTTATTCTTCCGGTATTCTTTTTAGCCCAGTTCTTAGGAGGCCGTCTTTTTCTGAAGATAAATGAGGAGCTGTTTAAGAAAGTGCTACTCGTACTTCTTTGTCTTTCGGGTACAGCTTTGATTTTTTAAGCTGTATGTATTTCCCGAAACTTCCTCCCGCATTAGGCCGCTTTAGAATCTGTCTCTGAATTATTTTTACTGAATAATTCCCCTGCCTTTAGTTTTCGGGTATATTCCTTAAGGTAACTTTTTACTTCTCCAGACATGATGTAAAGTCCGATATTATTTGGAAAGGACATGGTCAATATCATCCTATCTGAAAAATCGAGCACAGCACCCAATCCTATTGATGCTCCTATGACTACAAATACCAGGAATATTATTTTGTAGATCATTTCACTTTTTTTACTTCTTCCAAAAAGGTAGGTCCAGGAACGCATTCCGTAATTGGACCATGAGATCATCGTAGTAAAAGCAAATAGAAAAACTACCAGTGATAGCAGGTATGGAAACCAGGATAGTACGGTTGCAAAAGCATCAGATGTTAATTGTACACCGCCTACTCCCTGGACTTCTTGCATTCCGGTGAAAATTTGAACTAAAGCTGTTAGGGTACATACTACCACTGTATCTATGAAAGGTTCCAGAAGGGCAACATAACCTTCAGAAATTGGATGATTTGTTTTTCCTGTGCTGGGTGCGATCGCAGCCGATCCCACTCCCATTTCACTGAAGAAGGCGGCTCTTTGAAAACCTACTACCATTACTCCAGTAAATCCACCTTTAAGAGCCGAAGCACTGAAAGCCCCGTCAAAAATAGCAGTAACAGTAGGTCCCAGTTTGTCAATATTAACTCATTTACAATGAAGGCAGCAATAATGTAAATTCCGGCCATTACAGGCACTACTTTTCCGGTTACCTTGCCAATATTCTCAATACCTCCCTCACTGTCAGGTACTATTACGTGGTATGGAATTCCTTCTGTAAGACTTTCAGCTTTAGAAGAATTCATGGAAATATCCTGTTCAGACCATTGAAAGGTATAAGAAGCTTTTCCTTTTGAGACCTAGAAATCTATAACACCATTATTGATAACATTTGAGGGATTGGCAGCAGTTGTTGCTTCTACTTTCAGGTTCTGAGATTGCATTGCCAGCAGGGGAACGAAAAGGAAAATCAAAAGAAGATGTTTCAACATATACTATTTTCAGAAGATTAATGAAGGATGCCGGTTCAAAAGCATCCTTCTCAAAAGTCAAAAAAAGAGCTTTTCAGGAGTTCAAATTCAATCTCAGAAAGTAAAAAAGAGCAAACCAACAGGAAAGTAGCGGAGAAAGCAGAACTAGCTTTACACAACCAATTGGTTTACTTTTATCCTCAATCGAGAATAAGAATTCGAAATGATAAAAGGCATAGAACTCCCGTGACCGCCGAGGAGAAAAACAGAAGAAGTTTAAAAAACTGTAACTGTTTTTGATTTTTTTCAAAAAGGAATGCAAATATAAGGTGTATTTTCAATAATAAAACATTGATCCGGTGGATTTTGAATGAGAAAGGGGTAGGGGGTTGACAGCGTTAGCCGTTGTTTTTTTAAAGGATCAACAACCGTTTGTAAGAATTGTAGTCCATTCAAAAAAGTCTGATTATTAGTTGGGTGCCCTGCCGTACCGGTAAGGGCAATTATCATCTCAGATTGCAAATATATAGAGGGCTCTGTCCCACAGAAAAAATGCAGAATCTGTTAAAAAATAAAGATTGATTTAATGATTATTTTTTAAATGTCAGGCTTTAATGGGAACGGCTAGAAGAGGGATCTGCAGTTCATCCACAAGATCTTTTTTCTTATTGGCAGTAAAAAGTTCGTACAGGAAATCCTTTTTTTGATGCCCGGCAATAACTAGTTCAATGTTATGTTCTTGTACCTTATTCTTTATGGCTTTTGAAACAGAACCTTCTACCAGGATTCCTTCTGCCTGCAGGTTATGGTTTTTTTCTATTTGTTCGGCCAATTGTTTAATAAATGCAGTTTTTTTCTTGCGGCTTTCCACTCTTTCGTCATACAGGTGCTGAGGTCCTGCCTCCAACGCCAGGAAGTCATCGGGATTTGCAGCGGTAACATGAAGTATCCAGATTTTCCCATCGGTAAGTTTTGCCAGCTTTACAGCCTGGGCTATTAATGCATCTGCGTGTTTGGCGCTTCCTAGAGCCACAAGTATATTCTTCATAAGATAAGGTTGAATTAACCTTAAAGATAGAAAAAAAAGCCAATTCTTTAAGAATAGTGATTTCAGGTAACGATATCTTAACACTGTAACCCCTGCAGAAAAGTAATTCTTTGGATTTTTTTTGCAAAACAGGTGCCAGCTCACTTTTAATCAACAGCGTATCGGTTCCATCACTTTTGAACCGCCCCTGAAGTATAATTCAAATTCAAGAACTGCTTATTTAAGAATCCTTTAATTTCATTTTTAGTAAATACACCTATCTTGCTTCATAATTTAAAAACAACTATGGCTTCAGGATTTTTTGCGCTTCTCGATGATATTGCAACTTTAATGGACGATGTGGCGGTAATGGGGAAAATTGCCGGAAAGAAAACCGCAGGAATTTTAGGAGACGATCTGGCCGTAAATGCAGAGAAAGCTTCAGGATTTATGTCCTCACGGGAAATTCCGGTGCTTTGGGCAATTACAAAAGGTTCGGCCCTTAACAAACTAATCATTTTACCGCTTGCATTTCTGCTTAGCGCCTTTATACCTTCCGCTATCACCATAATTTTGATCATTGGCGGTCTTTACCTCGCATACGAGGGTGCAGAAAAGATCTTTGAATACTTTTTTCCGCATGCGGATAAGAGCGAAGCTCCTAAACTGGAAAAACTTTCCGAAGAAGAGGTCCTGGCGATAGAGAAAGATAAAATAAAATCGGCAGTGGTGACAGATTTTATACTTTCCGTGGAAATTGTAATTATTGCTCTGGGTAGCGTTGCCAATGAGGCCTTACTCAACCAGATTCTGGTGGTGTCTCTTATTGCCATGGTGGCCACCGTTGGGGTGTATGGATTAGTTGCCCTAATCGTGAGGATGGATGAATTTGGAGCTAAACTAATTAGTTTAAATGAAAGGGAAAACAGCATTTCTGATGCTATTGGGCGTTTCCTTGTAAGTGCATTGCCTAAAGTGATTAAAAGTCTTTCGGTCATCGGGACACTTGCTTTGCTGTTGGTTTCAGGAGGTATTTTTGTGCATAATATCCATTTTGTACATGATCTTTTAGTGGGGTTGCCGGGAATTATAGGGGAATTTTTAACAGGATTGGTCGTAGGGTTTCTGGTTTTGCTACTCATAAAACTGGGGAGTAAGATCTGGAAAAAAATTGCCGGTTAAGCTGAAAAGGAAACAGCAATAACATCTTTTAGTAACTTCAAAAAGTTTAGGATTTACCTATGAATGGTATTCCCAGATTGTAAAGAAATCTTTCTTAAGACGCTATTTCACCATGTATGTAACTTTTGTTACTGCGCAAAGAAAGGGGAGAGGTTACTTTTGCATCATATAAAATAAAAGACTTTGGAAGTAATTGATCTCTTAGGATTTTTAGGTGCATTATTAATAGGAGTGGTGTTAGGACTCATAGGAGGTGGAGGGTCAATTTTAACTGTACCCGTACTGGTGTATCTGTTATCCATCAATCCCGTCACTGCAACAGCATACTCTCTTTTTGTAGTAGGAGCTTCCTCACTTGTTGGTGCAATTAATAATATGAAGAAGAAACTGGTGGATTTTCGTACAGCCACCGTTTTTGCCATTCCGGCTTTTATTGCCGTCTACGGTACCAGAAAATATCTGGTACCGGCAATTCCGGACCATATTCTCACCCTCTGGGGTTTTGAGGTGACCAAAGATATTGGGATCATGTTATTTTTTGCCGTTATCATGGTCGTGGCTTCTATCTCCATGATAAAAGGTAACGGAAAGGAAGAATTGCAGGAAGTAAAAGTTACCTATAACTATCCGTTGATCATCATTGAGGGTGTTGTAGTAGGTATTCTCACCGGGATCGTGGGTGCCGGTGGAGGATTTCTAATTATTCCGGCGCTGGTTTTACTCGCTAAATTACCAATGAAAAAAGCAGTGGCAACTTCCCTGCTCATCATTGCGGTAAAGTCTCTCATAGGGTTTATTGGAGATGTGGAAAACCTCGAAATTGACTGGATGTTTCTAATAATCTTTACCGGACTCTCAATTGCCGGCATCTTCCTGGGAGGCTATCTTAATAAATTCATTGATGGAGAAAAGCTAAAAAAAGGGTTTGGTTGGTTTGTACTGGTAATGGGAATTTACATTATAGGTAAAGAGCTACTGTAAATACTCTTTTTAACTTCGGAAAAAATTGGAATACTATGGAAGCATTCTGGGATGAGAGATATAGGCAGGAAGCTTATGCCCACGGAAAGATCCGAACGAATACCTGAAGGCAAAGCTGCATACCTTAAAATCCGGGAGCATTCTTTTTCCTGCGGAAGGGGAAGGTAGAAACGCCGTGTTTGCAGCAAAGCTCGGTTGTAATGTATCTGCATTTGATATTAGTATAGAAGGTAAGAAGGAAGCGCTAAGACTGGCTCAGGAAGAGGGAGTGGAAATAAAGTATCAGACTACATCTTCTTGTGACCTTCCTTTCAGGGAAGAAGCGTTTGACGCTATAGTGCTGATTTAGGCCCATTTTCCGAAACCTGTGTGCAAGGAATACTTCAGCCAATTAAACCAGCTACTTAAAAAAGGCGGAACAGTGATTTTTGAAGGTTTTGCTTTCCAGACATCCGGAATACCAGAAAATGAATCCCGGAGTAGGGGGACCCAAAACCGAGAAATGCTTTTTTCAGAAGAAGAAATACGAGCGGCTTTTCAGGAATTCGATTTTCAGGAATTTCATGAAGGGGAAATAGAACTTGATGAAGGAAAATTTCATAAAGGCAAAGGCTGGGTGATCCGCTTTGTGGCGGAAAAGAATCACTGAAAGAACATAAGTTTTAAAAGGTTAAAAAGGTGTCCCGGCGGGATGCCTTTTTTTGTTCGGTTACTGTAACTTATGTTACAGCCGGGGCCATTCTCACAGCGTATATTTGACAATTATAAGAAGATCAAATGATGATCTTGAAATTAAGGAGATAAATATGAAAACGACGATAGCAGTACAGAACATAAAGTGTGGGGGATGTGTGAATACCATCACTAACAAGCTTTCAAAAATAGAAAACATACAGAATGTTCAGGTGAATAAAGAATCCTCTTCAGTAGCATTTAGGTATTTTGAACCTGAAGATGCATTTAAAGTCAGGGAGAAATTGAGAGATCTGGGATATCTTGCTGTAGATGACAGAAATACGCTGGTGTCTAAAGCAAATTCCTTTATAAGTTACGCGACCGGTAAAATGAGGTAACCAAAACAGGTTTCTCCGGAATACATCTTCAAATCAATAAAAGCATACTATGAAAAAAAAGACTAAAAAAAGTTTAATAGAATACGGAATTATGTTTGCCGTTTTCGGCGGACTTTATGTAACAGGTTTGCATACAGAAGTGCTTGGATTTCTTCAGCGGGGCATACTTGCAACAGGATTAATGAATCCCGATCTTGACAAGAGTGCAGATCTTGCGGTCAACGACACTGATTCCCAGGCAGATTTTTCCATGAGCCTTATCAATTCAGAAGGTGAGAAAGTAGCTATGGAGGAATTAAGAGGGAAAGTAATCTTTATGAACCTATGGGCTACCTGGTGTCCCCCTTGTGTTGCCGAAATGCCCGGGATTAATAAGCTTTACCAGGATGTGGATAAAGGTAAAGTTGCTTTTATCATGTTGTCCCTGGACCAGGATTTTCAGAAAGCTATAGACTTTAACGAAAAGAAAGGCTATGATTTCGAGGTTTACAGGCCCAACGGAGCCATTCCCCAGATGTATAACTCTCAAAGCATTCCTACCACTTACGTGATCGATTCGAACGGAAATCTCGTACTGACACATATGGGAATGGGAGATTACAACACCAAAGACTTCAAGAAATTCCTTAAAGAGCAATACTAGGTTAAAGGCAGGAAGAACTTGTTTCCTTCCTGCTCTCCTTTAGCTTTTTCAATAAAATTCTTTCAGTTTACTGCTACGGGATTATAAATTCCGGCAAATATCTTTTTTGTCTATGAAATTATCCAATTCTCTATTTTTCTTAGTGCTTCTGTTGTTTGGAACATCTTCTGCTGTTGGGCAAATGATGGAAGCCCCTCAATGGGAGATCAGCCTTAGTAATCCTGATCCTGAGCCCGGGGAAAGGGTGACCATTCATTTTGAAGCAGAAATTCCCGATGACTGGTATATGTATTCCAGTGATTTTGATCCTGATCTAGGTCCTCTCCTTACAGAATTCACTTTTGAAGAGAGTAAAGCATATGAACTTCTTGGAGAGATCCTGCCGGTAGGGCAAAAGAAAAAATATAATGAGATCTGGGAGGGAGAATACACCTATTTTACCGATACGGCCAACTTCTCTCAGGAAGTGCTTATAAAGAAGGATGCTCCCGAATTCAGGGGAAGTATATTCTTCCAGATCTGTTCGGATGTCAGCGGAAAGTGCATTCCTTTTGATACAGATTTTGCCTTTGATGCTATGGGAAACTCCATTCCTGCAGATACGGAAGAAGCTGAGACAGGAAGTTCCGGAATTACAGATATACTCTCATCCCGGGAAACTACAGGAGTAAAGGGGCATGAAACCACTGCTGCAGGGGAAGGTGTTGAGAAAAGCCTGAAACCTTTTCAGAATTCCTTTAACAGGGAATCTGATGAGGATGAACAGACCTGGACCGGATTACTGACCTTCTTTTTCATTTCCTTTGGAGCCGGTCTTGCAGCTTTGCTGACGCCCTGTGTTTTTCCAATGATACCCATGACCGTTACCTTTTTCACAAAGGGTTCGGGAGGTAAAAAAGGAAAGATTAATGCGCTGCTGTACGGGCTATTTATTATTGTCATTTACACCATTGTCGGGACCTTGTTTGCAGTGCTGTTCGGCGCCGGATTCGCAAATTTCCTCGCCACCCATTGGCTGCCAAATCTGCTGTTCTTCGCTATATTCCTGCTGTTTGCGCTTTCTTTCTTCGGGATGTTTGAAATCAGGCTGCCTAATAAACTGGTGAACCGGGTAGACAAACAAGCCGATAGGGGAGGTCTGGCTGGAATATTCTTTATGGCCTTTACCCTGGTGCTGGTAAGCTTTAGTTGCACCGGTCCTATTGCAGGAACTATCCTGCTGCAGGCAGCCAGTGGTGAAGCCATTATGCCTCTTATAGGAATGCTAGGATTCTCCCTGGCTTTTGCCATCCCCTTTACGCTGTTTGCCTTTTTCCCCGATTGGCTTAGTTCGCTGCCCAAGAGTGGGGGCTGGTTGAATACAGTAAAGGTGCTACTTGGATTTCTTGAACTGGCACTTGCCTTGAAATTCCTGAGTATAGTGGACCAAGTGTACCACTGGAATATCCTTGACAGGGACATTTACCTTGCAATCTGGGTCGTGATATTTGCTCTTTTAGGTTTTTATCTGCTCGGAAAGCTTGTGTTTCCTCACGAAAAGAAGATAGAGAGTATTTCCGTTCCGCGGCTCATGTCAGCAATTCTGGTGTTCAGTTTTGTGGTGTACCTCATTCCGGGTCTGTTCGGTGCGCCATTAAAAGCACTTTCAGGCTATTTACCGCCTATGGGATCGCAGGATTTTAATATGGTAACGGCTTCTGTTGGTCTTGAGCCTGAAAGTAGTTCCAACTCCTGCGGAACACCCTTGTACAGTGAGTTCCTTGAATTACCTCATGGAATACAAGGATTTTTTGACTATGAACAGGCTGTTGCCTGCGCCAGGGAACAAAATAAACCCTTGTTTATCGATTTCACAGGTCATGGCTGCGTAAACTGCCGCGAAATGGAGGCGAACGTCTGGAGTGATCCGCAAGTTCTAAGAAGGCTTAAAAATGACTATGTAGTGGTTGCCCTGTATGTTGACGAGAAAACAGAATTGCCAAAGGAAAAATGGTATACTTCTTCCTATGACGGAAAGCTCAAAAAAACAATAGGGGCACAGAATATGGACTTTATGATCCAGAAGCTTAATGCCAATGCACAACCGTATTATACGCTGCTTGGAGAGGAAGGGGAACTGCTTGCAGCACCCAAAGGATATGATCTTGATGTAGCAGCATTTATTTCCTTCCTGGACCAGGGGAAAGAGAACTTTTATCGGTCCGAATCGGATTCAGAACAGGTATCTGAAATTTCAACGATTTTAGAGAGTGGTGTTGATTTAAATTAGAACTGTCTCGTTTGGTGCAAAAATAACAGGGGTTGCGATCCCTGTTATTTTTTATCTGATTTTTTATTTTAAACAGTAGATGAGAGTATGTCAGAAATGAATGCTTCTCCAGGCTATCAAAAATGAATTATTGTTCTGTGAAAGCCGAGTCTACTCCTGATAAATATAGATTTCCCCCATATTTCCAGCCCGGAATTTTAGATTTATGCAGCGTGGCATTTTAGCTACGGATTTAATTAAACCGGATGTGATACAAACCACCGAAAAAAATAATTTGATAGACGTTTGAAATTGGAATAAATAAATTTTGATAGAAAACAAATAACCTAAAAGATTTTGAAGGAAAATTATCTTCTTTGATGTTTTGGCATTTCAGTCCTCACACAAGCGGGAATGGCTGATTATCACAATGATGAATTCGAGAAATACCACCGCGAATTATTAAATTTTTCTTTCTGAAAAAGTACGGTAACTTATGTTACACCAAAACCTTTTTAATCCCAATATTTTTGCCACAAATCAACTTTAATGCTAAACCATAGCTTTAACAAAATCCTATACATTACCCTGGCACTGCTCACGCTTTTGCCGTTTATCAATGCGCCTATCGCATTGGTGATTGGGGTATTTTTTTCGCTTATTTTGAAAAATCCTTTTCCGAAGCAATCGGCTAAAATTTCTAAAATACTGCTTCAGATTTCCATCGTGGGACTGGGTTTTGGACTTAATAGCATAGATGCTTTTGAGTTGAGTAAAGACGCCTTTTTTATAACGGTTGCCACCATCGCACTGGTATTTGGATTAGGGTTTTTGTTTAATAAATTCCTTAAAATTGATAAAATCACGGCACTTTTAATTTCTTCTGGAACTGCCATTTGCGGTGGAAGCGCAATAGCTTCGGTTTCTCCAATTGTAAAAGCAAGAAGTGAACAGATAAGCATCGCGATTGGTGTGGTTTTTATCCTGAACTCGATTTCATTGCTCATTTTTCCGTTTATAGGAAACCTTCTGGAACTAACATAGTACCAGTTCGGTTTATGGTCGGCGATTGCAATTCATGATACGAGTTCGGTTGTTGGAGCGGCACAGGCTTTTGGTGCCGAAGCTTTAGAAATTGCCACCACGGTAAAATTAAGTCGGGCGCTGTGGATTATCCCGCTCACGCTCATTATCTCCTATTTTTTTAATAAGAAAACAAATGTGTCTGGTGTGAAAATACCGTTATTTATTCTGTTTTTTATTGTAGCAATCCTCATTGCCAGTGTTTTCCGCAGGGAGGATTTTTATACCAACCAATTTCAGGCATAGCACGACAATTACTGGTTACCACTTTATTTTTAATCGGTTCAGGGATTTCGCTTCCGCAGATAAAAAAAGTCGGCGTAAAATCAATTTTTTACGCCACCGGTATGTGGGTTGTGGTTTCGATCTTTTCACTCATGATCATCATCAATAACTTCTAAATACTGTTAAATGAAAATCATCAAATTATTACCAGTTATAGCATTGTTTATCGCCACTACAATAGGTTGTGAAGCGCAAGAAACAGAAGGTGTAAAAGTTATTTCTCCAGAAGAAGCCAGAACCGCAATGGCAGCGGAAGAAGAATTGATTTTGATAGATATACGTACACCGAAAGAATTTACGCAGGGAAATATTGAAGGCGCAAAAAATATAAACTTCTTTGACGCCGATTTTGAAGCACAAATGCTACAATTTGACAAACAAAAACCTGTTTATATCTACTGCCGAAGCGGCGCCCGAAGTGCAAAAGCAGCAAAGCAACTTAAGGGAATGGGATTCAAAGAGATTTACGATTTTGAAGGCGGCATTTTGAACTGGGAAGACTAATTTTTAATCCTAAAAAAAAAGAAAAACCTGCAGCGAAAGCTGCAGGTTTTTTGTTTTAAAAAAGCCGGTAATTTTACTGAAATAAATATTCAGTTCCCGGGACGGTTGAGAAAGAATACTCTCCAAGATATTCACAGTAAGCACGGCCGTCCAGCTTTGGAGAAACCGGTGAATTCTTCTGGAGATATTCTTCGACCACATCGTGAATGGTGTAATCCTTAACCTCTACATCTTCCACATCAGGGATACGACATAGATTATCAATAGGATCACCGGGTCGTACACAGGCAGAGATGGTATAGTATTCATCCATCTGCATTTCTTCTCCTTTGATCGTTATGGATTTGACGCGTTCTCCTTTGTTACCCTGACTGTTGAAATCAACTTCCATTCCGGAGAATCTTACCAGCCATCCGCCAAACCTTTCAGTAGGAACCTGTGCAAATACATTGTGCATTTCCCGCTCCAACCAGTCTTTCACCTGTTGGCCGGTTACTTTTCCGGTCTTTACTTTCTCATTTACGGGAAGCAAATTCCAAAGATTTGCTCGGGTGATGGGTGCAGGTTCGCCGTTTTCGGGAACTATGGGATTTCCAAATCTAAATCCGTTAGAAATGGAGATATCGGCTCCGGTTTTCCATCTCGCGGCATCGGTGATCATATTGTCCATTGGATTTTCCACATTAAGGTATCTGTAAATAGGCGTAGCTGTATGTCCTACCATAGTTTCCAGGTGATCTTCATAAGGCTCCTTGGCTTTATCAACCAACTGCTGAAGCTCAGGATCTGCGGGGTAAACTTCGGGATTCACGTCCATAAGTTCGTACTCATCTCCCACCAATTTTCCATCTACAAAATGCAATGTTAGTTTTCCGACGAAAGAACCAAAAGCCCCAGGTTCACTTACCTTGGCATATTTCCCCTGGATAAGCTCCCGTACCCGCTCGTGCGTATCATTCCCGAGGATGTAATCCACATCTTTTGACATTTCCTGGTTAGCAAGATCCACTTGTTTAAACACTCCCATATGAGTTACCAGGAAAAGCACATCTACTTCTTCCTCTTTTTTAACGGTGGAAATAAGCTCTTTCACTTCATCCTCAATCCCGCTAAAAGTCATTCCTTGACTAAAAATAGGATTTTGGCGCACCGGCACATCTGGATCATTGATTCCTATAAAACCGATTTTCACTCCTTCTATTTCCTTTGTCCAGTAGGGAGGAAAAAGTTCTTTTCCATCTTCTTCATGAAACATATTCTGGGCGATCACAGGAGTATTGTAATTAGTCATTATATCCATCATTCTGTCTTTTCCGTAAACCACTTCCCAGTTACCAGGGATGATCACATCATAACCCATGTTACTGATGATCTCCGGGAAAATTCGTCCTTCAGAAAGTGCGGCATAACCGCTACCCTGAATGAGATCTCCTCCGTCAACGATCACTGTACGACCGGGATTTTTTTGACGCTCTTCATTAAAAAGGGTTTTTATATTGGCCAAACCACCCCTTTCCTTGAACACGATCTGCTCGTTTTCCCAGAACAATTCGGGGTGCGGATCAAGTTGCCCGTGGATATCTGCTGTTTGCAACACGGTGATGCTCAGAGTATCTTTTGCTGTTTCTCTATTATCTGAATTCCCTCCTGTTACCTGGTTACAGGATGTAAAACTTACAATTCCCAAAACTGCCAGGATCCATAAGGATGTTTTCAAATTGAATTTCATAAACGTTTTTTTTATAATTGTAAGCTGTAATAATTTTTATTTTTCTGTAGCTGTATAAGGTGCGTATAAGCGTGATCCACCACCTGTATGAACTCGTGCAGTACGGATTGATCTATCCCCTGCCTGTCCAGGGAAATCTTACAAACAGAGATACTGACTCCTGCAGCTTTCGCCTTGCTGGTATAAGCTTCCATCTTTTCTTTGTCTGTAAGTTCCATGACATTAGACCCGTACATTACTATTTGAAAATCACCATATTTTGCCCCGTCCTCTTCCCTCAAAGCTTCGGCCGTAAGGATGATTGGCTGTAGTTGCGGAATCTTGGTGGTTGACACCACGTAATTGTTCAAATCTCCCTGCGGATCATTTTGTGCATTGCCGGTAATTCCCAGCATAATAAGCACTAATAAAATTCCTATTGATCTTTTCATAATCTCTTGTTTTTAAAGTGAAATGCTGGTGTAGCCTTTCTTTTGCAGCTGAAGATTGTATAGGATCCCGTTCTCGACAATGCGAAATTCCGGGGAAATATCTTTTCGGTCCACTCCGAATTTATTCAGAGAGAATCCACAGGCAACAAGCTCAACATTGTGTTCTTTTGCTTTATTGATATATTTCTGCATCCTATCTTTATCGGTAAGCTCCTTTACGGTTTGTCCGCAAATGATCACCTCGAATTTTCCGAAGTTTTTCTTGTCTTCTTCAGCTAAGGTTTCGGCAGTTAAAAAGATAGGTTCTAGCTGAGGGATCTTCTTGGTGAGGACCACGTAATTTTCCTGTTCATGTTGTTCCTGTGCATTTACAGGACTGGCGAATAAGGTTAAAAGGAGTACGATACTGCTTAAAAAATATTTTTTCATAATTCTTTGTTTTTGAGGCTCAATTCGGATTGAGGCGGGTTTGTTTCTGTTACTGTTTTCCTGCTAAAATCATTCATAATAAAAAAGAGGAGTCCGCCCATGATGGCTACATTTTTAAATAATGGCCCCAGGGTGTGCACCTGTCCTATCTGTACCGTTATTGTAATAGGTATAAGTACTGCAAGCAGGATCACTGCAGCCCATCTGGTCTGGAATCCTATTAGAAGTGCAATACCTGCTATAAGCATTGCAATACCGGAAAGGATCACCATCAATTCAGGATCTCCAAGGAGGTAGGCAAATTCCTTTAAACTAGCCGCATCAATGCGTTTTGCTGTTTGTTCGACGTTCATGAGGTGGTTAGAGCTGGCGATAAGGAATATCCCGCTAAGCATTACTCTCAACACCTGAATAGAACGACGGCTGACAGATATATTAGTCGTCATAATATGTAAATTAAGGGTATTTAGAACCTCAAAGGTTCCGTAAAAAGAATTGTATAAAGTCTGGGTATGTAAGAATACAACCTAAACCTTAGGGGGAGGGTAAAATCTTTCCTGAACAGATTCAGGCAGCGGTGGAGTATGATATGCGTATTCCCTTGATTCTTCAGGAATTATCTTTTGTTCCCAGTTATATATTTCAAACTGAAAGGGAGTGTTGCAAAAAGAATCTATGGTGATATTTAATCTGTCTGAATCCTGAGAAAAGGATTTATGGTCAGTCTCCGCGTTTTTGGTATGCTGTTTTTTACATAAGGGATTTACATAGGCTATTTCATTGGCATCCAATATGGCCACCAGGATCTTTGAATCCATCACCAGAAATTTCCCAAAGAAAAGGAAGGCAAAAAAGACCGCTATGTAAGGTTTCACATTCATAAAGATCGCCAAATATAAAAAATGCTTTTTAATGGCTTTGTGACTTATGTTACACAACTGGAAATAATTTTCCGTTCGTAACTTAAGTTACTGAATATCGACAGGGTTTTAGTCACTTTTGCAACCAAACTTATTACCTGAAAATAAAAACGATCCTGATATTCCTAATTTTCTTCCTATTTCATTTTACAACATTTTCTCAGGATTTTATAGAAGAAAGTACTGTGAATAAGTACAGGGTGAAAGTCATCTCTAAAGACGCATATGTTCATGGGCATGTGCGGAACTTCTATTTAACTACTAATAATCACGGAGTTCTTAAAGATTATTATACCAATGCAACCGGGGGTGCAATTAGTATCATAACCGGTAATTACAAGGGTTTTGAGATAGGTGTAAAAAGCATTTTTACCTACCAGACTCTTGGAAGCAATCTAAATGTGAAAGATGAAAGCACAGGTCTTACTGCAAAATGGGAGTATGAGTTATACGATGTGTTTCAGAAAGGAAACTATAGCAATCTGGACAGGTTGGATGAGCTCTTTTTAAGGTATAAGTTTAAAGAATCCTATCTCTCTTTGGGCAGACTGAAGCCTGAATACACTCCATTGCTAAACCAAAGCGATGGCCGGATGATGCCCTTTTCCCATAAAGGATTCTGGGGACATTTTAATTTTCATCCACGCCACACATTTAATGTAGGTTGGCTGGACGGTGTGGCTCCTCGTGCTACAACAGATTGGTATGATCTTGAGGAGGGAATAGGACTTTTTAATAATGGGTATCAACCAAATGGAGAAAAAGCAGCTTATCATGGCTTATATCCATCAAAAGGTATTGGTATCATCTCTTACAAATACCTTCACAGGAATTTCAGGATAGCATTGTACGATATGTATATAGATAAGTTACACAATACAATCTGGACGGAAGCAGGCTACAGCTTACTGAACTTTAACCTGGGCCTGCAGGTGGTTTACCAGACGCCTCTGCAGTTTTCTGAAGGACTTCCTTATGAGAACAGGTATATACAGCCCGAAGAGCACGGACAAGTTATAAGTTCACAGCTGGGCTGGGGTAATAAGATGTTCAGGTTTGCCTTTGCTTACACCCATGCCTTTGATAAAGGGCGTTTTTTGTTTCCAAAGGAATTGGGAAGAGACCGGTTATTTACCTCTATTTCCCGGTCACGGCTTGAAGGATTGGGTGGGGTTGATGTTTACGTTCAAAAGTGAATTTACACTCCCCGGTTCAGGTTTAAATGTTTCTGTTGATTTGCAGAGGCTTACCGGTGTGGAGGCAGGGCAAACTACATTGAATAAATATAACATTGATGAAACGTTTCAGGCCAATACCCGCTTAACATACTCCTTAAAAGGATTTTTAGAAGGCCTTAAATTTGATTTTCTTTGGGTTTATAGGGAAAATCAAAACGTAGTTGAGGCAGAGAAAATCTTTAACAAAAGTAATTTTAACCAGTTCAGTTTTGTCACGAACTTCTATTTTTAAGGAATTAATGACATCTAAAAGGTCTCCGAGCTATGGTTTCTATAAATATTTTTAAGCTTCACAAATGATTGAACCAAAGGATATACAACTCGGATTAAAAGAAAACTGGAAACAGTTCACCCTCCTGGTACTCGTGAATGCTTTTGTAGGTGGAATGGTGGGACTGGAACGGAGCATTCTGCCGGAGATAGCCGAAAAGGAATTCGGAATGGCAGCCACTTCTGCTATTCTTTCCTTTATTGTTGTTTTTGGTATTGTAAAAGCCATTATGCTGGAGCACTGGCAAATAAATTCGGTCGAAAGAAACTTCTGGTGTCAGGTTGGATCTTTGCTATCCCCATTCCATTTATTCTTATGTATGCCGAAAGCTGGAACTGGCTCATCGCTGCCAATGTACTGCTGGGAATCAATCAGGGGCTTGCATGGTCCAGTACGGTGGTGATGAAGATCGACCTGGTAGGTGAAAAGCAACGCGGATTAGCGATGGGTCTCAATGAATTTGCAGGATACCTTGCTGTTGCTGTGGTTGCCTTCCTTACAGGGTGGATCGCAGCAGAATATGGTCTAAGACCATACCCTTTTTACCTGGGGATCCTTTTAATGTTACTGGGGTTATTTATGAGCATCTTCTTTATTAGAGATACCCGCGGCCATGCCAGGAAAGAAGAAGACAGTAGTGCAGTCTCTCTTCTGAAAAATATTTTTTGGGATACCACGTAGAAGGACAGGAACCTTGGATCTGTGACTCAGGCAGGGCTTATTAATAACCTGGACGATGGGATGGCCTGGGGACTATTTCCAATCCTGCTGGCAGTAAAAAATTTTAGTCTGGAGCAAATTGGTATGGTAGTGGCTGTTTATCCGGCTATCTGGGGAGTTGGTCAATTATTTACAGGAAGAATGGCTGATAAATTTTCTAAAAAATACCTGCTATTCTCGTGAATGTTACTGCAGGCCCTGGTGTTGATCACCCTGGTTTGGGCAGAAACTATGGTACATTTTGTAAGTCTGATGGCATTACTGGGTTGGGGTACAGCAATGGCTTACCCCACATTTCTTGCGACGATTGCGGAATACACCCACCCCAGGGACAGAGCCGAAAGTATTGGGATCTTCAGGCTTTGGAGGGATCTGGGATATGCAGTTGGTGCAATCCTTACCGGAATAATTTCAGATTTAATAAATATTGAAGCTGCTATTATGATGGTGGGAATCATCACACTGTTTTCTTCGGGAATAATTTTTTCCGGATGAATACGTCTCAGAAAATATGAGTGCAGTTCTAAAAACGCTTTTAAAAATTTACCTGTATGAAGTTACTTTTTTGGCCAAAAAAAATCTGTAGCTGGACAAAGTAGTGGAAACAGGCGGACAGATTCATCAAAATGCGGTAATTTTGAGCAGGTTTTGTATGGGAACTATCCTCACTTTGTAACAAATGTTACTGCGAAATGTGCTTTATGAAAGTACTTTTGTATCAATAAAAACATTGAAAGGGTTGTAAAACCATTTCTAAAATTGAATTAAACGTAAATTAAACAAAAATGAAAATAGAACAATTCAAAGACGAACCATTAGCTCATTATTCTTATGCTATTGTTAGTGAGGGCGAAATGGCTTTAGTTGATCCCAGTAGAAACCCAAAGCAGTATTATAAATTTGCAGAAGAACATAATGTCAAAATAGTGGCTGTATTTGAAACCCATCCTCATGCCGATTTCGTGAGCGGACATTTACAGATCCATAAGGAAACCGGTGCCACTATTTATATAAGCGAAAAGGTAGGAGTGAATTATCCGCATGAGCCTTTTGATGAAGGACAGAACGTGAAAATAGGTAAAATTAATATTCGTCCGTTACATACCCCGGGACATTCACCAGACAGTTTAACTTTTGTGGCCGAAGAAGAGGGGAAAATAGCATTATTCACTGGAGACACCCTTTTTATAGGTAATGTAGGTCGGCCAGACCTTCGTGAAAAAGCAGGGAATATGACTGCAAAGCGTGTGGAGCTTGCAAAAGCAATGTATCACACCATGCAGACCAAATTTAATGATCTGCCCGATGAGGCCCTGGTTTATCCGGCGCATGGTGCAGGGTCTTTATGTGGTAAGAATATGAGTGCCTCTCCCTCAAGCACCTTAGGAGATGAGCGTATGGGGAACTGGGCGTTTAAAGATCAGACTGTAGAGGAATTTGTGGAAGAGATCCTTAAAGATCAGCCGTTTATCCCTTCTTACTTCGGCTTCAATGTGGATCTTAATCGTAATGGTGCCGGGAACGTACAGCAGGAAAAATATCGTGTGCCTGTCAGAATAGCTGCCAATGAAGTAGAGACAGGGATAAACGTAGTGGATGTAAGAGATGGGGATGCTTTTAAAAAAGGACATCTTCCTAACAGTATCAATATCATGTCGCGAACTGAAGGTGACAAATATGAAACCTGGCTAGGAGCAATCATTAAACCAAATGAGCCTTTCTACCTGGCGGTAAACTCTGTAGAAGACATTGATGAGCTACTGGAAAGAACAGCCAAAATTGGTTATGAAAAACAAATGAAAGGAGTGGTCACGTTAAGTGAGGAAGTTTCAGGAAAATCTGATGACTTTGATCTTGAAAACTTCAAAAGCAACAAAGAGAATTACACCATTGTTGATATTAGAAATGAAAGTGAGCTGGCAGAAGGTAAGATCTTTGATAATGCCATAGGAATTCCATTGAATGAATTACGGGATCGCACAGATGAGCTTCCGAAGGATAAGCCATTTGTAGTGCACTGTGCCGGTGGATATCGCTCTGCGGCCGGAAGCAGTATCCTGGAGGATAAATTTAAAGATCAAAAGGTTTTTGATCTTAGTGAAGCAATTCAGGATTTTAAATAATTGTCTAAGAATTAGTTGATTAATAGGAGGCTGCCTAAAAAGCTTTAAGACGTCATTCTGAATTTATTTCAGGACCTTATTATTCTGATTTACAGAATAAAATAGAACCTGAAACTCCTGAAGCTTCGGGACAGGTTGACGTGAAAAAGGGCTTTGTAGACAGCCTCTTTTTGAATCCTAAAAGGAGTTTTTTATTTGGATGCTATATATGTATTTGATATCGAAATCCTTTTATTTCTCCCTTTAATAAATTTTCTTCTGTGTAATTCAAAATAAATCAATATGCTAAGAACAATTTTTACCAATAAACACCTGAAATGTTTGTCTGCCTGGGCAGGATTTAAGATCACCCTGAATGAGGACTTTGAAACAATAGTTACCTCTGATTTTGATTTTATTGAACTTCTGTTACTTTTTGAAAAACAATTTGCTCTTGACTAGCTGGAAACGGCTAAAGAACGTCAGGATTTTTCTACCATAAAAGATTTCGTTCATTGGGCAATGGAGGAATCTGCTCTAGAACCTATTTCTTACATGGGAATTAATAATATTTCTTATTGTAACTCACGCCTTAAGCAGAATCATGTGTTTTGTCGGCCGGAGGGAATATCAAAAGCCTATATGGTAAGGAGTTAGCATATGCCTATAGTGTAAGAAATACTCTGTAGGCCCCTGTTTAAGATAATTGCTGTACTTGTAAATTCAATGTGAATGTTATTAAATAAAAATATTCTTAGCTCTTAAAGTATTTCCTTGATCAGTTTTTAGTTGTCCCTATAAATATTTTTTCAGCATTCTCAGGATCTCCCGGTTTGGATAGCCCGTCAAAATCCGCTTTTAATACTTTTAAAGCATATTTCTCCCGATCCAGTTCAGCCCTGGTTTTTTTCCCATAGCCCTAAAAATTGGTAAGGGAGGACACTAACCCTGTAATGCGTGCTGCAAAAAGAATAACAATACGACTATGGGAAGAACGGTCCAGTTTTCATGTACAAGGATAGTTAGAGCGATTCCAATTAAAGCAAGGGTTGACATATTGGTTTCCAGCAATCGCTAAATGCCCCACTCTTTTTCCAGAGCTTCGATCCTCTTCTCTATTTCTGCTGTACTTTTATTTTCAAATTTCCTTATGTTTTCAATTATCTCCCGGTCTATTTTCCGGTTCTTTTAAGTTGACGAGGAACTGCGAACCCTTTCTTCATGTTGCTGTTGTTGCTCTTCCATAATAACCTATTTTTTAATCCTTTTCAATTTAAGGATTTAGGAAAATATCTTCTAAGCTTTTAAAACAGAATTAGTAAATGATCTAGAAGATTTTCTTAATTTGAAAGGTATCCACTCTCTGTATTCATTCCTAAAATTGGGTTAAGCTTTCCTTAATGCCATTAAATTATTTTTTATAAACAGCTAATCCTGTGTAAATTTAAAGACAATGAAATCTTAAGTAATGAAATTAATTGACCACCTTGTAGTTGTACTTGTTAGTGCAGTATTGTTCACCTCCTGTGGGGAAGACAGAAAATCTGACAACGAAGTACCGGGAAGAGATGAAAGCACAAAAACTAATGTGCTGGAAACAGGATCTAATCTAATCCAAACTAAAGCTCCTCTTGATCCCATGGAAGTTTATTTGGTAGGGTTCCACCCCATGAAAGAAGATCCCGGACACCAAATGGAGGCCCATCACTTTTGCACCCAGGTAAATGAAGATTTTGCACAATGTGCCCTTTTTGATGGAAATACTGAAGATGCCAAACTTACCGGGATAGAATATATCATTTCTGAAAGATTGTTCGAGACCTTACCCGAAGAAGAAAAACAATACTGGCACCCGCATAATTATGAGATCCTCTCTGGGCAATTAGTTGCTCCCGGTTTACCCGATGTAGCCGAAATAGAATTGCTGGACAGCAAAATGAACAGCTACGGAAAAACCTGGCATACCTGGAGTACAGATAAAGGAGATGAACTTCCCTTTGGAGACCCCATGTTAGCCTGGTCCTTTAACCGGGATGGGGAAGCAGATCCCGAACTGGTGAGAAAACGCAATGAAGCAATGGATATTGATCCAAATGAAAAACGCGAACAGCGAAAAGAATTAGTCTCTAAAGCAAATCCGCAGGAGGGTGTGGATGCTATTAAAGATGATTTCCCCGGTCCCACAAATTTAATTCCGGGAGTGGAGAGTAAAAATGAAAGGGATACAGTGCATTAATATATATATGTATATATGCACAGTTAGGAGAATTATAAAGCTCCAGACTTTTCGAATTACCTTTTTAATATTTTTCACAAAGAGGAGAGAGTGCTAAGATTTCCTGGTTAAAATGTCATCAAATAAATGTTTTTTAATCATATCCATTATCTATTTATCATAAAAATTACTAAAAATTTTTAATTTTTATTTAAATGAGAGCGAGTGGAGAATCCTGCATATACAAATTATCTTTGTTAGAAATGAATAAAAATTCGGAACTTCGAAAGGCTATAGCCAATCTGTAACATGAGCAGACCTTCCTTTTTCTGAAAGGATCAGGAAGAGAATTACTTTCTAAAACTGATTAATGTCATGGTTTTCATTCCCTTTCATATTTATTTTTGACAGAATAAATAACCGGGAATATGGCCAACCAATCCAAAAATAAATCCTGGCTCCGGCGCCTCTTACCTCCCAGAAAATGGCGCCTGGTTGCAACAGTAACGGTAGGAGCCTTTGTAGGACTGGGATTTTATGTCCTCAAGCTTAGCAATGCGGCTGCTTATCTTTCAGATGATTCCAAAGCCTGTGTTAACTGTCATGTAATGACTCCGCAGTACATTACCTGGAACAAAAGTTCGCACAGGGAAGTTGCAAGTTGTAATGATTGTCACGTTCCGCAGGACAATGTTTTTAATCAGTATTATTTTAAAGCAAAGGACGGATTATACCACGCCACTATATTTACGCTTCGGGCAGAACCGGAAGTGATCAAGGCACGTCCGCCTTCCGTAGAAGTGATTCAGAATAACTGTATTCGCTGCCATGACATGAGGGTGGTAGATGATAAACTGATGGCTACGGTAGAGAATCACGAGTTCCATCGGACAGATCGTACCTGCTGGGAATGTCACCGGGAAGTCCCCCACGGCAGGACCAAAAGCCTTTCTTCTGTAGGTTACCAGATTGAACCAATTCCTTTACATACTCCTGAAGACCGGAATATTATTCCATCCTGGCTACAATCTTATATAGATGAAATGGCAGCGACAGAAGATTCTTTAACCCGAAAATAGACTAACCAATGATACTGTTGAATACAAATTTGATTTTTGACCATAACCTTTAGAATTATGAAAAACTGGATAATTTTTTTATTGACCGTCATAGCTGTGTTTCTGCTTGCACTCCTTGCCAATTCCATCATAGATCGTAAGGCAGAAGCCCGTTTTGCTTACCAGCCCCAGGTGGAGATAGAAGGAATAGAACCAAGAGATTCTGTTTGGGGGCTTAACTACCCAAGACAGTACCAATCCTACAGAAAAACTGCTGATACTACATTTAGAGGTCTCTATAGTACCAGCGGATTTGCAGATGTGCTGGATGACCAGCCCGAGCTGGTTATTTTATGGGCAGGATATGCATTCAGTAAAGATTATAACCAGCCCCGGGGCCACTCTCATGCCATTACCGATATTGTCTCGACTGCGCGCGTAGGTTCTCCCTGGAAGGAAGGAGAAGGACCTATGCCAAGTACCTGCTGGACTTGTAAAAGTACCGATGTGCCGAGGCTTATGGATGAAATAGGCGTAACGGAATTTTACAGTGAGAAGTTTTCAGATTTCGGTAGCGAGATCATTAACCCTATAGGTTGTGCAGATTGCCATGATCCAAAAACTATGAACCTTACGATCACCCGACCTGCGTTGGTAGAGGCTTTTGAGGCAATGGGAAAAAATGTTGATGATGCCTCTCACCAGGAAATGAGGTCCCTGGTTTGTGCGCAATGTCACGTGGAGTATTATTTTGATAAGAATCTCCCCGGAAAAGAAGGCGCAGCTTATTTAAAATTTCCCTGGGAAGATGGGCTCACCGTAGAAGCTATGGAAGAATACTATGATAACGTGGATTTTGCAGACTGGGTTCACCCATTAAGCAAAACAAAAATGCTGAAAGCACAACATCCAGATTACGAGATATTTTCCATGGGCGTACATGCGAAAAGAGGAGTTTCCTGTGCCGATTGCCATATGCCGTATAAAACTGAAGGAGGACAAAAATTTACCGACCACCATATAGGTTCTCCCCTCGCAAATGTGGAAAGCTCCTGTTTTGTATGTCACAGGGAAAGCAAAGATGATCTTATTACAGATGTATATGAGCGCCAGCGCAAGATCAAGGAAGGTACCGGATATTTGCAAAAACAAATTGCCAAGGCTCACATTGAAGCCAAAAAAGCCTGGGATCTTGGTGCTACCGAAGAGCAAATGGCAGATATCCTTTTAAATATAAGACATGCACAATGGCGGTGGGATTTTTCTGTGGCCTCTCATGGAGCCGCATTTCACGCACCTTTGGAAACCAGCCGAATAGTTTCTTCCGGAACCGGTAAGATCCAGGAAGCTCGTATTAAATTGGCCCGTGTGTTGGCAGATCTTGGACACAATGAGCCGGTAGAATTACCAGACCTTAACAATAAAGAAGTTTTGCAGGAATATATTGGACTTGATATGCCTGCAGAAGTTGAGAATAAAAAACGATTTCTTGAAGAGGTGGTTCCACGTTGGCTAAAAGAGGGTAGAGAGCGGGAAGCAGCGAATCTGCCGGTTACCAGTGTGAGAAATAACTAGAACTGAAATTATAAAATTAAATAGCTTAGGCAAAAACGACATTTCCGGAGTTTAAAGAAAAACTTGAGTCTCCGGTAATCAATGAAACCTTTTCAATAATTATAGAATGACCAGATTTTTTAGAATCAGCTTTGCAATAGCTGTAGTAAGCCTTTTTTCAAATGTAGCACATGCTCAATTTAACCTGGACGGGCAGATCGTTCAAAGAGCAGAATATAGACATGGCTATGGGAGGCTTTTCGAAGAAGGAGATGAAGCAGCTAAATTCATTGCTCAGCGTGCAAGGCTTAATGCTCAGTACGAGATTGAAAGTTTTAAGTTTTATGTGAGTATTCAGGATGTTCGTACCTGGGGAAATACTCCGCAAGTAAAATTAAGCGATAACTACTTGTCGGTACACGAAGCCTGGGCAGAAACTCAGTTATTCGATAATCTCACCGTTAAACTTGGCCGTCAGGAGTTGAATTATGATAACTTCAGGTTTTTGGGTAACCTTGACTGGGCCCTGCAGGGAAGGGCACATGATTTTGCCCTGTTGAAGTATGAAAAGGGAGCTATGAAACTTCACGCCGGTGCAGGTTACAATCAAAATGACCAAAGCCTTAGCGGTACTTTGTATACAATTCCTAACCAATACAAGGCTGCCCAATTTGTACGCTATGAAAACAGAATGACTAATTTTCAGTTTTCTGCCCTTTTCTGGAATAATGGATTACAATTCGCAGATACAGATGCTACCGGACAAATCCTTGAGGAGGGAGTCAGGTACAGGCAAACCCTCGGGTTGCCAACCCTGAAATATGAGTTGGGAAACACAAGCTTATCCGGATTTTATTATTACCAGTTTGGTGAGGATGTTGTCGGCAGGGATCTTCAGGCTTTTGATGCCAGTGCACAGGTATCCCATTTAATTCCGATGGACAGCGTACAGGGAAACAGCCTCAGACTTACTGCGGGTATAGAGATCCTTAGCGGTACCGATACCAATAATCTCACCGGAGAAAACAATTCTTTTTCTCCTCTTTATGGAACCAACCACGCCCATAACGGTTATATGGATTTGTTTTATGTGGGAGGACGTCATGAGAATTCAGTAGGGCTTCAGGATATATTTTTGAGAATACGGTATGATGTAAATCCGAAATTGTTTGCTTCCCTGAACGGGCATTATTTCCGAAGTTATGCAGATGTGTACAGGAATGGAAACGCTCTGGACAAGCACCTGGGCTATGAAACAGATCTCGCACTGGGATATATCCTGAACGGTGCTGTTTCTTTACAGGCCGGTTATAGTCAGGTTTTTGCCGGTGACACCCTGGAATATCTGCACAATGTACAAAACCCTGCAGATGTTCAGAATTGGGGATATGTAATGTTGATCTACAGGCCTACAATGAAAAATCGTTTTATAGGATTGCTTTTCTAAAAGGGTAGCAAAGCGCCTGAATCCTTTATTTATTCATGTGTAAAATCAGATTGTTATGAAAATAATGAAGTTTCTGCTTTCGACAAAAGTTTCTTTTTTGCTCATCATCGCATTTGCAGCTGCCATGGGAGTAGCAACTTTTGTGGAAAACGATTATGGTACTGCTGTAGCAAGAGAGGCAGTATATGAAGCATGGTGGTTTGAAGTTCTAATGATTTGGCTGGCCGTGAATTTTATTGCGCACATAGAAAAGTACAAACTTTTCACCAGGAAAAGATGGCCTTTAGGTGTTTTTCATATTGCTTTTGTAATAATGATACTGGGAGCAGGAGTTACACGGTATTTTGGGAAAGAAGGTGTGATCCACATCCGTGAGGGTGAGGTGAAAAATTCCTTTTATTCCGCAGGAAGCTTTCTTCAAATCAATGGAATTGATGAAGACAGTCCGAATTCCCGATTTGAGAAATCGCTGGAGCTGAGTACGTATAAATTTGAACCACAAACTCTATTGGCAGATGTAGGTGACAGGAAATTTCAAGTATCTGTAGAAGAATTTATCAAAGGGGCTCATAAGGAATTCGTGGAGGGGAACGATACGTTGATAGACGTTGCGCTTGCTTCCGGAAAGGAGCGGGAAGATTATCTTATTTCTCAAGGAGGCGATTTACCGGTAGGAAAACTAAAACTTACTACCTCCCGAAAGGAATCCGGAAATATACAAATATTTAAACAGGATAGCCTGTGGATGATTTACAGTGACAAAAATATGCACGTAGTGGAAATGACCACGCAAAGCATGGGGATCATCAAAGCAGGAGAAACCCTACCGCTGCAAATGCGGAGTCTTTATCAGTCCGATAGTGCTGCCTTTATGATCAAAGGTATTTATGAAGGAAAGCAATTGATATATCACGCAGAAGAAGATCCTGAAATAGCTGAAGAATTACCTGATGTTGTAAAATTAAGAGTAACCGATGAAGCCGGTAATGAACTACTGAACACTTTTTCTCCACTTGTAAGTCGTGATCCGCAAAAACACTTGTTTTATGCAGAGGGACAAAAATATTCGCTGGCGTATGGACCTCGTGAGGAGGTTCTACCTTTTGCACTGCAATTACGTGCTTTTGAGCTGGAGCGGTATCCGGGGAGCCAGAGTCCCTCGAGCTATGCAAGTGAACTTCAGGTAATCGACCATGAAGCTAATTTTCCATTCCGGGTATTTATGAATAACGTGCTGGATTATAAAGGCTATCGTTTTTACCAGGCTTCTTATGATACAGATGAAAAAGGAACAGTTCTGTCTGTAAGTCAGGACAGGCCGGGGACTTATATTACCTATCTGTCTTACACATTACTAACCATAGGGATGTTTTTTACTCTTTTCGCAAAAGGCAGCCGCTTCAGTATTTTAAACAGAAGATTAAAAACCCTGGACAAAAAAGAATCGGGGAAAGCTAAGGTTAAAAACAAAAAAAGTGGGAGAGAGGAAGTGCTTCCAAAGGAACCGGTTTCAGTTAAACCACGTATTGTTAATCCTAGAGTTACAGCACTTACTGTTCTTGCAGTGCTTTTAAGCTTATTTCTTGGTCTGCAGGCATATGCACATGACCAGGTGCCAGATGTGCGTGAGACTGTAGTGCCTCTTGAGCAGGCCGAAGCCTACGGAAGACTGGTAGTGCAGGATCTCGACGGCCGAATGAAGCCCCTGAATACTTTAGCCAATGAAATAACCCGAAAATTAAGCGGAAGATCTACGATTACTATTCAGCAGCCTGAAGGCGACCTTACCCTTACTGCTGAACAGTTTCTTCTGGCCATGCAACTGGATCCCGGCCGTTTTAGCGTGCTGCCTCTTATTAAAGTAGATCAGAAAAAAGCAGATGCTATTTTTAAGGCTATAGATCATGCCCCGGTGAGCAGTCTTAGTTTTCAGGAGCTTATCGATGCAGATGGACGATACCTTTTGCAGGATCTGGTAGAGGAAGCAAACAGGTTGAAACCGGCAGAACGCAACGAAGCTCATAAAGAACTTTTAAAAGTAGATGAACGTTTTAATATTTTCTATGCAATATTAAGAGGAGATTTTCTAAAACTTTTTCCAAACAGGCTGGATGAGAACAACACATGGTTTGCTGCAAATCAACATACCATGGGATTTGACGAAGAGGACGGACTTTTTGTAAAGAATATCACTCCGTTGTACCTGTCAGCAATTGGAAAAGGGATCGCTTCAGGGAACTGGAATGAAGCAGATGAGGTACTGTCTTATATTCAGTTATATCAGCAGAAGGCAGGGGAAGAGGTACATCCCGGAGATGAAAAGATTCAGACAGAGATATTGTACAACAAAATGAATCTTGGAAACCGGCTTTTTGGGATGTTCTGGTTACTTGGTATAGTAATGCTGGTTCTTGCTATTATCAAGCTGTTCAATCAGCCGAAATGGCTGAGGTATTCCTGGAATACAGGACTCGTGCTTGCATGGATGGGACTGGCTCTTTTTACCATTCACCTGGCACTTCGATGGTATATCGCAGGCAGGGCTCCCTGGAGTGACGGATTCGAAATGTTGGTATTTGTAGCCTGGTGTATTCTTTTGTTTGGCCTTCTTTTCGGAAAAAAATCACATTTTACAGTACCGCTGGGGATCCTCTTCTCGGGAACTTTATTATTTGTAGCTTTTCTGGACTGGCTGAATCCGGAGATCACCAACCTTATGCCGGTGCTTCATTCCTACTGGCTGAAGATCCATGTAGCGGTGATCGTTAGCGGCTATGCACCACTGGCTCTTGCCGCGCTGTTGGCATTACTGAGTCTGGTACTCCTGATCTTCAAACCTCTGAATCCGTCAAAAAAATGGTGGCGAAGTATGCAGGAACTGAGTATGGTAAACGAGATGTCCATTACCATAGGATTATTCCTGCTGGCAGTAGGGACATTTCTGGGAGGTGTTTGGGCAAACGAAAGCTGGGGACGTTACTGGGCATGGGATCCTAAAGAAACCTGGGCGCTTATTTCCATTATGGTGTATGCATTTGTACTTCACCTAAGGCTCATTCCGAAACTCAAGAATTCGCTGGTACTGAACATTTCCAGCTTATGGGCTTTTTCTGCTATTATTATGACTTCTTTTGGAGTGAATTATTACCTGTCAGGATTACATTCCTACGCCTCGGGAGATCCTGTACCTATTCCGGAATGGGTGTACTGGATGGTTGCAATATTGCTGGTAATAACAATATTGGCTATAGTAAGGTACAAAAAATTGTCTCGCCTTGAGAAGAAAGACCTGCTGGCTGTTTAATTTTTACCAGAAATATTGTCAGGGAAGGTTTTTTCATTCTAAATTAAGTGAGCTGTTGAAACAGTAGCAAGTATATAAAGAGCCTCTATTTATTCTGAAGCGTGTTAAGCTGTTTTTCAGAAGAAATGTGTGTTTGTAATTCGTTTTTTATAAAGTTTTCCGATTCATTTAAAATTCAGTGACAGGGTTTTATAAATATTTCCATATTTAATATTCGGAATTCCATTTAAAGCGAACCCTATACATTAAAAACAGGTTTACTCCGGAAAATTGAAATCAGATCTATGGCTTTTTGGTCTTGTAACAATTGTTACATTCCTTTTGTTGAAAACCTTGTTTCTTTGCAGCCTTAAAAAAAACGAGAAATATGGAATGGATTTTTGAACCCTGGCCCTGGTATGTTGCCGGGCCCCTTATAGCAGGAATTATGTTTTCACTTCTGTTTGGAGGGAAAACTTTCGGAATGTCCTCGAACCTGCGTACCATGTGTACGATTGGAGGAGCCGGAAAAAAAGCAGATTTTTTTAATTTTGATTGGAAGAGTCAGCGTTGGAATTTAACTGTCGTTGCCGGCGCAATCATCGGCGGATTCATAGCTGCAAATTTTCTTAGCTATGACACTGCGGTCCATATAAATCCCGATACAGTAGAAACTTTGGAAAATTTTGGATTTGCAAGTGCAGGCGGGGCATATTTGCCTAATGAACTTTTTGCCACTGATGCCCTGACTGATCCTAAATCACTGATCATATTATTGATTGGTGGGTTATTGATAGGTTTTGGTGCAAGATATGCCGGCGGATGTACTTCGGGCCACGCGATCTCGGGGCTCAGTAATTTACAGCTGCCCTCGCTCATCGCAGTAATCGGATTTTTTATTGGGGGACTGGTTATGGTTCACCTGTTATTCCCTTTAATATTCTAAAATATGAAATATCTTAAATTTTTAATTATAGGAATCATCTTCGGAATTGTAATGTTTAAAAGTGAGGCCGCATCCTGGTTCCGCATTTATGAAATGTTCCAGTTTCAATCTTTTCACATGTATGGTATAATGGGTTCTGCCCTCACCCTGGGTGTACTGGGAACCTGGCTTATTAAGAAGTACAGATTGAAATCCATAGACGGGGAGCCCATAAAGTTCACACTAAAAAACAAAAGTTTTAGTCGGTATATGTACGGCGGAATCCTCTTCGGATTAGGCTGGGCACTGGCAGGTTCCTGCCCCGGACCCATATATACACTGATTGGAGCAGGATATGTCTCCATTCTGGTGGTTTTGCTGGGAGCTTTATTAGGGACTTTTCTCTACGGACTTCTACGGGATAAATTGCCGCATTAGAAGTAACTGATTTTAGTAAATACAATGAGAGCAAATAATAATCATATCTAATAGCTTTCAGAAATACGTATGTCCCGTCCTAAAATAGCGATACACTAAATTTCACAGTGTATGAAACCTCAGGAAAACAAAGGGTATGTGAAGCGTACTCAAAAAGACTACTCGCTTTCTTTT
>NZ_BMXB01000002.1 GCF_014651535.1 Salinimicrobium marinum
CTTAAAAGCTGCTGTAAATTTTCTTCTGGATTTCTTCATATTCATCGATTAAAGTTACTAAATTTTAAACTTAACCGATGGTCTAATTTTTAGGGAGCATTACAGATAGAATGAAATTTTTGGAAAAAGAGATAAAGGCTCCTGAAGCAAGGAAAATTGAAGCGAAGTTAGAGATCCATAATGATGTAAGAATAGATCCTTATTTTTGGTTAAATGATCGTGAAAATCCTGAGGTTATTGATTATTTAAAAAGTGAGAATGAGTATAATGAAGAGATGACGGCTCATACAAAAGACTTTCAGGAAAGACTTTTTGAAGAAATGAAGAGCCGGATTAAAGAAGATGATGAATCTGTTCCTTATAAGCTGAATGGTTACTGGTATATTACCCGTTACGAAAAAGGGAAAGATTATCCTGTCTATTCCCGAAAGAAAGATACTCTAAATGCTCCTGAAGAGGTGCTTTTTGATGTGAATGAAATGGCCGAAGGTTTCGATTATTACAGCCTGGGGGGTATTAATGTGAGTCCAGATAACAAACTGGCAGCTTTTGCTGTAGATAATGTAAGCCGAAGAAAATACACCATTCGTATTAAAAATTTGGAGACAGGAGAGCTTCTTCCGGAGAAAATTGAAACTACCACCGGTGGTTCTACCTGGGCCAATGACAACAAAACATTGTTCTACACGAGAAAGGATGAGAAAACATTGAGATCTGATACTATTTTTAAGCATACACTGGCGACTCCGGTGGAAGAAGATGAGGTAGTGTATCACGAGGAAGATGAGACTTTTAATACGTATGTTTATAAATCTAAATCCCGAAAATATATAATCATTGGATCCAGCAGTACCCTAACCTGTGAGTACAGGTTTCTGGAAGCTGATAAACCAAACGGAGAGTTCAGGATAGTTCAGCCACGTATACGCGGACTCGAATATACCATTTCACATTACGAGAATTCCTTTTATATCCTTACCAACAAAGATGATGCGACTAATTTTAAGTTGATGAAGACTCCGGTGGTAACACCAGATGCAGAAAACTGGACAGATGTCATCCCACACAGGAAAGATGTGCTGTTGGAAGATATTGATATCTTCAGAAAATATTTGGTGGTGAGTGAACGCAGCAATGGCCTGAACCAGATAAAGGTCATGGCGTGGGATGGTTCGAATTCTTATTTTATTCCGTTTGATAACGAAACCTATACTGCCTTTACCGGCACAAATCCTGATTTTGATACCGAGATTCTTCGGTATACATATAATTCCATGACCACTCCTACATCTATTGTTGATTTCAACATGGATACCAAAGAAAAGGTGGTAAAAAAAGAGCAGGAAGTTTTAGGCGAAGATTTTAATAAGAATAATTATGTTTCTGAAAGGATTTGGGCCACAGCCGAAGACGGTACTAAAATTCCAATGTCCATGGTTCACAGAAAGGACCTTAGAAGAGACGGAACCAATCCTGTGCTTCAATATGCCTATGGCTCCTATGGATCAACGATAGATCCTTATTTTTCGACGGTTAGGTTGAGTTTGCTGGACCGCGGATTTATTTTTGTGCTCGCTCATGTACGCGGTGGGGAATACCTGGGAAGACAGTGGTATGAAAACGGAAAACTCCTGAAAAAGAAAAATACATTTACCGATTTTATTGATTGCTCCAGACATTTAATAGATCATAATTATACTTCACCCTCGCATTTATATGCCAGTGGAGGGTCTGCCGGAGGTCTTCTTATGGGAGCAATCGCTAATATGGCGCCACAATTATATAAAGGTATTATAGCATCGGTTCCGTTTGTAGATGTGGTTACAACCATGCTGGATGAAACCATCCCGCTTACCACAGGAGAGTATGATGAATGGGGAAATCCTAACGAAAAGGAGTATTATGAATATATCAAATCATATTCTCCATATGATAATGTGGTAGCTCAGGATTATCCAAACATGTTGATTACAACAGGTCTTCACGATTCACAGGTGCAGTATTGGGAACCCGCAAAGTGGGTAGCCAAACTGCGGGGTCTAAAGACGGATAATAATAAACTCTTATTCCATATAAATATGGATGCCGGTCATGGTGGTGCTTCAGGAAGATTTGAAGCATTAAAGGAAGTAGCTGAAGAGTATGCTTTTTTACTGGATTTAGAAGAGATTGCTGATTAATTAAAATATTTACTTTAAATTTGTCATAATTTGCAGTTAAGTTTGTGCAGCAGCAGAAGCTTATAATTGTAAATAACTTCAATTTATGAGAGAAGATTTACAGGTTTTCGATGACGTATTACAACTCATAGGTAATACCCCGCTAATCCGGTTGAACAGGATCGCCAACAATTTAAAAGGTGAATTCCTCGCAAAAGTAGAAGCTTTCAATCCCGGACATTCGACAAAAGATCGCATTGCATTACATATTATAGAAGAAGCTGAACGAAAGGGCATTCTAAAGCCCGGAAGCACTATTATTGAAACTACATCTGGTAATACAGGTTTTAGTATCGCAATGGTAAGTGTTATTAAAGGATATGAATGTATCCTGGCTGTTAGCTCCAAATCTTCAAGGGATAAAATAGATATGTTAAGGTCCATGGGGGCCAAGGTGTATGTTTGTCCAGCCAATGTTTCTGCAGATGATCCCAGATCATATTACCAGGTGGCGAAGCAAATGCACGAGGAAATTAAAGGTTCAGTGTATATTAATCAGTACTTCAATGAACTGAATATTGAAGCACATTATAAAACTACCGGACCTGAAATATGGAAACAAACCGAAGGCAAAATCACTCATTTTATTGCCTGTAGCGGAACGGGTGGTACTATCTCTGGAACTGCAAGGTTTCTTAAAGATCAAAATCCTGATGTTCGGGTGATAGGAATAGATGCGTATGGATCTGTTTTGAAGAAATATCATGAGACGAAAGAATTTGATGCTGAAGAGATCTATCCATACAGAATTGAAGGTTTAGGAAAGAACCTTATTCCTACGGCTACAGATTTTGATATCATAGATAAATTTGTTAAAGTAACCGACGAAGAAAGCGCGCATATGGCAAGACACATTGCTAAGACCGAAGGTCTTTTCGTTGGATATACCAGTGGAGCTGCATTTCAGGGAGTAAAACAATTAGCCGAAGAAGGCGAATTTGATGAAAACAGTAAAGTAGTCATAATTTTTCCAGATCATGGTTCCCGATATATGAGCAAGGTTTACAGTGATGACTGGATGAGTGAGCAAGGGTTTTTCGACAGTAAAAACGAAGCCAGTACTCACAGGATCGAATTTATAAAATAATTACCTTTCTCACATATTTCAATATCTAAAGAAACAGGATAAACTTTTTTATAAGAGTAATTTATATTAGATTTTTTCACTCCGGAAGAATCTGATCCATGTGTTGTGCAGAAAAAAGAATTTATTCAGTTACATTAAATTTCTTACTTTTGCCGGACTTTAAAAATGTAAAATGGCAGATTTATTTGATAAAATATACCGGGATAAAGGTCCTTTAGGAAAGTGGGCAGAACAGGCAGAGGGATACTTTGTATTTCCGAAGCTCGAAGGTCCTATTGCTAATAGAATGAAGTTTCGCGGAAAGGATGTGATTACCTGGAGTATCAATGATTACCTTGGGTTAGCAAATCATCCTGAAGTGAGAAAAGTAGATGCTGAAGCAGCGGCCGAGTATGGTTCTGCTTATCCCATGGGGGCAAGAATGATGAGCGGCCATACAGATTTACATGAAAAATTACAGCGGGAGCTTGCTTCCTTTGTAAATAAAGAGGCTGCTTATTTACTTAACTTCGGTTATCAGGGAATGTTTTCTACCATAGATGCCCTGGTTTCAAAAAAAGATGTGATCGTTTATGATGTAGATGCACATGCCTGTATTATTGATGGGGTAAGGCTACATTTAGGCCAGAGGTTTACCTATAAGCACAACGATCTTGAAAGCATTGAAAAGAACCTGCAGCGAGCAGAAAAGATCACTGAACAAACCGGTGGTGGAATTCTGGTGATTTCTGAAGGAGTTTTCGGAATGCGTGGAGAGCAGGGAAAACTAAAAGAAATAGTAGCTCTAAAAGAAAAGTACAATTTCAGACTTTTTGTTGATGATGCGCATGGGTTTGGTACCCTTGGAGCAACGGGAGCAGGAGCAGGGGAAGAGCAGGGAGTTCAGGACGGGATCGATGTATATTTTGCCACTTTTGCTAAATCGCTCGCCAGTACAGGAGCTTTTATCGCAGCCGATCAACAGATCATCGATTATCTGAAATACAACCTGCGTTCACAAATGTTCGCCAAATCACTGCAAATGCAACTGGTGGTGGGTGCTTTAAAACGTTTGGAAATGTTGAAAACAATGCCCGAACTTAAAGAGAAACTTTGGGAAAATGTAAATGCTCTTCAAAACGGACTTAAAGAAAGAGGCTTTGATATTGGAACTACCCAGAGTTGTGTGACTCCTGTGTACCTTCAGGGAAGTATTCCGGAAGCAATGGCACTGGTAAAAGATTTAAGGGAGAACCACGGAATTTTCTGTTCAATTGTGGTGTATCCGGTGATTCCAAAGGGACTTATATTACTGCGAATGATTCCAACAGCGACACATACCCTTCAGGATGTAGAAGATACGCTGGTTGCATTTTCAGCAATCAGGGAACGCCTTGAAAACGGGACCTATAAGAGATTATCTGCAGCGGTTGCAGCTGCTATGGGAGAATAAATTTTTCCCCATTATATATTTAGAATCCCCTTTTAACAGGGGATTTTTTGTTTCTAAAAATTTCATTTTCCTTCTGATTTTCAATTTTCAAAAAAGAAGATTTTCCTCTTATTTTTTAGGTTTTAAAAATTATATATTTATCAGGTCAATTCCAGATATAATAATATTTTCTTCAAGTTTTATAATAACATTAGAATAAAATGAAGTCAAATGTTTTATTTTAATGGAATTGTGTAAATAAAAAGAATCAAAAAATATAACTATGAAAGATTTAAAGCTTGCTGTAATTTATTATAGCGCCACAGGAACAAATTATCAATTAGCTCAATGGGCGGCAGAGGCTGCAAAAAATAATGGAGTAGGAGAGGTAAAGGTCCTAAAAGTAAAAGAACTTGCGCCGGAACAGGCAATTGCTGAAAACAAAGACTGGAAGAAGCACGTGGAGGCGACCAAAAATGTACCTGAAGTTTCTCTGGATGACCTGGAATGGGCAGATGCTATTATCTTTAGCACGCCAACGAGGTACGGAAATCTTCCATCTCAGCTTCAGCAGTTTATTGATACCACAGGTGGGTTATGGTTTAGTGGAAAACTTGCGAATAAAGTAGTAAGTGCTATGACAAGTGCCAGTAATCCGCATGGAGGTCAGGAAACCACCCTTATGAGTCTGTACAAGACGATGCATCACTGGGGGGCAATTATAGCAGCTCCGGGTTATACAGATAAAGCAATCTTTGAAGGTGGAGGTAATCCTTACGGAGTGAGTGTTACTGCCGGAGAAGACCTTAAGGATACCACTAAAAATGCCGTCGCGCATCAGGTAAAACGTACTCTGCAAATTGGCGGATGGGTTAAAAAAGGACTTTCAGAATAATATTTTTTCGAGATAAATGAATATAGGGCTGTCTAAAAAGCAATGTAGGTCAACCTGAACTTGGTTTAGGTTCTAATGAACTATGGATATCGAACAATTTGATTCCAAAATAAATTCAGAATGACAATTTTTATTTCCTTTTGATAGCCCTGTTTTATGCATCCCTATTATGTGAGGTGAAAACCTTTTACAGGCTCTACATGTCCCGGTTTCATGTTGTTCAATAATTCTTTCCCAATTCTTATTCTCACCAGGCGTAGAGTAGGAAATCCAACAGCAGCGGTCATTTTTCGTACCTGTCGAAATTTCCCTTCTGTGATGGTGATGGAAATCCAGCTAGTTGGTCCGTGTCTTTCATCCCTGATCTTTTTCCCTCTTTCAGGAAAATCCGGTTCCTGTTCTAGCTTAAAAACGTTGCAGGGTAGGGTTTGATATTTTTTTCCATGGATACCAATCTCAACTCCCAGTTGTAGTCTTTCAATTGACTGTTTATCAATATTTCCTTCTACCTGAACATAATATTCTTTCTCTACTTCTTTGCTCCTTACTTCTTCACTGGTTTTACCGTTTGTGGTAAGTAACAATAATCCTTCTGAATCCTGATCAAGTCTGCCAATGGCCATCGTTTCTGGTGGAAAATCAAACAATTCTCCAAGCATACGCTTATTCCTTCGGGTTTTCTGATTATTGATAAACTGACTTAAAACTCCATATGGTTTATAGATCTTAAAATGCCGATGGTCATTTATTTGGTGCATTTCCACAATATTTTTTTCATTCAGATGCATACGGGAATTGTTTTTCCGGAGGGGGGCGAATTTAAATATTGTCACATCAAATCCACTCCAAAACAATGAATATTTATTTCAGAATAAAAATTAAGGGAAACCCCCCATTTTTTTTGATTAGGTTAACACTTACATTTGTTCTATCCCCGTCGAAAGACTTTAAATTTTTCCCTCTATAAGTCTAATAATAAAGTAATTATGCCTTAAAGGCACTTTATATATTAACTAATCAAATTTATTTATTATGAAAAATTTAAATTACCTGTCGGCTTGTGTAATCAGCTTGATGTTGCTGTTTAGCTCCTGTAGCAAGGAGGATGACTCTTCTATTTTAGTTGAAGAAAATTCCAAAACTGCCACCTTATCTTTTGGAGCAGTCGTGAACGATCTTATGTCTGGTAAGGCTGCTTTAAAACAAGCAATGGAACTTCCCGAATGTTCGGAAAATGCGCCTGCTACCGTTGAAGTTATTTTGTCACTCAATGGAGTGAATGTGGTTGGAGATGTAGGAGTTCCCGAAAGTATTAATGTAAATCCAACTCCTTATGACTATGACAGTGATGGAGAGGATGAGTATTTTACGGATGAATCATCTGAACTGGAATTGGAACCGGGAGATTATGTGCTTGAATATTTTCAGGTACTCGATGGAACCGGAACGGTGATTTGGGCTGCACCTATAGATACAGGAACTCCGGGAGATTACTCTGGATTGGTAGATGCTGCTTTACCATTAGATATTAGCTTGGGTGCCGGAGTGAAAAAGTATGTGCCTATTGATGTAGTGTGTTATGATGACAGGTTCGTAAACCTTTACGGGTATTTATTCTTCGATATTGAAGGAACTGAAGCAATAGAATTATGTCTGTTCGGAAATGTTTGTGATGAAAACGGACGTCACGCACCTGCCAATTATAGATTTGACGTATGGATGTATAGCGGAGATGCTGCTAATCCATGGGGAACTGCTTTATTTGATGAGAATGATCCTTATGTTAATACTATAGGTGTAAATAATGATGGTGATGATTATGCAGAACCACTTTGTGTATTCCTTCCAGATTCCGGTGGGGAAGATGTTTACTATGGAGAATTATATCTCATTGAGAACGGATCAAGCACATTAATCCGCGAAGGTCAGTTTACAGATGCAGATGTAACCGGATTATTTGATGGAGAATCTAACACAAATTATTACCATTTTAGAGAAGGATGTGCCGGTGCTGATAGTACTCCACTTTTTGGAGAACCAGGAGGAGGAGAAGGACCTGAAATTACTGCCGATACACAAATTTATATTTACTTTGATTCTTCAGGTTCCATGAATTCCACCTTGGCGCCATTACAGGAAATGAGAAATACACTTTTAAAGGATGCTTTACTGCCATTATATGATAATGATGAAGATGCTTATGATGAAAAAGTTGAAGTAATTTCGAGAGGAACAGAGCGTACATTTGATTTCCTTAATATTGAAGGAGATACTCCAGATGGAAATGTTATATCTCTGGTTTTCCAGGATGAAGCTGTAAATGTATATACACATTCTGGACCATCCTGGGATGAAAATTATCCCAGAACATCTACTTTTGAAAGTGACATAACAACTTTAATTAGCAGAGTAAATTCTTTCCCTGCAAATTATTATAGAGGTGTTATTTTCCAAGTGGCCACACCTGGATACCCTGGCGCTACCCAATTCCATGATCTTATAACTTATGTTCAAAATGGTACAGGTAACTATTCAGGAAACTATGGTTTATCTTCAAGAATTGAATTTGGTTATGTATATGAGGTGAATCCTGGAGCTTCAGCTGAATATTACAGAGATCTAATAGTTAATGCCTTGGAAGATTTGGGATATGATCTTTAGAAAATATTGTTTAAAATCTAAATTTTAGAAGCCGCAATTTGCGGCTTCTTTTTTATTAAAACCGATTAAGTAGGTTCAGAGTTTGGCAGAAAAGAAATGGAGTCGTAAATTATTATAAAAAATTGTTTAGCGAGTTTTTAACTATGAGAAATAAGAAGATTAACCTTTTGTTTCAAACAGGAAAAAAAAACGAAAAATGTTAAATTAAAAGTATAGGTTTCTTAATTAATAGTATTACTATTATATTTGCCGGAAATAATTTACAATGAAAGATTTATTGTCCAGCCTTAAGATAAATGTGAACCCAAGTTTGTACCTCAAGGATCCCGAATCATCTGTATTGGGAAAAAAAATTTTGGAACAAAGTATCTTGTTGATCAATGAAATGGGATTTGAAAATTTTACTTTTAAAAAATTAGGAGCTGAGATAGGATCTAATGAAAGTTCGATCTACCGTTACTTTGAAAGCAAACATAAATTGCTACTATATTTGACTTCCTGGTATTGGGGGTGGAAAGAATATCAGTTGGTTTTTGCCACAGCCAATGTTGAAGATCCCCGGAAAAAACTGGAAGCAGCCATTGAAGTAATAACCCGCTGCGTAGAAAAAGATTCATTTGTCTCTCATATCGATGAAGTGATACTGAATAAAGTGGTGATCAACGAGTACTCAAAATCCTTTCTTTCCAAAGAAGTGGACAGGGAAAATGAAGAAGGATTTTTTACCTTTTATAACAGGCTTGTCTTCCGAATTAAAGAAATGATTCTTGCCGTAGATAATAGATATCCATATCCATCCTCACTTGCAAGCACCGTCATTGAAGGTTCACTGCACCAACATTTCCTGATAGATCATTTTTCATCCTTAACAGAATGCAATGAAAAAATACTTCCATCTAATTATTTCATACACCTCGTGTTTTCAACTTTAAATATTAAAGCTAATGCCTAAAGGTACTGCCTCACCTCTAAACCGTCTGTACAGGCTCTTAAAACTTGACAGAAAAGATATACTTCAAACCTTTTATTATGCAATTTTCGCCGGACTACTTAATATGTCAGTGCCATTAGGTATTCAGGCTATTGTGAATCTTATTCAGGGAGGACGTGTAAGTACCTCATGGGTAGTTTTGGTAGTATTGGTAACAATGGCCGTGGGATTTGTTGGCGTTCTGGATTTGATGCAGATTAGAATCGTGGAAAATCTTCAGCAGAAGATCTTCACAAGAGGCTCTTTTGAACTTACTTACAGGTTTCCAAAAATAAAAATGGAAGAGCTTAACTCTTCTTACCCTCCCGAACTGGCAAATCGTTTTTTTGACATCTTAACGATCCAAAAAGGTGTTGCTAAAATGGTATTGGATTTTCCGGCTGCATTATTGCAGATAATTTTTGGATTGATTCTCCTGTCACTGTATCATCCGTTTTTTATTATTTATGGGTTTATTCTGGTTATTCTCTTATGGCTTGTCTTCAAATTTACTGCACACCGCGGATTGGAAACCAGCCTGGATGAATCCAAACAAAAATATAAAGTAGCACATTGGCTTCAGGAAATGGCTCGTGCAATAGTGAGTTTTAAAGTATCGGGCAGGACCAGCCTGGGGATGAAAAAGAACGATTACCTTACAGATAAATACCTTACCGCTAGAGAGGGACATTTTGGGATTTTAAAGATTCAGTACATCAAACTTATTGTTTTTAAGGTTCTTGTAACCGGTGGATTATTGGCAATAGGAGGAATGCTTGTTTTAAATCAGGAAATGAATATCGGACAATTTGTAGCTGCGGAAATTATTATTCTTTTGATCATGGGATCTGTTGAAAAACTGATTAAAGGACTGGATACGGTGTATGATTTACTAACCTCTTTGGAAAAACTTGGGCAGGTGGTAGATAAAAAACTGGAAAGGACTGAAGGGAATACTTCGCTATTATTAGATCCTCTTGAAGTTGAACTGGTAGAAGTTAGTTATACTGCAACAAACGGAGATAAAACTATATTAAAGGATATATCTTTTACTATTCCTGCTGGAAAGAGGCTGCTCCTCAAAGGCTCTAACGGAAGTGGAAGGACTACCTTGTTAAAAGTCGTGGCGGGAATACTGGGAGCTACAAAAGGCAGCATATATGCAAATGGCTCATCTCTTAAAAATTTACGATTAAATGACTATCGAGGGCGACTGGGCGTCTTTTTACCCGAAGAATTTCCTTTTGAAGGAACACTTTTGGATAACATCACTTTCGGGGATGAATCTATTACGGAGAGAGATGTAAAATGGGCACTCGATGTAATGGGGCTATCGCAATTCGTGAAGGAGCAACCTCAGGGACTTAGTACAACCATTTATCCTGAAGGAAAATATATTTCCTCTCTTATTGGAAAGCGAATCATTCTTGCCCGGGCCATCGTAAAAAAACCAGATTTGTTGATTCTTAAGGAACCTCTTGAAAATTTTGAAAAAGAAGAAGCAAATCGGCTCTTTAAATTTTTCACCGATAGTTCTCACAGCTGGTCCCTTCTGGTAGCCAGCAGGAATGAATTGTGGCAAACAGCATGTGACAATACCATTTTCCTAGAAAATGGTGAAATTCAAGATATAAAATAAATATGCTTAATATTTCAAAAAATCCGGTCAATCAAGATGTTGATCTGACCAAATTCAAATCGGGGGCTAAAATTTTTAATAAGCGGCACTATAGGTTGTTTAACAGGTTTCTTATAGGATTTGCTGTTTTTTTGGTCATAGTTTTATTCCTGCCATGGACCCAAAATGTTAATGGTAGCGGAAATGTGACCACACTGCAACCGGGACACCGCCCACAAACAATCCAGTCTGCAATTCCCGGAAGGATTGAAAGATGGTATGTGGAAGAAGGCGATTTTGTTCAGCAGGGGGACACTATTCTGCATATTTCAGAAGTGAAAAGTGAATACTTTGATCCGCAGTTGGTGGAACGAACAGGAGACCAGATACAAGCAAAATCAAATGCCGTAAATTCTTATGGGAGTAAGGTGACTGCTTTGAGAACTCAAATTTCTGCTATTGGAAATGAGCAGGCTTTAAAGTCTGAGCAGGCACAAAATAAATTGCAGCAGGCACTTTTAAAAGTGGAAAGTGACAGTATAGATCTTGAAGCGGCAAGAACAAATTTAACCATTGCTCAGGCACAATATGAGCGAACTTTTCAGCTTCAACAGGAAGGTTTAAAAGCATTGCCCGATGTGGAAGAAAAAAGACTTAAGCTACAGGAAACCCAGGCAAAATTAATTTCACAGGAAAATAAATACCTGGCGAGTCAAAATGAAGTAATCAATGCGAGGCTTGAAATTAACAGGTTGGGGGCAGAATATGCTGAGAAAGTTTCAAAAGCAGAAAGCGATCTTGAAACAGCCCGTTCTAATCAATTTGATGCACAGGCACAGGTAAGCAAACTGGAAAATGATTATAGCAATTATGTCATTCGCGGCAGTATGAATTACGTATTGGCGCCTCAAAGCGGGTACATCACCAAAGCACTGCGGGCTGGAATTGGTGAAACTTTTAAAGAAGGGGAACGTTTGGTGGGGATCATGCCTTCAGACTTTCAGCTTGCGGTGGAGACGTATGTAAATCCTATAGATGTGCCTTTACTGCATGTGGGAGAAGAGATGAGAGTACAATTTGATGGCTGGCCGGCAATCGTTTTTAGCGGATGGGAAAATATGTCCTACGGAACGTATGGGGCAGAGATCGTGGCTATAGACAACTTTATTAGTGACAACGGAAAATACAGGGTTTTACTGGCACCAGATCCCGAAGAGCCCGACTGGCCGAGAGGGATTAGAGTAGGTTCGGGTGCTACCACCATTGCTCTCTTAAATGTTGTGCCTATCTGGTATGAGATCTGGCGAACCTTGAATGGATTTCCACCCGATTTTTACCAGCCTGAACAGAGTACAAAAACTGCAGAAAAGAAGTGATCATGAAAATGAAATTGTTTTTGTTCTTTATAATGTCTGTTTCTTTGCTGCAGGCCCAGGAAACATCTCCTGAAGTGCTGACATTTGAAGAATATATGGCTTTTGTAAAAAAGTATCATCCCGTGGCAAGGCAGGCAGAACTTCAAATTAGCGAAGGGGAGGCGAATCTTCTAAAAGCTCGTGGAGGTTTTGATCCTAAAATTGAGGTTGATTACTCCCGAAAGGAATTCAAAGGAACAGAATATTACGACATTTTAAATTCGACATTTAAAATTCCCACCTGGTATGGCCTCGAAATTAAAGCCGGTTTTGAGCAGAATGAAGGATATTATCTTAATCCTGAACGAACGGTTCCTGAAGAGGGACTTTTTAGTGCAGGAGTTTCCCTTAATTTGGGGCAGGGTCTTTTTGCAGATGAACGCATGACTGCTATAAGATCGGCAAGAGCCTTTAGAGAGCAGACCCTGGCAGAACGGGACCTGGTGCTAAATAAGGTACTTTTTGATGCTGCAGTAGCTTACTTCGACTGGATGCAGGCTTATAATGAATTTGAGATTTATGAAGGATTTCTTGAAAATGCAGCAGAAAGGTTTATCGGGGTAAAACAGAATGCACAAATTGGAGAAGTTCCTGCAATAGATACTGTGGAGGCCAAAATCTCTTTACAGGACAGAACCCTTCAACTGGAGCAGGCAGGAGTAAGGCTAATGAAAGAACGTTTGGACCTCTCTAATTTTCTGTGGATGGAAAATAATGTTCCCGTCGAGTTACAGCCCGAAATTGTTCCTGAAAAAAGTATCGTTGGTGAAGTGAATCCCATACTGGGAGTGAGGGAGGAGCTGATGTCAGATTTTTCTTTTGAAAATCATCCTAAAATCAGGTCTTTAAGAGCAAAATTAAGGGCACTGGAATTAGATCGTAGATTGAAAGCGAATAATCTTTTACCTGAAATTAATATTGACTATAATTTTATCACGCCCGAACCTGATGCCTATAACACCATCCATACTTCTAATTACAAGGCCGGACTAAGCTTAAGTTTTCCTTTATTTCTTCGGAAACAACGGGGAGAATTACAACTTGCAGAACTTAAGGTCCAGGATCTTAATTTTGATCTTGAACTTAACGAGCGCCAAATAGAAAATAAGATTGAAGCAGTATTGAATGAGCTCGAATCTTATAAAAACCAGATAGTGCTTATAGAAGAAATAGTGGAGAATTACAGAACCCTGCTGGCTGCTGAACTCAGGAAATTCAGTTTTGGGGAAAGCTCCCTTTTCCTTATAAATTCAAGAGAAAGTAAATTGATTGAAGCGAGGTTAAAACAGAATGAAGTGCTTACTAAATTTTTGTATGCCAAAGCCGGATTCTTCCGAAGCCTGGGTGCAATTCCGGAAGTGGATTAGTGGACATAGAATTGCCCGGAAGAACATTCCAACATTATCTTTTACAACTGCATTTCTTTCTTCCGGACATTTTTAAATCTTTAATTGGAAATTAATCTTTACTTACGAACTTAAAAAATCGGCTTTCTCCTCCGTCTTTTGTCTCTTCCTGATATAAAAACTCCAGGCTATTTTCATCAAAGATCCTGAAGAATTCCTCCCAGGAAATATCCTTCAGGTTGTCTTCTGCATAACCGGGAAAGTTGATACGAAGTAATCCTCCGCCTTTACTGCTGCCAGTGGTACTTTCTACTACAGATGGTTTTCCTTTTCGGTCTTCCACCCATTGTTTGATTTTATTATGATCTGTAGTAGTTTTAGAATCTGATTTAGTAGCCATATTGTTTTGTTTTTAATTTAATTCACCTGAATTTCCATCTTTTCAGGGAAAGAGAAAAGAGGTTTAACAACAAAATAAATTTATTGTTAATGCTTTGTAAATCAGATTTATTAAAGCCTTTATCTGGAGATTAATATGGTAAATTAAGATGAATAAAAGCTTCCGAAGAAATGTTTCTAATGTCTCCCTTTAAAAAGACGTAATTTCCAATATCCCATTTTGAAATAAGCAAAAGCCGCAATGGCGGCAATTAAATTTGAAATGGGGAAAGACCACCAGATTCCTTCGTAGCCCAGGGAGGTTTTGTGAGAGAGGATATAGGCGAGCGGGAATCTCACTATCCATAAGCTTAATATCGAAATGAGCATAGAAGCCTTTGTGAATCCGGCACCGTTGAAAACCCCGTTCAAGACCTGCTGTACTGCAAGAAGTCCGAAACTTGGAGCCATGATCTTAATGAACAGGGAGGCATCCTTAATCACATCCGGATCATCGGGAATGAAAAATGCGGTTAAAGGTTCAGCAAAAAGGAACATGAGGATACCTAGTCCGGTAAGTCCGAAAAAAGCAATTTTATTACTGAGATTTGCTACTTTCTCAGCCCGCTTAATTTTAATCGCCCCTATATTTTGTCCAACCAGGGAAGTGGTTGCAATGGCCAGTCCAAGGGCAGGAATGATGATAAAACTTAATATTCTTGCACCGATTCCATAGGCTGCCACCACTTCACTCCCAAAGCCTGTAACGAGTATAACCATCATAGTCATCCCGAGCGCCCTGGTAGATTGTTCTACACTTGCAGGAAAGCCAAGGTTGAAGATTTTTTTTAACGTTTTCATATCGGGATACATAGATGAAAAATTGATCTTGATCCCGCTTTTCCCACGCAATAATACCAGGATTCCTATAACAGCAGATAATCCCTGGGTGATCACACTCGCTACTGCCGCACCGGCTACGCCAAATCCGGGTATAGGTCCGTAGCCATAGATAAACAAAGGATCCAGCACAAGGTTTAGAAAAACAGTAAAGAGAACAATATACACCGGTAACATCACATTACCGATTCCCCGCATAAGGGACTGAAAAGCGAAAAATATGAACAGAAATACAAATCCAAGGGAAGAAACTTTGAAATAAGCAATGGAATCTTCTTTGATTTCCGGTCCTGCACCAATAATATCCATGAGTGGCCGGGCTGCAAAATAACTTATTGTAGCTAGCAGAATAGATATAAAGAATATTAGTGAAATAGTTTGAGAAGAACTGAAGTTTACCATTTTTTGATGATTAGCTCCCTTATACTGGGATACCATGACGGTTCCTGCAAGCGTAAGTCCGGAGCCCAGGGATAATACCAGGAATAAGATCGGAAAACTTATACTAACAGCCGCCACTGCATTCGCTCCCAGTCTTCCCAGCCAAAAAGTGTCAATTAACTGGTAGGCTGTTTGAAGGATATTTGCAAAAATAATGGGAACCGCAAGGCTAAAGAGAGAGTTGAAGATCTTTCCTTCGGTATATTTATTCCGTTTCTTCATACCAAACAAAAATAAGGCAGTCTGGCAGCATTATTTCCTAAAATTGTAATAATTCATTAAAATTGCTTCTTTGGAATATCCCTGAAACTAGTTTTCAATCTTTCCGGGGATGTAAGTGTTTTCTTTCCTGTTGATCTACAGATAACACTTTACCGATTAGAACTGTATTTAATCGTTTTTACTGTTAATTTCCTTCTAAAAGCCTGACTTATTTCGTAAATTAATACAGGATGAAGGTCAATAATTACAGTTCATCTTCGCCATTTCTTAAATCTTAATTTTATGAACGCTTTAACTAACATATGGAGCACTTATACCGCAGAGTTTAGTACCATACAGAAGGTAATTATTGCCATTGTTTTAACTTTTATCGTTTCTGTAGCTTTTTTGGCTATAGTTTTATTATTCCTGGAAATAACCGGATAGTAAAGAGAGGGTTTAAAACGCTGTTCTAAGAAGCTGTTTCTACTAATTAAGAAGCAGATAAGGATTTTACGTTTTTTTCTCTCCAGCTGCCGCTTTTTCTGAAGAATTATGGCAATAAGATCTGACGATTCAGAGACTTTATAGAGTAACCCAATATCCAAAACAAGGACATAAAAAATATTTTTCTTATCTTTAATAGGATTCAAATCCCGGCTTCTGAAGGGCAGCTGGAAAAACCTATGTTATGGATGCGAAAACAGTTTATACAATTTTAAAGCCTCATCTCGATAAAATGGAGCCTCAGGAAAAAAGATCTCTCTCCAATCTTATTGTAGGATTAAAAAAGAAGAAACCTTTTAAAAGTAAAAGAAGAGTTTTAAGTCTTTCTAAAGCAAAGGAAAGAATAAGACAATTCCGGAAGAAGGAAATAGAACGTGAATTTTCCGGTAGCCTGGGAGCCTGATTCCGTTATTACTTATCGCAGTTTCTTTAGCACAAATCCTCACAGGAAACTAAATTTTTGTTAATCCCTTTCTGTTCCCGTTTCTTCTCATTTTTTATTCCTTAAATTATGCTGTAGAAACTGATTATTTAAAGATAATCGAAATAGAGAAAGATGGAAGAGAAGGTTTTGGTCGCAGGAGCCTCAGGAGCTTTAGGCCTTGAAATTTCAAAAATTTTAAAAAGCAGAAATATACCTATTCGGGCATTAGTTCATTCTTCAGACGGAGCTTCGAAAGTGTCTCCGTACACTTCAGATATTTATCGAGCAGATGCCAGTGAAGGATCTTCAGAAATAAAAGATATTACCCAAAACGTTACCACTATAGTCTCGGCTATGGGAAAGAGCGTCAGTTTGTTCTCGGGAAATGAAAATTCATTTATGGAAAATGACTTTTTCGCTAATAATAATCTTCTGGATGACGCTGTAAAAAATGGAGTCAAACGTTTCGTTTATGTTTCTATTAAAGGAGCAGATGCAGAGGAGGCCCGGGAATTTGAAGTAGCCAAAGCTCACCGAAAATTTGAAGAAGCGTTACAAGCTTCAGGACTGGATTATACAATCGTTAGACCTGTTGGTTTCTTTTCGGGACTTAATGATCTCGCAATTATGGCTAAAAGAAACGTGATTCCCATCATAGGAGAAGGAAAAGCCAAAACTAATAGTATTCATCAAAAAGATCTTGCCACTTTTGTGATGCAATATCTTAATGAGGGACCTGAAACCATTGAAGTAGGAGGTCCTTTAATCCACACAAGACTCGAAATGGCCGAAATGATCAAAGAAAAAATTGGAGGTCAGATTTTAAAAGTGCCTGAAAAACTGGCAGAGCTTGGAATGTTTCTGCCGGAGATGGTGAGCGATAATATTTCCTCCAAACTTGAGTATTTCAAATTTGTTACTTCCAATGATATGATTGGAGAAAAAACAGGATCCATCACTTTTCAGCAATATCTCGATGATCTTGACCTAAATGATTTGCCCTAATGCCAGAAAAATATGATGCTATAATAATAGGAAGTGGAAGTAATGGGATCTCAGCTGCGATCCGGCTTCAGCAAAAAGGATTAAAAACCGCGATTTATGAACAGGCTTCCACTCCCGGTGGAGCTACCAGGACTCAGGAACTTACCCTTCCCGGGTATAAACATGACGTGGGTTCTGCTATTTTACCTATGGGGGTTGCTTCGCCCTTTCTGGGGAAATTACCCCTGCATGAACATGGCCTGGAATGGATTTATCCTGAAATTGCCTATGCTCACCCATTCAGCGATGGTACTGCTTATGCATGTTATCAGAACCTGTACGAAACAGCTTCTCAGTTTGGGGAAGATGAAAAAGCGTATCTTAATATTTTTGAACCCCTTGTAAAAAACTGGGACAAAATAGGTGGGGATCTTTTAGGCCCTTTAGGAATACCCGATTACCCTCTGGATTTCATGAAATTTGGATTAAAGGCGATTCCTTCTTCAAAAATGCTGGTGAACCATTATTTCAAAAATGAGAAAACAAAAACCTTTTTCTATGGATCTGCAGCGCATTCCACGCTGCCTTTAACCAATATTGCTTCTGCTTCATTCGGGCTTGTCTTAACAACCACGGCTCATAAATACGGATGGCCTTTCCCAAAAGGCGGGGCAGGGAAATTCACAGAAGCGTTGCTTGGTTACTACAAATCTATAGGAGGGGAGCTCCACCTTAACACTTTTGTGGAAGATGTTCGGGATATCCCTAACGCCTATGCGTATTTATTTGATCTTACCCCTAAGCAGCTTCTGAATATCAAAGGTCTTAACTTCAGCTCTCTTTACCGAAAGCGAATGGATGCTTACAATTATGGAGCAGGTGTTTTCAAGCTGGATTGGGCGCTTAGTGAACCTATTCCTTTTACCAGTGAAAAATGTCGGAAAGCGGGTACGGTTCATATTGGCTTCTCCACAGATGAAATAGAAATTTCTGAAAAAGGAATCCATGAAAAGAACATGACCAGCAAACCATATGTGCTGGTAGCGCAACATACTCCTTTTGATGATTCCCGTGCCCCTGAAGGCAAACATACGGCCTGGGCATACTGTCACGTTCCCAATGGAAGTACCGAAGATTTCACGGAAGCCATAGAAAAACAGATCGAAAAAGCAGCTCCGGGATTTAAAGATACTATTCTGGCAAAATCCTTCATGAATACACACCAATTGCAGGAGTTTGATCCAAACCTTGTAGGAGGAGATATAAATGGCGGAAAACAGGATATTACGCAGCTCTTTACCAGACCTATTGCCAAGATCAACCCATATTCCACACCCAATCCCCGCGTGTATATTTGTTCTTCTTCGACCCCCCCGGGGGGTGGAGTACATGGCATGTGCGGATACCATGCTGCCGGTGCAGCTTTAAAAGATCATTTTAAAGAATTGATGAAAAAATAAAAGGTGGCCATCAAGCCACCTTTTTTGTATCAAACAGATTTAATTCTGATTGTTTTCTTCAGATGGAACCGGAAAACCACGGTCTCTCATTAAGGCATCAATGTTGGCATCACGACCTCTAAACAACCTGTATGCTTCGGCTGGATCCATGGCATTACGGGGAGCAAAAAGATACTTAACCAGCCTCTCTGCCATTTCCTCATCATAGAATCCGCCCGGTGCTTCAGCAAAAGCCTCAGAAGCATCTGAGGTTAATACATCGGCCCAGAGGTATCCGTAATATCCGGTGGCATATCCTTCGCCCGAGAAAACATGTCCGAAGTGTGGCGTACGGTGACGCATCACAATTTGTGCAGGCATATTCAATTCTGTTAAAGTTTCTTCTTCAAAAGTATCCATATCGATATCATTAGGATCTGTGGTATGCAGTTTCATATCCATCAAAGCAGATGCAAGAAACTCGGTGGTCGCGAATCCCTGATTGAAAGTGGAAGCTTTTTTGATCTTTGCAACCAATTCTTTTGGAATAGGCTCTCCCGTTTCGTGATGCACAAGAAATTGATTAATCACTTCATCTGTAGACAACCAACGCTCCAGCAACTGTGACTGGAATTCGGTATAATCTCTTACTCCACTGTTTAAGGTCGGATATTTTACTTCAGAAGAGAAGAAGTGAAGAGCATGTCCAAATTCGTGGAAAAAGGTGGTGGCATCATCCCAGGAGATCAACGCAGGCTCACCCGGAGCCGGCTTTACGAAATTTGAGTTATTGGAAGCCAAAACAGTTTTTTCTTCGTCGATATTTGAATGGCTGCGGTACATGGTTGCCCATGCTCCCGAACGTTTTCCTTTGCGTGCGTAAGGATCTAAGTACCATAAGCCCACATGTTCTCCTGTATTTTTATTGGTCACTTCCCAAACATTCACATCCTCATGAAATACGGGCACGCTACCTTCTGGAACTGCTTCAAAACTATAATTGAACAGTTCTCCTGCAGTATAGAACAAAGCATTTGTAAGTTTATCCAGCTGTAAATACTGTTTTACTTGATCAGAATCCAGGTCGTACTTTTCTTTTCTTACTTTTTCTGCGTAGTAGCGGTAATCCCAGGGAGCTATAGTAATATCTTTTCCTTCGGCGTTGGCTACGGCTTGCATATCTGCTACTTCTTCTTCAACTCTTTTCAAGGCTGCCGGCCAAACGGCTTCCATTAGTTCCATCGCTCTTTGTGGAGTCTTGGCCATTCTGTTTTGTAAACGCCACTGTGCAAAATTATCATACCCAAGCAATTCTACCCGCTCATCACGCAGTTTCAGGATATCCTCAATGATTTCTTTGTTGTCAAATTCATCATTATTGTCACCACGAGAGTAATAATTTTCCCATACTTCTTTTCTCAATTCCCTTTCATCTGAAAATGTTAGAAAAGGATCCATGGAGGAACGGGTGTTGGAAATAGCATATTCTCCCGGTTTTCCTCTGTCGGCTGCAGCTTTTGCAGCGGCTTTTACAAAGGATTCTGGTAATCCACTTAATTGATCTTCTTTCAGGAAAACAGCGTAATTCTCTTCATCGGCCAAAACGTTGTTGGAAAACTGGGTGTAAAGCTGTGCCAGTTCCTTGTTGATTTGGGCGTATCTTTTTTTATCCTTTTCATTAAGGTCTGCACCTTCCATGGCAAATTCTTCATAGATGAGCTGTATCGTCCTTTGTTGCTCTGCATCTAAAGGATTTTCTAAAGAGTTTTCATACACAGTTTTTATCCGCTGGAATAATTTTTCATTTTGGGAGATTTTTGAAGAATATTCAGAGATCTTTGGTGAAAGTTCTTCTTGGATCTTTCTGAATTCGGGAGAGGAGACATTGCTGCTCCAGATTCCGTAGTACGTAAAAGCCCGGTTCAGAGGTTCGCCAGATTTTTCCATGGCAACAATGGTGTTCTCAAAAGTAGGGGCCGCAGGATTGTTTGCAATGCTTTCAATCTCTTGTAAATGCATTTCCATTCCCTTTTCTATGGCAGGGTAAAGATCTTCCAATTGCATTTCGTCAAAAGCAGGAATGCCTCCATAAGGGCCTTTCCATTCTTTTAATAAGTCGTTATTCATAGCATTTTCTTCAATCTGTGGGTTTTGTACAACAATAGACGGAACATCTTCCGTTGTTTCTGCTCTGTTACCAGATCCACAGCCCGTAACAGCAAAAATTGACACCAACCCTAAAGCAAGGGTCGCCGATCGATTTACAGTCATTTTCATATTTTAAAAATTTTTTTACAAGATACTAAAAAATGGCAGATTTGTTTTTACTGAAAGTATCCAAAAAGGCTCTTTAACCTTAGTATATTTGTATCTTAGAAGGTTTTTTTTATACCTGAAATTTTATTTTCTATGAAGTTTTTGAAAAGCCATTGGTCAAATATTGTATTTTTACTGATTATTTTACTGCTCATCATTCCACAAACCAGAAAACCCCTTCAGGTAGGTTTAAACCGGTTGATTTCTTTCAGCCCTTCTGAAGTTTCTGAAGAAAACAGAAATACACTATTCGATTATAACTGGCAGTTAAAGAAAATTGACGGAAATCCTGTCAATTTCAAAGAGGCAAAAGGGGAAGTAGTGATTCTTAACTTATGGGCTACCTGGTGTCCTCCCTGTATTGCGGAAATGCCGTCTTTTCAATCTCTTTATGACGATTATGGCGACAGGGTAAACTTTTATTTTGTTTCTGCTGAAGAAGCTGACAAGCTTGAGAAGTTCCTGGAAAAAAAGGAATATACATTTCCCGTACTTCAACCATCTTCCTCCATACCCGAACTGTTGGACAGCAACAGTCTTCCAACTACGTATGTGCTTTCCCGAAAAGGTGAAATTGTGATTGAAAAAACCGGAGCAGCCGACTGGAATTCTTCTTCTTTCCGGAAGCTTCTCGACGAGCTCCTGGCAGAACAACCTTAAAATTAATTCAGGCGTTTTACCTGAAGATCATTAATAGCTTCTTTTTCCATGTTTTCAATAGTGGATAGATCAAAGATCAGTAAAGTTGCTCCGGAATCCCTGCATTTTTTGATCGCTTTTTGTTGTTCAGGACGTGAATCTGAAGAAGAGAGGTCGTCATAGAATTCTTCAACAATTTCTCCATTTTCTGCATGTTTTCTCAGTTTTTCGAGTGCAGAACTGTCATTGGTGATACTGGAATGGTACAGGACGTATTTCATATCATGATTTTACTATGAATTTACGAATTCCTGTGTACCACGTCAAGGCTTTGGGATTATTTTGACATTGTTCCTTTTACCGAAATTTTTTGACAAAATTTAATGCTGGCGGGATTTAATTGTTTTTGACTTCCGGAGAAATATTTTTTCCAATCTCTATAAGTTCTTCTACAAGTCCGCGGCTATTGGAAAGACGCGGAATTTTATGCTGTCCACCCAGTTTTCCGTTCTTTCGTAACCATTCATAAAATGTTCCGGAAGGCATTTCCCGTACGACAGGAGGACCAATTGCGGTGTCATTTCTGCGCTTTTGTGCATAATCATCATTCAGCTCGGATAGTTCTTTGTCAAGAATAGTTGCAAACTCCTTGAGATCTTCAGGAGACTTTACAAACTCTACCAGCCACTCGTGATATCCCTTGGAACGGGTTTCATAGAAAAAAGGTGCAGCAGTGTAATCTTTAAGGATAGCTCCTGTTTTCTTGCAAACCACATCCAGTGCTTTTTCTGCATGTTCTGTGAATAGATCCTCTCCAAAAATATTGATACAATGTTTGGTTCTGCCACTAATAATAAACCTGTAAGGTGCGATACTGGTAAATTTTACTGTATCTCCAATTTTGTATCGCCACAAACCGGAGTTGGTGGAAATTACCATAGAATATTTTTTCCCTAACTCCACTTCACTTAACGGAAGAACCCTGGGATTTTCGCTGAGGTAATCTTTTTCAGGAATGAATTCATAGAAAATTCCGTAGTTGAGCATGAGCAACAAAGAAGGATCATCTGGTAGATCCTGCAATCCGAAAAAACCTTCTGTGGCATTATAAATTTCGAGATACCGCAGACTTTTATCTCTATCCAGTTTTTCAAACAATGGACGGTAAGGCAAAAAGGAAACGGCACCGTGAAAAAACACTTCCAGATTGGGCCAGATATCCTGAATATATTCTATTTTTTCCTCTTTAATAATATGCTGAAGTAATAACAACATCCACATGGGAGATCCTGCAAGACTGGTTACCTTTTCTTTACTGGTAATGGCCGCAATCTTTTTCATTTTCTCTTCCCAGTTGTTCATCATGGTTACCTCCAAGCCTGGGGTTCTTCCAAACTGTGCCCAGAAAGGAAGATTTTTCATCACTATTGCAGAGATGTTTGCCGTGTAAAAACCTTCATCCTTTCCGGTTAGTTTACTCTCCTGACTTCCGCCAATGGACAAATTTTTTCCGGAGAATAGTTTTGCATCGGGATAGTTACGAATATAAAGGGCCAGCATGTCTCTGCCTCCCTGGTAATGACACTGGTGAAGACCTTCAGAAGAAACAGGTACAACTTTACTTTTCACCCCGGTAGTTCCCGATGATTTTGCAAGAAACCTAATCCTTGTGGGCCAGAGCATATTCTGTTCTCCCTGCAGAAGCCTTGAAATATAAGGCATTAGATCTTCATAATCTATTACGGGGACCTGCTCCTGAAACTGGCGGTAATTCTTAATATCGGCAAATCTGTACTCCCGCCCGTATACAGTGTTCTTGGCTTTTTGCAGCAAATCGTTTAAAACTTCCTGCTGGGTTTCATGTGGGTTATTGATGGTTTGATCCAAACCTTCAAGCCTCATTTTCATGAAGCTATTTCCAATTGAGTCCACTAAGCCCATAGCTCTGTAGTTGGATTATTAAATAAAAATACTGCTTTCGCCAAAAAAGTCATACCAGAAAACCTCTTCAATTTTTGTTGTCGAAGATAATAATTAAACTCTTTTATTTCACAAGATGTTTAAGTTCTTTGAAAACTTTCATAACGGTGAAAGGTAAGGTGAAAACTCGTACCCTTATTAAGTTCGCTATCTACCAGTACTTTAGCGTCATGCTCTTCCAGAATACTTTTTACTGAATTTAACCCAATTCCCACCCCCTGCGGTTTCTGAGTATAGAATGCATCAAAGAGTTTGTCAATTTGGGTTTTTTCCATTCCACAGCCATTATCGGTAATTGTAAGAATGTGATCTTTGGAATTGCTGGTTATTTTTAGATGTAGAACGCCCTGATTAGGATTCATGGCTTCGCTGGCATTAATAATGATGTTTAAAAAGGCAATTTTTAATTTTTCGGGATCTCCCAGGATGTTGTACGTTCCGCTGTAATTTTTGCTAACCTTTATTCCTACAAGATGAATCCTGTCGTCGGCAGCTTTTAAAGCCTTCTCAAGGGTTGCAGCCAAACAGCATTTAATGGGGTGAAACTGGGAGTAATTCGAAGCGTTCAGCAAATCTGTTACCAATTTATTAAGGATGCCATTACTTCTTTTAATTATTCCAATATAGTTTTCCAGGTCGCCATTTTTCTGTTCTGCCAGTTTTTGGGTAAGAACATCTGCCGCCATCCCAATACTGGCCATGGGATTTCTAAGTTCGTGTGCCAAGGTTCTAGCAACTTCTCCTTTTATTGAAAGTTTTTCGGCATTAAGAAGCGCTTTTTGAGTTCTTTTTTGCTGTTCAATGTTTCGCAATAAGAGTATGTATTCACATACTTTACTTTCCTTATTTCTCATAAAAACCTTTCCCCGGCCATTGAACCATTCCCATTGATCTTCTTTGCTTTTAAACCGGAATTCAATATCCAGTATCTCTTTGTCTTTTGCTTTGGTTATTTTGGAATGGAAATCCAGCGCTTTTTCGCGGTCATGCGGGTGAATAAGAGGAAGAATTCCAGATAAGGGCATTCCGTCGATTTCTTTTTTCCTCCTTCCGGAATGTGGGGCCATATCCCTGTTGATGTAACGTACGTTTTCTTCCTGAAGGTTAAGGATCATAATGATATCCGGAGAGGTTTTCGCAATTTGTTTTTTGAACTGCACGTTTTCCTTTAAGCGCAGAGATTTCATTTTTCTACGCGAAATATCTTCCATAGAAGTTATAATGTATCCGTTTTCTCTTCTTGTAGTAATTCTGTACCATCTTTTTTGACCTCCTAGGGTTTCCTTCATTTCAAGTTCTTCAAAAATCCCACTAAGCATGCTGCGCTTCATCATGCTAAATACGCCGTTTTCTGTGGCTTTTGGATTTAATTTGAGAAAGCTGTTTCCAATGATGTTTTTGCCGATTTTATTCTTTATAAAGTCATTCGCTTTCATATAAAGGAAATCTTTCAAATCTCCATCGGGAGAATATTCAGGCTTTAAAACAGCAATTCCTATACTAGTTTTGTCAAAAATGGTTTTTAGCAGCTGATGATCTTCCTGATCTTCTGATGTCTCCGGAACAGTTTCTGAACACTCTTTTTTCAACTTCTCTGTCAGAAGCTTTTGATGAGTACTATCTTTAAAAAGTATGGCTATTTGTCCACCTTCGTCTTCTCCAAATGGAAAAGCATTGACGTGAAATCGTAACTGTCCCGGGCCGGATGTTTCAAACTGAATAGATTGACGGTCAATAGCAACTTTTCCAAAGATTTCATACATTTTATCTTCATAGCCATGTAAAAGCTGCTTCATGCTTCTTTCCTGAAGATGAGAAGCATTGATCTGTTCCTGAAAAGTCGGGTTCGCTTCCAGGATAATGCAATCTATCGGCTTATCCTGAAGGTCGAAAAGTACATCTGCAGTGCAAAATCCATCAGAAAGATTTTCCTGAAGGCTTCGGTTTTTTTTCAAACTCTTCTGAAGTGCCTCTTCCAAAGGAGGATTACCAATAGAATTTCTTTGTTTTTTTCTGGAAACCGGAATTTCTTTTGCAACTCCCATTACATGATTTTTTCCATTTTCTGTAGCATATAGCCTATGTCTGAAATGAAATTTTTTAATGATCCTGGAGCCTTGTTTAATGCGTACAGTGATATTTTTTATATCTTCTTCATCATGACACTTCACAGATTGTATGTGAAGGAGAAAGTCCTCATAATCATCAGGATGAATCAACCTGCTGAAATCCAAATTTTCCTTTCCAACACCCAAATAATTTCTGGCTGCGAGATTAGAAAAAGTAATCTCCAAAGAATCGGGATCTGTGACAAATAGTAGTAAAGGTAGTTCCTCCTGGTGGTTTCTACTGCCAAAAGACCGGTCTGCATCTTTTAAGAACTGTTCACGCACTAAGCTAGTACTTCTTTTCATAGATGGTTAGTTAAAGTGTCGTCCGAATAATCGCAACAATGGTCTCGAAAACTCTTGAAAGGGGGAACTATAAGTTAAAAATAATATAAAAAAGTTAATTTTTCACTTATTTTTTTGCCCTTTTATTCTAAGCATCAATATGTTATGTGGTGAAAATTTTTAAAAGATGAAGGTTCGTTAACCTATAGTCAGCTTAACGCCCTTGTAATGCTGATGAAATCAATTTTTAAATTCGAAAACTAATTTTTGAAAGAAGTTTTTAGCGTTATAGACTTTAACACTTTTAATCTAGAGTTAACATTACTTTGTGAGTAAAAATCTGATTTTATAACAGATAGTTTTAAAAATTTTGAACATATTTTGAGTTAGAGGTAGACGCTTCCTTTAAAAAAGAAGATTTTCTCCCGTAAAAATGATTTAAAATAGAGGAGAGTTCAATGGAGTTGCTTCAAAAATTACTTTCTCTTATTCTTATTGTAATTTTTATCACCCCTTGTTTTTGGCTTCTTATATTTCTTTTTGACCTCTCTTTTATAAGATCCTCCAAGATTTACCTTTTTGTTTTTTTCTTTCTTCTCATGAAAAGCGGGACCGGGAGCATCTTCATCTGTGAATTTTGAAGGATTATTTATCTCCATTCCTTTAGGTTGTTCTTCAGGAATTAATTCTTTAGAAATCTCTACTTCTTCGGGAAGAGTCTTTTTAGGAATTTCCATCTTCATGAGCGATTCGATCTTTCCGAGGCCTTCCTGTTCATTGGGAGTAGTAAGTAGAATAGAATATCCTTGCTTTTCAGCTCTTCCCGTTCTTCCTATACGGTGCATGTAGTTTTCAGGATAATCTGGAGTATCGAAATTGATGACATGGCTTATTTCATCTATATCGAGTCCGCGGGCCATCACATCTGTAGCGACCAGGATGCGGCAAAAACCATCCTCAAACTGGCGGATACTTCTTAACCTGTAATTCTGGGTTTTATTGGAGTGGATGATGGTACATTCCTCCGGGAAAGCCGTGTTCAGGTTTTCAAAAACCCTGTCTGCCATCTTTTTATTTCCGGCAAAGATCAACGCTTTATTAAATTGATCTTTGTCCTTTAAAAGTAATTTCAGCAGATTTATTTTGGTGTAAAAATTCGGAACTTCATAGCCTGATTGTTCTATGTTTTCCAGTGGAGTACCGCTGGCTGCTACCGAAATCTTCTCAGGTTGCCGGAAGTTTGTTTGTATTAGCTGCTCTACTTCCTCGGTCATGGTCGCAGAGAACATGATATTTTGCCTGTTTTGAGGTAAAAGTTCCATGATGTTGTTTAGCTGAAATCTAAATCCCAGGTCCAGCATCACATCTACTTCGTCAATAATTAGTTTCTGAATGGATTTTAATTGCAAATCCCTGTTGATCGTAAGATCATACAGCCTTCCGGGAGTAGCAACTATAATGTCCTGTCCCTGGGCTACCAGTTGTTTCTGGGTATTAATATTGGTACCGCCATAAACACCAAGGATACGGGCATTTATATACTTGGTAAGCTTTTCTAATTCTTCTACCACCTGGACGACCAGTTCCCGGGTAGGAACAATAATAAGGACGCGTGGATTCTGTTGCTCAGAATATGGTAGCATTCTAAGAACCGGAAGCGAATATGCCAGCGTTTTACCGGTACCGGTTTGTGCTATTCCAATAACATCCCTTCCGGACATGATGGTGGAAAAAGCCTGCTCCTGAATGGGAGTGGGGGTGGAAAATCCTAAATCTTCCAATGCATTCAATAAAGGGGTGTTCAAATTTAATTCCTGAAAAGTCACGCTGTCATATTTTTTGCAAAGGTAAACTTTAATTTTTGGCAGGACAATGCATTAGCCGGCCAGAAGGAAGATATGTGCCATTTATCCCCATCTGTTTCGTATTTTTGAAAAAAAATGTTCCACGAATGAAAAACATCTTAGCCTTTTCTGGCTCCAACAGCCCGACTTCTATAAACCATCAGTTAATATTAAATGTAACCCAACGGCTTCAGGAGCATAAGGTGGAAGTGCTGCAGCTAAGAGAGCTTAATATCCCTTTTTACAGCATAGTTCTTGAAAAAGAGGGGATTCCGCAGGATGTAAAGTTTCTATATGAAAAGATCCTGGAGAATGATGCGCTGGTGATTTCAGTAAATGAATATAATGCCAACGTGTCGGGGTTTTTCAAAAATGTGATCGACTGGCTCTCCCGGGTTGACAGAAAGTTTTTAACGGGTAAGAAAATTCTGTTGATGAGTGCGTCGCCTGGCGAACGGGGAGGAGCTGCTGCTTTGGAGTATGTTAAAAAACAATTTCCTCGATTTGGTGGGGAGATTATTCAGAGTTTCAGCTTTCCGCAGTTTTATGACAATGTGGATTCAGAAAGGAATCTAATTATTAATGAAATCCAGGAATTGGGAATAAAAGACGTGGTAAGCAGTTTTTCTCACGAAATTAATGAGTAATTGAGAACAGGAAAGAAGGTAGAAGTAAAGGATGTTTCCCGATTTAAAGAGCAACTGCTGCAGTGGGCGCAGCAATTTGGGGAAATAGTATGGCTGGACAGTAATAACTATAAAGACAAATATTCCGGCTATGACGCGATTCTGGCAGTGGAAGCTTTTACAGCCATTAAAACAGATTATCTCAATGCCTTCGATCAACTTCTGGAATACCAGACCTTGACCGCCGACTGGATCTTCGGATATTTATCCTACGACCTTAAAAATGGCACGGAAGAACTCACTTCTGAAAATTTCGATGGACTCCATTTTCCTGAAATGTATTTTTTTCAGCCTAAAAAGATCTTTCTACTGAAGGGTCACGAGGTTGAAATACAGTATTTAAGAATGGTGGATGATGAGATGGAAGAGGACTTGAAGGTGATTGAAAAAATTAAAGGAGCGAGGTTAGAGGTCAGAGAGAATTTAGACAAGAGAGAAGAGAATAAAGATACAATTCAAAATTATACAGGTGTTGAAAATCTAGAACTAAAAACTGAGAACTCAGAATCGAAAAAGCAAATTATTCAATCCATAAATTCCCAGATAAAATCGAGGCTTTCCCGAAAAACGTATCTGGAGAAAGTAAATAAAATGCTGTGGCACATTCAGCGGGGTGATATTTATGAAGCTAATTTTTGTCAGGAATTCTTTGTGGAAAATGCAACATTAGATCCGCTTCAAACCTTTGAAAGCCTGAACACTATTTCGAATCCGCCGTTTGCTGCATTTTTAAAACTGGAAAAACACTACCTTTTTTGCGCATCTCCCGAGAGGTATCTTCAGAAGCAAGGCAACAAGATCATTTCCCAGCCTATAAAAGGAACAGCAAGAAGAGCAGAAAATGCTGCTGAAGATGAGCAACTAATAACAGACCTTGGGAACGATCCTAAAGAACGATCTGAAAATGTAATGATCGTTGACCTGGTAAGAAATGATCTTTCAAAAACCGGAAAAAAAGGATCGGTGGAAGTAGAGGAGCTCTGCAAGATTTATACCTTCAGGCAGGTACATCAAATGATCTCCACCGTCACATCGCAGCTCGCGGAAGGAATCCCGGCTGTAGAAGTTTTAAGATCCACGTTTCCAATGGGAAGTATGACGGGTACACCAAAGATCTCTGCCTTGAAGATCATTGAGGAACTTGAAGAATCTAAAAGAGGCTTATACAGCGGTGCAGTTGGTTACTTTACACCGAAAAGTGATTTCGATTTTAATGTGGTGATAAGAAGTATTTTGTATAATAAAGAAGCGAAATATGCTTCCTTCTCTGTAGGAAGCGCAATTACCTCCAGATCTATTCCCGAAAAAGAATATGAAGAATGCCTATTGAAAGCAAAGGCAATGCGGGAAGTCTTAGAAAAACAGCTGGAAGAATCGAACTAAAATCAGCTCCCGAAAGCGCCTGGTCGATCATGGTTTCAAGAGCCTTTTTTCGTACATTTGCCGGCTATGTTAGAGGCTTTTAAAAATCATCTTCGGGAGCAGTTTCCGCCACTTCACAAAGCAAAATTATTAATTGCCATTAGTGGGGGAGTGGACAGCGTTGTGCTGACTCATTTGTGTAAAGAATCTGGCATGAGAATTTCCCTGGCGCATTGTAACTTTCACCTTAGAGGTGAAGAGAGTGATGGCGATGAACTGTTTGTTCAGGAATTTGCAGATGCGCTTGATCTGGAAGTATTTACAGAACATTTCGATACGGAAGCTTACGCGGAAGAATCTAAAACCTCGGTGCAAATGGCGGCCCGGGATCTGCGCTATCAGTGGTTCGGGGAGCTACAGAGAGATTTAAAGTTTGATTATTTGCTTACTGCTCACCATTCCAATGATGACCTGGAAACTTTTATGATCAACTTCATCAGGGGAACCGGATTGGACGGATTAACCGGAATCCCGGAATCAAATGACGGAATTTTACGGCCTTTACTTCCTTTTTCCAGAAAGGAAATTGAGGATTATGCCCATAAAAATCATCTTAAATGGAGAGAAGACAGTAGTAATTTGTCCACAAAATACCTTCGGAATAGGATTCGCCATGAGATCATTCCAGGGCTGGAAGAATTGAATCCGCAGCTGCTGCAGAGTTTTAAGAAGACGCAGCAACACCTGAAGGAAAGTGCCTTATTGGTAGAAGATTATATTTCTGCCATTTTCCCTAAAATTGCGAAAAAAAACCAGGATGGCTACAGCTTTAATATTAAACTACTCAAAACTATCCCCAATACAAAAGCCATTTTATACGAGCTTTTCAAACCTTTTGGGTTTACAGAATGGAATGATGTCCTGCACCTTTTAGACGCCCAGGCAGGAAAGATTGTTTATTCAAAAACACATCGATTAGTAAAAGACAGGGAAAAACTGCTTCTTACCACGATTCCTTCAGAAGAAGATAATTTTAAGTTTGAAATTTCAGAAGAAGAGGCGGTTTTAATGCTTCCGGTGGGAACTTTTCACCTGGAAACGGTTGAAACAATTTCCGAAGCAAATCAAAACGAAATATTTGTAGATAAAAACAAGCTGGATTTTCCATTGATTGTAAGAAAGTGGCAAAAAGGCGACTATTTTTATCCGTTTGGGATGGAGGGTAAGAAGAAGCTGAGCAAATTTTTCAAGGACAATAAATTATCTTTGCCCCAGAAGGAAAACAGCCGGATTTTATCCTCAAATGATAAAGTTGTTTGGGTAATTGGCCACCGGGCAGATGCACGATTTGCCGTGGATCAATCTACTTCCAAAATTTTAAAAATAACCTACACACCATGAGATTATTACTGTTTTTTGCCTTTTTTGGCATTTCTTTTTTTACTGCTTCTGCACAGATTTTTGATAATGAAAATTTTGGAAATTCCAGTATTGAGAATCCTATTGAGTGGGAGGCTTCGATGGAAAAAGAAAACGACAGTATCTACGAGCTTGTTTTTAAAGCCACTCTAGAGCCGGGCTGGCACTTATATTCGCAGGAGGAGGCCGATATTGAAATTGCACCAATTCCTACAGAGTTCACCTATAACACCTCTTCAGATACTTATGAACTGATTGGAGAAACCGAAGAGCCTGACTCCGAGCCTTATTTCGATCAGGTCTTTGAAGCCAATATTACATATTTTGAAGATGAAGCTACTTTTCGACAGAAAATAAAAGTCTTGAATCCTGTAGATTCTGAAATGGAAATAACCGCTGAAGTTTATTTTTCTGTGTGTGATGATGAAAAATGTCTTCCACCCGAAACAGAGAGATTTACTTTTTCCCTGGCGGGCAATGAAGTTACCGAAGGTTTTGCAGATCTTGAAGTAGCCGGTAAAGACCTTGAGTTGACAAAAAATCTGAATATCAATCTACAGGGAACATCCAATTATGAGATAGAAAAAGAGGAGGAAAGTGGTTACTGGAATATCTTTTTTCTTGGCTTTGTAGGAGGATTGATCGCCTTGCTAACACCTTGTGTTTTCCCGATGATCCCTTTGACGGTCTCTTTTTTTACCAAGGGTGCCAAGAACGCCAAAAGAGGGTTGATTAATGCTATCATGTATGGCATTTTTATCTTTTTGATCTATCTTTTACTTAGTTTGCCGTTCCATTTGCTGGACTCTGTGAATCCAGAGATCCTCAATAACATATCTTCCAATGCCACATTAAACCTTATCTTTTTTGTCATTTTCATCGTATTTGCATTTTCCTTTTTTGGGTATTATGAAATTACATTGCCTAATTCCTGGAGCAGTAAAATGGATGATAAGGCTTCCAGTTTTGGAGGTTTGATCGGGATCTTTTTTATGGCGTTGACCTTGGCAATCGTCTCGTTTTCCTGTACCGGACCAATTCTTGGCTCTTTGCTGGGAGGCTCTTTGACGAGCGACGGGGGTGCAACGCAGCTGTCGTTCGGTATGGGGGGATTTGGACTCGCACTGGCGCTTCCGTTTGCCCTGTTTGCGCTTTTCCCAAACTGGCTTAATTCCCTTCCCAAAAGTGGTGGATGGTTGAATACGGTAAAAGTGGTGCTTGGATTTATTGAACTGGCGCTTGCTTTCAAATTCCTTTCAAATGCAGATCTGGTTCAACATTGGGATCTTCTTAAAAGGGAAATCTTTATTGGAATATGGATTGCAATCGGTATTGCCATGATCCTTTATTTATTCGGAATAATCCGTTTTCCCCACGATGGACCTAAAACCAGGCTGAATAAAGGGCGACTTTTCTTCGGAATAATTACGCTCGCTTTTGTGGTTTATTTGATCCCGGGGGTTACCAATACCAGCTATGCGAACCTGAGATTGTTAAGCGGATTTCCACCACCATTGTACTATAGTGTCTATGAAAAAGATACCGAAGGTCCATTGGGGCTAAAAGCTTATAAAGATTTTGATGAAGGAGTGGCGGCAGCCGAAGCCCAGAATAAGCCGATCTTACTCGATTTCACCGGATTTACCTGTGTTAATTGTAGAAAAATGGAAGAACAGGTGTGGAGTGATCCCGAAGTTTTTGAAACCATTAGGGATGAATACATTCTAATTTCCCTTTATGTGGATGACCGGGAAGAACTTTCAGAAAAAGATCAGTTTAACTACCAGAGACCTTCCGGAGGGATCAAAAAGATTGAAACCGTTGGTGATAAATGGGCGACTTTTCAAACCCTGAATTTCAGGAATAATTCTCAGCCTTATTACGTGTTGCTCGATAGTGAAATGAATCTTTTGAGCGAACCGGTAGGATATACTCCCAATGCAGAAGAATACGCTGCGTGGCTTGAAACAGGACTAACTAATTTCTCGGAGTAACTGAACGGAATCTTTTAGTGGCGCTTTTTGCGGGAATTTCTATCTTTAGGGATTTTTAAACAAATCCACGGTATGAAAATATTCAGAAAAACGTTTTTCTTCATCTGTTTTTTAACAGCTGTATCTGTATTTCCACAAACAACCTTAGATTATGATGTTTCAGAACATTATACCAAGCAGGAAGTGGAAATCACCATGCGTGATGGCATAAAGCTTCACACAACTATTTACTCTCCCAAAGACACTTCCAGGGAATATCCCCTGATCATGTCCCGCACGCCCTATAGTTCCAGACCATACGGCGAAGACCAGTTTCGGTCAAAAATTGGTCCCAATGAATACCTGATGAAGGAAGGTAATATTATAGTTTATCAGGATGTACGCGGGAGATGGATGAGTGAAGGTACTTACGATAATATGCGGCCATTCAATCCGGATAAATCTGGAAAAGAAGTAGATGAGGCCAGTGATACATACGATACGATCGAATGGCTGGTGAATAATGTAGAAAACAATAACGGAAGAGTAGGAGTATGGGGAATTTCCTACCCCGGATTTTACTCTACCTATTCTTTGCTAAGCTCACATCCTGCGCTTAAGGCAGTATCACCACAGGCACCCATCGGAGATTTTTTCTTTGACGACTTTCACCACAATGGAGCTTATTTATTGAGTTACTGGAGAGCCACGGCACTATTTGGATATGAAAAAGAGGAGCCAACCACCGAAGCCTGGTATACTTTACCCGAACTGGGGACCCAGGATCAATATCAGTTTTTTCTGGATGCAGGTCCATTGAGTAATCTCGATAAGTATTACGGGGAAGACAATGTTTTCTGGCAGCAGCTCAAGGAACATCCCAATTATGATGATTTCTGGCAAAAAAGAGGAATTATTCAGCATTTGGATAATGTGGAACCAGCGGTAATGGTAGTGGGTGGATTATTTGATGCCGAGGATCTATACGGCCCATTTGAGACTTATAAAGCCATTGAAAAGTCTGGCAACAATTACAGTATGCTGGTTATGGGACCCTGGAGCCATGGGGACTGGGCGCGGCAAAATGAGCGGCAGGCTGTAGGCAATGTGTATTTTGGAGATAATCTTTCTGAACATTTTCAGCAGGATGTGGAAACAAAGTTTTTCAATCAATTTCTGAAGGGGAGCGGAGATAAATCTGTAGGCTTACCCGAAGCTTATATGTACGATACAGGTCTTAGAACCTGGAAGTCTTATGAAGCATGGCCTCCCAAAGAAACTACAAAAAGATCCTTTTTCCTGAATGATGATCAGGAGCTAGCAGAAGAAGCCGGGACGGAAGCAGAAGAATTTGTAAGTGATCCTAAGAAGCCGGTTCCTTATTCTGAAGACGTCAAAATGGTTTTTACTCCGAGAAAATACATGACCGATGACCAACGGTTTGCTGCCCGTCGACCTGATGTGTTGGTATATGAAACGGAAGTTTTAAAGGAAGATATTACCCTGTCTGGAGAAGTTTTGGCAAAGCTACAGGTTGCAACTACCGGAACTGCGGCAGACTGGGTAGTGAAAATTGTGGATGTATATCCTCCCGATGCCGAAGATTTTGAAGAAACCCAGGACCATCTTAAAATGAGCAATTACCACATGATGGTGCGCAGTGAGGTGATGAGAGGAAGATTCAGAAATAGCTTTTCTGAACCGGAACCATTTGTACCGAATGAAAAAACAGCTGTGAATATTAAACTTCAGGATGTGCATCATACGTTCAAAAAGGGCCATAAACTACAAATTCAGGTTCAGAGCACCTGGTTCCCATTGATCGACCTTAATCCGCAGACTTATGTGGATAATATATTTGAAGCAGAAGAGAAAGATTTTCAGAAGCAGACCCATAAGGTCTTTCATGATTCCGAAATAGAATTTACTGTACTGGAATAATTATGATGATCTATAGAAAAAAACATGTATTTCATTTATTTAAGAAGTGAAGTAAATGCTGCTGCGTGTTTTTTTCTTAATTTCACCTACTGAAAATGTCTCCGCATTTCTTTTTAACATCATTTCTTCTATGAAAAAGATTTTTCATTTAACCTTTTATATAATTTTTCTTGCTTTTAGTGTTATCGGTTGTAAAAATTCTGAAGAAAATACGCCATCTTCAGCAGATGCTGCTTCAGAATCTGAAAAGCTGACATCTTTTTTTGAACATGAATTTCAACGGGACCTGGAAGATTCGCCCATGTTGCAGACAAGACTGGGAATAAAAACCAGTTATGACAGCTGGGATAGTTTTTCTCACCTGCGGCATGCAAAAGAGCTTGAAAAAGCTAAAAAAAGATTATCATTTTTAAAAGATTCGGTAAATGCAGGCCTGCTGAATGAGCAGGATGCTTTGAGTTATAAGCTTTACCGACAAAAATTAGAAAATGAAATTGAAGATTATGATTTCCGGTTTTATAATTATCCCGTAAATCAAATGTTTGGCGTACATGCAGAAATTCCAGCATTTTTGATCAATATGCACAGGATCGATTCGGTTTCCGATGCAAAAGCCTACATAGCGAGAATGGAAAAGCTTCCGGCACTGTTTAAAGATGTGGCAGAAGCAATGCAGCTAAGGGAATTTAACCAGATCATGCCGCCCAAATTTGTCTATGATCATACGATAGAAGCCTCCCGAAATGTGATTACCGGAAAACCATTTCAGAAATCAACCGATGCCAGTGCTTTGCTGGTAGATTTCAAGCAAAAAGTAGAAGACCTTGATATTTCTTCCGAAGAGAAGGATGCGCTTATGAACAGGGCTCAGGAGGTAATGATCAACTCTGTGCAACCGGCTTATGAAATTATCATTGCCGCCCTTGAAGATCAACGCCAGCGTGCGACCAATGAAGCCGGAGCATGGAAATTCCCCAAGGGAAAAGCATTTTATAATAATGCTCTAAAAAGGATCACTACCACAGATCTTACTGCAGACGAGATCCATGAATTAGGGTTAAGTGAAGTTGCCAGGATCCACAGAGAAATGGAAGCCATTATGGAAGAAGTGGAATTTGAAGGATCCCTGCAGGATTTTTTCCATTTTATGCGTACCGATGAACAATTCTATTATAAAAATACTCCGGAAGGAAAAGAAAAATATCTTACAGAGGCCACGGGATTAATTAATACCATGAAAGACCGGTTGGAGGAATTATTCCTGACTTTACCTGAAGCCGATATACAGGTCAAAGCAGTGGAACCTTTCAGGGAAAAAAGCGCCGGAAAAGCTTTTTATTCCGCACCTGCGATAGATGGAACAAGGCCGGGTATTTATTATGCCAATTTGTACGACATGGAAGCCATGCCTACCTATCAAATGGAAGCACTGGCGTATCACGAAGGGATTCCCGGGCACCACATGCAAATTGCCATTAGCCAGGAACTGGAAGATATTCCCATGTTTCGAAAAATGAGTTTTTACACTGCTTATGTGGAGGGCTGGGGACTCTACAGTGAAATATTGCCAAAGGAAATCGGGTTTTATGAAGATCCTTATTCAGATTTTGGAAGGCTGGCCATGGAACTTTGGCGTTCCATAAGACTGGTAGTTGATACCGGGATTCATGCCAGGAAATGGACCCGTGAAGAAGCGATTGAATACTACACAAAGAATTCACCCAATGCCGAAAGTGATGCAGTAAAAATGGTTGAGCGGCATATCGTTATGCCTGGACAGGCTACGGCTTATAAGGTGGGGATGAATAAAATCCTGGAATTAAGGGAGAAAGCAAAGAAAGAGCTGGGAGATGATTTCGACATCAGGAAATTTCATGATGTGATATTACTTGACGGTGCTCTTCCTTTGAATTTGCTGGAAGAGAAGGTGAATGACTGGATAGCTGAAGAAAAAAATTAAAGATTTTTTTCTGCAGAAAGTTATAAGCGTAAGGAATACGTTTATATTATTTTTTATTTATATTTAGCAAAGTTTTAAGAAATCTTTTCTGGTTCTGAATCAGATAATTTCTTGCTATACCGATTTTAAAGCTGTTCTGACTTTACTTCTGAAGATCAGGATGTTAGTATTCATAGATTAAATTAGCTTCTAGTTATGGAATTTGGATTTTGGGACATTTTTATTTTTGCGACCTACGCATTAATGATCATCGGAATTGGATTATGGGTTTCCCGCGGAAAGGGAGAAACATCTGAAGATTATTTTCTTGCCAGTAAATCACTGCCCTGGTGGGCCATTGGTACTTCCCTGATTGCCGCGAATATTTCGGCAGAACAGTTTATCGGGATGTCCGGGTCCGGCTTTGCGATTGGGCTGGCAATTGCCTCTTACGAATGGATGGCGGCTATTACCCTGATTATCGTAGGGAAATATTTCCTCCCGGTTTTTATTGAAAAAGGATTGTATACCATTCCGGAGTTTATTGAAGTGAGGTATGGGACCAATCTAAAAACCATTTTGGCGGTTTTCTGGATTGCCTTATTTATTTTCGTAAACTTAACCTCAGTATTATATTTAGGAGCAACCGCTTTAGATACTATTATTGGTGGTGGGGATGGTTCCCTCTTTATGTACTCCATTGTAGGGCTGGCGCTGTTTGCAGCGGCATATTCGCTTTACGGCGGACTTTCGGCAGTAGCATGGACAGATGTGGTACAGGTGGTACTTCTTATAGTAGGTGGTCTTATAACCACTTTTATTGCTCTTACCTACGTTTCTGAAGATGGAGGAATTATTTCCGGACTGGTTCATATCTACGAGGTAGTTCCCGGGAAATTTTCCATGATCCTCGAAAAAGGGGAATTAATGACGCCCAACGGAGCAGATGCCTGGTGGGATCTACCTGGGCTGGCGGTTCTAATAGGAGGAATGTGGGTTGCCAACCTTTATTACTGGGGGTTTAATCAATATATCATTCAGCGGACACTAGCTGCAAAAAGTCTACAGGAATCTCAAAAAGGGATCATTCTTGCCGGATTTTTAAAGTTGATCATTCCGTTGATCGTGGTAATTCCTGGGATCATCGCTTTTGTGCTGAATACCGATGTAGATGGAAATATCACTCAGGCTGCAACAGATCCTTCTTTCATTGCCGAAGGAGGCAGGATTATCAATGACAACGCTTTCCCGTGGTTAATCAAAGAATTCATACCAACAGGTGTAAAAGGATTGATTCTGGCAGCTCTGGCAGCCGCTATTGTGTCTTCTATCGCATCGATGCTAAACTCTACCGCGACTATTTTTACCATGGATATTTATAAACCATACCTTCAAAAAGGAAATTCAGAAAAAGGTTTGGTGAAAGTAGGACGAATTTCTGCTACGGTAGCACTGGTTATTGCCGTTTTACTTGCTCCGCAGTTGAGAAATCTTGGTCAGGTATTTCAGTATATCCAGGAATATACCGGAATTGTGAGTCCGGGAATTCTGGCGGTATTCATTCTGGGGCTTTTCTGGAGAAAAACCACCAATTCCTCTGCTATATGGGGGGTTTTAGCTTCCATACCAATTGCATTGTATTTCAAAGTCGGTCCGCAGGGCTGGGTAGATAGTCCGTTATTTGTGGAGATTCCGTTCATGCATCAAATGATGATCACCTGGGTGTTGACCATGCTTATTATGGTAGTGATTAGCCTTATTGAAGGAAAAGGTAAAAATCAGGAGAAATCTATTGTTATCACTAAAGACCTGTTTAAAACCACACCGGCATTTAATATTGGAAGTGTTGCAATTGTCCTTATAGTTGCAATGCTATATGCCTTATTCTGGTAGTAGAATGTTCCGCTAGGAATGATTCAAATGATATCAAAAAGCAGTCTTTATGGCTGCTTTTTTATTTAACAAAGGAACGGTTTTATATATCTTCTGAAATTTCCCGCGGACCACTTTTAAAACTTTCGGAGTATTACTTCTGAAGGGCAAGAGATTGTCGGGTAGAATTACGGTGAAGGATGGAAGTCTTGATAATCCTGTGGACAGGCTCTGCCGCAATCGTTTTCTGAATACGACCAATAATTAGCTCTACTGCAGTGCGACCCTGTTCTTCGGCGTATTGTTCCACTGTGGTAAGGGAAGGAATAAAATTTTCGCCCAGCACTCCGTTTGTAAACCCAATGACCGATAAATCTTCCGGAATCCTGTAGCCGTGATTCAGCGCCGTTTTCATGGCAGAAATTGCCGAAAGTTCATCGGCTGCCACAATTCCATCAACGTTAGACTTTTTTAGAACTTTCAGCAGGTTTTCTTCAAAGTAAGTATAGTCTTTGATGTGAAGAATCTCGGGCTTTGACCTTAACTCTTTCATTGCTGAAGTATAGCCTATTTGTCTTTGCTTATCTACACTGGTATCATAAATGGTGGAGAGGTAAATGATATTTTTACAACCTGAATTATGGAGTTCCATGGCGGCTTTGTGAGTGATCTCCCTGTCATTTACAGTAATTTTATCACAAACCAGGGTATCTGAAACCCTGTCAAATAAAACGATTGGAATTCCGTAGTCAAATACCTTTTTAAAATGGTCATAACTTTCTGTAGCCTGCGTTTCTCTCGCTAACGACATAATAATGCCGTCAACATTGGTATTTACTAGAATGTTAAGGCTTTCGGTTTCCTTTTGAACCGATTCGTTGGAAATACAAATAATGATCTTGTAGCCAAGGCTGCTGGCCATCGTTTCGATACCATGGAGGCTTTTGGCAAAAAACTGGGAAAGGACTTCAGGAATTATCACCCCTAAAGTCTTCGTCTTTTTGCCCTTCAGGCTTTGGGCCAGTTCATTGGGAACATAGTTGTTGGCCAGTGCAACTTCTTTGACCCTTGCTTTTGTATCAGGGTTGATTTCGGAACTGTCATTCAGCGCTTTTGATACCGTTGAAATTGACACATTCAGGATCTTTGCGAGCTCTTTTAAGGTTGTTTTACGTTCCATAACCGTGATATTTATGATTTGCTGTAATGCGTTTCAGGAAGCTGTCGCAAGGTATCCGCGGCCTGTTCTGCAGTAATATCCCTTTGTGGACCTGCAAACATCTCATATCCTACCATAAATTTTTTGACGGTGGCAGAACGTAATAACGGCGGATAAAAAGACATGTGGAAATGCCATTCCGGATACTCTTTTCCATCTGTTGGAGCTTGGTGAATTCCTGAAGAATAAGGAAAGGAAGTTCCAAACAGGTTGTCATACATGATGGTTTGTTTCTTGATAATCTCTGCAAAAGCTTTTTCCTCTTCCGCATTTAACTGGCCGATATGCTGATAATGCTTTTTTGGCAGGATCATTACTTCATAAGGCCAAACGGCCCAATAAGGAATAAGGGCCACAAAATGTTCATTCTCAAGAAGGATTCTTTCCTTTAGTTCCAGCTCCTGTTCCAGATATTTTGACAGCATGCTGGTTTTATTCTTCTCCCAGTAATCTTTAAGATGTTTTGTTTTCTTTTGGATTTCTGTAGGGATAGAAAGCTGTGACCAAATCTGTCCATGAGGATGCGGATTGCTACAGCCCATGATTGCTCCTTTATTCTCGAAGATCTGGACATAATTAATATCTTCTGTTTCCCCCAGTTCTTTATATTCTTTTTTCCACATTTGCACCACTTTGGTGATCTCTTCCACTTCCATAAGTGGGAGGGTCAGGGAATGATCGGGAGAAAAACATACTACTTTACATATACCTTTTTCGGTTTCTGCAATGAGCAGTCCGTCGTGTTTTTCAACTTTTGGACTATCCGGTAACAGAGCAGAAAAATCATTTACAAAGCTAAAAGGTTCTTTATATTCAGGATTTTTTTCTCCGCTCGAGCGAGTATTTCCGGGGCATAGATAACAGGAAGGATCATAAGTTTCCCTTTCAACTGCACCGCTTTTTTCAGTTTTTCCCTGCCAGGGACGTTTAGTTCGGTGAGGAGAAACCAGGATCCATTCGCCGGTTAAGATGTTATATCTTCTATGCGGAATACTATTAATATCTTCGCTCATTATTTTAAATTATATTGGAAATTTAACTCTTTTTTTATAGAAAATTCAGGCCTTTCATTTCTTTTCTTCCACGATCGTGCCTTCGCTGGGAACGACGGTAATTGCATCTAATTCAATATTGAACTTTTCTTTGTAAGCTTTTGAAACCTCCTGTACATAGCCGGAAATTTCATTTTCTTCAATGATATTAATGGTGCAACCTCCAAAACCACCACCCATCATTCGGGAGCCATAAATAAATTCCTTATTCCGGGAATGGTCCACCAGGAAATCAAGTTCAGCACAACTTACCTCATAATGATGTTGTAAACCTTCATGAGACTGATACATTAATTTTCCGAATACCTCTATATTTCCTGATTTTATAGCTTCTGTTGCTTTTATGACCCTTTCATTTTCTTTTAGTACATAAAAACTGCGCTGGTAATTTTTTTCCGGAAGCTCATGCTTGGTCTTTTCTAGTATCTCAAAGTTTACATCTCGTAAAGAGTGAACTTCGGGATAGCTTTTTTGAATAATTTTTACTGCTTCTTCGCATTCCCTTCGGCGGGTATTGTATTCTCCTTCAGCAAGATTGTGTTCTACATTGGTATTCAGCAGTAAGATCTTACAGTTTTTAAAATCTGCCGGAATAAATTCGGCTTTCAGCGACTTGCAATCTAATAGGATCAGATGTCCTTTTTTGCTCATTACAGATGCATACTGATCCATTATTCCGCAGTTGGATCCTACAAAGTTGTTTTCAGCACTTTGAGATAATTTAACCAGTTCCAGTGGTTCAAGGCCAAGGGAGAAAAGTTCATTCAGCCCCGTAGCGAGTCCGCATTCCAGTGCTGCGGAAGAACTGATTCCTGCTCCAATGGGAAGTTCACTTTTGATGATACAGTCAAATCCGTCAATTGTTTTTCCTCTCTTCTGAATTTCATCGACTACTCCGAAAATATAATTTTTCCAGGAAGCTTCACTTTTTGAAAGATCCTGCGGATCAAATTCCGTATAGGTTTTAAAAGTTTCACTGTAGATACGGCATTTATTACTGTAGTTATTTTTCCGGAATTCAAAATAAATCTTCCGGTCTATTGCCGTTGGTAATACAAAGCCATTATTATAATCTGTGTGTTCTCCTATAAGATTGATCCTTCCGGGGGAGGAGACAGAAAGTTCACTGGTAAAATCGTTCAGCATTTGGGTTTGTGGAGATATGGAATTATTTCTCAAAAGATAAAAATTTTAATTCTTCAAATATAATAAACGTAAATTATACATTAATCTTAAATTTCCCAAAAATATAATGTTTCTTTATATTTAACACTTCAAATCATATATCCCGCAAATGGTAGATTTTACAGAAGATTTATATGTTCCGAAAGAAAGAATGTACGTCGCGACAGATTGTATCATTTTTGGTTTTGACTCTGGAAATCTTAAATTATTGATTTTTAAAAGACGAGTAAAACCATTGTTGGGAGAATGGTCTCTGATTGGGAGCTTCGTTAAGCTCAACGAGGATGTTGAAGAGGCGGCACAGCGGGTGCTGAAAGAGATCACCGGTCTGGAGAACGTTTTTATGGAAGAGCTGAAAACCTACGGAAATGCCGACAGAGATCCGGGATTTCGATGTGTTTCAATAGGGCAGTATGCTTTGATTAGGATCAATGACTACGATAAGGAGCTGGTAGAAAAACATGGAGCCCATTGGCATGATATCAGTGAAGTTCCAGATCTTGTACTCGACCATAACCAGATGGTACAGGACGCGCTGGCCAGAATCAGACGAAAAGCCAGGTATAAACCTATAGGGTTTGAACTACTGCCGGAGAAATTTACAATTCCGCAGTTGCAGCGCTTATACGAGGCTATTTATCAAAAGGAGCTGGACTCCAGAAACTTCCGGAAGAAGGTACTCTCTTTGAACGTTCTGATCAAGTTAGATGAAAAGGATAAAACCACATCCCGTCGTGGTGCTTTTCTTTATAAATTTGACAATAAAAGGTATCAGGAGTTATTGAAGTCCGGATACAATTTTGAGATTTCCTGAAAAACTCCAGATGAACATAACAGCGCAAAAGTTTTATTAAAATAATTAATGGAATTATTTGTTTCCTAAAAAATAATAGTAATTTTTACGTTTAATTATTTTCATTATATGAAACGACTTTCTTTTATAGTGTGCTTGTTTGCACTACTGATATTTTCAGTTTCAGGATGCAGGGAAGATGATGCTGAAGTTATTGATACTCCTGAAGTTCCTGTAGATCCAGATGATGAGGAGGACGATACCGAGATTTCGGTTACATATTTTGGTGCAGATCTTTCCTATGTAAATGAAATGGAAGATTGTGGTGGGGTCTACAACAACGCAGCTGGAGAGGAAGCAGATCCCTTCGTTCTATTTAAAGAGGCGGGAGCCAATCTGGTAAGGGTACGCCTGTGGCATGATCCTCAATGGACAAATTATTCTGACTTCGAGGATGTTAGGAAGACAATAGAGAGAGCAAAACTTCAAAATATGGAGGTTCTGCTTGATTTTCACTATTCCGATACCTGGGCAGATCCAGAGAATCAGGTAATTCCTGAAGCATGGAACCATATTGAAGATACAGAAATACTTGCAGATTCTCTTTACAACTATACCTATTCAACTCTTTTCAGGCTTCTGGAGGAGGATTTATTGCCTGAAATTGTTCAGGTAGGGAATGAGATCAACAGCGAGATCCTGGCTCCTGGAGTGGCTACCTGGCCCATCAACTGGGAACGGAACATTCAGTTGATCAACTCCGGATTAAAAGCAGTGGATGACTTTTCCGGTGATCACAACATCGAAATTGAAACCATGCTGCACATTGCCCAACCTGAAAATGCCTTGTGGTGGTTTGAAGCAGCCGAAGAAAATGGACTTAAAGCGTATGACTGGATTGGGATATCCTATTATCCTGTATGGTCCAATTATGGTCTGGAAGAGGTTTCCGGTGCTGTTCAGGAATTGAAACAAACTTATGGGAAAAGAGTGATGGTGGTGGAAACAGCATACCCGCACACCCTGGAAGATGCAGATAGTGCAAATAATAACATTGGGCAAAATGCTTTGATTCCGGATTATGAAGCCTCTCCTGAAGGGCAGCGGCAATACCTCATAGATCTCGTGAAAAAACTGGATGAAGGTGGGGCCGAAGGATTGATATACTGGGAGCCGGCATGGATTTCTACCAACTGCAATACCCTTTGGGGACAGGGATCACATTGGGACAATGCTACCTTTTTTGATGCTGAAACTTCAAAAGCATTGCCGGCTTTTGATTTTTTTGATCGTAATAATTATTAGTTTACTAAAATATAAAGATGAAGAACACATTCAACAGGCGACAGGCCTTAAAAAATATTGCACTGGGAACAGGAGCAATTGGTTTTGGAAGCGTACTGAGTTCGTTTTCTGTACCTGAATTTTCAGAAGAAAAAAAATCAGACAGGCCAAAAAACAACATCAATCATTCTGTATGTCGCTGGACGTTCCCGGACGTGCCATTGGATAAACTGGCTGCCGATTGTGCTGCAATAGGTATAAAGGCAATTGACCTTCTTCGCCCTTCGGAGTGGGATACCGTAGAAAAACACGGTCTGAAATGCTCTATGGCTACAGATGATTTTGCCAGCATTGAACACGGATTTAATGATCCTGAAAATCATAAAGAGCTTCAGAAAAAATATAAAGAACTTATTGAAAAAGCTTCAAAACAGGGGATTAAAAATGTGATTTGTTTCTCCGGAAACCGTCGTGGAATGGATGAAGAAACAGGTATAAAGAACTGTGCAGAAGGGCTTATTCCGTTGCTGGATTATGCAAAAGAAAGGAACGTGGTGCTGGTGATGGAATTACTAAACAGCAAAGTAAATCATCCAGATTACATGTGCGATCATACTGAATGGGGAGTGGCTTTGGCTAAGGAAACGGGGAGAGATAATTTTAAACTCTTATACGATATCTACCATATGCAGGTTATGGAAGGAGATGTGATTGCGACCATAAGAAAATACCATCCTTACATTAATCACTATCATACAGCAGGCGTCCCCGGAAGAAATGAAATTGATGAAACCCAGGAATTATTTTATCCTGCTATCATGAAAGCCATTGTTGAAACCGGCTTTGATGGATATGTAGCACAGGAGTTTGTACCTACTGCCGAAAATAAATTTAATTCCCTGGAAGAAGCTATCAGGATCTGTGATGTATAATTAAACCTTTTATGAAAATTAAATTCAATCTGTTTTACATTCTGTTTGTTGCAATTGCAGCTTTTACTTCCTGCAACTCCATTAACCAGATTTCCAGCCACGAGAATGATATCGCTGTTAGTCCACGAGTTACAGAAAACTTTGGCAACGACTGGCAATTTCAAAGGCTTACAGGATCTGCGTTGGAAGGGTCTAATTGGGAAATTGTAAATATTCCTCATACGGTGAGGATCGAGCCTTTGGTGGTGAATGATCAATGGCAGGGAACTTCTGTATACAGAAAAAGCTTTCCTGTAGAATTACTTGGAGACAAAAAATGGTTCTTTCACTTTGAAGGGGTCATGCAGGAGGCACGGGTATCTGTTAATGATTCTCTGGTGACCACTCATAAAGGCGGATATTTACCCTTTACTGTAGATGCTACACCTTTTCTTAAAGAAGGTCAGGAGAACATAATTGAGGTAGAGGTTATCAATTTAGATGACACGACGATTCCTCCCGGAAAAACACTGGATATGCTTGACTTTAATCTTTACGGTGGTATCTACAGGAATGTTCACCTGATTAAAACGAATCCTGTTTACATAACCGATGCGGTTCATGCAGATGAGGTTAATGGGGGCGGTATACTGGTGCATTTCGATAAGGCAAATGAACAATATGCAACCGGATTTGTACAGACTCATATCAAAAATGAATCTGATGTTAGGCAACTGGTAAGCGTGCGATTAACGTTTTCAGACAGAACAGGAGAGAAATTCAGGTTCTTTTCTCGCGATGTTTTCATAGCTGCGGGAGATGATGTTTCTGTTACAGAAGAAGTGGTTATTGAGAATCCGTTTTTATGGTCTACCTATAATCCCGATCTCTACAATTTGAATGTGGAAATAATTTCTGACGGATTGGTAATTGATTCCAGGCAGCTTCGAACAGGAATCAGGGATATTCGATTAACGGAAGATGCATTTTACCTCAACGGAGAAAAATTCTTTGTGAACGGGACCAACCGTCACCAGGAGTATCCATACGTGGGATATGCAATTTCTGACGAAGCACAATACCGGGATGCTTATAAAATAAAACAAGCCGGATTTGATTTTGTCCGTTTATCTCATTACCCTCACGCTACAGCATTCCTGGAGGCTTGTGATGAACTGGGATTGCTCGTGATGAATGCAATTCCAGGATGGCAGTATTATGAAGAAGGAGAATTTGTGGAAAATGCCATTCAGGATATAAAAGATATGGTGCGCAGGGATAGAAACCATCCCAGTGTAGTATTCTGGGAAAATTCTTTAAATGAATCTGAAATGACCGAAGAATTCATGATAAGGGCAAACAAGGTTTTAAAAGCAGAACTGCCGTATGATGACACCTATAGTGCGGGTTGGATAGATCATTTTTCTTATGACCTTTTTATTCCTGCACGGCAACATGCCAAACCGCCGCAGTATTGGAACGATTATGATGAAGAAGGCATGCCCATCTTAATTGCGGAATACGGAGATTGGGAGTATTACGCCCAAAACGCCGGATTTAATCAAACTGCCTACAGTGATCTAAAGGAAGAAGAAAGATCGAGCCGACAGCTAAGAAGTGCAGGCGAGATAGGAATGTTGCAGCAGGCTTTAAATTATCAGGAGGCATTTAATTCTAATTTACGGGGTGAACAAACCATTGGCCATTCAAACTGGCTTATGTTTGACTATAACAGAGGCTATGCTAATGATCTGGAAGCTTCGGGAATTGCAGATATCTTTAGGATTCCGAAGTTTGCATTCTATTTTTACAAAAGTCAAAAAGCTCCATATACAGATGAATTTTCAGTGCCAATGGTATTTATCGCCAATTACTGGACGCCGAAATCTACTACCAATGTGAAGGTTTTTAGTAATACAGAAGAGGTAGCGCTGTATTTAAATGGCGAACTGGTGGAACGAAAAAAACCGGAAATAAATCAAATTTCAGAAGAACTTCCTTTTCCTCCTTTTGAGTTTGACCTGGAGTCATTTCAGGCAGGGGAACTACGTGCGGTAGGATATATTAACGGCGAAGAAGTCGCATCTTATAAAGTGCGTACGCCGGGCAAGCCCTCTCAATTGGATCTTGCAATGGACCATTCGGGAAGATCCCTTTCCGAAGAAACACCCGATGTGGTTTTTGTATATGCCATCATTCGGGATGAAAAAGGAACGGTGGTGCCCAATGCCAAGAACCTCATTGAATTTTCTCTTACAGAAGGAGCTGAAAATGCAGAATTGATTGGAGGAGAAGCTGTAAATGCTGAAGCCGGAATTGCTACTGTACTTTTACGAACCGAATCACATACTGAACGTATTGTAATCACAGCTTCTTCTGAAGAACTGGGGGAAACAGAAATAATCATTGAACCATAAAAAATGAAATTATATTCTAAAAACCTTAATGTTTTAATCTTTTTATTTACGCTTTTAATGTCGGGAGATGTTCTGGCACAGTCTTCAAAAACCACAAAACAGGATGTTTATGTAGATGATACCGGGGTAATGCGCTGGGGGCATAATGAGAAAGAAGTCAAGGGCTTTGGAGTGAACTATTCTGCTCCTTTTGCACACGGTTACAGGACTGCTCAGACACTAGGGGTAAATCTCAAAGAAGCTATTGATAAAGATGTGTATCATTTTTCGAGACTGGGTTTCGATCTTTACAGAATCCACGTCTGGGATACCGAAATAAGTGATGTGGATGGGAATCTTCTGGATAATGAGCATCTGGAATTGTTCGATTATTTACTGAAGCAGCTAAAGGATCGCGGAATCAATTTCATGATCACCCCAATTGCCTATTGGGGCAGTGGCTGGCCTGAACCTGATCCTGAAACACCTGGATTTTCACATAAATTCGGAAAAGATTCCAGCCTTACCAATCCTGAAGCTATAAAGGCACAGGAGAATTATTTGGCTCAGTTTCTTAATCATGTGAATCCGTTTACGGGAGTGGCGTATAAGGACGAGCCTAATATTATTGCTTTTGAAATTAGCAACGAACCTCATCATCGAGGAAGTGCCGAAGAAGTAACAGAATTTGTGGACAAAATGATTTCTTCCATGCGTTCCACAGGCACTAAAAAACCGATTTTTTACAATGTAAGTCATAGCACCCATCTTGCCCAGGCATATTTTGATGCCGAAATCCAGGGAGGTACTTTTCAATGGTATCCAACAGGTCTGGGTTTTGGGAAAGAACTGCAGGGGAATTTGCTTCCAAATGTAAACGACTATGATATTCCTTTTGATGATGTAATCAGGGAGAATAACGGGGCAAAGCTGGTGTACGAGTTCGATGCTGCCGATGTGATGAAATCATATATGTATCCTGCGATGGCGCGTAGTTTTCGAGAAGCGGGAATCCAGATTGCCACCCAGTTTGCATACGACCCTACTTATATGGCATATGCCAATACCGAATATGATACGCATTACATGAACCTTGCTTACACGCCTCAAAAAGCCCTGGCGTTAATGATTAGCGGCGAGATCTTTCATGAGCTTCCCATGTATGAAAATACAGGAAGATATCCTGACAATTTAGAGTTTGGTGATTTTTCGATTGATTATGAAAATGACCTGGCGGAATTGAATTCTGTTGAAAAGTTCATTTACACCAATACTACTTCCACCCGTCTTAAAAATGATGAAAAGTTGAAGCAGGTTGCCGGTTTCGGAAATTCTGAAGTGGTAAAATATGAAGGAAAGGGTGCTTATTTCCTGGATAAACTCGAAAAAGGCGTCTGGAGGCTGGAAGTAATGCCCGATGCCATTCTGGTAGATAATCCCTTCGGAAATAATAGTTTGAAGAAAACCATTGCCGTCATTAACCATACGTCCCGGGAAATGAATATTCACCTTGCAGATATTGGAATGGACTTCAGTATTTTAGGGTTGAACGAAGGGAATGAATTCAGTGGAAAAGCGGAAGGTAGCAAATTCAGCATTGAACCCGGAGCTTATCTGCTCACGAGAAAAGGAGTTTCCACGAAACTTGGTCCGGAGGATGAATGGGATCAAAAAAAGCTGAAAGAATTTGCTGCTCCCGAAACTACCGTGGATAAAACCTACCTGATGCACGATGCACTTCCGGAAATATCTGAAGATACTGCTATGGAAATTTCCGCAGAAATTGTTTCCAACGAAGAGATAGAAAAAGTGGAAGTATGGTATCAAAATGGGAATGTCTATGAAAATGGACAACTGGAAAGACAAAGAGGTTATGAGTGGGCAATGGATGTTCCGGAAACGCTACTTAAAAACGGCTTTTTAAAATATCGCATTATAGTGTACACTTCTGGTTCCAGCTATACCTTCCCTGATGATATGCAGGGAGATCCGGGGGAATGGGATTATTTAGGAGAAGAGAGCTATACCACAAGGGTTGTGGATAAAGACAGGCCGCTATATTTGTTTGAAGCAAATGAAGATTCAGAAAGTGTGGTGCGGCAATGGCTTCCAAGCCTGAATGTTGTTCCTGCCAACCTTCCCGGGGAAGCGGAGTTTCAGGTGAATGTGGAGAAGCTGTTTGAAGAAGATATTGAAAATTTGGATGCAGCACCTGTTAATGATTATTCCTTTAGGTACTATTTCAGAGACAAAATCAAAGGTAGAATAGAGGAATTAGGTGCCAAAAGCCGATTGGTAATCAAAGGCCGTGCTTTAACTGATAATAGAGAAAAACTTCAGGTGGCTCTTGTGATGAAAAACGGAGCTTCTTTTGGGAAAATAATCGAACTTGATCCACAGCTACAGGAACATGAGCTGGATCTTTCTACGTTAAAAGAGGTAAAAACGGTTACTTTGCCGCGGCCGTATCCTTCTTTTCTCCCATACTACTTTGAACATAATTTAACGACTCCATTTGATTTAAATGAAGTAGAAAGCCTGCAGTTTTCTATTGGTCCAGGCCTTCCCAATGAAGAACTTGAAAATGAACACGGAGTTGGAATCATACACGTTAGACTGGAGTAGGAGGCGAAAAATATAAGCTGAAAATCGTTTTTCAGTATAAATGAAAAGAGGCCGTTTGAAAAGCAATTATCACCTTAACCAGAACTTGTTTCAGGTTCTAATAACTTCTGGAAATCAGAATATAAGATTCAGAAATAAATTCAGAATGACGATTTCAAAGCTTTTTAAAGGGCCTCTTATTTTTTAGCTTCAGAGTGCTTTATTCCATGATGGAATATACCGCATAACTATTGGCAGGAGCTCTTAACTCCACAGCTCCGTTTTCACTTGTGGTTGAGGTGTAAGTGATATTTCCAGAATAATCCATCACAGGAGTCGAGTTCCAGCCGGTCGCAATATTTGTCCTTGCTTTAATCCCACCAGATGTATTGAGGTAAAGGATGAGCCCCGGGTTATTTCCTTCACCTGCTCTTTTCATGATGTATTCATCGTCATCTACAAAAAGAATTTGAGTTTCTCCGGTAGCTATCGTATTGTGGATCAAAATAAGTTGATTTAACTCTTCCTGAAAAGCTTCATTCTCATAATCTGAATAGAAGATGGTGGGATATCCTGGGTGTGTTAGAATATAGGCATAAGCCTTCATCTTGTTTTCTGCTGAGATCCGGTTGTCTTCGTTCTCATCCTTTTCAGTATCGTGGTTTGCAGTAAAAGTAATTGCTTTATCAGGGTAAGTTTTCCAGAGCATATCTGCTTTTAGGCCATTTAAATCTTCATAGCGGTCAAGGCTTTCTTCCAGTTTATAAAAAGTTGCAAAATCAAAAACTCCGCTTCCGGTATCTTCAACATATTTTTCCAGCACAGCAGGATTTCCATCCCAAAGTTCGGCCACAGAAAAACCGCCAACTTCATCCAGCCATGCTTTAACTACCCATGGTTCATAGCCAAGTACATAATCAAATCTCCAACCGTCAAAGCCCATGACGTTCCTATAATATTTAGCAACCGAATTTTCATTTTTCCAGAGCCAGTTTTGTACATATTCCTGGTTATGGTCCAGGTTCGTCTCTTCATAAAAAAGACTGCCGTCGTCGTAAGGACTTGTGCTGTTAGGATAAAAGTTTTCATAATTCCTGTTGAACATGCCCGAAGCATTTCCATGTTCTTCATTAAACAGCGTGTAGGTTTCGTAATCTCTGTAAGGGTTGTATTGCAGCTCTCCACCTGAGTTGTGGTTAATGACAATATCTGCTATTACTTCGATATTGTTTTCATGTGCAGTAGCAATCAGGTCTTCCAGTTCTTCGCGTGCACCAAAACGGGTAGGCACGGTTTCATGCTGGTCGTATTCTCCGAAATCAAAATAATCAGAAACGTCGTAACCCATAGAATACCCTCCGGATTGGCCTTTCGTAGCCACAGGAAGCCACATTCTGTCAATTCCTGCATCTGCCCATGCAGCCACTTTTTCGTCCAGCAGAGTCCACCAGCCATGACGAGGTTCCACATCCCAGTAGAATGCCTGCATCATCACTCCAGATCCATTGCTGTATTCTTCAAGATCAATTGGCTGGGCTGCAACGGGTGGATCTACCGTGCCGCCATCATCATCGGGATCTGTAACATTTCCGTCATCATCTGTGGAACAGGCTCCTGCAAGGAACAGCATACTAACTAAGAACGGATAGTAAAATTTAAATTTTTTCATAGGTAAAGGTTTAATCAAAAAAGGCTGCTTTACGGCAGCCTTTTAAGAGGTTAAGAATTTTTATTCTGCGTGTGGGATAAGAATATATCTTCCCGTAAGGTCATTGAACCAGATATTGTAAACTCCCGTAGCAACCGGAATGTTTGGTCCTCCAGGGTTTGCTTTATCAGAAAGTGCACCAGAATCGATACCCCAGCTTACATCCCATGCATCAGCTGCCCGGAATTTAAGCTCTCCGTCGGTAAGGCTTACATCAGTGGCATACCAGATATGTGCATTAAAATCTGATTGGGTCATGTCAGCATCAGCTCCCCATCCATCATCACCGGTTTCATATCCTTCTATGGTCGAATCACCAAGGAAACCAATAGTTTCATAAGTTGTTGCTTCACTGGCATCATATTCTTCCATAGTAAATGTCATTTCTTCCAGGTTGATCTGGAAAGAATAATATCCTGATGCATCAACAATGAAAGGTCCAGGATCTTCACCACCACCCGAGTTTACAGCTACGGTAGAACCATCATTAGTGCCGTATTGTGGCTGCCATGCACCAAGTTCTTCCAGTATTTTAAACTCTCCTGCATTGAAATAGCCAGTGTAGTAATACATATTAGGATTCTGAGCATCTCTGTAAAGAGGGTAATTATTGCCATTGTTGTTCCAGTCGTCTGGTGTGGCATTTCCTACAAAGTAAAGTTCACGAAGATCTTCTTCCTGTTCTCCTTCCGGAAGAACAATAGTAAGAGCTTCAACTTCCGATGTATGAGCTAATTCTCCTGCATCTCCTGCCGAAGCAACTATCCTGAAATACAGTTGTCCTGAATTTGGCATATCCTCTGTGGATGGATCATTGTCCATTCCTGCATCTTCAGCCAACTCCAGAAGTTGACCAACGCTTACTGCAAGATTGTTGCTTCCGGTTTCACCCATAACATCAAAGCTTTCAAAACCGGAATCTGCAGATCCCTGAAGTTCATAAGTTAAATTGGTAGGAACCTCTACATCTATTTCATTCCATACAAAACGTTCAGCAGTATTATCTGACGTTGCAGGGGTAAGAATATATTGGGAGTTAAAAGAATTTACAAAGCTAATTCCTTCTGGGTCGGGTTGGGCGACAAAGACTATATCATCATCACTACTACAAGCGTTTAAGCCAATTACAGCTACAAAAGCCAATAATAAATTTGAAATTTTTTTCATTGTTTAATTTTTTAATATTAGTATCCTGGATTTTGTTCTAAGTTCGTGTTCACACCTATATCAGAAGATGGAATAGGGAAGAGGTCTCTGTAAGCTCCTGTGGTAGTTCCCTGAGGTACTCCGCCTTTCCAGGCCCAGATTCCCCTGTCAGAAAATTGTCCGAACCTTATAAGGTCTGTTCTTCTGTGGGCTTCCCAAAATAATTCACGTGCTCTTTCACTCAGAATAAAATCTGGTGTAAGATCACTTGCAGAAATATTGTTCCCGGAACCTCCATAAGCTCTTTCTCTTAATTCATTTACGTAAGAAACTGCCTGGCTCATATCCCCACCACCGCCACGTACAACAGCTTCAGCGTACATCAGGTAAACATCTCCCAGTCTGAACATAGGGAAATCAGTATCTACCATTTCTCCGGTAGCATCAGATCCCTGGTTACCGTCGACATCTACGTTCTTGTATTTGGTGACAGCATATCCATTTGAAAAAGAGGAAATATTGTTGATCTCAAGACTTTGTCCTTCGGTATGAAACATAGCGCGTTCATCTTCAGATTCTGCACCGTTTGGAAACTGGTTCACAAACTGCGGAGTGGTTCTTAAGCCTCCCCATCCAGAGTTTACACCAAATTCCGCCGGATTCATATCTCCTCCAACGGCAGCATGAATCACATAGGTCAAGCCTCCATAAGTGGCAGTGTTAATTCCGTGATATCTAATAGGGAAGATGATCTCATTCTGCGCTCCGTTCTCATCGTTATCAGCAAGGAAAAGATATTCATAGTCATCTACCAAAGAATAGTTGGCGTTGATGATATTGTTTGTATAAGTGACTACATCAGAATATCTTTCTGTTCCTGTATACACTTCAGCATTCAGGTAAAGCTTGGCAAGCAACATCCATACAGCTCCTCTGTCGGCACGGCCATATTCATTTCCTCTGGCAGGCACCATTTCATTTTCAATTGCAAGTAATTCACTTTCGATCCAGTTAAAAAGTTCCTGTCTCTGGATTTGCTCCGGAAGAAATGCTCCAACAATATCTTCTTCAGATACGAATGGCGGATTTCCATACATATCAAGAGCGTGATAGTAACTCAAAGCTCTCAGGAATCTAGCCTCGGCCCGGAATTCCCTGATTGTTGCTTGTTCAGCTTCTGAAAAACCGCTGATACTCTCCTCGCCCGACTGACGTAGGAATTCATTGGTCAAAGCTACCTGGTACATGATCCTGGAGTACATGGTCCTAATAAAAGGGTTTCCGGAGGTCCAGTTTTGGGCATGCAGGTTTGGCAAACCTTCATCGTTCCATCCAATGACCGCTTCTTCTGTTGGTAATTCCTGAAGCATCCAGTATAGGCGCAGGTATTGTGAGAAACCTTCATCAAGACCTATAAGGTCTGGATCTCCCGCAGGACCTTCCTGTCCACTTACGGCCAGGCCTGCGTATAATTTGGAAAGAAACTCTTTATAAGCATCGGGATCCTGAAAGATATCTTCGGGAGTTTCCCTGTAGTCTTCAGGTGTAAGGTCCAGATCATCTGAGCATGACCAGAACAGTGGCATGCTAAGGAAAATGATAAGGAATGGTTTTATTCTATTGTACATTTCTCTTTTATTTAGTTGTTGATCTTATTAAAATATGATATTTAACCCAAGGACAAAAGTTCTTGGCCGTGGATAGAAATTATTATCTATACCACCTGAAATTTCCGGATCAAGGCCTTCATAATCTGTTATTGTAAACAGGTTTTGAGCAGTAAGAGAGGTCCTGAAATCAACCTTTTCTCCCGGGAACAGGTATCCAATATTAACATTATCCAGTCTTACGAAATCTGCACTTTGTACATAGTAGTCTGAAAAGAACTGGTTGTTCTGGAAATCTGTCTCCAGCACATTGCTGCTAAAGTTAGAGTAGTAAGGTTGTGGAGTTACAGTTCCGGCAGACCTGAATCCCGTACTTGATTGCGTATTGTTGTACATGTAGCCACCAAAACTTCCTCTAAAAGTAAAACTAAGGTCCAGGTTTTTATAATTCAGGGTATTGGTAAAGCCCATAAAGAAATCTGGAGAGGCCTTTTTATACGGTACCCTGTCTTCTTCTGTGATCGTATTGTCACCATTAACATCAACATAAGCTCCTTCTATAGGCTCATTGTTGCTGTCATACACCTGGCGGAAAACAAAGAATGTAGTAGGATCAAGTCCTTTTCTCCATAACTGGATAGTGTTTCCAACTCCACCGCTTATTCCTCCCTGTGGAATAAAGAAGTTTGGATTTTCACCTAGAGAAAGGTTGGTGATCTCCAGCTCCTGAAATGAAATGTTGTAATTCATATTCCAGCTGAAGTTCTCTCTGTTAAAGATATTTCCATTAAGCGATACCTCAAGTCCTCTACTCATTGTTTCCCCTACATTGGTCAACAACTGGTCAGAAAGGTTAGCCCCTGCAGGAACGGGAACAGTAGCCAGTAATCCGTCGGTTGTACGGTAATAAGCATCTACAGTACCAGATACAAGGTTGTTGAATAATCCAAAATCAAGTCCGGCGTTGTATGATTCCAGTTCTTCCCAGCGAAGGTTTCGGTCATATTCTTCAGGCCTTAGAGTTCTGTAAAAATTATTTCCTATCTGATATCTTGCACCCTGGATACTTGGGGAGTAAAGACCAATATAGCCATAATTACTTCCAATTTCCTGGTTACCGGTCACACCATATCCTGCACGTAGTTTTAATTCTGAAATTACTTCTGAATCACGTAAAAAGTTCTCATTGTTTAATTTCCAACCTACAGCAACAGCGGGAAAGATACTCCAGCGGTTGTCTTCACTAAATCTTGAAGATCCGTCTCTCCTGATGCTTCCTGATAAAAGGAACCTGTCATCAATGTCGAAGCTTGCACGGGCAAAATAAGATTCCAGTGCGTTTCTGTCAATGTTCCTGTTGTTCAGGATCCAGAATCCTTCCACATTCTGATCCGTAAATTCCTGCTGATCTGTAGTGTAGAATTCCTGATAGGAATGTCCAACAGTCAAATCAACTGCGGTGCTTAAAGATTCTATGTAAGGCTTGTAATTAAAGAAGAAATCCAGCAGGGTATTTCTGTTGTATCCCCAGTAATTTTCTTCGGCAGGTATGCTCTGTAACACAGTAGCAGAAGAAATAGGACTAAAATTTCTACCTTCATTATCTGCATAATCAATACCTGCATTCATATTGAACCTAAGTCCCTCAATTAAAGGAATCCTGTAGTCAACATTAAAATTAGAAATGATACGCTGCGTTCTTCCACCGTTGTCCCTTTGCATTAAAAGAGCCACCGGGTTTCTGGTGGCCTGTTGTAAGGCTACTCCATTTGCATCACTCCACTCATAAAAGCCATCATACCTGCTATTTTCATCATAAACAGGTTGTGTAGGATCAAAATTCACCGCTGCTCCAATAGCATCCTGGTTTGCGAATTTATTCCTGTCAATACTACCTTTTGCCGTAAGGCTAAGTTTTAGATCTCCATCAAAAAGGTCCTGATTTAAAGCAAGGTTTAAAGCATTTCTCTCATACGTATCTGTTCTCAATACCCCTGTTTGTGAAGTATTGTTGTAATTCACACGGTATGTAAAGTTTTCAAAACCCTGGGAAACGGTAAGGTTGTGAATAGCACCTACCGAAGTTTGATAGATTTCATCCTGCCAGTCTGTGCTAGCATCTCCCAATAGTGCCGGGTCTGTGCCAGGTTCAGATTCTATAAGGTCTCGGAATTGTTCTGCATTTAGTACATCTACACGATCTGTCACCTGGCTAATAGAAGCCTGTAGATCATATTCAAAACTAAGCGGGGTACTTTTAGTTCCGGTTTTTGTAGTGATCAAAATAACTCCGTTAGAAGCTCTTGATCCATAGATTGCCGTAGCCGATGCATCTTTCAACACCACGAAATCCTTAATTTCATTCGGGTTTATCGCGTTCAACTGGTTTCTAACACCCTGTACACCTCCCTGGTCGAGAGGGATTCCATCTACCACAATAAGAGGAGAGTTGTTGGCAGATAAGGACGAGCCGCCCCGTATCCTGATTTCTCCACCACCTCCTGGCTCACCGCTGCTCGGGGTGATTCGTACACCTGCAGATTTACCTGCGATAAGCTGTTCGGGGGAAACGATGGCGCCCCGGTTGAATTGTTCCGAAGAAATCTGTTCTACCGCTCCCGTAGCGTCCTGCCTTCTTTGGGAACCGTAACCAATTAATACTACTTCCTCCAGCTGTGCAGTATCGGGCGAAAGTGAAATATCCAGTGTTTGCTGCCCGGTATAAGTAACTTGTTGTGGAGCAAAACCCAGGTAAGAAAAAACGATTTCGTTACCCTCCTCCAGATCTGATAGGGTGAAATTTCCATCAAAATCTGTTGTTGTTCCTCTGCTGGTACCATCGATAAGTACATTCACACCCGGAATGGGCATTCCTGTCTCTTCCTCAATTACGGTTCCAGTGAGTGTGGACTGTGCAAAAAAGCTCATTGGCAGCATAAACAGCAGCAACAATGTGCTTTTAAATAATGTTCTCATAAATTATTTTTATTAGGTTTAATTGTTAGACTATATTTTCACTACCAGAGGCTAAAAGTATAATAAAATCAAGGAATGAGAGATGATGAAAGTCATGTGCGCGAGCCGAAATCGATTTCGTGTTGAAAACTTTCTGCGGTAATCACATTATCATTTTTTAATCCTAATTTTGCGGGATCAGTTTTATTTACCCCCTAGAATTAAAAAGTCATGAAACCAAAGTTAACTTTAAAACAAATCGCCCGGGAATTAGATGTTGCAGTCTCTACTGTGTCAAAAGCTTTGCGTGACAGTGATGAAATTAGTGTAGATACACGTCAAAAGATCAAGGCATTTGCCAAACTTTATAATTACAAGCCCAACAATATCGCTTTAAGTCTTAAGAACAGAAAAACAATGACTATTGGAGTGATCATTCCCGAGATCATTCACCATTTCTTTACTACCGTAATTAGTGGAATAGAGCAGGTAGCAAATAAACGTGGATATAATGTAATTATTTGCCTCTCCAATAATTCTTTTGATAAGGAGGTGATCAATATGGAGATGTTGGCCAATGGAAGTACAGACGGTTTTATCCTTTCTGTAGCCAAGGAAACCCAGCAAAAAGGGGATTATCAACATTTAACCGAAGTGATCAACCAGGGAATGCCTATTGTGTTATTCGACCGGGTGGTGGATGAGATTGAATGTGATAAGGTAATTATCAATGATAGGGAAGGTGCGAGAAAAGCAGTGCAGCACCTGGTAGATATAGGATGTAAAAAAATTGCTATTATTACCACTGTAGATTATGTGAGCGTTGGGAAACTCCGCACTGTAGGATACAGACAGGCGCTGGAAAAAAATAGTATTCCCATAGATGAAAATCTTATTCTGAAGATAGAGGATGTGGAAAACAGTGATGAGGAGATCAACAGGTTTTTATTCCGGAATGATGTAGACGGAATTTTTGCTGTAAATGAACAATTCTCTGTGAGTGCCATAAGAGGTTTAAATAACCGCGGATTAAAAGTACCGGAAGATGTATCGGTGGTAGGGTTCACCAATGGAGAGCTTTCGAAAAGATTTATTCCCAGTTTAACCACTGTAAGTCAGCACGGGGCACAAATGGGTGCAAAAGCAGCTAATTTACTAATTGATAAACTGGAAAACGCAGTGGCCGGTGAAGAAAAATATACCACCGAAATTATTGAGACCAGTTTAATAGAAAGAGAATCTACACTACTTAATTTACCTTTGAAGATCTAAAAATTTAGCTATCTTTGAAATCAGAAATTTATCAGGACTTATATTTTCACTACCAGAATTAAGTTTTGATAAGTCTTAGTGCTTATCGTAATCTAATATATACGATATGCAAAAACGCACCTTGAGTTTTTGGGAAATATGGAACATGAGTTTCGGTTTCCTCGGTATACAATTTGGCTTTGCACTGCAAAACGCCAACACTTCCAGAATTTTTGAAACATTAGGAGCAGAGGTGGAGAATATTCCTATTCTCTGGATTGCTGCACCGGTAACAGGATTAGTCGTTCAGCCTATTGTGGGTTATTTTAGTGACAGGACCTGGACCCGTCTAGGCAGGCGCCGGCCGTATTTCTTAATTGGTGCCATCCTTTCCTCTATAGCGCTTTTTATAATGCCAAATTCCCCAGCTTTGTGGGTGGCAGCCGGTACGTTGTGGATCATGGATGCATCTATAAATATCTCGATGGAGCCCTTCAGGGCTTTTGTAGGAGATAATTTACCAACCCGACAGCGCACCCTTGGTTTTGCCATGCAAAGTTTCTTTATCGGAACCGGAGCTGTAATAGGTTCTTTACTTCCCTATATGTTTTCCAACTGGTTTGGGGTGAGCAATACTGCACCAGCCGGTGAAATACCCGATTCTGTAAAATGGTCTTTCTATGTGGGCGGTGTGGCATTTTTATCGGCTGTTTTATGGACCGTCTTCAAGACGAAAGAATATTCTCCCGAAGAACTTGCTGCTTTTGAAAAAACTGAAAAAGAAACCAGACCCGAAAGGATCGAGATTCAGGATACAGAAAAAAACATTAAAAAGCAGTTTAATACGGGGCTGGGAATGTTTTTAAGTGGAGCCATTGTCTCCTTCTTAATCTATAATTACGATCTTACTAAAGAACTATACATTCTTTTTATAGGATTATTACTTGTTGGGATACTTTTTATCGTAGCCTCACAACTCCGCAAGAAAAAAGTACAGAACGGCTTTACCGTCATTCTTACCGACATGATCAACATGCCGGAAACAATGAAACAGCTGGCCTGGGTCCAATTCTTTTCATGGTTTGCACTTTTTTCCCTGTGGATCTATACCACTCCTGCCGTTACAGGTCATGTTTTCGGAGCACTCGATACCACTTCAGAATTATACAATGATTCGGCCGACTGGGTGACGGTAATGTTTACCGTTTACAACGGGATTGCCGCTGCAGTAGCTTTTCTGCTGCCTGTACTGGCAGGAAAAACAAGCAATAAGTTCACGCATATGATTGCCCTGGTTCTTGGAGGACTAAGTTTGATCTCCATCTATTTCCTTTCAAGTAAAACAGGATTACTGGTTTTAATGATAGGAGTAGGAGTTGCATGGGCCAGTATACTTTCCATTCCTTATGCCATGCTTTCAGGTTCTCTCCCTTCAGCAAAAATGGGATATTATATGGGGGTTTTCAACTTCTTTGTGGTCATCCCACAAATAGTTGCGGCAACAGTACTCGGTTTTCTGGTAAAAGAACTTTTCAATAATGAGCCAATTTATGCCCTGATAGTAGGTGGATTTGCCATGATCATATCAGGATTACTAACATTAAGAGTAAAAACGAACAAAAGATTAAATATAGATGAATCAGCAGAGTAAAGGAATCATATTCGATTTAGATGGAGTCATAGTAGACACCGCTAAGTTTCACTTTCTCGCCTGGAGAAAAATGTCGAATAACCTGGGATTTGACATTACGCAGGAGCAAAACGAAGATTTAAAAGGAGTAAGCCGCGTGCTTTCCCTGCAAAGGATCCTTAAATGGGGAAATAAGACAGTTTCTGAAGAAGATTTTCAGAGGTTAATGACCGAAAAGAATGAGGATTATCTTTCTCAGATCTCTTCTATGTCTGAAAATGATCTTTTACCCGGAATGGGAAAAATTCTTGATTACTTGACCCAAAACAATATTCCGTTTGCACTAGGTTCGGCAAGTAAAAATGCGAGGCCCATCCTGAAGAGCCTAAAAATATACGACAGGTTTGCAGCCATTGTTGATGGTAACGATGTAACCAAAGCCAAACCCGATCCCGAAGTATTTCTTATCGCAGCAGAAAAATTGAACATGAAGCCTGAAGATTGTATCGTTTTTGAAGATGCACTGGCGGGAATAGAAGCTGCCAATACTGCCAGAATGATAAGCATAGGCATCGGCGATAAAAATGTACTGCAGGATGCAGATTACAATTTTGCTGATTCCACTGAAATAGAAATAGAATTTTTAGAAAAATTAGTTAGAAAATAATCGAATACAATGAATCAAGATTATATAAAACCAAACAACTGGTCCATCATAGAAGAAGGTTTTGAACCAGAACGTGTAAAATCATCTGAAAGTCTTTTTAGCCTTGGAAATGGGGCTATGGGACAGCGTGCAAATTTTGAAGAATACTATTCAGGTCCGACTTTTCAGGGCAGTTATATTGCCGGGATTTATTACCCCGATAAAACCAAAGTAGGCTGGTGGAAAAACGGATATCCCGAAACTTTCGCCAAAGTACTGAATGCGCCCAACTGGATTGGGATCAATGTTTTTATAAACGGGGAGCCCCTGGATCTTTTCAGGTGTAAAGCTGTCAATAATTACCGCAGGGAACTCAACATGAAAGAAGGTTCTTATGTGCGCAGTTTTACAGCTACTTTGCAAAATGACCTGGAAGTTTCAGTTAAAGTGACCAGGTTCTTATCCATCCAACGTGATGAGTTGGGGGTCATAAATTATGAAGTTGAAGTATTAAATGCAGATGCAAAGGTTGTTTTTGAACCTTACATCGACAGTGGGATCACCAACGAAGATGCCAACTGGGAAGAAAAATTCTGGGAAACTCTTCAGGTTCAGGATGAAGGTCGGCAGGCTTTTATTACCTCGAAAACGCTGAAAACCGAATACCACGCCTGCACCTATATGGAATCCAGACTTCTGGAGAATGGCCGTATTGTAGATGCCCAACCCGAAACTTCAACCAAAGAAGAGTTGATCTCTTATCTTTATTCTATTCAGGCGAAAAAAGGGGAAAAAGTGACCTTGCAGAAGTTTGCAGGTTATGTAACGAGTTTAAATCATGATAAGGACCATTTGATCCCGGCAGCAAAAGCTGTTTTACAGGATGGTCTGGAAGCCGGTATTGAAACCTTATTGCAAGAACAAAATGAGGCCTGGGCTAAAATATGGGAAATGGCCGATATTTCCATTGAAGGAGATGTGAAGGCACAGCAGGGGATAAGGTTTAATATCTTTCAGCTTAACCAGACCTATCTTGGGAAAGATGCAAGATTAAATATAGGTCCCAAAGGATTTACCGGTGAGAAATACGGCGGAAGTACCTATTGGGACACCGAAGCCTATTGTATTCCGTTTTACATGGCTACCAAAGATCAAAATGTTGCCCGAAACCTTCTCACCTACCGTTATAATCATTTAGATAAAGCCATTGAAAATGCTGAAAAATTAGGCTTTAAAAATGGTGCTGCTCTATATCCAATGGTAACCATGAATGGCGAGGAAAGTCACAACGAATGGGAAATTACTTTTGAAGAGATCCATAGAAATGGTGCAATGGTAGTGGCTATTAGCCGGTATGTGAATTTCACGGGAGATTATGAATACATTCCGAAAAAGGGATTGGAGGTAATGATTGCCATTGCACGTTTCTGGCAACAGCGCGCAACGTTTAGTACGCAGAAAGAAAAGTATGTTATTCTTGGAGTTACCGGTCCCAACGAGTATGAAAACAATGTAAACAATAACTGGTACACAAATTACATCGCAAAATGGTGTATAGATTATTGCCTTAAGAACCTTGCAAAGGTAAAATCTGATTTTACTGAAGACTATAAGAGGGTCATTGAAAAAACATCTTTAACAGAAGAAGAGCTGCAAAACCTTGAAGATGTGTCAGATAAAATGTACTTCCCGTATTCTGAAGAATATAATGTGTTTTTACAGCAGGACAACTTCCTGGACAAAGAGATCGTCCCTGTATCCGAACTACCGAAATCACAGCGGCCAATCAATCAAAAATGGAGCTGGGATCGCATTCTCCGCTCTTGCTACATAAAACAGGCAGATGTGCTTCAGGGGTTCTACTTCTTTGAAGATCATTTTTCGCAAGAAGATCTGGAGCGTCATTTCAATTTCTATGAGCCGCTAACGGTTCATGAATCTTCCCTTTCTCCATGCGTTCATAGTATTCAGGCCGCAGTATTGGGAAGAATGGAGCAGGCTTACGAATTCTACCTTCGAACTTCAAGACTGGATCTTGATGATTACAACAATGAGGTGAAGGAAGGCTGCCACATTACCAGTATGGCAGGTACATGGATGAGTATTGTTGAAGGTTTTGGAGGAATGCGGGTATTGGATGGAAAACTCTCATTTAATCCGCGTATCCCTAAAGAGTGGAAAGCTTATTCTTTTAAGATCAATTTCAGAAATCAAATTTTAAAGATAAATGTAGCAGCAGGCAAAACCAGTTTTAGTCTGGAAGGAGTGGAACCTTTGGATATTATAGTAAACGGACAATTGATAACGGTGGAACCAAATAATCTTGTTACCGTCTAACTGCTTAAGATTTCAGATAATATAAAAATATAAAAATGAAAAATATCTTATTCTTATTTCTTTTCTGTGCCGGCATGACGTTACATGCACAGGTAGAAAAGGTAGAGCCTCCTTTTTGGTGGAGTGCCATGAACCTTCCGGAACTTCAGGTAATGTTCTACGGAAATAATATTGCTCAGTATGACGTGCAGGCTTCAGAAGGAGTGATCATCAACAACATTCGAAAAACTGAAAATCCAAATTATATTTTTGTTACCATTAATTCGGGAGAAATTCCTGCCGGAAACATTGAATTTATTTTCAGAAAAGGAAAGAAAAAAGTCTTTTCTGAAACTTTCGAATTTCGGGAGCGGGAGGAAGGTTCAGCGTTGCGTGAAGGTTTTGATGCAAGTGATGTTTTGTACCTGATCATGCCCGACAGATTTGCGAATGGAGATCCATCCAATGATTCTCATCCTGAGCTCACCGAAAAAGTAAACAGAAGTCTTCAGGGTGGAAGACACGGGGGTGATATTCAGGGAATCATTGATAATCTGGATTACATTCAGGATTTAGGAGCCACTGCCATTTGGAGTACTCCGTTGCTGGAAGACGATGATCCGAAGTACTCTTACCATACGTATGCGCAAAGTGATGTGTATAGAATCGATCCTCGTTATGGTTCTAATGATGATTACCGGCGGCTGGCAGACGAAATGCATGATCGAGATATGAAATTAATCATGGATTATGTGACCAATCACTGGGGTGCCGAGCACTGGATGATCAAAGATCTTCCTACGTATAACTGGGTGCACCAGTTCCCCGGTTACCGCAACTCCAACTATCGCATGACTACGCAATTCGATCCTCATAAAGCAGATATTGACCGTAAATTAAATGAGGATGGATGGTTTACATCTACCATGCCCGACTTGAATCAAAGTAATCCTTTGGTGCTTAATTATCTTATTCAGAACGCGATCTGGTGGATCGAGTTTGCAGATTTAGATGGTTTCAGGGTAGATACTTATTCCTATAATGAGAAAGAAGGAATCGCAGAATGGACGAAAACTATAATGAATGAATATCCACACTTTAATATTGTGGGAGAGGTTTGGATGCATGATCAGGCGCAGATTTCTTACTGGCAAAAAGACAGTCCTGTGGGGGCGATAGATAGTTACAATACCGGTTTGCCGGCAGTAATGGATTTTACCCTGCATGATGCAATTACTGGCATGTTTGACCAGGATGAACAAGGCTATGCAGATGGAATGGTGCGCGCTTATGATAATTTTGCCAATGATTTTCTATATGCAGACATTTATAATCTTCTGGTATTTGCGGGAAATCATGATACGGGCCGTATCAATGAAATTTATGATGGTGACTTAGAAAAATATAAACTTGCGCTAACACTGGTGTTGACCACCCGTGGAATTCCGCAGTTGTATTATGGCGATGAGATAGGAATGAGAGGAGAAAAGGCTACCGGTGACGGAGATATTCGCAGGGATTTTCCGGGAGGCTGGAATAATGATGAGCAGTCTGCTTTCACTAAGGCTGGACGTACAGCAACTCAGGAAGCCTATCATTCGTTTACTAAGAAGTTGTTGAATTATCGTAAAGAAAGCAAGGTATTGCACAATGGAAAACTACTGCAATATGTACCGGAAGAGAACGTGTACGTGTATTTCAGGTTTAACGAGGAAGACAGGGTCATGGTGGTGATCAACAATAGCCCCGAAGAAAGGGAACTTGACCTGGTGCGTTTTACCGAAGGTTTAAAAGGAGCACAATCAGGAAATGAGGTTATTTCCGGAAATAGGATTTCTCTTCAGGATTCTTTGAAGATCACAGGAAAATCCTCTATGGTCATTGAACTCTAAATTAGAAGGATATCAGGAATAATTAAATTCAGTATTATGAGAAAAATAGCAATAGCACTGGCCGGATTAATGATCATGGCTTCGTGTAAAAATGAAAATCAGCAGGAACCTGTTGCCGAAAAAGAGCAATCTGGAATTGAACCTGTTTCAGAAGAAATGATGGAATCTGCGGTGATTTACGAGGCAAACATTCGGCAATATTCTCCGGAAGGAACCTTTGATGCCTTTACCGAAGAAATTCCGCAGTTGAAGGACCTTGGGGTGAAGATTATCTGGTTGATGCCGGTATACCCAATTTCTGAAGTAAAAAGGAAAGCAACCGGAGACCGTAGTATTGAAGATATTGAAGATCCTGAAGAGCGGAAGAAATACCTTGGCAGTTACTATGCTATTGCAGATTACTCGGCTGTAAATCCTGAATTTGGAACAGAAGAAGATTTCAGGGAGCTGGTAGAAACCGCACATGATAATGGAATGTACGTCATCCTTGATTGGGTGGCCAATCATACCGGCTGGGATCATCACTGGCTGGAGGAGCATCCAGAATTCTATACAAAGAATAAGCAGGGAGAAATAATAGATCCTTTAAATCCTGCAACCGGAGAATCTTGGAACTGGACCGATGTGGCAGATCTTAATTATGACAACAAGAAATTGTGGAGCGCTATGACTTCAGAAATGAGATACTGGATCGAGGAACACAATATTGATGGTTTTAGGGCAGACGTGGCAGGAGAGGTGCCAACAGAATTCTGGGAGCAGTCTCTGGAGGAATTGGAAGGGATAAAGCCTTTGTTCATGCTGGCAGAATCTGAAGATAAAGATTTGTTTCACAACGCCTTTGATATGGGCTATAACTGGGAAGGGCACCATTTAATGAACCAGCTGGCACAACAGGAAATTTCTGTTGAGGTGTGGGATGATTATATGAAGAAGATCGATACGACCTATCAAAAAGATGATTTTCTAATGAATTTTGTAACCAATCACGACGAAAATTCCTGGAATGGCACGGTGCAGGAACGAATGGGAGATGCTTCAGAAACTATGTTGGCGTTAACATATACACTTCCGGGGATGCCGTTGATCTATAGTGGGCAGGAATATGATATGGACAAGCGGTTAAAGTTCTTTGAAAAAGATACTATTCCGAAGGAAAAAGGGAATGTTTGGCCGGTATTGGAAAAGCTGGGAACATTAAAGAAGGAAAGCCCTGCTCTTCACGGCGGAAAAAATGCCGCTGATTACAACAGGTTAGAAACATCTGCAGATAAGAAGATCCTGGCTTTTGAACGATCAAAAGATGGGGCACAGGTAATTTATATTGCGAATATGAGTGATGAAGAACAAGATTTCACCATCAATTTAGAAGGAGATTTTACTGACTACATGAATGGTGATACTACCACACTCGCGCCGGGAGCAAAATTGAATTTTCAGCCGTGGGAATATAGAATATTTAGGAAATAGATGATATATATCATAAAAAATTTATAAAAGCTCTTTTTTTAGAGCTTTTTTTATTATTTATTAACCGCAAACGATTTAGTCTTTGGGGAAATTAGGTTATATTATTTAATTGAAATAGCTTTGAGTCAATGACAACAGAAATTAAAAAAATAGGAGTTTTGACCTCTGGAGGGGACGCTCCCGGAATGAACGCTGCAATAAGAGCCGTTGTAAGAAGCTGCGCCTACTATAAAATTGAATGTATAGGGGTTTACCGCGGATACCAGGGACTCATCGATAATGATTTTGAAGAATTGACAGCCAGGTCTGTCAGAAATATCATTAACAGAGGGGGAACCTTTCTGAAATCTGCAAGATCTAAAGAATTTGTCACCAAAGAAGGAAGAGCCAAAGCCTATGAAAACCTGAAGAACGCAGATATTGATGCTCTTGTGGTAATAGGAGGGGACGGTACTTTTACCGGTGCGATTCTTTTTAATGAGGAACATAATTTTCCAATAATTGGTATTCCCGGAACCATCGATAATGATATAAATGGTACAGACTATACTATTGGATATGATACTGCTTTGAATACGGTGGTGGATGCAATAGATAAGATAAGGGATACGGCAAGTTCGCACGACAGGTTGTTCCTGGTGGAGGTGATGGGTAGAGATGCCGGTGACATTGCCATGAACAGCGGAGTGGGAGCCGGAGCAGAAGAAATCCTGATCCCTGAGGAAGATGGTGGAGTTGACCGACTAATGGCGTCTTTGAAAAAAAGTGCAAAGTCCGGTAAGACTTCCAGTATCATTGTAGTTGCAGAAGGAGAAAAGAGCGGAAAGAATATCTTTGAGCTGGCCGAGTATATTGGTGAGAATTATCCCGATTACGATATTCGGGTTTCGGTGCTGGGTCATATTCAAAGAGGTGGGGTACCTACCTGTTTCGACAGGGTACTTTCCAGCCGACTGGGAGTTGGTGCTGTAGAAGCGCTGCTTCGTGGAGAACGCAATGTGATGGTAGGTGTTACCAACAAGAAAGTGACCTCTGTAGATTTTGAAGTTGCCATTAAAGGCCAGAGGCCAGTAGATAACGAATTAAGAAGGGTGTTAAATATCACCACAGTTTAATAATTAAATACACACTAATATGAGTACTAAAATAGGAATAAACGGATTTGGAAGAATAGGTAGAATTGCCTTTAGAATAGCTTCTGAAAGAGAAGATGTGGAAGTAGTTGCAATAAACGATTTACTTGATGTGGATCATTTGGCTTATATGCTGAAATATGATTCTGTACACGGAAAATTTAAAGGTTCTGTAGAAGTAAAGGATGGTAGCCTGGTTGTAAATGGAAAATCCATTAGAGTTACTGCTGAAAAAAATCCAGAAGATTTGAAGTGGGACGACGCCGGTGTGGAAGTAGTAATGGAATGTACCGGAATTTTCACAGGTATGGATTCTGCCGGAAAACACCTTACTGCCGGTGCTAAAAAAGTAGTTATTTCTGCTCCATCTAAAGATGTTCCTATGTTCGTATTGGGTGTGAACCACAAAGACATTACTGCAGATAACAAGATTATATCAAATGCATCCTGTACTACCAACTGTCTTGCGCCACTTGCAAAAGTGATCAATGACAAGTTTGGACTTGTGGAAGGACTTATGACAACGGTTCATGCCGCTACCGCTACTCAGTTTACAGTAGATTCTCCTTCAGGAAAAAACTACAGACTTGGAAGAAGTTCATTGAACAATATTATCCCAAGTACAACCGGAGCTGCAGTTGCCGTTACCAAGGTAATTCCTGAATTGAAAGGGAAATTGACCGGTATGGCTTTCAGAATACCAACTGCAGATGTTTCTGTGGTAGATTTAACAGTTCGTACAGAAAAAAGTACTACTTACGAGGAGATCAAAAAAGCATTTAAAGAAGCAGCAGAAGGAGAGTATAAAGGAGTGATTTCTTATACAGACGAGGCAGTAGTTTCGCAGGATTACGTTTCAGATGCTCATACCTGTAACTTTGATGCAGAAGCAGGAATTGCCCTGAACGATAATTTCTTCAAATTGATCGCATGGTATGATAACGAATATGGATATTCAAGCAAAATGGTGGAGATGGCTGCTCACGTAGCTTCTGTTAAATAATTTATTACATAAAAAACCCTGGACTGCAGTTCAGGGTTTTTTCTATAAAAACAGCTACAATGATAATAATAGCAGATGGTGGTTCTACCAAGTGTGACTGGATTTTACTTGATTCCAATGGAGATCAGGTATTGAAAACCAGGTCTAAAGGATTAAATCCTGCCGTGTTCAAATCGGAAGTCCTTCAGGCGAGATTACTGGAGAATCAGGAACTTTTAGATATTAAGGATAAGGTCGAAAAAGTTCATTTTTATGGTGCAGGTTGCGGAACTCCGAAACCTTCAGCTGAATTGAAACGAATACTTTCCGAATTTTATTCCAATGCAAGTGAAGTACTTGTAAAGGAAGATATGGTAGCAGCCGCGTATGCAGCTACTACCGAGCCCGGGATTGTTTGTATCTTGGGAACAGGCTCTAACAGCTGTTTTTTTGACGGAAAAGACGTAAGAACAGCCGTAGATTCCCTGGGATATATTCTAATGGATGAGGCCAGCGGAAATTACTTCGGAAAAAGGCTCATCAGGGATTATTACTATAAAAAAATGCCTCAGGAGCTGGCAGAAGTATTTGAAAAACAATACGATCTCTCTTCAGATGTGATTAAAGAAAATCTTTACAAAAAAGATAATCCCAACACTTACCTCGCTTCTTTTGCAGAGTTTATTTTTACCAACGAGCGTAACGGGTACTTCTATAAATTGATCATGGAAGGAATGAAAAATTTCATAGAACACAGAGTGCTTTGCTTTAAGGAAGCACAAAATGTTCCTGTACATTTCATTGGTTCTATAGCTTATTTTTCACAGGATATTATTAGAGATGTTGCAAAACCATATCATTTGGAGATTGGAAATGTAGTACGAAGGCCTATTGATGGTCTTCTTCAGCATTATAAAGAACAAATTGTTCTGGAAAAGAACCAAAAATAAGGTTTAACGATTAACTGAATCAAATCCTGCTCCCTACGGCGGGATTTTTTTATTTGCGTATATTTCCTTCGGAATATTTCTTAAAACAATTTAAAGCCTGCTACCCAATAATCTAAATTTTACTACATTTAAAGAAACTAATTCTTAAATGCTGGTAAAAGTTTACGGAAGTGCTGTTTTTGGTGTTGAAGCAACAACTATGACGGTAGCGGTAAATGTCGATACCGGTATTTACTATCATCTTGTAGGATTACCCGATACTGCCGTCACAGAAGGTAGTTTTAGGATTGCAGGAGCCTTAAATAATGTGAGCTATAATTTCCCCGGAAAAAAAATTACCGTGAACATGGCTCCTGCCGATCTCCGAAAGGAAGGGTTTGAGTACGATCTTACTTTTGCCATGGGAATCCTGATCGCTTCTGGTCAAATTAAAGCGAATAATATTTCAGATTATATCATTATAGGAGAACTCTCCCTTGACGGAAGCCTTCAACCTATTAGAGGCGCCTTGCCTATTGCAATGAAAGCCAAAGAAGAAGGTTTTAAAGGCTTTTTTCTTCCTAGGCAGCATGTAAAAGGGGTAGCCATTGTTAGTGGCTTTGATGTCTATGGCATAGAAAACATTGGTGAATCAATGAAGAAAAGCATGAGTCCCTATTAGTGAAGCCATCCAGTAAAAAAGTGTGGATTGTGACGGCTGGTTAGGTTAATAAATTTAAGTATCAAAAATGAAAAGAACCCTTATCGTTCTGGCGAGTATAGTCTTATTCAGTTGTAAAAGTGAAAATGAGAATTCTGCAAATTCCGCAGTAGATCAGGATACTACCCTTGCAGATGAGGCTACTTCCTTATTCGAGGAAGAGCCTTTGCAGCTAACGCTGGAGCAGGCAAATAATTTGGCGCAACTGCCCCTGGATTGTATTAGCGTGGAATATCCCAATAAACTGAATCAAACGCTGGGCAGCGAAGAAGATCTGGGCGGACCAAAAGAACTGCATCCTGCATTTTACGGATGTTTTGACTGGCATTCGGCTGTTCATGGCCACTGGTCTCTGGTGAATCTTTTAAAGCAATTTCCGAACCTTGACAAAGCTGAAGAAATCAGGGAGAAACTAAAAACCTCCCTTTCTGAAGAAAATATTTTAGCAGAGGTGAGTTACTTCGAAAAAGAACCTAATGAAACCTTTGAACGCACCTACGGCTGGGCCTGGATCCTGAAACTAGCAGAAGAATTAAATACCTGGGATGATCCTCTTGCACGCGAGCTCGAGGGAAATCTACAACCACTTACCGATTTGATGATCAATAAGTTTACCGAATTCCTGCCAAAATTAAATTACCCAATCAGGGTGGGCGAGCATACAAATAGCGCTTTTGCACTTGCCATGGTTTATGACTTTTCTGTGGCTACAGAAAATCAAGAATTAATAGATTTAATTAAAAAAAGAGCAAGGGATTTTTATTTAAATGACGATAATTGTCCTTTGGAATGGGAACCCAGTGGTTATGATTTTCTCTCCCCCTGTTTTTCTGAAATTGATATTATGCGCCGTACGCTTCCTAAAAGTGCTTTCAATTTATGGATGGAAGACTTTATGCCTCAGCTCAAGAATGCTGATTTCACAATAGCTCCGGGAGAAGTTTCGGATAGGACCGATGGAAAACTGGTTCATCTAGACGGACTCAATTTTAGCAGGGCCTGGGTCATGTATGGCCTTGCCAACCAGTATCCCGAAAATTATTCTCACTTGAAAGAAGTGGCACGTGAGCATGTTGATTATTCTTTTCCTAACCTTGTTGGCGATACCTATGAGGGTGGTCACTGGCTGGGGAGTTTTGCTATTTATGCCTTACAGGCTGCAAAAGAAAAACAGTGAAAAACTGGTGGAGAAATGTAGGGCCGGGAGTTTTGGTCTCTGCAGCATTTATTGGCCCGGGAACGGTTACTGTCTGCACGCTTGCCGGAGTTAATTATGGATACGAGTTGCTTTGGGCTTTGTTGCTTTCTGTTCTTGCTTGTATTGTTTTACAGGAAATGTCGGCTCGTCTCGGCATCATTTCTCAAAAAGGTTTAAGTGACTCCATTCGGGAGGAAATAAAAAATCCGATACTCAGAATTTTAAGTGTCGTTTTGGTATTATCTGCTATTGTGGTTGGTAATGCTGCCTATGAAGCAGGTAATATTACAGGAGCAGTATTAGGTGTAACAGCTGTAGCAGCGCCGCTGGAAATACCTGTTGGAGCTTTTCAGCTTAATCTATGGAGTGTTTTCATAGGAGCTGTAGCTTTTGCTATTCTTGCTTTAGGAAATTATAAGGCATTGGAAAAAATTTTTACAGGGCTGGTGATCATGATGAGCCTGTCATTTTTAATTACTGCTTTTCTGGTAAAGCCCAATTTTTCAGAAATCTTGAAAGGGCTTTTTATTCCTTCAACAGGATCTGCAGGGCTGCTTACGGTGATGGCGCTGGTGGGCACCACGGTAGTTCCTTATAATTTATTTTTGCATGCTTCTTTGGTAAGTGAAAAATGGAAGGATCCCTCTCAATTAAATATTGCCAGGAAAGAACTGGTAACAGCGATTCTATTGGGAGGTGCCGTATCAATGGCTATTGTAGTTTGTGCAGCGGCTCCAGCATTTACAAATAAGGTCACTTCTGCATCAGATCTTGCAGTGGGACTACAGCCATTGTTTGGCCGTTTCGCGACCTGGTTTATTGCTGTTGGTCTGCTGGCAGCAGGAATTACCTCTTCCATTACAGCTCCACTTGCAGCAGCTTATGTGGTAAAAGGCTGTTTCGGCTGGGAAAAAGGATTAAAATCCTTTAAATTTAAGGCCGTGTGGGCAGTGATTCTATGGGTAGGAGTATTCTTATCTTCTCTCCGGTTAAAGCCGATAGAAGTGATACAATTTGCCCAGGTAGCCAATGCTTTGCTGTTGCCTGTTATAGCAATATTTCTGTTTTGGATAGTCAACCGGAGAGCCGTGATGGGAAAGCATTGTAATTCCTTGTTTCAAAACATTACCGGACTAATGGTGATTGGAATTACCATATTTTTAGGAGCAAGATCAATTTATACAGTGCTCCAGTAACATTAAAAATTTTTAAAATGGATACAATACATATTAATTGTGACCTGGGGGAAGGAGGAGAGTATGATGCACAACTAATGCCGCATATTTCTGCCTGTAATATTGCCTGCGGTGGTCACGCCGGAAATCTGGAAACCATGAGAGAAACGGTCGAACTGGCCATGGAACACAAGGTGGAAATGGGGGCACATCCATCGTATCCCGATAAAGATAACTTTGGAAGAAAATCTATAAAGATTTCTGCTGAAGAATTACAAAGATCTTTAGTGGCACAGATTTTAAGCCTGAAACAAATTACTGAAGCGGTCGGCGGAAAATTGATCCATATTAAACCTCATGGGGCGCTTTATAGTGATGCCGTAAAAGATGAAAAAACTGCTGAAGTTATCATTAATTCCATTCTGGAGTTTGAAGAAAATTTCTTTCTATTTGTACCTCCAAAATCCGTGATTTCTGAAATGGCAAAAGGAAAAATCAAAGTGGTATATGAAGCTTTTGCAGATAGAAATTACAACGAAGATTACAGCCTGGTTTCCCGTCAGGATCCACATGCTTTGATCATTAAAAAAGAAGCGGTTTTTAACCACCTTTACACCATGTTCCACGAGAAGAAAATCTCCTGTGCAAGTGGTGGGAAAATAGCCTGTAATGCAAGCACTTTTTGCCTGCATAGCGACACGCCAGATTCTGTTGAGATTCTTAAATATCTAGAGAAGGAATTAGCTGCTGAAAATGTAAAAATACAGAACACGTGAAACCTCAATTTCCGAAGATATCTTTAATGGGAGAGCGCTCCATTCTTATTGAATTCGAGCCGGAAATCAGGGAAAATCTGTTGGAAAGAATCCTAATTTACAAAGAAGTAATTGAAAGGGATATAGTTAAATTAAAAGGTGAAGTGATTAACACATATAATTCATTATTAATTACTTATGAGTACGCTATAGAAAATGCCTATGAAGAGTTTTTAACTTTGGAAAAGCTCTTCCAGCAGGTAAATATAGAAAAAAAGCTCATCCCACGCCTTTTTCATGTTCCTGTATGCTATGATAGAGAATTCGGGCTCGATCTTGAGCTGATTTCAAAGCAGAAATATCTTGCAGAAAAAGAAATTATAAGCATACATTCTTCTCCAATCTATACGGTTTATTTTACCGGATTTTTGCCCGGATTTTTATACCTGGGGGGGTTGGATAAAAGGCTTCATATTTCCCGTAAAAATGAACCTCGGTTGGAGGTGAGAAAAGGGGCTGTTGGAATAGGTGAAAAACAGACCGGAATTTATCCAAAATCCAGTCCCGGTGGATGGCAGATTATTGGGAATTCCCCCGTTCAAATTTTTAATAAATATGAAGATCCACCATGCGAAATTTCAGCCGGGGATAAGCTGAAATTCTTCCCTGTTTCAAAAGAGGAATTTTACGAGATTTCAGAAGTAGTAGAAGTCGGAAAATATGAGCTAAAAAGTGAGATTTATGAAAGCTGAAATTGAAGTCACTCGTCCCGGACTTTTTTCCACTATTCAGGATATGGGCAGGAGAGGATACTTAAGATATGGAGTCCCTGTAAGCGGAGTTATGGATCAATATGCGGCTAAGATTGGAAATTTATTGCTACAAAATCCGGCAGATGCTGCCGTTCTTGAAATGACGCTTATTGGACCAACAATGATTTTTCACGGCTCCGCAAAGATTGCTATAAGTGGTGCAGATTTTTCACCTCAAGTGAATAAAGCTCCTGTTTCTAATAATGCTGTTATTATTATAAACCCGGGAGACGAACTTTCCTTTGGCAGGCGAATTTTTGGATGCAGGACGTATTTAGCTGTTTCAGGCGGCTTTCAAACAGAAAACCCACTTGATAGCCAAAGTTGGTATGAAGGTGTGACTGCTCAGTCAAAATTGGAGAGAGGGGATAATATACCTTTTAACAGTGCTGAAGATGCTGCTTTGGAAACCCAAACAGCAGTAAAGGTAGAATCTGGTTATATGGAGCAGTCAGAAATTGCTGCTTTTCCGGGGCCTGAGTATCATTTGCTATCCAAAGAAGAACAAGAAATATTATTGAACTTTCAATTTTCTGTCGGAAAAAATGCCAACCGAATGGCTATCCAGCTGAAAGAGGAATTTGAAAATACCCTTGCCCCAATTCTAACAGGTCCCGTCCTGCCCGGAACTGTTCAGTTGACTCCTTCAGGAAGATTGATTATTTTAATGAGAGATTGCCAGACAACCGGCGGATATCCGCGGGTACTACAAATTAGTGAGGAAGGAATGAATGTGCTGGCTCAGAAAGTAATGGGAGATAAACTTCAGTTTAATTTAAAAATCCATCAGTAGGATTAATATAAAAAAAGTGCCGGACCTGCATTAATAAACCAACTTACCCTACTTCATTGGCTTTTACAGATAACCGACACTTTTTGTTTCCCCTTAATTAATAATCAAATATACTTCGACACCAATCTCTTTACAAGGGGAAAATTCCCCTTTTTAAGTAACAACAAATTTCACCTCACTTATTTTTATACTTTTATCTTCAAATATTTCAAAATATATATTAAATCTCTAAAATTTAACTCCGTATGAAACCTAAAAAATGCATTTCAGTAGAAGAAGCTCGTAATCAACAGAACGAATGGGTAAGAACCAGAGGAAAAGATATCGAAAGGGGAGAAGGTTATGAAGATACCCGGGAATTCTGGTACAGTCTCGATGAGTTACAGGAGTATTTGGATTATGTGAGGGAAAAATCTGCAGAACAGGGTGTAAAAAAACCGGGAATACGTTTTTATTTAGGAGCTTATCCCAAAGGCGAAAACAAGAAAAGTTATTCTACTATTTTTCTTGCAGCAACAAAAGAGAAAGAAAATAAGGATGTTGAAGATGAAGAAGGGCAGAATGAGAATAACTATGAAATAGAACCTATGAATACTATTACCAGTGGAATGCCACCAAAAATCTACTAATGCAGAGCTTTAGATTTTTAGTCTATTTATTGGAAGCTGTGGCTGCTGTAGCCGGATTTTATTATCTCCTTAAAAAACCCGAAAACAAACCGGTTCGCAATTTTGTCTACTTTCTATTATTCACTTTTTTTATTGAGACTATAGGGCATATCCCGTTGATTATTTACCGGAATGAAAGCCTGTATTTTTTAAAAAACACTTTTTTGGGTAATAATTACTGGTTATTTAACCCCTATTTAATTCTGAATTTTCTGGTGTATGTGAGTTTTTTTAAGTGGAACCTTAGTAGGAAACATTTTGTGAAAATCCTGAATATTAGTTTGTCAGTATATCTTTTGGTTACTGTGCTGAATCTTTTATTTACAGACGTATTTTTCGTAACTAATTCTGCGCTCACCTATTTAGGTGGCACCCTTTTACTTCTAGTGGCTATTTTCATGTATTATTACGAATTGCTTACCAGTTCAAGAATCCTGGAAATAAAGAGGGAGGTTAGTTTCTATATATCTGTAGGGGCTTTGTTTTTTTATCTTATAGTTTCTCCGGTATTTATTTATTTTAGATATTTCAATACCCAGAGTCCCGGTTTTGTGCAGCTAAGTACGTACATAATGATAGCAGCCAATATTTTTATGTATACTTGCTTTACTTTTGGTTTTATATTATGCTCGCGGAAGAAGAACTTGTCCTCATTATATACTTTGTAGCAGTTATTGTAATGCTCACTGGCGTTGCTATCATTTTCTTTATCACATTTCAAAAAAGGAAAAATAAATTCCTTTTTGAAAAATTTGAAGCAGAAAAGCGTTTCGAAAATGAAATTATTAAGTCGAGGATAGAAATACAAGAACAGACCCTGAAAAACATTAGCTGGGAATTGCACGATAATATTGGACAGTTACTTTCTGTGGCTAACATGCAGCTAAATATGCTCTCCCGTTCGAAAGGGAATGAAACTACAGAGGTAAATGAGATCCGGGAAATCGTCGCTACTTCCCTGCAGGAAGTGAGGTCTCTATCAAAATCCCTGAATAATGAAGTGATAGATTATGTTGGCCTGGAAGAATCTGTAAGAAATGAAATTGTTCGTTTTAACCGCATTAATGTAGTTAAAGCAACATTTAAGTCAGCAGGAGAAGCTTTTGAAGTTTCCCCTAAAGATGCTATCATTCTTTTCAGGATCTTGCAGGAGACGTTCTCAAACATTCTAAAACACGCCAAAGCTCAGAAACTGGAGGTGGGGTTCATTTATAAAGAAGATGTGCTGCAAATACATGTTAGGGAGAACGGGAAGGGCTTTGATCCTGAAAAGGTGCAAAAAAACTCCGGGCTCATAAATATGAAAAGCAGGGCAAAACTTATCAATACAGATTTTAATCTTGATTCTTCTGAAGGTAATGGATCTTTATTAACTTTACTATATCCAAAAAAGCAGTTTGATGAGTGAAAAAATACTTGTTGTAGATGACCATATTCTCTTTTCCCAATCTTTAAAAGGATTAATTAATTCCCTTCAGGATTTTGAAGTCCTGGACGTCCTTAAAAACGGACAGGAACTGGTGACATACTATGAAAGCAACAAGATTAAACCAGATATTGTGCTGCTGGATATCCGCATGCCTGTGATGGACGGCATAGAGACCATGGAATGGTTTAAAGAAAACTTCCCCGATCAAAAAGTGCTCGCTTTAACCATGGAGCATGAAGAGGAGACCATCATAAAAATGCTGAAACTTGGCTGTAGAGGCTATCTTCTTAAAGATATCGATCCCGATGAATTCCGTTATGCCATGGAAACTGTTCTGCAAAGCGGTTATTATTACAGTAATGAAGTGGCAGAGGTTATATTACATTCCGAAGATAAGAGAAAGGATCAATTCACTAAAAGAGAACTGGAATTTCTCCACCTGGTATGTTCCGAAAGGACGTATAAAGAAATTGCGGGGGAAATGAATCTTAGCCCCAAAACCATCGATGGTTACCGGGAGCAGCTGTTTGCAAAACTCAATGCTAAAAGTAGAACCGGGGTAGTGCTTTACGCTATAAAAAATAAAGTAGTAAGCATTTGAATCTTACCAGATTATTAACTGCTGCTGTATTTCCAAAGAACGTGGCAAAGCGATATATTTGCAGAAAAATTGCAGCGTGATAGATTCAGCAAAAATAGAACTACGTTACTTAAGTGTAAAAGATTATAAGGAATTAAAGATCTCAATGATTGAGAGCTACGATTCCATGCCAGGCGAATACTGGAGTGAAGGGGAGATCAAAAACCTGATCAAGAAATTTCCCGAAGGTCAGTTATGTATCGTAATTGATGAGAAAATTGCCGGTTGTGCACTTTCCATCATTGTAGATTATAACAAATTTGACGACAACCATACCTATTTACAGATCATAGGAGGAGAAACGTTCTCCACCCACACTAAAACCGGAGACGTTCTCTACGGAATTGATGTTTTTATCCATCCTGAATACCGCGGAATGCGATTGGGCCGTCGGCTTTATGAAGCCAGAAAAGAGCTTTGTGAGCAGTTAAACCTGAAGGCCATTGTTTTTGGAGGAAGAATTCCCAATTATGGACAATATGCAGAGGAATTAACTCCGAAGAAATACATTGAAAAGGTAAAACTGAAGGAAATTCACGATCCTGTGTTGTCTTTTCAGTTATCCAATGATTTCCACGTAAAAAAAGTAATCAAAGGATATTTGCCTGGCGATCATGAGAGCAAGGAATACGCTACTCTTATGGAATGGAATAACATCTATTACACCAAACCCGACAAAATTTTTACTTCCCAAAAAACGGTAGTTAGGCTTGGGTTGGTGCAATGGCAGATGCGGCTTTTTAAGAATTTTGATGCCCTGGTGGCTCAAATAGAATTCTTTGTGGATGCGGTGAGTGATTATCAGAGTGATTTTATCCTCTTTCCGGAGTTGTTTAATGCGCCCTTAATGGCCGATTATAACCACCTGAATGAAGCTGAAGCTATCCGTTCCCTTGCATCTTATACAGATAGATTGCTCGAAACCTTCAGTGATTTCGCTATTACATATAACATCAACATCATTACCGGAAGTATGCCCCAGATCATTGGAGAGCATATGTACAACGTAGGTTATTTGTGCAGAAGGGACGGTAGTTATGAGCGTTACGAGAAACTTCATATTACTCCGGCCGAAGAATCGGCGTGGGGAATGAAAGGCGGTACCAAGTTAAAAACTATGGATACCGACTGCGGAAAAATCGGGGTATTGATATGTTATGATGTTGAATTTCCGGAGTTGCCACGGCTTCTGGCAGAACAGGAAATGAACATCCTTTTTGTTCCGTTTATGACAGATACTCAAAACGGATATTCAAGGGTGAGGCTCTGTGCGCAGGCCCGTGCAATTGAAAACGAATGTTACGTAGCAATTGCAGGTTCAGTTGGAAATCTTCCGAAGGTAAACAATATGGATATTCAATATGCTCAGAGTGCCGTTTTCACGCCTTCAGATTTCTCTTTTCCGGTGAATGGGATCAAAGCAGAAGCTACTCCAAACACCGAAAGCACCTTACTGGTGGACGTAGACCTTGATCTTCTTAAAGAACTGCATAACTTCGGAAGTGTGCGTAATCTAAAAGACCGCCGCCTTGATTTGTATAAACTAAAACTGAAGGGTAAAGACAACAATTAAGCTCTTCCACCATTACTAAAAATGCGCTGTCTTATTGGATAGCGCATTTTTTTATTTTCCGGTCTTTTGGAGTTTCAGCTGTCGTAAAAATAATTCCTTTAAAAAACTGAAAATCAGGTATGTAGTTTGTTAAAATGAAACTTAGCGATAATTCATCTTAATCATATAGAAAGCCACGGAAATCTTAAGAAAGTAATTTTAAATAAAATTTAGAATGAAAACTTAAGAATGAACAACAAATACAGCCGGATTTTAACTCAGAGTGATTCACAACCTGCGTCCCAAGCAATGCTTCACGCGATAGGTTTAACCAAAGAAGATTTTAAAAAGCCATTTATAGGAATTGCCAGTACAGGTTATGAAGGAAATCCCTGTAACATGCACCTGAATGACCTGGCAAAGCTGGTGAAAGAAGGATGTAACGGAAATGAGCTTGTAGGCCTTATTTTTAATACCATAGGAGTAAGTGACGGGATTTCCATGGGAACCCCGGGTATGCGCTACTCTCTCCCTTCCCGGGATCTTATTGCAGATTCTATGGAAACCGTGATCCATGCGATGTCTTATGACGGGATGGTCACAGTGGTAGGCTGTGACAAAAATATGCCGGGTGCTCTAATGGCTATGCTACGAATTAATCGCCCTTCTATACTGGTTTATGGAGGCACTATTTCTTCCGGATGTCATAAAGATAAAAAGCTGGACGTAGTGTCTGTTTTTGAAGCCTGGGGAGCAAAAGTATCGGGAGATATCAGTAAAGAAGATTATGATGCGGTAATAGAGAAGGCTTGTCCGGGTGCCGGGGCTTGTGGTGGAATGTACACAGCCAATACCATGGCATCGGCTATAGAAGCACTGGGAATGTCACTTCCGTATAATTCATCTAATCCTGCAGTAGGTGAAGAGAAAAGAACCGAAAGTATAGAAGCGGGAAGAGCAATGCGTCTGCTCGTTGAAAACGATATCAAGCCAAGGGATATAGTAACAAAAAAAGCTATTGAGAATGCCATCAGGTTGCTTACTGTTCTTGGTGGTTCTACAAATGCTGTATTGCATTTTCTGGCAATAGCAAAGGCTGCGGAAGTAGATTTCACTCTCACAGATTTTGAGAAATTATGTGACAGCACTCCTTTTCTGGCAGACTTAAAACCGAGTGGGAAATATGCCATGGAAGATGTGCATCGTATTGGAGGGATTCCTGCAGTATTGAAATATATGCTCCAAAACGGAATGCTTCACGGGGACTGCCTTACCGTAACAGGTAAGACTCTGGCAGAAAACCTGGAGGAGGTACCCGATCTGGAAGAAGGTCAGGATGTTTTCAGAACCCTGGACAATCCTATAAAAGCTTCCGGACATATCAGAATCCTCTATGGAAATATCGCTGAAAAAGGTTCAGTAGCCAAAATCACTGGGAAAGAAGGACTTTATTTCACCGGAAAAGCAAAAGTCTTTGACAGTGAGTATGAAGCCAACGCAGGAATTTCTGCAGGGAAAGTGAAAAAGGGAGATGTAGTGGTGATTCGCTATGAAGGGCCGAAAGGAGGCCCGGGAATGCCTGAAATGTTGAAGCCAACAGCGGCGATTATGGGTGCAAAACTTGGGAAAGATGTCGCTTTGATCACGGATGGAAGATTTTCTGGAGGAACGCACGGCTTTGTAGTGGGGCATATTACTCCCGAAGCTCAGGAAGGTGGTTTACTCGCACTCCTTAAGGATGGGGATGAGATTTCCATCAATGCTGAAAAAAATACAATTGAAGCGGCTCTATCCGCTGAAGAAATAGAAAACAGACGAAAAAACTGGAAAGCACCCGAGCCTAAGTTCACAAAGGGAGTGCTTTACAAATATGCAAGAATGGTTTCCTCGGCCTCTGATGGCTGTGTTACCGATGAATTTTAAAATGGTGAATTATGAAAGTAAAGACAGCAAGTTTTGAAGAGATTGCCACACCGGAATCCGCTACAGTAAGTGGTGCAGAAGCGATCATTAAATGTCTATTGAAAGAAGGGGTGGATACCATTTATGGATATCCCGGTGGAGCCATCATGCCGGTCTATGATGAGCTGTATAAATATCAGGACAAGATTCACCATGTGCTCACCAGGCACGAACAGGGAGCTGCTCATGCGGCCCAGGGTTATGCGCGGGTTACGGGGAAAGTGGGGGTTGCAGTGGCAACTTCCGGTCCAGGAGCGACCAATCTAATTACCGGAATTGCAGATGCTCATATCGATTCCACGCCGGTGGTTTTTATTACAGGCCAGGTAGGATCAACCCTGTTGGGAAGTGATGCATTTCAGGAAATAGATGTGGTGGGGATCTCAACTCCTATTACAAAATGGAACTACCAGGTGACAGATGCTTCCGAAATACCTGAAGTTCTCGCCAAGGCTTTCTATATCGCAAGATCGGGAAGACCGGGCCCTGTTTTGATCGATATAACGAAGGATGCTCAATTCGCTCCGTTGGAGTTCAGTTATAAAAAATGTTCGGGTATCAGGAGTTATAAACCCGTTCCTGAAATAAATTTGTTGCAGGTGGAACGTGCGGCTGAGGCCATCAACAATGCTAAAAAACCAATGATTGTCTTCGGGCAGGGTGTTATTCTGGGTAAAGCAGAAGAACTTCTGAAAAAGCTTGTTGAAAAAACGGGAATTCCTGCAGCCTGGACAATTTTAGGCTTGTCAGCACTTCCTACAGGCCATCCGCTGAACGTGGGGATGGTGGGGATGCATGGAAACTACGCTCCCAATATGCTTACCAACGAGTGTGATGTATTAATAGCTATAGGAATGCGTTTCGATGATCGCGTTACAGGAAACCTGGAAACCTATGCGAAACAGGCTAAAGTCATCCATTTTGAAATTGATCCTGCAGAAATAAATAAAAACGTAACCGCAGATATTCCGGTTCTTGGAAATGTCAACCAAACCCTGAACCTGGTAATGGAACTTTTACAGCCAAACGACCATTCTGAATGGCATCAAAAGTTCAAGGAATTATATGCCATTGAATATGATAAACTCATCCAGCATCACCTTACCTCCAAAAATCCGGAATTAACAATGGGCGAAGTTATTGATGAGATCAACACCTGTTCCGATGGAAATGCCATTATAGTTTCAGATGTTGGTCAGCACCAGATGGTAGCCTGTAGATATGCCAAATTTAAAACTTCCAGAAGCAATGTTACTTCCGGTGGACTGGGCACCATGGGATTTGCTCTTCCGGCTGCAATCGGAGCCAAAATGGGAAAACCCGACCGTGATGTAGTGGCTATCATAGGGGACGGAGGATTCCAGATGAATATTCAGGAATTGGGTACTATTTTCCAAACCAAAGTCCCTGTGAAAATTGTAGTATTAAACAACAGTTTCCTGGGAATGGTGCGCCAATGGCAGCAAATGTTCTTTGAAAGAAGGTATGCTTCTACAGAAATGATCAATCCTGATTTTATAGCAATTGCAAAGGGGTATCATATCCAGTCCAGGCATGTGGCAAAACGTTCGCAATTGAAGGATGCGGTGAAGGAAATGATGGAGGCTGAAGGCTCTTATTTCTTAGAAGTGAGTGTAGAGCAGGAAGAAAATGTTTTTCCGATGATCCCTACAGGAGCATCGGTTTCAGAAATAAGATTAGAATAATGGAAAAGAAAAATTATACCGTTTCGATATATACCGAAAATAACCTTGGCCTGCTGAGCAGGATTGCGGCCATTTTCCTGAAAAGACATATAAACATTGAAAGTATTACTGTTTCAAAAAGTGAAGTGAACGATGTAATGCGTTTTATAGTGATCGTTCAGGTCACCGAAGATCAGGTGAGGAAAATAGTGGGCCAGATCGAAAAACAGATCGAGGTGATAAAAGCCTTTTATCATACCGATGAAGAATTGTTCTTCCAGGAAACAGCGCTTTACAAAGTAAGATCTTCAGACTTTATGAAAGATTCGGGGATCCAGCATTTTATTCAGGAAACCAATGCTCGAATTGTGGCAGCTACTCCCGATTTCTTTGTGATCGAAAAAACCGGAAGACGCCAGGAGACAGACCATCTTTATGAAAAACTAAAACCTTATGGATTGATGCAGTTCGTACGCTCGGGAACCATTGCCGTGTCTAAAAATGAAATGCAGATATCAGGAATATTAGAAAAATTTAATACAACAAACTCATTATCATGACCAACTACTTTAACAGCCTTTCACTTCGTGAACAACTCGCCCAACTGGGAACCTGCCGCTTAATGGCAAGTGATGAATTCAAAGATGGAGTGGAGGTATTAAAAGGAAAAAAAATAGTAATTGTGGGGTGCGGCGCCCAGGGGCTTAATCAGGGTCTGAATATGCGCGACAGCGGACTCGATATTTCCTATGCCCTTAGAGAAGGTTCCATTAAGGAGAAACGGGCGTCCTATAAAAATGCTTCTGAAAATAATTTCAAAGTGGGTACTTATGAAGAACTCATTCCTGAAGCAGACCTGGTAATTAACTTAACACCCGATAAACAGCATACTAACGTTATTAATACCATTCTTCCGTTTATCAAGCAGGATGCGGTGCTTTCCTATTCCCACGGATTCAATATTGTGGAAGAGGGAATGCAGATACGCGAAGATATTACAGTGATCATGGTAGCTCCAAAATGCCCCGGATCTGAAGTTCGGGAAGAATACAAACGGGGATTTGGAGTACCTACCCTTATCGCAGTTCATCCTGAAAATGATGCCCTCGGAATCGGCTTTGAATGGGCAAAGGCCTATGCATTTGCTACAGGTGGGCATAAAGCCGGAGTACTGGAATCTTCTTTTGTAGCTGAAGTAAAATCAGACCTTATGGGAGAGCAAACCATCTTATGTGGTGTGTTGCAGACTGGCTCCATCCTGAGTTTTGATAAAATGATTGCTGAAGGTGTAGAACCGGAATATGCAGCAAAGCTAATTCAGTATGGATGGGAAACCATCACCGAAGCCTTGAAGCATGGAGGGATCACCACTATGATGGACAGGTTATCGAACCCTGCAAAGATCAAAGCATATGAGATTTCAGAAGAATTAAAGGTCACGCTACGTCCGCTTTTTAGGAAACACATGGATGATATCATGTCTGGCGAATTTAGTTCCAGGATGATGAAAGATTGGGCAAATGATGACCGGGAACTTCTGGAATGGCGTGCCGCTACAGAGGATACCGCTTTTGAAAAAACAAAAGCTACAGACCAGGAAATTACAGAACAGGAATACTTCGACAATGGAGTATTACTTACAGCCTTTGTAAAATCGGGCGTGGAGCTGGCATTTGAGACGATGGTCGAAGCCGGGATCATAGAAGAATCTGCCTACTACGAATCCCTTCACGAAGCTCCGCTTATTGCAAATACCATTGCAAGAAAGAAGCTGTTCGAAATGAACCGTATTATTTCTGATACAGCAGAATACGGATGCTATCTTTTTGACCATTCCTGTAAACCATTGATAAGAGATTATATCAACAACCTGGAACCGGAAGTAATTGGCCATTCTTACGGAACTGATTATACAGGAGTGGATAATCAGGAGTTAATTGCAGTGAATGATACCATCAGGCAACATCCGGTGGAAAAGGTAGGGGCAACCTTAAGAAAGGCGATGACGGCAATGAAAAAAATACACGATTAACATGAATAGTACACTCACGGATAATAAAACCTACAGGCCGGAAATATCAGCTGTGAAGGAAGCTGCAGAACGTATTTCGAAAGTCTCGGTTATTACCCCGCTGGCTCATTCAGTTACGTACAGCAGGAAGTATGATGCGAACGTTTTACTGAAAAGGGAGGACCTGCAACAGGTCCGTTCCTATAAGATCCGTGGTGCTTATAATAAAATTTCCAGCCTTTCAAAGGAGCAACTGGAGAAGGGTGTGATCTGTGCCAGTGCAGGAAATCATGCCCAGGGAGTAGCTTTTGCCTGCAATGCATTAAAAGCAAAAGGAGTGATTTATATGCCTATTACCACTCCCAGACAAAAAGTGGAACAAACCAGGATGTTTGGGGGAGAATGGGTTGAGGTCGTTCTCGAAGGGGACACCTTTGACGACTCCTTTAAAGAAGCTATAATCCATGGTGAGAAACTTTCCCTGGTTTTTATTCATCCTTTTGATGATGAAAAAGTAATAGAAGGTCAGGCTACTATTGGTATGGAAATTCTGGGGCAGGCAAAAGATCCCATTGATTTTGTGTTTGCCCCCCTCGGGGGGGGAGGTTTACTTGCGGGATTGTCTTCCGTATTTAAGCAACTCTCCCCTAACACCAAAATAATAGGAGTAGAGCCCGATGGTGCGGCTTCAATGACTTGTGCATTACGGGAAGGGAAAGTAGTGGAGCTTTCCCAAATTGAGCGGTTCGTGGACGGTGCAGCCGTGCAGAAGGTTGGATTTCGAAATTTTGCACTTTGTAAGGAAAACCTGGATCAAATGGTTACAGTACCTGAAGGTAAAATTTGTCAGACCATCCTGGATCTTTACAGTCAGGATGCCATTGTAGCAGAACCCGCAGGTGCTATGGCTCTTAGTGCGCTCGATTTTTTTGCTGAAGAGATTCGTGGTAAAAATGTTGTTTGTCTTATAAGTGGCGGAAACAATGATATCACCAGGATGGCAGAAATCAAAGAAAGAGCTTTGCTGTATGCCGGATTAAAACACTACTTTATTGTGCGTTTCCCGCAAAGAGCAGGAGCTTTGAAACAATTTGTCGCAGCTGTTCTCGGCCCTGATGATGATATCACACATTTTGAATATTCCAAAAAGCACCATCGGGAAAATGGTCCCGCAGTAGTTGGAATTGAATTAAAAGATCAGAAGGATTTCAATCCCTTGGTGAAGCGGATGAAAGAGCAAAACTTCTACGGGCAATATTTAAATAATAATTTAGATTTATTTCAATTTTTGGTATGATTTTGTTGGTGTTTAAAAAAATAAAACTACTTTTACTACATGATTATACCGAGTCAAATAATAAGGCCACTGTTCCGCCGCTGTATTTCTATCCGCAGGTAAGGGTACTTCCTACTCGTTTTTTACATTTATTATTTGATTTTTACATTTTGAAAAACCTCAATTATTTTTTAAAACAATTTCTTTTCAGAATTTCTTCTGAAGGTTTTTACATGCCCCGCCGCCATTTCCGCCGCACGTTTGTGCGCGCTTAATTTCATGGAACTTAGGTGAGTCCGGTTCCCCCTTCGAAACAAAACCTTTTTTTAAACTTTTACTCAAAACTTTTAGCATATGAAACTTGTCATTGCTAATGAATCTCATGCTCGATATGCAGAGATTATCTGTGCTACCATTGAAGAATCGGCTAAAGTCCGTGGGACAGGGATTGCCCGTAGGACACCGGAATATATCCTCAAAAAGATGGCAAACGGAAACGCAATAATAGCCCTGGAAGGGGAGAAATTCGCCGGTTTTTGTTATATAGAAGTCTGGAGCCACGAAAAATTTGTAGCAAATTCCGGATTGATCGTGCATCCGGATTTTAGAAATCAGGGGCTGGCCAAGGAAATCAAAAAAGCGATTTTTGACCATTCCCGAAAAAAGTATCCCAATGCAAAGATCTTCGGAATTACCACCGGTTTGGCGGTAATGAAGATCAATTATGAACTGGGGTATCAACCCGTGACCTTTTCTGAACTTACAGATGATGATACCTTCTGGGCAGGTTGCCAGACCTGCAAAAACTTCGATATACTTACCCGTACCGAACGAAAAATGTGCTTGTGTACAGGAATGTTGTATGATCCTGGTAAAAAGGAGAAGAGTCAAAAAGAAACTGAAAAGCAGACTCGGTTTAACGATAAGACTTTTAAAAGACTGAAGAATATCAAGCAGGCACTGTTTTATAAGAAGGAGAAGAGTGAAAACTAATCTTTGACTACCCCGCCCTGCGGTCACCCCTCCTTGAAAAAGGAGGGGAATAAAATAGAACATCCCAAAACCAGTTAGGTATAAGCTCGTGGAAAGGAGGTAAAAAATAAATATACATAGTGTAAACCATAAAAAATGAAAAAAGTAGTAATAGCATACAGTGGAGGTCTTGATACTTCTTATTGTGCTAAATATTTATCTAAAGAAGAGAATTTTGAAGTGCACGCGGTGAGTGTAAACACCGGTGGTTTTTCGGAGGAAGAGATTAATAAGATAGGGGAGAATGCGAGAAAGATCGGAGCGGCTTCCTATAAAAATATCAATGCAGTTTCTTCCTTTTATCAAAAGGTGGTGAAATATCTCATTTTTGGAAATGTATTAAAGAATGATACGTATCCGCTTTCTGTGAGTGCTGAGAGAATTATTCAGGCAATTGAGATTGTGAATTATGCGAAGGAAATCGGAGCAGAGCACATCGCCCACGGGAGTACAGGTGCAGGGAATGATCAGGTGCGCTTTGATATGATCTTTCAGACCCTGGCGCCTGGGATCAACATAATTACACCTATCAGAGATAAAAAACTCACCAGACAGGAGGAGATTGAATATCTTCAGGCCAATGGAGTAGATATGAACTGGGAAAAAGCTAAATATTCGGTGAATAAAGGGCTGTGGGGTACCAGCGTTGGTGGAGCCGAAACACTGACTTCAGGAAAGCCTTTGCCGGAAACTGCATATCCGTCACAACTTCAGCAAAAGGAACTCAAGCAGGTTATATTGACTTTCACGAAAGGAGAATTATCCGCTGTAAACGGAAAAGAGAATGCTCCTGAAAAGAACATTGAGATCCTGGAAGACATGGCTTCGAAATATGCCATTGGTAGGGATATCCACGTTGGTGATACGATCATTGGGATCAAAGGAAGAGTCGGTTTTGAAGCCGCAGCGGCATTAATTACAATCAAAGCTCATCATTTGCTGGAGAAACATACCCTTAGCAAATGGCAGCTTCAGCATAAAGATTATATTGCTAATTGGTATGGAACCCACCTTCACGAGGGGCAATATCTGGATGCGGTAATGCGCGATTTTGAATCATTTTTACAGAGTTCCCAGGAGCAGGTGAGCGGAAATGTTTTTGTCACGCTTCATCCTTACAGGTTTGTTCTCGACGGAATCGAATCCAAAAATGATTTAATGAATTCCGGCTTCGGAAAATACGGGGAAGAGAACAATGCCTGGACCGCAGATGATGCCAAGGGCTTTATCAAGATTTTGTCGAATGCGGGGAAAATTTCCCAGTACGTAAAAAACAACCAATGATCCAGGCAGGAATAATAGGCGGAGCCGGTTACACGGCCGGTGAATTAATCAGGATTCTGTGGAGACATCCCGGCTTGAATCTGAATTTTATCTACAGTACTTCCCAGACAGGAATGCCGGTGACAAAGATCCACCAGGATTTACTGGGGGAGACCAATCTGCAGTTCAGCGGGGAAATAAATTCAGACATAGATGTAGTTTTCCTGTGCCTGGGCCACGGAAATTCAATTAAATTCCTGGAGGAAAATTACTTTTCTGAAACCACTAAAATTGTGGATCTCAGTACCGACTACAGGATGTCAGATGAAGGCCATATGTTCGTTTACGGATTGCCCGAATCTAAAAAAGAGCAGATCAAAAAAGCTAATTTTATAGCAAATCCAGGATGTTTTGCTACGGCGATTACTCTGGCAATTCTACCATTGGCTTCTGAAAAGTTATTAAAGGATGATGTTCATATAAATGCCGTAACCGGGGCCACCGGAGCCGGAACTTCTTTATCTGAAACCACACATTTTACCTGGAGAGATAATAATTTTTCAGCGTACAAGGCTTTTGAACATCAGCATTTAGCTGAGATAAATCAGAGTATGAAGAATCTTCAACCGGAGTTTTCTTCCGCATTGAATTTTATTCCGAATCGGGGAAATTTTTCGAGGGGAATACATTGTACTGCCTACACCAACTTCAGTGGAAGTTTGGAAGAGGCTCAGGAGCTTTATAAAAATTATTATAATGATGCGGCTTTTACTTTCGTCGTTGAAGAAGAGGTGCATTTAAAACAAGTAGTGAATACCAACAAATGTTTGATCAGGCTTCAGAAGTTTGGAGACAAGCTTTTAATTACTTCTGTTTTGGATAACCTTTTAAAAGGGGCTTCGGGACAGGCGGTCCATAACATGAATTTAATGTTTGGATTTGAAGAGGATATGGGACTTAGATTAAAAGCGAACTATTTTTAAACAGACCCCTCAGGTATCAAAGGCCCGTAAAGTCGGAATTAAACCAACCAATAAACGAGTAAAAATGAAAATAGCGATTCTCGGAGCAGGAAACCTCGGACTTTCCATTGCGAAAGGCCTGATCGTGAACAATGCGTTCACCACGCTTTATTTGACGAAGCGAAAACCTGAAGATATTAAGAACTACGAAAAATATCCGAAGGTACACGTAACAGAGGACAATAAGGAAGCCGTGGACCAGTCGGATATTCTTATTTTTGCGGTGCAGCCGACTCAACTGGAAGGAATATTGGAAGAGATCAAAGATCTGTTGACCGAAAAACATGTGATAATTTCAACAGTTACTGGATTCAAAACCGGTAGGATCGAGTCCATTGTGGGGGAAGAGCAATTCATTGTTCGGGCGATGCCGAATACGGCAATTGCCGTTGGTAAATCGATGACCTGCCTTTGCAGTAATGAAAAAGGTCAGAAACGGGTGGCGATTGCATCTGCTATTTTTAATCGGTTGGGAACCAGTATGGTGATTCCGGAAAATAAAATGCAGGCAGCAACAGTGATTTGCGCCAGTGGAATCGCATTCTGGATGCGTTTAATTCGCGCCACAACTCAAAGTGCCGTACAACTGGGATTTGATGCAAAAGACGCCCAGGAACTTTCCATGCAAACCTGCCTCGGTGCAGCCAGTTTGTTGATAGAATCGGGCAAGCATCCGGAAGAGGAGATCGATAAAGTCACGACTCCTATGGGCTGTACGATTGAAGGCCTGAATGAAATGGAACATCACGGGTTGAGTTCTTCTCTTATCCGTGGAATGCAGGCGTCCTTTAAAAAGATCAATAACATTACAGAGAAATAACTATGAATTTATTTGATGTTTATCCGCTTTACGATATCACGCCGGTGAAAGGTGACGGCGTTTTTGTTTATGATGAAGCCGGAAAAAAATACCTGGATTTGTATGGTGGACATGCCGTAATTTCTATCGGTCATTCCCATCCGGAGTATGTAGAAGCTATTATAAATCAGGTTGGGAAGCTGGGGTTTTACTCTAATTCCGTTAAAAATCCGTTGCAGGAGGAACTGGCAGAAAAGCTCGGGAGATTGTCCGGATGTGAAGACTATGCACTTTTTTTATGTAATTCCGGGGCTGAAGCGAATGAAAATGCGTTGAAACTTGCTTCTTTTCACACCGGAAGAAGCCGAATTATCTATTTCGAGAAAGGCTTCCATGGAAGGACTTCCGGGGCAGTTGCAGTGACCGATAATGAATCGATCAAAGCTCCCTTTAATAAGAATCATAAAGTCACAAAACTAGCTTTTGACGATCTTCCTGCCCTGGAAAAGGAACTTCAAAAAGAAGATGTTGCAGCGCTGATTTTTGAAGTGATTCGCGGAGTTGGCGGACTTGAGGAAGCTTCTGCGGAATATTACAAAGCAGCTTCGGAAATGTGCAAAAAATACGGAACCATTCTCATTGCAGATGAAGTACAGTCGGGCTACGGAAGAACAGGGGATTTTTTCGGATTTCAGAAATACGGGATCCATCCTGAAATTATCTCGATAGCCAAAGGAATGGGCAACGGATTCCCAATTGGTGGTATTTTAATAGATGAAGCCATAAAACCGGAGCATGGGATCTTGGGAACCACTTTTGGAGGAAACCATCTGGCTTGTGCCGCAGGAATTGCTGTCCTGGAGGTCATTGAAAAGGAAAACCTGCTCCAAAATGCAGAAAACCAATTTGAATATGTAAAGGAGAAATCCGCCGAAATTCCACAGATTAAAAGGTTGTATGGACGAGGACTGATGATAGGGCTGGAATTCGATTTCGAAATTGCAGCTTTAAGAAAAGAGCTTCTGTTTAACCACAAGGTTTTTACCGGAGCCTCTTCGAACAAAAAACAACTTAGAATATTACCACCGCTCAACATTCAAAAAGAGCATTTGGATACTTTTTTTGAGGCGTTAAAGAGTGCCTTAGAGAAATATTAGTGACAGACCTCACAGATTTCCAAAACGTGTGAGGTCTAGAAAGAGTACAAAGAACGTCATCCTGAACTTTTTTCAGGATCTTTTGGTGGAAAGCTGAAATAAATTCAGCTTGACTTAGAACAATTTTAAGATTAAATAGCACGAATGAAGAACTACACTAATTTATTAGATATAGAAAATTTACAGGAATTAATTGAAGAAGCCCTTCAGCTAAAAAAAGAGAATTCCGCCGCCGATGCAGGAAAAGGAAAAACACTGGGAATGCTGTTTTTCAATCCCAGCCTGCGTACGAGGTTAAGTACCGAAAAAGCAGCGAAATTGCTGGGAATGGAAGTGATGGTGATGAATGCCGATAAAGATGGATGGGCACTGGAATTTGAAGATGGAGCGGTAATGGATTCCAATAAAGCGGAGCATATAAAAGAAGCGGCTGCGGTGCTTTCTCAGTATTGTGATATCATTGCCGTACGTGCTTTCCCAGGATTGGAAGATCGCGAAAAGGACGAAGCTGAACTTGTGCTGAATAGTTTTCAGAAATATGCATCGGTTCCGGTGGTAAACCTGGAGAGTGCCACAGCACATCCGTTGCAAGCATTGACAGACGCCATCACCATTTCAGAATTGAAGAAGGTAAAACGACCAAAAGTTGTACTTACCTGGGCGCCTCATCCGAGGGCGTTGCCGCAATCGGTTCCTAATTCATTTGTGGATGTGATGCAACGAGCTGATGTTGATCTGGTAATCACGAATCCGGAAGGATATGATCTTAATTCTAAAATCACGAAGGATACTCCGGTGATCCACGATCAGGAGGAAGCCTTAAAGGATGCCGATTTTGTGTACGTGAAGAACTGGAGCAGTTATGAAGACTATGGAAAGATCCTAAGCGATGACAGATCCTGGACCTTCAGTCAAGAAAAATTGGCTGTTACAAACAATGCGAAGGTGATGCACTGTTTGCCGGTGAGGAGAAACGTTGTCATTGATGATACAGTTTTGGATTGTGGAAATTCAGTGGTGATCCACCAGGCTAACAACAGGACGTTTGCGGCACAGGCGGTGTTGAGGAGGTTGCTTATTCCCGCAACCACGCAAGTGGCAGAGTGAAACCACTCCCGTCCTTCGGACACCCCTCCTTGAAAAGGAGGGGAGCTATAGGGGGATGTCCAAAAGACATCCTGAAACAAGATTGGGGCAGGATATCGCGTCATAAAATGAGGAATTTAAAAATTTTCGTGTATTCGTTGCAAACCAAGAAATAAAATGAAAGATCAGGTTTTAAAGGTTGTAAAAATAGGAGGGAAGCTTATTGAGGATAAAACTAAGTTTCAAGAATTTCTTAAGGATTTTTCAGCTTTGGGAGGTCCCAAGATATTGGTACATGGCGGCGGAAACTTCGCCACAGAAATGGCGCTCAAACTAGGTTATAAAACCAAAATGGTGGATGGAAGAAGGATCACTGATGCAGATTCGCTGAAAGTAATTATTATGACCTACGGCGGACTTATCAATAAAAATATAGTAGCTAAGCTGCAGGCTTTGGGATCTAACGCGATCGGTTTATGTGGAGCTGACGGACAGAGTATTATTTCTAAAAAGCGAGAAGTGAAGGAAATTGACTATGGTTTTGTGGGGGATATAGAAAGAGTAAATTCAGATTTTATATCTTCATTGCTAAATCAGCAGATTATTCCGGTGTTTTCGGCTATTTCGTGTACAAAGGAAGGGGAATTACTGAATACGAACGGAGATTCAGTGGCATCAGAAATTGCAAGAGCAATGAGCAGTATGTATGAAACCGAATTGTATTATTGTTTTGAGAAAAGCGGAGTTTTAGCCAATGCGGCAGATAATGAGTCGGTTATAGAAACCATAGATAAAAGCAAATATAGGGAATTGCTTGATGAGAAAATTATTACTGACGGAATGCTACCAAAGCTTCATAATTGTTTCCAGGCGCTGGAAAATGGTGTTTCTACAATATTTTTAGGTAACTCGGCACTTCTTCAGAGTAAAACCAAGCATACCAAAATCGTACAATAATGGCAGTAAAAGAACTTCAGGAGCAGGCAAAAGAATTACTGAAAAATTTAATTAGGACACAATCTTTTTCCGGAGAAGAGGATAAAACTGCCGCTCTTCTGGAAAACTGGTTCAGTGTAAAAGGAATTCCGTTTAATAGGAATTTGAATAATGTTTGGGCGGTCAATAAGAATTTCGAGAAATCTAAACCCACACTTCTCCTGAATTCTCATCACGATACGGTTAAACCAAATGCTGCCTATACCCGCGATCCCTTTGATGCGAAAGTCGAGGATGGAAAATTATACGGACTAGGAAGTAACGATGCAGGGGGATGTCTGGTTTCCTTACTGGCTACTTTTACCTACTTTTATGAAGCTGAAGATCTGGATTATAATATCCTTTTTGCAGGTACTGCAGAAGAGGAGATCAACGGAAAGAATGGAATTGCTTCCCTGTTGCCGATTATTCCCCACATTGACGTTGCAATTGTTGGGGAACCTACATTGATGATGCTGGCCATAGCCGAAAAAGGGCTGATTGTTTTTGATGCGGTAGTTAAAGGGACTCCGTCGCATGCGGCACATCCAAATGACAACAATGCCATCTACAAAACAGCAAAAGTGCTCAATTGGTTCGAAAAGTTCAGGTTTGAAGAGACTTCTGAATTTTTGGGAGATGTTAAACTAACGGTGACTCAAATCAATGCCGGAAGTCAGCACAATGTTGTTCCTGCGAAAGTAGATCTGGTTCTGGATGTGCGGGTAAATGATCGTTATTCCAATACCGAAATTGCTGAAATTTTAGCAGAAAAAGCTCCGGTGGATGAAATTAAAGCACGTTCCCTGAGGCTCAATTCTTCCTCTATTCCTGAAAACCATGACCTGGTAAAAGCCGGAGTTTCTTTAGGAATGGATACTTACGGTTCCCCAACTTTATCAGATCAGGCAATGTTGAGTTGCCCCTCTTTAAAGCTGGGGCCGGGTGATTCCACAAGATCCCATTCCGCCGATGAATTTATTTATGTGAAGGAAATAGAAGAGGGGATTGAAAAATACATCAGGTTGCTTGAAAAGGCATTGAAATAATTAAATTTTACGTCATCCTAAGTTATTTCAGAGTCTTGTAGTAGTACATTTAAAAATTACAAGAAGCCGAAACTCTCGGAGTTTGGGGACAGCTTGAGGTTAAAGGAGAATTAGGGGGATTTAAAATATTAAAGTAAAATAGATTACGTCATCCTGAATTTATTTCAGGATCTTATTGTATTGGGTTCTAATCATCAAAAGAAGCTGAAACAGGATCAGCTTGACGTTAAGAGACGATTTTTATACAAACAAGAAATTATGAAACTCTGGGACAAAGGAATATCAATAGATAAAAAGATCGAAAATTTCACCGTTGGAAACGACCGTGAACTGGATATGCATATTGCCAAATATGATATTACAGCTTCTAAAGCACACGCAAAAATGCTGGGGAAGGTAGAAATTTTAACTTCGGAAGAAGTCAAAGATATTGTGAAGGAACTGGAGAAACTTCAGAAGCAATTAGAGCAAGGATCTTTTGTCATAGAAGAGGATTTCGAAGATGTGCATTCCAAGATTGAATATGAACTAACCAAAAGCCTTGGCGATACCGGAAAAAAGATCCATACAGCCCGTTCAAGAAACGATCAGGTTCTGGTGGCAATGCAGCTTTATTTTAAGGAGAACCTGCAGGAAATATATGGAAAAACGGAAAGTTTGATCGATGTGCTTTTAGGGCTGGCGGAAGAACATCAGGAAAAAGTACTACCGGGGTATACTCATTTACAGGTGGCAATGCCATCCTCTTTCGGATTATGGTTTTCGGCCTATGCCGAATTGCTGATCGACGATTTGTACCTGCTGGATGCCGGATTAAAAATTGTGGATCAGAATCCGTTGGGATCTGCTGCGGGTTATGGTTCTTCTTTTCCGATCGACCGTGAATTCACTACCAAAGAACTGGGATTTTCCACGATGAAATATAACGTGGTGGCAGCGCAAATGAGCCGGGGGAAATCTGAAAGAACAGTGACTTCAAATATTGCCTCCCTGGCAAATACCCTATCCCGTTTTGCAATGGACATTTGTTTGTATATGAGTCAGAATTTCCACTTCATCACCTTTCCCGATGAACTTACCACTGGCTCAAGCATAATGCCTCATAAGAAGAATCCGGATGTTTTTGAATTGATCCGAGGGAAATGTAACAAGCTGCAGGCCATAGCCAATGAAATGATCCTGATCACCAACAACCTCCCCAGCGGCTACCACCGGGATTTTCAGTTAATCAAGGAAAACAGTATTTATGCTGTAGAAAATATCAAAGAGATCCTGGATGTGTTTACACATTCCATCGCTTTAATAAGAGTAAAAGAAGTAGATCTTACTGATGAAAAATATAAGTATTTATTTACCGTAGATAGTATTAATGACCTTGTGATGCAGGGAAAATCTTTTAGGGAAGCTTATAAAGAAATAGGAGGGCAGGTGCAGGAAGGAACCTATACACCTGCGGCCTCTAAAAAACATTCTCATACCGGTAGCAAAGATAATCTTGCCCTTGATGAAATCACCCGGAAGAAAAATTCTGCAAAAGATTTTTAAATCCGGGGATTGAATATTTAAATAATATTTCAGTTTTGCACATTAAAAAACCTCTCACGGTGGCTAATACCTTTGGTTACGGAGAGGTTTAAAAAGAAAAAGTGAAGCCTATATAATCGTCATCTGCCCAAGGCTTACATTTTCATTATTTACAATATGGTTGTCGGGATCTGTAATATTTAATTCGATAAATTCACCCACCTTCTTTGTGCTGTACTCACTGTTCTTATTGATATCTGGAGTGCAAACATTAGAATTTATACTTATTTCCACTGCTTTTCTTACAGCTTCTGCTTCTTCAGTCATATTGAAGTGATCCAGCAGCATCGCAGCAGATAAAATGGATGCTATAGGATTAGCAATGCCTTTTCCGGTGGCCTGAGGATAAGATCCGTGGATGGGTTCAAACATGGCATTTTCGTTGCCTACAGAAGCCGAGGCCAGTAGCCCTATACTTCCTCCAATGACGCTGGCTTCATCAGAAAGAATATCCCCAAACATATTTTCTGTTAAGATAACGTCAAACTGAGTTGGATTCAGAATCATTTGCATCGCTGCATTATCTATAAATAGAAAATCCAGTTCCACATCTTTGTATTCTTTCGACAGATTAGTCACCGTTTTTCTCCAAAGCCGGGAGGTTTCCAAAACATTGGCCTTATCAACTAAGGTTAACTTTTTTCTTCTCTTTTGAGCAGCTTTAAAAGCAAGATGTGCAATTCTTTCAATTTCTTCCACAGAGTAGGTGCAAACATCTGTAGCACTTTTTCCGTCTTCAGCAGTGCTCTTTTCACCAAAATAAATACCGCCGGTTAATTCCCGGAAAATTTCTATGTCTGCCCCGGCAATCCGTTCTGGACGTAATGGGGATTGATCCAGAAGTTTCTGATAGGTTTTGACAGGACGGATGTTGGCAAACAACCCTAATTCTTTCCTAAGTCTCAACAAGCCTTGTTCGGGCCTTATCTTTGCTTCCGGATCATTATCATACTTTGGGTCCCCAATGGCACCAAATAAAACAGCATCAGACTTTTTACACAAATCCAGCGTAGCTTCAGGAAGGGGATTTCCCATTAAATCTATGGCTGCGGCCCCAACAATTGCTTCTTCAAATGAGAATTCGTGGTCGAATCTCTCTGCAATGGCCTGTAATACTTTTACAGATTGCTGTGTTATTTCCGGACCTATTCCGTCACCCGGTAAAACTGCTATTTTCATCTTCATAACTGCAATTGTTTTTCTTCATATTTTTTTATAGCATCTAATTTGCTCACCAGGAAATCGATATCATCAAACCCATTGATAAGGCAGGTTTTCTTGTAAAAATCGATGTCAAAATGTTCAGATACTTTTGAGCTTTTTATTTCTATTTTTTGATCTTCCAGGTCTACGTTTATTTCTTCGGAAGGATTTTCGGTAACTGCTGAAAATAATGTTGATAAAAATTCAGGGCTTACTTGTACCGGAAGTAATCCGTTATTCAGTGCATTTCCTTTAAAAATGTCAGCAAAATAGCTGGAAACAACTACTTTAAATCCGTAGGCTTTTAAGGCCCATGCTGCATGTTCCCTGCTGGAACCACATCCGAAGTTATCTCCTGCGACCAAAATGGATCCGCTATACGCAGCATCATTTAAGCTGAAATCTTTAGTGGGATTTCCTTCCTTATCAAATCTCCAGTCCCTGAAAAGGTTCTCTCCAAACCCGGCCCGGTCGGTCGCTTTTAAAAAACGTGCAGGAATGATCTGGTCGGTATCGATATTTTCGATCTCCAAAGGAATTGCAGTATCTGTTAATTTTATAAATTTTTCCATTAATTGAGGCTTTCGGTGTAATTAAACAATTTTCCGGCGATGGCAGTGGCGGCGGCAGTTAACGGACTCGCTAAAATGGTTCTTGAGCCCTGTCCCTGTCTTCCTTCAAAATTCCTGTTACTGGTTGAAACACAATATTCTCCTTCCGGAATTTTATCATCATTCATTGCCAAACAGGCCGAACATCCCGGTTGCCGCAGGACAAATCCTGCTTCCTCAAAGACGGTGTGCAAGCCTTCGGCCTTGATTTGTTCGGCGACCTGCCTTGAGCCGGGAACAATGAGCGCGTTTACATTGTCGGCCTTTCTTTTTCCTTTTATATAGGAAGCGGCCATTCTAAAATCTTCTATTCTGGAATTGGTGCAGCTTCCAATAAAAATGTAATTAATGGGTTTCTCCAGTAGGGATTCTCCGGGTTTGAAGCCCATATATTTCAGGGCTTTAGTATCACTTTTACCGGCTTCCACAGGAATTGCACCTGAGATTTTAATTCCCATTCCGGGATTGGTGCCGTAAGTGATCATAGGTTCTATATCCTCGGCATCAAAAGAAAATTCTTTGTCGAACTCGGCATCTTCATCTGTTTTCAGCGTTTCCCAATAGGATTTCATTTTTTCAAATTGTTCTCCTTTGGGGGCAAATTCGCGTCCTTTTACATACTCAAATGTGGTAGCATCAGGAGCGATCAATCCGCCTCGTGCCCCCATTTCAATACTCATATTACAAACGGTCATTCTGCCTTCCATAGACATTTCCTCAAATACGTTACCTGCGTATTCGCAGAAATATCCGGTTCCGGAATTTGTCCCTAATTTGCTGATGAGATACAGGATGACATCTTTGGGAAGTACCCCTTTGCGGAGCTTTCCGTTGACATTTACCCTTAGTTTTTTAGGTTTTTCAACCAGCACACACTGGCTGGCAAACACCTGTGCCACCTGACTTGTGCCAATTCCGAAGGCAATTGTTCCGAAAGCACCATGAGTGGAGGTGTGGCTGTCTCCGCAAACTATCGTCATTCCCGGCTGGGTAATCCCCAGTTCCGGAGCCATGACGTGCACGATTCCGTTATATGGGTGTCCCAATCCGTAAAGGGTAATATTGTTATCCTCGCAGTTTTGAGACAGCTCCCTTAACTGATTTCGAGATAACAAATCCTTTACCGGAAGGTGTTGATTTTCTGTTGGAGTGTTATGATCTGCAGTGGCCACAATTCTTTCACTGCGGAACACCGGGATATTTCTCTCTTTTAATTCATTAAATGCCTGGGGGCTGGTTACCTCATGGATAAGGTGTTTATCAATGTACAAAATATCCGGGCCGTTAGGGATGGATTCTACAACATGGGAATCCCAGATCTTATCAAATAATGTCTTCTTCATTATGCAATTGCTCTATTTTTTCTTGACAATTCCATGATCTCATGGATGTCATTATCTACGACTTCTTTTCTTACATCGGCGTAGTGTAGAAACTCATTATAGACCGAATCCAACTGAAGTTTTGTTAATTCATAGCCCATTTTTTTAGCCCTGTAGGCCAAAGCAGCACGGCCACTACGAGCGGTTAACACGATAGCTGATTCGGTTACACCAACATCTGCGGGATCTATAATCTCATAAGTTTCTCTGTTCTTGATCACCCCATCCTGGTGAATACCCGAGCTATGTGCAAATGCATTAGCACCTACAATGGCTTTATTTGGCTGTACAAGCATTCCCATTTCTCTGGAGACCATGGTGCTGGTGTCATACAAAAATTTAGGATCTATACCTGTCGTAAGGTTAAGCGTTGGATGCTGTCTAAGGATCATGACAACCTCTTCTAAAGCAGTGTTTCCGGCACGTTCTCCAATTCCGTTGATGGTACACTCAATTTGACGGGCTCCGTTTGAAATTCCGGCGATTGCGTTGGCAGTTGCCATTCCAAGATCGTTATGGCAATGGCAGGAAATACGGACCTTGTGAATTCCGGTAACATTTTCTTTCAGATATTTTATTTTGTTTCCATATTCTTCCGGAAGACAATAACCTGTTGTGTCCGGAATATTCAAAACGGTGGCACCTGCTTTTATCGCTGCCGTACATACTTTTGCCAAAAATTCATTGTCTGTACGACCTGCATCTTCCGCATAAAACTCCACATCTTCCACAAATTTCTTGGCATACGAAACTGCTTCTATAGCCCTATCTATAATTCCTTCTCTTGTGGAATTAAATTTATATTTTATATGGGAATCTGAAGTTCCTATTCCTGTATGTATTCTAGGTTTTCGGGCATATTTGAGCGCTTCTGCCGCAACTTCAATATCTTTTTTTACTGCACGGGTGAGTCCGCAAACCGCAGCATTTTTCACCATTTTAGATATTTCAGTAACCGATTTAAAGTCCCCGGGACTGGAAATGGGAAATCCGGCCTCGATTACGTCCACACCCATTTCATCCAGGCGGGCAGCTATCTTGAGCTTCTGGGAAGTATTCAATTTGCAGCCAGGGACCTGTTCTCCATCTCGTAATGTTGTGTCAAAAATTTCTACCTTTTCTGTGCTCATAAGAGAATTTTTTTGCTTTATCTTTAACTAAAGTATAATTTTCAGTCTCTTGCAGGAACAATTTCAACTCAACTGTTACGACAATTGATTGAAGTTATTAAAACTTTATTATACTGTAAAACAGCAACTTAACCTCTATGTTTTTACAATGACCAACGAATCTACAGACAACCTTTTTTCTCTGGTTCAGTCTTTATCTCCTTCTGAAAAGAGACAGTTTTCACTTTATGTTGGAAGAATAGGAGTGAATACCGACAGTAAATTTCTGAATTTGTTCAAGATCATGTCAAGACTTAAAAAGTATGATGAAGAGCAAATTCTTAAGAATACAAAAATCAGTAAGCGTCAGTTATCAAATGTAAAAGCACATTTATATAAACAAATCTTAATCAGCCTCAGGCTCAACCCATCTCATCAGAATATTTCTGTACATATAAGGGAACAACTGGATTTTGCCGTAATCTTATATAGAAAAGGCCTTTATAAACAGAGTCTAAAACTTTTAGATAAAGTGAAAGCGACTGCATTATATTATGAGGAAAAAAATGTGGCTTATGAGATTCTTGACTGGGAAAAAATTATAGAATCCCAATACATCACCCGGAGTATTGAAAACCGCGCTGAAATCCTAATTAAGGAGACCGAAGAGCTTAGCAGACTGAATCTCATAGCCAGTAAATTATCTAATCTTTCGCTCCATTTATACGGAATTTTTCTAAAAATGGGCTATGCCCGAACGGAAGCTGAAGCAAAAAAGATTAAAGAAGATTTCCAGAACGGGTTACCTGAATATGATTTTAAGGAGTTAGGGTTCCGGGAAAAACTGTGGCTCTATAAAGCTTCTTTGTGGTACAGTTTTATGTCTCAGGATTTCTTGTCCTGTTATCGTTATTCATCAAAATGGAATGATTTGTTTAATGAATATCCTCATTTAATTTCGGTGCATCCTGTTTCTTATTTAAAAGGAAATCATTATCTACTTGAATCTTTATTTTACCTGGGCCATACAAGCTTATTTGAAAAAGTCCTGCTTAGTTTAGAATCCAATCTTAAAGATCCTAAAATACCTGATGATGATAATATAGCAGCCCTTGCATTCCTTTATTTGTATTCAAATAAATTAAACCTAAGGTTTATGCTTGGAAACTTCTCGAACGGCGAGCCTTTGGTGGAAAAAATTGAAAAGAAGATAAAGAAATTTCGAAGCAGGATTGATGAACATCATATCATGATCTTCTACTATAAAATAGCCTGTTTATACTTTGGGGACGGTGATAACAAAAAGTGTATTGTATATCTTAAAAAGATCATTAATAATAAATCTCTCGAAATGCGGGAGGATTTAATGTGCTTCGCAAGAATCCTGAATCTTGTAGCGCATTATGAAGCCGGAATGGATTATCATCTGGAAAGCCTCATCAAATCAACTTATAAATTCCTGATCAAGATGAATGACCTGCATGAGGTTCAAAAGGAGATGATACGATTTCTTCGGAATCTTCCTGATGTTTCTCCATTGGAAATCAAGGGAGAATTCAGGAATTTACACAGTACTTTAAAACAATATGAGAATCATCCGTTTGAACGAAGATCATTCCTCTACCTGGATATTCTTTCCTGGCTCGAAAGCAAAATAGAAAATAAACCTGTTGCGGAAATTATTCAGAAAAGGATCAATGGGTTGATTGTTAAGTAATACAGGCATCCCAAATTGCATCAGTAGGAAGAGGGGCTATGATGCTTAAGGATTCTTTTTTGACAGGATGAACAAAAGTCAGTTTTCTTGCATGCAGATGGATACTTGCATCTTTATTACTCCTGTCGAATCCATATTTTAAATCTCCCTTTATGGGACTACCAATGGCAGATAACTGACTTCTTATTTGATGGTGTCTACCGGTGTGCAGGTCAATCTCAAGTAAAAAGTAATTATTCAATTCTTTAAGAATGTGATATTCTAAAATAGCTTTTTTGGAATCGGGAACTTCTTTGGTATGGGCGTAGGATTTATTTTGTTTTGGATTCCGTTTCATGTAGTGCAGCAGTGTATCCTTCTGTTTTGGGGGCGGAATTTTTACTACTGCCCAATAAGTTTTTTTTGCATCTTTATCCTGGAACAACTTGTTAAGTCGGGGTAGTGCTTTGGAAGTTTTAGAAAAAAGAACAATTCCGCTGGTAGGTCGGTCAAGACGATGAACTACTCCAAGATATACATTTCCGGGCTTGTTGTATTTTACTTTTATGTATTCCTTTACTACCTCACTTAAAGGTGTGTCTCCGGTTTTATCTCCCTGTACAATATCCCCGGACCTTTTATTAATGACAATAAGGTGATTATCCTCGTAAAGGACCTGCAGGTTTTGGGGAGTGGATATTATCTTGTTGCTCAAAAGGATTTTTTAAACTAGCTCTGTTAATTCTTTATGGTTCCGTTTCTGGATTATACTGGATACGCGAGGGATGCTCTATTATGATTATTTGGTCATTCTCCTGTTTTTGATGCACAAGGATATTGTTAGAATCTGATTATTACATCTGGGGCGCAGAGATTTACTTGGTTCAAGAAGAAAAGAATCGAGAGGTAAAACTTTATAATTTCAAATCCATATTTTTCTCTAACCTCTAACCTCTAACCTCTAACCTCTAACCTCTAACCTAATATTGTTCCTCGTCCGATGGAAAACTTTTACTTTTCACATCATCCCGGTAATTCTCAAAGGCTTTGGTCATTTCAGAATAGAGATCAAGATAACGACGCAAGAATCTCGGATTAAATTCGTGGGTCATTCCAATCATATCATGTACAACTAGCACCTGACCGTCTACTCCGTTTCCGGCACCAATTCCAATCACTGGAATGGTAAGGCTTTCTGCTACTTCCTTAGCGAGCTTGGCAGGTACTTTTTCAAGTACAATGGCAAAACATCCGGCTTTTTCAAGCATCAGGGCATCAGCCTTTAATTTTTCAGCTTCCTGCTCTTCCTTTGCACGTACTGTATAGGTTCCGAACTTATAAATGGACTGCGGAGTTAACCCTAAGTGGCCCATTACTGGAATTCCGGCATGAAGAATCCTTTTAACGGAATCTTTTATTTCCTTTCCGCCTTCCAGTTTAACGGCGTGAGCACCACTTTCTTTCATTATTCTGATTGCAGAACGTAAGGCTTCTTTTGGATCACTTTGATAACTTCCAAAGGGAAGGTCTACGACCACCAGAGCTCTTTGAACCGCCCGAACTACACTTACCGCATGATAGATCATTTGATCGAGCGTAATTGGAAGCGTTGTTTCGTGACCTGCCATAACATTACTCGCCGAGTCGCCGACAAGTATCACGTCAATTCCTGCACCATCCACTATTTTTGCCATGGAAAAATCATATGCCGTTAGCATGGCAATTTTCTCTCCGTTAGATTTCATTTCCACCAAAGATTTTGTGGTGATGCGTTTATATTCTTTTTTAGCGACTGACATTCGTTGTAGTTTTGATTCCCTGTAAAAGTAGTAAATTAGCCTTCTACATTCAAACAAATAGATATGAAGAAGCTTATCTCTGCCTTATTTATCATTGTTTTCAGCATAACTTCATATTCCCAGAAAACTTCTGAAGAAGAGAATGTGAAGCAGACCATTGAAACCTTTTTCGATGGATTTCACAGTCGTGACTCCCTTATAATGAAATCTGTAGTTAATGAAGAAATAGTGATGCAGTCTATTGGAAGAAATCCAGAAGGGGAATTAAAACTTCATCATGAAGATTTCGGGAAATTTCTGAAATCTATTATTTCCATTCCAGCCACAACCTTATTTCGGGAGGAATTACATTCTTATGAAATAAAGATTGATGGAGATATGGCCAATGTTTGGACGCCATATACCTTATATGTCAACGAAGTCTTTCAGCATTGCGGAGTAAATAATTTTCAGCTTTTCAGGAAAAATGAAGAATGGCAGATTATTTACTTGGTAGATACGAGAAGAAAAGAAGGTTGTGACCAGCGGAAGTTGGAGTAGAAACACCCCGTCCTTCGGCGACCTCTGCTTGAAAAAAGGAGGGGAGTCATTACGGGAATTAAGAAAAAATACCTGTTTTTCTGTCTACTTCGGAGACGTACTTGTAAAGCTTGTGGAATAACAGCCGAACATTCCTAAAATCTTAAATCTTACATCTCCCATCTCAAATCGGACTAGCAATCACTCAGACTTACTCTTACCGCCAGGCCGCCTTCTGAAGTTTCTTTGTATTTTGAATTCATGTCTTTAGCCGTTTCCCACATAGTCTCTATTACTTTGTCTAAAGGTACTTTAGCGTGAGAGGCGTCGCTGTCCATGGCAAGTTCTGCTGCGTTAATTGCTTTTATGGCACCCATGGAGTTTCTTTCTATACAAGGGATTTGTACAAGGCCTCCAATAGGATCGCAGGTAAGTCCAAGGTGGTGTTCCATAGCGATTTCGCTTGCCATCATCACCTGTGCTGGAGTTCCTCCCATAATCTCTGTCAGGGCGCCGGCGGCCATAGAGGAAGAAACTCCTATTTCTGCCTGGCATCCGCCCATGGCTGCCGAAATAGTAGCTCCTTTTTTAAATAAACTGCCAATTTCTCCTGCGACCAGTAAAAACTGTTTAATTTTTTCAAATCCGGCGTCATGATTTTCGATGGTAAGGTAGTACATCAGGACAGATGGGATTACCCCCGCACTTCCGTTGGTGGGAGCAGTCACAACCCTACCCAAGGAAGCATTTACCTCATTAACAGCGAGTGCAAAGCAGCTCACCCATTTCAGGATAGATCGGAATTTAACTTCCGTTTTTCTAATGGCCTGGATCCATTCTTCGGGAGAATTATATTCAAGGTCCCCAATTAATTTTTGATGGGAATCAAAGGCTCTTCTTCTTACATTTAGTCCACCGGGAAGTTTTCCTTCGGTATGACAGCCTATATACATAGACTCAAGCATGACATCCCAGACAGCTTTAAGTCCGGCATCAATTTCAGCTTCAGATCGTAAAGATTTTTCGTTTTCATAAACGATCTCCGAAATCATTTTATTTTCCTGCTTACAATACGCGGCAAGATCGGTTCCTTTGGTGATCGGAAAAGGAAATTCAGCAAATTTCGCCATTTTCTTTTTCGCCTGGCTGCGTTCCTCCTTCACTACAAATCCGCCACCAATAGAATAAAAGGTAGAAAACGTTTTCTTTCCGTTGTTAAGAATAGCTGTAAATTTCATTCCGTTAGGGTGGAAGGGAAGGAATTTTTTATTGAAGACAACATCTTCATCCATATTAAAATCAATAGATCTTTCCCCGTTCAGGTTTAACCGATTGAATGTTTTGATATTACTGATTTCTGGATCTATATTTTCTACAGGAACAGTAACAGGATCATATCCTAATAGGCCTAAAATGGAAGCAAGATCTGTCGCATGGCCTTTTCCGGTAAGCGATAATGATCCATACAGATCTATTCGAATGCTTTTGACCTCGTCAAATTTATTCGATTTTTTTAATTCCTGAATCCATCTTTCACCGGCTCTCCAGGGACCCAAAGTGTGTGAACTGGATGGCCCCACGCCAATTTTAAGCATATCAAAAACGCTTATACTTTCCATACCTGCAATTTAGGCTGCAAAAGTAAGAATAAGGCTGAAGAAAACCGTCAAATTATCTTAAAGCTTAACAGGTAATTTCTTCAGTAGAAAGAGGGAAATAGTAAATCTATGACATCATGTCATAAAATTCCTGCTGGCATAAAGATTGACTTTTAGTGGTTGTTGAAAAAAATAAATGAACAATAAATAACAATCTATAAAATTATGAGTAAAATTATTGGAATCGACTTAGGTACTACCAACTCGTGCGTTGCCGTAATGGAGGGTAACGAACCGACGGTAATTCCTAATGCCGAAGGAAAAAGAACAACTCCTTCTGTAATTGCTTTTGTGGAAGGTGGCGAAATAAAAGTAGGAGATCCTGCAAAGCGTCAGGCTGTAACCAATCCGACAAAAACTATTTCCTCTATTAAGAGGTTCATGGGAAACAAATATTCCGAAGTTTCTAAAGAAGCCGGAAGGGTTCCTTATAAAGTAGTAAAAGGTGATAACGATACTCCACGTGTTGAAATCGACGGGCGTAAATATACTCCTCAGGAACTTTCTGCAATGGTGCTTCAAAAAATGAAGAAAACTGCCGAAGATTATCTTGGACAGGATGTGACCGAAGCAGTAATTACTGTTCCTGCATACTTTAATGACTCTCAGCGTCAGGCTACAAAAGAAGCCGGAGAAATTGCCGGTCTTAAAGTAAGAAGGATTATCAACGAACCAACCGCAGCTGCATTGGCTTACGGACTTGACAAGAAATCTCAGGACCAGAAGATCGCGGTTTATGACCTTGGTGGTGGTACATTCGATATCTCTATCCTTGAATTAGGAGACGGAGTATTTGAAGTGCTTTCTACAAACGGGGATACTCACTTAGGTGGTGATGATTTTGATGAAGTGATCATCGACTGGTTAGCAGATTCTTTTCAGAAAGCCGAAGATATCGACTTGCGGAAAGATCCTATGGCACTTCAGCGTTTAAAAGAAGCAGCAGAAAAAGCTAAAATTGAGCTTTCTTCTTCTTCTCAAACTGAAATTAACCTGCCATACGTTACTGCAACTGCCAGCGGACCAAAGCACCTTGTTGAAACATTGACAAGATCTAAATTCGAGCAACTAGCAGATACTTTGGTAAAACGTTCCATGGATCCTGTGCAGAAAGCACTTAGCGATGCAGGACTTTCAAAAAGCGATATTGACGAGGTAATTCTTGTTGGTGGATCAACCCGTATCCCCAAAATCCAGCAGGAAGTAGAAAGTTTCTTCGGAAAAAAACCATCTAAAGGTGTAAACCCAGATGAGGTTGTTGCAATTGGAGCTGCAATCCAGGGTGGTGTATTGACAGGAGATGTAAAAGATGTATTGTTACTTGATGTAACGCCACTTTCGTTAGGTATTGAAACTATGGGTGGTGTAAACACCAAACTTATAGAGTCAAATACTACAATTCCTACAAAGAAATCACAGACTTTCTCTACTGCGGCCGATAATCAGCCATCTGTTGAGATTCATGTGTTACAGGGAGAGCGTCCAATGGCAGCCGATAACAAGACTATTGGTAGATTCCACCTTGATGGAATTCCACCGGCCCCAAGAGGAACGCCTCAAATTGAAGTAACCTTTGATATTGATGCCAACGGAATTATTAAAGTAAGCGCTACAGATAAAGCTACAGGTAAATCTCAGGATATTCGAATCGAGGCCTCTTCAGGTCTTACTGAAGAAGAGATCCAGAAGATGAAGCAGGAAGCTGAAGCGAATGCAGAAACCGATAAAAAAGCCAAAGAAAAAGTAGATAAGCTGAATGAAGCTGATGCTATGATCTTCCAGACTGAAAAGCAACTGAAAGAGTTCGGTGATAAACTTTCTGATGATAAGAAGAAGCCTATCGAAGACGCTTTGGAAGAGCTCAAGAAAGCTTATGAAACTAAAGAAGTTGAAACTATTCAGCCGGCATTGGACAAGATCAATGAAGCCTGGAAAGTAGCTTCTGAAGAAATGTACAAAGCGCAAGCCGAGCAAGGCGGACAGCCAGGGGCACAAGCCGGAGGACCACAAGGTGGCGCCGGAGCTCAGGGTGGTCAGGCCGCAGGCGGAACTTCTGAAGGTGGAGACGACGTTGAAGACGTAGATTTTGAAGAAGTGAAGTAAGCAGGACGTTGGTTTTTTTAAAAGCCAAACCTTACGTATCGCTTATCCCGACAGTAGGAGGGAAAGCCCCCTGCTAAATCCTTTCCCAATAGGGGAGGGCTTTAAAAGCAAAAGCGCAGTCATTAATTTGATTGCGCTTTTTTTATTGCTCAAAAGCAAAAGCAAAAACATTTCATTTCTTAAAAATGGAGGGAAAAATTCCATACTTTCTTATCAGAATAGGACAGGAATAAATATGTAGGTACCACTTGGTCTGTTGGAATTAAGATGAAATTTTATTTTTTCTTATTTCGCGCAACCTTTTGAAGGTTTTGGGTCATAGTAATAAACAACAACATGAAACAAATTATAACCTTTGCATTATTCACGTCAGTATTACTGGTTTCCTGTAGCGAAAAGGAAGAAGATTTACAATTGAATTTACAAAATGCCTGTATCGCAGGGAATCCTCTGGAAATGGAATGGATGCAGAATTTAGTAGAAGAACTGGAATGCGGAAAATATTCCTGTAGAGTTTCTATTCTAAAATCCAACTATAATGGAGAATCGGTATTTTACGTTCAAATGACAGATCCACTATGTAATGGTGTTAATGAGATAGATTTATATAATTGTGTAGGTGAAAAAATAGAAGAATTCACCATAGAAGAAAGTGGGGAATTTATAGACGACCATTGGAATGAGGCTGAGGAAATATTTAGCTGTAATGAGTAATTGCAATCCTGTGGATTCAGCAATTTTTAATAGTAGGAGAATTATGATTCTAGCCGAAGAGAAGTTTTTTTGCGTTGAGCAGGCCTGTTAAAACATGGAAAATCTTTTTAAATCAATTAAAGAAACTTTCCCAACAATTCACTGTTTACCTCATGACCACCATTAAAAGTATACACTTCAAAATTTTCGAGAAATAATTCCTTTAGTCTTTCTTCCTCCACTTCAATGATTCCTTTTTTTAGATACTCGTCTTCGGTTCCATATATGAACGAAAATCTTGTGTTTTTCAGAAACTGGAAATCTCCCGGTTTTAATTCCGCAGGCACTTTTCCGGAATGCATTATTAAATGGTCACATTTAATCTTTTGTCTGGCGACCCACCTGGTAGCGATAGAAACCCCCTGTGAATATCCCAAAAAGATTATATTTGGAGCCTTCTCAAGTTCTTCAGCTTTATAGACTTCATCAAGATAATTGAGGATATTTTCGATTTCAGCTTCTGTGTTTTCTTTGGTAAGCCAGGAGGCGCCAACGTGTCGGTACTCATTATTTAGATAATATTTGGACTGTGCCTGTGGAGCAATAATGTAATTTTCTTCAGGATTTAAATTATGGAAGTGGCGAAGAAAATAGCGGCTCAAATAGCCGATGCCGTGAAAAACCACCCACACATTTTTTGTTTTGGCAGTATTTTCATTCAGTGTGCTGTATGTATTGGTTATCTCGTAAGAAAGCGTCTTTTCGGCCATTTTTCTTTGGTGGTTTTGTACTTTTACAAAGAAACTAATCTTTAAGCTATGACCAAAGAGGAAATTCTGACGTTATCAAAAAAAGTGTGTAAAAACACACTAATGGAAACGCTTGATATTGAATTCATTGAAGTAGGAGAGGACTATTTGATCGCGAAAATGCCAGTGACACCCAGGGTTCATCAACCCGAAGGAGTGCTTCATGGTGGTGCTACGGTAGCACTTGCCGAAAGTGTGGGAAGTTTTGCCAGTTATGTTTTTCTGGATACAGATGAGTTTTTTGTCCGTGGAATTGAGATTTCTGCAAATCACCTTAAAAGTGTTTCTGAAGGTTTTGTTTATGCGAAAGCTACGTACCTGCATAAAGGAAGGACCACCCAGCTATGGAATATCAGGATTACCGATGCAGAAGAAAACCTGATCTCCATTGTGAAATTGACCACCATTACTTTACCGAAAAAGAAATAGCATGACCCAGGAAATTTTCTTTTCCCGATTAAAACAACAGTATTCTCAACATCTCCCTTTTGTGGTTTATAATTCGCCGGATTCCCACGGAACCATAAAAGCTTTGCTCCAGGAAAGATCTGAATTATTTACCACGGAAGATTTCACCGAATCGGGATTTGTTTTTGCTCCGTTTGATGATCATAATGAAGTGATCTTGATTCCTGAAAATGCTTCGGAAAAGCTCTTTTTTGAACAGGTCGAGTTTTCAGATTCTGAAGAAAATATTATTCTTGCTCCTGAAAAAACCTCTGAAGAGGATAAACAAAAACATATAAACCTCGTTAATAAAGCAGTAAAAGCTTTGCAGGCAGGGGAAATGGACAAGGTTGTTTTATCCCGACAGGAGGAGCTGACTTTAACTGAAGAAGATCCATTGATGCTATTTCTGGATCTACTGAAGAACTATCCCACTGCGTTCGTTTATTGCTGGTACCACCCCAACGTCGGATTATGGCTTGGTGCCACTCCCGAAACTTTGCTGAAAATCGAAGGAAACAGATTTAAAACAATGGCTCTTGCCGGAACTCAGAAATACGAAGGAACTACAGATGTAGAATGGGGCGAAAAGGAGAAACAGGAACAGCAATTTGTAACGGATTCTATTCTCGAAAATTTTAAAATTTCTTCTGCTGAGAATATTCAATTTACGGCTCCTTTTACTACCAGGGCTGGAAATTTATTGCATTTGCGGACGGATATTTCGGGAAATTTAATTTCCCATACAGACACCCAACTGGGGGTCTCTTCCGAAATAGTTAAAAATATTATCACTGCTCTTCATCCAACACCGGCCGTATGCGGACTGCCCAAACAAAAAGCAAAACAATTCATTCTTCAGGAAGAAAACTACGACCGCGAATTCTACACCGGATTCCTCGGAGAATTAAATTTACAGCAGGTTACCCAGCGAACCCGGAGCAGGAGAAATGTGGAGAATCTGGCGTACCGGGCAGTGAAGAAAGAAACGTCCTTATTTGTGAATCTTCGTTGTATGAAAATAGAGGGAGGCAAAGCAATTCTGTTCATCGGTGGCGGAATTACCAAAGATTCTGTTCCGGAAGATGAGTGGCAGGAAACGGTAAATAAAGCCGGAACCATGAAAAAGGTGATTTTGAAATAAGGCTGTTTTTGATTATTTAATGTTCCTGTGAAGTTGTAAATTTGGCTTATAAAAGATGAAATTGTCTAAATAGCCTGCTTTACGTCAACCTAAACTTGTTTCAGGTTCTAATAATTATTTAAAAGAACATTTATAAGATTCTGAAATAAATTCAGAATGACGTTTTTAAGTGCTACTTACACAGTCACGCATAAAAAAATGGATGTGAAATACCCAAAAATACCGGTAGCCCAATCGATAGTAGCGCTTTGTGAAGCCAAGAAAATCAACCACGTGGTGATTTCTCCCGGCTCGAGAAATGCACCTCTTACGATAGGTTTCACCCAAAATCCACATATTAGATCTTATAGTATTGTTGATGAGCGCTGTGCAGCCTTTTTCGCCCTGGGAATGGCTCAACAGTTGCAAAAGCCGGTGGCATTGGTTTGTAGTTCGGGCTCGGCGCTGCTGAATTATTATCCTGCAATTGCAGAAGCTTATTACAGTGACATTCCGTTGGTGGTGATCTCTGCCGACCGGCCAATAGAACGAATTGATATTGGGGATGGTCAAACCATTCGCCAAAAAAATGTTTTTGAAAATCATATTTTATATTCGGCAAATTTATATTCCGAAGTAGTTTTGGAGTCAAGCACCACCGATAAAAAAATTCAGCAGAAAACATGGGAATCCCAGAAGCACAACGAGCGAGAGATCAACCTGGCGCTGAATGCTGCCATTGAAGAAAAGGGACCGGTGCATATAAATGTTCCGTTTTATGAGCCGCTATACGAAGTTGTGGATGAGCCAACGGTGAATCCGTTACAGATATTACCGGAGACCGACCCCAATATTTTAACCGAAAAAAATCTGCAGCATTATGCAGATCTCTGGAACAGCGCAAAGCGGAAAATCGTGTTGGTTGGGGTAAATCAGCCAAATTCTATAGAACAGAAATTCCTGGAAAAATTAGCCAAAGATGATTCTGTTTTGGTCTTTACCGAGACCACTTCAAATCTAAACCATACAGATTTCTTCACCCGGATTGATACCATTATAGGCCCTATAGAACAATCTGATAACGCAGAGGAACAGTTCAAAGAGCTACAACCAGATATTTTACTGACTTTTGGGGGAATGGTAGTGTCTAAAAAAATTAAAGCCTTTCTCCGGAATTATCAACCGAAACAGCACTGGCACGTGGATGAAAAAAAGGCTTATAATACCTATTTCTGCCTGAACAAACATTTTGAAACCAGTGCCAATAATTTTTTCAGCAGCTTCTTTCCACTTTTAAATGCAGTACGAAGTAATTACCGTAACAAGTGGATATCGGTTAAAGAAAAACGGCAGGAATTGCATGAAAAATACCTTGAGCAAATCCCATTTTCAGACTTTATGGTCTTTGAGACATTGCTGAAAAAAATTCCGCAGGATTACCTGGTGCATTTAAGTAATAGTTCTACCATCCGATACGCGCAGCTTTTTAAACTTGATCCTTCTTATAAACTTTTTTGTAACCGTGGAACCAGCGGAATTGATGGAAGTACCTCAACAGCTGTTGGTGCCGCATGTGTAAGTGAAGATCCCACCGTTTTATTGACTGGTGATCTCGGGTTTTTCTATGACAGCAATGCTTTGTGGAACAATTATATTCCGAAGAATTTCAGAATTGTGGTGGTCAATAACGGCGGCGGCGGAATTTTCAGGATCCTTCCCGGAAATAAAAATACTGAAACCTTCGATAAATATTTTGAAACCATTCACGAACTCGATGCAAAATCATTATGTGAAATGTATAGCTTCGAATACGGCAAAGCTACTAATATGGAAGAGGTGGAAACTTCACTTGAGAATTTCTACAGGGAAGGGGAGAAGCCTAAACTGCTGGAGATATTTACCCCCAGAAAAATAAATGATGAAGTGTTGCTGGAATATTTCCGGTTTATGAGAGGATGATTTCAGCTTGCAGTTTTGTAGGAGCCAGTTTTCAGTAGTAAACGGAAGAATCTTTACCGAAGAAGAAAATTTATCCGTTTAGTTCGGACTCCTTAAGCAAAGAACCATTTCCATGCTCTGGAAGTGGTTCGGAAATTAAATTTTCAGGTTCTTTCTCATTTTCCCTTAACTGCTTTCGCATTTGTGCTACGGTTTTGGTACTACCATTATGGCTCCATCCGGGAGGACCAAAGACATACATGAACTTATGCCACCAGTTGTTCGATCTCTTCATATCGTTCCAGATATTGCTATATTCATGCGTAAGCACAACCCAGGGATTATGAGAATTAGGAGGGGTTGATACTCCGTATTCAATTTCTATATCGTCATCCAGTTCCTGCCAGGTACCAAACATCTTATCAAAGATGTTGAGGAACCCTCCATGGTTTTTATCCATGTATTGCAGGTTTTTTGCGTGATGGACCTGATGCATGGTATGGGTGTTGAAAACCCGTTCTACAAAACCTAATTTTGGGACATACGTGGAATGTAACTGAAACTGCCATAAGGCCTCTATTCCGAGGCAAACTACCACCATTTCCGGTGGAAAGCCAACTGCAGGAATCCATAGGTAAAACAGCGGTTTGTAAAAAATGGTAAACCATCCATTTCTTACTGCAGTGCCCAAATTAAAATTATGGGAAGAATGATGTACAATGTGTGCAGCCCAGAAAAACCGGATCATATGGTTTTGTCTGTGAAACCAATAGTAACTAAAATCATCTGCCAGCTGGCAAAAGATCCAGATATACCAGGCATAACCAAAAGCTGCCCATCCAAATATATTAGTTCGAATTCCGTTTATTTCGGGATTAAATACATCGTAGACGAAATTGAAGATGACGATGGCAGAAACTGTTTTTAACAAAGCTGCAATGACGGCAGAGCCTACCCCTATGGATAAACTTGATGCCAAATCTTTCCATTCGTAAAGGTCTTTTTTGTCTCCGGTTTTACTGTAAGTAAGTTCCAGTAAAATTAGCCCGAGGAAACATGGTACCCCATAGACTAAAGGATTAGTGAAATCCATAGGTTGAAAATTGTAACTGCAATGAATACCATTGCTTATATTTTTACAAAGTAGTCATTTATATTAACCTTTTATGCATTAATAAATTATTACTTATAAATGTAAGTTTTAAAAAATCAATTAGTGCTGTCTGGAATTAAAGAAGGACAAAAAGGTCTTTTAGAGGAATATTTTCTTTTTTTCAGCTAAAGAAACAGCACTGCCTGAGATTATTTTATCTTTGTATAAAATTGTAGCATGTTAACACTAGGCGTAGACCATAAATTAATCATTGACAGGGATACAGAACCCGGACTTTTTCTGAAAAATGAAGCAGGGGATGAAGTATTACTTCCTAACAAATACAAACCAGATTCTTTTGAAATAGGAGATGAACTGGAGGTATTTGTATACCTGGATTATGAGGAACGCCCGGTAGCTACCAACCTTAACCCTTTTATAAAGCTTGACGAATTTGGTTATCTCAAATGTGTGGAGGTAACAGAAATTGGAGCATTTATGGACTGGGGGCTTGAAAAGCATCTTTTTGTTCCTTTTAAAGAACAGGTAAGTAAAATGCGAAAAGGCGACCGCTATCTTGTTTTTTGTTATCTCGATGAACTTACAGGTAGACTTGTAGGTTCGAGTAAGGTGAACAATTTCCTTGATAATTCTAATTTAACGATAGAACCTTTTGAAGAAGTAGATCTTATTATAAGTAATCCTACAGATCTTGGCTGGAATGTCATCATCAATGAACTTCACCAGGGATTAATTTATAAGGATGATGTCTTTGTAGATATCCAAACCGGAGACCGCATGAAAGGCTGGGTGAAAAAAACCCGTCCAGACGGAAAGATAGACGTGACGCTGCAAAGACCTGGCTACAGAAGTATAGAACCTAATGCCCAGGAACTATTAACCGAACTGGAATTAAAAGGCGGTTTTCTTGCGCTTACAGATAAATCATCTCCAGATGAGATTCAGAAGACACTGCGCATGAGTAAAAAGAGCTTTAAGCGTGCCTTAGGAACTTTATATAAAAAGAGGCTGGTAGATATAAAAGAAAATGGGATCTACCTTAAGAACGGAGAGTAAGGAGCGTAATATCGGCCTCCTACGTTTGGCGAGTAATATCCGTTAAATAATCCCGCACGCATTTCTTTGTAGGCGGGAATTTTCTTTTCCCCTGTATAAATGTCGTAATTAGATCCCCTGTTATGCATCTGCATCTGATTGGAGATCTGGATGATGCCTTTTTCACCACGGGAGAGAGTTGGCATGGGAGAATCCAGCTCAACCAGGCTACGTTCCCTGTCTCTTCTTTCCTTTTCCATCATTGCCATCATATTGACTTCCCGTTTTTCATTTTTTTTAAAAATATCTGAATCCCTTAGAGTGAACATTTGTTTTTCAAAATTGGGGGCAAGAAATGAAAGCGAAGCATTCACTTCAGGCATTTCAATATAAACCGTATGGTCTTCTCTCTCTACAATATAGCTTTCACTTTCTCCAAATTCCTGGGCAGAGCCCGAAAACGAGATCATTAAGTATAGGGCTAAGAAAGAAAAAAGCTTCATTTATATAAATTTAAATTTGGTTAACGCAAGAATCATACAAATTTTTATTTCCTGCGGAAAAATTTAAAAATGGTTCAGAAATAAATCAGTTACTATTTGATGATCGAAAAAAGATTAAAAGCTTATTTTTACAGTAAAAATATATAAATATGAGTAAAATCGACTGGAAAACAGCAAAAGAATACGAAGATATCACTTATAAAAAAGCTAACGGAGTAGCGCGAATAGCTTTTAACCGTCCCGATGTTCGGAATGCTTTTCGTCCAAAAACAACCAGCGAACTTTATGACGCATTTTATAATGCCGGTGAGGATACTTCAATTGGAGTAGTCCTTTTATCAGCCGAAGGTCCTTCTTCAAAAGATGGGGTGTATTCCTTTTGTAGTGGCGGAGATCAAAAGGCGAGAGGACACCAGGGATATGTAGGTGAAGATGGGATGCATAGGCTAAATATTCTGGAAGTACAGCGGTTGATAAGGTTCATGCCAAAAGCTGTTATAGCAGTTGTCCCGGGGTGGGCTGTTGGTGGAGGTCATAGTTTACATGTAGTTTGTGATCTTACCCTCGCAAGTAAAGAACACGCCATCTTTAAGCAAACCGATGCCGATGTGACCAGTTTTGACGGAGGGTACGGTTCTGCATATCTTGCTAAAATGGTAGGACAAAAAAGAGCCAGAGAGATATTTTTTCTGGGACGCAATTATTCTGCACAGGAAGCTTACGAAATGGGAATGGTGAATGCCGTTATTTCACATGATGAGCTTGAAGATACTGCTTATGAATGGGCACAGGAGATTTTAGCTAAGTCACCGACCTCTATAAAAATGTTAAAATTCGCTATGAACCTTACCGATGACGGCATGGTTGGGCAGCAGGTCTTCGCCGGGGAAGCTACACGTCTCGCTTATATGACCGATGAAGCCAAAGAAGGAAGAAATGCTTTTCTGGAAAAGAGAAAACCTAATTTTGAAAAGAAATGGATTCCATAGAGCAGGGAATATTTAACAACGAAGTGCTGGAAATCAATGCTCTTCCCAGGCATGAGGAAGCGGAATTGAATTCTTTTGCGCCTAAATATCTTCTGAAAAGGAATATTTCAACGACAATATGGCTGATTATCATTACTGCGGGAATTTTTATCGCATATAATTTTGCTGAAATTTTCCGCATTTTTGCGCCATTTATAGCCGGAGCATTTATGCTTCTTTTCATCTGGTCCTATTATTCAAATTATCAATGGTTCCGGAAAAGCGGGTATGCGGTGAGGGAACATGATATGATCTTTAAACGCGGGTTCCTGTTTGAAAAAACAACGGTGGTTCCGTTCAACCGGGTACAGCATGTCTCCACTAACAGAGGTGTCATGGATAAGATGCTGAACCTTTCTTCTCTAAACGTATTTACGGCCGGAGGATCGGGGAGTGATGTGGCGCTTCCGGGACTATTACCCGAAACTGCAAATTCTTTAAAAGAGGCTCTCGCAGCACGAATGTCCGGCCATGTCTGATTCTCAATTTTACGCCCCACAGCGGCAATCTGTTACCGGAGTGCTGTTGATCTTTGCGACTGCACTTTATCAAATAATCCGGAATTTCTGGGCGGTAGGTGTTTATCTTCTAATCATGGATCCGAACCCGAAAATTATTTTCTTTTCAGGAATGGGGCTCGCTGTTCTGTTGATTGGTACTTTAGGGTATAGTATTTTATATTATCTGAAGTTTCAGTTTTATGTGGATAAAGAAAAAAGCAGTTTTATTCTTGAAAAAGGCGTTTTTAATTCCGATGTAGTAAATATTCCATTTAGTAAAATTCAGCAGGTAAATTTCCGGAGAAATATTCTCCAGAGAGCTATCGGAGTCTACAGTGTGGTAATTGATACTGCTGGCAGCAACGATAAAGAAGTGGAAATTAAGGCACTTTCCAAAGAAAAAGCCGATATTCTGGCTGGATTGCTGATGGACCTGTCTACGCAGGAAAAAGAAGAAACAACAGAATCTTTATCGGAAGATGATCTTGAGAGGCCCAAGGCTTCTGCGACAGAATGGGAATATAAACTGGATGTTCTTACGCTGTTGAAACTTGGCCTCACCTCAAATTATTTAAGAGGCTTATCTATTCTGCTGGCTTTCTATTTTACAGTCAGATCACAGCTCAGTTATTCTGAAGAATTTCCAGTGGAGGTACCCTACGCAGTTATAACCGAAATTTTTTCTACCATTGTTCTTATCCTGATCCTGTTGGTGGTAGGAATGATTATTACGGTAGTAGAAACCTTTATAAAATACTATGATCTTCATATCCTGAAGAACAGGGCAGGTTTACAGGTGGAAATGGGACTCCGGAACAATACCAAAGTAAACCTGAAATCACGGCGGGTACAACTATTGCAGGAGGTGACAAATCCTATACATCAACGCCTTAACCTGTATCAACTAAAAGTTTCTTTGGCTAGTAGCAGGGATGACCTCATTAAGGACCAGATCAAGATACCGGGTTTGTCTAGGGAAGTAGTTACCAAAGTTAAAGATTACTTCTACGGCCGTGAATTTAAAGAGACCAACCGAATTCTCCCTCATCAAATTCTATTGTGGAGAATGATTTCCATAAGTATCTTTCCATTAATTGCCGCAGTAATTGTACTTTTTATATTTATGCCCGATGTTCCACGTTTTCAGATAGGAGTAGGGGCTGGAATTTTGATAACAGGGATCGCTGTGTTTCAATATTTTTATTTCAAAACCATTTGCTTATCTGTTTCTGAGGATTTTCTCATGAAATCTTCCGGAATTTGGAACAGGAAGAAACATTATCTTGAGATGTACAAACTTCAGTCGGTTTCTGTTTCACAGCCGGTTTGGCACAAGAAACGCGGACTGGTAAACATTACTTTTCATTCAGCCGGAGGTGATATTTCATATCCCCTGGTTTATGAAGAGGAAATTCTTCCAGTAATGAATTATATTCTTTTCAGGATAGAATCTACTTCTAAGCCCTGGATGTAAGTTCAGAATTGAGACTGCCTACTATCCTGCGGATATCCGATAATTAGACTTACTCATTAATTTTCGGTTTTATTCCCCTCCGTTGGAGAGGTGCCTGAAAGGCTGGTAGATTTTTGTTTCTCCGTTCTCTTCTTGTAAAACAGAAAAGCCACAAATACAACTAAAAATGCATTTGTGGCTTTATATTAAAATAATCTAATTTTCAATTATTTCAGTGCTGGAAATTTTTCAGGATTTGATTCGTGCATTATTCCGTACACCTTTTCAAAAATATCTTCAGCAGAAGGTTTGGAGAAATAATCTCCATCTGTACCATAAGAAGGTCGATGTTCTTTGGCTGTAAGGGTTTGGGGTTTGCTGTCCAGGTGGATCCACGCATTCTGATCTTCAAGTACTTTTTGAAGGATATAAGCGGAGGCACCTCCCGGTACGTCTTCATCAATTACCAGAAATCGGTTTGTTTTACCCACACTTTTTACAATATCCTTGTTAAGATCGAATGGGAGCAATGATTGCACATCGATCACTTCTGCATCAATACCCACTTCGAGCAATTCTTTTGCAGCCTGTTCTACGATTCTAAGAGTAGATCCATAGGAGACCAGCGTAATATCGTCCCCTTCTTTAAGAGTTTCCACCACGCCAATAGGAGTTCTCATCTCCCTCAGGTTATTAGGCAATTTCTCTTTAAGCCTGTAACCATTTAACGATTCTATGATAAGTCCGGGTTCATCACCATCCAGCAAGGTATTGTAAAATCCGGCGGCTTTGGTCATATTTCTTGGGACCAGAATATGAATTCCGCGAAGCAGGTGTAGTAATCCTCCCATTTGAGAACCACTATGCCAAATCCCTTCCAGGCGATGCCCACGGGTCCTTACAATCAGCGGTGCTTTTTGTTTTCCGGCGGTACGATACTGTAGGGTAGCAAGATCGTCACTCATAATTTGCAGCGCATACAGGATATAATCCAGGTACTGTATTTCAGCAATAGGCCTAAGCCCTCGCATGGCCATTCCCAGTCCCTGTCCTAAGATGGTGGCTTCTCTGATTCCGGTATCTGCCACACGCAGATCACCATATTTTTCCTGAAGGCCTTCCAAACCCTGATTAACATCTCCAATCTCTCCGGTGTCTTCCCCAAAGATTAAAGTTTCGGGCCTGGATGAAAATATCTGATCAAAATTATCCCTCAGAACAACTCTTCCATCTACTTCTTTTGAATCTTCATCATACGTCGGTGCTACTTCTTCAATGAATTTAGCCTGAAATGATGATTCGCTATAAAGATTACTACTATATTGTTGCTGACTTTCTTCAGAAAATTTATTGATCCAGTTGACCAATTCGGTTTTCTCTGGACTTTGCTCTCCAATTAGGTAGCGAAGGGATTTCCTTGCGACAGTTAAAACATCTTTCTTTAAAGGTTCCCTGTTATCTGCAAGTTCTTTACGAAGTTGTAGAATAAACGTTTTATTGCTGCTGTTTTGGGCGGCTTTTTCAAGGATAGGAAGAATTTCCTGCTGTTTCTTCTTTACAGGACTACCATGCTTTTCCCAGGCTGCTTTTTTGCCTTCTCTTACCTGCTTTTTAATGGACTTTTCAATTTCTTCCAATTCTTCTTCAGAAGCAATATTCCCGGAAATCATCCATTCCCGCATCTTTACATTACAATCATGTTCCCTTTCCCAGTTCAACCTTTCTTCACTCTTGTAGCGTTCGTGAGATCCTGAAGTGGAATGCCCCTGTGGTTGTGTAAGTTGTTGAACATGAATTAAAACCGGAATATGTGATTTCCTGGCCAGAGCCGCAGCTTTTTCATAGGTTTCAATAAGTGCAGGATAATCCCAGCCATTTACCCTGTAAATTTCGTATCCGTTATTCTGATCTTCGTCTCTCTGAAAACCTTTTAAAACTTCCGAAATATTTTCTTTGGTGGTTTGATGCCTTGCATGAACAGATATTCCATATTCATCGTCCCATACGTTCATGACCATTGGTACTTGTAATACCCCTGCTGCATTTATTGTTTCCCAAAAGAGGCCTTCACTGGTACTGGCATTTCCTATAGTTCCCCAGGCTATTTCATCTCCGTTCTTCGAAAAATTTCCCGCATCCATGCCTTCTACATTTCTATAGATCTTAGATGCCTGAGCAAGTCCTAACAGTCGTGGCATTTGGCCTGCAGTAGGAGAAATATCTGCACTTGAGTTCTTTTGTTGTGTAAGGTTTTTCCAGGTTCCGTCTTCCTGAAGACTATGAGTGGAAAAATGTCCGCCCATTTGCCTTCCTGCAGACATGGGTTCATCTTCTATAGTACTGGTGGCGTAAAGACTTGCAAAAAACTGTTCAATAGTCAAGGCGCCAATAGCCATCATAAAGGTTTGGTCTCTGTAATATCCAGATCTAAAATCTCCGTTTTTAAAAACTTTGGCCCATGCAAGTTGAGGAACTTCTTTACCGTCACCAAAAATTCCGAATTTCGCTTTTCCGGTAAGAACTTCACGTCTTCCCAAAAGGCTACATTCCCGGCTGGTTACTGCAATCTTATAATCTTCAAGTATTTGGGATCGGAAATCTTCAAAAGAAATATCATTTTTTGATGAGGTTTCGCTTTGCATAATGAATGGTTTAGATAAACACAAATGTAGCAAAAACTATAATTAAATACAATTTAAAAAAACTTAACAAAAAATGATTATTTCGAATTTAAATCCCTTAATACTGAATAATATTTAATATAAAAGGAATATGAAAGATTTTACTGAAAATTTGTTAATGCAATGGGTGATTTATTCCTAATTTTAATACCATTTTCTTGAGAATAATCCTGTGAGGGTCTGGATATCGAGCGTCGCAATAAACCTGATTCGCTGGTCATAATTATCCTGATTTATTTCCCAACCTAAATTGGAGTAAACTGGAAAAAAGATCTCAAAATAATCAGCAATAAGGCTTAATCTTATTCCGGAATCATAGACTACTTTGGCATTCTTATATTTATTCTTTATTACCCCTACATCTCCATAGACAAAGATCCATTTCCAAAGATTGGTACTTGCATTTAACGTAGTAAGCCATTGGTTTGCAAATTCCGGTTCCAGCTGTGATTTGAAGCCTCCTTCCGCCATTATGATCTGCTGGCTGAAAAGTCCGCTGGTTTCACTTCTTCCGTAGTAATTATAGTCAAAAAGATAATCTGTAGGACGGTCCAGGGCAAAGCTGAAGTAATCTGAATGGCTAAAATCATTATAGATAAAAGATCCGCCGAAGAGTCGCAGGTTGATCTGCCTGTTATTTTTGAACAACTTTCGGTAATCAACGGTGAACGATGCTTTACTGAACTTTTTTGCCAGTTGAAAATCGATATTCCCGGTCAGGTAATCGATCATTCCTCTGTCATTGTACCTGTAATTAATATTAAAAACGCTGTAATCGGGAACTTCCAGAGGCTGTAGCAAGTTTTGGTCCCTGAAAACATTCACGTTTCGCACCATTAGCTGCTGGCGTTTATTATCCCGTAAATCCTGATTTCTAAACTGGATAAGGAGAAAAGGAGTGAATTTTTCGTAAAACAAGTTGTACCCAAAAGAAAAACGACTTCCACTCGCTCCATATTTGATTGAAAACAGGTCTTTTTCATCAAAAAATATTTGATGAGAGAAACTCGCGCCACCAACTAATGTTTGGCTATTGAACCCATATTTCGGGGCTATGTCAAACTCGAAGTTGCGGTTGAGTACTGTTTTGTTGTAGAGTTTAGGTCCCAGGGTGATACCATCATATAAATTGTACTCAAACTCGGGCATAAAGAAAACTTGGTAATAACGAGGGTCTTCCACATCTTTTAAAAGTCTTACCTGTAAGGGTTTGTCAAGAAAAGTTTTGACACCTTTATAATTATCCCGGGGATTAACTTCGGGAATTTGAAGTTCATAATTGAGGGCCAGTCTTTTAATATTTTCAGAAGGAATGGTAACTGTTTTGGTATTCTTAATGTTTTCTACCCAGGTTTTAAAAACAATGTTCTGATCGTTTAACCCATACAATGAAATGGGCATCCCTGTATTTGCCTTGTCCCGGATTGTTACCTCTAGAGAATCTCCCTGTTTCTTAACTTTTTCAATATTAAAATCCAACCTTTTATCGGTCCTCACATAATCCTGAAAGAACCAATCAATCTTTTTACCGGAATTCTTTCTGAGAATTTGTTCGAAATCTTCCTGTGCTACCGGCTCTAGCTTATATTTATTATAAAACTCCTGAATAGATGCCGAAACAGTTTCATCTTGAGTATAATGTTCTATGTATTTCAAACCAACTCCCGCTTTGTAAGCATTGGATATGTTCATATTAATTTTTAACAGGGAATCACGGGGAGTAACAAGCGCCTGGTCCAGATGTGTTCGAGCCATATGAAGATAAAGAAAAGAGTACTGATCATTAAATTCAAGATCTGCTGCATGGAACCATCTTATTCCAAATAAATTACTCAAATTCCCCAGGATCTTCATATCGGGATAATATTCATCTACATATCCCATTAATAAATAAATCTGGATAGCATCAATAACCCATCTTTCTTCCCGTGGATTTAGAAGAAGACTGTTTTCCAGATAATTTCCTGTTATAGCTTTAAGTAATTGCAAGTCATACCCAAATCCATCGGGAAAGGGACGTAAAAATTTTGGTAATTGATTTAATCCATAAAACGGATTTGCTGCATAATCTTCTTTAGTTACCAGCATGTTATCCTGGGGGTAAGATCCGAGATTATTTTCAAGATACCCTGCGATTCGTCTTACGAGCATTGATTTCATCACTGGGTTAAGATCATCGTCATCAAGATTTGTTACTACATGAAAATTTGGAGTTTCAATATCGTCAAATTCGAAGTCCCTTGTGAGATAGAGTTTAAAATCAAGACTGTTTTCTCCTTGAAAATTAACCGTTCGGGAATTCTCTTCTGTTAGAATATTCTCTGTTTCCAAGGAAGATATAGCGGCAAAAACGGGTGGAATTACTACTTCCAGTTCTATATCTAACGGAAGGGCATATTGATCATTTATGTTCTTGTGACTGTAAACCTCCCATTTCCCATCATACACTCCAGGGATCAAAAACCAGTATCTCAACTTATAATTGCCATCCCTGGAATAACCGTACCGGGTAAATTCTGAACTTGGGATCTTAATAGTATAATCCAGGTTTAATTGTACTTTTTCTCCGGGGGCGAGAGGGGAGGATAGGTGTATCTGTAAAAGATCTGGCGAATCCACAGGTCTTTGCCATTTCATTGACTGGGCTGAGGAATTTGTAATGCTGCGGATTGTCGTAGCACCTCTTTCTTCTTCTTTGGCAAAATGAAACTTTCTATAGAATTCTTCGGAAAAACGCCTTGCAAGAGGAGTGGATTTTGTGCTAAAGGCATTAATCCAGTCTTGAAAAAAAATAAATTCTAGTGTATCTGAACTAGTATTGTGATAAACAAAATCTTGCTCGATGGACATTTCCTTCAAAGAATCATTTAAAATGGCTTTAATGGAAGTCGAATTCTGGGAATAGCTTTTTCCCAATGCAAGAAGCATAAAAGCGCAAAAAATAATTTTTTTAGTCAAGACTTTAATTAGATAGATTCGGTTGAAGATATTGTTATAATTGGGTCAAGATATAAATTTTTAATCTTATGGAACCAACACATTAGTATAATGTTAAGAGAAGAATTTTATTGTGTGAAGTAAAGGATTTAAGATGGATTTAATGTGTAAAGTTATACAAATAAAAAAGGCCGCCTAAATAGCTGATTTTACGTCTGTCCGATCCACGATTTTGCGGAATTTCGGGTTCTGATTTTAATGGAAACTGATTAACAGATTCTAAAATTTTACTACCAGATCTAAGGTGGAATCAGAATAACACTGCTTGAGCTTTTTAGGCGGCCCTTTATCTTCTAAGGTGGTCCTAGAAATTAGGACTAAGATTGTATTCATCATAGAATGCGTCAAGAATTTCAATCACCTCTTCGGCTGTATCCACTACCTGAATAAGGTCAATATCTCCTGCACTTATATTCTGGAAACTATCCAAAAGTGTTGTCTGGACCCACTCGATCAAACCACCCCAAAAATCACGACCCACCAGAATGATTGGGAATTTGTCAATTTTGTGAGTCTGGATAAGGGTAATTGCTTCAAAAAGCTCATCCAGGGTGCCAAATCCACCAGGCATTACAACAAATCCCTGGGAGTATTTTACAAACATTACTTTCCTGACAAAAAAGTAATCGAAATTAATATTCTTGTCACTATCAATGTATGGATTGTCATGCTGCTCAAAAGGAAGATCAATGTTTAAGCCTACAGAAGTTCCACCTGCCAGGTGGGCACCTTTATTGCCTGCTTCCATAACACCGGGACCGCCACCGGTAATGATTCCATACCCGTGATCAACTATCTTTTTTGCTACTTCTTCGGTTAATTTATAATATTTATGATCGGGTTTGGTACGTGCAGATCCAAATATGGATACACATGGACCAATCTGGCTTAATTTTTCATACCCATGCACAAACTCTCCCATAATCTTGAAAATGGCCCAGGAGTCATTAGTTTTTATTTCGTTCCAGCTTTTATTTCTTGTTTCTGTTCTCATATAAAATTTTGATTGCCTGCTAAAATAATTCTTTTCTAAGGAATTCTGCAGTATAGCTTTTTTTATGTTTTGCAACTTCTTCGGGGGTTCCTGTTACCACAACTTTACCTCCGTTTTTACCACCTTCATATCCAATGTCAATAATATGATCGGCAATTTTAATAACATCCATGTTATGCTCAATGATCAAAACAGTATTTCCCTTATTTGTAAGACGGTTAAGTACCTCCATAAGGACCCTTATATCTTCAAAGTGTAACCCGGTAGTAGGTTCGTCGAGTATATAAAATGTACTTCCGGTATCTCTTTTGGAAAGCTCGGAAGCGAGCTTGATACGCTGTGCTTCTCCACCAGATAAGGTAGTGCTTTGCTGACCTAAAGTGACATATCCAAGACCAACATCTTTAATGGTTTTTAATTTTCTGTAGATTTTCGGAATATTTTCAAAAAATATGGTTGCTTCATTGATGGTCATTTCAAGCACATCTGAAATGGATTTTCCCTTATACCTTATTTCCAGGGTTTCGCGATTAAACCGTTTTCCCTGGCAGGTTTCACATTCCACATAAACATCGGGCAGGAAGTTCATTTCTATTTGCCGCAGTCCGCCGCCTTTACAAGTTTCACACCTACCGCCCTTCACATTGAAACTGAAGCGTCCCGGTTTGTACCCCCTAATCATTGCTTCGGGAGTTTTGGTAAATAAATTCCGGATTTCAGACCATACTCCTGTGTAGGTGGCAGGGTTTGAACGCGGGGTTCTTCCAATAGGGGTTTGATTTATGTCAATTACTTTGTCAATATGCTCGAGGCCTTTTATGCTTTTGTAGGGCATGGGCTCCTTCACACCATTAAAGTAATGTGCATTCATTATTGGGTAAAGAGTTTCATTGATGAGCGTAGATTTTCCACTTCCCGATACACCCGTTACCGCTATCATTTTTCCTAAAGGTATCTTGATAGATACGTTTTTAAGGTTATTTCCCGTCGCTCCTTTAAGCTCAACGGTTTTTCCGTTTCCTTTTCTACGCTTTTCAGGAACTTCTATTTTCATTGTTCCATTAAGGTATGAAGCTGTAACAGTGCCGGTTTTTTTAATCTCTTCAGGAGAGCCTTGACTAATAATTTCCCCACCATGTCTTCCGGCTTCAGGACCAATGTCTATGACATGGTCTGCCCGTTCTATCATGTCCTTGTCATGTTCCACTACAATAACCGAATTTCCCAGATCTCTAAGGGAAATAAGAGAATTGATCAATTTTTCATTATCCCGCTGGTGAAGACCAATACTTGGTTCATCCAGGATATAAAGTACTCCTACCAGCTGAGATCCAATTTGTGTTGCAAGCCTAATACGTTGCGCTTCCCCTCCCGAAAGGGATTTGGACCCCCTGTTCAAATTGAGATATTCCAGTCCTACATCAACTAAAAACTGAAGCCTCACTTTTATTTCCTTTATTACTTCAGAAGCTATTTTCATTTGTTTATCAGAAAGATCTTTTTCCAGAGTATTAAACCAATCGGCAAGATCGACGATATCTTTCTGTGCAAGTTCAGCAATATTAAGCCCCGCCACCTTGAAGTATAGAGATTCTTTTCTTAATCTGCTGCCTTCACATTCGGGACAGGTTACCTTGTCCATATATTCTTTGGCCCAGCGTTTTAAGGAAGTAGAATCATTGTTATGATAGGTTTCTTCTATAAAAGACGCGACTCCTTCAAAATCTATTTTAAATTCACGGGTAATTCCCAGCGTTTTGGATTCTTTTGAAAACTTCTCTTTACCTCCAAAAAGGATCATCTCTACGGCCTCCTTTGGAATATTTTTAAAAGGATCGTTTAAGCTGAAGTCATATCGTTCTGCAATAACTTCCAGTTGTTTAAAGATCCAGTTCTTTTTTTGAGGACCGTGAGGTACTAAAGCTCCGTTCTTGATCGAAAGATTCGGATTTGGAATGATCTTATCTGTATTAACCTTATGTAAAGTGCCAATACCATTACATACAGGGCAGGCTCCTTTTGGCGAGTTAAAAGAGAAATTGTTAGGTTCAGGGTTTGGATAAGAAAGCCCCGTAGTAGGGCACATTAAATTTCTGCTGAAGTAATTTGTTTCTCCGGAATCCTGTTCATGAATCATCAAAATGCCGTCCCCATGATATAAAGCCGTTTTTATGCTTTCTTTGAGGCGGGTATCAAGATCTTCTTTTTTATCAATTTTAATTCTGTCAACTACAATTTCGATGTCGTGAGTTTTATAGCGGTCCAGCTTCATTCCTTTGGTGATATCTTTAATTTCACCATTGGTTCGAACTTTTACAAATCCTTGTTTGGCTATTTGCTCAAAAAGCTCCCTGTAATGTCCTTTCCTGGATCTAATGACAGGCGCCAAAACATTGACCCTTTTGCCATTAAATTTTTCAGTAAGGATCTTCTGTATTTGTTCATCACTGTAGCTAACCATTTTCTCGCCGGTATTATAGCTATATGCGTCACTTGCCCTGGCAAACAAAAGTCGCAGGAAGTCATAAATTTCAGTAATTGTTCCTACCGTACTCCGGGGGCTTTTGCTGGTGGTTTTTTGCTCAATAGCAATAACGGGAGACAAGCCGTCTATTTTATCAACATCGGGTCGCTCCAGTCCTCCTAAAAACTGACGGGCATACGCAGAGAATGTTTCAATATATCTACGCTGGCCTTCAGCATAAATGGTATCAAAAGCCAGAGACGATTTACCGGAACCGGAAAGTCCGGTAATAACTACCAGTTTTTCTCGTGGGATTTTTACATCTATATTCTTCAGGTTGTGGACACGTGCGCCCAGAACCTCTATAAATTCTTCATTAACAGCCATAGTTCATTTCAAGGAGGCAAAGGTACTTAATCTGCAGTAATTTATGAAAGTCGAAATGAAAGCTCGTAAGAGTGAAAATATTTTCTTACAAGCATAATTTTTTTCCTACAATTTTTTCTAAAAATTTGCCTTTTATGGGTTAAAATTATATTAAAAAGCATTTTTTGGGAAGGTTTAATTTTTATTAACCCGCTAAATGTCAGTATAATACTACGCAATTTTAGGAATTTATTTAAGAAAGAATAAATATCTTTACTCCTGAAGAACAAATAATTACCCCCGTATTTTTTCTATCCCCCGTTAACTTTTATTTTGAATTTTTTTTCATTCAGAATGACTAACCAAACTAATAAACAGGCCGGAAATGGAAAAAAGACAATTACTCCTAATTTCTAATAATAATGACTTTTTTACCGGGATAATTTCCCGGGCAGCCGCAACTTTTGAAGTAACAACTGTCAAAAATATCCATGCTGGGTACAATCTTGCTCTAAGTTACCTGCCAGATGTTATACTCATAGATCAAACTTCAATAGGAGAGGAAAATATTAAGAATATCAGTCATTTTAAATCCACACATTTCCTCAACAAAAGTCATCTTTTCCTTTTTGCGGAGAGAGATCATCAGGAACAAATTGAGCTAGTATACCAGGAGGATGTAGACCACATACTATACGATTCATTTTCTTACTCGGCCATAGTTGAGTTTATGGATGAAGTCACTAACATGAAGAAGTGTCAAACCAATTACTGGAAAGACTCTTTTATGGGGTTATTTAATCTTCTTGGGCAGCCGGTGGTGTTATTACAGGATGAAAAAATAGTAGCCATCAACGATTCATTCAGAAAGTTCTTTTTTGTAAGTAACCCTAACGAAATAACACTTACAGATTTGGTGGATTGCAAAAGCAAGTATAAAGTGATGGAAACTTTAAAAACATTTGTTAGAGGTAAACATATGAAAGCTACCACAGTGACTTCGCTTAAACTAATGAACAATAAGATACGACAGGCCAAAATCACCTTTTCCAAACTGGACAAAGCTTTAAATGGCCAAATGATCCTAATGATTGATTTTGAAGAAAACAGCAGTCCTTTAAATGAAAAAATTGGAACATCTTCCCTGGAAACGGAAGAGTATTTTTCTCAGAACAACTCAGCAGAGGCATTTAATTTCACAAGTAGAGAAAAGGAAATTATTGAACTGCTCTGCAGGGGATATAAAACCAAAGAAATTTCTGAGGCACTTTGTATTTCGGTGAAAACGATTGAGAAACATCGATCCAATATAATTAAAAGAACGAATTCAGATACTATTTTAGAAAGTGTTGTGTATGCTCTGAGCCATAATCTGGTAGATGTTTAAATCTGATTTATAAAGAGCTTACATGTAACTGTTGCTATTACAAAATGGGTATTTACCCCCATAGGTTGGACTACAGATTTGTCCTACTTTTGAGATAGATTCATATTACCCCCCCCCACTAATTACTTCCCCCAATCATTTTTAATCGTTCTTCCGCGAATTGGAGAATGTGCTTTTAGATACGAAAGTATATATGAATATATATTGTAACCGCCTGATTATGAGAAATGTTAAAAATTACCTGATGTTGTTTGTACTGTCCGGTCTGTTGTTTTCCTCCTGTAGTAAGGAAGATGAAGTTATGTCCAGGGATGGGAACAAAGCAAAATTATCATTTGGAACATTGTTAAATGATATGGTGGCGGAAAATGGCATGAAACAAGCCCTGGAAATTCCAGAATGTTCGGAAAATATTCCAGCTTTTGTTGAGGTGGTATTATCTGGACCTAACAATGTAGGAACCCTTGCAAATCCACTTGTGGTAAGTGTAAATGCTACTCCCGGAGATTTTGACGGAGATGGGGAAGCCGAATATTTTACTGATGAATCCTTAGACCTTGAATTAGAGCCAGGTACTTATACCCTGGAATTTTTCGCGGTATATGATGGTGACCCTGCACTTCCTGAAAGCAACAGAATCTGGATAGCTCCAATGGCGGGAGGAACTCTCTCAAACTTTGTAGATGTGTCCTTACCTATGGATTTTAACCTTAGGGCAGGGGTGAAAAAATATATCGATGTGGAGGTGCTGTGTTTTGATGACCGCATGGTGAATGAATATGGCTATCTGTTTTTTGACATCGACGGGGTAAGGGCTTATGAATTCTGCTTCTTCGCAAATTATTGCACTCCAGACGGAAAACATTACCCGGCATCTTATTCTGTAAATATATGGATGGGTAATGACAACACAGGAACGCTTCTATATTCAAAAACCAATCATACCGGAATAGGTAATGAGGATGACTCCTATAACAGTGAAGAGCCTTTTGCAGAGCCTTTATGTTTTGCACTACCAAATCCTGCACATATTGCAGATGATGAAAATTACCTGTACTACGAAGTTACACTTCTGGAATGGGATGGAGTTTATGAATATGTTGAAACAGAACCAATCAAAGGGAGCCTTAACAGGAACAAGATCACGGGTAATTTTGGACCGAATAACACTTTAGATTTCGAACACCTTCGTTTTGGATGTGAAGCCCCTGTGGATTCCTGCCCTGAAGGTACAGTAGATACCGATGAGGATGGGATTTTAGACGAATGTGATCCTTGTCCGCTGGTTCCTTACTGGCTGGATAATGATGGTGACTGTCTTCCAAATAATCAGGATCCATGTCCCGGTGATGCTACAAATGACTGCGATAACGGAGGTGAACCCTGCGATGATCAATCAGATTGTGATGGTGCAGAAACTGCCTGGATGTGGGGAGATCATACTCTTACCAAAAAAGATAATGATGGCCTAAGTCTTTCCGGAAAGTGGGGATGGGCAGAAGAGTTTATTGTAGGACAATCTGATACCAGCTTTAATTTCTATGCCGGAGCCGGAAATAATAATACATCTAACGGATTTCTGACAGGAGAGGTACAGGTTTTAGTGAGTGGTACTACCGTAACAATAACCGTTGATGCAGCCTCAGGTGTAAACCTGAACAAACTCGATATTTATGTAAATGACGCCATGCCCGAAACAGCTGCACCTGGACAATTCAAATTCTACGGTGGTTTAACAGATGAAAATCCATGTTCCAGTGGGGAAAATATATACTCATTTGAGTACAGCGGAGATGATTCCTTCTGGTTAATGGTTCACGGTGAAGCATGTGAGAGCTAACAAAAAAACTGTCGCTGTATTTAACGGACAGTCTTAATTCAATTTCAATATTTATTAACCAAAACTATTACACCATGAAAAATTTAAAATTACTATGCGCTTACCTTGCAGTTGTAGGATTAATGTTCACATCCTGTACTCAGGATGACGGAGTTCCTGCACCAGATGGAGAAAAAGCTAAACTTTCATTTACCACTATTCTAAATGATTTGGTAGATAATAAATCTGCTTTAAAACAAAGTCTGGAAAATCTCCCTGAATGTTCCGATGATGCTCCTGCTTATGTTGAAGTTGTTTTATCTGGTACAGCATCTGTTGGGACGATGGAAAACCCTGTAGTGGTAGCTGTTAACGCTACACCAGGGAATTATGATGATGACCCTGAGCTTGAGTATTTCACGGAAGAATCAACAGATCTTGAACTGGAGCCAGGTTCATATACACTGGAATATTTTGCGGTTTACAATGGAGACCCTGCAGATGCTTCAAGTTCTTTAATCTGGATCGCGCCACATGAAAATGGAAGCCTGGCAGGATTTGTAAGCAACACCCTACCTATGGATTTTAACTTAGGAGCCGGAGCGAAAAAGTATCTTGATGTTGAAGTATTGTGTTTCGACGACCGCGTTGTCAATGAGTATGGCTATTTATTCTTTGATATTGAAGGACAACGAGCCATTGAATTCTGTGTATTTGGAAACTATTGTGACGAAGACGGAAGACATTTCCCGGCAAATTTTAGAGTGGAAGTGTGGACGTATAGCGGTAGCAGCTCCAATCCTTACGGAACTCCTCTTTTTGACCCTGAAAACCCTTATATCAACGAAGTAGGTGTTAATGATGATGGTGATGAGTTTGCCACTGTATTATGTTTCCCACTTCCCGATGGTCCAGGAGTAGATAGTTATTATGGGGAAATCTATATTCTTGAACCAGGTGATGATCAAAACACTGGTGGAAGATTAGTAGTATCAGGACAATTTACCGATGCCAATGTAAGAAGCTTATTTGGACAGGGTGATACTTCAGATTACTATCACTTTAGAGAAGATTGTACTATGGGTAATACCGGATTTTAAGATTTATACCAGGTGATATCCCGAAAATTGAGCATTTAATTTTCGGGATAAAATCACCACTGAACCTTTCTCTTTTTAAGGGAATTAATGGCCCTGTAGAAATAGCTACAGAGCAGAAACATTTGCATTTGTCTATAACAAATTACTATTAAACCATTCTAATTATGATTAACTAAAAAAAGAATTATCATGAGAAATTTTAAATTATTATTTGCTTATCTGGGAGTGTTTGGTTTGCTCTTTACCTCCTGTACAAAAGATGAAGAAACTGTAACCGATAATGGTGAAAAAGCAACTTTATCCTTTGCAACCTTACTAAATGACATGGTATCCAATAAGGCTTCTATGAAGCAGGCAGTGGATGAAATACCGGAATGTTCAGATGAAGCACCAGCATACGTGCATGTAGTACTGTCGGGTACTGAAAATGTTGGAACTACCACCAATCCTTTGGTTGTAGATGTAAGCCCGAACCCCGGGGACTATGACGGAGATGGGGAAAATGAATATTTTACAGAAGAATCAACCCAGCTTGAACTAACACCTGGAACGTATACGTTGGAGCATTTCGTAGTATTTGACGCGAATGACAATATTATATGGGTTGCACCAATTATGGGGGGTTCAATGGCAGGTTTTGTTGATACTACACTTCCAATGGATTTTAACCTTGGAACCGGAGTGAAAAAATATGTAGATGTTGAAGTACTTTGTTACGATGACAGGTTAGTAAATGAATATGGATATCTTTTCTTCGACCTTGAAACTACAGAAGCTATAGAATTTTGTGTATTTGGTAACTTCTGTCCTCCAAGTGGAAGACATTACCCAGCAGAGTACAGTGTGGATGTATGGAGTTACGCAGATGGTGAAATAGGAAGCCCGTTGTTCTCTGGTTCTAATACTGTAGAATTAGATGAGAATGGAGATTATGCTGGTTCTGTATTATGTATGGCTTTACCTGATACTGAAGGTGAAGACCAATACTATATTGAAATTACTTTGTTGTCTTCAGATGCTTACGGAAATGTTGAAGAAAGAATAATCCGTGAAGGTGTATTCAACGATGATGAGGTGAGAGGATTATTTGATGGAGAGAACAACCTGGATTACTACCACTTCAGAGAAGGATGTGAAAATGGGGATACTCCTCCAATTATTCCAGATCCAACAGACGAAGCTGAGCATTATAAGACTTGTCTTTATCAAACAAATGGTTCAGGAGCTTTAGGTTTTGCTTACTTCAGTTTAGAAGGAAATGTTTTAACTTCAACTGTTATTGGTGTGGGATTAACTCCAAACATGGAGCACCCTCAGCATATTCATGGATTTGAAGATGGAAGAGATGCCATGTGTCCTCCTTCTGAAGCTGATGTGGATAATGACGGATTAATTTCACTGGCGGAAGGACTTCCTTTCTATGGTCCTGTTTTACTACCGTTAGTTGAAGATGACGATAGCTTCCCTGTAGCCAATGGCATGGGAATGTATACTCAGGTTCAAACTTACACTTTAGGTTCTGCAGATGATTTAGATCCTTTACAAAACAGAGTTGTGGTGATTCACGGAGGAATGGTAAATGGCGAATATGTTGCCACACTACCAGTAGCCTGTGGTGATATTATGTACCTGGAAGACTACTAGGATACTAATTTTTCAGGAGTATTTGCGAAATTTTATTTCGTGAATACTCCTTTTTTTATAACTGCTAATATGAGACTATTGGCTCACATTAATTAACCAAAATATTAATTATGAGAAATATTAAAAGGTTTCTAGGTCTTGTCACTATGGTGGCACTACTTTTAACCTCATGTAGTAAAGAAGAAGAAGGAATTATTGTAAATGATTCTGAAAAAGCAACACTGTCCTTTGGAACGTTGCTAAACGATTTAATGACAGATAAAGCTGCGCTGAAACAGGCTGCAAATGAAATACCGGAATGTTCAGATGAAGCGCCGGCTTATGTTGAAGTAGTGCTTTCAGGACCAACAAATGTGGGAACTATGATGGATCCTATAGTCGTTGCTGTAAACCCAACTCCGGGAGATTATGACGGGGACGGCGAAGAAGAATATTTCACAGAAGAATCTGTTGATCTAGAACTGGAACCGGGAGATTACTCTCTTGATTTTTTTGCAGTATATGATGGAGATCCTGCAGTCGCAGGAACCAACAGAATTTGGATAGCGCCAATGGCAGGAGGAAGTATGGCCGGTTTTGTAAGTAATACACTACCTATGGACATTTCTCTTGGAGCAGGTGTGAAAAAATATGTTGATGTAGAGGTTTTGTGTTTTGATGATAGATTGGTTAATGAGTATGGTTATCTCTTCTTTGACCTGGAAACAACAGAAGCTTTTGAATTCTGCTTTTTTGCAAACTATTGTGATGACAATGGAAGACACTACACTGCGGCATACTCTGTAAATATCTGGTTGGGTGAAGACAATACCGGATCTATTCTTTATTCAGGTGTTGAAAATGTTCCGGGGATGAATAATGATGGAGACTTCTATGCAAGTCCTGTATGTTTTGCGTTGCCTAATCTCTCTCAATTTGGTGATGATGAAGATTATATTTATTATGAAGTAACATTATTGGATTGGGAAGATAACTACGGAGACATTACACCAATAGTTATTTCAGATAGATTAAGTAGAAATGATATAGAAGGTAATTTCAATGGCGATGATGTGGATTATGAGCATCTGAGGTTTGGATGTGGAGAAAATGACGGAGAAACTCCCGTAGATAGTGATGGTGACGGAGTTGAAGATTCAGAAGATGATTGTCCGAATACTGAAGAAGGTGTTGAGGTAGATGAAAACGGTTGTCCCGTTACTGGAGAAAATGACAGTGATGGTGATGGAGTCGTAGATTCAGAAGATGATTGTCCAGGAACTCCTGAAGGTGTTGAAGTAGATGAAAATGGTTGTGCTTTGAATGGAGAAAATGATAGTGATGGAGATGGAGTTGTAGATTCAGAAGATGATTGTCCCGGTACTCCTGAAGGTGTTGAAGTAGACGAAAACGGCTGTGCCATAGATGATGATGAGGAGTGTATAACTGAAAATCAAAATATTCTAACCTTTGACCGAACAGTCGATATTTCCAATTTCCCCGTAGGACAGGATCCTTTCTTTGATCTGGAAATAGAGGGAGAAGCTGTGGGTGTAATTACTTTTAATCTTGATACCGAAGGGGAAGATGATCAACTATTAGTTAGTATTGATATGTTTGCTGAATTTACCATTACGGCTTGGGAACTTTCTTTGCCGGGAATAGGTGGAGAGATCTGTCTGGATAATGTTTCTGAGAATGAATTTGATATTACCTACGACAGTGATAATATTGAAAATGTAGTTTATCCATTAAGTGTAGAATTAAGAGCGAACTATGTAGTTGAATAGTCTTTCCTGGTTTTAATTTTTAAGTAGCTGCCTGTATTTTTACAGGCAGTTTTTTTATAAAAATTTATCAGAATAACTATAATTCTGAGGCACAGAAAGATGAATAATTCCACTGTAGGAAACCCCTTTCAAAAGCAGAACTTCTTAATTAACAGATTGTTAAAGTTTATAAAAATCTTTGTTAAAGTAATTAAAATTATAATTTTGTCCTTCTCAGATCTGAAGATTAAATTAATCATGAAACCTTCTAAAAACCCTACAAAAACAAGAAAAATCCTACAAAGTAATTGAAGATCGTTTCTTCCATGGAAACTTCTTCCAGTTAAATTTTTATTAAATATATTTTTGGCACGGTTCTTTTAACGAGGTAACGGAGAAGGAAAAACTGATGAGTTTTTTAATCAAAAATATGAATAATAAAAACCCTAGTATTATCAAAAATTTAATTAAAGAAAATCACGGTGAATTAACCCCAAACAATTCATTGTATTTAAACAAAGGAAGCCTACTTATGAAAAATTTTAAAATGTTCTTACTACTTCCCGCTGTAGCTGTTATTGGCTGTAGCGAAGATTCCATAGAGGATTATGAAGTACTAGAAGGAAATGAAAACCCAATAGAGATCTCTGGTGAAGATATCACTGAAAGAGCCAATCCGGGAACACCGGGCGAAGTTTCAGGTGTATATTTTGCAGGTAAAAAGCTCCCTGTAGAAGCTTTTGAAGGAGAATATTTATATCAGGGAGATATTTTATTCTCCCACGATATGGTGACTTCAGAGGATGTTAAGTTAGTCTATGAAGAAGGAGAAACTCCTTCTGAACAGAAAAGTGTCGGAAGAACGTCTGGTAGATGGCCTGATAATACTGTTTATTACGCTATTGATGGTGGATTATCAAATCAGCAACGTGTTGTAGATGCCATTAAACACTGGGAAGCAAAAACAAACCTTACTTTCGTACAGAGATCATCTGAAAAGAATTATATCTACTTCACAACTGGCTCAGGATGCGCTTCTTATGTAGGTATGATTGGTGGAAGACAAAACATTACTCTTTCGGGAGCATGTTCCACCGGTAATACAATTCATGAAATAGGACACGCGATAGGTTTGTGGCATGAGCAGAGTAGAGTAGACCGTGACAAGCATATCACGATTCATTATGAGAACGTACAAAACGGTACAGAGCATAATTTTACAACTTACGCAGATGAAGGTTATGACGGAGATGAGTATACCTCAAACCTTGACTTTGGGTCTGTAATGTTATATAGCTCTTTTTCCTTTTCGAAAAATGGTAAACCTACTATTACCAGGACTAACGGAAGTACTTTTTCTGTTCAAAGAAGCGGACTTTCCTCTGGTGATATCGAAGGTATCAATGGGATGTATCCTGAAATTGGAAGTACCGAAAAGCCTTCTCAGCCTACCTATATAAACGGTGAATATTATACAATTGCAGGCCTAACTGTGTTGAGATTCTACGATAAATGGTACTATTCCGGTCGTTATGGAATGCGAGCAGTTTACCTTAAAAATGGTGTTTGGTATTACAGATAGCATTAATTTCAAAGCATATAATTCAAACCCCGGAAAATTTATTTCCGGGGTTTTTTTATATTTAAAAGCCTGCTGCAGTGTCATCTCCCCTATGATCGGCTCCTCCTTCAAGGCTGCCGTTTTCCAGCCGGAGGATTGCGTCAACTTTTCCCAGGATCCGGGACTGACCTTCATTTATATGGTATCCTTTGCTTTTTAGATTATTCAGAATTGAGGTTTCAAATGCTGCCGGTTCAAACAGGACCTCATCTGGCAACCACTGGTGGTGAAAACGTGGTGCGTCTACTGCCTGTTGCATGGTCATATCAAATTCATAGACGTTAAGAATAGTTTGTAATACCGAGGTAATGATAGTTGAACCCCCGGGGGAACCTAAGCTCATCCAAAAATGATCATCTCTTTCTACTAATGTTGGAGTCATGGAGCTAAGCATCCGTTTTTGAGGCGCAATGGCGTTGGCTTCACCACCAATTAAACCAAACATGTTGGGTACGCCAGGTTTGGCGCTGAAATCATCCATTTCATTATTCAGAAAGAAACCAAGTTCTTCAGCGTAGAGTTTGGAACCATAAGCTCCATTTAATGTGGTAGTCACCGCTATAGCGTTGCCATAGGAATCTACTATTGAATAATGGGTTGTTTCGTTGCTTTCAAATCCAGGAATACTACCGGGATTTAATTCAGAAGAGGGTGTGGCTTTCTCAAAATTAAAATTATCCATTCTATTGTGTAAATATTCCACACTTGTCAGCTGAAAAGTGGGGATTTCTACAAAATCTGGATCTCCTAGATATTGACTCCTGTCGGCATATGCTCTTCTTTCTGCTTCCGTTAAAACCTGAATATACTTCGATGAATTGTGTCCATAGTCTTGGAGTGGGTACGGCTCGATCATTTTCATGATCTGTGCAAGTGCAATTCCTCCACTGGAGGGAGGAGACATTGAAATTATTTTAAGATCTTTGTAACTGAAAGTGACCGGCTCCCTCCACTGGGCTTTGTACATTTCAAGATCTTCCAAAGTAATGATTCCGCCGCTTTCCTGAAGAAAAGAAACTAATTTTTGAGCGGTTTCACCTGAATAAAACTCACTTCTTCCGTTTTTTACAATTCTTTCCAGTGTTTTGGCCAACGCCAGATTTCTAATGGTATCTCCTGCACGATGAACCCTCGCAAATAGAATGGTATCATTATTTATTTCCAGCATTTGTCTTCGATAAGCATTAAAAGACTGCTCTTGTTTTGCAGAAACTACAAATCCTTTTTTAGCCAGATCTATGACGGGTTGTAAGACCTGCTCTACCGGTAAAGATCCAAACCGTGCATGTGCTTCAAAACTTCCGGCAATATTACCCGGTACCCCTACTGCCAAAGCTCCAAACCTGCTTTTTTTGGTATCTACATTTCCGGAACCATCCAGGTACATGTTTTTTGTCGCCGCCAGGGGTGCTTTTTCTCGATAATCCAGTGCGCCGGTTTCACCATCTGCTTTCCGGTATACCATGAATCCGCCACCGCCAAGGCTTCCTGCGAATGGAAAGGTTACTGCAAGTGCCATTTCTGTTGCCATCATGGCATCAAATGCATTTCCGCCTTCTTTCATAATTTCCAGTCCAATCATGGAAGCTTCTTCTCTTGCTGAAACAACCATGGCATTTTCAGCAATTAAACCTCTGGTAGGAGAAACTGTAGTTGAGGCAGACTGCCTGATTTCTGTTTTGCAGGAAAAACAAGAGCATAACAGAATAAGCAAAATGAATTTCTTCATAAGGGGATATAGATTAAAGGGTTTTGATTTTTTTTCGGGTAAACAATTGAAGTTCCTCAAAGAACGAGGTAAACTCGTTTTCGAATTCCTCATAATGAGCTTCCAGCTCTACTACTGCAGAATTCATGTTGGAAACCCTGTTAGTGCGTTCATTCATTTGATGTAAGATCTTGCCAATACCTTTAATGGACGCATAGCTAAGAAGCCAGTTATCTCTAATCATATAGGGAAGAAACTGCTGCACATTTTTAGGAAGAATTTCTAAATTGTTCTGCAGTAGATCGTAAAAAGTTCCTACATATTCATCTAACGGGATATGTGAATAATGATACCAGTTCGCTGCTAAAAAGTGGTCGTAAAGAATATCTACAATCACCCCATTGTAATGGCCGTACGTTTCGAAAAGCCGGGACGTACTTTGCTTTACGATAGGATGAGTATCTGTATAATAATCAATGGCCCGGTGCAGGATAATACCCTTTCTGATTCCCTCTGGATAATTCAGATAATTTTTGCCCTTAACTGAATCGGCTATAAAATTGCCAATGATCAATTCTTCGTCTTGTCCTGAAAGGTAAATATGTGCAAGAAAATTCATTGAAGAAAGGTATGTAATTGAATGTTTAAATTATGTTAAGTTTTGCCAGATGCTCTAGAGGCTTGTATCTTTGTTTGGCTTAAGGAAGAAAAGGTAAGCATTTCCTCCTGAATAGAAAAAGCTGGAAAGCTCTCAATAGTGAACAGAGCTGAAACAGTAAACCTTAAAAAAACAAATTTTAAACCATAAGTATGACTTTAATAAAATCAATATCCGGAATACGAGGAACTATAGGAGGGAAGCCTTCAAATAATTTAACGCCTATAGATGCGGTGAAATTTGCCGCAGCATATGGGAGCTGGCTAAAAAGTCAGAATGAGAGTCAGCCGTGTAAAGTGGTGGTTGGTCGTGATGCCCGCATTTCCGGAGAAATGATTCAGCAACTGGTAATGAATACCCTCGTTGGATTGGGAATAGATGTAATTGATCTTGATCTTTCTACTACGCCCACAGTAGAAGTAGCGGTACCCATGGAAGAAGCACAGGGAGGAATCATTCTAACCGCAAGTCATAATCCTAAACAATGGAATGCTTTAAAGCTTCTGAATGAAAAAGGTGAATTCCTGAATGGTGAGGAAGGAGCTAAGATCCTTGAAATAGCAGAAAATGCAGAGTTCTTGTTTTCTGATGTAGATTCATTGGGGAGTATTAAGAAGGCCACTCATTACATTGATACTCATATTGAAGAAGTAACCAGACTTTCGCTGGTTGATGCCAAAAAAATCTCTGAGGCGAACTTTACAGTAGTTGTTGACGGAGTAAATTCCACCGGCGGAATAGCAATCCCTAAATTATTAAAACGTCTTGGAGTACATGTAATAGAATTGTATTGTGAACCTACAGGACATTTTCCTCACAACCCCGAGCCTTTAAAAGAACACCTGGGAGATATCTGTAATCTTGTAAAGGAGAAAAAAGCCGATTTCGGAATCGTAGTGGATCCCGATGTGGATCGCCTTGCATTTATTTCTGAAGATGGTGAAATGTTTGGGGAAGAATATACCTTAGTTGCCTGTGCGGATTTTGTTCTTGGAAAAACGCCTGGAAATACTGTGAGTAATTTGTCTTCTTCACGTGCTTTAAGAGATATTACTGAAAAACATGGCGGGACTTATAATGCAAGTGCTGTAGGTGAAGTGAATGTTGTACAGCTTATGAAGGATACCGAGGCGGTGATTGGTGGGGAAGGTAACGGCGGAATCATTTATCCTGAACTTCATTATGGACGGGATAGTCTTGTGGGAGTAGCTTTATTCCTTACTCTTTTAGCCGAAAAGAAAATTTCTGTTTCAGAGCTAAGAAAGTCTTATCCATCTTATTTTATGAGCAAAAATAAAATTGAACTAACACCGGAACTTGATGTCGATGATATTCTTCAAAAGGTGGAAAAGAAATATTCAGGAGAAGAAGTTTCTACAGTAGATGGAGTGAAAATTGATTTTAAAGATCACTGGGTACATTTGAGAAAGTCAAACACCGAACCCATAATCAGGATCTATACCGAAGCCAAAAGTCAGCAGGAAGCAGATGATGTTGCTACTTCTATGATTTCAGAAATTAAAGAAATAGCAAATCTGGATTAAAAAACCTTGGCGTCTTCGGGGATGGGTGTATTGCGGTGCTTCCATCTTTTATGGGTCCACAAATAATATTCAGGTGCACTGTAGATCTGCTGTTCAAGGTAGTTGAAATAATCACGAGTTATTTTAAATTTTTCTTCTTCCGCAGGATTATAGGAAATAGTTTTAAAAGTGGCTTCATAGAAGCCTCTTTTCTTTTTTTCTACATGAAGGTACACCACTGCCATGTCTAATTCTTTAGACAGTTTTTCCGTACCCATAAACACAGGGACTTTATTTCCCATAAATTCTGTCCAGCCCTTGGTTCGGTTGATCTTAGGGGATTGATCTGCGATCATAGCATAAACCCCTAAGATGCCGTTTTTTTCATTTCTTGTAATCTGTTTGGTGGCCGTTACAGTAGAAATCAATTCTCCCTGAAACCTTCCTCTAATATCTTTAGCCATTTTATCAAAAAAGGGATTTTTCACTTTTTTGTATATCCCAAAGCCACGATACTCCAGTCCATATAATTGGAGAGCATTCATCCATTCGTAACTGGCATAGTGACCACAGGCAAGAATGATACTTTTATCCATGGTCCTTATTTTCTGCACCTCCTCCATATTGGTGAAGGCAAATCTTCTTTTAAGTTCGGTATCTGAAATGGAAATGCTTTTTACCATTTCCAAAAACATGTCTACCATGTGCCTATAAAACTTCTTTTCGATTCTTTTCCTTTCTTCAGAAGACTTTTCAGGAAATACCAGCTCAAGGTTCTCTTTTACCGTTTTTCTTCTGTATCCAACAACATAGTACACAAAAAAGAAAACCATATCAGAAAACATGTAAAATAACGAAAATGGTAGAATAGAGACCAGCCATAACATAGGGTAAACCAGCCAAAAAACTAAACGCTGCATGAACAAATGATTTAGGCAAATATATGCTATATTTGGCACTAAACAGAAGCATCTATGGGAGATTTACACCTGGTGACCATCATGATTATCGCAGCAAATGTCATTATTTCATTTAAAGGTTTTAAAGATTACACTTTTTTTGAAAAATATAAATTTAACATCGGGGCTATTAAAAGAGGAGAGAAAATAAGAGTGTTTTCCTCCGGATTTTTGCATGTTGATACCGGGCATCTCTTTTTGAACATGCTTACATTATACTTTTTTGCCGATGTGGTAATAGAATCCCTTGGCAGTGCACAATTTCTTCTTGTTTACCTTGCCAGCCTACTTCTTGGAAATTTTCTTTCCTACTTCTTCCATAAAGATGAGCTTAGTTATAATGCGGTAGGGGCGAGTGGCGCAGTTTCGGGTATAATTTATGCAGCAATACTTTTGTATCCGGAAATGAGTTTATATATGTTCTTTATTCCTATTCCTATCCCGGCGTACGTTTTTGGTATTGGTTACATGTTATATTCGATCTACGGAATGAAGAAAAGGGTAGGAAATATTGGTCATGATGCTCATTTTGGAGGTGCAGTAGGAGGGTATATTTTAACATTGTTATTGGCTCCGTGGATTTTAAGTGCACATTTATTAATGGTGATCCTGCTGGCTGTGCCTATTGTTTTATTGTTCATCCTTCAAAAATCTGGCAGAATATAAATTCTGACATTCATTTACTTAAAATTAAATTAGAAACTTATGAAAAAAACATCCATTCTTTTGGCTATCCTGTTTACAGTAGTAGCTTTTGGTCAACAACAACAAAAAAATACAGTTACTGTTACCGGGGAAGGTACTGTGTATGTGGTGCCCGACAAAGTATTGATCAAAGCGCGAATCGAACATTCGGGAGACTCTCCAGCAGAAGTGAAGCGCCAAAATGACGAAGTTGTAAACAATATTTTCGAATATCTGGAGTCACAGGATATCCCTTCTGAGAACATAAGATCTGAATATATCAACCTTAACAAAGACTATGACTACAATTTAAAGGAACATAAATATTCAGCAAATCAGGCTATTTCTATTCAGCTGGATGATCTGAAAAAGTATGAGGATATCATGAGCGGACTGTTAGGGTCTGGATTAAACAGGATTGACGGGGTACAGTTCCAGACTTCCAGAAAAGAGGAATTAAAATCGGAGGCCCGTCGTCAGGCGATGTTAAATTCAAAGAAAAAAGCAAATGAACTGGCACAGGCACTAGATCAATCTATTGGAAGTGCTGTATCTATTTCCGAAACAGAATCTAACGGTTTTCAGCCTGTTGCAAGGATGATGGAAATGAAAAATGACAGTGGTTCTGGGGGACAAACGATAGCTCCCGGAGAAATGGAGATTACGGTTAAGGTTAATGTTTCATTTGAGCTGGGTTCTTCCGGTAAATAAGGAGAAATTACTTTAACAACAAAGGCTGTCCATGGGGCAGCCTTTGTTGTTTATGTTTAAATTTATTCTTAGTCCAGTAGTTCTGCTACTTTATTTTCCAGGTCTTTACCACGAAGATCTTTTGCTATAATTACCCCGTTTTCGTCAAGTAAAAATGCAGCAGGAATCGCTCTTATTCCATATTCTGCTGCAACCGGATCCTGCCAGAACATCAGGTTTGAGACATGGTTCCATTGCAGGTTGTCTTCTGAAATTGCCTGCTCCCATTTATCTTTTTGTCCCGGACGGTCCAGAGAAACTCCCAGGATATTCAATCCTTTGTCATGATATTTTTCATATACCCTTACAATATTTGGATTCTCATCTCTACAAGGTTTGCACCATGACGCCCAAAAATCAACTAAAGTAACTTTTCCCAACGCATCCTTTAGTGCAAGTTCTTCTCCATCGGGCGTAGGGGCAGTAAACTCGGGTGCTTTGCTTCCAATTTCCACTTTACTCATCTGGGAAATTGTAGTATCAGCCATTTTTCCAAGATTAGAATTCTGAACTTCAGTAGAAAGGGAATTATAAAGTTCTTTAAGTTCCGAAGAAGGAACCATTTTTGAATTTGCTATTTCCTGCAGGATCATAGCCGAAACCAGCGAATTTGGATTTTCTTTTACGATCTCCTGCAAACGGTTCATGTGCTGTTCAGATAGTTCTTCCTGTTTAAGTTGCAGTCGGTTTACTTCCATTGAATCATTCTGGCGAAAAGCTGCGATCATGGCAGTACGATTTTCCGACTGGATTTGATTCGCCTTGCGGGCATCTTTTATATAGGAATAAAGGATCTCATTATCTTCTCCGCCTGAAACTTCAGAAGAGAATAAACTGTCTTTATATATTTTGAATTCAATAGGATTATTGTCAGCAACGAAAAGTACATTTCCCCTTGCTCCTTCAATGGTTAGAAAACTTAGGGTAGGTTTTTCTTTTTCAGGAAGATCGGCCGAAAATTTACCATCCTTTATCTCCATCGTATCGATAGTGGTGGTCTGGTTGTTGTTTTCATTCAGTTCGGCTACATAAATTTTTTGACCGTCAGTAGCATTTTCTATAGTTCCGCTAATGGAGTATCCCGATTCTTCCTGGCAGGAAACCAGCAGGGAAAGGACACCTATAAACAATATTTTTCGCATAATAAATTTAATTTTCGCAAAAATAGGGAACAGAAAACTCATAGCCTCTTAATTTTTAAATAATTGTTAATATGACAGGAGGGACCGTCGGAGCTCAAAAAATAAATTAATTTTAACATATGAAGAACCAAAAGAATTTTCCTCTTGAAATACGAATTAGTTTCCATAAGATCATTGATGAATACCGGAAGCAGTTAGATGTAGAAACCAGTAGTATTTCCCGAAAGTACATAGAAGAAATGCTGGAATATGTTTCTTCTTTTCCGGCATTGACAGAAGGAATTACCGAGGAAGAGGAACTGGTAAAATTTAAAGATCCAGTAAGGATCTTGCTCAAGGATCTTTTTCCTGCAATATTGTCCAATAACCAGATCAAGGCTATCTCTGTGCCTTTTCACAATACAATTTTCAACTCTACCCAAAAATTCCGGGAGATCCTTACACAGGCCGGAGACGGCTATGATTTATGCATGCGAAACCTGAATGAGAACATTGATTATATTTTCGCATGTGTTATGATCCTGAATAATTATTACGGATATAATATTGATTTTTCTCGACCTCTTTACTATGATATTCCCGATGAAAATGGGATTATGAGACATTACCGGATTGAACTCAATTCTGATTTCATTGAGATATTTCCTACCGAAAATGCAAAAGACATCACAGAAGACGATGTGGATGACCTCATCCAGAACATGGAGGAAGTAGAACTTTGGAAAGAAATGTTTCCTCCCGGAAGCTGGATTTTTAAAGGATTTACTATTATAACCCTTACAGATGTCACTGTAGATGATGCAATTTCAGATCTTAAAACCACGCTGTTGCAACGAAATACTTCCAGTGAAGAAGAGCTTCAGAAGTTTCAGGAGATATTTAGGTCTATATATAAAATTTCCGATCTACAGGTTGGTTTTACCGTGTTTAACGAACAGGATAGCACCTTTGCAAAGATGGAAAATGGCACCAACAGTTTCATTTTGGGAAGTGATAATGAGAATGCCTGCAAAGCTGCGGTTGGAGAAATTCCTTTTGAAGCTTTGGTGCAGAATCAATCCTTCTTTATTATTTCTAATCTTGAAGCCTATGGGAAAAAAACTTCCAAAAATCAATTATATCAGAATTTGAAAAGAAAAGGAGCTAAAAGCGTTATCCTGGCGCCCATTGCAAAAAGCCAGCGGCTTTTAGCTATTCTTGAATTGATTTCTTTCGGTAAAAATGAACTTAACAGTGTTAATGCAACCAAACTGGATGAAATTCTTCCTTACATAGTAACAGCAGTAGAGAGAAGTAAATCTGAATTCGAAAACAGGATAAAAGCTGTGATCCAGAGCGAATGTACCTCTATTCATCCAAGTGTTTTATGGGCTTTTGAAAAGGAGGCGCGGCAATTCATTAAGGATATAGAAAGGGATGGTCTCGCTTCTTTCAAAGATGTTGTTTTTGAAGACATTCACCCGCTTTACGGTCAAATAGATATTGTCGCTTCTTCGGAAGCAAGAAATAATGCAATTCAGAAAGATTTACTTTTTCAACTGAATTTTATTCAGGATATCATTGAGGAAGCAAGTGAGCAGGAAAACCTGGTGATCTATGAGCAGGTAGATTTCAGGATAAAGGAATTTATTGAAGATCTGGAGAATAACCTGAATGCTTCGAGTGAACAAAAGGTTTTTAATTTACTTCAAAAGGAAATAAATCCGTTATTAGATCATATTCAGAATCAGGGTGATCATTTAAAATCAAGAGTAGAGGAGTACAGGCAAAAAATCAGTTCAGATTCCGGAATTCTTTACAATCACCGGAAAGATTATGATGAAGCTGTACAGCAAATAAACCGTACCATGGCCAGGTACCTGGACCGGCAACAAATCGAAGCTCAGAAAATTTATCCTCATTACTTTGAGCGTTATAAAACTGATGGTGTTGATCACAATATTTATCTTGGAGAATCTTTGACAAGCAACAGTCAGAACCCTTTTGATAAGGTGTATTTGTACAACCTGAGATTATGGCAGTTAAGGACCATGTGTGAAATGGAAAACAGGTTCTACAGAATTCAGGAAAATATGCCTTTGATGCTGGAAGCTGCATCCCTGATTCTCGTTTTCAATAATACGCTGTCTATTCGTTACAGAATGGATGAGAAACAATTTGATGTGGACGGAACCTATAACGCCCGATATGAGATCATTAAAAAACGGATTGATAAAGCTTGTGTGAAAGACACCGGGGAACGAATTACCCAAAAAGGTAAAATTGTGATCATTTACTCCCAGCGCAGTGATGAAAGAGAGTATTTGCGGTACATAAAATACCTTCAGGCCAAAAAATATCTTGGTGAGAAGGTGGAACTTCTTGAACTGGAAGATGTGCAGGGGGTAGTAGGTCTTAAAGCCATTAGGGTGGAGGTGTTGTACACATTGGATGATTCTTCTTCAGAGAATATCATTACCTATGAAGATCTCATGGACCAGTTAAACTAAATAATAAGTGACAATAAAACATATAACAGAAAGAATAATACCTGTCATGAAAATATTATAGGTGATCCTCAGTAATCGATACTTTCGGTTAAGAACGACTCCTAGCATGTAAAGATCCTTCATTAGAGACTCATAAACCAATCCCTGATCCTCAATGATCTCATTCATAGCCCATTCAAACTGATCGTAAGGCATACGATGGAAATTTCCGAAAAACAACACATTTATTTCCCTGTTTTTGACCTGTTCGCGGGTGAATTCTCCCGTGGTCACATCGGGACGTGTAGACATTATTGCTCCAATAATAGAAGCCACACTAAAGAAAATAAGGACAAGTGTTGGCAACATCAATTCCACGCTACTGGTGGGAGCCGTAAGATCGGGTATTAAATTGGCGATCAAAAGAGAGATGATAATGGCATTTACCGAAAGTAGAATATTCGCTTTGGCATCTGCAATATCACTTAATTTTATATGGTTTCGCATTGTCACCCGGAAAAGGGTCTGTATCCCACGATCTGGGTTTTCATTTTTATAACGAGCTTTTAATCGTGCCTTGACTTCCTCTTTTTCAATTTTCTTTTTAGATTTCTTTTCTTTATTTAATAATGCAAGTAGATTGTCATGTTTACCTTCTTCCCAGTTCTCTATTGCAAAAGGTGTATAATATTGGTGTTTCTTGGTAAAGAGCTTGATGTTTTGCTGTACCCATTCTCTAACCGTAAAATTCTTGATCTTTTGTAAATGGAGTTCCTGCCTTAAAAGTTCACTGATTTCTTCAAAATATTCTTTTGAGAGATGAGAGGTATCTGCATCTTTAATGATTTTCTCAACAAGATCTGCCGGTTCTTTGCTGGGGATGGTGGCGAGAATAATCCTTGACACCTCCTTTATAAGATTCTCATCTGCACCGTTTTCCTTCAAAAACGCCTGTGCCATTCTTGCACTTTCTTCCTCATGACCGCGATATTCGGCGGTATATCCAATATCATGTAACCAGGCTGCCAGTAGTAATGGCTCCTGTTGTTTAACATGAATTTCAGATTTTTCAATTAATTCTTGAGTACTTTTAACTACCCGTTCGGTGTGTTTATAATTGTGATAAATGAAGGTATTTGGCAATTTGTCTTTAAAAAGTTCAAAAACAAATTTTTCAGTTTTTTCAACCAGGCTTGTCATTAAGTATAGGTTAGGTTTGCAAGCCAAATTACAAAAAAAAATCCCCAATCAATTTGTATGAAAAAAAATAACATATTTCTAACAACTCTTATTTGCGCCTTATTTTCCGGCTGTTCAAGCTTGCAGAAATCGTATTACAAGGAAGGAGAATCTAAAGAAGATTTTGCTTATCCCGTAGACAAAGAAATAGAAAGATCATTTTATCTTCTGGGTGATGGCGGATATTCTGTTCCGGGAGGAAGTTCTGAAGGTTTGCTGGCGTTTAAAACCTATATAGATTCGGTAAAGCAGATCGGAAATTATACGTTGTTTCTGGGAGATAACATTTATCCTGAAGGGTTGGAAGCAGAAGGTGATCCCAACAGAGAAAATTCTGAATATCGTCTGGATGCCCAGATCGATGCCGTTGAGAATTACGACGGAAAAATTCTTTTTATGCCTGGAAATCACGACTGGTATAATCAAGGCCTGATTGGACTGAAACGGCAAGAAGATTATCTGCAAAAAAAGCTGGAAAGGGATGATATTTTTGCTCCAAAAGCTGGTTGTGCTTTGCAAAGTATAGATATTTCTGAGGACATCCAGCTACTGGTTGTAGATTCTCAATGGTATCTTGAAGATTGGGATGATAATCCTAAAATCAACGATAATTGCCCCGAAATCAAAACCCGGGAAGCTATGTTCCTTGAAGTAGAATCTGAACTCAAGAAAAATCAGAATAAAACAGTGGTTTTTGCCATTCATCATCCTCTGTATACTAATGGTCTTCATGGAGGAAATTTCCATTTTAATAACCACTTGTATCCCACGCAAAGAAAAATTCCATTACCTATTCTAGGTTCCCTGGTGACTCTTTTCAGAACTACTGGTGGAGTTTCTTCTACAGATACCCAAAATGAACGGTATAAATATATGAGACAGCGCCTGGAAACGATTGCGGGAAAATGGGGTAATGTTGTATTTGTATCAGGCCATGATCATTCATTACAATATATAGAGGAGGATTATATTAAACAGATCGTTTCAGGATCTGCTTCCAAAGCTTCTTTCGTGGGGCTTCGAGATAATGGATTGTTTGCATATTCGGGTCAGGGTTTTGCCGTTCTTGACATTTTTAAAGATGGCTCCTCCTGGGCCAGTTTCTATGGAAGTGAGGACAAAAAGCCAAAGCTGCTTTATCAAAAAGAGATTTTTAAGAAGCCGGAAGTTTTTAATATAGATACTTTGTCTACCAATTTTCCGAGGACTGTGAAAGCTACAGTTTATGAACCTGAAGAAAACGAGAAGAGTGACATTTACGAGAGTATATGGGGAGATCGATACAGGGAATTATACAGTACAGAAGTAGAAGTAAGGATAGCAGATCTTGATACGCTGTATGGAGGGCTGGAACCCATGAGAAAAGGAGGTGGTCACCAAACCAATTCTGTAAGGGTGAAGGATAGTCTGGACCGTGAGTACAATTTCAGGATGCTTAGAAAGGATGCAGTTCAATTTCTTCAAACGGTAGCGTTTAAAAACAAGCCTGTTACCGAACAATTTGAGAATACACTTGCTGAGGAAGTCATTGAGGATTTCTATACCTCCTCACATCCTTTTGCTTTTTTAACCATTCCTACCCTGGCAGATGCCATTGGGGTCCTGCATACAAATCCGGAATTATATTTTCTTCCGAAGCAACCGAAGCTGGGGAAATATAATGCAGAACATGGAGGAGAGATTTATATGATTGAAGAGCGTCCCGAAGAAAACTGGTTAAATTATAAAAGTTTTGGTTCTCCAAATCATGATATCCAAAGTACGTCTGGCATGTTTGAAAGACTAAGAAGAGATGAAAAATATACTCTTAATGAAGCTTCTTATGTGAAAGCAAGGATTTTTGATATGCTTATCGGTGACTGGGACAGGCATAATGACCAATGGCGATGGGCGGAAATTGAAGATGAAGAAGGAAACCGAACCTTTGAACCTATACCCAGAGACAGGGATCAGGTTTTCTCTAATTTTGACGGAGCACTCTTTGGATCTCTCCGCGGACTGCTTGGTTTTGCAAATCAATTTGCTGTTTATGGAGAAGATATTAATGATATTGAATGGTTTAATACAGCAGCAATCGGGTTAGATCGATCGCTGCTTCAAAATGTAGGAAAAGATACCTGGCTGGAACAGGCACAATTTGTACAGGAGCATGTAACAGATGAAGTTATTGAGCAGGCCTTTGCAGAAATGCCAAAAGAGGCCCAGGGAGATATAACTCAGAATCTAATCAAGAAGTTAAAAGGCAGGCGGGATAATATCGTAGATATTTCAATGAGGTATTATGAGCACCTGGCGGGATTAGCTATTGTGACCGGAACAGATAAAGATGATTTTATTGATGTTACCCGCCTGGAAGATGGTAGTACAAAGGTGAAGATTACCAGGAATAAAGGAGGGGAACGGGAAGATGTTTTAAGTGAAAAGATATATTTTCCTGATGAGACAGACGAAATCTGGATCTATGGCTTGGATGATGATGACGAATTTTATGTAGATGGACCCGGGAGAGGGGAAATTCTTGTGAGAATCATTGGGGGGCAGAACAATGATATTTATAATATCACCAATGGAAATAAAGTCAGAATATATGATCATAAAACTTTGCCTAATACTATTGAGAAAAATAACGGAGCCAAAATTAAACTTACCGATGATTACCAAATCAATGTGTACGACAAGGACCGAAAGATTTTTACCTCAAGCAGCCTGTTACCTTCAGTAGGATTCAACCCGGATAATGGAGTTATTCTGGGACTGAAAAATACATATACCATTAACGGATTTGAAAGAAACCCTTTTACAGCCAGACACAGTGTGAGCGCCGGATATTTTTTCGCTACAAATGGATTTGAAGTCAGATACGAAGGAGAGTTTGCAAATGTAATAAGAAACTATAATTTTGGTGTGGGAGCTTATTATTCTAGTCCTAAAACCACAAGGAACTTCTTCGGATTTGGAAATGAAACCTATAATCCCGATGATGAATTGTCACTAGATTACAATCGCACCAGGATAAGTGAAGTTGGAGTAGAGGCAGGCCTTGTGAGAGAAACACCATTTGGCAGGGATTATAAGTTGATGGCTACTTTTGAAGGTATAAAGGTGGAAGAAACCGAAGATCGTTTTTTAGTTCAAGAATTTACTACTGATCCAGACTTTTATGAGAGAAAGTATTTTGCTGGTCTTGAAGGAACATTTAATTACGAGAGTTATGATGATGTCCTTAATCCAACAAACGGGATGAATTTTAAATTAGCAGGAGGAGGGAAAATGAATGTGGAAGATGCCGATAATTCTTTTGCATATTTAAACCCCTATATGGAATTCTATAATGCCCTTACCCGTAACCGAAAATGGGTGCTGAACACGAGGGTGCAGGCAGAGATAAACTTCAGCGACGATTTTGAATTCTATCAGGCTGCTACATTGGGAGGAAACAATGGATTGCGTGGCTACAGGCACGAACGTTTTGTAGGGGAAGAGGCTTTTGCAGCCGGTGGAGATATCCGCTATAGTTTTGACAGGTTTAAGTCAAGGTTTTTGCCATTTCAGATTGGCGTTTTTGGAGGCTACGACATTGGTCGTGTTTGGCTGGATGGAGAAGGCAGTGACGTTTGGCATGACAGCTACGGGGGTGGATTCTGGGTAAACAGTGCCGAGGCCGTAAGCGGGAAATTTAATTTCTTTACAGGAAGTGAAGGCTGGAGGTTCTCCTTCGGTTTCGGATTTAGTTTCTAAAAGAAAATCTAATAAATCACATGTAAGCTCCGAAGGTAGGTATTCATAAAGAATATCTTTTCGGAGCTTTTTCTTTAATTAGTCTAAACAGACAGGATGAAAATGTTGCTTTTTTATCTAATGAAATACTCATTTCAGAAGCCCCGGACTAGAAAGGGTATGTTAGATCACAGTTTCTGAAGACTCTCTACTGTAGAAGTTACCGAATGAAGAGGATCATAGAAGTGAAATCAAAAAGAATTTATTCTTCTGAAGAATAGGGGAGAAGAGCCCTAAAACTGAATTCTGAAGTGGGTATTGATCTAAAAAATATACTACAGATTTGTTGTGTTCTTCTCTTCAGAAGGTTTTTCAAGTCCGAGCTTATTGGTAAAATCAATAGTTCTAATAGGGAATGGAATATTGATATCGTGCTTGTCAAAAGCTTTTTTGATGGCTATAATAGCGGTGCTACGGGCAAACAGGATATCCCTGTTTTTAGTAACGTTGGTCCAGAATCTTACTACAAAATTGATGGAACTATCTCCAAACTCTTTGTACATGAATTCTACCTCTTCATTGGCATTTTGAGGAAAGCTTTTTTCAATAGTTTCAAGGGTGAGTTTTTTAACCATTTCAAGATCTGAGTTGTATGCCACTCCGCAATCTACCATTACTCTGGAGCGTGGCGTGCGGGAAAAATTCTTGAAAGGTGCATCTATTAATTGTGAATTAGGTATCACCACATAGTTATTATCGGCTTCCTTAAGAACGATGCTTCGCAGATTAATTTCGACAACAGTCCCGGCATAGCCATCATTTTCTATCCAGTCTCCGATTTGAAGTTCTGGGAGAAAGCTAAGGATAATTCCGGAGAATGTGTTGTTTAAGGTTCCCTGTAAGGCCAGCCCTATGGCTAAACCAACAACCCCGGCACCCGCAAGCACCGAGGTTAATATGGTGTTTAAATTTAAAAGTCCTAATGCAACAAAGAAGCCAATGGCTATAATAACTACTTTTATAATCTTGACAGAAATCTCTCTAATTGAATCCTGTCTTACTTTATAAAAAAGTAGTTTTCCAACAAATTTTCCAATGTATTTTGACGCAATAATGAATATTGCAAATACCAGAATGGCCAGGATAAAATTTGGCAGGGCAAGGATAATGGAATCCAGCCATTCTGCTAATTTCTGCCATAAGCCATTAATAGATTCCTGGATATTAAATTCGTTTTCCATTGAGGGTTGCTGTGACTATCTGGGTTTTATACCGGCTTATGTTTATCTGAAGTTTTCATCTTCCAGGCATCCAACATCCAGCTGGTTTTTTCAAGTTCCCTGATGTAAGCACCAATTAAGTCAATTGTACCTTCATCTCCGTTTTTATCTGCAGTTTCAATAACTTTCGTCATCTGTCGAAGGATTTTTCCATGATCCTCCAAAAGCATACTTACCATTTGGCCATCCGAAAGATCTGATGAAGACTCTTTTAAATTAGATTTTTTAAGATAATCACTGTAATTGCTGGTGGGTTGAAACCGCAGAGTCAAAATACGTTCAGCGATTTCATCAACCTTTAATTTAGCATCATCATACAGTTCTTCAAATTTTTCGTGAAGATCAAAGAAATTTTGTCCAATGATGTTCCAGTGAAAGTTTCTTAGCTTTTGATAGTATAAATGGTAATCGGCTAGTAAAATATTTAGTTCTTCTACTGTTTTTCCGGTTTTCTCTTTATCGAGATTTAAATAGCTCATAGTTATTATTTAGTTGTTTTTGGTGTAACGTAATTTAAGATTCTTCTGGAGTTTTAACAAATAAAAAAAAGGCCTTAATCAGTGATAGGCCTGTTCTGCTTTAGGTCCAGTTTCTTAAGCATCTCATCAGAGATCTGGCCACTAGAATATCCATAACCGTCTACTAAAATACCTTTTCTGCCATTGTTGGTGGTAATGGCGTAGAGTATCGAATTATCGGAAGGATTTGAAGGCCCTTCAAATCTGTAAACTTTATCTACATTAAAATCATTTACTGTGAATTCTTCTTTTCTTGATTTAATTTCAAGACGTTCATCTAATAGATTGAAATCCTCTTCATATCCTTCTTCCAGTCTTAAGATATTAATGGTTTGGGATAATGTGCCTTTGTCTTTCATTGTAACTCAATTTAAATTTAATGATTAAATTACGCTGATATGGCAGGATGTGCAAATGCCTGCCCGTGTTTAGTATAAATTTAACTTGGCTTAATCGTCCTTATCTTTCTTGCCGAAATTGAATAAGCCAAAAGGTATTACCAGAAAAAAGAAAAAGTACCAGCCGGTGACTAAACCAATAATAGTAATAATGGCTGCAAGGAAGTAAAACCAGTATGATTGGAAGAATTTCATAGTTCAGGTATCTTTATAATATTTTAATTCCAAGGAAATTTGAAGATAATCAAATTGATTAAATTTTTTGAGGTAGATTTTCATTCGGAATTATCCGGTGGGATAACTACCTTAGCATTTTTTATATTATAATCGTTCAGAAATGAGAAACAATATTACCCTGAAAGAGCTGGCAAAGCTGCTCAATGTTTCAGTCTCCACAGTTTCAAAAGCTTTAAATGACAGTCCCGAGATTAGTCAGAAGACTATAGAGCGGGTCAAAGAATTGGCAGCTTTACATAAATACCGGCCCAATCCGGTTGCTGTAAACCTTAAAAGCAGCAAAAGCGGAACGATTGGAGTAATAATTCCGAATATCTCTAACTCATTTTTCGCAAAAGTTTTATCCGGAATTGAGGCTAAAGCACAGCAGGAAGGTTTGCAGGTAATCACTTACATTTCCAATGAATCTCTGCCTAGAGAAAAAGAGATTGCAGAACTTTTAACTTCCGGAATCGTAGATGGTGTTCTTGTGGCTATTTCTGAAGAAACCCAAAGAAAAAAAGAATATGATCATTTAATTAATTTGGTAGAATACAATATACCTCTGGTATTATATGATCGCACCAATTTAGATATTCCGGTGGATAAGATCGGAGTAGATGACGAGAAGAGTCTGGAGGAGGCTACGGCTCTTTTATTATCGAAGGGTGTTAAAAAGATTGGTCTAGCTACTTCTATTCATCACCTGGGTCTGGGAAAATTAAGAATTGCCGGGTATAAAAAAGCTTTAAGGAATGAAGATGATTTTTTAATTGCTAACTCTTCCAGAATTGAAGTATTGCGAGAAAAAACTGAGAAATTATTGTTAGAAGATAAAGTAGATGCTTTGGTGTGTACCGACTTCGAAAGTACCATGTTATCTTACCGTATAGCTCATGAAAATAGTATAAAGATCCCACAGGACCTGAAGATAATAGGGTTTTTAGGTAAAGAACTGGCAACACACCTTTCCCCATCAATTAGTTACATTGAACAATTTCCCGAAAAAATTGGAAGTAAAGGCATGGAGCTGTTAGTAAAGCGCATTAAAGGCTATACAGAAACAGGTCAAACTACGGAAAAAATAATTCAAACTGAATTGGTTCATTTGGAGAGTACTGTGTTTTAAACTAAATAATTAGCGTTTTCTTCCCTGATCTTTTTAAAAATTAAAAAATTGCCATTATTAAATTTTAAAATTGAACACTCCCATACCAAAAGTGGAAGTGGTTATCTTGCTGGATTAATAAACTGTCAATCTATTTTAGGACGACACACTTTCAATTATTTAAAATTTTGATCTTCTATTTTTAATAAGAATTCTACAGATCCTTTTTGGGATTTTTTAAACCCTTTTTTTATTAATTCCTTTTCTACAACATTTTCAATTGATTCTGTAGACTCAGGGTACGAATTCATTAGGAATACAGCCACTTTTGTTTTATCAATCACTTTATCCTCTATGCACGGTAAAAAGATCAAATCCTCCATCGGCTGATTAAATGCTTTGATGCCAAATGATGTGGCGGGATATAAATAATGAAAAATATGGCTTTTGTCTCCGTAGAAAAACATTTCAACTCCATCTTCCTTCAATTCCCTTACAACAACATCCACGTCTCTTAGGTAAACAGCCCGCGTTTCAGTCGTTCTTACAAGGTTTAATTTATTGGTTTTTAAAGACATATTTAAATCTAAGATGTTTTTATCTTCATAGGTGCCGTAAATTTTCTCAACAACAGAAATTGGCACCAATACAATAATTATAATCAACCAAAACTTCTTGAACCGCAAATCGATTAAACTTAAAAGGAACGGCAATAGTAACAATAATGAGACAGCTTTTAATAAACCGGTGTTAGATCCAAATGGATGAATAAAAATAAACAACAAGAATACGAATAGGATTTTTTGCTTTAGCTCAAACCTGGTTTTACTATTATTAAAGAGCTGAATACCGACAATTGAAATAGCTAAAGCAGTTAAGAATAAGAAATAATTCCAGGAATAGCCTGAAAAGACAACAAAACTAGCTAGGAAAGCAAAATGAATAAGCCCTAATATGACGTATGTCAAATAACTTGTAATTCTATTCCGGAGTTTCCTAAAAAGGAAAAAGCTGCATAATATGAAGAGGCAAAATAACAGGAGTTTTGTTGCGTCTCTTAAATACATAAATACAATTCCCCTGGTATCATGTGAAATAGATCCCATAGAGGCTTCTTGAAAATCATTCCAATCATTATAATAGTAAGAATAACCTGCAACAACTGCAATAACTGCAAAACAATTGTATAAAAAGAAGGGCTTCAAAACTTGTCCGATATTCCGCCGGTTCATCACTTTCTCCTGAAAAACAATCACCCCACTTAAAATTGGTAACAACAATAAGTTAGGGAGCCTGATCAAAATTGCTATACCACTTAAGAGGGACAAAGTAATAATTAAATGAAATTTTGGGTGCTTCAGGTAAAGAATGGTAATAGAAAATATTACTGAATTTATGAAAATAGTCAAAGTATCATAGCTTAATATATTGACATTAAAAGGTGCTAACAATATTAATGTACAGGATATATAAAATAGTATTTTCCACTTCGACCTAGTTATTCTTACTACTAGGAAAGGAATCAACATTGAAAGAAATATAAGAGAAGAATTAATAAATCTTATCTTAATAAGCTCCGGCCCCGTAAAATCAACAATTGATTTAATAAGTGCAGAGCTCAGCAGGAAAGGATATAGAAAAACATCGTTAACAGGATATAAAGCATGATTTAGATGATAAAAACTATCAGTAAAATCCAGACCAAAAAAAATTCCGAAAAAAAAGAAAAATAAGGCAGTTAAGAAAATTATTATACTGAGAACTTTAAATTTTTTCAGAAATAAAAAAGAGTTGGTTTTGAACATATTGATCTAATTGAAATTATAGGAGCAAATTAGCTCCCACTGCATATTTTTGTAAATTTAGGCACTCCCATGGAAGTGTATAATAAAATTTCAAATTTTCTCCTCGTAAGAAATCACTTTAATTAATATATTTGGAAGATAAGCTCTGTACAGTTCTTTAACCCCAGCGCGAAATTCACTCGTAATGTTTTCTCAGTTCAAATGAAGAAAAATATTGAATTATCCATCGTGATTCTTTGTTATAGATCTAATGAGAGCATTATTCCATTGGCTGGCAATATCAAAGTTTTAGCTGAAAAACTAACTGATGATTTCGAAATTATTTTAGTAGGTAATTATCTTGAAGGTTCAGATGATAGAACCGAAGCTATTGTAAGGGAAATAGCTAAAAGGGATGAAGATTTTATAGCTGTTTGCAAACCTAAAAAAGGGATGATGGGCTGGGACATGAGAGAAGGGTTAAAAATGGCTAAAGGTGATTATTTATGTGTAATTGACGGCGACAGTCAATTTCCCATCGATAACATTGAAAAATGTTTTAAGAAAATTAAATCATCATCCTATGGGTTGGTAAAAACTTATAGAACAATGAGAGGTGATGGCAAATATCGGCAAATAATTTCCAATGGGTATAACCAAATTTTCTCCCTTCTGTTTCCCAAAGTAAATTCCAGAGATGTAAATTCCAAACCCAAGATCTTTACCCGGGAAGTGTATGATAATATGGAATTAACTTCTGATGATTGGTTTATCGATGCAGAAATTATGCTAAACATTGCAAGATTGGATATCAAGTTTCATGAGTTTCCCACTCATTTTCTTGAACTCGAAGGCCGCACTTCTTTCGTGAAATTTTCATCTATTTTCGAATTTTTAAAGAACATGATCTTATTCAGATTAAAAAGATGAAAAAGAAAATTTTCATCACCGGGGTTTCTTCTGAAATTATTCTCTCCCTGATAGACCGTATAAACATGGATGAATATGAGATTTACGGCCTGACTAGAAATCCAGAAAATATAAATTCTAATGGAAAGGTCACGCTGATAAAAGGCGATATTCAGAATATAAATACTATAGAAGTTTATTTGAAAGAATGTTCGGTAATTATTCATGCAGCTGCTGTTACCCATTCTTTTAATGAAAAGAAATACTTCAATATTAATTTAAAAGCTACAAAGGAATTAGTGAAAATGGCTACTCAATGCGGAATTACAAAATTTATATTTATCAGTTCCAATACAGCGGGTAAAAAAAGCGGAGCGTACGGGGTAACAAAATTTTTTGCAGAAAAATATATCGAAAATAATTTTCAGAAATGGTTAATCCTGAGGCCAGCAGAAGTTTATGGAGGCAACAAAAAAGAAGGTGTTGAAAAGTTTATTTCAGGAATTATAGATAATCCCATGTCACTATATCCTGCAGGTGTCCCAACAAAGTTGTATCCGATTCATTTGGACGATTTAGCTGACATCATTTATAATGTTGTCTTTGAAGAGGAGATAACAAATGAAAAAATCACCATATGCGGACCTACAGGATATTCCTTTCCTGAAATTATACGAGTAATTAAATTTTTTAAAGACAAACATATTCCCACAATTCCAATGTCGAAACACCTTATGTTTATTATAGCAAAGATAACCCGATGGGTTCCTTTTTATGTGGGAATAATTCCAGATCAAATACCCCGCCTTTACAGCACGAAAAATAATGGAACGACAAAGTTCCTCAGAGGCAAAAGAACATTAGAAACTTACTTAAAAGAAAGAATTACATCTGAAGCTGGATCTTAATTTAATTTTCAACAAATATTAAAAAGTCAGATTTATCAATTTGGAAATTTCCTGGACTTCATAAACTTGAAGACTCTCATAAAGGGGGAGACAGAGAATTCTTTTTGAAATATTTTGGCAAATTTTCATTTCGGAGGAATTCACATACTCAATAGTATCAATCCGTGTCTTTAATTAAATCTATTAAATCGACAGGTGCATATTTGGACGTCCACTTAGACTTTGAGGTATACAAATGTATTTCTATGGAGATAAAAGTCATTTTTTTCATTAATTATCGTCCATATTTATAATTGATAGGTATCCTGAAGATGGGACAGTTTGGGAAAAAAGCTTGTTGGGTGAACATCTTGGAAAATTAGGTTATTGGAAAGTTTCTAATAATTTTTTTATGCTGTATGAGAATTAGAAAATATATTCTTTTTCGCTGAATCAGTCTCTCGCTTTTTTTACAAAGGGTTTTTTTTTATTTAAAACTTTTTAATTTTCTTAATATCTATGTCTATATTGCTTTAAGAAGATATTAGGAAAAAACATGAATTGAAATTATATCTTTGAGCAAAATTAATCACCAAAAGAACATACATGAACAGCAAACAATTTGAATTGCTTGATTCAAAAAAAATTTTAATTACAGGCGGCGCCGGGTTCATAGGCTCCAATTTATGTGAAAAGCTACTTGAGCTAAATAGTCAGGTCGTTTGCCTGGATAATTTTGCTACCGGAAGAAGAGAGAATTTGGCAGCTTTTGAAACTAATCCAAATTTCACTTTGATAGAAGGTGATATTAGAAATTTAGAGGATTGTAAAAAGGCCGTTAACGGTGTGGATTACGTTCTTCATGAAGCTGCGCTAGGCTCTGTACCACGTTCAATAAATGATCCTATTACCAGTAATGAGGTAAACATTTCAGGTTTTCTAAATATGTTAGTTGCTGCGCGTGATGCAGGGGTTAAAAGGTTTGTATATGCAGCAAGTTCATCTACCTATGGAGACTCTGAAGCGCTTCCTAAAGTTGAAGATGAAATTGGGAAACCTCTTTCTCCTTATGCTATCACTAAGTATGTAAATGAATTATACGCTGATATTTTTCATAATACTTATGGAATTGATACCATAGGGTTAAGGTATTTTAATGTTTTTGGAAGAAAGCAGGATCCTAACGGAGCTTATGCAGCAGTAATTCCAAAATTTGTGATGCAGTTTATGGATCATGAAAGTCCGGTTATTAATGGTGACGGGACATATTCAAGGGATTTCACCTATATTGACAATGTCATTCAAATGAACCTGCTAGCTTTAACGACCTCAAATGATGAGGCATTAAATGAGGTTTATAATACGGCCGTGGGTGACAGGACAAATCTGGTTGAGCTAACACAACTCTTAAGAAAATATCTGTCTGAATATGACCCTGAAATTGCAAAAGTTGAAGTGAAACACGGACCAAATCGTCCCGGAGATATTCCCCACTCCTTAGCCTCTGTGGATAAAGCAAAAAAGCTGCTGGGCTATGATCCTCAATACAAAATTGAAGATGGATTAAAAGAAGCAGTTAAATGGTATTGGGGGAATCTTAAATAACATTTAAGCATAAATAGAGTAACACAAATTTATAGTTTTAAAAAAAGTACAGAGAGAAAATAATATAATGAACGATATAAATAAAATTGCAGTTATAGGCTTGGGATATGTAGGTCTACCATTGGCGAGGCTATTCGCTACTAAATTTCCCGTAGTGGGATTTGATATTAATGAAAAAAGGGTAAAGGAGCTTCAGCGAGGGGAGGATCACACAAGAGAAGTTGAAAATGAAGTGTTGCAGGAAGTACTGGTGAAAGAGCCTTCAGATAAAAATGGCTTGTATTGCTCAGCTGATCTGAATGATATATCAAATTGTAATTATTACGTAATAACGGTACCTACTCCAGTAGATAAAAATAACCGCCCTGTCTTAACGCCTTTGTACAAGAGTAGTGAGACTGTAGGTAAAGTTTTGAAAAAAGGGGATATTGTAATTTATGAGTCTACTGTTTATCCGGGAGCGACAGAAGATGAATGTGTACCTGTTCTTGAAAAAGCTAGCGGTCTAAAATTTAATGAAGATTTTTATGTTGGTTATTCTCCCGAAAGGATTAATCCTGGGGACAAAGAACATACAGTTGATAAGATACTGAAAGTTACTTCTGGTTCTACTCCTCAAACAGGAAAGAAAGTGGATGAACTATATGCTTCTGTCATAACTGCGGGAACGCATCTGGCTCCAACAATAAAAGTAGCTGAAGCAGCAAAAGTAATTGAGAATTCTCAAAGGGATATAAATATTGCGTTTGTAAATGAGTTGGCGAAAATATTCAATATGCTGGATATTGATACCCAAGCTGTATTGGAGGCAGCAGGAACAAAATGGAACTTTCTTCCATTCAAACCTGGTCTTGTAGGAGGGCATTGTATTGGTGTTGATCCTTATTATCTGGCTCAAAAAGCCCAGGAAATCGGATATCATCCAGAAATAATATTAGCAGGTCGCCGGATGAATGATAGCATGGGTCAGTATGTTAGCAGTGAAATAGTGAAATTAATGCTTAAAAAAGATCTTAAAGTTAAGGGGTCTAAAGTATTGGTCCTTGGAATTACTTTTAAGGAAAATTGTCCTGATGTAAGAAATACTAAGGTAGTAGATGTTGTAAAGCATTTGAATGATTATGGAACAGAAGTAACGATTTATGATCCATGGGCAGATCCAGTTGAAGTTCTGCATGAATACAATTTAAAAACTACCGATTCATTGCCCCAGGAACAATTTGATGCTATTGTTTTAACAGTAGCGCATAATGAATTTCTAAGTTTGGATCTTTCTCTACTAAAGTCAAAAAACTCTGTGGTATACGATGTTAAAGGGGTTCTGGGAGATGCCTGCGATAAGAAACTCTAATAAAGCTCCTGTGGAACTTAAACAAATATAAAATAATATAATTTTTTTCTCTGGAAATATAGCTTACGGAGGAAATAATCTTTTATCGAATGAAAATAAAGAATATCTGTTGTATTGGAGCAGGATATGTAGGTGGACCTACCATGGCTGTAATTGCTCAAAAATGTCCTAAAGTAAATGTCACTGTTGTAGATATTAACGAGAATAGAATTGCGCAATGGAATGATCCTGATGTGGAAAAAATCCCTATTTATGAACCTGGACTTTCTGAGATTGTGAAAGAGGCTAGAGGGCGAAATCTATTTTTCTCTACAGATGTGGAGAGTGCAATAGATAAGGCAGATATGATTTTTATTTCTGTAAATACCCCCACAAAAACCTATGGAATAGGGAAGGGAATGGCTGCAGATCTTAAATGGATCGAATTGTGTGCCAGACAAATAGCAAGTGTTGCCAAAAATGATAAAATCGTAGTTGAAAAATCTACCCTTCCAGTACGTACAGCGGCAGCTTTAAAAGATATTCTGGATAATACGGGTAACGGAGTGCGTTTTCAGATTTTATCAAATCCAGAATTTCTTGCTGAAGGAACGGCTGTTGATGATTTGAAAAATCCTGACAGAGTCCTAATTGGAGGTGATATAGACACCACGGAAGGAAAAGAAGCCATGGATGCCCTGGTGAGTATCTATGCTTCATGGGTGCCACGGGAAAACATCCTTACTACAAACGTATGGTCTTCAGAACTATCAAAATTAACTGCAAATGCATTTTTAGCACAACGAGTTTCTTCAATAAATGCGATGTCTGAATTATGTGAAAAAACAGGTGCTGATGTGGAGGAAGTTGCCAGGGCAGTAGGAATGGACAGTAGAGTAGGACCAAAATTTTTAAAAGCCTCTGTAGGGTTTGGAGGTTCCTGCTTTCAAAAAGATATTTTAAACCTTGTATATATAGCTAAATCATTCGGACTTGAAGAAGTGGCAGATTACTGGGAGCAGGTGATAAAAATGAACAATCATCAAAAAAGACGTTTTGCGGCCAATATGGTGAGGAAAATGTATAATACAGTTTCTGGTAAAAAAATTGCTATTCTTGGTTGGGCCTTTAAAAAAGATACCAATGACACCAGGGAATCTGCAGCAATTTATGTGACAGACTACCTTCTTAATGAACAAGCGGAAGTGGTCGTCTATGACCCAAAAGTGACTGAAGAGCAAATTTTTTCCGATTTAAATTACCTTGGCACCCGAAGTGATGAAGAAAACCGGAGGATGGTGACCGTGGTCAATTCCCCTATGGAAGCTTGCCAAGATTCCCATGCCATTGCAGTACTAACTGAATGGGATGAGTTTAAAGAGCTGGATTGGAAGGAGATCTATAAAAACATGCTGAAACCTGCATTTTTGTTTGACGGAAGAAGGTTGTTGGATCGTAAAACCAAAGAAGAAATTGGTTTTGAATTTTATGCTATAGGAAATTAGTGTAAATCATTCGCTACTTTAATGCTATTGGCTGTATTTTCGATCTAAGAAAAACAATAAGTGAAAGAAGAACTTCAAATTGCAATAAAAGCCTGTCTGGAAGCCGGAAATGTCATTATGGATATTTATGAAAATGAGGATTTCCAGGTGGAAACTAAAGCTGATGATTCCCCGCTTACCATTGCTGACCAAAAAGCAAATGAAGTTATAAATACATTCTTATTGCCTAGAGGTATTCCTATAATAAGCGAAGAAAACAATCAGCTTCCTTACAAGCAAAGAAAGGAGTGGGAGCAGTGTTGGATAATCGACCCTCTAGATGGAACTAAAGAATTCATTAAAAGAAATGGTGAATTTACAGTTAACGTTGCTTTAGTCAGAAATCAAGAGCCAATTCTGGGGGTTATTTATGCACCTGCTATTCAACAGCTTTATTATGCTGATATTTCTGAAAATAAGGCATACAAAGTTTCTGTCTCAGATAAAGTCAATGATATTTCCGGAATAATGGAGCATTCTGAGGAAATAGGAATTTCTATTCCGGTAAATGAGTTAAGAGTAGTGGGGAGTCGTTCCCATATGAATGAAGAAACTATTGAATTTATAGAGAATTTAAAGAAGAAGCATCAAAAGGACATTGAGATCGTTTCCCGGGGCAGTTCTTTAAAATTCTGCATCTTGGCTGAAGGGAATGCGCACATTTATCCTCGATTTGCTCCTACTATGGAATGGGATACTGCGGCAGGCCAGGCCATTTGTGAAGCTGTAGGCATTAAAGTCATTTCTCAGCGTACAGGTGAAGTTATGTGTTACAACAAAAAAGATCTTCTAAATGATTTTTTTGTAGCAAGTTCTGCACATTAAACCTTTTTATTTTTGCAGATATTTTTCTTTCCCTTTCTTCAGCGTGATAAATGACCATCATTTTTCAAAATGATCTTAACAATGCTATTCTCAGAAAAATTTCCTTTTGTGTTTCAAGGAAAATACAGGAAAAAAAGCCATCTTGCAATCCCTAGTTGGCAACTAGGGTTAAAAAAATCCGTTTTTGCGGTACAGGATAAATGGATTAATTGACAAATGACAGAAAATATTATAAAGCAGGATTACCAGATTACCAGGAGCGATCGAAACCAACAGAATCGTCATAATTCCTTTGTGATTTGGTTTACCGGTTTATCGGGCTCAGGAAAATCCACAATTGCCAATGCATTGGAAATCGCTTTATTTCAAAAAAATATCCGAACCTATACTTTAGATGGAGATAACTTACGCTGTGGATTAAATGAAGGGCTGAGTTTTTCCAAGGAGGATAGAGAAGAGAATAACCGAAGAATTGCTCAGGTCGCTAAACTTTTTATAGATGCAGGCCTGGTCACAATTTCAGCATTTATTTCTCCTCTAAGAAAGGAAAGGGAAAAAGCCAAAAAAATTATTGGCAAGGAACACTTTGTGGAAATATACGTTAATACTCCACTGGCCGTATGCGAAAAAAGAGATGTAAAAGGTTTATATAAAAAGGCAAGAAGAGGAGAGGTGCAGAATTTTACAGGGATTGACTCTCCCTATGAAGCACCTGAACAAGCTGATCTCGAAATTATAACAGAACAAGAGACTATAGAGGAATCTGTTAAGAAGATATTACAATTTCTGAATAAAAATTACTTGAACTAATGAGTAAGTACTATTTAAATTACCTTGATGAACTAGAATCTGAGGCCATTTACATCCTTCGGGAAGTTTGGGCTCAATTTGAAAATCCGGTGATACTTTTTTCGGGTGGAAAAGATTCTATACTGGTCACTCACTTGGCTAAAAAAGCTTTTTACCCTTCGAAAATACCTTTCGCGTTAATGCATGTCGATACGGGTCATAACTTTTCGGAAACTATAAAATTTAGGGATGATCTTGTAGAGTCACTAGGTGTAAAACTTATTATAGGCTCTGTTCAGGATTCAATCAATAAAGGACGAGTTTCCGAGGAAAAAGGGAAAAATGCAACCAGAAATGCTTTGCAGATCACAACTCTTCTGGATGCTATTGAGGAAAATAAAATTGACTGTGCAATAGGAGGCGGTAGACGTGATGAAGAAAAAGCCCGTGCTAAAGAACGTTTTTTTTCACACCGGGATGATTTTGGGCAATGGGATCCTAGAAACCAGCGTCCTGAATTGTGGAATTTGCTGAATGGAAAATATTTCGAAGGAGAACATTTCAGGGCTTTTCCAATTAGTAATTGGACTGAGATGGATGTGTGGAATTATATAAAAAGAGAGGAAATTGAGATTCCTTCTCTATATCTTGCCCATGAGAGGGAAGTGGTTTGGAGGAATAACAGCTGGATCCCGTTTTCCGAATTTCTTAAGTTGGAAGAGGGAGAAGAAGTTGTTACAAAAAAGATCAGGTTCAGGACATTAGGTGATATCACCATTACGGGTGGAATTGAATCTGAAGCCGACAGTCTGGAAAAAGTTGCGCTGGAGGTTTCAACCATGCGCAAAACAGAAAGGGGGGATAGGTCTGATGACAAAAGATCAGAAACCGCTATGGAAGATAGGAAGAAGCAGGGTTATTTTTAGCCCCGTAGCTCTCTAGAAGGAACAACAAAAAAAGGAATAAAGAATCAATCTGAAAATTTAACTTCCGCTAATTCTCATAGAGACCTGGGGGAACTATTAATTATGGAAATAAACAATAATCAATTACTGCGTTTTACAACTGCCGGAAGTGTGGACGACGGAAAAAGCACATTAATAGGAAGACTTTTATATGATTCGAAATCCATTTTCGAAGACCAACTAGAGGCTATCACTGCAACAAGTGCCAAGAAAGGACATGAAGGCGTTGACCTGGCTTTGTTTACAGATGGTTTAAGAGATGAAAGGGAGCAAGGAATTACTATAGATGTAGCTTACCGTTATTTCACCACACCAAAAAGGAAATTTATTATTGCAGATACTCCAGGTCATATCCAGTATACCAGGAATATGGTCACAGGAGCTTCTACGGCTAATGCTGCTTTGATCCTGATTGATGCGCGGCATGGGGTGATAGAGCAGACCAAAAGACATTCTTTTATTGCCTCTTTGTTGAATATACCGCACTTGATCGTATGCGTCAATAAAATGGATCTTGTCGATTTTTCTGAAAGCCGCTTCAACGAGATTATAGGTCAATTTGAAGAATTCTCTTCCAAATTATTGATGAAAGATGTTCGTTTTATCCCAATGAGTGCCCTTCGGGGAGACAATGTAGTCAATAGGTCAGAAACTATGGATTGGTACCAGGGAGGGACTTTATTGAATATATTGGAAACGCTGCATATAAGTAGCGACATCAATAAAATAGATGCCCGTTTTCCTGTTCAAACAGTCTTAAGGCCGCAGAGCCAGGAGCATCGGGATTACAGAGGATATGCTGGGAGGGTAGCCAGTGGTATTTATCGTGTTGGTGATGAAATAGCAGTATTGCCTTCGGGATTCACTTCAATAATAAAATCAATCAATGCGGGGGAGCAGGAAATTTCTGAAGCTTACGCCCCTATGTCCATTTCTATAACTCTGGAGGATGATATTGATGTAAGCAGGGGGGATATGATTGTCAAGAAAAATAATCAGCCAGAGATGGAACAGGAATTTGATGTCATGTTAAGCTGGTTGGCAAATGAACCTGCAAAATCTAGGGCAAAATATATTGTTCAGCATACTTCCAAAGAAGAACGAGCGATGATCAAAGAAGTGGTCTATAAAATGGATATTAATTCTTTTGAACGTGACAATGAAGATAAAAGTTTGTCCATGAATGATATCGCAAGGGTAAAAATAAGAACTACCCGAAGATTAATGCTCGATTCTTATCGGGACAACAGGATTACAGGCAGCGTCATATTAATAGATGAAAACACCAATGAGACTGTAGCGGCAGGGATGGTGGTTTAATTAAAAATGAAGCTAAACTATGTATTTTAGTGTTCCATTCTATTTGAATTTCCCCTATGCACTGTTTAATAAATTTCCTTAACCGTCAAGCTTTCTTAAATTAATATTAAAGTTCCTCGAAAGAAAGGTGAAACTGCGGAAAGCCTCTATCTTTGAAGGAAATTTAATTTAATATGCATGTAAAAGATTCAGAAGAAGATCTATTTTTTGCTATCATTTCTTTATTAAATCTACAGCCATTTTTATTCTTAGTTTCTTTAGCAACAACATGGTTCAATACATAACCAGAGTTAAACAAAACACATAAAAACTTGATTAAAAAATTCATAAAAAAATACTTCGAAAGTTTCGCTTATTTCTATACGAACCTTAGGCATAGGGTTTTTGTAGTTCTTGGTCTTAGTATTTTAATTGGCGTACTAGATGGTTTAGGTCTCACCATGTTTTTGCCATTGTTGCAAATGATAAATGATTCAGAATCTGTGGATTCGGAAGAGCTGGGAAAACTTCAGTTTTTAGTAGATTTTCTCAATTCTGTAGGTCTTGAATTAAACCTTCTTACGGTGTTGGCATTTATGATGTTTTTCTTTGTTGGGAAAGGTATAGTACAGTATATAGCAGATGTGTATAAAGTAAATGTGCAACAAAATTTTATTACTAAATTAAGACTTAAAAATCTTAGAGGGCTAAATAATTTGTCTTATAAATATTTTGTAATGTCAGATGCCGGAAGAATTCAGAATACGCTGACCGGTGAAATTGCTAGGGTATCAACGGCATATTCTGCTTATCTAAAGGCGCTTCAATACATTGTTTTGGTAATTGTGTATATGGCATTTGCTTTTACTTTAGATGCACAATTTGCTGTACTGGTTTCAATAGGTGGAATACTTACTAATTTTCTTTATAAAAATTTGTACCGTAAAACCAAAGGGGCTTCTAGAAAACTTACCGGTGACAATAATATATTCCAGAGCTTGATCATTCAGAATGTAGCAAATTTTAAATACCTTAAAGCAACAGGATCTTTAAGACGGTACGAAAAAAAACTCTCAAATTCTGTTAAAAAAATTGAGGGTAATAATAAAAAAATTGGAAAGCTGAGTGCAATTCTTACTTCTGCAAGAGAACCTATTTTGGTATTGGTTGTGGTATCAGTTATTTATATTCAAACTTCCATAATGGGTTCGGGGCTTGGGCCTATCTTAATGAGTCTAGTCTTTTTTTATAGGGCCCTAAGCTATCTTATGCTTATGCAAACCCGGTATAATATGTTTTTGGCAGTCTCGGGTTCACTGGAAAATATCATGCTGTTTGAGCAGGAAATGCGGCAGAATAAAGAGAAGACCGGTAGCGGTAAACCTGATGATAGTGTAAAAGTACTGGAGCTTTCTCAAGTCGAATTCTTTTATGACCAAACACCTATATTACGTAAAATAGATTTAAAAGTTAACAGTGCTGAAACGGTGGCCTTTGTAGGAGAAAGTGGGAGTGGTAAAACTACTTTGGTTAATATTCTTGCAGGACTTTTACCTGTGGGAAAAGGAAATTATCTGATTAACGCAGTGAATAGCAATGAATGGAACATTAATGCTTTTCAGAAAAAGATTGGATATATTACTCAGGATTCGGTAATATTTAATGATTCTTTGTATAACAATGTTACCTTCTGGGCAGAACGAACTGAAGAAAATGTAAATAGATTTGCAGAGGCAATTAGAAAAGCCGCAATAAATGATTTTGTTCAAAGTCTTCCCGAAAAAGAGGACACTTATTTAGGGAATAATGGGATTAATTTAAGTGGTGGACAAAAACAACGTATTTCTATTGCAAGGGAATTGTTCAAAGAGGTGGAGATATTAATTCTTGATGAAGCCACTTCGGCACTTGATTCTGAGACGGAAAGAGCGATTCAGGAAAACATTGATGCTTTAAAAGGGGAATACACTATTTTAATTGTGGCCCATAGGATAGCCACTATTAAAAATGCAGATAGGATTGTGGTCATGAAAAATGGGGAAATCTCCCATATAGGGGCTTTTTCTGAATTGCTGGAAAAATCACCTTATTTTAAAAAATTAGTGGAATTACAAGAAGTGTAAATCAATTGGGTAGGTTATTTAAAACCCTTTTGATTGTTGAATGGTTTAATTTTAAATATATTTAGAAAAAGGAAGAAATGAAGGAAAAAGTGCTGATTACCGGTGTAGCTGGATTTATAGGTTTTCATTTAGCAAAGAAGCTGATACAAAATGGCTATGAAGTAATCGGTCTGGATAATATAAATGACTATTATGATTCCGGATTAAAATATGATAGGTTGGAAGTCTTGGGCATTTCGAAAGACAATGCTTTAACGCTTAATTGCATTGCGGAAAGTGGAACTTATAAAGATTTTAAGTTCATCCGAATGAATCTGGAAGATCGGAAAAACCTTCCGGAATTGTTTGCACGGGAAAAATTCAATATTGTATGTAACCTTGCGGCTCAGGCCGGAGTGCGTTATAGCCTTGAGAATCCTGAAGTTTATGTGGATAGCAATGTGGTAGGTTTCTTGAACTTATTGGAGTGTTGTAGACACCATAAGATAAGAAGATTGGTTTATGCAAGTAGTTCCAGCGTGTATGGACAAAACAAAAAAGTCCCTTTCTCTACTGAAGATGATGTAGATCATCCAATAAGCCTTTATGCGGCTACAAAAAAAAGCAATGAATTGATGGCTTATACATACAGCCATTTATATGGTTTCCAAACCATCGGCCTTCGTTTTTTTACCGTTTATGGTCCCTGGGGCAGACCAGATATGGCCATGTTCCTTTTTACAGATGCCATTAGCAAAGGGGAATCTATTAAAGTTTTTAATAACGGAGACTTAGAAAGGGATTTTACATATGTCGATGATATTGTTGATGGTATTACTTCAGTGATAGAAAAGAAAATTATCAATAATGACGAAAAATATTCTCTCTTTAACATAGGTAACAGTAAACCGGTAAAACTTCTTGACTTTATTAATCAAATAGAAAAAGAACTTGGTAAAGAGGCAAAGAAAGAAATGCTGCCAATGCAACCGGGCGATGTGGAAAGGACCTGGGCCGATGTGAGTTCGCTGAAAGAAGAATTCAATTATAACCCTTCAACTTCCATAGAGGAAGGTGTGAGTAAATTTGTTGAGTGGTTTAAATCTTATTACAACTAAAAATTTAGAATTCATGAACGTTTTGATCACAGGTGGTGCGGGTTTTATTGGATCCCATGTTGTTCGGCTTTTCGTTAAAAAATATCCTGAATACAGGATATTCAATTTAGACACCCTTACTTATGCGGGTAATCTGGAGAACCTCAAAGATATTGAAGATGAGGAGAACTATACTTTTCTGAAAGCAGACATCAACAATATTGGAGAAATACAAGACTTGTTTGACAAGTACAGGTTTGATAAAGTAATCCATTTAGCAGCCGAATCTCATGTGGACAGGTCAATATCCGATCCCTTATGTTTTGTGAAGACGAACGTAATTGGAACTATGAACCTTTTAAACGCAGCAAAAGAGACCTGGATAGACAATTTGGAGGACAAATTGTTCTATCATATCAGTACAGACGAAGTTTACGGTACTTTAGGTGAAACTGGATTGTTTACAGAAACAACCTCCTACGATCCTAATTCCCCTTATTCTGCTTCAAAAGCAAGTTCAGATCATTTTGTGAGGGCTTATGGAGAGACCTACGGTATGCCTTATATAATATCCAACTGTTCCAATAATTACGGACCTAATCAGTTTCCGGAGAAATTAATCCCATTGTTTATCAATAATGTTGTAGATCAAAAACCCCTTCCCGTGTATGGCGATGGAAATTATACTAGGGACTGGCTTTATGTAGAAGACCATGCGCACGCAATAGACCTGGCTTTTCATAAAGGGAAAAAGAAATCTACTTATAATATTGGCGGGTTTAATGAATGGAAAAATCTTGATTTGGTAAAACTTTTGTGCTCTATCATGGATAAAAAACTTGATCGAACTCCCGGTAGTTCTCAGGATTTGATCACTTATGTTAAAGATCGTCCAGGCCATGATAAACGATATGCTATAGATGCAAACAAGATTAAAAATGAGCTTGGCTGGAAACCTTCGGTTACTTTCAAAGAAGGGCTCGAGAAGACGGTTGACTGGTATCTACAGAATCAGAAATGGTTGCAGCATGTAACCTCGGGAGAGTACCAGAAATATTATGCAAAACAATATGATAATTAATTCGTATTAAACCAATTTTTATGAAAGGAATTATATTAGCAGGAGGTTCAGGATCTAGATTATATCCCATTACCATTTCTGTAAGCAAACAGCTATTACCGGTTTATGATAAACCCATGATCTACTATCCATTATCTGTTTTGATGTTGGCAGGAATAAGAGAGATTTTATTCATAACTACTCCACAAGACCAGAAAGCTTTCCAAAAATTGTTGGGAAATGGAGCTGATTTGGGCTGTAATTTTGAATACGCTATTCAGGATGAGCCAAAAGGATTGGCTGAAGCTTTTACTATTGGAGAGGAATTTATTGGCAAGGAAAAAGTAGCTTTAATTCTGGGAGATAACATCTTTTACGGAAATGGTTTTGGAAATTTATTAAGAAGTAAAGTGGATGTTGATGGAGCATCTATTTTTGCATATCCTGTAAAAGACCCCGAACGTTATGGAGTAGTAGAATTTGATGATAACAAAAAAGTAAAAAGTATCGAAGAAAAACCCAAAGTACCAAAGTCGAAGTATGCCATTCCCGGATTATATTTTTATGACAATAAAGTGGTGGAGTATGCCAAACAGGTAAAACCCTCAGCTCGTGGTGAAAAAGAAATATCTACCATTAACCAAATGTACATGGAGGCGGGGAAATTGGAAGTTGGGGTAATGACACGGGGAATGAGTTGGTTTGATACCGGGACAGTAGAATCCCTTGATGATGCTACTGAATTCATACGTGTACTGCAGAACAGACAAAGTACATTAATAGGATGTATTGAAGAAGTCGCCCTCATCCATAAATTTATAGGGAAAGATAAACTAGAAAGTGCCATAGATAAGTATGAGAAGAGTAAGTATGGGGATTATTTAAGGAACCTTCTGGCATAAAAAAGAAGAATTGAATTTTGTAGGAGGAAACTGTAAAAGCAAAGGAAGTTGTGAAAAAGACCGACAGTTCATACTTTCTATCACTGATATTACAGTCACCAAAGGTTTTTTCATGTTTAAGAAACGACTGAAAGGATCAAAAGAGAAATAAAGAGCAATTTAATTTATCTAAAATAATGATAGAAAAGGCTGAATGGGATTCAAATTTTTTTGGTTTTTCAGTAGGGCAAATTAACTATAGACCGGAAGATAACCTTCAGGAGGTGCTTTCTTATTCTAAAGATTTTAAACTAATTTATATTTTTTCTGATCTTGAATTAAGGATACCTGGTCTGACTTTAGTAGACCAAAAAACCACATATAGCAAAGCCTTGGCACCAATAGAAGGAAATGAAGAAGTCAAATCCTTCGATTCCCGTTTACATTCCTATGACCAGTTGTTATCTCTGGCCTACCTTAGCGGTATATATTCAAGATTTAGAAGAGATCCAAGGATTTCACTTTCTCATTTTCAGAATTTATATAAAACTTGGTTGGATAATAGTATTAATAAAGATATAGCTTTTGAAACACTAGTGACAGTAGCTGAAGGAGATATAAGTGGTTTTGTCACTTTGGGGAATAAAGATAATGTCCGATCTCAAATTGGCTTAATCGCAGTGAATGAAAAACATCAGGGTAAGCATCTTGCGTCAAAATTAATTACCGAGTGTGAAAACAACAGTTTTAATAAGGGTTTCAGCTCAATTGAAGTGGTCACACAGCTCGAAAATAAAGCTGCATGTAAGCTATATGAGAAAAAAGGATTTACTAAAAAAAGTGTACAGTTAATATATCATGTATGGAACGAATAATACCTTTTAACCGGCCTTATCTTACAGGTAAAGAAGCACATTACGTGTATGATGCTGTTTATACCGGTAAATTATCTGGAAATGGAAAATATACGCATTTATGCCAGGATTTTTTTAAAGAAAAGTATGGTTTTGGTAAATGTTTGCTCACAACCTCCTGTACAGATGCTCTGGAAATGGCAGCCCTTTTGCTCAATATAAAATCTGGAGATGAAGTTATATTGCCTTCCTATACGTTTGTAAGTACTGCAAATGCATTTGTGCTAAGGGGGGCAAAATTGGTTTTTGTTGATAGTAGAGAAGATCATCCCGGAATGGATGAAAACAAAATTGAAGAGCTGATAACGGAGAAAACAAGAGCTATTGTTCCTGTTCATTATGCAGGTGTAGCATGTGATATGGATAAAATCATGGCATTAGCAGAGAAGTATGGACTATACGTAGTAGAAGATGCGGCTCAGGCAATAGATAGTTACTATACGGGCAAGGACGGAGTAAAGAAAGCGTTAGGATCTATTGGTCATCTTGCAGCATTTTCTTTTCATGAAACGAAGAATATTATTTCAGGAGAGGGTGGAATGTTGGCCATTAATGATCCTGACTTCATGGATCGTGCTGAAATCCTTTGGGAGAAAGGCACCAACAGATCGGCCTTCTTTAGGGGAGAGGTCGATAAATATGGATGGGTGGATGTTGGCAGCTCTTTCCTTCCTTCGGAAATAATAGCTGCTTTTTTATGGGCTCAATTGGAAAACCTGGAGGAGATTCAAAAAAAAAGAATAGAACACTGGAACCAGTACTTTGAAGGTTTGAATGACTGGATACGGGAACAGGGAATGAATTTACCATACATTCCCAGTTATGCGACCAACAATGCTCATATGTTTTATATAGTTTGCGAAAGTGGAGCTCAAAGAGATTTTATTATTAAAAAACTGAAAAAGAGAAAAATTCACTCTGTTTTTCATTATTTGAGTTTACATAAAAGTCCTTTCTATAAAGGCATTCATGGCTCTCGGGAATTAATTCATTCAGATACTTATTCTGATCATTTAATCAGGTTGCCACTTTTCTTTCAATTGACGAAAGATGATATTGAATATATCTTAAAGGTCCTGAAAAGCAAATAGAAATTGCTAGAATAAATGAAAAAACTAATACATATTTCAACTGATGAGAAGTTTATTAACAGCGCTTATTGGCAGTTCAACAAATGTTTTCCAAACAACAATGTTTTTTACCTTCTAGTAGATGATGTTGCTAAGAAAATAGAATATGTAAATATTAATGATGATTTTATTTTAGTAGATAAAAGAGCCTCAACATTTAAAAATATAATTCAGGAATTTAAGGGCGACGAACTTATAATCTTTCATGGTTTAAGTTATTTTGCCAGTCTTGCTGCAAATGTTATTCCCGCAAAATATAAAAAAATATGGATTGTCTTCGGAAAGGAAGTGTATAGCAATTCATTAATATTTGATCCATCTGATTTACATGGTCCACTCACTTTTAAAAAATTTATTGAGAAAGATCGAAGCAAAAATTATGAGACTTCCATTAGGAGGCTTCCGGGAAAACTCTATAGAAGAATAATGGGCCAAGTACTAGGAAAAAACGAAGTTATTTTAAAGGCTATTCGAGGCATGAATTATTGTGGAATATTATACAAGGAGGAGCTGAATCTTATAGAAAAAACAACAAAAGCTAAATTGAGGCATCTGAAATTTTCTTACTACCCGATTGAAGCAATGCTAAAGGATCCGGTTTTAAGAATAGAATCAAATAATATTCTAATAGGTAATTCTGCTTCTTATACAAATAACCACCTTGAAGTTTTAAAAATTTTGAGCACCTTCTCATTAGATAGACAAAAAATAATAGCTCCCTTAAGTTACGGGAACAGATCCTATGCCATGGAAATTACAAAAAAGGGCAAAGAATTGTTTGGTAACCAATTTGATTCCTTAATGGATTTCATGCCTTTGCATGAGTATAATCATTACATATCTCAGTGCGGGATAGTAATTATGAACCATTATAGACAGCAAGCTGTAGGAAACGTTTTAACAATGTTATGGATGGGAGCTAAAGTTTTTTTAAACGAAGAGAATACTCTATACGCATATTTGAAAAGTTTAGGTATAAAAATTTTCTCTATTTCCATGGATTTAAAACCAGACAATCCTGGTTGCCTGGATCTTTTGCCGCCTTCCGAGCAAAATAGAAATAGAGAGTTATTAAAGAAGGAAATTAGTCAGGAAGTTTTACTAAAAGATTTAAAATGTCAGATTGAAAAGATCATGAAAGACATTTATAGATAATCTGACCTTCTCAACTAGAAACGTATTTATATTTTCTTCCAACGTGCACCTAATTCCAAGAAGTAGATTATCTGAGACAATGGCTTTGGGAACACCTCCGTAGAATTGCAATGCATTGGCGCAGCATTCACGTCCTCTCGTTTCTGGCTCTTACAAGCTTCCACATAGGTGTAATGGCTATTGGGTAGGATAGCAACAAAGACTTCCACCGCAATGACTTCTCAGGAACTTCGATCCACAATATGAAGTTTTTTGCCTGCAAAATCAATGAAAAGATCATGGCCAGGGTCATGATCGAGCTTCATAGAGCCTTTTACTTTAGCATATTTACGGTGGTAATGTTCCATAAATTACTTGTATTCATAAGAATCCTTCACCAGCTGCACATTTTCCTGTTATGATAGAGGAAGGTAAACCTTTGGTGATCTTTGGCCTTATTCATATGCTCAAAGTAGCGGGTCAGCTGGTCAAAACGCTGATTATCAATAGTGGTGTGAGAAGTGGTGAACTTAATGTAAGAATAAAGAGAGGCCATAAATTCTTTATTCTTACAATAATTAGGATTAGTAAAGATTAAAATAATTATCAAAAAATTAGAAGAACAACTTTATAGCTGAAAGCAAAGTCAGGACCTGATTTTTTTCGATAGCGGTTCCTTCGGTGTAGAGTTCTGTTATCTCCTGTTTCATTTTTTTATTCTTATCTAATAGATGTATGGTTTGGTTAAAATACTGATCCTGAAATTCTTTAATATCGTTATTTGTTTCATACCAGTAATCCAGAGGGTTCATTTGTTCTTTGGATTTTTTCTTTTTCTTTTTCTGCTTTTTTATACCCGTCTTATGTAAAAATAAAGGTAGAAAAGATTTTAGGGGTATCTTTTTTCCTCCTATAGGAATAATTATAGGTTTTACTTCTTTTGTACTAACAGGTTTTTTAGTGGTTTCCCAGACATATTTTGCAGCTTCAGGGTATTTAGTAGTAACCCATTTAATATATAGTTGATGCTTTTTTCTCCGCTCTATAGGAATCGAGAGACAATATTCAAAAAAATCAATATCATAAAAAGGAGACATAGTTTCGGTATTATCTTGGTATATTAATAAACCATTGTTCGCTCCGTTTAAACCTCTTCTGTAAATCAGAATTCCTTCTTTTTCTTCTATATTATTTGCTACAGGAGAAGGCCTTTCAATCTTATCTAAAAATTTCTTCGAATAAGCTTTTACGCCACTAATTTCAAGGTTATTAAAATCCTTTATAAAACTGCTAATTACTATATCTCCAATTTGGCCTGAGTGCACTAGCCCTAAGTTACTTAGGTTTAACAACTTAAACATGCTGTTTCCATGAGCTAAGGTGTAATACAATACATTTCCTCCTGAAATCCTATTAATTTCATCAAGATCTTTGAGAAAGATACCGTTATCCAGTGCTTTAAAAATCCATTCATGTTTTAAATCAGCGGCTATTTTTTTAGGAATGGTTTCGTCCAAATAATTGCTTTGAGAAAATGTGAAATTAATTTGATCCTTATAACCCATTTGATGAGCAACCCAGGACGTCATCCTGGAGTCTAATCCCCCACTCAATGCTACAAGATGGCTATGACCATATTCCAGATCTTTATCAAACTGTAATTTAATGGCAGCCTTAAATTTTTGATCTATACCATCTATGAGTTCCGAGGTGCTTCGATTATCTTCTTTAGGTGCTAAGGGTAATGTATAATATTTTTCAATGTCGATTTTATTATTTTGAACTCTGACAAAAGAACCGGGCTCAAGTTTTTTTATTTCCGTACAGAGCGTATGGTTATCCAACATATATCCGTAACTCAACAACATATACGTTGCCTGTTGGTCCAGATGGTATTCTATAGAACATCCTTTAAACAAGGAATAAAGATCTCTAATTTCACTAGAAATATAAATTTTATCATCTTGAAGAAAATAGTATAAATGTTTAGATCCTAAATGATCATTGAAAATAATCCATTTCTCCTCTTTTTTTTCATAAATAGCTCCAGTAAAACTACCCCGGAAATTATTGAAGAAGGTTTCTCCATGCGCTTTATACAACCGAATTACCGCTTTTTCCCAATTTTCTCCTTCTTGGACCAGAAAATTCTTGTTGAGCACAACTCCATCAAGAATTATAATATAGTGCTCATCGTCGTAGAATATTTTATCATTTATAAATTTTTTTAAAGTAAATCTGTTGATTGCATATTCAGATCTTGAGATACTTTCATAAAAGATATGATCCAACTTTTCTTTTTCTGGAAAACGATATACTCCTGTAGATAGGTTAAAACCTGGCATGTGTGGTGTTTTGTTGTTTATTTAATCTATTTTTAATCGGTGTTTAAAAGCCTAGCAACAACGCTGAAGGGTTCTGTAAGAACAGAAAATATTGACTAATATCAAAATATTTTCGCAGTTATCATATCATTGCATTTGTGTTTGTTATCGTTTTAAGATTATCTTAACTTTCAAAAAGCTATTTTTGATGTTGTCTTTATAAGAGTTAAAATTACTTTAATAAAGTATCTTTCTGAATTCAGTTGTTAATGAAGTTTAATACCTTTAATTTTATTAGTTTTCTTCGAGGGCTAAACCAGTATTAACTTCTTTCTAAAAAGAATTTTTTTTATGCCATTTAATGATTTCAAGGTTTCTGTAATTGTGCCAGTTTATAATGCCGCTCAATTTTTATCTCATGCCGTAGAATCTGCTGTTCATATGGAGCAGGTAGGGGAGGTAATCCTTGTGGAAGACAATTCCCCTGATAATGCCCTGGAAATTTGTCAATCATTGGAAAAAGAATATGATAAAATTAGATTGTTTCAGCATCCCAATGGGGAGAATCGTGGGGCATCAGCAAGTCGAAATCTTGGAATTTCAAAATCGAAATATGACTATATAGCTTTTCTTGATGCAGATGATTGGTACCTGCCCAACAGATTTGAAAATGACAAAGAAGTTTTTTCAGAACATGCAAATGCTGATGTTGTTTACTCTTCTGCGCAATCGGGACAAAATAACACTACTCCTTTAAAGAATGCAAAAATCGGTGATCCAAGAAAGATCATTGGTGAGAATGCAAAACCAAAGGAATTTTATAAGTTTTCTCTTCTCGTAAAACAACAACATCCATCTTTTCATACGAACACTTTAACCATTAGGAAAAAATTTCTCCTCGAAGATAAACCTTTCGACGAGCGGCTTAGATTACATCAGGATTCGGAACTGTGGAGACGATTATTAAGGCGTGGTAACTTTTTTGCAGGAAAACTAAAAGAACCTGTAGCAGTGATTAGGGAACATGAGGATAACAGAATCACTTCGCGAACGGTAAAATCGAGGTTGTTGATGTATGCTGTATTTATTGAAAATGTAGGAGTGACTAATATGTACGGCTTTGAAAAAAAATATCATTTAAAAGAAATTCTTCGTGCCCAAAGCAAACTTCTCGAGAGTAATTGGAAACGGAGAATATTTTTTTATTCACAACTGGCTCTTTCTTTGCTGCAAATGGATAGCTTCTTAAAAAGCTTTAGTAGTAACTATCTCTCTAGGCATGAAAATTAGTTCTTCCTATAAATATTCTGCATATACAGGTGACATTCTTGTTCTAGTTGTTCCTGTTAAAGTATAATTAAAATAACGGCAGTTGCCCTGTTAGCCTATTTAAAGTTTTTATCTTTAACAATTCTAAAAAAATTAAACTCATATATGTTGGATTTATCTGGTAAATCTGTCCTTATTACGGGCGGAACAGGATCATTGGGAAAAGCTTTAACTGCACATATTTTAAAACAATCCCCTCAAATTAAAAGGTTAGTAATTTTCTCCAGAGATGAGCAGAAACAATTTGAAATGGCTCAGGAATATCCTTCTTCAAAATTCCCTCAACTTCGTTTTTTTATTGGTGACGTAAGGGATTATGAAAGGGTGAAAAGGGCTTTTCGTGGGGTGGATTATGTGATCCACGCTGCGGCTATGAAACATGTTCCTATTGCAGAATATAACCCTATGGAATGCGTTAAAACTAACATACTGGGGGCGGAAAATATTATAAATGCGTGTACAGATTCAGGGGTTACAAGTGTCGTGGCATTATCTACGGACAAAGCGGCTGCACCCGTAAACTTGTATGGGGCTACGAAGCTTGCATCAGATAAACTTTTCGTAGCAGCAAACAATATTGTGGGTTCAAATCCTATCCGTTTTTCTGTAGTTAGATATGGAAATGTAATGGGTTCTAATGGTTCAGTAATTCCTTTTTTCCTAAAAAAAAGAAAAGAGGGCGTTTTGCCGATTACCGATCCTACCATGACTCGATTTAATATTTCATTACAGGGTGGTGTAGACATGGTAATGCATGCGCTTGAAAATGCCTGGGGTGGTGAGATTTTTGTTCCGAAGATCCCTTCTTATAAAATCACAGATGTAGCCGAAGCTATTGGCCCTGAATGTGAAAAACCTGTGGTAGGTATTCGTCCGGGTGAAAAGATACACGAAGAGATGATCACTTCTTCCGATTCTTTTTATACCTACGATCTGGGTAAATATTATGTTATAGTTCCTACCACCCATCGTTGGAAGGTAGAGGATTTCATGAAGGAATTTAATGCTGAAAAAGTTGAAATGGGTTTCCGTTATAACTCCGGGGAAAATACCGAATGGGAATCGGTAGAAAGGCTTAGGGAGCTTATTAAGGAACATGTAGATCCTACTTTTGAAGCGTAACAGGGGATTATGAGGAAAATCATACCATACGGAAGACAGGATATTACTGACGAAGATATTAATGCAGTAGTAGAAACTTTAAAGTCAGATTACCTAACACAAGGTCCCAGAATTGCAGAATTTGAAGAAGCATTTGCGGACTACTGCGGAAGCAAATATGCGGTTGCCGTTTCTAATGGGACGGCTGCTTTGCATTTATGTGCGCTTGCTTTAGGTGTTCAAAATGGTGATAAAGTAATTACAACCCCTATCACTTTCGCTGCTTCTGCTAACTGCGTGAGATATTGCGGTGGGGAAGTGGTTTTTGCTGATATAGATCCTGACTCTTATTTGCTGGATATAAATAAGGTTCGTGAACTTCTTGAAAATTCTCCTAAAGGAACTTATAAAGGCATCATTCCGGTAGATTTTGCCGGAAGGGCTGTAGATCTTGAGGCTTTTAGAAAGTTGGCAGATGAACATGGTTTGTGGATCATTGAAGATTCATGCCATGCGCCCGGTGGATATTTTGAAGATTCCAAAGGAAACAAGCAAATCTGCGGAAATGGAAAATTTGCAGAACTTTCCATTTTTTCTTTTCACCCGGTGAAGCACATTGCCAGCGGGGAAGGCGGAATGATCACAACTGATAGTGAGAAGCTTTATGAAAAGCTACTTCAGCTAAGGACCCACGGGATTGTAAAAAGCGATGAGAAATATCAAAATTCAATAGAATTTGCTGAAGGATCTTCTGTCATGTCGATCGGAGTCGAGACATACCCCGGATGGTATATGGAAATGCAGGATTTGGGTTACAACTATCGTATCACAGACTTTCAGGCAGCTTTGGGTTCCAGTCAGTTAAAAAGGGCTGATGAAGGCTTGGACCGGCGAAGAGAGGTGGCTTCCCAATATTATGAAGCTTTTAAAAATTCAGAATATATAAAAGGTCAGTCTGCCGTAATTGAAGGCCACGCCTATCACCTATATATTATTGAAGTTGAGAATCGTTTAGGATTGTACAACTTTTTGCGGGAACATGATATTTTTGCGCAAATCCATTATATCCCTTGCCATCTTATGCCATATTACAGACAATTTGGCTGGAAAGAAGGTGATTTGCCCAATTCCGAAGAATATTATAAGCATTGCATAAGTTTGCCTATGTTCCCAACCCTCACCAATGATGAACAATCTTTTGTTATTGAAAAGATAAATTCATTTTATGAAGGTTAGTGGAAAATTAGGTTTAGGAACGGTACAATTTGGATTATCTTATGGGATTTCCAATAAAAAAGGGAAAACATCTGCGGAAGAAGTACAGAAAATATTAAAATTAGCCAGGAATAGCGGCATCGAAATGCTGGATTCTGCATCTGCGTATGGCGATGCGGAAGAAGTTATAGGGAGAAACAATATTTCAGGTTTTAAGCTGGTGTCTAAATTTCTGCCTCCTTCTGGAGGGGAAAAGGTTAATGATCAGCTAGAGCGAAGTTTAAATAACCTCGAACTCAACCATTTGTACGGATACCTCGCCCACCGGCCCATGGAACTTTTAAACCATCCGGAACAGTGGGAGGAACTGCAAGCTTTAAAAGCTGAAGGAAAAGTGATGAACATCGGATTTTCACTTAATGAACCTGAAGAACTGGAAAATCTTTTGGAAAAAGGATTTGAGCCCGATTTGGTGCAGGTGCCTTACAATTATTTTGACCGCAGGTTTGAAAAGGCTATTAAAGAGTTGAAGGAGAAAGGCTGTGAAATCCATACAAGATCTGCTTTTTTGCAAGGTTTATTTTTTATGGATCCCAATGAGCTTCAGGATTATTTTGCTGAAGTAAAACCTCTTCTAGAGCAGCTTCGGGAAATAGAACTCCTAAATGGTGCTTTATTAAAATTTGCCATGGAAAAACCTTTTATAGATAAGGTGATCACGGGGGTTGAGACTGAAGCGCAATTATTGAAAAATATCGACAGTATTGGAAAAGCACCTACTTTACCAGAACTTACTGAAACTATATCAGACAATATTCTAATACCCTCCAGATGGCCAAAAAGTTAAGAATAGGAGTGATAGGATTGAGTGAAGGAAATGGGCATCCATATTCTTGGAGTGCCATTTTTAATGGTTACAATCCCGAATTAATGAAAGATTGTCCATTTCCCGTGATCCCCGAATATCTTGCCAAACAAAATTTCCCGGAGGATAGCCTGGGGGAATTTGGTGAGGTTACCCACGTTTGGACGCAGGATAAAGAAGTGTCCAAACATATTGCTGCCGCTTCGAAGATCAAGAATGTGGTCGGGAATATGGAAGATATGATTGGGGAAGTAGATGCTGTTTTGCTAGCCAGGGATGACGCCGAGAACCACAAGGAGATGGCAAAGCCATTTTTAAAAGCAGGATTGCCAGTTTTTATTGACAAGCCTTTTGCATTAAGCATGGAGGACGCGGAAGAAATGTTATCCTTGAGGACTTATGATACTCAAATCTATACTTGTTCTGCCATACGTTTTGCGGAGGAATTAAAACTGAACGAGGACGAAAAGAAGGAATTGGGCAGTATAAAATATGTGGAAGCTTCCATTGGGAAATATTGGGATACTTATGCAATTCATGTCTTAGAACCCATTGTTGCTCAATTCCCGGAGCGCGGGAAATTAGTAGAGGTGAAAAGTATCCGGAATGGAGATATTCATCAGGGATTAGTTCAATGGGAAAATTTAAATGCCTATATTAAGGTGACCGGGACAGTAAAATCGCCTTTTGCTTTTACCTTTTGTGGAGCTGAAAACAGTATTACCAAAAAATTCAGTAGCACTTATGCATCTTTTAAAAGGTCGCTGTACGAATTTGTACAACAGGTGAACAATAAAACACAGCTAATAGAAACAGAAGAAACGCTAGAGTTGGTGAAAATTATTGAACAGGGAAGGGTATGAGGATATTGTTGATTGGTTTAGGTTCAATAGGTCGGCGGCATTTAGGTCACCTTGAAAAAATAGGCGGATTGGAGTTGGCTGCATTGCGTACCAAAAAAGGGGTGCTAAAGGAGGAAAATGGTATAAAGGAATTTTATGAGCTTCAAGATGCACTAGATTTTGAACCTGATGGTGTGCTTATTTCCAATCCAACATCTTTACACGTGGAGACAGCAAAACCATTTCTTGAAAAAGGAATTAAAGTATTAATAGAAAAACCTATTGATACCTCTGTGGAGAATGCAGAAACCCTGCGATCTTATTCAGACTTGATCAGGATTGCTTATTGTATGAGGTTTCACCCGGTAAACCATTATTTAAAAAACCTTTTTCAGGAAGAACCTCCGTTCAAGGTAGGTTTCAAAAGGTCTTTTTATTTGCCCAAATGGCATCCGTATGCAGATTATAGAAAGGAATACACAGCGCAAAAATCTTTAGGTGGAGGTGTGATAAGAACCCTTAGCCACGAAATTGACCTTTCGCTGGATTGGTTTGGGGAACCTTCTGAAGTAAAGGGTGTAGTGGATAAAGTTTCTTTTTTGGAACTTGATACAGATGATTATGCATTTTTTACCACCAAGAGCAAAAACATAAGATTGAATTTTGAACTGGATTTCTTTTCCCCTGTGAACGTAAAAGTCTTTGAAGCTTTTACAGAAAAAGGAAAATACGAATGGGGATCCAACGATATTTATTTCACCCCTTATGAAGGAGGTGAAAAAGAGAAAGTATTTTCACCTCCTTCCGAAGCATATACACAAATGTACCAGGACCAAATGGAAGATTTCTGTGGTTTTGCTTCAGGAGGGACAAGTTTAAATGCTACCCTGGAAGACGGAATAAATGTTTTAAAAATTATTGAGCAAGTTGAAAACAGATAAGAAAGTAGTTGCGGTAATCCCGGCGAGAGGTGGTTCCAAAAGGATCCCTAAAAAGAATATTGTAGATTTTAATGGGAAGCCAATGATAGCCTGGACCATTGAAGCTGCCAAAGAATCTGGTTTGTTTGAAAAAATCGTGGTAAGCACAGATTCTCCTGAAATAGCAGAAGTTGCCAAACAATATGGTGCAGAAGTACCGTTTTTGAGGGATTCAGCAGCCGATGACCATAGTCCTGTTAGCGAGGCAACTTTGCGGACTATTATACAACTGGAAGAAAAAGGTGAGTTTTACGACGAAGTAGTGCAGCTTTTTGCAGTATGTCCTTTAAGGGATGCTTCAGATATTACAAACAGTTATCAATTTTTTAAGGATAGAGCAGTACCTTTTGTTTTGTCCTGTTATAAATATGTTTGGATGAACCCGTGGTGGGCGGTCACCCTGAATGAAAAAAATGAGCCTAATTGGATTCTTAAAGAAACCCGAAAAAGGTCCCAGGATTTGCCAGATCTTTTTTCCCCAACAGGGGCAATTTGGATTGCTAAAATTGAAGATCTAAAAAGGGACAAAACCTTTTACGGCAAAGGACATATTTTTTGGGAAATGGACTGGAAAAAAGCAGTGGATATTGATAACAAAGAAGATGTGGAGTTGGCTACAGCTTTGAAAACTCTCTTGTAAATTGTTTCGCTAGTTCTTATATGAAAACGAAGGATATATTTATTGAAAGGCTACAAGAACTGGAGGCTCCAGAAGGGTTTGCTTGGGAGCTAATAAATAAAAGCCACGCCCCTGTAGTGGTAAAATGGAGGAACGATCCAGCCATTCTTTCCTTTATGGAAATGGACAACAAGTTAAAGCTCGAAGATCAAATTGCATTTCTTGAAAACTATTGTTTATATGATAGGGTAGATATTATTCTTTTCTCTAAGAATAAGCCAGTAGGAGTATTCAATATTAAAAATTTGGATTCCCAGCCAGAATATGGTGCAATTATAGGGGAAGCTGAGTATAGGGGGAAAGGTCTGGGGACGAAGGTAAAATTGCTGATTTTTAAGTATTGGTTTTGCACCTTAAATAAAGAAACAATTTATTCCAGGAATAAAAAGTTGAATGAGAAGATAATAAAATCCAATATTTCCTGGGGATTTGAAAAATTTGGGGAGGATGAGGATCTTGTATTGCTAAAATTGGAAAAAGATGATTTTATAAATGTAAGCCTCAAAAAGTTCAATTAATGAAAGTCTTTTTTCTGACAGAATATTCAAAAAGCGTTGGTTTTGGGCATTTAAGCAGGTGTTCATCCCTGGCAGATGCATTTCAAGAGAAAGGGTATGAAGTTGAGTTTTTGATTAGAGAGTGGAAGGATGAAGCATTGAACCTGGATTATCCAAAGAAAAAGGTGGAATGGCAGAATACCGAAGAAATAAGGAGGTTGGTTTCAAAAGAAGACCTTATTGTTTTCGATTCTTATAGGGTCCCCGTGGAAACCCTTGACAAAATTGCAGCAGAATTTCCCTATGTGTTATCTATAGCTGATTCAAAACTGAATTTTTCAAACAATGGTGTTGTAATACTTGGAAGTGTGTATGGAAAAGAAATGGACTTTTCTTCTTCCGGTAAAAATAAACTTGATTTCCTGGCAGGACCAGAATATATGCTTTTCAGAAAAATATTTTGGAACATTGAAAAAAAGAAACTGCAAAATACTATTGAAACAGTTCTCATTAGTTTAGGAGGGCATGCAAATAGCGAAGTGCTCGAGAGGGTGATTGCAACATTATCTCTTTATTTGAACAATGCGGTTATCAAAATACTTGGCAATGCTGATATTCAGGTGCCGGATAGGGTTGAAAGGTTGGGTTTTCTAAATCCTTTAGATTTGTTGGAGGAATATAAAGCAGCCGACCTTATAATCACTAACGGAGGACAAAGCCTTAATGAGGTGATTTTGTTGGGCATTCCGGCAATAGGTATTTCTTTAGTCGATAACCAAAACAAGAATATACAAACCTGGAACGAAAGGGGTATATTAAAGAATAATATAAATGTAGGTTCTGAGGATTTTCCGAAGGAGTTGGAAGATGCAATAATCGAGATTAAAGATCTTTCAAAGCGGATAGAACGTACTGCAAGAGGAACTGATATGGTTGACTATAAAGGGGCTTTAAGAGTAGTAGAGTATATAAAGAAGAAATGCGCCAATGCCTAGGAAAGTAACATTACAAATGTTAATTTAAATGTGACCTATTTTTGTGGAATAAACTAAATAAAGACAAAATGAAAGAAAGTAATTTATATATCATTGCAGAATTATCTGCTAACCATAACAATGATTTTGATTTGGCAGTAAAAACTATTGAGGCAATGGCAAAAGCAGGAGCCGACGCTGTAAAGGTTCAGACTTATACTGCAGATGCCATGACCATAGACGTGAAGGATGATGATAATCCTTATTTTCAACCAAAAGATTCAGGGTTATGGAAAGGCTACAGACTCTATGATTTGTACACAGAAGCTTCCATGCCGTATGAGTGGCAACCAAAACTGCAAAAAATTTCAGAAGATTTAGGGATGGAATTTTTTAGTTCCCCGTTTGACATTGCGGGAGTGGATTTCCTGGAAACGCTCAATGTGCCACGGTACAAAATTGCTTCCTTTGAAATCACAGATATCCCGTTGATCAAACACGCGGCTTCAAAAATGAAGCCTATGATCATTTCAACAGGTTTGGCAGAGATCGAAGATATTGAGTTGGCAGTGCAAGCCTGTAGGGAAGTGGGTAATGATGATATTACCTTATTGAAATGTACTTCACAATATCCTGCCACTGTTGAAGATGCAAACCTATTGACAATGCCAGATATTAAGGAAAGGTTTGGTGTTAAGGTGGGGGTTTCAGACCATACTCTGGGAAGTGCCGTACCAGTGGTTGCAGTGAGCCTCGGGGCGCAAGTAATTGAGAAACATTTTATTCTTGAGCGTTCCCAAGGAGGTGCCGATTCGGCTTTTTCTATGGAACCTGATGAATTTGCTGCCATGGTGAAAGCTGCCCGTGAAGCAGAAAAAGCACTTGGAAAAGTGGTTTATGAAGTGACCGAACCCAATAAAACAAGAAGAAGATCACTCTTTGTTGTAGAAGACATCAAAGAAGGGGAAGTTTTTTCTGAAAAAAATATACGATCTATACGACCAGGGCATGGTTTAGCACCAAAATATTATAATTCTGTACTAGGAAAAAAAGCCAGACAGGATATTAAGCGGGGTCAGCCTTTGTCCAATGAACATTTTGAATAGATTCTTTTATTGATTTTTAACCATGATGTTCATTTAATACTTTGATTTAAAGTAAAACGATAGTACCGGAAATGGAAACCTTTATTATTTTATCGGAGAAAAGTTGGCACAAACCCCTCTTTGAGTCCCTGAAAAAAAATCTTTCGGAGTATCATTGGGTTTTAATAGATGAAAAAGACCAATTTTCTTTTGATGAATTAGAAGAACTTAAACCCGGTAAAATATTTATTCCACATTGGTCCTATATTATTCCGGCTTCCATTTATGAGAAGTTTGAGTGCGTGGTTTTCCACGAAACAGACCTTCCTTATGGAAGGGGAGGTAGTCCCATTCAGAATTTAATAGCGCGGGGTTTAAATCATACAAAGATAACTGCTTTAAAAGCAGGAAAAGGATTGGATACTGGACCAATCTATTTAAAAAAGGATTTAAATTTAAATGGTACCACCAAAGAAATCTTCCTGCGCTGTTCGGAAATAATTGAAGAGATGATTGAAGAAATTATTCAGGAAGGAATGGAGCCAGTTCCGCAGAAAGGGGATGTAGTGGAATTTAAAAGAAGGAAACCCGAAGACGGTAACCTTAATGACCTGTCAGAAACAGGAAAGGTATACGATTTTATAAGGATGTTGGACTGTGAAGGATATCCACCGGCTTATATTGAAAACGAAAATTTTCGGTTTGAATTTACCCGTGCTTCATTAAAATCAGAAAAAGAAATTATAGCAGATGTTAGAATCATTAAGAAATAAAAAAATTTTAATCGTAGTAGCACATCCCGATGATGAACTTCTGGGTTTGGGGGCTACAATGTATCAGCTAAATAACGATTATTCCTGTATAACCAGGGTAGTTATCCTTGGGGAAGGTATTACTTCCCGGGCAGAAGTGAGGGATCCTGAAAAATGGGAGAAAGAGCTGAAAATACATAGAGAAAATATAAAAAATGCTCAGGAAGCAATTGGTTATGGTTCTGTAGGCATCTATGATTTTCCCGATAATCGTTTTGATACTGTTTCTTTGTTGGACATCATCAAAGTTATTGAAAAGGAAAAGCAGGATTTCGATCCAGAAGTGATCTTTACCCATCACGGTGGGGATGTGAATGTAGATCACCAGCGTACTTTTGAGGCTGTGGTAACGGCTACCCGACCTATGAAAGATGAGAGGGTGAAAACAGTGATCACATTTGAAACTCCTTCAGGAACCGAATGGAGGGCGGCGACAGATCCGCGGCATTTTGTGCCGAATATGTACGTAAGTGTGAGCGAAGAGGCAATTGAAGCAAAAATAAGGGGTATGGAAAGCTACGAATTTGAGAAAAGGCAGTATCCGCATCCACGTTCCCCTGAGGCTTTAAAAATCCAGGCACAACGCTGGGGAATTGCTGTGGGCAAAGATTTTGCAGAAGCCTTTACAGTTGTGAGAAGCATAAACTAAGATTATAAAAATGTACTGAATGGCCTCGAAAAGAATTAGAAACCTTTTTTTAATTACCAATACCACTCATCTCTTAAATGTCAAAACCTATATTGACACCCATGCTGATGCAGATAATTATATGGTGGTAAACATTAGAAGGTTTTCTGGCCATGAAGATTTTTGCAATAGAATAAATCAGGATCCCAAAATTGAACTATTAGAGGTTATTTATGTAGATCAACAAAGAAAACCTCCGTTCCATTACCTCGAGATATTTTCTACAATGTTTAAGGTGAAACAAATAAAAGAAAAGCAAAAATCTTTCGATAATGTCTTTTTTTCTAATTACAACTCCTGGATCCAGCATTACATTTTAAAGCAGTACAATCCCAAGAAAACAGTTCTGATTAGTGATGGTACTGGGATCATACCTATTGCTTCGTTGAGGAAGGAAGATAAAAATATTCCCTTTAAGGGCAGTAAATTCTTCATTAACAATATCCTCGGTTTATCCCCTGTAGAAAATTTGCATTTTTACTCGCCCTGGGAGCTGAATGTTGCAACATCAGATTCCGTGGAGGTTTTTAATTTTAAATCTTCCGCTACTACAAAAATCAAGAAAGAAAAAATTTATTTTGTAGGGAGTCCATTAGTAGAACTTGGTTACCTTAATAAAGAAAAACACCTCAAATATCTTAAAATGATCAGAAGTCGGTTTCACGATGGGGAAATTTTCTATTTCTCTCATCGACGGGAAAAGGATGAAAACCTGAGAGAATACGAATTCTTTGGAAAAATTGTTCGTGACAACATACCATTTGAGGAGAGAATGGAGGTGGAAAAAGAATTGCCGGGTATGGTAATTTCATACATCTCTTCAGTATTGATAAACCTGCCGCAGGTATACCCACAACTTGAGTTTAATTATCTTTACTTAGATGAAGGGGATATTCCTGAAGGGACAAAATTCAAAGATCGATATGATATTTTGGAACAAAATTTTCAAAAAATGAAAAGAGATAATTTCAAAGAATTAAAATTAGATAAATAAATTCATGAGGGATTTTTCAGTAATAATACCTACCTACAATAATGCAGTTACAGTAATAAGATCTATTAATTGTGTTATTAAACAGACATTCACCAATTGGGAATTAGTTATTGTAGATGACGGTTCAACGGACGATACAGAAAAGCAAATTGCTCCATTTTTAGAAGATGAAAGGATAAAGTATGTTAAACAGAAGAACCAGGGAGTTACTGTCGCAAGGAACCACGGCGTTTCCGTAACAACAGGAGAGTTTATTTGTTTTCTCGACAGCGATGATCAGGTAAGTGAGAAGTGGTTAAAAGATTTTTATGATGTGAAGGATGCTGATACAGGTTACATAAGTTGTGGTTATATTATAAGAGGTGAAAAATTGTTCCCAAGAATAAAAAAGAACATTTCAGATGCAAAATATTCTTCTTTAGCAGGCACTTTTTCCATAAGAAGGGATGTTTTTAATCAAATAGACGGCTATGATATTTTATTGTCGCAAAGTACCAACTGGGAAATGACTGCTCGTGCTGTTGAATACTGTAAAAAACAAAACCTCAGCATTGACTATACAAATAATTGCAATTTTGAATACAATGTGCATAATGATCCTGTGAGGAAAAAAGCACGGGATAGACAAAGAGCAGAGGCTACTTTATATTTACATAATAAGTATAAAGATTCAGGAGTTCTTCATTTTAGAAAAAATGGTTTTTTAAAATCTTCTGCAATAAATTATGTAAGGGTAGGTGAAATAAAAAAAAGTAGAGAGGTATTCCACAAGCTATTAAAAGAAGATTTTTCATTAAAAAATGTGGCTAACTTAATAGCTTTTGAAATTCCATTCGTAAGAAGAAAATTGTGGGTTAGAAAATTTCCTAATAAAGAGTAGATTAATGAAAGTATTATTTGTAATTGATACTCTGAATGGTTCAGGTGCAGAGCGGAGTTTGGTTGAAATATCACAGCATTTTAAAAAGTTTACTCCGGTATTTGCGCACCTCTATACAGGAGATCAATTAAAGCCCAATTTGGAAGATGCCGGAATAAAAGTATATTCCTTAAATATTCCCGGTTCACGAAACTTTTCAAAAGCAGCAAAAGAACTGGAAAAAATCTATGAAAAGGAGAAACCAGACATAATCCATTCCACTTTATTTCGATCGGATGCTGTAACACGTAAGTTAAAATCGAATTTTGACATCCCCCTGATAAGTAGTTTTGTGAATAATTCCTATAACGAACTGCGTTTTCAAAACCAGCCACTTTCTATGCAATTTAAACTGAAGATGGTTCAATTATATGATACCTATACTTCAAGAAAAGTCGATTATTTTATCTCTAATTCTGAAACTATCAAGCAATCTAAGGCGAAATCTACGCTGGTGAATTTAGATAAAGTCAAAGTAATCTACAGGGGGAGGGATATTGATAAATTCGCAAATGTAGAGCAAACAGAAGATTTAGAAGGTTTAAAAAAATCCTTGGGGATAGAAAATAAGAAGGTGTTACTGAATGTAAGCCGACTCATTGAGCGAAAAGGGCAATTAGACATGGTAAATGCCATGCCAGCCATTTTGAAAAAGTTTCCCGATACAGTACTTTTAATAGCAGGTCACGGCGTTTATGAAGAGAAATTAAACAAACGAGCAAAAGAAGTTGGTCTTGAAAATAAAATTAAAGTACTAGGAAGACGACCAGACGTGCCGCAGCTGCTTGCTATTGCAGATCTTTTTGTGTACCCCAGTTATTTTGAGGGTTTGCCGGGCGCATTAATAGAAGCGATGTTAACGGAAAAAATCATTGTATGCTCCGATATTCCAGAAAATATGGAATGTGTAGATGAAAATTCTGCCATTATCTTTAAAAGGGGAGACGTAAAAGACCTCACCGAAAAGGTTTTGGCTGCTATGGACAATGAGCAGAAGTTTGAAGTTTTGGGAAAAAATGCCCGGAAGATTGCTGCAGAAAAATTTGATATCAATCAAATTGCAATGGAATATGAAAAGACTTACGACCAAGTGATAATATCAAAAGCACGATAAACAAGAGAATGAGGAATAAATTGTATTCAGCATTAAGCAGCTTCCATTTCTTTTTTAAAAAGAAATACGCCTACAGGTTAAGGGTGCTTGCTTATCATACAGTGCCAGATGAAATAGTATTTGAGAAGCAGTTAATTTACCTTAAATCCCAGTACAATATTATTAATATAGAAACTTTGAAATCCCATTTCAGGGATAACCAACCATTGCCTAAAAATCCGTTATTGATCACTTTTGATGACGGGGATGTTACTGTACTTAGTAAGGGTTTACCTGTACTTAAGAAACATAATCTTAGTAGCTGTTTGTTTATTATTACGGGTTTAATAAATACCTCAAAAGATGTTTGGATAAAGAGGATAGAGGCTAAGGAAATGAAAGAAGGTAAAACCTATCTTCAGGCAAGGGAAGTGGTGAAAAGTTTTAAACAATTATCCAATGTTGAACGTCTTGGGAGAATGGAAGAATATCCCGAAGTGTCTAAACCACAATTGACCGCCGAAGATTTGAAGGAATTGAGTCAAAATGGAATGTTTATAGCAAACCATACCCACACCCATCCCATGCTCGATAAATGTTCTCCAGAAGAAATTTCAGAAGAACTAACTGAAGCAAAAAAAGTATTTGAAAATTTGCAGTTTTCTGGATTTGATGTATTTGCCTATCCAAATGGAAATGCCGATGAACAAACCACTAAAATCTTGAAAAAATTCAGGATGGAACTTGTGTTTCTGTTTGACCACAAGATCAATAAAAAAAATATGGATCCACTTAACATTTCGCGCATCAGAGTTGATAGCGATATTGAAATGACGGAATTTAAAGCGAAAGTTTCGGGGGCACATCCGTTTTTCTTTCATCTTAGAAAGTAGAATGATCAATTTAATCAACATCTGTAAATATGCTGAAGTTTAGAAAAATAGATTATGATAATGATGTAGATGAAATCATCCAACTTTTAAATGCTAATTTTGAAACCGACCATACAAAAGAAGCCTTTCTTTGGAAACATTTTGCTAATCCTTTCGGGCAATCATATGGCTTGCTTGCAGTAGATAATCAAAGGATTGTTGCGTTAAGGATGTTTATGAGGTGGGAATTTATCTGTGACAATAAAATTATAAAGGCTATTCGTCCTGTAGATACCTGTACAGATCATGCTTATAGGGGAAAAGGACTTTTTAAGAAAATCACACTTCAGGGGCTGGAAAATATCAGGGATGAATATGAACTTATATTTAACACTCCAAATGAGAACAGCAAACCTGGCTATTTGAAAATGGGATGGAGAACCATAGATAGCAACTTTAGCTATAAAGTTGGGCTAATAAACTTTTTGAAAAGAGAAGAAAAATTTATGGAAATACCTTCCAATAAAATTGGCTTTGATAAATTATGGATGGAAGAGCTTCCCTGTCAAACAAACATTTCCAGGGAATACCTGGATTGGAGGTATTCAGACAAAGCTTATAGTATAGCAAAGTTTGATGATGGTGGGATTGTTGTATACAAGGTAACAAAATTGAAAGGGATCAAAAGCATTGTTTTAGTGGATTCCTTTGGAGACAAAAAAAGGAGTGCCCATAGACTCATTTCTGTTTGTTCAAAAAATAAAGCAAAAGCAGTTTATTTTCTGGAAAACCAGAAAAACGAACACCTTAAATTTCTATTGAAGTTAGATCGGGGCACGCAAGCAGTAGTCAGCAAAGATGATAAATTTGGAATCAGTGGTAACATTGCTTTTTCTGTAGGGGATTTAGAAGGTAGGATATAAAAAAGGGTAAATGAAAATTCTTCAGTTAGTAACAAAAAGACAATATAGGGGAGCAGAAGTTTTTGCCGCAAACCTAAGTAGTGAACTCCTTAAGTTGGGGCACGAAATCGTATTTGCTGGTTTATATGAAAATGAAAAAAATGTACTGGAAGTAGAAGGAGCAGAGAACCTAGATCTAAGTTTGATGAAAAAAGGTGCTTTTTCCCTTCCCCTAGTTCAAAAAGTAGTGCGGCTGGTAAAAAAATCAAAGCCCGATGTCATTCAGTGTAATGGCTCTGATACCCTTAAATATATGGTTGCCGCTTCCTTTTTTACTCCCAAAATCCCCTTGGTCTACCGTAATATAAGTATTATCAGCGAATGGTTGTCCAACACACCAAAAAAGCTGCTTTACAAAAAAATTTTTACTAAGATCGATCATGTTTCTTCTGTGGGCGAAGAAGCAATAGAGGATTTTATTAGGACTTTTGACTATCCTCTAAGCCAAACATCAGTGATTAGGAGGGGAATTCCCATTAAAGAAGTCAGATCCCTGTCAGGGAAGAGCCTAAAAGAAGAACTGAATCTTGGAAAAGATGATAAAATTGCGATGCATATTGGTAATTTTAGTCCGGAAAAAAACCATCTGTTTTTACTGGATATTTTCTCAGAATTGAAAACAGAACAGCCTGAAGTAAAATTGGTATGTGTTGGAAATGGTGTCCTTTTTGAAAAAATCAAGAATGATATTCAAGAAAGGGGCTTGGAAAATACGGTCTATCTCCTTGGGTTTAGGAAAGACATTCCAGAACTACTTTCTGAAGCAGAATGTTTTGTCCTTGCAAGCAAAGTAGAGGGTGTTCCTGGAGTGATATTGGAAGCCGCTGCCCAGAAAGTCCCATCTGTTGCCACAAATGTAGGTGGCGTTTTTGAAGTGCTTAAGGATGGCGAATCTGGATTTATGATAGACAATTTTGATAAAAACCAGTTTAAAGGGAAATTACTGGATATAATGAATGATTTAGTTTTGCGGGAAGAAATGGGGAATGAAGCATATAATTTAGTACAGGAAAGTTTTAATCCTGTTAAAAATGCTTTACAGTTCGAGTCTCTTTATAAACATTTGGTTTTAAATAATGCGTAAGTTGAAAATACTTCAATTAATACAAAAGAAACAGTACAGAGGGGCAGAAGTATTTTGTTGTCAACTCTCCAATCATCTAATAGAGCTAGGGCATGAGGTTGAGGTATATAGTATTTACGATGGTAATGCTTCACTGCCATTACTTTATAAACAAGTAAAAACCCTTGCCAGGCCCAGAAATAGAAGGTTTATTGATTATCACGGCTGGTCGCAACTTGCTCGGATCATTGAAGAATTTCAACCAGATATTGTTCAGGCAAATGCTGCCGATACTTTAAAATACGCGGTGTTGTCGAAAATCTTTTTCAACTGGAAGAAACCTCTGGTTTACAGGAATGCAAGTGCCTCCAGTTTTTATGTGAAAACTCGGTTTTCAAAAAAAATCAATGAATTCTTGTTGAAGCGGGTAGATGCAATTGTATCGGTGTCAAAAGCTTCCAAGGATGATTTGAACAAACTATTTCCTTTTACTTCCACGATTACATCTGTTGTTCCAGTAGGGGTTGAAGTAAAAGGGTTTTTAGGGGGTGATCATTTTAAAACAGAATCCCAACACAAAAAAAAGCTGCTCCATATTGGATCTTTCACCAAGGAAAAAAATCATTATGGACTATTGGATATTTTTCAGCGGATTCTAAATGATGAACCGTCAGTAGAACTTCATTTGGTGGGTGAAGGGATCTTAAGGGATAAAATTGAGCAAAAAGTAAGCCAGTTGGATCTGAAAGGTTCGGTTCATTTTCATGGGGAAGTGGAGGACCCAACTTTATTCCTTAAATCTTCTGATATCTTTATGTTACCCAGTCTAATAGAAGGTCTCCCAGCTGTTGTGGTAGAAGCCATGAATCAAAATTTACCGGTGGTAGCGTATAACGTGGGTGGTATTTCAGAAGTACTAAGTAACAACACTGGCTACCTTATTGAGAAGAACAATGAAAGTTCCTTTGCAGATGCTGTTTTAAAAGACTTGGAAAATTCCGATAAACAGAAAGTTGAAAATGCATTCAATTTAGTTTCAGAAAAATTTAGGAATAGTGAGATAGCCAAACAATTTTTGCAGATATATGCTGAAATTCGTTCATGAAAATCTTCTATACTTTTTTCATAACCCAGGCTGTTAATTTATATTAAAAGCTTGTCGACCACCTGCAATCAAGTAAATTTGTGGTCAATAATCATATATTACTAATGCACAAGATCAAAATCCTTCATATAATTAAATCCCTTGGCAGGGGAGGGGCAGAAATGCTGCTTCCTGAGACCCTTAAAATCCACGACACCCAAAAATTTGAATTTCATTATATCTATTTTTTGCCGTGGAAGGATCAAATGGTAGGTGCGTTGGAAGATGCAGGAGGAAAGGTGACCTGTATGGATGCCAAAAACAATATACAACTTTTCCTGCGTTACAATAAGGTAATTGATTATTGTAAAAGGGAAGGAATTGAGCTTATACATTGCCACCTGCCATGGGCAGGGTTTTTAGGTCGATTGGTGTTCAAAAAAACCGGTATCCCTGTTCTTTATACCGAACATAATATGCAGGAACGTTACCATGTGGTTACAAAGAAAATCAATAAATCTACTTTTAACCATCAAAGTATGGCTTTTGGGGTTTCTGAAGATGTAACAAATTCCATAAAAATTAATATAAATCCTTCTGTTCCAGTGAAAACCCTTCTTAACGGCGTGAATACTGATTCTTTTACGAGAAAAGGGGACACATCTATTAGGGAAAAATTAAATCTCCCGAGGGAAGCTGTTGTTTTGGGTAATGTAGCCGTATTTAGGTTTCAGAAAAGATTAAAAGAATGGCTTCAGGTTTTTGCGAAAGTACAAACATCTAATCCTAATGTTTATGGTATCATTGTGGGTGCGGGACCACTAGAAGAAGAGGTCAAAGAAGAACATAAAAAATTAGGGTTGGAAGGAAAGGTTTTTTTTCCCGGGCTTCAAACAGATGTAAAACCCTATTTTGAAGCCATGGATATTTTTATGATGAGCTCCTCATTTGAAGGCTTGCCTGTTGCACTTTTAGAAGCTATGAGTATGGAATGTGCTGTTGTAGCCACCGATGCCGGAGGGATCAAGGAGGTGGTGATCAATGGGGAAACCGGGCTTACCTGTAAGGTTGAAGAATGGGAGAAGTTGAATGGTTTGGTTCAGGTTTTACTTGATGATCCTACAAAACTTGAAAAATTTAAAATTGCTGCGAGAAAAAGGGTCGTTGATGCTTTTAGCTTAAAAATAATGGTGGAGCAACTGGAAGGTCATTATAGTTCATATTATCAAAATTAATTTGATAATAAGATGGGTTCATAAAGTTTAGGAAAAACTTTAAATCGGTTTTACAAGACAACACCTAATGAAATATTCAAATTATTAGTCAGAAAGATGGAGATAAGGGAAGGGACAGAGAAGGATATTCCTGAAATATTAAAAGTACTCAAGGCAAGCCTCGGTGAAACTTCTTCAAAAAAAACAGAAGAAATTTGGAGGTTTAAGCATGTTGAAAATCCTTTTGGTAAATCATTGATCTTGGTAGCTCTTGAAGCTGGGGAAATGATAGGAGTTAGGGCTTTTATGCGTTGGCAATGGCAAAAAGGAAATAAGATCCATACCACCTTCCGGGCTGTTGATACTGCAACCCATCCGAAACACCAGGGAAAAGGGGTTTTTAAAAAACTGACCTTACAAGCAATAGAATTGGCAAAACAAGAAGGTGGACACTTTATTTTCAATACCCCAAATCACCTAAGCCTTCCGGGTTACCTGAAAATGGGGTGGGAAAAAGTTGACAAGCTAAAAGTGCAAATCCAACCAACTTTTCCGTTAAACTGGTTCTCTAATAAGATAACCGATTATAATACAGAAATTAGAACTCCTTCTCAAAATATTAAGACATTGTGCTCTCTTACCAATGAAGATAAGGTGAAGAAGGCTAAATATTTTACCCCAAAATCAAATGAATATCTTAGATGGAGATATGAGGATAACCCATTACAGAAATATGAAGTAATAGCCGATATTTCATTTTATATGGCAGGTTATGTAAAGGAGCATACCTATTTCAAGGAATTAAGGATTGTGGAAATTGTGGTTGGAGATGATGGGGCATATGGCACGATCAAGAATATTATTTCCAATTGGGCTAAAAAATTTGGGACAGCTTTTATTTCAATGGCCAATGAGGATGGTTTAGGTAATTTTTTTATAAAAGGGAATTTTGGTCCCGTGATGACAGTAAGAAAATTGAATCTCCCTAATGAGGAGTTCAATTATTTATTGGATCTGAACCATTTTAATTATAGCTTGGGGGATTTAGAGTTATTTTAAATGGGAGGAGCGATATTTTTAGCTTTAGTGCTTTATCTGGTAAACCAGAGTATTTTTGGATTTTTTAAGAACAGGCATAAGTTTTTTTCTGTTTCTTTAATGAACCAGTTATATTTTTATCACCTTATATTTTGGCTGACCTACTATATCTATGCTTTAAATAATCCATCCGACTCCAAAAACTACTACCGGAATACGCGCGCCTATACAGGAGAATGGCTGGACCTTTACGGTACCAGTACTACCTTTATTGATTTTATAGCGTATCCTTTTACCAATTGGATGGATTTACCTTATGTGGTTGTAATGGTAATATTTGCATGGATTGGCTATCTAGGATTTATCTTCACCTATATTTTTTTCAGAGAAAATATTCCAATAAAAATCAAATTGTTTAAACGGTTCGATTTCCTGTTTATACTTATGTTTTTGCCAAACATGCATTTCTGGACCTCATCTTTAGGGAAGGGCTCTGTTATTTTTCTTGGAATTATGATGTTTGTATATGCCTTAAAAGCCCCGAAGAAAAGATGGTTGACCCTTTTAGTGGGGTCTTTAATAACTTATCATGTGAGGCCGCACGTTTTTATGTTTATGGTAGTGGGGGCAGGCCTGGGTTTTATGAGCGGGAACAAAAAAATATCAATGGCCCAAAAGGTGGGGGCATTTATTGGAATGATTGGATTACTGATATTAATTCAGGATAAAGTATTGGCGGTAGTAAATCTTGGAGGTTCGGAGAATGTGGTGAGCGATTTCCAGGATTTCACCTCCACAAGGTCTCAAGGGCTTAGTGAGGATGCAGGTTCTGGCGTGGATATGGCCAGTTATCCCCTTCCTGTAAAGTTGTTTACCTTCTGGTTTAGACCATTATTTTTTGATGCACCCGGTATTTTGGGGTTAATTGTTTCAGCAGAGAACCTTTTGTATCTTATTATAGCATTTAAAATCTTAAAAAAAGATTTTATTTCCTTTATTAAAAAATCCCCAGCCTTGGTGAAAATGAGTGCTGTGGTCTTTTTTATGACTTCCCTGGCCATGACTTTTGTTATGTCAAATCTGGGGATCATCATGCGCCAAAAGTCGATGGTGATGTACTTTCTGTTTTTTGTGATTTATTATTATATGGCAGAAAAGAAGTATAAAAGAATGGTTAAGCTTAAGAAGCTACAAAAAAGAAGAAAAGAAGAAATCATGCATAGAGCCCAGGATTAGAGTATCATTAGCATCGATGCTTCAGATTATTATGGCGTATTCATAAGTACGTTAAAATAGTGATTATCAAGCAATTAATTCTTATATTTAAGTATAATAAAACCCCGAAAACGAGTCTCTAGCTCAAAAATCGGGGTTTTAATCTTAAATCGTAGATACAAAATACAAAGAATTTCCAACTTTCAGCATAGTTTTTCCTTCTCATCTTTTATTCAACAATTTGATTCATTTTACCAGCGCTTTTTGCAAGGTGATTTGGGCAAGATCTATCTGGCAATCCTGTGGGATGAACTGGTTCGTTCCTTTGAGCTTTTGGATTCCAAGATGGGGCCTAGGAAAGCTATGCCTTGTTCTCCAAAACCAAGGTTAAAAGTCCAACCATTATACCTGAAAAAACATTCGATATTAAACATCCACTAAAAAAATACCCGACAAGAGGTACTTACCGGGATATTATTGGCTTCTTCAAGAGGAATTTGACTTACTTTTGAATATGCCTATGAAGGAAAAGCTATTTAACAAAGTCCCGACTCTTTAAAAATCGAGACTTTGAAATATTCACTTATTTTTAAAATATAAAAAATATTTTATCAAAATAAAATTCTCAGGATTGAATTAGTAGAGATACTGGAGGTTTTTACTTATTAGGAATAACTTTACTCCATTTTCATTTTTTCGTAATACTTGAAATTAGATTGTTTTGGCGTAGATGTAAACATAAACAATAGCAAAGTATTAAACTACCTGAAATCATTTCTCCGGAATCTTCAATGACAGTAAGTGCACCTGAGCCTGGCAAATCCTTGAAGAGACTATGCACCATATCTACTCCTACACCAAAAAATACTAATACTCCCACTATTAAAATGAGGTGTAAAGTGACTTCCCTCGTTTTTCTTTCACCCAGAAATAATGCATGTGTAAAAGGTAAAACAAAAGTAGCCCCAAGCATTCCTGCTATTGCTAATTCTCCGAAATCCTGGGCTCTAAGTCCTAATGCTGCTTCGATGTTAAAAAAGTTAACAAGGTTTCCTCCAAAAGTTTCGTGAAAAGCAAAAGCATCATCAAAAAATAATACTAAAAAAAACAGGCTCCAAATTAAATAAATGCCTTTTCGTTGTCGGAAAAATAAAATTGTAAGTAGTAAAGCACTGGTGCAAAATTGGAAATATTGAAACATCTCAGCATATCCAAAATCCATGTCGAGCCTTAACTGCAGAGTACCTGCATCTGTTACAGGAAGAGAAAAACTGTATACATGTAATGCGATGAAAAGCAAATCAATACCTAATAAAAACATTAGGAACTTTTGAGCGGGTGGAAAGTAGTTATTGATTTTTACTGTTGTAGGAATTCTGAAAACGGATGTAATAAATTGTGTCATAATTTTTTTTTATAAAACTATTGACATTTTTACCTAATTATCTTAAAATTAAAGTAACATCTTCTTAAGGTTAAATTAAAATGTTCAGGTAATCCTTCTTGAATTTAAGGTTTTATTAGATTTGCCTGATTGAAAATATTATTTATGAAAAAAAAAGGAATTTTTGTTATCTCTTTAGATCTAGAACTTATCTGGGGAGTATTTGATAAGGTGGATTACAAAGAGAAAAGTTCTTACTTCAAGAATACAAGAGAAGTCATTCCGGAAATTCTTGATTTATTTTCAGAGTATAATATTGAATGTACCTGGGCTACAGTGGGGATGCTCTTTAACTCCACCTGGGAGGAATGGAAATCTAATTTTCCGGAAAATTTTCCGGAATACCAAAATGAAGGTTTATCGGCCTATGCTTATGGAGAATCAATAATGTCTCCTGAAACTGAATTCTACTGTTTTGCCAAAGAAATCATAGAAAAAATAAATGCCACTCCCAGTCAGGAAATTGGTACGCATACGTATTCCCATTATTACTGTTTAGAGCCGGGACAAGACCTGCAGTCCTTTGAAGTTGATCTCAAAAAATCCATTGAAATGGCAAGAGCAATGAACATTGAATTAAAATCCCTGGTTTTTCCCAGGAACCAGTTCAACAGTGAGTACCTTAAAGTTTGTAAAAAATTGGGTATAGAAAATGTGAGGTCCAACCCAACAGATTGGTTTTGGCAAGACACTCAAAAAGATTCGCTGAAAGACAAAATTTTCAGGACTGGGGATGCTTACTTGGGACCAATAAATAAATCCTACTCCATAAGTTCATTAAAAGCCGAGAAAGATAAACCCCTTGCGCAAAAAGCGAGTAGGCTGTTACGACCATATTCCAATAATAAGATCCTTAACAAATTAAAAATCGACCGGATAAAATCTGAAATGACCTATGCTGCCCGTAACGAAGAAATTTACCATTTGTGGTGGCATCCGCACAACTTTGGCAGTAATCCACAGGAGAATTTAAAAGACCTACAGGTGCTCCTGGAACATTACAAAAGATGCCATAAAGAGTTTGGGTTCCAATCTTTGAATATGGATGGGGTGAATAAGCAATTCCAAAATATTCTTAGGAATTGAAATAATTTTTTTTTGGCTTATCCAAAGCTTCTACTGTCAATGCACTTCATCCAGTGACTTTAACTTATATTTGAACAATTAACCCATTTAAAAAAGTGCTTTGATAGCAAATAAGAGTAGCAAATATTTTTTTTATTTTTATCGTTACTTAAAATACAGGGTTTTCATTACTTTTATTTTAAGTTTATTGGTAGGGCTATTGGATGGTATAAGTTTAGCACTATTTATTCCTTTGTTAAAGTTAGTAGTACAGGACGAAGTCTCTAGAGATGGTTTTATTGCAGAATTTGTGTTGGAGGTATTGGATATGCAGTTGACACTTCCCAACATTCTTATATTGATCTTTGCATTTTTCAGTTTAAAGGGTCTTGCGAAATTTTTTGAAGGCTATCTTAGAGTTCTTTATCAGCAGTATTTCATGCGCCGGATCAGGATTTCAAACATAGACCTTTTAAGTGGTTTCAAATTTGAAAGTTTTGCCAAAATGGATGCTGGAAGAATTCAAAATACATTCAGCGGGGAAGTTGGGAGGGTGTCCCACGCCTTTCAAATATTCTTTAAGTCCTTTCAATATGGGGTTCTTGTAATTATTTATATCATTCTCGCTTTTTCTGCAGATCCTATTTTTTCACTTATGGTTACCGTAGGTGGATTGTGTATACATTTTGTTTTTAAAAGTTTTTATAGTCGTACCCGGTTTTTGTCCAACAGATTTACGGCACAAGCACATGTTTTTGAGGGATTGTTGATTCAAAAGGTCACATTTTTCAACTACCTGAGAACCACTGGATTGAGCCTAATGTATGGGGAAAAATTGAAAAGTAAAATTGTAGAACTTGAAAAAGACCAAAGGCGGATTGGGTTAATTGATTCTTTTTTAATTGCTTTACGTGAACCACTCGTTATTTCGGTAGTAGTCATCGCAATTTATTTACAGCTCCAGTTTTTTGCTGAAGACATCACGTTGATGTTTTTAAGTCTTCTGCTACTTTATAGATCTCTCTCTTATTTTATGGCAATGCAGGAACAATGGAATTTGTTCCTTGGATTTTCAGGTTCTCTGGAAGGAGTTCAGCAATTCACAGAACATTTGGAGCAGCAGCAGGAGAGAAATGGTAAGTTTAAATTTAATTGTTTTAAAGATAAATTGGAGTTGGAAAACGTATTTTTTAAATACGATCAAACTCCTGTGCTAAGAAACATTGATCTTATCATTCAAAAGAATGAAACTATTGCCTTTATAGGTGAAAGTGGATCGGGCAAGTCTACTTTAATGCGCATAGTTTCGGGTCTTTTGCTTCCTTCAGAAGGAAATTATTCCATAGATGGGAGACCTATTAAAGAGTTAGAACTGTATTCCTTCAGAAGCAAAATTGGTTACGTCCCTCAAGAAGTTCCGATTTTTAGTGACAGTATATTTAACAATATCACCTTTTGGGCACCAAAATCACCTGAAAATATAGAAAAGTTTAAGAAGGCTGTAGCACAGGCTTCAATTTATGATTTTGTAATGGCGCAACCAGAACAAGAAGAAACGTACCTTGGTAGCAATGGGATTAATTTGAGTGGCGGACAAAAACAAAGGATAGCCATTGCGAGGGAATTATACAAAGAAGTGGATTTTTTGTTCATGGATGAAGCCACTTCATCTCTTGACGGAAAAACTGAGGCTGTTGTTCAAGACAACATTAAGAAACTTAAAGGTAAGGTCACCATCGTAATAATTGCCCATCGACTTGCCACCATAAAATCTGCTGATCTTATTGTACTCCTTAACAATGGGGAAATTGCCCAAACTGGTTCTTATCAGGACCTGTTAAGGGATTCTAGCGTCTTTCGGGACATGGTGAAATTGCAGAAAGGATAGTGTGATTTTTTCTATACTGAAAAGTTTAGAAGTATCCAGAGGTAAATTAAAAAAAAATATTTTGCTTATTTCCATTATTATACCTACTTATAACAGAAAAGACAGTCTCTCTCGGTCTATTAAGAGCGTATTGGACCAAACAAATGAAGATTGGGAATTGATCATTATCGATGATGGATCCCGTGACGGAACAGGGGAAGGGCTGGAGCCTTATTTGGTGGACGAAAGGGTGAAATATTATTATCAGCCACACCAGGGTGTTGCTGTTGCTAGAAATTTTGGTGTGGAAAAATCAAAGGGTTCCTATATAGTGTTTCTGGATTCAGACGACACGTTTTACCCAGAACTAATACATTTTTTGCAGTCTTGTAATATTTCGAAATATGATTTGGTCTGTTGGGAAGTATTAAAGATTATAGACGGCAAGGAAGAATTATGGAAGCCAAGAAAACTTAGTAGGTTTTATAACAATATCCAGGCTTCCTTTTTAGCAGGAAGTGTTGGCTATAAGAAGTCTTTGTTCTTGAAGGTGGGTGGATATGACCCAGCTATGGATTTTGGGGAAAATTATGAGCTTGGATTTAGGATTAGCAGGGAGAATAAGCTTAAAATCAAAATTATCAATAAGCCCCTCTTGAAATATAATGTTGATACAGGTTCAAGAACAAGTAATTCTCTCGACAATAGGTTGAAGTCTGGTCTTCACCAATATGCAAAACATAAAAAGGAGTATGAAAAGCACCCAAAAGAAAAAGCTCAAATGGCCTATATCATTGGACATGTTTTTGAGAAAAAGGGCGAGAAAGATGCTGCTTTAAAATATTACAAGGAGTCATGGGAAAGTGGAAAATCAAAATTGAAGGCACTCGTTAAAACCATTTATTTAACCATTATTAAATGAAGGTACTTTATATAATAGATTCTTTGGTGGGATATGGTGCTGAAAAAAGTTTGGCTCAAATGGCACTCCAGTTCAAGGAGGTAGAGCCGGTTTTTATCCACTTGTATAAAGGTGATGAGATGAAACCAATACTTGAAAAGCATGGAATAAAAATTCATTCCCTTAATTTGGAACCTAAAACAACATTTAAAAAAATTAGGGCTTTGGTCATCCCCATTGTGAAAATCGAAAAGCCTCAAATTATCCATTCCACACTTTTTAAAGCAGATAAGGTGGCGCGGGGCATCAAAAAACATTTTCCCAACATTTTGTTAGTAGGAAGTTTCGTCAGCAATTCATATAGTAAAAACAGATACGGGAGATTAGATTTTGTGTCACGGCTCAAGTTGTTCTCCACACAAATTCGGGATAGGATTTCTATATCAAAAGTGGATTATATAATTAGCAATTCACAGGCAATTATGGAAACCAATCTTCACGCGTTAAATGTTCCAAGGGAAAAAGTAAAAGTAATTTATAGGGGGAGAAAAATTGAAAAGGAGGATATTTCTGTTGAACCACAAATAAATTTTAAACAGGAACTGGGACTTTTAAGTTCCCAAATTGTCTTTCTAAATGTAGGAAGGCTGCACAAGGGCAAAGGACAGAGAGACCTTGTATTTTCTTTTAAAGACCTAGTACAGGAGGTGCCAAATCTTGTGCTTTTGATTGCTGGTGAAGGTTACCTTCGGAAAGAACTGGAGGATTTGATCCATACTTTGGATTTGCAAGATAAAATCTATTTGTTGGGGTATCGGGAGGATGTACCGCACCTTTTGGCATTGGCTGATTATTTTATTTTTCCATCATACTATGAAGGGCTTTCCGGGGCACTCGTAGAAGCAATACTTGCCAAAATACCTTGTGTAGTTTCCAATATTCCAGAAAACAGGGAATGTTTTCCAGAGGAGGGTGGGCTTTTCTTTACTGCCGGGGATGTGAAAGAATTGAAAAAAAGAATGCAGGAAGCCCTTTCACTTGATTGGGAAACAAAATTAGCTGAATCACAGGAATACGCACGTGCTAAATTCAACATACGAACAGTAAGTAAGGAATATGAAGATTTTTATAAAGAAATTTATGACGGGTTTTGTCGGGAAAAAACTAGGATAAATTTCCTTTTATAGCTCACCTTTTTTCAGTCTATAACTAGAATAATTCCATAGGTGTTGAAAAGCCTTAATTGATTTAAACGATAGCAAGGAATTATAAATTGAACTGTGGTACAATTTAAAGATGCGATTCCGAAAATGAATGGACTTTTCAGGTTCATTTATCCTCTGGTAATAATTGGCTAACTCCTTAAATGTATTGATCAATAAAAGTAGCTTTGTATCTGATGTAGTTGAACTCCAAATCCCTTCAGGATGCACCCTGTAAGCTGCAGGTTCAATATTATTTATGAATTTCCCTTTGCCTTTCTGCCCTAAGAGGCTGTAAAGGAAAATATCCACATTGATTACTTTTAATACTTCCTTTGGGATCGTATTAAATATGTTTTCGAACAAGATAGTAAGGGTAGCTGGATGCTTCCAAGGAAAATTCAATTCTTGACAGGAAAGGTCACTGCGAAGAGGTGAAGCAGGAGATAAAGGTAGAAAATCCCCATTTTCATCAACCGAATGAAATTCATGGTAACAAATACTGTAGTCTGGATTTTGTTCCATGAAATACGTCTGTTTTTGTAATTTTAGCGGGTCCTTCCAAATATCATCCCCTTCACAAACGGCAATGTATTTACCTTTGGCCGAAAATAAATTATACAAAACATTAAAATTGCCTGTTACTATATCTCCTACCTTTATTTTGTTCTCCGGATGGTGCAAAAATAGTTTTATTCTTCCTGGATGTTTTTCTGCATATGCAACACAAATCCCCCTTGTCCTATCATTAGAACAATCTTCCCCCAGAAGTATTTCAAAATCGAAATTTGTATGTTGTCCCAATATGCTGTTGAGACAGTCTTCAATGTAGTTTTCATGCTGGTAGGTTTGGACACAGACACTTACCAAAGGATTTGGGCCTACGGTATTTTTGTATTGATAAACTTCTTTTTTCTGGTACTTGTTCAAAAATCCGTTGAAATCCATCAAGCCTTATTTTAGAAATCTGCCGGCAACCTGGTCATAGGTAGTACTTCTTCTTTTCGTCCCTTTGTTGGTAAAAACAGATCCTTCTAGAGTATCTGTCTCTATGACACACCCCATCCCAATAATATTGTTTTTGCCCAAAGTAATATTCTGCTGAATAGAAGCATTCAAACCAATATAACAGTTTTCTCCAATATTTACATTCCCACCCGTTTTACAGCCGCTTAACAAGGAGGTGTTTCCAATGATTGTATGGTGGCCAATATCTGAAGTAAATAAAATGGCATTGTCGCCAATTTTAGTGAATGGCTGCAAAACGCAACCTTCATCTATAAAAGTGTTTTTTCCAACAATCAAATTGTCCCACGTTCGTGCCTTGGATGAAATATAAGAGGCGAAACCAAAACCTTTTGCACTGACTGCATCAAATATCTTCTTGCGGGTTTGGTTGTTTCCTACCGCAATAAAAATTGAATACAAATCACTGGAATAGGTGTTTTCCACCTCTTCAAATTCCAATATAGGTTTTCCCATCAATAAAGAAGTATCGAGATAGGCTTTCTCCATACAAAACGCCTCTACGTCAAATTCACTATCATTCTCAAAGACATACGCGGCATATTCCGCATATTTTCCTACACCATATATTATAAGTTTTTTTTTCATAGAGGATTTAATTGGTACAAATATAATTATTTTCCAGCATTACCTTGTAGTGCTGCCCTTTTCCCTAGGAGAAGGGCAGTTGTTTCTGAGGAATAAAGAAAACCGATTAACATATTTTTTGGTTCTGTGATAATTTAAAATTCTAGATTTGTTGATTATCTAAAACCATGGCTAAATTAATAAGGATTACCACCATTCCACTTTCGCTTGAAAAGCTTCTGGAAGGACAATTAACTTTCATGTCAAATAATTATGAGGTTACTGCTGTTTCTGCGGAAAAGAAACGTCTGGAAAAATATGGACAGGAAAATAAAGTGGACACGTTCCATGTTGGGATGACCAGGGAAATCACACCTTTATTGGATACTAAAGCCCTCTTAAAGCTATATTCTTTCCTCAGGAAAGAAAAGCCTTTAATTGTTCATACACATACTCCAAAAGCTGGAATTATCGGGATGTTGGCGGCTAAAATGGCCGGTGTACCAATTAGGTTGCATACAGTTGCTGGTATGCCGCTCATGGAAACCACAGGTGCAAAGCGACGCATTTTGAACAATGTGGAGAAACTAACGTATGCCTGTGCTACAAAAGTGTACCCAAATTCTGAAGGACTCTATAAAATCATTTTGGACGAAAAATTTACATCCGAAAATAAATTGAAGGTATTGGGTAAAGGAAGTTCTAACGGAATCGATACTAATTATTTTAATCCCGGGCAGTATAGCGAGGAGGAAAGGGCTGAATTTAAAAAAAGACTAAAAATTCCAGAAAATGACACCGTGTTTATTTTTGTGGGCAGATTAGTTGCAGACAAGGGGATAAACGAATTGGTACAAGCCTTTGAAGAGCTCGAGAAAATTCACGGGAATATTTCTTTGCTGCTTGTTGGTCCGTTTGAACAGGAGCTGGACCCTATTAGTGAAACATCGCTAAGATTGATTAATAGTTGTCCTAAGATTTTTACAGTGGGTTACCAAGAGGATGTTAGGCCATATTTGATGGTTTCAGATGTTTTGACGTTTCCTAGTTATAGGGAGGGATTTCCTAATGTGGTAATGCAGGCTGGAGCAATGGGGTTACCTGCAATAGTCACAAATATTAATGGCTGTAATGAGATAATAGAGGAGGGGAAGAATGGAACGGTCATTCCGGTTAAAGATAGGTCAGCATTACAGGGTGCAATGCGGAAAATGGTGGAGAATAAATCCTGGCGAACCCAGCTACAAAAAAACGCAAGAAAAAAGATCACAGATAATTTTGAACGTGAGATTTTTTGGCAACTACTTTTAGAAGAATATAAACTTCAGGAAAAATATTTGGGTGAAAAAAAATTTAGTTGATGGTCCATTAATCATCTATTATTAGAGGCGGAATTTCATGATTGAATTTTGTTCTTTAACAAAATTTTACCTGAATATTATATTGGAAAACCCTTATTTTGTGGTCAAATGTAGATTTGTGTACCAAAAAATACTAAAGCCCCTTATTGATTTTACTGCCGCACTAATAGGACTTTTTTTTCTTTCCCCTCTTTTTGTTCTAGTAGTGATCGTTTTAGGATTTGCCAATAAAGGTAATCCTTTTTTCTTTCAGGTGAGGCCGGGTAAAAGCGGGGAATTGTTTAGGATAATCAAATTTAAGACGATGACAGATGCGAAGGATGCAAAAGGATGTCTGCTTCCTGATTCTAAAAGATTAACGGCTGTTGGAAAATTTGTAAGGAAAACCTCCCTTGATGAAATTCCGCAGCTTATCAATGTTCTTAAATTAGATATGAGCTTAGTGGGACCTCGGCCATTGTTGCCAGAATATTTGAAATTGTACACAAAATTCCAGAAACAACGGCATTTGGTGAGACCTGGGATTACAGGCTGGGCACAGGTAAATGGTAGAAATGCAATAAGTTGGAACAGAAAGTTTGAATATGATGTATGGTACGTGAACCATTTATCCTTTGCGTTAGATATCAAAATTTTATATATGACAATTAAAAAAGTTTTTAAATCTGAAGGTATAAATGCCGCAAATACGGCAACAACAGAACCTTTTAACGGTAAGAATTAAGGAATGAACTTATATGGGGCCAGTGGTCATACCAAAGTTATAATTGATATTGTCAAGTCAAAAAATGGACAGATAGATTATGTTTTTGATGATAACCCGGAGATTAAAAGTATATTGGGTTATGAAGTAGTAAATTATCCCACAGAGGAAATGTTGAAAAGCAAATTGAACGTCATTGGGATTGGAAATAATAGAATACGCAAAAAAGTGGCAGATTCTTTAAAAGGAGGGGTGCATCCTTACATTTCACACCTTTCTGCAGTTATTTCAGCTTCTGCTGAAATTGGTGACGGCACAGTCATTATGGCCAATGCCACTATAAATTCAGAAGCTCAAGTGGGGAAACATTGTATAATAAATACAGGAGCTGTTGTTGAGCATGAAGTGATATTGGAAGATTACGTACATATTTCTCCAAATGCCTCCATTGCGGGAGACGTCCAAATTGGAGAGGGGAGCCATATCGGTATTGGTTCTTCTGTGATTCAGGGGCTAACGATAGGAAAATGGGTCACTGTGGGGGCAGGTGCAGTAATTATTGAAGACATTCCCGATTATGTCACGGTAGTGGGAAACCCAGGTAGAATAATAAAAACTTGAAATAATATGGGTCATAAAAAAATTTGGCTTTCTACTCCGCATATGGGAGGAAATGAACAAAAATATATTAATAAGGCCTTTGAAGAAAACTGGATAGCTCCATTAGGACCCAATGTAGTAGGGTTTGAAAAAGATTTGGAAAATTATCTGGGCGAAGGTGTCAAAGTTGCAGCATTAAGTTCCGGTACCGCTGCGCTGCATTTGGCATTGATCATGCTGGGCGTGCAGAGAGGAGATGAGGTAATATGCCAAAGTCTTACGTTTGCTGCGTCGGCAAATCCTATTGTTTATTTAGGTGCCACGCCGATTTTTGTGGATAGTGAGGAGGAAACTTTGAATATGAGTCCTTACTTTTTAGAAAAAGCAATAAGGGATAGGATCAAAAAAGGTAAAAAACCAAAAGCAATTATAGGAGTTCATTTATATGGTATGCCTTATAAAGTTGATGAAATCCATTCCATTGCCAAAAAGTATGAAATTCCAGTAATTGAGGATAGTGCGGAGGCTTTAGGAAGTTCTTATAAGAACCAAAAATGTGGGACTTTTGGAGACCTTTCCATATTGTCTTTCAATGGGAACAAGATAATTACCACTTCTGGTGGTGGTGCTTTGGTTACTAAAGATGCTGGAAAAAAAGAAAAAGCTATTTTCCTCGCCACACAAGCCAGGGATCAGGCTCCGCATTATCAACATAGTGAAATAGGATACAATTATAGGTTGAGCAATGTTTGTGCTGGAATAGGTAGGGGGCAAATGGAGGTGCTTGATGACCATGTACAAAAAAGGCGGAACATCAATGACTTTTACAAAGGGTTATTTAAAGATCAAACTGGGGTAAAAGTATATAGTGAACCTAAAAATACGTATTTTTGTAACCACTGGTTAACAGTGATAACTATAAAAGGAAATGCCAATCCAAAACTAAACCGCGAGAGACTAAGGTTATTTTTGGAAATAGAGGATATTGAGAGTCGTCCCCTATGGAAACCTATGCATTTACAACCTGTTTTTCAAGATGCACCTTTTTATGGGGAAAGTATAGCTGAAAATGCATTCACCACTGGTTTATGTCTTCCTTCAGGGTCAAATTTGGAACAAGAGGAAATGCAACGAATAGGTGATGCAATAAATGGCTTTTTGAAAGAGGTATAGCAGTATGAGGATTAGGAAAAGAGAGATATAATGGGTAAGAAACTAAATTACGCCCTGCAACAAATTTTAGCTCAGGAGAATAAGCTAGATATTAGAAATATAAAATATTTGCCTCGTTGGGCAATTTTAGCTATTGATATATTTATTATATTATTGGCTAACCTTTTAACGGTTCTGGCATTAAGAGATCTTACAGACATGTTTTATACTCTTCTTACCTTGTCTCAACGTATATTACTAATCCTGGCTGTAAACATTATTTTCTTTTTTATATACCGTACCTATGCAGGACTGATTAGACACTCATCATATATTGATGCATTAAAATTATTGTTAGCCAGTTTCAGTACATTTGTGACTCTTCTATTACTCAATTACACTACTGAAGCAATCATTGGAGAGAGGATTTTTTTGGTTGCTGGGCTTATTTTCTATTTCCTGTTTTCTTTCTCTATGCTGTTTTTATTTAGATTAAGTGTAAAGCAGGTCTATGAATATTTTAAACGGGCACAGAAATCCGAAAAGTTGCAGCAGGCTGTAATTTTTGGAGCTGATGAGAATGCAATCTCTGTTGCCGGTGCATTAGAAATAGAGCACCCTAAAAGATTCAATATTCGTGGTTTTATTACTAATGATAGAACGAGGAGGAATATTAGAATTCTTGACAAACCTGTGATATATAATGGCTTTAAATTAAGTGAAGAAGTAAAGCTTCTTGGAGCATCCGCCGTAGTTTTTTCTGAACATACACTTACTGCGGAAGAAAAATTGGTAATTGTAGAAGATTGTTTGGAGAATGACATACAGGTATTTAACTCTCCTATAGTATCAAATTATGAGGATGAAAAGGCTGTCTCACATAAGGTGAAATCTCTGCAGATTGAGGATTTGTTAGATAGAGAACCGATTCTGCTGAATAAAGAAAATAAGAGACAACAACTTACAGGAAAAACGATACTTGTGACAGGTGGAGCTGGTTCTATAGGTAGTGAAATTGTAAGGCAAGTAGCGGAATATGAGCCTAAAATGTTGCTAATTTTGGACCAGGCAGAAACACCTCTTCATAATTTGCAGCTTGAAATTCAATCCAAATTCCCTTCTTTACATTTTAAACCTATTATTTGTGATGTAGGCAATAAAAAGCGTCTGGAGTTGCTGTTTGAGAAATCAAGTATTGATGTCATTTATCACGCAGCTGCCTATAAACATGTGCCTCTTATGGAAGAAAATCCTCATGAAGCTGTTTTTGTGAATATAGCTGGGACAAGAAACCTTTCAGATTTAGCAGTGAAATTTAATGTAGGTCATTTTGTAATGGTTTCGACGGATAAAGCTGTAAACCCTAGCAATGTAATGGGTGCGTCCAAACGTGCGGCTGAAATGTATGTTCAGTCCTTATATCATAATCAAGCAAAAAATGAAAAGTGTACCAAATTCATTACAACCAGGTTTGGTAATGTTTTGGGATCAAATGGATCTGTTGTTCCTTTATTTAGAAAACAGATAGAAAAAGGAGGACCTATAACCATTACCCATCCTGATATTATTAGATACTTTATGACCATTCCTGAAGCATGCCAATTAGTGTTGGAAGCAGGAGCCATGGGAAATGGTGGAGAGATATTCATTTTTGATATGGGGGAGCCGGTAAAAATCATGGATTTGGCTATTAAAATGATCAAACTAGCAGGTTTTACGCCTCATGAGCAGATAGGAATAAAGATCACTGGGTTAAGACCTGGTGAAAAATTATATGAGGAACTTTTAAGTGATAAAAGTAAAACTTTACCTACTCATCACAAAAAGATAATGATTGCCCAGGATGAAGTAGGAGATTACGAATATATAAGTCTTTCAGTAGAAAAAATAGTGAAATCTGCAAATAAACTGAAGAGCAGGAAAGTGGTGGCTAAACTTAAAGAGCTCGTTCCGGAATTTAAAAGCAATAACTCTAGTTTTGAGAAACTGGATTCTATTAATTTGGAGAAAAAGAATATACAGAGAAAAATAGTTTAGAAAAAACTTTGGAGAATAATCCAATCTCATTGAACGTTACCCTAACATATGAAGAATATTTTTTTAATTATTATTGTAATCATTTCTTTAAGCAGCTGTGCTACAAAAGACGAAATAGTGTACTTTCAAAACCTTGAAAAATTGGATGATATGGAGGCCATTGAGCATTTTGAGCCTCGAATAGAAGTGAATGATGTGTTGGATATTCAAGTTTCCTCGTTCAATGAAGATCTGGCTGCACCGTTCCAGTTTCAGGTGAACAGGCAGTCTGGTGGGGGAGGTGGAAGTGCCGGCCAGAATAGAGGTCCCATGGGGTATATAGTAGAAGTGGATGGAACTATTAAATTTCCTGTTTTGGGAAATTTAAATGTAGAAGGTCAAACTCGGCGAGAGCTTGAAACATTTCTTACTGAAGAATTAAAAGAGTATGTTACTGATGTGGTTGTGCGGGTGAGAATTATTAATTTTAGGATTACAGTCCTTGGAGAAACAGGGACTTCGGTTGTTCAGGTTCCCAATGAGCGTATCACAATGCCCGAACTTATTGCTATGGCAGGGGATATCTCCTACAATGGAAAGAGGGAAAATATTCTAGTTATAAGGGATCACGATGGTAAAAAATCTTATGGGAGGGTAGATTTAACAGATGTTGATATTTTTGAGAACCCTTACTATTTTTTAAAACAGAATGATATAGTATACGTTGAACCTACTTATAGGACAGTGAAGTCTGCAGGATTTATCAACAGTTGGCAAGGACTTGTATCCATTTTCACAACAGCATTAAGCCTCGTCATATTATTTACTCGATAATAGTATATGGAAGAATTACAGGAATTTTCTGAAGCAGAAGAATCTAATTTTGATCTTAAAGCAGAAATATATAAATATTTAGCTCATTGGAAATGGCTGGTTTTTGGTAGTCTTTTGGGTTTGCTCCTTGCTTTTTTATATAACAGGTATACTATTCCTGAGTATCGTACAGAGGCTTCAATGATGATTTTGCAGGATGAGCAGAAAAGAATTTCTGGAGCTCTTCCCGGTGGGGGAATTTTGACTACAGATGACTCAGGGATTCAGAACCATATTGAAAACCTTCGATCTAAACGTTTAGTAGAGAATGTTGTAAATGAATTGGACCTGAATGTTTCTTATTTTAATGAAGGAAATGTAATTGCTGTAGAAGCATATAAGAGCAGTTCTGTGGTGATTCAGTTTTTAAGTTCCGACTCCATTGTTCATGCTGCTTCGGGAAATTTATTAGTGACTCCAGAATCTGAAACCACTTTTCGACTAAAGGAAGAATCTTTTGAATATGACGAGGTGCATAAATTCGGAGAAATTGTAAAGCTTGGAAAATTGGAGTTTTTTATCGAGCCTAGAGGGGGCTCTTTAAGCAATAACAACACTGTAAATATTCAGATTTCCCCTTTACGAAAAATAGCCAATGATTATATATCCAAAATGGAAATTTCCTCCAGGGGTAAAGCTGAAGATATTCTTGCTTTATCTGTCACAGGGGAAGTAAAACAAAAATCACAGGATTTTCTAAACACTTTGATGAAGCATTTCAACTTTGATGGAATGGCAGATAAAAGACAAGTATCAGAGAGTACTGCAGCATTTATCCAGGATAGGTTGCAAAGAATAACGGGAGAACTTGATTCAGTTGAAAGTGACATAGCTGAATTTAAACAGGAAAATCAATTTTTAAGCGTTGATGCTGGTGCATCACAATATATTACACAATCGACCTCAGCTGAACAGGAAGTCTTTACTTTGGAGACTCAGTTGATGATTATCAGGTCAATTCGAGAAACATTAACTTCTTCAGACCCTTACCGGTTACTTCCTTCAGGAGTTGGTGTTCAGGAAGCTGGAATTGCGGGGGGAATTAACAATTATAATACCTTAGTTCTGGAACGTAATGAATATTTAAGAACATCCACCCAAAGAAATCCAGTAGTTCAAACTTTGACCGATCAAATAGATGCTTTGAGGAGTAATATTTTAGATAATATTGAAAGTACTATTAATTCATTGCAAATTAGGATTAGAGAACTGGATCAACGGAGTCAAAGGGCAGAGGGTGAATTCAGTGCATTTCCAGGTTTGGAGCAGGGTATGAGAAATATTGTGCGTCAACAACAAATAAAAGAACAGTTATATCTTTTTCTATTGCAGCGGCGCGAAGAATCGGCAATTTCTTCAGCTGCAACCTCACCGGTTGCAAAAGTTATTGATCCTGCCTTTTCAGAAAACACTCCGGTGGATCCCAAACCCTGGTTCATCCTCCTGGGTGGGTTTTTAATTGGTTTTATTATTCCTTTACTGGTTGTTTTTGTGAAGAATTTCCTCGATACGAAAGTGCACCATAAAGGGGATCTACAAAAATTGAACAAGCACATACCTTTCTTGGGAGAAATCCCAAAAGTTTCACCTGAAGGAGACGACATTATTCAAGTTAATGATCGTTCTCCATTGGCTGAATCTTTCCGAATATTACGTACGAACCTTGCATACCTCGTGCAATCTAGGAACAAAGAAAAGGCTGAAGTAATTTTTATTACTTCGACAATTAAAGGAGAAGGCAAAACATTTGTTTCTTATAATCTCTCCCGTACGCTTGCCAGTACAGGTAAAAGTGTGCTTCTTATAGGTGCAGATATTAGGAATCCAAAGCTTCACAAATTTACAGGAGCCACAGTTGGAGCCAAAGGATTATCAGACTATTTGTATAACTATGATTTAAACAGCAACGATGTAATCACTCCAACTAATCAGGGCGATATACCTGTAGATTTAATACTTTCAGGTGCAATCCCTCCTAATCCTGCTGAGTTATTGATGAACAATAGAATGGAGAAATTGATCGAAAGTGAAAAAAATAACTATGATTATATAATTGTAGATACAGCGCCCACAATGATTGTTACAGATACATTGCTTATAAGCCCTCTGGCTGACACTACATTGTATATCACAAGAGCAGGCTATACTGAAAAAAAATTATTAGACTTTCCTAAGGATTTGAGGGAGCAAGGAAAATTAAAAGGGGTGGCAATAGTTTTAAATGATGTGGATTACTCGAAGTTCTCTTATGGCGCCAAATATGGTTATTCATATGGATACGGTTATGGCTATGGCGCCGATGATGAGAAGAAATCCCTCATCGATAGATTATTTAATCGAAAAAAGGCTTAAAAGTTTCTGTTGTTCTACGAAAAATAGGTTTTAGCTGATCTATTCTTTTTTCAGACATTTTTATCTCTAATAGTTTGTCTAGGTGCCGCATTTGATGAGTATCGGTTCCTATGAAATCAATCATATTGCGATCCAGAAGCTGGAAAGCTGTTTCCTGAATGTTTTTTCCGTAATGACCGGTAATGGATAGTAGATTTAACTGGAATAGGCAACCACGATCTTTTAACTCTTCATATTTTATCAGGTCCTTAGAATGATAGAATGCATAACGTTCGGGATGAGCAAGGATAGGCTGATATTTTTTCGTTTGTATTTGAAATAGAATCTCATTTAAATTGATGGGTGCCTGAAAATAAGACATTTCTACCAAAACAAAATTTTCCGCAACGGTCAGTAATTTTTCCTTTTCAATTATTTCAAGAAAAGATTGATCCATCATATATTCAGCTGCAGCTTTTATTTTTATGTTGTTCAAACCTGCTTCGGGCAAAGCCAGTTTCACTTCTTCCAACGCCTTATGGACTGTTTCAGGAGTATTAGGATAATAGTCATTCATTACATGCGGAGTTGCTATAAATTCAGTTATGCCCAATTCTGAAAACATTTTAATGAGAGCAAGGGAATCTTCTACCGTTGCAGCACCGTCATCAATTCCAGGTAAAATATGATTATGAATATCTACAAGACCATTTAAATGATCCTTCAAAAAAACTTTCTTTTGAAAAAATGAAAACATATTAATTTTTGTTCAAAACTACATCTTTTTATCCTTTCTCAGAAGAGGCTCCTATATTTCTTAATATATTATTCAGTGACTATTCATCCTTAAAAAGGATTGTATAGCTAAGAGCAATTCCTCCAATAGCTGCCACTAAAAAGAAGATAATTGCTAATCCCGGATATCCAAATATCATAAAGGGTGACGGAACTCGCATCATCATGGCTGCTCCTATAATCATGGCTGCAATAATAATTCCTAAAGTTATACGGTTGGCCACTTTTTGAAAACCATCTGTGAGCCTTTTTTCATCTAGTGCATCAATTTTTATATTGAAATCATTATTTGCCAGATTTTCTGTGATTTTATTTATACGTTCTGGTAAATTTTCTGCAAGTTTCTTGGACTCTAGTAGTGCTGAGAACATTTCTTCCGGAGCAAGTTCATTTACCATTTTATCTTGCATAATTTTCGTTACATGCCTTCTTACTGCATCTTTTAGATCGAATCCCGGGGAAAGGGCCAGAATTATCTGATCCATATTTAAAAGGATTTTTCCAAGGATATTTACTTCAACAGGAAGATGTATCCCATTAAGAGCGGCACTGCGATTCATTTGAATCAACAACTTCCCGGTTTGCATATCTTGAGCAGTGCTATTCCTGCTGTCATTGATCATAGTATTTATATGTCTACGAAATTCTTTCTCTGTACTGACTTCTGATCTTTCACTCATCTCCAGTAAGATATCCGTTATTTCCTCACCGTTATTTTTACTTAGTCCTATGAGTAGCCTGAGCAAATACTCCTGCATCTTTTTTGTGAACTGTGCCACCATACCGAGATCCATAAGAGCTATCTTATTGTTATCCATTAAATGGATATTTCCGGGATGAGGGTCAGCATGGGCAAAACCATCAGAGATAATCTGCTTTAAATAACTTTCAATAAGTTCATCAACAAGGGCTGTGTGGTCTTCCTCTAATTTTCTTAAAGGGGAGACGCTGGTCACTTTCTTGCCTTGAACATATTCCATGGTAAGAACCTTCGAGGTAGTATAGTCAGGTATTGGTTGAGGAACCAGTAATCTTCTGTACGATTTGAGATTAGTTCCAAGGGTTACCAGGTTTTCTGCTTCTCTTAGATAGTCCAGTTCATGCAGCATGATCCTTTTAAGTTCCGCAAGAACATCGTCAAATGCATACTGTTTTCCTATTTCAGTATGATTTGCTGCAAACCCTGCCACTTCCTCTAAAGTTTCCAGATCTTCAAGAAATTTTTTCCTGATTCCCGGACGCTGAATTTTTACCGCGACTTTTTTACCAGAACGCAGTTCTGCCAGGTGAACCTGACCTATAGAAGCGCTTGCCAGTGGTTCTTCCTGAAACCAATTAAACGCTTTCGAAATCCGGCTTCCTAATTCATCCTCCACTATTTCCCGGATTTTTTCATAGGGTATGGTGGGCAAATCATCCTGTAGACTTGTGAGTGCTTCTAAATAATTATCAGGAAGCAAATCAGGACGTGTTGAAAGCAGCTGGCCCAGTTTGATATAAGTAGGTCCCATTTTTTTAAGATCATCTACAAGCTCTTCGGGAGACTGGTCATAATCGGAGAATTCTCCGGCAGATTCACCTTCCAGGGCATTGGATGTTGTTTCGTTTAATAGGTCACTGTTCCAATACTTGAGCATAAAACTCAGGAATTTTTGATACCGCGTAAGTCTGTTAGGCAGAATAGACATAAATCTGGTTTTAATGCCGTTTTTAAGTGGCAGTTCTAAGATAAATAATTCCTACAATACTTAGGAAAAATCAACATCTATAAAGAACAATTTATGAAAATCTGTTAAGGAAAATTCAAGGTAGTTTTGAGATGCGATACAAAAAGTGTGGAGTGGATATGGATTTTATCGCCTTTGTTTTTTAGTACTTATTTAAACAAATTCAGGAAACTCAAATCTGGGGAAAGAAAAGACAAAAAAGTTAACCGATTAGGTAACCGAATAAGCATGATATAGATTTTCAGCTCATGATAAACTCAAAAATTAACGGTGAACTCATATCTATTCTAATATCGATTATTTAAAATTGAGCCAAAAAAGAAACGACAACTATATGCAAGACATATAATAAGAAAATTAATTAATTTTTTCCTCTCTCTTCTAATGTTCACAGAAAGCCTATTCTATAAAATTTAAAACCATAAGCAATTTTTATATTGGTTAGATCACTCATGGTTTAAACTTTTTATACACAATTATGAATACTAATTTTTTTTCAGCAAATTTTCAATGTAGCTTATTTTTTCTTTTTCAGCAGCCAATAACCGCTCATAAAGCTTTTTATTTTCTTCGTAAGCCTCGATCAATTTATCCAAAGGATTGAAGGTACAGTGATGATTTACTGTAGGTCCAGCATTTATAGTTGATCCTTCGTAGTTATTTTGAATATTGTTGAAAATTGCTTCCTCAGAAAAATTTTCAATAGCCTCTTTAGTAACACCTAAAACTTTAGCTACTTTTTCTAGCTTTTCATCTTCCAAAGATTCGCTCTTTTCGATGTGAGAAACGCTTTGTTGGCTAATGCCCAGTTCTTCGGCAAGGGTTTCCTGCTTCATTCCGCGCAGTTCACGAATCCGGGCTATCTTCCTGCCTATGTGTTGGGGTTTTGTTGCTGTTGTCATAACTTAAAAATAACGATTTCTCTTTCTAAAACTTTTACGAATTACCCTCACGGGTAAAATACAAACACTTTCAAGTATTCTACAAAGTGCTTTGGTAGGGTACGGCCCTGCATCTTTCTACCTTCAACAAGAACTAAAAACAAGATCAAATTATGAAGGTATTAACAAATATAGGAATTTATCCTACAGACAAGGTAGAAGTTCAACAGACTATTCAACAAGTTTTGAACGATGTGCTGCAAACACTATTAAAGCACGTGAATTTAGAAGCGGTCTATTGCTTTGGCTTTGAATCCAATTGTCATTCTATCCAGAATATGGTGATAGAGGGAAATTGTGAAAACCACCAACATTGGCAAATAAACCTATTGCTTATTGGTGAGAACATTCCTTCCCATTCCAGTGCAAATCTTGCGGATATCGTCTACCAGCAATCTAAAGGAGAAATAGGTCTAATTCTTCTTTGCTACAGTCTCAAAGAGATAGCTAAATCCAATAATGAACACAAGCATCTTTTTGACAAAATAATCCGGTCAGGTTGGTTGATCTATGGAGAACCCCCAGAATTAGCCCGCCTAAAGCTAGACAACCTTCCTGACCTTGATTATAAGGGCATCATTACCTATACCAGAAACCGTCTGGGCATTGCAGAGGGTTTACTGGAGAATGTACAATTGTTCATTGATCAACCCCTTGTTGCTGCTTATATGCTTCGCAATACAATTGAACAGCTTTGTCTGGGAATATTATATGCTTTCATTAATTACCATCCCAATCAATTCAATGTTCAGTACCTCTTCCAGCTTTGTAAAAGCTGCTGCGGACTTCCTGCATCGGTTTTTCCGGATAGTTTGTTTCACCAGGAAAGATTTAAAAGACAATTAAAAACAAGTGCCAGCGATCTCCGGTTCCGCAGCACTGATAGGTTCAGCAAAAAAGAAGTACAGCTATTTTATCAGAACGTCCTTTCATTTAAAGAACAAGTTGCACCAATTCTTCAGGAACGGATATCTCAACTAAAATTCCAAAACCCATGAAAACAAAAGCAAACAATAAGAAATACAATGCGATAAAAGCACTGTTGAAGAATCGTGATGAAGGACTGCAGCCTATCCCTGGCTGCCGGAAAAACCTAAAGCAGATTAGGTTTACTGTAGAGGATCATGAAGACTACCTAATGAGGATCCGAGCATTGCTGGAAGTCTGTGTGTTTGCATTGGAAGGACAGGGAAGTTTCTGTTCAAAGAAGTTCACCCATATTACAAAAGACGCCACAGTGAACCTGGTTCTGGAAATGGCCATTGACCTGCTACCTACTGACCAAATGGTTTGTATGGACCGTATCAAAGAAATAATATTTCAAGAATTTGGTGATAATCTCAACAACTCTGGAGAGAAACAAGCCAGATAAAATTCTAAAACCAATTAAAATGAAAAATAAACATTTGGTCAAAAAACTCCATGAGCTTAAAGCCACGCATATAGAAATGATCGACCCTAAACAAGGGATCAATATGACCTGTGGGTTGGCTTCAAATTACTCAGAACTGGTCAACCTTATTGCCATCTGCTCAAAACCTCAAAGAAAGCCCTTGATGGCCTTCATGTTTCAGAAGAACCCTATATCACCGATCCGGAATATAACATTGCAGATGTCATTGGCATTGTTATAAAATTACTTCCATTTGCTGAAATGAAATTTATTGACGAAGTGGTAAGCTTCCTGAATGAAAAAGTTGATACTGATGTTCGTTCAGGAAGGGGGTTGTGAAATCAGTCCGTGGAATTTCTGGTTAAGGATGTTCCCTATGTAGTCTCACCAGTGTCAGCAAAATGGATCTTCCCTGATCCCACTGTTGATTTTTTAGTACCTAAAAAATCAACAGTGGGTACTCCGGAAGGTTATTGATCACATTTTTCATCAGAGATCTGTTTTCCGCATATAATCGGAGACAATGCCCTGGATATCATCTTTATTGAATTCCCAATATTTTCCCATTAAACAGATAGGATCGAAATCATTATCCGCTTCCGTAAACTCAGTAAAATTTTATAGTATTAGCTCTTTATCGTGACTATAAGGATACCGTATTTCGTGCAGTTGTAACATTTGTTCCATATTATATGAGTCAAAAAGCGCATGCAGGTCCCAAAAGTCTTTCTTACGTCCTCCACGTTGTACGACATCCACTTTCATAGCGATAATTTCTTCCAGGGTAGCCATACGTATCGTGTCTTCTACGAGTGCTGGTTGAATGAAGGTATCGGTATAGAAAATATCTAATTTGATAGCTTTAGCGGCATTTTCTCCAATAAAATAGCATTTTCCCATTGCTGGCTGCATCGACAGGTGATACACATACTGAAAGTTCACCTCTAGATAATCGGTAATTACATCGAAATCAATGGTGCCGTACTCAATATCGCTAAAAAGATCAATATCGACCGACTGCCGATGACCGATCTGCAGGCTCAATGCAGTGCCACCAACCAATCTGAACATACTGAATTCCTTCGCAGCCAGAAGATTAATCAGACTGTCACGAAGCAAATGATTCACTGTATTGTAATAAAGCATCTTTGGTGCTATTTGATTGAAACAGTATATGGTTTTCTCGGAATTGAACCTAATATGGTATTTACTTTTTGCCTGCCATAAAAGCGAAGGATTTCGTTCTTCTCTGTTTCATTTCCACGCTCGAAAACCCTTCTTATCACTGCCTTACTTTGCTTCTGCCAATCGATCTGATCTATATCGGTATCCCAAAACAATGATTTTCTAAGTAAGGATAAATTTGGTTTTTTTGATTCAAGCTTTTCTTTTTCCTTATCTATCTCGTAATAAGTCTGTAAGATTGCCAACGTACCTTCTTCCAAACCTAGTTTATCCTCAATTTTTAGTGCTAGGGCTGTATTAAGGTTTCTTTTCCCATTGGTAATGGCGTTCAAGGTTTGCGGATGTTCTTGTATAGATATAGCGAAAGGGCGCTGTTTTATAGAACGTTTTTTCAGTTCACGTTTTATAACAATTCCCGGGTGAATGCCCTTATATTTTAAGAAGTTATCCATTATGTAAATATAAGCAATTTTGTTTACACTATTTACCAGCTTCCTAATTGGACAATTTTTTCCCTGACAACTTAATATTTAAAAATGTTGGCAGTTAAACAAGAATTAGAAACATTTACTTTTTTTACCCGGTGCATTTTCCTTTGATTACTTCGAGCTATTTCTAATTGAAAAAATACAACGGCCGAAAAGAAAAACTACTGCCTTTGTTTTTACTTCTTTCAGAGCCGTCTGCATTACCTTTTGATGTGGCCCTACATATCAAGATTTGAAATTAGGAAGGCCTTATAAAAAGCGGAGCGCAGCAAAGCGGCTTTATCCAGGCCGCTAATTTCAAATCCTGTTCCTTGAACATCAAAAGGTAAGGCGTCTGAAACCAGGTGCAAATACTGAGTTTCGGATAACGCTACTTTTGAAACGAAATTTTCTTCTTGGTGCCGAACAGCGGGTTGAAGTCAAAAAAAGTCTTTCGTTCATTCTTCTACACGAAATTATTGATCTTTTTTGGCTCGTGTCCAAGACCTTTCTAGCGAACCACTTTTCCTGAAACGGAGCTTTTGCGGAGTGCATGAAAATGGGGTGAAAGTTCATTTAACCTGATTCTGCGTTGATTAACCAGTTTTAGTCGAAAATACTATTCTTGTTTTCTTTTAAAGTCAACTTTTCATTGAAATAAAATTCTGAATAACAAAACCTACTACAATTGTAAAAACAAGATTTAAAAGTACATTTGATTTCTAAAACTTTTAGAGATTAGATGAGAGAAGTTGATTTAATAACAATAGCAGGGATAATCTCCACCTTTATTGCCTTACTTTTAGCCGTTTTTATTTCTTCTGTTGAATCCAAAAATAAGATCAGCAACAAACTTTTTGCCTCCTTTTTAGTGCTCAATGCCCTGGAATTCAGCAGTTGGTTTATGTACCTTTTTTTTGACACACCTAATAATTTGCTGCATAATCTGCTGATAGCAAAAGATTTATTGGCTTATTTACCAATGCCAATATTTTATTTATACATATTATCTGTTTGTTTTTCCGATTTCAGAATAAAATGGAAACACCTATGGCATGTTCTACCATATTTAATTGCAAATCTAATATTGATACCGAGGTTTTATTTGAGCAACACAAATCAAAAATTAGAACTTTTTGCGGATTACAACAATATTCCCGAAATAATTTTTTTTCATATTTCACTTCACCTTCAAGCAATAATCTATCTAACAGCCGGCTTCATTGTTTTAAATAAAGCCAAAAATATATTTTTAGAAAATTATTCCAGTAATACGATACAAACCTATAAATGGCTGTTTCAGCTTTTACTATTTACTTCATTACTGTATGGCGTAGCATTAATCAAGAATACTTTAAAGTATATTGGGGAAGGTGATGTTTTCAAAATTGCCCAGACTATTGTTGCTTTATTTGTTTTAGGCATTGTGTGCTGGTATGTTTTGAAAGCCTTACGCTATCCCAATCTATTTAGCGGGGTAGATTCTAAAATATCCTTAGCCCATAACTTAGTTGATGTAGATAAAAGTGAGAACTATAAACTTTACAACAACGAAATTCAGCGGTTAAAACATTATATGGCAACAGAAAAACCTTATTTAAACCCGTCTTTATCTCTTAAAAATTTAGCTGAGCAGATGGAAATGAATTCAAGGGATCTATCCATTTTAATCAATCAGAACTTAAACCAACATTTTTTCGATTTTATAAATGATTATCGCATCCGGGAAGCCATGGACATCTTAGCAAACCCGGTAAAAAAAGAAGAAACCATCCTAGAAATTTTATATGAAGTTGGTTTTAATTCTAAATCTTCCTTTAATACTGCTTTCAAAAAACATACAGGAAAGACACCGACCGAATTTAGGAAATCAACTTAATATCAGGACGTTGTCTTAAAGTCGAACGTCTTTAATATAAAGTCGAACTCATTATTCTTCTAAAAATGCGTTCGACTTTCTGTTATCGGTCATCTAAAATACATTCCTATCGCACTTTTGTTTCATCAAAATGAAATAAGATGAAAACTAAAATGAGAACACTTGCCTTTTCAATTCTTCTGCTCTTTCCAGCTATTATTTATGCCCAGTCAATTTCTGGAAAAGTGATGGACGTAACAGAAAATAGCGCTATTCCCTTCGCAAATGTGATCTTGACCAGGGAAGATAATCAAAGTACAACAGGCACAACAACCGATGAAAATGGTTTTTTTATAGTAAAAGTAATTTCGGGGACTTACAACCTTACCATAAGCTTTATTGGGTATAAAAGTATCGCAAAGACTGTTTCAGTAGAAGAAGATGTCAATTTAGGAACAATCATTTTGCAGGAAAGTGCACAATCCTTAAATGAAATTGTTCTTAAATCAGAAAAAAGACTGATAGAGCGAAAGATTGATAGACTGGTTTTTAATGTGGATAAAAGTATAGCATCAACCGGGGGAAATGGATTGGATGTTTTAAAAATCACTCCTAGGGTTCAGGTTCAAAACGGATCATTTGAAATTCTTGGAAAGGGTGCAACCCAAGTCATGATCAATGATAGAATTTCCCCCTTGCAAGGTGATGAACTGGCTAGTTTTCTAAGTGGGATTTCTGCTAGTGATATCCAAAAAATAGAAGTAATTACAAATCCACCCGCAAAATATGAAGCAACCGGGAATGGAGGCTTAATCAACATAATTTTGAAAAAGGGAGTTCAGGATTCCTGGAGAAATTCAACCATCCTTTCCTACAATCAAAACCAATACAGTTTTGCATCTATCAGTAACAACTTCTTTTACAACAAAGATAAAATATCTTTTTCTGGAAGTTTGAATGCGACCAAAGGAGGTGTTGAAAATCTAGAGGGCTTATTAATTGATTATCCCACAAACAACTGGGATATCGCTGTGGACTCAGAATTAGGAAAAGACCAGCTTTCCGGACGCTTCTTAATGGATTATGCTATTTCTGAAAAAATAACTATGGGGCTGCAATACCTGGGCAATACTTCAAAACCCAATATAACAGGCACAACAACTTCTTCAATATTTGATAATGATAATAATTTAGAAAGAACCCTGGTAAACCAAGGAGATAATGATGTGGATAACAATAATCACAGCTTGAATTTCCATGCTATTACCCAGTTAGATACTTTAGGAAAAAGTATTTCTTTCGACGCAGATTATTTTATATTCAATTCCGAGAATAGCCGCGACTTCATTACAGAACAATTCAATAATTCCGGTACTTCCCAGGGTATAAATTCCGCAGCCTTAAATATTGCGAATCAGGAAATAGAAAATTTCAGCTCAAAAATTGATGTGGAATTTCCTGGAAAAAAAATTAATCTATCCTACGGAATAAAAGCAAGTTTTACACGAACGAAAAGTGATGCACTATATTATGACAAACTATCTGGATACGAAATCCTAGATCCGCAGAGGTCCAATGAATTTGATTACCAGGAAGATGTGCTGGCTGGCTATATATCCGGAAATGCTACCCTAAGTAGAAACCTAAATGTCCAATTTGGTTTGCGATTGGAAGATACCAGAACTAAAGGGATCAATGCGGAGGTGAGTGAGGAAACAGTCAACAAATACCTAAAACTATTCCCGACCATTTATTTCTCCTATACCAACAACGATGATAATGACTTTTCCTTGTCCTACGGGAGAAGAATCAACAGACCAAATTTTAGAAACCTAAACCCATTTCGTTTTTATATAAATGCCAGTAGCTACAGTGTTGGGAACCCGTTCTTACAGCCTTCATTTTCAGATAATCTTGAGTTCAATCATTTGTACAAAAGGAAACTGAACTCCAGTATCTTTTTAAGCATTATAACTGATGGTTCCGGAACTGTTTTCACTTCGGATGCAGAAAATCAAACACAGATAATTACCAGGGAAAACTATTTTAAACAATACAATTACGGAATAACGGAAAGCTATTCGTTCAATAATATCAAATGGTTTAAAAGTGACAACAGTATCAACCTTTTAGGGTATTACACTAAATTTACGAAAAGTTTTGGTGCCGAACCTAAAAACGGCGTTCAGTTTTACCTGACATCGAACAATACATTTTCGTTAAGTGATAAGACCAGGCTTCAACTAAATTCTTATTATAGTTCGCAGCACAACAGGGGGTTATTCAGTGTGGGCGAGATGTTTGATTTGTCTCTTGGGTTACAGCATAGCTTTAGTGGTAGCCTTCAATTGTCTATATTATTGAGCGATGTTTTTAACACAGCAAGTTTGAACAATTATGTATCTACCGTAAACGGGATTGAACAAATTTACAGGCAGAATGAAAGTTCTAGAAATCTGAGAGTCTCACTATCCTATGATTTTGGAAACAAAAAAGTAAACGTGAAAAACAGGAACTTTGGGAACGATGAGGAACAAAAGAGAAGTAATTGAACAACTGCTTAATGCAGGTTGCTAATTTCGAATCCTGTTCCTTTGAACATAAAAAGGCAAGGCGTCTGAAACCAGGTGCAAATCCTGAGTTTCGGATAATGCTGCTTCTGAAAACAAAAGTTTGTTCCTGGTTCCAAACAGCGGACTCGGGGCAAAAAAGTCTTTCGTTCATTCTTCTATACCAAATTATGGATCTTTTTTGGCTCGTGTCCAAGACCTTTCTTGCAAACCGCTTATTCTGAAACGGAGCTTTTGCGGAGTGGAAGGGAATGGTGTGAACGGCATGGGGAAATTCAGTGATTGTAAATGTCCTAGAATTTGTTGGGTTGAGCGTATTTTAGGAATATTTTATCACTTTTTCAATTGTCCAACTAGAAGGTCAGAGAAAAAAAAAGCCTTCTATATTTAAAATACAAAAGGCCATATTTTAAACATAAATTCCTGTTATCCCTTGCGCATATAAATATTCCCAGAAATGGTTTCAAGTTTTGCCCTTTCCCCTCCATTGTTAACAGCGCCCGAGACTTTTGTGGTCATTGCGTTTTCCTTGCTATTTTGGGTCGTAGAGATATCAAGGTCAGAATATATAGTCCCGGTAAGGGTTTGTGCCTCAATATTGGCTTTGTCCATAGTGACATCCAGGTTACCGCTAATGGTTTTTAATACCAGCTCACCATGGTATTGTTTTAGCTCTACGCCCCCCGCTATTAAATCGGTTTCCAGTTTTCCTGAAAAGCTTTCTGAAAATACGTTACCGGTAATGCTCTTTACCTTAAGCTTACAATTCTTGGGGACATAGACCACATAACTTATTTCGGTTTTACTATTGCAATTATTGATTACCGTATTTTCCTTTTGTTCAAAATAATTCCCAAAGTCAGAAAATATATTGATTCCCTCCGAAGATTCCTTGGACTTTAAACTGTAGGCACTATTTCCCTCGCCATTATCCACATATACACTGGCATTTACCTTTACTTCCTGTTTGTCCCATTGAACAACTGTGATTTCGCCTGCGAATTTTAAATTCAAGCTGATTTGCTGCTCCGGGGTAACACGGAAGTTTTCTTCTACGTTTAGCTGTCCATAGGTAGCGGTAACAAATAGTACAATAAAAGGTAATAAGACTAGATTTTTCATAATTGTTGTTTTTTGATTGATGAATGGTTTTTACTTTTTTCGTAGATAAATATTGCCCACAGAAGCTTTCAATGAAATTTTGACTCCTCCATTGTTTATGTTGCCTGAAATGGATTTATTGCCGCCTATGGCCTTTAGCCCATCTTCCCTTGGTTTCACAAGATCGAAATTTGAGTATACCGACCCCATGGTAGATTTAAGTTCTATGGTGGCTTTGGTGTTGGAAGGAAGGCTAACGTCGATCATTCCGGTAGAGGAACTTACAGAGATGGGCGCACCCTGGTCAACACTGGTAAAAACAGCATCAATATTTCCTGTAGCACTGTGTGCCGTAACCGGGCCTGTCACATTGTTGAGTTTAATAAAGCCCACATTGGTGTTTATTTCAAGCTCATTGGTTAAGCCCTCTACACTTGCGCTGCCCAAGGTACCGCAATCTATCTTTAAGGAAACTGAAGGGGGTATTGTTATAGTAAGGCCCTTACGGTTATAAAAGGATTTTAGATCGATAAGGCGCAAGACTTCGCCATTCTGTTCCAGGTACATTCCCGTTCCGGTATTGTCTTCCCCACCAGCATATATAGGGGTGAGGCCTTTCGCTTTTTCGTCGGCTTTTTCATTGCTTTCTTTCCATTCTGGTTCTAATTCTTCTACGTCTCCGCAATTGCTGCAGCCTTCTTTAATGATGATTTCATTAGATGTACTCTTTTTCAGGAAAATAGAGGTACCAGTTTCAATCTCTATCCTGGAGATACCGCTCAGGGATTTTTTGAATTCTTTTTGTGCATTTGCCAATAAGCTTGTTAGCATAAATGCCAGGCATAAGATGGATGTTCGTTTCATTGTTTTCGATTTTTGATTGATTATAAAATTTGCGCAAGTCCTTGGTTCACCTGTAGCTTGACATAATCCGGTACTTCAGGTTGATTTAAAAGTTTTTTCATGGGGGCAACAGAACGCTCTTCCTTCACATAAGCGAGGAATTGGATTACTGCAATCTGGACGTCTGGATTTTCTTCGGTTCCCAGAGCTGCTATAAATGCATCTTTCACCAGGTGATTGTCCTGGAACCTGGATAAAGTCCCGGCGGCCGCCAGTCTAACATTTACATTATCGTCATGACGCAATCTTCCAATAATGGCTTCCAGTACTTTATTGTCTGGTATCTGTAAATCTTCGGAATAATTCACTGCCTGAATCCGCTTGCTGGCCGATCGGTTGTCCAGCATCGCCAAAGTCATCTCTGTTTTTAGTTCCTGCGATTGTTCTGTTAGTTGGGAAATTTGAGTTTGAGCTACTTGGGTACCTCGATGTTCCCCGTAGAGATATCCAGTAAGTACCAACAGAATTGTTGCGGCAATTTGAAAGGCGGTTTTCCAAAAATGTGGCTGTATTGTAGAGCTATCCTTTTTATGGTATAAGATTTGTTTTTCCCGCTCAAGCATTTCCTCAAAGGACTTCTTATGGCCTTTATCAGGTTTTGCCAAAGGAATGGTATCCATCGTCTCCAGTAGGATCTTGCTGTCTACAACTTCTTTGGTACAACTGGCACAATGTGCTAAATGGCTTTCAAAACCCTTGGTCTCGCCTTCTGAAAGTTGGCCTTCCAGATAATCAAAAATTCCGGCTTGTACTTCTTTACATTTCATATCTCAACAGATTCAAAAAACAATTTCTTTAATTTTTTTAAGGCACGGTGCGCTTTGACCTTTACTGCATTTTCAGTACTTCCCAACAGCTCTGCGATTTGCAGGTAGCGCATTTCCTGAAAGCGGCTGAGTACCAGTATTTCCCGTTCATCGGGGGATAATTTTTGCATCACAAGCTTTAGCTTGAAAATATCTTCATTACCATCATTTTCTTCTGTGCTTTCAGTAATATTGGCACAGTCTTCATGGATGTAACGGTTTTTTTGCTCTTTAAAATAATCGTAACCAAGGTTACGGGCGATCCTGAAAATCCAGGAATCAAACTTTCCGCCTTTATAAGACTTCCGGTATTTGATAGCCTTATAAAAAGTGGTCTGCATTAAATCCTCGCAGGCATCCTTATCGTGGATCATCTGGATAAAAAAATTATAGATCCACTGGTGGTAACGGTCATAAAGTAGCCTCATAAAGTCCAGGTTGCCATTGGAAACCTGCCTCATCAATTCTTCGTCGGTTAGTTTTTCCAAGTTTTTGATGGTGTTTATTATGAAGACCTGAGAATTTTGAAAAGGTTTCAAATAATGTGAATTTTTTTGAAAAAAAATGCTTCAGTGGCACAATTTGATCCGAAGTATCAACTTCAGTTCATTATATAAACTTACAACTTAAGGGATGCAGATCGTTGGCCCTTCACAACATTTTGTACCGTCTGCATTAAGTAAAACAGTGTCTGTGCAGTTTTGTAGATGCGATAAAAGAACCTGTATGGGAAGAAAAAAATAAGGTTGAAAATGGTTTTGTAGATGGACTTCTCTATATCCAAGATTCAATACAGCCAGGACACTATATTTTAGTAGCTCAAACACCATATTCCATTCCCAACGACCAAAAAGTTATTCAATCTTTGAGGAAAATAGGAATTATACCAAATATATCGGCCCTACCGAATGATGATATGGAAACATTTTGGAGAAATTATTAAAATTTTTACTACCTCGGACCTTATTATTATTCTATAATTTGAGAATAAAAGTGACCAGAGGTATCTTTCAAAACTCAGAGTAAACCAGGAATCAGGCTAAGAATTTTTCATTTTCTTTCCAAATTGAACCTTTGAACCAGATTCGGTGATCTCTTGAAAATGAAATTTTGGAAGTATCGATTGACAAGTAATTGAAGGAAGTGTGTTCTGCCATAATTCGGACTCATTTAGATTAATTGCTATTAACCTTATGCTTTTCTCCCATTATTTCATCCAATTTACCGAAATCGGAACTTAATTTATTTCCAATACTCTTGCATAAATTTGAGTAGTAGAAAGTTAGGTATGACCTAATAATTTTGAGACAGTTTCAATAGGAACACCATTTGAAAGGGTTACTAAAGTAGCAAAAGTATGTCTGGCAGAGTGAAATGTAATTTTCTTTCTGATGCCAATAGACACCATGACTTCTTTGAGGTACTTATTCCTTTTAGTCTTCCTCTTGGAATTCCCATTCATTCACTGGAGTCTTTCTTTTAAGACTCATTTCAGAGCATTTTCCATTTACGGTAATCCTTACGTAAATGGATAAGTCTTTCGAGTTCCGGTTGAGTTTTCTTGTAAAAAAAGCACGGAGAATGTAGTAAAATCAGGCATTTTAAGCGTCTTTAAATGATACAATAGTTTGTAAAGACGAAAGTCAAATCAACCGTCATGTCCTTCTAAGGTAGTGAATTAGTGGAAAGAATGTATTCACCGAATCATTCACTGAAATAGGTGATTTCATATGATATCGTTTGATATCAGTAAAAAAAACACTGAAAATCATACGATTAACAGTGTTTTTTGTCCTTTTGCGATAAGGTTCGTCGGGGTGGCAGGATCGCTCTACTTGCCTATTGGTTTACATTTTGGATGGAACCTGGTGACAATCACCATCTTTTCCCAGGGACCTTCGGGTGATCAACTCTTAATTTCCTCAACTGAAAATACTCTTGGTGGTTGGTGAAGTTAATTTTTTCCTTTATCAAATTATTCTGTCACATATAGTATTTTCTGTTTGTTTAAGAATTTTAAAAAAGATGCGATAATTATAAGTAGTACTTTTCATCAGATTCTTAAGTACCGAGATTCAACACTAAAAAAGGTTTCGGGTCTTAGAAAAATTAACTAAATTTATTAGCTCCTCTAATCTATCCGAACTTCTGTTTATCAAAAGGATCCAGATACCTGGAAAAACAGGAAATAAATATTTCGCGATGAAGTTCTTCAGAAATATTAGGAAAAGATTCCTACACAAGAATAAGTTCAGCAAGTATCTCGGCTATGCGCTGGGGGAGATTGCCCTGGTTGTCATTGGAATTTTAATTGCACTCTCCATTAATAACAGAAATCAGGATCGAATAAATGAAAAAAATGAACAAATTTATCTAGCAGGGCTGAGGGAAGAATTCCAGACGAGTAAACTGAAGTTATCAGAACTGATGGCAGTCAATCAGGCCAACTACATTGGAGCTAAGGAAATACTCAGATATACCACCGCGAATGAATTGCCCGCTGAAATAGTATTTTCCACACTATTGTACAATACATTTTCCTCAGATATTGCTTTTAATCCAAACAATTCTCTCTTGTTTGAAATGATCAACTCGGGTAACTTGAAAAATCTTTCAAATACTGAATTGCGAAAAAAGCTGACAAACTGGACAGCTACTTTGGAAGATATTTCAAGACAAGAAAAAGAATTAGCAATTCAAAGAGAAAAGGTTCTGGATATGTTTCGGACAAATGAGAGCAGCCTGAGTACAATTTTCAGGCAGGCGGGAGTTTATGACGATCTGGATCTTCCAAAGTCTGGAAATGACGTAAGTAACCTGGGCTTACTAAAATCTACAGAATTTGAAAATAACGTTCTGATGTTTATCCTCACCAGTTATGCAACAGAAAAAGCACATTACTATCCATTAATGCAGGATATAGATGGAATTTTAAAACTGATCAACCATGAAAGAAATTAATGAACGGCTGTAATTGCTGAAATAAACGTACTTTTTTTCGTTTTGCCACTTCCAAAAACGTAGTGGTTTTGCTGGGATCGACATGTAAAACTATCATGGCACATTAAAAAGAATACATTGGTTTACACAAGATCAGACCTTTAGGTAAAACATTCGGGTCCATTCCTCTGGTAATGCAAAAACCATTTTGCTTCCCAAGAATAATTTTGATCTTTTTAAATGTCCTCTAATAAGTTGTCACTATAATTAACAATTATGAAGTTCTTTAGAAAAATACGCCAGAAACTACTTATCGAAAGTAAGTTCAGCAAGTATTTACTGTATGCCATTGGCGAAATTATACTTGTTGTGATCGGAATTTTAATTGCCTTGCAAATCAACAACTGGAATCAAAACAGGAAAGATGACAGAACTTTAAAAGAATATTTGGGCAAAGTAAGAGTCCACACTTTAGAGGATCTACGCATTCTGGACACCTTAACAAAGTATAGGACACAAATAGCCACACAATGTAAAAAGGCTCGAGTACGAATTTTGAATAAAACTGAAGATGAGGACCTGTTTCTTTTTATGTCTTGCGGGGTCGCCTTTGCAGATTACTATTTCAAACCCAATACCGGCGGGTATGAAGCCTTGAAGAATTCAGTTTATTTTGGAAAGATCAACAATACCGCCCTGGATTCCCTTTTGATCAGCTACCACAGCCTGGTAGAGGACATTGCAGAAAATGAGAAGAGCTATAACGAATATGTTGTAAATCAGGAGACCTATCTTTCTACCCGGTTCGATACATCCTTAATTCTGGCTTCTGCTTTCTTGCCACAGGATTCCCTCAAAATAAGAGCCACACCCCAATCTGAATATTACCAGGTCTTTGCGGAATATACAGCCTCTGCTCCCTATAGAAATGTCATTAGTCTGGCCGCCTTTCAATTGGACGCTATGGTCTATCAGTACGGGCAATTAAAAAATGCAGGCCATGGTATCATCCAGGAAATTGATAACCTCGCTAATAATTAATTTGGTTTTTCACCCTGACTTGAAATAATTGTGAAAGTCAACAATACTATTTACGATCTAAAATCATGAAAAAAAAACAAAGTAAAACGATTTCTGCGAATAGCATTTATTATTGCAAGCATAGGCTCCCTTTATTTCGTTCCATGGATCCTGGTAAAGGCGTGGATTATGCCATTACCAGACACGGTTCAGGAGCAATTAGATGAAGGAATCGATCTTGGGTTTGATGGAATGATCGTTTATATAGACCAGGCCGGGAAGCCACCGGAGTTCTATGCCGCTGGTTGGCATGATCGGGAAAACGAAATACCTGCCTATCCGCAAGCCTTATTCAAAATTGCCAGTATCACCAAGCTCTACATCGCTGTTGCTACGACAAGACTAGTAAAAGAAGGGCGCCTTTCTTTGGATAAAACACTCGCTGAATACTTTCCGAAACTTGCTGACAGAATTGAATATTCGGACAAAATTACATTAAGAATGATGCTGCAGCACCAAAGCGGCATTCCCAACTTTGTAGACCATCCTGATTTCTGGGTGAATCCTCCGGAAGGCAGGCAAGAGACACTTGATTATGCTCTGGATTTGCCAGCTGACTTTGAACCAGGTGAAGATTATGGTTATTCAAATACGAATTATATGTTGATTGAGGACCTAATCGATAAAACGTTGGGTTATCCCCACCAGCAATATATTAAAGAGGAAATTTTGGACCCTCTTGGGCTCAATAACACTTTCGGCTCGCTTACTGAAGTAGATATTGAAGATGTCATGAGTGGTTACTATGTGGGCACTGATGAAGATTTTAAATATGAAGACACAGGCTTAATGCTGGCTACAGCAGAGGATGTGGGAATATTTCTGAGGGCGTTAAACGATGGTTCTGTTTTTAATGAAGGGGAACAGGAAATCTACTCTTTGCTTTACGAATACGAACACACAGGTCTACTTCCTGGCTATCAAAGCATTGCCAAATATCACAAAAACATGGATACTGTTATTATTCAATTTAACAATACGGCCAACTTTAACGGATATGAGTGGAATTTAGCGGAAATTGTATATAACAGGATTGTGAAGATAGTTAGGAACAAAGAAGACTCTTAGCTGCTATTTGACAGCATCAATCGTTATTAATGTCTTATTTTATTCGGTTGTTATTCTTGTCACTAAAACTGAATGTAGCAGCGTCTCAACCCTTAATAATTATTCTACTTTTATACGGTTCAGTTATAAGGGAAGCTTACACAATCATCAGAGGGAGCCCAACCATATATAGATTTGGTGCGTATATAAATTAGATCAGGAAAAGTTTTCGCCAGCCAGGCCCCAGCATCATCCTGTCCAAGTATGTCATATATTCTGATCTTGTTGATGAATTGAGACACCTCCTCTTTAGATCGGGTTTGTTTCACTGTCCATAGTGCCTGTGCGATAGTATTTGCACCTCCCTAGGCATTCAACCAAACCGGACGTGGATCCTCTGCATTATCAACTACCTTAATTATCAATTCTGAACCCGGCGAAGCTTTATCACCTCCCACACCCGACATATTTGGTAAGGTTTGTCCCACGGCTACGATGGAACGTAGATAACCTGGACTAGGATATTCATTAGCATGTATTTTTAAGTTTAGATAGACCTTTTCGTAGGCATCAATTATCGCTCCCAGTGGTTTAATTCCCGGCTGGTTTTGATCAGCTTTTAACCAAGCTAATCCCATGATCAATCCTTCCAGGTCAAATTTGTTAGCGCCAAGCAACAGGTGCACCATCGATTGTTCATCGTCAGGATCTGTGCCCCCAAGATCGGAAGTCACAATTAGTCTGTGCTTTACTGCATTGAGTTTAATTTCCAGATTTGATGTATCTGAAACCTGTAATTTTATCCGCTGAGGCCAGTACCGATTATTTGAAACAATTAGTGTATCAATAGGATGAGAAGTTGATAGAGCAGTAATTTCTATTTCAAATTTTCCCTGTTTATCAGTTTTAACATTGATGTCTGATTTTAGCAATTTAACTTCAGCTCCTTTAACCGGAAGCAATGTAGACTTATCTTTAACAATTCCCATTATAGTCGCAGGTTGCGAATACGAAACTGATAGGAATAAGAAATAAATAATAAATAGACTGAAGAACTTCATTCTTCTCTTAAAATTATAGTTTTCTATTTTCCAATAAACATAAAAGATTAGTATGCAGGAATAGTTAATTGACACTAATTATCACACGCCGATAGGCATATAAATTTGGTTCCCCGTCATCATGAACTTCCAGTATGACATGAATGGATTTATTTCCAGCATCTTCAGGAATTTCAACAGTGGCAGAGTGTGAGGAACTATTTTGAATTTTTACGGGTCCATCATAGGAACTGGGTTCGTCATAAAAGGACCAGGAGTAGCTAATAGTATTACCATCAGGATCACTGGAACCCGCTGCGCTGAGTGCCACAGTTGAACCGGGAGCAGCTTTAATTTTCATAACCTGCCGGGTTTGATCCCCATTTAACACAGGTAAAGGATGATGGTTGGCATCTGAATAATCATTGGTAATGCTCCAGTCCATTCTGGCTGCAAAATCATTGTTATAAGCTTCACTCCATCGCTTTATAGCTTCTGATCCTTCTGAGGTGTTCCCATACATATAATAGGGGTCATATTTGGTTTCATTCTCTTTTTCCACGCATGACATACTTCGGATACCCTCTTTTTTGATGAAGCTAAAGCGGCCACCCCAGCCGCCCTGGTCAATTTGTTCGGGATCATTAAGTCCGTTCGGATATATGTGCATGAACGCTGGCGTATCTCCTTCAGTAGCATATTTCGTATCTGGATAAACAGCGCCAAGTGGACCATGGCTTTGAATGTCACTACGTTGATAATCACCATTTTTTGGTGGTTGCCAGCCGTACACTCCCGTAGCGCGTATATAAAAAACATCAGGAAAGTTCTTGGCTATCCAGGCACCCGAATCACCCTGACCAAGAATATCGAACAGGCGCAATTTGGTAAGGAATTTTTCTAGTTCAGCCGAAGATCTTGTTTCCCGTACCTTCCATATAGCCTGAGCAACAGTGTTCATGCCTCCCCACCCCATCACCCAAACAGGTCGTGGATCGTCTTTATCTACGGCTTTAATTATTAATTCAGACCCTGGACTATCTTTACCTGTCCCTACATCACCCATTCCATATTCATCCTGTCCCATAACAGAGATAGATCTTAAGTATTCAGGAGTGGGATATCCCTCGGCATGAACTTTCAGATTGGGGTATACCGCTTCGTAAGCATTCACAAGGGTGTCCAACATTTCAGTACTGCTTTGTGTTTTTCTCCAACACCCGGTGGCGACTATTAACCCTTCGATATCAAACTCGTTAGCACTTACCAACTGGCGTACCATTGATTGTTTATCATCAGGGTCGGCACCCAGGTCTGTAGTGTTGATGATTCTGGGCTTAATATAACTTACCTCTGAGGTTGAATTTTGCTCCTTTTCTTCTACAATGGACTTACAAGAAACTGTTATAGAAAAGACAATCAAAAAAATCAATAAATATTTAATTTTAATTCTTAGCATGGACCTTCAAGATTTTTCCAGATAATAGCTGGATGTTTTTTAAATAAGGGTAAATTTAGTATCGATATATTAACATAACTAATCTTATATCTAAACAAACATGTCGAATACCGAGAAATTACACAAATTTGATGAAAAACGAAGTGAATTTAGACCATATGGTTTAACATGTGAACAATGGATGCCCAACTTGATGAAAAAACCGGATAGACACAATGAGATTGAAATAAATTATTTTACGAGTGGAAGCATCACCTATCTTTTTCAAGGATCTAAAGTCATCATTCCTGAAAACAGTTTTTCTCTGTTCTGGGGTCTTGTACCACACCAAATTGTAAATTTTACAAAATCTGCTCCGTATTATGTATGCACTATTCCATTGACACAATTTTTAGAATGGAAACTACCTTCTTTTTTTGTTGATAGAATACTTAAAGGTCAAGTTGTTATAGAAGATTCAGAAAAGAATTCGACGTATGATAAATTTCTTTTTGAAAACTGGGTAAAAGATCTTGCTGAAGATTACCGAACGGAAGCTACTCTCTATGAAATGCGAGCGAGATTACTTCGGTTGACCTCTAGGCTTTCCCCACTAAAAAAGGATGAGCGTTTACAGATTAAAATAGATGAAATAAGCAAGGTTGAACAAATTGCATTGTATATCGCTCAAAATTTTATGAAACCCATTAAAATCACTGATATTGGAAGAGAAATAGGGCTACACCCTGATTATGCTAACGTGATTTTTAAAAAAGCTTTTGATACAACAATTAATGATTATATAATTCAGGAAAGAATAATGCACTCTCAACGGAAGTTAATTACCATAAATGATAAAATTGCCGATATAGCTTTTGATTGTGGATTTCATTCTATCAATCGTTTTAATGCAGCTTTTCGGAAATTGAATAATTGCACACCCAGGGAGTACAGAAAAAAGCACTTCTAAAACAGGAAAAGCAGCTTTATGAAAATGGGTCTGCGCGTTGGCTCAATTTGTAGATAAAATAATGTTGTTTTTTGACCAGGACGTATACTTATAGCTTTAGAAAATTTTGATAAAAACTGGTAGATTATTTCCTTCTTCTTAATGAGGAGGGGAATAGCAAGAGGGTGAGACGCAGAGCGATGTCATTCAATTCCCTCAATGTCTAAAATACTGATTTTAAATGCTTTAAATGTTGTTGAAAACCTACGTATATCCACTCTAATGGATATACCCCGTTGGAAGTCTCTGTGAAATAAAGATAGCTGTAGCCAATAAGGGTTAAAATGGTATCCATTAGAATAAAATAAAGGTTTAAATGCATTTTCGACAGCCACGTTCTTGGAATTTTTTAAAAAGACAATATTTATCGGTTCGAAATTTTAGATCAATAGACATAAAGCATAAGAACTAAATTTATATCACCATCTTTTCTAAAAATTAGATGACACTTATACTACAAAACAATTAATAAGTTAAAATGTCACTCACCACATTTCCTTCCACTGCGCAAAAGCTCCGTTCCAGGAAAAGCGGTTCACTAAATAGTCTTGGACACGAGTCAAAAAAGATCATACTTTATTGCATGAGAAAAATTGGACAACTTTTTTGTCTCAAGTCCGCTGTTCGAAATAAAGAACAAATTTTCGTTTTCAGAAAAAGCAATTTCCGAAATTCAATATTTGCATCTGGCTTCAACACCTTACCTTTTGATGATGAAGAAACAGGATTTGAAATTAGCGGCCTGCATAAAGCCGCTATGCTTGGCTCCGCTTTTTATAAGTCCTTTCCTAATTTTAAATCCTGAAATGTAGGCCACATCAAAAGGTAATGCAAACGGTTCTGAAAGAAGTAAATGAAAAACAAAGGGACATATTTATCTTTTCGATACGTGTATCCCGTCAATAATATATTATACCATAGGTGTACTGGCTGGCACCCAGGGTGGCAACAAATACTTCCACCGGAATGATCTCTCCGGTATGAGGATCAATAATATGAAGCTTTTTACCTGCATAATCCACGAAGGCTTTATCTCCTGCTTTATAAACAGCAGGCATATAGCCTTCTGACTTCTGGCGCCATTTCCTGTAATGATAACAGAAACGACTGTACATGACTCCTTCGGGATGCTTTTGATGATACTCCTCCCACAGCAGATGTCGTGTAACCCCCACACGTTTTAGCTTTTTTTCCACATAGGGGAAAAAATCATATAGCTCACTATCTAGGTTATCTTTTGGGCTAGGTGCCGGGAGATCTTCTGATTCAAAGAGATCAAACAAGTCATTATCGGAGAGCTCTAAAAGCTCTTTATAGCTAAACCCCGAATCCTTAAAAGCTGTGAGATATTTGATTGGATAACAGTAGTTCTGGATTTTCCAAGACTTTGGGATATTCCAACATTAGAAAATCCATTATTTTTCATTCTGATGATTTCTCGTATCATAACTGATCCTATGTTTTTATTGGCCATATTAGGTGGGTTTTAACCCATTAATATACCTTAAAATCATCATCATAGACTGTCCACTTTGCCCCGGAATAGGGTGTACAGTTTGAAGCAGGAATCACCTGTTCACTTTGCACAGGAATCACCTGTACACTTTGCTCAGGAATACCTGTTCACTTTAATCAGGAATCACCTGTACAGTTTGCCCCGGAATACCCACTAACCAGTGAGTTCGACTTTAATTAGGTTATGAGGTCTTTGTTCTGTGAAGGAATTGATATTAAAAATCAAAAAAGTAGATCATTCATAAATGTTAATAAAGAAGGGAGGAAGCAAGATTTTCATTGAAATGACATTCTTGCCTTGCGCCCAGAGGTTGCAAAGTTTATAAAGTTTCTTCTCCAGTAGACATTTCATAGAATTAGTTCGGTAGATGTGGGGCTTGCAGCACTCCGCTGCGCTTCTTTTATTATTATCGGATTTAAAGTTTTAAAAAAATCACAAAACTATCTCTCTATTTACCCAGACCCCATATCCAGTGGGATTGTATGAAAAATCCCCACTTTTTCTATTTACCCTAATTACCTAATATGGGTAAATAGGGTAGATAAATTAACATTCTATTTACCCACCAAAAGATCTTTAAAATAAGCGGTTAGCGAGAAGTGGGTAATAGGGTAATTAGTTTTAATAAATATATATACTAGCTTCTTAAAGAGAAAATCCTGAACAACTTTATCTTTTTCTTTTTTACCCGTAAGTTTTAAGACAGCTTAGTTTGCAAAAGATCCATATCATCTACCAGCTTTTGATCTATAACCCTTGCATAGATTTGTGTCGTCGATAATTTGGAGTGCCCCAGAAGCTTAGAAACCGTTTCTATAGGAACTCCATTGGATAGGGTGACAGTCGTGGCAAAGGTATGCCTGGCAACGTGAAAACTAAGCTTTTTAGGAATCTTACACTGCTCTGCAATTTCTTTAAGGTAACTATTTGTTTTTTGGTTGCTATACACCGGCAAAAGGAATTCTGAAATTGGATTTTCATATTTATACAAAATACTGCAAGCCCTATCCAGCAGAGGTATCTTTGATCGGTTTGGATTCATCGAGTGATGGAAGAACTTTGGAGAAATTCAACTTGAACAAGACGGCTCTTTTCTCCTTTCTAAAAATTTGTTGTTTTGGTCAAGTGAAGAAGTACATTTGGAAAATAACCATATTTTTGCATATGGGGATCGAAATCATTATTGTCCTGACTGAAATCGGTGAAGCTTCACTATAACTCCCAATTATTCAACCGGTAAGCACTATCCCAAAACATAAATTCTAACCTACTGGCTGAAATAAAGGCCTGAGTCATGAGTTCTTGTTGTGATTCAGTACAATTATCAGCAATTTCATCACAAATATTTTTAGCATTAATGACTAATTCTTCAAACTCTTCCCCCGCATAGGTATTTATCCATTTTTGGTAAGGATTTTTTGCGCTTATTTGATTTTTGTAAATGTAATCGCCTACTTCTTTATATATCCAAAAACAAGGTAAAACTGCTGCCATTGCTACCTCTACCTGGTCTAATGCCGAGGTGCTTTTCAAAAAATGAATATAATGATGTGTGGTAGGGGAAATGCTTCTGCGCTCGGTTAGGCCATATTCTTGAAAATAGGAATCATGTAAGGCTTTTTCTACCACTATAGCCCCCTCAGCAAATCGTATAAAAGCCAATGCATGCGAGGTATCTTGAGAACGAGCTCCAATTAAAGCTAAACTACGCGCAAAATTTTCAAGGTAAAAAGCATCTTGAGCCATGTAAAATTGAAATTTCTCTAGCGGAAGTGTTCCATTTTGAAGCTCTTCAATAAAGGGCATTTCAATTATTTTTCGATAAATAGGTTCAATTTCTTTCCAGACTTTAGCTGTCCATTTCATGTTTAATTAGTTTTTGAGGGTTAAAAAAATGATTTACCGGCCCGTTACCTTTGCCAATTAACACATCTTGTCCGTGATAAATAGCCTGATGAATGTATTCCTGGCCAAACTTTATTGCTTCTGGTAAGGATTTTCTTTGCGCCAAATACGAAGCAATTGCCGAAGAAAGTGTACAACCGGAACCATGCGTATTATTGGTTTCAAATTTTGGAAACTCGAAACTTTCAATAGTTCCGTTGGGAGAAAAATAGAGGGAAGTAAGCTCTTCCGATTTTAAATGTCCGCCCTTTAAAAGCAATGATTTACAGCCGAGTCTCATAATTTTTTTTCCGGCAATTCGCATTTCTTCAATAGATTCTATTTTCATTCCGGCCAAAATAGCTGCCTCATCTAAATTTGGGGTGATTACATCAGAAATAGGAAATAATTGCTGAATAATGGTTTGTATTGTATTACCTTCAATTAATTGATGTCCACTGGTAGCCACCATTACCGGATCAAAAACAATAGGAGTTTGAGGGTAACGTTTCAATTTTTCTACTATAATTTCTACTAACTTAGAAGAATGAACCATTCCAATTTTTAAGGAATCTGGGAAAATATCTTCTAAAATAGTATCTATTTGATCCCCAACTATATGTTCAGGAATGCTAAAAATAGATTTTACGCCGGTTGTGTTTTGTATGGGCAAAGCGGTTAGAACAGCAGTGGCATAGCAACCCAGGGCAGAAATAGTTTTTATATCTGCTTGGATTCCCGCTCCACCACTGCCATCAAAACCGGCAATAGTGAGTACTGTTGGATAGGTATATTTTTTATTACTCATGCTTTTTCTATTTCGTTTCTTAAATGCTCGGCAGCCTTTGCGGGATTTTGAGCTGCACAAATAGCAGAAACCACCGCAATACAATTGGCACCGGCTTTGATAACTTCCTGCGCATTTCCTGCATTCATTTGGCCAATGGCCACTAAAGGTTTATCGGTAGTAGCACGTATAGTTTCAATTCCGATTAATCCCCATTCAATAATTGTATCGGTTTTGGTAGGTGTATTAAATATTGGGCTTATTCCAAGATAATCTGCCACATGGGTTTCCTGCGTATTTAATTGTTGAAGATCTTCAATAGAATAGCCTAAACAATTCACTTTTTTCCAATTCTTCCTTATTTGCGTGGGAGGAATGTCAGACGTTCCTACGTGTATTCCAAAAGCTTCTACTTTTTGGGCAACCTCTAAATGATCGTTGATAATTAATGGAACATGGTATTGATCTAATAAATTCTTGATCAGAATGGCCTTTTGAAGAAAGGCTTCTGTACAAGAATTTTTCTCTCTTAGTTGAACGAGATCTACACCTCCTTTTACAGCTTGTTCTACCACTTTTAAATAAGCATGATGAACACAGGCTTCTTCGGAGATAACCAGGTACAATCGATATGGAAATTCTTTTTTAACCACGTTTTATTTCCAAATTCAGGGTAGAATTAAATGCCTTTTCAGAAATTGCATAAAGTTGATCTAAGATATTCATTTGTAAACTTCCCGGCCCTTTACTTTCTTTTGCAGCAAGTTCTCCGACCACCCCTAGGTATGCCATAGCAGAAGTTACTGCTTCCACTTTATCTTTAATTACTGCAGAAAAAGCAGCTACCAAAGCAGTTGCTGTACAACCCATTCCCGTAATTTTTGACATTAATTCATGTCCGTTAAAAAGATGGATTTCTTTATCCTGGTCTAAAATAATATCAGTAGCTCCTGAAATACATACGGTACAATGGTACTTTTCTACTAAAAATTTAGCAGCAAGTACAGCTTCATTACTTTTAGCAGAACTATCTACCCCTTTTGTGGGAGTGGAGTTATGCTTTGCCAATGCCATAATTTCTGAAGCGTTGCCTCGAATAATAGTAGGATTTAATTGAAGTAGTTCAGCTAACACTTCATCCCGATATGGAGTGGCTCCGGCTCCAACAGGATCTAAAATCCAAGGTTTTTCAAGTTGCTGAGCCTGGTGTACTGCTTTTTTCATTGCCGTTACCCAGTACTCATCCAGTGTACCTATATTCACCACTAAAGCCTGGCAAATAGTCATCATATCCTCCATTTCTGAATGCGCGTGAGCCATAATAGGAGAGGCGCCTGCGGCCAATAAAGCATTGGCTGTATTGTTCATAACGACATAGTTGGTTATGCTATGAACAAGAGGAGATTCTTTTTTAAGTTGCTTAATATTATTCCAGAGATTTTCTTTCATCATTTATAGTTTTAGGTGTAATAAATGGCTGAAGGATTATTCCTTTTTAGGAATGACAAGGTGGTATAACTTTTTCCTACGCCGGTACTAACCGAATCAGGTTCAAAGGGACTGTCTCAATTCTTATTAGAATACCCCTAAAGCCGATATCAAAAGTAAAGATTATCTATTGAAATGGCACTGAAATTTCAGAAAATGTAGTTGACCATTAATATTTGGAATTCCAGTTGTCTATATACGTTTCAATGGTTTAAAGTAGATTATCAAGGTTTATTATAAAATAAACTAATCGTTTTTAGTAGAAGATAATAGCATTTACTTTTTTCATCTTAAACATTTTCCTTTTACTGTTAAATAGAAAGTTATTATCGATCAGGATGAATAGGAATTAATGAACCATTCATTTACTTCTTTCAGAGCCGTACGCATTACCTTTTGATATGGCTGAATATTTCAGGATATGAAGTTAGGAAAGACTTATAAAAGCGGCGCGAAGCAGAGCGGCTTTATGCAGGCCGCTAATTTCAAATGCTGTTTCTTTCACATCAATAAGGTAAGGCATCTGAAGTTATTTGGAGTAAGCTGAATTTTGAAAAATATTCTTCTAAAGTAGAAAATAATGTTCTTATTTAGCTTCAGCGGACTTGAGCCAAAAAACTAATTCCTGATATTTTTTATTTGAGATTTCTCATCTTTTTGGCTCGTGCCCATGAAATTATTAGCGCACCGCCTTTCCTGAAACGAAGCTTTTGCGGAGCGAAAAGAAATGTGGTAAGCGGTTTTGAATTTATTTTTCATTGACAATTAATTAATGTTTATGTTAACTGAATTGAGCAATAAGAGGCAGTTCGAGAGGTTTACCGTAAGGCTTAATTAAACTTACTTGGTTGTATATTCTTAAATCATTCATGAATGACTTCCAGGTGTTGAATGTTAACAATAATTACCTGATAAACAGATTTTTTACACCAGCTGTAATTTCCTTAAACGTCGAAAAGATATAAGTTTGAAGCTTTTCGGAACTGTGAAAATTCTGAAAATGAAATTTGTTCATGGTTTCGAACAGCGGACTTGAGGAAATTGTTTTTTCAAATCTTGATCTTAATAGAAAGCTTTTATAGCTTTTTGCCTTGTGTCCAAGACCATATTAACGTACCGCTTTTCCTGAAACGTAGCTTTTGCGAAGTGAAAGGAATGTGGTAAGTAATATTTGAACTAACATTTTGTTGTGGGAGTATAAGCACCACCGAATTTTTGAGAAGAGATGGTAATATATATTTAGTTTTCTGATTGGAAATTACCGGAAAAACTTCTTTGGTTTCCTTTACACGCTGATCCTGACATTTTTTAATGATTTCCTTCGCAGGATTTAGTAGCGGAATTTTTACAGATTGTTGCGTCTTTTCCCGTTTGGTATAAATCCAGTCCTTGCCATCCATACCTTTTACAAGGTTATCGGTGGTAAGTTCTTTTAGTTCTATATAAGTTAATCCGGAATAGCAGGAGAATACAAACATATCCTTTATGCGTTCAAGAGACGCACTGGTAAAGACCGTCTCTTCTAATATATGCAGCTCTCTTTCGGTCAAAAATTGCCGATCATTCCTTTCAAACTTAAAATTATAGCTCTTAAAGGGGTTTTTCTCCAGCCATTCTAATTTAATAGCCAGGTTCAGCAATTTCTTTAGCCTTTCCAAGTGCTTCATCGTGCCATTAGTGCCACAGGTCTTTCGAGCTTTCTTCGGACGGTAGCCTCTTAGAAACATTTCAAACTCCGTGATGAATTGGTAGTTGATATGTTTCAGGTAAATGTTATCGGTTTTCTTTTTCTTCTTTAAAAACTCTTCCAGATAGTTGGCAGTGGTATGGTAGTTTTTAAGCGTTCCCCATTTCAACACCTCTTTCATTTTATCATTATGATAGGTTACGATGTCTTTAATGGTTTTATGATCTTCATCTAAGCCCGCATAAGAAGCTTTGACCTTTGCAGCGGTAATAAGGTTATCTCTATCCAAAAGCTTCTTATGTGTATCCAGTAACTGAGAATACACCTGGTCCAGATAGCTGTTCAATTTTCTAACCCGGGGAGTAGTTCCTTTAAGTCTTCCTTTGGAACTGTCCCATTCATTCACTGGAGTCTTTCTTTTAAGACTCATTTCAGAACATTTTCCATTTACGGTAATCCTTGCGTAATGGGATAAATCTTTCATGTTCCGGTTCAATTTTATTGTAAAGAAAAGGACGGAGAATGTAGTAAAATCAGGCATTTTAAACGTCTTTAAATGATACAATAATTTGTAAAGACGAAAGTCAAATCAACCGCAATGTTCTTCTAAGGTAGTGAAATAGTGGAAAGAATGTATTCACCGAATCATTCACTAAACAGGGTGAAATCATATGATATCAATTGATATCAGTAAAAACAAAAAACACTGAAAATCATACGATTAACAGTGTTTTTTGTCCTTTTACGATAAGGTTCGTCGGGGTGGCAGGATTCGAACCTGCGGCCTCCTGCTCCCAAAGCAGGCGCGATAACCGGGCTACGCTACACCCCGCGACAACAGCTTGCGCTGTAAATTTCAATAATTTTAATTCCTTTATGGAAATTAAAAATAGCGGAGAGTGTGAGATTCGAACTCACGCGACAATTGCTCGTCGACAGTTTAGCAAACTGCTCCATTAACCACTCTGGCAACTCTCCGTTAAAATATGAACTTTTGCAATGATTTTGCGGATGCAAATGTATGTTTTCATCTCCTTACCTCCAAACCTTTTTGTGATTTTTTAAAAGGAAAAATGAAAGAAATTTTGCAAGTTTCTTGGCATCAGATTATTGTAGGTAATTTTAGTGTAAATTAATTTTTCTTAGGATGGGGTTGAAATTTACTTGTCAAATTTACGTTATGAGCGGGATTTGTTGAGAGAAAGTGAAATTTTCAGCAGAAAATTTTTAAATTTATAAAAAAAATCCGTTTTGCATACTAAACCATTATTTCAGGAGCAATTTGAACGCTTTAATTGCTGTGTCCTCATTCCTACCTATAACAATCAAAATACCCTTACAAAGGTAATTTTAGAGGTGCTAACTTACACTTCAAACATCATTGTGGTGAATGATGGTTCTACAGATGCAACCGAGAAAATTTTATCTGAATTTAATGATGTCAGGGTAGTTTCCATTCCGGAAAACAAAGGAAAGGGCAATGCTTTAAAAACCGGATTTAAAATAGCGGCAGAGATCGGTTATGAGTATGCAATTTCCATGGATTCTGACGGGCAGCATTTCCCGGATGATCTTTCTGTTTTCCTTCAGGCATTAGAGGACAGGAAGCCTAAAGATCCCGAACTTCTGGTTATAGGGTCAAGAAAAATGGATGATCCCAGCGTTCCTGAAAAAAGTAGCGTTGGAAACAAGTTTTCTTCCTTCTGGTTTTGGGTGGAGACGGGAATTAAACTATCAGATACCCAATGTGGATACAGGTTGTATCCTTTAAAGGCTGTAAATTCTCTTCATCTCTATACTTCCAGGTTTGAACTGGAAATTGAAGTGATCGTAAAGGCAGCATGGAAAGGTGTAGAGGTCAAGAACCTGCCGGTAAAAGTACTTTATGATCCAAATGAAAGGGTTACTCATTTCAGGCCGTTTCAGGATGTCGCAAGAATTACTCTTTTAAATATTTGGTTTGTTGGAGTGGCCTTTTTATACATTGCTCCCAGGAATTTTCTTAGAAAATTGTTTGGCAGCAAAAATGACACAACCGAAAGAAAAGCCTTTTCTAATGCTGGTTTACCCGTGGAGGAAAAGGCCTGATCTTAGGCTTTTGCACATATAATGCAAATCTTTTCTTCCTTTATTGTCGTGGTGAAAAAAAGGTAATGTTCTCCTCCTTCTTTCAATTTGAGGTGCTGACGCAATCTTTCTACCGATTCCGGAAAATTACGGGTAGTAATGTTTGCTTTATCCATCTTCAGATGCTTTTTTAACTTTTTTCTGTTGAAGGGAAGCACTTCCAGAATTTCAAATTTTCTTCCGGGGAAATTTTCTTTAAATTTTTCAGAAGTAAAAAGATGACTGTTGGAATGCAATTTAGGCAAATCAAATGCTTCACCTAAAGCACCAAATAACCCACTTTTCATAATAGCAGCATTTGGTTCGTAAAGGTAGGAGAGAGGCTCACTGTAATTCGCTTCTGAAAAATTTCCGAAGATGTTATTGTAGGTTTCAGTACCCTTGTTTGTAAAGTTGAAAGTTTTTATCTGTACTGTTTCCGAAGCATTTTTCTCAAGGATCCATAATAATTCCTTGACATCATTGTCAACTGCTATAATGTGAATTTCCGCTACTTTTTTTAAGGCAAAAAGACCGGCCTGTAAATCGAGCAGGGGAGAGGTTTTGATCATGATCCCCGAAGTTTTCTTGAATAAAAGATCAAGATGTTGGGGAACATTGGGCAAACAGTCCGAAAGGTGAAAAACCCTTTCCCGGGAATCATTTCTCCTGGAAGGATCAATATAAATCCAGCTGAAATAATGGTTTGTATGCTCAAGAAATTCAATTCCGTCCCCGGGAAATAATTCAACGTTGCGAATTTCCTGTTGGGAGTAATTATGAGCTACCACTTCAGATAAAGATGGATCTAACTCACAGTGCACTACCTTCTCAAAATTTTTGGAAAAAAAATAACTGTCAATCCCAAATCCTCCGGTTATATCTAGCAGATTTTCTCCATTGATAAGCGAAGCTTTGTATTTAGCAGTCTTTTCTGAAGAAGTTTGTTCAAGATTAAGTTTTGGCGGATAAATAATTCCCTTTGAATGAAACCAGGTAGGGAGTTTTTTTTCTGCTTTTCTTTTACCGTGTAGCTGGATCGCCAGCTCCTGTACTGTAACATCTTCAAAAGGACTTCCCTTCAGTACAATTTTGGAAATATCTTCTTTATAGTTTTCCTGAATAAAATCCTGAACTTTTTTATGTAAAAGAGCCCGGTTCACAACTAAAGGTCGCGGGTTAGTCGTTTCACGATCTTATATTCGCTCAGAGATTCCTTTGCGATCACTTTTAAGGCGGTATAAAGTGGTACGGCTATTACCATTCCCATGATTCCAAAAACCAATCCTGCAATAAGAATTATAAGGAAAATTTCCAGGGGATGGGAACGTACGCTGGCTCCAAAGATTAATGGCTGATTGATAAAGTTATCTATTAACTGACATACAATATATCCAGCCATTACAAAAGATAACTGCGGTAAAATGATTGTTTGAAAGTCGGCTCCAAGATTGCTGGAGATCACAAAAAGCGAAATCAGGATCCCGGCAAATATCGGTCCCAGGTAGGGGATTATGTTCAGGAAAGCACAAATAAAGGCAATGGCAATGGGATTATTGACTTCAAAAATGGAAAGCAATATACTATACAATACAAAAAGGACTGCTATTTGAAGGGTTAGCCCTACAAAGTATCGGGATAACAAGATCTTGATCTTATTGAAAACCCTCTGAAATTTATCTTCGTGGCCTTTATTGGCGAATACCAGGATACTGTTTAGCATTAATTTCGAATCCTTTAAAAGGAAAAATGAAATAAAAATGACGGCAAAAATGCCAATAAAACCGGCACCTATAATTCCAAAGAAATTATTTAAATAACGGGGAATGGTCGAGATATCAAAGGTTCTGAGAAATTCAGTTTGCTTGATCCCTTCAATGATATTGATTTCCTCAACCCCAAGATAATTATTGATCTGGTTATTAAGCTCGTTGAGATCGCGTGTAAAAGCATCCATATCGATTTGACCAAGATGCTTGCTCTGTTCAACCACTATCGGAATAAAAATGGCAATGAGACCAATAAATATTCCTACAACCAGCAGGAGAACTATGACCACAGAAATCTTGTTAGGGATCCTGAATTTATCCCTTAGGAAAATAACGGCAGGCCTACCAATTAAAGAGATCACCGCAGCAATGGCTATGTATATGATTACCGACTGAATCTTATATAAAAAGAACAGCAGTAAAAATACCCCCAGCAAAATTGCAATGGCACGTAGGATACCGTAAGAAAATTCTTTTGCGTTCACGGAGTAAAGATATTATTTTATTTAAATGTGAGGCAGGCTTTTGGTGATTTCATAAAGGGCTATTCCAGTAGCCTGTGCAACATTCATACTGCTGTTCTTTCCAAACATGTTGATGTGTAACCTGTGATCTGTTAAATCAAGAATGGCCTTGTCTATTCCAGTCCTTTCATTTCCAATGACTAATACTATTTTCGAATGATCTTTAAAAGGAAAACTATCCAAAGAGGTGCTATCTTCAGTGATTTCAAGAGCCAGCAGCGTATAACTCTGCTCCCTGTATTTTTTTAATGTAACACTGGTTTTTTCCTGTTCTTCAAATTCAACTTTTTCTACCGTAGACCGTGCCGTTCTTAAAAGTCTGTTGCTTTTCATATCGGGTTTTGGGCCACATAGAACAATTTTTTCTATGTTGAAGGCATCTGACAGCCGAAATAAACTTCCAATATTCGCAGGACTGTTTAAACCGTCCAACAATAAAATAATCGGAAATTTCCTTTCTTTAAAGTTGGTATCATAATGTGAAAGCTGGCTCAATTCTGAAAAACGTATTTAATAATATTTGCTCCCATCTGCAGCGCTTTTAATCGTACTTCCTGAGGATCATTGTGGACTTCCTGGTTTTCCCACCCGTTTCCAAGGTCTGTTTCATAAGTAAAAAGGACCATCAGCCGGTCATTTTCAAATAGTCCGAAGGCCTGTGGGCGTTTTCCATCATGTTCGTGGATCTTTGGCAATCCCTTCGGAAAAGCAAATGCTGTACTAAAAATAGGATGTTCGGCAGGAAGTTCTGTCAGTTCTTTTTCGGGAAAAACTTTTTTCAATTCTCTCCGGATATATTCGTTAATGCCGTAATTATCATCAATATGCAGAAATCCACCGGAAAAAAGATAATTACGAAGGTTTGCAGCATCCTCTTCACTGAAAAAGACATTTCCATGCCCGGTCATGTGCACAAAGGGATATTGAAAGATATCTGTACTACCGGGTTCTACAGTTTGTGGTTTTGGCTCTAAAACCGTTTGAAGTTTTTCGTTGCAGAAACTAATGAGGTTTGGAAGGGAGGTGGGATTGCTATACCAGTCTCCGCCACCGTCATATTTTAAAACAGCAAGTTCCTGCCCGTGGCTAAAGAAGCTACCGGTAAGAAGTAAACCGAACAGGAGAAAATATTTCATTTTGCTGTAAAATGTAAAAATAGGAAAAGCTTTAAGAATAATCCTGTTATTCTTCATGAGCCAGTGCAACGGTATGACAGGCTACAATGGCGGCTGTTTCTGTTCTTAAACGACTTTCGCCGAGACTTACCGATTTCCAGTCATGCTTTAGAGCATTCCTGATCTCTTCGGAAGAAAAATCACCTTCCGGACCTATTAAAATGATCACTTCGGAATTGTTCTGCAATGAACCTTTTAAAGACTGTTTTTGCTCACCATCCTCGCAATGTGCAATAAAACGCTGACCTAATTTTTGCTCCTGAAGAAAATCTGAAAAAGTAACGGCTTCATTTAAAATCGGGAAATACGTATTTAGCGACTGTTTTACAGCACTTTGAACGACTCTTTCATAGCGATTTAATTTCACTACTTTTCGTTCACTGTGATCACAAATTATGGGCGTAATCTCATGAACTCCAATTTCAGTGGCTTTTTCCAGGAACCATTCATAGCGATCATTCATTTTTGTGGGGGCCACAGCGAGGTGCAGGCGGTATGGTGCAGGTTTCTGCTTTTTTGCAGAGCGTATTTTTACACTACAGTTGTTATGGTTTGCAGAAATGATTTCGGTTTCGAAAAGAAATCCTTTTCCGTTGGTTAAATGGAGGATATCCCCTTCTATTTTCCGCAGAACTTTAACTATGTGTTTGCTTTCATCACGTGGAAATGTCACCTGCTGGCAGTCTTCAGAAATTTCGGGGTGAAAGAATAACTGCATAAGTTTTAAAATTTTATTCTGGCCTTTGCCGTGATGGTCATATCTGCGAAATCTTTTTCCAGGAACTTATAATGTCCAGCAATGGCGATCATCGCAGCATTATCTGTCGTATATTCAAATTTCGGAATAAAAGTTTCCCAACCGTACTTTTTCTCTCCTTCTTTTAGGGCGTTTCTTATTCCGCTGTTGGCAGAGACCCCCCCCGCAATTGCGATTCGTTTGATTCCTGTTTGTTTCACCGCTTTTTTCAGCTTATCCATTAAAATCTTAATAATGGTATGCTGAATAGAAGCGCAGATATCCTCCAGATTTTCCTTTATGAAATCGGGATTATCTTTCACCTGTTTCTGAATAAAATACAGAATGGAGGTTTTTAATCCGCTGAAACTGAAATTTAAATCCCCGACTTTGGGTTTCGGAAAGGGAAAAGCTTCGGGATTACCCGCCTGGGCATATTTGTCAACCAGAGGTCCGCCGGGATAGGGAAGGCCAAGGATCTTGGCGCTCTTGTCAAAGGCTTCTCCCACGGCATCATCCATGGTTTCTCCAATTACTTCCATCATAAAGTAATCTGAAACTTTCACTATTTGGGTATGTCCGCCGCTAATGGTGAGGCAGATAAAAGGAAATTCCGGAGTTTTAAAACCATCTTCTTCAATAAAATGTGCCAGGATATGAGCCTGCATATGGTTGATATCAAGAAGAGGGATCCCCATCCCCAATGCCATGGATTTTGCAAAAGAAGTTCCCACCAGCAATGAACCCATAAGGCCTGGGCCGCGGGTAAATGCTATGGCAGTAAGGTCATTCTTTGTAATGCCGGCACGTTTTATAGCCTCATGAATTACCGGAACAATATTTTGTTGATGGGCCCTGGAAGCCAGTTCTGGAACCACGCCACCATATTTTTCATGGATTTCCTGTGTAGCGACAACATTAGATAGAATTTTTCCGTTATATAATACCGCTGCGGCCGTGTCATCACAGGAGGATTCTATGCCGAGAATATAAATATTTTGTGATGCCATTGCTATGTTTTAGGCCTGAAAATTGTTAATATTGCTCGCAAAGTTAAAACTAAAAAACGTATCAAAAAATTCTGGAAAATATTAGGCAGAACAGTGGTTGTACTGTTACTGCTTTTTGTCATTTTACTAATCGTATTTTCCATTCCAGCGGTTCAGACTTCTGTTGCCAATCGTCTTGCAAATTCTATTAATGAAAAGAACAATGTCGATCTTTCCATAAACAGGGTAAAATTGACGTATTCGGGTAAAATTGAATTGGACCAGGTACTAGCAAGGGATCACCACAGGGATACGCTTATTTTTTCGGAAGAGATAAGGACTTCTATCATAAGTCTTTCCGCATTATTGGATGTTACTCCGATGTTTGGAGGAACTATCCTGGAAGACCTGCAGGTGCACATGAAAATTTACGAAGGCGAAAATCAGGATAACCTGGGGATATTTTTGGATAAATTCAAGCCTGAAAAACCTACCGAAAAATCAAATTTTCAATTGACGGTTAGGGAAATTGAGATCATTGATGGCTGGTACAGCTATATCAATGAAAATCAGGATAACCCGGAGGTCCTGGTGATTGACAGGCTGTTTGCTAATGCCGAAGATTTACTGGTGGCAGGACCCGATGTGTCTGTCAATATTCAGAAAATGTCCGGATTCGAAAAAAGAGGGCTTCAAATTGATTTTCTGAGTACAGCTTTTTCTTATTCCAAAACAGCCATGGAACTTCGGAATCTGGAAATAAGAACTCCAGAATCTGCCATCACAGGGGATATAATTTTTGATATTGAAAACGGATTTGGAAAGTTTAATGACACGGTAGAAATTCTTGCAGATTTTGAAACTGCTTCAATTTCAACCAATGACCTTCAGCTGTTTTACGCCGAATTTGGAAATGAACAGCAACTTGATTTTACTACGAGACTTGAAGGGACTTTAAATGACTTCCGATTGCATGATTTCAGGTTAAGAGGGATGGATCGGAGCGTTTTAGATGCCGAACTGGCCATTGAGAATATCATGGCTTCAGAAGAAGAGCGGGTTTTCAGCATCCGCGGTGATCTGCAGGAATTCTCCACCAATTACTATGACCTCCTAAATCTGCTTCCTGGTTTATTGGGAGAAAGTTTACCAAAAGAACTCAGGGAATTTGGCAGCGTCACGTTAGTAGGAAATGCTTTGGTTACGGCAAATTCACTGGATGCCGATGTGCTTCTCTATAGTCAGTTAGGAAATGCAGATGTGGATATCAGCATGAGTAACTTCGGAAATTCTGCCCTGGCTACCTATCATGGAAACCTTACAGCCAAAGATTTTAATATTGGAAAGTTACTCAACAACCCGGTAATAGGAAGAACTTCTTTCGATATTGATATAGACGGAAGTGGCTTTACTGCAGAATCTTTGAATGCAGATGTACGGGGAGCGGTTTCAAAATTTCGGTTTAATGGCTATAATTACAATCACCTAAGAGTAATAGGCACCCTCAGAGCTCCTGTCTTTAACGGAAACCTGGTTTCCATGGATCCTAATTTACAGCTGGAATTTAACGGACTCGCAGATTTCTCGGAAGACACTAATGTCTATGATTTTGAAGCTGCCGTAGGCTATGCAGATCTTTCAGCACTTAATTTTGTGAAAAGGGATAGTGTAGCGGTTTTTAAAGGTGATATTATCACAAATATGACAGGAACCAACCTTAACAATGCAGCGGGAAGGATCCTTCTAATGAATACTTCTTATCAAAATGAGAACGATCTTTATTATTTTGATGATTTACAGGTCACCTCCAGTTTTGAAGGCCCGGTTAGGACCATTGAGGTCAATTCACCCGATGTAATTAGCGGAAGTATTGAAGGTATTTTCGATGTTAATCAGGTGCAGGCTCTTTTTGAGAATGCAGTGGGAAGTCTTTACACCAATTATCAGCCAAATAAACTTACTACCAATCAATACCTGGAATTTGATTTCGATATCTATAATAAAATAGTTGAAGTGTTTTTTCCGGAGATTACGCTGGCTCCCAACACTTTTATTAGAGGTAGGGTAGAATCTGATGAATCAGATTTCAGGTTAACCTTCAGGTCTCCTGAGATCAGGGCGTTTAACAACATGCTGGAGCAGGTGAATGTCCAGGTAGATAACACCAACCCTCTTTTCAATACGTTTATTGAAGTAGACAGCGTAGCAACCAGTATTTACAATCTATCAGATTTTAACATGATCAATGTGACCATGAATGATACGCTGTTCGTGCGATCGGAATTTCGGGGTGGTCCCAAAGATGATGATGTTTTCAATTTAAACCTTTATCACACCATCAATGAAGATAATAATTCGGTAGTTGGTATCCAGAAGTCCGATATAAAATTCAAGGAAAGTGTCTGGTTTTTGAATGAATACAACAACAAATCCAATAGGGTAATTCTTCAGGATGGTTTCCAGAATGTGAGGATAGATTCACTGGTGCTAAGTCATCAGGATGAAGAGATACGATTAAACGGACAGCTGCGGGATTCGACTTATAAAGATATCCGGATGCAGTTCGATCGGGTCAATTTAGGCAAGATCACCCCAGATATTGATAGTCTTTCCATGGGCGGGATCGTCAACGGAAGCCTTAATCTCCTTCAGCAAAACGGCGCGTATTATCCCAATACTTCTTTGACTATTCGGGACCTGGAGATCAATGAGCAGAGAATGGGAAATTTACTGCTTGATGTGATGGGAAACCGTGATCTTACCTTTTACAACGTCAATGCAACCCTGAGAAATGAGGGGCTCGAGTCGTTAACTGCCATCGGGGAAATTGCTGTAGACAGTGAGACTCCAGAAATTAATCTCGATGTTTCCCTTCGGAATTTTGATCTCTCGGCTTTTAGTCCTTTGGGAGGGGTGGCCATAGATAACATTCGTGGATTGGTTTCAGGAAATGCAGATGTAACCGGAAATTATAAGAATCCTGATATTTCAGGAAGTCTAACTTTAAATGAAGCCGGGCTGCGAGTTCCGTATCTGAATGTAGATCTGGATTTTGAAGAAAATGCCGTGGTAAATCTTTCAGAACAACAATTTAATTTTGAAGAGATCCCTGTAACCGATACTAAATTCGGAACTACAGGAGTACTTGATGGAAGCATTTCGCATCAAAATTTCTCCCGTTGGAATCTTGGATTGAATATTTCCACCAATCGCCTGCTGGTCCTGGACACCGAATATTCTGAAGATGCTCTTTACTATGGGACTGCTTTTATAAGTGGTAATGCATCTATTTATGGCCCTACAGATGAGCTTGTAATTGACGTGATCGCCACCACCGAAAGTGGAACCGTGTTTAAAATCCCGATTTCAGATACAGAAACAATAGGAGATAATTCTTTCATCCATTTTTTAAGTCCCGAAGAAAAGGCAGCGAGACTGGCTGGAGAAGAGATAGAGCTGCAGGAAGTGAAAGGGCTGGAACTGAATTTTGATCTAGATGTGACAAATGATGCCCTGGTAGAGTTGGATCTAAGCGGGAGTATTTTAAGAGGACAGGGCGCAGGTACTTTGCTGATAGAGATCAATACCCTGGGAAAATTTAATATGTGGGGTGATTTTATTGCCAATAACGGGGTATATATTTTCAATTATGGGGCACTTCAAAAGCGGTTTGATGTGCGGCCGGGTGGTAGTATCAACTGGAGTGGAAACCCTGCCCAGGCCGATCTTAATATTAGCGCTGTGTATGAAGCTAATGCCAATCCAGCCATTATTCTTGAGAATCCTTCCATTAGTCGCAGGATTCCTGTAGATGTGGTTATAAACTTGCAGGGAGAGCTTCTGCAGCCAGATTTTACTTTTGATCTGGAATTTCCCAGTGCGACCTCTGCAGTGAGCTCAGAACTGGAATACAGGATCGAAACTGTAACTACAAAAGATATCCAGGCTTTTTCCTTAATTACCCTGGGCCAGTTTTATACACCAAATGTACTGGCGGGAAACAGCGGAACTGCCGTAGCCGGAAACCTTTTTGAAAGTGCATCGGGATTTTTCAACAGCTTATTGTCTGATGACAGCGGAGTCTTCCAGGTAGGCCTTAATTATGAACAGGGCGCCCGTACTCCTGAACAAACCACAGCTGACAGGTTTGGAGTAACCCTTTCTACACAAATAAGTGAACGGGTGTTGATCAATGGGCAGGTAGGTGTGCCCGTCGGCGGAGTTACAGAGACCGTGATCGTTGGAAATATTGAGATTGAATTTTTGCTGAATGAGGACGGTAATTTACGCGCAAAGATCTTTAACCGGGAAAACAACATCCAGTATTTTGGCGAAGAGCTTGGATTTACTCAGGGGGTAGGGCTTGCTTATCAGGTAGATTTCAACACTTTCAAAGAGCTTATCAGAAAAATTACCGAAGGGGAATTTAATGCTGTACGAGAAGAAGAAGAGGAAGCTGAAGCACCACAAAGAAGTCTGGCTCCAGATTATATTCGCTTTCCGGGAGAAAACGGAAGATAAAACTGAATCCCTGTATTGCCTTATAGTGTTTATGAAATGCAGTAGTATAAAAAGCCGCAGAAAATGGCATTTCTGCGGCTTTCTTTTTATCCTTTTACAGCAATCATGCTAATCTCTACATTCACAAATTTAGGAAGATTGGCTACTTCTACCGTCTCCCTGGCAGGAGCTGTTTCCTCATTAAAATATTTGGAATAGACTTCGTTTATTTCATTGAAGTTGTTCATGTCACTAATGAAAATGGAGCTTTTTACCACATTTTCAAAAGTCATTTCTGCAGCTTCCAGGATGGCTTTCAGGTTCCTGAAAACCTGCTCGGTCTCTTCTTTTATAGAATCCTGAACAAGTTGACTGTCTACCGGATTAATCGCAATTTGTCCTGAAATATAAAGGGTGTCGCCGGTTAATATTGCCTGGTTGTAAGGCCCAATAGGAGCGGGCGCATTGTTGGTCTTAATGATCTTTTTCATATGAATAAGTATTAAAGTTGTCGGTCTCTTTCTCTGCGTTTATCATATTTTATGTCGCGCAGTAAATTGGATTTAATACCAATGAAAAAATTCCATTGCTTATATACCCCAAATGGCGTCCAGTTAAAGCTCATTCTCCAGCTTTGAAGGTCCCGCGAGAAGCGCAGTTGTGTATGGGTAAACCCATTATTAACGAAATCATATCCCGAAGAAGCACCTACTGTCCAGTTGGGAGAGAGTTCTACGTCGCCTGAAAACATGAGGGAGTGTGAGGACACAGAATTTTGTCTTGCATTATTTGTATAATTCATGGCATATTGTAATCTTAAATTCCAGGGGATTTTGTAATTGTAAAGTTCGTTGTCATCTTCTTCATCCTCTTCTTCTTCATCCTCATGTTCGTCGTAGAAGGTACCGTCTGTTTCCATTCCTTTTCCGAAGAGATCATCTGGTCGTCCACCATTCCTGTAGGTTTCGTTGTCCATTCGGTTAGGGTTTGATTCTCCTCCTTCAAAATCTGTACTTGAAAAGGAATAGCCAAAACTTACATTTGCATTGGTTAACCTGAACAGGCTTCCGCCGTTATTGATATTGAGTCGGTCGATTCTCCGGTTGTTGTTATCAAGTGCGTAAAGATCCAGGTTAGTTCCAAAGTTGACACTTAGCTTGTTCTGTATTACAGGAATACTTCCTCTTACGCTAATGGGAGAAAACTGTAAAGAATCTCCAGCGAGATTGTAAGCGGTGCTTATATTCAGGTTGTTTAGAAGAATGATTTTTCGGGGTTCGGCATCTGCTGAATCCTTAACTTTTGCCTCAAAATTATTGCTTAGGGATAAACCAATGGAACTGGCGAAATCTCTTCCGGGGGCTCCATACAAAGTATTCTGGAAACGCGAATAAGAAACCTCTCTTTCTTCTCTTCCCGGACCTTCGGGAATAAGATAATTATCGTAATAATAATCGAACCCTGGGTTCACATTATAGCTTATGGATGGTCTTATTACATGCCTAATCGCCTGGATTTTGTTATCGGGATCAAAGTTCATTGTTCCGTAGATGGTAGTTCCTATACCGGTATTGAAGTTGTAAGTCCGGTATGAATCAAAACCACTTATTGTGTCAATAACTTCCCGCTCGAGCTCTTCATCATAAGAACGTTCAAAGGTCCGGAATACCCAGTTTTCGTTGTAGGTGGTATTTGCGCTTACGCTAAAGTAATCGAATACTTTGAAGTTGGTGCTCAACGGAATGCTATGCTGGGCTCCAAGAATTGCATCCCGGAACATTTCAGGTTTAAAAAACAGGGAATCGGTAGTATTGAACCTGTTTTCTGCTCTCAGGTTATACTGGAAGTTAATGTTTTCAATAATCCCGCTTTTGGATCCAATTGCTGGTTCAAAAGGAAAGATCCTGTCGACACTGGCCTGTAAGGTCGGTAAAGTCATGTTGATCTGTTGTGTATTCGTGTTTTGGGAATGCGTGGCAGCAAGACTTAGATTTACCTGAGGGGTCCAATTAAAAGTTTTGGAATACGAAACAGAAGAACTTAGCGTATTGGTTAACCTGCTTCCTGCGTTACTTTGATTTACAGATTCCTGGTAATAATCACTACTTCCCAGGTTTACTGAAGCAGAGAACCGGGAGGATGGATTAGCTTTTGCATCCTGAGAGTGGTTCCAGCGAATGTTGTAAAGTGTACCTTCAGAATAATCGGGAAATCCTCTTTCGCTGTTGATCTGTTTCTCATATCTAAAACTCAAATTACCCCGGAACCTGTACCTGGCTGCATAGGCAGATTCCAGGCGCAATCCATAACTCCCATTGGTGTAGTAATCCCCTAAAGCCAGAAGATCTGCATACTCATTGAGTGCAAAATAATATCCTCCGTTTTGCAGATAATAGCCCCGGTTGTTATCATCTCCAAAAGAAGGGATCACAAAGCCGGAAGTTTCTTCATCTGTCATAGGGAAATATCCAAAAGGAAGCCCCAGGGGAGTGGGAACATCAGCAATGTACATGTTTACCAGTCCCGAGACGATCTTTTTGTCGGGTACAAATTTTATACGGCGTGCAAAGAAATAGTAATCTGGATTTTCCTCGTCTTCAGAAGTGGTGAAACGCACGTTCTGCATATAATATACCGAATCGTTCTGCCGCTTGGTGACTTCCCCGCGGACTTTAAATTCTCCCTGTTCTGTACGTGAATTGAAAACCAGTGCTCTTTCAGTATCAAAATTAAACCTAATTGAATCTGGCCGCACCACGCTTTGTGCCTGGGTGAATATAGGTTTCTGGGTATAAACGCCAGCCGAGTCTGCTATTCCGTAAGCGTAGACTTCATTTTTTTCATTATCAACAATGATGAGCCCTGCAGTAATGTTTATGTCCCCATATGTGATTTCGGCGTTGTCATAGAGATACATCCGATTTTCTCTCGGACTAAGCCTCATATAATCTGTAGCTGTGTAAACAACTTTATCCGTTAGAAATTGATTTTGCTGTGTTACAGTATCTGTCTCAACAGTATCTCTTTCTATAATTTTTATATCCGGCAGGGGTGCCTGGATATTAATAGAATCTATAATTGGAGTTACGGGTTCCCTTTCTGCAGGAATGCGAACCCCTTCTCTTTGCCCAATTTCCTGTGCTGATATGTTGACACCACATAACAGCATGAAAATACAGCAGGAAAGTATATGAAGTATGTTTGTTCGCAACGCTATATGTGCTAATTTTGTAAAGTGTGGCTCATTTTTTGGAGTTCCAAAATTACATATATTTTTTAAGCTACCTTTTGGGTTTAAAGAAAAATAAAATAACAATACTAAAGAACCGTTACTTCTATATGAGAACGAACCTATTTCCACTTTTAGTCTTACTCTTAACAGGATTCCTTTTTATGGGGTTTACCCCTGAAAAATCACCTGTTCCCAAAGAAAAATTTGTGGTGGTGCTTGATGCTGGTCATGGAGGGGAAGACCCTGGTAACAGGGGAAATGGATATTTTGAAAAAGATATTGCCTTGAACATTGTACTTAGAATAGGTGCAGAACTTGAAAAACTTCCTGATGTGGAGGTGATCTATACCCGAAAAAAGGATGTTTTTATCACCCTTGCAGGACGGGCAGATATTGCAAATGAGGCAGATGCAGATCTTTTTATCTCGGTACACTGTAATGCTCATAGCTCCCAGGCCTCGGGTACAGAGACTTTTGTTCTTGGGCTTCACCGAAATAAAGACAATCTTGATGTGGCTATGCGGGAAAACTCCGTAATTTTTCTGGAGGAAGATTATGAGGCTACCTATGACGGATTTAATCCGAATTCTCCCGAATCCTATATTGGGTTGACTCTTATGCAGGAAGAATATTTAGATCAAAGCATACTTTTAGCCGATTTTATTCAGAAAAAATTTACGAATGAACTGAAACGAAAGAACAGAGGTGTGAAACAGGCGGGGTTTCTCGTGCTTCGTCAAACCTATATGCCCAGCGTCTTGATAGAAACCGGATTTCTTTCCAATACTTCTGAAGGTGCTTATTTAAACAGCAAAAGCGGACAGGAAAGAATCTCTGATGCTGTGGTGAAAGCTGTAAATGAATATAAAAGCAGCATCAATCTGGATGTTTTGGAAGGTTTGGCTAACAATTCTGATATTAATATCCTATCGACCACTAAGGAAGCCCCGGCAGATATTTATGATGGTATTACTTTTAAGGTGCAACTGGCAGCCAGTAGTCGAAAACTGGATCCTGCCCCAAAAAACTTCAAAGGCCTCAACGAGGTGACCCGAAACAAGGAAGATAAACTGTATAAATACTATTACGGAAGTACTTCCAGTTATCTTCAGATAAAAAAACTTCACGAAAAGGCTAAAAAGAAAGGTTATTCGACCAGTTATATCGTCGCATTTAAGGATGGAAGCAAGATTACCGTTAATGACGCGTTAAAAACAAAAGTGAATTGAACCTTCTTTCTATATTTATTTTTAAATTTGTGCTTCCACTCTAAAACAAATCATTTTTGTGAAATATACTAAAGAGGTTAAAACCGCTCTCCTGGCTATTATAGCTGTTGTTCTGTTAATATTTGGATATAGTTTCTTGAAAGGGAAGAACTTGCTTGATTCCAGTAGAACATTTTACGCAATTTATGAAGATGTTGAAGGACTTTCTCCATCCTCGCCTGTAACCATTAATGGTTTGAGGGTTGGGAGTGTTACAAAGATCGGATTTCTCAATACATCAGGTGACCTCCTAGTTACTTTCAATGTTGAAAATGATTTTCCATTTTCCAAAAATAGTACTGCCCAGGTATATGGTGGTGGTTTTATTGGAGGAAAGAGTCTTGCCATTGTTCCGGAATATGAAGAAGGTAATCTGGCAAAATCTGGTGATACCTTGCCGGGGGAAATAGAGGAGGGGCTTCTTGAGTTGGTAAATGACCGGTTGTCTCCTTTACAGCAAAAAGTAGAACAGGCTATTGTAAGTGCAGATTCCCTTATTAGCTCCTTCAATGAAGTAATGAATAAGGATACGCGTCACAATATCAGGCAGACTTTTGAAGATATAAGTCTTACCGCAAGCTCTCTAAAGGGTTCTGCGCAATCTGTTGATGGATTATTGTCTGAGAATTCAGCAAAATTAAACAGAACATTTACCAATCTGGATGAAATGACGGGGAATCTGAATACTTTTTCAGATACCTTAACACAGGTTGATATAGGCCGGATTGTTGGAGATCTTGAGAAGGTGATTTCAGATCTGGAAAGTGTTTCAGAGAAGATCAACAATGGAGATGGAACGGCTGCCAAATTGATTAACGATCCTAGTGTCTACGATAACCTGGAAGGAGCAACGAGACAATTGGATCAATTGATCCAGGATGTAAAGCTCAATCCTAAACGTTACGTACATTTTTCTATCTTTGGGAAAAATCCGGGTCCTTATTCACCACCTAAAGACTCCTTAAAATAACCTTTATGCAGATTATTGCGCAAGTTGCCTTTGTAATTGCCCTTATAGTCGGAATCGGCTTTTTTGTTAGAAATGTTCGCCGTCTCATCCGGAATATTAAATTAGGAAAAGAAGTTGATCGTTCAGATAATTCCGCCGCCCGGTGGAAGAAAATGGGTAAAATAGCCATTGGTCAATATAAAATGGTGCGCAGACCGGTTTCCGGGATTGTGCATATTATTGTTTATTTAGGTTTTATAATTATAAACATAGAAGTTTTAGAAATCGTTATCGATGGAATATTCGGTACCCACCGCGTCATGTTTTTCATGGGTGGTTTCTACAGTTTTTTAATTGCCACTTTAGAAATTCTGGCTCTTCTGGTACTGATAGGAGTAATTATTTTCTGGACCCGGAGGAATATTTCGAATATCTACAGGTTTATGTCTAGGGAGATGACCAAATGGCCTAAAGATGACGCTAACTACATTCTGTACTTTGAAATGGCATTAATGTCACTATTCTTTATAATGAATGGGGCAGATCTTCAGTTGCAGTTACTGGGAGCACCAAATTATGCAATTGCAAATGAAGGAGAGATCGCAGGATATTTTCCGGTAAGTCAGGTATTATTGCCTTTGCTGGATGGTTTAAATGTTTCGACCCTGGTTATTATTGAAAGAACAGCATGGTGGCTGCATATTTTAGGAATTCTTTTCTTCCTTAATTATCTATATTATTCCAAGCATTTACATATTTTACTGGCATTTCCGAATGTTTATTATTCAAAATTAAAACCACAGGGCGAATTTGATAATATTGATGCTGTTACTAAGGAAGTGCAGCTTATGATGGATCCCGATGCCGATCCTTTTGCCGCACCGGAAGAAACCGAAGAGGAAGGAGAACCTGAAAAATTTGGAGCTTCAGATGTTTTTGATCTAAACCGGGTCCAGTTACTAAATGCTTACACCTGTACAGAATGTGGTAGATGTACTTCGGAATGTCCCGCAAATAATACTGGAAAACTACTTTCTCCAAGGAAGATCATGATGGATACACGTGACAGGCTGGAAGAGGTAGGAGAGAACATCAACAAAAACGGAAGTTTTAAAGATGACGGAAAACAGCTTCTGGATGATTATATTTTAAGAGAGGAACTTTGGGCCTGTACAACCTGCCAGGCTTGTGTAGAGGCTTGTCCTGTAGGTATCGATCCGCTTTCTATTATCGTCGAGATGAGAAGATATTTAATGATGGAACAAAGTGCAGGACCGGCAGATCTTAACAATGCAATGGGTAACATAGAAAACAATGGTGCACCATGGCCTTATAACCAGATGGACCGTTTAAACTGGGCTAACGAAAATTAATAATTTTTGTATTTATCCTCTTTTGAAAGGAAATTTTCAAAATTGATTTAAAGTAAAATTCACCGAAAAGGTAAAAGAATACATAATGGCAGAAAATATTAAAGTTCCTACAATGGCAGAATATATGGCGGAAGGTAAAAAACCTGAAGTATTGTTCTGGGTGGGATGTTCCGGAAGTTTTGATGACAGGGCTAAGAAGATCACCAAGGCATTTGTAAGATTACTAAACAATGCAGAGGTTGATTTTGCTGTGTTGGGAACAGAGGAAAGCTGCACCGGGGATCCTGCTAAACGTGCAGGAAATGAATTTCTATATCAAATGCAGGCAGCAACAAATATTGAAGTTCTTAATGGTTACGAAATTAAAAAAGTGGTGACTACCTGTCCTCACTGTTTTAACATCATAAAAAATGAATATCCGGGATTGGGTGGTAATTATGAAGTAATGCACCATACCACCTTTTTGAAGTCACTACTTGATGAAGGCAGGCTTAAAGTGGAAGGCGGAAAATTTAAAGGAAAGAAAATTACATTTCATGATCCCTGTTATCTAGGCCGTGGAAATGGAGTTTATGAAGCGCCACGGGATCTACTAAGAAAGCTGGAAGTGGAGCTTGTGGAGATGAAAAGGTGTAAAACCAATGCTATGTGTTGTGGTGCCGGAGGTGCTCAAATGTTTAAAGAACCCGAGCCGGGAAATAAAGAGGTGAATACAGAACGTACCGAGCAGGCTATGGAGGTAAAACCGGAAGTAATTGCAGCAGGTTGTCCTTTTTGTAATACCATGATGACCGATGGGGTGAAGAACAAGAATAAAGAAGATGATATTGCTGTTATGGATATTGCTGAAATGATCGCAAATGCACAGGACCTTTAGAATAAAAGATTAAAAATATCATTTAAAAACCTCTGAAATCCCAGAGGTTTTTTTATACCTTAAATATAACTGTTCACTCCAATATTTAACGGTACTATTTTTGAACCACACTGAATAATCAGTTAATTTTGTAAAAATTAAAAATACGTCACAATGTTAGTCCCATTTCAAAATTTACCAGACTCTTCAAGAGTTTGGATATACCAGGCCAACCGATCTTTTTCGGATCAGGAACTTCAGGAAATCACGTCTAAGCTTGAAAACTTTGTCGAACAATGGACAGCCCATGGTGCCAATTTAAATGCATCCTTTGAAATCAGATATAATCGCTTCATTATTATTGCATTAGATCAGGAGATGAATGCTGCAACAGGATGTTCAATAGACGCTTCAGTTAACTTTATACAACAGCTTGAAAAAGAGTACGATGTAGATCTTCTTGATAAGATGAATGTTTCTTATAAGCAGGGAGATTTCGTGGCTTATAAGTCTCTTACAGATTTCAGGAAAATGGCAAAAGATCGTGCTGTTTCTCCTAAAACTATTGTTTTTAATAACCTGGTTAATAATAAAGCCGAGTATCTTGAGGATTGGGAAGTACCTGCCTCAGAAAGCTGGCATAAGCGTTTCCTAAATTAAATGAGGCAATCGAAATTTTCATTCCCTATTTTTCTTTTATTCTTTACTTTTTTCTTCGGTAATACGTTCGCGCAACAAACAAATAATCCTCTTTTGGCAACAGACTATCAGTTGCAGCGGGAATGGGTGGATAGTATTTATAACCAGATGAGCCTGGAGGAAAAAGTGGGGCAGCTTTTTATGGTGGACGCCTATTCCAACCAGTCAAAAGCCCTGACAGATAAAGTGAAAGAGCTTATTGAAAAACATCATGTTGGAGGAGTGATTTTTTCCAAAGGTGGACCTCTTCGGCAGGCTAAGCTTAATAATGAATTTCAGGAGGTTTCCAAAGTCCCACTTTTAGTAGGAATGGATGCCGAATGGGGACTGGCAATGCGTCTGGATTCTACCTTCGCTTTTCCCTGGAATATGACACTTGGAGCGATTCGTGATCCGAAGTTGGTGGAAGAAGCTGGAGCTGCTATCGCAAAACATTCCAAAAGAATAGGGGTGCATCTTAATTTTGCTCCCGTAGTTGACATCAATACTAATCCGGATAATCCTATAATTGGTAATCGTTCGTTTGGAGAAGACAGAGATAATGTGACGGCGAAAGCGCTGGCTTTTATGAAGGGAATGCAGCGGGAAAATGTCCTAAGTAGTGCAAAACATTTTCCTGGCCATGGAGATACAAGTTCAGATTCTCATAAAACGCTTCCTACTGTAGGATTTTCTAAAGGTAGGCTCGATAGTATTGAATTATATCCATACCGGCGGCTTATTGAAGAAGGATTGTCCAGCGTGATGGTAGGTCACCTCAATGTTCCCGGGCTGGAACAAAATCAGAATTTACCCTCTTCTATTTCCAAAACCATAGTCACAGATCTTCTGAAAAATGAGCTGGATTTCCATGGCCTCATCATTACAGATGCTTTGAACATGAAAGGCGCCTCCAATCACAGCGCGCCTGGGGAGATAGACCTGGCAGCATTTTTAGCCGGAAATGACATTCTACTTATTTCTGAAGATGTTCCCAAAGCTTCACAGCGTCTGATAGATGCCTATAGCGCCGGATTGATTACCGAAGAGCGCCTGAAGCATTCGGTCAGGAAAATCCTGTTTGCAAAATACAAGGTTGGACTCAATCATTACAAACCCCTTAGAGAAAGTTATTTATATGGCGAGCTTAACAGCATAACCAATGATGTGTTGGAGCATAAGCTCATGGAAAATGCATTAACGGTTATTAAAAATGACCGGGCGGTTATACCTGTAAAAGATCTTGAGAAAAGAAAGATTGCTTATGTGCATTTTGGAGATGATGATGGCACCCCCTTTCTTGATCAGCTAAACCGATACACGAAAGTGGATCGGGTAGAGGCAGATCAATTGGGAGATCTACTGGAGGAGCTTGAAAATTATAATCTGGTAGTGCTTGGATACCACAAATCGAATGCATCTCCCTGGAGTTCCTATAAATTCACCAATAAAGAATTGGTGTGGCTATACGAAATTGCCAGGAAGAACCGGGTGATCCTGAATGTGTTCACCAGACCGTATGCTCTGTTGGACCTCGAGACAAACAGGAACTTTGAAGGAATATTGATGGCTTATCAGAACAGCCCCGTTGCTCAGGAAAAAGCTGCGCAGCTGGTATTTGGAGCTATTGAAGCCAAGGGCAGGTTACCGGTTAGTGCCGGAAAAGAATTTCCGGAAGGTACCGGGTTCAGGACCAAAAATCTGAACAGATTGGCTTACGGGCTGCCAGAAAGTGTAGGTATGAATTCTTATAAACTCAGTAAAATTGATTCTTTGATCACCGTTGCGATTGAAAAAAAGATGGCTCCCGGAATGCAGGTGTTGATTGCGCGAAAAGGGAAAGTGGTCTACGAGCGAAATGCAGGATATCATACCTACGAAAAAGAGAGGCCGGTATCGGAAAATGATGTTTATGACATTGCTTCCCTTACCAAGATCCTTGGAACACTTCCGCTGGTGATGGAGCTTGTAGATCAGGATGAACTGGATCTAAATACACTGTTATCGGAAATGCTTCCTGATTTCAGAAATTCCAATAAGGAAAAGATCAATCTTCAGCAGATGCTTTCACATTATGCGAGACTAAAACCCTGGATTCCGTTCCACCGTCAAACTTTCGATCCTGCCACCAAAGGTCCCTCATTTGCTTATTACAGAAATGAAGAAGAACCCGGCTTTAATACAAGGGTGGCAGAGGATTTATATATTAGGAATGACTTGAGGGATTCTATAATTCAGGTGATACGGGAGAGCGATTTGCAAAGTAAATTGGAATACAGATATAGTGATCTTCCATATTATCTTCTGAAGGATTTCCTGGAAAATATCTATGGTACTTCCCTGGACTACCTTACTAAAGACCATTTCTATAATTCCCTGGGTGCTAATTACACCACGTATTTACCACTGAACCATTTTCCGAAGGAACAGATCGTACCTACCGAAAATGATAAATTATGGAGAAAACAATTGCTGCAGGGGTATGTGCATGATGAAGGTGCTGCACTTATGGGCGGAATTGGCGGCCATGCTGGTATTTTTAGCAATGCCAATGATGTGGCGAAGATCATGCAAATGTACCTGAACGGGGGGAGTTATGGAGGAAAAGAATATTTCAGCAAGGAAACGGTGGATAAATTTAACACCTGCTATTATTGCGATAATGATGTAAGACGGGGAGTAGGTTTTGACAAGCCCCAGCTGGAAAAATATGGCCCAACCTGTGGTTGCGTTTCCATGGAAAGTTTCGGGCACAGCGGATTTACAGGAACTTTAACCTGGGCAGACCCTGAGGAAGAAATTGTTTACGTATTTTTGTCAAATCGTATTCATCCTTCAGCAGAGAACAGAAAACTCATTAGGGAAGGAATACGAACCAAGATCCAGGAAGTTATTTACGAAGCAATAGACCAATAAAGCATGAAGATTGCCATAGTATGTTACCCTACCTTTGGGGGTAGTGGAGTGGTGGCTACCGAATTAGGTATGGCCCTTTCCAGAAGAGGCCATGAAGTTCATTTTATCACTTATAAACAGCCGGTAAGACTGGAGCAGTTAACCGGAAATATTCATTTTCACGAAGTTGATGTTCCGGAATATCCGCTTTTTCATTATCAGCCTTATGAGCTTGCGTTAAGCAGCAAACTGGTGAATATGGTGAAGCTTCACAAGATTGAAGTACTGCATGTTCATTATGCCATACCGCATGCTTACGCGGGATATATGGCAAAGCAAATGCTAGCAGAAGAAGGAATCTTCATTCCTATGGTAACCACTCTGCATGGTACAGATATTACGCTGGTTGGAAATCATCCTTTTTACAAGCCCGCAGTTACGTTTAGTATTAATAACAGCGATGTGGTGACTTCTGTTTCACAAAGTTTAAGAGCAGATACCATTCGACTTTTCAATGTTCAGAAAGAAATTGAAGTGGTTCCTAATTTCATAGATATTATGAAATATAAGAACTCCTTCACAGATTGTCAACGCTCCTTAATGGCCGATGAGGATGAGAAGATCATAAGTCACATAAGTAACTTCAGAAAAGTAAAACGCATAGATGATGTAATTCAGATCTTTTATAAGGTCCAGAAGCGAATCAAAGCGAAACTTATTATGGTAGGGCAAGGGCCGGAAAAAGAGCCGGCAGAAGAGCTGGTACATGAACTGGGAATAGAAGATAAAGTGGTTTTTCTAGGGGAATCCAACGAAATTGATAAGATCCTGTGTTTTTCAGATCTATTCCTGCTGCCTTCAAAAAGTGAAAGTTTTGGACTTGCGGCTTTGGAAGCCATGGTAAATCGCGTACCTGTAATCTCCACAAATACCGGAGGAATCCCGGAAGTCAATATTCATGGATATTCGGGATATTTAAGTGAAGTGGGAGATGTGGATGATATGGCCAATAATGCCGTAAAGATCCTGCAGGACACTAAAACGCTGGAGACTTTTAAAGACAATGCCCAGAAACAGGCCTGTAATTTTGATATTCTTACCGTGCTGCCTTTGTATGAGCAGGTTTATAAAAAAGCGTTGGCTTTAGAACAAATCAGGTAGAATTATTTGAAAATAAACCAAAGAAAAAGGGGAAATAAAATTTCCCCTTTTTTTAGTATTTAAAGTGTTCTTTGGTTAGAACTGGTAACGTATTCCCAATGCGACATCAAACCCAAGATCATCTCCGTAATAATTGGCTACTCCAATTTCCGGTCTAAAGTCAAGAGATAGTAATAAAGGAAAATCGAAATCATACTCGATTCCTACATTTCCGGCAACAGATAAGAAAATATCATTATCATTATAGCGGTCAATACTACCTACTCCGGCACCAACACCTGCATACCAGTTAAATCCACTTTCAATGTTCCATACCCATTGGTAAAGTCCGGTTAACCTGAAGGCATCAAAATCATCCCGGTTACTCCAGCCTAGATCCAGTTCAAGTCTGTTGTTTTCTGAAAGTCCGCGTTGATAACTTATTTCTGTTCCAACCCCGTTACTTCCTCCAAAACGTAAACCAAGCGCATTATCAGCAACTTGTTGTGCTTGTGACTGGACAGTAAATCCAAAAACGCAGATTGCAAGCAAAAGTAATTTCTTCATATCATTTCTTTTATTTAGTTTCACGCAAAATTAGGTTATCTAGAGAAGCGCGAAATTCTTGTCTCGCCAATCTATTGTTAAATATTCCTAAATAGTGTTAATAATACCTCATTTATAACATGCAGCTTCCCCTACAACAACTGGCGTCCCGCCTTGACGGAGACTTATTTTACGATGATTTGTGGCGTAGTATCTATGCGACAGATGCTTCCGTTTACAGAAAAATTCCTACAGCAGTGGCATATCCCAAAAACAAAGAGGATATCCAGGAACTTATTAAATTTGCTAACGAGCATAATACTTCTTTGATTCCCCGAACAGCAGGAACCTCCCTTGCCGGCCAGGTAGTGGGAGAAGGTATTGTCGTAGACGTTTCCAAATATCTTACAAAGATCATCTCCATTGACAAAGAGGCTAAAACAGTAACGCTTCAACCGGGAGTAATTAGAGATGATCTTAACAGGGTTCTGGAGCCATACGGGCTCTTTTTTGGCCCCAATACTTCTACTTCGAACAGATGTATGGTAGGAGGAATGGTCGGGAATAATTCCAGTGGAACCACTTCCATTAAATTCGGCGTGACCCGGGATAAAGTAGTAGAGCTTAAAACGCTGCTTAGCGATGGGAGTGAAGTTGTTTTTTCTGAAATTACTTCAGAAGAATATCAGGAAAAATTAAAGCTGGATTCCCTTGAAGGAGAGATCTACAGAAGCCTCCAAAACGAACTTTCTCCGGAAGAAATTCAGCAACAAATAAAAGAAGGCTTTCCAAAGCCGAACATACACAGACGAAGCACGGGGTATGCTATTGATGAATTAATTTATTCTGAAGCTTTTTCAGATTCTTCAGAAAAACTGAATCTCTGTAAGCTGCTTACCGGAAGCGAAGGCACCCTTGCTTTCACTACCGAAATGACACTGCAGCTAGATGAACTTCCGCCGAAAAAAGCAGTCATGATCGCGGCACATTTTGAATCGCTGGAGAAATGCCTTCGTGCGGTGGTTCCTGCCATGCAGCACTCGCTGTTCACCTGTGAAATGATGGACAGGATCATTCTGGATTGTACCAAGAGCAATTTAAAATATAAAGATAACAGGTTCTTTATCGAAAAGGATCCTGCAGCAATTCTTATGCTGGAACTTCGGGCAGATGATGAAGATGACCTTACCAATCAGACCGCCGAATTACTTAAAACCCTGGAGGATTCCGGGTTGTGCTATGCGCTTCCGGTACTGCGCGGCGAAGCCATAAACATGGCGCTGGAACTTCGAAAAGCGGGACTCGGACTTTTAGGAAACATAGTGGGTGATAAAAAACCTGTGGCCTGTATAGAAGATACGGCCGTCGCTGTGGAAGATCTGGCAGATTATATCGACGAATTTTCAGCTTTAATGAAAACCTACGGACAAAGAGCCGTTTATTATGCTCACGCCGGTGCCGGAGAACTGCATTTAAGACCTATTCTCAACCTTAAAAGCGAAGAAGATGTAGTGCTTTTTAGAAAGATAACTGAAGATGTTGCTACCCTGGTGAAAAGTTATGGGGGCTCCATGAGTGGAGAACACGGGGACGGAAGGCTGCGGGCAGAATTTATAGCCTTTATGATAGGATCAGAGAATTATGAAATCCTGAAAAGGGTGAAATTGGCCTTTGATCCAAAAAACATCCTGAATCCCGGAAAGATCATTTCTGCAGTTCCCATGGATGAACATTTAAGATATAATCCCGGAAGGAAAGAACCGGAGATCTCCACCATCATGGATTTTTCAGATGCGCAGGGAATCCTTCGTGCTGCCGAAAACTGTAACGGGAGCGGGGATTGCCGTAAACCTGTGGAAGCCGGGGGAACCATGTGTCCAAGTTACCGTGCCACCCGAAATGAAAAAGATACCACCCGCGCCCGTGCCAATGCATTGCGTGAATTCCTTACTCACAGTGAAAAAACCAATCGGTTTGATCATAAGGAATTAAAGGAGGTGCTGGATCTTTGTATTAGTTGCAAAGGCTGTAAAAGTGAATGTCCATCCAATGTGGACATGGCTGCTTATAAAGCAGAGTTTGAATATCAATACCAGAAATCCAACGGTAGCTCCCTTAGAACCAAATCTTTCGCGTATAATACTTCGCTCAACAAAATGGGAGGATTTTTTCCAGGGCTTACCAATGCACTTTTCAGCAATAAAGCCAGTTCAGCTTTATTAAAAAGAAGCCTTGGAATTGCTCCAGAGAGAACTATGCCGCTGCTTTCAAGGGAAACCCTTACTTCTTATGTAAAGAAAAAAGAAAAGAATGCAACCACACCCATCAAAAAAGTGGTTCTTTTCAATGACGAATTCACGAATTACCTGGAATCTGAAATCGGTATTGCAGCCATAAAGCTTCTGGAAGGACTTAATTATGAAGTGAGGATCATTGAGCACCCTGAAAGCGGGCGTACTTTCATCTCAAAAGGATTTTTGGAACAGGCGAAGAAACTGGCCAATCGCAACGTAGATCTCTTTAAAAATATCATTTCCGAAGAGACTCCGCTGCTTGGGATTGAACCTTCGGCCATTTTGACCTTCAGGGATGAGTATTTACGTCTTGCCGATAATAAAGAGGATGCAAAGCAATTGGCAAAAAACACCTTTTTGATCGATGAATTCATTAAAAAGGAAATTGTGGCAGGGAATATTACAGCGGCTTCATTTACTTCAGAAAAGAAGAAAATAAAATTACATGGCCATTGCCATCAGAAAGCACTTTCGAACATCGAGAATACTTTTGCCATGCTCAATCTTCCGGAGAATTTTGAGGTGACGATCATTCCTTCTGGTTGCTGCGGAATGGCAGGTTCCTTTGGCTATGAGAAAGAACATTATGAGGTAAGTATGGCGATTGGGGAACAAACTCTTTTTCCGGCAGTAAGAAAAGCTTCCGCAGAAATAGTCATTGCAGCCCCGGGAACAAGTTGCAGACACCAAATCAAAGATGGAACAGGCAGAAAAGCCCTGCATCCGGTAATGATTATGGCTGAGGCATTGCAAACTAAAGAATAACAAGCCTATATTTTCAAATATTGCGTTAAAAAATTACATTTGCTCAAAACATAAGCTATGGCCGGTAATTCCTTTGGTACACTTTTTAAATTAAGCACATTTGGAGAATCTCATGGTACGGCAATAGGAGGCACTATTGACGGATGTCCTGCCGGGGTCGAAATTGATTTTGACCTGGTGCAACAGGATATGGACCGGAGGAAGCCGGGACAATCAGCTATCGTTACACAACGAAAAGAGCCGGATACTGTCAAATTTCTTTCAGGAATTTTTGAAGGAAAAACCACCGGAACTCCAATCGGTTTCATCATTGAAAATTCCAACCAGAAATCAAAGGATTATTCCCACATAAAGGACACCTACCGTCCATCGCACGCAGATTTTACGTATGATAAAAAGTACGGCAACAGGGATTATCGTGGGGGAGGACGTTCTTCTGCCCGTGAAACTGCCTGTAGAGTGGTGGCCGGGGCAATTGCCAAGCAGGTGCTTGGTGCCATGAAAATTACCGCATATACTTCTTCTGTAGGGGATATTCAGCTGAACAAAACCTATCAGGAACTGGATTTTAGTCATACAGAACAAAATGCAGTTCGATGTCCAGATCCTGCCACGGCCGAGAAAATGGAAGCTTATATTAAAGAGATTCGTTCGCAGGGAGATACCGTTGGCGGAGTAGTGGAGTGTGTAATTCAGAATGTGCCTGTTGGTTTGGGAGAACCGGTTTTCGACAAACTTCATGCCCAACTGGGGAAAGCCATGCTTTCCATTAATGCAGTGAAAGGTTTTGAATACGGAAGCGGGTTTAGTGGAACTGCTTTAAAGGGTAGTGAACACAACGATCTTTTCAATGAAAATGGCAGCACAAAAACCAATTTGAGCGGCGGAATTCAAGGCGGTATTTCAAATGGAATGGATATTTATTTTAAAGTTGCGTTTAAACCTGTTGCTACCGTAATGCAGAAGCAGGAAACCATCAATTCAAAAGGGGAAAAGGTAGAAATGCAGGGGAAAGGGAGACATGATCCTTGTGTTGTGCCCAGGGCGGTGCCTATTGTAGAAGCCATGGCAGCTTTGGTAATGGCCGATTTCTTTCTCCTGAACAAAATATCAAAACTTTAATTTTCAAAGAATATAGAATAAAAAAATATGAAAAAATTAGCACTGCATTGGCAGATACTTCTCGGAATGGCAGCCGGGGTAATTTTTGCACTTTTAATGACGAATTTCTCCTGGGGAGCCGAATTCATAAGTGACTGGATTAAGCCGTTCGGAAATATTTTTATCAATGCCCTTAAATTAATTGCAGTGCCTTTAATCCTTGCATCTTTGATCAAGGGAATCTCAGATCTTAAAGATATCTCCAAGCTTTCACAAATGGGGACCAGGACCATTCTCATTTACGTTTTTACAACGGTAATAGCAGTTTCCATAGGGTTGGGGATTGTAAATTTAATCAAGCCCGGAAGTGCCATTTCTGAAGATACCCGAAATGATTTGATCACCAGTTATGAAGGTGATGCCTCTGTGAGAATTGCAGATGCCCAGCGACAGCGGGAAGCGGGACCTTTACAGGCGCTGGAAGACATAGTGCCTTCAAATATTTTTGCTGCAGCATCAGATAACGCCAATATGCTCCAGGTGATCTTTTTTGCCATTTTCTTCGGACTCGGTTTAATCCTTATTCCTGAAGAAACAGCAAAGCCTGTCAAAGATTTTTTTGACGGTTTTAATGAGGTAATTCTAAAATTGATAGATCTTATCATGCTGGCTGCGCCTTATGGTGTATTTGCTTTACTGGCAGCCCTCGTAGTGGAATCTCCCAGTCCAGATCTCTTTGCGGCACTGGCCATGTACGGAGTCACCGTAATCATCGGATTGCTTTTAATGATTGGGGTGTATGTACTGGCGGTTTGGATTTTCACCAAACGAACTCCTGCATTTTTCATCAACGGAATCGCTCCGGCACAGCTGCTTGGATTTTCCACCAGTTCAAGTGCTGCCACCTTACCGGTAACCATGGAAAGAACCGAAGAAGAATTAGGAGTTCATGAAGAGGTTACCAGTTTTGTACTGCCAATTGGGGCTACCATAAATATGGACGGAACAAGTCTGTATCAGGCGGTAGCGGCAGTGTTTATCGCTCAGGCTTTTGGGATGGATCTTTCTTTTGGAGCACAGCTGGGAATTATTGCCACAGCTACTCTGGCTTCGATAGGATCAGCTGCCGTTCCCGGCGCCGGAATGGTTATGCTGGTAATAGTTCTGGCACAAGCCGGGATCCCGGAAGCAGGACTCGCACTTATTTTTGCTGTTGACAGGCCGCTCGATATGTGCCGTACCACCGTAAATATTACCGGGGATGCTGCTGTTTCGATGATGGTAGCTAAATCTGTCGATAAACTGGGGGAGCCACATGTAAAAAACTGGGACGATAACCTGGATAAAGTAAAAGGTAAAAAATAGTATAATTTACTTCATAATCTGTGTACAAATTACGACCGAATTTATTTTAAATTTTTTTGATCTGGATTTTAAAAGATATGCTCCAATAGCCTACTTTTAATCTCCGAATCAATTTTTTAATATTTGTGAAAATCAAACATCTGGCGCTGCATTGGCAGATCCTTCTGGGGATGACCACCGGAATTATCTTTGCGCTCTTCCTTACCAATTTCAGCTGGGGAGCTTCCTTTGTCCGGGATTGGATAAAACCATTCGGAAACATATTTATCAATTCTTTAAAGCTTATTGCAGTTCCTTTAATTCTGGCATCCTTAATCAAAGGAATTTCAGATCTAAAGGATATTTCAAAACTTTCCAAAATGGGAAGCCGTACAGTGATCACTTTTGTAATAACGACAGTAGTTGCTGTTTCTATAGGCTTAAGTTTAGTAAACATCATTCGGCCGGGGAATACCATTTCTGAAGAAACAAGAAGAGATCTGCTGACAAGCTATGAAAATGATGTCTCCGGAAGAATTGCTGTAGCCCGGGAACAGCGGGAAGCCGGACCTTTACAGGCTCTGGAGGATCTTGTTCCATCCAATATCTTTGCTGCCGCAGGTGACAACGCAAATATGTTACAGGTAATATTTTTTGCCGTTTTCTTCGGCCTGGGACTTATTCTTATTCCTGAAGCCACTGCTAGACCTGTGAAGGATTTCTTTGATGGCTTCAATGATGTTATCCTGAAACTCATTGACCTGATAATGATCACAGCCCCCTACGGCGTTTTTGCTCTACTGGCAGCGCTTGTCGTGGAATCTCCGAGTATAGATCTCTTTTCTGCTCTTGCAATGTATGCCGTTACCGTTTTAATTGGTTTAGGATGCATGATGGGGGTGTACGCTGCTATTGTTTGGTTTTTTACGCGAAAGACACCGTCTTTCTTTTTTAAAGGAATTGCTCCTGCGCAGCTTCTTGGTTTTTCTACCAGCTCAAGTGCGGCCACACTTCCGGTTACGATGGAAAGGGTAGAAGAGCATCTGGGTGTCCATAAGGAAGTTGCCAGTTTTGTTTTGCCGGTTGGAGCCACGATTAATATGGATGGAACCAGCTTGTATCAGGCGGTTGCCGCAGTTTTCATAGCACAGGCATTTGGAATCGACCTTTCCCTGCAGGCGCAGCTGGGAATTATCATTACGGCTACCCTGGCCTCCATAGGTTCGGCCGCAGTTCCCGGCGCCGGAATGGTAATGCTTGTAATAGTCCTTGCACAAGCCGGAATTCCGGAAGCAGGACTCGCCCTGATTTTTGCAGTAGACAGACCCTTGGATATGTGCCGCACTTCGGTAAACATCACTGGTGATGCCGCTGTTTCAATGATGGTAGCAAAATCTGTGGGAATGCTGGATAAATGATTAAATTCTGCGTAATTCAATGGCGTAGAAAATTTATCTCTGTGAGAATGATTTTCCTCACCCCGTCTTCTGGACACCCCTCCGAGGGAGGGGAATGAGAATCATTTTCATTTTTTTGATTACATGAATTTTAGCAAAGATAGGTCCCTCTGTATAGGGAACATTGAAGTACTGCTAATCTTCTTTATATTTTCATCACACCAGAGTTATCCCCCTCCTACGGATGGGCGCCATAAAGGCGGGGTGAAAAACTAGTTTAAAATCAGAGTCCGAGCAAAAGCTTGAAGGTTATTCAGAATACATCAGGATTTAATACATCAAAAAGAAATCGCGCACAAAATAAACGCTTCAGGGGGCGAAATAACCCTTACAGCTATATTTAACTGCTTTTCAGTAGCTATTCAAATTTTAAATTTTTCAGAAGAAATAATCTGGTAATTTTGTTGTTTTTCCTACTCTAAAACTTGTAGGGCTCATTATAATTGTTTGTATTTGCTCATTATTTTTTTCGAAGGAATTTATACCACAAAACGATGCAGCATCAGGAAGTCCGTAAAGAGTTTACCAGTTTATTTGAAATAGATCAAAACCTGGATAGATTGATAAAGGATATTGATCTTTTAAATTATCTCAACCCTTTGAATATTGAACAGGAAAAGAAGCGGTTCTTTACCTCCAAATTCACAGAAGATCCTGTATTTAAGTACCGGAAAATAAAATTCAATCCTTTTCAGTTGCAACGCCAGTTTTTCAGTCAGCGGCTGGAGGATATAAAAGATGATGATATCCGGAAGCTGTATCACGATACCATATATGAGTATTCAGGATTGGTGCAATGCATTGCCACAGTAGGACAGGACAAGAAATTCTTTTACAATTCCCTTCGGGTATTTGGTACTCCAAAAGAACGGGATGTGAAAAATGCCAAATTCATTCTTCATTTCCACAAAGAAGAAGATGCAGAAGAAATGGTGCCAAGGTATAATGCTGATCAGGCGCAGGCTTTTTTTCAGGCTTTTGGGGACAAATTCGGATTCAATTTCAAGATCAAACAAACCAACAGCATCACTGCTGCTGCAATGGCTTTAAATGCTTCCAGGACCCTTGTTTTAAAGAAGAACAGAAAATATAGTGACAATGATCTAAAGATCCTCGCAAACCACGAGATTGGAGTGCATATGTTGACCACTTTTAATGCAGAGATTCAGCCACTTCGGATCTTCTCCCATGGATTCTCAAGCAACAACCTGACCCAGGACGGACTTGCCGTATTCAGCGAATATATGTCGGACAGTTTGAGCCTGAAGCGAATGAAAGAACTGGCATACAGGGTCCTGGCGGCCGATAGTCTCATTAAAGGCTATTCTTTTAGTGATACCTTTGATCTTTTGTACAGCCAGTACAAACTGGATAAAGAGACGGCCTGGTCTATTACTCTCAGGGCACACAGAGGAGGAGGATTTACGAAGGATTATCTTTATTTAAGCGGACTCAAAAGGATCTATGATTATCATTCTTCAGGTAAAGATATGGGCTTGCTGTTGACGGGTAAAGTTGCCATTGATGATGCAAGTCTTATCAGAAAACTTCAGAAGACGGGACTGGCCGAAAAAAATAAATTTTATACAGACTCTTTTCATGAAAACAGGAATTCCAATGAGAAACTTGTATTCATGTTAAGTAATTTAAAGTAAATACCTTCTTTGAAATTTTCTATAACAAAATATTTTGCTGCTACTATAAAATTATGTTAGAGTAGGGGAAAACCCTTCTATTTATAAAGTAACTGTGCTATCTTAAAATAAAAAAGCTATGATACAGATACTTGAAGGAACCAGGCCAGATGTTGCTTCTACCAAAGCAATGGGAAAACTTACTAAAGAAGATTACGATCAACTCCTACCTTTTTTAGAACAGAAGCTTAAAGATCACAAAAAAATACGCTGGTATTTTGAAATGGAAAATTTTGAAGGTTGGGAACCAAAAGCAGCCTGGGAGGATGCAAAATTTGACATTAAAAATGCCTCTAACCTGGAAAAAGTTTCAATGGTAGGTGGGAAGCAATGGGAGGAAGCCCTCACAAAGCTCATGAAACCATTCACTACTGCTGAAGTAAAATATTTTGAAACTGCTGAAAAGCAGGAAGCTATCAGGTGGATTGAGAGTTGAAATTCTGTCCCGCCTAAAAAACTTGGACAATTAAACACCGACGAAATTATTTATGAAATAAGTTCGTCGATGTTTCAATTTTGAGAAAATTATTTCAGGAATAAAGCCTCCAGCTCCGGAGTGGGAACCATGCAGGATTCCTCTTTGCCCCACCATTTGTAGCGGTTGGAAGCAACGATATCATAAATTCCGTCACGTAATCCCTGAGGGATTGGTTTAGCTAATTTCAGCCATTTATAGCCATCTAGATGTTTTGCGATCTCGATTGCCGCTTCAGATTTGCTGTAGTATGCAACGCCGGGTTCAATAAGGATCATAGAATCCAAAGCTTCTGTGTCTATTCCTCTTTCATTCACAATTTGCAGTCCTATATCACTTTGTAGCGGTGCAAACCGAAAAATGTCTTTTTTGTCCTTTTTTATGATCATTTGAATAGTTTTATTACACAAATTACAAACGCCGTCAAAAAGGATGATCTTTTTGTCTTTTGGAAAATTTATCATTTTTCTTTTTCTATTTTTTTCTTTGTACCAGCTCCAGTTGATCTACAGATACAGATGTTGTGAAAATTCCATAATTTACTTTTGCTGTTCCTTTTTCTATACTGTCGATAGAGCCAACGGCTTTCCCGTCTTCCAACCTTACCCTGTCTCCAACTTTAAGGGCTACTTTAGGTTTGGCTGCTTCTTCTTTTTTCTCTACTTCTTTTTTTTCTTTTTTCTTCTCACGAATCACCTGGACCTTCTGCTCAGCCTCTTTCTGCACTTTTTGCTGTTTGGCTTTTTCAGTTTTCTTCTGTTGGGCACTAAGCTTCTTACGCTTGGCGTTTTCCATTTCCACGATCTTCAGGAATTCCCCTATCAACTCCTTTTTCTTCTTGTTTTCAAAGTACTTTTCACTAATTTCGTTGATCTTATTACCAAGATAAATAAGCCGCTGATTGCTGTCATATAACTCCTGAAAACCTTCAAGTTTCCGCTGAATCCGGGCATTGGTTTCTTCCAGCTTTTTCTTTTCGGTTTCTGCTTTTTGCTCCTTGGTTTTCAAAGAAGTTGTGGTTTTCTGAAGTTTAGACCGCTCTTTCTGAAGGTCGGCTATACTTTTGTCAAACCTTATTTTTCCTCGCTCCACCTTCTTTTTTGAGCGGTTAATAAGGCTATAAGGAATACCATTTTTTTGCGCAACCTCAAATGTGAAAGAACTACCGGCTTCACCCATGTGCAACTTATAGAGCGGCTCCAGAGTCCGAGAGTCAAAAAGCATGTTCGCGTTCATAATATGCGGCAACTCATTGGCCAGCATTTTAAGGTTGGCATAATGAGTGGTTAAAATTCCGAAAGATTCTTTTTCGTAGAATACCTCCAGGAAGGTTTCTGCCAGGGCACCCCCGAGTTCAGGATCACTTCCGGTACCAAATTCATCGATCAAAAAGAGCGTATTGTCGTCACATTTCCGAAGAAAGCGATTCATATTTTTTAAGCGGTAACTGTAGGTGCTCAGGTGATTTTCTATGGATTGGTTATCTCCAATATCAGTTAGAACTTTATCAAACAGGCACATCCTGCTGTATTCGTGAACAGGTAATAACAACCCGCTTTGCAGCATAACCTGCAACAAGCCTACCGTTTTAAGGGTAATACTTTTTCCGCCGGCATTGGGCCCCGAAATTACGATGATGCGCTTCTCCTTGTGTAGGTCAATGCTTTGAGGATAGGTTTTCTTCTTTTCTTTTCTGTTATTCAACAGCAATAAAGGATGATAAGCATCCCTTAGCTCAATTTCTTTTTCATCCACGATCTTTGGAAGAAGTGCATTGAGTTCTATGGCATATTTAGCCTTAGCGGCTATGACATCGATGTCACTTAACAGATCCTGATATTCCTTCAACAGCGGGCGAAACGGACGGATAAAATTAGTCAGTTCCTTTAAAATCCGCTTGATTTCTTCTTTTTCCTCATATTCCAGGTTGTTAAGTTCCCTGGTGTAGGTATAGGTAGCTTCCGGCTGAATATATACGATGCTTCCGGTTTTGGAATTTCCAAGAATTCCACCTTTTACTTTTCGGCGATGCATTGCTGAAACGGCCAAAACCCGAACGTTTTCCACTACAGATTCCCGAATATCATCCAGGTATCCCAAATTATTGTAATGGGTCAAGGCGCTTCCAAAACTGGAATTAATACTTCCTTTTACCTGATTTATTTTTCTGCGTACTTCCTGGAGCAGGGGGGAAGCATCATCCTTCACTTCTCCAAAACGATCAATGACTTTTTGGATCCGCTCTACAAGTACGGTAGTAAATTCTACTTCTGAAGTAGTTTTGTGCAGGGTTGGGTATAGGTCCTCAAATTTATTGAAAAACCGAATCTGCGTATTTACGGTTTCAGAAATAGCACTTATTTTCCTGAAGCTGGAGGCTTCCAACATGGTATCCTCGATCTTCAGCATTTTAATTTCATTATCTATGGCATCAAATCCGTGGTTGGGAATACGGCTTTCCTGCTGATAGGAGGAGACGTATTCGTTAGTTTGATGCAGTGAAAAAATGGTATCTTCAGGGGTCGGAAAAGGGGAAATTTCTAAAGCTTTAAATTTACCCGGCCCGGTGATAGCATACTCACTTACCTGTTTGCAAACAGCCGGAAATTCCAGATCTGAAAGAGTTTTCTTTGTTATTTTAATCATATGTGATTTTCCCTACTTTTGGGGTACAGCAAATTTACTTATTATTATGGATGTCTCTATTGAGCAAAATTGGAAATTAAAGTTAAATGATGAGTTCGAAAAGCCCTATTTTAAGGAACTTGTAAGTTTTGTGAAAAACGAATACAAAACAAATGACTGTTTCCCTAAAGCCGAAAATATTTTCAATGCTTTTGAACTCTCACCTTTTGATAAGACAAAGGTAGTAATCATTGGGCAAGATCCATACCATGGTTACGGTCAGGCCCACGGACTTTGTTTTTCTGTTCAGCCCGGGGTGAAAATTCCGCCTTCCCTGGTGAACATTTTCAGGGAAATCAAAGATGATTTGGGTAAAGCTGTTCCCGAGACGGGAAACCTTAAAAGATGGGCAGAGCAGGGGGTCTTAATGCTAAATACCACTCTAACGGTTCGGTCTGCGCAGGCAGGTTCTCACCAGGGAAAAGGCTGGGAAAAGTTTACAGATGCTGTTATTCAAAAAATTTCTAATGAAAAAGAAGGAGTTGTGTTCCTTCTTTGGGGTGGGCCTGCTAAGAAGAAAGGCGCTAAAATTGATACTTCCAGACATCTCGTTCTTACCAGTGGGCATCCTTCCCCTTTGGCAGCCAACAGAGGTTATTGGTTCGGGAACAAACACTTTAGTAAAACCAATGAATATCTCGTTTCTAGAGGCCAGGAACCCATCGACTGGTAATCCAGCTAAGCAGGCTTAGAATCGATATCCCACATTGATGGCGGGAAGAATCACAATATCGGGAGAGTCTTTGTGAAAAAGATTTCTTCCAACCCCAAAGGAAAGATCGATCATAAAACCTTGTTTCGCGACATATTTATGTCCTACGCCCACTCCCAGGGCAAGATCTGTATAATCGAGAAATTCGTCTTCATGGTAAATTTCACCTGTAGGACGGGTTTTTTCAACTTCTTTTTCATTTTCTCCGCTGGAGATCATCCCAAATGCTTCGGCATAAAAGCCCCAGGCGGTATTTTCCTCTTTGAAAAAGAATTTGAATTTAGTGGTTAAGGAAAAATCCTTCGCATAAGCTTCTGAAAGGTCAAAATCTTCACCTTCATTTTTATTCGTCAATTTTGTGAAAACATCTACCGATAGGGAGCTGTGATCTGTGAGTATACGCTCATAAGTGATGTCCAGTGCACCAAAAATAAGAACATTGAAAACGTTGGCACTTAGTTCATTTTGTGCAATATCCCGTGGAAATTGTTCTTCGTTATATGAATTCTGCTGTGCATATACTCCGGAGAATATCAGAAAGAACAGAAATGTGATGCTACTATTTTTCATGAGGTAAATTTTGTGTGAAAAAATAACCTTTATTTGTTAAAAGGGATGAATAAGGCTGGAATTTCTGACTTTCTCCGGAATAAGATCCAGTTCTTTTAAATGATCCTGCACACGATCCAGCTCTGTTTCTGAAATTAATTCTCTGCTCCAGCTGGTCATCTTGAGCCATTCTTTAATGTCTTCTTCTTTTTGACCGTACCTTTCAGAAAGTTGCTTTTCAATTCCGGGTATTTCTTTGAAATCTTTGGTTTTATAGTTCAGCGTATCGAGCATTTGCTTAACGGCATCCTGATTTTCCTTCAGGAATTCCTCCCTTACAGCAATTACAAAACACGGCCACGGAGTAGGGCAGTCGCCAAGCCTCCTAAAGATTCCCCGGTCTACTAATGGCTTGGTGGTAAAATGCTCCCACATAAAATAGGCTGCATCTCCGTCTTTTAAGGCTTTTACAGCCCCTTCAATATCTGTTACTACCTCAAACTCGAGTTTATCAGGTTCCCAGCCTAATCTTCTTGCGTTTACAAATGCCATTAAATGGGAACCCGATCCATAGCGGCTGATGGCCACCTTTTCATCTTGAAGATCTTCCAGATTTTTATACCCGGACCCTTCAGCAACATGAATTCCCCATTTTAGAGATGAACCTATATATTCCTGAACGATCTTCACCTTGTTGCCGGCAATGATGTCTTTGATGATCCCCTCGGTAAGGATGACCGAAACATCTATTTCATTATCCCGAAGGGCTTTGCACATGGCACCGGTACCATCTGGAAAATCCTTCCAGGTGAGCTCGAGTCCCTGCTTTTCAAAATCCTTATTTTCCATTGACAGGTGCCAGGGCAGGTTAAAATGTTCCGGAACACCACCGACTCTTATATTTTTCATGCTTCGTGTTTTTCTTTTAAATAATGGTAGATCTCGTATTGAGACCTGAATTCTTTTTCCCCAGGAGGTTTTTCCACGTACTGATTACTTTCAGATGAATCCTGTATCCTGGCTTTTACATTATCCCTAAACTGAATCTGGAGGATTTCTTTAAACTCTTGTTTGATATCTTCATCATAAATGGGAGTAATAACCTCAATTCTACGGTCAAGATTTCGAGTCATCCAATCGGCACTCCCAAAATATATTTCTTCATTTCCGTCATTCTCAAATAAATAAATTCTGCCGTGTTCCAGGTATCTGTCTACGATACTGGTGATGTAAATGTTTTCGCTCATTCCCTTGATCCCCGGAATCAGGCAGGTAAATCCTCTTACCAGCAGCCTTATTTCGACTCCGGCGTTACTTGCTTTGTAAAGCTGTTCGATGATTTCCTGATCTTCCAGACTGTTCATCTTGGCCGTGATTTTGGCTTTTTTTCCTAACTGAATATTTTCTATCTCCCGGTTGATCATATCACTGAAATTCTTGCGGGTGGAAAAAGGGGACACCAGCAATCTTTTTGCTCTTGGAATGATCAATTCACCTTCCAGAACATTAAATACGCGGGAAAGCTCTCTCGTTATTTTTTTGTGAGCAGTGAAGATCGCATGATCACAATATATTTTGGATGTTTTGCTGTTGAAATTTCCTGTACCTATGTAGGCATAATCTATTAATTCTTCGTTCTCCTTGCGTGTGATGAGCAGGATCTTGGAATGCACCTTGATCTTTGGATAGCTGTAAATGACAGTAGCCCCAGCATCTTCAAATTTTCTTCCCCAGTCAATGTTGTTCTTTTCATCAAACCTTGCTTTGGCCTCGATAAAAACTGTTAGTTTTTTGCCGTTTTTTAAAACTTTCAGAAGCGTGGAAGTAAGTTCCGATTCATCGGCTACCCTATATATGGATATTTTTATTTCTTTTACATCTTTATCCGATGCAGCCTGCTCTAAAAATCTTTCTACATAATCAAATGACATGTATGGAAAATGCAGAGCCTGGTCCTTTTGTGAAATTACCTTAAAATAATCTGAAGCAGTTTCAAGAACTTTGTGTTTTATTGGCGGTAGATCCTCGTAGTGTAATTTGGGATTATTAGTGGGATCTTCAAAGGAAAAGAAATCACTAAAATTATGATATTCGCCGCCTGGCATCATATCAATCTTGCCCAGGCCAAGCAACTTCCGAAGCCTTTTTTGATCTTCTTTTGGCATGCGCGCATCATAGAGCAACCTGGTAGGCTGACCTTGAGATCGCTGCTTGAGGGAATCGTAGATCTTTTCTGCTAGCACCCCTTCAAGTTCGTCTTCAATATATAATTCTGCATCCCTGGAAAGCTTAATCTCAAAAATACCTTTAACTTTTTTATTCGGAAAAATTTCAGGTATTTGAGATTTTATAAGATCGTCCAGGAAAGTGAGCTGATTTTTCTCGTCTGCAGATCTTAGATTTATAAACCTGCCGCAGTGTTCCACGGGTAGATTAATAATTCCGAAATTTTCTTCGTCTTTAAAAGTCACTAGTAAATACAGTACGTTGTTTTCGAGAAAAAGTTCCTCGCCTTTTTCCACATCGATCACCTTCGGGTGGATATGGGAGCTGGCTTTGCTGTAATAGGATGTTGCAAAATTATTTTCAGATAATGAAAAATCATTATAATTTATGAGGAAAATGCCATTTTCTTCAAGTTCCGGAATGATCTCCTCATAAAATATTCGTCCAAATTCCTGTTGCTGAATTTTTACTTCCCTCAGGATCTCTTTTACTTTCTTACTAGGGCGTAAAGCCAATTGCTGTCTCAGGCTCTTTTTAATCCGTTTCATTTGCCGCAACTGGGAAACCCGAACCCTGAAATATTCATCCAGGTTCATTGAAAAAATAGCAAGAAATTTTATTCGCTCAAAAAGTGGGTTTCTTCGATCTTGTGCCTCCTGTAGTACTCTTCCATTAAAACTTAACCAATTTAAATCACGATGCCTTAAACGTGTTTCTTCAGGCTTTAACATATTTTGCTATTTACTCAAAAATACGAATAAGGGAACCTATTGATTTTAATTTTCTGTTAAATCAATTCTCGGGAACCAGCTTGTTCAGCGTGTATTGAATAAGTTCATCCACTGTCTTTCCGGCATCGGGACTGAACTCTCCAGTCGCACGATTGGCTATAATGGCGTTCATGGAAACGGCCCTGTGACCAAGCATTTTGGACAATCCGTAGATGGCAGCTGTTTCCATTTCCAGGTTGGTAACTTTTTTTCCGCGGAAGGAAAAACTACCCATCCTGTCATTTAGTTTATCATCCTGCAGGGGTAATCTCAATACTCTTCCCTGTGGGCCATAAAAACCTACATTGGTACCGGTAAATCCTTTAAAAATGTTTTCTGAAAATAATTTTTCGGCAAGCTCTTCGTTACAGGAAACCACGTATGGCGCACTTTTTTCCTTGCTTAACTGGAGATGTTCACTCAGCGCCTGATTAAAATCCTGCAGCTGAATGTCTTCACTTTGATAAAAATGCAGAAGAGAATCAAAGCCTACTGCCATTTCACTTTGTACAAAAGCATCTACGGGAATTTCTGCCTGTATGGATCCCGAAGTTCCAATTCGTACGATGTCTAGACTTGTATGCTGTTCCTTGATCTTTCTCTCCTTAAAATTAATGTTTACAAGAGCATCTAGTTCATTCAGGACAATATCTATATTATCTGTTCCTATTCCGGTGGAGATAACGGTGATCCTTTTACCCCTATAAAAACCTGTCTGGGTATGAAATTCTCTTTTTTTGATGACAATATCCACCTTGTCAAAATATTTTGTGACTTTTTCCACCCTTTCCGGGTCACCTACCACAATGACGGTGTCTGCTAAATTTTCCGGAAGTAAATTAAGGTGATAAATACTTCCGTCTTTGTTTAAAATAAATTCTGAAGCTTCGAGACTATTCATGTTATAGTTTTAATAGGTTGTGCGAATCAGGGTCATACAAATAATCATATTTTCCAACGCCCCCGTAGCAATCATTGTCTTTTAATTCCTGATAATAATTCCTGGAAGAAGAAATAGCATTCAATCCGGATTCACTGAGTGTGAGTTTTTCATTTTCCAGCGCATAGAATGGCTTTAATTTTTGAATCACTCGTTGCATTTGCATATCTCCATATCCGTAATATCCCTGGTATTGTAAGGCATAACCCAGCAAATGATGTAAGGAAGTGATCTGGTGTTTCTGGATAAGCTTCAGCACGTTTATTTCCAGGCTGTTTAAACCTGATTTTGCATTGGGAAACCTTTCTATATGGGCACGAATACAGCTGGAAAGATATTCGAAATTTGTTGTTTTTTTGATCTTGGACTTTAAACGAATGGGATTTTGGCTGCAGTATAGATCCCAGATAAGTGTAGCCATTTGCACATCATCATCGGTTAAAGAAATTTTACAGTCGTAATGCTTCTGAAGCTGGTTTACGCTAAGATCTGAAAGTGGTGCAAGCTCCTGGTCTCCTTTGAGCCTTCCGCTGCAAACCAGGTAAAGCGGATTGTTTTTCCGGTTTTGTTTTAAGAAACTTATTACTGCGAGCATGTTCATGTGGGAAAAAAGATCGAATTCAAACCACAGGATTACTTCATCATAGCCATTTATGGCTGCAAGTTTATCAAGTTCCGAAATGAATTTTTCTTTGTAATCCTGTTCCGGTATCTTGTAGTTTTCCCAAAGGAATTTTTTCCTTATCTCTAAAAATTTTTCATTGCCAACTTCCTGCAATGTTGGCCCTTCACACAACATTTCCCGCCAAACAATGACATCTCCCGGAATTTTAAGCTGCTGTAGCTTGTCAACAAGGTCATCACCATTTGTAATATGTAATAATTTCTTTTCTTCCATAGCTTCCAAAATAAAAAAACGTGCTGTAGGTTACCCTCCAACACGTTTTACATTATATCCTTTCTCCTTCAAAAAAGTCATTATTTTATCCCTTACATCTCCCTGGATTAGAATCTCTCCATCTTTAACCGAGCCGCCGACTCCGCATTTCTTTTTGAGTTGTTTTCCAAGAACAGTAAGATCTTCGTCGGTTCCAACAAAGCCGGCAATCACCGTTACCGTTTTTCCCGCTCGTCCCTTTGAACTGTAATGGGCTTCAAGGTGTTGCTTTGAAGGTGGGAGTGTCTGTTCCTGCTCCTCCGAATCATGATCTGGTGTGAAATCATCATTAGTCGAAAAAACAAATCCGCCCAGATCTTCAAGGCCCATTTTCTTCTTAGCCATAACCTTATTTTTTTAATCCTATTTCCACCAGGCGCTGGTGTAGAAATTCACCGGCAGTAATATCAGGATAAGCTTTAGGACTATTTTCATCAATACATTCCTCCAGGCAATTTAACGGCATTTCGCTTCTTGGATGCATGAAGAACGGAATAGAATACCTGGGATTTCCCCATTCATCCTTAGGAGGATTTGTTACCCTGTGAATTGTAGAGCGCAGTTTGTTATTAGTATGCCTTTCCAGCATATCTCCAACATTAATAACCAGCTCATCTTCCTTAGGAATAGCGTCGATCCATTCCCCGTCTTTTCTTAGCACCTGAAGTCCACCGGTAGATGCTCCCATTAATAAGGTTATAAGATTAATATCTCCATGAGCCCCAGCGCGTACAGCACCTTTTGGCTCTTCGGTAATAGGAGGGTAATGGATAGGTCGCAGAATGCTGTTTCCGTTACTCACCCAGTGATCAAAATAATGCTCGTCCAGTCCTATATAAAGTGCAAGGGCACGAAGCACAAAAATACCTGTTTTTTCCAGCATGCGGTAAGCTTCCATACCAACATGATTAAAATCCTTTAATTCCTCTACCTGTACATTTTCAGGGTATTCCTCAGTCAGGTTGGCATCTTCTGATGGTTCCTGCCCAAAATGCCAGAATTCTTTAAGATCTCCTTCTTTTTTTCCTTTGGCGTGTTCTTTTCCGAAGGAAATATATCCACGTTGGCCCGCAAGGCCTTCAATTTCATATTTCTTTTTCGTTTCCACCGGTAAATCGAAAAATGCCTTTACCTCTTTATAAAGTTCTTCTACAAGGTTATCGCTTAAGAAGTGACTTCTTAATGCAACAAATCCAATCTCTTCATAGGCTTTACCAATTTCGTTTACGAATTTTTCTTTTCGTTTTGGGTCGTCGGACAAAAAATCTGCCAGGTCAACGCTGGGAATGTTGTTCATTTCCATAAGATGATAAATGTAATTTTGTATCACAAAGTTATATAAATTCTCCCGAGAAAGACTCCGTTTATATTTTTCTTAGCAAAGTAAACCCCGATTTTAAGTACATTTGGGAAACAAATCACCTCTATGGAAAGCAGAATATCTCAAAATCAGGCAATCAACTTTAACAGGAATAACTTATCTGGTGAACAATTAATATTTTTGTATCAGGCAATGCTTAAACCACGGTTAATTGAGGAAAAAATGCTCATTTTGCTGAGGCAAGGCAGAATTTCCAAATGGTTTAGTGGGATAGGGCAGGAGGCAATTGCAACAGGTGTGACCATGGCCATGAATGATGATGAATATATTCTTCCAATGCACCGGAATCTCGGAGTATTTACCGGAAGAAAAATTCCGCTTTACCGCTTATTTTCTCAGTGGCAAGGCAAAGCCTCCGGATTTACTAAAGGTCGGGATCGTAGTTTTCATTTCGGAACGCAGGAATTTAAGATTATCGGGATGATCTCCCATCTGGGTCCCCAACTTGGAGTGGCCGATGGTATTGCCCTGGCACATAAATTAAAGAATGAGAAAAAAATCACTGCGGTATTTACAGGCGAAGGCGGGACCAGCGAAGGGGATTTCCATGAAGCATTGAACATTGCTTCTGTATGGGACCTGCCGGTTTTGTTTTGTATAGAGAACAATGGCTACGGACTTTCAACTCCCACATCTGAACAATTTCGTTGCGAACACCTTGCAGATCGGGGAAAAGGTTACGGGGTGGAATCCTATATAATTGACGGTAACAACATAACGGAAGTTTACACAAAAATTTCTGCTTTAGCCGAAAGTATGAGAGAGGATCCAAGGCCTGTACTGGTAGAATTTAAAACCTTCCGGATGCGTGGTCATGAAGAAGCCAGCGGGACAAAATATGTGCCCAATGAATTGATGGAAGAATGGGCGCAGAAGGATCCTATTGAGAATTATCGTTCCTTTCTCATTTCTGAAGGACTCTTGAAGGAAGAGGAAGACAAGCAATACAGGGATACTATAAAGGCTGAAATTGATGAACATCTTCAAAAAGCCTCTGCTGAGCCTGGGATTGAAGTAAATCAAACTAATGAATTAAATGATGTGTATCAAGTATTTCAAAATCAGAAATTTGATCCTAAAGGTAAAACTGAAGAAATCAGATTTATAGATGCTGTTTCTCAAGGGTTAAGACAATCTATGCAACGACATGAAGATCTTGTGATCATGGGACAGGATATAGCAGAATATGGCGGAGTTTTTAAAATTACTGAAGGTTTTGTCGAAGATTTCGGGAAGGAAAGAGTGCGGAATACTCCAATCTGTGAATCGGGCATTGTGGAAACCGCCATGGGACTATCTGTTAAGGGAATGAAATCCGTGGTGGAGATGCAGTTTTCAGATTTCGTGAGTTCTGGATTCAATCCAATAGTGAATTATCTGGCGAAAGTACATTATCGCTGGGGCCAGAATGCCGATGTGGTTATTAGAATGCCTTGTGGTGCGGGAGTTGGCGCAGGTCCTTTTCATAGTCAGACGAATGAAGCCTGGTTCACCAAGACACCGGGATTAAAAGTAGTATATCCGGCGTTTCCTTTTGATGCCAAAGGGTTGCTGGCTTCGGCAATAAATGACCCGAATCCGGTGATGTTTTTTGAACATAAGGCGCTTTACAGGAGCATCCGACAGGAAGTGCCTACAGAATACTATACGCTTCCACTTGGTAAAGCTGCTTTATTAAAAGAAGGGAAGGAGGTTACAATTATAAGTTATGGTGCAGGCGTTCACTGGGCACTGGAGACCCTGGAAGAACAACCAGATATTAAAGCTGATCTTTTGGATTTACGAAGCCTGGAACCTTTAGACGTTGAAGCGATCTATGCTTCCGTGAAAAAGACCGGAAAAGTAATTATTCTACAGGAGGATAGTATATTTGGAGGAATAGCTTCAGATATTGCTGCGATGATTTCCGAAGAGTGTTTTAAATATCTGGATGCTCCCGTAAAAAGGGTGGGAAGTTTACAAACCCCTGTTCCGTTCTCCAAAGCCCTTGAAGAAGAGTATCTTCCGAAGCAAAGGTTCAGAACTGCTTTACAACAGTTATTAGAATATTAGGAAAATTTTAGGTTTTTAACTCCACATTTTTAAAAATTAGCTAAGAAATCCTGTTAAAATATTAATAATAATTTGTTCAAGGGCAACTCGCAACGTAATTTAGATACAACTAATCACTAATACCTAAATTATGATACGATTAATCATTATCTTTTTAATCATCGCTATTGTGGCAGCTATTTTCGGGTTCGGAGGAATCGCTGAAGGCGCAGCCGATATTGCAAAAATCATTTTCTATATATTTTTAGTGCTTCTTGTAATTGCCTTGATCAGTAGATTATTTAGAAGATAAAATATTGAACTTTTTAGAAATCCGGTGTGGGCATTTTGGTAATGCAAACACTGGATTTTCTTAACCCCAAAAAATCACCCTTAAATGAGAAAATTTGCCTTATTACTAATTGCCACCATCTTATTTAGTGCCTGTGGCTCTGGTAAGGTCGAAAGAGAAGCAAGAAGGACCATTAGCGGAGACTGGATGTTGACAGAGATAAGCTACCCGGGCAGTTCGGGAGAATTCGATGTTACCCTTTTTGATGATGCTACTGCTACCTGCTTAAAAAGCAGTGACTGGAATTTTGTTTCCAATAATAATACAGGATATTATGTACCGGTTAACCCCCAGTGTAATACAGAGTTGAGATATTTTATCTGGTCTGTAAATGAAGTGGATGGGACCGATAGCTATGATTTCCTACTAAAACCAACAAATGCTGACCATAAATCAACTACCGGAAATCAGGGTTACAGGATCAATATTGTTAACCTTACGGGAACCGGAATGATATGGGAGCATACCGTTAATTTTGAAGGAGAGCCTTTTACAATTAGAATGAATTTTACAAAAAAATAAATTGAATAAAATGAAAACAATCACAAGCAGAATGTTCGCAGTACTTTTTGCCGCAATCCTACTGGTAGGATGTGACGCGACAAGAAATGCAAACAATAAACAGAAAGGAACCGTTATTGGTGCCTCAGGAGGTGCCGTAATTGGTGGTGTAGTAGGTAATAATACCGGTGACGGTAATACTGCACTTGGCGCTATAATTGGTGGTGTTGTAGGTGGTGCAGCAGGTGCTTACATTGGAAATCGAATGGATAAGCAGGCACAAAGGATCGAGGAAGAAATTCCCGGAGCAGAAGTGGAAAGAGTAGGGGAAGGAATTAACGTAACCCTTGATGAAACCAGCGGAATTTATTTTGATACCGAAAAGTATAATATCAACCAGCAATCCAGGCAGGCCCTAAACTCTCTGGCCAATATCCTTCAGGAGTATGATGATACTAATATCCTTGTTGAAGGACATACAGATAGTGCCGGTAGTGATGCCTATAACCTTACCTTATCTAAAAACAGGGCACAGGCCGTAACAGATTATCTTGTTTCCGATGGAAATGTATCCAGAGGTAGGATAGAAACCAAATGGTATGGTGAAAGTCAGCCTAAGTACGATAACTCTACTGTAGAAGGTCGTGCCAAGAACAGAAGGGTAGAAATTGCTATCGTTGCAAATGAGGAATTAATTGAAGAGGCAGAGAGACAGGCTCAAAACTAAGTCTCAAAGCTTTAAGTGAAAAACCCGGGGGCTCTTCCGGGTTTTTTTATGTTTTTTAAAGAAAAAAATTGAAGATAGAAACCGTAATTATTATAGGAGGAGGACTTGCCGGATTAACGGCAGCTATACACCTGTCCAGAATTGGGGTTCCGGTAAAGCTTTTTGAGAAGGAAGAATATCCGCATCACAAGGTGTGTGGGGAATATGTTTCCCGGGAAATCCTGCCGTATTTTGAGCAGCTTGATCTTTCGTTATCTTCTTTAAAACCTGCGGAAATTTCCAGACTCCTTTACAGTACCGCCAACGGAAATCCTGTGGAAGTCCCCTTGCCTTTAGGAGGTTTGGGCCTTAGCAGGTATGCTTTTGATGACTATTTATTCAACATGGCTGTAAAGAACGGAGTGGAAGTAGTGCAGGAAACAGTAAGTTCGGTGGAATTTTTAAATGACATCTTCGAAATAAAAACTTCTGAAGGAAAACTGGATCGTGCAAAAATAGTTTTAGGAGCCTTCGGAAAAAGATCGGTGCTGGATAAAAATCTGAACAGGCCATTTTTTAGGAAGAAAACTTCTTGGCTTGCTGTAAAATCACATTATAAAGCGGCAGATTTTCCCGATGATTTAGTAGCTCTGCATAATTTCGAAGGCGGATACTGCGGATTGTCACAAACAGAAACCGGAGTTGTCAATGTGTGTTATCTGGCGACCTACAATAAATTTAAAGAGCATAAAGATCCGGCTGTTTTCAATGAAAAAGTACTTCGGAAAAATCCTTTTCTGGACAATTTTTTATCAGAAGCAACACCGGTATTTGAAAATCCGCTAACAATCGCCCAAATCTCATTCAGCCGAAAGGAGACGGTGAAAGATCACGTTCTAATGCTGGGAGATGCTGCGGGATTGCTGCATCCATTATGTGGCAACGGGATGGCGATGGCCATTCACAGCGCCAAAATAGCTTCAGAAACTATAATCAAATATCTGGAAGAGCCTTCCATAGATCGAACCAATATGGAAAAGGAATATATTCAGAAATGGGATTCAAATTTTAAAACCAGGTTAAGAGTCGGGAAAATTCTTCAGAAGATATTATTAAATCAAAATCTCGCTGAAGTATCCCAGTCGATGGTTTCAAAAATGCCATTTTTATTGCCTCAGATAATTAAAAGAACTCACGGAAATCCTATTAGATGAAAATAGTGAACACTAAATCTCGTACCCGTGACAGTGAAGTCATGGACGATTTTGAACTTAAGGGAGAAGAATTGGCAAAAACCCTTCGGGACCTGGACAAGGTAAATAAGTGGCTGGGAGGAAACGAGATCACCCTCGATGGAATTAAAAAGATAATTTCTGAAACCTCACCCGAAGAACCAATCCGGATCGTTGATGTAGGATGCGGAAATGGTATGATGCTTCGGCAGATTGCAGAGTACGGTAGAAGAAACAATCTGAAATTTGAACTCCTCGGGATTGATGCCAATCCATTCGCCATTGAAATTGCACAAGGACTGGCAAAAAACTATCCCGAAATAAAGTTTGAAGCCATTAACATTTTTTCTACATCCTTTGCAGAAAAAAAATACGATATTGTGTTGTGTACCTTGACGCTGCACCATTTTGAAGATGCTAGGATTGAACAGTTGTTAAAGGTTTTTCTGAAGTCGGCAAGGCTGGGAATAGTAATTAATGACCTGCAGCGAAGCAGGGCCGCCTATTATCTTTTTCAGGCATTTTGTGCAGTATTTATTAATAATAAAATTGCCAGGGATGATGGGCTGACATCCATCTTGAGAGGGTTCAGAAAAGAAGATCTTGAAAAATTCTCTGGAAAATTAAGAGTAAAACACCAGAAGATCCGCTGGAAATGGGCTTTTCGGTATCAATGGATCATTATTAAATCTGAATCTTAGTAGAAACTTTATCTATGAGCGTTAAAATAACTACCGTAACCAAACAACTTCCAAAATATTCCAGGGAAACAAAGCAGGTGATCCCTTTTGTGGAAACATGGCTGGATGGGCAGGAAGAACGATTTAAACGCAAGGTCATCAAGATCTTCCAAGGGGCGGCCGTAGATAAGCGCTACTCCATCATGGATCCTTCTGAAGTTTTTACAGCGAATTCTTTTGAAGAAAAGAACAGGATTTATAGTCGGGAGGTCAAAAAATTAGGCACTCAGGTGCTTCAGAAAGCGCTGGATAAATCGGGTTGGGAAGCAGATTCCATAGATTACATTATTACTGTGAGCTGCACCGGAATTATGATTCCGTCACTGGATGCCTACCTTATCAACGAATTAAAACTGAAACAGGACGTCGTACGGCTTCCTGTAACCGAAATGGGTTGTGCAGCAGGGATTTCAGGGATTATTTACGCAAAGCAGTTTTTACAATCCAACCCCGGAAAAAGGGCCGCCGTGGTTGCGGTAGAAAGCCCAACGGCTACCCTTCAACTGGATGATTTTTCCATGGCAAACATGGTGAGTGCTGCTATTTTTGGGGATGGGGCCGCCTGTACTTTGTTGTCTTCAGAAGAAGAGGCAGAAGGACCAAAAATCATTGGAGAGGAAATGTACCATTTCTATGATGCTACCCATATGATGGGATTCGACCTGGTGAACAGCGGACTTAAGATGATCCTGAATCCTGAAGTACCGCAGGCAATTTCAGATCATTTTCCGGAGATCATTCATCCATTTCTGAAAAAACATAATTCCAGCATAGAGCAAGTGCAACATTTCATATTTCATCCAGGCGGAAAAAAGATCGTGCAAACTGTTGAAGATCTTTTTGGTAACTTAGGGAAGAATATCGATGAGACCAAGGAAGTGTTGCGATTATACGGCAATATGAGTAGCGCAACAGTTCTATATGTATTGGAAAGGTATTTAGATAAACCGGTGGAAAAAGGGGAGCAGGGACTAATGCTGAGTTTCGGGCCCGGATTTTCTGCACAAAGAGTACTACTGCAATGGTAAGAGAATTTGAAGATAAAAATTACTGGGCTGTTATCCTGGGAGGAAGCAGCGGACTTGGCCTTGCATCGGCTAAAAAGCTGGCAGCTCATGGAATGAATATAATTATTATCCATCGTGACCGGCGTGAAAACTTACCGGAGATTGAAGAATCTTTTGAGGAAATTAAAGAACACGAGGTTAGTCTGCATACTTTTAATGTTGACGCCACCAGAAAGGAGCGAAGGGAAGAGATGGTTGCAGAAATCACCACCATACTTGGGGAAAAAGGGAGAGTCCGGACCTTATTGCACAGTATTTCACGCGGAAATTTGAAGCACATGTTTGGGGAAGAACCTACTTTGAAAAATGATGATTTCCACCTTACGATAGATGCCATGGCCATTAGTTTGTACGACTGGTCTAAGATCATTTTCGATGCCGGACTTTTTGCTAAGGATGCCAGAATATTATCCTTTACAAGCGAAGGCAATACGAAAGCATGGAAAAATTATGCAGCAGTTTCTGCAGCAAAAGTAGCACTCGAGGCAATCACCCGAAGCATGGCACTTGAGTTTGCTTCCAAAGGAATCCGAGCCAATTGTATTCAGGCGGGAGTAACGGTAACAAGATCTTTTCAGATGATTCCCGGATATGAAACTTTGAGGGAGCATGCTGTAAAAAGGAATCCTTTTAAGCGTTTGACAACCCCTGCAGATGTTGGAAATGCCGTGTATCTTTTAAGTAAAGACGAAGCCTCCTGGATTACCGGAACAGTGATCCCTGTTAATGGGGGAGAACACCTCAAATGAAATGATTTTGAATATTTGAAAATGTGCTAATTTTTAAAATACTTTGAAAATGCGCTTTCGCTGGATTAGGGTAAACCGGGAAAGAAATAAAAAATGGTTTTATATCTGAAAATTAACACATGAACCACAATTAAAATTCCCCAACTAAACAAAATAAATGAAATCTTCTGAAATTATTTCTCTTCTTCCTTATTCCAAACCATTTTTATTTGTGGATGAACTTGAAGAAATCACGGAAGAGGGAGCAAAAGGGAGTTATACCTTTCCTGCAGATTCTTTTTTCTATGAAGGACATTTTAAAGAATTCCCCGTCACTCCCGGAGTAATTCTGACAGAATGCATGGCACAGATTGGAACGGTTAGCCTCGGAATCTTTTTGCTGAAAGATTTGTTCAATGAGAACGGAAAAGTCGCTTTGACTAACACAAAAATTGATTTTTATCTGCCGGTGTATCCGGGGGAAAAAGTGAGGGTACTTTCAGAAAAAGTGTATTTCAGGTTTAATAAACTGAAATGTAAAGTCAGTATGTACAATGCAAAGGATAAGCTGGTGAGCAGGGGCGAAATTTCAGGAATGATCAAAGAGAATGAGTAGAAGAGTCGTTATAACAGGCATGGGTGTTGCCGCTCCAAACGGAGTGGGATTGGACAATTTTGAATATGCCATAAGAGTCGGAAAAAGCGGGATCAGGTTTCAGGAGAAACTAAAGGAACTGAAATTCAGTTGTCAGATTGCAGGAGCCCCTGAAATTCCGGAGGAAATGTTGAGCGGTTATTTCACTCCTCTGCAACTGCGCGGACTCAATTCCAGCGGAATTGTGTATGGAGTCATTGCCGGCCTGGACGCCTGGAAGGATGCCGGATTAACAAGAGAAGAAAAAGAATCTGCCGATTGGGACAGCGGAATAATATTCGGCACCGGACTTTCGGGAGCCGATAAATTCCGGGAAGCCATTAACTTAATTGACGAAGGAAAAACCCGAAGACTTGGCAGTACCAGCGTGCTGCAAACAATGGCCAGTGGCATTAGTGCTTACCTTAGCGGAATGTTAGGCAGCGGGAACCAGGTGACTACCAATTCCTCGGCCTGTTCTACGGGAACTGAAGCCATTCTCATGGCCTATGACCGTATCAAATCTGGAAAAGCAAAACGAATCTTGGCAGGAAGCTGTGGAGATTCCGGACCCTATATCTGGGGCGGATTTGATGCTATGAGAATCCTGCCACACAAATATAATGACAATCCAACTGAAGCTTCGCGGCCGATGAGCGCTTCCGCCTCAGGTTTTGTTCCGGGGAGCGGTGCCGGGGCTCTGGTTCTGGAAGATATGGAAAGCGCAGAAGCCAGGGGCGCAACGATTTATGCAGAAGTATTGGGAGGACATATTAACAGCGGCGGACAGGTAGGTGATGGGACAATGACTGCTCCTAATTCGGAAGCTGTAAAACGCTGTATCAAAAAAGCTTTGGAGGAAGCTGATGTTCAGCCCCAGGAAATTGACGGTATCAACGGCCATCTTACAGCTACTACCATGGATTCGACTGAAATACAGAACTGGAGCGATGCTTTGGGAAGAAAAGGAGAGGGTTTTCCGCTAATCAATTCCCTGAAAGGTATGACAGGCCACTGCCTGAGCGCCGCCGGAAGTATTGAATGTGTTGCCACCGTACTTCAGTTGAAAAAGGATTTCTTCTTCGGAAATGTAAATTCCGCAGATCTTCACCCTGATATTGAAAAGGTTGTTTCCAGGGAGAAAATTCCGGTAGAAACCCAGGAAGTTATATTAAAAACTATTGCAAAAGCCAGCTTCGGGTTCGGGGATGTGAATGCGGTGGTGGTGTTCAGGAAGATTTGAGATGCGCAAAATTTTAGAATGTTGCACGTCGCTTCATTGAGGAATCTAACAGGATATTGTTAATAGAAAAAATGTATTTTAGAAAGGAAAAGCTCCAATTGAAAAATTAAAATTAATGGATACAAAAGAAATAGTAAACAGCCTTAAAAAGATCGTTTCTCCCTATGTGCAGAACGAGCCGGCGTTTAAAAATTTTGATATGAATACCGATTTCCTGAAGGACCTAGAAATCAACTCTGCCAACCTTGTGGATATTGTGTTGGATGTGGAAGACGAATTTAATATTACCATTGACAATGACTCCATGGATAACATGCTCACCGTACAGGATGCTGTAAGTATAATTAAAGAGAAGAGGGCAGAGGCATGATAGGAAATGATGTGGTAGATCTGGATTTGGCGGCCACACAAAGCAACTGGAAACGGAAAGGGTTTCTGAAAAAAGTGTTTACAACTACAGAAAAGGATTGGATTTTATCTTCCGAAGATAAGGATTTGGCGGTGTGGCTGTTGTGGAGCATGAAAGAAGCTGCATATAAGGCGCACCAGCGGAAATATAATCTTCGGCGGCAGTTAAAGTGGCTACGACAGGAATGCAGGGTTTCTCAGATGAATGAGAATAGTGCATCGGGCGTGGTGAAGATTGAAAGAGAATTCTATGTCACCCAGTCGCATATTTTTTCAGGAGCTGTATTTACTTCGGCAATCAAGGATACCAAAATTCCGGTGAAAAATTCGCTTTTTCAATCCTCTTCAGAAGAAATGAAACAAAGCTTTTTCATTGAATTCTCTCATTTACACCATCTTCCAAAAGAGTCTTTAACTATTCAAAAAGATGACAAGGGCATTCCATTTATATACCATGAGAGAACTCTTCATCCCGGTGTTTTTTCCTTTACCGGCCATGGAAAATACTCAGCTTTTTCAATCGCGTTAATGAACTGCTAAATACCCGTTAAACACTCCTAAAAGCTTTGGAAGGATTTTGTTGCGGTTGTATATTTAATTGAACTCAAAAACAGATTTAAATGAAGACCGTAGATAAAAAAGAGGTAATAAACAGAGAGTCAGCTGAATTCATACAGCAAACAGAAGAAGGTAAATTCGTAAACTTGATTCCCGATACGTTCATTATTAAAATGGAAGGCGGAGCGCAGGGATATGCCATTAGACATTTAAACCGACAGGATATGATCCTGATCGACACCACCGGAAAAGGAGCTCAGAAAGGAGTAAAACATTTGGTGGAAGAAGGTTATAAGATTAAGGCTATCCTTGTCACTCACAAAGCCGCTCTGGATAATACCTATGCTTCTTTGAAAACCATTTCTGAAGATGCAGGGGGTGCGCCAATTTTTAGCCATCCGGTTAATAATAAAGATTCAGAATTTGAGGTGAAAAATATTACGGACAAGAATAAAATTTTCGGTAATTTTTCCATTTCTGTACGTGATTTCCCTGCAGCTTCGGGAGAAGCGGTTGTAGTTCATTCTGAAATTAATGAAGGAATGGTTTTCGCAGGATGTTCTGCTGAGGGGGCTTCTTATGATTCGGATAAGGAAGGATTCAGTCTTCCGGATATAAAAAGTGAGAACAAAAAATCAAGTCTTGCAGAAAGCTGGAGATCCTACATGAGGGAATTTAGTTTCTTTTTTCCTTACAAAGGAAAACCAGGCTTCAATCTTTCTGAAGGACAGCAGAAGGATATCGTGCTTAAACTTGGAAGTACAAATTATCCCGGCGGCGGAAATCCGAACTTATAGAACTACGGTAAACTAAATATTAAAATTGCTTCAGGTTTCTGAAGCAGACATATAATACTGGGACCAGATAGAAAGTGGTTAAATGTTGTTCGTAATTTGATTGTTCTTTAATTTAAAAAGAACAAATTTAATTCCGGATAAGATTAGAAAAAGCTTTCTTCCGGTCCCTTTTTTTAATAGTTGTTTCAGGTATTAAATCCTGCTCACAAAAATCCGACTTAAAAGATATTTATTAAATGTCATATACTGGATACCTTCAGGATTTGAGCTCAGGTTTCAGAAAATAGGAATTTAAATACACTTAATACAATTTCTAAAATATCTTTTTCAGAAATTGCAATCTTCAGAATCTATTACTCATTTTCCTGCTCTTGCTGTTCTTTATTAGCCTTATCCACATCCTCCGAATCTACTAAAGGATGGTCCTCCATACGGTAACCTACAATTAGAATTACATTTGCTATAGTGCTGTAAAGCATGGTCACCACAGCAATGAATCCGCCCCCTATAATAGCTGCCATTGCAAGACTTATGTAGTAAATGGCACTGTACCAGGATCGAGGTACACCAGAACTTTCGGTAATTGGGAGGTTGAGCAGTAACAACGTTATGACAGAGGTTATGATAACAATTGAAACTGCTTTGGCAAGGGTAAGCACCCTATGATAATGTTCCTTATTTAATTTGGAATGTGCTGCCCGGCTAAGGCTGAGCAGGGTAAGCATTAGTGCCAGGATCGTGGAAGAACCAAGGATAACCGTATTGCACAAGGTGTTGATTCCGGAAAGGGAGGTGGAAAATAATTCCATAGCTTCAAATCCCGAGAGGGCACCCAGGAAATAGGTGCCGATACCCATAATCAATGCAGAAACAAAACCACCCAAAAAAGCTTTTCTGATAAAGGGATTCATAGTAGGGGCATTTATTTGCTGAAATTAATTTTTTCAAATTAAGCTTTGTCAGGGACAATAAGATATAAGATATTGTTAAACACATCTACTAATCGCTTAAGAATTTTTAATTTAAAGGATAAAATAAACCAACTATGTCAAAATTGAATGTCACTCAAAAATTGATCAAAAGTCATTTGATCAAAGGGGAGATGACCCCCGGAAAAGAAATAGGAATAAAAATAGACCAGGCACTTTTGCAGGATGCAACCGGAACATTGGTACAGCTGGAATTAGAAGCAATGGGCCTTGACAGAGCCAAGACAGAAGTTGCCGTACAATACGTTGATCACAATTTATTACAAACAGATTTTAAAAATGCAGATGACCATGCGTTTTTACTTTCGGCTTCACAAAAATTCGGAATCTGGTACAGTCGCCCAGGAAATGGAGTGAGTCACCCCGTACATATGGAGCGTTTTGGAAAGCCCGGAAAAACCATGGTAGGGTCTGATAGCCATACCCCATCTGCCGGATCTCTGGGAATGCTGGCCATTGGTACAGGAGGACTGGATGTCGCAGCAGCCATTGCAGGACAGCCTTATTTCGTGAAAATGCCACAGGTAATGGGTGTAAAGCTCACAGGAAAGATGCCCGATTGGGTAAGTGCAAAAGATGTGATCCTTGAAATGCTGAGAAGGTATGATGTAAAAGGTGGCGTGGGAAAAGTAATTGAATACTACGGGGAAGGATTGAAAGAATTAAGTGCGATGGACCGGCACGTGATTGCCAATATGGGAGCGGAGCTTGGTGCCACCACTACTGTTTTTCCCAGTGATGAAGAAACAAAGAAATACCTGAGATCTCAGGAAAGGGAAGAGGATTGGACAGAATTATTGCCCGATGAAGGTTGTACCTACGATCTGGAAGATGAAATTATTCTTGATGATCTTGTGCCTTTAATAGCCTTGCCTACCAGCCCCGGAAATGTAGTTCCCGTGAGTGAAGTGGCAGGGAAGGAGATAGGCCAGGTAGTGATTGGTTCCTCGGCAAACCCTGGAGTTCGTGATTTCTGGGTGGCAGGTGCCATCGTAGATGGAAAAGCCACCAGGGAAGAGGTTTCCTTTGATATCAATCCAACTTCCCGACAGGTGATTCAGAATTTGATCGCCAATAAAGGATTTGAAAAACTTATTGCTGCAGGAGCACGTTTCCACCAGTCCGGTTGTATGGGATGTATAGGAATGGGACAGGCTCCGGCTTCAGGAACCATTAGTTTAAGGACCATGCCGCGTAACTTCCCGAGTAGATCGGGTACAGAAGATGACCAGGTGCATTTGTGTAGTCCGGAAACGGCTGCGGCTTCAGCACTTACTGGAAAGATTACAGATCCTCGGGATCTGGAGAAATTGTACGGGATGAAGTATCCGAGATATGAATATCCGGAGAAAGAACTTATCAATACCATGATGCTGGTCGCTCCACCGGAAGATACTTCGCATGTGGAACTTAAAAAAGGTCCGAATATCAAGACCTTACCGACTATAGAGCCTTTAATGGATTCTTATGATGTTCCGGTATTGCTTAAAATGGGGGATAATATATCCACAGATGAAATTCTAAGGGCAGGGGCGGAAGTGTTGCCTTTCAGGAGTAACCTTCCTGAAATTAGTAAATTCTCCTATTCAGTCATCGATGACTCCTTTTACGAACGTGCCCAGCAGGCGAAGAAAGATTTTGGCGGACACATCGTAGTTGCAAAAGACAATTATGCCCAGGGATCAAGTCGTGAACACGCCGCACTCGCACCAAAATATCTTGGACAGGTTGCCGTAATTGCAAATTCTTATGCCAGGATCGCATGGCAGAATCTTGTGAACTTCGGAATCATACCACTGGATTTTATAGACATAAACGATTATGATAAAATAGAACAGGGAGATGTAGTAAGTTTTACAAATCTTACTGAAGATATCAGAAACCGAAACAATATTCGGGTGAGAGTTCAGAAAGCTGAAAAAGGTGCAGACCCAGTAGAATTTGAAGTTAAACATTCCCTAAGTGATCGGCAGATCCAGATCCTTCTTAAAGGTGGAATCATTAATGAATTCAAAGAAAAACTGAGTAATAAAGATGTAAATGCTGTAGATGAGAATACAGTAACCAGTGAAAATGAACAAAATCAAATAAAGTAAAGTAGTTAGTTTAAAGTTTGATTGTTGGAGCCCCTCCGGAAAAATTTCCGGAAGGGCTTTTGTTTTATTGCATTCACTGATTTACAAGTTCAAAACATTATAAACAATGAGGCTATGTAAAAAGCTTTAAAATCTTCATTCTGAATCTATTTCAGAATCTTATTCTACTGATTTCCATAAGTAATAAGACCCTGAAGCAAATTAATTGACGAAAAAATGCTTTTTAAACAGCCTCTAAATATATGTTTGAAAACAGATTATTTCAAGAAATCTTCCTTTTCGTATTCCGGGTTCGGATAATTATAAAAACCTTCTCCTGTTGCAACTCCCAGTTTTCCTTTATCAATAAAGCGTTCTTTCAACATTACGGCAGCCTTTTGTGCCTTTGGATCGGGATTGGCTTTGGTAATATTATACGCGGTATTTAACCCAACGATATCAAAGATCGCAAAAGGACCCTTTGGCGCGCCGGTAGCGACCATCCAGGTTTTGTCTACTGTTTGGAAATCGGCTACTTCATTGGCGTAAAGGAAGAGTCCGGCGTTGAGAAGTGGTACAAGCAGGGAATTAAGCACATATCCCGGTTGTTCTTTTTTCACAGGGATGACCACCATTCCGATATCTTTGGCAAACTGGGCTACTGTTTCGAAAATTTGAGGATCGGTTCCCGGGTGTCCCATTACTTCGGCAGTATTTTGTTTCCAGATTTCATTTGCAAAATGTAGTGCAAGGAAACGTTCGGGACGTCCGGTTTCATTAGCAAATTGGCTGGGAAGAAGCGTAGAAGAGTTGGTGGCAAAAATTGTCTTTTCGGGTGCCAGTTTACCCAGTTTAGTATAGAATTCTTTTTTGATCTCAACATTCTCGGGAATTGCCTCTATAGCAAGATCGGCATCTTTTACGGCCTCTTCCACATCGGTGGAGTAAGAGATTCGCCCGTAAGCAGCCTTAACAGCATCCTTTGGTGCATTCAGATCTTCTATAAACCGACCGCCGATGCCGGAGAATTTTTTTCTGGCTTTCTCCAGAAGTTCTTCATTAAGATCATAGATGATGACAGAAAAATTATGATAAGCTGCCTGATAGGCAATTTGTGCTCCTAAAACTCCGGAGCCGTAAACAGTTACATTTTTGATTTGCATAATTATTTATTTTAATTAGTACTTAAGCCAGATTCATCTGGTTGCATGATTTACTTTAAAATGCTATTTTTCAATTTATTTTGTTCCAATTTTATCTTAAAATTTCATCTCTACCTGGAATTTATGATCCTGTAATGTTTATATTTACAATACTTTAGCATGAGGAAGCAGTTAATTTTTGTGCAAGGAAATAGGGGACTGGTGTAAATTTCAAAAAAGTGAAGCTTTGTATTGAAGGGTGATAGTGTGAGAATTTTTGGGCTGAAATTTGCTGATATATCTCAAGAAAGAATAGTACAGGAAAATGAAAATTATCAATAAATCATTGAATAAAAGATCAGGATATTATGTTTGGGGTTTTTTACCAATCCTGATGCTGTTGCTTGTATCATGTGGCAGTAATCGAGCAACAGATTCTTCAGATAATAGATCCAAATATGAGGAAATCAGGGAATTGGTAGAAAGCAGGGAATTCCAGGTAGAACATGAATGGGCGTTGCCCCTGGGTGGTGGCAATATTAACCTGATTGGGAATCCAAACTCCATTAGATTTCAGAAGGACAGTATAGATCTATTCCTGCCGTATTTTGGAGTAAGACATATGGGAGGTGGATATAATACCGAAGGCGGCCTGAAGTACATAGGACCTGTAAAGAATCTCGAGATTGTTGAAAATGAAAACCGAAATATAGAAATTAGTTTTGAAACTACTCAGGATAATGAAAATCTCGATTTCAGGATTATGGTTTACTCCAACGGAAATGCTCATACTACGGTAAACAGCTCACAACGAAACAGTATTTCTTATAGAGGTGATATAGTGGATCTGCCTGAGAAGTTTAAAAAAGAAAATTAAATTAAAAGTAGGGGAATTAAGATATTATCAAGATAATCTCAGGAAAGGGTAAAAACAGTCAAGCCAGGGAATCCTCAAATTTTCTATTTTACATAATATAAATTATAGTTCAAATGTGGATGTATGGAAATATTAGTCCAACGCGGCTTGTTTAAGGTTATAGCAGATTAGCTCTTCTGTATTCTCTCAGTGATTATCTCAAATATTTTCTGCAATATGCTGAATTCAGATCTAGTTTCTTTCAAAAAAGAAGTTTGCTCATTGATTAGGATTTATGCCTGAATAAAAGTTATTTTTTTTTCAGGCTATGGATCTTTTTAAAATTAAAGGAAATTTTCATTTCTTCATCAGTAATCATGGCTTTCAAATTGTCAGCTTCTTTGTAGTACTGAATGAGTTTCGGAAATTCATTCTCGGGATTTTCACAGATAAATTCTTCTTTCCCGAATTTAGTCAGTTTAAAAACTGTTGGTTTTGTTTCTCCTTTTCCTGCTACTTCAAATCTCCAAATACCATTCAATTCAACTAAGTTTATAGTTTCTTTCCAGATGGTATCATTATTCTGCAGCGTATATCCAAATCCATGGTATTCCGTCTTATTCTTTTTAGACCAGGATTCAAAAGTTTCCCTGTCCTCCTGTTCGTTAGTTCTTCTCCAATTACCTAATAGCCAATCAAAGTTAGTGGCTTCCGCTTCTGTAACAACTAAAGAAGCTGCAGGATTTTTGCAGGAAAAAATAAGAAGCGGTAAAATGATCAAAATCAACTTTTTCATTAACGTTAAATGATTATAATGTTCTGGTAAAGTCCTTACTACTGGGATTAAGATATTTATGTAATAATTTTATTAATACTTTTTTATCTATGGGCTTTGGGATGTAGTCATTACATCCAATTTCAATAAATCTCTCCCGATCGCCAGGCATGGCGAAAGCGGTTTGGGCAATAATGGGAATAGTCGGGTTAAAAGTTCTTATTTGTAAAGTTGCTTCCTCTCCACTCATTTTTGGCATTTTTATGTCCATTAATACCAGAGAAATTTCTTTGTCATCACGCACCATTTCAACTGCACCTTCTCCGTTCTTTGCATGTAAAATATTGGTTACTCCCATATTTTCGATGATTTTTTTCAGAATTAAATAATTTAGTTTGTCATCTTCAGCAATCAGGATTTTTTGGTTTGGCAGCAGTAATACTTCACTTTCCTCTTTACTTGTACCAGATGTTGCAAGAGTGACTTCATCCTTTGGAATATTAAAAAAGAAGGTGCTGCCCTTCCTCTCTTCAGATTCCACCCATAACTCACCACCAAGCATCTTTGCATAAGCCCGGGCTATTGATAACCCCAAACCTGAACCTTCATGTGGCCGACTCAAACTGGAGTCTGCCTGTACAAATCTGTCAAATATTACCTCCAGTCTATTTTCTGGAATTCCTATACCGTTATCCTTTATATAGAATACAATATCACCCTGTTCATCACGACTTCCAATTTCTATTGTTCCGTCTGTAGTAAATTTGTTGGCATTGCTCAACAAATTGATGAAAATGCTGCTCAGCATTTCTTTATCTGTATGCAGGACCGTTTGAGTATGAAAATACTTGCTGGTACACATGATTTTATTATTTTTTTTTCCTGCTATTGGAGTGGCAACATTTACATGATTGGCTAATATCTGAGAAAGATTAAAATTTGTTTTGTTAACTTTTATTTGTTGGGTTTCTACCTGTGAAATGTCTATTAAATCATTCACTGTGGATAACAAACGGGCACCACTCAATTCTAATACTTCATAATATTTTTCACGCATCTGCTTATCTACAGATGGTAATTTTAAAAGGCTAATTGCTCCCATAATAGCATTCAACGGGGTACGAACTTCGTGACTTATATTTTGGAGGAAAACACTCTTTAAGCGGTTACTTTCTTCTGCTTTTTCCTTAGCTTCTTTCAGTTTTTCTAATGTTGCTATTTTCTCTGTAATATTCTCTCCTAAACTGGCTATACCCTTTACTTTTCCAAAATCATCCACTATAATGGAGTTGTGCCAGGAGATAAACAATTCTCTTTGATCCTTGGTGAGAATCTTACTTTCAAAATGATGTATATCTTCTTTGTTTTTAAATAATTGCCTTAGCCCTTCCACTGTGTTTTCTTTTTCATCTACAGGAAAAAAAATGTCCACAGTATTTTTCCCTATTAGTTCTTCCTCTGTATAACCAGTAATGGAAAGCAAATATTTATTACAAAATGTGATTGTATTGTTCAGATCAATATTAATAAAGACCATATTAATATTGAGCATCATTTTGGTAAACCGCTGTTCCGATTCATATAATCTTTCCTGTGCTTTTCGGTTTTTCCAATTTTCCAGTTGCCTGTTCATCAAAGCTCCGAGCAATACTGTGATGACAGGATAGATAATTATTACTGGCAAAGCCATAAATTTAACATCCAGGGATCCATCTGCGGGAAACAATATGGGCAGGAGCATCATACACACATGTACTACCACTCCAAAAAGATATAACGAAACTATGCTGTTTTTGCCCCCTCGTCTTTGTTGAATATATCGCCATCCTATCCCCAGCAAACCGGATATTATAATGAGACCGACTCCTGTTACTACAAAATTCCCACCAACAAACAAGCGGTAACCTGCTGTAATTAAAATGGCTATTATAGTAGGTACGGCCCCCAGATATAAGCCTGCTATTGCCAGTAAAATCGAACGTAGATCAAAATAATGCCCCGGCTGATAAGTCCATGGGGTAAACATTAGCAAAATTCCAATACCCCCAACAATAACACCTGCAAAAATATTGGGCATCAATTTTTTAGAATGAGTAGAATCAATCCACCGGGTAGCATATAAAAAACTAAAAACCAGGAGCAATGCAACATTTTGTATTAATCCTGAAAAAAAAGAGTAATCCATATATTATGGTGATTTGGAAACCGTCTGTTTTAGTTTTAAATTATACTTTTGATCACGGGTGGTGAAAAATAGATTTATAGTTACGAGGCTATTCGGTTGGATTTGTTAATGCTGCATCATTGATTTATTTGACTACCAATATAAAATTTTTTTGCTATTAAATATTTAGTAATCATCTGGATACGCAGAAAAAGAAAGACTTTTTTTCAGATTCTGTGTCTATCTCCATACCTTTAGAAAGTGCTATAAAATTTTAGTAAACTTTTACCCCCCTCCTTCTCTTTTAAGGTTCCTTCGCAACAACAAAGATCTCCAGTTTTTTACCGGTGACCTTTTCGAAGAGCTGTGATTTCCGCAGAGCACCCCATATTTCCAATTCGGGATCGCCTTCGGTGGTGATGTAAAACATTACTTTTTCCTTTTCATTGATGATATCGAGTTCCCGTACGTTCTGGTAGTGGCTGCGGTCGAGTCCGTCGGCAACTCTTAAAATGGCTGAAAGCTTCTTCACCCGTTTTCTTAACGGCTTTTCCAGTTCTTTGTACGCAGGATGCCGCTTTTGAGGTGTTGACCTGCGGTGATATCTCGCCACATTGGCCATCAGGTTGATCTCGTCTTCCCGGAATCCCCGTAAATCTGAATTCCGGATCAAATAAAGGGCATGTTTATGATGTTTCCGGTGGGAAATGTGATACCCAATATCGTGCAGGAGTCCGGCGTATTCCAGTAATTCCCGATCCGATTCGGGGAGTTTCAGTTCGTCCCGAAGCACATCGAATAACTGCATCGCCATGTTGGTAACATGTGTGGAATGTTGTTCCTGCCAGTTACATTTACGAAGCAATTCATAGATGCTCCTTTTCCTAGGATCTGGAAAATGAGCAAGCATTTCCAATTCGGGTTTTCCTTTTTGGGTATTGATGAAATTCAGGATCATGCCGTCACGAAGTGCAGCTTCAGAAATCTTTATTTTTTCAATATTAAACTCTTTGATAAGGAATTTAAGAAGTACCATTCCGGGATTGATAATGTCAACCCTTTTCTCTTCCAGCTCCTTGATTTTCGCACGCTCCTTGCTGGTTAGTTTTATAAAATCCTTATAAAAAGAACCAAACTCATTACTGGTAAAAACCAGTTCATTCAGGATTCGTATTTCAGAAGAAGTGTTTTGTCCGGCGATCATGGCTGCAATATTTTCCATGGTTCCCGAGGAGCCAATAATCGTCTTCACCGGGTATTTTTGCAGAACTTCTGCAATCCCTGAAAGTTCTTTTTTAAAATGTAGCTTCAGTGCTTTTTTCTCTTGTTTTGTAATGGGATCCTGATTGACATATCGTGCCGCCATTCTTGCCACACCCAGTTTAAGGCTGGAGACATGTACAAATTCCTGCCTGTTTCCCACGATAAATTCTACGCTTCCCCCTCCAATATCCACCATGAGCACCATTTCTTCATCCAGGGAAACGCTGTGGCGAACCGCAAGGCCAATGAGTTCCGCCTCCATTTTTCCTGAAATTGCCCTTGCCTTGATCCCCACTTCATCGATCATCCGCTGAATAAAATCCCCTCCGTTATCGGCCTCCCTTATCGCACTGGTGGCATAGGCCAGGATTTGTTCCACTTGCTGACTGTCACACAGGAATTTGATCCTTTTCAACGCTTCCAGGCCTCTTTCCATAGCATCTTCGCTAAGATGATTGTCCATTCCTTTTTCTGCCAGGATGACCATTTCCTTTAGCTTGTCTATCGTACGAAAACTCCCGTCGGGATAAATATCTACTAGAACAGCATGAAAGGAATTCGTACCAAGATCTATGGCTGCAATTCGTTTGGTGGGTACCGGCCCGGCTTCAGGTGTCATAAATATTTATTTGAGTCTCTTGTGCTTCTAAAATAGGGAAATTCCTTGTAATGAGTACCAAATGAATTATTCAGGAGGAAAACAATAGTAAATAACAGCCTATGGCACCGACAGGGTCACTATTCAACCTGAAAGCTCAAGGTGCAGAATTCTATTTCCTAAGATTAGAAATCAAACTATTTCGCCTGATTTTCACCGGATATCCACCAAACAAAAAACCGCCTGAAAAATAAATCTTCAGACGGTCTGGGGTACAGAAAATGATCATTTTATTTAGTTTCTGGTAAGTTCTTCTATCGCGATTTCAGGATTAAAAAGATCTTGAGTAGTTTTAACTTCTTTTTCCTCAAGAAATAGTTCTTCTTCGAGTTTAAGAGTTTGAGAGTCTCCGGCGATAATAAAACGGTAATTACCGGCATCAAGTTTCCAGGAATTTGTTGCAGGATCGTAATAGGCAAGATCTTCAGCATTGACTGCCAATGTAATGTTCTCTGTTTCTCCCGAATTAAGATTCTTTGTCTTTGCAAAAGCTTTAAGCTCTTTTTCAGGTTTATCCAGGGAACCTTCAGGACTTTTTACGTACAATTGTACGACTTCTTTGCCGGCGGTTTCCCCGGAATTTCTAACGGAAAGTTCTAAGGTGATTTCCTTCCCGTCCCGGTTTACCTTCAGGTCAGAAAATTCAAAATTTGTGTATGAAAGTCCGAAGCCAAAAGGAAAGGAAGTTTTCACATCAAAGGAATCAAAATACCGGTAACCTACATAAATTCCTTCTTCATAAATTTCTTCGGAAGGAACACCGGCCAGGGGATTCTGTGATTTTGGAGCTGTCGTATCGAGAACAGTTCCCGGGAAATTTTTTCCGGAGGCAACATCATTAATAGAAACAGGGAAGGTAACCGGTAATTTTCCTGAAGGATTCAATTTTCCGGAAACCACATCGGCTATAGCATTGCCTGCTTCCTGCCCCGGTTGCCATGAAAGCAGGATTGCATCGGCAGCATCTTTCCAGCTTTGGGTTTCGATCACTCCGCCAATATTCAGCAGCACTACAAACTTTTTATTTTTTGAACGAAATGCATTACTGATATTCCTGATTACCTGTAGTTCTTCTTCAGAAAGCTCAAAATCGCCTTCCACAACTCTGTCCTGGAATTCCCCCGAAGTTCTTCCGAAGGTAAAAACCGCCACATCGTTGTTTTCTGCAATAGTTTCCAGTTCCCCTGCAGTCCATGTTTTTTCGGGCACCAAAATATCTTTCTCAAAGAACATTTCTTTTGGCGGGATCTTGGCTCGTTCTTCCTTCACATAAGACTCGTATTTTGACACAAGGTCCCCATCAAGTTCAAAACCTGCATTTTCAAAACCTTCGGTTACCGACACCATATATGCTTTGTTAACGTCGCCACTTCCCGTTCCTCCCGAAATAGTTTCTACTGAGGTCACCCCAAAAAGTGCAACCTTCACATTCTGATCCAGAGGAAGGGTTTGGTCTATATTTTTAAGCAGTACCATTCCTTCGGAAGCTGCTTTACGTGCAATTTTTTTATGGCCTTCCAAATCGGGCTTTCCTGTTGGCTTGTACTTTTTAAATGAAGGGGTTTTATAATATTGTTTCAGGATATTGCTCACATTCCTGTCCAGGATTTCTTCCGGTAATTCTCCATTATTAACGGCCTTTATGATTGCTGTAGCCTGCTGATTGGTACCCGGCATCAATAAATCATTTCCGGCCCTCATTTGCGCGACAGGATCCTTACCCGCAAACCAGTCGGTCATTACGAATCCTTCGTATCCCCATTCTTCCCTTAAGAGATTGTTGAGCAATTCCTCATTTTCGGAAGCATAGGTGCCATTGATCTTGTTGTATGACGACATGATTGCCCACGGGTTACTTTCTTCCACGGCAATTTCAAAACCTTTAAGGTAAATCTCCCGAAGGGCTCGCTGGCTTACCACCGTATTCAATTCTGTCCTATTCGTTTCAGAATTATTGGCCACAAAATGTTTTATGGTGGCTCCAATTCCTTCAGCCTGTACTCCGTTGACAAAAGCAGCAGTTATTTTTCCGGCTAAAACAGGATCTTCAGAATAATATTCAAAATTTCGTCCCCCTAATGGATGCCGGTGGATATTTAGCGCAGGTGCAAGCAGAAAATCAACGCCATATTCCTTCCCTTCTCTACCAAAAGCACTCCCTATTTCCTTAGCCAATTCAACATTCCAGGTGGAAGAAAGGCTTGTGGCTGTTGGGAAAGCAGTGGCATAAAAAGTTTCATCGGGGAACTCTTCGCGTACAGGACTAATCCTGATCCCGGCAGGGCCATCGGCAAAAACAACCGCCGGAAATCCGAAATTTTTATTGGTATAACTTGTACCGGCAGCTCCCGCCACTTTGTCTTTTGTAGTTCCCACAACTGCTTGTGGCGCATTACTCTCTTCGGTCATTCCGGGAATGTCCATTCCGGTGCCAATCACCAGGTACACTTTTTCTTCCAAAGTAAGCCGATCGACAATCTGGTTTATTTCAGCATCTGTTGTCTGTGCGAGCAACGAAAATGGGGCACAAAAAAACAGGGAGAACATCAATTTTTTCATATTTCAGGAAATTTGATTTTCTCAAATATGCCGAATTATATAATGAATTCCTTTGACAATTATCAAAAAAACACATTATATCTGTGCTCTTATTCTGCTAAGGGTTTCCTGTGTGATTCCCAGAAAGGTAGCTATGTTGTGTAGCGAAACCTGATGAATAATCTCCGGTTGTTCCTTAAGAAGGTTCTGGTAACGTTTCTTTGCAGTTTCAAATTGAATAGATTCCATTCTTTTCTGGGACGCAATTAAAGAATGGGAGAGAAATTCAATGATTAAGTTAGCCACTTCCAGATTACACTTCCTTAATTCTTCAAGTCCTTTGCGGGAGAGAAAAATAACCTCACTATCTTCTATAGATTCTATAATGAGATCACTGGGAGTTTTGTTAAAATAACTGGTGATGGAAAAACAAAAATTCTTTTCCCTGGCAAACCATTCGGTTATATTTTTTCCGTTCTTATAATAGAAAATACGCAGGAAACCTTTATTTACAAAATATATATGCCGGCAGGTTTCGCCATGATTCAGAAGATAGTCCCCTTTAGAAAGTGTTCTAAAAGAAAGGTGTTTTTGAAGCACCCGTTTACTTTCGGGGCTCAAGGGACTAATAGAATTTAATATGTCGAGGAATTCTTTAAACACTAAATTATTAATATGATTAAGATACATTTATTCTGAAAAGCACTAACAGATAATAATTTCCAGGAATTGTTCGTGTGATATACGAAAAAAATTTTCAATTTTCTTCGGAAAAAGCTGGTTTGCCTGGTTTTTTATTAAAAACCTTGTCCTGGAGCTAAATATTTTTCATAAAACACCTGAAATTTAATCAATAAAATTATTTTTACCACCTATACCATTATATATGAGAATCTTCTGCCTGCTTCTATTGTCTATTTTTTCTTGTAGCATTTATGCTCAGGAAAGGGAATTTATTACGGCTAAGGTGGTGAAGAATGATTCGGTGATGGAGAACGTACATGTAAACAACGTTTCAGCAAAGAAATTTTCGGTCTCCAATAAGAAGGGCCTGTTTTTCATAGATGCCAGAGCAGGAGATACGCTGGTGTTGTCTCATGTAAGTACCCGAGATTTTATAAAATTTCTTTCTGAAGAAGATTTTGAATCAGATCTATTACTTATACGAATGGAAGACAATGCGAATGAACTGGATGAAGTGATCTTGAACGAATATTCCCACATTAATGTAGTCAGTGTGGGCATCGTAGATAAAAAGGTCGAAATTTTATCTGAAAATGAAAGAAGGCTCCGCACAGCCGGGGATTTTAAACCTATTCATCTACTGGGGCTTTTGGGAGGTTCATTAGAGATAGATCCAATTCTTAATGCCATCAACGGAAGGACCAAACGCCTAAAAAGGAATATTAAGATCGAAAAAAAGGAAAATAACATTGCTCTCCTGCGTAACCAATTCTCAGATTATATGCGGAAGACCATGGAACTATCTGACGAGGAAATACTGCAACTCATCAATTTTGCTGTGGAAGAACCTAATTTCCAAATTATTGTTGACAGCGAGAATGAGGAGCAGCTAAAACTGTTTCTGCACGATACCTGGTTTAAATTTCAGAAGTTGCGTTCCTAAACTGTATAGCTCCCCGGGATTTTCAACCAAAATCTAACAAAAAAAGCCTTTCAAGCAAGAACTTAAAAGGCCGTTTTTTAATACAAAAAGTTTAAGCTTCCTGCAGTACTGCATCTTTTTTGGATTTCCTGTAAAGGAAAGAATTGAAAATACTTCTTTTTGCAAATCTAAACTGCCTGTCGGAATTTATTAATTTGATAAAAAGAGCTTTGTTCACTCCAAAATATTCATAGGTGGTACCATCTGTAAAGGATACTTCCAGTACATTCCCCTTATGCTGAAAGTCGGCAATTGCTGCTTCAGAAAGTGTTCTGTTATAATCTTCCAGGTTAGCCGCTTTGGTTTCGGGAGCAATGCTCACCAGGAAATGATACCCGTCAATGATCTGTTTACTTTTGATGCCGGCTTCCTCAAATCGCTCATCCCCTTCCTGAAATTTATCTGGATGCCATTCTTTTACAAGATTTCTATAGGTAGTTTTTAGTTGTTTTAGGTCGATTTCCTTTTCAACATTAAACAGTTTCTTGTATTCGTTTACACGCTTCATGTATGCTTATTTTAAATAAGCGGCAAAACTACGTCATTAATCCCGATAAAAGCCTGTTTTTCTGAAGCTAATAAAATGGGGTAAATTTGTGTAGGAAGTACAACTTTTATGCACCATGTCAAACTGAACCCTACCCACGGGAGGAATAGTCGAAGTGCTGGTGTAGATCCACTATAAACCATCTGTAATTTCCACAGAGAACTTCAGAAGAAATTGCAATCATAATCTAAAAAACTAAAATAAAAGCCTAATTTTAAAACCATTAGAAAACTTCGGTTTTTTAAGTGCTAACCAACTATAAACCAAAACCAAAAATGAAAGATCCAATTTTAAAAATTTCAATGTTTATGATTATACTATTTAGTAGTACCATTACTAAAGCCCAGGACATTGCCGGTACCTGGGAGGGAAAATTAGAAGTACAGGGAATGGAATTACCCCTTAAGTTCCACATTACAAAAGAAGGCGAGGCATACACTGCTCTTATGGATAGTCCCAGCCAGGGTGCATTTGGATTGTCCATGGATGAAGTGACGCTGCAGGAGGACCTGGTAACAATGTCTTATGCCCAGATTGGCGCTAAATATGCCGGAAAAATTGATGGGGAAACCATTACAGGAACCTTTGCCCAAAGCGGTCAGGAATTTCCGCTGGTATTAAATAAAGTGGAAAATAAGCTTCCGGGAAATACATCTCTTCCCAGTAGTGATGAGGAATTGAGTGAACTGGCCAGTCTTGATGCCGGTAATTACAAATATCAGGTAGAAGATTATTTTGCAAAACCAAAAGCAAGAAGTTTTCAATTCTCTCCAAATGGAAAATATCTTTCTTACAGGGAAAAAGATGACAAGGGTAAAAATCATGTTTATGTAAAAAATATTGACACCGAAGAGATTACCAGGGCTATAGAAGAAAAAGAGGAACTCATTAGAGGTTATGGCTGGGCAAACGAAACCAGACTTATCTATGTGATGGATAAAGGTGGAAACGAGAATTACCATTTATTTGCGGCAGATCTTGATGGAACCAATGAAAAGGAACTTACTCCTTATGATGGCGTGCAGGTAAGCATCCTTAACGAACTTAAGGAGGACAGAGATCACCTTATCGTTTCCATGAACAAGAACAATGCGCAGGTGTTTGAACCATTTAAGATCAACATCAATACAGGGGAACTGGAGCAGTTGTATAAGAACGAAGACGTTCAAAATCCTATTATGGGTTACATTTTTGATAAAGACGGAAAATTGCGCGGCTTCTCCAAACTACGTGATGGTGTGAACATGGATATGTATTATGCAGTGGACGGAACAAATTATAAGCTTCTGAAGCAAACTAGCTGGAAAGATACCTTTTCGCCTAAATTCACCTATTCTTCTGAAAATCCACATGAAGCTTACGTGGTTTCCAACCTGGACAGTGACAAAACTGAAGTGGTTTTATATGACCTGAAAGAAAACAAGGTGTTAAAAACTCTTTTCACCAATGAAAACTATGATATTTCGGGAATTTCACAATCCAGAAACAGAAACTATGAACTGGATTTCTATACGTATGAAGGGCAAAAACAGGAAATAGTACCGGTAAGTGAGTATTACAAAAAACTTCATGCCAGGATCACAGACAGGTTTCCGGGAAAAAATTATTCGGTAGCCGACAGGACAGATGACGAAAGTAAGTACCTGATCTTTGTTCAGGGTGATAGATTATACGGGGAATATTATTCCTATGAGCCTGTAGAGGGAACTTTTCAGCTGGTTTATAATTTAATGCCTCAACTGAAAGAAGCAGATATGGCAGAAATGAAGCCAATCACCTTCAAAAGTCGTGACGGCGTTACCATTCATGGGTATATAACATTACCACAGGAAGCTATTGATGGAAAGAAAGTACCGGTAATCGTGAATCCGCACGGCGGACCACAGGGAATCAGGGATTCCTGGGGCTTCAATCCCGAAGCGCAGTTATTTGCGAGCCGTGGTTATGCTACCCTTCAGGTGAATTTTAGAATTTCCGGAGGTTACGGAAAAGAATTCCTGGAATCGGGCTTTAAGCAAATTGGAAGAAAAGCGATGGATGATGTCGAAGACGGACTTCAATATGTGATCGATCAGGAGTGGGTAGATAAGGATAAAGCAGCTATTTATGGCGGAAGCCATGGCGGATATGCTGTTTTACGCGGACTTACAAAAACGCCCGACCTATATGCCTGTGGAGTAGATTACGTGGGTGTGTCAAATCTGTTTACTTTCATGACCACTATTCCTGCATACTGGAAGCCTTATGAGACGATCTTAAAGGAAATATGGTATGATGAAAATGTACCGGAAGAAAAGGTGATCATGGAAGAGGTTTCTCCGGTATTTCACATTGACAAGATCAAAAAGCCGTTGCTGGTAGTACAAGGAGCAAATGATCCAAGGGTGAATATTGATGAATCTGATCAGATCGTTTCCTCTCTACGTGAAAAAGGAGTGGATGTTCCTTACATGGTAAAATATGATGAAGGACACGGTTTTGCCAAAGAAGAGAATTCCATAGAACTTTATAAGGTAATGATGGGCTTTTTCGCCAAACATCTAAAAGAAGAAGGGCCTGCACCGGAATTCAAAGGATAATTCTTTCAGATAAGTAAGTTTAACGGCTGCTCAGAATGCTTTTTCAATCCTGACATTTCAGGTGGATAAAAAAACATTTTAAGCAGCCGTTTTCTTTTCAGAAATTGTACTACTCCCCTTTCGTGCTGAAAGTTGTTTATGCTGCTGTATGGTACATAAGCAGTTTTGTTTCCATTTCCTGATAAAATCTGTAATGAGAAACATTATTATGGTCAGACAAAAAAACAGGCATTTCTGGAAAAAACAGAATAACAAAGAAAATAACTCCTATTGATTCTTCCCGGTGGTAATGTCTTTAATGATCTTGAGATGATGCTTTGTATGAATTGTGAGGAATTTACCTGACTCTTTTTTGTTCATTTTATAAAAGTAAGGATGGTCAAAAAAAGCATTTTTATCTAATTCGTTAAAAGTGCTGATTTTTTGCCGGGCTTTTTCAAGCTGTAAGATCAGATTTTTCTTCTCAATGATATCCGGTGGCAAAACTACTTTTGGAGATTTGGCTTTTCCCCGGGGAATGTGCCCCGTCATCATTACCATTGTTTTGATAAAGCTGAAGGAACTTTTAAATTCCTTAGGATCGGAAAATTCGAGAGCATCCAAAACATTGTTAATGACCTTTAGGTTATGTGCCAGATGCCATCCTACCGGAGCTTTGGATACCTTTGGATCCTGATAATCCCTATAACGAATATAATTTTCCATTTCTTCCAGCTGACTGGATAAAGTCCGGATATGAGAAGGCATAAGTAGTTTTTAATGTTCCTCCGGAATTTACGAAATTTTCCAGCTCCGGAAATCTTCAGGTGAAGAAATAATATGGTTGAACCTATCTTTATACTACCACAACCTCCATAGAATCATAGCCGGTATTTGCATTAATCAATTTTCCATAGAATTCAAGATCTGCTTTACCAGATTTGAAAGATTCTTCCAGCCAGTCGGTTGTTTGATCGAGCGGAAAAGAATATATCTTTATTTCCGGATACAAGGTTGTACGCCGTTTACTTTCGTTGATCCCTACCTCTATCGCATGATCCTTTTTATTGAAATAGACATATTTCGCTAAAAAATTATGTTTGATCAACTCAATAAATTCCTGAGGAATTTGTCCGGTGGTGTTACACTCCTGAATATAATACTTTACAAGTGCACCTAAGGTGGATTTGATCTCTCCTGATTTTAGAAATATAGCCATAGCATGAAATTTTTTAAGTTTATTTCCATCGAAAAAGCCTGCTAATTAGCCATTCCCGATGTTCTAATTTAGGATTTATCAGGAATATCTCTCTATTGAAAGTGTTAAATATCAGATATTTACGGACGTGATAAAAATGAGAGAAGAAATCTTATAATTCAGCATTTAAAGGCTGAAAATTTGAGAGATTTGAATTACTGATGTAGAGGTATTGCAAAAAATATGAATTGATAGTAAAAAAGAGAGGCAGCCAAAATAGCCCCTTCCTCCATCCATCTGAAATTATTCAGAAGATTATAATGAAATAAAAGTTAATTTGACTGCCTCTTTGGAGTAGTTATAGCCTCTTATTAGGAAGCTTTCTTCTCGTAATCAAGATATCCTTCTTTTCCCGGGGTATAGAAAGTATCCTGATTCCAGTCTGTCAATTCAATATCCTGTTCAAAACGTTCTACAAGATCTGGATTTGAAACAAATGGTTTTCCGTAAGCCACCAGGTCTGCATTTCCTTCTTCAAGTACCCTGTTACCTTTTTCCCGGTCGAAATTAGAATTTATAATGAGCGTTCCATTATACATGGGACGGTAGCGCTTTGCAATTTCCGGTTCTGCATAAGGAAGATCGGAAACATCTGTAAAAGGTTCTGAAAGGTGTAAATAAGCCAAATCATAGTCGTTCAGCTTTTTTACGATATAATCAAAAGTCGGAATTGTCTCTTCATCCATCGTCATTCCGAAAACCTTATGTAAGGAAGGGTTAAGGCGTAGTCCAATCTTGTTCTCAGGCATGACTTCCTTAATGGCATCTATTACTTCAAAAAGTATTTTTGCCCTGTTTTCTTTGCTGCCGCCATATTCATCTGTACGCGTGTTTGAGGTTGCATTGAAGAACTGGTGAAGCAGGTAACCGTTAGAGGAATGGATCTCTACCCCATCGAATCCCGCTTCCATGGCATTTTTTGCTGCATTTTTAAAATCTTCTACAGTTTTTTTGATCTCTTCCAGGGTCATTTCCTTAGGAGTCACGGTGTCTTTAAAACCATCAGGAGTAAAAGATTTAGCTTCAGGATTAATAGCAGAAGGCGCTAAAGGTCTTTTTCCATTATGAAAATCGGGATGAGACATTCTCCCAACGTGCCACAGCTGTATAAAGATCTTTCCGCCGGCATTGTGCACGCTTTCAGTCACTTTTTTCCAGCCTTCTGTTTGTTCCCTGGTATAAATGCCCGGGGTATTAACGTATCCAACCGCCTCTTCAGAGATCTGCGAACCTTCAGAAATGATCAACCCGGCAGAAGCTCGTTGTGCATAATATTTTCCCTGTAAATCTTTAGTTGGTACGTTGCCTGGGTTGGCGGCTCTGCTCCTGGTCATTGGCGCCATGACCACTCTGTTTTTAAGTTCCTGCCCGTTGAGGTTGTATGATTGTAATAATGCTTGTTTGCTCATAAGATTATTGTGTGAATTATTTATTGTTTTCCATAAAATTACCTCATTAAGTAGCAGTATATAAGGTTTAGTGATAGAATTCTGTTATACATGATTAAGCGTTTTTAATTGAACCAATTTCTCTTAAATGAAAGAGAGATTATAATAAAATAAAATTCGAAAGAAGTATAAAATGTTTATTAACATAATATTCCGTAAATATGATTTTTAAACTATTAATTTTATGTCATAAATTCAAAATTATGAACATTATGAAAAAGATTGCTTTATTCTTTACTATAGTAGCGGGAGCTTTTATAGGATGTAATGACGAAAAAAGTAGTTTTACACAGGAATATGATGATTTAATGACCCAGAATGACAGTATAGAACAGCTTCATTCTCAGTTTCAGAATAATCATGAACAAATGAAACAGGAGCATGAGCAACTAAGTCAGCAAATGAACAGCCTTGAGGTGCAGGATTCCACCGTATTTGAAAATCTTGCGCAACACGAGGTGTTACTAAAAAAACATGAAGCTATACTAGCAGGCCATGAGGAATGGATCCAGGGTCATAAAGAGTTAAAAGATAACTTCGGAAATCTTTCAACAGATGAAATGAAAGCTCAGATTTCTGAAATGAAGACCAATCATGATAAGATCCAGAGCGAACAGGAGGAAATAAGAAATGACCATGAAACCATGATGCAGGAACATTCCAGCTGGCGGGATGAGGTAAATAATGCAACTATGACCAACAATCCAGATACAACTTCCTGATACTTTTTGGAAGATTTTACAGGGAGGCTGTCTTAAAAGTTTTACAATCGTCATTCTAAATTTATTTCAGGATCTATTCATTCTTTTCTATAGAATTTAGAGCCCTGAACAAGTTCGGGTTGACGTGAAAAACCACTTTTTAGACAGCCTTCTTATTTTTTAAAAAAATCATCAGATCCCTATGCAGAGCTACATTAGCATAATTTTATAATTCCTCATTCTTTATCTCCAGACAATAATTTGTACTTTATTGAAAATTAAAATCATTATATGAGAGCTGTAGGAATAAAGAAATCATTACCCATTGAAGAAAAGGAAAGTTTCATTGCTTTTGAAACTGAAAAACCCACACCCGGATCCCGGGATCTACTGGTTAAAGTGAAAGCAGTATCTGTGAATCCTGTCGATTACAAAGTAAGACAAGGTGCGGCAAAAGATAAAGAACTAAAGGAGCCTAAGATCCTTGGCTGGGATGCATCCGGAATTGTGGAAGCAGTAGGTGGTGAAGTCGAATACTTTCGTGAAGGAGATGAGGTTTATTATGCAGGAGATCTTAATAGACAGGGATCAAATGCCGAATATCAGGTAGTAGATGAGCGCCTTGTGGGGCACAAACCTCAAAAATTAACTTTTGAAGAAGCTGCTGCCATGCCCCTAACTTCCTTAACTGCCGGGGAATGTATTTTTGACCGCCTTAGGTTCAGGGAAAATGAGGGTTGGGATCAGACAATTCTGGTTATTGGTGGAGCTGGCGGAGTAGGTTCTATAGGTGTCCAGCTCTTAAGCACACTTACCAAAGTAAAAGTCATTGCTACTGCATCCCGGGAAGAGACCAAAAAATGGTGTTTAGATAATGGTGCAGATATCGTGGTAGATCATCACAACCTTGTTGAGAATGTGAAGAAAGAAGGCATTGAAGAAGTAGATTATATTCTTAATTTCATTGACACTGATGCTCACTGGGATGCCATGGCAGAATTAATCAAACCTCAGGGACATATTTGTCTTATTGTGGAAACCAGGAAACCGGTGGAGCTTAATATGATGAAGAACAAAAGTGTTACTATTCACTGGGAACTTATGTTTACCCGAGCCATGTATGAGACCGAAGATATGGAGCGACAGCATGAGATCCTGGAAAATCTGGCTGTTTTATTAAACAACGGATCGATCAAATCCACACTGAATAAAACATTTAAAGGACTAACTCCTGAAAGTTTTAAGGAAGCACATAAGCTTCAGGAATCCGGAAAATCGATTGGGAAGAATGTAATTAGTTTTTAAAACCAATTTTTTTAATTGTCATCCCGACGACAGGAGGAATCTCTTTATAGCAGATCATTTTTCAAAAGAAAATTTTGCTAGAAAGTGATTCTTGACTTCGCTGCGCTTCCTTTAGAAGAACAGAGATATTAGATCCAAGTCACTCTTACCTTTTTCTTTTTCAGCTTCGTGTTATTGAGCTCTTTGATTAACTGATGTACTTTTTCAGCAGGAACGGCTACAAAAGCACAATCCTGTTTTAGCTCAATATTACCAAGCTCTTCATTCTGTAAATTTCCCTGCTTCAGGAAAAGTCCGGCGATATCGCCTTTTGAAATTTTATCTTTTCTTCCTCCGGAAATAAATAGGGTTTCCTTTTGTTGTTGTTTGGTAATATCTCCTTCAGAAACTTTAAAATTATCTTCAGAAAGAGTATCATTTCCAATGAATTCCGGAAGGCTTTCATTTTTCCATTTTAGAACATAGGCTGTACCGCTTTGATGCATTCTGGCTGTTCTTCCATTCCTGTGGGTGAATTCTTCGCTCTTTAACGGAAGCTGATAATGGATAATAAAACCAATTTCCGGTACATCAATTCCCCGGGCGGCAAGATCTGTAGCAATGAGCAGGCGGTGCGTTCCATTCCGGAACTTTATTAGGGCTCTCTCCCTGTCTTTTTGCTCCATTCCGCCATAAAAGCAACCATGGGCTATTTTGTTCTTTTTCAGAAAATCGCTTACTTCCTGAATGGTATCCTTGAAATTGCAGAAGATGATTCCCGGCTGATCTCCTGTTTGAGAAAGAACCTTTAGAAGGATGTCCAGTTTATTTTTTGAATTGGATTCTATGGTTTGGATCCTGAGTTGAGGCTTTCCTCCTTTCAGAAAATTAACGGTCACAGGATCATTTACTCTCGCAAACTTCGGAATTTCAATTTCCTGTGTTGCCGAAGTAAGGATCTTTTTCTCCAGGTTTGGCAAAGCATCAATGATCTCAGACATTTCGGCTTCAAAGCCTGTTTCCAGAGATTTGTCAAATTCATCCAATACCAGCACCTTAATAGTATCTATTGCAAATGTTCCTCTTCTAAGGTGATCTGCTACCCTGCCCGGTGTGCCTATCAGGATAGCGGGAGGATGATTTAATTCTATCTTATCTTTTGAAAAAGCACGTCCACCGTAAACAGCATTGGCTTTATAGCCAGATCCCATTTCCCGGGTTACCTGTTCAATCTGAATAGCCAGTTCCCTGGAAGGTACCAAAATAAGAACCTGAACTTCTTCACAGATCAAATCCAGCTCCTTTAAAACCGGTAAAAGAAAGGCCAGGGTTTTTCCGGTTCCCGTTGGGGAAAGTAGAATTGTTTCAGGGTTTTCTGTAATTGCTAACCCGGCAGCTTCCTGCATAGGATTTAATTTTTCAATTCCCAGTTTTTCCAGAATTTCGGACTGCTCTTTGATTTGTTGTGACATAGTGCAAAAGTAATTTAATTTAAATCAGGTTTCGGAAGGAAAATAGCGAAATCTAAAGAGTTAAGCTGAAGGTATAAACCTAGAAACTTTCATTTCCTGATTTAACTGAAGCAAATTTGAATAAGAATTTATCGGCAGATATGGTCGAGTTACAATCCTCTGTCCTGATATTTCCTTAAAACTTCGTATTTCTAACTTTCTGCCTTACCTAGTGTCTCCTTTTCCTACCAGTCTATCGGCCTGTAATCCTTCAGGAATTTACCGCACCAATGTTTTCCGCTATTGATCCCATCGATCAATGGATCCATTACTCTGGCAGCGCCATCTACAATATCCAGTGGTGGCTGAAAATCATGCACTTCTGTTTTTTTTCGGGAAAGTTCAGCGGGATCTTCATCGGTAACCCATCCGGTGTCTACCGCGTTCATGAAAATTCCATCTTTTGCCAATCCAGCAGCAGAGGTGTGTGTCATCATATTTAAGGCAGCCTTCGCCATATTGGTATGAGGGTGCCGGTCTTCCTTCTTGAACCTTTGAAACTTACCTTCCATAGCCGATACGTTAATAATGTGCTTTTTTCCGGTATTTTCTTTTTTCATCAAGGCAGAGAGTCGGTTGCATAACACAAAGGGTGCAACAGAATTTACCAGTTGCACTTCCACCATTTCTGTGGTTTCTATTTCTCCGAGTTTTAACCTCCAGCTGTTGGTTTTCCTAAGATCCACCTGTTGCAGATCTGCATCCAGTTGTCCTTCGGGAAATACTTCTTTTGCTGAAAGGGAATTATCAAAACTATACGGAATCTGGGAAAGTTTTGCAGATGCCCTCAATCCTATCCCGGGTTCGGGGCCGTGCCAGGTGACCGGCAGGTTTTGATTGTTTCCGGCACCGGCAGTGAAACTTTTTAGTTCCTGTAGACAGTTTAAATGATCCTGCAGTAGTCCTTGTGCTCGTTTTGGCAAAGCATTTACCGGCAGATCCTCTTTGTCCATTAAATGCTGGTAAAAACCTGCAGGTCTTCTCACCGTCTGGGCTGCATTATTGATAAGGATATCCAGCCTGTCATATTTCTGTTCAATGAAGTTACAGAAGATCTCCACACTGGGAATATGCCGCAGGTCGAGTCCGTGAATTTTTAATCTGTGTCCCCACTGCGTAAAATCGTCTTCTTTGGAAAATCGTATAGCAGAATCTGCAGGAAACCTCGTGGTTGCAACCACAGTTGCTCCGGCACGCAATAGCATGAGGGTAATATGATATCCAATCTTTAATCTTGATCCCGTGACAATTGCCACCTGCCCGCTAAGATCTGTAGACTGGAACCGTTTAGCATAATTGAAGTCCCCACATTCTGTACACATAGTATCATAAAAATGGTGCAGCTTTGTATATTCTGTTTTACATACGTAGCAATTTCGTGGAGACTCGAGCTCAAGATCCTTTTTTACCTGTGTGGGAGCCAAAAGTTTTGGTGCGATAAAAACAGCAGCTTCCCGCGCGCTCCTAATCCCTGTTTCTTTACGGGCGTGTTTGTCTCGCTCTATCATTTTTCGCTTTGCAGCCTTTTTAGCATCCTTTTTCCGCCGGTCAAATTCCTCCCTGTTAGGACGGGAAAGCAATCCTGCAGCAGACATTAAAGCGATTCGCTTTTCTTCCGGCATATCAAACAACTGATTGGTATCGCCAAGCAATTGCTCCAGAACTGAAATACATTTATCTATATGCTCCTGGTCTAGCTTCTCAGCCACATCTTCATTTTGGGACTTCATAAAAAATAATTAAACGGGCAAATATAAGCTATAATTGCATCAAATTAACTTTGTCATATTTTACCTTGTAAGCAACTTTTTAGAACCTTGTATGGAATTAATTAAAGTAACAGCAAAAGCTACATCCGAAATGCTCAAGATTATATTTAAAAGGTTCTTTAGGTCTGAAAAAACCAACAAATGAGGAATTGATACGTCGGAAAGTTTATCTCTAATAAAGAATTTTTTTTGCCCTACTATGCTTTTCGGAGTATTTTCACCAAGTTTTCTACGGAAATTATTCTGGAGATAACACCTGATTTTACTTGTGATTTTTCAGATTTTCACCCACTCTTTTGCTGCTTTACTTTCCTTAAAATTATAAGCTTTCAATTCTATTCCCGGGATCAGTTTAAAAGAAGTTTCAGCAAGGTTTTTGAACCAACTGCTATTTGTTATTACCGCAACTTTATCGATCTTTTTCAACAGATCTTTAAAGTTGCCTGCAGAGAATTTAAGATCCTGCATACTGCGCTGGCATCCATCCCTTCTATATCTGCAACTTCTATATAAATATTAAAATGATCTCTATTCCTGAATTCGGGTAAAAATTCATCCATCGCATTTTCGAAGGACTTTTTAATGAATTTTCCCTCCCATCGAAATGCAAGGACTTTTCCATCTTCAAAAATCATTCTACGTATGATATCTATCATTTTAAGTCATTACTAAATTTTCAGGTTATCATTGGTTATTAAGGTATCACCACCATTTTTCCTGTAGTATGTGAACTCTGAATTTGTTCCAGGGCTTCAGGTGCTTCTTCTAGAGTAAAAGACCTGGTGATTTCAACTTTCAATTTTCCGGTATCTGCAAGGCCACGCAGTTCATCCAGCTGACTGGAGTTGGGTTCCACAAAAACGAAACTAAAATTAATGTGTTTATCAATACCCTCTCCCTGACTTAAGGTAGATACAACCCTGCCTCCCGGCTTAAGGGCTTTCAAACTCTGCTTCATACTGTCGGCCCCGTTACAGTCAAATATGAGGTCTACACCCTCTTCATAAATATCTCTGGCTGCTGTACCAATATCCTGCTTTTTGTAATCTATGGTATGGTCTGCACCCATTTGTTTCATAAAAAAAGAATTTTCTTCACTGGCCACCCCAATGACCTCGGCACCTTTATTTTTAGCCAGCTGAATCCCAAAACCTCCAACTCCCCCGGAAGCTCCGACGATCAATACCCGCTGACCTTTTTGTAAATTTCCAGAATCGAATAAACCCTGGTTGGCGGTCAAACCTGCCAGGGGAATACCCGCTGCTTCTTCAAAAGAAATATTTACAGGTTTCTTAGAGAGATAACTTTCCGGGATCACAATATACTCTGCATAAGTTCCCCACTTTACTTCGGGCCTTCGGGCATACCCGTACACATCTTCACCAACAGAAAATCTCCTGGCAGCATGGCCACGGTCTTCAATCGTACCGGCTAGATCCCAGCCTGAAATTACCGGGAAGGAATGCGGAAGCATATTTTTATAATAACCTTTTGTAATAACGGCGTCTACAGGGTTTACTCCTGCTGCTTTTATTTTTACAAGGACCTCTCCTTCTTTCAGTTCAGGGATTTCCATAGTGTCTACAGTGACACTTGCTGGTCCGTCGAAGCCATCAAAAACGGCTGCTTTCATTTGTTTCTTCATCATATATTTTTATTTACTGCTCTTTATTTATTGGCACCATGTGAACCGGAACCTTTGTTTTCTCCAGTACTTTGGATGCCACTGTTCCCAGGAATAGTTTTTCCAGTGTTGAGTGACTGTGAGTTCCCATGACAATAAGATCTGCGTTCCATTCTTCGGAATACGAAAGAATTGCATTTGCTGTATCACCTTCAGCAAGATGGGTGCTAACGGTAGGATCATTTAAATGGCTGGCGGCAGACTCCAGAAACTCCTCTGTATATTTCCTCATTTCAGAAGCCACAGAAAGATCTGTTGTCATTCCATAACCATCATAGCCCATAAAAGTAGGATACTGGGCACTGTAGTAGCTAATATCTGCCACTACGTGGATCAAACAAACCTGGGCACCAAGTTTTTTGGCCAGATCGTACCCGGCTTCTGCAACTTTTTCAGAAACAGGATTATAATCTATTGCGATTAGTACTTTTTTCATGATCAACTTTTATTGGTTCTTTTAAAATTACGAAAAAGGGCCTGCACGGTCAAGAATGTAAGATGCTTTTCCCGTCTTCATAAGAAGATATTAACAGAACCCTTCTTCCCGGAAGAAAATACATCTTTAAAATCCTGATCTGTATCATATTCAGGTGTTAGTAGTTAACCTAATTTTGCAAACAAAGAACTGAAAACCATTGCCTTATGAAAACTACAAAAGAGTATGCAAGAACGGAACTGCGGGAGGAACTCATTAAGAATCTGGAGAGTTTACTGGAAAAAAATCTGGATGCAGAAAAAGGTTACAAAAGAGCATTACAACACGCAGAAACTTCAAGATTAAAAGCATTTATCAAGAATCAGGCATTCCTGCATGCACGATTTGCTACCGAGCTGGACCAGTATCTGCACACGCTCAATGAACGTCCAAAAAGCCAGCATAGTTTAATGGGTGATTTTCACCGGGCATGGATTGATTTTGGCAGTTCGATAAGTAAATCTGCCGATGAATTTATTCTTCAGGAATGTATTCGTGGCGAGAAAGCAGGAATAAGAGAATATGAAGAGAAATTAAATAACGGAAAGTTTGCTCCAACTACCAAATTGCTGCTGGAAGGTCAGCTATCAGCAATGAGCAATAATATAGCAGGCATTAAACATCAGGATGATTTGCCATAGTTTACCGGCACTTTTAATTTTTCGGATCTAAAAACATTTAAAGACTTGTTATTTTTTAAGGAGGAGCCGTTAAAGGTTATGGATTTTCACTTGTTAAAATTTATATTGGAGAGAATTACTTAATCAAGTGAAAAAAACTCTGAGCAATGAAAATTTATTCCCCCACTAATAACTACTACAATGTTAGCACCTGTAAATATGAAGCTGTTCAAAGAACAATTTCATAGGCATGGGAAAGAAAAATCTGAAAAGAACTTTAGGCTTATGGGATGTCCTCATGTTTGGTGTGGGCGGAATAGTTGGTGCCGGAATTTATGCGATCATTGGTCAAGCTGCCGGCCTTAGCGGAAATATGCTTTGGCTAAGTTTTATTGTTGCTGCTATAGTAGCATTACTTTCGGGATTATCATACGCCGAATTTGTAAGTCGGTTCCCGGATTCTGGAGGAAGCTTTGAATATATAAAACAGGGATTAGGAAAGAAACCAGCCTTATTTATGTCGGTTTTTATGGCTCTAACAGGCATTGTTGCAGCTGCAGCTATTTCCATAAGTTTTGCAGATTATCTTAGCAGACTTGTGGATTTTCCTTCATGGGTCATCGTAATCGGAATCATTGCTTTTATGGCATTTTTTAATATTATCGGTGCAAAATACAGCTCCTATTATAATGCAGTAGCGACCTTCATTACTCTGGCGGGTCTTGCAGTAGTTATCGCGGTTTGTATTCCCGAATTCGGAACTACAGATCTTACTAAACTCGGAGATAATGGCTGGAACGGAATCTTTTCGGGTGGGGCTCTCATCTTCTTTAGTTACATTGGTTTTGAAGATCTTGTAAAGATGGCAGAAGACACCAAAAACCCGGAAAAGAATATGCCAAAAGGTGTCCTGTTTAGTGGATTGGCAGTGCTGGTAATTTATCTTTTAATTGCCATAAGTGCTAGTAGTGTCCTCGACTGGCAGGATCTATCGCAATCCAACGGACCTTTAGCCGAAGTGGCAGAAATTAAACTAGGCAGTTGGGGTGCTACGGGTTTGGTGATAGTGGCTTTGTTTGCAACCAGCAAAACCATACTAACCAATATTTTAGGAACCTCCCGACTTTTATATGATGTAGCCAGGGACAGTGAAGTGAACTGGATGAAAAAACTTACTACCATTTCAGGGATTGGTCATGCTCCTAACTATGCTATTGTTCTTATTGCTGTTTTAGCTATAGGTTTTGGCCTGATTGGAGATCTTAAAATGGTGGCCAGCATCAGTAACATTTTTATCTTTATTGTCTTCGGAATGGTGAATATTGCGCTCCTCGCCTTCCGGTATAAACACAGAAAAAATCCTACAGAAAAACCAGCTTTTCATATTCCATTAAACGTAAATAACATTCCCATTCCAACGATTTTTGCACTATTAACGATCCTGGTTATGTTTGGTTATAACATTTATAACCTCATGCAGGGACACTTATAAATGATAGGAAATCATTCTGACATATATTTTGGCTGAAGAGTCCTTAGCTGTTACTCTTTTAAAATGATCACATTTGCTTTCGCTCCTGTCAAAAGGTTCCATTCATTTTGCGTGATAGGCTGCCCATTTTCATCAAAAACTTTTAGTTCTGCTGTATTTGGTCCCGAAGAACCCTGGTTCAGGGCTTCAAATTCTATGGTATTGAATCCGTCTTTAAGTTTGACCAAAATAGGTGAATATCCACCCGTTAATGGCAAATTATTATAAACCACTTCCCCGTTTACCAAAATTCGTACCCTGTCACCATCTACATATTCGTGATCGCGACAATAAACCTCCACAAATTTTCCGGTAGTCGTGAAGTCGCCCAGATACTGGTCTTTTTTATGAGCCTCTTTGACATCTTTATCCTTAAAAGCTTTAGGTGTAAAATTTTCCTGTTTGAACTCCAGTAATCCATTGTCTGTAGTGAGATTAACCGGTTTCTTTTCTTCTTTTTCAGAAAAAGGATCTTTGGAAGATGGGAAAAGAGGATTTTTACTTGGCTCTGGAGGAGTAGTACTTCTGGGGATAGAAAAAGAATTGTTCGTTTCTGCAGGAATGCTCATGCCACTCACAGGAGTGGTTTCCCTGGACCGATCAATTTGCGCAGAAATATCTGCAGAGAAACAAATGAGGCCGATTAATATAAAAACTCTTTTCATTATTTAGCGTATTATATAGAATTCACTGTTTATAGATCATCCTTTGTACATTATCAAAAACCTAACCCAAAATTACATAATTAAAATATTCTTTTTAGGTAATGAAGTACCTGCCACGCACACTGGGTTTAACGCAGATTTAACCTGTAAACCATTGCGGTTAACCACACTATTATGTACTTTGAAAGTAAAATAAAAAGAACGTTATGAGCAGGAAAGAACAAATGCCAAAAGGCAATAAAGAAGATAGAGAAAAATCTCCGGAAGATCTGGATTACAATCCTGATATCACTTCTCAGGACAAGCAAATCCTGAATAATCAAAGTAAGGATGAAAAAAGTGCAGAAGGGGAAGATGATTATTTCAAAGACCGGGAAGAACCCATTGATTATGCAGGAGCCGATCTTGATCTGCCCGAAATGGATGATAAAAAATTCAATCCTACCCGCAATAAACCTCAGGATGTGGAAAAGAACAGAAAACCTAAGGAATCTGTAAATTCCAATGATGATATGAAAGAGAACACCGAAACCATTGCCAGAGGAGAGAAGGCAGAAAAATTCGGAAATGACAAGGATGATCAGGACTCTGGGGAAGACCGGCACGGCAGAAGGAACAGTTAATCCTGTGATCAAAAGTATGGAAAAGCTCCGGAACTTTTTACGTGTTTCGGAGCTTTCTATTTTACATTTCATTGGGAAAGCTTGAATAAAAACACATTTCTAAGTATCTTCGTCCTACAAAACACCCGCCTAATGACCATTCATCATCTTGCTGAAAATAATTCTGTTTTAAATACCTTCATTGCTGAACTTAGGGATGTAACAACCCAGAAAGACCGGTTGAGATTCAGAAGAAATATCGAAAGAATCGGAGAGGTTTTAGGATATGAACTAAGCAAGACCCTGAAGTTTTCAGAAAAAGAAGTGAATACTCCCTTGGGAACTTCAAAAATCAACCTACCGGAAGAAAATGTGGTGATCTGTTCTATCTTACGTGCAGGAATCCCCTTGCATAACGGATTGCTGAATTATTTTGATAAAGCTGAAAATTCTTTTATTTCTGCTTACCGGCATCATCCAAACAATGACGAAGAATTTGAAATCCTGGTAGAATATATTGCTTCCCCTTCCCTTGAAGGAAAGACCCTCATCCTGGCAGATCCCATGATGGCTACCGGCCGCTCTTTTGTCAATGTCCTGAAAGCTCTTGAGAGATTAGGAAAACCTGAAAAAATTCATTTAGTATCTGTAATTGGAGCACAGGAGGGAATTGATTACGTGTCCGAACATTTTCCTGAAAACAGCACCTTGTGGATCGCTACTGTAGACAAGCAGCTTGATGAGCGGGGATATATTGTGCCGGGACTTGGTGACGCGGGAGATCTGGCCTATGGCTCAAAACTCCAGCACTAAGAGGGAGCTTAGAAATTCTAAAATATAACTCCCAGATTCCAATAAATTCATCCAGTTCCTGGTTCTTATTTCAGATAAACTTATTTAGTTTATTTCATTAAAATGGATACCCTATTCCGAAGTTAAGTACAGGATCATCATAATCAAACCTCCAGCGATTTCCTTCTTCAAGCCACGGTGTTCTCACCGGAGCAGCAAGATCAAACCGAATGATGAAATTCTGAATATCAACCCGTAAACCGAATCCCACACCCGCTCCAAACTCTTTCAGAAAATCTGATCCAAAACGTCCTTTTTCAATATATTCTTCATTGTAATCCTGCCCTTCCTCCAAATCTTCAACATCCTGGGTATGCCAAACGTTTCCCGCATCGGCAAACACTGCACCTTTTAATACGTTAATAATGGGAAATCGATATTCAACATTGGCTTCCAGCCTAACATTCCCGGCCTGGTCAAAATATGAATTTATTCCGGATTCCGAATTTGAAGGGTCATACGCACCCGGGCCCAGCGATCTTATCCTGAAGGCTCTCACACTGTATGGTCCACCGGAAAAATACTGTTTGGAAAAAGGCATAATGTCGGAATTTCCATAAGGCAATCCGTACCCGGCGAATAACCGGGTCGCGATCTTATGATCTGATCCCACTTTCCAATGGTACCTGATATCTGTATCCAGTTTGGCGTATTGAGCGTATTCCAGTCCCAGGAATTTTTTCGGTTCTTCGTCTCCGCCTCCACTGATTAGATCTACCAGCTGGCCGGCAAGATCTAAATTGGCATTTACAAAAAACTGATGTGTCCTGTTCGCATCCACCATTCCGTTATATGTGAAGGAATAGAGAAGGCCGGCAATAAACTGCTGATTAAAACTTTGCCTTAGATATGGATTCCGTCTTAAAATTTCTTCAAATTCTTCGGTCTTCTGACCCAGGCTCACATAGTTTATAGAACCCGGTGTCAATTCATGAGTAATGAACCTGTTGGCCCTCCATAAATAACCATAAGAACCCGTAATAGAGTACATTCTGAATAATTCACTTCTGCTTAGATAGTTGAACCCTACACCTACTTTTGTTTTTGGGATGGAATATTTGAACCAGTCATTGTCGAAGTTGATGTCAAAAGGGAAAAGCATTCTGGGAAATATAATATCAGCCTCTGCCCCTACCAGTATGCTGCTAAGACTCCTGTCATCTCCACTGGCAATTTGCCATTCATAACCAAACTTCCCGGTGAGGTTAAGGATTTCTCCTCCGTGAAAAAGATTCCTGTTGGCATACGTAAGTGCCAGCGTGGGTCCCGCGAAATCATTTGATTTGGTAACTGCCTGTAGTTCGGCTCTCAAAGATCTCTTGTTCAAAGGTGAAAGAAAAATATTGGCTTCCAGAACTCCCGAAGTGTCGGTCATCAAGGAATCTATTTCATCATACCTTATATTTACAAACTTATAAGCTCCTATGGAGGTAAGCCTTCTACTGGTGTACCTAGAATCTTCAGGACTATACAATTTCCCTTTTTCAATTAAAATGTAAGGATCGAGCCTGTCAGGACGAAAAAATATTTCTTCCTGAATATAATTTTTTCCTTCCAGCCTTACCGTATCTCTTTGAATGGAATCACTATCAATCACATAATTTGGATATACATTCACCTTTTCTACCCTGTATGGGATAGCTGCTTCTCGGGGAACTTCCTGCTTCAGCCGTAAATAGAGATCGAATTTTCTATTGTTGTACTGGTTTGTATCTGCTTCAAAAATGAGGAACTGCGGATTAAAATTATAGTAACCTTTTTGCATAAGGTCAGCCTCTATTCGTTCCCTTTCTCTTTTAAGTTCAGTAAGATCAAAGCGCATTCCCGGTTCAATGACCGTTTCAGAAATACTGTTTTGGATCTCCTGGTAAACCCCAATGGTATCGCTTTCTTCCACTTCATAATTTTCAAGGAGATAAGGCTTGGGAAGATTTACCGTGTAAACTGCTTCCGCAATTTGTTTTTCCTCGTTTTCATTCATTGCAGAAGACACGCGGCTATAAAAAAAGCCTTTATTCTCCATACGGTTCAATATAATATCTTCTACTTCATTCAGTTCGACATCCGATGCATAAACAGGCTCCTCACCTATTCTTTTATTGAAAAACTTATTTATGAAGCCGGGATTTTCCTGCTGAGCCTTGTAATGAAAATAAAGTCCGGGACGCATGCCCAGAAATTTCGAATTTGGCTCCGGTCTTAGAACTGCTTCTGCCTGTTGTTTTATATTTTTCACATCTTCCACTTCCCCTTCGTTTTCAATCTTCACTTCTGCCCCGGTATAAAGCAGTTCATCTTCAGGAATATATTTTTTTACGCTGCAGCCGTTCAACCACAGAACAGAGGCAAAACAAAGCAAGGATAATATAGATTTATTTTTTTTAAACATCAGGATTTTTGATTGTTGTATTTTCATCACCTATTCTTCGGATTCATTTACAGGTTCCGTCTCTTCTTCAATATCTCCCATAAGGCTGTCCCATAATTCCCTGAACTCATTAAATTCTCGTGTGAAGATCAATGAAATTCCACTTACGATCACCTGGCCTTCAATAACGTTTTCAAAACTATTTCTTCTGAAACCTTTTAAACGCCATCTTCCGTCCTCTGTGACAAGGTATTCCAGGCTTACATTTCCGATCAACGGATTCGCTTCTCCAGGTTGCTGACTGCTTCCCTGAATATCTACTTCACTTCCCACACTTACGACGAGCCTGTCATCCATAAAGGTAGTTTCTGCTGCGATATCCAGCTGGGTTCTTTCCTGCGGATTATCCCCCTGATAATCGGTAAAGGTATCTAATCCGAAATCGAGCGCAATTCCTGAATCTCCAAGGAGATTATTAGATAATAGGTTCAGCTGATCTGAAAGAGCATTGTTCAGGTTGTCACGTGCAATTCCAAGGGTTCCTCCGCCGCTACCATCTGATGTGCCTTCAGGATAGAATCTGTTCAACACCAGCAAAGAGAAAACCTGCTTATTTAGTTCCTGTTCCTGCTGGTTGATTTGTTGTACCCGTCCATAAACCTGCCCTCCTATGGCTCCCTGCTCCTCTTCAGGCATATCTAAACCAAAAGTAAGCACGGGTTGCATGATCTCCCCGTCAATATTAAGATATACTAAAAATGGTAATTCCTGCCGGAATCTTCCCCTATCTTCCGCAGCAGCACCAGTGGTTTGGGCGGCCATCAAAGAAGAAGCCGAAGTCTCCACACTGTAGCGTGCTGTTACATCAAGATCTGCATCCAAAGGATCTCCCAGCCAGGTGATCGTACTTCCCTGCACAATTTCAAACCTGCGGTTTACCAGACCATAAAGATTCATCTCATAATGGCCACCGCTCATCTCATATCTACCTGAAAGGGTGGTTCTTCCATTAGCATAAATATTAAAATTAAGATCTCCATAGCCTGTTACCCTGAAGTTATCTCCAGTTTGTTCATCTATGATTACATTGAAAACGGCATCTTCATTTACAGTAATCACAGAATTTATTTGAAGTCCGCTGAAAGTATAGGCTTCTTCTTCCCCCGATGTTAAAATGTCATCAGGATTTTCCCTGTTTACAAAAATGACAACCCCATCCCGCTCCTCTACAGCAACTTCAGAAGGAGGTAGTACGTATGTAACATCTGTTTGTGAATCTACTGTAAGGTTAAGGTCTACAATGGGAACATTTAAATTTCCGGTAAGGCTTCCGTTTGCATCTACTACTGCGGTTCCATAATAAAGATCATTATCTTCGGCTGTAGAATTCAACAGCATAAAGTCATTGGCTTCAAAATCGAGATCGAATGATGGATTTAAAAAGCTTTCTGTTAACACCTCTCCATTCAAGGTAAAGCTGTTACTATTCTGGTCTTCTATGCTAAAACTATCAAAGTAGAAGCCTTCATTATCAAGTCTAAGAGTTTCGTTTGGAAGAACAAAAGGTGCGTCCAGCATCGCGATTGTAAGAGCTGCGTTATTAAAATTAATATTACCTTCATATTCTGGTTCTGCAGTAGTACCACCCAGGCTTATTTCTCCCGAGAAACTTCCGCTGGTCCCCGTGACTTCTCCCTGTGAAAAACCTTCCACGACGGCCATTTGTACTTCATTCAGTAATAGTTGAGTATCCCATTCGGCTCCGGTTTCCCTGGCATTGAAGCTTCCTTCAAGATCCAGGTCAACATTTCCGCCTTTTATAGCCATGTCAAAATTATAGGTTTCAGACCCAATGGCATCTGCTTCCAGGGTGAGGGTGCCCATGGGTACCTCCATCACATTGAATTCATTAATTTCGAGACCAGCTAAAAGTCCGGTGCTGCCGCTGGGATCCTGAATGGTGAAATTCCCATTAAGCCGGCCTGAAGCAAGCGGCGTTTCCGGATTTAAATAACTAAGGAAACTCTGTAATCTGAAGTTTTCGAACAAAATTGCAATGTGTTCTCCTTCCATTCCGGGTTGCTCATTGGTAATTTGCAGACTCTGATTGTTTCGGGTGAATTGGAAATCATTGAAAATAGTGGAATTCTCTGCTATTCGTATCTCATTACCTTCAGGAACTTCCCATAAACTACTGTTTAAAATTACTTCGGAAGGATCTAATTGAAAGATAAGCGTATCATTCCTTCTTGCAATCTCTGAGCGAATGTGCATTAAATGTTCTTCCTCATAATAGGAGTTGAAATCCAGGTGAAGAGCCTTGTCAATAATTTCACCTTCAAGATCTGTTCTTTTCACAGCAAGAGGACCCGCATTTAAGGCATTAAAGCCTAATACAAACTCCAGGTTTTCCCGTCCGGAGTCCAGGTGAAAAGATAAACTGTCAATTTCATTCCCCATATAATTGATGAAAGGGAGTTCAACATCTGCAGTTAATTCCCTGCTTTTTTCATGGAAATCTATAGCAATATTTATTGTATCCATTTCCTGAAGGCTGGTAATAAAAACTTCATCAAGAATTGGATTTTCTCTTATTTCGGCCCGTAATTCGAGATTAACAGGATTGTTGACGGTGTCAATTTCTATGTCATCAGAAAAATAACTCTGGTAGTGCCGTTGCAGTGCTGTCGCAAAGGAAGCAGGATCTGTATTGGAACGCAGTCTCAGGTCAATCATTTGGTTTTGGATGTCCACCGCAGTAGAATCGGGTCTTACACGTGCAGAAACACCAAAATCCCCCAGCAGGTAGGAATCTGTATTATACACCGTCACCCCGTCACTGATTTCTGCATTGACATCAAAACTTTCAGCATTTCCCCTGAACGATCCGTCCAGTTCAAAGCCCACTCTGATGTCCTTTTGAGATAGCCCAAGTCTTTCAAGGTTAGCTCCAATAACATTGAGGCTTAAATTCACCTGTGGAGCAACAGAGTCAAGAATAACAAAGCTTTCCAATTCCATGTTCAGGTTTTCATCCTCATAATCAGATGTAATTAATCCGCTACCATCGGTAAGTTCTCCAGTGATCCTTAAGTCTTCAATGGCATATTCATTATAATGAAAACTGCTGATGTAGGCATCCAGCATCGCATCCAGCTCATTCATATTTTCCCCTTCTCCCGATGCAATGAGCGTAAGGTTTAGGTTACCCAGTTGTTCGTTTTGTAAAATATTGCCCAATGCAAGATCTGTAATTTCTATATCTGCATTGAACGAAATACCGGTAGAACTGGAGAAGCTGCCATCCAGAGCGATGTCCCCTTGCGAAGAATCGAGATTTGCCACCGCTTCTATATCTTCAGGATTTCCGCTAACATTTGCTGTAAGAGAGAATTCCTCCGGAAGCTTTACTCCTAAGTTTTCTTCATCCACAAACCTCCTAATATCTCCTCTGCTGGAAACCATACGGATACGGGGAAAATTAAACCGGAGGTTGTCTGGATCTGTAGGGTTTTGAATACTTCCCCTTGCTGCAATTGAAGTAGTTGCTCCCCAGTTGATGTTTGCACCGGAGATTTGCAGAGAAGCCAGCGTACCTTCTGCCTGAATTTGGCCTGTAACCGGTCTTTTGCTTAATGCAAGAAGATACTCGTTCGTTCTTAAATCTGGCTGGATGAGGAAAAGATCTTTAAGATTCAGATAGAATTCCGGTAAACTGGCATCAACAACGGCATTCTCTGGATTATTGATCAAATCGTCAATGGAATCATATCTAATATTCAGATTTCCTTCTAAATGATTCTCATTAAGATCCACCAGCAAATCATCCACGGTTAAACTGGTATTATCGATTCCTGCATCGAGGCTAAAATTTTTAAGCTGAATTCCGCCTGTTTCGTTAAAACTTAGTTGGTTGATATCTGCACCGGCATTTTCATTCCGCAGGTAAATATTTTGGGCAGCCAGGGTTAGTTCCTGAAACTGCAAAGCTTCCGGATTAAATACACCGGATTCGGGCTGTGCCTCATTTGTTAAGTAGGTTACTTCATTATTGCTGAAGGATATATTAGCGACTTCCACTTTCCATTCTGGCCATTGGAATCCTTCTGCAGTTTCTTCAACCGGTTCAATCGCCACTTCATTATCAGGTGTTTCAGTCATTTTCAGCAGCACCTTTGAATTGTTCATTTCCAAATTATTGACCTCTATCCGGTTTTCAACTAAATTAGCCTGGGGCAATTCCAGGAGAAACTCTTCCAGTTGCACTTGTGCCAGTATTCCTCCAGGAACAGATTCATAATTCGCCGCTACATTTTGCAGTTCCAGTTCATCGATCCGGAAAACCGGAAGCGGAACATCTTCCTCGCTGGGAGTGTCGGGAACAGGAGTTTGCCGGTAGTCTATAATGGAATTTGAAATAGATGCATTGGAAGCGTGGAAGCTCATGTTCTCCAGATCGGTCTCCTCCATTTCAAGGTGAAGTTCCCCAACCCGAAAACGACTATCAATACCAGTCACTCCGTCATTATATACAACATCAAAATCCTGAAGATTGATTTCTCCTAACCGAAATTCCTGTGGTGAAGTTGTAGTGTCCTGGGCAGGTTGAGCAGTGGCAGTAGTATCTGCCGGTGCTAATGCCTCCATCAGGAAATCAAAATTGAAGCCGTTAACAGTATCTTTTCTCGTAATATTCGCTCTAACCCCATTCCAGTCTACAGAAGTAATGGCAATTCCCTGACCTCTGATAATAGGCCATAACGGAATATCGGCCTCCAGTTCTCTGGAATAAACCAGCGTATCTCCTTTTGTGTCCTCCAGATAAAGTCCGTCGATATAAATATTTCCGGAAAAGGTGATAAATAGACGCTCTACTTCTATAGTGGTATTCGTTTGATTTGAAATGGAGGAGATCAATTTATCTTTTATGATATTTTGTCCCCAGGGACTGCGTACAAACAGGAGAATGAGTATAATAAAAACAGCCAGGCCCAGCAGAATCCTTCCGAAAATTCTAAGGCCCCTGAATTTCTTCTTTTTCTTCTTTTTCTTTTGATCTTTTTTATCTTCCAAAGTATGGCTGGTAAAGCTTATGCTCCAAATTTATTGTATATATCCTATAATAAGAAGCCAATCTTTTACTTATTTGATCCTGAACCTGATAATATTCTGTTAAAACCGGTCAACTTCTACTGTAGACATTAGGTCCAGCAGCCAATATTTAAAAAATAAATCATACGCAAACGTGTTATTTTCAATTATTTAAAGGGTTTAATACTTTTTCAGCAGATCGTAAGAAAGGAAGCAATGGAGTATCACAGAACCAGAGACAAAACCCGATTAATATTTAAGATTTTATTAGGAGGAATAATGTTAAAGTAATAATCTTCCGTTAAAATGAGTCCTGTCAGAAATGGTTTTATATAACTTCGAATGTTGAAATCGTTTTACAAGGAGCTAAAATAAGAGCTTTTAAAAACAAAAAACCAGAAAATTATGAAACGAACCTTAGCAGTAACCACAGTATTGGCAGCAACTATGTTGACCTCTTGTGTTTCTAAAAAGAAGTATGTTGCTTTAGAAGATGATTATAACAGTGCACGAAGTAACCTGCAGCAAACCCAAATGGAAAAGGAGCAACTGGAGGAAAGATTAGGTGCCATAGAAGAAAGAGTCGCAGATTATAATGCGCGTATTAATTCCCTGCGGGATGAGAATAACGAAAAACTCGAAATGAATGATCTTACCGCGATGTCCAATGCCAATAAAGAAAACATGCGCCGGACTTTGCAAAAGGTAGATCAGGAAAAATTGAGAGAAGCAAAAACTCTTGAAGATTCCATAAATCTTGCTGTTTCTTATAACCTGGGACAACAAATAAGTGGCGAAGTTGGAGATGACATCAATATCTCTGTGGATAAAACAGTGGTAATGATAGATGTTTCTGATAAACTTTTATTCAGAAGCGGAAGTCACCGTGTAAGCCGGGATGCATATCCCCTTTTGGAAAAATTAGCAGAAGTTATCAATTCTGAACCTACCATGGAGGTAATGGTAGAGGGTCATACAGATTCTCAAACCATGGTAGAAAATTCCTATTTACAGGATAACTGGGATTTAAGTGTGCGAAGAGCCACTGCTATTGTACGATTATTACAGGATCGATATGATGTAAATCCTGAAAAATTGATTGCAGCAGGACGTAGTAGCTATGATCCCGTAGCCGATAATGATTCCGCTGAAAATCGTGCAAAGAACAGACGAACCAGAATTGTTGTAATTCCTAACTTGGATAAGTTCCTTGCCATGCTGGATTCTGAAGGATAATCTTGATCAAATCTTTAGTATAAAAATTAAGAGGCTGTCTAAAAAGTGTTTTTAGACAGCCTCTTTTTTATGTATTTCTCTGAAGGAATACTATTTACTGATTTATCTTCCGATGCATGCTTTCGAAGGCATCTTCGGCATCATTCACAATTTCATCTGTATCCAATCTGGTGAGTTGCCCGTCTCGTTTTATGATCTTTCCATCAATGCATACGAAATGTACATTTTTGGGTTGGGCGGCTTCTACTATTAGATGTTCGAGTCTTTTTCCGGAAGAAAAATTAAGGTCATTTCTATTCAGCATAATTAGATCTGCACGTTTTCCCGGGGTTAAAGATCCGGTGATGTCTTCAATTCCTAAAGTGCGGGCTCCATTAATGGTTGCCATTTTCAAAACTTCCTTTGGGTGCAAATAAAATTCATTCTTAGCCTTAGCGTTGGAAAGATTGAGGATAAGCTTCATGATAGCAAACATATCGGCGTTGCCGGAAAGTCCGGTGGTATCCACTCCCAAAGAAGTATTGACTCCCGCTTCATGGAGTTCATTCACCTTTGGCAATCCGTACCCAATCCGCATTTCTGAATAAGGAGTCATTGTGATGGAAGCCCCCGATCTCTTTACTGCTTTTATCTCCTGCGGAGTTATAGCATTCCCATGAATAATGTGTACATCACTTTTTAATAAGCCCAAGCTTTCCAATTTCTGAATCTGGCCTTTTTGATCTTCATTGGAGCTGGCGTGAATGCTGATTCTTAAATTAAGTTCCCTTGCTTTTTCCCAGTCACTTTTCAATTTATTATAGCCAACTCCACGGGAACCCAGACCTAAGAATAATAGATGATATTTTTTATCCTCCTGAAGCTTCGTCATAACCTGCCGGATGCCATCAAAATGTGTAGGTTCAGATGGTTCCTGATCCCTATAGTTTCCATAAAGCACTTGTGCGCGAATACCGGCTTCGGCAAGGGCCTCACAACCTGCCAGTACCATAGCCGGGCTTCGGGCATTATGGTTATAGTCGCAAACAGTAGTAATTCCCGATTGAAGAGCTTCAGCAGCAGCATACTTTGTTGCAATCTTCATATCCTTTTCAGAATACAAGCGGGAGTAGCGGGTCGTCATGGGAAAATAGCCTTGCTGCTCGCTATCTCCTGCCATACTACGGAGAAGCGAAGTCCACATATGCCAGTGGCAATCTATAAGTCCGGGCATGACAATAAAACCTTTTCCGTTGATGACTTCTATGCCTTCAGGCACAGAGATATTCTCCCCTATCTCTGCTATTTTTCCGTTTTTGACTAGTACAGAAGCATTTTCAAAATTCCCTAGTACATCATCCACAGTAATAATATTTGCATCTCTAATGATGAAAGCATTATTATTTTGAACTTCAGAAGATGTATCTAAAGCGGCTGCCAATGCAGAAAAAGAACCCGGTAGAAATCCTGCCGCTGTAAATATTCCGCTTTTCTTTATGAAGTTCCTTCGTTTCAAATCCATAGCACTTTATTTTTCCAGAATTAATGCATTACGGTTGAAAATTACCGGTTAGAAGGTACAGATTTCTTCTGAAAGTACTGGAAAGCTAAATCACAGATTTCTGAAAAACGTAAAATTTTATTTAAAAATTTATTTGATCTTCTCCAAATCAAAGAAAATGAGTAAACCCCAAGGACATTTGAAAAATAAACCATAGCAGGGGCTTTTCCAAGGTTATTTATTCTTCCCGGCAAGAAAATAATGATCTAAAGAATATTTTCCGCTCCCCGTAAAAAACAGTAGAATATACCCGGTGAGGTATAATAAAGGTAATTCCTGTCTCCCAAAACCGTCGGGCATGTGGACAATCAAAGCAGCTACAGCCATGGTAATCATTAACGGTATTGCTGCCAGCCTGGTCGCAAGTCCGATGAGAATCAAAACGGAACACAGAAATTCAGCAAAAACCGTTAAAGCAAAGCTGGTAGTTGCTCCCAGGCCAATAGGATCGGCAAAAATTATCTCTTCATTTCCAAAAAACCTGATTAGCTTCGGGGTTCCGTGTGTTAACATAAGGCATGAAATTCCAATCCTGAAGATGAGCAGGCCAAGATCTACTTTTTGAAGGTCAAGGATGGTAGAGTATGTTTGTCTCATGATGTATAAATTAAATAGGAAGATACTAATTTCTTTAGAAGTACCTTTTTTACGCCATTTATTATGTTCTGGACTGGCGACATCGATTTCGCAATAAGCTGAATAAGAAAGGATAATCTTTATACTATTTTTCAAAATTGTGTATTTCATCGATATTTCTGTGCTTTTTATCTGATATTTTAGAATATTTGCGTACACTTGTAGTTATAAATACTACAATAGTTGAAACATTTTATCTGCATCCTTATTCTAATGGTCCTTTCCTTCTCAGTGAAAGGACAAACGAGTGCAACTGCAAGTTTCACAGCTTCTGTAACTATTATTCAGCCAATTGGAATTACCACAACTTCCAACATGAATTTTGCTAATCTTGATGCAAAAGACGGTGGTGCAGTAATTCTTACACCCGAAAATACCAGGATAAGTACAGGTGGTGTAAGCCTTGAAGACGATGCCACAGTCTCGGCCGCCGCTTTTGAAGTGACTGGCGAAGAAGGTTTTGCTTTTTCTATTACCCTTCCTGAAAATGATTACATTCTTACCAATGGAAGTGAAAGTATGATCATTAAAGATTTTACCAGCAGCCTTGCTGAAGGCGGGAGTATTAGCGGAGGATCCAGAACTGTAAGAGTGGGAGCAACTTTAGACGTCCACCCTAATCAGACTCCGGGAATCTACAATAGTCCGGCACCAATGAATGTGACTGTAAATTACAATTAATCATTACAATAACTTTCCATTGACTTTATCCCCTGATATTATCTCATAAATCTCCTAAATCTTAATTATTTCTTAATTCGTGTTGTTCACCGAATTTAATATCCCCCTGCCGAAATAATTTTTTTACCGGAATAATTTGTTCCACTTTTGCAGTGAACCTGTACCCTACTTCAAAGATTCACAACCCTACTTGTTTGTTTATTTATTAATTTTTCCAGCCTTAATTTGTTTGGAAAGAAATATGGTATTCTACTATCATTTTGAAATATTTTAAAAAATTTATCCTGAAGGGAATGAAAAATATTTTGACTACTACTAAAGGGACGCTGGGAAAAACAGGCTCCTATGCCGGAATAATTATAATTACTGCTTTACTCGTGCAAGTAATCATTGACCTGATCTACTCCAATCAGTTGTAGTGTTTACGTTATTTAATATGTATTAAATAGCGAACCTTGCTTTTCAATGATAAGGTAATTTTCCGTTATTGATCCTATAGATATAAACCTCCAATACAATCAATCATTTCTTTCATTTTTACTGCGTTTTGTCCTTTTCAAGAGGTGCAGCAGCCACGTTTACAGGCGCTTATTTGTTAAAAATTTTAAGAATTGTGTATTTTAACGAATTTCCGGGGCCGTTATCGACTTTATTTGTAGGAGCTTTCTTTAGGGTGTACGTTTGCATCATCAAATAATTGATAACCCAAATAGAAAAATAATAAATACCCTAAAAACCTACTTATCATGAAAAATTACATTTGTTTTATTCGCTCTTATTGCCGGAACTACTTTTGCGCAGGACAAAACTGCAACTGCATCAACTTTTGCTGAAATTGTAGAGCCTCTTACAATCACCAAGACTAATGATCTTAATTTTGGTCGTATAATTGGAGGAGCCGCTGGAGGTGGTGAAGTTACTATAGCTGCAACTTCTGATGCTACTAGGACAATAGCTGATAATTTAAATGCTCCTGGAGGCACTGTATCTTCTGCAAGTTTCGATATTACTGCCAGTACATATGGATATAGTATTACTATGGTTGCTACTGATCTTGCTAGTGATGCAGGAACCGCAATGGCTCTAGTACCAAAAAGTAGTTTTACCGATAACAAGAGTAGCGGAGACCAAACATTATATGTTGGTGGCACTCTAACTGTTGGAGCTACCCAGAATGCTGGATTGTATGAAGGCACTGTAGAAGTAACAGTATCTTACGAATAAAAAAAATATTTGAAAAACTCTAAACGCCGCCCTTGTGGCGGCGTTTTTTGGTTCTATTAAGTTTCGAATTATAAAATCAAACCTATGGAGAAATTAATCCTGATCTTATTGTCTTTGTTCCTGTCAGGACAGGTGTTTGCTCAGGCTTCTGCATCGGCAACTGTTACAAGTCGGGCTACAGTGATAGATCCTATTAAAATTGATAAAACGGTGGATCTTGATTTTGGGAACGTGATTAGTGCCTACACTCCTGGGAGTGTTATCTTATCTCCCGATGGTTCACGTGTGGCGCAGGGAGTACAGATATCTACTTCGTTTCCCGGCACAGTGAACCCTGCAGAAGCTATCGTCACTCATGGCAATAATAACTACTCCATCACCTTACCCGAGTCTTTTACCTTATATAATCTGGAAAATCCCGATCAAAAATTAGTAATTAACCGTTTTACGGTGCAACCTGAAACTGGTGTTGTAACAGATGTAATCAAAATCGGGGCAACGTTAAACTTGGATGCTAATCAATTATCAGGCTTTTATACCAATTCCACCGGATTCAATGTAACGGTGACGTATAATTAAATTTTTAGATTTTCTTAACGTTCTTATCTTGTTTTACTTACATTTGTAGTCCCATAATAAGATGTAACATAATTCTGCCCCTGCATGAAAAGACAACTACTTAAGATTTCCAGTCTATCTTTTATTTTCCTTTTTATATTTTCTGCTGAAATTTCCCGGGCACAGGGAGATTTAATGATCATGCCGAAAAGGTTGGTATTTGACGGCTCTCAAAGATCGCAGGAGATCAATCTTGCCAACACCGGAAATGATACTGCGGTCTATGCTATCTCCTTCGTCAATTATAAGATGACAGAAACCGGAAATTTCAAACAGGTAGAAGAACCGGAAGAAGGTCAGCGTTTCGCTGAAGATTTCCTCAGATATTTTCCTCGCCGAGTGACTCTGGCTCCTAATGAAGCACAAACAGTAAGGGTGCAACTTACCCGTACCGGAAATCTCGAACAGGGAGAGTACCGTTCTCATATGTACTTTAGAGCTGTAGAAGACCAGACCGCTCTGGGAGAAGAAGAAGTACAGGAAGGGGAAGGAATTTCCATCAATATTAAAACGGTTTTCGGGATCAGTATTCCTATAATTGTTCGGGAAGGCCAGTCCACTACAGCAATTGAACTTACAGATATAGAATTACAGGAACAGGAAGAAAATCCGAAGCTTTCCCTTGTTCTTAATCGTTCCGGAAATATGTCGGTGTACGGAAATATAAAAGTTGACCACATCTCACCTGAAGGAACTACCACAGAAATTGGAATGGTCAAAGGAGTTTCTGTCTATACACCAAATAACCAAAGAAATTTCTCATTTGAACTTCGAAATGCAGGAGAAGTGGATCTGAACTCAGGGAAACTCGAAATATCCTATTCTGAAGAAAATGGCCAGACATTGGCAAAAAGAATTCACGACCTGAGATAGATCAGGAAGTGTTACTTTAATTGCATTCAACCCCCACCCGTTACATGAGGCTATCCCCTACTCTTTGCCGCTATTTTATCCTGTGCATTTTTATGCTGGGGAGTTATTTTGTGCAAGGGCAAGTTTACCCTCCAGTAATAAACCCACCAAGTCTAGAATCGAATATATTCTGTGCCGGATCTGAAATTGAAGTCAATTTCGAAGTGAGAAATGGATATCAAAGAGATTTTATTTTTATTTTTTTTCCTGTCTATTTAAATTATATTCCCTTCACTACTCAAACTGATTATAAATTACTTCTTATAGCACCCAATGGTACAACCCGTGAACTAAAATCATTTAATTCCACAACTCAACCCGGAGGGACCAGTAGGAACTTTTTTAATATATCAACTACTGCATCCTTGCCAACAGATCTAATAGGCACAGGCCATACAATACAGGTAATTTCTACAAATCCTGAAGCAACATCTTTCCAGTCACAATCTTTTCAAATCAATAGAAAACCTTCACCTCCCTCTGTTGTTAGTAATTCTTCAGTATGTTTGGGAGGTACTTTAGAATTATCGGTTAATGATAATTCCAACGTAACATATTTATGGACAGGTCCGGGTGGATATACCTCCACAGGTCCTACTTTATCCCGTCCAAATGCCACTACAGCTATGGCTGGAACTTATAGAGTAACTGCCACAGCTAATGGATGTACGAGTGAACCCGCCACTACTGAAGTCAAGGTTGACACCCCTGTTACAAATAATCACATTTCTCTCTCTGCAGCAACTTCCGGTTCCCTTAGAGCTACTGTTAATGAAAATGGAAATGTAGTGATGAATGCTCCTGCGGGAACTATATTTACAAGTGTTCAATTTGCAAGTTACGGAACCCCAACTGACAATAATGGGACTTTTTCTACCTCAAATTGTCATGCACCAAACAGTAAGGCAATTGTAGAATCTTATTTGTTAGGAAAGAGTACTGCAACCATTCCGGCAACAAATGCGGTTTTTACAGACCCATGTGTAGGCACAGGAAAAAGATTATATGTGCAGGCTACTTACCAAGCTACAACCCCTACAATTTGTTCGGGTACTAATCCAGGAATTATTCCCGGGAGCAGCCCCAAGGGTGGTGCCTCAACTAATCAATTTTTGTGGGAAAGTAGTACTACAGGGGCTACAGAAGGTTTTTCTGCAGCTGCAGGGACATATAATACCAAAGATTATAATCCTGGAAATCTTGAAAAAACTACCTGGTTTAGAAGAAAGGTAGTGTCTGGAAGTTGTTCAGTCATTTCAAATACATTAAGAATAGATGTTAAACAAGCCGTAACAGTTCCCAGCGCAAGTAACAATGGACCCTTGTGTACCGGCGCAACTTTGAATCTGTATGCTACAGAAGTTGCAGGGGCTACATACCAATGGACAGGGCCCAATAATTATAGTTCGACCTTAAGAAACCCTGTTATTACCAATGTTAGTGCTGGACACGCCGGTACTTATTTCGTTACAGCCAGCGTTGATGGATGTACGAGTAAGGCTGGAAATACAACAGTTACGCTAAACCCAATAATACCATCTACCGGCGATGAAAATTTAGCAGGAACAGATTCATGGATTGGCCATGTCTACGAGGGGACGAGCTTTGAAACTTATATGGGCACTTATACAGAACCGGAAACCTTTGTACAAGGTTTTGGAGGAAATGAAGTCTGTTTCGGTATCACTTCTACCGGAAATCCTACTTCTATATATACTGAAACCTTTTCTGTCCGCTATCTTAACAACAGTACTAAAAATGGACTTTATGTAGCAGATTTAACCTCAGATGATGGTATTAGATTTAAGGTCAACGGAGAAATTATCCACGATAACTGGATTCCAAGATCACCAACCACAGATGCTAATGTCCTGCTAAATCTAGATCAACAGGACAACCTACTCACCTATGAATATTATGAAAATAGTGGAGGCAATGTTGCTCAATTTCAAAATTTACGAAAAGTAACTGATAATATTCTGACTGGCGGTACCAATCAAACTGTTTGTGAGGATAAAACTGCTCAACCTATTGTGGGGGATGCTATTGGTTTGGTTTCAGGAATAACTACCTTAGGAACCGGCTATCAATGGGTATACAGCACTACAGAGAATGGTGATAAAATTGAAATTCCTGGTGCAAATCAAAAAGATTTTACGCCAGATTTAACTGCTGCGCCATTTAATACCCCGGGTGAATACTTTATTTACAGGCTTGTTAATATACAAAGTACTAATAACAGGTTAAATGGAGTTGATAATTACACTACAACTCACACTTCAAATGCGGCAAATTTAATAATAGGACAAATTCCTCAGGTACAAATCACCGCTAATCCCATGGAATTATGTGAAGGAGGAAATGTTGAGTTTTCAGCAATATTTACAGGGAGCGGTTCCTATATGGTCACTATTGAAGTGAACGGAACCTCAATGGGAAGTATACCTGTAAACGATAACAATTTAGAAATGCCATATGCGGTAAATGTCACAAGTATTTTTAGAGTTACCAGCATTACCGATCAAATTACAGGATGTATAAATAACTCTCCAAATGCATCGCTTACTATTGAAGTCGATCAGCCGATCAATTCAAATACGATTGAGGGAAATCAGGAGCTGTGTGGTAATAAAAGTATGCAACCCCTTACAGGAAGTACACCACAAGGTGGTGATGGCACTTTTACTTACGAGTGGTTAAGTAGTACAAGCGGGCCCAATGAAGGATTTATTTCTATTGGGAACACAAATAACAAAGATTTTAATCCAATACCTCTTTCAGAGACTACCTGGTTTAAAAGGAAAGTGACTTCCGGTGTTTGTGCAGAAAGTGTTTCGAATGCAGTGAAAATTACATTTTATGATGAAATCACAAACAATATTATTAATTATTCAGGAGAAACAGGGAACGTTTGTATAGGTAGTTCTGCTTTAGAGATCATCGGTTCTCAACCCACAGGTGGAAATGAAAGTTTTACTTATTTATGGGAGACTAATACTACAGGTCCTAACAGCGGCTTTACTCCCGCCCCAGGCACCAACACTCAAAAAGATTACCAACCGGAGACACTTTTAGAAACTACCTGGTTTAGAAGGATTGTAACTTCCACCGGGAGTTGTACTGAAAATATTTCGGAACCGATTCGGATAAATCCTTTACCCACAGCTACAGTGGAATTTCCAGAAGTTGTGTGCAGTGGTCAACCTGCAAGTATAACGGGTTACTTTACCGGTACAGGACCGTGGAAGGTCTCTGTAAATATGGGCACTTCAAATCCACTGGATTTTACAATCTATGATCGCAATTTCACGGAAAATATTCCGATTACCCAGTCCACAAACTTTGTTGTTAATAGTATTTCTGATCTGGGAACAGACTGTATTAACACAAATCCTGAAATTTCTTTTACTATTGCTGTAAACAATGAATGGGAATGGACGGGTACTGAAGATACTGACTGGAATAACCCAGCTAACTGGAGTTGCAACCAAATTCCAACACTCCAAAATACTGTATTAATACCTGCCAGACTTTCTAATTATCCTGAAATCAATTCGGGTGCTGCGGCTTTGTCTAAAGATATCAGCATTGAAAATGGCGCATCTGTATTGGTTGATAATTATTCGATTTATATCGCCGGAAAAATATCAAATTCAGGAGTATTCGATGCCAAAAACGGACATATCTGGCTGGCTGGAAACTCTGCTCAAACCGTTCCTGCTGAGACTTTCGCAGATAACAGGATCAAAAATCTCACCCTGAACAATTCTTCAGGAGTAGTTTCTCAGGGAGCGCTAGAAATTACAGGAATTCTAAAAGCTCAATCAGGACATTTTGATACAGGTAACAATCTAACACTCATTTCCGACGAAGTTCAAACTGCCCTCATTGACGGATCCGGTTCCGGAGAGATAACCGGAACAGTAAAAATGCAGCGATATTTGGATAACAGCTTTGGATATAAATATTTTAGTTCTCCTTTTCAGAATTCCACAGTTGGAGATTTTACTCCATATATCAACCTGAAAGAGTCTTTTCCTAATTTTTACAGCTATAACGAAAATAGGGAAGATTCAAATGGAAATGATGCTACCGGCTGGGAAGAATATACTTCCATTAATTCTCCCATCAACACGATAGAAGGTTACGCAATGAATTTTGGAGATAGTATTCAGGCGCAGACGGTCGAGATTTCAGGTATTGTGAACAACGGCATCTTTTCCAGAACCCTCTACAATCACAGCAGGACATACACTCAAGGCTTTAATCTCGTTGGAAACCCTTACCCTTCCCCCATTGATTGGGAAGCAACCAATGGTTGGACAAAAACTAATATAGACGATGCTATTTACTTTTTTACAGCCGGCACCACCGATCGCTACACGGGAACCTATAGCTCTTATGTTAACGGCATTCAAAGTGAAGATGGAAAATCTTCCAATATTATCCCATCCATGCAGGGATTCTTTGTTCATGTAAGTGATGTTGCAGCAGACGTCTCTCCTACTGTAGGAACATTAGGCATGACCAATTCAGTAAGGGTTAATAATTTTACCCAGCCATTTTTAAAACAATCTGCAAAACAGACTCCGGCTTTAATTAGAATCACTGCCGGATTCGAAGGTGAACAATCGGCCGATCCTACTGTGATCTATTTCAATTCCTATGCTACCACCGGATTTGAAAAAAAACTGGACGCTCACAAATTGATGAATACTGCCATAAATGTTCCTAATTTTTACAGCTTTACTCCTAAAAGAGAGAAACTGGCAATTAGTGCTATATCCAATTCCATAGGTAGGGAACCTGAAAGAATACCTTTGGGAATTAAAACGGATAGAGCAGGTGCAATAGCCATTTCTTTAAAAGATACGGAAAATCTTTCTACAGGAGCATATTTATATCTTGTAGATGAGGAAAAGAGAATTGTTCAGGATCTGAACAATGACCCCGTGTACCGATTCCATGTACAAAAAGGGGAAACTAACTCCAGATTTTATCTCGTGTTTTCCAACACCAGGATTTCAGATCCTGCAGTGATTTACAATGAACCTTTTAGTGCAGAAACCCGTAACGGACAGGTACTCGTGAGAATGAACCTTGAAGAAGGAGAAAGAGGTCCGCTGCAGATAAGCACCGTCACAGGACAAATAATCAGTGTCCTGGAAGTAGCTGAAAAAGAAGTTGTAGAGGTTCATGGAATTAGAAGTACGGGGGTTTATTTCATAAGCTATCTTTCAGGAAAAGAAACATTCACCAAAAAAGTTCTAGTGAAAAAATGATAGTATCCAAATTAATAAACATCATCAGCAGTTCATCGAAAATAGCATTTTTGCTGCTTTTCATGGCAGGAACTTTCGCTGGGTTCGCGCAGGAAAATCCACCTATTCCGGTAAAGGTGGAAGTTAATACATCTCAATTTTTAAATTTTGGAGCCTACACTGCAGGAAATGCCGGTGGTATCGTATCTGTTGATGATAATGGTACCAGAACCTCCAATGGTGACATAATCTTATTAAATTATGGTGAAACTGTATCCCCTGCTCTTTATGATGTTACAGCAAACCCTGGAACTATTATCACTATTTCACATGCGCCCACGTTTGTCCTGAAAAATGCCAATGGAGGGGGTTCAATGATCTTAAGAATTGACAGTTATAGCCAGGGACAGACTTTTATTACTACAGCAAATCCTCCTTCTACAACGCCTATTTATATTGGTGGTTCTCTTCAGGTAGGCAATTCCTCTGCCAATCCTCCAGGAAAATATATTGGAACTATTCATCTAGATTTTATTCAACAATAAGTAGAAGAATTCCATTAATGCAAAAAAGTTCCCCCGCTTTTTATTCTGTTTCTGCTAAAAAATCTTTGATAGGGCTTCTGCTTTTTATCTGGAGTTTTAGTGGTTATGCTCAGGAGGAGTTTCCTCAGTATGATGAACTAGCGGTCGAAATGAATGTTCCGGACATTGGGATTATTGAGATTCCAATTGCCATTAAAGGGGAAGACGCATTTATTCCTGTAAGGGAATTATTTGCGTTTCTGAAGATCAAAAATGAAAAAACAGAAAGTGGAATCTCCGGATTTATCATACATCCCGATTCCACTTACCTAATCAATCCGGCAGCGGCTGAAATTACCTATAAGAATCAAACGCATCAGCTAAAGGAATCAGATTTTATAGAATCTCCCACTACTCTATACTTAAAGTCCAATTACTTTGGTGAGATTTTCGGGCTCCATACCAATTTCTCTTTCCGAAGCCTTTCCGTAAAATTGAATACAGATCTCGAATTACCCATAATTAAAGAAATGAGATTGGAGAAAATGCGGGAAAACCTGGATAGGGTAAAAGGAATTGTGCAGCCGGATACTGCGATAGCCCGGGAACATCCTTTTTTCAAAACAGGAATGCTGGACTGGGGGGTGATCACCACACAACAATCGGAAATAGAAAATGATAACAGGCTCACCCTTGGTCTTGGAACTATCTTTTTAGGGGGTGAAACAAATTTGCTGCTGAATTATTCTACCCGCATCCCTTTTGATTCACGGAACCAGTTTTATCAATGGCGATATGTGGACAATGATAGTAAGCTTTTTAAGCAGGTAACGGCAGGCCGGATTTTTACCCGGGCCACCTCTTCTCTTTTTGCTCCGGTGAGCGGGGTGCAGGTAAGTAACAGCCCAATGCATAACCGCAGGTCTTTCGGAACTTATTCCCTGAACGATTATACAGAACCTCGCTGGACCGTCGAACTTTATGTAAACAACATTCTGGTGGATTTTACTGAAGCCGATGCCTCCGGATTTTATTCTTTCGAAGTCCCTTTAATGTATGGTAATACGGCAGTAAGCCTTAGACATTACGGCCCCTGGGGAGAAGAAAGAGTTGAAGAAAGGATGATCAACATCCCCTATAATTTTGTCCCGAAGAATGAAGTGGAATATACGCTAAGCGCGGGAATTGTTGAAGATGAAGATAACAGAAGGTTTTCGAGGTTTAACCTTAATTATGGGCTCAACAACAGTATGACCATTGGTGGTGGGGTCGAATATTTATCAGATGTAGTGAGCGGCGAATTTATGCCATTCGTAAATTCTTCCGTTCGGATTACTTCGGGCGTATTGTTTGCAGGGGAATATATGTATGGTGTCAAAGGAGAAGGTATTCTAAGTTACCGGTCCCCACGAAATTTTCAGGTAGACCTGAATTACGTAAAGTACCATGAAGATCAAACTGCCATAAACTATAATTACCTGGAAGAGCGAAAGATCAGTTTATCTGCTCCTATTCGTACCAGAAGCTTTTCGATGTTCAGCAGGTTTAGTATCAATCAGATCATCATGCCAACCACTGAATTTACCACGGCACAACTGCTACTTTCGGGAGCGGTGATGGGCATCAGCACCAATTTAACCACGTACGGAATCTATAATGATCGGACTAAAACACCCACGATCTACAGTTCCATATCACAGACTTACAGGTTACCCTACAGGTTTCTATTTTCACCACAACTACAATATGATTTTAGTCGGGACAGGATGAACAACCTAATTCTGGAAGTAGAACGTCCGGTTTTCCAGGGAGGTTTTCTAAATCTCGCTTATGAAAACAACCTGATCCGCGATTCCCACATTTTTGAAGTCGGATTAAGATATACATTTGATTTTGCCCAGACTGCACTCACCTCGAGAATTGGAAATCGTAATTCTTCTTACGTGCAATCTGCAAGGGGAAGTTTACTGCTTGATGACAACACCGGTCATGTAATGACCAGTAACCGAACTGCCGTTTCCAAAGCGGCATTGACCATTATTCCTTTCCTCGATTACAATAACAACGGAATCAAAGATCCTATGGAGCCCGGAGTGCCAGGCCTGGAACTAAAAAATACCGGCCGACTCACCTACAATGAAGATCTCACTGTATTACGAATTACTGAACTACAACCCTATGTGGATATTATGCTCGAGATAGATCCTACCAGCCTGGACAACATCGCATGGAGGATTCCGAATCCAAGGATAAAGGTCCTTACCGTTCCCAATCAGTTCAAGGAAATTCATGTTCCGGTGGAAGTAATGGGAGAAGTTGCCGGAATGGTGTACCTCAAGAGCGGAAACAGCTTAAGGGGCCAGGGGCGAATCATAATTAATATTTTTGATGAATCCGGAGATCAGGCTGCTCGGGTATTGAGTGAAGGCGACGGATATTTCACTTTCCTGGGGCTTTCCCCCGGAAAGTACACAGCAGAAATAGATGCTTCCCAGCTTGAAAAATTAGGTTATACTGCAAGACCTTCTGAAAAAGCTTTTGAAATTGAAGTTTCTGAATACGGTGATATTGTTGATGACCTGGAGTTTGTTCTTTCTCCAGAAGAAACTCCTTCTTCTGAATAATTTCCTTTTGCGGTCAATTACCCAATAGTTCCAAACTGTCGTTTAGAAGGAGCCTTTTCCGGCGACTGAGAAATCTTTTTAGAAATAACTATTTCTTGTTCAGACGCTGGTTCACGCAAAGCCGCAAAGACTTCCGTAGAGAACGCAGAGGTTTTATTCCATTAATGTTTTATTTGCTACGAATGCCGAATATTTTCTGGTGTCATTTTGAAGAAGCTTTTTGGGCTACTAAGAAATCTCTTCCTATAAAAATTTGTGGATTCGTGGCTAAATGATTCACCATAATTTCTTTGGAAATTGAAAATTCCTCACTGAAATGAATTCTATACAACTACCCACAGCAACAAAGAAACTCCCAACCCTACTAGAGCTATTAAAGTCGTCATTACTGTCCAGGTTTTAAAAGTTTGTTTTTCGGTAAGGTTAAGGAATTGTCCAACAAGCCAGAATCCGCTGTCATTGACGTGCGACATGATGGAGGCTCCCGAAGCGATGGCAATTACAATCAGGGACGTTTGTGCCATGGAAAAATCACTTCCGGTAAGAACGGGCGCAGTAATTCCGGCGGCGGTGATCATTGCCACAGTTGAAGAACCTTGCAATACCCGCACCAGGGCAGCAACAATAAACCCGAATAACAACGGATTAAAAAAACTGTCGTTCAGGCTTTCAGCAATCATCTCTCCTGCCCCGGTATTGATCAGGATCTGTTTAAAAGCTCCACCCGCTCCGGTCAATAATATGATAATTCCGGCGGCCTGAAATGATTTTGTGGCAACCTTCAGTAAATAATCTTTGGACATTCCGCGTCTTACCCCAAGGAAATACCAGGCGATAAGATTGGCAATGATAAGCGCCGTAAAAGGGTGTCCGAGCAATTCGACAATATAAATTAATTCAGAAGGAATAGCATACTCAGCAAAAAACGGACTTCCCAGTACCGTATTTATTACTATTAGAACAATTGGAATAAGGATAATGGAAATGATCAATCCCGGCGAAGGAGACATTCTCTCATCGGGTTCGTCTTCATCATCAAACGCCAGCGGCTCAATATGTATTTTTTTAGCTATGAATTTCGCAAAAACGGGTCCACTGATGATCGCTGCGGGAAGCCCGGCTAAAAATCCGAAGATGATCACCCACCCCAAATCAGCTCCCAAAATATCGGCTACTGCAATGGGACCCGGAGTCGGCGGAATAAAGGCATGCGTGATGGCAAGTCCGGCCAGTAAAGGGATGGCATAAAGTAATAAAGATTTTCCGGTTTTCCTGCTGAGCGCATAGGTGACGGGGACGAGGATGATAAATGCTACATCAAAAAACACCGGAATTGCTACTGCAAAACCCGTAACCATCATGGCCCAGGATGCATTTTTTTCTCCTGTTTTCTTCAGCATAAAGGAAGCCAGACGCTGTGCTCCGCCCGATTGTTCCAGGATTCCACCGAATAAAGCTCCGAGACCGACTACTGTGGCAACAAACCCGAGTGTACCACCCATTCCATCCTTCATCGTTTCCAGGATATCTGTCGCAGGCATTCCTGCTAAAATTCCGACTGCTATACAAACGATGAGCAACGCCAGGAAAGCCTGAATTTTAAGTCTAAGGATCAAAAAAAGCAGGAGGGCGATTCCTGCGAAAACAGCAAATAGTAGTTGTAGATTCATTCTTTACCGGGTTTCCATTCAGTGTGAAAATATTCTCCCCTTTCCTTATCTACTCTTTCATACGTATGTGCTCCAAAATAATCCCGCTGTGCCTGGATCATATTTGCCGAAGATTGCCCCGAAATAAAACTCATCAGGTAATTGGCTGCTGCAGACAACACCGGCACCGGAAATCCGTGTTTAAGCGCGTCTCCAACTGCACCGGCAAGTTCCGGTTTTGAATCTTTGATCCGAATTTGAATATCTGGATGCATGAGGATATTTTCCAGTGGACTTTCCTTCAGGATGTCTATTAATTCTTCCATGAAAGCCGACCGAATGATGCAGCCATTGGTCCAGATCCTGGCAATTTCAGATAAATTGAGGCTCCATTTGTATTCTTTGGAAGCTTCTCCCATAAGATCAAATCCTATGGAATGGTTGATGATACTTGCCGCTTTATAAGCTTTAAATAAGCTTTCAGAAATTTCCTGAAGATTTCCTTCTTTGGAAGGAGTTGGTTGATATTCTTCTTCGGCAGCCTTTCGTTCTTCTTTTTTTCCTGAAATATTTCTAGCCATAACAGCCGCAGTAATGGTGTCAAAAGGCACTCCCAGTTCCAGGGCAGCATTTGTTGACCAGCCACCGGTCCCTTTCTGTTTCGCGGCATCCAGGACCTTATCGATCAAAAATTCGTTCTTTTCTTTTTTCCTCAAAATATCAACCGAGATTTCCAGGAGGTAACTTTGGATTTCTGCGTTCCATTCTTCAAAAAGAGCAGCAATTTCTTCAGGAGTTGAGCCGGTATGGAATCTTAGATAATTATATATTTCAGCAATAAGCTGCATTTCCCCATACTCGATTCCGTTGTGGACCATCTTTACAAAATGGCCGGCACCATCGGGACCAATATAGGTGCAACAAGAATTCCCGGCCTTATCCCGTGCTGCAATTTTTTCAAGGTAATCGCCAACACGATTATAAGCCTTTGCAGGGCCACCCGGCATTATAGAAGGTCCTTTGCGGGCTCCTTCTTCCCCACCCGAAACTCCGGTTCCCATAAAAAGGAATCCGTTTTCTTCCAGGTAATTTTCTCTTCGTACGGTATCTTTATAATGTGAATTCCCGCCATCGATAATAAGGTCATCTTTGTCCAGCAACGGCAACAGGCTTTCAATTACCAGGTCTACAGCTTTACCGGCATTAACCATGAGCAGGATGTTACGAGGTCGCTCTAAGGAATTTACAAAAGCCTCCAGTTCATCAAACCATGGGAAATCATAGATCGATTTATTTTCACTGGCAAAAGATTTTGCAATATCTACTTCAATATTTTCCACATGCCGGTTATACACTGCGACTTTTACTCCCCGGGTGGCCAGATTAATGGCAAGGCTTCTTCCCATCACGCCGAGACCTAGAAGTCCGATCTGGGATTTCTCCTTCTCATTGCTGATTTTCTCCATAATTTCCTCCATAATTTTTTCAACGGATTTATTGACGTCTATATGAATTCCATACTGCGGAATTTCAAGGGTTAAAAATTGTGATTCTAATAGTTCGGGCTTAAAATAATGTCCTTTTCTTGAAGAAAGTCGGTTAAGGATCACCTCTTGTGCTGAATGTAAAAAGATCCAGGAAATGTCCTTATCGGGAACTGACTGCAGCTGCTTACGGTATTTTTCCTTTAAGGCCGAACATGCCAGAACAGCTCCTGTAGACTCGTTCCAGGATCTTATTTTTTCAGATAAGGTTTGTAGCCAGATCTTTCGGTCTTCATCCTGCAACGGAATGCCGTTTTTCATTTTCTCCACGTTCCTTAACGGATGGAAATCATCTGCATCAAAGAAGGGCAGCGTAAATTTTTCTGAAAGAAGCCGGCCAATGGTGGTTTTTCCCACCCCCGAAACTCCCATTACAATATATATGTGCATGATCTAATTATTCATAGTTAATTCCAAGAACCTCCAGTTCCCTTACTTCATTTCCCAGTTTAAATTCTGCGACCTCCCCAATTTTCTTCCCGGTTACAGCCCTGGCAATAGGTGCCACAAAAGCTATTTTTTGCTTCCTCACATCGGCTTCGTCAATTCCTACAATTTTGAATTTTTGGAGTATGTTTTTCTGAAGATCTTTTAGCCTTACTTCTGCCCCAAAGCGAACTTCATCATCCGGTTGCTCAGAAGGGTGAAGAACACGTGCAGAATTTATGCGTTCCTGTAGCAAATTCATTTTTCCGTCAATCACTGCCATTGCTCTGCGGCGCTCTGTATCATTTTCTGCCACAAGATTTGTCCTTTCCAGTTCGAGCTTATTTCGTTCCTCCAGCAACTGCTGTAAACCTTCGGGGGTAACATAATTGATCACTCCAGCCGGTAATGAGGCACGTGGAGGAATAAACGGTGCTTCTTCCTGGTCATCTTCTTTTACAAATCCTCTGCTCATAATTTCAGTTCAATTGGAACAAATCAAGTTACTGAAAATTTCGAAAATGGCAATTAAATGGATCTTTTCAGCCATTCTGGTATTTTTTATCGAAATTCGTCCCAAAATTATCTGAACTTTTTCTTCCCAGGAATATCTTCATCATGAAACACTTATTAGTCATAGGTTATGTATGGCCGGAGCCAAATTCTTCTGCTGCCGGAAGCAGGATGATGCAACTTTTACATTTTTTCATGAAAGGAGGTTACCAGATCACTTTTGCCACCGGAGCTACCCGCTCCCTTTATGCTGAAAAGCTTGAAGACCTGGGAATCACAACCGCTAAAATTAAGGTGAACGATGCTTCATTTGATGATTTACTGAGAGAAATTCAGCCGGAAATTGTCCTTTTTGACAGGTTTATGATGGAAGAGCAATTCGGGTGGCGGGTATCAGAAGTATGTCCCGAGGCCCTAAAGATCCTGGATACAGAAGATCTGCATTTTTTACGGAAAGTGAGGGAGATAAGTTTCAAAAAAGGCATTGCTGAACAAGATCTTTTATTCACTTCTGAAGCTACAAAACGAGAAATTGCCAGTATTTACCGGTGTGACCTGAGCTTGATTATTTCTGAAGCTGAAATGGAACTTCTGAAGAATCAGTTTAAAGTTGACCCTCAGCTTCTGCTATATCTGCCCTTCCTTTTAGAAGAAATTTCTGGAGAAGAATCTCGTGGATTACCACGATTTCAGGAGCGACAACATTTTATAAGTATTGGAAATTTTTATCATGAACCAAACTGGAATGCCGTGCTCACCCTGAAAGAACAAGTCTGGCCCCTCATCCGGAAAAAACTTCCCAATGCAGAAGTACATGTTTATGGTGCGTATGCTTCAGAAAAGGTATTTAACCTGCATAATCCCCACACAGGATTCCTGGTGAAAGGAAGAGCCGAAAATGCTGAAAAGCTAATGCAATCTGCACGGGTTTGTCTCGCTCCTATTCAGTTTGGCGCCGGACTTAAAGGAAAATTTCTGCAGGCAATGCAATGTGGAACCCCTGGCGTAACCACCACCATAGGCGCAGAAGGAATTTCAGGAAAAATCGAGTGGCCGGGAGCAATAGAAAATGATCCTGCAGCATTTGCAGATGCGGCGGTAAACCTTTACGAGAACGAAGACGCCTGGAAAAAAGCCCAATCCAACGGATTCAATATCATCAACACCCGATTCTCAAAATCAATATTTGAAAAAGTCTTTTACAACAGGATTTTTGAATTATCTGGAAAAATTGTTGAGCACCGTAAAAGTAATTTTATAGGAGCTATGCTGCAGCATCACCAGCACAAAAGCACGTACTTCATGTCAAAGTATATTGAGCTAAAGAACAAAGGCAAAGAATAGTTCTTTTTAGCCACGAATACACAAATAATTTCTTTTGTCATTTCGAAGGAGTTTTTTCAGCGACAGAGAAATTTTTTTTGTAATATAGTTATTTCTCCCTCAGACACTGGTTCACGCAATGACGCAAAGATTTTCCCCCAAAGAACGCAGAGGTTTTATCTTACATTGATGTTGTGGTTTTGCCACGAATGCACTAATAATTCTATTGATTAAAAGTGGGATTGAAAAAGCACTCCAAATTAAAAAACCGTAGGATTCTTTTTCACATCCGGCGGTTCAAGAGAACAATATAAAGAGAAAATTTAAACTACAGTTTGTACCCTGTTTGAAAACAGTTTTTCATTCAGGCTTTTCAGGATCTCAATTTTATTTCGGGTGTCTACGAGTAATGAGATGTTGTTTTTACTTCCGCCGTAGGAGATCATCCTTACCGGAATATCGTTCAGCAGTTCGAAAATTCTGTAGATCCCTTTATCTTCTATGACCGATTCTCCAACGATACAAATAATACTATGCTCCTTCTCTACCGTGATTTCTCCGTAGCCTTCAAGTTCATTTAATATTAGATCAAGATTCCGTATGTCATCAATCGTCAGGGATATGGCAATTTCAGATGTGGTGATCATATCGATAGCGGTTTGGTGCTTATCGAACACGTCAAAGATTTTACGAAGGAAACCGTGGGCCATAAGCATTCGGTTGGATTTGATCTTGATAGCGGTAATTCCGTCTTTGGCAGAAATAGCTTTTAATCCGGTACTTCTTACTTCCGAGGAAATTTTGGTGCCGGCAGCTTTCGGAGTAAATGTATTCTTCAGGTAAATCGGAATATTCCTGTCCTTTACCGGCTGCACTGTTTGTGGATGCAGGATCTTTGCTCCAAAATAAGCAAGCTCGGCAGCTTCTTCAAAAGTTAAATGAGATAAAGCTGTAGTGTTCTCCACATAACGAGGATCATTGTTGTGGAATCCGTCAATATCGGTCCAGATCTGAACCTCTTTTGCGCCACAGGAAGCTGCAATAATCGTAGCGGAATAATCGCTTCCACCACGCTTTAAAGTATTGATATTCCGGAAGCGGTCTATGCGTACAAAGCCCTGGGTGATATAAATTTCTGAACGGATTTCCCTTCTTAAAGTCTCTTCAAGTCGGGCGCTAACGATATCAATATTTGGATTCTCCAGACTCTGAACATGCATGAAATCCTTTGCATCCAGCAGCGTGTTATTCACTCCCCCGGATTCCAGGTACTTTGAAAAGATGTAGGTAAGAAAACTTTCTCCAAAGGTAAGGATCACGGGCTCCAGTTCTGCGTTATATTTTGCAGAAACCACCTCCTGCAATTGGCCGAACATTTGTTCTATTTGAGCCAGCGTATCATTCTTTGCTTCGGAATCTGGAAACAATTCTCCAATTACATTTTTATGCTTTTGATGAAGCCGTTCCATAATTTCATTCATGGTACTCTTGCTGCCTAATTTAAAATACTCTACCAGGTTCACCAGCTCATTAGTAACACCCGACATGGCAGAAAGTACCACAATCTTACTCCCCGGCTGATTTGTAATTATTTCTTTTACATTCCTGATACTTTCGGCAGATCCAACTGAAGTACCACCAAATTTTAGAACTTTCATCTTTTTACTTTTTTTTGAAGTTGCATAATTAAGGATTGCTCCATGGCTTGTAAAAAAATAAATCTATTTTATATACCTTTGCACAAATTGTTTATTATTTAACAAGATGAAAACGATCAGTACCTGCGTCCATGATATTATTCGGCACCAGCCCTTTTTGGATGATGCCCTTGCCCGAAACATCATTAACTTCAGTTCCCTGGCGGCCGATTTACAGCCACAGGTGGAAAAGGAAATGAGAAAACCTGTTAAACAAGGGTCTATCATCATGGCGCTTCGCCGCTATAGCCCAAAGAGAAGCAAATTCACGAGCAATAATTTCCGGAAACTTGGGGATATTGTGGTACGTTCGGGGATTACAGAATATACCTATTTAAATTCAAAAACCATTATTGCCAATAAGGCAAAACTTTTGGATTCAGTTAAAGATCAGGTGGGGATTTACCTCAATTACTCCAGTAATTACCAAGAAAGCAATTTTTTGGTGTCCACTTCTCTAAAGGAAACTGTGGAAGAAAATTTCAGGAATGAAATTAAAGTGAATGAGAAAAATGATCTGGCCTCTATTACCATTGCTCTTCCCGAAGGAAATACTAAAACAATTGGATTGTATTTCTACATTTTTAAGCTGCTGGCCTATGAAGGGATTCCGGTGTATGAAATTATTTCTACCACGAACTACTTTAGTTTATTCCTGGAAAGCGAATATGTGAATCAGGCATTTTATTTAATGAATGAAATAAAAGCTTCTTAGTATTCCCATTAATCCAGCTGGTACCACCAAACAGAATTCTGAAAATTCATGGGTAGGATCAACTGATTCTTTTCCTTCAGAAATAGGATGTCTCCCGAACTTTTTTCAGCAGTAAGAACCAGGGTTTTATTACCATTTGGATCTATGCTGTAGATCTTTCCGGTCGCCCAGTCGGAAACGTAAAAGAAGTCTTTGCCCGAAGGTTGAATTCCGTCAAGGTTTCCTATGCCTTCTTCAGTAACCATAAAGATTTCCTTAGTATCCATATCGATCTTTAATAAATTCCCATCCTGATTTTCTCCCCAGGAAGCCGCATACAGATCATCTTTATGAGCAAGGAGTCCGTTAGGAGAATTAAGTTTAGAGCTTTTTAAAAATTCTGCTATTTCTCCTTTTGGCGTATCAACCCTCATGGAGTTAGCTGCCATTTCACCGGGAATAAAATAGATGCTGCTTTGTTCAAGATCTGAAAAGAAAATACTTCCGCCGGCATCGACCGTAATATCATTTAAAGACATGGCTCCATCAACAGGGATTTTTCGATTAATTTCTCCTTTCTGAAGATCCATTTCTACCAGTTCGGTCACATCAGTAACATATAATTTATCTTCATGCACCAGGAGACCTTTAGGATCATTTAGTCCGGTGATCCATTTTAGATCCAGAATTTCACCTTCCGGAGTAATTTTGGAAATGAATCCGTCACCATCTTTATCATCCGCCATATTGGAAACGTACAGTACGTTGTTTTGTTCATCAAATACAACCGATTCCGGATGACTGAAGCCTTCAACTTTTAGCAAAGGCTCTTCATTTTGGGCAATAGCTCCGGTGAAAATAACTATAGTGAAAATAAGGTGTAAATATTTCATAATTAATTATTTAAAACCTGAAGGTACAAAAACCTCAAAGTTTTTAAATTAAGGTTCAGTTAAACTATTCTTTTAAAGTTTTCACAAAGCCGCTTCACAGAATTCAGGATTCTTTTATTTTTATTTGATATTTGAAAAAATTGCTATGAAAAAGATTCTAAGAGCTATTATTGCAGGATGGGGTGCCAAAAAACTCGGAGGTGGCTGCGGTTGCTTCGGAATAATTATAGTGTTCATCATCCTGTGGTGGCTTTTAGGAAGTATAGGTTTCTAGAGCTTGAAATTTATGCAAAAAAATGTCCGAAGCCAACGGTGAACATAACCAACCCATAGATATAATGCTCAAGGCTTACATTTAACAAACTCTGGGTTTTTAAGTAATTAAAAATGAAGATCCAGCATACCAGAAAAGTCGCTATGGGTGCCACCAGGTTATCATAAATCAAATGTGTTAATCCAAAAATAATGGCATTGCTCAACATGAGCAGGTATTTCTCTGGCACGATTTTCTTGTACCGCTGGAAAAAATACATTCTGTAAATGATTTCCTGTGGCAGTACAGATACTATGGGATACAGGAAAAAAGTAAGGACATATCTTCCAAACTCCTTCACTGGATATTTCAAAAACAAATGAGGAAAAATCCACCAGGTAAACCATACCAGTAAAATACTAATGATCATGATCCTTGGAACGCTTTTCCTGAAATAGGCGCGATCAAACCTGATGAAATTCCCTTTATCAAAATCCGGATCTTTCCATAACAGCATTCCGAAAAAAACAGCAATAAGTAAAAGCGGAATTACTTTCCACCAGCCTTCCAAATATTCTATGGTAATGAAGGGTACAAAAACAAAGAAAAACAAAAATTCAAGTACCATATAGGTATTTGAATAATAGACTTTGTTTAGGCTCATAAAAGGATTTACAGGTAAGATAAATAATATCCTGCAGAAGAATTCTAAAGGAACTATTAAAATCTAAGGAAAGGGATTTTTATTCTGTCTCCAGATTTTCTTCTACTTCCGTACGGTTTCTTTTTCTCAAAAGATCGATCACATTAAACAGTACAATACAAAAAGCCACCCAAATCAAGCCGGCTATAAAGCCACCTGCCACATCTGAAGGAAAATGGACTCCGAGATAGATACGGCTAACTCCAATGAATAAAATTAATAAAGCGAAAGCAATAGAGAGGATTATCCGTACCAATTTATTCATTTTTATCTGGTAGAGCAGGTAAATTAGGAATCCGTAGAAGGCCATAGCGCTCATCGCGTGTCCACTGGGATAGCTTAAAGATTCAATAACAACCAGGTGCTCTTCTTTAGGTCGGGCCCTGTCGAAAACTTTTTTCAATGCAATATTGGAAAGTGCAGATAATACAAGAACCCCTAGCAGCTGAAAAATAAATTTCCAGCTTCTTAGTTTAACAAAAAGAAAGATGGTTACCAGGATCATTGCGGCAATGTAAGCATACACGTCGCCCATATCTGTTATAAATATAAAAAACGAAGTAAGGCTCGGAGACCTGAAGGACGTAACATACTCTGTTACACTACGATCAAAACTTTCAACGGTATTACCGGTTACTTCATCGCTAAGCTCTACAAAAAGATTTGTACCAATTACAAAAACAATAAAAGAGATTAGGATGATTATATAAAAGGAAAGCTCCTCGTTTTCTTTAGATAATTTTTCTCTAAAAAATTCTATACTGTTCTTTATAATTGGTCTTATTCCTTTGCTCATTCCTTATCCTTTGTTATTCCACTTCTCTTTGTTCCTGCCCAGGGAAACTTATCTTTACTTTCTTTCTTCCCCAATCCATGGCTTTTTCCTTATTTATTCCCATGTAGATATCAATTTTGTTCCGCCAGCGCTGGTGCATTTTATCATTTACAATAAAAAGACCTTCAAATCCTTCAATAACTACCGGTGTACCGTGAGTTAAACCCTTTCTCACGAGATCCCGGGAAACGGCAATACTTTTCATTCCCGGTACAAGGGTATCCCCCCATGCAGTTATGTTAACATTTCCTTCTCCCTGTAACCGCAGTGAATTATAGGCAGAAGCGGTAACAGTAAGGGTATCGCTAAAAACTAGAACCTCTTCCCCGTTCCCATCTTTATCTTCTGATGGAAAATCACAGGCAGATATACCTGTAAGAACGTAAAATCCCATCAGAACAAAAAGAAATTGAAAAATTTTTATGTGAAACATAATTTAAAATTTTGATTCATTTCTAAACGATCTGAACAGAAATTTATTGAATGGAATGTTTTTTATCCTAAACTATAGCCGTTACGATAGTCTCTTTTAACGAATTGATTTACTTCATCCAGATTGGTGACCCGTATGTTTTGTGCATCCCAGATCATTTTAATATCCCTTCCCGGGTATTCATAGGAGGTATTACCCTGCTGGTTAACCACAGGTTTCCTTACATCAAATCCTCTTATTGCAAGATTGGCGATGAGCAAGGTTTCGGTTAAAGGCCCTGCGATTTCAAAAGGAGAACTCATTTCTTTCTTTCCGTGGCCGGCGATCGCACCTTCCACCCATTGGCCGTAATGCCCGTCTGCACCACCCGGAACTCTGTCATATTGCTGCGGAACATTTACTTCGGCGGTTTTGGAAGTTGGCAATAATTGCGGATTTTCTCCATAAGTACCACACATCATTTTCCCTTTGGTCCCTATAAACAGTACTCCGTTTCCACCATCTCCAAAAGTTTCGTTTGGCCCCAGCTCTTCGGGGCGCATTGGTTTTATTCCACCGTCCATCCAGTGCATGGTAAGATCTCCGTCAGTTCTTTCATTTCCGGGAAAAGTCATGATCACGTGACTGGAAGGAGGGCAACTCTCCGGGAAATATCCTCTCCTAAATTCATCTACATATACACTTCCCACACTACATTGTACATCTTTAGGATATCCAAGTTTGAGAACAGAATAAGGAGCCTCTATTAAGTGGCATCCCATATCGCCCAAAGCACCGGTTCCATAATCCCACCAGCCGCGCCAGTTAAATGGCACCAATCCTTCTATGTAATCTTTATACGGTGCTGTTCCAAGCCATAGATCCCAATCCAGCTCCTGCGGAACTGGAGCAGACTTTTGCGGCCATGGAATTCCCTGCGGCCATACGGGGCGGTCGGTCCAGCAGTAAACCGTATGAACTTTTCCAATTAAATCTGCATTATACCACTCCTTCAGTTTTCGCACTCCATCTCCGGAAGCCCCCTGATTTCCCATCTGGGTTACAACTTTGTAGTTTTTTGCAGCTTCCGTTAATTTCCGGGCTTCATAAATATCATGTGTCAAAGGTTTCTGAACATATACATGTTTTCCCAATTCCATTGCAGCCAGGGTTTGGACTGCATGGTTATGATCTGGAGTAGAAACAGAGACAGCATCAAAGTTTCCGGATTCTTTATCCATAAGTTCCCGCCAGTCTTTATAATATTTTGCTTTCGGAAAACGTGCAATTGAATTAGCCGCTCTTCTGTCATCCACATCGCATAAAAAACCAATATCTGCCTTCCCTGTCTGCGCAAAACTGTTGATATCACTTTCTCCCTTTCCTCCTACTCCAATTCCTGCGACTATGAGTCGGTCACTGGGAGCTAAAAATCCGGTTCCACCCATGACATGACGCGGAATAATCATAAATCCTGTAGAGGCAATTGCGGTACTTTTAATAAAATTTCTTCTGGAAGTACCTTTAGAGGAGTTGTATTCTTTCATAATTGTGTAGGTTTTGTTTACAGATGATGTGAATTTTGGATGATTAGAACTAATAAATTATATTGAATTCAATAAATCTATGAACTTATTTTCTATTCTCCAATTTATAAATCATTCCGGCCAGGTTCAGGATCTGATTAGGATTTCAGTTTTTTGAATATTTTTAATCAAAATGAAGGAAAACTGCCTTTCTAGTTAATATTTATGTAAGAAAAGAGCATAAAAGCCCTGTAAATTTGTCTTTTGCTCATATAAGTGTACCTTTGCACTCTGAAATGTGGAATACCTATCTTTTTGCGAAAGCACTGTCTTTTTCTTCTGATTTTATTTTCATTTCAGTTTAAATTTTTTAATTGATAAATACAATTTTATGAGTCAGGTAAAACAAGATGATACCGTAAAAGTACATTACACCGGAAAATTAGAAGACGGACAGGTTTTCGATAGTTCTTTGGAAAGAGAGCCAATTGAATTTACTCTGGGCCAGGGACAACTAATTCCAGGTTTTGAAAAAGGGTTACTTAATATGGGAGTAAATGAAAAGAAAACCATCAATATCCCTTCTGAAGAAGCTTACGGTGAACCAAGGCCAGAACTGGTACAGGAAGTAGATAAAAGTCAACTTCCCGAAGAGATCAAACCGGAAGTAGGAATGGGTCTTGTTTCAAAAAGTCCTGATGGGCGTGAAATGAACCTCGTTGTTACTGAAGTAAAAGATGAATCTATTGTTGTTGACGGAAATCACCCGTTAGCAGGAAAAGATCTTATTTTCGATCTTGAAGTAGTTGAGATCAAATAATAGAACCAGATACTTTAATAAAAAAAGAGGCTATTTATAAAATTATATAAATAGCCTCTTTTTGCATTCATATAACATAAAGAAAAATCCTTCAGGTGTGTACTTGAAGGATTTCTTAATTTTCACAGGAGTCCCGGGCCTCTAAAAAGCCATGTAATTTGTACTCCGGAATTATCTGGAGGACAAAGGTTCCAAATTTATTCGTGGTGCATAAAAGCCTGCTTTTCCAGTAATTCCTGCTCTGTTTCTTCATTGGCAGGGTCTGGAACGCAACAATCCACTGGACATACCGCAGCACATTGTGGCTCATCATGGAAACCTTTGCACTCGGTACATTTATCGGGTACTATATAATATATTTCATCACTTAAAGGCTCCTGCGCTTCCCCGGCATTTGCTTTTTTACCATTTGGTAAAACCACGTTCCCGTCAAGATCGGTTCCGTCTGCATATCTCCAGTCGTCGGCACCTTCATAAATTGCGGTGTTTGGACATTCAGGTTCACAAGCTCCACAGTTTATACATTCATCTGTTATAATAATTGCCATAGCTTATTTTTGTTCTAAATTTGCACAAATTTAAAGCCAAAACAGTTCTTAAACAAATAAGCGCATGACAATCGAACAGCGAAAAAAAAACATTAGTAGCCTCGGACAATTTTTAAGTCAGTTTGATTTCACCGGAAACAAGAAACAAGAGTCTCTACCATACAACGATCCGCATTACGACCGGCTGCAACAGCAAATAAATTTGGCGGTGCATCACAACGGCTGGTTTACCAAAGAAAATATTATTTTTTCGCTACAGCAATGGAGCAAGGCCTTAACTCAGGATAATCTTGATAAATGGCTTGCCCCCTATGATCTCAAGAAAGTCAGCCAAAAAACTGTAGGCATTATAATGGCCGGTAACATTCCGTTAGTAGGATTTCACGATTTTCTTTCGGTTCTTATCAGCGGGCATAAAGTGTTGGTCAAACAATCCACAAATGATAAGTTATTGCTTCCCATCCTGGCAGATTATCTAATAGCTATCAATCCCGAATGGAAGGAGAAAATTCAGTTTTTAAAAGAATCTTCTGAAGGAGCAGAAAAAATGAAAGATTATGATGCGGTTATTGCTACCGGAAGTAATAACACTGCGCGATATTTCGAATTTTATTTTGCCGGAAAACCTTCTATTATTCGAAAAAATAGAAATTCGGTGGCTGTTCTTACCGGAAATGAAACTTCTGAAGAACTGTCACTTTTAGGTGAGGACATTTTCAGGTATTATGGATTGGGGTGCCGCAATGTTTCCAAGCTTTATGTTCCTGAAGGCTATGATTTTGATGCATTTTTCAAAGGCATTTATTCCTGGAACCCAATCATTAATCAGGCGAAGTATGCCAATAATTATGATTACAACAAGGCGGTTTACCTAATGAGCTTGTTCAAACTTCTGGAAAACGGATTCCTCATTTTAAAAGAAGATGAAAGTTTAAGCTCCCCTATTGCTACTTTGTTTTACGAAACCTATTCTGATGTTTCACAGCTAAAGGAAGAATTATCTAATCGACGGGAAGAGATCCAATGCGTAGTAGGAAATGGAATTACAAAAAACGCAGTGAGTTTTGGCCAAACGCAGCATCCGGAATTGTGGGATTATGCAGATAATGTAGACACTTTGGATTTTCTGATCAATAAACTGAATTAAATTTTAATACTTCTGAAGAAACCTGCAACCAATGGTTTTTCAGAAAAAAGGTGAATTCTTAAATTATCATTTTCCTAACAGGGAAAACCTAAGGATTTTATCATATTTGTAACTGTTAAAAAACTTCATATGAAAAAACATAATTATAGTGCCGGCCCCTGCATTCTTCCGCAGGAAGTATTCCAGGAGGCTTCTCAGGCAGTCCTTGATTTCAACAACACAGGGTTATCCATTCTTGAAATCTCCCATCGAAGCAAGGAATTTGTAGATGTAATGGAGGAGGCCCGGAATCTTGCACTCGAACTATTGGGTCTAGAAGGAAAAGGATACAAAGCCCTGTTTTTACAGGGAGGTGCAAGCACCCAGTTTCTTATGGTGGCTTACAACCTGTTACAGGTGAAAGCCGGATACCTTAACACCGGAGCCTGGTCTACCAAAGCAATCAAAGAAGCCAAACTTTTTGGGGATGTGGCCGAAGTAGCCTCTTCTGCCGATAAAGATTTTAGATATATTCCAAAAGGATATTTTATTCCTTCAGATGTTGATTACTTTCACTGTACCAGTAACAATACTATCTACGGAACCCAAATTAAAGAATTCCCGAATACTCCGAAGCCCATCGTTTGTGACATGAGCAGCGATATATTCTCTAGAGAACTGGATTTTTCTAAATTTGACCTGATCTATGCAGGTGCTCAGAAAAATTTAGGTCCGGCGGGAACTACTCTGGTAGTCATTAAAGAAGATATACTGGGAAAAGTGGAAAGATCTATACCTTCCATGATGGATTACAAGATCCATATCAATAAAGCGAGCATGTTCAATACACCAGCGGTATTTGCGGTATATACTTCAATGCTGACACTGAGATGGATCAAAAAGAACGGCGGAATTGCAGCAATGGAAGAGAGAAACGAAAAGAAAGCTGCTCTGTTATATTCAGAAATTGACATTAATCCATTATTTCAGGGATATGCAGATAAAAAGGATCGTTCTACTATGAACGCGACTTTCACATTATTAAATGACGACCTAAAGGAAACCTTTGATACCATGTGGAAGGAAGCCGGAGTAAACGGATTAAACGGCCACCGAAGTGTTGGAGGTTATCGTGCATCTATGTACAATGCCCTTCCACTGGAAAGTGTACAGGTACTAGTAGACGTGATGAGTGAATTAGAACGTAAGGCATAATAAAGGAATAAGTACAGAAAACAACTGAATGAAAGTTTTAGTAAACGATCCCATATCCCAAAGCGGAATCAAAGCGCTGGAAGCGGCCGGTTTTGAAGTAGACTCTGTCAAAGTCGCCCAGGAACAGCTCAAGTCGTACATTAATGAAAATGATATCAGTGTACTTTTAGTTAGAAGTGCAACCAAAGTGCGGAAAGATCTTATTGACTCCTGCCCCAGCCTTAAACTTATTGGCCGCGGCGGAGTAGGAATGGATAATATTGATGTGGAGTATGCCAAAAGCAAAGGCATTCATGTAATCAATACACCTGCAGCTTCCTCGGAATCTGTGGCAGAGCTTGTTTTTGCACATTTATTTACCGGAGTACGTTATTTACACGATTCCAATCGAAATATGCCGCTGGAAGGTGATTCCCGGTTTAAGGAATTAAAGAAAAGTTATGCCAGAGGCAGCGAATTAAGAGGTAAAACTATTGGGATTATTGGCTTTGGCCGCATTGGCCGCCAGGTTGCAAAGATTGCGCTGGGACTGGGAATGAAGGTGATTGCAAGCGACCAGAAAGAAGGAGAAGCAGAAATTACACTTAACTTTTATAACGACCAAACCATCACCATTCCAATTAGGACAGAGCATGTAGATCAAATCATCGAACATGCAGATTTTATTACGTTACATGTTCCGGCGCAAAAAGAGCCTATAATAGGTAAGAAAGAGATCGAAAGAATGAAGGACGGAGCGGCGATCATTAACACCTCACGTGGCGGTGTGGTCAATGAGGTGGCATTAATCGAGGCCCTCGAATCTGGAAAACTTTCCTTTGCAGGTTTGGATACTTTCGAACAGGAACCAACTCCATCCATCCAGGTGCTTATGAACAGTCATGTTTCTTTAAGTCCGCATATTGGAGCCTCTACTGTGGAAGCACAGGAAAGAATTGGGATAGAACTGGCAGAACAGATCATACATCTTCTGAAGAAGTAACCTTTTAATTTAAGATTTTATTAAATGCTTCTGTTAAAAGAAGCATTTTTTTATGTCAAAATCTTTCTGGATTAAGGGGTTGAGTATAAAAAACAGTAAATTGAAGTAAACCTATAAAAAGTAAAAAATGGCTTCAATATTAGATTTTTTAGAATCAGATACAGGAAAACAGTTTATTCAGAAATCAAGCAAAGAGGTAGATGAAAGTCCGGAGAAAGTGAAATCGGCTTTAGGAATGGCCCTTCCGATGCTTTTGGGAGCGATGAAAAATAACAGCCAGAGTGAAGATGGCAAAGAAAACCTGAACAAAGCACTTGAAGATGAAAAGCATGATGGTTCTGTTCTGGACAACCTAAAATCCGGAAATATTTCTGCACTACTGGAGGAAGGATCGGGCGTTGTCAAACATATTTTTGGAGGTAAACAAGGTTCGATTGCCGAAGGTGTAGGTTCTGCTGTGGGCATGGAGAGTTCGAAGGTTACAAAACTATTGCAAATGGCCGCTCCTGTTGTCATGGGAATCCTCGGAAAACAAAAAAGAAAAGACCAAGTTGGGAAAGGCGGAATTTCAGATCTTTTAGGATCGGTTCTCGGTACCAATTCCTCTCATGATCAATCCTTGCTGGAAACTTTTATGGATTCTGCAGGCGATGGTACTATTGCAAAAGATGTCGCCGGAAAACTCTTTGGCGGAAAAGATAAATCGAAAGGCCTGGGTAGTTTTTTCAAAGGCTGATTTACTGGAACAGAATTATTTATTTCTTTTTATTTGCTAACTTACATCAAAGAAAACACTATGAAAAACCTTCTTTATTTCCTGCTTCTTGGATTATTTATATACAGCTGCTCTACCACGCAGTCCAGGAATGGTGTACTTTACGGAGAGGAAGGTTTGGGACCTTATGACACCACAGACACTGCTGCAGCCAACGATACGGTGCGCATTGCAAATGACAGCCTGGAATACGAAATCATAATTATTGAACCCGGATTTTCCACCTTTTTAAATTCAATTGCAAGACCAGAAGGCTACTATTCGCAGTCCTATCTGGAAAATAAAAACCGGTTTCTGGTTGCAGATTACAACCAGAGAGTTCAACAACCTTTTCGATATGATGCTAATATCTATGAACAGCAAATTAATTACGATCCCCAAATAGATTATGGTTACGAAGTGAATTACAAACTGTATTACTGGTTTGTGTATTTATCACAAAGATATAATCAGCGGTTTTCGGTGCCTACCAGGATTTAACATGAATAGAAAAAATACATTTCCATAACCCAATTTGTTTTTAATATCTTTGCGTTATGGAAAAGTTGAAAGAACGTTGGGGAATTTCCTCAACCTGGCAAATTATCTTGATAATAACCGTCTTTGGTTTAACAGGATCTTCTTCCGTATATGTCGCTAAACCGCTACTTGAAATGCTGGGATTGGCCAGAATGAATTTTTCACCGGATTTCTGGTGGGGTGGATTCAGTTATTATGTTCTTCGTATCCTCCTTATTTTTCCGATTTATCAGGTATTGCTGGTATGCTATGGTTGGATTTTCGGCCAGTTCAAATTCTTCTGGTCGTTTGAGAAGAATATGCTGGGAAGAATTGGATTTTCAAGATTGATTAAATAATTCTTTTGAAATTAATTACCAAATACGGTCTGATTTTTCTGGTTTCACTGCTGTTGTTTCCTTCCGCAGTAAAACTTGCACATTTCTTTGCCAATCACGAGCATACCTATTGCAACCATTATTCAGAAGGTCATTTCCACGAAAAAAATCTGGATTGTGAACTTTTTAAGTTTCAGCAAGCCCCTATTTCTTCGGCTGCACTTTTTAGTTATGAATTTCATATTCCGGATATAGAGAATTCAAAACCTGTTTCTGCTTATATTTTCCTAAGTGATCATCAAAAACTTCCATTCAGTTTAAGGGGTCCTCCATCCCTGGCTTAATTCCACAGAAGTTTTTTAGGGGCTATTGCCCATTATACCTATCACTTAATTTCAATCAATGAAAAACATATTTCTACTGCTATTTATAGCAGTGACTACTTTTAGCTATGGTCAAAATTCCCTTAACGGACAAGTTAAAGACGAATCTACAAATCAACCTGTGGTAGGTGCCACAGTATATATCTCTAAACTGGATATCGGTACCATAACAGATCTTGATGGGGAATTTTCTTTTCAGGGCATATCAAACGGAACCTACAACCTCCTGGTTTCTTCACTGGGATATTCCAGTAGAACGAGAAGTATCGTCGTTCCATCAAAGGAGGCTCTTGAAATAATACTTTCCCCTTCTGCCATTGAAATGGAAGAGATCATCATCTCTACTCCTTTTCATCAACTTCAAAGTGAAAACGTCATGAAGGTAGAACGCGCAACACTAGAGGAAATTTCCAGAACAGGAGCCATTAATCTGGCAGAAGGACTTACTCAGATTGCCGGGGTGGAAAGTATTACTACCGGCACAGGAATAGGAAAACCGGTAATTAGAGGTTTAAGTTCGAATCGGGTACTTGTCTATACGCAGGGAGTTAGATTTGAAAATCAGCAGTTCGGGGATGAGCATGGCTTGGGAATAAGTGATTCAGGCGTGGAAAGTGTGGAAGTGATCAAAGGACCTGCTTCCTTACTCTACGGGAGCGATGCTTTAGGTGGAGTATTATATCTTAATCCGGAAAGATATGCACCTGTTAGAACCTCACAGCTCGATGCGGGTTTTACCTATAATACCAATACTGAAGGTATAAGAACCAACGCCGGATTCAAAGCTTCTTCTAATAAGTTAAAGTTTTTATTACGTGGAAACTATGAGGTCCACAGTGATTATAAAACCGGAAATGAGCAACGCGTCACCAATTCCAGGTTTGATGAATGGGACCTTAAAACCGGAGTGGGCTTTAGAAGCGGCGATTATCATGGTGATCTTCGCTACAACCTGAATGCCAGCAAGACCGGAATTCCTGAAGAAATCGGACTGCAATCAACCTCAAAGGATGTTTTAGAACCGTATCAACAGGTACAAAACCACGTTCTGAGCCTGGATAATAAATTCTATTTCGATAATTCAAGCCTGGATGTAAAACTTGGTTACCTCTTTAATGACCGCAAGGAGTTTGAAGACCATCACGAACATGAGCATGAGCATGAGACTGACCATGAACACGGCGAAGAAGAAGAGCATGACGAGGAAGAAGTCCATGAAGAACATGGAGAAGAGGCCGCCCTGGATACGCATCTGGAAACCATTAATTACGATGCAAAGTACCATTTTCCAAGAATGGGAGATTTTGAAACCATTGTAGGTGTACAGGGAATGTTCCAGAACAACAAGAATTTTGGGGAAGAGATCCTCATTCCGGATGCCTCCATCAGAGACTTCGGAATATTGGCTACTACCCATTACCATCTGGACAATCTGGATATACAAGCTGGGATAAGATATGACAACAGGAGCATCGACAGTGAATCTTTTGGGGAAACCGGGCATGAAGGATTTATTCCTGCAGTAGACAGAAAATTTAATAGTTTTAATGGTGCCTTTGGAGTTAAATATGATTTTTCACCGGCTTTCGTCACCAGGATCAATCTTGCCACCGGATTTCGTGCGCCCAATTTAGCAGAACTTACTTCTAACGGAAGCCACCACGGCACCAACAGGTATGAAATTGGAAATGCCAGCCTTAAAAATGAGCAGAATTATCAATTGGATCTTGCACTGGAATACCGGAATGAACACTTCGAGGTTTTTACCAATGCTTTCTACAACAACATCAGCAATTATATTTATCTCAATCCAACTGGAGAAATTATTGATGATAACAACGTTTTTGAATATGTCCAGAATAATGCCGAAATGTATGGTGGAGAAGCAGGGTTGCACATCCATCCTCATCCCTTGGATTGGTTACACATTGAAAGCACCTATGAACTGGTAATAGGAAAACAGGAGAACGGGAACTATTTGCCGTTGATTCCGGCGCAATCCATTCTTAATACCTTAAGGTTTGAATTAGGAGACCAAAAGTGGCTGAGCGAAAGTTATAGTTTTATTAGTCTTAAAAGTATTTTTGAACAGAACAGGACCAGTATTTTCGAAACTGAAACTGCAGGGTATTCCCTGCTAAGCGCAGGTTTTGGAACTTCTTTTAGCATTGATACCACTGAAGTCCAACTGCGGGTAAGCGGAAAGAATTTACTAAATGAAACCTATATTTCCCATCTTTCCCGTTTAAAAACAGACGAAATCCCAAACATGGGTAGAAATGTAAGTCTGGGAGTAAAAGTTATTCTATAAAAAGTACGGGTAAGCAAAAAAGCTGTCTGAAAGACTTCTCTTCTTCAACCCCCTTTCGGGACAGGTTGACAGAAATAGTCTTTCAGACAGCTTTTTAATATTTTTTTAAAGAGCTTCCACTTCAATATAACTCTCTTCCTTTTTCCATACAAAAGTATAGAGCCACATTAAGGTAAAAGTTGGTATCACATCTGTAAACGGAAGGATCTCTTCTAAAAAGACGATCACAGAAGCAAGTTTTCCTTTTCTTCCGGGATACATTTCCGACATTTTTTTTGCTGCATATGGTGCCCATGCAAGATCTAAAAATGGACCAACAAGTGGAATGGACATAGATGCCATACCTATGGCATCATAAACCACACTTTTTATTAGCAATTTCTTTTTCTGAATATTCATCGAGCTGATTTTTATTTATTTAAAGCAAAAAAAGTGCCAGATTCCAGGGTAGAAGGATCGCTGCACTGAAAGATACAGAAAGTGCATTCACTTTAAATAAAAGATCACAACAAGGTTTCCTGTCTGCCCTTCATTCTCTTTTCCCTATTAAACTACTTCAGCTTATCTGCAAAGGATTGTTTAAGTTTCTGCACTTTTGGATCAATAATGATCTGGCAGTAAGGCTGACTCCGGTGCTGGTTGTAATAATCCCTATGCTCCTGTTCAGCTTCATAAAAAGGTCCGGCTTCTGTTATTTCCGTTACAATTGGATTGCTGAAAACTTCCTCTTCCTTCAATTGGTTTACTACTTTTTCTGCCAGTCTTTTTTGTTCTTCAGAATGGTAAAATATTGCACTTCTATACTGAGTTCCCAAATCATTCTGCTGCCTGTTTAATGTAGTTGGATCGTGCGTGGTAAAAAATATCTTCAGAAGATCTTCATACGAGATCCTCTCACTGTCAAAATGGATTTCTATCGCCTCTGCATGTCCGGTTCTACCTGTGATTACCTCTCGGTATGGTGGATTTTTTATGTTCCCTCCGGTAAACCCTGAAATCACTTTCTCTACTCCTTTTACTCTTTGAAAAACTGCTTCGGTACACCAAAAACAGCCTCCTGCAAACGTCGCTTTTTCTAATTTCTCTTTACTCATAATCCCAAATTACCATTTTATAAAATAAAAGTAAAGCCAAATCAAGTGTTACCTTCTTGTTTTAACTAATATTTGGCAGCTCACCGCAATGGCAGCCCCTGCCGTTTATATCATCTTAAGATTAGATGTATCTTTAAAAACCCATGACCTGACCAAGAGATTATTATCTTTTTTTGCCTTTTTTTCTGCATATATGCAAAATTTTAAATACGCAGGATCCCTTCTTTTAAAAAAAAACTGAAATTTTTCTCCTGTATCGTATTTTTAATTTTCAGTTTAAATAGCTCCAGGGAATTAGCTTATGACCAGAGTCTTAAGGATCTTTTAGAAGAACCTGAAAGACTTGATTTCTCCCTGAGGCTTGTTTAATTTATTGACTATAATTCGGATAAAAACATCATTAAAGATTAATATTGCAGAAGATAAATTTAAATATGATAGAAGCTAAGGAAATCCATAAGTCATACAATGATCTTCATGTTCTTAAAGGAGTGAATTTACATATCCCTAAGGGAGAAATAGTTTCGATTGTAGGAGCTTCGGGCGCCGGGAAAACCACACTGCTCCAAATACTTGGAACCCTTGATTTACCTGACCGTAGGCAGGAAAGTGAATTGTTCGTCAACAACACCAATATTTATTCCCTGTCGTCCAAAGAGTTATCAAAATTCAGAAATGAGAATATCGGATTTATTTTTCAGTTTCATCAGCTCCTTCCGGAGTTTACTGCACTGGAAAATATTTGTATTCCGGCTTTTATTAAAAAGACGCCAAAAGCAGAGGCGGAGAAAAGAGGAAAAGAACTTCTTGATTTTCTAGGTCTGGCACCAAGAGCAAATCACAAACCATCGGAACTGAGTGGCGGAGAGCAACAAAGAGTAGCCGTGGCACGATCCCTCATCAATAACCCCGGGGTCATTTTTGCCGACGAACCCTCGGGAAATCTTGACAGTGAATCGGCTGAGAACCTTCACAAACTCTTTTTTGAACTTCGGAAGGAATTTGGGCAAACCTTTGTTATTGTTACCCATAATGAAGAGCTTGCGAATATGGCCGACCGAAAACTCACGATGGTGGATGGAAATATCGTTTAAAGTTAGAAATACGCTGTACGGGTGCAAACGCCAAAAAATATTCTTGCATTCGTGGCTATTATAATATCCTCTCGTCACTAAATTTTGAGAAAACATAAAGCCCTTCAAAGAGTTGGGAGAACCAAAAACAACTATACAATTTGAAACGTTCAGAATTAAAGGAGTTTTTAGATTTTAAAGTTGAACAGTACAATACACCTGATTTTATTTCTTCAGATCCTGTTCAGATTCCGCACCTTTTTACCAAAAAAGAGGATATTGAAATAGCAGGATTTTTAACTTCTATTATAGCCTGGGGCAACAGGAAAAGCATTTTAAACAATGCTCATAAACTAATGGAATTTCTGGAGAATTCTCCCCATGATTTTGTAATGAACCATTCAGAAGAAGATCTGGAGTCGCTTCAGCAGTTCGTGCATCGAACTTTTAACGGAACAGACCTTACCTACTTCCTTCAATCTCTAAGAAATATTTATAAAAATCACCACGGACTGGAGGGTGTTTTTACTAATCACGCACAGCCAGATTCCCTTCAACCGGCAATACATGAGTTTAAAAAAGTGTTTTTTGAGTTACCTCATGAAAGCAGAACCGAAAAACACATAAGCGATCCTTTAAAAAATTCAGCAGCAAAAAGGATCAACATGTTTCTTCGGTGGATGGTAAGAAAAGACAGCGGAAATGTAGATTTTGGAATCTGGGAGGATATTTCTCCCTCTATGCTCTCCTGTCCGCTGGATGTACACTCCGGAAATGTAGCTCGAAAACTTAAGCTGCTAAAACGGAAACAAAATGATGCCAAAGCACTTTCTGAGCTTGATTCAACTCTTCGAAAACTCGATCCGCAAGATCCTGTAAAGTATGATTTTGCCCTTTTTGGTCTGGGAGTCTTCGAGAAATATTAGGAAGAAAAACATTTTTTTAACTATTTAAGATTCAAAACATATGAGTTTTAATATCTTTATCTTCTTTTATAGATCTCAAAAGATATATGATTGAATCGCATCTCCGGATACCGGAAAAACCTTTACAGGCAGACACTACAGAAATAAACCTGCTGCACCTTTGTCCCGAGAAGGATTTTGATGACATTCTCGTACTTGCCTCTCAATTGTGCAACACTACTGTAGCCGCTATAATAGGGGTTACTAATGGAATTCCCTGGATCAAATCTGTTTTTGGTACCGAAGAAAAAGAAACCCTATTGAATCCCTGTTTCTGGAAACCGGTAATGGAGCAGGAAAGAATTCTCGGGATAGAAGACCTTAAAAAAGATCCCGATTTCCAATCACTGCAAAGTAAATTCACTTTCTACGCAGGGGTTCCGCTGATCAGTGCCTTTCAAAAAGTCGGAGTTTTATATGTAGCCGATGAAAAGCCGGGTGACCTCAATGATAATCAAAGAGTAGCCCTGGACATTCTCTCCCGCCAAATACTAAATCAAATTGACTATCAAAAACAGCATAATGAATTGCTGAAGGTGCAGAAGAAATTGCAGGAACGGTACCGTGAACTGGAGAAATTTTCAAGTGTCGTGTCCCATGATATTAAATCCCCGCTGGCAAATATCATTTCCCTTACCGAACTGCTTCAGGAAGAGAATAAAGATTCCTTAAATGCTGATACTGTACAGTACCTAGATTTTCTTATTCAGTCATCCTACAGCCTGCGTAATTATGTTGACGGTATCCTTACGTTTTACAGGAGTGAAAAGATTTTGGACAAGGCAAAAGAAGATGTGGAGCTTCAAAAATTCTTTAAATCCATTGCAGATCTGTATCAGGTAAATTCAAATGTTGAGATTTCCTATCCTCTTATCGGGACTCTTCAGAAAGTCAATAAGGCAGCTATGGCTCAGATTTTTATGAATTTGATCAGCAATGCATTAAAATACAACAGCAAACCTTTTCGTAAAGTTGAAATAAGTTTTTCTGAAACTGAACGACATTATTATTTTGAAGTTCTGGATAACGGAAACGGAATTCCCGCAGAAGATTTCGACAAGATTTTCGATCTTTTCACCACCCTGGATTCTAATGATCGCGACGGAAATCCCGGCACCGGAATTGGACTGGCCACGGTAAAAAAACTTCTGGACCATTTGGGCGGCACAATCACGGTAGAATCTGAATTACACAAGGGCAGCAATTTTAAATTCAAAATAAAAAGAATGTAAGCTTATCATTTTCTATATTTGATAAATTTCTGCCTGAGAATGCATTTTAAATACCCGGAATTACTTTATGCGCTCTTTTTACTAGTAATCCCACTGTTGGTACATCTTTTTCAGTTAAGAAAATTCCGGAAAGAAAAATTTACCAATGTCAAATTTCTAAGGAAGGCCAGCCTGCAGACCCGCAAGAGTTCACAGGTAAAAAAATGGCTTATTCTCTGCACCAGGCTTCTTTTGCTGGCTGCTATAATTTTTGCCTTTGCACAACCCTTTTTTCCGTCAGATTCCAACCGTGCTGCGGTAGAACGTGAAACGGTGATCTATTTAGATAACTCCTACAGCATGCAGGCACGAGGGTCTAACGGAATTTTATTACGCCGCGGAGTCCAGGAATTGCTTGAATATCTACCTGTGGATGCTACTTTTTCATTTTTTACCAATGATGCGGAATTTAAAAACGTAACTGCAGAAAATCTTCGGAACGATCTACAACAACTCACCTACTCCCCAAATCAATTGAGCTGGGAGGCTGTTCAAATAAAAGCCGGAAATTACTTTTCAGATAATCCAGGTGCTTCCAAAAACCTCATTACCATTTCAGATTTTCAGAAAAAGAGAGATTCGGAGGTACTGACTTCTGGGAAGGGAATTTACACCAGGATCGTACAAATGGAACCAGAAAACATCACAAATATCACTATAGATACAGCTTTTATAGCTGCAAGAACCCTGGATGAATCCACTTTAACAGTAGGGCTAAAAGCAACAGGAAATCCTTCAGCAGAAATTCCGGTGTCACTTTATAATAATGACCATCTTCTAGCTAAAAAAACAGTTAGCCTTAAAGAAGATTTATCGGCAGAGACTACTTTCAAAGTAACTTCAGAAAATTTACCAGGGGGAAGAATTAGTATAAATGATTCGGGTTTGAACTTTGATAACCAGTTATTCTTCAGCATTAATAAAAATGATCCTGTTAAAGTGGTGGTGATCACTAACAGTGATGATTCATTCCTGCGCAGGATCTTTAGAGAACCCGATTTCAACCTTAAATCATTTTCAGAAAACCGGGTGGATTTTAATGCGCTTACTTCTGCAAACCTGATTGTCCTTAACGAGCCCGAAGAGATATCCTCTCCCCTGGCCGGAACTTTGCGAAGCCTTTTACAGGAAGATATATATCTGGCACTCATACCTTCAGAAGGGGCCGATCTTACTACTTATAATGCTTTCTTCAGGGAGGTTGGATTACCGGCTTTTGAACAAAAATCAGATCAGGAAAAACTAATTACCATGATTTCGTACGCACATCCGCTTTATCAATCTGTGTTTGATGAGGAGGTGCATAATTTTCAGTATCCAAAAGTGCAGAGTTCCTACAGCTTAACCGGAAATGTAATTCCAGTGTTAAGCTATGAGAATGGCGAGGCTTTTCTTTTTCAGAAGGGCAACATTTTTGTTTTTACCGGCGCCTTAAATACCGAAAATTCCAATTTCCAGATGGCGCCACTTATCGTTCCCACCTTTTTTAATATCGGGAACCTGGCGCTCGAGGCTTCACAGCTATATTATATTTCTGGAAATTCTGCCAAAGTAGATCTGAATGTTTCTTTAGGAAGAGATGAGATCCTGAAGGTTCATTCATCCGATTATTCGTTTATCCCACGACAACAGAATTTCCAGAGAAAGGTAGAACTTTATTTTGATGAAGCTCCTGAAGAAGCGGGACATTATTCGGTGGTAAAAGATACTTCTGAAATCAGTGTACTAAGTTTTAATATTGACAGAACTGAAAGCAATATGGATTACATAGACATAACCTCTTCCGAAGGGATAACGGTAAGTAATTCTGTTTCTGAAGTTTTCCGGGAAATAGATACAGAAAATGACACCGAGGCGCTTTGGAAATGGTTTGTTATTTTTGGGCTGTTGCTTCTGTTGACTGAAATGCTCATTCTAAAGTTCTTTAAATAAGTGCCGGAAAAAGAGAATCCAGTTCAGAAAATAAAAAAGGATATAAAAATCCTTATAAAAATAGATAGTAAATGAAAGTACTTGTAAAATCTGCCAGGATCGTAGATAATGAAAGTCCGTTTCACAATAAAGTGATGGATATTCTAATTGACAACGGAGTTATTCAGGAAATTGCTCCTTCCATTGAAGCACAGGATGTCGGGAGGGAAATATCTTTTGAAAACCTGCACGTTTCACAAGGCTGGTTTGACAGCAGCGTTAGTTTTGGAGAACCCGGATATGAAGACAGGGAAACCATTGAAAACGGACTAAAAACAGCGGCAAAAAGCGGATTTACCGGAATTGCTTTAAACCCGGGAAACCTTCCCGTTACAGATAATAAAGGCGCGGTTTCCTTTTTGAGATCTAAAGCTGAAACCAGCCCTGTAAGCCTCTACCCTATTGGCTCCCTCACGCGGAACAGCGAAGGCGTGGACATGGCCGAACTTTACGATATGCAGCAGGCAGGAGCGATCGCTTTTGGAGATCACAAAAAAGCAGTTTCCAATCCCAATCTTTTGAAAATAGCATTGCAATATGCACAAAATTTCGACGGACTTGTACAATCCTTTCCGCAGGAAAATAAAATCGCGGGGAACGGTAGTGTAAACGAACATGAAAACAGCACCTATTTAGGCTTAAAAGGTATTCCAGCCCTTGCTGAGGAATTGCAGATTACCCGTGATCTTTATATTCTTGAATATACCGGCGGAAAACTTCATATCCCCACCATTTCCACTGCAAAATCTGTAGAAATAATAAGGGTAGCCAAGGAGAACGGACTTGATGTAAGCTGCAGCGTGGCGATTCACAATCTTCTTTTTACAGATGAAGTTTTAAAGGATTTTGATACCAACGCCAAAGTTTTGCCTCCACTTCGCACAAAAGCAGATATAAAAGCACTTATTGCAGGGGTAAAAGACGGCACGATAGATATGGTCACCAGTGACCACTTTCCGGTAGATGTGGAGCATAAAAAAGTAGAGTTTGATAATGCTCTTTTCGGTACCCTTGGCCTGGAATCTGCTTTTGGTGCTTTGCTGAAGATCTTTTCTTTAAAAACCGTAATCAGAGTTTTACTGGCAGGCAGATCCAGGTTCAATTTATCTGAAGATATTATCGATGAGGGAAGTCAGGCGAATTTCACCTTTTTCGATCCGGATACTGAATATACTTTTGAACTTTCAGATATTCATAGCACCTCCAAAAACAGTGTATTTCTGGGGGAACAACTGAAAGGAAAGGTGTTAGGTATTTTTGCAAAAGGTAATTTCTTTTCGGCGTAAAATGGATTTTTTCAGGGAGAAACAATTCCCTTAAAGACCGCAATAATGTACCTTTGCAGAAGTAAATTTCATTAAAAATTTCAGGAAATGTCATATTCAGCAGAACAGGGAAAACCGGCCGCCATTGTGGCTTACCTTACAATTATAGGAACCATTATAGCCTATTTTATGAACAATGAAAGCAAGAACCCTTTTGCCAGCTTTCACATTCGGCAGGCGCTGGGAGTTCATATAACTTTTTATGTCTTGGGATTACTTGTTTCCGCTTTTGACAGTTGGCTTATCTCTTCTGCTTTTTATATTTTTGTGATCGTTCTCTGGGGTTACGGAATAGTTGGAGCTATCCAGGGACAATTAAATGAAGTACCTATTCTGGGAGATAAATTTCAGAAATGGTTTAACACAATCACATAATGCAAACAATCGATCTTTCTTTATTTCATAAAATAAGAGAACCCAAAATACCTTCAGATAAAGCGCCACTCCTCATCATGCTGCACGGTTATGGCAGTAATGAAGAGGACTTGTTTTCTTTTGCTGAAGAGCTTCCGGGGGAATTCTTTATCATCTCTGCCAGGGCACCTTTTCCGTTGCAACCTTACGGACACGCCTGGTATGCCATTCATTTTGATAATATGAACGGAAAATTCACGGATGAAGTGCAGGCAATTGCTTCTCGTGAAAAAATAGCCGACTTCATTGATGAAGTGGTTGCTTCTTACCCTGTAGATGGCAAGGATGTAACGCTTGTAGGTTTCAGCCAGGGATGTATCCTTAGTTTTGCTGTTGCCCTCTCCTACCCTGAAAAGGTGAAAAATATAGTTGGTTTAAGCGGATTCATTGACAGGGATATTTTAAAAGAAGGATACGAAAAGAAGGATTTTTCACACCTGTCTGTTTACAGTTCCCACGGAACGGTAGATCAGGTGATTCCTGTAGATTGGGCCAGAAAAACAAGGCCGTTGCTGGATGAATTGGGAATAGCAAATTCTTTTTCAGAATTTCCGGTGGGACACGGTGTTGCACCACAAAACTTTACGGAAATCCAGAAGTTTCTTCAGAAAAAGGTTTAATTTAATGATCCTTATTCTAAAGTATTTTAACTCTCCTGAGAAATAAATTCTTCAAGAAGTATGGAAAAATGAATCCATTTAAAGATGTTAAATCGGGAATTGGAAATTAATTTACTTCTTAAAAAGATCCAGGATTACTGGTTGCGGGGGTAAAGCAGGGCTTTTTCTGTTTCCAGGATCAGGTTCTTGTTTTCATCAAGTTCAAAGGTCATAAAAACTTCTCCCCAGTAAGTCCCATCGGTAAAGTTGGCGATGATCCATTTATGGTTCAGGATCTTAATTTGATTAATGCGCATAAAACCTTCCATTCCTTCATAAGGTACCAGGTCATTGTCTTCTGAAGCGCTGTTCCTGCCAATGATTTGATCTTTTACCAGCTGGGCTACTTCAGTAGGATCATAGCCTCTGTCTTCAAAATAAGTCAGTGCGTCTTCATTTCCGGAAAAAGAGAAAGTTTCCGCAGAACTGTTTTCCGAAGCCATGGAATTATTACTGGCTTTAAGCTCATCGATATCTTCTCTTAAAGATTTAATTTGTCGGTCTTTCGATTCTACCATGTTTTTGGCACTCACATATTGAAAGATCACCACCAGCACCATAAAAACAGAAAAATATAAAAGCAGGGATTTACGCATCAAGATTTATTTTTAAATTATCGTAAGCAAGAAAAATATTTTTTGGCAGGGAAGCCTGTACTTCGTCATGAAAACCAAGCATGTGGCTAATATGGGTTAGGTAAGCACGTTTTGGATTGATCTTTTCAATAAATTCCAGCGCCTCTTCCAGATTAAAGTGGGAATGATGTGCTTCAATTCTAAGGGCATTAACCACCAAAACATCCACCCCTTTCAACTTTTTGGCTTCCTCCTCTTCGATGGTCTTAACATCTGTAAGGTAGGCGAAATCACCAATCCTGAAACCAAAGACCTGCAGCCGGTTGTGCATTGCATTTACCGGCATGATGTGAACATCTTTGAACTTAAAAGGCTTGTTTTCAATAACATGTTCCCGTACACTTGGAGCCCCGGGATATTTATTTTCGGAAGCAAAAATGTAATCAAACCGCTTGCGAAGCGAATTCATTACCCTTTGATGGGCAAATACCGGGATATCTCCCTGTTTAAAGAAGTATGGCCTTATATCGTCCAGTCCAATCGTGTGGTCGCTATGTTCATGGGTGTAAAGAATAGCATCGACACGATCAACCTTATTGGCCAGCATTTGCTGCCTAAAGTCGGGTCCGCAGTCAATTACTATAGTAAGATCATGGGTCTTTACAAGAACAGACACTCTTAGTCTTTTATCTTTCGGGTTTTCACTAAGGCAAACCGGGTGATTACTCCCAATGATGGGGATTCCCTGTGAAGTTCCTGTACCTAAAAACGTTATTTCCAAGACGCTAAATTTACCACAAAACTAAGGATAATTTTTTTGTTTAGCCTAGGCTTTTAGTACCTTTGAACTGACTTAATAAAAGTTCATTTTAAAAAAAAAGCTATGCCTATCACCATTATGGGGGATCGTGAATTTGAGAACGTTCCTTCAATAAAAAGTAAAGCATTACGCATAAATCTCAACGAAAATATTTACGGGACTTTTTCTGAAATTGGAGCCGGTCAGGAAACCGTACGTAATTTTTTTAGAGCGGGTGGTGCCTCGGGAACGATTGCGAAAGCAATGAGTGCCTACGATAAAGATTTTAGTGATGCTATTTATGGCATTGAGGAAGATAAAAGATATGTGACCGAAGAGCGACTGAAAAAGATGCTCTCCCACGAAACAACTCTTATCGAACAGCGTATTTCACGTGAGAAACATCCTAATAAACTTTTCTTTACATACGCCAATACGGTAGCGACCATAGATTTTGCCAAAAAATACAAAGGTCATGGTTGGGTTGGGATCAGATATCAGGTACATCCTGAGGAAGATTACAATGAAATAATTCTTCACGTAAGGTTTCACGAAAACGATGCTCGCTTACAACAAAATACTTTAGGGATTCTCGGAGTGAATTTGATATATGGGGCTTATTATAAATATGATAATCCTAAAAAGTTGCTCCGGTATTTATATGATCATATAGACAAAGATCAGATAGAAATTGACACCATCAACTTTTCGGGACCACGTTTTGAAAAAGTAGATAACCGACTGATGAGTCTACAGCTGGTGAAAAACGGAATGACCGATGCCGTAATGTTTGCACCGGATGGTAACAACGTCCTGCCTGCTAAAATTCTTTACAAGAAGAACATTCTTGCTTTAAGAGGAAGTTTCAGGCCGGTTACCAAGGTCAATATGGATATGTACAAGCAGTCTCTCGATCTTTTCCTAAAAGAAAACAGGGTTTCTCAGGAAAATACTGAAGTTATTTTTGAAATTACCTTGTCCAATTTACGAGCCGAAGGAGAAATTGATGAAAGGGATTTCATGGACCGTGCTAGATTGCTTTGTTCCCTGGGACAAACCGTAATGATCTCCAATTTTCAGGAGTATTATCGCGTGGTTGAATATTTCTCCCGTTATACTAAAGAAAGAATGGGGCTTGCCATGGGCGTAAATAACCTGGTGGATATTTTTGATGAGAAATACTACCGTCACTTAAGTGGTGGTATTTTGGAAGCTTTTGGTAAATTATTCTTTAAAGACTTAAAAGTTTATCTGTACCCTCTTAAAGATAAAGATACCGGTGAGATTACCACAAGTGAAGACCTAAAGGTACATCCAAGAATGAAAGAGCTGTACAAGTTCTTTAAATATAATGGTAAGGTGGTCGATATTCAGGATTATGATCCTAATATCCTCGATATATATTCAAGAGAAGTACTGCAAATGATCGCGAGTGGCCAAAGTGGTTGGGAAGAAATGCTTCCGGAAAAAACCACAGCTATGATTAAGGAGTACAACTTGTTTAGTCATAAAAAACAAAAAGAAGCTCAAAAAGCTTAGCATCAATTTTTTGATGAACTAAATAAAGAGACTGTCTCGAAAGTTTTTATTTCGTTATTCTGAAATAATTCAGAAGTTATTAGAACATGATGCACCCGAAGCTTTGGGAACAGGTTGACGAAAAAATGCTTTTAAGACGGTTTCTTTTTTGATGCCAAAAATGTGTAAGTACTGGTATAGCTGTGAATTAAAAAAGTTTAATGTTTTCTGAAAATTCTCCTGAAGCTCTTATATTTTGGTTAAAGACTCAGGATTTCCCAATAATATGAACGAGATTTGAGTAAAAGCACTATTTATCATGACCAGATTTTTTATACTTCTATTCACAATAATTACTTTTTCATCCTATTCTCAAACTAACTTTTCTACTTCTGAATCTCCCTACGAATTAAACTGGGGAGTTGATGGACCTTACCTGGGCGGTAGCTTGGCTTTAACCGGAGTAGGATTCTATCTTATTCAGGAAAAAGAAGGGTTGACTGAAGAGGAAGTGAACAACCTTGATAAAGATGACATCTGGGCTATCGACAGGTGGTCTGCCGGAAATTATTCCGCGAGTGCAGATGATTTGAGTTACTATCCCTTTTTGGGGTCTTTTGCTGTGCCCGTTGTTATGATGCTGGCAGATAATGACCAAAGATCACATATAGGTCAGATTTCGGTAATGTATATTGAAACTATGGCGACTACGGGAGCTTTGTATACACTTTCAGTTGGGTTAATTGACAGGTACAGACCAATGGTCTATAGTGACGATGCGCCTATGCATGAAAAGACTTCACCTAGTTCTACCCGTTCCTTCTTTGCCGGACACACAGCTGCCACAGCTGCCGCCACTTTTTTTGCAGCAAAAGTTTTTAACGATTTTCACCCGGATTCATGGGCAAGGCCGTACGTGTGGACTGCAGCTGCTTTAGTACCTGCTTGGGTTGGTTATCTGCGTCACGATGCGGGAAAACATTTTCTTACAGATAATATTGTTGGCTATAGTGTAGGTGCCTTATCCGGTATTCTTATTCCCGAACTTCATAAAAAAGAAAATGCAAATTTAAGCCTTACTCCTACTTTTGGAAATCATTTTGGCAATCAGTATCAGGGTCTTAGCTTTAGGTATACTTTTTAAGTTTTTCAGCCATTGCAAAAGCGATTTTTAGGTAAAGGAATTTTGGTTATAAAATGCTATTTTTAGCTTTTTAACCAAAATTCCATCATGAGAAAACTTTCTTTTTTAATCTTCACCTGTCTCCTGATCTTTTCAGAGGGAAAAAGTCAGCAAATTGAAATTCCCGTAGACACCACGGTTACCACATCCCACAATGTCACCATAAAGGGCCAGCGAATTTCCTATACGGCCACCACAGGAATGCAGCCTGTCTGGAACGATGAAGGAGAACCCGTCGCATCACTGTTTTACACGTATTACAAACGTAGCGGACTTAAAGACGATTCTAACAGGCCACTGGTGATTTCCTTTAATGGTGGTCCCGGTTCAGCCTCTGTCTGGATGCATATTGCCTATACTGGCCCAAGAGTACTGAAAATTGATGATGAAGGTTTTCCTGTTCAGCCTTACGGAATAAAAGAAAATCCGCATTCTATTTTAGATATTGCCGATATTGTATATGTTAACCCTGTAAATACCGGATATTCCCGAATTATAGAACCTGAAAACGGCGAAAAAAGAGACCGGAGTCAGTTTTTTGGAGTGAATGCAGACATCAGTTATCTTGGTAAATGGCTCAATACTTTCGTGACCCGCAACAGCAGATGGCTTTCGCCGAAATACCTGATTGGTGAGAGTTATGGAACTACCCGTGTTTCAGGGCTTGCGCTGGAACTTCAAAACAGTCAGTGGATGTATTTAAATGGGGTTATCCTCGTTTCTCCTACAGAAATTGGTATTGACCGCGAAGGACCTGTAGAAGTCGCTAACAGGCTTCCATACTTCGCAGCAGCTGCATGGTACCATAATACACTCGCTCCAGAATTGCAGGAAATGGATCTTGAGGAAGAATTACTTCCCGAAGTAGAAGAATATGCCATAAATGAACTCCTGCCTGCTTTGATAAAAGGCGGATTCATGGAGGAAGAAGCAAGAAAGGAAATAGCTTCAAAAATGTCATTTTATTCGGGAATTTCAGAAAAAGTAATTCTTCAGAACAATCTGGAAGTACCTTTCCGATCGTTCTGGAAAGAGTTGTTGAGGGAAAAAGGCGGAACCACCATTGGCAGACTTGATTCCCGGTATCTGGGAGTAGATCGTAAGGAAGCCGGAGATTCTCCCGATTATAATGCTGAATTGACTTCCTGGCTACACTCCTTTACCCCGGCCATAAATCATTATTTAGCTGAAGATCTTAATTTCAAAACAGATCTAACCTATTATATGTTTGGCCCGGTACATCCTTGGGACCGAAGCAGAAATAATACGGGCGAGAACCTTCGGCAGGCCATGGCTCAAAACCCGAATCTTGATGTAATGATACAAAGCGGATATTTTGATGGTGCTACTACCTACTTTAATGCGAAGTATTCCATGTGGCAGCTAGATCCAAGCGGTAAAATGAAGGATCGATTAAGCTTTAAAGGGTATCGAAGTGGCCACATGATGTACCTGAGAAGCGAAGATCTGAAAAATGCAAATGATGATATTAGAGAATTCATTATAAACAGTTTGCCGGGAGAAGGTGAATCTGCCAAATATTAGAAGTCTCACAATTTTTACAAAAGAAGCCCTGAAAGAGAAATTTTTCAGGGCTTTTTATATTATAAAAATTTAAATTTTTAAAGTTGCTTTTTTAAGGATTGAAAAAATCTGATTCAGGAAAGCATCTTAAGTTATTCCTGTTCTTTGGGTTGCAGTGTCTCCCTGCCCTGGATCAATCGCTCAAGGACGTTCTGTACTCCCAGCTCATCGTTGGTTTCAGTAGAATATTTTGCAGCTGCTTTGGCTTCTTCATGAGCATTCCCCATCGCAAAACTAAAGGCTGAATGATCAAACAGTTCAATATCATTTAAATAATCTCCAAAAGTAATAGTTTCCTCTGCAGTGATATTTTTTAGCTCCTGGATCTTCTTCAAAGCATTTCCTTTTTGCGCATCTTTGTCTGTAAAATCTATCCAAATCTCTCCTGAAAGCTTTACCTGGAAATCCTTTGTAAAATGCTTCACATGAGAATAACTGTTCGCTTCGGCACCTGATAAGTCGCAGATCGTAATCTTCAGGATCTCATCATCTTCTACTTTAGTAATATCTGGTACCACTTCGTATTTCTCATAGTGCCTTAAAAACGGATCCATAAACTGCGGATCTGTTTCTTCAATGTAAGCAGATTTTCTTCCGCATAAAATAAGGTACTTCCCTCCTATTTCCCTGACTTTTTGAATCACTTCCAGTGCTTTTTCTCTGGCTATGGGCTGAATGTGCTTTTGCTCATTATTTTCCATTATAATAGCACCATTCTCCGCAATGAATACAAGCCCTTCCTGCACTTTGTGAAGTTTTTCTTTTAAGCTGTAGTACTGTCGCCCACTGGCAACAGCAAAAGTAATATCATTTTCTCTTAATTTTTCCAATAAAGGGTAGAAACCCTTATCAATTTCACCTTTGCTGTTAAGCAAAGTTCCATCCATATCAGTTACTACTAATTTTATCTTCGATAAATCCATATGATCATTCTGTTAAACAGCAAAAATAACAGAAGCCTTCTTCACTACTACCATTCGTTTGTTAAAATTGTATTAAGTATAACAATGAAACAAGAACTGCTCCATTCTTTTCTGCTATTTCAATTGAATTTCAAATTTTCTTAAAAAATTATTCGACAATAACATCATTATTTTCAGCAGGTTGGATAAGGCCTGCATAGAACGGAAATTATTTAGTGGAATAAAATTAAATTTTAGCTTGTGTTTTCTGAAAAGCTCATTATATTTGCACCGCTAAAATGGTCGCGTAGCTCAGTTGGATAGAGCATCTGCCTTCTAAGCAGACGGTCACAGGTTCGAATCCTGTCGCGATCACTTTTTAATATTTAAATACCAGCAAAGCCCTTGACTTTCAAGGGCTTTATTTTTTTTGATATCTAATATCCAAGAAAATATGGTTAATTAGTTCGCAATTAGGTCAATAATTTTTAGTACGTTTTTGTTGTGATTTTTTGCTTTTTAATAATGGATTTGACTCTCATCTAACGGTTTAGTTCATTAAAAGACGACAACTCTGAAGACCGGAAACACTTTTCCATTCATTTTTGGTCAACAAACCGCGTATAAAAGGCAATAAAACTGATCTTCATGGTAGACTTTCTCAAATGGGAAAAGAGTGAACTTCACCTTGACGTCAAAGTAGATCCAGGTCTCTAGGACAGTAAAAAAGCTAAAGTCAAAGGAAATTCCAGAGAAGTTAAACAAATCAACCAAATACTGGAAATTACCCGTTCCCAAATTCACCAGGCCTGTCTCAAGCTTAAGGAAAAGAAACTTATCTATATACCTCTCTTAAAACCTGTTAAATGACTTTTTCGGCTTAATAGATTTCATAATCTTTGCGACTTGTTGTTCAGAGAATAGATGATACAGTTAGAAATATTCACAGAGAATGTGTGAGTTTTGAAAAATAATTATCATGTTTGGTATAAGCGATATCCCGAAGTTTTTCCTGGCTTTTTTTCTGGTTATGCCATTGATTTCAATTTTACACGAGGGAGGACATGTATTTTTTGCATGGTTGTTTGGTGGAAAAAATATCAAAGTCAGTTTAGGTACCGGAAAACCGATTTTCCAATGGGGAATGTTAGAAGTGCGCAAGTATTACTTTTGGTACGGCTTATGTATTTTCGAAAATTTACGAATAAAGAGAAAATGGAGCAATATCCTCATTTTCTTTGGTGGAAGCTTATTTAACATTTTAGGTGTTCTAGCTGTAATGATCCTGGTTGAGGAGCAGTTGATTGATACCAACATGTTCACATACCAATTTACTTATTTCTCTCTTTATTATATTTTTTTCGCCCTTCTGCCAATGCCGTACCCTGATGGAAATTTTAGCGATGGAAAAATAATTCTAGACCTCATACGAAACAAACCGTATGCCCACGCCGAAAGAACCTTCAGGGTACATTGGAGTGAAGAAAAAAAGGAATGGCATGTATTCAACCATGACGGAAAATTTATCCAGGCATTTAAGAACGAAGATGAAGCTCATACCAAAGCCAGGGAAGTAGCCAGAAACAGCAGGCCAAGTAAAATTATTAATATCAAAGATGGAGAAGAAAAAGAAATACAGAATTATCCCCGTATTCCTTTGTAGTTGTTTATTTCACCACCCATAATGGTATCCCGTAATTTGCATTAAATAACTCTTCTGTAACACTTCCTACAGCAAATGGGGAAAAAGTGTTTCCTCCTTTATCAGAAACTACCAGAAGGTCAGCATTAGATTTTTTGATGTTGGCAATGATCTTTTGTGCCGCTCCAGATTCCCTTCCAAGAAAAACCAATGGTTCAATAGGTTCTGTATAATCGAGTTTTTTAATGTATTTTTCTATTTTCTCCTTTACATGTTTTTCTACTTTAGGAGCCATAGATTCGGGCGATACATACGGGGAAAATTGTACAGGTACGCTATAAACGTGAATCAGTCTTAGAAATGATCCTTTCTCCTCCTGCAAAGTTTTGGTTACGGTAAATATTTTTCGGGAATCAGGCGAAAAATCGGTACCGGCCCAAATTTCCCGAATTTTTGTTTTAGCCAAACGAGGTACTGCCAGAATATCACATCTCAAAAGCCGAAGTAATTTCCCGCTTACCAGGCCCGTTCCATTTTCATGCTTCTTGTTCCCTACGATTGCCAGTTGAATTGCATATTTATCAACTACATATTTTATCAGCGATTCACTGTAAGGATCTTCAGAGATCAATACCTCCCATTCCGAACCTGCCGTAAAATTTTCTTCCACCTTTTCATTAAGCTCATCTCCAATAACTTCATCGAGATTTACATCTTTGAGCTGCTCATCAAAGAGTTCGGATATTTCATATTTCTTAATATTATGAACAAAATATACTTTTTCTGCCTTTAACGTTTCAGCAATAAAAGATGCATATTTTATAAGCACTTCATCCATATCTGAAAGATCAAGTGCGACGAGTATATTTTTATAATTCTTTTTCATAACAGAAGATTAAAGATTTGGTGATTGTTTTCCTGCATTTCGTTTTTTAATAATATCTGCAACCCTTGCCTCATAGCTTTCCCATTCCTTTTGCGTTTTGCGTTCTTCTGTTTGCTGATGTTCATCCCGGAGGCCGATGTATAGGGAGTAGCACATAAACAATAGAATAAAAGCAAATGGGAGACCAGTCACTATGGAAGCTGTTTGCAGAGCCTGTAAACCTCCTCCAATGAGCAGGACAGCGGCCACAGTTCCTTCAGCAACCGCCCAGAATATTCTCTGCCCTACCGGAGCATCTATCTTTCCTCCTGAAGTAAGACTGTCTACTACCAGGGAACCTGAATCTGAAGAGGTGACAAAAAATCCAGCAATAAGTACTACTCCAATCACATTAAGAGCCACGGCAAAGGGATAATCTTCCAGAAAAACAAAAAGCGCCGTGGCCACGTTGTCTTCAACTGCATTTAATACCGAAAGATCTCCAACCAAAGCCTGTTGAATAGAAGTACTTCCAAAAGCAGTAATCCAAAAAAATGTAATTAAAGAGGGTACTATAAGTACTCCCAGAATAAATTCTTTAATACTGCGGCCTTTGGAAATGCGAGCTATGAACATTCCCACAAATGGCGACCAGGCAATCCACCAGCCCCAATAAAATACGGTCCATGCGTTCTGCCAGTCATTTCCCGTATAACTTTCTGTCCAGGTAGCGATCTCAAGAAAGCTATAGAAATAGTTACCCGTATTCTGCACAAAAGACTGAAATATAAATATTGTCGGACCCAGAAGTACTACCAGTAGCAGTAGAACTACTGCAATTCTCATATTCCATTCGCTCAAAAACTTGACCCCTTTATCTACTCCTAGCACTACTGAAAGTGTAGCTATAAAGGTAATTCCGACAATAAGAGATACCTGTGTAACTATCCCACTACTAAGGCCAAATACGTGCTCCAGGCCAGCAGCTATTTGTTGTACCCCAAGCCCCAGAGAGGTGGCCAACCCAAAAAGCGTGGCTAAGACAGCAAAAATATCGATAATATCCCCTCTTTTACCGTAGATCTTATCTCCCCACAAGGGATAAAAAACAGATCGTATTGTCAATGGCAATCCGTGTGAATAAGTAAAATAGGCAAGAGAAAGACCAACCAGTGCGTATACTCCCCAGGCATGAAAACCCCAATGCAAAAAAGTAAAATTCATTGCTTCCTGGGCTGCTTCCGGAGTACCTCCAGCTGCTAAAGGGGGAGTCATAAAATGAGTAACTGGCTCCGCAATACTCCAGAACAATAGGCCAATCCCCATACCGGCACTAAAAAGCATAGCAAACCATGAGAGGGTTTTAAATTCCGGTCTGGCATCCTTTCCGCCTATTCTAATATCTCCATATTTGCTGAAAGCGAGATAAACAACGAAAATTAAAAAGATATTTACACAAAGCACAAAAAACCAGCCGACAGTGTTAGAAATAAAATCCTGAATTTCATTAAAATAATTTTCAGCCTGCTCCCGGAATATAAGAGTAAGCGTGATGCTTACGATTATAAAAATAGAGGAGGTAAAGAAAACCGGACCGTTTATATCCAATCCCATTATTGATTTTCTCTCGTCGCTTCTAATAATTTTCTTCGCCATATTGTATTTTTATAATAAGCTTTTGTAAAGCTGTGTTCGTATTAAAAGTAATAGCCAATGTTTATATTAAACCGTGCTTCCCAAGTGGCATCAGGCGTTCCCCTGCTAAAATCGTTTACATAGTTTCCTCCCAGCCATGAATGATTATAACCTGCAGCATAATCAATATACGTATAAATATTACCTGTAGTTACCAGTACCCCTGTTACATTCATATAAGAATCTTCAAAACCAGTTTTATGCTTCTGCATGTACCCAAAATCATTATAGACCTGAAGTGCAGACATTGGCCCCCATTCAATGGGTATTAACCTGGCAAGGGTCAAAGTATACATATTAAAATCGGCAGCAACTTCATACTCGGCACCATATGCTGCCATGGAAATTACCTCTCTTGAAGCTTTCTCTAAATTTTGAGGGTTATGGCTAATATTCATGGCTTCAGCTTTTAGGTTCCAGTTCTTATAGGTGCCTTCATAATGCAGCGCAAATCCGTGGTGGTTACCAGTTTTTTTAGTGTCAAGATTATATAGACTTCCATACTGTCCAGACATACCTAACCTATGCTTGATATTATCCCCGAATTTAAAAACATATTTTCCGTTGAACTGATTAATTTCTTTATTCCTTCCTGCAACATCATATGAATATCTGCTATGGGAGATTTCTGTATTATTTCCGAAGCGCATTTCTTCAGCATTTTTAAAGAAAGCTAGGTGGTATTCTGATTTTTCTCCGCTATGAATGTATTTAATACCCATGTCATGATCGTCCTCCAGTCCCACATAATATGACAGATTGAAGAACCAGTTATTGGAATTATATTGTTGAATACCAAAAGGCACCTGTGTAAGTCCTACCTGCAACTCATCATTTCTATTAAAACGATAGCCAAACCAACCTTGCTTTAGCATACCACCACCAAAGGCATCAGAATACAATCGATATTCCGCATTAAGATATATTCCCTTAAATGAAGCATTTGCATTTATTCGGAATAAATCATAGCCAAAATCTCCGCCTCGTGTCTTTTGTTCCGGTTTCCAGGAGGAAAGGTTGTAATTAAATCGTAATGCCCCACCAACAGAAACTTCTGGAGTTTCCTGAGCCCTTACAGTAAAACCGGAACCTACGCCAATGTAAAAGAATCCTATAATAAATAAATAGCGTAAATTGGAATACATAAGAATACGTTGTGTTTTTTTAAAATTAAGATTTCAGGTTTGGAAGACATCTTTTTATATAATAAAATATTGTTAACACCCGTAGCTTCGGAATCATCAAATAGGTTGATCTGGTAATCTCCTCTAACAAGGCCGTGGAATTTTATGCCAATAAGCCTTATAAGTAGCCGCCGGTTATACAACTGTTTAAAGAGCCGCATTATCATTGGAATATTTAAATGGTCTGCACTGGTATAAGAAACTTTAGCCTGAATGGTGTAGTTCTGAAAATCTGAATATTGAATTTTCACACTTTTATGAAAATTTGCTATTTCCCTCTTCTTAACTGGAAAGCAGGGTTCTATGCCATAGCCATCAAGGTGGCATGCAGCTTTATCACATTGATGGTATCCTTAGGAAAAATTTATTCTTTATAAATGGATTTCCGTTCCCTCTTTTCAAAATGGTCCTGCCATTTTTCCCAAAGTAGGTTTCGAGCATTTCCACCGGCATATTCTGGATCATTTAAATATCTCTATTCTAAGGTTCAGGAGCTTTTGAATGGTTTTATTTCTATCATCTAAATCTTTTGCCAGACCAGGTGGATCTTTTACAACTATATAGAATATTGAATGAGAAGAATAGCTCGAAGCTTTAAATATAAAAAATTGTTGATTGCCTGAATTTTATGTCGTTCAATGGTTTCGGCACATCTTTTGAATCCAATTTTTTAAGGACTATGTAAGTCCTGTGAAGAGAATATAAAAAATAATACGCCATGAATTTACCAATGATATACCATAGAATAGAAGAACTTTTAGAAATTATAAAAAGGAATCCAGAAGATCAGGATCTCTATTTCAACAGTGAGATGGAGCTTGCATATCTTGAAAATATAAGAGAAGAAATTGAGGAGGGTGGTTAACAATTTCCGCTAGTTTTAATAGCTGATTTTAATTAGATTATAGGTGTTATCGTACAAACTGAATGCCGGAATTCAGAAAACTCCAGTAATCCTGAATGAATATCATGAAGAAATAGAAATGTTTCACTGGGCTTAATCCCTGTCTGGGTCATAGATGAGAAAATAAAAAAGATGACGCTCAATGCAATAATTGAAACCTTTATGAAAAATGGGTTTTTAGGAATTCTGTACAAAACCATTGTCTTATTTTAACCAGTGGCTATTTTTAGGGCAAAGGCTGGATTCTATAGGAAAACAAAAGCAGAAATATCAGATCAATCCTATGACCAGGAAATATTTGCTATACCAGGGATTTATTCCAACAATAGAAACCCTTTAAATAATGAACTTATTTACTTCTACTCTATCCTCACCACTGAAGCAAATGAATTGATGAGATAAAATTCATAAAACTAAAAAGCGGATGCCGGTAGTCCAGAGAAAAGAAAATCGAAATAATTGGCTTACCTGTAAGGAGATCTAACAATTTGCTTTTTCATGAGAAGTAGCCTTAGAGGAGTAAAAAATTTAAATAATTTATTAAGCGAGTAAAAACTGGATTTTAAGTGGTAACCAAAAATATTTTTATGAAGAAATCGCATAAAAAACCTGCCTCTGCAAAGAAGCTTCGACAGGTTCTCCAACTAACTATGTAAAAATTAATTTTTTGGTTCTTCCAGTCTGAAACTGCTGGTGGCCTTGTGATTATTCCCGAACATATCTGTGGCTTTAATTTCAATTACATGCTCTCCTGTTTCCAGATTTGTTGGTATACTCCCACGCCACAAATGTTCACTCTTTACAGCATTTGAAGATCTCCGTCCAGGCATAAGTTCTTCCGTTGTATCCCATTCGTTGATCAACATCAAATAAGAAGGATCTGGTTCCTCCACGTATTTCATAGCTTTCCATGCTCCATTGTCAATCCTATACCTAACATCATTTCCTTCGGTTCCCATAAAAAAATTAGCATAAATTCCTGCCTGTGTATTTCTACCTTTAGCTACCACTTTTGGTGCGAAAACCTGTATCTGGAAATCATTTTGGTCCCCGGCAGATTTATAACGTATGTTATATTCATTTCCATTAAAATTTATGAATGCATATCCTTTTGGCGTTCCATCTCTCATCGTAGAAACAGGAACTCCTTCTTCATCTAACTTTCCGGAATACCAGTCTCCGGAGGTGGTGCCAACATTATAATGGTGATGCGGTTTTCCCTGGAGCCATCCTTCCTCCGCTCCAAAAAAATCCTGCTTCTGGATATGGGTATGAGCTGAAAGAGACAGCGTATTAGGAAAATCCTGAAGTAAACGGAAAAGCCTCTTCCTGTCCTCATCTCTGAAATTATCTCCATCTGGTTCGCTTATGGGGATATGAAAAGCTAAAACTATCAAATGATCTTTGGGAACAAATTTGAGATCATTTTCAATAAACTGAAGTTGATCTTCCCGGAAGCCACCCCAGTATCCTTTGCCATCCCTTGGATCAGGATAGAGAACATCGTCTAAAATAATGAAATGAACTTTCCCATAATTAAAAGCATAATTTGCCGGACCAAAATGAGCTTCAAAAGTTTCATCAGCCATTTCATCTGTTTCTGCATCAAAGTTCAAATCATGGTTTCCAAGAAGATTGTACCATGGGATCCCCACTCTTTTTACTGCCTGGATATATGGATTAAACAAACTCAGATCATTACCTACCAGATCTCCTAAACTTAATCCAAAAGAGACATTTTCAATTCCTTCAACTTCTGAAACAATTCCTTTAGAAAAAAAATCTACTTCTTCCCGGGTATATGGTTGAGGGTCTCCAAAAATTAGGGCCGTAAATTCTTCCGTTTCTTCTAAAGGAATCAGTGCAAAATCTATCGATTTTGGAAGGTGTCCGGTAGGAGCTACTCCTTTAAATTTTGCTTTGGGAGAACCATTCGGTTTATGGATATAGAAAAACTGAGGTAAATTATCTTTGTTTGTTCTAATGCTATATCCCGAAGGTTTGATAACTGAAATGATATTGTCCTCCCCCACAGGCAGTTCATACTTCCCAGAAGCATCGGTAAGAACCACTTCATGTCCGTTGGTTACCGCAACATCCGAAAGTCCATTTTCTCTTCTGTCTCTTTTGCCGTTTTGATTGGAATCTTCAAAAACGTAACCGGTGGCAGTAGTTTGAGCAAAAAAATTTATTGATACGAATAAAGCACACGTAGTGAAAAATTTGTCCATGTGTATAAATATTATTTTTGATTCAACTTCAGAACTGCCATGACTGGGAGATGATCTGAAGCGTAGGTTTCATTAATTACTTTATGATATTCTATGCTGAAATTTTCTTTAGGCTTAAATGCTATAAAATCAATGGCTTTTTCTGGTTTTAATACCGGAATTGTAGGTTCGCAATCGTTACACGTCCTTGTGAAAAACTGGTCCAAATGGTTTATCACCTCTGTATTTGGTGTCGCGTTAAAATCGCCTGCCACTATCATAGGCAAAGGTTCCTGAGATGCGATGTTGACTATCTCCTGGATTTGAAGTAAACGATTTGTATCATCTCTTTGTGAATCAAGATGTGTACTTCCAAACCGGAAAGATTTGTCATCTGGAAGTGAGATTTTCACTGTTGCCAGGACGCGAGGTTCTCCATTAGTCCCTGGAGCAGTAGGAAGAGCATGAACTCGCGCTTCTGAAATGGAATATTTTGATAACACTGCCACTCCATAGACTCCTCCGTCATAATTTATGGCTTTTCCAAAATACACTTCCATACCTAATTCGTTGGCAATTATTTCTGCCTGATTCCCCGCTCCTGATCTGGTGGTGTTTGCATCAACTTCCTGTAAAGCAAGTACATCTGGATCCTGTGCTTTTATAGTCCGAATAATGGCTTTTAAATCAATAATTTTGGGTTCGGAAGGAGGATTGGCGTGGTGGATGTTGTATGCCATAATCCGAAGGCTTACCTCCCCTTGTTCTTCATTCTGCCTTTTGTCATCAAAAGTGGAAAAACCTCCGTTCTTTTCGTTCTGAGCATTTAGGCTAATAACAATTAAACAGGCCACAATCCGTATTATAATTAAATGTATCATAGGTTTGAAATATTTAAATTTTAGGAAGCCCTCTTTCCTCCTTCACTATTCCTGCAAGTCTTATCTTATTTTGAGTTGCAATCATTATATATTCTTGTTTTTAAAATGCTGATGGATTCCCAAATTAAATGAATAAAATTGAAATTTAATTTGCACTACCAGCCTGGATTCTGCGTCAAATCCGGGTTGCGTTCTAATTGAGGCAATGGTACCGGCCATAAGTAATGTCTGGAGGGATCAAAAGTTCTTCCTGTATGTGCAATTATAAAGCCCTCTTCATCAGTTCTTAAATTTCCGGCAGTATCCGGATTCGGAAGCCAATTCACATTGGTACCTTTAACGTCCAGTGCCAGTAATTCCCCTTTTTTCCAACGCTTAATATCGAAATATCGTTGTCCTTCCAATGCCAGTTCAACTCTTCTTTCCCTGCGTATTTCTTCACGCAGGTCAAGTCCGTTAGCTTCGATTTCCGAGATGACCATATGCTTCATTCCTACCCTATCCCTTAAAAGATTAATAGACTTGTCCAAATCTTCCTGGGTTAATGTACCCTGTTCAAGTTTGGCCTCAGCATAAGTAAGTAACACTTCTGCATACCTGAGTAGGTGAAAATCATTAGCATCACGACGATAGGTTGGGACAGCAGACAATTCCGCATACTTCGTGAAATAATATCCTGTTAAGGTTACGGCTCCTCGTCTATCAGAGAGAAATTTAGGGATTCTAAAAATCTCTGGAGTCTCATTTACCTCCTGTCCGTCATATCGTCCTCCCCATTCTGCACCCGGCTCTAAAATGGTCTGAGACATTCGTGGGTCACGATTCTCAAAAACATCCTGATAATTTTCAACTCCATACAATGGGGAATCCTCTATAGGTAGTCCATCGATCATTAAGTAAGAATCAACAAGAGATTTAGTAGGATTCCACCTTATTACTTGGTCTGGCACGTGAATTTCCCGGGACAAATTATGCATATCTACCTCCATTAGGGAAGTTCTGGCTATAATGGTTTCTTTATTATTTCCAGTTGATAATTTACCGGCATAGGTGAAAAGATCATAGTAGTTCCTCTCAGGATTTCCTGTGTCAAACAACTCATAAACGCCCATATCCATAACGTCTCTAGCTGCTTTTTCGGCGACCTCAAAACGGCCGCTATAAAGTGCTATTCTGGCTTTGAGAGCTAAAGCGGCCCCTCTGTTCATTCTTCCTAAATCTTCTCCGGAAGGTATTTCCGAGGGAAGGTTCATTGCTGCATCCTCCAGATCGTTGAGAAGAAAATCCACCACTTCTTCCTGAGGATCCCGGGGGACCATTAATTCCTCTATGGTTAGGGTTTCTGTGACCAAAGGCACATCCCCCCAGAAGTTCGTAAGGTAACTATACATTAATGCTCGTATAACCCTTACTTCTGCAGCAAGACGCTCTGCCAGGGCAGGATCATGTAAGGTTGCTTTATGGTAATTTTCGAGAAAAGCGTTAGCCTGTCGCACACCACGATACTGGGTTGTCCACTCTGTATTTAGTGTATTTTGATCTGGTCCGTAATTACCACTACCAATTTGTTGGTATTGTGTTGATGAAGGCCATAAGGTATTATCCCCCATGTTTTCCATATCAACTGTATTTTTTGCTTTAACATTAGCGTACAATCCATTGGCCGCTAAAATTAATTGCTCTTCTGTTTCCCAAAAATTTTCATTGGTGAGTTGATCTGTCGGAGACCTGTCCAGGAAATCTTCTTCACAAGAACTGAAGAAAAATAAACATCCGGCCAGGCAACAATAAATTATATTTTTCATTGGTGTTTTATTTTAAATTAATATTTAGGCCAACTGTAAAGGTCTTTACCTGTGGGTAAAAACTTCCGCTACTTACAGGAGACTCAGGGTCATATCCATAAAAATAATCTGAAACAGTGAATAAGTTCTCAGCTGAGACATAGGCTCTGAAACGTTCTGCCTTAAACTTTTCACTTAATCCTGTTGGAAGGGTGTATCCAATTTGAACATTCTTTAGTCGTAGGTAAGAGGCATCTTCCAGCCAGTAGGTAGAAAGACGTTGGTTATACGATTGCTGATAGGTTAGCCTTGGGTAAGTTGCATCTGTATTTCCAGGGGTCCATCGGTCCAGATGGATTTCCTGAGGCATTGCACTTTCGCTGATGAAGGCGTGGCGTGCAGACCCTGTTAAAAGCCCGTTTACTTCCCCAACACCCTGAAGGAAGAAATTTAGATCAAAACCTTTGTATGCCATTGAACCCCGGAATCCATAGGTATATCTCGGTATATGGCTTCCTATTACTTTCCTGTCATTTACAAGATCAACTTCACCATCACCATTTAAATCCCGGTAAATAAGGTCTCCCGGTTGAACCGGATCTCCCTGGATGTATGGAAAATTCGGTGTATAAGAATCGTCTTCTGCATTATAAGTAAAATCAGATTCCTGTGCGATTCGGTCCGCTACCAAACCATAAAAAGCATCAAGTGGCTCTCCTTCCATTCTCACCCGGTCTCCTATTGTAGGCTCTGTACCTCCCAAATCGGTCACTTTATTTTTAACATCAGATATATTGAAATCCAGACTATAACTAAAATCATTGATGTCGTCACGCCATCCCATTTGGAATTCCCATCCCCTGTTTTCTACACTTCCGGCATTCTGGTATGGATAATCCGGACCACCAAACACATCAGGGATAGGTAAACGTAGGAGAATGTTTTCTGTGGTGTTCACGAAATAATCGGCGGTTGTAGTAAGCCTATTATTGAAAAAGGCTAGATCAATTCCCAGGTTAGCCTTTTCTGCTGATTCCCAGGTTAAAAGTTGATTTCCCACAACGGTTTGTCGATACCCAATGGTCAATTGATCTCCAATAGGCATGGTGTTTACAGGTCCTAGAATATCCATGTATGCCCAGTTGGCTATCTGATCGTTTCCTTGTGTACCGTAAGAAGCACGTATTTTTCCGAAGTCCAGAAGGTTGTTATCCCTTAAAAACCCTTCTTCCGTGAATACCCACCCTATTGAAGCAGCAGAAAAGAGTTCCCATCTGACATCCTCGGCAAAACGGGAAGAACCGTCATATCTAAAGTTAATTTCCGCAAGGTATTTATCTTTATAGCCATAATTTAACCTTCCAAATACAGATTGGAGGGCATTTTGTGCATTGCTACCGTCATTTAACTGGTTCTCTGTCCCAAGGTTTATATGTCCAACAGAGGAAGATGATAAATTAGTTCTTGAAGCTTCTAAATCATCATTAACCGTTTCCTCCTGAGAAATCCCTAACAAAGCAGTTATGTGATGAGTGTCAGCAAAAGTCCTGTCATATTCAGCTGTTCCAACGAAAGTTTGATAAGTTCCTTTATAACTACTGGTTGTAATCTTATTTGGATAACCTGTTTGCCAAACCAAATCTCCCGTATCAGGACTGTAGTAGTTAATCGTTCTTTCGAAAAGATTACGCCGGGAATTATATTTCACCAGGCCATATCTTCCTCTAATTAAAAAACCCTTGAAAAGATTGATGGCAGCTTGAACATTCCCGGTGAATTCTTCAGAAGAAAAGTCATTGGTGCCGGAATCTGTAGCTACGGCGACGGGATTACTGGAACCTCCTATGTACCCCCAACCACCTTCTGTATTTCGTACCGGGACCAGTGGAATAATTGTCAGGGCCTGATAAAGGGGCCCCGTTCCTGCGGCAGATCCAATATAATTCCTGTCAATATATCCTATGTTGGAAGAGATGTCAATACGATCCAGAACAGTGGTGTTAAGTTTAGCTCTAACGTTATGCCTTTGAGATTCATAATTATTGCCAACTACAAGTCCTTCCTCTTTTAGGAGCCCGTAGGAGAGATAATAATTAAAATCTTCCTGTCCTCCGTTTACGCTCAGATTGTGGTTTTGCTGAGGAGCATAATCTTTATAAACTTCTTCAATCCAATTAGTATTCGCATAATAATTCAAATCAGTCCCTTCTCTGGCAATCTGAATTTCATCTGCTGTATAAGTTGGATTACGGCCTACATTTACCTGGGCTTCATTTAGAAGCTCCATATATTCTGGAGAACCTAACCTATCTGGTAAGGCTGTGGGTGTCTGAACGCCATAGTAGCTATTATAAGATAGTGTAGGTTTACCTGCAGTACCGGATTTTGTGGTTATTAAAATTACACCGTTCGCACCTCTTACTCCATAAATAGAAGAAGAAGCAGCATCTTTAAGAACTGATATACTCTCAATATCCTGAGGGTTTAATATATTCAAATTTCCCCCGGGAATTCCATCTATTACTATTAATGGATTAGAATTTCCCCAGGTACCGATTCCCCTAATGCGGATATCACCCCCATTGTTCCCCGGCGCGCCTGAAGCTCCTGTGACAGTAACCCCCGGCATCAACCCCTGTAGGCCTGAGCTCAAATTGGTAATAGGTCGATCTTCAATGGCATCAGAAGACACCTGGCTTACTGCTCCAGTAAGGTTAGCCTTTTTCTGTGTTCCATAACCCACTACAACTACTTCTTCCAGAGCTTGCGCATCTTCGTCGAGGGTTATTAAGAAATCAGTTTCGGAACCAACTAATTTTTCCTGAGTTTTAAAACCCAAATAGGAAAAAACAAGAATTTGATCTTCATCAATAACCTCAAGATTAAACTCCCCCTCAAAATTAGTAATGTTCCTGTTGAAGTATTCTTAACCTGTACAGTTACGCCCGGCAGGGGAATACCCTCTGCATCTATCACTCTCCCTCTAACAATTCTCTGATAAGAGGCAGAATTTCCAAAGGAATTTTTAATATTGAAGTCTGAATAACTTAATTTAAAAGCGTATCCCTCCTGAAGTATAAGGAAGAAAAATATGCCATATGTCAACCCCCTAAAGGGAAATCGGGTAAAAAATTGTAGCTTTATATTCATTACAATTTGACTATATAATTAATTTTGGTTTAATTCTTTTTAAGCCCATTCTGTTGCAGCAGAATGGGCTATTTTTTTGGCTAATTCAAAGGGATGTTTTCTCTTATATCAATAATTTTTTAGGTTATAAATTCTATAAATCTGAAAGCTTTCGTATAGGCTTTCCAGGCTGGAGCAAATCAAATCAATTCTTTCCATGCCTGTCTTGATTTCAATTTAAGCTTTGTTTAAATAAAGATTAATTTCAGATAGAGAACTGCTCAACTTTCCATAACCATTAGAATTTTATAGAGGTGAAGAACAGGTATTTCGACAATTTGTAGCTATTTAACCCAGTGATCTAAATATAATCATGACTTAATTTTTAGATAACTCCCGAGTAGTAAATTCATCATGACTTTGTGCAACTCCAAAATACTGTTATGGATTTTTTAGATACTACTACCCTACTCCAGGAAAAAAATACCTTACCAGTTAAGTATGTTCAAAATCAGAAATTTATCCTTGATTTAAAAGGTTTATTAGTGTGTGATATAAGGTGGAGCAGAATGCAGTTTATGGACAAGGGACAGGATGTTTTGGGAGAGATGGTTGCAAAACTACTTAACCAGTCCGGAGCAGATCACAATGAAAAGACCCTACAAAAAATCAGAAGATCTTCAGAGGGATAAGTGATTTGACTTTCGTACTTCAAAGATGATAGAACCTTACAAGTTAAATTATACCAGCCTTTTTAACTCTTTATGGAACAAGAGTTATCAATTCTTAAAATACCTTTTTGGCATTTATTTAAAAAATGAAAAATGATCAGTCATAGTCTTTGGAGATATGGAAGAAAACCCTCGTAATAAAAGCCTTTTATTTTATAAATACTTTTCCAAGTATGTCAATGGCAATTGATCACTTTTATTTGTGAGATGAAAAGATCATTTAAAAAGTTAACACATCGGCCAACAACACCAAAGAAAATTTTGAAAGCCCCGAAATTTCTGGGATTAAGCGGAGAGCAAATCTGTTGCGATCATTTAACAGTCAAAAACCCATTTAATTTAGGGGCTTTTGACTGTAATTTTGACTTAAAATTAAAATTGGGAAAATCTGAGTATCTACAGATTTAAAATGTATTGACTTCATAAATAGTACAACAGCAATTTTTCAGCTTTCGCTTTTGTAAACGCTACTGTTCAAGTACTATTCCGGGAAGAAATTAATTTCTATTTCTTACTTAAATTGTTTTGAGTCATTCGCTGGCTCTTACTTCCGGGAATACTGGAAAATTTATAAAGAGCTTTTTCTGGATTTCCTGAATTCCTGAATATTTTATCCCGGATTCCCACACGTTCATCTGAAAAAAAATTCTGTTCTTGGTTTTTCATGGCTTATGATTTTAGAGGTTTATATACTTAAAAAAGTGAAACTAATTGTCTGAAAATCAATATTTAAAACTCTCTCTAAGTTAGAGAGAAAATTCTGAAAAAAGAAATGTTTTCTACTCTAATATGAGCTGATTAAAAGAATTAATATACTGCGTAATAATAAGTAATTATTAAGCTAAGGTGGTATTTAAAAGTATATTCCTTCGTGGCTTTTAAGTTAATATTTTTTCTTTTTACCCACTCCCTGAATAACTTTTTACATCCTGAGGTGCTGAAATGGTTCCTTGTTTTTTTAAAGAAGTAAATTCAAGATTAGTCAATCCTTTCCACAACCATTCAACAGGTCCCTGTTTGTATCTTTTCAACCACCACTGACTGAATTTTAGCTGGAAATAAAATACTCCGGCTCCTAAAACTACATTTATCGCCGGCGAGGTTTTATCAAATAATCCTAGCCCAAAATGATAGAAAAGCAAAAGTCCGAAGAATGTTTGCAGCAGATAATTGGTGAGTGCCATTCTCCCCATCGTACCCAGCGGTTGGAGGATCGACCTGAAAAAACTATTGCGAAACAGAATGGTAACTCCGGTGATATAAAAAATGCTAAGACAGGCATTATATATATCAAACAGGAAGCTTGCCAGCCATTTTAGTTCGGGAATGACTTTTATTTCAGGAATGGTAACCAAATCGAACAGGTACATGAAAATTCCCACCAGAAGCAGAACAAGGATCACCCTTTCCAGCATCTGATTCCATAACGTAAATTTTCCCAGGTTTTTTCTTATGGAGGTAAAAAGATTTGTACAGCCGGCGTAAAACCCTAGCAGGAAATATCCGAAGGTCATTAATAATCTTCCACTTTCCAGCTGATACGCAATCTTAGATGGCCAGGAGTACCAGTTATCTTTTAAAACAGTAATAAACCCTTCATTTTGGACAAGCTCATAATACCTGTTTGCCTCCTCCTCCATCGGAAAATTCACTGAAATATCAGGATTTCCTTCTCCGAAAAGATCATATACATGGGTGGGTATATTAAGGATAAGGAACACCCCCATAACAAGAATTGTTTTTGGGGGCAGGTGGCGAAAAAGCAATAAAACCATTCCTAGAACCGCATAAATAGCAAGAATATCTCCACGCCATAGTATATGATGCACTACCCCTATAAGTAAAAGTAGGGATAGACGCCATACATATCTTGGAAGATGACTTTTACGAGATTTATTTTTTTTAAAATGAAGATAAAAGCTTAATCCAAATAAAAAGGAGAAAACAGAAAAGAACTTTCCGAAAACCAGGGCACCAAAAATACCCATAGCGATTCCATCTGCTGTACTGTCATAGCTGGTGTAAACTTCTGGCGGCAATGCGGCGCCGGTATACCAAATTACCATGTGGGCGTATAGAATACCGGCCAGAGCGAATCCCCGCAATACATCAATCGTGTCGATCCGTTTTTTAGCTGTTGTAACAGTGCTTTCCCCCATAGAGCCCCAGAAGTAATACTATCTCATTTTCAGTTTCCGCATCCTCACCGGATATTTATATGAATGAATGATAACATGCTTTTAAAGCGTAAACAGAATGAGATACGGATATCAAAATCTTTAAATTAAAATTTTAATGGTCAGCCAAAATAGGAAATTACTAAGATTAAACGCGCAGGTATATGAGCTTAAGGATTTAATTAACAGATGGTCTACCTTCAGCTTCGTAACAGCTACCCTTCTCTTTTTCTGAAAAAATTCGTTAAAGAAGCTATTTTTTAATGTACGAAAACTGAAGCCTAATCATACAACTATTGCTTGTATACCCTCGGTTTAAATTGCTGCTAATTTTTTGTTTGCAGTCGTAATAACAGATTTAAATTCTTCACTATTCCTCACCTCATCCAGTTTCTTAGGAGTTGGCGGCTCCAGTACCGGTTCGTTTAACTGCAGCTGAAACCATTGGGTGTCATGCCAATTACCATGTTTATATCCAACTTTTTTAAAGATCCCGATTTCTTCAAAACCTAACGCCCTATGGAATCGGGTACTCCTGTCATTGGGCAAACCAATTCCGGCATAGACATTACAATAACCCTGCAATCGCAGTAGTCTAAAAAGAGTATCGTACAAGATCCGGGCAACTCCTTTTCCATGAACTTCAGGAGATAAGTAAATAGTAGATTCGGGGGACCATTGATATGCTGTTCTATTCCTGTGCCTGCCAGCATATGCATACCCAATGATCTCCTTGTTTCTCAAACCCACCAGCCAGGGATAATCGACAGTATTAGTTTTAATACGTTGTAGATATTCCTCTATGGTCGGTACGTCATATTCGAAAGAAACAATCGTATTTTGCACATAAGGTTTGTAGATATCCAACACCTCATGAACATCCTGTTCAGTAACCAGCCTAAGAGAAAATTTATCACTCATTTTACCTAATGACGACTGAATTTATATTCAGTTAAAACATTTAAAAATCCAAATATTTCAGTTGATTTAGTCTCCTTTTTTATAATAAAAGGAAAGCATCTTAACCGGTTACTATTAATGTAAAATTTTATTTTTTACAGACCTTATACTGAAAAAACAGCTCCTCCTGCTAAATTATTTCTTTTCTATCAATCACGCGACCAAGGATTATATTTTTTATTTGCAAAAATTAATATTCTACCATTCGGTCCTACTCTCTCTGAGTTCTAAAATATCTATTAAAGTATTGCTAATATTCCCCTAAGGACAGCTGCTAAATTCCACGAAAAAATAATAATCTGTTACATTTACAGTAAAGCCTTCAGGCCATATATTCCATTTCCCCCAGAAGGAAATTTGCCTGAAATAAAAAATTCACAATACAATATGGAAGTTAGCACTACAGACGATTTATCACCTCTAAGCGACACCTCCATCACAAACATGATTGAAAATCTACAGGAGGAAGGCGTTTTAGAATGTCATCTGCCTGGTGGCGGTTATATTCATCTTAGCGAAGAATTGCCTTATCTGGTCATTTACAGGCAGGATGAAAAGAGCAACGATCAAATAACTGTAAAATTCGTTTTAAGTGAGGCCTCATTTTTAATCATCGGAAATAAAGATTTTGAAGGATACCAACGTCTTCTCTACAAACTTTCCGACGCGATGGCCACAAAATTCAAAACTTTTCTCATGCTCGAAATATTTGCGGGCGATGTTGGAAGCAGGCAATTTAAAATAAAAGGTCCTGCAGATAAATTACCTACTACACTGGATGTCTTTAAAAACGAACTGGATCATCTGGGCAGTAAATATGAAATGCTCCCCCTGGAACCGGCCAAAATTGAGAATACCAGTAAAAGACATCCTGCTGAAAATGTTCCTTTGTTGGAAATAGCCGAATTAAAAGGTTCGGGAAGTTTATTGCTGGGGCTGGAAATTCCCCCGGTCTACAGAAGCGAAGAAGGAGAAGAATATCCCGTTTTTTTCCGGAGCTTTAAGGATGATCTTATATTGGCTTTTCACAAAACGATCTATGAATTTATTAGAGTACAAACCTCGAGCGGAATTGGAAGTTACGCCGCTTTAGGTCAGAAATACCTTAAAGAAAAAGTTTTTGAGATCGACAAGAAATTGTCCAGGATAGAGCAGTCATATCAATTCTTATGGCTGGTTTCTCCTGCAAACATCCACGAAATCAAAAAGACGTTTTTTGAAAGCAATTATGAGAAATTACTGAATTACCATTACAGGTTACTTCCAATAGATCCAGATGTTTTGAAAAGGGAACTGTATAATCTAAAAATTGAAGATATTGACGATCCTGCGATTTCCTATTTATTCAGGGAAAAAAGAGAAGAACTGGATCAACAGATCACAATGCTAAGTCAACGCGGGACCCGGAATTTTTTCTATAACAGCATCCTGCTTTATAAAGGTGTTGACAGGTTATTATGTTCTGAAGCAGAGCAGCTTCTGAATGAGGTCCCGGAGACGACCAAAAGCAATTCTGAAGATCTCATAGATTCTCTTGAATTTAGTAGCCTCGCTCGAAAGGAATTTGAATTTTTCAGAAAACAAGATGAAAGCTTTTCCTCAAAAGTACACATCCGGAAAGATGTAAATATCCTGATGGTTTCCCAGGGAGAACTATATATTCCCGAAGATTATAAGATGAACAAAGCCGAATCTGCCGCTTTGATCCAGCATGAGGTTGGTACCCATGTCTTAACCTATCACAATGGTAAAAAACAACCATTGAGTCAGTTAAGTGTAGGACTTGCAGATTACGATTCTCTTCAGGAAGGCCTTGCAGTAATGGCAGAGTATCTGGTGGGAGGACTTACCGCAAACAGGCTGAGAACTCTGGCAGGAAGAGTACTCGCCGGAAAGGCCCTGGTAGACGGAGCAGATTTCAGGGAAATATTCAGGCTTTTAAAAATTGAATATGGATTTTCTTCAGAAAGAGCTTTTAATATCACTTCCCGAATCATGCAGGGTGGCGGATTTCTAAAAGATATTATCTACTTAAAAGGACTTGTAGAACTTCGCAAATATCTAAAGGACGGTGGCGAATATGAACCGCTGCTGGCCGGGAAATTCGGAGTGAAGCATAATGCTATTATAAAAGCTCTCACCGAGAGGCAAATATTAAAACCGGCTTCTTTGCGCCCAAGTTATTTACTAACCGAAAATGTAAAGGAAAAATTAGACTTAATCAGGGAAGGTTTACCGCTATCTAAAATGATCACCACATGAAAATATGTTTTGTAGTTAATAATGTTCATACAGAAGGCGCTGGGACTACAGTATACATCATGCATGAAGCTGTAAAAAGGAAACATGAAGTCTTCCTGATGGGCGTGGGGGATTTCTCCTTTACCCAAACCGATGCATTAAGCATTAACAGCACTTATCTCCTGGAAGGCCACCTAACAGATACTCCTGAGGAATATCTTGAATTGCTGCAGGGCGGAAAAGGAAAGAAGGAGAAGATCATTGCCAAAGACCTCGATGTACTGTTTATAAGAAATAATCCCACAGAAGAAGGTTCCGATCGCCAGTGGGCAGAACAGGCTGGAGTAGCTTTCGGAAGAATGGTACAACAGGAAGGCGTATTAGTGTTGAATGATGCCTATGCCCTCTCTCATGCATTCATAGATAAACTTTATTTCGAAGAATTACCACAACACATTAAACCGGCATCTCTTATCACCAGGGATAAAGATGAAATTCTGGCGTTTTTCAAAAAGCACAAAAAGAATATGATCTTAAAACCTCTTGAAGGATCGGGTGGCCGCGGGGTATATCTTATTGATAAAAACGAGAAAAACCTGAACCAGATCATTGAAAATCTCTCTGCCCAGGGATATATAATTGCTCAGGAATATCTCCCTGCTGCAAAAAAAGGAGACGTAAGAGTTTTACTTCTGAATGGGCAGATCATGGAAAAAGAGGGGAAATACGGAGTTATAAAGAGAGTGGCCGGGAAAGGAGAATTCCGAAGTAATATTTCCCAGGGTGCCAAACCAGAAGAAAGCCCGTTAACCGAGGCCATGAAAGATATCGTGGAGATCATTGCACCAAAATTAATAAGAGACGGATTATTCTTTGTTGGACTTGATGTAGTAAAAGACAAGTTGATCGAAATCAATGTTCTTAGTCCGGGAGGATTGGATGGGCTGTATAAAATAGGACTTCCAAATTTTTCAGATCTGGTCATCAACTCCATCGAAAAAAAGCTGGAATATAAAAAGTATTATAAATCTAAAATTTCAAACCGCGAACTGGCCGCAATGGTCTAGTTCATATGAATTCAGTAAATAAATTAGAAATCGGGAAAAAACCCACACAAACAAAAAGAGTATATGAAAATATGTTTTGTAATTAACAGTGTAGAAACAGAAACCTGTGGAACAACAGTGTATCTCATGAATGAAGCCAGGAAGCGAAAGCATGATGTATATGCCATGGGAGTAGGTGATTTTTTCTTCGCACAGGGAAAACCTCTCAGTATCAACAGTACCTACGTTTCGAAAAATGCAGAGGTGGGAAGTCCTGAAGAATACCTGGAGATCCTTCAAAGTGACAAGGCAAAAAAGAAAAGGATTATAGCGACCGATCTTGATGTGCTGTTCATTAGAAACAATCCTACAGAAGAAGGTTCTTCCCGGCAGTGGGCAGAACAATCGGGAGTTGCTTTTGGCCGTATGATGCAACAGGAAGGCGTTCTGGTATTGAATGATGCATATGCCCTGTCTAATGCATTTATCGATAAACTGTATTTCGAGGAACTCCCAGAAAGTATAAAGCCCAACTCGATCATTACCCGGGAAAAGGAAGAAGTACTTAAGTTTTTTGAAGACCACAAGAAAAAGATGGTCCTTAAACCTCTTGAAGGATCCGGGGGACGGGATGTGTATCTTATTGACAAAAATGAAAAAAACCTGAACCAGATCATTGAGAACCTTTCTGCCCAGGGATATATTATTGCTCAAGAGTATCTTCCGGCAGCCAAAGATGGTGATGTAAGAGTATTGTTGATGAATGGAAGGGTTATGGAAAAAGACGGAAAATACGGTATTATTAGACGTCTTACCGGGGAAGGAGAATTCCGGAGCAATTTTGCCCAAGGAGGAACCGGTGATACCAGTCCGCTGACAGATGATATGAAAAAGATCATTGAAATAACTGCACCTAAACTCATCAGGGACGGACTGTTCTTTGTGGGACTCGATATCGTCAAAAATAAATTGATTGAAATCAATGTTCTAAGTCCCGGCGGAATGGACCATTTTAAAGATATAGGTCTGCCAGATTTTTCTGATACCGTAATTGAGGCCATAGAACGTAAGGTAGAATATAAAAAGCTATACAAAGGAAAAATTGCCAACCACGTCCTTGCGACAATGGTGTAATTAAAGGAAAAAATTTTAGGATGAACGAAAATAAACAGAACACCCGAATAATCGGGAAATATGAAGGCGACAAAGAGGGTCCTTTGCTCCTGGTAACCGCCGGAGTACATGGAAATGAACCCAGCGGAGTGAAGGCTCTGGAATCTGTTTTTGCAGAACTGAAAAAGACCCAACCTTCTCTCAAAGGGACTTTACTCGGATTAAGAGGAAACGATAAGGCACTGGGAAAAGGAAAAAGGTTTATTGATGAGGATCTTAACCGCACCTGGACCGAAAAAAACCTTCAGACTAATACTCCTGCTTCTCATGAACAGAAAGAGATGCAGGAGATCATTGAGATTTTAAAAGATTATTCTGAAGAAAAATATCCCGAACGCTATTTTATAGATTGCCATACAACCTCTTCAGATAGCCTTCCTTACATTTCGGTACAGGAAGTGGGTAAAAATGATGCTTTTGCACATCGATTTCCAGGATATATTGTACGTGGGTTTAGTGACATTGTAGACGGTTCCATAGATAAATATTTTAGTAAGCAGGGAATCACAGGCTTTACTTTCGAAGCAGGCCAACATACCGCTAAAACCAGCGAAGAGAATCACAGGGCAATTATTTTGCTCGCCCTTAATGAAGCCTGCGGACTTGACCTGAAAAATATTTCGGACCATCCTGAATTCAAAGAAACCTATGAAAATAAATTTGAGCAGGGACAAAAAACCTTCAAGATCATCTACCGTCACGGAATTGAAGATGAAACAGAATTCAAGATGAAACCCGGATTCGAAAATTTCGAAAAAATCACTAAAGGTCAGGTGCTGGCTGTACAGGATGGGAAAGAAATTAAGAGCGAATGGGATGCTCGCATTTTTATGCCACTCTATCAGTCTCAGGGCAATGACGGTTTTTTTGTAATCGAAGAAGCTGAATAATCCTATAACTAGTTTATCAATGAGGCGGACTAAAAAGCATTAAAAATCGTCATTCTGATTTAATTTCAGAATCTCATTAATCTAATACAGAATTTATTAGAACCTGAAACAAGTTCAGGTTGACGTGAGAATTGCTCTTTAGACTGCCTTATTTTTTTCAACAGTGATTAAAAATCACAACTAAAAATCCTCTACTGTTTTATTGAATAAATTCAAGAGAAACCGGCGTCATCACCTCAAGTGGCTCCCCTACTGGCTGTAATTTACCTGAATTCTGATCAATCTTAAATACTACTACAGAATTAGAATCCTGATTGGCTGCGTATAAATGTTTACCATCGGGAGAAACTGCAAAACTTCTTGGCGTTTTTCCTCTTGTAGGGAAATTTTCCAATGCGGTAAGCTCGCCAGAATTTTCTTCAACGGAAAAAGAAGCTATGCTGTTATGACCTCTATTTGAAACGTACAGGAATTTTCCCGAAGGATGTAAATGAATATCTGCTGCTGAATTTTTATCTGAAAATCCCTCCGGCAGGGAAGAAATATTCTGAATGATTTCCAGTCCGCCTTCGCCATCTACTTTGAAAATGCTAATACTGCTGTTGAGTTCGTTGATGGAATACGCAAAACTTCCATTTTCAGAAATTGTAAAATGCCTTGGCCCTGCCCCTTCTTCCAGCGCAACTGAAGTTGGTGATGCAGGAGTCAATTTTCCTTCTTCAGCATCAAAATCAAAGATCCAGATCTTATCATTTCCGAGATCAGCAACGTATGCATACTCATTGTCTGCAGAAATAGTAACGGAATGTGCATGGGATTCTTCCGGATTTTCCAAGTCAATCCGTTGCTGTTTTGTGAGGGTACCGTCGGCATCTACTTGGTACATCATCACTACCCCGCCCATGTAATTGGAAACAAAAACATATTTGCCAGATTGATCCAGTGCTAGATGCGCAGGAGCAAAACTTTCGGTGGAAAGCTTTGAAAGTTGTTCCAGACTATCATTTTCTGTGATTTTAAAAGAATAAATAAAACCAGATTCCGCATCCTTTTCTCCTAATTCACTCACTGCGAAAAGGAATTTCCCGTCTTCAGAAGCTCTTACAAAAGAAGGGTTTACAACTTCAGCAACAGTTTTACCTTTTGTGAGGCTGCCATCTTCAGGATTTCTTTTTAAGGTGTATATGCCATCGGCCTGCCCGTCTACATGTCCTTCTTTTTTAGTGTAAGTACCTACAACAATTGTTTCCATAGCATCATTTTTTAAATTGATGGTTTCTGCCTGTACTTCCGTTTTTTCTTTTTTCTCGCCACAGGCAGCGGTTGATATTACTAGAGCAAGCATAAGGCTTTTCAGAAAGACTGTTTTCATATAAATTTATTTCAGCTAAAAGTAAGATTTTATTTTTATCACGTCAATGACTAAATCAGGAAATGGCAATTATTCCTAGTCCCAGCATAATAATGATGATGCCTGTCAGCCTATTTCTGAAATTCTTTCGTTCATTCATGTAAAAAAAAGCAAACAGGATAATAAACACTGAACTTGCTCTTTTGATAGATATCACGTAAGCCACAAGAATAAACTGAATGGCAAACATCTGGGTTAATACACTGGCTGACCTGAAAAAACCAACCAATAGCAGCGGCCATTTCCTGTTTTTGATCTGCAAAAGGGGCCTTTTCGATTTCCAGATAATAATAGGGACAAGATAAATCAGAATTACAAAATCCTTTGCGAAGGCCCAGTAAATCGGTGAGGTTTCCTCTACTCCAATTTTATCAATATTCGCCGTTATACTCCATATAAAGGCTACGAGGAGCATGTATCTTGGCCCCTGATTCTTCACCAGGGAAGCGAAAGGGGCAAAAAAGTTTTTATTATTTTCCTCAATATTCGATATATAAGTCCCTGCTACTATTAAAACTATCCCTCCCACTCCCAGCAAACTTGGGAATTCCCCGATCATTAATGGGGAAGTGATTAGCATAAAAAGAGGGGTAAGTGTGACTAAGGGAACTGTCACTGAAAGCTCTGAGCGTTTTATGGCTTTGAAATATAGCAGGATAACCATTAACTGTAGTAGAGAACTTGCTAGCAAAGCCCATAAGAATCTTGGGCTCATGTGTTCAATCCCAAAATAAAAAACGAGGGGGATCAACAGCCCACTTTGCACCAGGTGCATTGAAAATGCAGCGGTATACTCATCAATATGATGCAGGTTATATTTACTGGTAATATCTTTTAAAGCCTCGGAAATTGCAGTTCCAAAAGCCAGTAAAAATCCGATCATAAACTAAATTTTTTAAAGATCTGCCGGAAAAGCCATTCCGCCCATTTCTGCATTTGCATTTTGTCCCGTATTCATCCTGCTAAACTGGATGACAACGGGGACACTTGTTTTAATAAAACAGCTGTAATTGCGCTCCAGCCGTATAGCTTCCGGATCAATTAAATCGTTAAACCGTATTTTTCGAAGTCGCTTTGCTTCCACTGCGACCTCATAGGTTCCTATAGGACTTTGATCTTCGTAGAAGATCAACAGTTCCACCAAAGCATCTTCTCCGGAAGTGTTTAATATCGCAATTTTATCATGGCTGTTCATTTCGGGCTCTTTTCCGGTGGTTCGGAATGGAATCCTTCCTGCAGCAAATGCCCAGTCTATTTTTCCATATGCTTTCATTGTTAAGATATTAATAGTTCTTTCATATAAGGGGTGAGAAAAACATTCTGCGGATCGAATTTTTTCCGGTACTCCTGAAATTTCTCCCATTCCGGGTAAAGCTCCTTAAGGTCATTTGCTTTTAAAGTATGTTTTTTGCCCCAGTGTGGTCTTCCTCCATATTTCCTGAAAATTGGTTCAATATTCCTGAAATAATCCCAAAAAGGTAAGCCGGCATTGTGATGCAGGGAAATCGTTACCGATTCCTTTTTGTACATGCTGCTAATGAAAGCGTCATCCGATCTTATTGTACGATATAGGACTCTCCATGCAACTTCCTTCCGGAATTCATTTTTTACTAGTTCCCTCACCTCTTCAAAACAAGCAGGACCATTTTCTGCAGGAAGGGAATATTCCATCTCATCAAACTTTAAATGTCTTGAACGTGGTAATATTAAATGACTATGGCCTTTTTTTTCGAACTCCAGTTTCCCTGCAGAAATCTCCGGCATGCCCTCACCTACCTCATTTATCAATCTGATTTTGGCAATATCACTGCGTGGATACCAGTAGAAATCAAAATTCCGGTTGTTATCCTGTAGATTTTCCAGGTTCTCCAGGCAAAAATCCAGTGGGACGCACCATTCTTTTCTGTGCAGCTGGAAAGTTGGCTGCAATTGCAATCGCATCTTCAGGAAAATTCCACAGGTGCCCATTGCCACCCGTAGCGCCCGGAACAATTCGGGATCTTCTTCAATAATAGTATCAACAATTTCACCTTCCCCGGTGACCATTCGTACTCCCACGAGCATGGAAGATAAGTTCCGAAGCTTTTTTCCGGTGCCGTGAGTGCCGGTTCCAATGGCTCCGGCTACCGTTTGTACATCCACATCACCCGTATTGTGCATGGCCAATCCATACCTGTGCAGGTCTTTTCCTGCTTCCTTAACTGTCATTCCTGCCAGTATCGTAGCTTTGGATTTTTCAAGATCAGGATTTTCGACTCCTTTAAAATGTTTCAGGGACAGTAAAATATCATTGGTTTTCACTAAAGGAGAAGAGGAGTGCCCTGCACCAACCACCCGTACTTTTCTTCCCTCCTGTTTTGCCTGCCGTACACATTGTACAATTTCTTCTTCAGATTCCGGAGTAAAGATCTCACTCGGTGTAAACGTCATGCTCCCACTCCAGTTTTCCCAGTTTCTCTCCTGCATATTTATTCCGAATAAGCTATGGTCGATAAAAGCGCATTTTCTGCCTGTCTGGAATCCAAACGGGTGTGTTGCACCACCACCGGTACATCGCTTTCTATTACACAGGCATAGTCTGTATCTTTAGGTACTGGTTCAGGATCTTTTAGTTCATTAAACCTTAAATGTTTGGTTCGCTGTGCCTCTACCGTGGCTTTATATGGACCTACAGGATCTTTATTTGTATAAAAAATGGTAATTTCTATCTGTGCTTTCTGGTTGGAAGTGTTCAGAATACAAGCCGTTTCATGGCTTTCAAATTCCGGTTTGGGACCATTCCCGTAAGATGGAATAAATCCTTCCGCTATGACCCAGGCTTTTTTTCCAAATGTCTTCATGTTCTTTCTTTTTTGGTTTCTGTTACTTATTTAAGTTCTGCAATGAGCCCCTGATTTGGTTTTATGGAAAATTTTCCACTTATTTCCCTGTTTTCTATTTCCGGATAATTGGAGATTTTTACCAGAGCGCGGTATCCGGAAATATCAGGATCCATAGTTTCTTCAGAATTTCCGAGGTTCAATACCACCAAAAATTCCTTATCCGAATATTTTCTTATGTAAGAAAGCAGATTTCCTGCACTGCTAACGGGTACGTATTCCCCGACATGCAATGCCGGTTCTGAATTTCTTAACCGGATCAATCTCTTCTGAAAATTCAGCATACTTTTCGGATTTTCTTCCTGATTTTTCACATTTACCTCCTTGAAATTGTCCATAAGGGGCAACCAGGGTTCGCCGTTGGTAAATCCTGCATTTTCTAAATCATTCCACTGCATTGGAGTACGCTCCGGATCACGGTTAAGACCTTTCCCGGGAATGTTTTTCTCCTGCGGATCCTGTACTTTATCATGGGGAATAAAAACGTTTTCCATGCCAATTTCATCTCCATAGTACATGGTTGGCGTTCCCCTTAATGTTAAGAGCAGCATTACAGCATTTTTTGCCTGTTCCCGCCCTACTCTGCTGGCAACCCTGGCGTTATCATGGTTTCCAAGTACCCAGTTGGGCCAACCATTGGCAGGCAATACACCTTCATATTTATTGATAGCTGCTTCTATCTCCCGCGCTTTCCACGGTAATAAAACCAGCTGAAAATTAAAAGGCAGGTGTGTGCCTTCATTATTCTCTCCATAGTATTTCACCAGTCGTTCCACCGGCAGATAGATCTCTCCAATCATCACCCTTTCATCGTAATCATCCATCACCTTTCGCATCTTATTTACGATCTCGTGCACCTCGGGCTGATCTGTAGTATATGCCTGCAGATGTTTATCATAAGGAGACATGTTTTCGGTGTAATCCGGATTGGGAGGATTGTCCCTGAACTGGTCATCCTTGATCATGTGCCACATCACATCAACCCTGAATCCATCAACACCTTTATCCAGCCAAAACCTCATATTATTCAGCATTGCTTCCTGAACTTCAGGGTTTCTCCAGTTCAAATCGGGTTGTTCTTTTAGAAAAGCGTGATAATAATACTGACCTGTCTTTTCATCAAATTCCCATCCGCTTCCGCCAAAAACACTTAGCCAGTTATTGGGTTCACTCCCATCTGGTTTGGGATCTTTCCAGATGTACCAATCGCGTTTTGGATTGTCTTTAGATTTTCGGGATTCCAGAAACCAGGGGTGTTCGCTGGAGGAATGATTAGGCACGAAATCCAGGATTAATTTCATGTCCCTTTGATGGATCTCTTCAAGTAGCCGGACAAAATCCTCCATCGTTCCAAACATGGGATGTATTTCTGTATAATCACTCACATCATACCCAAAATCGGCCATGGGAGAGGGATAAATTGGGGAGATCCAGATCACCTTTACACCCAACTCTTTAATATAATCAAGTTTCTCCATGATCCCAGGTAAATCCCCTATTCCGTCGCCATCGTTATCTTTATAGGATCGCGGATATATTTGATAAACAATATCTTTTTGCCACCATAAATGCGTATCTAAGTTACTCATAAAAATTTCTTTCTTTTGTGCATCCACCTGTATCCATAAGCAGATATTTTTATTTCTTTTTTCTTAGGATCAAAATCATCATACCGTTCATTTCCAAACACATCAATCACATCTTCGGAATCTTCCAGATCTAATTTTATCGTCAGCTCTTCGCCCGAAAAGTTATGTATTGCTATCCCAAGCCCTTTTTCAGATTTAAGGCAATGAGCCAGTACTTTTGAATTTCCTGTATCTAATATTTTATAATTCCCCCACCCAAACTCCTGAAATTCTTTTCGGAAATCAATTACTTTTCCTACCCAGTTTAAAAAGGAATCGGGATCGCGGTGTTGATCATTTACATTGACATTCTGGTACCCGAATTCGCCTTCAGAAATTACATTTCTTATCAGATCTTCCTTTGAAGCATCCGAAAATCCGGCGTTTTTTGCGTTGGCCCACTGCATAACTGTTCTAACGCTACTTCGGCCTTCCATAGAAAGGTCTTCCCCCATTCCTATTTCCTGGCCATAGCGCAGTACCGGAGTGCCAGGTAAAGTGAATAACAGACTAAAAGCGAGTTCTAATTTTCTCCGGTCATTTCCTAACATTGGGGCAAGCCGTCGTCTTATGCCACGGCCAAAAATGCGCATGTTCTCATCGGGGGCGAAGGCTTTGAATACTTCTTCCTTCTCACTCTCCGTTAATTTCGCCAGGTTAAGTTCATCATGATTTCGAAGAAAAATTGCCATTTGTTCCTTTTCAGAAGTCTGGTCCATTTCTTTTAAAGCTTCAGCAATAGGAGTTGCCTCTTCGCGTGCAAAAGACAGGAACATGTAATTATTTATATAAAAATTAAACAGCATGTGCATTTGGTCTTCATCTCCAAAGAAATTGGTGTATTTTTCCGGCTCCAGGTCTACTTCAGCCAAAAGAATGGCATCTCTTTTCTTTGTTTCCACAAATTCTCTGAAATTCCTGAACACCTCATGCGGATCCCCTTCAAAATCATGGTTTGCTTTTTCAGTAAACATATGGGGAGCGGCATCTATTCTAAATCCTGAAACGCCCAGTTTTAACCAGAAATGCATGATCCTGAAGATCTCATCCTGTACGTTTGGATTTGAAATATTAAGATCGGGTTGATGAGAAAAAAAAGTGTGAAAGTAATATGCACCCGCTTCTTCATCATATTCCCAGCTGGAATTGTCCTCTTCAGACATAACGTTTCCTTCCTCTTCTTCGGGCTTCTCGTCCGTCCATATATAATAATCCCTATATTTAGAATTCCGGTCTTTTCTGGCTTTTTGAAACCATTCATGCTCCCGCGACGTATGATTTACCGCCAAATCCATCAGCACTCTGATTCCTGCTTCTTCTGCTGCATCTATCAATTGTGCAAAATGCCCCAGGTCACCCAACCGGGCATCTATCTTATAATAATCCCGCACATCGTAACCGTTATCCTTATTGGGGGTATCAAAAAAAGGCAATAACCAGAGGCAGTTGACCCCGAGGCTGGATAAATAGGTAAGGCCGTTGATGAGGCCTTTGAAATCCCCAATTCCGTCGGAATTGGAATCCTTGAATGTTTCTACATCCAGGCAATAAATGATAGCATTCTTATACCAGTATTTGTTCATTTCTTTCTTTGTTAGTGGATACTAATCAGGATTCAAACGCAGGCAACACTTCTTTTCCGAAGAAATCAACAAATTCCTCCTGCTGTTCGTTGACATTATGGATGATGATCTTTTCAAACCCCATTTTCTTGTATGCTTTTATTTTATCTATAAATACAGATGCTTTATTACTTACGAGGACGTGCTTTTTCAAATCTTCTTTCCGCACTTTCTCTCCTATATCGTCAAACTGTTCGGGTGTAATAAATTCTGAAGTTACTTTACTGGGAAAGATGTTGTTCCTCCATTGTTCCCAGGCTCCTTCCAGCGCCTTTTCGTCGGAAGAATCATAGGAGATCTGCACTTTTAGCGCCAGTGGTTTATTGGATCCATTTTTCCGGAAGGCATCCACCATTATCTGTAATTCATCCAACGGTTTGGAAATAGTGATCATTCCATCTGCCCAGCCCGAAAGCCATTCAGCAGTTTTGGGAGTGAGTGCTGCTCCATAAATGGTGGGAATTACCTGAGGCGGAGTGAAGAGCTTGGCGTTTTCTAACTGAACGATGCCTTTATGTGTGACATATTCTCCTTTCCAAAGTTCCTTTATCACTTCAACCGATTCCCTGAGCCGTGCATTCCTCACCTCCTTGGCAGGCCATTTATCGCCGGTGATGTTTTCATTGAGAGCCTGCCCGCTCCCCGAACACAACCAGAACCTACCGGGAAACATTTCATCCAGTGTGGCTACTGCCTGGGCGATAATAGCAGGGTGATACCGCTGTCCCGGTGCATTGACTATTCCAAAAGGCAGTTTTGTAACCTGCATGGCGGCTCCCAGCCAGCTCCAGGCAAATCCACTTTCTCCCTGATTATTGCTCCAGGGGTGAAAATGATCTGATGATAATACAGCCTTAAATCCGGCTTTTTCGGCTTGTTGTACCAATTTTAATAATCGGCTTGGTTTAAATTGCTCGTGCGAAGCATGAAATCCTATTTCCATAGAGAATTAGCTGATTGGATTAGAGTTGTTTCTTGATATTCTAATTTAAGAAATAGAAGATACTCCGTGAAGTATATGGCTAATAATCAATCTTAAGAAAAAGATAAAGTTTTCCTGTAGCAGGTTAAAAGGTTTTAATTATTTGCTTCAATCAACATTCCTGCATAGCTTAACCACCTATAATATTTAACTGAAAACTGAAACAATGAGTACACCTCTTAAAAGACATGAAGGATTAAAACCCCTTAGCCGGGACCACCATCAGGGCCTTTTGCTGTGCTGGAAGATAAGGGAAGGATTAAAAAAAGAGGTTTCTCCCGAAAGGATCAAGGCCTATGCTTCTTTCTTTTATAAAACCCAACTAATTCCTCATTTTGCTTTCGAGGAAAAAGAAATATTTCCATTACTGGAAGAACAAAATCCTTTACGAAAACAGGCAATAAACGAACATCAACGCCTGGTGGCTTTATTTACGGAAGACTATGATCCTGAAAAAGCAGTCACCGAGATCGCTACGGCTCTCGAGGATCATATTCGTTTTGAGGAACGGGTACTTTTTCAGGAGATTCAGCATCAAACGGAAGAGAAAATACTTTCAGAAATTGGTGAAAAAGAAAACGAACTGAAAACTCCCGACCCTGATGCCTGGGAAGACCAGTTCTGGCAAAAATAGGTTTATTGTAATTACTAGAATTCTGAGGTAATGAAAAAAGGTATTCTAAATCCATTTTTTCTTCTTAAAGAAGAAGATCATGAGTAAAAACAAAACAAACATAACACCCCACAGTACAAAATAGCTGTATTTCCATTGCAGTTCGGGCATATATTCGAAATTCATTCCATAGATCCCGGCAATGAAAGTCAGCGGAATGAAAATGGAAGCCATGATGGTCAGCACTTTCATTACCTCATTCATTTTATTGTTTATGGTGGTCATGTACATATCCATTAATCCCCAGGACATTTCCCGATAAATATCAATGTTTTCCGAAACCTGGATGATATGGTCAAAAAGATCTTTTATATAATTGACCGTTTGCTCCTGGATGAGTTCACTATTTACTTTTTCCAGCCTGCTAACCACTTCGCGAAGTGGAAAAACTGCTCTGCGAATCCTTAACATAGTACGTTTAAGCTCCTGGATTTCAAAGGTGATCTCATCACTGGGCTGGGCGCTTAGAAGCTGCTCTTCCATGTTTTCGATCTTGTCGCTCATTTCTTCTACCACCACAAAATAATGGTCAACTATGGCATCTAAAAGGGCATACATAAGATAATCGGCCCCCCGGCTTCTTATCCGACCTTTTCTTGCTGAAAGTCGCTCACGAACCCCATCAAAAACATCTCCCCCGGCTTCCTGGAAAGTAAGAACATAATCCTTTCCAAGTACAATACTTATATGTTCATTTTCCAATTCCCCATCGTCCTTGTAGTACAGCATCTTAGCTACTATGAAAAAGTAATCCTGGTATTCATCAATTTTTGGCCGCTGGTTGGTATTGACGATGTCTTCAATGATCAAAGGGTGCAGCTCAAAGTATTTTCCGAGCTTTTCGATCTCTTTTGTCTTACTTAGCCCATTGATATTGATCCAGGTGGTTTTTGTTTCCTCTTCAAATTTAAAAGCCGCTTCGGGCGTTTGATTGCTGTGCCTTTCGTAGCTATCGGCATTATAATCTATAACCTCAAGAATGGTTTCGGTATTCTCTTTTCTTCCCACATAGGTAACTGTACCCGGTGCCTGATTAAGAGCTTTTGTAGATTTAGGACGCCTGGATAAATACCGTTTTCTTTTGGACATAGAATTAATCTTTGAAGTAAAAGTAAGAATTAAGGTTTAGATAAAGATAGAAAATCAGGAAAGCACCTACAGCTACCTGGAAATTTTTCATCGGTATGAATTTCCAGATTGTTTATTAGTTCCCTTTATATGTTGACTGTTAATTATTATCTCAACATTGTAAAGTGCGCGAGGTTTGTTTTCTTTGCAAAATGGTGGAAGAAGCACAACTTTTAGGCATATTAAAAGAATATTTCGGGTATGACAGTTTCCGGCCTTTACAGAAGAAAATTGTAGATGCTGTTTTTGCTGGAAAGGACAACCTGGTGATCATGCCTACGGGTGGCGGAAAATCAATTTGTTATCAGCTGCCTGCCGTGCTGTTACCCGGAGTAACTTTAGTGGTTTCGCCGTTGATCGCTTTGATGAAAGATCAGGTCGACGGGCTTACCGCAAATGGAATTCCTGCTGCTTTTCTGAATAGTACTCAGACAGAAACCGAACAGCAGGAGATCTTCAGTAAACTTCAAACGAATGAACTGAAACTTTTATACGTTGCCCCGGAAAGTCTGCAGTACATAGATGCTGTTTTTTCCTCCGGAAACATTAGCCTCATTGCTGTAGATGAAGCTCATTGTATTTCCAGTTGGGGACATGATTTCCGGCCGGCCTATACGCAGCTGGGTTACCTGAAGAACCGCTTCCCTTCCACCCCAATGATTGCACTAACTGCTACTGCAGACAAAGCAACTCGGAAAGATATTTGCGAGCAGTTGAATATTCCATATGCGAAAAAACACATTGCTTCCTTTGACCGAAAGAACCTGAGTCTCGAGGTACGCCCGGGAACCAAAAAATTCGGACAGATCTTATCTTTTCTGAACCAGCGGCCTAATGAAAGTGGAATTATTTATTGCCTCAGCCGCAAGAATACCGAAGATCTCGCTGTAAAACTCCAAAATGCCGGATTCAATGCCGCAGCCTATCATGCGGGTATTGCTCATAATGAACGCACCTCAATTCAGGAAAACTTTATCAACGATAAAACTGAAATAATCTGTGCAACGATCGCTTTCGGGATGGGGATCGACAAATCTAATGTACGTTGGGTGATTCATTACAACCTTCCGAAGAATTTGGAGGGTTATTATCAGGAGATAGGACGTGCCGGAAGGGATGGTCTTCCTTCCTCTACCCTGCTTTTCCATAGCTATGCAGATGTGGTACAACTTCAGAAATTCGCAGGAAATTCAGGAAACGCAGAAGTACAGCTGGCAAAGCTAGACCGGATGAAGCAATATTCCGAAGCATTAAGTTGTCGGAGAAAAATCTTGCTTAGTTACTTCGGCGAACTTATTTCTGAAGACTGCGGAAACTGCGACGTATGTATGAATCCGCCGGAATTCTTTGACGGTACCGTCATTGCTCAAAAAGCACTTTCCACCATTTATAGGTTAAAAGGCCAGGAACCAGTTTCGGTGGTAATCGATGTTCTGCGTGGTTCACAAAATGCCGTGATCCTTGAAAAAGGCTATCAGCATGTAAAAACGTACGGCATTGCAAATGATATTTCCTGGCGCGACTGGCAGCAATATATCATCCAGTTGATCAATTTAGGATATGTAGAGATCGCTTTTCACGATCAAAACAAACTTCAACTTACAGCGATAGCCAAAAATGTACTATTCGAAAACGAAAAGGTGCGATTGGCAGATGTGAATTTGGCAGAGGTTCAAAAAGAAGTTGTCGAAAAAGAACAGAAAGCTGCTCCGGACAATTTGTTTGAGCGGCTGCGAAAGTTACGGCTGGAACTTGCAAAAGAAGAAGAAATTCCGGCGTATCTTATTTTTAATGATGCTGCTTTAAAGGAAATGGAAAAAGCGCGCCCCATGACCGATGATGAATTTATGCAGATCAACGGAGTGGGCCGACAGAAAATGCAGAACTACGGCTACAGGTTCATAAAAGAAATCATTGCCTTTAGCAAAGAAAAACGGGAGAAAAAGAAAACATCCAAAGGAAATACTCATAAGGTCACGCTAGAACTTTATAAAGAAGGGCTGGGTGTAGAAGAAATTTCCAAAAAACGCGGATTGGCCACTACAACCATTTATTCTCATTTAGCAAAGCTATACGATTCCGGCGAAGACATCGATCTGCACAAATTCGTCTCAAAAGCAGATATTGAAGCCGTTCAAAAAGCCAGAGTAGAACTTGATAATCCCGATGCCTTAAAACCCTACTACGAACATTTTCAGGAGGCGATCGATTACTGGACCATTCGACTGGCGTTGACAATTTTAGATAAGGAGAGTTAGTGAGCTTTTTGGAACTCTACTACTCAAAATCAATTTTGTTTAATATTAATCCGCTGCCGGGGGCTATGTAAGTGATAGGATCATGAATATCAGGAGAAAGGCTTTTCTGGAGGTATTCCAGAGACAGTTCTCCCCTTCCCAATAAAACCAAAGCACCCATCATCAACCGGATTTGGTTCCGAAGAAATCCCGTACCGCTCACTTTCAACGCATAAGAATGTTCGGGAAAGAAATTTGCTATGATGAGGGTATTTTTAACTATCTCGCAATCTTCCACTTCCCGCTCCAAAATGGTATGTTCTGTTGGTTTGGTGCAATAATTCCTGAAATTATGTTTTCCTTTAAAAAGCTTTGCGCCTTTCTTCATTAAATCGATATCCAGATCTTCCTGAAATGTGGCAAGCAATGGAGCACAAAAAGGATGACTCTTTGCCCCGAATGCAAATAAATAGATGTATTCCTTCTTTTTAGGGTGTTGAATAATATTGAATTTCTCATCCACCTCCTGAATAGTGGTTGCCCTGATATCCTGCGGTAGATTTTTGTTGAAGATAGTCAGGAATTCTTCTAAATTTTCCAAAGGCTCATCATCAAGAAAGAGTTCAAAAGCAGCTTCCTGTGCAGAAACCATGGCATCTGTTCTGCTCGCCCCCAGTATTTTAAACCGGACTTCCCCCAGCACAAACCTCATTGTTTTTTTAATCAGGCCCTCGATAGTTTTTAATTTCGGTTGCTTTTGCCAGCCGTGAAGCCGGTATCCCAGGTATTGTATTTTTATCAGGTAGAAAAAGCGTTGTCGTTGCAAAAGAAAAAGGTTTGGGGCCAAAGTTAGAAAGAATATTATTGTATGATGGTTATTTTATTCCTGCTACAGTTTGAAATTCACTCAAACCAAACCAGATCATCGCAACCGGTAAGACTCAGAAAATTTAATACAGCCGCCATGTGGCTCCCGGGATTTGCTTATGGTGCTTTTGCCTTTTTCCCTTTCGCTACGCTTTAAAACTCGAAACCTGTTACAATTGCAAGGCTTGAATTGCTTTAACTTTTAGTTAATTCTTTTTGGAATCAGCTTTTGTATCTTCACTGATCATAAAACCTAATGAAATGAGCAAAGGCAAAAAGATCCTTTTATATTCCGCACTTTTTATTCTTGCAACTTATTTTTTGTTCCTGGGACTAGCACAAGCTAAAGGTTTTCTCATTCCCCTAACGGCTGCAATTATTCTTTCCTTGCTGATGGTTCCTTTGTCGCAAAAAATGGAAAAGAGGTTTATGAATCGTGCCTCCGCCTCTTTGGTGAGCACCTTTATTATTTTTCTTGTTTCCGTAGGTTTTGTTGCACTTGTTTCCTTTCAGGTGAAAAGTATAGTAGATAAATGGCCGGATATCAAGGAAACTATGACCCCAAAAATTGAACGCCTGCGAAGTTTTGTGCTGGAGCATACTCCTGTTGAGAAAGGCGACCTGGAACAGTCAGGTGAAAGTAGTTCCATACCCATGATGGGCTCCGGGTCTTCAAGTCGCGGGGAACAGGCGGCAAATTTCTTTAGTCAGGTGATGAGCTTTTTTGCAGATTACCTGCTCACTTTTATTTATATCTTCTTTCTGCTCAATTACCGGCACAGGTTTAAGGAATTTCTTTTGAAGCTTTTCCCAGATGAGAAAAAGAAAGATGTCAAAACAGTTATTGAAAAATCTGCCAGCGTCACTCAGCATTATCTCGTGGGAAAACTATTCCTTATTGGTCTTTTGGCTGTACTATATTCTGTAGGCCTGGGAATCTCAGGAGTCGATAATTTTATCCTCATTAGCGTTCTTGCTGCCGTTTTAAGCCTGGTTCCATACGTAGGGAATATTATTGGATTTGGGCTGGCACTGGCCTTTGGGTACCTTACTTCGGGAGAATCGGGGGTATTGATAGGAATTATCATCACTTTTGCCATAGCCCAATTTGTAGAAAGTTACGTTTTGGAACCTTATGTGGTGGGCGATCAGGTAGATCTTCATCCGTTTTTTGTAATTCTCGCAGTGATTGTGGGGAATATGGTCTGGGGAGTAGCAGGAATGATTCTTTCTATTCCAATTCTTGCCATGATCAATGTGGTTTTACTTAATGTAGGTCCCTTGCAAGCCTTCGGATTTTTATTCAGTAAAGAGGATTCTTCCGATTAATGGATAAAAAATCAGCTGAAAACGACACGTTTTTAAAACAATTCTCCGGATTTCTGAAGACTCCGCCCCTATGGCTGAATACAGAAACGTTTCAATTTCCACAGTTACTTCTGAAGGAAAAAGAACTTTCTGAAACTTTTCCGGAACCCAATATTTTTTCCAATCTCGTCCTGGGCAAAAGAATCGAACGTTTTTTTAGAATTTATCTTCAGTATTTTTCCGAAGAAGAAGAAGTGCTCGCAGAGAACGTGCAGATATTTGCTGATAAAATTACGCTTGGGGAACTGGATTTTATCCTGAAAAACAAAAACTCCGGAAAAGTTTCTCATATTGAAGTAGTCTACAAATTTTACATTTACGATCCCTCTTTTGAGAATGAACTGGAGAGATGGATAGGTCCTAATCGTCGGGATTCCCTGATTAAAAAAATAATCAGGCTCGAAACCCGGCAATTCCCACTCCTGTTCCAAAAGGAAGCACAACCTTTACTTCGGGAACTTCAGATCGAACCCGAAAACATTGATCAAAAAGTACTGTTTAAAGCCAATCTTTTTGTGCCCTGCGAGATCCTGGATCAACATTTCCCCGGGATCAATAATGAATGCGTGCAGGGTTTCTGGATAAAAGCATCAGAATTTAATGAAGCTGCTTTCGGGAAGTACCGGTTTTTCTCTCCAACAAAACCAGATTGGCCCGTTCTTCCTGAAAATAACACCACCTGGCACTCCTTTTCAGAAATAAGAGTACAGGTCGATGGGTTCCTTAAAAAAGAGCGATCTCCCCTACTCTGGATGAAGAAAAATGATCGGATATATACCCGATTTTTCATCGTGTGGTGGTAAAATTTACTCAAATTTCAATTAAGAGAAAATTAACTGCAAAACCCCCTTCAATTAAGGAAAAATTATGAGTGGAAGGCTTACGGTTTCTTTGTAAATCACCTTAAATGAAGTAACTTAACTACTCTTATTAATCACGGCAATCGCCGCTTTTTTTAGTCCGAAACCGGGCTTTTGCAGATTGTCTTCAAAAAACAAATATACCATGCCAATTTTGACAGAAGAACAATTCAAACGTTTAGCAAACTTCGACAACAAACCGTGCGTGTCCATATACATACCAACGCAACGCGCCGGAAAAGAAGTCCTTGAAGAAAAGGCCAAAGGAGATTTAAAGTCTCAGTGGAAAAAAGTAGTAGAAAAACTAAAAGCCACGAATGTCGATCAGGAAAAGATTGATAAACTCGCAAAACCTGTAGAAGGTTTATTGGGCGATAGTAATTTCTGGCGCCATCAATCTGACGGACTCGCTTTATTCGTAGCCGATGGTTTTTTTGAACATTTTACCGTACCGGTAAATTTTGAAACCTATATATATGTTTCAGATCATTTCTACGTAAAACCACTGGTCCCCATGCTTAACAGAAATGAAAGGTTCTATTTACTTTCCCTGCAACTGGAAGATGTAAAACTATATGAAGCAACTCAATATTCTGTTGGAGAAGTGGAAATTCAGGACCTTGTTCCTTCCCAGCTCGAAGACAGGGTGGGTTATGATTATGAGCAAAAGAACAGCAAACACAAAACGCAGAGAAACAGCATAGGTGCAAATCCAGATGGAACTTCTACTCAACACGGATATGAGCCGGCTTCCCGCGACAGAAAAAATGAAATTCTTCGGTTTTTCAGAGCTGTAGATAAAGGGATCTACGGAATTTTGAATAACGAAAAGGTTCCACTGGTAGTGGCCTGTCAGGATTCTCTTTTCCCAATTTACGAGGAAGCCAGCAGATATAAACATCTTTACCACCAGGTAGTCCCGGGGAATCCTGAAGCCGATTATGATGGAATGTTCGATCTACATGCAGGAGCTCTGGATGTGCTTGAACCCCATTTCAGAAAAGAAAGAGAGAAAAAAATGGAGGAATTCACGGAATTAAAGCCTGAACGAACTTCTTCAAGTGTTTCAGATATTTTACCTGCTATTTTTGAAGGTAAAGTAGATACATTATTCCTGGAGAACCGTGAAGATCTATGGGGAAATTACAATGAAAACATGGCCTCAGTCCAAATAGATAATGAAGAGAGTTCTGCCAACCTTTCCTTAATGAACCTTGCTGCCAAAAAAGTAATAGAACAGGGAGGACAGGTATTTTTAGTTGAAGGAGCATTCATGCCAAACAAAGACTCTAAAATGAATGCGGTGTTTAGATATTCCTAGGATATCAAACCCATTAAAAAACAAACAACCTCTGCCGAAAAGCAGAGGTTGTTTGTTTTTGTAGTTGTTTTTCAGGTATAGTGGGCTATTTTCCCTCTAACGCCGCAATAGAAATTTTTGATCGTCTTAAAATCTTCTTCTTTATTATCTGAAGTATAAAGCGGTTTAGAAACCTTAACTGTTTTCCTTCCGTAGTCAAAAGCAACCATTACCACCGGCACATTAGCAGATTTTGCTATGTAATAAAATCCAGTTTTCCAGTCTTTAACCTTTTTCCGTGTACCTTCCGGTGCTATAGCCAGTCTGAATTCATCCTTCTCCCTGAAAATATTCGCAATCGCTTCTACTTTCTTTTGTCCGGGAGTACGATCCAGAGCAGTTCCACCCATCCATCTAAAATACCAGCCAAAAGGAGGCTTGAAAAGCTCTTTTTTTGCAACATACTTTATGTCTGCACCCCATAATCTTCTCACCAGGAGACCCATGTAGAAATCATGCCAGCTGGTATGGGGCACTACAATTACTACACATTTCTTTAAGTGAGAAGGCCAGTTACCAGAAAAACTCCAGCCCAGGAGTTTATAAAATATAAATCTAGCTAACAAGTTCCTGTTCCCTGTTACTTTTCATAATTTCTCCACTTCTTCTCTTTCTTTCCTCGTATAGAAGTGCCAGTTCCCTTCCGGTTTGTCCTTTCACAGAGGTATTTTCCTCTGCTCTTCTAATAAGATAAGGCACTACTTCGCGAACGGGACCAAATGGCACCAATTTGACGGTGTTATATCCTTTCTCGGCCAGGTTATAGCTTATATGCTCACTCATTCCATACAACTGGGAAAACCAAACGCGATCATCGTCCTTCTCGATTCCCTTGTCTTCCATGATCTGCAAAGCAAGATAATTACTTACTTCGTTGTGGGTACCAATAAAAACCGAAATGTCTTCTAGGTGGGCAAGGCAGTAAGTAAGTGCCCCGTTGAAATTCACATCTGTAGCTTCCTTGTTTTCACAAATAGGTGACAGGTAGTTCATTTTTTTAGCACGGGCATTTTCCTTTTCCATATACGCTCCCCGCACGATCTTTGCTCCCACTTTAAAACCCTGTTCCTTCGCACGGCTGTGAAGATCTTTAAGATACTGTATCCTGTCCCATCTGTAACATTGCAGCGTATTAAAAATGATGACCTTTTCACGATTATATTTGAACATCATTTCCTCCATAAGATCATCGGCAGCGGCCTGCATCCAGCTTTCTTCTCCATCTGCCAGCAACCTTACATCATTCTTGTAAGCTTCTTCACAAATCTTGTTAACCCGGTTCCTTATCCGTCTCCATTCTTCTCCTTCTTCCACCGTAAGGCTGGCATTTGCCGAAACTTTTTGCCATATCTCAAATCTTCCAATTCCGGTAGGTTTAAAAACGGCAAAAGGAATTTCTTCTTTATCCTTGATGAATTTTACAATATTTACCTTCTTCTCAATGGCCTTATCAAACTCACTTTCTTTTTCCTTTCCTTCTACGGAATAATCCAGAATTCCGTGGAGGTTTTTAGAGTACATTTTTTTAATAACAGGCATACAATCCTGTTCGGTTTCTCCACCGCAAAACTGATTAAAAATAGTCTTCTTTATTAAAGTTTCTACAGGAAGATGCATGTTAAGTGCAAGCTTCGTTAGACCTGTCCCCGCCTTAACCATGAATGGCCTGTCAATGGCTTCAAACATAAAGATAGCGCGGTCAAGTTCTGAATCCGATTTCAGCCTGAAGGCGATCTCAGTATCATTAAATATTTTTCTGGTTATCATTGTTGAAATTTAATCTCACAAAGATACTTAACGAGAATAAATTATTAGAATAATTCTCCTTATTTTCGGGGCTTCAAAGGTTAAAGAATCATGAAAATTTCTGAAAAGACATCTGTTGCCAAAAATGTCATTTACAACGAAGAGGCCTACACCAAACTCAACCAATTTATTGCGGAAAATAAGTTTTCCATGATCTTTGTTTTGGTAGACAGCAATACACATGAACATTGTCTTTCTCCCTTTCTGAATAGAATAGAAGCTCAGGCTGATATTGAAGTGATTGAGATGGAACCGGGGGAGCAAAACAAGAGCATAGATACCTGCAGCGGCATCTGGAAAGCTCTTTCTGAACTTGGGGCCGATCGAAAAAGCCTGATGATTAATCTGGGTGGGGGTGTCGTTACAGATCTTGGAGGATTCATTGCTGCTACTTTTAAGCGCGGCATTGCGTGGGTCAACGTCCCCACTACCCTTCTTTCTATGGTCGATGCAGCTGTAGGTGGTAAAAACGGCGTAAACCTGGAGAGTCTTAAAAATCAGGTTGGAATTATAAAACCTGCAGAACTGGTTCTTATCGATACCTCTTTTCTTGCAACTCTTCCTGCTCCGGAAATGAGAAGCGGACTGGCTGAAATGCTAAAGCACGGTTTAATCGCAGATGAAGATTACTGGAACAGGCTTACTGCCCTGAATCAACTTTCTCTCGAAGATTTGGACGGATTAATCGAAGAATCGATCATCATCAAGGAAAATATAGTTTTAAAAGATCCAACAGAGAAAAATATCCGGAAAAGCCTTAATTATGGCCATACGCTGGGCCATGCCATCGAATCTTATTTTCTGGAAAATTCCGGAAAAACCAAATTACTGCACGGGGAAGCTGTTGCTGTAGGAATGATCCTGGCTACCTATCTTTCGGTTGAAGTTTGCGGCTTTTCTTCAGAAAAAATGAATGAAATCTCCAAAGCTCTGGTTTCCCTTTATGGAAAAATAGAGTTAACAGGTAAGGATCAGGAAGAAATAATTGAATTAATGAAATTTGATAAAAAAAATGAAGGAGGAAATATTAATTTTGTCCTCCTGGAGAATATAGGAAAACCTGTTATAGATTGCCAGGTACCAAATGAACTTATCCATAAATCATTTGCATATTATATTGATCTGCAATAATTTGCAGTGTGTAAACAGAATTATTATAACTCCGGAATTTAATTTTTAAATACTTTTAACTCCGGCGGAAAAAGGAATTGTTATTTTCGCTATTATTGAATGACCAAAGTACCCTTTATGAAACGTGTAATTGTTGACTACAAAAAACTGACTCCTGAAATTTTAAGCCTGTTGGTGGAAAAATATCCAGATGGATATGATGATGACCAGGTAATTTCTTTTAAAAATGCCAAAAATGAAACGGTAGATGCCGTGGAGGTGCGAACAGAAGATGCGATTTATCTGGTGAAGGTAAGCACCCGTCTTGAAAACACCATGGCAAATTATGATGAAGATGATTACGATGATGCCGACTTTAATGAACCTATCGTGGAGATCCCGGAAAAAGGCGGTGATGACGAGGAAGCAGAAGAAGATCCCGAGGATGAAGATTGATTTTTTCCTTTGCTCCTGATTTTATCAGTTTTTGACTCCCAGGAATCACTATACTATATCTACGAATAAGACATAAAAAAAGGAACCATTTAACGGTTCCTTTTTCTTTTCAGCTGATATTCTCAAGATTAAGAATGCTGCAGTTCGTGCTTACCTTCTTTTACTTCTTCGATAAGCTTTTTATTAAAGGCTGGAAGGTCATCCGGATTTCTACTGGTCACAAATCCCTGATCTACCACTACTTCTTTGTCTACCCATTTTGCACCTGCATTCACTAAATCATCTTTAATAGAATTAAAAGAGGTCATCTCTCTTCCTTCCACCACTCCTGCACTAATAAGCGTCCATGGAGCGTGGCAGATTGCTGCTACCGGTTTTTTCTGTTCAAAAAAGGTGCGAACAAATTTTAAGGCATTTTCATCCCTTCTCAAATAATCGGGATTAATGACACCGCCAGGCAGCATTAATGCATTATATTCATCTGCAGATGCCTCCTTAACGGTACGGTCTACAGTATATTCATTAGACCAGTTTCCCTGATCCCATGCTTTTATCTTTCCGGATTCCAGACTCACGATATCTACCTTGAAACCTTCTTTTTCCATGGCTTCCTTAGGAGATTTTAATTCGCTTTCTTCAAATCCGTTTGTGGCTAATATTGCTACTCTTTTCTGCATAATATCTTTCTGTTTTAAAATTAAACTTTCATTCTTTTACAAAGATACAATGCATGGGAGCCTTTGTGTATTAAGGCCTTTATAAAGTTTGGCACTCTTAAGTTAAACCTTTACTAACTGCTGTCAGGCCTACTTTTTATTCCTTTCTTTGGCTTCTTTCCTGTTCTTTCTTTCCTGTTCTTCCTGCTCCCGTTTTTTCTCTTCCTCTTTGTTCTTGTCGGAATTTGACTGGAGGGTATCTATGATCCTTTTTTCATCGATCAACTGGCCTTTTCGTTGTTCCAGTCTTTCCAGCTCCTGGTAAATTGCCGGCTCCGCATATTCATTGGGCTCAACTTTCTCATTTTTGTAAAGGGCATACTGTACGGTAAATTCAGCTCCAAAGAACACGATGAGACAGGTATAATACACCCATAAAAGCACCAGGACAACAGAGGAAGCACCTCCATATACAGATCCCGGGTTGCTTTGCCCAAAATAAAAACTTATAACCGTCTCCCCCACCAAAAACAATACGGTTGTCAGGATTGCACCCCAATAAGTAGTTTTCCATCGTAGTTTCACATCGGGCAGCCATTTAAAGATAGCCGCAAAAAGAGAAGTAATGATTACAAAGGAGATAAGGTAGTTTGCTATAGATATCATAAAAAGAGTCACCGTGGGTGCTATAGAGGCCAGGTAATCTCTAAGAGCTGCAATTACTGCAGAGATAACGAGGGAAATAAGCATTAAAAGCCCCATGACCATCACCATACCAAAGGAAATTAGCCGGTCAATAACGACCCGCCAGACAGTATTTTTTTTAGCCGTAATGTTCCAGATGTTATTCATGGCTGCCTTTAGCTGAAAAAACACTCCGGTGGCACCAAAGATCAAAAAAGCCACCCCAAAAATCACAGCAAAGGTGGAACTTTCAGTGAGTGCCGCATTTGCGACCATTCCTTCAATTGATTCGGCTGCTTCCGTTCCTACAAATTCGCCTATTTCTTCGGTAATCCTTCCCTGTACTGCCTGTCTGCCAAAAAAATATCCGGCAAGGTTAACCACAATAATGAGTAAGGATGGGAGCGAAAAAAGAGCATAATAAGCAATGGTGGCACTTCTGGCCCAGGGTTCATTTCTGTTCCAGTTGAAATATGCGCCCTTTAATAACTTCCAGAATACTTTTAGCTTTCTCTTCATTATACGATGATTTTCCTGCATTTTACTGCTCTGGAGATAAATTGAAGGTATAAAAAAACCCTTTAAACATAATAGCTTAAAGGGTTTTTAATAAAAGTTTAGGATGCTACAGTTCCTTGAAAATAGAATGCATTAATCTCTTTTTATCATTAATGCTTTCTTCCAGGGAGATCATGGTTTCTGTTCTGTAAACTCCTTCTATATCATCTAACTGAAATATCACTTCTTTAGCGTGCTGCGTATCTTTGGCTCGTATCTTGGCGAAGACATTAAACTTGCCTGTAGTAACGTGCGCTACTGTCACAAACGGAATTTCGTTAATACGCTCAAGTACAAATTTAGTCTGAGATGTATTCTGAAGGAATATACCAACGTAAGCTATAAAGGCATATCCCAGTTTTTGATAGTTAAGCGTAAGCGAAGAACCAAGTATAATCCCCGCTTCTTCCATTTTCTTTACCCTTACGTGAACCGTTCCGGCAGATATCATTAACTTCTTAGCTATATCGGTAAAAGGAGTTCTGGTATTCTCAATGAGCATGTCCAGGATTTGGTGATCTGTTTCGTCTAATCTAAATTTTGCCATAATCTATTTATTTAACTACAATTCTTCTTTTTAAATTAAGTACAAAATTAATATAATAGCGTTGAATTATCACTAATTATTGAACATTTTCTACTACTTTTATTGATAACTTATTATTTTTTAACAAAATTTGGTTTACTACAGCGTTTTCGTTAATTGCTCCTCCTGCTAAATCTGTCACTTTTTCTCCCTCACATTGAATCTCCTGATGCCCGAAAAAAGAAAGATCCTTTTCTATTTTTTTTACCACCGGATCAAAACAGATTTTCCCTGCCTTGATCTTCTCTTCAAACTGAATGGCTACATCTAGCACTTCACCTTCTACCTCGGCTTTCCGAAGGATTACATCAAAGAAATTCTTCTCGTTTTCCGGAATTTTGAAATAATCTTCCACGTCCAATTTGCTGAAATCATTTTCAGTTATATGATGAATGGCTGAAAGAATGGAAATAGCCACAAATTCCCTGGTTTTCTCCCGAAAATAATCATTGCTGAAATGCCCTGCTTCAAATAAAATAGTAGGTACACCCGATTTTTGAAAGGAATCCCCAGTACACTGAAGGTTAAAAGCATCATCATACCTTCCCACCTGTGCAGGAATGATTTGCTGCATGTCCTTATTAATAGCTGCGATGAGCTGCATGGCATCTTTTCGGTTTCCGGAGATAGAACGTTCAGCATCCATGGAAGGCGCTAAAAAGGAAAGCGTTGCAGGTTTATTTGTGTCGCCGGCACCAAAGATGGTCCGTTGATCGTGGAGATTTAAACAAAAATCAGGTTTATAGTCTTCATAACAGTGCCTCAAGATGCGGCTTTCGTCCTCTTTTAATTCGCTGGCATCTCTGTTGAGATCAACTCCATTTACATTTTCCCGGGTATAGCGAATGGCACCATCAGGGTTCAACATCGGAATGATCTTTATGGTGCATTTTTCAGGAATGGCAGAAATCCCAGCCTGCTGCTTTTCTGAAACAAAAAGATTGAAAAGATCAAAAGCAGCTTTGGTGGTGGTAGATTCATTGCCGTGCATTTGAGACCAGCCTAAAATCTTAATAGGTCCGTTACCAAATGTGACAGAATGCACAGGAGTTTTTAAAACGGATTCTCCAATTTTCTCCACAAGAAATTCCGAAGAAAGATTTTCAAGTTCGGGAGCAATGTCATTATAAGTAATATATCTGCCGTAAAGATTCGAATTTTTAATAGAAGAATATCGGTCAATAATGGAAGCAAAAATTGTGTCTGTTTTCATGTTTACAAAAGTAAATAAACATTATTTTACAATTGTAAACAGATAAATCCTCTCCTTCTGTATAACATTGTAAACACTAGGTTTGTATAATTGTAAAACAGCTTCAGGAAACTTTCCATAAGACTTGTTTATCATACATAATTAACTTTATTTTAGCGTATTACACCTCATTATATAAACGGATAGATTAATATATGTAGAAGTGTTTACATATGTAATTTGGTGGTTTCAGGAAAGAAAGTTACTTTTGTAAACAACATAAATCCGCAAGACGGTTTACAATGGTAAACACAGAACAATTCACCAAACGCCTCCATAAGATCATGGAATACTATGATCTTTCGGCCGCTTCTTTCGCCGATAAAATTGATGTGGGCCGCTCTTCTATTTCCCATCTTCTTTCGGGAAGAAACAAACCGAGTCTGGATTTTGTTATGAAAATTATTAATGCTTTTCCCGAAGTTGAATTGTATTGGCTTTTAAATGGAAAAGGGAATTTTCCGGCAAAAGAAAACATCGGCTCTTCTGCCAATTCAGAAAAAGCTCCTTCTGCTCCTTCCAACAATCTTTTCACGGAATCACTTAAAGAAAACTCTCAATCTCCTATGCCTCCGGAAGAAAGAAAAACGCAAGGAAAGAAAGAGATTAAAAAAATAGTGTTTTTCTATACCGATGGAAGTTTCGAAGCCTTTGACCATTGAAAAATCTGAAAAAAGGATTTACTTTGCAGCATGCGAAATATAATGATCTTACTCCTTACTGTTTTGCTTATGAGCTCCTGCTACGAACAGGAACGTAACTGCAGTAAATTCAAAACAGGGACTTTTGAATTTGAATCTTTCCTTGATGGGGAACTGGTTAAAACCAGGTTCACCAGAACCGATTCCATAGAAATAGATTATTTCAAAGGAGAGACAGATACTTCCTCCATCCGTTGGATCAATGACTGTGAGTACATCATAAAAAACCTGTATCCAAAATCGCGGGAAGAAGAAAAGCCATTACATATTAAAATCCTCACCACAAAAGATAATACCTACACCTTTGAATATGGTTTGGTGGGTGAAACCCGCAAGGAACGCGGAACCGCCATTAAAGTAGAGTAAAATTGATTTTAGATGGTTTTCCGGGATGTTTGTGTCTTCCAAGGCTTCTGCCCTTTCTTTTTTTAAATACGGGATTAAACTACTGGGAAATGCGGAGGGAATTTTAAAAAATAAATTCCAAACTCATTCCGTAGTAAACAATTTAAATGAGCACGGAAACAATATTCAATTAAGCATTGGTCTTACAGGGTGTTGTAAGAATTTTATTGAAGATATTGCGTGAAATCAGTTAGAGGGTATTTAAGTATTGAATGAGCCACATTTAAACAGGCACCGCCTATTTCATAATCAACATAAAATTCAATTTGGTTATTTTCTGTGAAAGCCATTCCAATTTCGTCCAGTTCGTAATGTCGAAAATTTATCCATTCCATACAGTCTCTAAGATTCGGGTTGTTTATATCCTGTTGATACTTTTGCTGAAGGTCTTGATTTACTTTCTCACTACTTCTTCCGTAGCAACTCGTTCTGCTCCTGCATCAGCTCGTTCAGGTTGGTTAGAAGCTCGATGTCTTTGGGAGTGGCAACGGTTTTGTTTTTAGGATCTTCAGATTTCTTTTTAAAGCGGTTCATAAACTTTACCACAATGAAAACCGTGAATCCGATGATCAGAAAATCGATCATTACTTCAATCAGCGTTCCGTAGCCTATGGCTACTTCTTCCACTGCTGCAGTTCCGTCGATTTCAGGGACGCTCTCGCGTAAAACATATTTCTTTTCCGAAAATTTCACTCCCTCGGTCATCATTGTCAGCGGCGGCATGATCACCTGCTTCACCAGCACATCTACAACACGATTGAAGGCGGTACCAATGATGATACCCACCGCCATGTCGATCATATTACCTTTTACGGCAAATTCCTTAAATTCCTGAAAAATTTTCATTCTTCATCAAAGAGTTTAATTTGTGATTCATCATTCCCAGATCCTTTTTTCTTCAGTTTTCCTTCAGAAAAATCTGGTAAATTCTCACCTTCTGGTTTAGAAGTATTTTCATTTAAAGCTTCTTCCCCTACCACTTCCATTTCTTCGGGAGCAGTTTCTTCAGGAGCTATAAAAGGTTTCGGATCCAGGAGATTGATTTGTTTCACTTTTTCTGAAGTCAGCTGGTTTCCAAGAGCCTTAATTCCTTTTACTGAAATGAATTCTTCAAGTTCAACAAGTTCATTTGGTTTCTGATCCTTCCCTCTGACTTTGGCATACACGATCTCGGCCACCGGAAGATAATCTGTGGAAACGATCTCCAGGAATGACTTCGGATTCTCCCCGATGAAATGCTCTTCCCTGTCTTCATTTTCAATGATAAATCGCTTCACATAGTACTTCTCCTTATCGGCTTCCCAATAAATCGCGGAAATCGGCTTTTTCGGAACCCACTTTTCCAGCACGATGATATCCTCATCAAATCTTGTGGTAAGTTCGGGTTTGATGGTTTTGGCCAAACCGTTTTGGGTGATGATCAACAACCTGTCTTCTCCTTTAAATTCCCCGAGAAGTTCTCCCCGCTCATCTACATTCAGTCTTTTCACGGTTTCATCAAACCAGATCCTCCTTGGTTTTAGAGTGGAAACTCCTTCTTCCTTGAGTTCTATCTTTTTTACAGGATATTTGGTCACAATATTTCCTTTTACCGCACGACCTTTAATGGCCATATCGGCAAAATCTACTTCAAATTTCAGCTTTTTGATGCTTCCCACCTGTCGCAGATACACCATCACTGTTTCTGCCTCGCCATTTGGATTTGCAGTGAAATAAGAGATTTCCGAACCTTTTTTCCCCTGAGTCAGATCATATTCCCGGTCGCGGGTGACCGAAGTCACCGCAAAACGTTTTATATAGGAAGCGCCTCCTTTACCATCGCGGTAAATGAGGTTATAAATGGTCCTTTTATCTTTTTTCTTGAAAATGGCCACATGGATGATATCCTTACCGATGAAAGTTTTGGCATCTACTTTCGTCACCATCATTTTACCGTCTTTGGTAAAACAGATCACATCATCAATATCTGAACAATCGGTCACATATTCGTCCCGCTTCAGGGAAGTTCCCACGAAACCTTCTTTTCGGTTTACGTAGAGTTTTGTGTTTCGAATGACCACTTTGGTGGCTTCAATATCTTCAAAAAGACGTAATTCGGTTTTTCTTTCTTTTCCGGCGCCGTATTCTTTTTTCAGTCTTGTAAAATAAGCAATGGCATATTCCACCAGGTGATCCAGGTGATGTTTTATCTGTGCAATCTCACCTTCCAGGGCTTCAATCTTTTGCTGGGCTTTATCTAAATCGAATTTTGAAATACGTTTAATCCTGATTTCCGTAAGCCTTACAATATCTTCTTCGGTTACAGCTCTTTTTAAATGGCCAATGTGAGGTTTCAGGCCTTCATCGATCGCTTTTATGACGCCATCCCAGGTCTCTTCTTCTTCGATGTCACGATAGATTCTTTCTTCAATGAAGATCCTTTCCAGGGAAGCAAAATGCCATTGTTCCTGGAATTCTTCCAGCTTAATTTCCAGTTCGCTTTTCAGCAGACTCAGTGTATGATCTGTAGATCGTCTAAGAATTTCAGAAACCCCTAAAAAAGCAGGTTTATTGTCAATGATAATACAACTGAGCGGAGAAATAGAAATTTCGCAGTTGGTAAAGGCGTAGAGGGCATCAATACTTTTATCTGGCGAAATATTGCCCGGCAAATGCACCAGGATCTCCACATCACTCGAAGTATTATCTTCTATTTTCTTGATCTTAATTTTGCCTTTTTCATTGGCTTTTAAGATAGAATCAATTAAAGTAGACGTATTGGTAGAGAAAGGTATTTCGGTAATTACCAGCGTATTTTTATCGAGTTGTGAAATTTTTGCACGCACCCTTACTCTTCCGCCTCTTAGTCCGTCATTGTAGTTTGTTACGTCTGCAATTCCACCGGTGACAAAATCGGGAACCAATTTGAATTTCTTCCCCTGCAGGTGTTTTATACTGGCATCTATAAGCTCCAAAAAGTTATGCGGAAGGATCTTGGTACTTAAACCCACGGCAATCCCTTCGGCACCCTGCGCGAGTAAAAGCGGAAACATCACCGGAAGGTTCACCGGCTCTCTTTTCCGTCCGTCATAGGATAGTTGCCATTCTGTGATCTTCGGATTGTAAACTACATCAAGGGCAAACTTGGAAAGCCTTGCCTCAATATATCGGGATGCGGCCGCGCCATCCCCTGTAAGAATATTTCCCCAGTTTCCCTGGGTATCGATCAAAAGATCCTTCTGGCCAATTTGTACCATGGCATCGCCAATACTGGCATCCCCGTGAGGGTGATACTGCATGGTGTGCCCTACAATATTCGCCACTTTGGTGTACCGCCCGTCATCCAGGTCTTTCATGGAATGCATGATACGCCGTTGCACAGGTTTGAATCCATCTTCCAGAGACGGTACCGCCCTCTCCAGAATTACATAAGAAGCATAGTCCAGGAACCAGTCCTTGTACATCCCGGTAACCCGAATCAGTCCATCGGTATCTACTTTGGCCAGTTCTTCCTGCTCAAATTTTTCTTCCTGAAAGTCGTCTTGATTTTCCGTATCCATTTAAGCCTTTGCTTTATTACGTTCTACAACCTTTGCTAAAGATTGCTTTAAAGATTTGCTTTTTTTGCTGCCTAAAAAGGTGATATTATATTTATAATGCCTGTAGCCTCTTTTATTCCTTGAATTTATATAAATATGCAGCCTTCTGTACAGGAAAAAATTCTCTACCTTAAAATCCAGTAATTTCGATTTCGGGACTTCTGTTCGCTGTTCCCGGTAATGCATGAATTTCGAGATCAGCAGTCCGTTGCCTTTGAAATTCAGGGTTTCCCCATCGCTGTCAAATTCGAAATATCTGCCCACGATAAACACATAAATTCCTATTAGTAAAGCTACAAGATTTGGTATAAGGCTGCTGTAGTTAAAAGGGGTATCGTCATATTTTAACTCAACAGAAGCAAAGGCGTTGGTGATAAAAACTGCCACAATGATGATATAAATAGAAGGAACCAGGCTTGTTTCCTTTTTATTGTTAAATCTCATCTAATCCTGTTCTATTAAATCAAGTTCCACCTTCAGGTTATCTATAATAAATTCCTGACGATCGGGAGTGTTTTTCCCCATGTAAAAATGAAGCAGGTCCTCAATAGACATGTCTTTATCGAGCATTACAGGATCCAGCCGAATGTTGTCTCCAATAAAATGCTTGAATTCATCGGGTGAAATTTCTCCCAAACCTTTAAATCGGGTGATCTCTGCTTTTCCTGAAAGCTTATGCACTGCCTCTTTCCGTTCATATTCACTGTAACAGTAAATGGTTTCCTTTTTATTCCGAACCCTGAAAAGCGGGGTTTGCAGGATATATAAATGGTTTTCCTTAATTAACTCCGGAAAGAACTGAAGGAAAAATGTGATGAGCAGTAACCTGATATGCATTCCATCCACATCGGCATCGGTAGCAATCACGATATTGTTGTACCGGAGATCTTCCATCGATTCCTCAATATTCAAAGCCGCCTGAAGCAGGTTGAATTCCTCGTTCTCGTAAACGATCTTTTTACTGAGTCCGTAGCTGTTCAAAGGTTTTCCTTTCAGACTAAAAACCGCCTGAGTGTTCACATCCCTTGATTTGGTGATGGATCCACTCGCAGAATCTCCCTCTGTAATGAACAAGGTACTCTCCAGGTATCGTTCTTTTTTGCTGTCACCCAGATGGATTCGGCAGTCCCGTAATTTTTTGTTGTGCAGACTTGCTTTTTTAGCCCTGTCTTTAGCGAGTTTCCTGATGCCCGAAAGCTCTTTCCGCTCCCTCTCTGCCTGAAGAATTTTCCGCTGAAGAAGATCGGCGGTCTCCGGATTCTTATGCAGGAAGTTATCAAGCTGTGTTTTGACGAAATCATTAATATACGTCCGCACCGTTGGGAGATCTCCTCCCATATCTGTAGAACCCAGTTTTGTTTTCGTCTGACTCTCGAAAACAGGTTCCATTACTTTTATACTTATGGCAGTAACCACCGATTTCCGGATATCACTGGCCTCAAAATTCTTGTTGTAAAACTCCCGAAGAGTTTTTACGATTGCCTCCCGGTAAGCAGCAAGATGCGTTCCTCCCTGCGAGGTATGCTGACCGTTCACAAAGGAGTGATACTCTTCGCTGTACTGAGATCTACTATGAGTAAGCGCTACTTCAATATCATCTCCGCGAAGGTGGATGATCTCGTACAGCCTGTCATCGGGATGTATGCTGTCTGCCAAAAGATCGGCAAGTCCGTTTTCTGAATAAAATTTTTCTCCGTTAAAAACTATGGTCAACCCCGGATTCAGGTACACATAGTTTTTAAGCATTTTTTCAATATACTCTGAACGATACTTGTAGTGCTTGAAAATCTCTTCATCGGGAGTGAAGGTTACTTTTGTCCCCCTTCTCCTGGAAGTTTCTTCCAGCTCCTCTTCGTTTACAAGGTTTCCCTGTTCAAATTCAGCCGATTTAGATTTTCCGTCACGAGTTGATTCTACCCTGAAAGAAGATGAAAGTGCATTTACTGCCTTGGTACCAACTCCGTTAAGACCAACCGATTTCTTGAAGGCACGGGAATCATATTTACCCCCCGTATTCATTTTGGAAACCACATCCACCACTTTTCCCAGCGGAATTCCACGGCCGTAATCGCGAACGATCACTTTCTGGTTCTGTACGGAAATTTCAATGGTCTTCCCTACTCCCATTACGTACTCATCGATACAGTTATCAATGACTTCTTTTAACAGGATGTAGATTCCATCATCTGCACTGGAACCATCGCCGAGCTTCCCGATGTACATCCCGGGACGCATACGGATATGCTCTTTCCAGTCTAACGATCGAATATTATCTTCGGTATATTTGGTTTCTGTGCTCATATAGTAGGTCTCCCTCGGGTTATTTGGCTAATATAAGGTTTACGACAAAAAGTTAAAATACCTGCCGCACAAAGTAATTAACAAATATTTCACAAGCGTAACACGTGTACAGTGAGCGATTGATCATTTGAACATAGCAAGATTCAGCCACTTAACTTCAATGGATATATTTTCCAGAATTAGCGCTCCAATTATTATTCTTCATGAAATCCTTACTGACTAAGGAAGAAACTCCCGTCATTAAAGTGCTTCGAATAATCCGTGTAAAAAGTCTGGCTCAACATGACAACTGTAATGACATCTAATTTTTCATCCTCACACCCGAGCCTTTCCATTATACGATGTTCATTTTACAATATACAATTATGTAAAACCATCTCAATTTTCAAATCTAATATATCTAAACTATTACACATTAAACCTGAAATGCATCACATCGCCATCTTTTACAATGTATTCCTTGCCTTCTACCCTCATTTTTCCGGCTTCTTTCACTTTGGCTTCACTCCCGTAAGCTTCAAAATCTGAATACGAAATAACTTCAGCCCTGATAAAACCTTTTTCAAAATCGGTATGTATTACTCCGGCGGCTTGCGGCGCAGTAGAACCAATTGGAATGGTCCATGCCCTTACTTCCTTTACTCCAGCAGTGAAATAGGTTTGCAGGTTCAGTAATTTATACGCTCCACGAATCATTTTAGCCGATCCCGGTTCATCCAGGCCAATATCCTGAAGGAACATCTGCCGCTCTTCGTAATCATCAAGTTCTGTAATATCGGCTTCGGTACCCACAGCTAAAACAAGTACTTCTGCACCTTCTCCTTTTACAGATTCTTTTACTCTTTCGACATATTCATTTCCAGAAACTGCCGCTCCTTCATCTACATTACAAACGTACATCACCGGTTTATCTGTAATAAATTGCAAGGGCTTGATAAATTCCTCATGTTCAGCTTCAGTAAAATCAATAGCACGAAGGGAATTTCCGGCTTCAAGTCCCGCTTTGGCTTTCAATAAAGCAGCCTCTTCTTTCTGCGCTTCTTTATTTCCGGTTTTAGCTGCACGCTTTACCTTTTCCAGTTTTTTATCCACCGTTTCCAGATCCTTCAGCTGAAGTTCCATATCAATGGTCTCCTTATCCCGGATAGGATCAATAGAACCATCAACATGTACAATGTTTTCATCCTCAAAACATCTTAGAACATGCAGAATAGCGTCGGTTTCACGGATGTTACCGAGGAATTGATTTCCCAGGCCTTCTCCTTTACTCGCACCTTTTACGAGGCCGGCAATATCAACAATCTCGACCGTTGCAGGGATTACCCTTTCAGGATTTACCAAAGATTCCAATTTTTCAAGTCTTGGATCTGGAACGTTTACCACTCCCACATTGGGCTCAATGGTACAAAATGGAAAGTTTGCACTTTGCGCTTTGGCATTCGATAAACAATTAAATAAGGTAGATTTCCCTACGTTTGGCAGTCCTACAATTCCGGCTTTCATATAGTATATTTTGATGCTTGTTTTTGCGGGTGCAAAGATAGCGATTTTATTTAGAGTTTTACGGTGCTTATGCATTGTGATAACGCATATTGCGAGTCTGCCGGTTTTAAGGCTGGCAGCATATCTATGCTGAAGGCAAAACTAAATGTGGAAGATATAATATGGAATAAGAATGTGCTCGAATGAAATCTTCGATTTTTAATTTTTGGATTTGATTTTTAGAATTCCAAATTTGAGCGGGAGTTTGTATTTCCCGTTTTAACGAACCCTTATCATTACTTAACATCCATATTTTTTAAATTGTATAAAAACCTTAAAATAAACAACTTATGAAAAATATCATTTTTATGCTATCATTCCTCCTGGTAAGCATTGGTTATGCACAGGATAGAAATAATAACGAGAGTGAAAAACAAAACTATGAGAATGAACCCAATTATTATGAAGTGGTGGATACGACCAGTTACACGCTGGATAAACAGCAATACATATTCAGTCCTACAGAAAACGGTGTCAATGTAAAGCGTGTAGACGAGGAAGATGGTGAGATTGATCTTGGGGATCTTCGCAGAACCACTACCGACGGATTTTACATCATGACCTCTACTCCTGAAAACCAATCTTCCTTCGGAAGGTTTGACAGCGAGGGAAATTTCCGTTCCTACCGATACGATCCGGAATCGGATTCTGTGATCGAGGAGAATTTTGAAATTCAGGATCCTGTTGAAAGAAGGGATCAAAATCGAAGAGATAAAAGGGGCAGAAAGGATAACAGAAGCAACAATTCCAATAACCGGAATAATTAATAAACTATTCTATCTACCTGAAGTAAGGCGTTTTCATTTATTTAATGGAAGCGCTTTTTTTTCGTATTAAAGCGACGAATTCACGAATCCTTTGCGTGAAAAAACCAACTGAGTAAATTTTCCAATTTAAAAAGAGTTCTCAGTCGCCAAATGACAGCAGAAAATCATTCGTGCATTTGTAATAAAACCCTGAAGTATTTCTTTATATAGAAACCTTTTACGTCCTAATACCAGTACCTTGCGCCCTGCAGGAATCCTTGCATTAGCAAGAATTCGATTAAGAATTATTTGTGCATTCATGGGTAACAACACACAACAGAAACTAAAATTTTATTCCTTCTTCCCCGCTCGAAACAGCACCGGAAACGAAATTTTCCCTCGTTCCCCGAAGCTCTGCTTCAGATCATCATAGATAAGATCTACCGGAATTTCATTATTGGCTTTTTCATAATGTTTTACAGCACTCCATGTTTTCAAATACCCCACCAACCGCTCCAGGCTCCAGTCCATTTCATTCCTGAATTCCGGAGCCTCTATCTCCTTAAACGGAAACGGGATAGTTCGGTATTCCTCATCAAGGTATTTCCGCTCTTTATCCCAGTAAGAGCCGATGACCTCACGGTAAAAATGATTTATTACTTTATTGGTGGCTTCATTGCTTTGGAAAAGTCCATACCCCATGACAGCGATGATTCCGCCGGGTTTTATTGTACGGCTGACTTCCTTATAAAAACCATCAAAATCAAACCAGTGAATCGCCTGCGCCACGGTGATTAGATCGAAAGAAGCATCCGGAAAATTAGTTTTTTCAGCCCTTTGCTTGGAGTAGTAAACATTCGGTTTGTTTTGTGCGTTCATCAGTTGTTGTACACTAATGTCTGTTGCATACACCTTCTGAAAGATGTTTGACAATCGCGCTGCTACCTGGCCGTTTCCCGTGCCGCAATCCCAGGCCTGTTCTTTGGACGTAACCGCTTTTCTCAGGAATTCATAGATCTCCTCAGGATATCCCGGTCGGTACCTTGCATAATCTTCAGATTTGGTGGAAAAGTTGTCTTTCATGTAAAATTATTCTGTACCCAAATATACTTCATGGAAAGATGAATAAATCAATAGTTTAATCTCTATACCTCATTCCTGAGAAAAAATCACGTAAATCCAGAAAAGTTTAAGATTTTATTTAGATTTACTCCTGCAGTTCGATACCCCGGTTCTTCCCTACACTCCGGATTTTTCAAAAGCAGCTTAGAATGAAACTGTTTTACCTGTACGATACATCATATATAAATTTTACTTTCATTCAAAAAGATGAAAAAGTCAACCTCCTGCCTCCTGGTATATTTGTTCTTTCTTTCTCTTAGCTGCTACAAAGATGATGAACCCAAAAATGGAATAACAGCAGAAAATATCGAACAGGATCTCTATTTCGGAGATGAATTTCAAATCGAGGCAAGTTCCAACACACCCATTACATACGCCACAAATGAAGAGTATCATGCGAGGGTTTCAGAATCCGGGCTCGTTACAGCGGGATTTGTTGGGGAAACTTTTATTACGCTCTCTAACGACAATGACAGCCACGAAGTCCCTGTCACTGTAAAACCGAAAAGCACGCTTTACCCGGAGCCAATCATGGACTTTGGAATTTCCAAAAGCACCCTGATCGACGAATTGGGCACACCTGAAACTGAAAACGAAGATGCCATAGCTTATATGGATCATTCAGCGGCGGCCCCCATGATCATCTATTCCTTTGATGAAAACGATCAACTAAACAGCCTGGGAGTGCTGGTGGAAACGACCTACAGTTCAGTTTTAGGGGTTTTCCTGTCTGAAAGATACTTACCTGCAAATCCAGATAATCTCATCTTTATAAATGCCCTGGAAGAACCCAAAGCGACCTTGCTTATTGATGCAGAATTATACAGCCAGGAGTACTGGCTGGTTATTTATCTGCCATACCCTGCCACGAAAATGAACAAGGATTCTAAAAGGAAAATATTGTCCGACGATATTGATGAGCTTTATAAGCAATAGTAGCTAAGCAGTTATAAATACTTAATTAAAACAAAAAGAACAATTAAATGTGGTATTACATTTACAACTACGTTGTGCGTCAGCAAAAACTCGAAACTCTTGATATATTTAGTTTAAATTTATTAATATGAAAAGATATGTAATTACTGCGATCCTCATTTTGTTGAAAATGAATTCTTATTCTCAAATTCCAATAGAAAAGTCTAAAGATTATTTATTTCAAATACAAGAAAATTACATAAGGACATATAGAATTTTTCCTACAGGAAATATGTGGTATTTTATTAAATTGAATACACAAACTGGAGAAATGTGGCAAATTGAATTTGATCAAAATAAAACAAAGATATCAGAAATTCCTTTGAACAGTTTAGCGTTAAACGAAGAACAGATAGAAATGGATAATAGATTTACTCTTTTTCCAACTCAAAATAATTGGACTTTTTTACTTCTTGATCAACTATATGGAAAAATCTGGCAAGTCAATTGGGATACAAAACCTGAAAAAAACGAGATTGTTCCTTTAAACAATTCATCGCTGATTGAGGAACAAAAAGAAATTGAAAGTAGATTCACTCTCTATCCAACTCAAAATAGCTGGAATTTCTTACTACTTGATAAAATAGATGGCCGACTTTGGCAAATTCGTCGGTCTAAAAAATCTGGAGGAAAAGAAATTATACCAATCCAATAAATAGTTTGGTTTATAATTATGTAATGAAATATGCCGAACGCACAACAGGGTATAAAAACAACGCTTAAACCTGTCTTAAATCGAAAATCCGTGCTCGCGTGCAACACCAGCTCCTGTTTTATTCGACCTTATTTTAACCAACCCTAATATTATGAATCAAAAAGAATTATCAAGTTTAAGTATTGAAGAGCTTAAAAAAAAGAAAACCGCTATAAAAACAGTTTCCTATATGCTCAGTATAGTGTTAATAGGCTCATTAGCTTTCTTTATCTTTATTTCTATCCGAGATGGGGCTACACCCTTAATTGCAGTTCCTTTTGCTCTTTCAGCAATTCTCCCAATGAATTTTAAAAATTTAAAATCAATTAAAAGGGAAATAGAATCCCGGAATCAGGAAGTGATCGGAGAATAAAATAAATTGACGCTAGACGAAATTTAAAAACGCCACTAAAAATGAAATTTCACCTGTTATTCAGCTTAATTACAATAAGTTTTTCGACCTATTCTCAATCCCCAATTACAATTGGACACACGGAGACCATACATTCTGAAATACTGAATGAAGACAGAGTATTGGAAATATATCTACCTAAAGGCTATGAAGACTCGAACAAGACATATCCGGTGTTATATTTACTGGATAGTTTTTTAAATTTCAGACATGCCGTAGCTTCAGCTGAATTTCTAGGTTTCGACCGACGAATTCCGGAAATGATTATTGTAGGAATACGGAATACACAACGTAACAGAGACCTAACACCTGAATCTCCAAAGCTTGATTTAAGCCAACGGGAGCGATTAGGCACCGTTGGCGGAGCCGATAACTTCCGGGCCTTTTTAGAAAAGGAATTAATGCCTCATATAGTAAGTACGTATAAAGCTGCGCCTTACAAAATAATCTCAGGACATTCTCTTGGTGGTCTTTTCAATGTGCATACTTTCTTTAAACAACCCGGGTTGTTTGATGCCTATATTACCATAAGCCCAAGTTTGTGGTATCCCAATGATGTCATTTCTCAAGAATTTAATGATGTATTCCCGAATCCTGATAAAATGAACCAGACATTTTATATGACTCTTGCCAATGAAGTTAGTGGAAATATGCGAGGTAATGTTATCAAACTAAGTGGAGAGTTCGAAAATTATATTAATACTCATGAAGATACAGGCCTTCGGTTTCAATACAACCCTATGCCCGAAGAAACACACCTCTCTGTAGGTTTGCCTTCTGTGTTTTTTGGTTTACGTTTCATTTTTGAACCTACACAATATAAAGTTCCTAAAACCGAAGAAGAAATTATAGCTCAGGGAGGCCCGGAAAAAGCCATTGAAAATATTGTCACTTATTTCAATGAGGTATCTGAAACCTATGGGTTCGAAGTCACTAATGAATATGCTTTAACTGATATGGGCTTTGCCTTATTAAAACACGAAGATTTTAAACATTATGCACTAGATGCCTTCAAAGCCAATCTTGATGCACACCCAAAGTCCTACGATGCATATTCTGTATTAGGAATGGCCTACGAAAAACTTGACGATTTTCAGAAAGCAAAAGAAAATTACGAAATAGCTTTAAACATGGTAATGAAAACAGAAAACCCGGAATGGCAGTTCTACAAATCCGATTTAGATAAGATTGAGAAGAAAATAAAAGCAAAGACTGACAAGTAGCGATTGCAACGCCTCAGTGCCCTGCGAAAAATGAGGCTCACACTGTTTTTTCCTTGATAAATCTAATTCTTGAACATGAGGAAGTTCGGAATTATAACCTGTTGAATATTAAATTGTTACTGAAAGACCACTTTAAAAACATGATTGAAAAATATTAAATAGTAAGAAAATAAATTATTCTTCAAATTTGAATGGAGATAATTTAAAGCAAAAGATTGAAAGTGTCTTTACGCAAAGTACTTTAAGCATGGGTGGAAAATTCACAAGTCAAAATGAATTTATAGCATTCGATAAATGGTCGGTTATGTCATGGTACGTCTCGAATTTTAAAAGGAAATCGGCTTATTTGAAGGGAAAGATTATAGAATCAGACAAAGGAACATTGGTAAAATTAAATTTTAAACCTAATACAATGTTGTCCGTTTTTCCTATTCTTTCAGTATTGATCGGAATAATTACCATGATAATAGCCGAATCAACTCAATTTTTAATTATTGGATCAATCTTCATTTTAGTAGGGATTTTCTATTATTCAATGGGCATCTTTTCAAGAAACCGACTACAAAACATTTTTGAGAAAAGTATAGATGTACAAATAGTTTCAGGGGAATTAAAGGTGCAATAAAAATGCATACCATTTGCCAAAAAACATAGTTAACCGGTTCAAAATCAGAATACCGGTCTCTTTTGCAGAACTATAATTTTCTGCATTTATTAAACATTTGCTACTGCCTGAATCGCACCACCACTCACCATCCAAGAATAACCTGGAATCCCAGCTAAACCTTCTAACCCGGTGTTCCGGCTTTCTATAATTGTTTTACCTTGCACGCCGTTTTAAAGATGATGCCTCCTAGCACCGGGAGACCCGATATACGTTTGAACAACATGGTCAGATTTAAAGTCAGGAGCATTAAAAGGACTAACAACTAATCAAAAGATGAAAATAATAGATATTGAAAACTGGAATAGAAAAGAACATTTTCATTTCTTTTCGAAGATGGCCAGTCCATTTTTTGGGATCGTGACCGAGGTTGATTGCACTCATACTTTTAATTCCGCAAAAAAGAACAATCTTTCGTTTTTTGCTCAATATCTTCACAAGTCAATGATCGCTGTAAATTCTGTTCCGGAATTAAAATATAGAATCGTAGAGGATCAGGTGATTGAGTTTGACAGGATAAATGCCGGAGCTACAATTGGAAGAAGTGACGGCACTTTTGGCTTTACCTTCGTGAATTTTACAGAGAACTTTGAAATTTTCAATGCCGAATTACAAAAGGAAATCCTGGAGGTAAAAAATTCTACAGGGTTAAGGCTCAATAATGATGATCTCACGAAAGATCTCATCCGCCATTCAACAATTCCTTGGAATTCCTTTTCAGCATTACTGCATCCCACCAACCTCGATCCCAAAGAGTCGGTGCCCAAAATTACCTTCGGAAAATTCAGTATTCGCAATAACAGAAAGTACCTTCCGGTTTCTATTGAAGCCCATCATGGATTGGTGGACGGTTTGCATTTAGCCAAATATCTTGAAGAATTTCAGAGACAACTGGATTTATAAAAAGCCAGGAAAGTAGAAATAAAGGCCGGCTCAGCAATAATAGGGAATTAGCTCCTTATTAATCCAAATCCATTTCTTTCAGCCTCTCCTGATAAGATTTTATCTTCTCCATTTCATCACGTACTTCATCGACACTTGCCCCCAATCCGGATAGACCTGAAGCGGTTGCACCTCTATACTGGTTTTCCAGTTTATTTATTTTGTCGGTCAGTTCTATCATGCGTAATTTCAGCAAACCTAAGAGGTACTTTTTCATAATAACTATTTTTAAGTGTACCTTAAAATTACAACTTTACCTGTAAAAAATTGCTGCGTGGATTTTATATTGTTAAATCTTCGATATCAGGATCTTACGTGACCTGAAAGTAAAACTTTATTATTTCTTTACCTCTTTCTCTTTTGTCCTCCCGGCATTTATAATTAATTTCAGGGCAAAACAGCAAGAGCTCCTGTTTTTCCGCCATTTCTGACCCACGTCATATTTGGATGCAGGGAAATCAGTTAATTTTGCCGCGGAATATGCAGCACTTAATAAACCTGCATTTCCACTCACATTTTCTAATTATAGAAAATTCAGAAAATTTATAAAGAACCTTATTTTTGAATTAGAAATCTATCACATGAACAAAGGAATTTATATTGCCACCCTGGAACCCCACAGCGGGAAATCTTTGATATCCCTCGGACTAATGCGCACCCTACTTGGAAAAACTGTAAAAGTCGGTTATTTCCGGCCTATCATTAAAGACTCAAACAACGGTGAGCGGGATAATCACCTGGATACGGTTTTGAGTTATTTCAACCTGGAGTTGCCTTATGAAGATAGTTTTGCCTATACCCGCAGCGAGGTGATCCAGAAGCGGAATGAAGGTAAAACCGGAGAAATCATCGATAACATCATCCGGAAATATAAAAAACTGGAAGATAGTTATGATTTTGTATTGGTGGAAGGAAGTGACTTTTCGGGCGAAGGCAGTGTGTTTGAATTTGATGAAAATGTTTCGATCGCAAAAAACCTAGGTACGCCGGTGATCATCGTTGCCAGTGGGGAAGGAAAAACCAAGGAAGCCCTTATGGGAAGCCTCCAAATGGCTTACCAGACTTTTATAAATAAAGACGTGAAGGTCATGGCTATGGTGAGCAATAAGATCCAGCTGGAAAATCTTCCGATAGCCACCAACGGCATGCGGGATTTCCTGCCAGACAATGTGGAGGTTTTCGCCCTGCCAATGATCGATACCCTAGGCAACCCAACGATCAAGGAGATTGTCGAAGTACTTAACGGGAAGATCCTATTTGGGGAAGAATTTCTTGACAATCAAAGTGGTCACTTTGGAGTGGGTGCAATGCAACTGAGAAATTACCTGAACCACCTGAAACATGAAAGCCTGGTAATTACTCCCGGAGATCGTGCTGATATAATTTTAGGGGCTTTACAGGCAAATATCTCAAGTAATTATCCAAGGATTTCGGGAATTGTTTTAACTGGTGGACTCCTTCCGGAAGATTCCATAATTAAACTTATAGAAGGATTATCCCAGGTTGTGCCTATCATTTCTGTTGAAGAAGGCACTTTTGCCGTTACCAATAAAATAGGTTCTATTAAATCGAATATCTATGCAGACAGTATTCAGAAAATAGAAACTTCTATCAGCACTTTTGAAAGGTATATTTCAATAGATCCTTTAATTGAACGGTTTATCAACTTTGAACCCAGCGGGATCACTCCGCGAATGTTCCAGTACAGCCTGGTAAAAAGGGCGCAGCAGGAAAAGAAACACATTGTGCTTCCGGAAGGAACAGACGACCGGATTCTAACAGCTGCTTCCCGCCTTATTGCGATGGACCTGGTAGATATTACGCTGCTTGGAGACGAAGAAACCATCAGGAAGAAAGTAATGGCTCTTTCTCTTCCCATGGACTGGGACAAGATCTCCATGATCAACCCTACCACATCCGATTATTTTGAGGATTATGTGCAGACGTTCTACGAACTAAGAAAACATAAAAATGTAAATCACGATATCGCCCGCGACCTTATGAGCGATGTCTCATACTTCGGAACTATGATGATCCATAAAGGACATGCAGATGGGATGGTTTCGGGAGCCGTACACACCACTCAACATACCATCCGCCCATCCTTACAGTTTATCAAAACCAAGCCGGGAGTTTCGGTTGTATCTTCCATTTTCTTTATGTGTCTTGAGGACAGGGTTTCTGTGTTTGGAGACTGCGCTATTAATCCAAACCCTACTGCGGAAGAACTTGCAGAGATCTGTATCTCTTCTGCTGAAAGCAGCCGTGCCTTCGGAATTGAACCTAAAGTGGCAATGCTTTCCTACTCTTCCGGAAGCTCCGGAAAAGGTGAAGATGTGGACCGCGTTCGCGAAGCTACAGAGATTGTAAGAAGGCTGAAGCCAGATCTTAAGATCGAAGGTCCTATCCAGTATGATGCTGCCGTGGATCTTTCCGTAGGGAAAAGCAAGCTACCGGATTCTGAAGTTGCCGGGCAGGCCAACGTATTGATCTTCCCTGATCTTAACACCGGCAACAACACGTACAAAGCTGTACAACGTGAAACCGGAGCTTTGGCAATCGGGCCGATGCTTCAGGGATTAAACAAACCAGTAAACGATCTCAGCCGTGGTTGTACCGTGGATGACGTTTTCAATACTGTGATCTTAACAGCAATCCAGGCACAGGGGATTTAAAAGGTATATGTATAATGTAAATTGCATTAAGGAGCACATTGTACAACAATACAATATACAGTATACCAATCAAGTGTCTCAAATCTAACATCTCATATCTAATAAAAATGAAAAACATATTAGTCATAAATTCAGGTAGTTCCTCATTAAAATTTCAGTTAATCCAGATGCCCGGGCAGGATGTACTGGCTTCGGGGCTGGTAGAACGAATCGGGCAGCAATCGGGGACGATCCATTATAAATCTGATGCTTTTAATACTTCCAAGGAAATGGAAATTGCAGATCATTCTGTAGCGTTAAAGGAAGTGACCAACCTTTTGATGGATCCGGAAAGCGGCGTCATCAAAAATGCCGATGAGATTCCGGCCATTGGTCACCGCGTGGTTCATGGAGGAGCTTCCTTTTCAGATACCATCATTATTGATCAGGATGTAAAAAATACCATCAAAAGACTCTTTTCCCTTGCTCCGCTTCATAATCCGCCAAACCTGAAAGGTATTGAAGTGGCCGAAGAAGTTTTTCCGAAGGCAACTCAGATAGCTGTTTTTGATACTGCTTTTCACCAGACCATGCCGGCTACAGCCAAAAAATATGCAATTCCTAATGAATTATACGAGAAACGATTTATCCAGGTGTACGGATTTCACGGCACCAGCCACAAATATGTTTCAGAAAAAGCTATTGAGAAATTAGGAAAGGAAAATTCAAAAATTATAAGTGTCCACCTGGGGAACGGCTGTAGTATTACGGCTATCAAAGATGGTAAAAGTGTGGATCATTCCCTTGGATTCGGTCCGGTAAACGGGCTTATCATGGGTACCCGAAGTGGTGATATCGACCAGTCGGTGATCTTTTACATGGTAGAGCAGCTGGGCTATACCACTAAGGAAGTGAGTAAGATCCTGCATCACGAAAGTGGCATGCTGGGCCTTACCGGGTACAGCGACCTTCGGGATATTGAACGCGAAGCTGCAAACGGAAATCGTGAATGTCAGCTTGCCCTCGAAATGAATGCCTATCGCATCAAAAAATATATTGGCGCATACACGGCCGGGATGAATGGCCTGGATGCTATTATTTTCACCGCCGGGATTGGAGAGAACAGTGACGTGATTCGCCGAATGGTATGCAAGGATATGGATTACCTGGGAATCGAACTGAATAAAGAGGTAAACAGCCTGCGTTCCAAAGAAATAAGGGAGATAAATTCAGATAATTCGAAGGTAAAGGTATTTGTGATCCCTACCAATGAGGAACTGGAAATAGCCAAACAGGTATTTTCCCTGGTAACTGAATAAGCAGGAATTTCATAAGATCTGCTCACGAGCTTCGGAAAAAAAGTTTTTGATTGACCATTTTTAGTACTCCTTTAAATAATGTTTAACAGCAGTTATTCTCTGTGGTAAAGATCGTTTGGTATCTTATACTAACTGATTTTTAAACCAATAAAGAATTACTATTATGAAAAACGAACAATTATTAGGAGCATTATCTAATTGTATAAATCATTGTAATCACTGTGCAGATGCCTGCCTTGATGAAGATAATGTGAAGAAAATGGTGCCTTGTATAAGGTTAGACAGAGTATGTGCTTCAGTATGTGCCACTGTAGCAGATGTTTTAGCTACAAATTATGAGGATATCCAGGTGCTTATGAATTACTGCGTGGAAATTTGTGAAAAATGTGCTGGCGAATGTGAAAAGCATGAAGCAGATCATTGTAAGGCCTGTGCAGAAGCTTGTAGAAAATGTGCCGAGGCATGTAAATCTTATGCTGCATAAGCTAAGCTAAAATCAGCATAATCAAATAAATAAGAAAGTTGTTTAAAAAGCTAAACACTTCATTCTAAAACTTCCGGTATTTTTGGAAGAAACCGAATGAAATATCTTTTTAAACAACTTTTTTTTATCAACTACAAAGCCGAAGTCTTCGAAAGTAGCCCTATTTGACGCTCTTACCTATTTCCTGATTTTCTTCTTCCTTTTTCATTTTTCTGTTTTTTTCTCCCTTTCAGGCTGCTGGTAGCGACCAAACAAGATGTTCATTTCTCTTAAGTCCCCGGCGCGGGTCTTGGGAAATTCCTCGGGAGTTACCCGCCAGCTCCAGTTGTTACTGGTAGTACCGGGAGTATTCATGATGGCCTCCTCCCCCAGTCCTATGATATCCTGAAGTGGAACTACAGCCAGTTTTGAAACCGAATCCAGGGCTATCCTGTGCAGGATCTTGTGTACGGTTTTTACTGTCACTTTTAGTCCTGTGTAATCCTGAAGATGTTTTTTTTCTACTTTTCCTGCATTGTTAAACCAGCCCACACTTGTATTGTTATCATGTGTTCCGGAATATACCACGCTGTTGGGGATATGATTAAAAGGCAGATACGGATTGTTTTTTCGATCCTCTCCAAAGGCAAAATGCAGCACTTTCATCCCTGGAAAATTAAATTTTTCGAGCAGCTTATACACCGGCTCATCCATCAATCCCAGATCTTCTGCGATCAAAGGCATATTAGGAAAATCTTTTTTAAGTAATCGGAAAAATTTTGTTCCTGGGGATTTAACCCATTTCCCGTTGATGGCTGTGTCATCGCCGGCAGGCACTTCCCAGTACGCTGCAAAAGCCCGGAAATGATCCAGCCGAACCAGATCGAACAAAAGCAAATTCTGATGGATCCTGTGGAACCACCAGTCAAAATCATTCGCCTCCAGGACTTTCCAGTCGTAGACCGGCGTGCCCCACAGTTGCCCGGTTTCACTAAAATAATCGGGCGGCACCCCAGAAACCTTCGTAGGCATCTTATCTTTTTCCAGTTTGAAATAAGCAGCATTTGCCCAGCAATCGGCGCTGTCGTGGTTCACATAAAATGGAATATCTCCAAAGAACTGCACTTCCTTTTCGTGAGCATACTCTGTAAGGGATTTCCACTGAGAAAAGAACAGGAACTGAATGAATTTCTCTTTTTCGATTTCTTCACAAAGTTCCTTTTTAGCCGCTTTCAGGGCTGTTGGTTTCCGATCCCTCACTCCTTCCGGCCAGGCAAACCAACCCGCTTTTTCGTACTTTTTCCGAAGAGATTTATATAAACTGAAATCCTCCAGCCAGGCTTCATGTTCTTTGCAGAATATCGTGAATGCTTTCGGCTTTTTCTTCTTCTTTTTGAACTCCTTAAAGGCAGCTTCGAAAAGCTTCTCTTTATACTCCTGAACTACCTTAAAAATCACTTTTCCGGAATCAAACTTTTTTGGTTTAGGAAACTCGCTGAGGTTCAAAAATCCTTCTTTTTCCAGTAACTCCGGACTTATAAGCAAAGGATTCCCTGCAAAAGCCGAAAAACTGCTGTAAGGAGAATGACTGTAGGTCTCATCGGTAGGATTCAAAGGCAGTAATTGCCAGTATTTATGTCCGCTTTCGGCAAGAAAATCCACAAACTCATAGGCTGCCGGGCCTATGTCGCCAATCCCGAAGGCTGATGGCAGGGAGGTGATGTGTAATAAAATTCCACTACTTCTGTCTAACTTCATTCAGTATTGTTTTTTAGCAGGGCCATGGGAAATTCTGAACATAATGTATTGAGTTCAACTTTTCCTTCTGTTGAAATCTGTCCCTGTGTAAATTCGTTCAGCCATTTTTTAGGTGCTTCTGCAGGTAATTGCAGGTAGGAACCTTCCAGTTCTTCTGGTTTCGGAATTAATTTTCCTTCAGCTTCAAAAACGGAATTCACCAGCACCGGTACTACGACCACACACCATTTTTGATCCATTTTTCGGGCAAAAGCAATAAAATTTTCAGATGCTTTTCCTGATATTTCCAAAGGCAAATATTCCCCTTTTTCAAAAAGCTTTTCATTCTTCCGTCGTAAATTCAGCGCCTTAAACAGGCTGTACATTTTAATTTTTGCATTACTGAAACTGGTTGTAAAAGAGCTGATCTCTTTGTTTAGATCATCCTTATTATACGACTTAAAATCAGTAATATATCTTTTTCTCAGATCGTAATCTACCGGTCGCCTGTTATCTGGATCTACATAACTAAGATCCCAGAATTCTGTACCCTGATAAATATCCGGAACACCCGGAACCGTCACTTTGAGCAGCGTTTGCCCTAGGGATTTCACAGCCCCCAGAAGAGCTATTTTCTTCTGAAAAGGATCAAAGGATTTCCGGAATGCGTCATCGTTTAGAATTGCTTCTGTGAATTCAAAAACAGCCGACTCATATTCTTCATCGGGATCTGCCCAGTTGGAATGAACTTTCGCCTCTCTAAGTACTTTTTGAAGATAATCTTTCGTTCTGGTCAAAAATTCTTCATCGGCATTTTGATCAAAGGGCATACCTCCTAAAAGCGTCTGATAGATAAAATAAGTCTCATTAGGCCCCGGCCCGCTGTCTTCTTTCCGTAAGTTCTGAGTGATCTTATTCCACTCTTCGACTTTAGTAAACCACTCTTCAGGGATTTCACTCAGCACGTTAAGCCGCATGCGGGCATCTTCTCCGCGTTTGGTATCGTGTGTGGCTGTGGCATTGACAGATAACGGAAAATCTTTTTTCCGCTGCTGCATTTTTTGATGGAAACCTTCAATGGAAAGTCCGAAATTCTCGGGGGAATCTCCTACTTCATTGTGCGAGACGAGTCGGTTAAAAATATAAAAACTGGTATCTTCCACCCCTTTTGCGGCCAAGGGTCCTGTAAATTGCTGACAACGATGTAAGAACCGGAACATCTTCTCCTGGTCCTTTTCAGCTTCTCCAAGGAAGATCTTTTTCAGGACTTCCAGGTCCTGCCGGTATTCTTTCTTAAAATTAACCGCATGTTGAAAAGCCTGTTCAATGGTCTTTTTCTGAAGCTCATCCAACGGAAACTTTTCTGGATAAATTCTATAGACCGGGAATCCTGCCAAAAAGATCCCCAGGACTTTTTTCCACTTTTCCTCATCCTGCTCCTCTTCAGGAAGCAGCTGATTATCTTTTAACATTAGCCACAAATTATGTAGCTCTCCTCCCATTCGTTTCTTCAGGATAAACAGCTTTTTATCATACACGAGATCCTCATATTCCGGAAGCCTTGGTATAATTTTTTCGTAAGCTTCCGTAAACTTTTCTTTATTATCTGCCTTGGTGAACAGCTGATTCACTTCAGCAAGAAAATCATATCCGCTGGTGCCCTGTACCGGCCAATCCAGGGGCAGGTTTTCATCCCACTCAAGTATCTTTTCCACAATGACGTAAAAATTATCACCTAGAGCCTTCCGCAGCATTTTGGTATAGGCTGCAGGATCCAGGAGTCCATCGATATGGTCAATTCTGAGTCCGTCTATTAAACCTGATTCGCACAGCTCCAGGATGTAATGATGATAGGTCTTAAAAACTTCCGGATCTTCCATGCGCAGGCAGATAAGATCGTTAATGGTAAAGAACCGCCTGTAGTTGATCTCCTGCTCTGTCTCCTTCCAGTGGCAGGGTTTAAAATACTGCAGCTCTAAAATTTCCTGCATACTTTCCTTTGAATTCCTGATTCCTCTGATTGCCTCCCTCACCTTGGACTCCAGCTGAGGCGTATCTTTGGCTTCCCGGTAAAAACCTGTTTTAAGGTCTTTCCATTGCATATCATTTCCCGAAAAACTGCTGAACTTTTCTTTCCAGCCGTTGATCCCGGTTTTCTCCAGAATTTTTGAATAGGACCGAACACTTAAGGGATAACTGTGATCAAAATAGTTCAGGGAAAAACCCTCCCTGTCAAAATTCAGCTTGAGATCGTTGCTTTCAAGCACCTCTTCCAGTGGATTCCCGAGAAAAGGCGACATTATCTTTCCCCAGCCTTTGTAGTCCCAGTCAATATCGAAAAAATTGTAATATTTGGAATCGGGGCCCAGCTCAAAAATATCCCGCAACCACGGATTGGTACCATCAAATGCCATGTGATTTGGAACGATATCCTGCAGCCAGGTCATTTTTTTCTCCTTGAGTAGCTCACTAAGAAGCCTAAAATTCTCTAAAGTACCTATTTCACGGTTGATCTTATAAGGATCTGTGATGTCATAGCCATGCGTACTTCCTTCCCGGGCCTGAAAAAACGGAGCCGAATAAATAGTAGAGATCCCAAGCACTTCCAGGTAATCTACGATCTTCCAGAGTTCCTCAAGCGGGAAATCCGGAGATAATTGGATCCTGTAGGTAGAAGATGGTGATCTCATATCACTGCAAGATTTAATTTCCCTTCCAGTTCCCTGAAAGCTTCCACCCATTCCGTTGCCTTTTCGTCATTGCCTGATTCGCTCTTCTTTAAGAAATCAGAAAAAGATTCTTCCCTTATTTCATAGGCAATATTCTGTGCCTGCCATCTGTTAATTTGAATAGGGCCATCCTTCAAAATATCTATTAATTCGTTTACACATTTAAGGGTATCAATATCATCGGGATGTTCTTTTAAAATTTCCATTAAACTATCCAGTCGCTTATCACTTAGGAAATTAAGGGTCACCGCATCAAGGTCCACATCTATTAATTCGGCAGATCTTAACTGTCTTTCAAATTTCACCAGATTGAATTTTTCCTCTTTAAGCAGATTCATAAGGCGTGTATTCACAACGGTACTTACCGGACTTTTTAACCTGTCGGGTGCTTCCATATTGATTTCCTTGTATGCCTGAAGTAAAGGATAGGAATTCTCATAGAGGATCTGCATGGCCCCTTCTGCATTTTTAAAAGTATTTTCCATTACCAGTTCCATGATGCTTCGCTGCTCGTCACGGAATAAATGCCAGAAAGAATAATTATGATTTCCGAAGTAATCGTCCATGATATTGAAGATTTCATAGATATTCCCTTTCTTAAACAATTCGGCTACCGTATTATGTAGCTTTTCAAGCGCTTCGGCTCCCATATACTCTCTTACACCTCCAAATAAATGCCGGTCTCCAAGATGAATCACGGCATAAGAAATATCTACTTTTTCCCAGGTAATGTCCGACCGGAATTCGGTACGACCAATCACCAGTTTCTGTTTTCCGGCTTCGTAGTAATATTTGGTCTTGACTGCAGCACTAAAATTGTACAGGCTCACTTCTGTTGGAAATTCTTCAAAAAGGGAAGAAACAGCATAATGGGCTCCAATCCGAATCATGTCCAGGGCCATTGGCTTCACGAACTTATTGTATGCCGTTAGCACATTTCCATATTCTGGAATGTTGCTAGGAATCTTTTCCAGGAGTTTCACGAAATCATCTTCATAATTTTTACCACTAATTTCCTCCGCGAGTTGCACTGCCCGGGTGGCATAGAATACATCCTGCATGGACTCGATTCCGGTGACCTCATCAAAGAACCAGCCGCAACTGGTGTACATTAACATGGCATGGTACTGCATTTCCAGCAGTTTTAGCAACTTTATTTTTTCTTCTTCAGAAAGCTCTTTTTTGATATTTTCCCTTAAAAAAGAAGCTACATTTTCCTGATCCCTGTTAAGGATCACATGAATGTATTTATCTCTTACCCTCCATGGATCATCTGTGAACTTCTTCATTTCTTCCTCGTAAAGGGTAATGAGGTTTTCACGCACCCAGTCAAAGGTATTTCTTAAGGGCTCGCGCCATTTCTGGTCCCAGTCTCCATTTCCGCCGGTGTTACAACCACAGTCGCTTCTCCATCTTTCTACCCCATGATAACAACTCCAGGAGGTATCTTCAATAATTTCTGCTTCATATTGTGGCGGGTGTTTTTCAAGAAACTCCCCATATATGGTAAGCTGTACATCCTCTTCTTCTTCTATATGGTGGAGGCAATATGAAAGTGCCATTTCCCCAAAACTGTGATGGTGTCCATAACTCTCTCCATCTGTGGCAATATGCATAAGTTCTACCTCATCATTTTCTGATATCTGCCCTTTCAGGCGGTCAGCAAAACGCTCTCCGTTATCCAGCAATCCTTCAAAAGCAACCCCCTGTGAAGCAGGTCCGTCATAGAAGAATAAGGTGATCTCGTTTCCAGAAGGAAGTTTACACAAATAAGGTTTCTTAGGGTCTACCTTTGCATCTGTAGCATCTTCCCATTCTTTTGTCCCTATTTTCCGGACTCTTTTTGCCTGATACGGGGACAAGATCGTGAATTTGATCCCGTGCTTTGCCAGCATTTCAAGCGTACTGGTATTGGCAGCTGTTTCCCCCAACCACATTCCTTCCGGAAAACGGTTGAATCTCGATTTAAAATCCTCAATTCCCCAAATTACCTGGGTTTCTTTATCCCTATCATTGGCAAGCGGCATAATTAAATGGTTGTATGCCTGCGCCAGTGCAGATCCATGGCCCGAAAATCGTTCCTGGCTCTCTTTATCTGCGTCAAGAATTGCCTGGTAGGACTCGGGAGCTTCATTTTTCATCCAGGCCAGCAAAGTTGGTCCCATATTAAAGCTCATACGAGCATAATTATTAATGATCTCTTCGATCTCTCCTTCAGAATTCATGATCCTGCTGGCAGAATTCCTCCGGTAACATTCGGCATTAATCCTGTGGTTCCAGTCGTGGTATGGATAAGCCGAATCCTGGATCTCAACTTTGTTAAGCCAGGGGTTTTCGCGTGGTGGCTGATAAAAATGACCGTGAACGCATATATACTTTTCTTTCATATTATTTTTTATTTGGTTTAGCGGGGAGCGAAACTTTATTATAAGATATATTTATTTAATAGTTCAAACAATGCTGTGTTTTAACTTTCACAAATAATTAAAGAAGAGGCCGGTAAGTTCACCGTATCCCCAGACCTATATTTCTCCTGAAATTCCTGCGATCCCTGCCATTTCTTAGCCGCAGAAGCCAAAACTACTTTCCAGCTCCCTTTTTTCTTCGGAAGGATTACTTCCTGTTCTTCGGAATTAAAGTTAAAAACAGCATAAATCCGGTCTCCGGAAACCAGCATCATTTGCCGCTCCTCATCTGTTTCGATACTTATATCCTCTTTTCTGAGGACATTAAAAGCTCCGTTCTTTCTTAGCTGAAGTAACTCCTTATAATATTCGAAAATGACAGATTTGGTTTCGTCTTCCCGAAAGTTCCAGTTAAGTTTGGAATGATTGAAGGTATCTTCTGATTGCGGATCTGGAAATTCTCCGGTTTTGTCGAAAAAGTACTGAAATTCCCTTTTTCTTCCTTCCTGTACAGCCTTCACCAGATCGGAGTCACCGTGACTCACGAAATACTGGAACGGATTATCTTCAGCAAACTCCTCCCCCATAAATAGCATGGGTACGAATGGCGCCATTAGAAAAATTCCGGAAACAAGTTTTTGTTGCTCAAAGGATATCAACTGTGATAGCCTGTCACCCAAAGGCCGGTTGCCCACCTGATCGTGATTCTGAATACAAACAACAAACTTTGAAGGTGCAAGCCCCTTCGGACTGTTTCCAACCGACCTTTTCCGGAAGTTGGAATAAGCACCGTCATAAACAAAGGCCTGTTTAAATGATTTTGCCAGTTTGTCCAGGCTTCCGTAATCGGAATAATAGCCCTCATTTTCTCCGGTGATCAAGGTATGCACTGAGTGATGAAAATCATCCACCCACTGCGCTTCCAGGCCAAAGCCTCCTTTTTGATACGGATTTATAATTTTTGTGTCATTAAGGTCGCTCTCTGCAATTAATGTGTATTTTCTTCCAGATTTATCTTCCAGCTCATCAGTCTTCTGGCTTAGTTCTTTCAGGAAATGCCGGGCGCCAAGATCGATGATCTCGTGAATGGCATCCAGCCGCAAACCGTCAAAATGATAATCTTCCATCCACATGATAGCATTCTGAATAAAGAAATTCCTTACCTCATCGGCGTGTTGATCATCAAAGTTAATTGCTTTTCCCCATGGAGTTTCGTATTTTGAAGTGAAATAAGGACCAAATTCAGAAAGATAATTCCCTTCCGGCCCCATGTGATTGTACACAGCATCGAGAAGAACCGCAAAGCCCTGTTGATGACAGGCATCGATCATTTTCTTTAATCCTTCTGCCCCACCATAGCTGGCCTGGGCCGCATAAGGATATACGCCATCATATCCCCAGTTCCTGTTTCCGGGGAATTGAGAGATTGGCATGATCTCAAGCGTATTTACTCCAAGTTCCTTTAAATGATCCAGTTTACCGATTACAGCCTCAAAAGTTCCTTCGGGGGTAAAAGTTCCAACATGGAGTTCATAGATGATCATTTGAGAAGTAGAAAGCCCTTTCCAGCTTTCATCTTTCCACCGGTGGGCATGTTGATCTACGGTACGTGACCAGGAATGGACGCCTTCGGGTTGAGAACGGGAGGCAGGATCTGGATATTCTTTTTCTCCATCAAGCCGAAACTTATATAAGGTACCCGGTGTTACTCCGGAAATGTTTTTAATCCAGTATCCCGATTCATCTTTTTCGAGTGGTTCGGCATCCTTTTTCTCCTTCCATACAACCTCCACCTTTTCTGCTAAAGGTGCCCAAACGGTAAATTTACAGGTGTCTTCATTAATATATTCAGCTCCTACTTTTCTTCCCATAATTTATCAATTAACTCTTATCTCAAATCTAAGCAAGGATAAAGAAAGTTATGGGGTGTGCTTCAAGGTTTAGTATTTTTTTAACTGCTGATTTTTACTGACTTGCCTAAATTTAAGTACTTTAAGATATATACCGGAATCTTCTTCGGAATATCTTGAAGAAACAAACCATCAAAAATAGAAATTGCATGAACTGGGAAGGACACAGAAGAGTAAGTATAGATAATGTAATGCCTCAAATAGACTGCGGGCATTATCCTATAAAAAGAACTATTAATGAAGAAGTAAAAGTAGAAGCAGACATATTTGCCGATGGTCATGACAAGGTTGATGCCGTTATAGTTTACCGTCAAAAACAAAAAGGCCGCGGAAAAGAAAAGAAATGGCAGGAATCTCCCTTGACCTTTTCAGAGAATGATCACTGGTCGGGATCATTTAAGGTAGACGACACCGGTGACTATGAATATACCATTGAGGCATGGGTGGATCATTTTGCGACCTGGCAGTACGGACTTAAGAAAAAATATGACGACAGCCAGCCTATACAAACAGAACTGCTTATAGGTGCAGAGATGATGGAAGACGCACTAACCCGCGCTTCCACCCCCGACAAAAAGAAAATAAAAGCTTGGATCAAACTGCTTCGAAGTGAAAAAAATGAAAATGAAGCGGTTACAGAAGCATTGAGTAAGGAAGCAAAAGAGATCATGTACGCATCCCGTGACCGGGAAAAAGCACATAGATTTGACAAAATCCTTCCGCTTCGGGTAGAACGTAAAAGAGCATTGTTCAGTGCATGGTATGAATTCTTCCCAAGATCTACTTCTCCCAATGAAGGAGAACACGGAACTTTCAAAACCAGCGAGGCCATACTTCCTGAGATTGCGAAAATGGGGTTTGATGTCATTTACCTACCGCCCATTCATCCTATAGGTAAAGCCCACAGGAAAGGAGTAAACAATGCCACCCAGGCACAGCCCGATGATCCAGGCTCTCCATGGGCAATTGGGTCAGAAGAGGGAGGCCATAAAGCAATACATCCGGAGCTGGGTAGTCTGGAAGATTTTCAAAGTCTAGTGCGCAGGGCAAAAGAGCTGGATATGGAAATCGCCATTGATTTTGCCATACAGTGTTCCCCCGATCATCCTTATGTAAAGGAGCACCCGCAATGGTTTAAATGGAGACCCGACGGAACAGTGCAGTACGCCGAAAATCCACCTAAAAAATATCAGGACGTTTTACCGGTAAATTTTGAAACGGAAGACTGGGAAAACCTCTGGAAAGAACTTAAGAGTATTGTGGATTACTGGATAGACAAAGGAGTAAAAATTTTCCGAGTTGATAATCCGCACACCAAGTCCTTTATATTCTGGGAGTGGCTAATTGGGGAAATTAATAAGGAGCATGATGATATTATTTTCCTTGCAGAAGCCTTTACCCGACCCAGAGTAATGGAAAAACTCGGGAAAGTAGGATTCAATCAGTCCTATACCTACTTCACCTGGAGAAATTCCAAAGAAGAATTCGAGGAATATCTTACTCAGCTGACAAAAACTGAGATGAGGGAATATTACCGACCAAACTTCTGGCCCAATACTCCCGATATCCTTCCAATATCCCTGGAAGACAAAGAGGAGCCTTCTTTCATTATAAGGTTGATTCTTGCCGCCACCCTTTCTTCTAACTGGGGAATCTATGGACCTCTCTTTGAATTAGGATTAAATGAAGCATACCCCGGAAAAGAAGAGTACACCCGTTCAGAAAAATATGAAGTGAAACACTGGGACTGGTCCAAAACCACCAAAATAAAAGAAGTGATCGCAAAGATTAATAAGATCAGGAAAGAGAACGAAGCGCTTCAAAGCACCTGGAACATTGAATTCTGTGAAACAGATAATGATCACCTACTCTGTTATTCCAAAATAGACCAGGAAGCAAATAATAAGCTGGTGATCGTGGTAAGTCTCGATCCTCAGTACAGTCAGTCAGGCTGGGTGAAAGTTCCTTTAAAAAGGCTGAAACTGGAGGAGCATCAACCTTTCGAGGTGCACGATCTGCTAGCTGATTCCAGATATACATGGCAGAACGAATGGAATTATGTGGCCTTACACCCGCAATCAATTCCGGCTCATATTTTCAGAATAGAAAGAATTAAAGCATAAATAACCAAACTAAATATATGACCACTCAAAATATTGACGATCAGGTACACTGGTATAAAGATGCCATCATTTATGAACTCCACATCAAAGCATTTTTTGATAGCAACGGAGACGGAATAGGAGATTTTCAGGGCCTGCTGGAAAAGCTGGATTACCTAGAAGATCTTGGTGTTACAGCCATCTGGCTGCTGCCTTTCTACCCTTCCCCGCTACGGGATGATGGCTATGACATTGCAGATTATTACACCATCAACCCCTCTTACGGAGATATAAAGATCTTTAAAAAACTAATTGAAGAGGCACATAGCCGCGGACTTAAAATCATCACCGAACTGGTTATTAACCATACATCCGATCAACACCCGTGGTTTCAGAAAGCCCGCCGCGCCCCCGAAGGTTCCAAGTACAGGGATTACTATGTATGGTCCGATGATCCTAATAAATATAAGGACGCCCGCATCATCTTTACAGATACCGAACCCTCCAACTGGACCTGGGATCCCGAGGCAAAGGCCTATTTCTGGCACCGCTTCTTTTCTCATCAACCCGATTTGAACTTTGACAATCCCGATGTGCAACAGGAAGTGTTCAAGATGCTTGATTTCTGGTGTAAAATGGGGGTGGATGGTTTCCGGCTGGATGCAGTTCCATACCTCTTTGAAAGAGACAATACCAATTGTGAGAACCTGCCGCAGACCCACGAATTCCTGAAAAAATTAAGAGCTCACGTCGATGAGCATTTCGATAATAAATTATTACTGGCCGAAGCCAACATGTGGCCGGAAGATTCCGCCGCATATTTCGGCGAAGGGGATGAATGCCACATGAACTATCATTTTCCAATCATGCCACGAATGTTCATGGCGGTGAAAATGGAAGACCGGTATCCCATTATTGATATCATCGACCAGACTCCAGATATTCCGGAATCCTGCCAATGGGCCATTTTCCTGAGAAACCACGATGAACTGACCCTGGAGATGGTGACTGATGAAGAGCGGGATTATATGTATAAGGTATACACTAAGGATCCGCAGGCAAAAATCAACGTGGGGATACGCCACAGGCTCGCACCACTTCTGGAAAACAACCGGAACAAGATCGAGTTGATGAACGTATTGTTGTTTTCCCTTCCCGGAACCCCCGTGATCTATTACGGCGACGAAATAGGAATGGGAGACAACTTCTACCTGGGTGACCGCGACGGGGTTCGAACCCCTATGCAATGGTCGGCAGACAGAAACGCCGGATTCTCACGTGCCAATCCGCACAAACTTTATCTTCCGGTAATTATAGATCCCGAATACAAGTATGAATCGGTGAATGTGGAATCGCAGCAAATGAACTCCTCTTCCCTTTTATGGTGGATGAAACGAATCATTAGTATGCGTAAAAAATTTAAGGCTTTTGGACGCGGGGATATAAAATTCCTCTCCCCTTCTAACGCCAAGATTATCGCGTACACCCGTACCTATGAAGACGAAGACATTCTAGTGCTGGGGAACCTTTCCCGTTTTCCGCAGGCTGCAGAGCTTGAGCTGGAAAATTATGAAGGTTATACTCCGGTAGAGGTGTTTAGCCACAATAAATTCCCCAAGGTAACAGAAGATCCATACCTCTTTACCATGGCACCCCACGGCTATTACTGGTTTGTCCTGGAAAAGGAAAAGGGTGAAGAAGAAGGAAAAACTTACAGCCAGACTTTGAAGATCGAAAAATGGTCTCAGTTATTCGGAAACAAAATGAAAACAAGGCTGGAAAGCAAGATCCTTCCGAATTATATGAACACCTGCAGATGGTTTGGAGGAAAATCCAGAGTGATCCAGAATATTACTATTAAGAATACTATAGATATTCCGGTGGAAAACCTGCACGCTACTCTTATGCTTGTAGAAGTGAATTATAATGACGGTTTACCCGAAGTATACCAGCTCCCGCTGGCTTTCCTACCAAGGGAGCCTGAAGAAGACCTGAAGGAAATTCCGAATAAAGGAATTATTGCAAACCTTCAGCTGGATGGTAAAGAAGGTATTCTCTTTGATGCTGTGTACGATGAAGGTTTCAGAAATACGATTTTTACCAATATCAGGGAAAACCAGAACCTTGAGAAAGACGGGGCAGAGCTTAAATTTTACCAAAGTGAAAGTGGGGAATCCCTGGGAGACGGAGAAATTCATTCCAAGATCCTCAATGCGGAACAGAGCAACACCTCCATGATCTATGATAATAAATTTTTCCTAAAATTATACAGGAAACTTGACAATACGATCAATCCAGATCTTGAAATTTCCAGATATTTATCTGAAAAGACCAATTATGAAAATGCACCGCGATTTGTAGGTGCCATAGAATATGACTTGGGACCCAATAATATGATTGTCCTTGGTATGATGCAGTGTTTGGTGCCCAACCAGGGAGATGCCTGGGATTATACCAAAGATTCGCTGGAAAGATTCTTTGAAAACGTAATGACGCGACCAAAGGAAATGGAGTTTGAACCAACAAAGGGAGAACTTACCGAGGCAATGAATTATGATGAAATTTCAGATTCCATGAAAGACCTTCTGGGAGTTATCTTTCCTGAAAGGATCTCACTGCTGGGACAACGTACTGCCGAAATGCACAATGCCCTGGCAGCACACCCCGAAGAAAAAGACTTTGAACCGGAAGCTTTCTCGCTTCATTACCAACGGTCTTTATATTCTTCCTTACAATCTCTTACCAGAAACTCATTCCAGAATCTACAAAAGAGCCTGAAACAGCTGCCGGAAGAGATAAGGAATGAAGCAAAAGAGATCCTGGATATGAAAAGTGACGTACTCAAGGTTTTCAAAAGGGTTTATGATCATAAAATCCCTACCATGAAAATAAGGACCCATGGAGATTATCACCTGGGCCAGGTACTGTGGACCGGAAAAGACTTTATTATAATTGATTTTGAAGGGGAACCTGCAAGAGCCTTTAGTGAACGAAGGTTAAAACGCTCACCACTGCGCGATGTCGCCGGGATGGTACGTTCTTTCCATTACGCTGCATACAGCAGCATTATGGAACCGGAATTTACACAGCAAAGAAAAGATGGACATCTTGAGCAATGGGCAGAAAGCTGGTACTATCATATTACCCGGCTGTTCCTGCAGGGTTACCATGAAAAAGTGGGTGAAAGCACCTTTATTCCGCCAGATCAGGAGGATTTCAAGATCCTGATGGAAACATTCCTGCTTGAAAAAGCAGTTTATGAACTGAATTACGAATTAAACAACCGTCCTGATTGGGTAATAATTCCATTAAGGGGCATAAAAACTATTATAGGGAGGTACAGAAATGGCTAAAAAAGAAGAAAATAAAACCAACGATAAAGCAAAGAAAACAACCACTACCGGAACCAAAGGTAAAGCGGCTTCCAAAAAAGGTGCTACACCCGAAGAATCCGGACAGGTAAAAGGACCGGGAACTGCCGAAAAGCGGCAGAATTCCGGTACCACTGCCAAAGAAAAGAAACCGGCAAAGATAAATCAGCCGGCACGTGGACGGTTTTCAGATGAAGAGAATAATACGGCTGAAAAAAGTAAAGCTGCCGGAAAAACCAATATTCCAAAAGTTGATACGGGGGAAGATAAACTACCGAAACCTAAAAAGGCGCTTCCGAAGAAAACATCTTCAGCTGAAAAAGATAAAAAAGCAACAAAATCTACGGCCGTAAAGGCTCAGAAAGCCGGAACTACCAAGGCAAAGGATAAGTCTTCCATAGCCGGAAAACCTGCAAAGTTCAAGGATCCGGTCACAGACGATCCTATTCCCGATAAAGCTGCTCCGGCCACCAAAAGAACATCAGTTTCCCAGGATGCTGCTTTAGATGAGAAGAAAGCTTCCACCACCAAAAAGACAACGAAAAAAGCCGATTCCAAAACTACGGGAGCAAAAGCCAAGGCAGCTTCTGAAGAACAGAAGGAAACAAAAGGTCCGGCTAAAAAGATGGCCCGCAGAAAAAGTGATAAGGAGATAAGTGCGGAAGAAAAGGCCAAACAGCCTAATACTTCCCCTACAGATGATCTAAAGGATACTGCCAAGAAAACAGCCAAAGACCTGGCAAACCAGGTTTTACCAGATGAAAAAACCAGAAATCAACTGGGGGCAATGGCAAAATCCATACTTCCCGATCAGGAAACGGTGATGGATACGGCTAAGAAAATAGCCAAAAACGTAGCCCCCGATCCGGATATGGTAGATAAGGTGGCGGATAAAGTAATGCCAGGAGAGGAAGAAAAGGAAAAAACCAAAAAAACAGCAAAGAAGGCTACCAAACAAGCATCAGAAAAAACAAAAGAGGCAACGTCAAAAGCAAAGAAAACGGCAAAAAACGTTGCCGGGACAAAAACAAAGGTGAAGCAGAAATCCTCTAAGGATAAACCTGCAGAAGCCTCGTTGCTCACCGAATTTGATGTTCATTTGTTCAAGGAAGGAAAACACTTTCACCTATATGAAAAACTAGGTTCCCACCTTATGGAATATATGGGCACCGAAGGAGTGTATTTTGCGCTCTGGGCGCCAAATGCGAAACATGTTTCGGTGATTGGAAACTTCAACCAGTGGGATAAACAGGCGCACCCCATGAAACCCCGCGAAGACAGTTCGGGAATTTGGGAGGCCTTTATTCCCGATGCTAAAAAAGGAAGTCTTTATAAATATTTTATCCAGTCTACCAACGGCTATGAAGCAGAAAAGGGAGATCCGTATGCGTTTATGTGGGAAACCCCACCCAATACCGCATCTGTGGTGTGGGACCTGGAAACTTCCTGGAAAGACAGCGCATGGATGGAAGAGCGTAAGAAAAAGATGGGACAGCCGCAACCTGTATCGGTGTACGAGCTGCATGTTGGGTCGTGGAAACGGGTACCCGAAGAAGACATGCGGTCGCTGTCATACAGGGAACTTGCAGAACAACTTCCGGCTTACCTGAAGGAAATGGGCTTTACCCATGTCGAATTTATGCCTGTGATGGAGCATCCATTCTTTGGTTCCTGGGGTTACCAGGTGACGGGATATTTTGCACCCTCCAGCCGCTTTGGCACTCCGCAGGATTTCATGCACCTTATCGAATCGCTGCATGAAGCAGGAATAGGAGTCATCCTGGATTGGGTTCCCTCCCACTTTCCATCAGACATGCACGGATTGCATTATTTTGACGGTACATTTCTTTACGAACACGCTGACCCCAGAAAAGGTTTCCACCCGGACTGGCAGAGTTATATCTTTAACTACGGAAGAAATGAAATACGTTCGTTCCTGATTAGTAATGCGCTTTTCTGGCTGGATAAATTCCATGCCGACGGATTACGTGTAGATGCCGTTGCTTCCATGCTCTACCTGGATTATTCCCGAAAAGAAGGAGAATGGGAACCGAACGAACACGGCGGAAATGAAAACCTGGAGGCCATTAGCTTCCTTAAAGAATTTAACGAAGTGGTTTATTCTGAATTTCCAGATATCATGACCATTGCTGAAGAATCTACCGCCTGGCCCATGGTGTCAAAGCCAACCTACATGGGCGGACTCGGTTTCGGAATGAAGTGGATGATGGGATGGATGCACGATACGCTGGAATATTTCAAGAATGATCCTATCCACCGGAAGCATCATCAAAACACCATCACCTTTAGCACTACGTATGCTTTCACAGAAAACTTTATGCTTCCGCTTTCTCATGATGAGGTAGTGTACGGTAAGCAATCCATGATCAATAAAATGCCAGGCGATGACTGGAATAAATTCGCCAATCTGCGAAGCCTCTATTCCTATATGTACGCACACCCCGGAACAAAACTATTGTTCATGGGAGCTGAATTTGCGCAAAGGGAAGAATGGGGACATGACTCCAGTCTTGATTGGCATTTAACCAATGAAGCACCACACCGCCAGGTACAGGAAACCCTGAAGGCTTTGAACGAGATCTATAAATCCGAACCTGCTTTTTATGAAAAAGCCTTTGATTCCGAAGGTTTTGAATGGGTTGACTTTAACGACGCTGAAAGTAGTATCATTAGTTTTTTAAGGAAAGGGAACGAACCTGAAAATGATATTTTAGTAGTTTGCAACCTTACTCCTGTTCCAAGGGAAAACTATCGCATTGGAGTTCCTGCAGAAGGCACCTGGACAGAGATCTTTAACAGTGACGACGAAAGATTTGGTGGAAGTAATGTGAAAAACAGCAGCGCAGTTGAGGCTGAGCCTTTACAGACCCACCATAAAAACCATTCGGTTTCATTAACGCTTCCTCCAATGGCCGTGATTTATTTGAAACGAGGGTAAAAGAATAATTTAATTACTTTAATAAACGGCCACAGAATAAGACTTTAGAGTTTTATTTTGTGGCCTCTTTAATTTATGAAGAAAGAAAATACAGCAATAGAAAAAACCACATTCTCCGTACTCGACCTGGTACCGGTAACCCAAGGGAGTACCATAAAAAAGGCTTTTGAAAACAGTCTTGAACTGGCGCAAAGGGTAGAAGAACTGGGATTTAAAAGGTTCTGGATCTCAGAACATCATAATACCGAGAGTATAGTAAGTTCAGCAACAGTGGTTCTGCTGGGACATATTGCACAGGGAACCTCAAAAATTAGGATAGGCTCGGGAGGAATCATGCTTCCAAATCATTCTCCATTGGTCGTCGCTGAGCAATTTGGAACCCTGGAAAGTCTCTTCCCCGGCAGGATAGATCTCGGCCTTGGTCGTGCACCGGGTACAGATCAGAAAACAGCCATGGCTTTAAGGAGAAGCCGACAGGAAAGTCCGCAGGAATTTCCAAAAGATGTACAACAGCTACAAAAGTATTTTTCGGCAGAGAATGTTACTTCAGATGTTCGTGCCCTTCCGGGGGAAGGACTGGAAATTCCTTTGTATCTGTTAGGGTCCAGCACTTTCAGTGCAGAGCTGGCAGGAAAACTGGGATTATCCTATGCTTTTGCCAGTCACTTTGCTCCTACACACCTGCATTCTGCGCTGAACCTGTACCGTCAGAATTTTAAAGCCTCAGGTCAGCAAGAGAAACCTTACAGTATGGCATGTGTGAATGTAATAGCGGCAGATACCGATGAAGAAGCTGAAAGACTGGCTACGAGTCAGAAGCAATTCGCCCTAGGGATCATCAGAAACCAGAGAAAACCTATGCCTCCACCGGTAGAATCTATGGAAGAGCTCTGGAATGAAGGAGAAAAACATACTATTCAGCAAATGATGCATTATAGTTTTATAGGATCTGAAGAAACTATCCGGAAACAACTTTCGGTGTTTATTGAAGAAACCAAAGTCGATGAAGTAATGGCTGTTTCCCACATTTATGATCATGAAGCAAGATTAAGATCTTATGAGATCCTAAGCAGACTGAACAAAACAGCTAAAAATCCGTTTTTTGACGACAGTGATCTATAGTGGAAACCTGGATTGAAATCCAGTTCATCCAAGCACTCCACTTCCAATGGTGTATATATTTTCAGTTGTACGCTAAATACGTAAGGCTGCCCCCACGGCAGCCTTACGTATGTTCTAAATTAAATTTAACCCTTACCCTATCGAAACAACTTTGTCAAAAGTCCGGTCACCTTTCTTAATGCTAATGGTATAATCACCTGCCGGCATGGAAGAAAAGTCTAATGTTTTTTTGAATAAAACTTTTCCTCCGGCACATTCAGTCACTAATGCTCCGTTGGCATCATAAACATAAAGCCTGGTGCTTTCTTTTCCGGGGTTACTAAGAAATACATTTACCAGATCATCCTGGATCTTGTAACGAGGTTTAAAAACAATTTCTGAAGATTTGCCTTTTATCTCCACACCCGACTCAGATTTAATGATCTGAGAGGTATGAATGGCAAATTCCTTTTCTATACTTAAATAGTAGGTCCCTTTGGGCAATATTCCCAGATTCAAGGCTGTTTTATACTCTTTATTATCTATAAGACTGTCTTTAAAAAGGATTTCACCTTTTCTATCCTGAAATAATACAAGAGCACCTTTTTCCATATTGCCTAACTCCACCACCAGAATTTTATCTTCCTGGATCTTCACGTCAATTCCTTTTTCTGCCCGGGCAGTAAAGCCGGCAGAAAGAATTAATAACAGTACTGCAATGTTCATTAACTTTTTCATAATTTTCAGGTTTTTGATTAATACTTTAAATTATCTTCAACAAACTTAGTTGAATTAAATCAAGTGTTTAAATCCTATATTTATATAAAAATGTGCAAAATTAACCCTTACTCAAAAATTACTATATCGTTATCGCATATTTAAAACACATATAAGTTAATTTAGCAAACAATTGTTCTTATTTTTATAATTAAATTATATTCAATGAAATACGATAAATATGAAATTATCCTCAAAACCTGAATATGAAAGAATAGCGCCTGCTTTTGGCAGTTCCTTTTCATATAAAACATATAATAAGGATCATCAAAACAAAAATCATACGTTCTGGCACTATCACCCTGAGCTGGAACTGGTTTATGTTAACGGAGGTTCCGGAAAGAGACAAATAGGAAGTCATGTATCTTACTACCAAAAAGGCGACCTTATTTTAATAGGATCTAATCTTCCTCACTGTGGATTCACAGACAGCCTTACTGAAGCTGAAAATGAGACTGTCATCCAAATGAAACCCGATTTCCTCGGCCCCGGTTTTTTTAATATTCCTGAAATGAGAAATATAAAGTCACTTTTTGAAAGGGCTAAAATGGGAATTGTTTTCCATGGGCAGGCTAAAAAAACCATAGGACGAAAGATTGAAGCCATAAGTGGTAAAGAAAATTATGAGCGCCTGCTAAGGTTGCTGGAAGTTTTGAGTCTGTTGGAGCAGGCAAGGGAATACACCGTACTCAATGCCCAGGGGTTTATCCTGGAAACGGAAGTTCACGATAATAACAGGGTCAATATTATTTTCAATTTTGTCAAAGAAGAATTTCGCCGACCCATCAATCTTGAAGAAATTGCAGATCTGGTAAGCATGACCGTGCCCGCCTTCTGCAGGTACTTTAAAAAAGTCACCGGCAAAACTTTTACCGAATTTGTGAACGAATACCGACTCACCCATGCTGCGAAACTTTTACATGAGAAGCAAATAAGTATTACTGAAGTGTGCTATGACAGTGGATTCAATAATTTTAGTCATTTCAACAAAAGATTTAAGAAGTTTACCGGAAAAGCCCCCTCTGCATATCGAAATGAATTAAAGGTGGTTTTAACTTAATCCTTTTTCCGCCCTTGAATAGATAAATTATCGGAGAAAAAAGGACATCCTAAATTTATAAGAAAAAGTCTGATTTACTACTGATTAATAATTAGTTAAGCTTATTAAAAATTCTTTCTTAACTGTGAAATATTTTATAGATTAAGAGTACATTAAATATAAAATATTATGAAAAGAACATCAACATCAGTCTGGAAAGGAACTATAAAAAATGGAACAGGATCTATCTCCACAGCAAGCGGAGTGCTCAAAGATGCTCAGTATTCCTACAAAACAAGATTTGAAGATGGAATTGGAACCAATCCCGAAGAATTGATCGCAGCAGCCCATTCAGCTTGTTTTAACATGAAACTATCTGCCATACTGAGCGAGGCTAATTACAATCCCGAAAAGCTGGAAACAATCTGCGAAATAGAGTTTGAGGACGGGAAGATCAAAAAGTCCTTCTTGAGACTGAAAGCCACCATTCCAGATATCGAACAGGACGAATTTGAACGGGCAGTGGTCGATGCAAAAGACAATTGCCCTATCTCACAACTCCTAAATACGAAAATAGATTTTTCGGCCAGGTTGAATGAGTAAATTCAAACTTTTATAACCAAATAGCTACTTTTAGATAAGCAGAATTTTTTAAAAAAATTTCTGCTTTCTTAAGGAATCCTTATTTAAAAGCTAATGTCACCTCGAGCGTAGTCGAGAGTTTTCTGAAAATTTCCTCCTGCTTAAAGTTTTTGTGTTTCTAGCACGCTCTTTAATGCATCAAAAATTGAATATTTCACTGCAACTTCCATCTTATTTCCCGAAACCAACTTCTGATTCACTTCCAACTCGATTCCCACATAATCAATGGGAAATTGTTTTCTTAACCAGGTAGTGAAACCATCAGCTTTTCCGAGGTAAGGATAATTATACTTTACTTTTAATTTAAGGTTACTTTTCAGCAGTTGTTCCTTCAATGCCGCAGAAATCTTTTTTTCTTCCTGCCGGGCGGGGTCATATAATAAACCTATATCTGCATTCCTCATCACACCATTCAGTTCCGGGGTAAAGCTATGGATCGAAAAATGGAACACCTTCACCCCTTTTTCAAGAACGTCTTTAATAGTATTTTCTACCTCATTCCGATAAGGAAAATAATACTGGTCCAGAATCTGATTTTTTGATTCTAAAGAAAGAGTTTTCGAAAACTCAGAAAAGAGATTCGGGTGATGTAAAGATCTGTTCACTTCCACAAGAAGCCTTCCGGTGCTTTGAAAATGGCTGAAATCTGAAAGCTCCTTTAGATGTGTAAATAAATCAAAAGCACCGGGATCAAATCCTCTGTGAGATTCCAGCACCTCTCGGCCTTCAGGAAAAAGATTCCGGAATTCTACAGGTATTTTATTACCGGCATGTTCACAGGTGAGAATGAGTTTCAATTTTGAAAGAATTCATTTTCAGCAAGACATTTCCCTAATTTCCGATAGGTCGCGGTGAGCTCTTCCGGAGTAAAATCTTCGCCCAAAGAATAAAGTATCCTTGAGGAAAGACTTCCGTTCTCCAGTAGAAATTCAATATTTATCCTGTGCTTTTCAGAAATATTTTCCTTCACCAGGGAATATATTTTTTGCCAGATCTCCTGCACAGTAGCTTTTTCTATCAGATCAAAAATATCCAGGTATCTCTTATTGGAAATTGCTGTTTCTTCAGCCGATTTAATCACGGCATCAAAAATACTGAAAAGATCATTTTCATGCCAGCTCTTCTGGTCTTCCAGTGAAACCAATTCTTCGCTCACCAGTAACTTTAAAGCTTCAATAATAAATACGGCGATGGCAAGATCGGCTTTTGGACATTCCTGGATATCGATTACCCTGATTTCCACGGCACCGCGGTCAAAACGCGCAATGGCCCCACGGGAATTGAGAAAATGATGATCCAGAATATTTTCAGTATCATGAGGTTTTATGGCTTTATTAATAGGTTCAAAAATGCGTTCTGAATATTCTTTTTTACTAAAAACCTGCTCCGGAATTACCTTTCCTGTCATTTCGGGGATTTCCTTTTGATTGGTTTTATACACCTGCATCCTGGCATCTTTAAATCCGGTGAATTTGCCCTCAAAAATGGGAGAACTGGCACTTAATCCGGGGATAATTGGCAGCAGAATCCTTACCGCGGCATGTAATTTTTCAAATTCAGCGTCACCGTTAAATGGCAGGTTGATATGCATGCTCTGCACATTGCTCCAGCCATGCCCGCGACAGTCAAAAATGCGGTTGTAGAGCGCGTATATCTTGCTGTAATTATGTTTCCAGAGCTGCATTTCGGTTTCGGGGTGCATAAGAGGATGGGATGCCGTTGGAAGTAACTGTGAGCCAAACTTTTCCAACAACAGATTCATCTCCTGGATATTTTCAGCAAAAAGATCCGGAAGGTTCTCTAAATCTGCCGTGGGTCCGTTAGTTTTTAACTCCACCACGTGGGCCACCAGCTCATTGCTCCATTCAATCTTTCCGTTTTCTACATCGGAAGTGAGCGATCCATTTTTCTCGGTGAGCAGCTTATCCACTATAGGATTTACTTTAAAATCTGAAGAATTTATCAGCATGTATTCGAGTTCGATTCCGAATACTTCAAAAAGGTGGTAACTCATCTTATTTTTTGTCTAAACGACTTTTTAAAGCCGATAATATTTCAATATAAATCTGGTCCCCGTAAAATGCATCTTCCACTCCAAAATCTATATTAGGATTGTCATTGATCTCAATGACCAGTGGCTTTCCATTTACTTCCTTAACATCGATTCCATAGAGCCCTTTTCCCATTAGTTTAGCCGATTTTAATGCTACCTCAAGGATTTTCTTCGGAACCTTTTCTATAGGCATACAGTCGGCATTTCCGTCCTGGTCATCCTTCTTTTTTGCATTCCAGTTATAGATCTGCCAGTGACCTTTGGCCATATAATACCGGCAGGCAAAAAGAGGCTTGTCATCCAGGATCCCAATTCTCCAGTCATATTCTGAAGGAGAGAATTCCTGAGCAATAATAAGTTCCGATTTCTTGAGCATTTGATTCACGAGTGTCTCATATTCCTCTTCTGTTGCGGCTTTTTTTACTCCGAAGGAAAAAGTGGAATCAGGTGACTTTAACACTACCGGTAATCCTGTTTGCTCCAGGACTTTATGTTTATTATCCTTGTGAACAATAATAGTCTTTGGCGTCGGAATATTAGCATTTTGAAGAGCTTCGGCCATAAAAACCTTATTGCAGCATTTCAGGATCGCATCGGGATAATCCACAATGGCAATATCTTCCTGCTGTGCTTTACGGGCAAAGGCATAGGCTTCATTATTTACTTCGGTACTCTGCCTGATAAAGAGCGCATCAAAAGCCGATAACCTTGAGAGATCTTTCGGGGAAACTACTTCCACATAGAAATTCATTTTTTCAGCCAGATCAATAAATCTCTTTATGGCTTTAGGATTACTTGGTGGCGCAGGATCATCTGGCTGAACGAGAATGGCCAGATCATAATCGTAACTTACATTCTTTGGAGTATCATAGCGTTTTTTGGCAAAATATTGTTCTGCAAAATAATGCATGCTTTCCTTATGATCTCCCGGAATTTCGGCTTCAGAAATGGCTTTTATAGATTTAATATTCCATTTGGTAGAGTAATAGAATTTTACCCTTAAAAACGGAATCTGGAAATGTCTGTGAAACATGGCACTCAGCTCCTTGTATTTCTGAGCCACATTTTGTCCGAAATATATACTGAGGGTAAATTCCTGTGATTTTATGCTTTTTAAACTCTGCTGAATAAGATCATCAAATTCATCGGAAACGATCCTTACTAGTTTTGGTTCCCGAAGATCAACTATATTTTTTACCGTAGGAGTGGCAAGATGTCCACGTGCTTCTGCCAGCAGGGAAACATAATAACCTTTGGATTGATATGAGTAATCTTTGCACAAATTGAAGATGCGGGCGTTTTTGACTTTCGCAAAATCAGGATTTGTGAGGTATTCCCGGGCTGAAATAATTTCCACATGTTCCAGGGAAACATTCCAGTTTTCGGGTTGATTTACAACTATATATTTATTCATTAATGCTTTAAATGTTTAATCAAATTTAGAGATAAAATGAATTAAAAGCTCAACTATTTGAAATAATGCAAAAACTTTTTTAGGCTCAAAATTCTGGCATATTTCAATGGTCTATAAGAATCATCTTCCTGAAATGATAGATAACACACACTGCAGCACATTGCTAAAAATCAATGCGTTAAGTTTATTTTAAATATTTTTAGAAGTAAATCTCATCGGTTATCTTAAGGTTAAGACAGAGAGCCAGCCCCGGAAGAAAAATGATGAACCCGGAGTGGATCTCCTTTGAAGAAAAAGAAGTACAAACTAAAAAATGAAAAAAATGGCAACTAATTTAAATTTTGAAAAATTCGCACAAGAAGCACATGAATATGTAAACGAACTGGCCCAGAACCTGGGACATCCTGAAGAAAAGGAACGAGTTCTCATTATTTGGAGATCTGTTATGCACAACATCAGGGACCGGATTCATTTTGGAGAATCCTTTCAGGTAATGGATCCTCTTCCTATGATCTTTAAAGGGATCTATGTAGAAAACTGGAAATTCAGCGAGAAGCCTCCTAAGGATTTTGATACCATAGAGGGGTTCAAAAATGAAGTAAAGGCAATGCAGAAACGATATGGAGAACAGGATTTCCCCTGGGAAAAGCCTACAGAGGATATAATTTCCATCACTGTAGATTCATTAAAAAGATATTTGAGTGAATCTCAATTACAGCATCTTAAAGATCAAATGCCCAAAGAGGTTAAAGAATTGATGGCATAAAAATAATGTTTATGCAGCTTAAACCTTTCGGGATGTAAGTTCTGAAAGGTTTTCCTTTTGTCTCAACGCCAGGAAGGATTTTTATAGTTCTTAGTTATAGAGCAGAAAATTCAAACTCTTCACAGATCTGCCAGGTTTTTCCATCATGCCTGAAAAGAATAAAACTCTCTGCCCGAAAAGCCGCTTTAAACTCCCTGTTTTTGAATTTCGGCCATACCTGTTTATAAACTTCTTTTTCCAAATCCCGGGTAGCTATGGTAATATGAGGATGAAAGGAAGAGACTTTTCTGGCATTATCAGATTCTAATAAAATCGACATTATCTGCTGCAGTTCAGCGTGACATTCTGTTACAGGGTCCTGATTTTCTATTTTTATAAAGATCACGCGGGGAGGAAAACTCCCGAATCCGTTGAGATGAACCTGAAACGGCTTCTGTCCTGCTGCAAAAGAGTGCAGCTTTTCCAATAGCTGTGGTTCCTGCTCTTCGGGAAACTTAAACGGAATCTGCACGGTGATGTGAGCGGGTAGCTTAAGAGCATGTTTTACGCCGTACTTTTCCTTCACCTCCAATTTTAGCTCTATAATCCTTTTCCTTATTTCATAGTTTGGCAGAATTGCGATAAAGTAAAGTTCCATGTCTTTTTAACTTCAGAATTAAGAATTTCAAAAAACAGTATTCCGAAGCATCATTTTCAGCTCACCGCCCGGAAAAATTCTTCAATATGCTCCTGGTCTCCACTGATATAAACCAGGTCTTCCAATAACATTTTCTCTTCAGGTTTTATGGAGGTAATTAAAATGTCATTTCGGGTGATCGCAAGAATATTCACTCCAAATTTCTTTCTAATATCTGCTTCTGCCACCGTTTTACCTACTACTTTCCCACTGTCTGCATTTAAACGTACACAGGTGATCTTGAAATCGGGGATTTTGGAAGAAGTAATAGTCCGCGGAGTTTTATTCTTACTCTGAAAAATCTCATAATTATCTGAGCGCACAGTCTCAACCAGATTCTCAAGTTCATCTATGGGAACCAGATAATTGTGCAACACCCTGGAGAAAATCTCAATGGAGGTCTCAAATTCTTCCGGAATCACCTCATCTGCTCCCAAAGCTATCAAAGCATCCATTTCCTTTACGTAACGAGTCCTTACCACCACAAAAACAGATTGAGAGAGATTCCTGATGTTTGTAATAATGGATTTTGTAGCCTTGGGATCTGAAATCGCTATCACTACCACCCTTGCTTTTTGAACCTGGACCGATTCGAGAATATGTTCGTGCACCGCATCACCAAAATATATAGGTTCCCCTTTTTCTTTTTCTTCCTTTACAGTTTGGGCATTCAGCTCAAGGATTACATAAGGAATATTCGCATATTTTGCTGCTTTGGCCAGGTTCGTACCATTAATTCCGAAGCCAATAATCAGTAAATGATTTTCAAGGCCTTCATTCTCTTTGTGTTCATGAGGTTCCATGGTGGCTGGTTTTCCATTCCATCTACTGGACCTGATGATAAACGTAGCTATCTTTTCAGAAAAAATAAGTACAAAAGGCGTTAGCAGCATTGTTATAATGGAAACAGAAAGAAAGTACTGGTTCATTTGCGGGGTAAGCAATCCATATTCGATCCCTACCCTGGAAAGTATAAAAGCAAATTCACCGATCTGGAACAGGGCGAGTCCGGTGAGGGCCACCGTACGTGGCGGATATTTGAGAAAGATAGTGGCTACAGCTGCGATGCTGCCTTTCAGAAAAAATACGACTACTACCAGAAGAAGGATCACAGCAGCATGATTGGCAAAAAAGGTAAGATTCAGCAGCATCCCAATGGAGATAAAGAAAAAGCTGGTAAACAATTCCCTGAACGGAAGGATGGTACTGGTCGCCTGGTGGCTGTAATCTGATTCAGAAATAATGAGTCCGGCGAGAAATGCTCCGAAAGCCAGGGACAAACCTGCTTCGGCCGTTAAAAAAGCAACCGCAAAACATAGGGTGATAGTGGTCAGAAGAAATAATTCCTTGCTTTTGGTCCTGGCGATAACATACATAAGCCTTGGCACCAAGTATCGTGCACTTACGTAAGTCATTACCAGCACCAATGTAGTTTTGATGAAAAGCTCGAGGACCTCCATTCCAACATTAGTGCTTTGGCCTGCAAGAATGGGGGTTACCAGCATCATGGGAACAACGATGATATCCTGAAAGATCAAAATCCCGAGGGCATTTCTCCCATGAGGAGCAGTGATCTCATTGCGATCCTGCAATATTTTAAGGACAATGGCCGTGCTTGAAAGAGAAAACAGGAAACCAACAAAAACGGCTTCATTCCAGCCAAAACCCAGGAACATATAAATAAGGCTGGTAATACCCACAGTAAGTCCCACCTGAAGGAATCCGCCGTAGAAAACTGTTTTTCTCATGGACTTTAATTGCTTTAGAGAGAGCTCCATTCCAATTACGAAAAGCAGTAGAATCACCCCGATTTCAGCAAGAACTTCCACTTCATGCACTGCATCAATAAGACTCAATCCATAAGGACCAATAATGATTCCGGTAAGAAGAAAACCAAGAATTGATGGTAATTTGAAGCGCTGTAATACAAGCACTACCACTACCGATAGTCCTAATAAAATAACGATATCCTGTAGTAAAGGAAATTCCATACTTTTTATACTTATGCATTTAAGGGGGAAACTTTAGTGTATAAAAGTATAGTTTTTTGGACTAAAGAAGAAGAAAATAAATTAACAGGCTTGGCGGGTTTTAAAGCTTTTGACCTTTTGGATTACTGAAAAGGTAATAACCCGAAAAACATTTAATTTTCTATTAGAAAAAGACCTAAGCCTCTTTTTCCGTTTCCATTTCTGTTTCGAAGTAGAGTTCTCTGATATATCCAGATCTGCTGCCCGGCAACATAAGTTTCCAGATTTCTTTCTTAGAAATAAGGTCTTTGGCAACAAGTCTAAGTCCGTCAACATAGGTTCTGTAGACAACAAGGTAAAAAAGAAACAGGAGTACCAGGTCCCTGGGACCTATATAACCGAGCTGACTTAAACTGAATAATATGGCGAGGGGAACTAGAATTGCAAAGTAATAAACCAGAATATTTTTCATTACGGCTCTTTTTTAGGATTTGCGCGTAAAGCTGAGTTGTTGATCAACTTCTGAATTACTAAAGTAGTTAAATATTTATTAAAACCAAATTTAACTCCTCTTTGGGTTTCTAAACATTATCCCCCTTTTTACCTGAAGTAGGATTTTGCAGTTATACCGGCAGTTTTTATCTGAAGCCTGACCACTACGTACTTTTTCCATGTATACTTCCCTTTACCTACTGGTATCCCGCCGCCTGAAGATTAAACAATTCTGCGTACAACTGGTCATTTTTGATCAACTCCTCATGCGTTCCTATTTCCAGCACTGCGCCATCTTTTAGCACCATGATCCTGTCTGCTATTCGTACGGTACTGAAACGGTGAGAAATGATCACTGCCGTCTTACCTTCTGTTAATTTTATGAAGCGGTCAAAAGCTTCCGTTTCTGCACGAGCATCCAGGGCGGATGTTGGTTCATCAAGGATCAATACTTCCGAATCTTTCATATAAGCCCTTGCAATGGCTATCTTTTGCCATTGTCCGCCCGAAAGATCTTTTCCCTGCTTAAATCTTTTTCCAAGCTGCTGGTCATACCCCAGCGGCATTTGCAGAATCACCTCTTCTGCAAGGCTTTTTTGTGCGGCACTGTCTATTCTGGGCTGATTTTTAATTTCGGTGATCTCCCCCATGGCGATGTTTTCCCGAAGCGTCAATTCAAATTTGACAAAATCCTGAAAAATAACACCGAAATACTGCTGATACTGGAGTCGGTTGTATTGTTTCACCGGAATCCCATCCAGAAGAATTTCACCTTCTGTAGGTTCGTAGAATTGCAGGAGTAGTTTGATAAGCGTGGTTTTTCCGGCGCCGTTCTCCCCCACAAAGGCAAGCTTCTCCCCTGCCCTTAGCTTGAAATTAATATTCCTGACCACCCAGGTTTCAGACTTCGGATATTTAAATCCGACATTCGCAAACTCAAATCCGGTTTGTATCTTCCTCGGAAGCGGGAGTTTTCCTTCTGAAGATTTTTCTTCATACGTGAGATCCAGAAATTCAAAATAATCTTGCAGGTAAAGAGCACTATCTGTAATGGCAGTAAACCGGGTGAAAAAACCTTGCAGCCTTTGTCGGAGTCCGCGGAAGGCTCCCGATAAGAAAGTAAGATCACCCAGAGAAAAAATTCCGGCAACGGTCCTGAAGATAATCAGAATGTAAGCTCCGTAATAAGCAGTCGTACCAATCACATTAAAAACAGAGCCCCAGCCTGCACGTTGTTTCGCCAGACTTTTACTCTGTGTGTAATATTTATCTGAAAGTCCTTTAAACCGTTCTGCCAGATAATCTGATAAACCAAATAATTTGACCTCTTTGGCGGTTACATCACTTGCACCAGCATATCGCAAATAATCCAGTTCCCGTCTTTCCTGCGTCCAGCTTCTGGCAAGGGAATAACTCGTACCGCTGAATTTTATCTCGTTGAGAATTGTAGGCACAATGGAAACCACCAGCAGAATAATAAGCCATGGTTCAAAAGCAACTACCCCTGCAAGCAAAGAAATAATGGTGACCACATCTTCTCCCTGGGTGAGGATGTTGGACATTAAGCCCACCCTTCCAGTGGTTTGTTGTCGGGCCCTTTCCAGTTTATCGTAAAACTCGGAATCCTCCAGTTGATCCAGATCCAGTTCTGAAGTCTTTTTTATGATCTTTACTGAAGTATCAATGGAATATTGGTCTCCCAGCAATGCATCGCTCAGGCTTATTCCCCTGCTTAAAAGATCTGAAAGTACAGCCAGCGCAAATTCAGCAGCGACCAGCATCCATAGCCGGTCAAGGTCTTTTACATCTGCAGCGATCTGCAACACCACCTCATCGATGATGAGTTTCCCCACCCAAAGCATGAGCATTGGCAGGAATGCATTCATAATGCGACACAAAAGCGTCACATAGAAAAGCACCGGATTTACTTTCCTGATTTCTTTAAAGAACCTGGGAACAAATTTGAGGGAAGCAAAACTTTCCCTGAAATTGAATTTATCGGGTTCTAAGGACTTTTTTGATCTTGGCAAAAGGTTTTTTTTTGCGCAAGTTAAGAATGAATTTCCATATCAGTTTCAAAAAAAATGGATTAGGAAAATCCAACTTCCGGAACTGGGGGATGTCTCACGAGAATCCTTTTCAGTTTACAAGTAACTTTACAAGTACCATTTCACCAATTGAAAAATGGATCAGGTCCATCATCATAAAATATTTTTACGGCGCATAAGGATATTTTTAAAAAGGAAATATTCTTCAAGGAATACCAAACACTTAAAAAATATTATCAATTTGGTTTCTAGCAATGTACAGAGGTTCATCTAAAGTATTTATACCTTTAAGGAAAGTGTAGTTATATTCTGCTCCTCCTTTTTCAGAAATTATTCCTATTTTGAGCCTTCAACAAATCTAAAAACTATGAAAATCCCTAAATGTTTCCTGCTTCTCCTGCTGAGCGCCATAGGAGCAAATGCACAAACTTCTGAAGAACAACTCCTGGAAAAGGCTAAAAGAATCCATGAAAAAGTCATCACCATAGATACTCATGATGACATTAATGTAGCTAATTTCACTGCTGAAAAAAACTATACCCAGGATCTTGATACGCAAATCACTCTTCCAAAAATGGAAAAAGGAGGGCTGGATGTTTCATGGCTTATTGTCTACACTGGACAGGGGGAACTTAACCGGGAAGGCTATAAAAAAGCTTATGAAAATGCCATGTCAAAGTTCGAGGCCATTCACCGGCTTGTAAACGAAATTGCTCCAAACCAGATAGGACTAGCGACCACTTCACAGGAAGTAAGAAATTTGGTGGCATCGGGTAAAAAAGTAGCTATGATTGGAGTGGAAAACGGATATGCCGTTGGCACAGATCTAAAGAATGTGAAAAAATTCTATGATCTTGGAGCCCGTTATATGAGTTTATCCCACAACGGACACAGTCAGCTTAGTGATTCCAACACAGGAGAAGAAGATGGCATCTGGCTACATAACGGGATAAGTGAGCTGGGCCGGGAAGTGGTAAAAGAAATGAATCGGCTGGGAATGATGATCGACATCTCCCACCCTTCCAAAGAAGCAATCCGACAAATGATCGAGCTTTCGGAAGCTCCTGTTATTGCCTCCCATTCTTCTGCCAGAGCTTTAGGCCATCACAGCAGAAATTTGGATGATGAACAACTCGAATGGTTAAAAGAAAATGGAGGCCTGGTACAGACCGTGGCGTTTAGTTCATACGTGAACACCGAAAAACATAATGAATATAATGAAGCTTTACAGGATGTATACCGGCAAGTGGGCAAAAAAGTAGGATTTACTTTACATTCCTGGGATAGTATCAGGGAAATGGATGAAAGTAGCCGAAATGCCTATATGAAAAAATTCCAGGAAGTAAGAAAATTATCAAAACCGAGAATGGAGAAGCTTAAAGAAGAAGTTCCTCCGGTAGACGTTTCAGATTTTGTAGATCATATAGATTACTTGGTAGAAAAAATAGGAATAGACCAGGTAGGAATTAGTTCTGACTTTGATGGCGGCGGCGGAATTGAAGGTTGGAATGATGCTTCGGAATCTCTTAACGTTACCATAGAACTCGTTCGAAGAGGCTACACCGAAGAGCAGATCGCCAAACTATGGGGAGAAAACCTGCTACGCGTTCTGGATGAAGTACAGGCAGTTGCCGATAGGATCCAGAAAAGCTAAAATTGAAATGTACCAGATTTGAAGTAGACAACCTTTAAAAAATCATTCATCTGATTTTACTTTAAAAAAAAATTTAAGAGCGTGTTCCCCGGGAAGCACGCTTTTTTCATTATTATGAAACTGCCTTCAGGAATTATTTTCTCAGAAACAACCTCGCCTCCTATTAGTGCTTTTATTTCCTGATTTTTTAAATCTGGGATTTTAAGACCTATGGTTTATCCTTCCGGACTTTTTTATCCCACCACACGAAAGCAATAAATAACACGAGACTTATAACGGATGCCCAGATTAATCCGGTCTTTAACCGCTCGTAATTTCCGCCCAGGTAAGCTATAAAAAAAATTAAAGGGGAAATTCCCAACATAGTCGCACCTATAAACCTCCAGTACCCCATTTTCAAGACCCCGCCTACAAAACTAATGGCATCATTAGATAAAAATGGACTTAGCCGCACGACGATAACTGTCCAGAACCCATAGTCTTCAATAAAAGAGGTCAATTTTTTTTCAGATTTGACTCCTATCAGCTTCTCTACGATTACAGGGCCAAAGTACCTGCCAATAAAATATCCTGTGGTAGAAGCCAGAAAAACCGCAGCAAACAAAATAACACTCCCAATTACAGGACCATAAGCAAGAATGGTAACCACCATTAAAATGGGTGTTGGAATCACCAGGAGGAACATTTGTAACACCATCGAAAGTATTATCACCGCCGGACCAAAATAACCGAATTGAGAAACCCATTGCCGGGTACGCTCCTCATCTCCACTGGTAAGTACATCCCAACCATTAGATAGAAATTCCCTCACCTCGGGGATGAAAAAGTAACTAAGAACAACAGCGACAACAACTGCTATAGATATGTATAACGGAGCTTTACTTTGTTTGACTGTAGCGCTTTCTACTTCTTCGGCCATAAGTTCATTTTAATTGATAGAAATTAGGTGAATATTTCCAGGATTACCTTCATTGGATATATAGACATTTCCGGAAGGATCAAATGTCAGCCCCTCGGGCTGCTCAAAATTACTGACATTCAGAAAATAAAGCTTTTCCGGATTCCCTTCAGGATCAAGGATCAGTAATTTTGGAACTCTTCCTTCGAGCATATAAATATTTCCGGTTTCAGGATCTATATTTATTTCAGAAGGCATAAACCTGTCATATTTATTTTTCACATCGGTCTGTTCAAAAATTGGATCATCAAACAGAAGTTTAAAAACAGGGGTTGAATTCATTTGCATGGTTTCTGTATCCATAGCGTAAATCCCTTTAAAATCTTCAGAGTCGGGCTCCATTTCTTTAATGGCTAACAGCAGCCTTTTGTTTTTAGGGTCATAGCACAGGCCTTCCACATCCTGTCCTCTGGTAAGGGCAGTTGGATGCTCACTTATTTCAGGATTGTTCGCAAAATCTGCAATTCTGTAAATTGTCCCATCACTTTTCAGGATATAAGCATTGAATCCTTCTACAGCAATTCCTTCATAATCGCCTTCGCCTGCAAATTCAATTTGCTCTTCAATTTCCGAGGTTTCCAGATTATAGATAAACATCACTCCATTTTCATCCTGTACACAGGCAACTCGGTTATTTTCCAAATAAGCAATTCCGGAAACTTCTCTCAAAACCCCCGGCAGGTTCCAGGTTTCTTCTATGCTTATGTCTTTGGTAAATTTACTGGCAAATTCATCCTGCTTTTTCTTAAATATAAAATAGACTACGGCGGTTAGAATAACTAAACCCGTACTTATTCCAATGACAGTTTTATTGACGCTCATGAGATAAAATTAGGCAGAATTAAAAGGATGCTGAAGCTCTTTAAAGCTTATTTTTTAAATTTTAAATCAAATTTAAGAATCTGGACCAGGCTTCCGGCTGCCGTAAAAAAACAAGAACGGCACTATCCTTGCTTTGCTGCACTTCATAAAGTTTAGTAAAGAAGAAAACTATTTTTTTAAAGTATTCGTTTCTTTGTGAACACATTTAATAAATATGTTTAAAAAATTTAAATTGCCCCGCTACGCCCAGTGGATACTGAAATTCTTTGTGGGTCTGTTCCTTCTTGGCTGCCTTTTCTACCTTAGTATTTATATAGGTTTATGGGGAAGCATTCCTGAAAATGACGACTTAAAGCACCTTAAGCAAAGTGAAGCCACAGAAGTTTTTGCTTCCAGGGGTGAATTAATAGGGAAATATTACATATTTGACCGGCAGCCGGTACTTTTTGAAGAGATTCCCGAGCATTTAACAAATGCCCTTATAGCCACAGAAGATATTCGCTACTATGATCATTCTGGCATTGATTCCAGAAGTTTGTTGCGCGTGTTCTTTAAAACCATTTTAATGGGTGACAAATCATCGGGTGGTGGTAGTACCATTACGCTGCAGCTTGCCAAAAATCTCTTCGGAAGAAATGATTACGGGTACGTGAGTATCGTGGTTAATAAAGTACGCGAATCGATTATCGCTCGAAGGCTGGAGGATATTTATACCAAAAAAGAAATCCTCACCCTCTACCTCAATACCGTTCCCTTTAGTGATAATACCTACGGAATTGAAAGTGCTGCCAGGAAATTTTTTAATACCACCACAGCCGAACTTTCCCTTACAGAGGCCGCTACTCTGGTGGGCACGTTAAAAGCTTCTCATTACTACAATCCGAGGTTATTTCCTGAGAGAAGTAAACTGCGAAGAAACGTGGTACTTCATCAAATGAAAAAATACGGCTTTTTGTCTTCTGAGGAGCTGGCTGCTGTAAAGGAAGATCCTGTTGAACTTCACTATCAGTTTTTTAATCATAATACCGGCACTGCTGCTTACTTTCGGTCCCAGCTGCAAAAGGATGTAAAAGCTATTTTGGATACCCTGGAAAAAGATAACGGAGAAACGTATAATCTTTATCACGACGGACTCCAGATACACACCACGCTCGATTACAAGATGCAGAAAATGGCCGAAGAAGCCATGGCAGAACACATGACCGGTTTGCAGGAACAATTTGAACGCTCCTACGGAAAAAATGCTCCCTGGTTGAAAGAACAGTTGATCAAAGAAGCTATTCCAAAAACCACACAATATAAAAATCTTGCGGCAGCAGGCTGGTCTGAAGCTGAAATACTCGATTCCCTAAACCGGAAAAAAGACATGGAACTTTTTGGTTGGGGTAAGAAACAACTGGTACAGGCCAGCATTATTGACAGTCTGCAGCATTACATGAAATTCCTGAATATGGGAATGCTCAACATGGATCCTGGATCGGGTGCCGTGAAATCATGGGTTGGGGGGATCAATCATGAGTATTTTAAGTATGACCACGTATCACAAAGTAAGCGACAGGTAGGTTCAACTTTTAAACCCATTGTGTACACCAGTGCTGTGGAAGCAGGTATTGACCCTTGCACTTATTATTCGGTAAGGGAAGTAACTTATAATGAAGGTTGGACTCCTTCTAACTCTTCCGCAGATGAAGATCCCCATATGAATTACAGTATGCAGGCTGCGCTAAGCAGATCCATTAATACCATTGCTGTGAAGGTGTTGTTTGATGTAGGTCTGGAAAATGTGATTACTCAGGCTAAAAAAATGGGAATTACTTCGAATCTTCCCAAATACCCTTCCCTGGCTTTGGGAACTGCAGAAATGACCATTGAAGAACTCGGCACCGCCTACTCGGGATTCGTAAACAGAGGAGCTCCGGTAAAACCCTATTATATTACCAGGATAACAGATAAATACGGAAAAACCATTGTAGAATTTGAACCTGAAAAATCTACACGACAGGCTTTTTCCAGCACAACAGCAAGTATAATGCTGGAAATGATGAAGTCTACCGTAAATGAAGGAACTGCTGCACGATTGCGGTATAAATATCAGTTACCCAATGACATTGCGGGAAAAACGGGAACCACACAGGATAACAAGGACGGCTGGTTTGTGGGAATCACTCCTAACCTGGTTTCTGTAACATGGGTGGGAGCCGATGATCACCGTATTGGTTTTCGGAGTACAGGACTTGGGCAGGGAGCAAATTCCGCTTTACCGGTTTTTGCCCTGCTCATGCAGAAAATGAACAATGACAGCGATTTCAATGAGATTACGCAGGCAAAATTCCCTGCTCCCTCCTCTACTGTTCAAATGATGCTGGATTGTGAACCTTCAGAAAGGGATAATTTCCTGGAGCGCCTTTTTACAGATGGGGATAAACCTAAAAAACGTAAGGACTCCAAAGGAGAAAAGGAAGAAAAGAAAGGCCTGTTTTCAAAGATCAAAGGGATCTTCAATAAGAATTAATAAAGCTGAAAAACTTATTTAAATTTCATTAAAAAAGGTTGTTTTTTCCATGCATAATGCAAGAAAAAACAACCTTTCAAAAGTTAATAATCTAAGTTTAATTTTTCTCTGCTATCCTTCTAGGTTGGGATATTTTCTGTTTCTTTCCTGTTCCAGAATCGATGCTGACCAATTGCCTCAATGAATTTTTTAGAAAATTTCTTTGAAGGATTCTCCTGAATGATCACCCCTTCCTCTTCCAGATCATTGGTTTTCGCCAGCTCTCCAAAATACGTATACTTGAGAAGTTTCGTAGCCTGCCCTTCTATAGCCAAAGCTTTGCAATGCTTGTAAGACTCATTTATAAAATTCACAGCCATGGCATTCTTTTCGAGCATCATAATACTTTTTTCTCCTGAAGGAACAAAAATAGCATCAAAGAGAACAGATCCACTGGTGGAAAAACTTTTATCTACTTTGATCCTGTTTCCGGCTGAAGTTTCTATGGTACCAAGATGTGGTGCAATAATTTTTACTACCGCACCTTCTTTTAATAACGCTGCCCTCATAGGAGTGATCGATTTTTCATCTACCCCGTCGCTGCAAAGGAAAGCAACCTGTCGGGTACTTATGTTTCCTTTCACAGTATAATCCATGCTAAGGGCTTTGTCTGTTTTCACTTTTTGCTTCACATCTACAGGTTCATAATCTTTAGGATCTGCATCTGCAGGTACACCTCTCTGGACGGGTTGCATTGGTCCCCTGGGCACTTCAAAGCCCAGCCCTTCGGCTACCTGCTTCGCCAGGTCTTTATCTACCTGCGTAAGCAATCCTACCATACGTTTCCTTATCTCTTCAATCTCCACTTTTCCAAGTTCAAACTGAAAAGCACTAATGATCTGTTTCTTCTCAGCGGCTGTCTGGCTATGATAAAACATTGATGCCTGACTAAAATAATCATTGAAGCTCTTACTTCTAGCTCTTATCTTTTTAGCATCAACTTTTTCAGCATGGCTAACAAATCCGCCGTCTTTCATTCCGGCCTGGAAAGGACAACCTCCGCCAATAGAATTAGGTTCATAGCTCACTCTTCCTTTGTTCACCTCCTGTCTCATGAATCCATCGCGCTGATTGTTATGTTTTGGCGCTCTAGGTCTGTTGATCGGGATCTCATGGAAATTTGGTCCGCCCAGTCTTATGAGCTGTGTATCCAGGTATGAAAATAATCTTCCCTGCAGTAGCGGATCATTACTGAAATCAATTCCCGGCACCACGTGGCCGGGGTGAAAGGCTACCTGCTCGGTTTCTGAAAAGAAATTATCGGGATTCCGGTTTAAGGTCATTTTACCGATTTTCTTTACAGGCACCAGTTCTTCAGGAATTAGTTTTGTGGGATCCAGTAAGTCAAAATCGAATTTATGTTCGTCTTTTTCTTCCACCATTTGAACACCCAGCTCCCATTCCGGAAAACTTCCACTATCGATGGCTTCCCAGAGATCTCTACGGTGAAAATCAGGATCTTTTCCGGAGATCTTCTGAGCCTCATCCCATAACACTCCGTGGGTTCCCAGTACCGGTTTCCAGTGGTATTTCACGAAAGTGACTTTACCCTTTGCATTTACCCATTTAAACGTATGTACTCCAAAGCCTTCCATCATTCTGTAACTCCGTGGAATTCCTCTTCCTGAAAGTATCCACATGATCACATGAGTAGCTTCGGGCATTAGTGAGGCAAAATCCCAGAACGTATCATGGGCAGCAGTCGCCTGCGGCATCTCATTATGAGGTTCCGGTTTTATGGAATGAACCAGATCCGGAAATTTCATGGCATCCTGAATAAAGAAAACAGGCATATTATTTCCCACGAGGTCGTAATTTCCTTCATCTGTATAAAACTTTACAGCGAACCCCCTTACATCCCGTGCAAGATCTGTTGAACCCCGAAAACCTACTACTGTGGAAAAGCGTGTAAAAACAGGAGTCTTTTTCCCTTTTTTGCTTAAAAAAGAAGCTTTTGTATATTTCTCCATGGATTCATACGCTTCAAATACTCCATGAGCACCAGATCCCCGTGGATGTACTACCCTTTCCGGAATTCGCTCATGATCAAAATGAGTCATTTTTTCCCTGAAGATAAAGTCTTCCAGCAGGGATGGACCCCGATCTCCGGCACTAAGCGTATGTTGATTGTCGTTTATTCGAACCCCCTGGTTCGTGGTAAGAAACTCATTCGCACCATCTTCTCTGTGTACGTCGAGTTCTTCCTGTTTTTTCGAATCTGGTTTCTGATCTTTTTTTCCTTTTTCTGTAGCCATGAATTTCTGATTTAAAGTTAGTTGCAAAGAGCTAATGGATTGCTCATTAGGCAGTTCTCTTTAAATTTCAGAAAAATTAGTGGAAATTCAGGGGTAGTTGATGTTAAAGTAAAAACAATTGTAGTTGCCTTAAATCAAGGAAAGTTTACAATGACACGGCAGGAAATTAACATTTTCAAAAAAAATGAAAGAAGAAGCAGGAGCAGCCTTATTTAATTTCAGTTTCAAATCCTGAAAAAGTGACCACTCCTACTATTCTGTTTTATTAAAATTCTCCCTGGTTGATGCGCAATCTTAATTTGCGCTTGTAGTCTTCTTTAAGCCAGTCCCTGTAGTTTTTGGTACTGTTGCTAATACAATAGGAATACCGCCTTATCCTGTAAGCTATATCTTCATCCAGCTCTTTTGCCAGTATCCTGGCATCAAACACATCTTCACTGTTTTCAATGCACATTTGAGCATGTTGTTCAATGGACCTTTCCAAAACCGTTTTCGATTTAAGTCCTTTGGCGATGGTTTCATCATATGCTGCCTCTATATCAAACTCTACTTCTTTAGAATTAGCAAATTGCTTTCTAACATCGGGAGGCATTTCATATTTGAAATTCTGCTCTATTTCTTCGTCGCTCACAAGATTTTCCAGATAATAATCTGGTGACCTGAAGATTTGTTTCCAGTCTACCGGAGCACTCCAAAGACCAAAACGGGCAGCATTGTTCCCAAGGTCAATTACCGTGAATTCCTTTTTCCCGGGGAGTACACGGGATCCACGGCCAATCATTTGGTAATAAAGTGTCAGGGATTTTGTTGCACGGTTGAGAATGATGGTCTCCACCGTAGGTTCATCAAACCCCGTAGTAAGAATACTTACAGAAGTTAAAATAGCATCAGGTGTATGTTTAAACCATTTTAATATATCCCTCCTGTCCTGTTTACTGGTCGTGTTATCCAGGTGGCGTATGTCATAGCCAGCATTGCGGAACGTTTCGTATACTTCTCTGGAGGTATTGATACCGTTATTAAAGATCAGGGTTTTCTTACCCTGGGATTTTTCCATATATGCATCCAGAAGTTTCTCCTGCATAGAGAAATTGGAATACAATTCTTCGGAAGACTTCACTGTATAATCTCCGTTGATCCCCACTTTCAGCGAAGACAGACCAACATCATAACTATAGGTGTTTGCCTTTGCCAAAAAACCTTTTTCTATTAAAGATCCTATAGAATCACCAACGATCAATTCTCGGTAATTATCTTTCATAGGAAGTTTTATATTGGAGCTCAACGGTGTTGCCGTTACCCCCATAATAAAAGACTTCTCAAAGAATTTAAATAATTTCCTGAAGGAATTATAGTGAGCTTCATCAATAATCACCAGCCCTACATTTTCCAGCTCTACTTTGTCATCGTTCAACCGGTTATTCAGGGTTTCAACCATGGCGACAAAGCACATGTATTCATCCTGATCTGGCAGTTCCTTGATCTTACTGTTAATGATCTTATTTCGCACCCCGAAGCCCGAAAGCATCTTAGAAGTCTGCCTGCATAATTCTATCCTGTGGGTAAGAATTAAAACTTTCTGATTGGTACGTTGAATGTATTCCCTTACTATCTGTGAGAAAATTACTGTTTTTCCTCCACCTGTAGGCAACTGATATAGCAGATTATAATGTTCCGGATGTTCATCTATAACCTTAAAAATCTTCTCTATATCCTGCTGCTGATAACCGTAAAGCTCTTTATCAACTTTTTTATCTTCAATTCCGAATGTATCCTGCGCCATTTAATTTAGTTTCATAAGCAATTTTGCAAAAATAGCGGATTTCTTAGGTATACCGAAATCTTATAGAGGTTTTTCAGAAAAAAACCTTTTACAGACGCCGCAGGCATTCATATTTACCGGATTAGGGAAAAAAATTTTAAACTGAAGGTATTCCGAAGTTAATCAAATAGATCTGACGATAAATACCGGTCTCCCCTGTCACATACAATACTCACTACCAGCCCCTCCTCCAGTTGTTCGCAAAGTTTTACAGCAGCAGCAGTAGCTCCTCCACTGCTCATTCCGGCGAAGATTCCTTCTTCTTTAGCGAGCCTAACAGTCATTACTTTAGCTTCCTCTTCACTTACTTCAAGGATTCGATCTACTTTATCACGGTTAAATATCTTTGGTAAGTAGGCTTCAGGCCATTTTCTTATTCCGGGGATACGGGCTTCATCTTTTGGCTGTACACCTACTATTTGTACGTCCTTACTCTGCTCTTTCAGAAAAGTAGAAGTTCCCATAATGGTCCCGGTGGTTCCCATGGAAGATACAAAATGGGTGATTTTTCCGTGGGTATCATTCCATATTTCAGGTCCGGTGGTTTTATAGTGTGCCTGCCAATTATCATCATTTGCAAACTGGTTCAGCATAAAATAATCTCCCTGCTTCATTCTCTCTTCGGCATAATCTCTGGCTCCTTCTATACCTCCATCGGCATCTGTAAGGATCACTTTAGCACCATAAGCTCTCATGGTCTGTACCCTTTCAATGGTAGAATTCTCGGGCATTACAAGTTCTATGTTCAGCTTGAAGATCCCGGCGATCATTGCAAGGGCAATACCAGTATTTCCGCTGGTTGCTTCTATTAATTTCATATCAGTAGTGATATCCCCGCGATCGAGTCCGCTCTTGATCATATTATAAGCAGCACGGTCCTTAACACTTCCTCCCGGATTTTGCCCTTCCAGCTTTAGGTACAGCTCCACGTTTGGGTTTTTCACCAAACCTGCTGCTTTTACCAAAGGCGTATTTCCTATAAGATCTATTATGGAATTTTTCATTTTTCGTATTTTTTGATATTGATGGTGGGAGAATGAGTGACAATGGAATTTTCTGGGATTGAAGACGTTAACCATGCATTTCCACCCACAATACTATTGGCTCCAATAACCGTTCCTCCCCCCAGGATAGTGGCATTTGCATAAATAGTTACATTATCTTCGATCGTAGGGTGTCTTTTTTTATTGCGAAGATTTCGCTCCACACTCAAGGCTCCCAGTGTCACCCCCTGGTAGATCTTTACGTGGTTTTTTATGACAGCCGTTTCTCCTATCACTACTCCGGTTGCATGATCTATAAAAAAGGAATCTCCGATAACTGCCCCGGGATTAATATCTGTTCCCGTAAGCCGGTGCGCACATTCGGTCATGAGCCTTGGCACCAGGGGAAGTCCGAATTTATACAGTTCATGGCTCAGCCGGTAGATAGCAATGGCAAAGAACCCGGGATAAGAGAGATAGACTTCTTCCACCGAATTTGCCGCGGGATCATTTTCGGCAATGGCCAGGGCATCAAGATTTAATCTCTCAAGAATCCTGGGCAGCTTTTGTAAATAGCTCTGCCATAACTCCCCACAGGTTTGTTCAGGATTCCAGCAAACAAGATCTGCCAGCTCCTTAAAATCGACTTCCAGAAGCTGAATATTTTCCTCCACCGGGGTCTCCACATCAAAAAGGGTGTAAAAGAGATTCTTCGTGAAAATTTCAGTTTTGTCTTTTATTCTGAATTTTAGGTTCGGAAGCTGCTTGTGCTTTATTATGTCTTCTATAATTGCTTTGTTGTCCATATCAATTTTATTTCCGGAATGGCTCCGGAATGAATTTCAAAATTAAGAAAATAGAACTCCAATCCAACATGCTTCCAGGATTACCAGATCCTCTAAAAAAGGGCAGCTAAAATCTGAAGTTCTTAATTTTTGAGAAGCAAATTTTTAAAGTCGCAATAACTAACAAATCTTTAACTATAAAAACTACGTTAAAGTTATAAAACCATTATCTTTTTAACCTACTTTTAAATTGTTATTAAACTTAATATCAGGAAACTATGGCGCAGAATGATCAAAAATCCGGACAAAGGCAACAGAAATCTGAAGACAGAAAGCAGGAGCCTAAAAAACAGGAAACCAAGAAGCAGGAAGGAAAAAAACCTGATTCAAAAAAGCACTAAAATTTAAAGTTTTCATTTTACCGAAATTATCTCAGGCCACCTCACGAGGGTGGCTTTTTAGTTAATTCCTTTCTTTACCATTACTTCCAGGCTTCCGGAAATTTGGAGCAACCATTTTAACTGATCTCTCACCATTTGTATTTCCTGAAACTCGCTGTGCATCCCGCTGTTAAACCTCCTCTGCCCTTCCCTTATTTCATGAGACCTGCTTTCCAACACTTCCCTGTACTTTTCATCAAAATATTTAAGAGCCTGCTCTACTTCTTTTTCGTCACGAATTTCTTCAATTTCATTCTCTTCCAGAATTCCCAGGATCCTCAAAAGGTTATTCTGAATAGCAGCAATATACGCCCGAAAATGTTCAGAAGCTTCGGTGGTATCATGAGTTCTTATGAAGGTTCCAAGAGAGGCAGCCGAAGATAAAAACTCCTGATTAAGACTTACGATCTCGTAAATGCTGCTTCCCTCTTTCTGTTTAGATTTTGGCTCCTGCGTCATTCTTTGAAAAGCCGCATTAAGGTTTCCTATAGCAAGAAAAGCTCTTTTTCGGGTGAGTTTATAAGAAGTGGTCATTGAATGCTTGGTCTGGTAAAAAGAATTAATCTCCTCAAGGTAAGCTGAATTGGCTTTGATGCTCTCTACAATAAAATTCTTGATTCCCCTGTATTCCCAGGTAGGCCATAGAAATGCATTTCCCAAAAAGGCCAGCCCTGCTCCAATAAGCGTATCCAGCAGCCGGAACCTGATCACCAGAAAAGGATCGGGCCTCAATAGACTATATACAAGTACGATATTCAGGGTTATAAAAACTGCCGATGCTTTATAATTTCTTTGAAGAGTGGAAATAGCGAAGACCAGTGAAATGACAGCAAGAACTCCATAAACTACCAGATTTTGAGTTACAAGCACCACAGAAACAGCGATCGCTCCTCCTATTAATGTTCCTATAAGGCGTTGCTTTGACCTGTCTTTTGTGAGCGCGTATCCAGGCCTCATGATCACCAGGATGGTTAGAAGTATCCAATAAGTATTTTGAACATCAAAGACACTTCCTATTACGTATCCAGACACCATCACCACTGTTAATCTAAGCGCATGACGAAAAATAGGAGATTTGAAATCCAGGTTATCCTGCATCGTCTTAAGGCTGTACTCCTGGCCGGTGATAAATTTCGCAGCATCTTTATCTTTTATCATGAGGTCTTCCCCCATCTTCACATCACGAAGAAGCCTGGAAATGGAAATAATTTTCTCCTGTTGCTTTTCTTTATAATCTATAAGGTTTCTCAGGACCAGCATCGCATGAGAACTTATGGAATTGTGTTTATCTTCAACAGAGGCCGCCAGGGAATTGATCGCTTTTAACCGAAACGTTTCCAGATCGGGATCTGGATGATATTCCTTACTTTTTTTAATAATCCCAGCGATTTTGTTCAGCTCGTCAACCATCAAAAGCGTCCAGTCTTTTACGATCTTCAGCTTTTCTTTGTGTTTTTCAAAAAGCACTTCCATCTCTTCGTAATTGAGAGGATTAGCCATGCTTAATTCCAAAATATCCACCATTTCAATGAAAATCAGCATTTTCTTTCGGGCATCCCCAGATCTGCCCGATTTCGCACGTTTTGCAATGACGAGTTCCCGGATAGTCTCATGTTTATCATTGATTTCTGATTGAAGAACAGAAAGTCGGTTTTTTAATCCCCTTCTTTCTTCGGAAGAAGCATCAATTAGCTCTGCTCTTATTTCAAGATATTCTGCAGTAAGCCTGAAACCTTCAAAAAGTAAGACTTCTGACTGTTTCCGGGGATTAATGTAATGTAAGGCTATGGAAAGCAACAAATACCATAACCCACCTAAACCAATGTACAGGGAATGGACCAGAATAGAATCTGACGACGGAATATCTGCCAGACTCAATACCATGGCAAATAATCCAGTGAAGGCTATAAGGGATGCTCTGAAGCCATAAACGGCAACAAGAGAATATGATAAAGTAAGCACAATCAACACCGGAATTATTAATACCGGAATTTCAGAAGCATAACCTACCACAGAAGAGGTGAATACAGCTAAGAATATTGATATAAAAATTCCCAGTGTCCTTCGCCTAAAGCTGCCGGCTACATCACTTGGAGAACTTAAAAGTGCCCCAATAGCCATGGCCACCCCTATATTCATATTTCCGAAGTAACTGGTAATTGCAAGGGCAGAAATTGCGGCAAGAGCCATCAATACTCCCCGGGAAAAGTCAATGCTCTTCAAAAACTTCAGAAATGATTGAAAATGAGTGGAGATATTCAGCAAAACAGGATATAAGAATTTTAATTTAATGTGCAAAGGTACATTGCCTTTTCTTCAGTTCCATAGAGCAGTTCTAAAAAATCGGCTCCTGAAGAGTCTTTACATGCTGATTTAACCTTTAATTATGACTTCAACTTTGGAAGGCGGCAGCTTCGGTCGTAATTTTATTTTTAGAAAAGAAAAAATGATTTTTCGGAACACCTGGAAGATCAAAGCACATTTAAATATTCAAAAAAAATTAGCTATGAAAGTATTGATGGTATTAACCTCACATGATGAATTAGGTGACACTGGAAAAAAAACAGGTTTTTGGGTAGAAGAGTTTGCTACCCCTTATTATGTGCTGGCAGATGCCGGTGTGGATATTACCCTGGCATCTCCCAAAGGAGGGCAGCCACCAATAGACCCTTCCAGCACAACCGAAGATGCCCAAACTGAAGCTACCAAACGTTTTGACAAAGATGTTGATTTACAGAAGAAACTCGCCAATACGAAAAAACTGGAACACATAGAGGCTTCAGATTTTGATGGTGTTTTTTATCCCGGAGGCCATGGACCGCTTTGGGATCTTGCTGTAGATCTTAAATCCATCTCTCTTATTGAAGATTTTGATGCCCAGATGAAACCTCTTGCCTTTGTATGCCATGCTCCCGGTGTATTGGGAAATGTAAGGTCCCATAACGAGCCGCTTGTAAGAGATAAAGATGTCACAGGATTTGCCAATACCGAGGAAGAAGCAGTAGGATTAACAGAGGTGGTTCCTTTTTTAGTAGAGGATAAACTAAATCAAATGGGCGCCAATTACAGCAAAGGAAAAGACTGGAGTTCTTACGTAAAAATCGACGGAAAGCTTATTACCGGGCAAAATCCTGTCTCCTCTGAAGAAGCAGCAAGAGCACTTTTACGGATGTTATAACAAAAGACTATGGAGAATCAGGGGAACCGAAGTGTCGCATCTGTTATTAATAAACATGAAGCTTCCGGAAAGTACCTTCAAGTTGACGGACATAAAACTTTTGCTCTTGACAAAGGCAAAGGCGAAGCAGTATTTTGTATTCACGGGGTTCCCACCTCCTCTTTTTTGTACAGGAAAGTAATTGACTCCTTATCAGATAAAGGTTATCGTGGGATATGCATAGATCTTCCCGGATTAGGACTTTCAGCCCGTCCGGAAACCTTTGACTATACTTTTTCAGGGTTTGCAGATTTCCTTGCAAAGGCTGTGAAAGAATTAAACCTTGAAAAATATCATTTGGTGGTCCACGATATTGGTGGCCCCATTGGTTTTGCACTGGCTACCCTGCAGCGGGAAAAGATCCTGTCCATTACTATTCTAAATACATGGCTGGATGTGGTAAATTTTGAGAAACCGCTGGTAATGCGTCCATTTGAAAAGAAAATAATTGGAGAGGCAGAATTAAAGGTGATCTCTCATATTACCTGGCCGGTGATGTTTAAAAATATGGGAGTGGTAAATGATGATGAAATCCCTTCGGAAGAGATTAAGGCGTATGTGGATCTCTTAAAAAGAGAAGACAACGGAAAAGCTTTCCTGAAGATCATGAGGAATTTTGAAGATTCTGAAGAATTTCGGGATTGTTGTTACAGTGCGGTCCAGAATGTAAATTATCCGGTACAGGCAGTTTGGGGTGCCAAAGATCCTGCTTTGACCCTGGAACGCTATGGGAAGGAAATCAAACAAAAAGCAAAGCTCACACAAGTAACCGAACTTCCCTCACGACATTTCCTGCAGGAAGAAGTGTGGCTGTCTATCGCGGATAAGATTGATGAAATGGCAAAAGCGCTATGAGGTGCGGGTTGCAAGTTGAAGATTAACTTATCTCGAGCACATCCTTTCAGTTAGATATTAAATATTTGATTCTTTTTGATAATCTATAAGGGCGATAACTAAAAGAGACTGCCTGAAAAGACAGTCTCTTTTAGTTAATATTAAAAACCTTCGATCAGAATCAGACCTCTTACTTTTTAGGAGGCATGGTAGGGCGTATCTCGATCTTACTTGGCAGTGCACGGTGATTCATCTTCACAAGGTCTACCACAAGCTCTCCAATGTCTTCCTGCTGAATTTTCCATGCATCATCCTCTGAAGGGGTGTGATCATTAAAATGAGTAGCCACAGAGCCTGGCATGATGGTGCTCACTTTAATTCCGTGGTTTCTAAGGTCCAGCATAATGGCCTGAGTGAACCCTGTGACACCAAATTTACTGGCATTGTAAGCTGCTCCCCCGGCAAAGAAATTGGTTCCGGCGAGGCTGGAAATGGTAAAGACATATCCTTTTGACTCTTTAAGCGCGGGAACTGCTGCTTTAACACTATAAAAGACTCCGGTTAAATTCGTATCAATGGTTTGTTGCCAGTCTTCGGGAGAAAGCTCTTCTATAGATCCAAATTTACCTACTCCGGCGTTTGCCACCAATATATCCAGCTGCCCCCATTTTTTTGTAACTTCCTCAATAGCCTTTTTCTGGCTGTCAAAATTCCTTACATCGGCCTCCAGGCCAATCACTTCTCCTTTTCCGTTGGCCGAAATCTCTTTGGCTGCTTTTTCGGCTTCGTTCTTATTTCGGCTTGTAATTGCCACTTTTACTCCTACGTTGGATAAAGCTTCTGCGATCCCATATCCTATTCCTTTACTACCGCCGGTGACTAAAGCAACTTTTGTATCTAAATTTTCCATGTAACTTGTATTTTAAAGTAGCCTAAAGCTACACATTCTATAAGGATAGACTGAAATCTGAAGATTTAAGAATTTGTTAATTCTTCAGAAGGGAACACGGTAATATTTTTTCTTCCGAAGCTAAAATCTTTAAAAAATGTAGCTAAAAATAAAAGTATAATCAATTACCTTTGCAGCCGGAAAGATATCCTCTTCAAAAAGAGTATTCTGCCCGATTATTTTATAACCTCGAAAAAAACAGCAACTTTGGAAAATCAAAAGGCCCAAAAACTTCTCAATAAAATTCAACGTGATCTTTTGCGTAATGGTATTATTACCAATACAATAGTTCAGGATCTAAAAGATTTAAGGCCCTATGCTGTAGAAGAGAATAATCCACTTTTAGCTAAGGTAATACGCCTTACCTACGAACATATTGAAGCTTACGATACTTTTGATATCCCGATTCCGGAGGATGAGCCTGTAGAAGGTTTTGAAGAGGAAAATGAAGTTGAAAATGAAGTTGACCCACAAGAAAGCCTGGATTACCTGCTTTCTTTAATGGCAGAACCAAATAACAAGGTGAATGCTTTGGAATTACGTGAATACAGTAATGCTTTAATGGCTTACGCCGAAGAAAATTAGTACCTGTATTCTTTCCAATTGGCTTGATCTTTGAATTTACTGCTTTACAAAAAGGCATTTTTATTTAATGAAGAAGAAAGAAACGAAGAAGAATAATAACAATCCTTCTTCCCGAAAACCACGCTGGAAATTACTCCATCAATATTATAGCTACACAGGATTTTACACTTTTGTAGGCTCCAGCCTTAGAAAAGCAATTATTCCTATAGTAATTTTTGTCGCCATTTTACTGGGGGTAAATGAGTATGTGATCAATTTGAACGAGATTTTGGTAACGGTGACAAAAACCTATTCTCCCATTGGTATTCTTTTGGTATTTTTTGCTTCAGAATCTCTTTTAGGGCTTATTCCACCCGAACTTTTTATAGCATGGGCAGGAAAATCCACCGCTCCGGTGCTTTTTTTAACCTTGCTTGCTACCGCTTCATATCTTGGTGGAGTAGTTTCCTATTTTATGGGAAGAGCCATCACCAAAATTCCTTCTGTACATTTTTACATAGAAGAAAAAATGGCGAAGCATATTAAGATGATTAGAAAATGGGGAGGATTTTTAATAATTGTAGGAGCACTTCTTCCTATTCCTTTTGCGATTACCAGTGTGGCAGCCGGAATAATAAAATTCCGTTTCATCTCTTACCTGTTGTTCGGGCTTCTGCGTTTTGTGCGTTTTTATGCCTATGCTCTGGTTATTTTTGAAATGGTATAATTTTCTTGATTTTCAGCAGAATTTAAACTTTTGAATTCTACTGATTGCCTCTTATTTTCGCTACATTTGAGTACCAAAACGAATGGCTTTAATTTAAAAAGTTGTTGAATGGCTCATGATCACGACCACAATCACGCCGGCAAAAATCTGAAACTTGCTTTTTTCCTGAATGTCTCTTTTACCATTTTTGAAATAATTGGTGGATTCTATGTAAATAGTGTCGCCATCATTTCAGATGCCATTCATGATCTTGGCGACAGTCTGTCCCTTGGCACTTCGTGGTATCTGCAGAATAAGTCTAATCAGGCAAATGATGCAAAATTTTCCTTTGGCTATAAACGGTTTTCTTTACTGGGAGCTTTGATCAATAGCCTTGTGCTGATTGCAGGTTCTGTTTTTGTGGTAATTGAAGCTGTGAAAAGGTTGATTTCGCCCGAGGCAGCTGATGCTCAGGGAATGGTGATTTTTGCCATTGTTGGGGTGGCTGTCAATGGTTTTGCTGCATACAAGCTTTCCGGAGGTAAATCGATGAATGAAAAGGTAATTTCCCTGCATCTTCTGGAAGACGTGCTTGGCTGGATTGCTGTCCTGGTAGTGGCTATAATCCTTCTTTTCACCGACCTTTATTTCCTGGACCCCGCCCTTTCACTCCTCATCACAGCCTACATTTTATGGGGTGTGATCAAACGACTAAAAGAAACGCTTTTCATATTTCTACAGGGAGTTCCCAAAGATATTGATCTGGAAGAGGTAGAAAAAAGCCTTCTTGCTGTAGAAAATATTTCTTCCCTGCATCATACCCACGTCTGGTCTCAGGAAGGTGACAGCCATGTTTTTACCACGCATATAAAACTCAAAAACATACGTAGTTTCGAAGAATTACTGCGGGTAAAATCTGACGTAAAAAACAGGTTAAAAAAATACCACTTTGACCACTACACCATCGAGACGGAACTGGATTCCGAAACCTGCGAACTGGAGAAAGAGACTGCTGAAGCAGTTTCAGAAAATTAGCGGATCTGCGTAAATTTTATTCCGAGTTCTTTTTCGATCTCGCGTAGTTTTTTCACCTCATATTGATTTACCAGGGCTATAGATATCCCTGTATTCCCGGCTCTTGCGGTACGGCCGCTTCGGTGTGTATAATATTCGGTTTGTTCCGGCATTTGGTAATGAACTACAAAAGCAAGATTAGCCACATCGATTCCACGAGCAGCAACATCTGTAGACACCAGGATTCTTAGAGATTTATTTTTAAAAGCCCTCATCACCTTATCCCGGTCTTTTTGAAGCATATCTCCTTCTAAAAGCCCTACTTCATGATTTTTAGCCAGCAGTTGTTTGGAAAGAGTTCGTGCAGTTGCTTTGGTTTTAGTAAAAATGATCCCCCGCTGTCTCCCCATGGACTTTAAAAAATAAGCCAAAGTATCCAGTTTATTATTATCATCGCCCAAAACGAACTGGTGCTGAATCCCGGTATTTACAGCATCGGATTTGTCAATACTTACCCGCCGTACATTTTTACTCACATACCTGTTAATGATCTCATTGAGATCCTGCGGTATAGTAGCCGAAAAAAGCCATACATTCCGGTTTCCTTTTGTGGCCTCAAGAATAGTGGTAAGATCTTTTTTAAAGCCCATGCTCAGCATCTCATCGGCTTCATCCAAAATAACAGTATGAATTTTAGAGATGTCCACCGCTTTTCTACTTAAAAGATCAACAAGACGACCGGGTGTGGCCACTATGATCTGCGTTGGTCTTTTCAGTTTACTTATCTGGATATCAATTTTCTCCCCTCCGTAAACTGCTTCGGTAAAGATCTTATCGGTGTATTTTGTAAATTTAAATAGTTGCTTGGCTATTTGTTGCCCCAGTTCCCTTGTAGGTGCAAGGATCAAAGCCTGGACATGATCTTTTGAAGGATCAATTTGTGACAATAACGGAAGTCCAAAGGCAGCAGTTTTTCCGGTACCGGTCTGGGCCTGGCCCACAAAATCCACCGTACCTTCAGAAAGAACCGGGATGGAAGCCTCCTGTATTTTCGTGGGAGATACAATCCCCATCTCCTTCAAACCTTTGATAATTTCTTCTGAAACACCTAATTCCTTAAACGTCATAACCTGTCAAATTTTCGGCGAAGATAATTCTATTCCCTTCGGAATACTAAAAACAGAAACTTTTCTTCTTAATATAATTCTTCTTAGCCTTTTTTCACATCTCTTTCTAAATTATTAAGAACTCCTGAAAGTCCCTGTTAAACTGAAGCTAAACCTTCCAAATCAATGGAAAACTCACCTTGTTTTAAGTAAATTGAATGGATAACCAAAAAACTAAAAATTATGTTGACGATCATACTAAATATTCTATTACCTCCCTTGGCCGTATATATGAACCATGGTTTGGGAACTACTTTTTTAATAAGTCTTGTACTAACTATTATTGGATGGTTACCAGGAGTAATTCACGCATTCATCGTGAACTAGAACCCATTACAGAAAAAGTACATGAAGCAAAAAAGCGTGCTCTTGAATTCAGGAGCACGCTTTTTTATTACAACCAAAATTCTATTAATAAGGAATAGCTATTTTACCGGAAATTAAAATATTATTCATCCTTTTCTTCCAGTGCTTTCTGCCATTTCCAGGCACTTTCCAGCGCATCATCCAAAGATTTTTCTGCTTTCCATTTAAGGACTTCGTTGGCCTTCGTAGTATCTGCATAAGCCGCGGTTATATCACCTTCTCTCCTGCCAACGATTTTATACGGTAAGTCCACTCCAGAAACTTTTTCAAAGGAGTTGATCACTTCCAGTACAGAGTTTCCTGTTCCGGTACCAAGATTAAATACTTCATAATTTGATGTTTGCTCCTCATCTATCAATCGTTCCAATGCCACCACATGAGCACGTGCAAGATCCATGACATGTATATAATCCCTTATGCAAGTTCCGTCCGGCGTTGGATAATCCTTTCCAAATACCGAAAGTTCTTCCCTTTTTCCTACAGCAGTCTGCGTGATGTATGGTATCAAATTCTGTGGAGTTCCAATAGGCAACTCTCCAATATATGCTGTAGGATGCGCTCCAATTGGATTAAAATATCTCAAGGAAATTGCGTTCAGATTCTTTAAAACTTTACAGTTATCCTGTATGATCTCCTCGCCTATTTGTTTTGTGTTTCCATAAGGAGATTCTGCTTTTTTCACAGGTGCAGATTCTGTTATTGGAAGCTCATCAGCCTGCCCGTAAACGGTACAGGAAGAACTAAAAATAAACTTTGCATTCTCTTTAACCTTTAGTTGCTGAAGAAGATATATTAAAGTGGAAAGATTGTTTTCATAATAAAGCAATGGATTTTCGACACTTTCTCCCACTGCTTTTGAAGCAGCAAAATGAATGACTGCATCAATTTCAGAATATTTTTCGAAAAACATTTTTACTGCACTTTTGTCCCGCAGGTCTACATTCTCAAACTCGGGTGAGGATTTTGTGATCCTTGTTATCCCTCCAAGAACATCCAGGGAAGAATTTGATAAATTATCTATGATTACTACTTCAAATCCCTTTTCCTGCAAGGCCACCACGGTATGAGAGCCAATGAATCCCAATCCACCGGTAACCAGTATTTTTTTACTCATTTCTTAATTTTTATCAGAGACTGCAAATTAGTAAAATGCTCACTTTTACTTCAATAGTTTCCAATAAAAAATAAAGTAATTTTTACAGGGATCACAAAATGAAAAATAGAAGATCATTTCGTGTAAAAATCAGACTTATAGCAGCTGCTCCTGCACCTGTAAAAAGTAAGGATTCCAGTGAATTTTTAACTTTTTATAAAGTATATTTGCACCGCTTTAAAATTAACATCATGACATTAAATCAGCAGGTTAGAATCTTCAAATGGGTTAGTATTTTTGAGGGAATATCTTTTTTACTTTTATTGTTTATTGCCATGCCTTTAAAATATATCTGGGACCTGCCGCAAATGGTGGAAGTAGTAGGTATGTTCCATGGAATCTTATTTGTGGCTTACGTCCTGGGAGCTGTTTATTTATTTAAGCCACTTAACTGGAATTTTAAAACTTTACTAATCGTTTGTTTAAGCTCTGTACTACCATTCGGTCCTTTTTACGTAGAAAAAAAATACCTGTAGTGTATGTTAGAAGAAAATGACAACGTTGTTACTCATTTAACCGATTATTTTGTTCAAACCGGATTAAATGCAGAAGTAGCGCATTTTCTCAGTATGGCAGGAAGTATCATCCTATTGCTACTACTTCTTATCCTAATTCATTATGTAAGCAAAAGAATCGTCATAAAGGCCTTTGTTGCTTTTACCAACAAAACCAAAACCACCTTTGACGATTTTCTGGTAAAAAGTAATTTTCCCAGGTGGGTAAGTCAAATATTGCCTTTACTAATTGTAATAGCCACTGTTCCCGTTATCTTTAGTGGATTTGAGCGGTTTTTAGCAATATTCAATACCTTAGTTAATATCTACGTTATTATTCTCTCGGTGTTGATCATCAGGAGTATTTTAAGAACCTCCAAAAATTACCTGAAGACCCGTGAAGAATTTATGGATAAGCCCATAGAAAGCTATATTCAGGTAATGATGATCTTCTTATGGGCCATTGGATTTATTTTCATTTTCTCTGAAATTTCGGGAAGATCTGTATTAAATTTTCTTATTTCGCTGGGAGCTGCTTCAGCAATTATCCTGCTTATTTTTAAAGATACTATTCTTGGTTTCGTGGCTTCCATACAAGTTTCTGTGAATGACATAGTGCGTATAGGAGACTGGATCACTTTCAGCAAATATGGTGCAGATGGATTTGTCACCGAAATCAACCTGGCTACCGTGAGGGTTCAGAACTGGGATAAAACTTTTACCACCATTCCCACCTATAACCTCATTGCAGATTCTTTTCAAAACTGGCGGGGAATGCAGGAATCGCCCGGAAGAAGAATTAAACGGTCTCTCTACATTAAGCAAAACTCTATACGGTTTATCACTTCTGAAGATATTCAGAAATTTGAAAAATTCCATATGATTGCCCCTTACATCAAGGAACGTCAAAAGGAAATAGAGGAATTTAACAGCAAACACAGCTTTGACAGGTCCAGTATCATAAACGGAAGAAATCAAACTAACCTGGGAGTTTTCCGTAAATATGTGGATACCTATCTTCGAACGCATCCGAATGTTAGTAAGGAACTCACTATCATGGTGCGGCATCTGGCGCCAACTACACAGGGAATTCCTCTGGAGATCTATTGTTTCAGCAGTGAAAAGGCGTGGGAGGTTTACGAGCAGATCACCGCAGATATTTTTGATCATTTGATCGCTGCCATTCCGTATTTCGATCTGCAGTTATTCGAGTCTCCATCAGGTGATGACATCATCAAATCTGTAAAGGAAATGAATAGTAACAGAGTAGCCCTGACTCCCGAAACTAAAAAAGAGGCTTAAAAAAGCCTCTTTCAGATCTGTTATTGTTCAACTATCACCTTAAATCATAATCATCATCGGTGTTCCGGGTGTTACCGGTTTCTCTTGTTGGACGCGTAGTGTGTCCGGTTCTTCTGGAGGTGCGAGTATCACGGTCATTATCGTAACTTTCGTGCACATAATGTGTTTCGGCATAATCACTCCTAAGATTTTTAACTCCTGCAAAACCTCCGGCAGCTGCTACAATTGCACCCAGGATAAGGGCAATGGCAAGATAAAGTGCAGCATCGGCTACGGCACCTGCCACATTTTCGGCAGTTTGATTAGCCTGTTCTTTAGCATTGGAAAGTGCTTCTTCTGCCTGTTGGCGTAAGTTCTCATATTGTGAGAGATAGTTTTCCACTGTTTGTTCCGCTTCACTTCGAGACATGTCTGAGCGTTCTACTAGAATATTTACAAGTGCCTCTTTATCTACTTCCTCAAAGGATCCTTCAAACTGGTTACGGGCTTCATTAAAAACACCTTCAATTTCAGCATCTATGCTTCCTGGGCGCTGAGCTGCCGACTCTCCACGGTTGGCTGCTTCTGAAGTCATCTCATTGGCTCTTGCTTCCAGTTCATCTGGGTCAAGATCTTCTTTTTGGGTATCTTCCAGCAAAGCATAAAACTCCTCTTTTGCGTCTTCCAGACTAATATTAAGTTGATCTGTTTGGTTGTCAATAACCGGGCCTACCTGATTTCCAATGGCCTGACCTGTGGAAGACAGTACGGTTCCTACTACATTCCCAACACCTGAAATTATACTTCCAACCGCAGAAGTAAGCAACCAGGCAGATATGAATGTATACACCGCCCAGGTAAGAAATCCCTGTATGATTCCGCTTTTATTCGTAAATGAAACCCCTACCCTTGCAGCAACGTAACCACCTAAGAACAGGGCAATAAGGCTGCTTACAATCCACCAGATGAGAGTGCCGGTTCCTAATCCGCTAAGGGGGTTGCTTTCTTCTGTAGGTTCAATACTTCCCATCCCTATTGAAATTCCAATAAGGTTTAACAGAAGCATTACAGCTATAATGGTAATAACTCCGGCAAAAATTGCTCTCCAGGAGACTCCTTTACGTGGAACAGAGTTGTACGAATTTAAATGCGTAACTTTTTTCATATTTCAGTTTTTAGTTTACCTTCAGAAAAAAATTCCCCTACAAAGTAAACGGTTAGTTCTTATAAAGTTATGGCATAAAACACGGATTCTTCTTAAAAAAATGCAAAGCTTCTATTTCCTCTCTTTTTAATTTCTTTTTAATTAAAGTTATTTAAATATTTACAGATCATCTTCAGCTAAGTTCTATTTTAGCACGAAATCATATCTGTTACCCCATGAACTTTAAATTTATTCTACAACTGCTGGGAATAATTGCAGTTCTTTTTACACTATTTCCATTTGTTGCAGTTGACTTCTGGTGGATAAGGATTTTTGATTTTCCACACACCCAGCTTACCATTTTTACTTTTGTAGCTTTTATGGTGTATTTCTTCAGGTTTGATATAAAATCATGGCAGGATTATGTATTTACTCTGGTCCTTGCGGGATGTTTTATTTTTCAGCTAAGCAAAATTTATCCTTATACTTCTTTTGCTGAATATGAAGTAAAACTTAATGAACAGACAGATCCTCATAATTCAATAAGGATCCTGGCCTCCAATGTGCTTCAAAAAAACAAAGATCATAAAGCGCTACTCAAAGAGATCCTGCTCCACCAGCCCAACCTGATTGTTTTAACTGAAACTAATGAACGCTGGAGAAATGACATCTATAGTGGCATCAAAGAACTTTATCCTTATAAAGTAGAAGTGCCGCTGGATAATACTTACGGAATGCTCCTTTACTCCAATTACCCACTTGAAAATCCTGAAGTAAAATATCTTGTGGATGACAGTATTCCTTCTATACATTCCATCCTGGTTTTACCTTCGGGAGAAAAAGTTCAATTGCACGCCATTCATCCCACTCCTCCCACTCCACAACATAATCCTTCTTCTGCCGACAGGGATTCAGAAATGATGAAGGTCGCAAAATTTGCCCATGAGGCTACCCTTCCTGTAATTGTAACCGGAGATTTCAATGATGTAGCCTGGTCTGAAACTACTACGCTTTTTCAGGAAGTAAGCGGCTTACTGGATCCGCGAAAAGGTCGTGGCTTCTTCAATACCTATAATGCCAACAGCTGGATCATGAGATGGCCGCTGGACCATTTATTTGTTTCTGAAGAGTTCCGGCTGCATGCTATGGAGATTGGCAATCATATAGGCTCAGATCATTATCCACTGTATATTAATCTGAGTTTTGAACCACAAGGTGCCGCAATTCAAAAAACAGAAGAACCTTCTCAAACTGAAATGGAAACTGCTGAGCAGCAAATTCAGAATGAAGAGAAAGAGAATGAAGAAGAAGAAGAAGAAGAAGAAGAAGAAGATTAAAATTTACGATTTTCTCTCTGGATTAAATGATCTTCCTCTAAAGGTATATTCTAACATTACCTTAGCATCAGGCAGCGGGTTTATTCCTTATTTTTAAGCAAAACTGCTTTAATGCTACAGGACGACAACCCGGTTGATACCCGTAATCTTACAGAATCATTCGTACGATTTTACAATAGTTTAATCGAACAGCTTCCGGGCATCGTAATGGGTATTCTGTTAATTACAGTCGGCGTACTATTAGGCACATATATTGGAAGGTTTGCTACCAAAAGGATCTCCTCCAGAACAGATGATCCTCTTATGAGCCGCTTTTTAGGAAAAACTATCCGGTTCATTTTTATTGTAATTGCAGTGATGCTGGGGCTACGTGCTGCAGGATTGGGCGGAATAGCTACAGGGATCCTCACTGCTGCAGGTGCAAGTGCTTTAGTACTTGGATTTGCTTTTAAAGATATTGGAGAGAATTTCATTGCAGGAATTATCCTCGCCTTTAACCGGCCTTTTGACGTTAATGATACCGTGGAAATTGGCCCTAATTTCGGAAAAGTAAAGGGATTGGAATTCCGCTACACCAAATTAAAAACTTTTGACGGCAAGGACGTCTATATTCCGAATAGTGATGTCCTTACAGATCCCGTTACGAATTATACAGAAGACGGCTTTTTCAGATGGAATTTTTCGGTGGGAATTGCTTATGAAAATGACATTCAGGGCGCAAAGAACATCATTCTGGAAGTTTTAAAAAACGATACCAATGTAATTGAAGATGAAGAGCACATCAATTTTGTGATTGAAGATGAACTTGCCACCAGCACTGTAAATCTTAAGGTTTTTTTCTGGGTTGACACCACCGACTTCAGAAGGTTTGCAATGGTCACCAGGGGAAAAGTGATACGGGAAGTTAAAGAAGCCCTCGAGGCAAACGGTTATTATCTACCCGCCGATATTCAGGAAATCAAACTCTACGGAACAGAGAAAGATTTCCCTGTACGACTTTCCAAACCTTTAAAAAAGGAGGGAAAAAATTAATCTTTTAACCTGTCTTTCACGTACTCCACCTTAGTTTTCCCGTGTGGTTTGGGACGGCCTTCTTCATCAAGAGATACCATTATGATCTTATCTATACTAATAATGGACAACCTGGTCATCTTATTCCTTACTTCACATTTCATAGTGAGCGAAGTAGTACCAAATTTCACTACCTCAATTCCTATTTCAATGATATCACCCTGCCGTGCAGAATTCTGAAAATTGACTTCACTAATGTATTTCGTTACCGTTCGTGGATTTTCCAACTGAATAATACTGTACAATGCACATTCCTCATCAATCCATTCCAGCAACCTTCCTCCAAACAAGGAACCGTTTGGATTCAGGTCCTGCGGTTTGATCCATTTTCTGGTGTGAAACCTCATATGTTTATCCTTTAAATTTATTGCAAAGATAAGCCTTTTTAAAATTTTAATCTTTGCAGGGCTTCCTTAACAATGAGGTCATGATCAAAAGCAAGAGCGGGAAGATTTTCTATATCGTGCCATTCAGCAAGGGCTGCATCATCGCTTCCCTTTACCTTTTCTTCTGAAAGGATCACAGTCCAGAACCCCACACTAACTGTTCTCCCTCTGGGATCCCTGCCAGGTGTTCCGTAGGCACGAAGTTGTTTAAGGTCATCTACTTGTAATCCAGTTTCTTCTTCCAGTTCTCTTTTTGCTCCATCTTCCAGCGGTTCTTCATCCTCCAGAAATCCCCCGGGTAAAGCCCACAAACCTTTATATGGATCATATTTTCGCTGCACCAGAAGGATCTTTATGGATTCCCCTGAAGTACAGAAGATGACACTATCTGCTGTTAGCGATATATTTTGTCTTGACATACTTTTAAAATTTATTAAAGTAAACTGTTTTGATATTGACGAATTCTCTTATTCCATGAAAGGAAAGTTCCCTGCCGTACCCTGAGTTCTTAGTTCCTCCAAAAGGTAATCTTGGGTCACTTTTCACAAGTTCATTTACGAATACAGCACCTTCGTTGAACTGAGGGATCATTTTTTTCGCCCTCTGAAAATCTTCGGTAAAAAGAGAAACTCCTAATCCGTATTCCGAATCATTTACCAGAGCTACTGCCTCTTGATCTGTTTGAAAGTTCATAACGGCAATGGCCGGTCCAAAAGTTTCTTCCTTCCAGACAGGCATGTCTTTAGTAACCTCCGTAAGGATGGTAGGTTCAAAATACGCTCCTTCCCTTTTGCCTCCCAAAAGAATTTTTGCACCTGCTTCCACCGATTGGTTTACCTGCTTTTCCAGATCTTCCGCAAGCTTTACTGTAGCCTGAACACCAATAAATGTATCTTCGTCCATAGGATCACCACTCTTAAGTTCCTGCACCTTTTTTCTGAATTTCTTCAGGAATTGATCTGCAATAGACTCCTGCAGCAGGAGCCTCTTCCCTGCTATACAACTTTGTCCCGTATTCTGATATCTTGCCTGCACGCAAATTTTTACAGCTTCCTCTATATTTGCATCTTCACAAACTACCAGGGCATTGCTGCCCCCAAGCTCCAGTACAGATTTCTTAATTTCATCCCCGGCAGTAGCCGCAACAGATTTTCCAGCACCTACACTTCCGGTTAGCGTAACCGCCTTTACTCTTTTATCACGAATCACCTCTTCTACTTTTTTACTGCCAATGACCAGGTTTTGAAAACATCCTTTTGGAAAACCGGCTCTTTCAAAAATTTTTTGCAGGTTAATTCCGCACATCATTGTATTGCTGGAGTGTTTTAGCACCCCTACATTTCCAGCCATTAAAGCTGGAGCCGCAAACCTGAAAACCTGCCAAAAAGGATAATTCCAGGGCATCACTGCCAGGACAATTCCCAAAGGTTCATAGCTCACATAACTTTTTACCGCATCGGTTTCAATAGTATCCTGTGAAAGATGATCTTCGGCATTTTCTGCATAATATTCGCATACCCATGCACATTTCTCTACCTCTGCGTAGGACTGGGTGATTGGTTTCCCCATTTCTTGTGTAATGGTTTCCGCATATTCTGTCTCATTCTTCCGGAGTTCTGCGGCGGCCTTTCTCATTAGATCCGCCCGTTCCCTAAAGCTCGTTTTCCTCCATTCCTGGAAAGTAATTTCAGCAGTTTTTAAAGCTTGATCTACTTCCTTGGAAGTCATTTCTTCAAATTGCTTTAATTCTTTTCCTGTATATGGATTTCTTGAAGTCATCATAGTATAAGTACTTTCTTTAAAGGTAAAAAGAAGCTTACAGCTTTAAAAACAGTTTAATTTTATTTAACTCCGTTTATTGTTTATAACTACTTAATAAGAAACAGGATTCTTTACTAATGGGCTAAATGATCTTTTTATCTTTAGAAAAACCGCTGTTATGGAACATCGAAAGCAACAGTTACTGAAAATTCGTCCTGAAATCACTTCTGCAGTAGTTTCAGATAACATGAGATCTGAAGAGAAATTTCAAAATAAAACGCTGCGGCCTGTCATCAAATTTCAGAAGGAGCTTTTAATAGAAGTTTTTAAAAATTATGTTCGCAAGCATAAAAATGCATTTCTGAAGTTAAGCATAGAAAAGAGGCTGCTTTACATTGAAAATGCAGTACAACGAGATATAAAATTCCGGAATAGTCTAAAAGGAATGATCATTGGGCAATTCACTGTGGAGGAATATGTGCTTTATACCGAAAACTCCTCGGCCCTCAATAAAAGAATGATGAACCTTGTACGGGATTGCCTGCAGAATAATATTCAATTACTGGAAGGTGACGTAATTTATGAAGAGGCCTAGTGTTATTGTGATTGCAAAGCTCATTAGAGTACCAATTAATACGTATTCCGTTTGCTTCCTGGCACCTATTTCAATCTTATCATTAAACCTTAGAATGGATTTAGCAGCGATCAAAAATCCTATGGCAGAGAAATTTCCGGTGATGATAAACGTCAATACAAGGATACGTTCAAAAATCCCGATATAAAGCCCCGCGTCCTGTAATCCTGTTTTTTCATTAATATCCTGAATTTCACTTTGCCAGCGTTTAGTAGCTTTTCCTATGATGAAGCCTACGGGAAAAATTACGATTATATAAGCCGAAATGATTGCAAGGGTTTTTGGTGAGTTAAATACCATTTTTAAATATGGAATTATTTCTCCTGAATTTCCCGTTAAAAAAATCCATATTCCGAAGATCATGATCAGGTGAAACAGCTGATCCAAAAGAAATATTTTCAGATTATCTTCTCCCTGCCGAAGCTTCCACAGGTCTATGAAAAAATGGGATACAGTAATTATTACCGGAACAAGCCATAAATCCCAATCCTGGAGAATCAAATAAGTGAGCAGGCCTGCGATAACAGAATGCAGGTACAAATATCCGGAAGCTGCTTTTTGTTTCTGTTTATGTTTTATCCAGGAAGATGGCTGAAATACAAAATCTGTTAGAATATGTGCGAGTAACAGCTGTATTAAAATTAATTCGGAATTATCCATGGCCAAAGTTCTTCTCCATTACTTGTTCATACCTATCCACCAGCCTTGAGATTGCTTCCCACCCCGAGGCTTTTTTTCGCTGATTCACTGCAGACTGACTTATATTTAATTTTTCGGCAATTTCCCGTTCTTTTAATCCTTTTAAAGAGTAATATACAACTTCGGCAGAAGCTGTACTCCATTTTTCTATTAGCATATCCAGTAAGAAAAAACTCGTATTGAACTCTTCATTGATCTCCTCAACCGGAGTTTTAATTTTGGTTCGCTGACTTTCATTTTTCATTTCATCCAGCGTTCTTCCTGAAAATTGAAAAGCCTGCCCGTTTGATTCTGAAATGGAATCTCTTTCAAAATCAATCGTACCTATCCCCAAAGCCATTCTGAAATCTGCTACTTTTGAGGAAGCTCTATTGTTCTTTTTGTTCTCCCCTGATTGTAATTGATTAACAGCCGCTTTGATTTGCAGGGCAATACGCAACGCATTTTGCGGTTCCTTAATAATCCCCTGAAAACTGTCCCCCCGAAAAATATTAAATCGAATATCCTGCGCCTCGTAAAGGTGCTGAATTTCATTAAATTCTTTTTTCAGTTCATTGAGAACCGTCTCCAGTAGGTCATCTTCATACAGAGAAGAATCCACTAAATCGGCTGTAATTATAGCTACCATATTCAAATATACACATTATAATAAGTCTATAACCTTATAATTTAAAAAAATAAGTTTGTAGGCTTATAAATAACGAATATAAGTCTATGTCCTTATATTATACCTGGGCAAGGGATATTAAATTTTTCCTAATTATTCTTTTATCCGAAGAGCGTTCAATAAATTTATAAAAAACGATAACATGAGCGTAAATAAAGAAGAGTTATTCAATAAATGTTTAGATACGGTAAACAAGCAAATCGAAAAGTACCGTGGTAAAATGGACGAAATAAGCGGGCAGAATGCAGAAAACAACATGCACCCCGATTTCGATGAATACGGTAATAAGGGAGAACTCCTTACAGAATATGAAAAGCAAACAGGTTACCTGGACAATGCACAGGAAATGAAGGAAACCCTGGCTAACCTGGACAGAAATCATTTAAGCGAGATAGTAAGACCGGGAAGCCTGGTAGAAACGAAAAACAGCTTCTACTACATTTCCGTGCCTTTAGGCCAAATAGATCTTGATAGCGGCACGAGCGTATACGCCATATCTACAGATGCTCCTATCTATAAACACCTTGAAGGTAAAAAAGCAGGAGATAATTTCACTTTTAATGATGAAGAAGTAGAGATTGTAAAAGTGTATTAGAAAATTTATTCAGGATATTCAATTCGTAAATGGAAGATGTTCTTTAGTTTTCTTTTCAGTACCTTTTTGATCTGCTGAATTTCCATAAATGTAATATTGGAATTATGAAATTGCTCCTCTTCCATTTGCTTATTGATAATCTTCTCCACAAAATTATCAATAAGTTTGGCGGTAGGCTCTTTTAAGCTCCTGCTGGCGGCCTCCACACTATCACACATCATGAGAATAGCTGTTTCCTTACTAAAAGGAATAGGCCCGGGATATCGAAAATCCTCTGGATTCACATTCTCATTAGACTCCTGTTCCTTTTTATAGAAATAATACACCGTAGTAGTACCGTGATGGGTTCGGATAAAGTCGATTACCCTGTCGGGCAGGTTACGCTTTTTAGCAATCTCAATTCCGTTGATCACGTGCTCAATAATGATTTGGGCACTTTCTTTTGGTGAAAGCTCGTCATGAGAATTTACCGAAGTGGTCTGATTCTCGGTAAAATAGGTAGCATTCTGCATTTTTCCAATGTCGTGATACAATGCCCCTACCCTTACCAGCATTGCATTTGCACCAATTTCGTTTGCAGCGGCTTCAGCTAAATTGGCTACATTCAGGGAATGATGGAAGGTTCCCGGAGCCTTATCTGAAAGTTCTTTAAGAAGCTTTGTATTTGTATCTGATAACTCCAGAAGTGACATATCAGACACCAACCCAAAGATCTTTTCATAAGCGTAGATCAATGGCTGTACAAACAATGTTGCCAGTCCATTGAGCAGGAACATCAAGAATACTTCAGGATTAATTTCTGAAATTGCACCTTCCTGGATGATGGTAAAAGCAAAATAAGAAATAATGTAAATCAGGGTGATCTGCCCTACTGAAATGAAAAGGTTTGCCCTCTTATACAGTTCAGAAACGGTAAGAATAGTAACGATTCCGGCAATGATCTGTAGGAACATATATTCATAACTGTCCGGCACCACAAACCCTAACAGCACCACCGTTATTACATGGGTAAACAGCCCCAAACGAGAGTCAAAAAAACCTTTTAAAGTTAAAGGCAGGATACATAGCGGTACTACATATACGTAATTCACATTAAAGTTAATGACACCGATAGTAAGCATCACCATGAGAAGCAAATTGAAAAATATAAAGGTTACTTTAATGTTATTCTGAAAAATATCGGGTCGATATTTTCTAATAAACAACAACAGCATCAATAAAGCCAGAAAAACCAACAAGCTGTACCCAAATACCACCCAGTTATAATTAGCCTGACTCCAAACCTGGGACTCATATTCGGATTTTAAGGAATTTAAGATCTTTAGTTTGTCCCCTTCAACAATTTCCCCTTTAGAAACAATGATCGTTCCCCGCTCAACACTTCCACGGGTATAGGAAATCTGGTTATACTTGCTTTCTAGCTCTCGCAGCGTTAACTCCTCGTCATAAGTGACATTAGGTCTTACCGAATTAAAGAACAATTCCAGCAGCTCATCCCGAAACAACTGCAATTGATTTTCATCTATTCTTCGGTTTAGAAAGGGACGAAGATCATTCTGTTTAAGAATGTTTTGATAGGTGATTTCGTTGGCTTCATTTCCCTTCCGTAAATACACCAGTTCCCCCGATTCTATAGGAATTATTTCCTGAATCAATCCATAATCATAAATATCTTCGCGGGTATCTTCTACAAAATCCTGAAGCCGGTTTCTTTGTACCCTGTGAAGAGTATCCGGAAAAATTTCCAGGAATTCCACTTCCAGAGCTTTCTCAACACTATCTACAACATCTTCTTGGTATTCATAATATGGAATATGCCCTTCATTGATCCGTTCTTTTTCTGCCGCAATTTCTTCCGGAGTTTTAAGAATAGCAAAATCAAAGGGCGCATATAAATTGTCATACTGCCACGGCTTTCCTTTCGGGATCTCATATTTAAATTTTCCTCCCTTGGGATATAAATAGACGATCAGGAATGTTGTTAGCAGAAATAAAAAGACTTTATAAAATAAGGCTTGATTTTTATAAAGAAAATTTACGAATCTTTCCATATATAATAAACTGTAGTCAAATGTACTAAAAAATCACTGCTGAAACGGTGTACATTGGTTTGTTCCTTATAAAATCATTAAATTCGCAATACTAAACTAAAACAGAAATAATGAGCAAAGAAGTAGTAATAGTAAGCGCAGCAAGAACTCCTATAGGAAGTTTTTTAGGCAGCTTATCCACTGTCCCAGCCACCAAACTAGGATCTATAGCCATTAAAGGTGCCCTTGAAAAAATTAACCTGAAGCCGGAATTGGTGGAGGAAGTAATAATGGGAAATGTTGTACAGGCCGGTACCGGACAGGCGCCGGCGAGACAGGCTGCAGTTGGAGCCGGCATCCCCTATAACGTACCTTGTTCCACAGTAAATAAAGTTTGTGCAAGTGGGATGAAAGCTGTAATGCAGGGCGCACAAGCCATAATGCTTGGTGATGCCGACATTATTGTTGCCGGGGGAATGGAAAATATGAGCATGATCCCTCATTACCTTCATTTAAGAAACGGACAAAAGTTTGGTCCTGCTACAATGATTGACGGACTCCAAAAGGATGGTTTAACCGATGTGTATGGCCAGATGGCAATGGGAGTTTGTGCAGATGAATGTGCCGTAGAACATGAGTTTACACGGGAAGACCAGGATAAATTCGCAATCCAGTCCTACCAAAGATCGGCTAAAGCCTGGGAAGAAGGTAAATTTGATAATGAAGTAGTTCCTGTTGAAGTACCCCAACGAAAAGGAGATCCTGTTATAGTTAAGGTAGATGAAGAATACAAGAATGTAAATATTGAAAAAATTGGTGCTTTGCGACCAGCCTTCTCAAAGGAAGGAACAGTAACTGCCGCAAATGCTTCAACCATCAATGATGGCGCAGGTGCAGTTGTACTTATGAGTCGGGAAAAAGCCGAAGGAATGGGTTTAAAAGTTCTCGGTACTATTAAAGGATATGCAGATGCAGCGCAAGACCCAAATAAATTCACTACTGCACCCGCCATTGCTTTACCTAAAGCCCTGAAAAAAGCAGGAATATCCAAAGAGGAAGTAGACTTCTTCGAATTTAATGAAGCTTTTTCTGTTGTGGGATTAGCTAATATGAAAATATTAGGTCTTACAGATAAGAATACCAATTTTAACGGAGGAGCTGTTTCTCTTGGTCACCCTTTGGGCTGCTCCGGAGTAAGGATAATAATAACCCTGCTTAGTGTACTGGAACAGAATAATGCCAAAACAGGAGCTGCTGCGATATGTAACGGTGGTGGTGGTGCTTCGGCAATTGTAATTGAACGCAGTTAATTTCATAAGTACTATTTAATGCAATATGGAATTTGCAACCTGAGTAGTGTCCCACTCAGGTCAGAGCCTTCAGACAGCTGCGAAATGGTAAGTCAGCTTTTGTACGGAGAACATTTCAAAGTTCTTGAACAAAGGGCTACGTGGTCGCGTATTCGAATTGCATACGATACCTGCGAAGGTTGGATTGACAATAATCAATTTCTCATAATTTCTGAAAATGATTATAGCGCATTTGAATCAGAAAAACCTGTTTTTTCAGCAGATGTCGTGGAACTAATAACAGATAGAAATCAGAATTTAATACCTGTTCCCCTGGGATCGGTATTAAATTTTGTTTCTTTTCTCCAACACGCTCACGACGGAAAAAAAATAAGCGGAGAGGTTAACAAAGAAAATATTCTGAATACGGCTTTTCTCTATCTTAATGCACCACACCTTTGGGGAGGAAAAACTCCCTTCGGCATTGATGCCAGCGGATTTACACAAATGGTATATAAACTAAACGGCTACAAAATTCCCCGGAATGCAGCCGACCAGGCTCGCCAGGGAGAGTCATTAAGTTTTATTGAAGAAAGTGAGCCCGGAGATCTTGCATTTTTTGATGATAAAGAAGGGGTGATCAATCACGTAGGAGTAATGATGAATGATAATTATATCATTCATGCATACGGGAAAGTAAGAATTGACAGGATCGACCATTCTGGCATTTATAATGCAGATTTACGACGACATACCCATAAATTAAGAGTCATTAAAAAGATCATTTAACCTCTCCAGAGAAATAATGGTTTTTACTTTTAAGGAAGATTCTTCTCCTAGAATATATAACACTGTATCTTTTCGATTAATGATTACTGGCCGAATAAAGGTTAAGCTAATAACAAAAAAACCCGCATTTCTGCGGGTTTTGCTATAACTGTAAGTCTAAGCTTATTTACTGATTTGCTTCAAGCTCTGAAACCTTTTGCTTCATCTCTTCAGCCTTTTCAGTTTCATTCAATTGATAGTAAATATTCATCATTGTTCTTGCTGCATCTACATTGGTAGCATCTCTTTCAAGAACGCCTTCAAGATGTGGAATTGCACCACGGTACACTTCGCGACGCTCTTCAGCCAGTTCATCATAACGTTGATTATCTTCTTTACTTGTACCAAGAGTGTTCATTTCTTCTACAATCGGCTGCTCTCTTGAAAGGATAACCTGTGCAATATTGATTCTTGCATTGGTCATATCTGGATCAAGCTCAAGAGCTTTCTCATAATACTCTATAGCTCTGTCACGTTCACCTAACTGCGCACTACTTACACCTAAGTTATAAAGTAATACTGGGTTTTCAGGATCTTGCGCAACAACCTCTTCCATTATCTCACGGTACTTTTGCATATCTCCCATTGAATAATACAAATCTGCTTCAGATTGTAACAGGGATAGATCATCCGGATTCTCTCTTTTAGCAGCATCCATGGCTTCAATAGCTTTTTCAGATTCACCCTTTTCCATATAAATTAGGGCAATATTCTTAGCTATTTCACCTCTTTTAGATTCAGCTTTTTCATCCTGGGGATCGGTATAATCACCACTCTTAACAAAAAGGTCACGTTGTTCTTTAGATCCCATAACCTCTCTTTCTCCTGTTTCTGTATTTACAGCAGTATACTGTACAGATTCTCCGGAAAATCCAAGATCTCTCAACTCTTCATAATATTCCAAAGCATTGTCATAGTTACCTGCATTTATAGCATTTGCTGCAGCATAATAAAGATACAGAGTATCCTGTTTGTTCAGGTCATAGCTGGCATAAAGCTTTTCGGCTGCAGATTCAAAATTCTGTTCGTTCTGGTCTGCAATCGCTGCATTTACCAAAGCGTTACTCGCAGCAGTAATTCCCTGTGGTGCTTCCTCATGACCTAGCTCTTCCGCTTTTTTAAATGCTTCAGTCGCTGCCATAAGGTCACTTGCTGGTACATTTTCACCAGAACCTACTAAAGCATATCCTTTGTACAGGTAGTAATCTGCCTGCTGACTCTGATTTGCTCCTGAAAGTTGTGGTTCAGCTTCAGCTAAATGATTTTTAGCTTCCTGATAATCACCTTTCTCAACGGCCTTACCAGCTCTACGTATTTCTCGTTTTTGGGCAAACGCCACGACAGTTACCATAGCTAACACTGCCGTTAAAATTCTTGTTCTCATTCTTTTTGGTTTTGTGTTTAACTTATTCTTCGCTATCATCTGCAATTGTTGTGCCACCCTCGTTTTCGCCAGTCATATCAAGCTCTTCCTGATCTGAAACCTCTTCTACATTTTCTTCTTCATTCATCACTTTTGCAACAGCTGCAATAGAATCATTTCCTTTAAGATTGATTAGTCTAACACCCTGGGTAGCTCGTCCCATAACGCGTAAACTATCTACAGAGGTACGAATTGCAATTCCAGATTTGTTAATGATCATAAGGTCATCCAGATCTGAAACGTTTTTAATTGCAACAAGACTACCTGTCTTTGGAGTGATTGAAATGGTTTTCACCCCTTTTCCTCCACGGTTGGTGATTCTGTATATTGGCTCACCATCCTCAGGATCATCTATATAAGTACGTTTTCCATATCCGTTTTCTGATACTACAAGCACGGTCTCTTCCTGCGGATTCTGAACAGCGATCATTCCAACCACTTCATCTTTGTCATCTGCCAGGGTGATACCTCTTACTCCGGAAGCATTCCTTCCCATTGGGCGGGTTTTGCTTTCTTCAAACCTAATGGCTTTACCACTTTTTAAAGCTAACATTACCTGGCTGTTACCATTGGTAAGCCTTGCTTCAAGTAGCTCATCTCCTTCTCTAATAGTAATGGCATTGATACCATTAGTTCTCGGTCTGGAATACTGCTCAAGAGAGGTCTTTTTAACCTGTCCTTTCTTAGTTGCCATGATCACATAGTGACTGTTAATGTACTCTTCGTCCTTGAGATCTTTGGTACATATAAAAGCTTTCAGTTTATCATCCGGCTCCAGATTAATAAGGTTCTGTATCGCTCTTCCTTTAGAAGTTTTACTTCCTTCAGGAATTTCATAAACCCTCATCCAGAAACATTTACCTTTTTCGGTAAAAAATAACATGTACTGGTGATTTGTTCCGACGAAAAGATTTTCAAGGAAATCTTCATTCCTTGTCGTAGATCCTTTCTGTCCTACTCCTCCCCTATTCTGAGTTTTATATTCGGTAAGAGATGTTCTTTTGATGTATCCTGCGTGAGAAATGGTGATTACCACCTGCTCATCGGGAATCATATCCTCCATGCTAAGATCTCCACCGGCATATTCTATGGTAGACCTTCTTTCATCTCCATACTTTTCTTTTACCTCAATCATCTCCTCTTTGATGACCTCCATTCTGCGTTCTTTTCTCGCAAGAATATCTTTAAGGTCTTCAATGGTCAACATCAATTCATCATATTCTGTACGCAACTTATCCTGTTCCAGGCCGGTAAGTTGTCTCAATCGCATTTCAACGATGGCTTTTGCCTGAATTTCAGATAATTCGAAACGCTCTATCAACTTCGTTCTTGCTTCATCGGCATTACTGGAAGATCTTATAAGTGCAATTACTTCATCAATATTATCTGAAGCAATGATGAGTCCTTCAAGGATATGAGCTCTTTCTTCAGCTTTACGAAGTTCATACTCTGTACGACGTACCACCACATCATGCCTGTGCTCTACAAAATGAAAGATCATATCCTTCAGATTCAGCATTTGTGGGCGACCTTTTACAAGAGCGATGTTGTTTACGCTAAAAGATGATTGTAACGCTGTATGCTTATATAAGGTGTTAAGAACGATATTAGGAATAGCATCCCTCTTGAGGATATACACTATTCTCATTCCATTCCGGTCAGACTCATCCCTTATTAGGGAGATTCCTTCTATTTTCCTGTCATTAACCAGTTCGGCTGTCTTCTTGATCATTTCCGCTTTGTTCACCTGGTACGGAATTTCGGTAATGATCAAAGCCTCTTTTCCGTTGACTTCCTCGACGGTTGCTTTTGCACGAACAACAATCCGTCCACGACCGGTTTTAAAAGCTTCCCTTACCCCGTCATAACCATAAATGGTTCCTCCGGTTGGAAAATCGGGTGCTTTGATATGCTGTATCAGCTCATCGATCTCAATATCATGATTATCAATGTAAGCAATAATACCATCTACAACTTCAGCTAAATTGTGTGGCGGCATATTGGTTGCCATACCTACAGCAATACCACTGGCACCATTCACCAAAAGGTTTGGAATCCTGGTTGGCAGCACCTTAGGTTCTTTAATGGTATCATCAAAGTTAAGCTGTGTATCTACGGTTTCCTTATCAATATCTGCCAACATGTCCTCACTGATCTTACGCATTCGCGCCTCAGTGTATCGCATTGCTGCAGGGCTATCGCCATCGACAGAACCAAAGTTACCCTGGCCGTCCACGAGCATATAACGAAGGCTCCATTCCTGGGCCATCCTCACCATCGTATCGTAAACCGAAGAATCTCCATGCGGGTGATATTTACCTAATACTTCCCCAACAATCCTCGCAGATTTTTTATGAGCTCTATTTGAAAGAACCCCAAGTTCATACATTCCATATAAAACCCTTCGATGTACAGGTTTTAAACCATCACGTACATCTGGCAGCGCACGTGACACAATGACCGACATTGAATAATCAATGTAGGCCGATTTCATTTCATCTTCAATGTTGATAGGAATTAACTTTTCTCCTTCAGCCATAAATTCATTTATTTTGGTTCAAAAATCTAACGTGCCAATTTACGCATTTTAGGCCAGCTATCACCTATAACAGCCTATGTTTTCCCTTATTTTATTAACAAATTTTTATAGGTGCATCGTTAATAAGTTCATTACTTTCTATTTTGATTTTTGAGAGTTATTTTGTCAATTAGCTAACACTCATAAAAGGTACGGTTTTTGAAACCTGAGTATAAAACAATTAGAGAGAAAGGAAATTTAACATGGATGATAATTTTTCACCAAGAGTAAAAGATGTCATAGCTTACAGCAAGGAAGAAGCTTTAAGACTCGGACATAATTTTATAGGAACAGAACACTTAATGCTTGGTTTACTGCGTGATGGCGACGGTAAAGCTATCAATATACTTCACGCCCTGGAGATAGATCTAACTCATTTAAGGCGCAAAGTCGAAATTCTTAGCCCTGCTGAACCTGATGCTGCTGTAAATTCTAACGAAAAACGGAACTTGCACTTAACAAGGCAGGCAGAGCGTGCATTGAAAACAACTTTTCTGGAGGCCAAGCTTTTTCAAAGCTCTTCCATAAATACTGCACACCTTTTGTTGTGCATTTTAAGAAACGAAAACGACCCTACCACCAAACTGCTTAATAAACTGAAGGTGGATTATGACGGAGTAAAAGACCAGTTTAAATATATGATCACCAATGAAGATGATTATAATATGGACAGTCCTACTGCCGAATCATTTTCAGATGAAGACGCTACCGCAGACGATTCAGGAAAGAGTAATCCTTTCTCAGGAACTACCGGAAAAACTTCTACCAAAAAGTCTAAAACCCCTGTTTTAGATAACTTTGGAAGGGATTTAACTGCCATGGCCGAGTTGGACAAACTTGATCCGGTTGTTGGTCGGGAAAAGGAAATTGAGAGAGTTTCTCAAATCCTTAGCCGACGTAAAAAGAACAATCCGCTCCTTATAGGGGAACCTGGTGTTGGAAAATCTGCCATTGCGGAAGGCCTGGCTTTACGAATTGTAAAACGGAAAGTATCAAGAATTCTTTTTGACAAGCGTGTTGTAACGCTTGATCTTGCGAGTTTAGTCGCCGGTACAAAATACCGCGGGCAGTTTGAAGAGCGTATGAAAGCTGTGATGAACGAACTTGAAAAGAATGATGATATTATTCTTTTTATTGACGAGATTCACACCATTGTTGGTGCAGGAGGTGCCACAGGAAGCCTGGATGCAAGTAATATGTTCAAACCTGCCCTAGCAAGGGGAGAAATTCAATGTATTGGTGCTACCACGCTTGATGAGTACCGACAATATATTGAAAAGGATGGAGCTTTAGAAAGGCGTTTCCAAAAAGTAATTGTGGAACCTACCACTGTAGAAGAAACAATTCAAATTTTGAACAACATCAAAGATAAATATGAGGAGCATCACCACGTTTCTTATACAGATGAAGCCATTCAAGCCTGTGTTACGCTGACAAATCGTTATATGACTGACAGGTTTTTACCAGACAAGGCTATTGATGCTTTAGATGAAGCAGGTTCTCGTGTTCATATTACGAACATTGAAGTTCCGAAGCAAATTTTGGAGCTTGAGCGAAAACTGGAAGAAGTACGTGAAAACAAGAATTCTGTTGTCAAAAAACAGAAATATGAAGAGGCTGCAAAACTTCGGGATGATGAGAAAAATCTTGAAAAAGAGCTGGCAATCGCCCAGGAGCGTTGGGATGAAGAATCCAAATCTCACCGGGAAACAGTCTCTGAAGACAATGTAGCTGATGTGGTATCCATGATGACAGGGATTCCTGTTAACAGAATTGCACAAACTGAAATTAACAAACTGGCAGAATTGCCAAATTTGATCAAAGGAAAAGTAATTGGTCAGGACGAAGCGGTTGGAAAAGTGGTGAAGGCCATTCAGAGAAACCGTGCCGGACTTAAAGACCCAAATAAACCGATTGGGTCCTTTATCTTCCTGGGACAAACAGGAGTTGGTAAAACACAGCTTGCAAAGATACTTTCCAGGGAATTGTTTGACAGCGAAGATGCACTCATTCGAATCGATATGAGTGAGTATATGGAGAAATTTGCCGTGAGCCGTTTAATTGGTGCACCTCCGGGATACGTAGGTTATGAAGAAGGCGGACAGCTAACGGAGAAAGTAAGACGTAAACCTTATGCGGTGATCTTACTTGACGAGGTAGAAAAAGCCCATCCCGATGTCTTCAATATGCTGTTACAGGTATTGGATGACGGTTATTTAACCGATAGTTTAGGACGTAAAATCGATTTTAGGAACACGATCATCATTATGACTTCCAACATTGGAGCCAGAAAACTGAAAGATTTTGGACAGGGAGTTGGATTTGGAACTGCCGCGAAGAAATCTCAGATTGATGAGAATGCAAGAGGTGTTATTGAGAATGCTCTTAAAAAAGCTTTTGCTCCGGAATTTCTGAACAGGGTTGATGATGTGGTAATATTCAATGCTCTTGAACAGGAACACATTCACAAGATCATTGATATTGAGCTTGAAAAGCTCTTCGGAAGAATTGGAACCCTCGGTTACGATTTGAAGCTGAGCACAAAAGCCAAAGATTATATTGCTGAAAAAGGATTCGACCGTCAGTTTGGTGCAAGACCTCTAAACAGAGCTATTCAAAAATATATTGAAGATGCCCTGGCAGAAGAGATCATCACATCAAATGTTTCTGAAGGAGATAAGATCTTTATGGATTTTGATGAGGAGAAAAAAGAGCTCACCATCAATATTGAAAAGACTAAAAAAGAAACTGAATCTTAATCAGTTGAAAATTGTATAAAATGAAAACCCTGTGAGAAATCTCCCAGGGTTTTTTCATGTCTGATAAATCAGCAGATCAATGTCTTCTTTCTAAAACTTTCACCACGTCCTTCAGAGAATAACCTTTCTGTTGTAGTAGAATTAAATAATGGAAAAGCAGGTCTGCACTTTCATCAAGAAAAAGATCATCATTATCATCTTTTGCTTCGATCACAACTTCCACAGCTTCTTCCCCCACTTTCTGGGCAATTTTATTGACACCACTTTGGAATAGGGAAGCCACATAGCTTTTTTCATTATCAGGGTTATTTTTCCGGTCAGAAATAACATTTTCCAGTTCTGAAATAAATCCGAAGTTGGTTTTATTTTCTTCTCCCCAGCAGGTGTCCGTTCCTTTGTGGCAGGTTGGCCCCTGCGGATTCACACTTAGCAACAATGTATCATTATCGCAATCTAATTTCAGTTCAACCAGATTTAAAAAATTGCCACTCTCCTCGCCTTTGGTCCATAACCGCTGTTTGCTACGGCTGTAGAAAGTAACCTTTTTAGTGTCCAGAGTTTTGCGGTAGGCTTCTTCGTTCATATATCCCAGCATCAGTACATTTTTAGTCACTGAATCCTGAACAATTGCCGGTACTAATCCGTCCTTATCTTTACTAAAATCTATTTCCATATTTAAAAACTTTAATTTCTATCTCAATTAGAGATGTAAATTTTAATGAGAAAATACCAGGGTTTGTTTTCGCCATTAAGTGCTACGACTTATCCGCCTTTAAAAGGAGGACTCGACATGACATTGCCATGGAACCTTTTTATGGAACTTATCCTGGCTCCTGGTTCTTTTCTCTTTTCTTTTCAACTTCTAACTTCTAATCTCGTACTTCTTTTTACAGTCTTACTTCAATATCCTGTGCCCGCATTTCCATTTTCAGATCCTTTATTTCAATTTCCTTGAAATGAAAAACACTCGCCGCAAGGGCTGCATCAGATTTTCCCTCAATAAAAGTATCACAAAAATGCTGAATAGTGCCTGCTCCTCCCGAAGCTATGATAGGGATGGAACGCTCTGAAGAAAGTTTAGCCAGGGCTTCATTTGCAAACCCCGATTTTGTACCATCGTGGTTCATGGAAGTAAAAAGAATTTCACCGGCACCACGTTCTTCCACTTCTTTTGCCCAGTCGAACAAATTTAAATTGGTAGGGACTTTTCCACCAACCAGATGCACGATCCATTCTCCGTTTACCTCTTTCGCATCAATCGCTACGGTAATACACTGACTGCCAAACTTCGCCACCAGATCATTGATCAACTGCGGATTCTTGACTGCTGAAGAATTTATCGAAACCTTATCTGCTCCGTTCTGCAACAGCACATCTACGTCTTCCACCGAAGAGATCCCGCCACCTACAGTAAAAGGAATATTCACTGCAGCTGCCACCCGTAGCACTAAATCGGCCAGAGTTTTTCTTTTCTGCTCTGTTGCAGTAATATCCAAAAACACCAATTCATCGGCCCCGGAATCTGAATAGATCTTCGCCAGCTCTACAGGATCACCGGCATCCCGCAGTTCCAGGAAGTTCACACCTTTTACAGTACGTCCGTTTTTGATATCCAGGCACGGGATTATTCTTTTTGTTAGCATAGTCTATGTTCTTTTTGCATCACATCATTGTGTCATTCTGAATTTGCTTCAGCATCTTACATAAGAAACTCAATTATATTACCAGCTTGACGTCAGTTTTTTTTATTAATTTTGAAGGATAAATTCTTCCAGTTGCTTTAGGCTTATTCTACTTTCATAAATAGCCTTTCCAATAATAGTCCCTTCACAGCCAATTTCGGCAAGCAAAGGAAGATCATCAAAAGTGGCAATCCCTCCGGATGCTATTAATTTTATGTTTTCAGTCTCTTCAAGGATCCTTCGGTAAAGATCTGCTGAAGGTCCGTCCAGCATTCCGTCTTTAGAAATATCTGTACAGATTACGTACTGCACTCCTTTCTGCTCATACTGCTGAATAAATGGTATTAATTCAAGATCAGATTCTTCCAGCCATCCATTGGTGGCTACTTTTTCATTATTGGCATCGGCTCCTAAAATGATCTTTTCACTGCCAAATTTATGAAGCCAGCTTTCAAAGATATCAGGATTTTTCACAGCAATACTTCCCCCGGTGACCTGGGTCGCGCCGCTTTCAAAAGCTATTTGCAGATCCTTATCTGATTTTAATCCGCCGCCAAAATCAATTTTCAGCTGAGTTTTAGAGGCTATCTGTTCCAGCACCTTGTGATTTACTATATGTTTGGATTTAGCTCCATCAAGATCCACCAGGTGCAGGTACTGAATTCCATGAGCCTCGAATTCTTTCGCTACTTCCAACGGATTTTCATTATATATTTTCTTTGTGTTGTAATCACCCCTGGAAAGCCTTACGCATTTTCCATCGATGATGTCTATGGCTGGAATTATTCGCATTTTTTAGTATTGAGATATTAGTATTGAGTATTGAGATTCCACTCCTCTTTCGGGGGTTGGAGGGCTAGAAAATTTTCCAAAATCTGCTCTCCCGCATTGCTGCTCTTTTCAGGGTGGAATTGTACTCCATAAAAATTGTCTTTTTTTAATGCCGAAGCATATTCTACTCCGTATTCGGTGGTTGCGATAGCTTCTTCGCACGCAGGTGCGAAAAAACTGTGCACCAGGTAAATATATTCCTGCTCCCGAATTCCTTCAAAAAGAGAAGATTTTAAATTATAGATATGGTTCCATCCTATTTGCGGCACTTTCACATTTCCTGTAAATTTCTTGACATCAACGTCAAAGATACCGAGGCCGGTGGTATCTCCTTCTTCCGAATGTTTGCACATTAGCTGCATTCCAAGGCAGATACCCAATACTGGTTGAGTAAGTTCAGGGATGATTTTATCAAGTCCGGTGGCTTTTAGTTTTCGCATGGCGCTACTGGCTTCACCAACACCTGGAAAAATAACTCTATCTGCAGCACGAATTTCATCTGCATCACTCGTTAGCACTCCTTCGTATCCGTGACGTTGTAAGGCGAACTTGATGCTTTGTATATTTCCTGCCCCGTAATTAATTATTGCTATTTTCAAAATTTAAATTTTTATCTAATTTCTCAAATCTCAGGTCTAAAACCTCACATCTACTACAGCATTCCTTTTGTAGATGGTAAAATCATTTTTTCGGGATCCTGTTTAACAGCCACTTTAATTGCTTTGGCAAAAGCTTTAAAAATAGCTTCTATTTTGTGATGTTCATTGGTACCTTCAGCTTTCACATTGAGGTTTGCTTTGGCGCCGTCTGTGAAGGATTTGAAAAAATGATAAAACATTTCTGTTGGCATTTCACCGATCTTTTCCCTCTGAAAATCTGCTTCCCAAACCAGCCAGTTTCTTCCGCCGAAATCAATCGCTACCTGTGCCAGGCAGTCGTCCATAGGCAAAGTAAATCCGTAGCGTTCAATTCCCATTTTGTTGCCGAGAGCTTTCGAAAAAACCTCTCCAAGGGCAATGGCCGTATCTTCAATGGTATGGTGTTCGTCCACCTCCAGATCTCCTCTTACCCGGATATCCAGATCCATTTGTCCGTGGCGGGCAATCTGATCCAGCATATGATCAAAAAATTTGAGCCCGGTGTCGATATTGGCTTTTCCTGTGCCATCAAGGTTCAGATTGATGTAGATATCAGTTTCGTTGGTCTTCCTGCTGATTTCAGCTGAACGTTCTTTGAGCTTCAGAAATTCGTAAATATCTTTCCAGCTTTCGGTCTGGAGCGCAATGACGTCATCTAATTCTTCACGTTCCACAGAAACTTCAGCACTACCTAAATCTTCGTGAGTTTTGATAAAAATTCCTTTGGCTCCAAGATTTTTGGCCAGTTCAATATCGGTGAGCCTGTCCCCTATCACAAAAGAATTCTCAAGATCGTATTCCCCACTATCAATATACTGGGTAAGTAATCCTGTACGTGGTTTTCTTGTTTCCGCATTTTCCTCAGGAAAAGTACGGTCGACACAAATTTCTGAAAATTTCACTCCTTCATTTTCAAAGGCTTTCAAAATAAAATTTTGTGCAGGCCAGAAGGTATCTTCCGGAAAAGAATTTGTGCCCAAGCCGTCCTGGTTTGTTACCATTATCAGCTCATAATCCAGCTCACTGGCAATTCTTGCCAGGTACTGAAAACAGTTTGGATAGAACTCAAGCTTATCTAAATGATCCAGCTGATAATCTTCAGGCTCCAGTACAATGGTCCCGTCTCTGTCTATAAATAGCAATTTTTTCATAGATTTTTATCTATTTATTTTCCGAAGAAAAGTTTATTGATTTTTGTGATTTACGGCTTCTACTTCAAGATTTTTCAAAGCAGTTAAAAGTTTTTCATTTTCCATAGCGGTCCCTACCGTAAACCGCAGCGTATTTTCACACAAGGGTTGTGTAGTACGGTTCCTTATCACAATTCCCTGCTCCAGTAATTGCTTATATCTTGCGGTCGCATCATCCACTTTTGCCAGAATAAAATTAGCATCGGAAGGGTAAACTTCTTCCACATAAGATATTTTGCTCAATTCTTCGTCCAGCAATTCTCGCTGTCCAAGTAAATGTGCAATTTCAGATTTTACAGCATCCACATCTTCCAACCGTTCCAAAGCTTTTTGCTGAGTTAATTCATTGATATTATAAGGAGGTTTTATTTTATTCAGGATCCGGATTATTTCTTCGGATGCATAACAAATACCCAACCTGATTCCCGCCAGCCCATAAGCCTTTGAAAGTGTTTGTGTCACCACAAGGTTAGGAAATTCATCCAGTTTTTCCAGCCAGCTATTTTCTTCAGAAAAATCTATGTACGCTTCATCGATCACTACCAGTCCCGCAAACCGCTGAAGAATTTCAGTAACAGCAACTTCAGAAAAGCTATTTCCGGTAGGATTGTTGGGAGAACAGAGAAATATGATTTTGGTATTCTCATCTGCTTTTTCAAAAATTTCCTCCACATTCGGTTGAAAATTAGACGTCAATAGCACTTCCCTCTCCTCTACATCATTCACGTTTGCCAATACCTTGTACATCCCATAAGTTGGCGGCAGGGTGATCACGTTATCTATTTTAGGTTCGCAAAAAGCCCTGAAAATCAGATCCAGCACTTCATCGCTTCCATTCCCCAACAAAATCTGGGAGGTTTTTGCTTTTTTTTGCCTTGCCAGCTCCTGTTTTACTTTGTTCTGTTGTGGATCGGGATATCGGTTCACCCCATTTTCAAATGGATTCTCGTTGGCATCCAGAAATATCATTTCTTCATCAATAGCCGTAAATTCATCCCTTGCGGAAGAATAAGGTTTTAGCCGGTTTACATTTTCCCGGACCAGATCATTTATTTTAAAGCTTCTCTTCATCCTATTTAAGACTGTTTAATCTTAATGTTACTGCATTTTTGTGAGCTTGTAAACCTTCCGCTTCTGCCATTAATTCTATTGCAGAACCAATATTTTTAATCCCTTCTTCAGAAATTCTCTGAAAGGTCACTGCCCTCATAAAACTGTCAAGGTTTACACCGCTGTATTGCTTTGCGTATCCGTTGGTTGGCAGGGTATGGTTTGTGCCCGAAGCATAGTCTCCTGCACTTTCGGGAGTGAAATTACCAATAAAGACCGATCCCGCATTAATGATCCCGTCGATAAATACATCTTCATTCTTTAAACAGATGATAAAATGTTCCGGACCGTATTCATTGATCATTTCCAGCGCTTCCTGTTCATCTTTCACGACGATTAATCTAGAATTCTCCATAGCGGCTTTTGCAATTTCATTTCTTGGTAGTTCCGGAAGTTGTTTAATAATTTCCTTTTCCACATCTTCTAAAAACGGTTCTGAAAGGGAGATCAATATCACCTGACTATCGATTCCGTGCTCAGCCTGCGACAACAAATCGGACGCTACAAAAGCAGCATTGGCCGATTCATCTGCCACCACCAATAATTCTGATGGTCCTGCAGGCATGTCTATAGCAACATTATATTTTGTAGCCAGCTGCTTGGCAACCGTTACAAACTGATTTCCGGGGCCAAAGATCTTATATACTTTCGGGATAGTTTCGGTTCCAAATGTCAGTGCGGCAATCGCCTGTATCCCTCCTACTTTGAATATTTTGGACACACCACAGAGATTCGCAGTGTATAAAATAGCCGGATTCAGTTCCCCCTTTTTATCTGGAGGACTACACAGCACTATTTCCTCGCAACCTGCAAGTTTTGCGGGAACTGCCAACATTAAAATAGTAGAAAACAAGGGAGCTGTACCTCCGGGAATATAGAGCCCTATCTTTTGAATAGCCTTTTTCTCCTGCCAGCAGTGTACTCCCGGAGTGGTTTCTACAGAAACTTTGTCCGTTTCTTGAGCCGCGTGAAAACGTTCAATATTATTCTTTGCCAGATTAATGGCTTCTTTCAATTCTTCGGAAATTTTTGTTTCGGCTGCTTTAATTTCTTCCTCAGAAACAATTTCAGTTTCAAGGGAAATTCCGTCGAAAAGCTGGGTGTATTTGGCAACTGCTTCATTCCCTTTGGATTTCACCTCACCAAAGATCTGATACACAGTTTTCTCCACATCCTCCACACTTTTGGTGGGACGTCTGAGGATTTCCTCCCATTTATTTTTATCAGGATTTATTATCTTCTTCATTTCAACCTTTTTTAAAGTACCATTTTCTCAATAGAAGTTACCAGAATCCCTTCGGCTCCATTCCGCTTCAGTTCATCAATAACTTCCCAGAAACGTTCTTCTTCAATCACGGTGTGAATGGAACTCCAGCCTTTTTCAGCTAAGGGAAGCACAGTAGGACTTCTCATTCCTGGAAGCAACTCAATTACTTTCTCAACCTTATTATCTGGAATGTTCATAAGAATATACTTGGATCTTCGCGCTCTTAAAACCGACTGAATCCTAAACTGTAATTTCTGAAGAATTTCATTTCTCTCCTCATCGATCATTGGAGAAACTGCTAAAACCGCTTCACTCTTCAGCATTATCTCTACCTCCTTCAGGTTGTTTTTAAAAAGAGTACTTCCGCTGGACACAATATCACAAACAGCATCTGCCAGGCCAATATTCGGAGCAATTTCAACCGATCCGTTAATGATGTGCAGCTCTGCAGAAATACCATTTTTAGCAAGAAAAGCATTAATGGTATTGGGATAGGAAGTTGCAATTTTTTTTCCATCGAGATCCTGTAAACTATTATACTGCATGGATTTAGGAACAGCCAGCGAAACCCGGCATTTAGAAAAACCAAGTCTTTCAGCCGTAGCAATGTCTTCTCCTTTTTCTATCAATACGTTTTCGCCAATAATAGCAATGTCCACTACCCCATCACGAAGGTATTGCGGAATGTCTCCGTTCCGGAGGTAAAATACCTCTAGCGGAAAATTCCTGGAAGTGGCTTTTAACTGTTCTTTTCCGTTGTCTACAGAGATTCCTGCATCTTTTAAAAGTTGTAAAGAATCATCGTGAAGCCTACCCGATTTTTGTACTGCTATTCTAATTTTTTTCATTGTTAGTTAATTTATGTTTCAGCAGTTCACAACGGAAAATGAAAAACCCGTTTGAGCTGCTCAAACGGGTTTTCAAAAATATGATTATACACATATCAATCTCACCTCGCAAGAGCGAACTTATGAGAATGATGATGATGTAGTTGTTTTGCTTTCATTGTTGATGCGAATTTAAACAAATAAATTAAAAAAGAAATAATTTTAATTCAATTTTAATTGATCATTGTAAAAATTAGTTATTACCAAGAATCAGTGGCATACCTTCATCTCCAGATCCAATCACTACAACCTTGGCATTAGGGGATTTAGCAAGCTCAACAGTCGCCTGGATCCCTTTTTCCCTTAAAACCATATCGGTTAGGGATGCATCAAGAATTTCATTGGCACGTGCTTTACCTTCTGCATCTATTCGCTGTCTTTCCGCTTCCTGCTCCGCTTTAGTAAGTCGGAATTCATATTCCAGAGATTCCTGTTCCTGCCGTAATTTTCTCTCAATCGCATCTTTAATAGTAGCAGGAAGGGAAACATCTCTTACCAGCACTTCGTTTATCTGGACGTACTGATTTTTAAGCAGAATTTCGGTTTCTTCAAAAATTTCTCTCTGGATGGCTTCTCTCTTACTGGAATAAAGCTGCTCAGGATTATATCTTCCTACAACAGCACGGGCGGCCGAACGTACTGCAGGTTGCAATACACGTTGAATATAAGCTTCCCCTTTTTCCCTGTGCAGGGAACCAAGATTGTCAAATGATGGCTGAAACCATATAGAAGCATCCAGTTTTATCTCTAATCCATTTGAAGATAAAACCTGCATCTTCTCTTCCAGAGACTGTTGCCGTACTTCATAAACAAAAACCTTATTCCAGGGGGCTACCAAATGAAAACCTTCATTCAAAGGTGGTTCATCTGTAACCACACCTCCTCCAAAAGTTTTATATAAAACACCAGCTTCCCCGGAATTAATTGTAACTGTAGATTTGGCGATCAAAATAACAAGTATAATGACTCCAAATAAAATTGGTAATCCAATTTTGGGTAATCTATCCATAAAAAAAATATTAAAAAAAGTTAAATTAAATAAGACCGTAATACTTACGCAAAAACCACTCCGCACTTAAAGAAAGTGCTATAATTCCCAGTAAATAATACCAATCGATCAAAGATACGGTCTTTTCCTGTCTTTTTTGAACCGGAGTATAACTATTATCTGACAGTAAATTATTAACTAATTTTTCAGAATCCTTTAAGAAATACAGCGGCTGGTTTTTTTCTCCGGAAATTCCTGAAAGCCCCTGAAGGTTGGCATTACTAAATTGCTTTTCAACTTCATATTCTATAATATTAAAAGATCCAGTTTCTGAAATATTCTCACGGGCAACATCTACAGAGAAAGTATATTTTCCGGAAGATAGATCACTTATTTCTACTTCATATTTATTTTGTTTGAGAAGAAAAGGCAGGCTGCGGTTTTCCTGCGTTTGTTCATTGGTAAGATTTAATGTTAAATCTCCCCTGGGATCGAATCTATAATTCCTGTCAAAATATTGAGCTGAGATTACAACTCTTTCATTGCCATAATAGAAAGCTTCCTGTTCCACCGTTAACCGGTCCTTTTGTTGGCGAGTAGCCAGAAACTGAACCAGCTTTCCGGTAAAATCATCAAAATCTTCAAAAGATCCTTTTTCGGTATACGAAGCAGCACGCCATCTCCAGAACCCCGCACCAAATAACACTGCAGTTTTTGAGTATTTTTGTTCGGACAATGCCAGCAAAGGGTTTTGAGTATCTATACCCTGCACTTGCTGATACAAAACAGGTTCTGCAGGGACCGTGAAAAAAACATCCCCGAAAGCACCTTCAAGGGGAGGATAATCTGAAAATCCTATATCTTCGAGCTGGTAGGTTGAGAAATTTTGATTTAGAACAGGAAAATATTCTTGTGTCTGTCTTGTAATTTCCTTCTGGAAGAACTGCTGCGATTCGTTTAGAAACTGCCAGTCTGTTTCAGGACCTGTGATGATCCAGTAATTTTTTTCCTCCTCCTCGATTTGCTTCAGGATATTTTCAAATTTACGATCAGGTTGATACAGGAGAATCAGCTGAAAGTTATCCAGTTCAGGAAGTGGTTTTTCAAACTGAAAAATTTCCACCTGCCGTTGTTGATTTGATTCTATTGATTTCTTTAAAGCTCCGAGATCGGGGTGAAGAATTGATGTCGCCAATAGAATAGAAGTCCGTTCCCCAATTACTTCCACTGCAAAATTTCTTCGGTTGTTCAGGGTATCCTTTTCATTCTCCAGCGAAACTATTTCAGCGGTATACGTAGCCACTCCTTTAACTGAAGCCGGTAAACTGGCCTGGACCACCCTGGAATTGTCATCACTGTTAAAAATAAGCTCTTCAGAATAGACATTCGAAACTCCCGAACTTATTTCGAGTCTGCTTTTTACAGAATCTTTTCCGGAGTAATTAATGAAGATCTCCACCGGAAATTTATTATTAATATAGGCATATTGGTTGACATTGATCCGGCTAACTGAAAGATCCTGATAACCAGTTGTATCTCCCACCACCACAGGATAAATAGTATTGAAATACCTATCGGCAGTAAACCTGTAATCTTCCCCATAGGTTTGGTTTCCATCTGTGATCAGAATTGTGGGTGCCTGTGAGTTTTTATAAAGCTGATCAAAAGATTGTAATGCCTGATGGATATTCGTCTGCTTTTCACTGAAATCTATGTCTCCTCCCTGTTCAATTCCTTTCCCAAAAGTAAATAACTGTACATCAAATTTCTCCTGGATTTCAGGGTTTTTGGAAATTTCCTCAACAAATCCCCGCACATTTCCGGCCTCACCAAAATGTTCAATGGAACCTGAATTATCTACAGCAAGCAGCAAATTCGCCTTTTCCAGATGATATTCATGCCTCTTGATTTTCGGATTAAGGAGTAATATCAATAATAAAAACAGACTGATAAATCTCAGGAACGTAAAAAGCACAGGTTTCCCTGTGCTTTTAGATCTAAAATAATACTGAAAGATAGCTATTGCCAGTGCTGCAACCGCAGCTAAAATGATTAAGAAGAGGGTGTTTGCCGGCATGAAACGTACGATTTATGTTTTCTTGTACAGAAGGTTTCCATTTTTTGATATCATAGATCGCAGTTTAAAAAAATTTTCCTTTTTCCATTTTTCCGGAAGGACGAAAAATCATTTTTATTAGGTATGCATTCCACCGTCAACATGCAGTACCTGTCCTGTAACATACGCACTAAGGTCACTACCAAAATACACACATGCATTGGCAATATCTTCGGGAGTTCCGCCTCTTTTTAAAGGAATTGCATTTCTCCAGCCTTCCACAGTTTTCTCATCAAGTTTTCCGGTCATCTCTGTTTCAATGAATCCGGGAGCAATCACATTAGTGCGGATATTTCTAGAACCTAATTCCAGAGCCATAGATTTTGAAAATCCGATCATTCCGGCTTTGGAAGCAGCGTAATTTGCCTGTCCGGCATTACCTTTTACCCCAACCACACTGCTCATGTTAATGATGCTACCCTGTCGCTGCTTCAACATAGTACGTTGAACGGCTTTGGTCATGTTAAAGATGGATTTAAGGTTCACTTCGATCACTTTATCGAAATCTTCCTCACTCATGCGCATTAAAAGGTTGTCTTTGGTGATCCCGGCGTTATTTACAAGAATATCAATACTTCCAAAATCATCCAATACATTTTTTACCAGTTCCTGGGCTTCTTCAAAACTTGCAGCATTAGATTTATAGCCAATTGCTTTCACACCGAGCTCCTGAAGTTCTTTTTCAAGCTCATTAGCCGCCTCCACAGAAGAGCTGTAGGTAAAAGCAACATTAGCCCCATGTTTGGCGTAAACTTCTGCTATCCCTTTTCCTATGCCTCTGCTGGCACCGGTAATTATTGCATTCTTTCCTTCTAATAATTTCATATGATTCAATGATTGTATGTTATAAATTGTTATGCATTGGTAATACTTTCAAATATAGTAAAACCTGAATGTATGAGATTAAAAAAACCTTCTGAAGTTCCTGAAACAATTCAGAAAAACAGAAGGTTTTAAATATATTCTTCAAGAAATAATTATCCCATTACTTCTTTTACTTTTTTTCCGATCTCTGCAGGAGAGTCCACTACGTGGATGCCATTTTCTTTCAAAATAGCCTTTTTGGCCTGTGCAGTATCTTCGCTACCTCCAACAATTGCACCGGCGTGACCCATTGTACGACCTGCAGGAGCTGTTTCACCGGCAATAAAACCTATAACAGGTTTTTTGTTTCCGTTTTCTTTGATCCAACGGGCAGCATCTGCTTCTAACTGACCACCAATTTCACCAATCATAACGATACATTCTGTTTCGTCATCGTTCATTAGCAACTCCACAGCTTCTTTGGTAGTAGTCCCAATAATAGGATCTCCTCCAATTCCAATTGCAGTGGTAATACCTAAACCTTGTTTTACAACCTGGTCTGCAGCCTCGTAGGTAAGTGTTCCCGATTTAGAAACAATTCCAACTTTACCCTTTTTAAAGACGAAACCAGGCATAATACCTACTTTAGCTTCTCCTGGAGTAATTACTCCAGGGCAGTTAGGACCTACCAAACGACAGTCCTTATCTTTAATATAATCGGCAGCTTTGATCATGTCGGCTACAGGGATACCTTCAGTAATAGTTATAATTACTTTGATTCCGGCATTGGCAGCTTCCATAATAGCGTCTGCAGCAAACGCAGGGGGAACAAAAATAATAGATACATCGGCACCTGTTTCTTTTACCGCATCTTCAACAGTGTTGAATACCGGCTTATCCAGGTGCTTTTGGCCACCCTTACCGGGAGTAACACCACCTACGACATTGGTACCATATTCTATCATTTGACCGGCATGAAAAGTACCTTCACTTCCGGTAAATCCTTGTACGATTATTTTTGAATCTTTATTTACTAAAACGCTCATAGTTGATTATTAATTTTTGTGTTACAAAATTAGGTTTTTATAAAAGAAACCTAAAGGGATTTATAAATTATTTGGAATGAAAGAATCCAGATTTTCCGGACTGTCATCAGCCTGCTGACTTATTTGATGACCTTTATACATTTTACCATCTTTTATTTCCCAGATTGAGATAAAATGGGCCATAGGAAGTTCTTCTTCAGGATTTTCCATGGTACGCGCATAATAGGTAAACCTGATGGTGACCATGTTATCTTCACTCAAAAGATGACTCACATCTGCACGTAATGATTCAAAAGATTTTGCAAGTTCTCTGGACATTTCAAATATCTCCCTGAAGTTAAGCTTATGAAAGCCTCCACTACTATTCCAGAAAAGTTGTGATTCGGGATGAAGATATTCCTTTAAAGATTCCGGATTTCTATAGAAATCGGATGAATAAAAATTCTCTACGCATTCCTTGGGTACTAAGCTCATATCAACCTTTTATTTTGTCCATCAATTTAGGCAATTGTCTCAAGAGTGCCAACTCTTTTAATTTTGCCCTGGATTCCATTGCAGGGTTTCCGGAGTATATTTTATTTTCTTCGGTAGATTTTGTAATTCCGGCCTGGCCCATCATCACGCCTCCTTTTCTTACTATTATTCCGCTGCGCATTCCTACCTGTCCCCAAACGGTAACATCATCTTCAATAATTACAGCGCCGGCTATACCTGTTTGAGAGGCTATTAAACAATTCTCACCAATGACGGTGTCATGGCCCACCTGGATCAAATTATCCAGTTTTGTACCTTTTCCAATAGTGGTATCTCCCGACACTCCTTTGTCTATGGTACAATTTGCACCAATATCCACATGATCTTTTATGATTACCCTACCTCCGGAAATTAATTTGTCATACCCGGTAGGTCGTTTTTTATAATAAAAAGCATCGGCTCCCAACACAGTGCCAGAATGAATGGTCACATTGTTCCCTATCACTGTATTATCATATATACTTACGTTGGAATGAATCAAACAATTATCACCAATCTTTACATTGTTACCAATAAAAACATTCGGCTGAATAATAGTGTTTCCCCCAATTTCTGCGGAAGCTGATTGTGAAATTTCGGCTTTTTTGAAAGGCTTGAAATAATCTGTTAGTTTATTGAAATCTCTGAAAGGATCATCAGATATTAATAGCGCTTTTCCTTCCGGACACTCCACTTCCTTATTGATGAGGATTACAGTCGCTGCTGAACTCAATGCCTTATCGTAATACTTAGGGTGATCCACAAAAACTATATCCCCCGGCGTTACAACATGGATCTCATTCATTCCGGTGACAGGAAAATTAGGATCACCAACAAATTCCGAAGAAATGATGGTAGCGATCTGTTTTAAGGTATGTTCTTGAGGAAACTTCATTACCAGTATTGAGATTTGAGAAGTGAGATATGAGATAAAGGCTTTATAAAATTTTTATCCCATAAATGCTTTCTCTGTTATTCCTTAATTCTTTCTTTGTAAGTCCCCTTGTCGGTTTCTATCTTGATCTTATCACCTTCATTGATGAACAGCGGTACATTTACCTCAGCTCCGGTTTCTACAGTTGCAGGTTTAGTAGCGTTGGTTGCTGTATTCCCTTTTACTCCGGGCTCTGTATGCGTAACTTCTAAAATTACACTTGCAGGCATATCTACAGAAAGAGGCATGTTGTCTTCGGTATTGATAAGCACGGTTACTACTTCACCTTCTTTTAAAAGATTAGGAGCATCCAGTGCATTTTCTGTCAACCTGATCTGGGTATAATCTTCGGTGTTCATAAAGTGATAAAATTCACCATCACTGTATAAAAACTGAAATTTATGGGTTTCCACACGAACATCATCTATTTTATGTCCTGCAGAAAATGTGTTGTCAATTACTTTCCCGGTAGTTACACTTTTAAGCTTTGTCCGTACAAAAGCAGGTCCTTTCCCCGGTTTAACATGTAAAAATTCAATTACTTTAAAGATGTCGTGGTTATAACGGATACATAATCCATTTCTGATATCACTGGTACTGGCCATATAGTTTTATTTAATTTGATCTAAAATATCCTTTCATAATTCCTCGCTGGGAATTCTTTATGAACTCTAAAATATCATCTCTTTCGGGAGTCGCTTCCATCTCTACTTCAATAATGGCAACCGCCTGGGTGTTATTGAAATTTTTCTGATATAGAATACGATAAATATCCTGTATCTCCCTGATTTTTTCGGTAGAGAATCCCCTTCTTCTTAATCCAATAGAGTTTACCCCTACATAAGAAAGCGGTTCACGCCCTGCTTTTACAAATGGAGGCACATCTTTTCTTACCAAAGATCCGCCTGTAACAAACGCATGGCTACCAATACTGCAAAATTGCTGTACAGCCGCCATTCCTGCTAAAACAACATAGTCACCCACATTGATGTGGCCTGCCAATGTACTATTATTAGAGAAAATACAATTATCACCCACCACACAATCATGTGCGATATGGCAATAAGCCATGATCCAGCAGTTTTTCCCGATCTTGGTTTTCATCCTGTCTGACGTTCCCCTGTTGATCGTTACACACTCCCGAATGGTGGTATTATCTCCAATTTCGGTGGTGGTATCTTCGTCATTAAATTTTTTATCCTGTGGTATTGCAGAAATAACAGCCCCCGGAAATATATTACAGTTCTTTCCGATTCTTGCCCCTTCCATAATGGTAACATTTGACCCGATCCAGGTACCTTCCCCTATCACCACATTGTTATGAATAGTTGTGAAAGGTTCTATCACTACATTTTTTGCAATCTTTGCCCCTGGATGTACATATGCTAAGGGTTGATTCATTCCTTTTTATTTTTGTTTTACAATTTGCGCCATCAAAATGGCTTCGGTCGCAAGTTTACCGTTTGCATAGGCATAACCCTGCATCTGGCAAATACCGCGTCTTATTGGAGCCAGTAACTCCAGTTTAAATATTAACGTATCTCCAGGTACTACCTGCTGTTTGAATTTCACGTTGTCAATCTTCATGAAGAAAGTGAGATAGTTCTCAGGATCCGGAACTGATTTTAAAGCAAGTATGCCTCCCGTTTGTGCCATTGCTTCCACCTGAAGCACACCCGGCATTACCGGCTTCCCGGGAAAATGCCCTACAAAGAAAGGTTCATTCATCGTCACATTTTTGACTCCCACCACGTGGGTATCTGTGAGTTCGATGATCTTATCTACCAAAAGAAAAGGTGCCCGGTGTGGAAGAATATTCATGATCTCATTCACATCCATCAACGGAGGTTTCTCAAGATCGATCTTCGGAATATTGTTCCGTTTTTCAGCTTTAATTATCTTCGAAAGTTTCTTTGCAAAATTGGTGTTGACCTTATGACCTGGTTTAGTGGCAATCACTTTTCCTCGAATTCGGGTACCTACCAAAGCAAGATCACCTATTACATCCAGCAGCTTATGTCTCGCAGCCTCGTTTGGATAATGCAGCGTTAAGTTATCAAGAATACCATTCGGTTTTACAGCGATATTATCCTTTTTAAATGCAGCACGCAGCTTTTCCATTGTTGCAGGACTCAGCTCTTTATCTACATAAACAATTGCATTCTTAAGATCACCTCCTTTAATCAGGCCATGATCAAGAAGCATTTCTATTTCATGCAAAAAACTGAAAGTTCTTGCATTGGATATTTCCTCCTTAAATTGAGAAATAGTAGTAATGGAAGCATTTTGAGTCCCTAAAACCTTCGTTTCAAAGTCTACCATGGTAGTCACCTGGTATTCATCTGCCGGAAGCAACATGATCTCACTGCCTGTTTTATCATCTCTGTAGCAAATCACTTCATTCACGACGTATTCTTCCCGCTCCGCATCCTGCTCTTCAATGCCTGCCTCTTCCAGCACCTGTACAAAATATTTTGAAGAACCATCCATAATCGGAGGTTCAGAAGCATTGAGTTCAATAATTAAGTTATCAATCTCAAGCCCCACACATGCTGCTAAAACATGTTCTGAAGTTTGAATGCTCACGCCATCTTTTTCTAGATTTGTTCCCCGCTGGGTATTAACCACATAATTTGCATCTGCTTCAACTAAAGGATGACCTTCAATATCCTTTCTTACAAAACAATATCCGCTGTTTACAGGGGCGGGTTTAAAAGTGAGGGTAACTTCATTCCCTGTGTGAAGTCCTACTCCTTCTAAAGAAACCTCTTTTTTAATGGTTTGCTGTTTAGCCATTATCGCTCGATTTTTTTTCTAACTGGGTTATTCTGTCTACTATTTTAGGTAAATTCCTGAAGTGAACATATGATTTATTATATGCACTGTAACCAATGGCAGGAGAACCATAAAGCATTTCACCGTCCTTTACATTTCTACCTATTCCAGACTGCGCCTGAACTTTTACTCCATTTCCTATAATTATATGTCCGGCCATTCCTACCTGTCCGCCAATGACGCAACTTTTTCCGATTTTTACAGATCCGGCTATTCCTGTTTGTGCAGCTATCACTGTGTTCTCTCCTATTTCCACATTATGAGCTACCTGGATTTGGTTATCCAGCTTTACTCCTTTCCTGATAATAGTGGAACCCAGGGTTGCTCTGTCAATGGTCGTACCGGCTCCAATATCCACCCTGTCTTCAATAATAACGTTACCTATTTGCGGAACTTTGCTGTACACCCCTTCCCTATCTGGAGTATACCCGAAACCATCGGCTCCTACAATGGCACCTCCATGAATCACACAGTCGTTTCCTATAATGGTTTCAGAATAAATTTTTGCTCCTGCAAAAATGATCACATTATCGCCAATCACTACATTATCGCCAAGGTAAGCATTTGGATATATCTTTACATTATCGCCCACTTTCACATTCTCTCCCATATATGAAAAAGCACCAAAATACAGGTTCTCTCCATATTTTGAAGATTTGGAAATATAACTGGGTTCTTCAATACCCGATTTATTCAGTTTCACCTGATTGTAATATTCCAGCAGCTTGGAAAATGCATTGTACGCATCCTTAACCTTGATCAAAGTAGTGGATAATTTTTCTTCAGCTTCAAAAGATTCATTTACTATTGTAATGGAAGCTTTTGTGGAATATATAAAAGAGGTATATTTAGGATTAGCTAAAAAGGTTATTGAACCTTCGCTTCCTTCTTCTATTTTAGATAATTTGTAGACTTCAACATTAGGGTTGCCCTCAATATCACCTTCTAAAATCTCTGCTATTTGTGATGCTGTAAATTTCATTCTGGCAAAAGTAAAAAAAATGTGTCAATCTTGTGGTTTAGGATAGCATATATAATATTTGGTAACAGGTTTGGATAGCGCTTTCAGATTAAAATGATCTGAGGCTTTCACTACATCTGTTACTTTTCCGGTTTTGTAAAGAATGAGAATTTTTTCTTCCTGCTTCTTATAAGCAAGATTAGAAACCTCCCCACTAAAGACAAAGTACTTAGCTTCTTCCGAAGAAATTTTATGCTGCTCCATGAATTGTTGCCGGTGTTTCTCGAGTTTCTGTTCTTTAATTGGCTTCTTCTTAAATTTAACCTTTAAAAGATCCCGGTTAATGATCATCTGGCAAAGATTTTTTAATACAAAATCATCATCATTCACCCATTCTTTCATGGCCGAAATGATATCATAATCATCAAGCCTGGCGAAAATCTCAAGTTTTTGTGCATCAAAATTCTCTTCAGAAATTTTATTTGTCAGGAAATAAGTAAGAGCCGAGCCTGCATATAGGGTATGGCCTTCTTCCACAAGTTCCTTCGCACGTTTTAACACCCTGATAAGTAATTGCTCTGCAACCACTCCTGTTTTATGAAGATACACCTGCCAGTACATAAGCCTTCGGGCGAGTAAAAATTTTTCTACGGAATAAATCCCTTTTTCCTCCACCATCAACTCGTCATCCACTACCGTGAGCATACTAATAAGGCGCTCACTATTGATATTGCCTTCGGCTACACCGGTGTAAAAACTATCCCTCTTTAAATAATCAAGACGGTCCATGTCCAGCTGACTCGAAATTAACTGACACAGGAATTTTCGTTTATACTCTCCGTTGAAGATCTCTATGGCAAGGTCCAGCCGGTTGTTAAACTCCTTATTCATCTCCTGCATAAACAGGGAAGAAATCGTTTCATGCCCCAAACCTTCTACAATACTGTGCTCCATGGCATGCGAAAAAGGACCATGGCCAATATCGTGCATTAAAATTGCAACCTGCAGGGCCTCGTCTTCTTCATCTGAAATTTCCACTCCTTTTTGACGTAACACCCTGATAGCCTTCTGCATTAAATGCAAACATCCCAGCGCATGATGAAAGCGCGTATGATGGGCACCGGGATAAACCAAATAAGATAGGCCCATTTGTGAAATTCGGCGTAATCTTTGAAAGTATTTGTGTTCGATTATATCAAACAACAATTCATTTGGAATGGTAATAAATCCGTAAATTGGATCATTTAAAATCTTGAGTTTATTTCTTGAGATCAAGCTATTATTTTCTAAATTAAGATAACAAAGATACATATATGAATAATATCAAAATACTTTGGGTAGACGACGAAATTGATTTGCTAAAACCGCACATATTATTCCTGGAAGGAAAGGGGTATGAGGTGCATAAATGCCAGAGTGGAACCGAAGCTCTAGAGGAAGTTGAAAAAGTGAATTTTGATATTGTATTCCTGGATGAAAATATGCCGGGTCTTACAGGGCTTGAAACTCTTTCTGAAATTAAGGAAAAGCAGGCGAACTTACCTGTGGTGATGATTACCAAAAGTGAGGAGGAATATATAATGGAGGAAGCTATAGGGTCAAAAATAGCAGATTACCTTATAAAACCCGTGAACCCAAATCAGATTTTGTTAAGCCTGAAGAAGAATCTGGATCATTCCCGACTTGTATCTGAAAAAACCACTTCCAGCTATCAGCAGGAATTCCGGAAGATAGCTATGGATATGGCGATGATCAATGATTATAAAGGCTGGGCAGACCTTTATCAGAAATTGATCTATTGGGAGCTGGAACTGGAGAATATTGAAGATTCCGGAATGTTTGAAATCCTGGAATCTCAAAAAGTGGAAGCAAATTCACAATTTTTCAAGTTCATTGAAAAAAATTATCCAAGTTGGTTTGAAAAGAATGCCGATGCCCCCGTAATGTCACATACCTTATTTAAGGAAAAAATTCTTCCGGAAGTGAATAAGGAGCAGCCTACCCTACTGGTGGTGATAGATAATATGAGGTACGACCAGTGGAAAGCATTTGAGCCAGTGATCAACAACTACTATAAAAAGGAATACGAAACACCATTTTACAGCATCCTTCCAACAGCCACTCAATATGCCAGGAACGCTATTTTCTCCGGATTAATGCCTTCTGATATGGAAAAACTTTATCCCGACCTTTGGAAAAATGACACTGAAGAAGGGGGAAAGAATTTACACGAAAATGAATTTCTCCAGGGTCAGCTTAAAAGACTGGGAAAAAATATTAAACATGAATACCATAAGATAAGCAGCCTCAAAGCCGGAAAGAAGCTGGTAGAGAATTTTAAAAGTCAGAAAGAAAATGACCTTACTGTAGTGGTGTATAATTTTGTGGATATGCTTTCCCATTCCAAGACAGAAATGGAGGTAATCAAGGAGCTTGCATCTACTAATAAATCGTATCGTTCCCTTACCCACAGCTGGTTTAGAAACTCTCCCTTACTGGAGATCATCCAGCAGGCACAGCAATTAGGATTTAAATTGATTCTGACTACAGATCACGGCACGATAAACGTAAAGAATCCTTCTAAAGTAATAGGTGATAAAGAGACCAGTTTGAACCTGCGTTACAAAACAGGAAAAAGTCTCACTTATGAAGACAAAGATGTTTTAGCTGCTAAAAATCCAAAATCTATACATTTGCCGTCCATAAATATGAGCAGTTCATATATTTTTGCACGTGGAGATTTATTCTTTGCATATCCTAACAACTACAATCATTATGTAAGTTATTATCGCAATACTTTTCAGCATGGAGGCGTTTCCCTGGAGGAAATGATCATCCCATTTGCAGTCTTATCTCCTAGATAACAATATTTTACATATATTTACAAGCCCAAAAACCAATAACGTTAGATGGTAAAAACCTACTTGCTATCAGAAATTGATTCTGTTGCCCGGGAAATTCTGAAAAAATCTAAAAGCAAAACCCTGCTATTCTATGGCGAAATGGGTGCCGGAAAAACCACCCTAATTAAGTCCCTCGTAAAAGAACTGGGGGCTGAAGATATTGCCTCCAGCCCTACCTTTTCGTTAGTGAATGAATATGCTTCTGAAAACGGACCTATTTATCACTTCGATTTTTACAGAATAAAGGATGAAACAGAAGCTTTAGATATGGGAATTGAAGATTATTTAAGCACTCCTGCCTGGAAATTTATTGAATGGCCTCAAAAAATTGAAAAATTTATTGAAGAGGAGGTGCAAAAGGTGGAGATTTCAACCCTTGAAGAAGGCGTAAGAAAGTTAAAATTGTGTTAAAAATACTTGGTTTTGGCGAGCTAAACAAAAATAGAAGATTGTAAGATTATTCGCTCTAAAATGGAAGATTTTAGTTTTTGAATTTAATCATTGTGCAATTAACCGAAAATTGCCTTATTTTAACAGAATTAATTTCGAATCATAAATCCAAAAATACCTGAAAAATAGCTCAAAAAAGGGCGCAAAAGTACGAATAATGTATTTATAATTAGCGTGTTGTATTTTCATAGGTTTGCTTCAGTAATCAAAAGAAAACCCTTAAAAACCTTATAAAATGAAAATCAAAGCTATTATCTTCGCAGCATCTATTTTTGGAGCAACCCTTTTTGTAACTACAACTCCAGATAACAACGATAAGAAAGATGAAATTACAAAGCAAGCCGTCGACAAAAGGCTCATCCGCGTTCCTACTCACGGGTAGTATAATAGCTATTTGCATAGCATTTTCACCTTATTTATTTTATCTATATGAAATTTTCCCAAGCGGGCCCGTTTGGGAAAATTCTTTTTTTACCTACGAAAGTAAGTATTATGAAGATGTTTTAACTGCAGCATGGACCTATTTAGGTAAAATTACGCCCCTTCTTCTGCTTCTAATTTGGTTTTTTACCTGCAAACATTGGTGGTATCACGTCATATTGGTGCCCATAGGAATGTATAGTTTTCAGATAGTAGCTGTAGTATATGATGACGTTTATTTGAATTCCCAATATTTTGCCGATACAGATCAATTAATTTATTTAGCTCCTTTTTTCATCCTAATTCTTTCTGTAGTATACTTAATTCGTATCAAAATCTTTGACAGGATCTACGGAATTGATCTAAGCGAAATAGAACAAGAAAACATTTCTCCATTTTCATCTCTTTCAGATAAAGATTACCAGGAAGTAAAAGAGTTTAGAAAAACCCAGTCCTCTACTGCTGCTGAAGAGGATTACTATGTAAAGCTTTAAATCTTGTTTTTCTCTTTAAAAAAGTCGTAATTTATTTCCTGTTATTAAGAAAATTATGACCAACCAAGTTTCTCCGTTCACCAAAGAACAACTTATTCCGCAGGAAGAAACCTTAGAGATATATAAGCACAAAGGGGAGCTGTTTATCGGCATTCCCAAAGAAAATGCCTATCAGGAAAAACGGGTGTGCCTCACTCCAGATGCCGTCGCGGCCATGACTGCCCACGGACATCGGGTTTTGGTAGAATCGGGTGCCGGATTAGGGGCCAGTTTTACAGATAAAGATTATTCCGAAGCCGGAGCCGAAATCACTGCAGATACTAAGAAAGTTTTCTCCTGCCCCATGATCCTCAAGGTAGAACCTCCTACCCTGGAGGAACTCGACATGGTAAATCCCCAGACTACCATAATTTCCGCGTTACAATTAAAAACTCAGAAAAAAAGCTTTTTTCAGAAACTAGCGGCAAAACGGGTGACCGGATTGGCCTTTGAATTTATTAGAGATGACGACGGATCCTATCCTGCCGTGAGAGCACTGAGTGAAATTGCCGGAACAGCCTCTGTCCTGATTGCTTCAGAAATTATGAGCAACAATGCACAGGGTAACGGACTTATGTTTGGAAACATTAGCGGGGTGCCTCCCATTGAAGTGGTGATCCTGGGAGCCGGAACTGTAGGAGAATTTGCGGCACGATCTGCCATGGGACTGGGCGCAAACCTGAAGATTTTTGATAACTCCCTCACCAGGTTACGCACTATTCAGGCCAACCTTGGCCGTCCTTTGCACACCTCCACTATTCAGCCTAAAAACCTCATCAAGGCATTGAAAAAATGTGATGTGGTCATTGGTGCCGTGAGAGGAAAAAACCGGAGTCCGGTACTGGTAACAGAGACCATGATCGAAAATATGAAAAAAGGTGCAGTAATCATAGATGTGAGCATTGATATGGGTGGCTGTTTTGAAACCAGTGAGATCACCACTCATGATAATCCCACTTATGTCAAACATGGAGTAATCCACTACTGCGTGCCTAATATCCCTTCAAGATATGCACGTACTTCCTCTATTTCCATTAGTAACATATTCACGCCTTACTTATTACATATTTCAGAACAGGGAGGACTGGAAAATACGCTTAGGTTTGACCGAGGTCTAAGAAATGGTTTGTACTTTTACCACGGAATTTTAACCAACAAATCTATTGCAGACTGGTTTGATTTGACCTATCGGGATATCAACCTATTAATTTTTTAGTTCTAAATGAAATTAGTTCATCGTTTTGCTTATTATTTAGGGGGGTTCTCCATAGGTCTCGTCATTCTCTTTTTCTTTTTAAGTGGAAAAAAAGCTTCCTGTGATTATTCTCCCGATGCACGGGTTTTGAAAAACATCCGGATTAAAGAGAGAGTATATTCTGATGAGGCTTCAGAAAGTATGCGTCTATATAACATTGACAGCACCCAAATATCTGCTATTCTTAATAATGGAGATGTGGATTTCAGCAGAAGTAATACGGATCTCGATTCCTGTAAGACGTACATCGTTACCGGAAGAACTTCAGAAAAAAATCTGGAACTTCTTTTTGAAAACTGTGACTCTCTGGCTACGCTTCAGAAGATCTGGGTAAAATAAAGCAGGCTAAATATTCCTGAAAGGGAAGTCCCTCTTACTTGACCTAACGCCTTCCAGGAAAATTGATGAAAGCCTGAATCTTATTTTCAAAATTCAATATGAGGTTTAGAGAATCTGAGCTGCGTGGTCTTTTGTTTTTACTTTGGAGATCACTTCAGTGATAATTCCATCTTCGTCAATTACAAATGTAGTTCTGTGGATTCCGTCATATTCTTTTCCCATAAATTTTTTCGGCCCCCAAACTCCAAAGGCATTGATCACTTCCTTATCCTCATCTGCAAGGAGCGGGAACGGAAGTTCATATTTGTTTTTGAAGTTTTGTTGTCTTTTCTGTGAATCGGCACTTACTCCAAGAATTTTATAACCTTCAGCTTTAAATGTTTCCCAGTTATCCCTAAGATTGCAAGCTTCGGCAGTACAGCCAGGGGTACTGGCTTTCGGATAGAAAAATACGACCAGTTTTTGGCCTTTATAATCTTCTAATGAATGCGTATTACCATCCTGATCTTTTGCCGAAAATTGAGGAGCTTTATCCCCTGCTTCTAATGTTGTCATAATGCTTACTTTTGTACCAAAGTTAAGCATAAATGAACAAGCAGGAAAAAGTACAATTCGTAATTGACACCTTAAAAGAAAAATATCCCACGGTTCCCATTCCTTTAGACCACAAAGATCCATACACATTACTTATTGCCGTTTTATTGTCGGCACAAAGTACAGATGTGAGAGTGAATCAAATAACTCCCCTACTGTTTGCCAAAGCTGATAATCCATACGCTATGATTAGAATGACTGTGGATGAAATTCGTGATATTATTAAACCGGTAGGCCTCTCTCCCATGAAATCTAAAGGAATCCACGGACTTTCTAAAATCCTGATAGAAAAGCATAACGGACAAGTCCCTGCAGATATTGATGCGCTGGAAGAATTACCAGCCGTGGGTCACAAAACTGCCAGCGTGGTAATGTCGCAGGCGTTTAATGTGCCTTCCTTCCCTGTTGATACTCATATTCACCGCCTAATGTACCGTTGGAACCTTTCCAACGGAAAAAATGTTGTGCAAACAGAAAAAGATGCAAAAAGACTATTTCCAGAGGAGCTCTGGAATGAATTACATCTTCAGATAATTTGGTACGGACGGGAATATTCCCCGGCACGCGGCTGGGATTTGGAAAAAGACATCATCACCAGGACCATTGGCCGAAAAAGTGTTCTGGAGGAGTACCTGAAGAAGAAAAAGAAATCGAGATAAAAGAAAAAATCCTGCGGTTGCAGGATTTTTAAATCAGCTAATTCTGATTTTCACAGCAATGAAATTATTTTCTTCCAGAAATAATATGCGATGCTATTATTCTAGTTTAAAAAGGCTTCGAACTGCAACTCTTTGTAGTTACTAATCTTCAATGCCTTTGAATAGTTCAAAAGAAACTGAACCGTTTCTTTTTTAGGTTTAAGATAATTCACTTTTTTAGAAGAATTCCCGGAGTAAAGTTTTGCCATTGGTACATGATTAGATTTATATCATGAATAACGGAAATAAACTCCTCATATTGTATTAATTTGTTAAAGTCAAGTTATGTTTTTCTATAACTTTTCATTAGTGTCCATTAAAAATTTTTAAATGTTCTTTGAAATTACTGATAATCTATACTTTACAAGCCTAATTGGCACGTGACGATTTGAATTGATTAGGTTTAGCC
>NZ_BMXB01000003.1 GCF_014651535.1 Salinimicrobium marinum
CCAATACCATGGAAGGCTTTCCACTGCGCAGGTATTGCTGGAGGTGCCAGCAGAACTGGCCGTAGCTATATGGATGAAGGTTTCCAGTTTTATACTCTTCCCAGAGCAACTGCCGGGTAACACCTACTTTTTTAAGTTCTTTGCTGTAGTATTCCAGCTGTGTCTTAAGATGCTCGTAGCGCTCGTCCTTGTAAGCTGGGTTTCCGGGCCATATTTTCCCTTCCAGTACCGGGTCTTCCATTGCCAATAGAGCTTCTATTGAAAGATCGCCTGCACGTGCCTTTTTAATATATCCTTTTACAGTGTTCTTGCTAATCGAGAGGGTCCTGGCAATGGTTTTTATGCCCTTGCCCTGTTTGTGCATACGAAGTATTTGCTTTACCTGACTCATTCGTTTTGGTTTTCCGGCCATTACTTATCTTTTGATGGTATACATCAAATAAACCAAAACCAATACAAAAAGCTGGGGGGGGTCAACATGCTCCTGAATAAATTCACAGAGGGGTCAACATGCTCCTGAATAATTTTTCAAGCCAGCTTTTTTATTTTCTAAAGGGGTCAATATCCGCCGGAATGACAGATACCTAAAAGATGATCTTCAGAGGGGTCAGCTTAGTCCTGAATATCCACTTTCCACAAGGCGTGGAGGGTTCTTATCTACCAGCTGTTGTAACAACATTTTGGCAAAGGTTCTGAGTTTCTTTCCGACAATAGGACTATATGGTAAGCAGCTGGTTTTTAGGTTACTCCTTAAATATCCGCTCCAGTGGTCCAAAGGACTTCGGCCTACTAAGAACTACCACGTGAAGATACGTAAGGATGGTCTGGATATCCGAGTGCCCCAAAAGTTCTTTTACAATGTTATATCCGAACCCATTTCTAAAAGGGTTTTAAATAGCCCAGAACCTAGGTGGTATGTCAAGTTTATGAAAAGCATTTTCAGAAAACGAAAAGGAAAGATTCTGCGGATTGGAATGGAAGAAATCTAATCCTAATACTTCTATTCGTAACTATAAACCTATGAAAAGGCTGCAGATGATATTTTCCCGAAAGATTAGGAGTATTATTAATAGTCAGAGGGAACTCCCTAGTTTTTCATATAGTTTAAGGATCAGCTACTTTAAATATTAAAATGATACCCGTTATCAAATTTTTAAGTTTATTTTGATATTTAATTCATTTTTGCCTTCATTCTTTGTTGACTCAAAACCTTGCATTAACAACTTGAGAAGTTGACAGAAACAACACTTTGGCGAGTTTAACCAGACATACAGGAAAATTTTTAAAAAGCGTTATAAGCAATGCTAATGCCGGGTTGACTGTAGAAAAGTTATTTTTGATAAAGCTGAGGGGAGAAGAATTTCTTTTAAACGAACAGCGAAAAAAAGAAATCTGATTTTACTTTTGCAAATGCTTGCTTATCTTAAGACACGAGTAGCTGTTAGAACTTTTATTTTTTTGGCTATTGTAGATTAATAAACTTCTTGAGCTTCCAACTGTACCTCGTAAGGAAAAGCAAATTTTGAAATCTCCATACCGGAGAGCCAGTTATTCCTGTCTTCTTTTCTCAGGACGACAGGCATCCTTTTTTTGTTATTGTGGATTTTGCTCATTATTTCATTGGCTTCAGTAGTCATAATGGAGTAGGAGTAAATAAGCTCATTATTTTCCGGATTTCTCCAGTTGGAATAAATCCCTGCAAAAGCAAATATCTCCTGGTCTTTGGGAGTGATCTGAAATTTCTGCTTCTGTTTTCCTTTAGGATCCAGCCATTGCCATTCATAGTAACCATTGGCTAAAATAAGACAGCGGTTTTCTACAGAATTTCTATAAGCCGGTTTTTCACTGGCGGTTTCAATTTTTGCATTGAGCGTCATTTTTTTGATGGTATCGTCTTTGGCCCAGAAGGGAATTAACCCCCAGTGAAACATTTCTATTTCCCCCTGGTTCTCATCTATGATTACCGGTGTTTTTCTAAAATCGAAAGCATTGATTTCTTCCATAGGAGAAAAGACCTCCGGCTCAATAAATTGAGCATTGAATGTTTTTTCAATATCCTGGATCCTAGCATTTAGTTTAGTACGGTAGCACATAAATTATTGATAAAAATTAAAAGGGGTTCAGAGGTCAACTGGGTATGGATTTTCCCTATTCTATTTCTTCCCTCAAAGCTTCAAGATATGACAATTCCATTTCACTATTAAAATACAGATCCTGGTCTTCGGGATTCTTTTTTATTATCTCCAATAATTCGTCTATCCTGTCATATATCATGGGTAAACTCATAGTATAAATTTTAGAAGATACTTCCTTAAAAGTACCGTTGTTGATAACCAAGTCCTTTCAAAATGTGTGCCGTTGTAGGAATTGAAGAAGAAGCTTAAGGGATGACATACAAGGGTGTAGTTGGAACATCCATAAAAGCCTCCTGAATTTATCGCTCCAATTCGTTTCCTCATTTCTAATTTTTATACCTTTGGAAAAAATCCTAATAAAAGGAAATATTCCTAAAATGAAAAAGAGATCAATTATCCATTTAGATCTGGACACATTCTTCGTGTCTGTGGAACGTTTGCTTAATTCTGAATTAGAAAACAAGCCACTTATTGTAGGTGGGCTGGGAGATCGTGGGGTAGTGGCCGCCTGTAGTTATGAGACAAGGAAATTTGGTGTGCATTCAGGAATGGCCATGAAAATGGCCCGGCAGCTTTGTCCACAGGCCACAATAATAAAAGGAGATTCGGGCGTCTATACAAAACATTCCCATATAGTCACTGAGATTATAAAGAGCAGGGTTCCCTCTTTTGAAAAGGCCAGCATTGATGAATTTTATGCCGATTTAAGCGGAATGGATAGATTCTTTGGAACCTGGAAATTTGCCGGAGAGCTTAGGCAATCAATTATGAAGGAAAGTGGACTGCCCATTTCTTTTGGCCTCTCACAAAATAAAATAGTTTCAAAGATAGCCACGGGAGAAGCAAAACCCAACAATCAATTGCTAATCGAGGAGGGAACGGAGAAGTCTTTTCTGGCACCTCTGTCAGTCAGGAAGATTCCAATGATAGGAAATAAAACCTTTCAAAAACTGTTGAACCTTGGAGTAAGGAATATTCAAATGATCCAGGAAATGCCTGTGGAAATGCTTGAAAGCATCTTTGGGAAAAATGGCAGAACCATTTGGAAAAGAGCCAACGGAATAGATGATTCCCCAATAGTGCCTTTTCATGAGCGAAAATCCATTTCTGCAGAAAGAACCTTTCATAAGGATACCATTAATATGGTACAGCTGCATGCCACTTTAGTAGCTATGGCAGAGAACCTTGCTTTCCAATTAAGGCGAGGGAACAAGCTAACTTCTAATGTAAGCGTGAAGATCCGTTACTCGGATTTTCAGACGTACACTAAACAGGCAAAAATTCCATATACAAGTGCAGACCATATTATTATACCAAAAATATTAGAGCTTTTTAAACAGCTGTACAACCGGAGACTGCTTATCCGACTCATTGGGGTCAAATTTACCGGACTTGTTGGTGGGCATTACCAAATCAACCTTTTTGATGATTCTGAAGAGATGCTGAGTTTGTATACTTCTATGGATAAAATCCGGGAAAGATTTGGAGATCAAAGTGTTATCAGGGCTGCTACTCTTGGCGGGACAAGCGTAGGACGAATGGATAATCCATTTAATGGAGAACCACCTATTCTCCATGCCCATAGGCAGCAATAATTTACGAAATGGGAACGAGTTGTAAAATTTTGCATAGGTCTTACGAATGGAGAAGGACTGAATATAATCTCTTCGAAAATTTAAATAGGAGCATTGATTTCATTCAACGGGTGACCCATTCCTTAGAAACTTGTTGCCAATTCTTAAAGTACGGAATAGTTTCAATTGGTGTAAAGAGCGATTGAAAAGATTGATTGTGAACCGTTTATACGCGACCCGTATGTACAGTGGTGGTGTGTCACAAACGAAGAATCATCTTGATTTTTAAGAGCTGTGTAAAAAATGAGGATGGGACCCTCGAAGCCGGCATACAGGTGCAGGCTTCAAACCGCCTTATGCGGCTCTATTTAAAAGGTAGGGTTGTGAGCAATAAGGAAAAGGTATTATATAGATATCAGGTGAGAATATAGGAGAGGAAGGAAAGTGAACCAGATGAGGTGTCGTCAGCGTTTAAACGATGTCAAAACCAGGAGGCGCCACTGTCCTGAGACAAGTATGAGGGTAACCTGTTTACTGCTCATGTGGCATCTGGCATTAAGTTGGTGTGAATTCTATACAGGCTTTTACACGGAACGTGGGAACGTGTCGTCCTGATGATAAGGGAGAATTTCAAGAGGTGATCCCTTAAGAAACGGAGTACCAAGGAAGGGCACGCGGGCGGAACATTCCGTATGCATAAAAAGAATGTTTTCGATGAGATCTGCTATCAGATCAGTATTATCAATGCCATAGACGATGCGTCGGAATGACTACTGATCGGAATAGTATATTATTTTGATCCGCTCAATTCCTGAGTGCCATTCTAAGCTCCTGAAAAATACTACTTCTTTTAATTAACAAGACATTAACGGTATTTCGAAAACCGTACAGGTAGTCTACTACGTAAGTGTTAGTGTAATCAATTAAAAAACAGTTATGAAAAAACGAATGATTAAAGTGCAGCATGGCAATATTGTAGCAAATAAAGCAGACTATTCCCGGCGACATTTCCTTAAGGAGGTATGGTGATAATAGGATCAGGTCTTTTGCTTTCTTTTTGAAGTTGATAATCAGCATCAATTGAATTGAAAATAACTTAAAAAATAAAATTATGAATACTCTATTTATACCCTTAATGATTGGAACGACTCAAATAATCATGATCGTCATTGTGGTGCTTCTACTCTTTGGCGGAAAAAAAATCCCCGAATTAATGAAAGGTTTAGGCAGCGGGATTAAAGAATTTAAAAATGCTTCGGGCGATAAGGACTCAATAGAAGAGTCAAAGCCAAAGAAGAATGGAGGTTAAGCTTTTTCTGTAGTGAAATTAAATTAACGGGATTAAAACACTCCTCCTGGGAGCATCAGGCTGCCGGGAGATTTGTTCTGGTATAATTGCAATCACAAAATGCCGGTAAGGGTGGTAAAAATATATTAAATGGGAAACTATACTGAGAATACACAGGAGATGTCTTTTTTGGATCATCTGGAGGAATTGCGCTGGCATTTGGTTAGAGCGACTTCGGCTGTTTTTATTGCCGGATTCATTGCTTTCCTTGCGAAAAATTTCATTTTCGATATTTTGCTATTCGGCCCCAGTAATATTGACTTTTTTACTTATGATATATTGTGCAGACTCACTACCGCAATTGGGTTTGAAGGAGGCTTTTGTTTTGAAGGGGAAATGCCCTTCAGTATCCAAAGTCGTACCATGGGTGGGCAATTTTCAGCACATATCTGGACCTCTATTACTGCCGGTTTTATTATTGCTTTTCCTTATATTATTTACGAATTCTGGAGATTCGTTTCTCCAGCAATGCGAAATCACGAGCGTAAAAATGCCCGCGGATTTATCTTCATATCCTCAATGCTCTTTTTCATGGGAGTGCTTTTTGGATATTATCTTATTACACCCCTTTCAATAAACTTCTTAGGTAGGTATCAGGTGAGTGGACAGGTATTAAATGAATTTGATATTGATAGTTATATAGGTTTAGTCAGATCTTCAGTAGTCGCTAGTGGACTCATTTTTGAATTGCCTATTATTATTTACTTCCTGACCAAAATTGGAGTGGTTACCCCTGCCTCTTTAAAAAAATACAGAAAATTTGCTCTGGTTGGAGTTTTGATCTTATCTGCAGTAATTACACCTCCAGATATTCTGAGTCAGGTAATAGTAGCAATTCCTGTTCTTGTGCTGTATGAGATAAGCATCGTTATTGCCAGAATAGTGACCAGAAATGAGAAAAGAAATTCTCTGATAAAATGATCCAAATGACAACTAATCATTTTTGATATTTTTTCTTATACGGTATTTCTACGCCTTCTTTTCTGTGCTTGTTTCATTGTAATTCAAATATTAATCTATAAATCTTTTGTATGACAACAATTCCCTTATTTCTTAGTGGTGCCGAGATAGCTTTTATTCTTTTCATTTTAATAATGGTTTTTGGTGCCGATAAGATACCGGACATTGCCAGAGGTCTCGGAAAAGGTATGCGAGGTGTCCAAAATGCTACCAACGAGATAAAACATGAGGTTCTGAGCAAAGTCAATGAGCAAAGGAAAGAGTCTGGTGGAATAAGGGATAATATCCAAAAACAAGTGAGTGAGACCAAAGAGGAGCTCAAAAAAAATACTAATTCCATGAACTATAAATAAAACTTTAAAATTTACTGTTGGCTCATTGAACTCTAGACTTTCACTTCAGAAGTAATTAATTCTATTCCATTTATTTCTCTTGTTCAGCTTCTTTACAATTTTTCGTTGTTTAAACATGACTAAGGATCTTGATGCACTTCATTTCAGATTGTTTAACCAATGCCATAGACGATGCGGCGGAATGCCTAATGATAGAATTAATTCTATATTAGATAGTCTCGCTCAATACCTTAGAGAACCTTTTTAATACTCTGGGAGAATACAACCTTCTTTTAATTAACAAGATATTAACTATATCCTTAAAACCGTACAGGTTTGAACTACGTAAGTATTAATGTAATCAATTAAACACGAGTTATGAAAAAACCAATGATTAAAGTGCAGCATAGAAAAATTGCAGCAAATGAAGCAGACAATTCCCGTCGACAATTTCTTAAGATAGGAAGTATAGCGGTAGTAGGATCAGGGCTTTTGCTCTCCTGCAGTAGTGATGACGATTTTACAGGCCCTGTTGATCCTGATCCCAATGCGGTCTTCGACCTTGGAAGCGGAGATGTAGGGATATTAAATTATGCATACGCTCTTGAACAGCTGGAAGCGGCGTTCTACACCCAAGTCCTGGATGGATCTTATTGGGCTAGTGCTAGTGCACAGGAAAGATTAATTCTTGAAGACCTGTACAAACATGAGGTAATTCACCGTGATTTTTTTAAAGCAGCAATTACTGGAGCTGTTAATGGAGATACGAGCAAAGTTTTGCCTGAATTGGAATTTGATTTTTCATCAGTAGATTTTGGGAATAGGTCTTCAGTTTTAGGAACAGCAAGAGTATTGGAAGATACCGGAGTGGCGGCTTATAATGGAGCGGGAAGTTTACTTGAAACTCCGGATTATCTTGTTATCGCGGGTAAAATTGTTTCTGTTGAAGCCCGGCATGCAGCAGCTATCAGATCTATATTTTTTGATGATCCCAAAGCTTTTGCAGGTGATGATGTGGTAAATGCCAATGGGCTGGATGTTGCACAATCACCTTCAGATATTTTAACGGCAGTTGGTCAAACTGGATTTGTAAAAACAGAATTTACTGCAAATCAATTACCAACGGGATAACCAATTTTCAATTTAAAACAATATATTATGAATATCATAAAATTTTTAGACGAGTTCACATCAGAAAATCTTTTGGCTAAAACTTCATCAAGGAGAGACGTTTTTGGCACTTTTGGTTCTTTAGGAAAGAAAGCTGCACTGGCTGCAATTCCTTTTGGACTGGCTACCTCCTCAGGTAAAGCATATGCTGCACAGGATCAAAATGCAGCCATTGGTGCCTTACAATTAGCACTAACCCTGGAATACCTGGAAGCAGAATTTTATCTTAAAGCTTTGGAATCTGGAGTTTTACCGGGAGGGAGTAGGGCAGAAGCTGTTTATCAGCAAATTTCAAAACATGAATCTGCTCATGTTGCATTTTTGAAATCAGGACTAGGTGATAATTCTATAGAATCCCCTGAATTTGATTTTACCGCAGGAGGGGCCTTTGATCCTTTTAATTATAATGGGACGGGTCAGGAAGTGGCTTATGCACAACTTTTAGCCCTGGCCCAGGCTTTTGAAGATACTGGTGTACGGGCATATAAAGGACAGGCAGGAAATCTAATGGGGACCCAATTTTTGACCCCGGCTTTGCAGATCCACTCTGTGGAAGCTCGTCATGCCTCTGAAGTACGAAGATTAAGAGCAGATGTCATGGGGTTAAATCTTGAACAAAATGCGCTAGGCTGGATTACGCTTGATAACAAGGGGCCTGGAATGCCTGAAGCCACCCAGGCAGTATATAACGGAGAAGAGAACGTAACGCAGGGAGAAGTAAACCTTGTTGATGCAACAGCTTTTGATGCTGTGGCCGTATCACAATCATTTGATGAACCAATGAGTGGAGAAACCGCATCTACTATTGCAGGTTTGTTTATCGTTTCTTAATTCATAACAACAGGTTTAAGTGAAAAAGTTGTCTAAACGTAAAGTTTAGGCAATTTTTTTATTTCGAGCCCTTCTGGTTGGAATGGTTTTGTGAGATACCCAATCATGATAAAAAAGATTTCATCTATTTTTCCAGAAGATGTTGATTTTAGGCTTTATTTTATACATTTAGATCATAATTTAATTCAATGCAACAAGACGAATTAATTGCTCAACTTCAATCAGGCAACCAGAAGGCTTTCGAACGTATTTATCAACTTTATTCAAAAAGTATTTATGGAATTATATATAATATAGTTCGTGATGAAAAAGTGTCCGAGGAAATCCTGCAGGATGTTTTCCTTAAAATATGGAATAATGCTTCATCATATGATCATGACAAAGGACGTTTTTTCACCTGGATTTTAAATATAGCAAGAAATGCTTCCATTGATAAAAGGAGATCAAGAGATTTTAATGACAATCGGCTAAACCTGAAAAGTGATCATTTTGTGGATATCCTGGAGGCCCGGAGTAATATTTCAGGAAAAATGGATGCTATTGGATTGCAAAAATATATTGATATACTCGGACCTGTTTGCAAAAAATTAATTGATCTTTTATTTTTCAAAGGATTTACACAGAAAGAAAGTGCAGAAGAACTTCAAATTCCATTAGGAACTGTAAAAACCAAAAACAGGATTTGTATTGACAAATTGAGAGCTAACGTTTTAAGATGATGGATATAAAGAAATACATATCATCCGGTATTTTGGAATTATATGTCTACGGTGCACTATCAGAATCTGAAAGTGCAGAAGTATCCCGTATACTTAAGAAATACCCGGAAGTACGAGCAGAGGTAGAAGAAATAGAAGAAGCCTTAATCACTTTATCCGGTGCTGCGGCGCCGAAGAATCCGGAATTCTTACTGCAATCAATAAAAGAAAAGCTTTCAAAAAGAATTGTAACGATACCGGTAGAAACTAAACGAACCAATTGGTCCGCTTATCTGGGTTGGGCCGCCAGTATAGTGTTTTTGTTTGGACTGTTCCTGTTGTTTGATGAAAACCAGGATTTAAAGGAATCCCTTCAGGCATTACAGTTGGATAAGGTACAACTAGAGACAGCAATTACAGAGGCAAGGAATGACACAGAAAAAACACGTGAACTTTTAAATGCATTCAGGGATAGGAATGTTATAAAAGTTCCACTCCCGGGTCAGGAGATTGCTCCGCAAGCATATGCCGCTGCCTATTGGGATAAGGATGAAAATATTACATATATAGATGGGAAAGATCTTCCTGAACCTCCCAGAGGAATGGTTTATCAGGTATGGTCTTTAAAAATAAATCCGCTTGTTCCTAGCAGTATTGGATTATTGAATGAGTTTGAAAGGGACGAGAATAAGGTTTTTAAACTTGAAAATCCGAATGTTTCCGAAGGATTCGGGATCACGCTGGAGCCTGCAGGAGGAAGCGAAACACCAACGTTGGAAAGGCTTTATGCATTAGGAACCGTAAATTCATAGAACAAAATAAAGCATTCTTTAACTTTCGAAATCACTAGTGTCCGGTAAAAAAATAAACAGGGCTAGCTTTTTGAACACTAACCCGGTATATCTACTTTTCAGTTACGACACAAAAAAGCTAGACATGGGTAAAAGTAAGGATTTTAACGGACAGCCTATATTTAATCAATTAATAAAGTTCATTGACAAAAGTGAAGTATGAAAGATAGCTCGTGAGCATAGTGCAGATCGGTATGTATGTAAAGAAGTTTACGACCTATAATCACCTGGTTGTAATGCTTTTCGTGTCCCTAGAAGGCTATCAGGCAATACGAGAAACGATTTTGGGACTACTTGCTAATGCGCATAAACTGGCTCATTTAGGCCTGTCGTACCTGGTTAGACGAAGTACTTTCGCTGAGGCCAATAAAAGCCGGGATAGTGCGATTTTTGGGGATATCTACCTAAGTGTTTACCAAAAACATGCAGGAAGTTTAGCGGACAGCCGGTTAAGCGATGCTGACCTAAAACGTCTTTATATATGGATTCTACCACCATTTCCTTGTTTAAAGATACACCTAAGGGCGTAGGGCGCAATCCCAAGCAAGACAAAAAGAAGGGTGGGATAAAAGCTCACACAATTATTAAGGCCAGTGAGAATGTTCCCTGTCTTGTGCGCTATAGTGAAGCCGTACGGCACGACCATATATTTCTGACAGAAGTTTTCAACCTAGTAAAAGGTTCTATCATTACTTTTAATAAAGGTTATGTTGACTATGCTCAATATGAAGCCCTTACGCAAAGCCAGATATGGTACGTGACTCGATTAAAGGATAATGCCACTTACCGGCCAGGAAAAGAATTTGATATCCCTGAGGATGCCGATTCAGGGGTGCTAAAGGATGAGGAAATCATTTTATTTTATGGTGAGGGAAAGCAGCTGAAACATCATTCCAGACGCATAGCATATTGGGACAGCGAAAACAACAGGTTGTTTGAATTCATCACCAATAATATGGAGCTAAAAGCTGAAAAGATAGCCTTAATTTATAAAAAACGATGGCATATCGAGCTGCTATTCAAGCAGCTAAAACAGAATTTTCCGCTAAAATATATATTCTAGGGGATAATGAAAATGCTATTGAAATACAGATCTGGACGGCTATGTTAACTAATCTTCTGATCACCTTAGTGAAAGGAAAAGTAAAAAGGAAATGGGCCTTTTCCAATCTGGTGTCCATTATAAGGCAGCAGTTAATGAATTACATCAACCTGTATGGCTTTTTAGAAGATCCAGAGGGAAGTTGGCGGGAAGTGATTAAACAGAAAAAAATAAAATACCAAAATTCTCTGTTCCCAGAGACAATGGGGGCTTACTTTTGAAAAGTATAAATATGATATCTCATTATCAACAACTTAAGTTGATGAATAATTTAAATTCCGGTTTTACCGGACAACAATGTTTCGAAATCTCTTAATACATTCGAGCAGTTCTCTTTTATTTAATGATGTTGGATACCGCAGAACAACTGCCACTCCAGGTTTCCATTGAGATGCTCTATAAGACGCTTATCAGAACAACAGCCATAATATTTTAAAAACATCAGGGCTAATTTACCCTGGGGTGAGAAGATGGAGGTAGGCCCCACCTTGGAATCCAAAAGCTCAAAGGAACGAACCAGTTCATCCCATGGGATTGCCAGATAGATCTTGCCCAAATCACCTTGCAAAAAGCGCTGGTAAAATGAATCAAATTGTTCAATAGAAGATGAGAAGGAAAAACTATGCTGAAAGTTGGAAATTCTTTGTATTTTGTACATACGATTTAAGATTAAAACCCCGATTTTTGAGCTAGAGACTCGTTTTCGGGGTTTTATCATACTTAAATATAAGAATTAAATACCTGATAATAAATATTCTAACACACTCTGATAAGGAGGAGTAAAATTAGGTTTATAGATGGATCTCTCTATTAGAGATGCTTTATTTCGATTTTGAGCAATTTTTTTATTAAATTTTTAAACCAATTCCGGCATAACCAGATGGTTTGAACTTCTCAAGGTCACCTCTGTATCTTCCTTCAGCCCTTAAAGAGAAATAGAATCTCGAAAAACAATGATATTCCATTTGTCCTGAAATACTGGCGCTTCCAAATAAAACCTTCTGAAGCCAGGAAACGTGTCTTTCAATCATGGATAATCCTCCTAAAAGGGCATAGTTGAAATTGCCTTCATGATTGAAAACATGTCCCATTTGAAAACCATAAGAGGAGAATTTTATAGCATTGAAATTCTCGTAACTCGCCTGTACCTGGAATCCATGGTTTCGGTACCCCATATTCAATACCCCATCAAAAGCTGGTTCATTCACGGGACTTCCGTAGATGGCATTTCGTGGATCCAGTTCTGTCCCCACAAAAAAGAATGAAGGCTTTTCAGCCCGATTGAAATACTGTCCCTGGCATAATAGAGGAATGAGAATAATGAAAATGGTTAAAATGTGTAAAGATGGTTTCATTATTTTTTAATTTAACCTTTATATTCTTTCAATTTCACTCTTATGCCAATACTGCCTTCCATAATGCCATGCAAATCAATATCAGGTCGTCTTTGATAACCAATACGTCCCGAAACTCCGATTTTTGGATAAACCCAAAACACACCGGTGACTCGTGTCATCCAGCCCATAAATCCAAATAAGTGATGCTGGTCTGGCTCCCAGTCCACCAGTTCCTTCCGAAGAATCATGGATAAACCACCTCCGACAGCTATATCATACCAATCTCCCTTTGCGAGATAGTAATCTGTTCCAAAACCATAGTTATGGTAATTGCCGCCATCAAACCTTCCGTAGAAAAGAAATGCGCTGTAATTCCACATGACCGCACCGGCTTCGAGGTCAATGTCGGCACCTCTGTAGTTCAACTGGTTTCCCGGATTTTCCCTCAGTCCAAAGCCATTATTTAAATCTCCGCTTAGATCCACATATTGAGCACTACAAAATAGTGGCAACAGCAACAGAATATTCAACGCTGCTTTTCGTAACATACCTGTAAAATGTATTAGTAAAACTTCCTTTATGTAGGGTGAGGGGGGAGTATTTCCTACTAATTTAACCTTAAATAGTTATGAAGAAAGGAGGTTTCGATGAAGGGCCGTATTATTCGTTTAACAAGGAAGGAACTTCATTCTTAGCAAGAAATTAAAAATTAAAAGTAGGAAAATATTTAATAAATTGTTCTTAATTAAAAACTTAGCTAGAAATCAAAAAATAAATTCGAGATCTAATATCATGGAAGTCCTAAAACTAATTACCAATTATTCACTTTTCATATTGACGGTACCGAGTTTCAAACGCTTAAAGAATTTAAAAATTATTTATCAAATGCTTAAAAGGGTATCCATAATACCAGGAAATTTCTTCTTTAAAAGAAGAAATTGCTTTGGGAGAGGTCATTTCCAGGCTGCTCCTGCTGTGTTAAGCTTCATGACCTTGAGCCTGGTAAAACGAATTAAAGATGGAATGCATGGACTAAAAATTTTAATTTTAATCTGTTGAAAAGAAGTAATATAACTGGTGAAATATAAATTTAAATGAAAACAGTACAATACCTCGTAATGTTCTTTACCTTTCTTTTGCTCCTAAACGCCTGCTCAAAAGATGCTGAACCTGAGGCTCCATCTTGTTCTCAAACGGAAAATATTTCGATGAAAATCAACGGGGATGAGAAGCAATTTGAAATTCAGGGATGGGGAATTTCCCTGGATAATGACGGTACAGGACATACCCTCGAGCTCCTCATAGTTTCCGGAGTTTATTATCCATCACAAGATTCATATGCCATAAGTATAGAATTGCCCTATAAAAAAACAGGAGATAATATCATTGAGGAATTTAATTATTTTCGGGTTAAAGACACAACCTCCGCCCGGGGGGATTTTGATCCGGGAAATCTACAGAGCAGCGTGTATATAAACAGCAATACCTGTATTAGCCTATCATTCTCCGGAACCGCTATAATTGATGGAAAGGAAATAATTATCTCTGAAGGGGTTATCGAACATGTTTATAGGGAAGCCTTTGAGGACCAATAAACTACTTCCATGTGTGAGGCTATTCATCCACCTCCAAAGGGGAGAATATACCTTGCGCCAGCTACAACCATGAAAAAACGAAAAAGAGTCCATGGAATCTACTGATTTCATATTATAACATTGTTGGAATTTTAGATTGTAAGCTTTTTCACGGTTACTGTCAACGGCAGGAGGCGTTTGTTGACATCCAGCTTTATAAAAAGTTTTTTAGCGCAAAGTCAGAGGACTTTGCGCAGCATGGCTGTTAAGAAAAAAAGCCATGTTTCAGAGTTCGGTTTTCGTGTCTCCCGTTTGTTCATGAGCGGAATCCCTTGCATCCTTAAGGGATTTTTCAGCTCTTACAAAGAACTCATCCCTTTCCATACTTTTAAGTTCTTCTGCTTCCTCAGCGCTAAACCACGCACTGAATTCTTCTGTTGCTGAATTCATGATTCTATACATGTTCATATCAGCATTAAATAATAATTCATAATCCCCAACGATTCTTTGACTTCCCATAAAATTTTTATTTTTAAGATAATAAATTTCCGTGGTTATCCCAGAAATGAACTCTTAATTTTCTTATGAGCTCGGGGAAAAGGAAATACATTTCTAAATCACTTGATTTTGATTCCAAATCTTTCATGTCAGTGGCTGGTATGTTTTAGGATTACCTTTCAGTAAGGGAACAGAAGCTGCAGCAGAGCGGCATCCTCTGGTTTAAATTTCAGAAATTAGAATAACAGATGGAAATATTCCGCTCCTCTGGAGTTTTTAAATTAATTCAGGAGCTTATTTTCAGAGGGTTCAGGTTTTTTGTTAAATTAGGTTCCACGTTAGGCGTTTTTAAAAATCAAAAATGAAAAACCTATTTGTATTTTCCTTTTTCCTCATTACCACAATAACCTTATCTCAATCAGCTAAAGAAAAACGTTTTAAGCAGGATGTCGCTAGGCTGGTAGAAGAAATGGAATCCATGTATACCATTGATAAACTTCTGCTGGAATACTCTTCTGTCATATCCTATAACAGGAGCGATACCGTTCGTATAGATAATCTATCGGAAAGACTGGGAATAGTAGAAACAGCTAACAAGAAAATTATCAACGATAGTTTAACCGATTATATTTTCAAGAATCATATCAATCCCAAATACGGTGAACACTCAGTCCGGATGATTGCCATCATCAAAAAATATGGTTTTCCGGGCAAAGAAAGGATCAGGCTGTACTATGATAAAGAATTCAGAGATCCAAAATTCATGCCTTATCGGCTTTTGGAAAATGCCCCGTTAGAACACTCTATAAAATTAAAAAAGCTCTTAAGAAAAGAGCTTAAGAAAGGACGTATCAACAAATGTACATATGGAAATTTAATGTGGCGCCTCTCCAGGCCAATGGACACACAGATTCTGCTGGACAACGGTTATGTAATGGAAGAGAAAGATGGTGTCCCTCATTTCAAACCAGATTGTGAATAGGTTTGAGTGAAGAAATTAAGGAAGGATTAAAAATAACGATACAAAATATTTATAAAATAGGAGGTGGTGCGAGGAATCTATTAGCCATAATTAGTCATTTAAAAATTTCGTCATCAAAGAAATCTTTAAGTGATATCTCAATAATGCTGCAAAATTGATTTACAGAATAAATAGATATTCCTCTTCCAGTTTTTTTACCGCTTTTGGGATCAGTTTTAATTGGATTTTCCCATCTACTTATAAGCTGTTTGTCAATACTGTGTTTTTTCACAAAATCAGCCTGTTTAGGTCCGCAATACTTTTCTCTAAGATATTTAATTCTTATGGAAATTTTGTTTGCCAAGATTATATCTTCATCTGAGAGCTCTGCCATAGTGCAATTTGAAAAATCTGAAAAGAAATTAAGTAAACCACTTGGTAGACAAATAATTAATTTCTATATTTGGTTCATAGTAATATATTTGCGAAACTTCTTTAAGTAAAATATTAGAAGCATTTGCTTTGAATCTCGACTTGAAAACTGGTAATTTTTAGTACACGAGATGATAAGTGAGGTGCTCACGACCCGGGGCGTGGGCTCACTTATTGTGTACAAGGTATACCAGTACCCCAAGTCAATAAGTTGAGTTTCCACGCCTTTTTTCATTCTGGCGTTACGTCTTCTCAACCTCTTTCAAAGCCTTTGTTTCTTCAAAACGCAAGAAGGTTCTCAAAACCATTTTAAACATTATTTGCCTTGACAGGATTAGCCATTGTTAAGGTTTTCGCAGGGACCTAGTTTAATCATTAGTCCCGGTGGGTCACCACAACCGCATACCCTACAGTGCAGTGGCGACGGGTGGGAGGGAAACTCCCTTTCCCCCTAAGGGGAATGGGAAATATTGTGTAACAAGTAAAACAAGAGCCTATGAAACATTAAAAAAAGACGAATACCCGCAAGGGACAACCTATTTAGCTCCATTTCGAGAGCAAATAAACATATTATAAAATAGCCTTCCGGTCACTTTTGGCGAAGCTCGCCGGAAGGCTTACATCAAACGAAACAAAGTTTCATTCAACCACTGCAAAATTATGAAAAATAATTACGGCCGGTTCAAAATAATCGTGCTTATAAGTCTCATCCTGCTGCTCTTTGCCGTTACCTTACAGGCAAGCGCAGGAAATACCCTTTACGTCAAGGGGTTAAAAGCTCCTCAAAAAGAAATTAAGGGAGCCGTTACAGACCAACAGGGATCACCCATAGCCGGGGTCGCTGTTTATATCAGGGGAAAATCTTCCGGTACAGTTACCAATCTTGATGGGCAATACTCCATCAGGGCAGTACCCGGTGATACGCTTGTCTTTTCTTACCTGGGCTTTCAACCTGTAGAAATCGTACTGGAACAGCAAGACCAGTTAAACATCCAAATGGAAGAAGATATTTCCTCCCTGGGGGAAGTAGAGATCAATGCAGGTTACTACAATACCACCAGGAGGGAAAGTACAGGAAATATCTCCAGGGTTACTGCAGAAGAAATCGAACTACAGCCTGTAGTAAGTCCTTTGCAAGCTTTGCAAGGCAGGATGGCTGGGGTGGAGATTACCTCCGGGGGAGTAAGCCCGGGTGCAGCATCCACCATTAGAATCAGGGGCACAAACAGCTTGCGAACAGAGGGGAACTATCCCTTATATATTATTGATGGGGTTCCTATAAGTTCTATTCCCATAGAAAGCAGTTCCCTATTGTCGCAGCCAGGTATAGATCCTTTAAACAACCTGGATGTAAATAACATCGAAAGTATAGAAGTCTTAAAGGATGCCGATGCCACAGCAATTTATGGTTCCCGTGGTGCCAACGGGGTTGTTTTGATCACCACCAGGAAAGGTGCGGATATGGGAACCAGCTTGGAAACAAGGTTATATCATGGAGTAGCCACAGTACCGGCTCGGCTCGATTTGTTAAATACAGAGCAGTACCTTGATATTAGGCGAAGGGCTTTTGAAAATGACGGGGTGGAGCCCACAGAAAATAATGCCTATGATCTGGTATTATGGGAACAGGATCGGTATACAGACTGGCAGGAATTCCTTTTTGGGGGGACAGCCGAAACTACCAATGCAAACGTAACATTTTCAGGAGGCAGCGAAACCACATCCTTTCGCTTAGGGGGATCTTATTACAACCAGGGAACGGTTTTCCCGGGGGATTATAATTATCGAAAAGTAACAGGGAACATCAACCTGAACCATCAATCCCGGAACAATAAGTTTAATCTGAACCTATCAGCAAATTACGGGACAGACTTGAACAATTTGGTGGGAAATGTCAGTTTCAATGCAAACACTATTTTCCTACCTCCCAATGCCCCCGCCATTTTCAATGAAGATGGAGGTTTAAACTGGGAAGACTGGGGGGCGGCTGGTTTAGATAATCCGCTTCAGGGGTTCTTTAATAACAGTACCACCCAGACCAATAACCTTATTTCAAATATAGGTTTGTCGTATGAATTCCTTCCAGGGCTGCAATTCAAGACCAGTTTAGGTTATACGTTTTACAACTCGGCAGAACTACGCAACCAACCCAGAAGATCCTACAATCCGGCTGATGCTACCACAAATAGATCTTCGCACCTTAGTGCGAATCGAAGTTCCTGGATTGTTGAACCGCAGTTCATTTACAAAGAGTCCATTGACAAACTCCATATCCAGGCATTAATAGGAGCTACTTTTCAGGAAAATTCAAATCTCCGGGAAAGCTTCCAGGGCAGCGGATACGCTTCAGAAGCCCTAATAGGAAATATAGGTGCCGCGGAGGACATTATAAATGCAAGTCGCGGGAATACAGAATACCGATATGCTGCGGTCTTTTCAAGATTAGGATTCGATTGGGATAAAAAGTATTTTATCAATCTTACCGGCAGAAGGGATGGTTCGTCCCGTTTTGGTCCAAATAACCGGTTTGCCAATTTCGGGGCGGTGGGAGCCGCCTGGATATTCAGTGATGAGAACTTCATGCAAAGCACCTTTCCCTTCCTGAGTTTTGGAAAATTCAGGGGAAGCTATGGAACCACCGGAAATGACCAGATTGGAGACTACGGGTACCTGGATGCCTATGAAGCAACCAGAGGCCCCGGCGGACTTTATCCTACAGGTCTTGCAAATCCCGATTATTCGTGGGAAATCAACAAAAAGTTGGAGGGAGGAATTGAATTAGGGTTCTTTAAGGATCGGTTTAGGTTTAGTCTTAGCCGCTATCAAAACCGATCTTCCAACCAACTGGTGGGATATCCGCTTCCCTATACAACCGGTTTTACTTCGGTACAGGCCAATTTACCAGCCACGGTAGAAAATTCAGGATGGGAGATTACTTTTAACAGCCTTAATATTGACCATGACAATTTTCGATGGGAAACATCCTTTAATATAAGTCTTCCGAAGAATGAATTAATAAGCTATCCTGATATCGAGCAGTCCTCTTACGCCAATACCTACAGGGTAGGACATCCTTTAAATATCTCTTTGTTGTACGAGTATACGGGATTAGATCCGGAGACCGGGTTTTATGCTATTAGGGATGTCAATGAAGATGGGAGGTATGATTACCAGGACTGGGTTGTCATCCATGACAGAAACCGGGAATTCTATGGTGGCCTAAGCAATAATCTGAGCTATAAGAATATTTCTCTGCAGTTCTTTCTTGAATTTGTGAAACAGGAAGGAAGCTTAACCTCCTTTTCGGCTGGAACCATCAGCAATTCCATGGTTGAGGTGTTATCGTCGGTTGATGGACAGGGTCCTTTACAGCAAATATCTCAGTCTTTAGCCTCCCGTACCGCATCTAGAAATGCGCTCAATACAATTTTTCCCATTCGGGATGCCTCGTATGTGCGGTTAAAATCCCTATCCCTTGCCTATAACCTCCCACGAAACCTAACTGAAACTATAGGAATGCGAAATGCCAAAGTCTTTTTACATGGGCAAAATCTTATCACGGCTAGCTCTTATGATGGTTTAGATCCGGAAAACCCGTACTCCGTTGCTATTGGGAATTTGAGAACAATTACCGGGGGACTGGAAATTAACTTTTAAACAAACTCATGATGAAACTACATAAATTCAACATAATTGTACTCTTACTTATCGCACCTTTTCTTTTGCTTTCCTGCGAAGATTTCGTGGAAGTGGAAGCCCCCGACAACAAACTAGTGCAGGACGTGGTTTTTAGCAGTGATGCCACTGCTAAGAGTGCCATGATCGGAATATATAATCAACTGTTTTTAGCAGCATTTTCCAATGGAGAAAGAAGCAGTGTCACCCTTCTTGCGGGATTGTCTGCAGACAATTTTAGAAATATAAATACCACTAATATTGTCCGGATGGAGTTTGAGCAGAATCAGTTGGTACCGGATAACGATAGTAATCTCGATATCTGGTCCAGCGCCTATAACACCATCTATATGACAAATGCTATGTTGGAAGGACTCCATAATTCCGAAGCAATAACACCGGAACTGGAAATGCAGTTAGAAGGGGAGGCTCGGTTTGTTCGTGCGTTCACCTATTTCTATTTGGTCAATCTTTATGGCGATGTCCCCTTGATTCTCAGCACTAATTATCGTGAAAATCAATTGGCGGTCCGAAATCCTTCAGCAGATGTGTATATACAAATACTAGAGGACCTTCAGATAGCTATGGATTTATTGCCAATAGATTACATCAATGAAGAGCGAACCCAGGTCAATAAATTTGCTGCTACGGCTTTGCTGGCCAGGGTCTACTTATATCTGGAAGATTGGGAGCAGGCAGAAACGCTTAGCAGCCAGGTAATTAATGAAACTTCTAAATATGAGCTGTTAAGCGAAGTAAATGATGTTTTTCTGGCGAATAGTAAGGAAGCAATTTGGCAGATCTCTCCCATTGGAGGGGGAGGATTAATAACCAACACCAATGAGGGCAGCATTTTCATTATAGACCCCATATTTTCTTTTTTCGCCGCTATACAACTGGAAGAGGAGTTCGTTGAAGTTTTTGACGAAACCGACAGGAGGTATATAAACTGGATAGGCTACAACGAAGGAATAGATGCCTATTTCGCATTTAAATATAAGATATGGAGTAGTACCGAATTTCCTATTGAAGAATATTCCATGGTATTACGACTGGCAGAGCAGTATTTGATAAGGGCTGAAGCCAGAGCCAGGAAGGGGGATCTTTCGGGTGGTATTGAAGATTTGGATGTGATTCGTGAAAGGGCAGGGATAGCACTAGTTTCAGAGAGTAATCCCGGCATTGTTCAACAGGAATTACTGGATAAAATATTTGAAGAACGCAGGAAAGAACTATTTGCAGAGTGGGGTCACCGGTGGCTGGATCTTAAGCGTACCGGCAGGGCAGAGGAGGTTTTAGGTGCAAATAATCCATTATGGGAATCAACTGACCTCTGGTACCCCATTCCGGCAGAAGAAAGAATGAAAAACCCCAATTTAAGCCAGAATTCCGGCTATTAATACTATGAAATTAATTATGAAATTCAACATATTTTTGCTGATCCTGTTATGGAGTATGGGATCGTGTCAAAGTCAGCACTTACCGAAGCAACAGGAAACGGATTCCATCCCCTTGGATTCCGCAGTGCGCTATGGGAAACTGAATAACGGTTTTACGTATTACATACGGAAAAACGAGGAACCTAAAAAAACAGTGGAGTTAAGGCTAATAGTCGGGGTCGGTCGAATCCATGAAGATGAAGATCAATTGGAATACCCTCATCTTTTAGAACATGTCCTTGCAGGTAAAACCAGGAATTTTCCAAATGTAAAGGATTTTTTTAGTAAAGTAGGAGGCTATAGTTCTGCACATACGGGCACCCGTCTCACAAGTTATGAAGCACGGATACCTTCACAAGATAAGCAGGTGGTGAAAAATGGAATAAGGGTTTTGAGGGACTGGGCGCAGGGTCTTATCTGGGATCAGGAATTTATTGACGTGCAGCGTGCAGCCGTAGAGGGGGAAATGAGGGTGTATGATCCATACCGACAGTGGATAAATGAAACTACAGAGCGGGAGGTGTTGAAAAATACTGGTTATAAAATATATGGTGATGATAAACGCCTGGAAAACCTCAGAAATTTTAACTCAGAAGCTTTTAGGCGATATTATAAGGATTGGTATCGGCCGGACATGCAATCGGCCATTGTCGTAGGGGATATCAATGTCGATAGTGTGGAGCATGAAATCAAACGGCAGTTTTCGGAATTGGAAACTTCTGAAAACCCGAAGAGTGGGAGAAAAAGAATTACTTCACATATTATCAATCTGGATGGATCAAATCAATTTTCCACGGTGGTCGATACTTTGCACCAAGAATTGAACCTAAGGCTGATTCGTCTCAGACCAAATTTCGAAGGATGGCAAAAAAACGGGGAAGATTATCAGAAAATGCTGTTGCAGCAACTCTATACCACTGTTTTGGACAAAAAAGCAGAACAACTGGAACAGCAATACGATCCTCCCTTTAACAATTTTACCACCAGGTACGGGGCAAACCAAATACCCGATTATCAATTGGATGGAAGCCTCATGAGTGTGAAATTGGAAACGGATGATCTACTAACATTGAAAAAGGATTTTCAGAGAGCTTTGATCGCGTGGAAACAAATGCATCTTTCATTTAATCAGTCGGACGTGGAAAAGGCAAAAACAGCCTTACTTGAAAAATATACTGATGCAAAATGGATGAAATCTAAATCCCTTAGCCATAGATATACGTGGCACTTTTCATACGGAAAAGCCGCACCCCACCCGGAGGTGGAGGCAGAATTGGTTTCAGATCTTCTTTCCGGTATTAACCTCGAAGATCTGCATGAATTTATATCAGAGAATGGGACTCTCGATAAAAATACAGTGTACATTTTTTTTAAGGGCACAGACGTAAATATGCCAGATTATGGAATTTATGAGCAATGGATTAAAGAAATCGATACAATGAAGATTAAACCATTGGCAGAACAACAGACAATTACCACGCTGACTGATGTGGTAGATATACCTTTGTTAAATGTCATGGATGAGGCGGAAATAATTGAAAATGAAATAGGAGTTTCGACCGTTAACCTTACAAATGGGATAAAAGTGGTACTTAAACCATCCAAACCCCGTACTGGCTCTTTGGTAAATACAATTTTCCTACAGGCTTTTCGTCCCAACAAAATTCCTGTTCAAAACCGGCAGGAATATTTGGTAGCCAGAGTGGCTCCACAAATACTACAACATATGGGTGCGGGACCATTCAATAAATTTGAACTGGACCGGTTTAAACGAGAGAAGGGGATCCAACTTGATTTTCGTACAGACAAAGATAACCAGATGATTTACGCAGCATCTAAAAGTGAGGATTTACCAGAGCTTTTCAATCTGCTTTACCTTTATCTGGAGGATCCCAGGAAAGACGAGAGAGGCTTTGATGCCTGGAAATCTGACCAAAAATTGAAATTAGAAGGAAAGGGTTTTAGAGGGTCAGATTATTTTTTTATGGAAAGAATAGCAGCATCCTGGTATCCCCAGATCCCTGTTTTAAAAAGGGAAGACTTGCAGGAAATCGATGTGGAGCAGGTAGATCAAGCATTAAACAAGTGGTTTTCGAGTATTGAAGACTTTACATTTATTGTGACCGGAGATTTTAATAAGGACACGCTGCTCCCCCTGCTGGTCAATGTCCTTTCTGCCTTTCCTGCAAAAAATGAAATTTTACCAGCTGCATTAAAGCACATAAATTTTCCAGTAAAAAGAATGGAGAAAAACCTGGAACTAAAAAATACGGACCAGGTTTACATCAGTCTGTTTTTTCCGGTAAAAGTCCCCCGGGATATAAAAACCTTGGTTGAGCTCCAGCTTGTATCAAAAGCTTTACATCATCGTATATATTCTCGGCTGCGTAATGGCTCTTATTCTCCGATTGCCAGAGGAGAATGGATGGATTTTAAAAAAGGGATATTTGCTTTTCGAATAGATTTTGACAGTGCGTTGGGTAATGAAGAGAAGATGATTAGTCACGCAATGGAGGAATTTAGAAAATTAAGAGAAATTGGAGTAGAAAAGGAGTGGTTGGAAACTACCATTGCTAATGAGGTGAGAACATATGAAAGTCGTTTTGATAATTTCGGTTATATAAATTTCTGGCCCGACTATTTGCAGTCAAAACTGCAGGAAGGGGAAGATCCGGTTCCCGGTATTTTAAACTATGGCACTTTAATGGAACATTTTACAACAATGGATGACATTAATGCAGCGGTTAAAAAATATATGAAGGAGGAGCATTTTCAGCAATTCTTGGGATATCCGGAAGGGCACCATCAGGAAAATAAACCTTTAGAAAGGTGCAACATTCAGGAAGAAAAAAGGTGACATTTGTTAATCAGTAAAAAATCTATTCCTGGATGGAAGGAGGAGGTTTTGCTAGTGGAAACTCCTAAAAAAGATATCACTTCAGGAAAATTTCCTGAAGTGATATCCCATTACACATTATGAAAACTAAATTTTTAAAAAGGAATAAAGAGTACATCGCCCGGACGATGTACTCTAACCTAAATTCTAAGGATTAATGATGATTGGTTCATCAGTACCACTTTGCTTTGGTTCCTCATCGCCCATTTCATCATAAAGGTCATACACAGGGCCATTTGTGCCCAATTGTACCCGACAGTCGGTTCCCGTTCCAAAGCAATCCTCTTGTTCACTAATAGCTTTCCAGGATCCGTTGACTAAAATGTAGTCATTAGCCTGCTCTTTCGGATCTTCTTTAAGGTCTGTGGTCGTAAAGGCCATTCCTATGGCACATACAAATACCAGCATCGGAAAAATTAAAGTTCTTATTTTCATGATATTAAATTTTAATTATTAAACAATACCTTCTTATTTATACAGGTAGGTTTTTCCCTGTATCATCGCGCAATAATATTTTTAAGATAAAAGCCAATCTTAACAGCTTTCTTCTGTCTTTTATTTGTTGATTTTCAGTTAGGTAAATATGAAAATTAAAACTTAACAAAAGCGGAGGTCAACTTATCAAATCGGAAGAGTTTGGTTCTGCCCCTATGATTTTTGAATACGCTTTTTAAAATCACGCGGAGACATTTCAGTGTAATTTTTAAAGTGCTGTGAGAATTGTGGATAGGAGGTAAATCCCATTTTACGAGCTATGTCTTTTAAGGAGAGATCGGTATTAGCAATAAGGATTTTGCTTAGTTCGATACGCTGTTCCCTGTGGTACTGAAAAGGAGTCACACCAAAGATTTCCTTGAAGCCAGTTTTTATTTTATGCTCATTGGTATTAAAAAGAGAGGCCAATTCATAAACAGGTTTAAGCGGTTCCTGAAGGTGATCTATAATGTACTCTTCTATCTCATGAAATAGTTGCTGGTCCCAATGGGAAAGTTTATTCATTGTAGTGTTTTCGCGGAAATTGAAAACATCATCTTTTTTTATATCTAGCAGGCACGAAGTAACGATATATATCACTGCATCCGGATAGGGTATTCTTGTTATTACGGAATGTAGGTTGAGGTTTAAATGATCATAGCTTTTGTAGTTTAGAGGGAGGATTGTAAAAGTTTGCTCTTGTTTCAGAGGTTCAAGGATCTTTTTCTTCCATGCCGCACGGGATTTTGTAGTAAGTAGGTTTACAAACGGTTTATCCAGAATGTCATCTGATCGGGTGCTATTTTCAAAGCTTTCTATCTCACAGCAATAATGAACCACCTCACATTCCTGGTTGAGTAGAAAGCTAAGGGTTTTAATAACCACTATCCCATTCTGTCGATTGAACCACAGGAATTGATTTCTGTTCTTATGTAGCTTTTCGGCTGTCATATTGAGAAGGGCAATCAATCCCTCCAACTCATCGTGATGACTTGATCGTTCTATTTTGAAAGCCAAATTTCCTTTGGCCAATTCGAACAACATCCGGTATACCCCCTGTAAATTTGCCTTGGTAAATTCCCGTTCCATAATTTTGTGGTTATTAGACTATTTTATTGACTGTGGGATTTCAGGAATTTTAGAGCCTGGATTTTGTGCTTAAAAATTCCGGCAGGTAATCTTCTCCTGTGGGTTTCCAGGAAAAATTCAGTGAGCAGGATGTTCAGGGGAGAGGGGGTATAAAAAGCGACGGCTTTGATAAGAAGAGTGCCTTCTCTGGAAAGGTAATCCAGCGCATCAGTATCTGCACTTACAATTCCCGAGGGATCACAAAAGACGGCATACTCCTGGTTTCTTTGAAAAGCAAGTCGACTGCGTAGGACTTCCATGGCAGTTTGTTTGGTCAGGACAAGATGGGACCTGTATTCTATAAAAAGAATGGTATCCTCTATCCAGAGCTTCGCATATTCACCTTCAAACATCATCCGGATTTTTATTTGATTGTCGTTACGGAACCTAAATCACCCTATCATTTAATAATGAGAAATAACAACTAAGTATTTGTCCTTTAGAGTTTATAAGTTTTCTCTAATGATTTTTTTTATGCGGTATTCTTTTTAATATTTTGCAACTTCTAGCTTTCTGAATCGTATTTAATAAAAAATACTAATGATCTATTACAGTTAGAGGATCATTATTAAAGGAAGAAATATTCAGAACAAACCATTTAATAGTGAAAAGAATACTGTTTTTTCTCAGCGTCATTTTTGTTGTTACTCTATCCTACCTGATTCCCTCATCGGAATTCATGCTGTTGGTCTTAATAGCGCTAGCTCTTTTATTTCTGCTGGTCTGCGGATTCATTTTAATTTTTAAAAATATTAATAGAAGGTATTTTAAAATTCCGCTTTTAATTATAGGTATTTGTTTTCTTGGAGTTGTAGTTTCCCTGTTTCGGCCTTATGAAAAAAGTGCAGTAATGACTTCGGGGAGCTTAGGTAAAAAACTACAATACGCTTATGAAACTGATCAAAACGATCGTAAGCAACTAAGGTCATTCATTGGACTATTCAGTAAATTAAATGAGAGAGACGATAAAAGACTGACCCAGGTAAAAGAACTATCCCAAGACAGGAAGTTACTAAAGCCAATGGATAAGTTCTATGCAGCATTTATATATCACCACAGTGATAACAGTACTGATTATGAAACCGCATCCAAATTATCAGCTCAGGCTGCAGAAAGTGAGAAATTGCAAGATCATTACCAGGTTCAGTGGTTAAAAAAGGCGGCTTATGACAGGTATATGGTATCGTTAGGGAAACCTGAAAAATATAATACCCAAAATAGCTTTGGTATTAAGGTGGAGTGATTTCCTGAGTGACTTTTTTTTTCGTAATACTAATCTGCATTGTTTAGGTAACTAACGAAGATGAGATGGTTTTACTCCAAATCTCTTCTTGAATTTTCGAGAGAAATGTGAGGCACTTTTAAAACCGCAATCCAGAGAAATTTGTTTTATGGATTGTTCTGTATTTGTCAAAAGCATTACGGCTTTTTCAAATCTTTTTTCACGGTGAAAATTGTATACTGTATCTCCATAAATAGCTTTAAATCCTCTACGCAGCTTGGATTCACTGGCACCGATTTCCTGAGCCATAGCCTTAAATTTCGGCAATGGCTTGTCAAGATTTTCCAGGATTTTCAGATATAGCTTCTGAATGATTTTTCTATAGGATTCCAGTCGTAATGCTTTACTACCTCCTTTTTTAAAGTCCTCAGTAGATTTCATGGAATTCTTTAGGATTTCCTCTAATTCCTGATTCCTATAGACAATTTTAAAAGCTGTAACCAGTATTCTCTCCAGTTCTGGAAATAGAGTGATTTTCTGGAAGGAGCATTCCGCAGCTACTATCAGGGAATTAGGAGCTTTAAATTCAAGGGACAGCCTCTTGTGGTCACCAGAATCAAGGCCGTTCAATTTTTGGATTTCCCTAATAAAATTTTTTTTACTCTCTTTTGCAAGAAAAGCTGTGAAATCATGTTTGAACAGCTGGGAAGAATCAATTTCAAAAAAAGAAAGTACCTGAGGGCTTGCTCCTAACACCTGAAAATCCTCATCCAGTATCCATGAGGCCTGAACCAGATATTTTGCACTTTCTTCGGGATTGATCTGATGAAAAAGACTTTTTAGTTCTTCAGTCATCATGTTTAAAAGTGCAATAATTGTTTCTCCTTCATCCTGCCGGTCTTTAGGTTCCAGACGATAAGAAAAGTTGCCTGCAGCAATTTCAAAAATTAGTTGCTTCATCTCATTGAGACGATGAAAGTTTCCTGACCATTCCATACATCAATATTTTAATCGTTCATTGAAGGCGGCAGAAATCCTGGTCTATTTTATTTTGTATTTTTCCAGGAAACTGAGTGCTTCAGTTTTTGTTGTAAATATTTGTGTAGGGATAACAGGTTTACTTGTTCTTAGGTAGAGATAAATTGTTGCTTCAGAAAATGGAGGTTCAACCAAAAAAGCTACTGCTTTGGTAAGGATGGAGCCTTCCCTGGCTAAATAATCCCGAGCGATTTTTTCAGAATCTTTAACCATTCTTAAATCACACAAAACCGGATAGGAAATTTCATTCTGGAGCTTTAATCGATCCATAACGATTTTCTTGGCCGTATCCAGTTGAAGGATTGTTTGAGGCTTATAAATAAAATACAAAATGCCTTCACTAATCCAGAGTTTTGCATATTCATTTTCAATGGTCATAACTTACTGAGTATTATGCTACTAATGTAGGAAAAAAATTATTCAAAAAAAGATCATTTTAAAATTCAGAAAATCCTTCTCACTTCATATCCATGGAATTTGGGGCTATTCGAGGCAATTTGACTGTAAATGTCAATTATTTGACTGTGACAGTTTTTTTTTTGTTCTGTAGGAGTGCGACAATCTTTTCTTCAATTTCTTTTTTTAGCTTGTAGGTATCTATTAGTTAAGGATTTAAAAACAATTCATTATGGCAAAAATCAAACACAATAATTTTCTGGATACAGTGGATGAAGTTATTTCAAATGCAACAGATGCAGGAGTAATTCATTTAGATGCCGAAGGAGATCATCTGAGTGGAAGAAAAATAAGAGTAAGGGGAAAGGATTCCTTCCATTTTGGCACTACAGGGTACCTTGGGCTAGAGCAGGATATCCGCTTAAAGAAAGCTGCCGTTGATGCAATCCTAAAATATGGCACCCAGTTCCCACTCTCTAAAACCTACATTTCCCATCCTCTTTATTCCCATCTGGAGGAGAAGATGGAATCTATTTATAATCACCCTGTAATTATTACAAAAAACAGTACCCTCGGTCATATGGCGGTGATCCCTACAGCCGTAAGGGATGAAGACGCCGTAATATTAGACCATCAGGTACACTGGAGTGTTCAGAATGCCGCGCAAATATTGAAAACAAGAGGGATTCCGGTTACACTCATCCGGCATAATAACCTTGAAATGTTGGAGACACGGATCAGGGAGTTTACAACCAAAGCAGAAAAGATATGGTATATGGCAGATGGGGTGTATTCAATGTATGGTGATTTTGCACCTATTAAAGAATTGATGGGATTATGCAAAAAGTATCCGCAGCTGCATTTGTATTTTGATGATGTACATGGGATGAGTTGGAAGGGGCGAAACGGGGCTGGCTACGTAATGAGCGTATTGGAAGAGCTTCCTGCGAATGTAGTTTTAGTAGGAACATTAAGTAAGACATTTGGAGCGAGTGGGGCAGTGGTGGCTTGTACTAACAATTCCTTGTTCAGGAAAATAAAAAACTTTGGAGGTCCCCTGACCTTTTCGGCACAACTGGAACCGGCATCCGTAGCAGCTGCCATTGCTTCGGCTGATATTCATCTTTCCGAAGAAATTTATAGTTTACAGGATGATCTCCGGGAGAAAATTGAATACTTCAATAGACTTCTGTCACAAACTGAACTACCACTTATATCAAAAAATGATTCTCCGGTTTTTTACATAGGTACAGGTTTACCGGCTACAGGGTATAATCTTGTCAATAGGTTAATGAAGGAAGGTTTTTTTGTCAATTTAGGTTTGTATCCTGCAGTCCCTGGTAAAAATACCGGGGTAAGAATTACAATTTCACGACACAACCACCTGGAGGATATCCTAGCTCTCACCGAGGCTATGAAATATCATTGCCCATTAGCCTTAGGGGAGACAGACAATAACTTGGACAGGATAGGAAAGGCGTTTCGAATAGAGACTGCAGCCTCAATCAAGACCGGAAGGGAGTTGGGTTCTTTAAAACTGCAGTATGAGCAAACAATAAAGGGCATACCTAAAGAAGAATGGAATAGTTTAATGGGAGGAAAAGGTACCTTTAATTGGGAAGGTCAGCTTTTCCTCGAACAGGCTATGGCCGGAAGCACGAAGCGAGAACATCAATGGTTATTTCACTATTTTATGGTGAAGGATGGAGATCAACATCCAGTCCTGGCGGCATTCCTAAGCAATTCGTTGTGGAAAGACGATATGACCGCACCCGCATCCGTATCAAAAAAGCTGGAAGAAATAAGAAAGGAGCAACCGTATCATATGACCTCTCATGTCCTCTCCCTGGGGTCTACCTTTACCGAGGGGGAGCATCTGTATATTGACAGAAAACATCCAAAATGGAAAGAAGCATTAAAATTGCTGTTGCATGAAATCGAAAAATTATCAGATAATTTAAAGACCGAAATGATCGTCTTACGAGATTTCAAAGAAGATAATGAACTTGCAAGGATTTTCAATGATGAAGGCTTTATTCCAATGGAGATGCCCGAAGCTTGCATCCTTGAGAATATGAATTGGAAAGATGAAGACGAGTATATGGAGAAACTAAGTGCCAGGTCCAGGAGGCACTTTAGGAAAGAAGTTTTATCCTTTGAAAATAAGTTTGAAGTAGAAATACTTAAAAAACCTACCGATTATGAAATCGACCATTTTTATCAGCTATACCACAGAGTGAAGCAGAACAATTATGGAATTAACACCTTTGCTTATCCAAAGGAATTATTTTCAGCTATGGCAGATGATGTCAATTGGGAATTTATAGTATTAAAATTAAAGCCATCATTTTATGAAGGCCCAGAGCCTTTAACCGTGGGAGTCATGTTTTGTTATAAGAATTCAGATATTACTTATGTGCCTTCTCTGATTGGAATAGATTATACTTATGCAACAGACTTCCAGGTGTACAGGCAACTTTTATATCAAACTATCAAGCGTGCAAAAGAGCTAGGTTTTCAAAGAATTGATTTTGGATTGAGCGCCTCCTTCGAAAAGCGGAAACTGGGGGCTACTATAATTAAGAAATTCGCTTATATCCAGGTGGAAGATAATTTTAAGATGGAAAGTCTGGGAATGATGAGGAACGAATCCTGAGAACACCCGGAAGAGCTGTAAGTTATTTAAGGAATCTCCCTACAATCCTTCTAAACTAATTAAAATTTGAGAGTCCCTTTACCCTTTTATTATTTAATGATTCAAGGTAACAATGAGATGTTTGATGATGTAATCCATAGCTTTCATAAAGCATTGAGCACTAAAATTCTGGACATCCCCGATTCTCTAAAAAAAGCGGATGCGGGTATAGATTTGTGTAATAATACCTTGTCACAATTAAAGGAACTAATTGAAAAAGAAGATTTTGAAAATGTTCCTGATGAAATAGAATTCTTTAAAAACATAAAGCCCTGTCCCATGAGCTACCTGATTTATTTTACAGAAGTCAGGTCTTGCGAATTGAGGAAACCTATAGCCGGTGATAATTTCCAATTGAGGTTCTTCGAGAAGGAATTACGAAAAATCAATAAATTCTTCCACAAGAACAATGATTTTGTTCATTACATGGAGCAGGGGCATTCCTATATGGATCATCAATTATTTACCCGGAACCACCGCAAGAATTTTCCATTTACTCCTATGATCAATTATTATCAGTACCCCGAATTTTCCACTTCCCATGATATGTTGTGGTCGAAGGTTCAGGCTATGTACAGGTTCATCCATTATGTCAGAGAGTCTATGCAGGAGTTAAGGTCAGGTCAAAAAGAAATATTTAAAGAGAAAAAACATAAAGTTGTGGTTTGGTCAGGTTCAAAGACTGCCCTTGTGGAACTTATTTATGCTTTACACGCTACAGGGGATCTAAACTATGGCACAGCAGATCTAAATGCATTGATTTCCTCTTTTGAAGATTTCTTCAACATTCGACTGGACAACTTCTACAAAACCTTTTCTGAAATCAAAGCCCGCAAAGGGAACAGGACAAAATATCTCCAAAATCTTATACTAAACCTGGAGGCAAAAATGGCCAGAGATGACGAAGAATAATTTTCGTCCTACGAAAATGAGCATCGAAAAAATTGTCACTCATCAGGCCCTTTTTACTAATATTGCAGCCGAAAATTACATTGAAAAAGGGACATTCAGCTAAAAATTTATGAGTGTTAAATTTTTTCGTACTACGAAGCCTCTTGTGAATTCTTCTGACTTCTACACTTTGTCACCCAAAATTCTCTGGGAAAATATTCATCAGTTGTTTTTGCCTTGGGTTGGTAACTAGAAGATGTTCTATTTCGGTCCCATCAGGCAACTTTGCGGTAATGCTGTAAATTGTTTTGGCTATTTCAATAGCCTTATTAGCGCTGATTTTAGCTTTCTTTTCCTTGAGTTGTCTATCTAGTTCTCTGTGTATTTTATAGGCAACAAAGGAGATGCAAATATGGACCTCAATGCGTCTTTGCAGTCGGGAATGAAGCCTGTCCAAGTAACGATAAATTTGTTGTGAACTAATTTCAATCTCTTTGTAAAGAAAGAGGTATTCTGTGGTTTTAAGTTTGCTCACTGGCTGGATAAGCCTGGAAAAGACTAAATATTTAAATAGAGAATCTTCTATTTTATTAAAGCCGATATCATTAAAAATGGCTCCTAATAACCGCTCGGTGCCAACTTCCTTATGAGAAGAAACAGCATTGAAAACAGCGTGGAAAACTGATTTTGTATCACTGAAATTTAAAACTTGTCGGCCCTGATAGTTCTGGATGTACTCTTTTCCCTTATTAACTAATTCCTCAATTACCTTGGGCTCTTGAGAGCTCCCAATAGTTTTCAATAACTTCGAGTCGCCATCAACCTCGCAATGATCTGAACACTGATAACACCACTTTTATTTTTCTTCTTTCGTACAAACATGTCTAAAAATAGTAAAATAAGTGCTGGGTCACCCAAAATTACAAATCAAAAAGACTTAAATCACTAATATATAGTGTCTTATGCTTTTTGAAGCAGATTTATGTCGAAGTCAGGAAAAAGGGACATTCAGCTAAAAATTTATGAGTGTTAAATTTTTTCGTACTACGAAGCCTCTTGTGAATTCTTCCGAATTAATTGCCACAAATTAGCATAATGAATTACTAATCAGCACCAGGAAGTGCTACTAAAAAAATCATTATGCTACAATCGTTCTATATAGCAGTTTATTCCAATTCTGGAATTTACACCGTTTCCCCAGGTCTTTTTTATCAAATAGGGAAGAGGTGATACGAATGGGAACGATAGGTTCAAAAGCCACGTATCATCGCTGCCTCAAAAATCTTCATTACTGGAAATACATTGTTTATCTGCCCTCTTTCAACCCTTAAAAAGGAATTCGGATTAAGCTGCTAAAATTCAGTACAGGTTTAGAAACAGGTAGTATATAGACAAAGGTACCTTATACCAACACTATCAAACAAAAAACAAACAATAATAAACAGGCTTGCACTCCGGAAATAAATGAAATAATAAAAATTTTTAAAAAAGAAAAATGTCGTGTAACGGAAGGAGAGAGGTTTTACAATTATTACCGCGGGGTGGGGTGGAAGATCAGTGGACAACATGTAATTACGAATTGGAAAACCATAGCTAAAAACTGGATTCTCCGTCTCAAAGAAGGACCTCCGGAAAAAATAAGAAAGCTGAGAAAAAAGATTATCTGAAAGTAACCAAAAACAAATGTTATGATCAACCCTTGTGAAATAATGGAAGGAGATGTCACCTTTTCGTTGGGAAATCTCAAGAAAAAAGAGGTGCATTACGATTTCTCCAAAATTTTAATTTATCTCGATGCCAAAGGAAAAATTCTTTTTGGGAAAAAATTTAGGCTTCACGAGGAGGACAGGGAAACCCTCTTCAAGTTAAGTATTTATTTCATTCAGGATAAAGAAAAATGTGAAGCATTAGGAATAGATCCTCAAAAGGGGATTCTTTTAAATGGACCTGTAGGATGTGGAAAATCGTCTTTAATGAAGCTTTTAAAATTCATAGTACCACATCATCGGCCGTATGAAGTCATGTCCACCCGCAATATTGCTTTTGCATTTAATCATTTAGGATTTAAAACCATTGAAGATTATGGCAATAGCGGTTATTTCTGTTTTGACGACCTGGGCATTGAACCAGAGGGGAGGTATAACGCTAATGATTGTAATGTGATGGGGGAGATACTCCTGTCCCGTTACGAGCTCTTTCTTCGGCACAAAACAAAAACCCATGTAACAACAAATTTAAATTCAGATGAATTAGAGGATTGTTATGGAGCCAGGGTAAGGAGCAGGATGCGGCATTTATTCAATCTCATAGCATTTGCCCCCGATTCACGTGACAAAAGAAAATAAAATATCAGATTATGAAAATAGCAACTTTCAACATGGAAAATATATTTCACAGGGACCGAAGTCTTGTGAAGAAATCAGTAAGCCAGTCTTTGACTGCATGGATAGAAGAATTTGATGATTTGATGAAGAGGGATTCTCGAGTGGATAATGAATTCGTACGAATGAGGGAGTTATCCTTTCTGTTAGGTTTTCATAAATCATCCCTGGAACCTTACGTGGTTATGCGAAGAAAAGCGGGACAACTTTATCTACGAAAAAGGAACGCCTGTTTAGATTACAAGGCATCCCATCTTACCCATTGGAATGGATGGATTAAATTATACACTACTCCAATTGACGAAATTGCTGTGCAGAACAAAGCTAAATTGATTACAGAAGTTAATCCTGATATCCTGTTATTGCAGGAAGTGGAAGACAGGCAGTCACTAATGGAGTTCAATGAAAACTTTTTATCTGAGGATGTAAGATTTGATGAAGTAATGGTGGTACCAGGAAATGATCCGAATGGCCTTGATTTAGGGATCATGACCAAAAACGGGTACGGTATTGGATCTATAAAAAGTCATTCGAATGCTTGTGTGAATGGTCAAATTATTTTTGAGAAAGATTTCCAGAGGTACGAAATTTTTACTCCCGGGGGTACATCTATATGGATATTATCAGCTCATCTAAAAGAAACAGGAGCGGATATTGAACTAGCATTCAATAAAAGACGCTTTCAGACAAAATACATTTCTGAGGTTTATGAGTTGCTCACGACAGCCGGTCATAAAGAAATTGTAATAGCCGGAACCTTTAATTCTCCATCCTATTGCGCTTCACTCTCCCCATTGTTACGTGAAACATCTCTAAAGGAGGTTCAGAAGCACCCGACATTCAATGTTGATTATGATGAAGGGAAAGATGCCTCTTACCATAGCCTGGGAGCCTATAGAATGGGAGTAAATCTAAAACAGAAAGATTATATGCTATTATCTCCAGAATTATTCAAGAAGGTACGAAAAACTGGTATGAACAGAAGAGGAATATGGCCTGAAAAGAGGGGGCAATACCGTATTTACGAAAGTGTGCAAAGTGAGACTCAGCAGGCAAGTTCACATCCTATAATCTGGACAAAACTCTCCACCTGACTATAAAAAAGAAATTAAGTTTTCACTGAAACCTGTACCACCGTTTTGATGTACCCTGGAAAAAAATAGGATAAAAGTTCCAAACCAACTACTAAACATTATCATGTCTGGGAAAACAGATGTTAAAAGCCGTTCCTTCGTTTAATTTACTTGATACACTTATTTTTGCATCATGTTCTTTCAGAATATGCTTTACTGAATTAAGACCGATTCCTACTCCGGTTTTTTTATTCGTATAAAATGCGTCAAACAGTTTATCCACTTGCTCAGGTTCAAGTCCATGTCCATTGTCTTTATTATTAAGGACGTAGTCAGTTGTAGATTTTTCAATATTTACTTCTAACAACCCGCGGCCAGGAGGTGTGGCCTCACAGGCATTAACTATAATATTTAAAATGGCAATTAACAACTTTTGTTCATCAGCCTGAATGAAGCAGGGAGTTCTGTACTTCTTGACGACTTTTACACCTGCGAGGTAAATCCTATCTTGAGTATTGGAAAGAGCCTCATCCATAATTCTTGCTAAATCTTCTCTTTTCAGGACGGATGGTGAGTAATTTGAAGAATCAAGTAAACCACTGACCATATCATTAATTGTTTTTGTGCTTCTGCTTTGTATGTCAAGATAATTTGTGATTTCTTCTTTCTTGCTATCAATTTTTTTCCTGATAAGATCAGTTGCCATACCAATACTCGCTAATGGATTACGTAGTTCATGTGCTAAGGTTCGTGCTATTTCTCCTTGGATAGATAATTTCTCTGCTTTGATTAAATCCTTCTGAACCTTTTTTTGCTGAGTGATATTTCTGGCTAATAATACATATTCATTTACCCAGGAAGAATCCCTACGATGAAATATTTTTCCTCGGACGCTGAACCATTCCCAATAAGTGCCACTCAGTTTTACCCTGATTTCTATATCATGAACATCATCATCTGAAGATTTTAGTAGTGCTTTATGGAAATTTATAAGCTTTTCCCGGTCCCATGGATGAATAAAAGATATTACTTTAGAAGGATTAATTCCCTGAATTCGTTCTTTGGTCAAACCTTCTTTCGGAAGAATATCCTTATTTATGTATCGTACTGTGAAAGTATTAAGGTTTATAATTATAATAGTCTCAGGGGATGTCCTAACTAACTGCTGTTTAAACCTTATGGTTTCCTGTAGTTCCTGGGCCTCGGCCTTCCTTTCACTAATATCTTCAATAGCAGTTATTAAGAGGTTACCATGGGATCTTGCAGTGAACCGGAACCAGTGGTGATAACCTTCTTTATCATAAAAAAACTCCTTATCTAATGGCACACCTGTTTCCATCACCTTTTTCAGGGCATCAAAAATTCCCATTATTACCCCGTACCTAGTGATCACCAGGTAAGTACGGCCTACGGGATTAACGTCTTTATACATTTCCCGCAGTACTTTATTTATCATTAAAAACCTGAAATCTTTAATGGTTCTATTCGCATTATATATGACTTTAAACACCGCTATGGCCTGGCTGGTTGTATCAAATACAGTTTGTAACAATTCTCGGCTATCCAGAAGGTTTTTCTGGTCTTTGACTGCTTGTTTTTCAAGTAATTTCTTTGCCTTTTCTAGTTCCTTCTTTGTTTTGATAAGTTCCTCTTCAGCGCGTTTACGTTCCGTAATATTCCTAAATATTACTGTAACCTGCCTGCTAGTATTATTCCCTATTTTAAAAGCATAAAGATCGAACCAGAAATTATTGAATTCCTCAGATTGAAATTCAAACCATACTGACTCTCCATGGATTGCGATTTTTCGATAGGTTTGAAGGCGCTTCCTTCCATAGTATGGAATTATCTCCTGGATGGTCTTTCCCTGTACATTCTTTAAATTAATATGGTTTTCAAAGGCAGGATTTGTCTGTAGAAAGAGATAATAAACAGGATTACCTTCGCTGTCATAGATCATTTCAATTATGCTCAAACCATCATCCGAAGAAAAGAGCAGGTCTTTATATTTATTTGCAGGTTTGAAGTTTTCCGTGATTTAACTATTAGGTTCTTTTTCTGGCTCCAACGCAAGGAAAGCGAGAGTGATTATTACCGGTTCCTGTTCCTCATAATCTTGCCTATATGTATATGGTCTACTGCGAAAACAGAATCTATTCCAGGCACCTACGTTTTTTTTTATCCTTGTAAAATGAATTTTTCTCTCCAGCTCAAGTATCTTCCTTAAAGTTTCGGTCGTATATCAAGCCATCATCCTGCCCATTAGGTTTCATAATCTTCAGATTTTATTTTAAAATTTTACATTTCCATTAAATCTAGTTCTAAAATAAGTTAAAACCACGGCCCTACAATTAGGGTGAGTATTCTTCTTAATTATTTTCACATCGGACTAATTTTTAAATCAACATCCGATGAAAAAAACACTTTATGCCAGTCTTGGCACCATCCTTTTCACGATCCCCACATTTGCCCAAATAGGGGGTATTGAAAATTCCGTTAATGAAATTGCCAGAACAATACGGGCAATATTCCCTGTCATCCTGAGCATCATCTTCCTGGTAGGTTTCCTGTTCAATGCCGGACATTTTTTTGGTGAAAATGCCGACCTCAAAAAGGGAATCACTCGAGTGCTTGTGTTTGTTCTAATTGCAGGGGCGGTCGTTGGGATCTTCACTTACCTTATAGGAATGGTAGTATAATGAAACGCTACGAGATCTATAGAGACATCAGGAAAAAGGCTTTGATCTATGGCCTTCCTGTTCCATTGTTTGCATTAATGATGATCAGTATTATCGGGTCACTGCTAGTGATCATTTTTTCCTTCAGTTTATTGATGATCATTGGGGCTGTAAGCCTGAACCTGGTGATGTACGCTGTTCTTTCAAAAGTAGCTGCAAACCCTCAATGGATGTACTTCAGGAAAGTATTTCCAGTACTTATTTCCAGTAAGAAATCCTCTGAAATATTTTATGAAAATTAATCTAACAACATATTATCCGATTGCAGATATCCATGGGAATATGGTTTTTGCCACCAACGGAAATGTAGTGCTTTGTTATGAAGCAGAGCTGCCGGAAATATATTCTTTGTCTGAAAAAGATTTCGAGGAATTGCACGGGGTCTGGTTTCAGGCTTTCCGATCGTTGGTACCCGGTTGTGTGATCCATAAACAGGATATTTACAGGAGGATGGATTATAGTGCAGAAAAGCTTCCGAAGGAAAGTTTTTTAGCAAAGGCTACCTACGAATATTTTAAAGGGAGACAACATTTGGTGCATAGGTGTTTGATATACTTTACGTTGCCTAAGAATAAGGCGCTGAACAATCCAAAATATGTCAATCCTTTCAGGAAAATCCCGAAGAAGATAAGCGTTCAAATGGAAAACGACCTTTCGGATTTCACCAGGGCTGTTAACGACGTGGTTTCTTTTATTAGTAATAGTAAAAAACTGAAGTTGGTTCCCCTGGTTGAGGGTGAAATCCTTAATCTGTCAAATTCTTTCTTTAACGGATTCAATGAAGATTTTGATACGGACATTCTTCTGAACGGTTCCCATCTTCAGATAGGTCAAAACTTGTTCGATGTTCTCGCTATAAATAGTGAATTGTGCTTTGGAGAATATGTACAGTCCAGCAAAAGGAATGACCATTTTACTTCAGATGATTTTGTTTTTCATCAGGGCTTTCTTGACGGGTTAGGACTTGACTTACAAGAAAACCATATAGTGAACCAGGTTTTTTATATGGATGATAAAAGGAAGTGGCGCACCCTGCTTGAAAAAAGGATAGAAGAACTTAAAAAGAGCAGCAACTTTGGCAGTCAGAATAAGGTCATCCAGCATAAATTAGAACAGATTTTCAGGAAAATAAATGAGGATGACTCCTCCAGAATAATTCGCGGACATCTCAATATCATTTACTGGAATCGTAGTGAGGCAAGTCTGGATAGGACTACCGCCAAAATTAAAACCGAATTCAAGGAACTGGACATTATTCCTCATTACCCCCTGGGAGAGGAACGGAAGAACTATTTTCTCAACAGTTTCTTCTGTTTCACTTCCAATTTTTGCAGTGATGATCTCTTTGTTAGTGATCTCAAACATGCTCTATGTCTGTACATCAATAACACCAATTATAAATCAGATGAGAAGGGGATCATCTTCAGTGATAGACAACAAAATATTCCAGTCTTAAAAGATGTCTGGGATGAACAAAAGAAAAGGATCAAGGCAAGGAACTTCGCCATTTTTGCTCCTACGGGGGAAGGAAAGTCATTTCTGGCGAACAACATCCTGCGACAATATTTCGAGAATGGTACCAGGTTGGTTATCATTGATCTCGGAGGTTCTTACAGTAAGTTCGCGAAGCTTTATCCAGATGATCATTTGATCTTGAGGTATGAACAGGGAAAAAATCTTGGTATTAATCCCTTTTACATCCGCAGGGATGAAGACCTTAATCCCCAACACCTGGAAGACCTGACCACTTTCCTTCTCGAACTTTTTGCAACAGGTGTGGAGATTTCAAAAGGGCTGGAAGTGGCCATCAAGAAGATCCTGCAATATTACTACAAGGAGAATCAGGAAACCTATTCGATGAATAGCTTCTACAGCTTTATTGAAGCGAACGAAAAAAACCTTCTTTCACACCTTCACATTCATCCAGATTATTTTAATGTGGACAATTTTCTCCACATCATGTCAGAATATGTAAAGGAGGGACTCTACAGCTTTCTGTTCGAGATCCAGGAAGACCAGAGTTTCCGGATAGAAGAGAAACGGCTGATCGTTTTTGAGTTGGATGAGATCAGGGACAATAAAGAAATACTTTCCGTCATGCTCAAGCTGATCAAATCTGCTATTCAGAGGACTATTTGGCAAAATAGGGCGGAAAAAGGAGTGATTCTCTTTGATGAGTTCGCTAAACAATTGAAATTCGATAATGTCCTGGAGAGCGTGGAATTTTATTACCAGGCAATCAGGAAACAAAACGGGGCCATTGGGATTATCCTTCAGTCCATCAACCAGCTTCCGCAGAACGCTACTTCGGCCAGTATCCTCGAGAACACCCAGGTGATTTACAGTCTGCACAATGAAAAAGGTTATGACCAGCTTCAGAAGCGGTTAAATCTTTCCAGCCATGATTTAAACCAATTAAAATCCATTAAGAACAAACTCGTCGGGGATCAGAAGTATACCGAAATGTTCATCAAAATTGGGCGGGAGAGTAACATTTTCAGGTTGGAGGTACCCAAAGAAGTTTATGCCGCCTTTCTTACAGACGGGAAAGAAAATGAAGAAATACTACGGTATTACGAGAAGTACGGCTCAATGGAAATGGCGATTAATGAGTTTGTAACCAAAAATCTTTAACGATGAAAAAAAAATTAATAACATTTTTAATGGTAATAATCAGCTGGCAAACAATGCAATCACAGGGAGTTCCGGTATACGATAACACAAATTTTCTTGCCCTCGGTAAATCTTTAATAGAATCGGCTAAACAAACTTCGGAGCTATTAAAAACCGTCCGATTCCTCAAAGAGCAAAAAGAGCGGGTGGAGCAGGTCAGCAGGGCCATAAAGCAGCTGAAGGCGGTACAGGAAATTGTACAGAACAATCAGCGGCTCTTCAATATGGTACAGCGGGATCTGCGTCATATCTTAAATTCCCCCTATGTAAAACCGGAGGAGGTCAACCGCATTTCAGAATCCTTTAATTCCATTATAGAGATTTCCCTTCAGGACCTGAATTTTATGCAGCAGCTTCTTTCGAGTAATGTTTTAAGTATGACAGATGCTGAGCGGCTCTATTTACTTGAAGAACAAAAAAAGCGATCCCGGGAGATGATTTCGGAGATCGAATTAAAGAAAAGAAGGTACACCAACATCATCGAGTTCAGAGAAGCTCAGGCCAAACTAAACCATCGCAAGATTAACTACTAGAATGATGATGACCTCCATAGGAATCGAATATATAGATGCAGTGTTCACTACTGTCAAGGAGAGCAGCTTCTCCCAGTATACCATCGTGGGAATGAAAGCTCTTGCCCTGGTTTTCTTTCTGGTGAATATCATTAAGAAGTACAATGAAAGAGCGGTAAACAGTGATGGATATTCCTGGGGGCTTACACCGGGAGAGCTTATTAAAAATTTCATCGTCGTCCTGCTGGTGATCTTTTCCACACAAATTCTGAATTTTTTTGATGAGGTGCTGGTTTCTATAGAAACCCAGTACAGAAATACAGCTCCGGCACTTCTTCCATTGCAAATGCAGGATTTGGAAATTGAGGAAGATATCAATTTTGTTGAAGCGGCCTCGAAAGCGATGAGTCTGTTATACGAGTATCTAATTACTCCTTTCTACCCCATGAAAGTAGTGGCATTTATCGTCGGTCTCTTTTTGTGGTTAATGGATCTGTTCATCTACCCGTTATTTCTTGCGGAGCGCTATTTTTTACTAGGACTGTTGCAGGCATTTTTTCCACTTGTAATGGCGATGGCTGTGTTTGAAAAGTTCCGGGAGATGGGATATCGTTTTTTCAAATTATATGCAGCTGTGTATATGATCGTTCCGGCTTTCTTTCTGGTCAATGTCTTCATAAATCTATTGTATGAAGAAATAAACAACAACTTCTGGGGAAACCTAATGGGGACAGGATCTCAAAGTGGGGTGTTTGCACCTATTGTACAGCTTGGTTCCATTGGATTCATCGTTTTTTTAAAATTTAAATTATACAGGAGAGCGATCTCTTTTACATTCCAAATTTTTGGTTCCTGAACATAATCAAACATCATGAAAACACCTTATAAAAGCATTTATTCCGTCCTGAAGATCAACCGGTTTATAGTACTGAGCGTAGTAATTGTAGCATTCCTGAGTAATGTCTTCTCCCTTTGGTCTGTTTTTGACATTAACAACAAGATGCTTAACAGCATGTTCGCGGTAAATACAGATGGCTCAGTCATTCCACTGAAGCTTATTTCAGAACAAGAAAATATCGAGGTAGAAGCATTAGCACATCTGGAGTTATTTCATCAGTACTTCTACGGCCTGGATGCCAGTAATTTTGAAAGAAATTTAGAAAAGGCACTGTGGCTGGGGGATAGTTCCGTGGATAATATTTACAGACAGAAAAAAGCTGACGGGTTATATAACCGGCTCATTCAGTATTCTTTGGTGCAGAAGGTAAACGAGGTAGATACAGAATTGAATCTAGCAGCAGAGCCATATGAATTCCGGACTACAATAACCTTTGAAATAAACAGAGGATCCGTGGTGGATGTTTATACCATGGTTACTAAAGGTCAATTGGTAAAAGTCGACAGGCATTTTCCCCGGAATACCCATGGATTATTAATCACAAATTTTTTTGAAAACAGTTTAAGAAAAGTGGAAAATGAAAATTGAGAAAAACAAAATCGTCTTTTTTAGTGTGGTGGCTATTGTTATTATTTTCATTGTTGCTTATACGACATTGATCCTAATGAAGGATGAGCAGGCTATGGAACATTTGGATCAGCCTTTGGTGCCCGAACTTAAGGAGGACAAAGTAAATTATACCTCAAAACTGGATGCACTTAATGACCTTAAGGAGGTTCATCAAACAGATCCCCCCAGCATATATTCTGAACAATTATTGGATTCTCTGGGGGCTTTTGATCCTGTACAGGAAGAAGATGATCAGCAAAGGGTGGCGGATAGTATATATTCCTATGGAAGTATGAATTATAAGATAGAAGATTGGGGTGAAGGTTATGAAGAGGAAACTTATCTCCCTGACCTGGATTCACTGGAAAATAGACCCTTGGAACAGGCAACTACCACAGATGATTTTTCAATTGCCCATAGAGAGTTTTTCCGTGTTACCAAACGAGACCAGGTTTTACCAGAAGCTGCGGAAAGAACTGACACCCTAATAGCGGCAAGAGTCCACGGCAACCAGGTGGTACGGGTGAATGATAGATTGGAGCTAATCTTATCCCAAACGGCCCTGATAAACGGGAAGAGATACTCGGAAAACACCCTGATTTATGGTTTTGTCAGTCTTCAGCCGAACAGGTTACATATCAGGATAACCCATATTAACCATACAGCTGTTGACCTGAAGGCTTTCGACCTGCAGGACAGCAATGAAGGTGTTTATGTAGAAAATAGTTTTAAAGCAGAAGCGTCAAGAGAGGTGCTGGATGATGTAGTACAGGACATCAATATCACAGGAGTTCCGCAGATTAGCGGGATCAAAAACATTTTTAGGCGTAACAACAGAAACCTGAAGGTTACAGTTTTGGATCAATATGAACTTATTTTAAAACCTCAATTATGAAGAAAATTTTATTCATCGTTCTAATAGTTTCACATAATGTGTTTGCACAGCACAACAAAGTTTTGGATACTATTTTTGCCAATGAGAAGCACAATGTCTCCCTATTTTTTCCCAGTCAGGTAAGGCAGGGAATCGTAGGAGCAACTAATTATACTTTCAGTTTTAATGAAGAGAATCCACAATACTTTGGTCTGCTCAAGGCATTGCCGGGAAAAGACAGTAGTTTGTTGGTTCTGACCTCTGATGGACAAATCTATTCCTGGTATGTAAAGTACAAAGAGCACCTGCCACAACTGAATTATTTCGTGAAACCAACGGCAAGTATAGGCAACGAGATTCCTGTACTGGATGAGCAAAATATAGCTAAGGAAGAAGTAGCTATTGCAAATGATCAAAAGGTACTGAAAGACAGTACAGCGAAATTGAATTACTTCCAGAAGCTTTCCCAATATTACCTAAATACGTCAACGGGACATTTGAAATCCAGTAGGAAGGACAGGCTGAAGCTGAGTGTCAAAGACCTGATTAATTACAGAAGGGAAACCTACATTGTATTTGAACTCGAAAACAGATCTGAAATAGATTTCGAAGTAAACTATCTGAATGTCTATCTCACGCAGGGAAATAAAAAGCGGAATGCATCCTATCAAAAACTGCTGACAAATCCATTATTCAAATTAAATTTTCCAGAGATAATAAGACATCATCAGAAAAAGATATTCGTATATGTATTGCCAAAGTTCACTGTGGGTGAAAATCAACGGATAGAGGTAGAGGTACGCGAAAAGAGGGGGAGTAGATATTTAGATTTGAAGTTCAGAGGATAAAATTAATTAGAATGATCAAATTGCTTCCATAGTCAGTGTCTTCTTCAGGATAATTTTTAATTAGCAGTATTATTTTAAACTCGTAAAAATTGCAGGAGTTTTATCTTTCGATTTTTCCATCTATTTGTCCTTTTTGCCCAGGAACAGGAGGGGCTGTAAGAAAATTAAGATTTTAAGGAATGGCAGGCAAATATGTAATTTTTGAAGAAATAAGATAACCAAGCATTCCCTTACTTTCCAAAGATTTTCCTCGCCTGGCCATGAATTCGTTCAAAATTTGCCTTAATTTCATTTTCAGAATAGCCTTTAAATTTCAGAGGTAGATTTTTTTCAATGTTTTCAAATTTAAATTTTACCAACTGCTCCTTGCCATCGGCAAAGCTGACAAATTCTCCAGGTTGTAATCTGAAGAACGCATCCGACCGGATTTTGGAAACCTCCCGTTCACTTTTCGTAATCCTTGTGTCAAAATCCAGTCCTTCACCCCGATTAATGCTGATACTCTGACGTTTTACAATTTCAAAGAAGCGCTCGTAATATTTTGCTGTGTCAGGATCATTCACCTTCCCAAAGAACTGGTAAGAGAGATTGCTAAGGATTGCTCTGCTGGCTTTATCACCATAAAGCAATTCATTCTGTATTTTATCCTGCATGACGTAGAGCGTAGCGATGTCATAGCTTCTTAGGGTGGCCGGAATACGGTGCATATGAAGCAGTCTTATGGTTGGAGCTTCTTCCATAAGCAAGAAGGACGACGCTCTGTTTCGCACACTCATTTGTTTGGAGATGGTATGAATAATTGTCGCAATAGCAGGAGAGTAGGCGGTTTCAAATTTTGGATTATTTACTATAGAGACTACCGCAGGATTCTCAGGATTATTAATATCCAAAGGAACTTCATCAGCCGACAACGTCATAAATATACGGTGAGTGCTCAGTTTTTTCAGAGCATTGGCAAGCGTACTTTTTACGGCTGCGGTTTGTCGTTCAGATTCTATCCCGCTGATGAAGGCATCAGCCATGGCTTTGGAGGTGAGATCGGAGCTAAGGAAATTGACAAGGCTTTCGGTGTTCAGAAACTGATAAATTGCTATTAGATGGGGCAGGGTACAAAAGTCAGGATATGTCGTTCTCAGTTTCCAGATGAGTCCGGAGATAAGGCCTTCTACGGTATCATTGAAGAATTTTGTAGTGCCGGATGAGATGGAATCCTTTTGTTCCAGCAGATTCTCCAGCAAGACCCGGGAAACTTCGTTCACACTTTCTTCATCGGGTAGATAACGGGGGGCAATAGGATTTACCCGGTGGTAAATATTATCGAAGGAAACAATGTAGAAAGGAATCTCATTATCCTTGAAAAGGGGGTAAGCGATTTCTGTAAGTTCAAAGCTTTTATAGTCGTGGATCACTCCACAAAATGAATGTTTACTTAAATGTTTAAGAAAATTATAAATCACACTTTCCGTTTTGCCGCTACCTGCGGCACCAATTATAGAAACGCCCCTTCTGAAGTTTTCAATAGTCAGTTTCCCTTCCTTGAGTAAAAATTTCACCTGGTATTTTTTAGGAATATCTCTTCTCGCTTCAGTATTCACGAATACATATAACACCGTATTTAATAAAAGTAGAGGAAGAAGGTACCACAGGATCAGTACAAGTAAATGATATAATTCTGTTTTAAATTTTTGATGCAAGAAGAAAATAATTAAAATCAAGGAGAGATTAATGAAATAGCCCCAGTCGGTCTTTTTCAGGCTATACCAGAAGATCCCACTGGCGGCGAGGAGAGTAACAACACTGTAATAAAATTCTGTAATCATATTTTTAATATCCAATGGAACTAGACCTGATGCCCACTTCCAGGGCTTTCTTTAAATGCTTCAGGGCGAACGATAACTGGTTAGGGGTTATATTCAGGTGAGGAATGGAAATCCCTGTCTGACCGAGGATCTGGAAAGCTATTCTTTTTTCTACCACTGATAAAGTGTTTAAGTGCGCGTAATACTGTTTAGGTTGCTTTATGAAGGTTTTCCGTGCCAGATAAGACTCTACGTAATTGCGATTGTACCCGAATAGTTTATCAAAAGTCTTTTCAGCTTTTTCAAAGAACTGATCCCTTTCGAACCCTCGTTTAACAATTTTTCCATGCATCATCACTTCAGAGGAGCGATATTTACTCCCGGGAGATAGGCTATAGGAATTAGAAGCATCTTTTCGGCTTACAATAATGTGGATGTGTGTTTGTAAGCCTTCCTTTCCCATGCCCTGTCGGATTATTTCACCGTTGATCTTATGTGGAGCTTCCAATTTCAGCCTATGCAGCTCCTTTTCGATTGCCCGGATATTCCCTTTTATTTCACCTCGAGAGACTTTGCGGATTTTGTTTTCCAGTTTTTTAATTTCCTTTACATACGGAGCATTTTCCTTTATTTCCCTGTCTGTTCCTTTAAAAGAACGCTGGTGTTCAACTTTAGCAAAATACTTAATGTCAGTTATGTTAATGGGTTTCCCGTTGATTTCTCGATTAAAGGTGCGGGCATATTCTTTCATTACTTCTCTGGTATATTTCTTAAGAGAATCGATGTTATTCCCGACATGTTTTAATTCGTGCCTGGAGGGATTGATGGTGATGGAGTAGTATTTAGGTTCAATTTTATTAAGTTTTGCCGTGTTCGCGTCAATTTCCTGTATCACTGTAGAGGGATTTAGATTCTCCCCATATTGATTGAAAAACAATTCCAATTGCCCCGATTCCCTGCTTTTGTTTTCCTTTTCAAGGTAGGAGACAAAGTAGCTGACACTTTGGGAGTAGTTTTGAGATAACTTCTGAGGAGTAATAGTGAGATACATTCTATTGCCTTTTTATGTTCTTGATTTTAGCTGCTCAAATTCTTCTTTAGTTAAATTGAGGCGCAGGTATGGCCTTCCGAAACTATTTCGCACCACCGCAACTCTATCCAGAATTTGTTTGAGGTCCTCAGTCTTTTCGGTTAGTTTTTTTCTCAGGTCTTTTTCCATTGATTTAGCAGCCAGTAATTCGAAATGGAGAGAGTTGTCATTGGAAAGATCCTGTTGATTCTTTTCTCTGAGAATTTCCTTTTTTGTAATCGGGCTTTCCTGGAAAAGCAACTGGAGCATGGAATGCGTGGGTTTAGTTTGGGTTTTTTCAATATCTTTAAGGATAGCCACTAAAGCATTGATCCTGTCTTTGATCCTTTTCTCCAGGGTGATAAAATTAGGTCCCAATTCCTCTAAAGGAGAAAGTCGATTGACCTTAAAAAAATCAAGCATCAACTGAAGAGTCTCAGACTGTTGTTTGCCTAACTGTCTAGAATAATTTCGGAATTCTTCGGCCGTTTGTAATCTGATCTTAAAGGTGATGTAAGGCTGTTTTTCCATCTCTACGATTTGAAACAGAAAAATTACAAGACAGTGTCCTGTGAAGAAAACAATTTGAAAGTTTTAAGAATAAGGATAGCTCATTAAAATAGAAGTGTTATGGTTTTTAAGGAAAAACTGAGAATATTGTAATGAACTGAAATTCATTGGAAGAATTATAAGAACTGAATGATAGAAAAGTGGTTAAGAATTCCATTTGGCAGAACATTAGTTAGGTTCTTTAAAAGTCATTCTCTTCAAAATGACCCTTTATTTTATCAGCAGTTCTTAAGTAAGATTAAACAGTGAAATTGGGGAAATCACGAAATGGGTCACAACATAAAAATCCTATAGAACTGGTTCTTTATTTTGAACGTTTCCTGAATGAAAGCCGTAAATCCCCACTTGATTTTGATTTTTCATGGAAAGACCACCAAGGTGTGATCACTTATATTTTCAGCCGTTATGAAAATGGCTAGTCCACAACATTTAGGAATGATCCGGGAAAAGTCCTAGGTTACTTAGGCTTGATCCAATGTTGCACCTAAGTTGTACCCATTAAATAAATAAAGGCTCCCGATTTCTCGAAAGCCTTTATTTTACTAGTAGCGAGAACGAGATTTGAACTCGTGACCTCCGGGTTATGAATCCGACGCTCTAACCAACTGAGCTACCTCGCCTTAATGTTCTTCGGGTTATAAATCCGAAATTTTAATTTCCCGATATTATCAGGATTCGCCAACCTGCCTTTCGCTGTAATCCTAAGCTCTCAGCACCTCGGTGGTTTCTTTTAGCGGGTGCAAATATAAAAACATTTTATCTTGTGGCAAATAATCTTTTCTAAAATATTTATTTTGATTTCTTTTAGAGTTACTAATTAATATTTATATTGCCCCGAATCAAAAACAGACCCAAAGAATGGAAGAAAAAATAAAGTATGAATTGGAATTTCCTATCCAGGCTTCCCCATCGTTGTTGTACAATTATATCGCCACTCCTTCTGGTTTGAGTGAATGGTATGCCGACAATGTTAACTCAAGGGGGGAAATGTTCACCTTTATTTGGGAAGGCAGTGAAGAAAAAGCAAAATTGATTAGTAAGAAAAGTGGGGAAAGAGTAAAATTCCGTTGGGTTGCAGATGAGGATACTTCTTATTATTTTGAAATAAGAATTCAGGTGGATGATATTACTAAAGATGTATCTATCATGATCACAGATTTCGCTGAAGAAGATGAGGTGGATGAAGGAAAGATGCTTTGGGAGAATATGATATCAGATTTAAAACAGGTATTGGGATCGGTTTAAAAATCCCATTTTATATAGTACCTTTGCCCGTTGTAAAACGGGTTTTTTTATGATCAATTTGAACGGGCAAACAGTAGCACCCAATGATGCACATCTCTCTGTTACCAACCGGGGGTTCGCCTATGGTGATGCAGTGTTTGAAACTATAAGAGTAGTGAATTCCAAAATAATGTTCTGGGAAGATCATTATTTCAGGCTTATGGCTTCTATGCGAATTATGAGAATGGAAATTCCGGGGAACTTCTCACCCGAATTTCTGGAAGAAGAGATCACCGGACTTTTAAAAGCGAATGGCCTTGAGAATTCTCCTGCACGTATCCGGTTTTCAGTGTATAGAGAAGAAGGCGGATTCTATTCGCCCGAAACTTATCATATCGGATATTTCATCACTGCTGAAGAGCTTCCTTCACCTTTCTATCTCCTGAAGGATGATTTCTATGAAATTGAGCTTTTTAAGGATCATTATGTCAACAGTGGCTTACTTTCTACTTTAAAGACCAATAACAAAGCGCTGAACGTGCTTGGAAGCATCTTTGCAAAAGAAAACGGATACCAGAACTGTCTTATCCTCAATGAGAATAAAAGTGTGGTAGAAGCCCTTAATGGAAACCTGTTCCTGGTAAAAGGAAAAACGATAAAAACTCCTCCTTTGACCGATGGCTGTCTTAAAGGAATCCTTAGAGGCAAATTAATTGAAATAATAAAGACGCTGCCAGATTACACTTTGATAGAAGAATCTATCTCTCCTTTTGAACTTCAAAAAGCAGATGAATTATTTATAACCAATGTTATTGTGGGGATTCAGCCGGTAAACAAATACAGGAAAAAGGAATTTAGGACAGAGCTGACCAAAGAATTGCTCTCTAAACTTAATGTAAAGGCACGGCTGGGATAATCAATTGTATGTAGGGTTTTCGGGAGCATTTGACCAGATTACGTAGTTACCACCTAGTTGTAACATTTTTTCTTTCCAGAAGGTTCTTGGTTTCCGGTTTATAATCTCCCTGTTATCCTGATTTTCAATAACGACCCAGGAACGGGCATTCAACTCTTCATTGAGTTGTTCGTAATCCCATCCCGAATAACCGAGAAAGAATTTGATTTCTTCATTTGTAATAAGATCCTGATCGATTAGCTGTTTCACCGCTTCAAAATTCCCGCCCCAGTAAATTCCACTGGCAATTTCGATACTATCGGGAATAAGATCCGGTACCTTGTGAATAAAGTATAGGTTGTCCTGTTCTACAGGCCCGCCGTTATAGACTTTGAAATTACCTTTGATTTCCGGAACGAGGTCCTGGAGTGAAAAATCCAGCACCTTGTTAAGGATAAATCCAATAGATCCACTCTCGGTGTGGTCTGCCAACAACACAACAGATCTATTGAAGCTTATATCTCCAATGATAGAAGGCTCTGCAACTAAAAGATGTCCTTTGGCTGGTTTTAGTGTTAGCATATTTATATTCTTTCCGTTAAATCTAAAAAAATAATTCTCACATTCAAACGTTGGCCAACATATTTTAACAAAAAAACTCTCCCGGTTGGGAGAGTTTAGTATTTTCTTAGCGTTTGCCTGTATTAGTTTACAGCTTTCTGTAAATCTGCTCCTGCCTTAAACTTCACTACATTTTTTGCAGCAATCTTAATGGTCTTACCGGTTTGAGGGTTTCTTCCTTCTCTGGCAGCTCTTTTAGAAACTGACCATGATCCGAAACCAACTAAAGATACGCGGTCTCCTTTTTTTAGAGATCCTTCTACGTTTTCAAGAAAAGACTCTAAAGCTTTTTTTGCTGCTGCTTTAGAAATCCCGGCGTTTTCTGCCATTGCATCGATTAAATCTGTTTTGTTCATAATTTGAAATTTAGATAGTTGTTGGTTAAACTTTTATTAATTTGCTCTACAAATTTATATGGAAATCTCAGCCGTGCAAGTAATATCAAGGGAAATGCCCTGCATTGTTGATAACTTTGGCAAATTGTTAATAAAGTTGGTTTGTTTTTATCAGAATTTAACGAATTCAGTGTTGATAAGGGTTTACAGTACTTTTGCGTTCGGAAAAAAATTGTATCCGTTTAAAAGATCTTTTACTTCCATTTTCCGTTTTCCGGGCAACTGGATTTCTTTCAGTTTGATAAACCCTTCTTTCACAGGAATTTTTACTTCTTTTTCTACCTGAATTATTTTTCCAATTTCAAGATCGTGGTCCTTTAGTTCTTTTTCTACCCGAAAGATTTTGGCCGTAAGTTCATTGTCCCCGTTAACCATACTTGTCCACGCAGCGGGATAGGGGCTAAGGCCTCTAATGAAGTTGTAGATTTCATCAAGGGGAAGATGCCAGTTTATCTTTGTATTGTCTCTTGTAAGCTTATGTGCTGTTTTTAAATCTCTTGATTCTTTTTGCGGCTCTGTTTTAACCGGACCTTTCTTAATTAGCTGAAGCGTCTTCACCACCAGAGCTGCGCCTGTTTCCATCAGTTTGTCGTGGAGGCTTCCGGCATCTTCCGTAGCATCTATAGTCACTTCTTCCTGAAGGATCATTTCCCCGGTGTCTATTTTATCGTCTATGAAAAAGGTGGAGACTCCGGTTGTTTTTTCTCCGTTGATCAGGGCCCAGTTGATTGGCGCTGCACCCCTGTACTGCGGAAGGAGGGAAGCGTGCAGGTTAAATGTGCCGTATTCCGGAAGCTTCCAAACCACATCGGGCAGCATCCTGAAGGCTACCACTACCTGAAGGTTGGCCTCTAAACCTTTTAATTCTTTCAGAAATTCTTCAGATTTAAGGTTGGTGGGCTGGAGCACCGGTAAATCCTGCTCCATGGCGTATTTTTTCACAGCCGATTGCTGGAGTTTTCTGCCTCTGCCAGCCGGTCTGTCGGGTGCGGTAATCACCCCAACCACATTATATTCCGCCTCCACGATCGCTTTTAGTGTTTCCACAGCAAAATCGGGCGTTCCCATAAATACTATTCTTAGATTTCTCATAGATGTTTCAGTTTATAAGTGTTCGATGGAGTGGTTGCTAAAGCATCCTTTTCCACCAGTAATTGCAATACGCTAACGATATGCTGCTCATCAAAAGGCAGTTTTTCGGCAATCTCCCGGGAAGAATAAGGTTTCTCCTCCAGCAGGCCTACAATAGCATAATATATCTTTTTAATTTTTTCTCTGGAAAGAGGCTCAGGAGTAGCTTGGCATACCGAGCAAATTCCGCAGGGGGACGTATCCTTTTCTCCAAAATAATTCAGCAGCTGTTCACTCCGGCATTTTTGGGTGTTGTGAACATATTCAAGCACGGCTGCTATTTTTTCCTTTTTGGTGCTTTCCTGAAGCTTTATATATGGAGCCAGAGGATTTATGGTGCTTTCATCTTCCCTGGGCACCAAAAATGTTACCGAAGCATCATGTTGTTCATGTTCAAAATCGACTATCTTTTCTTTATGAAGGTGCTGAAGGATCTTAGTTGCTTCGGAAGGAATCGTGCCTGCTTTGGAGCAGATGATCTGTAAATTAATTTCCACTTGGTTTTCAAATACACCGCCGTAAGTTCTCAAAATCGCTTTCACCACAGCTTCAAAATGTGGGTGCGATTCCAGAAAGTACGAAAGCTGATGGTGAGAAATTAGAAATTGTATCCTGGTTTTCTTCTGAAATTGTTCCGATAGCTGAAGCACGCTGGCTCTGTCTAGTAACTGAAGTGTATTGTAGGCTTTTAAAGGATTCAAGTCGTAGGTATGGCAAAAATGTGAGAAATTGAAGTCGTGCCTGCTGCCTTCTCCCTCGCCAAAAGCAATCCTGAAATACGAGATAAGCTTTTTATATACCAGCTTTACAAATGCAACATCGGGCAGGGTAGATAAAAACTGATTCTTAAGCAACGGAACATCACTTTCATTGGTGAGGATCACCGCCCTGGCAGGCTGTTCATCCCTTCCGGCCCTTCCGGCTTCCTGGAAATAACTTTCCAGGCTTTCGGGAAGGTTCATGTGTACCACCGTTCGCACGTTGGCTTTGTCGATTCCCATCCCAAAGGCACTGGTAGCAACCATGATCCGTTTCTCGCCCTTTAACCACTGATTCAGCCGTACCGATTTATCCTTTTTTGAGAGTCCGCCGTTAAAAGCAGCTGCACTATGGCCTTTTTGCTCCAGATAGGTGGAGATTTCTACAGTGGCCTTTCGCGTCCTTACATAGATGATTACTGCTTCCTCGTGTTCCGTTATCAGTTTTTCCAGGTAATAGTTTTTGTCTTCAACCACCCTAACGGAATATCCAATGTTTTTTCGTTCAAAGGACTTTTTAATGATAGCAGTATTTTTCAGCTGCAATTGTTCGACGATATCCTTTACCACCACTTTTGTAGCCGAAGCGGTAAGGGCAATCACATTCACATCGGGTTTTATTTCCCGCAGTACCATGATATTTCTGTAGGCAGGTCTAAAATCGTGGCCCCACTGCGATATACAGTGTGCTTCATCTATTGCGATGAGGTTGACGTTCATCTGCCGAATTCGTTCCTGTACGATATCCTGCTGTAGTCTTTCCGGGGAAAGGTAGAGGAACTTGTAGTTGCCATAGATGCAGTTGTCCAGCAGGGTGTCCAGTTCAGAAAAAGGGATACCCCCTGTAATTGCCAGTGCCTTAATGCCTTTTTCCTTCAGGGCATTTACCTGGTCTTCCATTAAAGCGATCAATGGGGAAACCACAATACAGATTCCAGGGTTGAGGAGCGCGGGGATCTGAAAACAAAGAGATTTCCCTCCACCGGTAGGCAGCAGGGCAAGTACATCTTCGTTGTTTGCTGCTTTTAAGATGATATCTTCCTGCAGCGACCTGAAGGAGCTGTGTCCCCAGTATTTCTCAAGTATTTGCCGTGGCTCCTGCATAATAGATCAGGAAAGGTGGTCAATAATAAAAGAAAAACGTTCTTCTACGCTGCCGGTTGGCACTTCTATAGGATTATAGCCACTTTTTTTGTAATTATCTTCCAGATGGTCGTGTATGGAAACTGCCTGTTCAAAAGATTCGTAGCGCTCATTGTCGCTCACATAAATTTCTTTCCAGGGCGGGAGCAAAAACACAGCATCATAGGAATACTGCTCACAAGCTTCTCTAAAAAGAGGGGGGTATTCATTTCCGAAGTAATCCATATACGCCACCACATCTGGTACACCGCGATCTATAAACACAACTTCAGAATCAAAGTTATCTGCTTCTGCATGTTGCTGAATTCTACCTTCCAGCAGCTTTTGGCTAAAAAGCAAGGGTTGCGCAAGAAATAATTGATCAATGCCTTCTTTCTGGGCCTGTAGGGTAATTTGTCTTGAAATTTCATGAAGACAATGATATCCATTCTCTTCCAAAACTTTAATGATGGAAGTTTTTCCTGTACCAGGGCCGCCGGTAATAACTATTTTCTTCTTTTTCACGTTGCAAATTTCGGGATTTGAATTTGATTTAAAAAATAGATCTTAACTTGGTATCTTTGCAGGATAAATGAAGCAAGACAATTATGAGTGAGCAAAAAGATCCGGAAGAATTTTACGCGAAATTAAGGTCTCAATTATATGATACGGCCCTTTGGCCTTCGGTGTACCTGTACAAATTTATAGTCCCCACCAGCGACGACAAAATTGTAGGGATAGAAAATATTTTTGATAATATGGGTGCGGTGATCACTACCAAAAAATCCAGAAAAGGGAATTATACGAGTGTTTCTGTAAATGTAAAAATGCAGGACCCCGACTCTGTAATCGATAAATATAAAGAAGTAGCTGAAAAAATTGAAGGGGTTATTTCTCTTTAAAAGGGCTTCTGAAGCTTTAAAATCAGAAAATAATACCTACAGTCATAGTTTCCTGAAGAATAATTAGTATTTTGCAGGCGATAAACTTCTACAGTATATTATCACCTTATAACTATCAATTTTGACAAACGAATTAGAATACAACTCTGAAAGGAGTAAATTAATCATTCCTGAATATGGACGTCATATTCAAAAAATGGTGGAACACGCCGTTGAACTGGAAGACGATGAAGAGAGAAACCGTGTTGCGAAAGCAATCATTTCGGTGATGGGGAACCTGAATCCGCATCTTAGGGATGTACCTGACTTTCAGCATAAGCTTTGGGATCAACTATTCATCATTAGTGACTTCAAACTTGATGTTGATAGTCCGTTCCCGAAACCTTCGAGAGAATTACTTGCAGAAAGACCCGACAGAATGGACTATCCGCAGAATTTTCCTAAGTATAGGTTCTACGGGAATAACATTAAACGAATGATTGATGTTGCCAACAGTTGGGAAGAAGGAGATCTAAAGGAGGGTCTTATCTTTACGATTGCCAATCACATGAAAAAATCTTACTTAAGCTGGAACAAGGATACCGTGGATGACAAGGTGATCTTTGACCATTTGAGGGAATTAAGTGGTGGAAAAATTGATGTGAAAGCTACAGAAGAAGACCTTAGTGAAGCATCAGATCTGTTGAGGGGCAACAAAAAATACACGAAAAAGCCGGCGAAAAAGGCACATCGTACCAGAGGCCGCAAACGTTACTAAAAATCACATAAATTTTCATGGGAACTTTTCAAATTGAAGGAGGTCATGCGCTGCGCGGTGAAATAAATCCTCAGGGAGCAAAAAATGAAGCCTTACAGATTGTTTGTGCTGTACTTTTAACTTCCGAAAAAGTAACTATTCACAATATTCCTGATATTCTTGATGTAAATAAGCTCATCAATATTCTTGGAAGCTTAGGGGTAAAGATCGAAAAAATAGGTAAAGGCAGTTATACCTTTCAAAGCGATGAAATAGACCTGGACTACCTTGAAAGTGATAAATTCAAGCAGGAGGGAAGTGGATTACGTGGTTCCATCATGCTGGTGGGGCCGTTGCTTGCCAGGTTTGGGAAAGGATATATTCCAAGACCTGGTGGTGACAAGATTGGCCGACGCCGACTTGATACCCATTTCGAAGGCTTTATAAAATTAGGGGCTGAATTTAAATATAACAGGGAAGAGCGTTTTTATGGTGTGGAAGCACCAAAATCGGGTCTACAGGGAACTTATATGTTGCTGGAAGAAGCATCAGTAACAGGAACTGCAAATATCGTGATGGCCGCTGTACTGGCAAATGGTAAAACCACTATATACAATGCTGCCTGTGAGCCTTACCTGCAGCAACTCTGTAAGATGCTTAACAGCATGGGTGCTAACATTAAAGGCGTAGGTTCTAATTTACTGGAGATCGAAGGAGTGAAATCCTTAAAAGGTTGTACACATCGTGTACTTCCCGATATGATTGAGATTGGCTCCTGGATTGGTCTTGCTGCCATGACCAAAAGTGAGATTACAATAAAAAATGTCTCCTGGAATGATCTTGGGCTTATTCCCGTTACCTTCCGGAAACTGGGGATTAAAGTTGAGCAGAAGGGGGACGATATTTTCATTCCGGCGCATAAGGACGGATATGAAGTTCAGAGTTTTATCGATGGATCCATAATGAATATAAGTGATGCGCCATGGCCGGGATTCACCCCCGATCTTTTAAGTATCATGCTTGTAGTAGCCACCCAGGCACGCGGAAGTGTGCTGATACATCAAAAAATGTTCGAGAGTCGCTTATTTTTTGTGGATAAGCTGATAGACATGGGGGCGAAAATTATTTTATGTGATCCACACAGGGCGACGGTTATAGGTCATGATTTTAAATCTAGTTTGCGGGCAACCACGATGAGTTCTCCCGATATTAGAGCGGGGATTTCATTATTAATTGCTGCACTTTCGGCAAAGGGAACTTCTGTGATACATAATATTGAGCAGATAGACCGTGGTTATGAAGATATCGACGGTAGGTTAAAAGCACTGGGCGCGAAAATCACCCGGGTAGCATAGCCATTTTTATCAGTTTTAAAAGCATTAAAAAAGGCTGCTCAAAATTACTTTGTGCAGCCTTTTTTGCTTAGTTACTACTATTAAAAGCAACCAACTATCGCTGTTGGTGATCTTTCATCTCTTCTTTTTTCCTCTTCAGTTGTTTTTCTACATCTTTTACAGATTCTGCTGCAGCTGCTTCAAAGCTTTCTTCATTTGAAGAGGCGTGAATAATTGGGCCAGGCAGACTAAGTCTAATAGCGCAGGTTTTTCCTTTACCGGTGTTGTCATTTTCTTCTTTAAACAACACATCTGCACTTATAATAAAATCATATTTGTTTTCCAGTTTATCTAATTTTCGCTGTACCAGTTGCTCAGCAGAGATTTGCGAGTCGGTATTTACAAATTGAATTTGTGTCTTCATAATAAGTAATTTTCTGTTTAATATCTATTCCTGAAGATACCAAAATTGCCGGAAACAGCCTTCAAATTAATAATATTATAACGCTGATTTGTGAGGCTTTTTTATCTTTTTTAATTTCTGCTGAAATGGCTTCAGATTAATAAATTTTTTTGGAATCAATCCTGATTGTGAGATGCTACAAGCTCAAAATCCAATGTACCGTCTTCCTGTAATTCGTAGCTGTAAATAGATTCTCCGGCAATATGTCCGTCATCATAATGCGCCAGCACCCAACTATCGGTAAGGACTTTAATATGCCTGAACTCCATGGTTCCTCCAAGAACAGCATCTAAGGGGATCATTTCGGGATATTCCCTAAGACTGCCCGAAATGAATTCTTCCGGATTCTCCATATCCTCAAATTCCCTTCCGAAGTAAATGGGAAAGTCATTTTCCGTTTCTGGATTTTTAGCTAATTTCTGCAGGGAATCTGATACTTGTTTTTGCTGTTCTAAAGCATCAGTTAGAGAATCATTTTTCCTGTGGGCCTCTTCCAGTTCCCGGTTTTCTTCTCGGCATGAGCCTAAAGTAAGGATGAGGAGAAATAACATAAAGGGGGCGGAATACTTTTTTAAGCTGCTATTCATCGTAAATGTTGCTGTAGGGGTTTCCCGGGGTCACAAAAAATTCACCGGTCACATAGCGGTAGTGACGGTCGAGTTTGGTGATCTCCTTCATGTCATCTTCATCCAGTCTTATCTCTGCACTTTGTAAATTTGAAAGCAGGTGGTCCTTGCTCGTAGACTTGGGGATCACTGCTGTGCCTCGTTCCAGGTGCCATCTTATGAGAATCTGGGCAGGGGAAGCATTATGCTTTTCTGCAATTTTTTGAATGGTCTCATTTTCTAAAAGAGAAGGTTCGTCTTCTGCTTTCATTTGTTGAGCGCGATCACCGCTGCCCAGAGGTGAAAAAGCAGTAAGCCTTATGTCCTTGGTCTGGCAAAAATCCAGGAGCTGTGGTTGCTGTAAAAAAGGATGCAGCTCTACCTGGTTTACTTCGGGGTCATCGCTGGTTTGAGCCATAAGGTTATTCAGTTTTTTCTCACTAAAATTTGATACGCCCACATGTTTTACCAGCCCCTGTTCTTTAGCTTTCAGTAATTCTTTCCAGGTTTCTATAATTGGTGCTTCTTCCAGGGAAAGATAATCGTCATCATTCTTCGGGGAGGCTACTCCGGGTTTAAATGCAACCGGCCAGTGAATAAGATACAAATCAAGATATTCCAGCTGAAGATCGCTAAGGCTTTGCTTTAAAGCCGGAATCACATCCTCTTTTTTGTGAGAGTCATTCCATAATTTTGAAGTGATCCATACCTCTTCCCGCTTCACTTTTCCTTCTGAAAAGACCTTATTAAAAGCTTCTCCCACTTCTTTTTCATTGCCATAAGTGGACGCGCAATCAATATGCCGGTATCCATTATTCAGGGCGATTTCGATTGCTTTTCCTACTTTCCCTTTTTCCGATTTCCAGGTACCAAGGCCTATGGCAGGCATCTTGTCCCCGTTTCTGAATTTTATGTTCATTTCTATATTTTGATTAGTGTTTCAGGAATGAATTTAAGAAGGAATGGCCGTAGCTTAAAACAAAAGCCGGCTTTTAGCACAACTTTAATACCCTCTTACCGCGCACGGTGCGGGTGGAATTCCTCCATTACCTGCTTTAAATGCGAACGGTCTACGTGCATGTAGATTTCGGTGGTGGTAATGCTTTCGTGTCCAAGCATTTGTTGAATAGCCCTTAGATCGGCTCCATTTTCCAGTAAGTGGGTGGCAAAAGAATGCCTGAAAGTGTGCGGACTTACCTTTTTGTATATTCCGGCTTTTTCTGCCAGCACTTTAATGATAGTAAAGATCATCGCCCGGGTTAATTTTCTTCCGCGCCGGTTGAGGAATAGCGTATCTTCAAAGTCTTTTTTTACCGGAACATGCGGCCGAATGTGATGAAGGTAGAGCTCTATGTATTTCTGAGTATGTGCAGCTATGGGAACGAACCTTTGTTTATCACCTTTTCCGGTAACCTTGATAAAACCTTCTTCAAAGAAAAGATCTGATACCTGAAGGTCAATCACTTCTGAAACCCTTAATCCGCATCCGTAGAGCGTTTCCAGGATGGCCCTGTTTCTTTCCCCTTCGGGGGTGCTAAGGTCAATAGCGGCAATCATTAGATCAATTTCTTTGGTAGAAAGCGTGTCGGGAAGTTTACGTCCTGTTCTGGGAGATTCGATTAGATCCAACGGATTGGTAGTCCGGTAATCTTCAAATACCAAAAATCCGAAAAAGCTCCTTAATCCCGAAATGATCCTTGACTGGGACCTTTCATTGACTTTTTTTGCAATTTCATACACGAAATGCTGGATTTCTTCTTCTGAAATAGCAACCGGAGAAACATTAATTTTTTTTTCCTCTAAAAACCTGATCAGTTTGAGAACATCAAGGCTGTAACTATTTATGGAATTCGCTGAAAGTCCGCGTTCAAGCCTCAAATAATGCTTGTAATCCTTTAAAGAATCTTCCCATTTCATAGGGCAAAGGTAGCAAGTTTGCCGGATAGTGTTAGTAATACTTTAATAAGAATCTTAGTTTTCCTTAACAAGTGCAGGCTTACATTTGCAATGTAATATTAAAACAGAAAATTATGAAAAAGTCAATTTTAGTTTTAGCAATGATAGTTTTTAGTACTAGCATTGTATCAGCACAAGAGTTTGTAAAATTTGGAGCGAAAGGTGGAGTGAACTTCACAAATATGACTTCAGATGGTTTTGATGATAACAGTAGCCGTACAGGTTTCCATTTAGGATTATTGGCCGAGGTGCCTGTGAGCGAGCGATTCTCTATTCAGCCAGAGGTGCTTTATTCTACACAGGGAACAGAAGCCGAGGCAGAATTTATGGGATCTACCTACTCAGGAGAGTATAATCTTGATTATATTCAAGTTCCTGTACTAGCCAAAATCTATTTGTTCCGCGGATTATCTCTTGAAGCAGGACCTTCTTTTAACTTTCTTGTAGACGAAGAAGTGAATGTGGATACACCGGCAGGAGAAGGTTCTACTGATACCGATTACGGTAGTACTTTTGAATTCGGTGGAGCTGTTGGTCTTTCTTTCAACTTTACAGACCAGTTCTTTGCAAGTGCAAGATATACCCAGGGATTCACAGATGCTTTTGATAGTGATAACTGGGATGATGATGCTGTAAAAAACAACGGATTTCAATTAGGAGTTGGATTTATGTTCTAAACAGTAACTGAATTTTAAACTATGGAGAGGCGAAAACAATGTTTTCGCCTCTTTTGTTTTTCTCAGGAATAAATTTGTTAGTAGGTAAGATGCCCAGCATCAAATATTTATGTAACTTAGATAGTGTTAACCACTCAAAAAAAACAGCATGAAAAAAATAATAGTAGTATTCGCATTTGTGTTTATCGCTGCAGGATCGGCATATTCACAGGGAGATCTAAAACTTGGATTTAACGCCGGTTTGCCTACGGGAGACAGCAGTGATATCTCGAGCTTACAGGGTGGCCTGGATGTGGCATATCTTTTTGATGTAGCTGGTTTCGTGGAGATCGGTCCACTGGCAGGATATTCCCGTTTTATAGGCGATTCTGGGTATGATGACTTCAATTACATTCCGGTTGCTGCTTCAGGAAGACTGAGTTTACCCATGTTTTTCGTGGGACTGGATCTCGGGTATGCATTAGCGACAGATGATAACATGGATGGCGGAGTCTATTACCGGCCCAAAGTTGGTTTTGGAATTGCCATGGTGAATCTCATTGCTTCCTATTCCGGAATTAGTACCGATGGTGCTAATATTTCTTCTGTCAACCTGGGAATTGAATTGAGTCTGTAACTATGGGGTATCATATAATCTTTTGAGGCTCTTCAAAAAGCTTTAAAATGTTTATTCTGGATAATTTTCGGAAAATCATTATTCTGATTTTTAAATTTTATTGGAATCTGAAACTCCCGAAGCTTCGGGAGAGGCTGTCGAAAAAGAGCTTTTTGGACAGCCTTTTTTTATGCCTTTATTTTTTACCTTTACCTTATGAAACTACTTATACTTAACGGCCCCAACTTAAATTTGCTGGGCAGCAGAGAACCGGATATCTACGGAAAAGGTAATTTTGAAGATTTCTTTCGCGAACTTCAGCAAAAATACAAAGATCGGGAACTGGTTTACTTTCAGTCCAATATTGAGGGAGAGATTATTACAAAGCTACAGGAAGCCGATCAAGGTTTTGACGGGGTTATTCTGAATGCAGCGGCTTATACTCATACTTCCGTTGGAATAGGGGATGCGGTCAAAGCGATACAAACCCCTGTGGTGGAAGTGCATATATCTAACATTCATTCCCGGGAAGATTTTAGGCACAAATCCTTTATAGCGCCCAATGCGAAAGGCGTTATTGTAGGCTTCGGACTCCAGGGATACGAGCTGGCCATTCAAAGTTTTTTATAATGAAAAAGGCTTTTCTAAACTGGAGCAGCGGCAAGGATTCGGCATTTGCACTTTATAAACTGCAGCAGGAAAAGGAATTTTCGGTTGAAAAACTGGTTACCACGGTAAATTCCGATCTGGACAGAATTTCGATGCACGGCCTGCGGAAGGATTTGCTGCTGAAACAAGCAGAGAACCTGAATATACCCCTTCATATCATCCCGCTTTCCGGAAAGGTATCCATGGGTACGTATAATGAGGTGATGGAAGCAGAGACTTTAAAGCTTGCTTCTGAAGGATTCCAGTATAGCATTTTTGGGGATATTTTTCTGGAAGACCTGAAAAAGTACCGGGAAGATCAACTTCAGAAAACTCCTCTGCAACCCGTTTTTCCGTTATGGAAGCGCGATACGAAAATCCTGATGAAGGAATTTTTAGCCGCCGGATTCAAAGCCATCACGGTTTGTGTCAATGCAAAGTTGCTGGATCAATCTTTTTGCGGCAGACTTATTGATGAAAGTTTCCTGAATGATTTACCGAAGGGTGTAGATCCCTGTGGTGAAAATGGCGAATTTCATACGTTTGTCTTTGATGGTCCTATCTTCATGGAACCGGTAAGATTTGAAAAAGGTGATTTTGTGCAACGTACTTACAAACCCGAAAAAGAAGAAGAGGATAACTGTTTTAAGGAAAAGCAGGAAAACTGGGATACGAGCTTCTGGTACTGTGATTTGCTGGCTCTATAGAAGTACTCAGGACCAAGTAAACAGTATTCCGTGAAAAGTGGGAATTTCAGAATAAATCTGATTTTTCACTCGAATAAAAAAATGAGGCTGTCTAAAAAGCTTTATCAACGTCAATCTGAACGAATGAATAGCTTTTTAAACAGCCTCATAGCTGTTTCAGGATGTGAGATTTATAATTCACATCTGATATCTCATATCTATAAATGGATCACTTCGCCATAGGCATCTGCCACGGCTTCCATTACTGCTTCACTCATGGTTGGGTGAGGGTGAATCGCTTTCAGCACTTCGTGTCCTGTGGTTTCAAGTTTTCTTCCCAGAACGGCTTCAGCGATCATATCTGTCACTCCGGCGCCAATCATGTGGCAACCTAACCATTCTCCGTATTTTGCATCAAAGATTACTTTTACAAATCCATCGGGAGTTCCGGCAGCTTTTGCTTTTCCGGATGCAGAGAACGGGAATTTTCCAACTTTCAGTTCATATCCTGCTTCCTTCGCCTGCTTTTCGGTCATCCCTACAGAAGCAATTTCAGGAGAGGCATAGGTACAACCGGGAACATTTCCGTAGTCAATTGGCTCTACGTTCATTCCGGCGATCTTCTCAACACAGGCAATTCCTTCCGCAGAAGCAACATGTGCAAGGGCTGGCCCCGCAACAACGTCTCCAATGGCATAGATCCCCTGAACATTTGTTTGATAGAAATCGTTTACAAGAATTTTATCACGTTCGGTTTTGATACCAAGATCTTCCAAACCTATGTTTTCAATATTTGTTTTGATCCCGACAGCTGAAAGTACAACATCGGCCTCCAGGGTTTCTTCCCCTTTTTTGGTCTTTACAATAGCTTTCACCTTCTTTCCGGAAGTATCAACGCTTTCTACAGAAGAATTCGTCATTACTTTAATTCCGCTTTTTTTGAAGCTACGCTCAAATTGCTTTGAGATATCTTCATCCTCTAACGGCACCAGGTTTGGAAGGAATTCCACCACGGTAACATCTGTTCCCATGGAATTGTAGAAATGTGCAAATTCCACCCCAATAGCACCAGATCCAACAACGATCATGGATTCCGGTTGTTCTTTAAGGGTCATGGCTTCACGGTAACCAATTACTTTTTCACCATCCTGTGGTAAATTTGGTAGTTCACGTGAACGGGCACCGGTAGCTACGATAATATGGTCTGCTTCGTAATCGGTCTTTTTATCATTCTTATCGGTTACTGTAATTTTCTTGCCCGATTTCAATTTTCCGAAACCTTCGATAACATCGATCTTGTTCTTTTTCATAAGAAACTGAACACCTTTGCTCATTCCGTCGGCTACATTCCGGCTACGCTTTACAACAGCGCTAAAATCCTTATCTGCTTTTTCAATCGTTAGCCCGTAATCCTCTGCGTGATTGAGATAATTAAAAACCTGAGCACTTTTCAATAATGCTTTTGTTGGAATACATCCCCAGTTGAGGCATACCCCGCCTAGGCTTTCTTTTTCTATTACAGCGGTTTTAAAACCTAGTTGTGAAGCCCTGATGGCAGTCACGTAGCCTCCCGGGCCACTTCCTAAAACAATGATATCGTATTTGCTCATAGTTGAATTTTTGTACTGAATTGAGAAGCGAATTTAAGGAATTTAACCATAAACCGAAAGCCTTTCAAAGCCTTAAGCGGCTAACTTCAAAAGAAAAGGGGAAATCTATTTGATTTCCCCTTGGTTATCTGCCTTCAAATGTTCAAAAGAACATTTAAAGTATGCTTTATTGTTTAATCTTAACTGTTGGTACTTCTCTCTCATTTACTTTCAAAGCAGACATTACAGCGTCATAATTTGCTACATCAATGTTGTTATCTGATGCAAAAGTAGCTGGAAGAATTGCAATCCTGAAAACCTGATTGTCTGTGTAGGTGGCATTTAAAGTAGAAACATCAACATCACCATCCAGATAAATATATGTACTAAAATAGGTGTAGTCGTAATTATATTGCATACTTCCTCCGCCATCTACATAGCGGGTTTGAGGTAGTGGACTCCATATATCCACAGGTTCTCCTTCTGCCTCTCCGTCATTTCCTGTCAACAAATATACATGCACCACATCGGTTTCGAAAACATCTTCATCTGTGAAATCTTCATAAAAAGCCTCCAGACTATAATTATTGTCCTCGGTAAAATCTCCTTCTATATCAAAAACAATCCCGACCAGACCATCCTCTCCCGGAGGTCCTGGAGGTCCCGGAGGCCCTTGTGGTCCTACATCATCAGATGAGCAGGAGGTAAGTGCAAAAGTTGCAAGGGTAAAAAAAGTAAGTAATTTTTTCATGATTTGTTGTTTTTAGGTTCAAAATCTATACTGGCAGAATTTACACAGTAGCGTTGGCCGGTATCTGTTGGCCCGTCGTCAAACACGTGGCCCAGATGACTTCCACAGTTTGCACATAAAATTTCTGTACGAATCATCCCGAAGCTCTTATCCTGCACATATTCAATGCTGCCTTCAATAGCATCATCAAAACTGGGCCATCCGCAATTGCTTTCGAACTTTTGGTCATCTTCGAAAAGTTTGTTACCACAGGCGGCACATTTATACTCGCCTTGGTCAAAATGCAGGTTGTATCTTCCAGAATGTGGAGCTTCGGTTCCTTGTTGTCTTAGTACTCGATACTGTTCTTCGGAAAGTTTTTCCTTCCATTCCTGTTCAGATCGTTGTACCGGATAATCTTTCTTCATAGTATTATACTTTTTTTAAATTTAAAAAACAGCAGGTGATTTTCTCTTAAACAATTTGTAAACTTTAATTGCTGAATATCACTGCCTGATCCAGAACTAGCCTGATTTCAAAATTATTCGTTGTCCGGAATAAAATCCATAGCCACACCATTGATGCAATGCCTTTTACCGGTAGTGTTTTTGGGTCCGTCATTAAAAACATGGCCCAGGTGTCCGCCGCATTTGGAACAAATTACCTCGGTTGCCGGGAAACCTCCGGTCCTGTCTGGTTGATAGGCTACATTTTCTTCAGATATAGGGCGGTCAAAGCTTGGCCATCCGGTTCCGCTTTCAAATTTGTGTTTGGTTTTATAAAGTGCATTTCCGCAGGCAGCACAAACGAAAGTACCCGGTTGGGAAATTCTGTTTAACTCACTGGAAAATGCTCTTTCGGTACCTTTTTTTCGAAGTATCTGAAATTCAGCTTTACTTAATTCAGCTTTCCATTCAGATTCAGATTTTGTTACCTCAAATTCCTTTTTGTTGCTTTTATCCTGCTGTGCATTGCTGTTACAGCTAAGGCTAATTGCGGCAACGAAAACCAGTATTATCTTTTTCATCCTGAGTTTTTTATACTCAGGAGCAAATATTATACCGTAAGGAACTGAATAATCTCAGAAATCACTTTTTGATCGCCCAGGATCTTACGGTGTCCTAGTTTTTCTGTAATGAGAAGTTCACTGTTTTCCAGACGGGCATCAATGTCGTAGGCTGCTTCAATTGTCACGTCCACATCGTTTTTATCATGGATTACAAGGGTTGGTATCTTTACTGCTTCGGCAGAAACAGCTCCGGAATAATTATCCATATCCTCACCCAGTTTTTCATCAAGATATTTTTTCATTCTTTTTGCCACTTCATCATTCAGTTTCATGTTTCGGGCAAATTCTTTTGTGGTATGAGTAATGGAATTAGCGGTGCCAATAATCACCAGTTTTTCAATATCGAGACCATCTTTTACCGCTTTTAAAGAGGCCATTCCACCTAAAGAGTGTCCTATGGCTGCTTCAAAAGGACCGTACTTTTGCTCCAGAAAAAGCACCGATTCACTAAAATAAGGCATCATACTCGTTTTTCCGGGAGCTTTACCATGTGCAGGTGCATCAAAACTTACCACACTATATCCATTTTTAAGTAGCTCTTTTGCAATAACAGCAAGCTGCGTCCCCCGCCCGCTCCAGCCATGGACCAACAGTATCTTTTTTGGAGAATCGCCGTATTGGTACACCACAATTTCATGGTCAATGGAAGGTACTTTAAGCGTCTCCTGTGTACTCTTTTTGTCCATTTCCATTTCCCGTTTAGGAAGCTTGTATTTAAAGGGAGTTAAAAACAATTTGGCAGCAAACCGGCTGGCTAGAAATGGGGAAACAGCTGTTAAAAATTTTCCGGTGTATAAAATATAAGAAGGCACAAGCAGGCGCTGTACCGGAGTATTGTCTTTTTTCTCTTTAGTCATAGGTAGTTATGGAAATAAGGGGTGCAAGTTAAGCATTTGATGTTAGTTAAATTGTAGCCCTTACAGGCTTTTAACAAAATTGGCCGTATTTTTGTTAAACCTAATTTAAACCGGCTTTTAAAGAAGACTGGAATATGTAACTTTAACAAAAATAACACATCATATGAAAATCAAGCAATTAGTATTTTTATTTAGTTTCCTGTTCATGGTATCTGCCTGTAAGACAAATCCTTTTACAGGGGAACGCAACCTGAATTTTGTTTCTAATTCTCAGATTTTTCCGGCTTCTTTTGAGCAATACGATCAGGTTTTAGACCAGAGTCAGGTAGTAACAAATACTGCGGAATCCCGAATGATCAAAAACGTGGGACAAAAAATAGCCGTGGCTGCTGAGCGTTTTTTGAATGCCAACGGCCATGAAGGCTATACCAACGATTACCAATGGGAATTTACCCTTATAAAGGATGATGAGCAGGTAAATGCCTGGGCTATGCCGGGGGGTAAGATTGCATTTTATACTGGAATCATGCCCATTGCAAAAACTGAAACCGGAGTCGCTGCTATTATGGCGCACGAAGTAGCACATGCGCTGGCCGATCATGGAGCGCAACGAATGAGTACCGCACAATTACAACAAGTTGGAGGCGCCGTGCTTGGAGCTGCCGTAGGTGGTAGAAGTGAATCTACACAACAAATTATTGCACAGGCATATGGTTTGGGAAGCCAGTATGGAGTAATGCTTCCTTTTAGCAGGAGCCATGAATCTGAAGCAGACAGAATCGGGCTTACCCTTATGGCTATTGCCGGATACGAACCCGGAGAAGCAGCCAACCTTTGGAGAAGGATGCAGGAGCAGAGTGGAGGACAGGCACCACCGGAGTTTCTTAGTACTCACCCCAATCCGCAAACAAGGATTAATAATATTGAAGAATGGGCACCCGCAGCCAGGGCCGAAGCTCAGAAGTATGGAATCACTTCCTTCAGAAGAGATTAATTTCTAATTTATGTAATTACTCCTAAGATAAATCTGAATTTAGAGAATTTTCCGGAACTTGTTATTACAAGAATATATTCTAATTTAGAGCTGCCCAAAAAGGGCAGCTTTTTTAATTTCCACAAATGAAGAACCTCCCGAAAGGAAGTAAAAAATTATTGAATGCATGGGCATTTTATGATTGGGCAAACTCTGTTTACAGCCTCGTAATAGCATCGGCAATTTTCCCCATATTTTATGCCGCTCTTACCATTGTAAAGGATGACACCGGAGTAAAAATTGATGATACCGTAAGGTTTCTTGGATTTAATTTCAATAATGATGCGCTTATAAGTTATGTTACTGCAGCAGCTTTTATGGTAGTTGCAGTGATTTCTCCATTTCTCTCGGGAATAGCCGATTACGTGGGAAATAAGAAAAATTTTTTGAAATTCTTCTGTTACCTGGGGGCAGGTTCCTGTATTGGTCTTTACTGGTTTACCCTGGAAAATCTCTGGTTCGGATTACTGTGTTATTTTTTTGCCCTCATTGGATTCTGGGCCAGCCTTGTGTTTTATAATTCCTACCTGCCTGATATTGCTTTTCCCGAACAACAGGATAAGGCCAGTGCAAAAGGATTTTCTTTAGGATACATAGGCAGTGTGATCCTGCTGGTTTTTTGTTTGCTTATGATCCTTAATTATAAATGGTTCGGCTTTGAAGATGAATCTTTTCCTACGCGATTTTCATTTGTTCTCACGGGAATCTGGTGGATTGGGTTTAGTCAGATTTCCTATTATTATCTTCCAAAAGGGAATAAAAAGCAACGTCTTACCAATGATGTGCTTTTTAACGGCTTTAAAGAATTAAAAACTATCTGGCATTCCCTGCAGCATAACCTCCAGCTTAAAAGATATCTTGGCGCATTTTTCGTTTATAGTATGGCGGTGCAAACTGTGATGCTGGTCGCAACTTACTTTGGGATTGAAGAAGTGGACTGGAGCGGACAGGACGCTACGACAGGACTTATTATCAGCATACTCTTAATACAGCTGGTGGCTGTGGCCGGTGCAACGCTTACTTCCTTTATTTCGGCTAAAGTTGGAAACATTCAAACGCTGGTGGGGATCAATATCATCTGGATCCTTATTTGTGCGTATGCTTATTTCGTGGAAACACCGGGTCAATTCTATATGGCAGCAGGATTTGTTGGGCTTGTCATGGGAGCCATTCAGGCACTTTCAAGATCTACCTATTCAAAAATGCTTCCGGAGAATACGCTTGATACTGCGAGCTATTTCAGTTTCTATGATGTAGCGGAAAAAATCGGGATTGTGATTGGGATGGTTTTGTATGGCTTTATTGCCCAGGTAACGGGAAGCATCCGTTATTCAATTTTGTTCCTGGCCACCTTCTTTATCATCGGGGTTATTTTGCTGCTTCGGGTTCCGCGGAATAACCACCCAATAAAAAACCTCTGAAGCCATATGTTCAGAGGTTTAGCATTCTCAGTTTATATATTTCTTATCTTTTCGAAACAGAACCCGATCCCGCAGTCCTGAAATCTTGTTTTTTAGGATCTCCATTATAGGTAATATCGCCCGATCCTGATACCCTGGCATCCAGTTCTTCTGAAGGGCTTACCTCAATATCTCCCGATCCTGATACCACGGCTTTCACATTTTTAGCTTTTAATCCATAGGCCTGGAAATCCCCCGATCCTGTTACAGTGCAATTTAAATTGGTGGTAGTTCCGTTGAGGACAATATCACCCGAACCAGTAACACCTCCCTTTACGTTTTCTGAAAAAACATCCAGGTTAATATCCCCAGATCCTGTTACATGTACATCAAAGTTTCGGGATTTGATCCTGTCCGATGAGTTGATATCGCCAGATCCTGTAAGGGAAACTCTTTCAATACTCTCAAATGGCACTGTCACTTTAATATCCCTGTTTCTGGACGGGCTTAGGTTAACCCCGTCTTCAACGTAGATTTTCAATTTTCCTCCCGATACTTCTGTAACGATATATTCTATCAGGTTGCTTTCTGCATCTACGGTTAACCTGCCTTCCTTACCGGCTACCAGCTGTACGTCTATCGAACCCTGAAGGGATACCTGCTCATAATCTGATACGTTCCTGGTTTGGGAGGTCATTTCTCCGTTTCCGTTCACTTTTTTGCTGCCTGTCCACCATTGTGCGTTGGCCTGACAAGAGAAGGTAAGGATGGCTAGTGTAAAGAGTAATTTTTTCATGATATACGTTTTTTGATTGTTGATTTGTTTTGATTTGTAATTAGTTGACGAAAGTGACACTTCCATAGCTGGATTTTACGTTAATGTTTCCTCCGGAATTTTCTGATAAATGATATCCTTCATAAAAATTATCCCCGGTAGACTGACTTCTTTTGTTGATATGAAATCCGTTTTGTCCATCAATTCCTTTTACGCCACCGTAAGAAGTACTAATCCTGAAGTTAAAAGGGGTGCTCCTGTCATAACCAATCTTAATAGAGGTGTAGTCACTGTTGATATTTATATCCCGGGCTCCTTTCATTACTTTTTCAATAGAAGCCGAACCATAATCCATATCCAGCTCAAGAGAATTGTATACGGTTCCTATTTTTACCCCTACATAATCTCCCTGACCTTTCATGTTTCTCAATTTATTAATGGAGATCCCGCCGTAGTCGCAGGTAAACTTTATATTCTCAACTTTTCCAATGCGTGAATCGGTATAATCTGCAGTGATGTCCAGAGTGCCGGCTTCTTCAATAGTATATTCAGAATAATCTGCATTTATGCTTCCTCTTTTCATGTAATTGATCGTGCTGTTCCTAGTGTAATCGAAATTCAGTTCATTGTTATCTCCAAGCAGGTCACCTATGAACAGCCGGCCATAATCACAGCTAATGGAGGCATTTCCTTCGAGCCTGTCAATACTAATGTTTCCGTAGTCATTAGTAAGAACTACATTATTTTTAACCGGAGCTTTGATCCTGTAATTAATTTCCATGCTAACATTGCTGCTGCTCCCGAAAATCTGGCTCCACCAGGATTTGTCATTTCTGTCAAAAAGGGTTTTAGCACTCACCTGAGAGGAAGAATTACTAAACTCCACATCAATTTCCTGAAGTTTCTGGCTTACTTTTTCCTCATCATTTCCGTTTGTTTTGATCGTAATTTCAATTTCCACACGGTTCTGATTCCAGGTGGTGACATCCACATTTCCATAACTGTTATCGATCTTCAACAGCGCATTGGCCGAAACATTGAATTTTTTACTGATTTTTTTCTCTTTGGTATATCTACCGTCCAGATCATTTCCTGCAATTCCAGAAAAAGGGATAAACAGTAAAAGGAATAGCATTTTATAGTATATTGTTTTCATGGGGTACATTTTTAAGGTCATTAATGTTATTTACTTTTTCCAATACATTAGTTAATAGATCAATTCTTTTCTGAAAGTTGGTGATCATGGCAGAAATTACTCTTCTGTCCTGGCCGCTTTGAGAAAGGTCTGTCTTTAGCTTTTCATAATCTTTCTCGAGTATTTGAATTTGCTTCAAAGCATCCTCAATAACCGCTTCAGTCTCCGGGGTTTTTTCCTGTTGAAGGTTGTATAACTCCCTTGTAATTACCGAAGCATAAAAATCCTGAGTGTTTTTCATTTCGGGGGAAACACTAGCCAGGTCCTGCTCTTTGCCAAGACCATTGTCGAAGACCCCCTGGAAAAGAAGGAAAGCGACTAAAAACGTAGCGGCAATGGCCAGTACCGGTGTCCAGAGAGAAATGATCCCCGAAGTTTTTGTCTTCTTTTTTAATCTCTGTTTCAACTTTTTCTTAAACCGCTCCTGATGATCTTCAGAAGGTTCTGCGACATCAAAATCCAGCGATTTGAATAAATCTTCTATGTTATCATTTTTCATAACTCATCAGTTTTTTCCGAAGGCTTTCTTTCGCCCTTGAAATGGTTGTTCTGCAATTAGCATTTGTAAGTCCCAGGATCTCACAAATTTCTTCGTAATCATAGCCCTCAATAAGATGCAGGGTCAAAACCAGTCTGTAATTCTCTTTTAAAGAATCCATTGCCTTGAGGATCTGCTGCACTTTCGGGCTTGTCTCTTCCTCTTGTTCGCCTATTCCAATCCCATCATCTTCGGCGTCCTTTAGTTGGTCGTTATAGGTTACCTCCTGGTGTCTGGAATTTTTGTTGAAGGCATTGATGCTCCTGTTCACCACAATCTTTTTTAGCCATGCTCCAAAAGTGGAATTTCCCTGGAACGTATCAAGCTTTGAAAAAGCAGTTAAAAAGGCCTCCTGCATAATATCTTCAGCTTCTGCAGAGTGTTTAACAATCCGTAAGGCCGTGTTGAACATTGCTTTGTAATATTTGTTGTACACTTTCATTTGTGCCCTTTGGTCTCCCAAACGACATTTTTCCAAAAGCTCATCAATATGTGTGGTGGTTAGTGTCAATTTATATGCGCTTTACTATAAAGATAGGTTTGTATCTAATTTGTTACAGTTTTAGGAAAATTTCTTTTTAATTTTTTTAGTTTGGTTGGCATAACAATTGAAATAATGCAGGGAAAGCCTGCGTAAACCTGCTATTTTTCAGCCGGGTTGCTGTTTTTACAGGTAGGTTTAAAAGTAGTACAAATAACTGCAGTGACAGTTTGACTTAAATAAAGATATGGCCAGAACAAAATTTACAAATTTTGACAATATGTCATTACAGGGAATAGATGAGGATGCAGAATTGATCCCTTTGATGACTCCTGAAGATGAAGAAGAAATTAATAAAGAAAACTTACCCGAAGTGTTACCGATCCTTCCTTTGCGGAATACGGTGCTTTTCCCCGGCGTGGTGATACCAATCACTGCCGGCAGGGATGCTTCCATTAAATTGATTAATGAAGCCAATAACGACAGTAAAGTTATTGGAGTTGTTTCTCAAAAAGACGAAAAAGTTGAAAATCCCGGAGTAAAGGATATCAACAAAACGGGGGTAGTAGCGAGAATCCTTCGCGTTTTAAAAATGCCCGATGGAAATACAACCGTTATCATTCAGGGGAAAAAGAGATTTAAAGTTGCCGAAGTAATTTCTGAGAAACCTTATTTAAAGGCTAAGATTACCGAAGTTGCTGAAGCCCGTCCTGCAAAAGACAATGAAGAATTTGCAGCTATTATAGAGTCTATCAAAGACCTGTCTCTTGAGATCATCAAGAACAGTCCAAATATTCCTTCGGAAGCTTCTTTTGCTATTCAGAATATTGAAAGTCCTTCTTTTCTTATCAATTTCGTGTCTTCGAACATGAATTTGTCGGTAGAGGAAAAACAGAAACTTCTCGAAACAAATGATCTTAAAGACCGTGCACTGGCAACTCTGAAATATATGAATATGGAGTTCCATAAACTGGAGCTTAAAAACGATATTCAGTCCAAGGTGCAGAGTGATATGAACCAGCAGCAACGGGAGTATTACCTTCACCAGCAAATGAAGACGATCCAGGAAGAGCTGGGAGGTGTTTCTCACGAAGGGGAAGTGGAAGAAATGAGGGAGAGAGCCAAAAAGAAGAAATGGGGTGAAAATATCCAGAAACATTTCGAAAAGGAGCTCGCTAAGATGCAGCGAATGAATCCGCAGGTGGCCGAGTATTCTATTCAGCGGAATTATCTGGACCTGTTCCTGGAATTGCCCTGGGATGAATTTAGTAAGGATAAATTTGATCTTAAACGAGCCAGAAGAATCCTGGACCGGGATCATTACGGACTGGACGATGTCAAGAAAAGGATCATTGAATATCTTGCGGTATTAAAGATCAGGAATGATATGAAATCTCCGATCCTTTGTCTGTACGGACCTCCGGGAGTTGGAAAAACAAGTTTAGGTAAATCTGTGGCCGAAGCTTTGGGAAGAGAATATGTACGCGTGTCTCTTGGCGGACTTCGTGACGAAGCTGAAATTAGAGGGCATAGAAAAACTTATGTGGGTGCAATGCCTGGAAGGATTATTCAGAGCCTTAGAAAAGCAGGAACCAGTAATCCTGTTTTTGTATTGGATGAAATCGATAAATTAAGTGTTGGCCATAGTGGCGACCCATCTTCAGCCTTGCTGGAAGTTCTGGATCCCGAGCAGAATAATGAGTTCCATGATAACTTCCTGGAGATGCCTTTTGACCTTTCAAAAGTCATGTTTATTGCAACGGCCAATAGTTTGAATACCATTCAGCCGGCGTTGAGGGACAGAATGGAAATTATTAATGTTACCGGGTACACCATCGAAGAGAAGGTAGAAATTGCCAAGCAGCATTTACTTCCGAAGCAATTGGAAGAACACGGTCTTACCAAGGAGCACCTCAAGGTTGGAAAAAAACAACTGGAAAAGATAGTGGAAGGTTACACCCGTGAGTCGGGGGTACGGGGTCTTGAGAAACAAATTGCAAAAACCGTACGATATGCGGCCAAGCATATTGCAATGGATGAGGAGTATAACAAGAAACTGAAAGACGAGGATATTCTGGATATTCTTGGAAGTCCAAAGATGGAGCGTGACAAATATGAAAATAATGATGTAGCCGGAGTGGTTACAGGCCTGGCCTGGACCCAGGTTGGAGGTGATATCCTCTTTATTGAATCGATCGTTTCCAAAGGTAAAGGAAACCTGAATATTACCGGAAACCTCGGGAAAGTAATGAAGGAATCTGCCACCATTGCCATGGAATATATAAAGGCAAATTCTGAAGATATTGGAGTAGACCCGGAGATCTTTGAAAAATATAATGTCCATATTCACGTTCCGGAAGGTGCCACGCCAAAAGATGGACCAAGTGCAGGTATCACGATGCTTACATCACTGGTTTCCCTATTCACGCAACGGAAAGTGAAGAAGAGCATCGCAATGACGGGTGAGATCACCCTTAGAGGAAAAGTACTTCCTGTAGGCGGAATTAAAGAAAAGATCCTCGCGGCAAAAAGGGCACACATCAAGGAAATTATACTTTGTGAGGAGAACCGTCGTGATATCAAGGAAATCAAAGAGGAATATTTAAAAGGGATGACCTTCCATTTCGTAAAGGAAATGCGGGAAGTGATAGACCTGGCGATATTGAAAGAAAAGGTTGAAAATCCTAAAACACTCTGAAGCATAAAAAACCCCGGATTTACCGGGGTTTTTTATGCTTTAGCGTTAGTAGTATGAGCCGGTAAAATAGAGAATGATCCTTGGGCTTGTAGTGCAGGTTGTATGATAAAGTTGGCGAGGAGTATGATATAAAATGATTCTCCAGAGGATAAAGGCACAGGAATATCTATGACAAACGAACTTTTTACTGCTTAAAAGATTTGCCTACTGCTTTTATTACTATATTTTTAAGCATAATTAATTTTTTCCGGTACTCCCCGAATTCATAAGGGAAAGCGTTAGGATTAAATAATAACGATTCCGCTGATTTAAATGCTAAAGGTTCCGATGAAAAGTGTGCGGCTGTTCATTGTAAAAAAGTAAAGATTTTTTGTTGTAGGCATATGTAGGACACGGCTAATGAAAAGGGTCGCCTGGTTATTTTACAGGAGAATCTTTTAACCAAGATTCTCAGCTTATTAAAAGATTGTATATGATTTTGTATCACGTATTAAAAAACCTAATTTAATACTACATTACAGCTATTTTTATGGTAACTTTTCATTACTATAGAAAAGATTACACCTAATTACCATATGACAGAACAAAATAGCAGGTCTGATATAAATAAAACGCTGGAAAAATCGGCGAACATCTTTCCAGTGGTTGGAGTAGGAGCCTCGGCGGGAGGGCTTGCAGCCTTTAAAGCTTTTTTACAGGCTATTCCTGAAGATTCGGGGATGGCTTATGTTCTGGTGCAGCACCTGGACCCTGGTCATAATAGTCTTCTTCCTGAACTCTTGCAAAAGGCAACAGAAATTCCGGTGAAGGAGATTACTGATGAGGTAAAGGTGGAACCAAATACGATCTACATCATTCCCAGCAACAAAGCATTGATGTCAAATGATGGAACTTTGGAACTAAGTCCCAGAACAGATAAAACCGACAAAAGCCTGCATCTTCCCATTGATCTGTTTTTTAAATCCCTTGCAGAGGTGCATGGATCTCACTCCATTGGAGTGGTGTTGACAGGAAACGGACAGGATGGAACTGCCGGATTAAAATCCATCAAAGAGGCAGGGGGAATTACTTTTGCCCAGGAAACAGAATCGGCTGAATATGCTGCGATGCCAAAAAGTGCCATTACAGAAGGAGTGGTTGATTTTGTGCTTCCTCCAAATGAAATTCCTTCAAAGATTATTGAAGTGGTAGAAAGAATATATAAAAATGTCGGGGAGGAAAAACAGATTCAGGAGGAAGATGGCAAAGTCTTAAAGCAAATCCTGGCGCTGCTAAGAGTAAGAAAAGAAACGAATTTCACCTATTATAAGCAGACGACCATTCGAAGAAGAATTCTTCGCAGAATGGCGCTTAGTAACAATAAATCACCTTTGGAATATTTAAATTTTCTAAGGGAGAATAGCAGTGAACAGGATGTTTTGCATCAGGATTTGTTAATTCCTGTAACCGAGTTTTTCCGCGATATGGATGTTTTCAGTAATCTGTGCGCAAAGGTTTTTCCGCTTATACACGAGGAAAGAAAAAAAGATGAAGCTATAAGAATATGGGTGGCAGGTTGTAGTACCGGGCAGGAAGCCTATTCTTTAGCTATGTGCCTCCTGGAGTTTCTGGGGGATGGTCACAGTAAGGAAAAGATCCAGATTTTCGCTACAGATATTAGTGAAAAAGCTATTGCAAAAGCACGGAGCGGGATCTACAAGAAATCGGAAATGGAAAACCTTAGTTCCGACAGGGTAAAAAGGTTTTTTAACCGGGTAGATAGTGAATATCAAATTAAGAAGGAGGTCAGGGAGATGTGTGTCTTTGCCTATCATAATTTTTTGCAGGATCCGCCTTTCGGAAAAATGAATATAATCACCTGCCGGAATGTACTGATTTACATGCAGCCTTACCTTCAGAAGAAAGCATTGACGACTTTTCATTATGCTTTAAAGAAAAAAGGATATTTACTCCTCGGAAAATCTGAAACTACCAGCAATGCACCCGATCTATTTGGTCCAATGGAGAAGAAGGATAAAATCTTCATTCGAAAGGATAAACGTGGAAACTTCATGCAGGTTGCCAGCAGGCGAAATGAAGATCATTTCAGGGAGTTTAATAATGCGACTAAAAAGGAGAATGTGCGAACGGATTTTCAAAGGACTGCAGATGATGTAATTTTAAGTAAATATACCCCTGCCGGAGTCGTGATAGATGAAGCCATGGAAATTGTTCATTTTAGAGGTCGTACCGGGGCTTACCTGGAACCACAGGCAGGGAAGCCAAGTCTTAACCTTTTAAGAATGGCTAAAACGGGGCTGGCTTTTGAACTTCGTACGATCATTCATCATGTAAAAAAAGAGCAGCGGGCTCTTATAAAAGAAAATATTCCTTTAGAGGAAGCAGAGGGACAGCGGTTTATCTCTATAGAAGCAATTCCTTTACCTAATCTTGCAGATCCTCATTTTTTAATACTTTTTCACGATCCTGCAACAGATTCCAGATTGTCTAATATTATAAGGAACAGTTACAAAATAACTGCAGACAAGGAGCATACAGATGAAAGAGATCTCCGTATCGAGCAGCTGGAAAAAGATTTGGCACAGGCCCGTGAAGATATGCGGAGCATTACCGAAGATCAGGAAGTTACCAACGAAGAACTTCAAAGTGCCAATGAGGAACTGCAAAGCGGTAGTGAAGAATTGCAGACTCTAAACGAGGAGCTGGAAACCAGTAAAGAAGAACTGCAAAGCACCAACGAAGAATTAATAAGTGTAAACCAGGAGTTACTGGGATTAAATAAGAATTTAACGACAGCAAGGGATTTTGCAGTAGACATTCTTGCGACCGTACGGGAACCGTGGGTAGTTTTGGATAAGGATTTAAGGATTAGATCTGGTAACAATACTTTTTATAAAACCTTCAATACCAATGAAACTGAAGTAGAAGATAAATTCCTTTTCGATTTTAAGAATAAGCAGTGGAACATTCCCAGATTAAGAAAATTGCTGGAAAAGATCCTTCAGGAGAAATCTATTATTTCAAATTATGAAATCACCCATGACTTTCCAGGTCTTGGAGAACGCACCATGGTGATCAACGCACGGGAAATAAGACGGGAAGAAGGTGGTGAAAAATTGATATTGCTGGTTTTTGGGGATATCACCGACAGGAGAATAGCAGAAAAATCTCTTGAGAAAAGTGAAATTAAGTTCAGGCTTTTAGCCGAAACGATACCGCAGTTAATGTGGATCACTAATCAGGAAGGAAAATTTGAATACTTTAATCCAAAATGGAATCAATATACCGGATCGACTCCCGGCGAAAGTGTACAGGATAAATGGCTCAATTTTGTTCATCCAGATGATTTGCACGAAGTGCTGGAAACCTGGAACAAAAGCCTGCAAACAGGGGAACTTTTTTCGATGGAGTACCGATTAAAAAGTACAGAAGGAGTTTATAACTGGTTTCTTGCCAAAGCATTGCCGTTGTACAATGCTGAAGGTGAAATTGTAAAGTGGTTTGGTTCCTATACCAATATTGAATTGCAGAAGGAAGCCCAGGAGGCATTGAAAAAGAACGTGGAACATTTTAGAGAGTTGGCCGAGCTGGTTCCGGAAAAAGTAACTCATGCAGATGCAGAGGGTAATATGGTTTATTACAATAAAAGCTGGCTGGATTACACTGGCCTTAGCCACGAAGAGCTGGTTAAGAGTGGATGGATGAAATTACTGCATCCCGATGAAAAGAAAGAGGTGCAGCATAAGTGGAAAAAATCTATGAAAACCGGCTGCAAATTCGAAACCGAATTGCGTTGCATTGGGAGAAAAGGAGAGTATGAATGGCATCTGTTCAGGGCGGTTCCGGTGAGGGATGAGAGAGGAAAGATAAAGCAGTGGATAGGCGCCACCACCCAAATTGAAAATATTAAAGAAGAAGAAAAGAGAAAAGAAGGGTTTCTTCAGTTGGTGAGCCATGAACTTAAAACCCCTGTAACTTCCATTAAAGGCTATGTGCAATTACTGCTAAGGATCCTTGAGGAAGAAAAAAATCAGTCCTTAAATGCACTGCCGCTAAAAAATTCGCTGGAAAGAATAGATGACCAGATAGGCCGACTTACAAGACTGATTTCTGAAATGCTTGACCTTTCAAGAATTGAGGACAACCGCCTTCAATTCAAGAAAGAAAACTTCAGCTTAAATAAACTGGTGGAGAACACTGTAAAGGACATTTCCAGTACCAGTACTGTGCATCATATTAACCTTCATCAGGAGCTGAAATACACTGTAAATGCCGATAAAGACCGGATAGGGCAGGTAATCATTAACTTTATTACAAATGCCATAAAATACTCTCCGGAAAATAAAGGTGTAGAAGTCATTATTCACGAAACTGAAGACCATAAAGTAGCGGTGAGTGTGAAAGATAAAGGAATCGGGATAGGTCCTCTAGATCAAAAGGAAATCTTTAAGAGATTCCACAGGGTGGCAGGTAAAAATGAAGAGACCTATTCCGGACTTGGAATTGGATTGTTCCTGGCTCACGAAATTATTGAGAGACATAAAGGCACAATTTCCCTGGAAAGTGAATTGGGCAAGGGCTCGGTTTTTACCTTTGTGTTGCCTTACAAACAAAAATTTTCTTCTGAAAAAAGTTAAAAATTAATCTCTGAAATAAAGAAGCTCCTTTAGGTTTTTCAACCTGAGGGAGCTTTTTTAAAGAAAAAAGAGGAAAATCAGTTAATTGGCAGATTTCCTGTGCAGGTCTTCGTTCAGTTTTGAAAGAAGAGATCTGAGCCTGTCGATATGTTTTCTGGTATCATTCAGTCGTCCCAGATTAATGGAAGACATTTCTTCCTCACCTTCTTCATTTTGCCTTTTTGCTATTAACAGCAGGAGGTTTTCTTTCTCTTCCAGCATACGAATAGAAACCCAGATAGATTCCTCAATATTTTGATCCTGTAGCTCCTTTAGTAGATTTTCTGTATAAACATGTCCTGTATGGCACCTGTAACGGTGGGTAGGATCATTCTTTATTTTCCACAGTCCGCCGCCACAGTCGGGGCATACGAAATCACTGTGATCTGCTATTTTTTTAACTTCGTCAATATTGCTCATCATTTTTTCTGTTATTTCAGCCTCTATTTGCAGCTCTCTTGGAATAAGCTTTTGGAGAGGAAGAGGCTTATTTAAAATATCTTCCAGGATGTTGGGCATATCCTGAAGCCTGACCTCATAATCTACCGTAATCTTATTTTTGACGCTACGGGGCATATCCGAAAACTCAGCTTCTGAAGGATCCTGAATGATACAGAGGCCACCGCTACGTTTAATCGCAGACATACCGGAAGTGCCATCTTCGAATAGCCCAGTTAGTATAATTCCGATCACCCGGTTGCCATAATTCACCGCAGCAGAACGGAAAAGGACATCTATAGAGGGCCTGTACTTGTTTTCATGCGGCCCATGATTAAGGATTAGGATATCATCTTTAACCATTAACTGATGTTCGGGTGGTGCCACATATAAATGTCCTTTTTCAACAGGCATTCCGTTGGCTGCAACTTCGCAATGTAATGAGGTGTTGTTTTGAAAAATACCGGCAATTTTTTCGCTTCTGGATCTTTGCGAGACATGTATGACCACAACCACTGCTAGGTCCATTTTATCGGTAAGTCCATTGATCACTTTTTTTGTTGCAGGAATCCCTCCTGCCGAGGAGCCAATTACAATAATATTTCTTAGATCACTCATGTTGTTCTTTTAGTTTTATGCGTCTAATAATTTTTGACCCAAAAGATAAGTTACTGCATCGTATTGAAATTGCTGCTTTTATACATACTAAAACTTTCTTAATCTTGCCGGGAGATTAATTTTTGAGTTATCACGAGCATAGTAGCAGGCAATAAAAAAGGTTGCCTGTTAAGACAACCTTTTAAGTAAGACATGTTCCTGTGGTTCTACGCAGCAGAATTCATAGTAGGTTTATAACTTAAAGCAGCATTAATGATCTCATTCCACTTTTGCGCATGTGCTAATTCATAATCCTGGGAATAGGTCAAATCACAGTCGTAGAGGTTGAGGAGTTGTTTTTCTCCTGAAAAGCTACCTTCAAATTCAAGATCGATCCTCTGTAGTACCTCTTCCACTTTGTCATTTATCCTGATAGATTTTGTGGTACTCACAATCGTGCTTTTCCTGATGTTTTTTAAATCGTAATACTCTATCCTGTCACCTTTTGGACTTTGTTGTACGAATAACAATTTCTGCAGGTTACGATCAATGCCAATGGTGTTGAGGTTCCAGTGGTCTGTTTCGCTGGGTACCATCTGGTTTTTGCCAGCTTCTTGAAGAAACTTTTTTTGCCGGGTTTTTGTTTCATTAAAACCTGCAATAATTAATAATATATAAGGTATGACCACAGAAGCTATTACAGCAAGATCCACGATCCATATGTCTATTTTCATGTTTGTATTTATTTAAGTTGAACAAATGTCCTGTATAGTGAGAATTAAAGCCGTGAGTTTTTCGGCTACGGAATTCTGTTCTAACTTAAAAAAAGACGTGGAATGGAAATATAATTTCAGGTATTCCCAGAGAAGGGGAAATACTTTTTGAATACCTAAAATAAGTTATCCCGGAAACTGCTTCGCTGCAGCAATAGGTAACATTACCTGATCCAGGAAAATTCACACCGGGTTCGGCTCCCGATTTTGTTAATGTGGAATCGGAAAAACTGTAGGGAATTCCGGTTATTTCTGAAGAAAATGAATCTGGTTCTTCTTCAGAAACCATTTCAGAAAGATCAACTATAGAATCCTTAGCAAAGGCAAAACTGTTGCTACTGCAAACCAATAAAAGGAATGTCAGCAGAAGCCCCGTTAAATTTATAGTGATCTTCATTTTCATGTTCAAATGTAGTATATATTCATGTTAAATTTCAGGAAATTTTTAAGGCTAGGAAAAATATTATTTTGCCATATCGGGCTGTAATTAATTGGCCTACTGTCATTAAAAAAACAATTATTCCATCGTTTCAAATAGTATGAAGTGGAATGAATTATGCTATAAAAATCTTATTTCAGAAGAAGTAAAGTGATAACTTTCCGGCTCTAAAAAATCACTATAATTTAAGGTACTAACAAGTAACGAACTAATAATTATCAAATCAAAATTCAACTTTAGGAGGTTGTTCGGCAAGAAATACGAACATAATATAGGAATCGCATTGAGCGGTGGTAGTGCGCGGGGATATGCACATGTAGGAATTTTAAAAGCATTGGCAGAGCATGGCATTGAACCGGAAATCATTTCCGGAACAAGTATGGGTGCAGTGGTGGGCGTACTTTATGCTGCGGGATATTCGCCGGCGGAAATCAGGGAAATCCTTGTGCGGGAATCTTTTTCAAAGGTCACGGGCTTTTCGTGGCAAAGAACGGGCTTGTTAAAAATGGAGAAGCTGAAAGGGGTACTCAAAAAATATATTCCGGAAGATGATTTTTCTCAGTTGAAAAAGCCATTTTACCTGGGACTATCCAATCTTAATACAGCAGATAAGGAGATTCGCAGCAGCGGATCCCTGTATGATTATTTGATAGCAAGCTGTTCGGTGCCAGGTGTTTTTTCACCAATGGTCATAGAGAATGTAAATTATGTGGATGGCGGACTTATGTGTAATCTACCGGCATCGGCAATCCGGGATAAGTGCCGTATTTTAATTGGGGCGCACGTAAATTTCCCCGGATCCAAGGATGGATTTACAGGGCCTAAAGGAATCATGGAACGAGCTGTAAACCTGGGAATAACTCAAAACGCAAAACCCGAAATGGAGTTATGTGATTATGTCATTGATCCTCCCGAAATGCAGAATTTCACTCTTTTCGACTTCAGCAAGATTGAAGAAATTATTCAGGCAGGATATGAGCATACCATAAAGATGATAGAATCTGGAGAATTACCGGTGAAGGAGCTTGTTTAAGAATTACAGAATATAAATAAACCCACCACTCCCATATTTTCTGGGAGTGGTGGGTTTAACAGAATCCTTTTCGATTCTTAGTTACAGGATAATGGCATCAATTATGGCTGCCACGACAGCAAGTATTATTGCCAGCCACAAAGACGGTGCAAAACCGCGCGTTTTAAAATCTGAACTAAATTTATCTGCCAGTTCAATAATAATTGCGTAGGCGATAATCCTGGTAATAAATCCTATTCCAAGGAAATAAAAAATTCCGAGGGTTGCGATATTAAGGATCAAAGTAAGTATCCAGCTTAAAAAGAAACTGAGCACCCCAATCATTAGTGCTACAATAAGAGCCGTTTTAAAACCTTTTAATTCTACCTTGGGCATATATTTGGCCGCCAGTAAAAGTACTCCTGCATCAATTACAATGTGAATAAGCCAGTCGATCATATAGTTATTTTTAATTAGTTGTTAATAAGCTTTTTTACTCTTCAGTATAACTTATCTTTTTCGCCTTTTCAGCAAGCTCATTTACATTGGTAGGATAAGGGTTTTCCTTCAAAGTATTTGCCAGGTGGACGAGGTTGTACACCATGAGATATAGTGTTCTGTTGGTGAAAAAATGTTTATCCCCGTTTGCTTCAATATAAGCCGGACCCGGGCCCGCTTTGCCTACATAGTAACTAAAGGCATTCACCGGAAGGGAAAATCCATGCTCCGAAAGGTCAAAACAAATACTGGAAATAGCCTTTTTCGCACCATCTTCATTACCGTCTACCATGACTCCCGCCACTTTATTAAAAGTGGGATATTGACCCGTTTCTTCGTCGGCTTCATTCCAGATTCCGTCAAAGCGTTCTGCCACGACTTTAGCTACCGCGCTTCGGTCGCCACGCCAAATAGGAGTGGCAATGATCACAATATCACTTTCTTTTACCTTCTGAAGGATTTTCGGCCATTCATCGCCGTCACCTTCATCTGACGTATTTCCAAAACTTAAATTATAATCGACTACCCGAACACTCTCGGTTTCCACCTCCAGTTCGCGAAAGATCTTTTTCGCATTGCTAATGTAGGCTTCTGTATTAGAGGTTTCCGGTGACTTTTTCAGGGTACAGTTTAAAAATAATGCTTTTAAGGCCATCTCTGTATAATGTTTTAATGATTTATATTAATTTATCTCAGCTCTGTGGCTCCTTCTTTTTTATGTTTTAGGTTAAGTTTATCTTTTGGCTTCTTTTTAAGCTTAGAAGGAACTTCAGAACCTACAGGGCCTTTTGCAATAGTAATTCCTCCATCGGCGTCATAAATCGCACCTGTAACGTACGATGCTTCATCAGAAGCAAGGAACAGGTACACATTTGCAATTTCTTCCGGAGTTCCGCGGCGGCCAAGTGGCGTAGCTTTCACCATGGTTTTCTCAATTTTTTTGTCAATATCGCTGGTTTCTTTATGTGTCCAGGCAGTATCTATTGGCCCCGGTGCAACGCAGTTTGCTCTTATTCCGTTTTTGGCCTGCTCGACGGCAACTCCTTTTATAAACGCATGGATAAATCCTTTGGTTCCTCCGTAAGGAGTGATCTCCGGAATTCCCACTTTACCGGATTCTGATCCTGCTGCAACTATACAACCTCTGGTTTTCTTCAAATACGGAATAGCATATTTGGTCATTAAAAAGGTGGTGCGCAGATTGTTCTTTAGTAAATTATCAAAAGCTTCTGTAGAGAAGTTGTCCACAGTACCTACTTCCGGATATACACCAGCGTTGTTAATGAGGATGTCCAGCTGTCCAAATCTTCTTACTGCGGTTTCTACGGCTTCTTTGGCATTTTCTTCCGAAGAAATATCGGCCGAAAATCCAAGGGCTTCCCCCTCGGCATACTTAATGTCGTCTATTACTTCCTTCACCGGATCCTGTGGCATTCCTACCACCAGGACTTTGGCCCCTTCAAGAGCAAACCTTTTTGAAATTGCTTCTCCTATTCCGGTTGCTCCACCGGTTACTATTGCTACTTTTTGATCTAATATTTTCATGTTCATTCTGAATTTTGATGGTTCATTTCATTCTGACGTTACGTCCGGCTAACCTTGATTTTTAGCCCTTTATTCCAAGTTAAAATGATTTAGAACCGATTCAAACCTGTTTAAGAAAGAATTAAAACAGTTTATTTAAAGATTAACGGTAGCCGGGAAATTTCCTGCGCAGTTTTTGTCTGAAATATTCGTTACTCCGGAAAAATACTTTTTGCTGAAGGAAATTACCTCCGCCTTTTTGAGACTTCATTCGTTAACACTATGCTAATCCTTATCAAAGGCAGTCCAATAAATTTTATCTTGTATGTTGCAAACCTTAAAAAAGGCTTTTTATGAGATCAATTTGGAATGGATCCATCAGTTTTGGCTTAGTTACAATTCCCGTAAAAATATATTCTGCTTCCGAAGACCGGAAGCTCGATCTCGATATGCTGGATAAAAGCGATCATGCGAGAATAAGGTATAAAAGGGTTAATGAAGTCACCGGAGAAGAAGTGGAATGGAAGGATATCGTCAAAGGCTATAAACAGGATGATTCTTACGTGGTGCTTGCCGATGAAGATTTTGAGCAGGCCAACGCGAAAAAAAGCAAGACCATAGATATTGAGGAATTCATTAAGGAAGAGGATGTAGCGGATGTTTTATTTAAAAAACCCTATTTCCTGGAGCCTCAAAAGGATGGGGAGAAATCTTATAACTTACTGAAAAATGCACTGCTGGATACAGGAAAACTTGGGGTTGCAACATTTGTAATGCGTCAAAAAGAAAATCTTAGTCTAGTGGGTGTTTATAAGAATGCGCTTGTACTGCACGTAATTCGCTTCGCCGATGAGATTAGAAATCCCGATGATCTTAAGCTGCCCGATACCAAAGTTTCCAAACGGGAAGTTGACATGGCAAAATCCCTGATAGAACAATACACCGAGGATTTTGCTTTTGATAAGTACAAGAATGTCTATAATGAACAGCTGTTGAAGATCATTAAAGCCAAGACATCAGGGAAGAAAACCAAGGTGGAGAAATTCGATACCAAACCCACCCCGGCAAAAGATCTTATGGCACAGCTGAAAGCGAGTTTGGAAAAAAAGAAGAAAAATAAAGCTTCATAAATGGGACTGGAAGAATATATTCGCAAGAGGAATTTTTCCAATACGCCCGAACCTGAAGCAAAATACCACAAGAACAAAGGAAAGCTCAGGTTCGTCATTCAGCGTCACCGGGCAACCCGTTTACATTACGATCTTCGGCTTGAAATGGAAGGAGTTTTGAAGAGCTGGGCTGTGCCTAAAGGTCCTTCAATGAATCCCGAAGATAAACGTCTGGCTATTCAAACAGAAGATCATCCAATTAAATACCTAACGTTCCATGGCACCATTCCAAAAGGGAATTACGGGGCAGGAGAAATGGTGATCTGGGATGAAGGCACTTACGAATCTGCAAGTGGAGGAGATGAAAGCACCATACTTGAACAATTCGAGGAAGGAAATTTAAAACTTAAATTTAACGGTAGCAAAGTAAAGGGTGTTTTTGCCCTTGTACATACCAACAGGGGAGCGGAGAAAAATCAATGGTTACTGATCAAAAAAGAAGACAGTTTTTCAACCGACCTTAGTTATGATGCAGAAAATTTCAACGATTCTGTTGCTGAAGAGAAAGAGGTAAAACAGCTTAAGAACAATGAACTTATCAAACCGATGCTGGCAACAAAAGCCTCGGAAATCTTTAATAAAGCAAATTGGATCTACGAGTTGAAATGGGACGGGTACCGAGCCCTCGCTAATATTTCTGGTGGGAAAGTGGATCTCTACTCCCGGAACGGCATTTCGTTTAAACGGAAATTTGCTTCCATTTATGAAAACCTGAAGGATATTCCACACGATACGATCCTGGACGGGGAGATCGTGGCATTGGATGAGGACGGACTTCCAAAATTTCAGAACCTTCAGAATTACGAGAGTGAGCCGATAGGAGAGTTGCGGTACTATGTCTTTGATATTCTGTACCTAAACGGGCATAATATTATGCACATGCCGCTGCTGGAGCGAAAAAGCCTTATTCAGGATGTGATTGAAGATATTCCGCAGGTATTTTACTGTGATCATATAGATACGATGGGAAAATCTTTTTATCAGAAAGCAGTAGACGCAGGAATGGAAGGGGTGATTGCAAAAAAAGCAACTTCAGAATATGTTCCCGGCACCCGAAGTTCCAACTGGTTAAAGATAAAAGCCTTTGAGAGTCAGGAGGCACTTATCTGCGGATTTACAGAACCTAAAGAGAGCAGCCTCCCGTTTGGTTCCTTGATCCTGGGAATGTACAAGCAGGAGGAGCTGGTTTACATAGGGAATTGCGGGACGGGTTTTGATGATGAAATGAGAAAAGAATTGCACAGGAAATTTGAACCGCTTATTACCGAAGGATCACCGTTTAAAAAGAAGATTAATTTGAAAGGAAGAAAAGCTATCTGGCTTGATCCTCAACTAATCTGTGAAGCCACATTTTCTGAATGGACCAAAGCAGGTCACATGCGGCATCCGGTTTTTAAAGGTTTACGATCGGACAAAATTCCTTCGGAAATAGATAAGGAGAAAGAAGTAAAAGTTCCGAAGAAAAAACCTGCTGCTACAAACACTTCCGAATCACTGGAGATTGGCGGGATCTCTGTTCCTATTAGCAACCTGGAGAAAATCTACTGGCCCGATTCGGGATTGAGAAAATATGATCTTATAGAATATTATTTAAAGGTTTCGGAATATATGCTTCCGTTTTTGAAAGACAGGCCTCAAAACCTGCACCGTCATCCCAACGGAATAAAACAGGGGAGTTTTTATCAAAAAGATACTGCCGGTATTTTTCCGCACTGGCTTGAGACGCTTAAGGTGCATTCCAAATCCAATGATAAGGAAATTGAGTACATCATGTGTCAGAATGAAGCCAGCCTCATTTATATGGCAAACCTGGGGTGCATAGAGATCAATCCGTGGAACTCCAGGAAAGATTCTCTGTTATTTCCTGATTTTACGGTCATTGATATCGATCCTTCAGATAAAAACACTTTTGCAGATGTTATTGAAGTTGCTCTGGTAGCGAAAAATGTGCTTGACAGAGCAAAAATAGAAGGACATGTAAAAACCTCCGGATCCAGTGGAATCCACATCTACATTCCGCTGGGAGCAAAATACACGTATGAAGAAGCCCGTGATTTTACAAAGATCCTGTGTTATTTTATTCAGGAAGAGCTACCCGATCTTACGAGTATGGAACGGAATGTAAAGAAACGAAAAGGAAAGATCTACCTCGATTTTCTTCAGAACCGAAAAGGCCAGACTCTTGCTGCACCCTATTGTGCCCGTCCCAAACCGGGGGCTACCGTATCCACACCTTTACAGTGGAGTGAGGTAAAATCCGGGCTTGATATGCATGATTTTAATATTCAGACGGTGCCCGAAAGAATTGAAAAACACCCTGATCTTTTTACAGGTGCAATTGGAAAAGGAGTAGATATTGAGCAGGCTCTTGATACGCTTTCCAACTCCTGATTTCTTCCCAAAAGGAAAAAATTTAATAAACCTTTATGATTTCATTAAGAATTGTACCTTTACAAGAGAAACTTCAGGAAGGGTATGGAATCAATTAATGAAAATTACTCTATAAAAGAGGAAGAACGTATAAATGTACTCCACAAGTACGAGATCCTTGACACACCCCCTGATGGCAGTTTTGACCGGATTACGAAACTTGCAGCCAAATTGCTGAAGGTTCCCATCTCTATCGTGAGCCTGGTGGATACCGACAGGATTTGGTTTAAAAGCCGGTTTGGAGTGGATGTTCAGGAAATTACCAGAGATCCCGGATTGTGTTCTTCTGCTATACTTACAGATGAGCTTTATATAGTGGAAGATGCCAGGAATGATCCCCGAACATTGACTAATCCTTTGGTGGCCGGAGATTTCGGGCTTCAGTTTTATGCAGGGGTGCCTTTAAAAACCCAGGAAGGATTTAACCTTGGTACTTTATGTGTCATTGATCGTCAGCCACGCTCTTTAAATGCAGAAGAAAAAGAGATCCTTGAGAGCCTTGGAGATCTTGTGATGAACCAGATTGAACTACGCCTTAAGGCGAGGATTGCAGTAAAGCATCAACATCAAATATTGAGTACTGCAGCTCATGACCTTAAAAATCCTTTATCGATCATGCCTTTACTTGCAGACATGATTATGCAGAACAAAGACAATCCCGATGCAATAGATGATATTTCCAGGCAAATTAAAGAGGCCGGAAAAAGAATGGCAAAAACCATTAATGATCTCCTGGAAAGCCCCAAAGTGGGAACAGATCATGTTCAGCTAAGGCTTAAAGCGGTGCAATTAGAAAAACTGGTAAAAGGAGTGGTGGATTCAAACAGTACCCTGGCCAGAAAAAAGGGGCAGAAGCTCAAATTGACGGTAAAGCAAACCTGTATAATTTTTGCAGACCGGGAGAAGCTTACAGAAGTGGTGGATAACCTCATTAATAATGCTATAAAATATTCACCTCACAAAAAAAGAATAGAAGTAATTGTAGATACGTACCGGGAAAAAGCCATTATTGAAGTAGTAGATGAAGGGCCGGGATTGACCAAAGATGATATGAAAAACCTGTTTCGCCCTTTTATTTCTCTAAGCCCGCAGCCCACTGGAGGAGAAAATTCTACCGGGCTGGGACTTTCTATTGTAAAAAGACTGGTAGAAGCCCACCACGGAAAAATATACGCGGAGAGTGATGGTGCTGGAAAAGGTACTTCTTTTATCGTGGAACTGCCGTTATCTAATGGCTAGGCTCCTGAAAATAAATTATTATAAATAATCTGCTTAAGCAAAAATCAGATCTTTTCTTCGGTTTTCGTAATTCTGTTATTTAAAAAGTGCTTCGGATTTACCCCATATTTTTCTTTAAAGATTTTGGAGAAATAGCTTCGGTTATTGAGTCCGATATGTTGAACTATTTGGGAAATGTTATAATCCGATGTGATAAGCATTTCTTTTGCTGCTTCCAGTTTCTCCTGTTGCATATATTTATTTACCGTGAGCCCGTAAGTATGCTTAAAACCATCCTGTAGTTTGTTTACATTAGTGCCGGCCTGTTTTGCCAGATATTCAACAGAATGGTTCTTACTTAGGTCACTTTTAATTAAATCTACTGATTTCTTTACCTTTTCCACATCGCTGCGCCTTAAGATTTGTGGAAGATTTTCCTGCTGTGTATCGTCGTGGTACTGCGATATCTGAAGTACCAGCATTTGCAGTAACTTTCCCTCCAAAAATACTGATCTCATAAAACCGGAGAATTCTTTTTTGTTGATGTCCTCTACAATATCTGCAGCTTTGATACTGTAATTCCCCTGATAGAAAAAACGCTCCTGGGCATCGGAATCTTTAAATAGCTGTTTAAGTTTTTCATCAAGCCCTTCGAACTTATAGTTGGATCGCTTGCTAAAGTCTTTTCTAACAATCTCCAGACTTGAAACATGAACAGTTTCATTGGCTTTAAAAAACAGCACATGACCTAGTTGGCCACTACTGGAAACAATAATATTTTGATAGGTATCTATGGTATGCCTTTCCTCATCATTTTCAAAAGAATGGTCTATTTTTCCTTTTGAACAAAAAATGAACTTTAAAGGATGTGTTTTATTTTTTGTAAAGACCAGTTTTAAATCGGTATAAAAAGTACAATGGTATTCAATGATTCCTATACCCGTTTGAAAACTGCTACCTCTTATATAGCCCTCTCCGTATTTTTCAGGAATTGAAAACATGAATTCGCCGCCATCTTCTTCAATAGATGCTTTGAACTGTTTTGATAAGTCCAGGAGAATGTCCTCGACAGGTAAGGCTTTGGTGATAATCTTCATTAAGAATTTTTTGCTTAGATAGGAACAGAAAATTTTCTGCTCCCGCTAAATTACTACTTGTGGTTATTAGTGGGAAACCTCCTTTATCTTTTGTGTCTATAAGGCTAACACTAATTCTGAAAACGTTAAACTTCATATAATCTAGGAATTTTCACAGGATAGTGCTTGTAAAATTGTGTTATATGTTTTAATAAAAAGTTGAATAACGGCAATGAACTTGTTATATTTTTGCCAATTTTGGTTCTAAGGTTTCCGGGATTCGGTGATCATTAAAATATTTCTATGACGTTGTATTATCTCCTCATGGGACTTCAGGTCCTTATCGTGCTTTTAGTTACATTCTATCTTATTAAAAAAATTAAGGGTGTGGTAAAAGAGAGGAAAGACCGTAAGAACGGTTCTTTCTAAGATTTAACAGGTGATATTTTATAATGATAGCTATTCTATAATTCAATTCTTTTCCGGAAAGACTTTTTTAGGAATAAATCATCTTATTTTCAGCCAAAAGGTTTTCATACCTTTGTGACTACAAATTGAAAATGAGCATGAAGAGCATTAAAGCACTCCAGTGGCGTTATGCTACTAAAAAATTCGATGCAGATAGTATTTTACCTGAAGAGAAGGTAGATATTCTTAAAAGAGCATTTAACCTCACAGCTACTTCCTATGGTCTGCAGCCGCTTAAGCTTGTTGTAATACAGAACAAGGAATTGCAGGCAAAATTAATGCAGCTTTCTAATAATCAAAAACAAATTGGGACCGCCTCGCACGTTCTGGTGATTTGCATTGAAAAGGAGATAGGGAAAACCTTTATAGAAAACTATTTTCGGTATGTACGAAGAATACGTAACACTCCCGAAGAGGTTCTATCTCCCTTTAAAAATTTTCTCATTGAAGATTTCAAGGGAAAACCACTACAGGAAATTCAGGATTGGGCGACCAATCAGGCATATCTCGTGATGGGGACTTTGCTTACGGTTTGTGCAGTAGAGGAGATTGATTCCTGCCCCATGGAAGGCTTTGAGTCCGAAAGTTATGACGAGCTGCTGGAACTGGATAAACATAACCTGAAATCTGTTCTGGTGCTACCTGTGGGTTACAGGGCACCAGATGATCAGTTCGCCGGATTTAAAAAGGTAAGACGTCCTCTTGAGGAAACAGTTATAGAATTCTGAAACATAAATCTTCAGGAAACTCCTGAAAATTGAAAAGAGACCAACGCTGAAAATTTACAGTATCCAGAAAGGAAATGTAAATTTTCAGCGTTGGTTTTTAATAATTGACATATTCCGTAATTTCAAGTCCGTACCCAATCATACCTACACGCTTGGTCTGACCTGAATTGGAGAGTAACCTGATTTTGTGGATCTCCAAATCATGGAGAATCTGGGCACCAATTCCAAAATCCTTAGCGTCCATGATGACAGGAGGCGCTTTCATTTCTCCCTGCTTCTGAAGTGTTTTTAACTCTTCCAGTCTGTTTAAAAGATTCAAAGAGCGGCTTTCCTGATTGATAAAAACAATAGCACCACGGCCTTCATCATTCACAGCCTTGAACATGTAATCAAGCTTTTTATCAGCATCGTTGGTAAGTGTGCCAAGAATGTCATTATTGACCAAAGTAGAATTTACCCGGACCAAAATTGGCTCCTCAGATTTCCATGATCCTTTACTAAGGGCAATGTGCACCTGATTATTAGTGGTTTGCTGGTATGCTCTTAACCTGAAAGCTCCAAAGCGGGTCTGGATCTCGAAATCTTCTTTTTTTACGATGAGCGAGTCGTGCTGCATTCGGTATGCCACAAGATCTTCAATGGAAACCAGTTTAAGATCAAACTTTTCGGCTACCTGCATAAGTTCAGGTAACCGCGCCATGGTTCCATCTTCATTCATGATCTCCACGATCACCCCGGCGGGCTCAAATCCTGCAAGCCGTGCGAAATCAATGGCAGCCTCGGTATGGCCTGTTCTTCTTAGCACGCCTCCTTCTTTCGCTTTAAGCGGGAATATATGCCCGGGCCTGCCTAGGTCATAGGGGCGGGTTTGAGGATCTATTAAAGATTTAACGGTTTTTGCACGGTCTGCTGCCGAAATACCGGTAGTTACTCCCTGACCTTTTAGATCTATGGAAATGGTAAAAGCCGTTTCCATGGGATCTGTATTATTGCCTACCATCATCTCCAGTTTAAGCTCCTCACAACGCTTTTCGGTAATGGGGGCACAGATAAGTCCGCGGCCGTGGGAGGCCATGAAGTTTATCATTTCCGGGGTTACTTTTTCGGCTGCCGCAACGAAGTCACCTTCATTTTCGCGATCTTTGTCGTCAACAACAATAATTACTTTTCCGGCCCTTATATCGTCAATAGCTTCTTTTATGCTATTTAACTTTACGGGAATTTCTTTTTCCATGGAGGTTTTCATTTCAGGTAGCAAAGATATTTAATCTTGTTTGTTTCGTCCCATTATACCTTTTCTTTTCAGTAATTTTTTAATGGGTTCAAAGAAAGAGCTGAAACTGAACAGTCCCTGATCTGTAGTAGCTCTGTATGTGAGGAAAATACCTATTGGTAACATGATAAAAGTAGAAAGCCAGGTGGCCAGAAATGGGCTGATGGTACCTTCTTCTGCACTGTTTTTGGCAAAGATCCCGATAAAATGATAAGTAAGAAACAGCATAATGGCCATCACCATGGGTAAACCCATTCCACCTTTGCGGATGATGGCTCCTAATGGCGCCCCCACAAAAAACAATACTACTATGGCCACAGCCAGTACATACTTCTCGTGCAGTGCAATTTCAAATTTATTGAGTCTCTTTTCTGCTTGTTTAAATTCATTTCGTTTGCCCTGGAGTGAAGCAACGGCCCCATTCACATTCCCCATAGCAAGATTAAGGACCTGGGTGGAACGGTAGGTATCAAATAATTCCAGGATGCTCTTATCAATGGTAGTAATCGTATCGGGTTCTTCTACCCTGGAAGATCGAGACCGTGAATTAATGCCGAGATTGGAAATTCCTGTCCGGCTATACATGGCCTGGGAAAACCTGGACATATCCTCATTATAATCAGTAGAAAAAGAATCGATGGTCTGGTTCAGCTCAGAGATCTTGAGCATGTTATGAGAGTTGCTGTAACGCTCTTCATCAAGATCCACATCATTAAAATTGGAGAGATCGATGTTGATTACATATTCTTCAAAATAACTTTTCGCAAAAGGTTTACTACTCCGGCTTCTGGGGGAGCTGGATTGTACTTCGTCATAATAATTTCCGTCTGTAAGGATCAGGCTTAAGATATTGGAACCCTCACTCCCTACCAACTCGCCTTCCGTAGCTTTAATTACAGTGAAATTCCCACTGCGGCGGTTGTTTTTCTTATGGATAATTACGTTGTCAAGGTACTGATCTTTGTCACCCGATTTCTTATCTACTTTAATATTAATATCACCTACCTCGTTAAAAACTCCTTCAGAAATCACCATGGCCGGTTTCATCTGGGCAATATTTTTTCGAAGGTTAATCGATTTGTATTCAGATGCGGGAATTACATTATTGGCAAACAGGAAAGCTACAACACTTATAAGGACAATAAAAAAAGTAAGGGAACGCATTGCTCTTTGGAGAGAAATTCCTGAAGATTTCATGGCTGCAAACTCATAGTTTTCTGCAAAACTTCCAAAAGTCATAATGGAGGTAAGGAGAATACTTAAAGGGAGTACCAGGGGGACCAGTTTGGGAGAAAAATAAAGCAGGAATTTCATGATGATCATAAAATCCAGATCTTTTCCTGCCAGCTCCCCAATGTATAACCAGATGGTTTGTAATACAAATATGAACATGAGTATTACAAAAACCGAAAAAAAGGTTTTTAAGTAGCTCGTTAATATGTACCTGTCAAGGATCTTCAATGCAATCTAGTCCAAACGGTTTATATAAAAATCTTTATAACGGTTCTCATTGAAGGTAAAGAGAGATTCCGGCAGTGGCTGGTTTGTTTTAAAACCTTTTACTGTAATGGTGATCTTAGTTCCGTTATCCTGAGTCTGGATAAGATTATAAATATGTTTTGTTTGTGCGTCAATTCCTAGCAGGATGTCTTTAATTTCTGCGTTAGAATCCATAGGAGTTAATTTGATATACTGAATCTTTCGTCCTTTGATATCCTGTGTAATATCCCAGTTATAGTTATAACCTTCATTGTAAAATGTTAGCATCCTGGAAGGAGTGATACTTTGATCATCCTGCGGATCATAGGTGGAAATGTTTATTTCTTCATCTTCCGGAATAATGGTATAAATCTTTTTTCCGTCAAAAATACGGGTGGTACCCATGATATTAAGTACATATTTTTCCCCCTGAAGGCTTACATCTCCGCGGGTTTCCTGCTGTACATTTTCTGCAGTATTTTCAAGGGTATATTTAAAATCAATCAGGATGTTGTTATAGTCTTCTACTTTAGACGACACCTCATTAAGAAGCTGTCTTGCCTTATCATTATTCTGGGCGGTCGCCATTGTTGCCGTAAACAGGGCAATCATTAAAATTCCTAGCTTTTTCATTTTCTTTTTTTCTGATATTTTTATTCACTCAACAGTTGATCGAGCTCTGCCATATCCTGTACCAAAACCTGTCTTGCTTTACTGCCCTCAAAAGGTCCTACAATTCCGGCAGCTTCCAGTTGATCAATAATTCTTCCGGCGCGGTTGTAGCCTAATTTCAATTTACGTTGTAACAGAGAAGCCGATCCTTGCTGGGCTATGACAATAACCTCGGCCGCTTCCCGGAACAGCTTGTCTCGCTCGCTCACATCAATATCAATACCTGTGCCACTTTCCTCACCGCTGTACTCTGGTAAAAGGTGTGCATCGGGATAAGCTTTTTGGGATCCAATATATTCTGTGATGCGGTCCACCTCTGGAGTGTCCACGAACGCACACTGTAACCTGATCAACGTATTTCCCTGAGTGAAAAGCATGTCTCCTTTCCCTATTAACTGATCTGCTCCCTGACTGTCAAGAATGGTCCTGGAATCAATTTTTGAAGTCACCCTAAAAGCAACTCTGGCGGGGAAATTGGCTTTAATGATCCCTGTAATAACATTTACCGAAGGTCTTTGGGTGGCAATTATAAGATGTATCCCAATGGCACGAGCAAGCTGTGCAAGTCGGGCTATCGGGGCTTCAACTTCTTTCCCAGCCGTCATGATAAGGTCTGCAAATTCATCGACCACCAGCACAATGTACGGCAGAAATTTATGGCCATGCTCCGGATTTAATTTTCGGGCTTTGAACTTGACGTTGTATTCCTTGATGTTTCTCACCATTGCGTTCTTCAGCAGTTCATACCGCTCATCCATTTCAATACAAAGAGAATTCAGCGTATTGATCACCTTATTATTATCAGTAATAATAGCTTCTTCGGTATCTGGCAGTTTCGCCAGATAATGGCGTTCAATCTTATTAAATAAGGTAAGTTCTACTTTTTTTGGATCAACAAGTATGAATTTGACTTCCGCTGGATGTTTGGAATATAGAAGGGAGGTCAAAATAGCATTCAGTCCTACAGATTTTCCCTGCCCTGTGGCACCGGCCATCAACAGGTGAGGCATTTTTGCCAGGTCAACCACGAAAGTCTCATTGGAAATGGTCTTCCCAAGAGCCAGCGGCAGCTCCATTTCTGCATTCTGAAAGCGGGGAGAGGCAATGACAGATCGCATGGAAACAATGCTGCTGTTTTTGTTCGGCACTTCAATACCAATCGTTCCTTTTCCGGGGATGGGTGCAATGATCCTTATTCCCAATGCAGCCAGCGAAAGTGCAATATCATCCTCCAGACTTTTGATTTTGGAGATTCTGATCCCTGCTTCGGGGATGATCTCGTATAATGTCACTGTTGGCCCAACCGTCGCTTTGATCTGTGCAATCTCGATCTTGTAGTTTTTAAGGGTATCTACAATCCGGTTTTTGTTCTCTTCCAGTTCTTCCTGGTCTATAGTGATCCCGCCACCGTTGGCATTATAATCTTTCAGCAATTCCAGGGTTGGAAATTTGTAATTTTTCAATTCCAGGGTTGGATCGAACTCCCCAAAATCCTTTACCAGTTTTTGACTCAGGCCATCTTCCTCTTCCTCTTCCACAGCAGTAGATACTTCCATTTCAACATCATCGGGATTATCCTGAGATTTGATCACTAAAGGTGCAGGAGCAGTCTTCTCTTCAGAAACTTCCTTTCTGGTGCCCTCGCGTTCGGGTGTAGGGGCTGGTTTACTTTTTTCCTGTAGAGGAGCAACTTTTTCTTCTGAAGGTTCTACTTCAGGTTCATAATTATTTTGTGAAGAATGAGCAGTATTAAAATCTTCTGAGATCTCACTTCTCGTTCTTCGGAAGAGCACTGCCACTTTCTCCGGAGTTATTTTTAATCGGACAACAAGGTAGACGATGAGCAGAAACGCAAGTAAAAAGATTGTTCCTGTAAAGCCAATGTAGTCCTGCAGATAATCATTTACTTCATACCCCACGGTACCTCCAAGCAATGGATTTGATGCTGAGAAAAATCCAAAAAATACAGCCATCCATATCATCACCAGGATTCCCCAGAACCAGAATTTTTGCAGTGCTGCTTTTTTGAACCCAAAAAAGAGATAAATTCCAGTGAGGGTGGTAAGGAAAGCAAATGCAAAAGAGGCCACGCCGAATCCCTGATAAATGAAGAAATGACTTACACTGGCACCAAATTTACTAAGCCAGTTTCTGGGTTCCACGTTTCTGTTTGAAAATTCACTTAAGGTGCTTTGGTCTGCCTGCCAGTTAAAAAGGAAGGAGATGAAAGCCACCAGCAGTGCCAGCCCAAATAGCATTAAAAAACTTCCTAAAACTACCTTTTGCTGCCGGTTTAGTTTGAAGGAAAAATTTCGGGCCTTTTTGGGGGATTTATTCTTTGTAGCTTTCTTTTTAGCCATAGATGCTTTAAAGTCTTTCGGCAAAAATACAAATTAGCCTCATCTAATATAGGGAAAAGAAAAAATCTATTTAGATTTTATAAAATTGGCCGGGGAGAGGGGGTGAAGTTTGAGAAATATGAGAACTATCAGCTTTCCAAAATAGTACGTTTTATGGCTGTTGTGTACCTTTAATGATATAATTTATGTTGTTAATAATTAAATCATCCTATCATGAAAACTATCATTGTTGCCGTTGATTTTTCCCGAGAATCAGATAACTCTTTGAGATATGCTGCAGGTCTTGCAAAAAAAATGGATGGGCGCATCGTTTTATTTAATTCGTTTAACCTGCCTATTCATATAGCCAATTCTTATTTGCCCGCTTCTGCATTAAAAAACCTGGAAGATGAGAATAAAAAAGTCCTGAAAGAAAAATGTGACTGGCTTACCAACTCATTTTCTGTGGAAGCAACGTATGAATCTGGTTTCTTGCTGGAAGTCGTTGACGAACTGGAAAAACTGTTCAGAAAATATGAAGCAGATCTTATTGTCATGGGAATGGCTTCGGAATCTGTTGCCCAGGATCTTTTTGGTAACACCACTACTTCAGCAATCATGAAACTGAGTTTCCCTGTACTGGCTGTTCCTGAAGGCGCGGAGTTCACAGGAATGAAAAACATTCTTTTTGCTTATGACGGAATTGAAATGAAGCAGGATGTGATTCCGAAGAAAATAAAGGAGCTGGCAAAAACTTTTGAAGCCAATGTGGAAGTATTTCATGTAAAGAGACCAACAGAAAAATCTGTGTCGGCAGAAGTCTTCGGGGAAGATTTGAAAGGGGATAGATATTTATATAAAGAAGTGGAATCCACTGACATCATTAAGGAAATTGAGGCTGAGATGAAACAGATCAACGCCGATATTCTTATAATGGTGCCCCGAAAATATGGATTCTGGGAGTCATTGCTACACCGCAGTAAAACCCGCGTGATGGCGTCTGGATCTGATGTTCCTGTTCTTTCACTGCCTGTTTCGGAATAAAAAATCCCTGATCCTGACTACGAAAAAACAGGAGGATCAGATATCAAAAAAATATGGGAAATAGATAAAGGCGGCGATGATCACTGCTGTGATTGCGGCTACAAAAACAGCCCCTGCCGCCACATCTTTTATATGGCCAATCTTGCTGTGGAAATCGGGATGAACAAAATCTGCTATAGCTTCAATGGCAGTATTCAAACCTTCTGCACACATGACCAAGCCTATGGCAAAGAACTGAAACATCCATTCTGTAGCGGTAATTTCAAAATAAATTCCCGTTATGGTAACAACGATTGCTATAAAAAACTGAACCTGAAAACTTGGCTCATGTTTTAAAAGCAGCCAGGCTCCTTTAATTGCATAACCACCTCCCCGAATTCTACCGGAGATAAATTTGTACATACTATAAGAGGGTTTTTAAGGCCGAAAGATAATCTGGTTCCTCTCCAATATCTTTTACCTGTTCGGTGTGAATAATTTTTCCGTTATCATCAAGAACAATTACCACACGGGAAAGTAAACCTTCCAAAGGCCCGTCGATCATTTCGAGTCCGTAGTCTTTTCCGAAATTTCTTTCTTTAAAATCTGACAGGTTTACCACATTTTCCAGCCCTTCATCATCAACGAATCTTTTTTGGGCAAATGGCAGGTCCCGGGAAATACAAAGAACTACAGTGTTCTTCAAATCGGTGGCCTTTTCATTGAAATTGCGTACCGAAGTGGCACACACTCCCGTATCAATACTGGGGAAAATATTCATGATTACGCGTTGCCCCTTAAAATCCTGTAATGTAGCGGTGCTAAGATCAGATTTTATTAATTCGAAGTGAGGTGCCTTTTCACCTATTTCCGGTAAATGACCATAAGTGGTGACAGGTTTGTTCTTAAAGGTTATCTGTGACATAAATCTTCTGTTTATTGAATTGTTGAGTCACTAAATTTATAATTTATGTCGTTGGGTTTTACTAAAAATATCATAAAACATGAAGGGCTGCTCAGATTTATGAGCAGCCCTTTATTATTGATATTCAGTGAGTTCTATTTATCTATTGAACCTAATACCTTTTTTACAAAGTTATTTGCCGCATCACGTTCCGGCATACCGTCTTCGATCATTTGATGAACTTCAATAGCTCCGCAAATATTTGTGACTAATTCACCTATCACATCCATTTCCTGTTCACTGACAGAGCGGTGATCACAAAAACTTTCCAGTACATCAAGGGTACTTTCGAGTTTTTGAACATCATTGTTTTTTTGAAGATGTCTAATTACTGGTAACTTCATCTACAAGATCTTTTAAAAGTTCAAATTTGTTAGTTTGTACCTGGTTCACCAGACTTCCGTTCTTAAAGGCTGCAAATGTAGGTAAGTTGTCTACCTTTGCAAGCTTTCTGGATTCCGGATTCTTTTCGGCATCCACCAATAGAAAAGTTGCATTTTCATGTTCGCCGGCCAGTTTTTTGAACTTCGGTTTCATTAGTCGGCAATTACCACACCAGCCGGCCATATATTGAACAACTACTGTGTCATTTTCCGATATTACTTCAGCTAAATTATCTTCAGTAAGTTCTTTCATAACAATTCTTAGTTTTTGCTTGTGCTCAGGTAAGAAGCAACTCCCTCACGGTTAGCATTCATAGCTTCTTTTCCTTCTTCCCAGTTTGCAGGACAAACTTCTCCTTTTTCCTGTACGTGGGTATAAGCATCGATTAATCTTATAAATTCTTTTACGTTTCTTCCAAGTGGCATGTGGTTGATCCCTTCGTGAAATACCGTTCCTTCTTCATCAATTAGGTACGTAGCACGATAGGTTACATTGTCACCTTCTACAGTGTAAGCACCTGTTTCTTCATTATAGGTTTCATTTGAAATATCAAGAATTCCTAACTGGTTACTTAGGTTTCTGTTGGAATCGGCAAGAATAGGGTAGGTAACACCTTCAATTCCTCCATCATCCTTTGGAGTATTTAACCAGGCAAAATGTACTTCGGGAGTATCACATGAAGCACCTACTACCATTACATTTCTTTTTTCAAATTCACCAAGAGCCTCTTGGAAAGCATGCAATTCTGTTGGGCAAACAAAAGTGAAGTCTTTTGGGTACCAGAACAATAGTACTTTTTTACCGTTGTTCTTTGCTTCTTCAAAGATATTTAATTTGAAGGTGTCCCCCATATCATTCATTGCGTTCACCTCTAAATTTGGGAATTTTTTTCCTACTAAAGCCATACTGTTATTGATTTTTGTTTGTTCTTAAATTCTCTGCAAAGATAAAATTTAAGTAGGAGTTGTACTATTATGAAAATCTAAATTTCCTATTTCACAATAGATTAACTCAATGGCTGTAAGAAACTTCTATAGTCGGTGTTTATGAAGGTCTAGGCTTCAGATGTTTTAGAGGTAAGTTGCTTGATTTTAATATTAAAGGCGGCAAAGAACAGGGTCATAAACGGACTTAAATAATTGAAGATCGCATAGACAAAATAAGAGGCTACCGGAACACCTAAGACCCCGCTGTGATATGCGCCGCAGGTATTCCACGGAATCAATACAGAAGTTACAGTTCCTGAATCCTCCAAGGACCTACTGAGGTTTTCTGGGGCCAGGCCTTTGTCTTTATAGGCTTTTGCAAACATTTTTCCGGGTACTACAATAGCCAGATATTGGTCTGATGCAGTTGCGTTTAGCGCGAGACAGCTCACCACAGTACTGGTAAACAATCCAAAGGTGGTATGGAAAAGGTTGAGAAGTGCCCGGCTAATCGCTGCCAGGGCTCCTATGGCATCCATGATTCCTCCAAAGACCATTGCGCAGATAATCAGCCAGATGGTTCCCAACATTCCGGCCATTCCTCCTGAAGAGAATAGGTCATTCAGGTTTTCATTTTCCGTAGTAATAGAAGTGTTAACAGTAATAGCGTTCATGACACCCTTATAGGCACTTTCAAAAGTAAGGCTTTCTGCTCCCGCGGCTTCAGCAACTATGTTTGGCTGAAAAAACAGCGCAGCAACCGCTCCAAGGAGGGTTCCCAGTAAAAGGGCAATAAGCGGAGGTGTTTTCTTGACAATTAATACTATCACGAGCAATGGCACCACAAATAGCCACGGACTTATAGTAAAGGCTGCTTCAATAGAGGTTAATATGGAGGCGGTATCTGCAGTTCCGGATGTTTCTAAAGTAAATCCCAGAATGATAAATACTATAAGGGTTATAATTATAGTAGGAACTGTGGTAAGGGTCATGTACCGTATATGGGTGAAAATATCTGTGCCGGCCATGGCAGGTGCCAGGTTGGTGGTGTCACTCAGCGGAGATAATTTATCCCCAAAATATGCCCCTGAGAGAATAGCTCCTGCAGTCATCCCTACAGAAATCCCCAGGGCTTCCGCTATTCCTATCAGCGCAATACCTACCGTTGCCGAAGTAGTCCAGCTACTTCCTGTAGCTACAGAAATGACTGCACAAATCACCACACAGGCCGCTAAAAAGATGGTGGGATGCAAAATTTGAAGTCCGTAGTAGATCATTGTGGGGATAATCCCGCTAATGAGCCAGGTACCGGCTAGAGAACCTACCAGCAGTAAAATCAGGATAGCACCCGTCGTGGCTTTGATATTCGTCGCCACTTCCTCAATCATGCTGTCAAAAGAAACTTTATTAAAAACTCCTACAATAGCAGCAACTGAGCTACCCATTAAAAGTATGAATTGATTAGATCCACTAAGGGCTTCATCGCCGTAGACAAAAACATTATATGCGAGCATTCCCACGAGGGCAAAAACCGGGATTAAAGCTTCCCAAATACTTAATTCTTTATTTTCTGTAATCTCTTCAGTGTCTTTAACGAACTGCTCGTCTTCCATGTGTAGCGGTTTTGTGCTGTAATGTTACGATTTTTCGGGAAGAGTTGAAAGTGCTAATCTAAAGTTTAGCGGGAGTGTGCTGAAAATCAGAAGGAATACTTTGATTCCGATAATAAAAAATGATTATAAAAAGAAAAGTGTTCAGCAAAATCTGATTTTCACTGAACACCGCTAATATCAGAAATTTACATTTTATCCCAATTCCAAGGCAATTTCCATCATGCCTTTAAAGGTTGTTTCCCTCTCTTCGGCAGTAGTTCTTTCCCCTGTTACCAGCGAGTCAGAAATTGTTAAGAGAGACAGCGCATTGACATTATGTTTTGCTGCAATGGTGTATAAACCCGATGTCTCCATCTCCACGCAAAGCACCTTAAAATTTGACCAATTTTGATAAAAATCAAATTCATCTGAATAGAATTCATCACTGGAAAGAACATTGCCCGCTTTTACCGGAATTCCTTTTTCCTTTGCTGCTTCCACCGCCTGCATGAATAGATCAAAATCTGCGGTGGGGGCAAAATCTGCTCCGTTAAACCTTGCACGGTTTACCCCGGAGGTAGAAGATGCAGCCATGGCAATGACAATGTCCCGCAATTTTATGTCTTTTTGATAAGAACCTGCACTTCCCACACGAATTAGGTTTTTTACATCGTAATCTGTGATCAGTTCGTGGGCGTAAATGGAAATTGAGGGAACGCCCATTCCGGTTCCCTGAACCGAAATTCTTTTTCCCCTGTAGGTTCCGGTATATCCAAACATGTTCCGGACCTTATTATAGCAAATTACATCCTCAAGATAGGTTTCGGCAATCCATTTTGCCCTTAATGGATCTCCAGGTAATAACACGGTTTCCGCTATTTCTCCTTTTTTTGCTTCTATATGAATGCTCATTTATTTAATTCTTTTACTATTGATATTCCAGATGAAGTCCCGATTCTATCCACACCGAGCTCTATATAATTTAAGGCAGTATCCAGGTTTTTAATTCCGCCCGAAGCTTTGATCTTTGCCTGCCCTTCCACAGCGTCTTTCATTATTTTAACATGGTCTTTCTCTGCACCTCCGGTTCCAAAGCCGGTAGAGGTTTTTACAAAATCGGCCTTGGCCTTTACAGCTAATTTGGAGGCAATGGTGATTTCTTCCCGGGTTAGATAACAGGTTTCGATGATAACTTTGAGCACATTGGAGCCTATGCCTTCCTTCACACCTCTGATTTCCTGCTCTACCAGGTCGAAATTTTTAGACTTTAATGCTCCCACATTGATTACCATATCAATTTCTGTAGCGCCATCTTTTACAGCTTGTTTTGCCTCAAAAACCTTTGCTTCCCTGGACATGGAGCCCAATGGAAATCCAACTACCGAACACACTTTGACATCACTGCCAGAAAGCTCCTCCTTTACAAGCGGCACAAAACAGCTGTTGACACAAACAGAGAAAAAATTATATTCTTTAGCTTCTGAACATAATTCCCTAACATCAGACGCTGTAGCCGTGGCTTTTAACAGCGTGTGGTCAATATATTTGTTTATTTCTATCATTGAATAATTTTATAAAATTAAAACTTATTTCTTCTGAATATTTGTATCTGCAAAACCTGAGTCCTGCTTTACATTTTCCTTCACCAAAGATACTCAATCAAGATTTTCTTTTATAAAAAAACCGGCTCTTGTTTGGGAGCCGGTTGTAACTCTTTTAAAGGTTGCTATTTATAAAACATCGAGTTTCAGCATACAGCTTTTCATCATTTCATAGGTGCGGTGAATGTCATTGTCCAATCCTATGGAGAACCTGATTAATCCGTCGCTCAAGCCCATTTCTTTTTGTTCTTCTTCAGGAATTTCAGATGAAGTAGAGCTTCCGGGGGCACTGAATAAGGTTTTGTAAAAACCTAAACTTACAGCAAGATATCCGAGGTTGTTTTCCTGCATCATCTCCATTAATGCATTTGCTTTGTCAATAGAACCGGCATCTATGGTCAGCATTCCGCCGAAACCATATTCTTCATTCATCATAGCTTTGTAAAGCTCGTGGCTTGGATGAGATTTTAATCCCGGATAAACCGTTTTTAGGCCATCGGCTTCAAATTTTTCAGCTAAATAGAGTGCGTTTTTGCTGTGTTGCTTGATCCGGATATGTAGTGTGCGAAGATTTTTAAGGATAGATGCAGCACGCAGGCTGTCCATCGTTGGCCCAAGCAGCATACTGGCACCATCGTTAACACTTCTAAGGGAATTGATGAACTCCTGACTTCCACAGGTTACTCCGCCAACGGTATCGCTGCTTCCGTTGATGAATTTAGTCAAACTATGAATGACCACATCGGCGCCCAATTTTCCAGGTGATATCGCCAAAGGTGAAAAGGTGTTATCTACCACCAGTTGCAGGTTATGCTTCTTTGCAATTCTGGAAAGCGCTTCAATATCTGCTACTTCTAAAAGAGGATTACTCACTGCTTCACAATACAAAACTTTTGTCTCGGAAGTAACGGCAGCTTCCACTTTTTCAAGGTTTGTAATATCAACAAATGAAGTGCTGATGTTTAAACGTGGCGCAAAATTCTTCAGAAATGCATAGGTTCCGCCGTAAATCGTTCTGCTGGAAACAATATGATCGCCGCTTTGGCAAAGCTGCAATAGTACAGGAGTAATGGCGCCCATCCCGCTGGCAGCAACATTGGCAGCTTCGGTTCCTTCCATGGCAGCCAAAGCCTCGCCAAGGTAAAGATTGGAAGGGGAAGAATGTCGTGAATATAAATAACAACCTTCGGCATTTCCTTCAAAGGTGTCGAACATGGTTTTTGCTGAAAGGAACGTGTAAGTGGAGGAATCTGAAATACTGGGATTCACTCCGCCAAATTCTCCAAAATATTGTAGATCCTGGATCTGGTCTGCGGGATTGAATTTCATAATGATGAGGTTTAATGTATATTTCAAAATAAAAGGAAATAAGAATGAAATTCAAGAGATGTGGATTTATTCAGATTAATAATCTATTTATAATATCATTGGTAGAATTATTTTCTGATACATTTGTTTTAATCAGAATTTTATAGAAAAATTTACAGATGAACCTCGATCAGACAGATAAAAAACTGCTTCAGTTATTACAGGCAGAAAGTAAACGGACCAACAAAGATTTAGCGAACCGACTTAATTTGTCGGTTACTGCGGTGTACGAAAGAATTCGGAAACTGGAAAAAGCGGGAGTGATCTCTAAATATGTTGCCCTGGTAGCTCCAGATAAGGTGGAGAAATCTTTCCTTGCCTTTTGTCAGATCAAACTGGTGCAGCACACCAAAACCAACGTAGTTGATTTTGAATCAGAGGTCACCAAACTTACAGAAGTACTGGAATGTTTTCACGTGAGTGGGGAGTACGATTATATTTTAAAGGTGATGGTGAAGGATATGCAGGCGTACCGCGAATTCATGCTTAACAAATTAACTGCCCTCAAACATATTGGAAGTACGCAAAGTACTTTTGTGATTAGTCCGGTGAAAAGTACGACTGCTTTAATTCTGTAAATTTTAGGGGGCTGCTATTTCTGAAGGATGTAAAATCATAAAATCCTGGAAAATTTCTTTTTCCTAAATTGTAAACCAAACAAGGAGTTATGAAACAGTTTAAGGTACTAGGAATAATTTTAATGCTGATTTTCGCCTTTCCGAAGCAGGGGCTGGGTCAGGAGTTGACTACAATCATGGTAAGGGCGCATAGTAAAGATGCCAAGTTTATTGGAACTTCCATTGGTGGTGCAAAAGTTTTTGTCAGAGATGCTGTGTCAGGAGAAATTCTTGCGGAAGGGATGACTCAGGGAAGTACAGGAGATACAGAAAGGATCATGCAGGAACCGCAAAGCCGCAAAAAACAATTAACCGATGAAAATACAGCCGGATTCCTGGCCGAACTGCAGATAGAAGAACCCACTTTTGTGACCGTGGAAGTGATTGCTCCTTTTAGTAAAAAGCAGGCGAGTATAATTTCCAGCACCCAATTATGGGTAATCCCCGGAAAAAATATTTCAGGTGACGGGATTGTACTGGAAGTGCCGGGTTTTGTGGTGGACATCCTGTCGCCTCAGACCCATGAGAGGATTCCGGCAGGTAATGAAGTGGAGATCAAAGCAAATGTGGTGATGATGTGTGGTTGCCCCATAACAGAAGACGGAATCTGGGATTCCAGTCAGTATGAGGTAAAAGCACTAATTTCTGAAAATGGAAAAACATCCACATCTGTTGATCTTCAAATTCAGGAGAAGCCCAGTACTTTTTCAGGAAAAGCAAATCTTTCAGCAGGAAATTATGAGATCACAGTCTATGCTTTTGATCCGGAAACCGGAAATACGGGTGTGGATAAAACCAACATACTTCTTCAGTAAAGGAATTCACTTTTATTTTCCGCTTTTATACTAATTGTTCTTTGTATAGAATAGTCGTACTTTTGTTATCCTTAGAAAAATTTCAACTAAAAATCAATAATTATGAGCAAATATGATGTTGCAGTTATAGGTTCTGGCCCCGGTGGATACGTGGCAGCCATTCGCTGCGCACAACTGGGAATGAAAACTGCAATCATTGAAAAATACTCAACACTTGGAGGTACCTGCTTGAATGTAGGCTGTATCCCAAGTAAGGCTTTACTCGATTCTTCGCACCATTACGATGATGCGGTGAGGCATTTTGAAGAACACGGAATTGAAATTCCCGGGGATGTAAAGATCAATCTGGAGAAAATGATGGAACGTAAATCCGCCGTGGTCAGCCAAACGATTGACGGAATTGGTTTCCTGATGAAAAAGAACAAAATAGATGTCTATGAAGGAATTGGATCCTTTAAGGACGCGACCCACATTACTATAGACAAAACTGAAGGCGATTCTGAAACCATTGAGGCTAAGAATACCATTATTGCCACGGGTTCAAAACCGGCTTCTCTTCCGTTTATCGAAATTGACAAAGAACGGATCATAACTTCTACCGAAGCTTTGAAGCTGAAAGAGATTCCGAAGCATATGATCGTTATTGGAGGTGGAGTCATCGGACTGGAATTGGGTCAGGTATATAAGCGTTTGGGTGCAGAAGTTTCTGTAGTCGAATATCTCGACCGAATCATTCCAACCATGGACAGCGCACTTTCCAAAGAACTTACCAAGGTGCTTAAAAAGCAGGGCGTGAAATTTTATACCTCGCACAAAGTAGGTGGTGTGGAACGCAAAGGAGATGAAGTGGTAATTACAGCAGAAGATAAAAAAGGAAAATCGGTTGAATTTAAGGGAGATTATTGTCTTGTTTCTGTAGGTCGAAAACCTTACACCGACGGATTAAATGCTGATGCAGCCGGAGTAAAGATCGATGACCGCGGAAGGGTAGAAGTGAACGAGCACCTGCAAACGAGCGTGAAAAATATTTACGCTATTGGAGATGTGGTTAAAGGAACTATGTTGGCTCATAAAGCTGAAGAAGAGGGGACTTTTGTAGCAGAAACCATTGCAGGTCAAAAACCGCATATCGATTATAATTTAATTCCGGGGGTTGTTTATACCTGGCCTGAAGTAGCAGCAGTTGGAAAAACGGAAGAGCAACTTAAGGAAGAAGGAATTAAATACAAAGAAGGAAAATTCCCAATGAGAGCTCTTGGACGTTCCAGGGCAAGTGGAGATATCGACGGATTCGTAAAGATCCTGGCCGACGAAAAAACCGATGAAGTTCTTGGAGTCCACATGGTAGGAGCCAGGGTAGCCGATCTTATTGCTGAAGCTGTTACTGCAATGGAATTCAGAGCCTCTGCAGAGGATATATCAAGAATGAGCCATGCGCATCCAACCTATGCCGAAGCTGTGAAAGAAGCTGCACTTGCTGCTACAGATAACAGACCTTTGCATATTTAGCTTTTTTTAAAGCGGAAAATAGAAAAAGCCTGAAAAAATAAATTTTTCAGGCTTTTTAATTTTGGGAGTAATTCCAATTTTCCAAATCTTAAAACTTTAGAAAAGCTGTTTAAACAGCAGGATTCTTCTTTTTAAAGCAAGTTCATTTTCGCATCCAAACTTTCACTACATTTATCCCATAAATCTGTAACAATCAGAAAAATGCCAAAAGAAAAATCTCCATCGAAAAATTCAGCTAAGAAAGAGGCTGTACTGAGTTTAAAAGAAAAGCGTGCTGCCAAAGCTGCTAAGAAAAAAACAAGAACTTAATAAACTTTTATTCTATTTCAATAGAGTAGGAGGCATCAAATTTTTTAGAAGGCATTAATTCAATAATGCCTTCTTTTGTTTTCAGGTCCTTCTTTGTTCCTTCCACATCTGCAATACCCAGCCACGGCTCAATACATACAAAAGGAGCTTTTGGCTTAGCCCAAACCCCAAGATTATTGAAATCTTCATAACGCACTGTAAGGATAGCACCCGATTTTTTGCTTTTCAGGGTCACTTTTTTAGAAAGAATATCTTTAAAGATCAATGCATCATGATCAAATAAATTGCGGTGAAGCTGAATTTTATCGTCATTTTTTATCACCACAGCAGTTTTATGGCTAACGAGTCCGTTTTCAGATAGGAGATAGGTGTTCAGATCCTGCTTTTGATCGAATTCCAGATAATAATCTTCATAGGTTTCTCCTTCGTAAAGGGGTGCATTGAATGCAGGATGTCCACCCAAAGAAAAGTAAAGTGGCTTTTCATCCAGATTCCGGATTTCGTGACTTACGGCAAGTATATTGTTATTTAAGAAAAAGCTTACCTCAAACTGAAATTTGAACGGATATATTTTTAAGGATTCTTCAGAATATTCGAACTGAAAGGATAATTTATTGTCCGTCTTTTCTATTAACCGGATGTTTTCATTGTGCCTGATAAAACCGTGTTTGGGCATGGAATATTTTTCTGAATTATAGTAGTAGCTACCTTCTTTTAATACTCCAATCACCGGAAAGAGATTGGGGGCATGGCTGCTCCATATTTCCGGATCTGCCTGCCAGATATATTCTGTACCAGATCTTACATTTTTGATGCTACATAATTCAGCACCACCGGGTTTCACTCCTACACTCAGAAGCTGGTTTTCGATTGTATACATGCGTCAGTTTCGGGTTGGTTTATTCTTCTGCAGGGGTTAACGGCATCTTAAAGGTAAAGCAGGTATTTTCATCTGTAGATCTTACGTGTAGCTTACCATCATGGGCGTGCGCAATTTCCGAAGCTATATATAATCCAAGGCCCAGGCCTTGTTTACCAGGTCTTACTTCATCCCGGTAGAAGGGTCGAAAAAGATGTTTAATGGCCTCCTCGGGTATTTTTTCGCCTCCATTGGTAACAGAAATACTAAATTCTCCATCTTCGGCGTATGCTTCTACCTCAATGGGTTCTTCCTGAGAGCCATGTGTGGTAGCATTGGTAAGTAAATTGGACAGCAATTGGGCAACCCGTTCTTTGTCACAATTAACTTCTTCCTTCAAATCGATATTTACATTTATTTCCCGATTTGACTCTACGGTATTTACTTCATTGACCACCTGGGTGAGGATTTTCTCGAGACTTCCGTTATTCATCTGCCGGTTTATGATAATTCCCTCTCCCAGTTTACCCCTCGCAAAATCAAGCATATTATCAATGAGGCCTTCCATCCTGAAGTTCGTGGCTTTAATGGTCTTTGCCTGCTTTAGCGTCATTTCCTCTTTTGAAGTTTTGAGAAGGATCTCGGCACTCATTTTTGTGGTGGCAATAGGATTACGCAGATCATGTCCTAAAATGGCAATAAATTGCTCCCGTAGCTGTGAATGAAGCTTTTCATCTTCAAGTTTGGAGTTGGCAGACTTCATGTCTTCTATTGCCTGTAAGTGATAGGAAAGGAGATCTGCAAAAAGTTTAAACATTCCTATGATCTCTGGAGTATTTACTTTTGCTGGCTTGGGATCAATAGCGCATAAAGTGCCAAAGAAACTTCCATCTTTTCTTATGATGGGCACAGAAACGTAACTCTGAAAACCATACAGTGCAGGAGTAGGATGACCGCAGAATTCCGGATCTTCCTTCACATGGTCTATAATAATGGCCTTGTTGTTTTGTCTTACTTCGCGACAAATGGTGGTTTCTACCTTTAATTCATCCCCCTTTTTAACTCCAAAGGAGATATTATCTTTTGCAGTGCAGGTGATCCAACGGTCTTCTGTAACACGCGCGACAGCAGCAAAACCCATACCTGTTGTATGGCAAACAACATCCAGTAATTGAGATACAATTGGTATATTATTGACAGCTTCAATATCTGCCGAAAAATTATTTTCCCGGGTAATTTTATTTATTTTAGACACAGAATTTCTTGAGGTATATTTCACAAAGGCTGGAAATATAAAAAAATTATCTGAAGAAGCAAATGCCTGAAAGTTAAAATCCGGGATCGACAAACGCTGTCAATGCCGGATTTTGAGAATACATGGAAGTAATAATTTTCGACAGCTATTCCAGTTTTGCCAGTTTTAGGATTTTTCCATTATCTTCATCTGTAAGTACATAAACAGATCCATCTGGAGCCTGTTCCACATCTCTAATGCGTACACCTAAAGGAATACGCTCTACTTCCTCTGCCTGTTGTCCGTTTACATCAACCCTTACCAGCCCTGTACTTGTAAGTCCGCCAATAAGAGCATCTTGTTGCCATTCCGGATATGTGTTGCCGGTATAAAAGATCATTCCCGAAGGAGAGATGGTGGGTGTCCAGACGATCTCTGCATCTGCAAAATCAGGTTTTGTATCTGGATCGGGAATATCTGTTCCGTCATAGTTTTTCCCCCAACTCACTGTTGGCCATCCGTAATTCTTTCCGGCTTCCGGCTGATTAAACTCATCGCCTCCCAAAGGACCCATTTCGGCAACCCACAAAAGGTTCGAATTTGGATCTATAGCTGCGGCTTCAATGTTTCTGTGGCCGTAAGACCATATTTCGTCTTTTGCATCTGCCTGACCGGTAAAAGGATTGTCCTGTGGTACAGAGCCATCAGGAGTAATTCGTACAATGGTTCCCAAATGATTGGAAAGATCCTGAGCAGGATCAAACTTAAATCTTTCGGCTAAAGTCAGATAAAGATTTCCGTCGTTCGTAAAAATAATTCGGCCTCCAAAATGATTTGGACCCTCTACTTTAGGTTCCATCCTGAAAATTACCTCGAAATCTGTCAGTTCATTTCCTGAAAGAACCCCGCGTCCCAAAGCGGTGGATGCGGTGCTGTCCTTTCCCGGTTCAGAAAATGAAAGATATACATAATTGTTTTGATCAAAATCGGGATGTAAAGCTACATCGAGCATTCCGCCCTGTCCAACAGCAAAAACTTCCGGAGTTCCCTGAAGGGGCTCAGAAAGATTTTCGTTTTCATCAAAAATGCGTAAAGTCCCGGCACGTTCCGTAACCAACAGCCTGTTATCGGGAAGAAACACCATTCCCCAGGGATGGTCAAGTCCTTCGGCTAAAACCTGTATTTCAATAGTACCGGCTTCTGTTTCAACAGTGGGCTTTTGCGCAAAAGAGGAGAAGGTGAAGAATAATAATGTCATCACAGCCGCTACATAAGACCTGCTGTAATATTTAAGAGTAGAATTTTTCTGATTCATAACGTAGAGATTTTTCTTTTTCTCTAATTTACAATCATAATTAATTGAATGCAAGTGCCTTAGTAAACACTTAACTTTTAGCAATTGTAAATTCCAGTCTCCTGTCTATCGTCTAAAGCATTCCAACTATTTTACTTCTAAACTACTATATCCCTGTCCGTTCCTTGTTAATCGAATTTGTGTAGCTATGCGCTCTTTCAAAGAATCCACATGGCTAATAATTCCAATGGTTTTTGAAGATTCGGCCTGGAGTTTTTCCAGCGTATCCAGCGTCTGATCCAAAGTTTCGGGGTCGAGTGTTCCAAAGCCTTCATCTATAAAAAGGCTGTTTATTTCCACATTTTTAGAAGCAAGATCTGATAAAGCCAAAGCCATGGATAAACTGAGGATAAAAGTTTCCCCGCCCGAAAGAGTTTTTACCGAACGTCGTTGTCCGCCCATGTGTTCGTCTATCGCTACGAGTCCGTCGTCTTCCTCTTCTTCGGGTTTATCGATGTGGTAACGGTCGCTGAGGTCTTTAAGGCGTACGTTGGCGAGTTGGAGTAACTGACTCAGACTCAGATCCTGCGCGAAATCGTTGAAATTCTTTCCTTTAGAATCCCCAATAAGCTCATTTAGCAGTCGCCATCTTTTGGTCAGCTTCTCTTTTTCGGCAATTTCAGATTTTAATTCTGTGAGGCGCTCCAGGTCTTCATCGTGATTTTTGATGATGCGGTGGATTTCCTTGCACTCGTCGCTGATATTCTGAAATTGTTCCCTTTGCGCCTTCAGCTCCTGTACGACAGCCTCCCTATCTTTTTTCACGTCCATCTTTCTGAAGGTTTCCAGCTGTTCATTCAGGATTTTTTGAGAAGCAACCGTATTGTCAATTTGCTTTCGAACAGTTTCCCGTTCAGATCGCAGCGCATTACATTCTGCATCTGGAATAACCACTTTAAAAGCATCCTCAATAGCTTCAAACCCTTGCCGGATAACTTTGGGAGAAAGTGCAGCTTCTAAGTTTGATTTTGCTGCCTCTTTTTCTTCCAGTGCTTTGCTCAGTTCCTGGTTTTTCGAGAATAAACTCTTTTTTTCCTCATGATTACCTATCCATCGATTCTGAAGCTGCTGACTATCATGAAAAATATCATCTCCTTTATATAACCTGTCAAGTTTTTGCTTTAGATCCTTCCCTTCCTGCAGGATCTCTATAAGTTTTTCCAGCGCAGGAATTCCTGCAGAAATCTCCGCCGCTGTTTTTTGCCCTTTTTCGTACTGCTCTAATTGGTGAAGCTGATTTTCGAAAGAGTTGCAATTATTTTCCCATTCGGCACTGGTTTCGGCTTGAGGCAGTGCTGCATATTTTTCTGAAAACTGCAGTTTTTCATGTCCCGCTTTGTTTTCTGCTTCTTTCAGGTTTTTCTCGAGCTCTTGCAGGCGCTCCTGGAAGTTTTTATAATTCAGGGCTGCAGTGTTTAGTTTCCGGTTCCATTCCTGCAATTCTTTCTCAATTTTGCTTATTTCACGCTCTAAAAAATCATTTTTTTCGGGTAAATCTTCGGCAAAAGGATGTTCCAGGGAACCACAAAGAGGACAGGCTTCCCCATTTTTTAAATTTAGCCGGTGTTCCTCCAGGCTAGCTCGAAGTAGCTGATTTTCTTTCTTTAAATGGAGGATTTCAAGCCGGCTTTTCAAATTTCCGATAGTATTTTCTGCTTTTTCTATCTCTTCCGGAAGTATTTTGAGCTTTGGCGTAATAATTTCTTTCTCCGCAGCCAGTTTTTCTATTTCTTCTGAAGTTCTTTCGATACTGAAGAAATCCCGCGTGGCTTCCCGGGCAAGTTTTAAATGCTTCTGAATTTTCTCTTTTTCTTTTTTGGGATGCTGAAGGTCCAGCGCTTTAAGCTCGGTGCTCAAAATTGCCAAATTTTGGCCTGCTTCTGTTTTCAGCTCCTTCAATTCCTGCAGACTTTCCGGGAGGTCTTTCTCATTGAGCTGAAATGAAACTTCTCTTAATTCCGACAAAAACTGATTCTTCTGATAAGAATATTCGTTTAATTTTTCCTTTTTCTGCTCCTGTAGCACCTGAATTTTCCTGGTAAATGCCTGCAGTTTATCTGAAAGATCTTCAGCAGTAACTTCCGCATGAATAAAGGTCGATATTTTACTTTTTAGAGCATCGGCTTTTTGAAGATTTTCCTGCTGCTTTTCCCGAATGTTTTTTATTTCTTCTTTTAGCCTGAAAACTTCCTTTTTCAGCTGATTCCACTCCCTTAGATCAGCAGAAAAATCCTGAACCTTTTCATGTTGTTTCAATGGAAATCCGTGCTCTTTTTCAAAGGTGTTCAGACGCTGCAAAGCTTCAGTTTTTTGAGTTTCCAGCCGGAAAATTTCCTTTTTCTGTTTTTCAATAGTATCCTTAAGTTCCAGAGCTTTATTTAGCGCGTCTATGTCCTTCTGAAAATTCTCGCAGGCACTGGTTTTCTTCTGAAACTGCTCTTTGTGGTTTTTCAGGATTTCTTCCTCCAGCAATTTCTGCTGAATAAGCTTAATTTCATGCTGCTGTTCCTGGATATCCTGGTTTACTGCACGATTTTTTTCAAATGCCTTAATTCCGAGTTTCCGGTAAATTCCGGTGCCGGTGATCTTTTCGAGTAATTCGCCGCGCTCTTCTTTTTTAGCTTTTAAAAATTGAGCGAATTCTCCCTGCGCCAATAAAACAGATTTTATGAACTGATTGTAATTTAATCCTATTAACTCCTCATTTTTTCCCGGAATATCAGATTTTTTTACGTCCAGGATCTTTCCCGAAGCTTCCTCCAGGATCTCCATTTCATAATCTCTCAGGTTATCATTTCTGTTAGTAGAAATACTCCACTGGGAGCGAAAAATACCGTTTTTACATTGATAAGTAACAGCCGCCACCGCTTCCTTTTGGTTTCGGGTGAGGATGGCACCTTTAGAAAGGATCTCATTTTTCGTAATTTTTCCCAGTCGGGGCACATGATTGAACAACGCCAGGGAAATCACATCCAGGATAGTACTTTTTCCACTTCCTGTGGGTCCCGTAATGGCGAACAGGGAACTGGAGGTAAACGGCGCCTCTGTGAAATCAATCTTGTGGCTGCCCTTCAGGGAATTAATATTTTGAAATTCTATTTTTAGGATCTTCATTTTTCTTCGGTTTCACTGTTCTCAACTTCTTCCAATAACTCGTCAAAGGCGGCAAGAAGCTCATTCCTGGTTTCCTGGTCGTATTGATGTTCATCTACAAGCTTCGAAAAAACCTCTTTGGGTTTTAAATCTTCCAGCTGCTGCGAATTTTTATAAAGATCACCGGCAGATTTTACCTGATTTTTAAAGGTGGCCCTGTGTTTCACAATTTCAAAACCAGGGGTTTTAAAATTTGTGACCAGCTCGTCAAGTAAATAAATTTTTGTTGCGTCGTAATTTTCTTCTTTCAGTTCCACTTCAATTAAAGAATCAAGGTTCTGATGAGTTTCCAGAGCATCCAGCTTAAAGTGTAATTCCTCCACAGTTCCCGAGATTTTCAATAATTTTCGAAAGGAGGGCACAGGTATACTTTCCGGAATCCAGCCATTTTCAGGATCTATAAGCAGCACGCGTTTATTATCTTTTCTTTCGCTGAACGAGAGCTGAAGCGGAGATCCGCTATAGTAAGTTGGCACGGCAGCAGAGACTTTTTGCGGTTTATGGATATGGCCGAGGGCGATGTAACTAAAGTATTCTCCAAACTGAAGCGCATTAAATGCCGCCTGATTCCCAATCTGGATGTCTCTTTCACTTTCTGAAGTTTCAGAACCTGCAGCAAATAAATGTCCCATTGCAAGTGCCGGTAAAGCCGGGTATTGTTTTTGGCAAATATCTGCTGCCTGTGCAAAGATCCCCTGAATGCCTCTCCTGATGGCTTCCAGCCGATCGTCGTACGTGTAACCATCTTTGGCGCCCCGCAAATCTGAATCCCGCAAATAGGGTAGTGCTGCGATTACCAGCGCTGGTTTTCCGTCTTTATCAGTTATAGGGATAATTACATCTTCCAGATTTTCCGGTAAACCTCCAATGACATGCATATCCAGTTCCCGAAGGATTTCCCTGGGTGCATCCAACATCCCCGGGGAATCGTGGTTGCCTCCGGTAAGGATGATTTTGCAGTCCAGTTTCCGCAGTTCCATGAGGGCCTTGTAATATTGTTTCCGCCCTTCCGAGGAAGGATTGGCAAGATCAAAAACATCTCCTGAGACAAGCAGGACGTCAACTTTTTCCTTTTCAATAGTACCGGAGAGCCAGTGAATAAAGAGCTCAAAATCCTTGGAAAGATCATGTTTATGTAATTTCTTGCCAATATGCCAGTCGGCGGTATGGAGGATTTTCATGATAATAGTTTAATGCTGTGGAAATGCTTTTGCAGGTCCCGAAATTAAGAAAAAAGCAATAGAATAACTCCTGCTTTTCTATTTTCAAAGATACTTTTACAATGGGACAAAGGCTGCCGTTTCTTTTATTTTGTAGAGATAATTTTATTTGTTTTTGAAGTGTACATGAGGTGAAAACCTCAAGATTAGCAGCTTTTTTAAAAAAATATGATTTCCATCATATTTTAGGGAAGCGAGGTATCCCATCTTTACCTGCTTAAACCAATTCGAGATGCAAACACTATCACCACATAATTTTCATATACCTGTGATGGGTATTGCGTTTACCATTGATTCGCCTCTTAAAGTGGCTCATTTCGGGATTACCTCTGCCTTATCGATCATTGAGGATAATCTTATCGAAGCAATGCGTAAATATTATTATCAACAGAACGAGGAAGCTTACATTCCTATCACCACAAAAGAAAAAGATTTCAGGTCCCGGCGAATTACAGATTACCTTAACTTAATTAACCGGAATGTACAGGGAAAGGTAGAACAGCTGAAAAATTCAGCTTTTGAAGCAGGATCAGACCTTGTAAAATATTTCGAAATGCTTCCGGAGAACCACGGCTTAAAGGAGAAATTTCGGGATTTGATGCATTTGACAGATGAAACTGAAAAAAAATCTTTGGAAAACTTACTTCGGAAGGAAGTAAAACCCGGAGCTATCGAGGTAAACATTATGACCAAGGTAGATAAGACCAATCTGGATAAAGCCGGAAATCCGATCGAAAACGGATCGGATGCACTGGAGGCCCTAAAAGGGTACGCCCAGAGTAATTTAGATAATTCGGCCGTGATATTTTCAGCAGGAATGAATCCGAGGCTATACAATTACCTGGAGAATTTCAGGGAATTTGATGCTACCGGCTGGGGAGATTTCAGGAAAAAAGTAGTTATAAAAGTCAGTGATTACAGATCTGCACTTATCCAGGGGAAATATTTAGCTAAAAAAGGTATTTGGGTGAGTGAATTCAGAATTGAATCGGGTCTTAATTGTGGAGGTCATGCCTTTGCCACCCAGGGATTGTTGCTGGGTCCTATTCTTGAAGAATTCAGAAAGAAAAAAGAAGAACTGGCAGAAAGCCTTTTTGATCTTTATAATCCTGCAATCGCAGAGAAGGGGCTGGAAACCTTTGAAAAGCCTCACCCTATTAGAATTACGGTGCAGGGCGGGATTGGTACTTTTGAAGAAGCAGATTTCCTGCAGTCCCGCTACGGGATAGACAGTACAGGCTGGGGTACCCCGTTCTTATTGTGTCCAGAAGCTACTACAGTAGAGGAGGAAACGCTTCAATTGCTTAGCATAGCAAAGGAAGAAGATGTGGTGCTGAGTAAAAATTCACCTTTGGGTGTACCTTTTAATTTCCTGAAGGGGACCAGTTCTGAAAAAGAAAAACTGGATCGTATCGACCGTGGAATTCCAGGAAGTCCCTGTACAGAAAAGTACCTGGTTTCCAATACCGAATTTACCAAAGAACCTATTTGTACCGCTTCTCGAAAATATCAGAAATTAAAACTAAAGCAACTGGAAACCGCAAATTTACCGGAAGATGATTACAAAAAAGAAGTGGATGATCTGCTCGCAAAAGAATGTCTTTGTATTGGATTGAGCAACTCGGCTGCAGTGGAATATAAAGAACCATTCCTGAAGAAACTAACCGCTGTAACTATTTGTCCGGGGCCAAACATTTCCAATTTCTCGAAGGTCGCTTCTCTCAAAGAAATGACCGATCATATTTACGGACGTATTAGTTTGCTCACTAATCCCCAGCGACCGCACATGTTTATAAGGGAGCTGGAGCTTTATATGGATTATTTCAGGAAGCAGGTGAAGGAGCTGCGGAATCCCGATAAGAAGGCACTGAGGACCAACACTTCTTTCCTTAACAGTCTCCTGGAAGGGATTGGGTATTACAGAGATTTGGCAGCAAGTTATGCTTTTCCAAATCGTTTCGAAGAATCGCTGAACAAGGCAGAAAAGGAGTTGGAGGAGTTATCTTCAAACCTGCAGGTTACCGCCTGATCTTTGGCAGATAAAAAAAGTACAAAACACCTTTTAAAACAAAAAAGCTGACTAAAGAGCACTTTTTACGTCAACCTACCCTGAACCTGTTTCAGGTCAGGATCATAGAAATCAAAACAATAAGATTCTGAATTAAGTTTCAGAATAAGGATTTAAAGCTTTTTAGACAGCCTCTTTTTTAGAAACAAAGAAGAGGCTGAATAAAAAGTTGATTTGTACGTCTACCTGTTAATTAGGCTTTAATATTCTAAGAAATAGAACATTTTAATCCCTGGTGTATTGGGATCAAAGGACGTTTTATGGAGTATTTTATACAGCCTCAATCCTCATTAATTAATTTCTACGCATTTGTTGCTGAATTTTTTCTATGGCGTTTTCTATGGATTTATCTGGTTCTATAATATTATTTTCTCCCCAAAAAGCCATGTCATTAAATCCGGAAGCATCATCTGCCATGACTACTCTTTCATTAATAAAGGAATCATCTCTTTTAACTTTACCATCAGGATTTCTTTCCCAGTCAGTAACGGCCATTTCACTGTTCACTGTGTAACGGGAGTTGAATAATTTCCGTTTCCAGTTTATTACGAATTCCAGTTCGGCACGTCCATAGCCATAATACCATTTGCCATTCTGTTCGCGGTAATTTACTTCATAATTCACATTAACGGGATAGGCCTTCGTGCCGCCTGGCTTTTTCTTTACAAAAAGATTGGCTGCGGCTTTCCGATCATCTACATTAAGGTTAAAATCTGCTTTAACAAGAGTCAGGGTTTCGGCATCAATAAACAGTTTTCCGAAATACCATGGTTCCCCCTGATATAGTTCACGAAAATCTACTACGTAAAGATATTTGTTGTTGATCCTGGCTGGGTCATCAAATTCAAATTCGTAATTATCAAGTTCATCCCTGTTGAAAATGAACTGCGGATTTTTCATCAGGTCTATGTGCAGTGTATTGAAAGGGCCACCTCTAAGTTTCAGGGCAAGGGTATCCAGTCTTTCATAATCGGCACTTTTGCGGGATTTGATTAGGGAAATTTCATCCTTAGCCCAGGAGTCGTATGGTTTCTTGTGTATCTCAACTACTGCTTCAGAAAGGGAGACATTTCTGCTGCCTTTTTTAATGGTTTCCCTGTAAAAAGCCTTCATCTGTGTGTCTTCAGTAAAATAATTATCACCTCTTTTACTGAGTACCTCACGCACAAGGGATTTAGCATCAGTAGCACTAAAAATGCTTACTTCAGATAGTTCTTCAACCGATTCCTGCATCTCAATGACGGTGTTACCTTCCTTAAAATAACTGAGGGCGAGTTTTTGTCCTGCGTATCCCATTGCAGAAACCGTCACTGTAGTCTCGAAAATGTCTTCAGGTACCTTGAGGGAAAAATCCCCTTCAGAATTGGTGACCGTAGTAATATTGGTTCCGTCTACAGAAAGATAAGCAGAAGAAATCGCTCTGCTACTGTTTTGATCGACTACTTTTCCTTTATAGGTGTCATATCCTGTAGTCTCTGTTTCCTGGTAAAAAGCGGTTGCACTATGAGGACCTAACCCCATAAGAATAAGGAGTAAGGTAATTAGGGCCCTTCCTCCGGTAACGTTCAGTTTTGTTTCCATAATGAAAAAATTATGTTAATCAATAAAATACATTCTTCCTAAGATACTGAATTTAAGTGAATTGTGGATATCTTCAAAAGTTAAATATTCGAGCTTAGGCCAGTAGCTGCAGTGGGTGTAAGGAAATCTGTACAGCTTTTAAGGAGATGCATTTTTCAGGCTTCTGAAGAGTACACCAAACAGGGAGTTTTTCATTATGTTTCCTAAGAAACAACTGATGTTTTTACTAAAGGAATTTGATGAAGAATTTGTAAATATTAATCTATTTTATCCTAATTTAATTCTTCCCACCACTTTGTGAAATTCTGATCATCACTTTTTAAATAAACTTTTTCGCCTATTCTTGGTGTGAGTAACTGAAAGTAATCGTTTCTATGCAAAGTGCTGATAGTTTTAAGGGGTGCATCCCAGGAATGATTGGCAAGTGCGAATTTTGAATTGTGCACCGGCAGCAACCTTTTTGTCCGTAGATCTTTTGCAGCCTGCAAAGTTTCTTCTGGCATCATATGGATATATTTCCAGTGCCTGTTGTATTGTCCGTTTTCCAACAGCGCGAGGTCAAAAGGACCGAATTTCTTACCTATTTCTTTAAAATGATCATCATATCCGCTATCCCCGCCAAGAAACATTTTATAAGAGGGAGTTTGTAAGACGAAGGAGGTCCAAAGCACGCCATTCCGCTTAAACCCTCTTCCGGAAAAATGTCTGGCAGGAGCTGTATTTACCTTAATACCATCTTCCAAAATAACTTCTTCATTCCAGTCTTTTTCGGTAATTATTGCCGGATTAAATCCCCAGGCTTCCAAATGTTCCCCCGTTCCCAATCCGGTGATGATCTTCTTTATTTTTGGCTTTATTTTCATGATGGTATCATAATCCAGATGATCCCAATGATCATGAGTAAGAAAGAGAATATCTATTTCGGGAATATCTTCTGCCTTATAATTATTTGTTCCCTTAAAAGCCCTGGCGCTAAAAGCAACCGGCGAGGCGTGACCGCTAAAAACTGGATCTACCAGTATTTTTTTTCCGTCAACCTGAAAAAAATAAGAGGAATGTCCAAACCATACCAGGACTTCTTCCTGTGGGTTCAGGTTCTGTAAATCCGTTTTTATAGTAGGAATTTCTTTTGACGGAGTGGAACGTTTATCTTTTTCAAACAGAAATTTTTTCAGGACTGTAAAATAATTAGCTCCTTCTGTAAAGGAAGGGGTGTCACTAAGATTCTGAAACTGGCCGTTCCTGTAATTGGGAGAATTTTCCACTTTATTTTTTCTTTCTCCCGAAGGTGCTTTGCCAAACTTAGACTGCTTCATAAAAGCATATCCTCCGATACCAAGAATTGTCAGAACAGGAATTGAAATATACATAAGATTTTATATAGGTGAATGAGTTAGGCTCAAAAAGTAAATCTTTTTGCAGAGAATCAATCTTATAGAAGTGATAAAATCATCCTGATCTAGTTCGAAGCTTGCGATCTGAATATGTAAATTATTTTAGTGAAGATAAAATGACAAAGATGTTATGATATCAGCCATGCGAGGGGGTGGGCCAAGATTTGAAACCTAATTGTTAACGCTCCTTTAACAAAAGATAATAAAGAATTGTAATATTTTCACATTTTGAAATTTACAGATAGATTTCGTATAAAAATATCCTAAAACCTGTGTTTTTTGAGGTATTATTCATGTCATATATGGTCAATAGACATCAATAATAGCTTTATTTTTGAATCTTTCTATTCCTAAATTAAAAGTCGACCCATATTCCTATGAGGAAATATACCCACAAGCTACCTTCTGAATCTCCCAATCAGAAAGAATTAGCAGATGAAGTAAGAATTGTTGCGATTGGTGCAAGTGCAGGAGGATTGGAAGCTCTTAAAGCTTTTTTTGAAGGTGCCCCTAAAGAAGATACTAATGCCTATGTGGTAATTCAGCACCTTTCTCCCGATTATAAAAGTATGATGGGGGAATTGCTGAAAAAAAGCACCGGTTTACCTATCGTGGAAGTTTCAGAAGGACTGGAAGTTCTACCGGGACATGTGTATCTCATTCCTCCGGTAAATAACCTCATTTTACAGGACGGTTTCCTTCACCTTACCGAAAAACCAAAAAATCAATCCCTGAATTTGCCTATTGATATGTTCTTTGAATCTTTGGCAAAGACCAGGAAAGAAATGGCTATAGGAGTAATCCTTAGTGGCACCGGTAGTGATGGTACACGTGGAGCACGAGCCATTAAAGAATATGACGGGATGGTAATGGTGCAGGATCCATTGCAGGCACAGTTTGACGGCATGCTTAGGAGTGCCATTAATACAGGACTTGTGGATTACGTACTTCCTGTTGAACAAATGGGCACAGAGATTAAGAATTTCATAACAGCCCCCGAATTTCCGTTTGAACTTGGGGATGAGGAAAGTGAGCAGACAGAATTAATGAAGATCCTTACATATGTAGATGAAACTACAGGTCTGGATTTTCGAGAATATAAGAAATCCACTTTGGCCAGACGGGTTGCCAGAAGGGTAAAGGTTTGCAAATGCAGTTCCCTTTCAGAATATTACACTCATTTAAAAACTGAAAAGGAAGAAGTTGATATTCTTTATCACGAATTTCTTATCGGGGTCACCAAATTTTTCAGGGATAGCAATGTGTGGAATATTTTACGTGATAAAGTAATTCCCGAAATTGTTAGAAATAAAAAGAACGGAGAAGTCCTGAAGGTATGGGACGTGGCCTGCAGCACCGGGGAAGAGGCCTACTCGTTTGCTATGTGTATTAGCGAAGAAATTGAGCGCCAGGGTAAAACCATAGAACTCAAAATATTTGCAACAGATATTTCGGAAAGACACCTGGAAACGGGTAGCGCCGGGATATATCCCGAAAGTATTGCTGCCGATGTGCCACATGAGCTGCTAATCAAATATTTTATTAGTCACCCCAGGAGTTATAAGGTGGTGGAAAAGCTTCGCAACTCTGTGGTTTTCTCCCGTCATAATATTATCAAGAATCCGCCTTTTAGTAACATGGATCTTGTGGTATGTAGAAACCTGCTTATATATTTTGAACCTGCTATTCAGAAAAAAGCATTGCACATGCTGCATTATGCTTTAAAGAAGGACGGTGTTCTGGTTCTGGGAACCAGTGAGACGGTGCAGACAAAAAAGGAAGATTTCTATGAAATTGACCGGAAATGGAAAATCTACCGGAACATTGCTCCCAGTACCCGGCTAAATTCGGGGGTTTCACCGATCCGGGCGAATCATCTTATAGAAAACCGAGCCTACAGAGAGAGCCGACCAGCCAGAACTAACACTACTCAAACAAGCCCTTTAAAAAATAAACTTCGGGATGAACTGCATGAAAGTATCCTGGAGCAATTTGGAGGGGCCAGCGTTTTTATAGATTCAGATTTTAATATTCTTGAAGCGCTTGGGGAGTTCAGGAAATATGCAACTTTACCTACTCATGGGTTTTCGATCAACCTTCTGGATATGATGGGGGATGATCTTAAATACATTCTTCAAAATACGCTGCGAAAGGCTAATAAGCAGAATGATAAAATTTACTATAAAAATGCTGTTTTTCAACATGAGGGAGAACCAAAAGCTGTAGATATTATTGTAAAGCCTTACAAGCAAAGAAAACTGGATGCAGAAAACACATTCGTGGTAACTTTTATTGAAAAAGAGCTCAACCTTGATGATGTAAAAAGCGTTGACAACATAACCATTACGAACCATACCAGGGAATATGTTTCAAATCTTGAGGAAGAACTAAAGCAGACGAAAGAAGATTTACAAACCTCTCTCGAGGAAATTGAAACCAGTAATGAAGAGTTGCAGGCAGCCAATGAAGAGTTGCTTGCTTCCAATGAAGAGCTGCAAAGCACCAACGAGGAGCTGCAAAGTGTCAATGAGGAGATCAATACGGTAAATGCAGAGAATATCCAAAAAATGGAAGACCTCGAAGCTTTAAATGCCGACATGAATAACCTTTTGGAGAGTACACAGATTGGTACTATTTTCCTTGATTCGTCGCTTTGTATAAGAAAATTCACCCCGGCAATTACCCGACATTTTAGTTTTATTAATTCTGATATTGGAAGACCAATTACTCATTTTACGAGCAACATAGGTAAAAATAATCTCCTTAGGCGTTGTGAGAAAGTTCTCAATACAGGTGAAGTGCTGGAAAGAGTGATTACTTCAAAGGAAGGCGGGCACTATTTAAGAAGAATTTCTCCTTATATAGATTCAAAAGACGAGATAAAAGGTGTTGTGATCACTTTTATTGATGTGGAAACACTACAGAAATCCAGGGAGAAATTATTGGCCAGCGAGAAACGCTATAAGTCATTTTACGAGGAAGACCCGGTAATGCATATAAGTGTGGATCCTAAAAGTTCACTCATTGTTCATTGTAATGCAATTGCCGTCACATCTTTGGGGTACGAATTTAAAGATGAACTTATTGGTATGCCAATTTTTGACCTTTATAGCGAAGAAGGGCAGATCAGAGCCATAAAGAACAACAAAACATTTCAGAAAACTGGAGAACTGGTGAATCTGGAGCAGAGTTTAAAAACCAAGTCGGGAGAAATTCTTCCGGTCATCTTAAATGCAATTGCAGAAAGGGATGAGCAGGATAGTATTATTACGATTCGATATACCTGCGTAGATATTTCGGCTCAGAAAAAGGCAGAAAAGCAGTTAAAGCGTCAAAAAGCAGATCTGGAAAGAGCCAACAGGGATCTTGAGCAGTTTGTTTCTATTTGTTCCCATGATCTTCAGGAACCGCTTTCTACTATTAAATTCGGAAGTGATGTACTGGGGAAAATTTATTCCAGTCAATTGGATGAAAAGGGGAAGGATTATATTTCTTACATAAAAAACGCTTCCAACAGACTTTCCTCCCAGATCAAAGCTTTACTGGAGCATTCACGTATAGGTCGTAATGGGGATAAGACGCTTGTGGATACCCAGGAGCTGGTGGAGATCGTTAAATATGATCTTGGAAAAAGTATCAGGGATACCGAAGCCAAAATCCATGCAAATGAACTTCCGAAGATATCTGGTTATGAAGTGGAACTACGACTTTTGTTTCAGAACCTTATAAGTAACGCCATAAAATATACTCCCCAGGAACGGAATCCGGTGATACGCATTTCGGCTTATAAAGAAGAAGAGTACTGGGTGTTTTCTATTGTAGACAACGGTGTGGGAATTTCCAAGGAGAACCTTAAAAACATTTTTACCATTTTTAACCGTGTAAATAAGGATGATGAGAAAGACGGTACCGGAGTCGGACTCGCACATGTTGAAAAAATCGTGCTGTTACATGACGGGAACATTTGGGTAGATTCACAGGAAGGGGTTGGGAGTACTTTCTATTTTAAACTTAAAGCATAGCTTATTGTCTTTAGACGCTCAACTTTACCCAGATAAGATCGATATTTCCAACTGTGAATTGGAACCCATTCATATTATCGGGAAGTCACAATCACATGGGGTGATTCTTGCCTGCAGTTCCCAAAAGATGGAGATAACCCAGTGCAGTGAAAATACTCTGGAGGTTTTCTCATTGCCACATGAAGATCTTAAGGGGGAACCACTGTCGGTGCTTATTGGGGAAGAGCAGGAGACGAAACTGAAAAATGGGTTTTTAAAAGGTGAAGCGCTACTTCCGGAGGAAATAAAGATCAAAGGAAAGTCCTTCCTAATGCTATCTCATATTTTGGAAGCACAGCTACTTCTTGATTTTGAACCTTTGGAAAACCAATATGATCCTGTAACTTTTCAAAGACAGCTTACTCGCATCCTCAACAACCTGAGATCTGCAGGGACTGTAGAAGGTCTTTGCAGGGAGGCGGCCGCACTTACCTGGGATTTCTTTGATTATCACCGCATCATGGTGTACAGGTTTGATAAAGAATGGAACGGAGAGGTAGTGGCAGAGGAAAAAGAAGAAGAAGCTGAAAGCTGGTTAGGATTAAGATATCCCGCCAGTGATATTCCTGCGCAATCAAGAGAGCTTTTTCTGAAAAACAGGGTTAGGATCATTGCCGATGTAAATGATAATCCCGTACCAATTACTCCACAGCTCTCCCCTGTTACCGGTCAACCGCTGGACCTTTCAGAATCGGGATTAAGAGGAGTTTCCCCTATACATATAGAATATCTTCAGAATATGGGAGTGGGAGCCTCTCTTACAGCAGCCATAGTGGTAAACGGAAAATTATGGGGCCTTATCACCTGCCACCATAATTCGGCCAAATTCCTGAATTATTATCAGCGGGAGAGTTTTCGGTTTTTGGCGCAAATGTTCTCCAATGAAATTGCACTAAGGGAAACCAACAGTTTTTTAGAGAAAACATCCATTTCAGAAGAGATTCGAGAGAAATTGGTTGTTCAGATAAACAATAAAAAGCCTCTTTTGGAAACCCTGACTTCAAAAGTGAAATTTACAGATCTCGTAGCCTGTGGCGGGGGAGCTTTGTTCTTTAATGGAGAATTATTACTGCAGGGGAATACGCCTTCAGAAGCTGAAGTGAATTCCTTGATCGATGTTTACTTGAGCAAGATAAAGAAAGGTGTTTTCTACACCTCAAAACTTTCTGAAGACTTTCCTGAAGCGGAAACCTATAAGAAAACTGCTTCGGGAATTCTTAGTATTCGTATTTCAGAAAATAATTTTATCATCTGGTTCAGACCTGAAGTTTTACAAACAGTGGAATGGGGAGGTAATCCGGAGAAGAAAATGAGCTATAATGAGGAGAAGCAGCGTTTAAGCCCCAGAAAATCTTTCGAAAAATGGAGTCAGTTGCTCACAGGAACTTCCAGGGAATGGGAAAACCACGATCTTAACGTGGTAAAGGCTTTACAGGAAAATGTAAGGTTCGTGATCCTTGAGAAGCAAAGGAATAAGATTAAAAATCTGAATGCCAGATTGATGAAAGCCAATGAAGAACTTGAACTCTTCAGCTACGGACTTTCTCATGACCTGCGGGCACCCATTCGAGGTATTAGTGGCTATTTAAAGATACTTCAGGAAGATTTTGGGAAAAAGCTGGGAGAAGGGAAGCAATTTGTAGACACCACCCTGGGACTTACCGAAAAGATGGATTTACTTATTGATGATATTCTTTCTTATTCGAGGTTAAATTCCGGAGAGATCCAAAAAAATAATTTTTCTGTTAATCTATTGGTAGCGGAAATACTCGAAGTTTTTAATGTGAAGATGAATTACCCGAAGGCAAGCATCAGGGTGCAGGATGATATGCCCGAAGCCTTTGGAGATCGCAGGATGCTCTTCCAATTATGGGCAAATCTCATTAATAACGCACTTAAATATTCTTCTGCTAACGAGGAACCACAGGTAGAAATTGGGGCGGTGAGGAAAGAAGATAAAATTGTGTATTTTGTGAAAGATAATGGAATAGGCATTGCCCCGGGTTTTCAGGAGAAAATATTTGAAACCTTTACCCGTCTTGCAGGTGAAAAATTTAAGGGTTCGGGGATTGGACTGGCCATCGTAAAACTGGTAACAGAAAAACACGAAGGCGAAATCTGGGTAGAAAGTGAACCTGGAAACGGTGCAATTTTCTATTTTTATATATAACCCTGAAGGAATTGTTTGGGGTTTTGGAAATTGATAAAATGAGAGAATGATAACAACAACTTTACGCATTCTGTTGGTAGAAGATTCAGAAACAGATGTCGTCCTTATTAAGAGGAAAATAGGAAAAATTGTAGAAAACCCTCAGATAGAAGTGGTGGATAATTTGGATGACTGTAACTATCAATTACAGAATTTTGTTCCCGATATCATCTTATCAGATTATAATCTTCCTACCTGTAACGGGATGGACGTGCTCGAACTGGCAAAATCTGTAGATCCATCTGTGCCCTTTATCTTTCTTACTGGAACAATTAATGATGAGGAACTTGCTGCCCATACTATTCTTGCGGGAGCTTCTGGTTATATCCTGAAAAAACACATGGATGTACTGGAAGAAAAATTGAGGCCAATCTTTAAAAAGGTAGTTTTTAACATGGTTGCCAAAAAAGATATCCGGGAGCAGATTCGCAAGAATAAAATTGCCGTAAACCAGATCCATAATTACCTGGATTCCCTGAAGGCAGATAATGCCGAACAAAAGGATAATATCGGGAAAATAAGGGAAAGTATTGGAAAGTTTAAATTCAGAGAGGATGATCACGAGATTTAGAGAGCACACCAGGGAATTACATGAGCAGATAGAAAAAGAGAATCAGGCAAAAAAGATCATGGACCATTCTATAGATCTGGAAGAATATAAAATTTTGCTGCTTCAAAATTATATTGCTTACAGAACGGTGGAAAAGGAGATCTCCAGGCATATTTCCAGTTATGAAGGTTCGAAACATCAACAGCTGGAAATAGATTTAAAAGCACTTGAAGTGGATTTTTCTGTAGCTTCGGAATATGAATCAAGGTTTACCTGTACCAGTTACCTGGAAGCATTGGGGGCTGCCTATGTTGTAGAGGGATCTGCCCTGGGCGGAATGGTGATCGCAAAAGAACTAAAAGAGTGTGAAAACCTGAAAAGCCTGGAAGATCAGAACTTTTTCAGCGGAAAAAGAGATAATTTAAAATCCTGGAACCGGTTTAAAAAAGAGCTGAATTCCCGTGAATTTTCAGAAGAAGAAAAAGAGGAGGCTTCCGAAAAAGCCAAAGAAACTTTTAGGTTTTTTGGAGAAGTTTTCACTTCGGCACCGGGAAGGTCACTGCAGGATTAAAGTTCAGGAAAAATTATATTTCGCCAAAAAGCTCGTGTAATTTTTTTCTCCGGAATTCAAAAATTTCTTCCAGTTTAGGCCCGACCAAAAAAGGATGTACCACTTGCCCCAGAAAGCCGAAGGGAAGTTTGTAATCCACAATGTCTTCCATTTCCACCCCATTTTCGATCTCTTTGATAAAATGCTTGTGGTGCCAGAGGGCATAAGGTCCGAACCGTTGTTCATCTACAAAATATTCCCCCTCCTTTACGTGCGTGATCTCTGTGACCCATCTGGTCTTAATTCCCGCCACCGGAGTCACGATATACTGAATTATTTGCCCCGGATACATGGCCCTGTCTCCACCCGAAATAATATCAAAACCCATATACGGCGGAGTAATGACTTTCAGGTTAGCAGGATCTGAAAGAAAATTCCAGGCTTCCTGTACCGAAATGGGTAGCCGCTGTACGGTCTTTAAGGTGTAGATCTTCATGTATGTTATTTTATTAAAGATATTATTTCTGATCCATTTTTTTTTAAAATAATTAAGCCGCTTCAAATCGGAGCGGCTTAAATATAGTCAGTAATACTTTTTAATTCCGATTCCGGATTTTATTTTAATTAAAGGATATAATCTGTACTTACAAAATTAGATGTTTTAGAATTCAGAAGTTTTTGCAGAATCTCGTTATTGTATGGGTTGTCCTTGGAAGCTACAAAAGTCCTTATGGAAAAAGACCTTAAAGCATCGTGCACACTTAACGTACCGACGGCAGAGTCTTTACGTCCTGTAAATGGAAATACGTCGGGACCACGCTGGCAGGAACTGTTCAGATTCACCCGGCAAACGAGGTTCACCAGCGTATCAATTAACGGAGCGATCTCCTGGATATCCTTTCCGAAAAGACTCACCTGCTGTCCATAATTGGAATCGGCCATTTCATCCAGGATTTCCTGTATGTCTTTAAAAGGTTTTACCGGTACAACAGGTCCGAATTGTTCTTCCTTATACACTCTCATTTCTTTGGTAACAGGATAAAGAACTGCAGGATAAATATAGTTATCGGAAATTTCCCCTCCTTTTTCATTAATGATCCTAGCTCCTTTTTCAAGGGCATCGTCGATTAGCTCTTTGATATATTGAGGTTTCCCGGGCTCTGGTAACGGAGTAAGTTTTACTCCTTCTTCCCATGGATTTCCAAATTTTAAACTATCTACTTTTTTAGCATAACGCTTATTAAATTCCTCCCTAATGTCTTCATGTACATATACTATTTTGAGGGCTGTACAACGTTGTCCGTTAAAGGACAATGTTCCCGAGATACACTCTTCAATAGCAAGGTCAAGATCGGCATCGGGTAAAATGATGGCTGGGTTTTTTGCTTCCAGCCCAAGCACAAGTCGTAAACGGTTTTTATATGGGTGCTGGTCCTGCAAGGCAATGGCAGAGGTACTGTTTCCTATAAGGGCAAGCACATCAATTTTTCCGGTAGCCATGATTGGCGCGGCTACTTCCCGGCCGCGTCCGTAGATCACATTCACTACACCTTTTGGAAAACTGCTTCTAAAGGCTTCCAGTAATGGGGATAATAAAAGAACCCCGTGTTTTGCAGGTTTAAATACCACTGTGTTCCCCATGATAATTGCCGGGATGAGAAGGGCAAAGGTTTCATTTAAAGGATAGTTATAGGGCCCCAGACATAAAACAACACCCAGTGGGCCACGGCGAATATGAGCGTTGACGCCATCACGTTTGGAAAATTTAGAACTGTCGCGATCCAGCTGCTTGTAATCTTCTATGGTATCTTCAATGTATTCTACCGTACGGTCAAATTCCTTTTGAGAATCGGGCAGGTTTTTTCCAATTTCCCACATCAGATATTTTACTACTTCTTCCCGTTTGGTCTTCATTTGAGCCACAAAATTCTCCATGCATTTAATTCTTTCGGCTTCTTTCATGGTAGGCCATTGTCCCTGTCCGCGAGCATAGGCATCACAGGCAGATTGCAAAACATCTAATGCTGCTTCTTTATCCATGTGAGGAACTGTACCTAATAAGGTGGGTTTATACTCTTTGGTAGAAGAAATGGTGGAATACACTTCATCGGTTTTCCCTTTCCATGCTACCAGTTCCCCGTTCTTTAAATAGGTGGTTTGGTGCAGAGGATCTTTAATTGCAAAATTAGAAGGTATGCTCATAAATTAAATTTTAGTTGGATTCCTTGGTTAAAAAATAAGACGAAAAGTTACAAATTATATGTTGACTAAATTAACTTTTCGAGTATAGAATTATTTATGAAACATTTAAAACTCATTTGATGATTAGATAGTTATATTGAAGAGATAATCAAAATCATGGAAACAATGAAAGAGAAAAAGAACAAAACAGTATTAATTACAGGGATTTCGAGCGGAATTGGTAAAGCACTTGCACATGAATTTGCTGCAGAGGGCTATGACTTGATTGGTGTGGCAAAAGAGGAAGATTCACTTCGAAAAGCATCTTCTGAATTAGAGAATAAACATGGGATAACCGTAAAAGTTATTTCTAAAGACCTGGCGAAAGATGGAGCCGCACAGGAAGTTTATGATGAGATTAGATCATGGAACACAACGGTAAATATTCTGGTGAATGATGCCGGAGTGGGGCAGCGGGGCAATTTTGTAGATATAGCACCGGCGAAGTATTCAGAAATCATTCATCTTAATGTGATGTCTCTTACCCATCTTACACGACTTTTTCTACAAGATATGGTGGACAGGAACGAAGGGAAGATCATGAATCTTGGATCTGTTGCGGGATTTCAACCAGGACCTTTATTGGCCGTGTATCATGCAACAAAAGCTTTTGTGGTTTCTCTTTCTGAAGCTATTGCGACAGAACTGGAAGAAATGGATAGTGAGGTGACCGTAACCTGCCTGTGCCCGGGACCAACAGATACCAATTTCTTTTCCAGGGCAGATATGGAAGGAACCAATGTAGTGGAGCACAAGGATAAATTAATGCTCCAACCCGAAGAAGTGGCCAAAGGAGCTTACAAGGCCCTAATGGATGGAGAAAGGATCTTTATTCCGGGTGGCATGAATAAAGTAACAACTTTTATTCGACGGGTGATTCCAAAAAGTACCCAATCCAAAATGCAGATGAAATATTATGAAAAAAAGGAAGAATAAGGTTTTCTTCTGAAAAGCTGAATAGTAAGAAAATTTCACATAAACCTAATTTCCTCCATTTGAAAAAACCCACTGTACTATGCCAGAATCAGAATTTGTTGCTCCTGCTGAAACAAGGATTGGGCATGTCCACCTGAAAGTATCCAATATAGATCGAGCGCTGGAATTTTACCGGGACCTCTTGGGATTCCAGATAACCGAAAGAATGGGAGACTCGGCTGTCTTTCTTTCTGCCGGAGGATACCATCACCATATAGGGTTGAATACCTGGCAGAGTGCAAATGCTTCAAAAGCTTCGCAAAATGGAGTTGGGCTTTTTCATACTGCCATTGTATTTCCCACCAGAAAGAATCTTGCAGAAATGCTGCAACGGCTCCATGAAAAGGGATATCCTCTTACAGGAATGGCAGATCATGGGGTTTCTGAAGCAATCTATTTAGACGACCCCGATGGTAACGGAGTGGAGTTATACTGGGACCGGCCCCGGGCAGAATGGCCTCAGAAGCCTGACGGATCCCTTAGAATGTACACCCGCAGACTGGATGTGAACAACCTGCTGGCAGAATTGCTTTAATCTCAGATTTGGATTTTTTTATCAGTTCTTCTCAGGAGTCACCATAATATGCGCCCTGTGAGTGCCGGGATCCATGAGCCATGGCATTCCGGGAGCATGTGGTTTATCTGGTAATCCGGTGGATTCTGTGGTTGCAAAAGGAGTGTAGATCACATACCGGAAATACGAATCACTTAATTCACCGGTCTCTTTGTTGTAATTTTCGTCGTCTCCACTAAGAATATAAAGCATGGAGGGAGCATCGGGCATTTCCAAGGTTCCCGATTCCACTTCCTGTTTTCTGGTTTCGCGAATGCTCATCATATCACTTCCCGCGGCCTGCAGTTCTCTTCCGCGCTTCATAAAAGGTTCCAGTTTTTTTGAATAACAGGATATATTGATGCCTTTTTTGGAAGGATCATCAGCCAGACACACCATGTTATTGGTGCCTTCCCTCAGGACGACCATTTTACCCGATTCGTCATAACCGTACACCATAGCTGCATCTCTGTCTTCTCCCGGTGCAGGGAGAACAGCAGTTTTGATCTGGATCTCTGGTGATAAAATTTCCTGTTTTTGCTGTGCAGTAACAGTAAGGCCTAAAAGGAATAGAAAGGTAAATGCCGGTATTTTCATAATAGTATTTTTTAAACAAGTCCCTGTATGATTTTAAAGATAAGAAAAATCAATACAGGAACTTTAATGCCAGCGTGTATTCCTATAAATTAATCCCAGTCCAGCAACCTTTTTTCTCCTTCTATATTCTTAATATCTGTAATATCCTGGGACATTTCGATCACACCGCGATATTTTTTTTCAGTATCTCTTACTGCGAAATACCTGATGTAGATAAGCCGACCTTTGAAATTGATCCAGAAAGAAGATTCATTTTTAGTGCCTTTTCTGAATTCTTCCAGAATACGTAATACGGTACCCACACTTTTCGGCGGATGACAGAATTTTACTTCGCGACCAATGATGCCTGCACTTCTTGGAAAAACACGTTCTTCACCGCGGTTGTAAAAAATCACCTTGTCATTTTCATCTACATATGTAATATCCAGCGGCATGGTTTTAAGCAGAAGATTTACCTGTTCCACTGTCATATATCCTTCATCATAGTGAGCTGTATTTTCTGTCGAAAAAGTGAGTTCCCGTCGCGTATGATCCTGGCTGGGGTGAATATATTCTTCTTCTTCTTCTTCTTCTTTTACCTCGGGATAAGCTGCGGGCTCTTCAGGAAGCATCCAGCCAATCTCTTCTTCCCCTTTTCTTACCTGTTTCCAGTCTTCCTCCGTCAGTAGGCTAAGTGCATTTGGGAAAAGCACCGAATCTTCAACATCAAGTAATCTAAAGATGCTGCTAATCAGGTAGTGTGCATCCTGATTTATTTCTGAATAATCGCTGTTTTCGATCTTCTTCCGAAGTAATCTGAACTGGTCTCTGATGGTGTCATGAAACGACCACATATTTTTGGAAGGCCCGGTCCAGCCTTTATGCTCCAGCACCGGAAAAAGCTGATTCTCCTTACGTTCAAACCGCCTTTCAATTTGCTGTAACTGATTAAAAACATTATAAAATTTCTGCTTTTCTGATTCAGGATCTGTTCCCTGTAGTTCCTCTCCAAGTCTTTGGATCAGCTCCTTTTCTTTGGAATAGATGCTTACAGGATGGCCTGCCGGAAGAGTGGAAATATCAAGAGTCTCGTTCATGTTTTAAATTTTTGATCCGGAAGGAGTTTAAGAGCGAGTGAGAATGTGAGTTTGAACCCTTTACCGGTTTGTTAGTTAATCGAGACAAAGAAAAGAGGAAAAATCAGGCTGATTTATGACTCTGGTCACAAGCGATATTTCAGATAAAAGTAACCTTTGGCAAGTAATATTGTTGGCCTTTACTTCGGAAAAATAACTTCCTGAAATATGATTTTCGTCACTTTTTATTGGAAGCCTGATCCATACTTTTGCAGCGTTTTTTCGGGCGCAAAGGCTTCTGAAGAAATGGATTTAAAAGCTGAAAGGAAATTAAAGATAAAAGTAATGAAACGCGGATCTGAGAAAATAGAATTAATGGCACCTGCCGGAAACTTTGAATCGCTGCAGGCTGCATTGGACAATGGTGCCGATTCAGTTTATTTTGGGGTGGAACAACTTAATATGAGGGCTCGCGCTTCCATTAATTTTACGATAGATGACCTTCTGGAAATCGTTACAAAGTGTGAGAAAAAAAACGTTCGTACCTATCTAACCCTCAACACCATTATCTATGACCATGACCTGTCACTCATAAAAGTGGTGATGGCAAAAGCAAAAGAAGCAGGAATCACCGCTGTGATTGCATCAGATCAGGCAGTAATTGCTTCTGCCAGAAGTATGGAGGTGGCAGTCCATATTTCAACGCAACTAAATATCACGAATGTGGAAACGGTTAAATTCTACAGTTTGTTTGCCGAAACCATGGTGCTTTCCAGAGAACTGAGTTTAAGGCAGGTGAAGAAGATCACAGATCAGATAGAAAAAGAGCAGATCAAAGGACCTTCAGGGGAACTGGTGAAAGTTGAAATATTTGGACACGGGGCATTGTGCATGGCAGTTTCCGGAAAATGTTATCTGAGCCTGCATTCTAATAACTCCTCTGCCAATCGTGGTGCCTGTAAACAAAACTGCCGTAAAAAGTATACAGTGGTCGATCAGGAATCGGGGTTTGAGATCGAGATCGACAATGAATATATGATGTCGCCTAAAGATCTTTGTACTATCAACTTTTTGGATGAGGTACTGGAAGCCGGGGTCCAGGTACTTAAGATTGAAGGTCGTGGACGGGCTCCCGAATATGTTGCCACGGTCACAAAAGCCTACCGGGAAGCGATCGATTCCTGGTATGAAGGAACTTATACCGAAGATAAACTGGAGGGCTGGATGGAACGGCTCAGCACCGTTTATAACCGCGGATTCTGGAGCGGGTATTATTTGGGACAAAAGCTGGGGGAATGGAGCAAAACATCGGGATCTCAAGCTACACAGAAGAAAGTGTACGTGGGGAAAGGGGTACATTATTTTCCAAAAGCAGGAATTGCTGAATTTAAAATTGAAGCCTACAACATTAAAAAAGGAGATAAGATCCTTGTCACCGGACCCAGCACGGGGGCTCAGGAGTTGGTAATTGAAGAGATGCTGGTAAACGACCTTGCTGCAGAGGCAGCAAAAAAAGGTGATAACTGCACTATTAAACTGCCTTTCAGGGTACGGATGTCTGATAAGCTTTACAAATTGGTAGAAGCGTAAGATGGTAGTGATCACGCTTCAGCGAAAAAAATGCATAGGCTGCAATTACTGTGTTGAATTGGCACCTGGACAATTCCGGATGTCAAAAAAAGATGGCAAAAGTGTTCTGCTGAAGGCTGTTGACAAAAAAGGGTTTCACACCTTAAAATCATCAGATCATGGGATTCTGGAAACTTCAGAAGCGGCAGCAAAAGCCTGTCCGGTGAATATTATTTCTGTGAAACTTAAATGAAATATTCAGAAGCGGGAATTTTCAGAAGAAGATTGTTTCAGGAAAACATAAGAGTCCAGAAATAGCTAACAATTTCATGTTCTTTTTCAGCATAAAGAATGTACAGGATCAAAGCTATGGATAATATTGCCACTATAATATGTGCGTATTGACAAAAAACAGCATCCCATATCGTCCAGTGCCCCGATTCTTTTAGTAGTTCCCTTTCGTCTTTACTGATGTTAAGCATAGCTCATTTCTTGTGCCATCAAAGAGTATAGGGGATGTTCTTTCGCTGACTTAATTAACTTTATATCACTAAGTTAAAAAAAATATTAAATAATGGTTTACCTTTTTTGTTAATTAAATGCATGTTTACTATGCCTTTCTGTTGAACCCTCTGTTTATGCGGGTAAAATATTAAAAAAAAATGCCTGAATAATTTATAGTAATTCTTGTTGGTGTTTGTTCCTTATCGTAAGAACAGAGTTTCATCAGTAAATTTGCTTTTGAGGAAAAACAGTGCTTTTACATCCATGAGAAAACTATCAACCGCGGACTTACCACGTTCACTGTTCACCTGCGGCTCTTTCATTTTAAAGGGCTAAAATTATTTTATTGTAAATTGTGTTTTCTTTTATCAAGTTTTAGCTTTTTAAAAGCATTTCCGGTTTACATTTTCCTACAAATTTATTACATTTTAAAAAAAAGCCTATGAAGACACCAAATAAGAAAATAGAAAGTTATTTTTCCTCCAACGGCATAGTTTCTGGGAAATTGGGACTTTCAAAAGATGAAATTAAGGATTCTTTCCTTGAGAAGACTTTTTATGGATTGGGAAGAATTCCTGCTTTAGCTACTCAGAATGATTTTTATACTGCTATGGCATTTGCTATACGGGACAGGGTACTGCGACAGTTTGTGAGGTCCACGCAGCAATTCAATGAAAAAGATGCCAGGGGAGTTGCTTATTTATCTGCAGAATATCTTCCCGGACCCCACCTGGGAAATAATTTACTTAGTCTGGAAATCATTAAGGAAACCAGGGAAGCTCTTGCAGAGGTGAATCTGGATCTGGATGAGATTCTGGATCAGGAAGTGGAACCGGGATTGGGGAACGGAGGATTGGGAAGACTGGCTTCGTGTTATATGGATGCGATGGCAACCCTGGGGATTCCCTCCATTGCGTATGGGATTCGTTATGAATTTGGGATCTTTAAACAGGAGATCCGGGATGGCTGGCAGGAAGAATCTACAGATAAGTGGCTGCATTACGGGAATCCGTGGGAGATCGTACGGCCCGAAATTGCGTACGAAGTTCATTTTGGCGGAAAAACTGAATCTGGTATTGATGAGAAAGGCAATTATTCTGTTGCATGGAATGCCGATACTGTAATTAAAGGAGTTGCTTATGATACCCCGATCCTGGGATATAAAAGTAACGGAATCATCATGAGGTTGTGGAAGGCTGAAGCAATAGAATCCTTTGACTTTTCAATTTATAATTCCGGAGATTATTATAAGGCTGTGGAAAAGAAAATGCGGTCCGAAAATCTTACCAAAGTTCTGTATCCCAACGATGAAAACCTTCAGGGAAAGGAGCTGAGGTTAAAACAGCAGTATTTCTTTGTTTGTTGTTCTTTAAAAGACACCATCAGGCTTCACCTGTTACAGGGTAGAAAACTGGACCAACTTCATGATAAATTCACTATTCAGTTAAATGATACGCATCCATCCATTGCGGTAGCCGAGCTCATGCGATTACTGGTAGACGAACATAAAATGGAATGGGAAAAAGCCTGGCATGTGACGCGCCATACCTTTGCGTATACAAATCACACCCTGCTGCCTGAAGCCCTGGAAAAATGGTCGATAGATCTGTTCGGCAGACTTTTACCACGACATCTTGAGATCATATATGAAATAAACAGTAGATTTCTCAATGAACTTAGGGAACTTCAATACAGTGCAAACAAAATTGCCCGTATGTCTCTGATCGAAGAAAGCGGCGAGCCAAGTATACGAATGGCACATCTTGCCACTGTGGGAAGTTTTAAGGTGAACGGAGTTTCTGCCCTTCATTCGAGACTACTGAAGGAACAGGTTTTAAACGATTTTGCCGAGCTATGGCCCGATAAGTTTACGAATGTTACCAATGGAATCTCACATCGAAGATTTTTGGTAGTTAGTAATCCTGCTTTATCTGACTTAATTTCTGAAAAAATAGGCAGGGACTGGCTTACAGATCTTTATAAACTGAAAGGACTTGAAGCTTTTGCTGAGGATGAGGATTTTCAGAAAAAATGGATGGACATAAAACTGGAGAATAAAAAAGCCCTGTCGAAGCATATCGAAGAATACGCGGGAGTAAAGATTGACCCAACTATGATGTTTGATGTCCAGGTGAAAAGGATCCACGAATATAAACGGCAGCACCTGAAGGTACTTCACATTCTTAGTCTTTACCGTCGAATTAAGAAAGGAGAGGGAGAACGCATATCTCCAACGGCCTTTATTTTTGCAGGAAAGGCTGCGCCCGGCTATTTTATGGCCAAAAGGATCATTAAATTGATCAGCTCGGTAGCCGATCTTGTAAACAAGGATCCAGATGTCAATGGAAAACTAAAGGTGGTATTCATTCCTAATTTCAATGTGAAACTGGCGCAACGGATCTATCCGGCATCAGATCTTTCTGAACAGATCTCCATGGCAGGAAAAGAGGCTTCGGGGACAGGAAACATGAAGTTCGCCCTGAACGGAGCTCTGACCGTAGGAACGTTGGACGGAGCCAATGTGGAAATCAGGGATGAGGTAGGAAAGGAAAACTTCTTCCTTTTCGGATTAACCACCGAGGAAGTGCAGCAAACCCGGCAGGACGGTTATCGTCCTTCAGAATATTACGAGCAGAACAAGGAACTGCAGGGGATTCTGGATATGCTGATTTCCGGGGAGCTTTCAAACGGGGATACCGAATTGTTCAAACCCATTTTTGAAAATCTGCTGCAGCAGGATCCTTATTTACTACTGAAGGATTATCAGTCTTACATAGACTGCCAGGAAGAAATCCATGAGGCGTGGAGAAAACCAAAAGAATGGGCCAGAATGTCTATTCTGAATGTCGCCAATATGGGGAAATTTTCAAGTGACAGATCGATTCAGGATTATGTTGAAAAGATCTGGAACCTGCAACCCATAAAAGCCGATTAAAATTTAAGATAAGAACTGCTTTAATAAAAGAACTGCCTGAAGAGGTTTTATTACTCCTAGTGAAAGCAGGAATAAGAAGCTTTTCAGGCAGTTTTATTTTTTAGGAATAGGGGCCATGACTAACAAATAACTTCTTTTATAATCCAATAGTCCTGAAGCTTTGTAATTCCCTTTTATGATTTATTCTGTAAAAATCTTTCCGATGGAATAAGTTCTTGCTGCACCTGTAATTAATACCCTGTCTTCCCGGTTCCTACAGAATAACTTACCACCACGTTCGGACAATTGTTTGGCTGTGAGCTCCTGTTTTCCGAATTTAATACTCCAGTAAGGGATGAGGGAACAGTGGGCAGAGCCGGTTACAGGATCTTCAAAGACAGAAGCTCCGGGGGTGAAAAAGCGGGAAACAAAATCACAATCGGTTCCTTTTGCAGTCACTATGACGCCGCCTGTACCTAGCTGTAGTTGATCAAAATGCAGCCGGTCAATCTCTATGTTCTTTACCGCTTCCTCATTTTCCAGGACCAGGACAAAATCCCTCGCTTTTAAAACTTCTATTGGCTGAATGTTCAAAGATTTACGCAGCAATTCCGGTAGTTCTGCAGGTTCAGGATTGCGGGCAGGGAAATTCAACGTGTACTTTGAATTTTCCGCTGTGACTTCCAGTTCTCCACTCCGGGTTTCGAAGAGGATCTTCTTTTTTGAATATTTCCTGATTTTTCGAAGGGCATGAGCGGTGGCAAGGGTTGCATGTCCGCAAAGATCCATTTCCATTTCGGGTGTGAACCACCTTAGTTCAATTCTATAACCGGAATCCACAAAAAATGCAGTTTCGGCTACTGCATTTTCTTTTGCTATTTTCAGCAGTAAATCATCTGGAAGCCATTCTGAAAGCGGTACTACGCAGGCAGGGTTTCCCGAAAAGATTTCTTCTGTAAAGGCGTCTATTTGATAAAGGTGTAATTGCATATGTATTGATAAAAATAAGAAGCTAAAAGTAGGGAAACCACAGCAATTAATTCCTCTTTTTGCAGGTTGAAAAAATGGCTTTTACGGGAGTTAATTCTGCTCTTTTCCCGGGTCTTGGCGTCTTTCTTTCCTTTCTTCGGAAGCTTCCTTCTCCGAAACCTGTTTCCTCAAACGAATGATGGTGTATACGATCACAGCTAAAAGGATTGCCCCCATGATCACCCCAAAACCTGTACTAAAATTATTTTGCATGTTCTTCCTTATTTATAGCAAACAGCCTATTTCAGAAATATGTTTGATTTTTGGAACCAGCTGTTCATTTATCTGAATTTAAAAAGCAGGATAAGATTAGCCTTAACTTTAAGAAACAATTGTCTTTTTTATGGGAAAATTTTAATACTGGCAGCGATAAAATAATCTGATTTTCAGTTACTTTTAAAATTCACCTTAAATTTAAAGCCATGGTGCAATTCGGAATTTGGATGTTTGACGAGAAACTGGGAATAATAGGCCGCCCCGAGAATTTACCTGAATTATATCTGAATAATGATCAGATTTGGGAAATCAAAGAAACCTCTCTGGGAAAAGTATGGAAATGGCCTATAGAATTCGCGCCCAATCAGTGGTTTTCACCCAAGGTGGCAGATGACTTTAATAAAACCTTTTTTTATGCCCATAATTTCTTTAAAGGATTTCGCCCGCCCGAATCTTCTGAAGATCTTGACCTGGACATGAGAACAGTTGAATTACAAACAGATTTATTAAGTGACTATTTCCCGGGACCTGATGGCGGACAGGAAATCAGAGTATAAATTAAAATGTTTAGGAGCCACTTCTATTCTAGTGAATAACTCTTGATCTCCTCCAGAATATCCTGTACATTTTTCTCTGTTTTATAGAGTTTGTCTTTACAAATTTTTAAAAGTTCAGATGCACGTTTTATCTTTGTATCCAGTTCATCTATGGTAATTTCAGAACTTTCCATTTCAGAAATGATTTCCTGCAGTTCCTCGTGAGCTGCGGTATAGCTGATTTCTTCACTCATTTTTTTCAGATTTTTCATTAATTTTTTCAATGCGGCTGCTCACTGTCCCGGCATAAAATCGGGTTTCCAGCAAAACTTCAGGCTGCAATTCTTCAGCACTGGTAATAATTTTTCCGTTTTGCCGCGTAATGCTGAAACCTCTTTGCAGAATATTATCAGGGGAAAGCATTCTTACCATGCCTTCCATGAAGGACAGGTCATTTTTCTCTTCTTTCAAGGGTTTCATCGCATGCAGCAGCACCGATCTTTTCGCCTGCTGTATTTGTTCTTTTTGTGCGGCTATAGTCTGTTGTGCAAGGCTGTCAATTTTAAAAGCCATGCTATTAAGATTCGCCCTTGAATTATCAAGAGCACGATTCGTGAAAGAATTAAATAGTCGCGCGGTCTCTTTAAGATTGTTTTTCTGCTCTTTAAACATCCAGGCAGTTTCATTTCTTATCTTTACTTCCCCGCTGCTAAGGGGCTCTGCAAAATCCTGAAATTTCTGCAACAGGAATTCTGCGATTTTGGTAGGGGTAATGAAACTTTCAAAACTCACCAGTTCACTTACAGTCTCGTTAGTAGCGTGGCCAATCCCTGTTAATACAGGAATGGGAAACGTGGCAATTCTTTCAGCCAGGAAATAATTATCAAAACTGCTAAGGCCAATTTCACCCCCGCCACCCCGAATAATCGCCACAGCATCAAAAACATGGGCATGTGTTTTTATTTTTTCCAGTTGTTGCGCAATCATACCAACAGAGCGTTCTCCCTGAAGAATGGAAGGAAAAAGCAATTGATGAAATTTGAACCCCCTGGTATTATTTTTTATCACATTTAAAAAATCCTGATAACCTTTGCTGGACTCCACAGAGATAACGGCAATGGTTTTAGGCAGGGCAGGTAAAACCGTTTGCTTGTTCTGGAAGAATAAATTTTCAGCTTTAAGTTTTGCAATGGTTTCCGCCTTTTCCCTGGCTAGCTCCCCCAGTGTATATTCGGGATCGATGTCAATGATATTCAGGGCTATTCCGTGGATAGGGTGATAGGTGACCGAGCCTTTGATCACAACCGTCATATCATCTTTAAGCTCCTCCTTTAAAACAGTCCGGAACTTCAGATTGATCATCTTAAACTGCTCTGCCCAGATATTCCCCCTAAGCTCTGCTATCACTCTGCCATTTTTTTTCTCTACCAGGGTAGGATAGCAGTGGCCTGATTTTGAATAGTAATTCAGCTTTACGATCTCTACCTTGATCCAAACCACTTTATTGCAATACGAATTAATAACATTTTGAATGGATTGGGTAAGATTTGAGAGAGAGTAAATTTTTTTTTCGGGCATTGCAGAGCTTAGTTTGGCTAAAGATATTAAAATAACAGAAAGATTGTGGAGTATTTTTTTCTCCTGATTATTAAAAATATGCTTTAATGTATTGAAAAATAGTAAATTACTGCAGGCTTACAGCTTTGTGCAATAAGGAAAATTAATTTTGATTTACTTCTGATTATTTACCTGAATTGAAGATTCATATCTGTTAGAACTTACCTTTAAAAACTTCGAATTCTTAATAGAATGAGTTTTGTGTTATTCCGATGCTCTAAAAACGTTCATCATTTAATCCTTTTAGTGGTGCAGGTCATTCAAAAGATTTTGTGAAACCTAAGTTCAGAATATCAAGAGAAATTGTGGCTATGGAGAGAATAGTAACTGTCAGCCATAGTATTAACTCGAAAGAACCGTTCCCTTCGGTGTAAAATATTTAATAATGAAATGTTAACTAGCAGGTGAAACCGTTAGCAATGGCAGAAATTTACACTTTCCCGCTTTCTGCGGCTTTTCAGGAATAATTAGGAAATAATTAACTTTCTGATATACTTGTTATTACGCGGCTTAAACTTATTTTTGAACCATTGATTTAACAGCCGATAAAAATCCCATAATTTATGAATACAATTCTTTTTGTTGCCTCGGAGAATGATGCCATACCAAATTGTAAAGTTGGGGGAGTGGGTGATGTAATTCGGGACGTGCCAAGGCAAATTTCTGAAAGAGGAGACCAGGTTCATGTGGTTGTTCCTTCGTACTCAAGGTTACATCATAATGGCATTTTGAAAGCCCATTTAAATTTACAATTGAGAGGAGTAACGTATGTTGCGCATTTGTATGAAGTGGAGGGCAAAGAGGAACATAAGAATATACGGCATTACGTGATCCATCATCCCGAAATGGAAGCGGGAGACATTGGAGGCATTTATACCAATGATCTTGAAGAGCCGTTTTTTAGTGATAATGTAAAGTACACGATCTTTTGTACTGCAGTGGCCGAAGCAATTAAACAGGGGGAATTTGGAAAGCTGAACATTGTGCATCTGCACGACTGGCATTCCAGTCTTTTACTTTTTCTGAAAAATTATCATCCAGCTTATGCCGATCTTAAGAAAAGCCGGTTTGTTTATTCCATCCATAACCTGGCTATCCAGGGGATCCGTCCGTTCGAAAATAGTTATTCTTCCCTGAGAAACTGGTTTCCCACACTGGATTTCAATTATGATGATCTAAGGGATCCACGTTATCATGACTGCTACAATTTAATGGCTATAGGAATCCGTCTGGCCGATGCGGTGCACACAGTTTCACCGTCTTATAAAGAGGATGTGCTGCTGCCAAGTTTAGCTCCGGAGTTTATTGGAGGAGAAGGTTTGGAAAATGATCTTAAACGGGCCGATAAAGAAGGACGGTTCTATGGCATCCTGAATGGGTCTACTTATCATAACCTGAAGGATGTAAAGAAAAACCGACTTTTTTTTAACGTTGCAGCCACTATTTTTAAACAGTTACAGAAGGAAACCGACAAAGAAAAAGCAAAATTTCTTGCACATACAGGAGAGAAAATTGTTCCGTTTGTTCAAAAACGTCCCGGTTTTATTTGTGCGAGTGTAGCGAGATTAACAGAGCAGAAATTTTACTTTTTCAAACGCTCTCCCGAAGCCCTGCTTCAAATCCTGGATAAACTGGAAGAAATCAACGGAGTGTATGTTTTGTTGGGAACCGGTGCTCCAGAATATGAAGCATTGCTGAAATCAATTAGTTACCAGAAGAAGAATTTCATTTTCATCAACACCCAATGTGAAGATGTAGTGAATTCCATTTATAAGGACTCCGATTTATATTTTATGCCTAGTCTTTTCGAACCCTGTGGGATTAGCCAGATGCTGGCCATGCGCAACGGGCAACCCTGTCTTGTACACCATACAGGAGGGTTAAAGGATACCGTGCAACATGTGGAAACAGGTTTTTCTTTTGATGGGAAAACCTATGATGAAAAGATAAAGAACATGGTAGCCAGTTTTCAGGAAGCCATCTATTTCTTCCAGAATGACAAAATTAAATGGAAGCAAATACGCGATAACGCACGGAAAATGCGGTTTACCTGGAAAAAATCTGTAGATGAGTATTACAAGCTGCTGTATTCCTTCGGAATGGATCGCAGGATTGCATAAGTTATTCTGCAGTTTACATTTTCTTCTGTAAAATCTTTGCTGGTTCGGCGAAGACTCGAATTTGCAAAAGGAGTGATATTTCCTCTGCCAAAGCCGGAACTTTTTAACAGACTGGCTACATATTTTCTTGCAGAAATGGGAGGCTATTTCTTATAGAAATTATGGGTTTTATCAAGATTAAAATACCTGGATATATCTACTCTTTTTCAGGAATTGTCCAGAGATGGATCGTGGAGCCGTCAATGATCTGGGTCTTTTCAGGCTTCCAGTCGCCCATATTAAAGGAGTGCGAAACGACGCGGGTTCCGGGTTTTAGTTGTTGCATAAGGATTGGTCGTAGTCTTTCATTAAGGCTGCTTAACAGGTAAAGGGTAATGACCGTAGCTTCACTAAAATCGGATTCAAAAAGGTCCGCCTCAATGAATTCGACACTATCTGTTACTCCGGCCTCTGCAGCATTTTCATTTGATTCTTTAATCCTCCTGGGATCTATGTCTATTCCTACCCCTTTAGCACCATAATTTTTTGCCGCAGCAATTACAATACGTCCGTCGCCGCTCCCGAGATCATACACAATATCTGAAGAGTTCACATTGGCCATTTTAAGCATCGCGTTTACCACTGTGTCACCCGTGGGAACGTAAATCACGTCCTGCGACTGAACATGATGAGAAATGAAGGAAATGAGCACTAATACCAAGAGAGTTCGTAGTTTTTTCATTAGAGTTTATTTTAATGTTTGTTATATTTTTCAGGTTATAAATTTTCATTGTTCTGGTTTCTACTTTATATTATTAATATTCTTTGGCTGCAATGGAGGGTTTAAAGATGAGGATCAAAATTCCTGCTGTAAGTACACCAATTCCGGCAAGTGCTCCCCACCCTGTATAGACAATGCTGGAGTATAACAAATAGGCACTTGTGATACAAAAGGCCAGTGGAAGAATAGGGTAGAAGGGTACCCTAAAAGGCCGTTTAACCCTGGGTTCCTTTTTCCTAAGTACGAAAAGAGAGATTCCTACCAGCAGGAGAAAAAACCAGAAGACAGGTGCTGTATAATCTATCATTGTTTCGAAGCCACTTCGGGAGAAGAATCCGAAACTTACCAGAATGAGTGCTATCATTCCCTGGACCAGAAAAGCATTTACAGGGCCTTCGACTTCAGTTTTCCATTTTCCGAGGAAGGAAAAAGCTTTGAAATCCCTGCCCAATGCGTAATTAGATCTTGCGCCTGTGAAAATTGTAGCATTGGCAGAAGTCATTGCGGCCACTGCGACCATTAATGAGATAGATGTTACACCTGCGGTGCCAAATGCAATCCCCAGGAGGTCTCCGGCAACTGCATTTGTTTCTGCCATTCCCTCAATACCAAGTCCCCGTAAGAATGCAAAGTTTACAAGGATATACACCAGCGTAATTATAATGATGCTGAAAATAAGTGCAGCAGCCATTTTTTTACGACCAGATTTTATTTCGGCCGAGATATACGCCGCTTCATTCCAGCCTCCAAAAGTAAGCAGCACAAACACCATGGCAAGTCCCAGGGAGTTGCCGTTGTTGGTTACAGGAACGAATGAAAAAGAACTTTCGAAAGCATCTGGAACAAAAAAAGAACCTACAATAATGATGACTACAATACCTAAAATCTCTAATGCAGTGAGCAATTTCTGTATCCCGGTGCCCATTTTGATCCCAATAATATTGATGACCGTTAAAAGCGTTACAATTATAGCGGCATAAATTACCGAGGAATATTCTCCCAGGTTGTAAATTTGAGTTACATAATCTCCAAATATGAACGCCAGTAAAGCGATAGATCCCGTTTGTATAACACTCATTCTTGCCCATGCGAAGAGAAATGCTGTGCGTTTTCCAAACGCCCGCATCAAAAAATGATAATCTCCACCCGTGTTGGGAAAAGCAGTGGTAAGTTCGGCATAACAAAGGGCACCTATTAAGGAAACTGCACCTCCAACAATCCATGCAAGCATTAACATTCCTCCCGATTCCACATTACCAGCCACCAGCGAAGGCGTTCGGAAGATTCCTGCGCCTATCACAATGCCCACGATAAGAGCAATGGCGTCTATAGCGCTTAATACAGGTTTAGGTACCGTAGCTTTTTCCGTCTTTCGGTCTCCTGGAGGCACTGTTACTGCTTCTGTTGCTATAGGCATTTATTAATCTTTTTCTATGGAAAACCGAAGGAAAATGTTTTTGTTTACACATAAACAGCCTGAATATAAGTGTTTTATAAATACTTGAAGTTAGGATTATGAAAATTTTAGGTGTAAGCTATTCTCTTATCCTTTACCACCAACCAATATTTCGCTCAAGATATGGACAAAGCTTTTTAGCGGATTAGCTTGAGGATTTAACCCGGCTTTAACCTTTACAAATGATGAGGTTGTTATCTTTAAATCCAAAATGAAGCTATGAGGTTATCGAAAAATGTTCAGGTGCTGGTTTTTTCTTCCATAGCTGCTGTTACTACAGGGCTGGCACTGGTCGGCAACAGGTTGCAAAAAGATCCCGGAAAACTGCTCAAGAACACGGTAGAGGATGCTACAACAAAATGGAAGAAAAGACTCTTTCTTACTCCGGAGCAAACAGAACTGATGCGAAAAAACCTGAAGGATTTCGCTCTGCGCAAACACAAGGTCCTGCAAATCAAGATAAATGAGCACGGAAAAAAGGAGCGCCTGAAGGAACTTCAGCTTCTTGAAAATGAGGAAATAAGAAAGTTCCTTACTGATTCCCAATATGACTCTTACCTACAGATCATTTCGGAACGGGTGGAGTAACCCCTTGAGAAATCATTCAACTGGTTCACAGTAGGTTCCGCTGAAAAAGAATTACCGGAAATCCCGAACCCCATCCAAATGAAATCTTATCTGGACCTCTTCGCCAGTTTTTACTGAAATCCTGTAGAGGTCAATAGTGCTGAAACTATCACGGTAAGGGACAACAAAGGTCACCGGGCTGCCAGAGCGGCTGGTACAGTGAAAAATGATCTTTTGTTCTTCGTTTTCCAGAGAATGGATTTTATAAACTTCAACTTCTTTTCCTTGCAGACTTTCGGAAATAATACTAATTTCTTCATTCCCGATCCAGATGCTGCGGTCGATTTCTTTAAAATCTGTTGTAAATAAGTTGGGCCAGTATTGTGTTACAGGAGAAGTAAAGGAAATTTGTCCCGATGCTGTGCTAAGGGAACTGAAAAATAGCAGAATGATAAGGTAGCCTTTCACTTTCCTTAAAGTACAAAAAAATTCAATCAAATGTCGAAAGAAATTTCTCCACAGCAAGGAATTATTTCCAGCCTTTCTGTTTTTTTAGACTTGTAATGTGTGCCAGGTGATGGTTCCCGTGCCAGGCGTAGGTAGCGATCGTTTCATCTACTCTTCGTTCTGTTTCATCTGCAGGATGTATATAGGTTCGCTGCAGTTGATCCCTAGTTAAAGATTCCAGTAAGATCGTCCAGCGCTCGTGAAGGCCATCCAGTGTTTTTAAAGCAGCGGAAACAGGTATGGAAGACGTATCCTGAAGCTGTGCCCAGCGTTCTTCCTGGTATGGCTTTATGGTTGGACGGTCTTCAGTCAGGGCTAGTTTTATCCTTATAAATCCGTTCATGTGGCTATCTGCACAATGATTAACTACCTGCCTTAAGGTCCAACCTCCATCGCGGTAGGTGGTATTCAGTTGATTATCAGATAAAGTATCCACCTCTTTTCGTAATCGATCGGGAAGTGTTCGGATTTCGGAAATGAAATTTTTTAATCCTATTTCACTTATTTTTTCAGGCTTTACAAAGCGACCAATGGGATATTTTTGTTCTTCGAGTGTCATGTGGTGGTTTTAGAATTACCACCTAATGTAAGAAATTGAATTTGTAATTTTTTTAAACTGCGTAAAACATGGGAAGGCTTAATTGATAAACCATAAAATAAAGCAAATTAAACCAAGTAAAATTATGCTACCAAAGATTAATTGCCCTTTAAGAAACAACCAGTCCCAGTTAATTTGAGCTCCGTAAATTTTGTACAAATCTTTTCTGCTGAATTTTTTTTCCCTTGATTCCATGATTGGCGGTTAATGTGGTATATCAGGAGAAACAAGTTTAGTTCCAAAATTTCCTACAACAGAAGCTTAATTTTGTAGGTCATCGGAAAAGAAACCTGGGAGAAAATTACATAGTCCTTAAGAAAGTGGTTTATTTTCAGGATCTAAGGCGGTGGATCCAGTGAGTGATTTCAGATAAAAAAATAGTTCAGGATAGTATCCAGATTAAAATATTATTTTCTGGTTAAGAATATCCGGAGCTGTAACTGTTAAATAAATGAGCATTTTTTCCACACTTTTGCCTGCTTGTTCTACAAAATTAAGAGAACTTTATAGTCAGTGACTAGATCCTGGCAATGGTAAAATCCAAAAGTTATGAAAAATTTATGGTCACTGTGTCTCTAAGAGACAGACCAAAAAGGGCAGAAGCACTTCCCACGGTACTATGGTTGCTTTTATAAACGGCGAGTTCAATGTAGCCCGCGGAATTGAAGATTGCCAGTTTTTTACCATCTTCTTCCCGTACCTCTTTTTGTAATGAAAAATCAATGGCATCGCTGTAGGTGCTGTAGATCTCCCGGAATTTTGCAGCACGGGCGGTAATGAGGAAATTCCGCCCTTTGGCGGTATCTTCAAAAAAACGTTTTTTGATGTTAGTCACCACGTTTCCATAGTGATCAATATAAAGAACATATCCAATAATCTGATCTTTCTCTGAATTCACCACAGGTTCTGTCTCCTGAGTATATCTGAGGTTTGAAATGGATTCCCCTAAACTTTCAGGACTGGCACCGTTCACCAATTGTGCTGCAATGTGTGCAAATGTTAGCTCCGGAAAAGGGGTTTTTGAGGTATTTATGTTGCTAATCCTGATAATTCGGTCAGGTTTAATTTCTGAAGCAATTAGGGAAAGAATTCCGTTATCGGCACAAATAAAAAAATGTCCATCCATTTGCACTAAAAGGTGGTCATTTTCTAAAGTGTTTTCACTGTCAATCCCCAGGATGTGAATAGTACCGGAAGGAAAAGGTCTATAAGCATTTTTAATTATGTAACTAGCTTCTATAATGTGGAAAGGGGAAACAGCATGGGAGATATCTACTATCTCAGCATAGGGCAGGGAAGAATATAATATTGCTTTTAATTTCCCGACGGAGGAATCTTTTAATCCAAAATCTGTAGTAAGGGTAATGATGCGCTGTTCCTTCAATGTGTGGTGTTTTTCGATTGGATTTTACAGGAATTTTCTCATTCCCTGCGACAGGTAAGAATAAATTAGCACTTTTAATTTCCTGTTCCTGAAAGCATAATTCTGTAATTCTATTTTTAGCTTTTGGTAATTCAACAGAACAGATTCTGGCCAGGAAAGTGCATCATTGTCAGAATTTTTTTCCAGTTCTAGCAGGGTTTTCCCAAGCTCGTACGTTAAATTCTCCTTTTCATCATCCAGTAACATCAGTTCCCGGTTTAACAGATCCACATTCACTGCAGATATGCCTGCTTTTTTAATCAATTCTGAAGAAAAAAGTTTCAGGTAGAACTGATTTTCAAGGTCGTGGTAAGTAATTTCAGATTTCCAATTATGCAGATCGGTGCAAATATTAAGTTTTTCAATATCAGAATCTATAGGATAAGGGTAGGCCATGTTTTATTAAATGATTATAAAAATTGACTGCAACGGGGCCGGTTTAATGGGAAAAGATAATTTTGGCTTCGGATCCTAAACAATCCGAAGCCTTTAATTATCGGGGGGCAACTTTTTGAAATTCTCAGGAGTACCTTTTAATTATTTTTGAAAGGCTGATTCTCCTGATTATTGTATCCTAAAAAAGGCTGTTTGATCTCTCTGCTTATAAATTGTTGCAGAGAAGCCTGTAGCGTACGATAATTGCTGAAATGCTTTTCCAGCGATGCCTTGAGCACCAGGTGATCCTGTAAGTAGTAATTCTCACACTGCACATCATCACATTCTTTCATTCCTTCAAGTTTCCGCTGAAAGTCTACAAGCGTTTGATGATGAAATTTATTGTCTACTTCAATATCTTTTAACTGATGCATCCAGTTTTCCACGTCTTCGGAATTACTTCCGAATTTTTCCATAAGGTTTAAATTCAGCAAAGATTTATAAAAATTAATTTCATTCTTATTGAATTCCAGTACCTCTTTCCATTTTGCTGTTTCAGAATTAATATTCAATCTCATGATGTCAGCATCACTATAATGGTCTTCAAATTTTTCGCTCATAGTCCTCTATTTTTACTGTTGCTGTAGGTTGCACTACTTCCAAAATCTTAATGGTATTCGCTCCCATTGGAAATTGCCAGGTGAATTCATCTCCTTTGGCATAACCAAATAAAGCGAGGCCCATTGGGGCAAGAATGGATATTTTATCCTGCTTGATATCACTTTGTTCGGGCACGACCACCTGATAACTTCGTTGTACATTCCACGGGGTTTCAATAGTCACTACCGAGTTGAACCTTATGACATCCTCCGGCAACTTTTTGGCATCAAGGATTTTGGCTTTAGCCAGTTCTCCTTTAAGCTTTTCCAGGGACTGTTTGTAGGTTTCTTCTCTGTAGAACTGAGACGTGGAGAGAATACTTTTTAATAATTCATATTCTCTTTTTTCTATTATTATATTTCCGTATTTCATGACGCTGTTATGAGAGGTCACCACCTTGCAGATGTTGCCCCTTTATTTTAAACTTTTAAAAAGATATTATTTATAAAAGCAATTTATAGGTAATAATCTGATGTTGGAACTATCAGACCATTACCTATAAAAGTTTTACAGGCTTACTTACAGGCCACTCGGAACCTTATTTCTAAGGAAATATTCCGCGTTGTGTGTAAGATGTTTCGATCCTGGAGATAGCAATAATATAAGCAGCCGTTCTCCAGTCTGTTTTTCTTTCTGCTACTTCATTTGAAACATTCTTGAAGACCTGTTTAATTTTCTTTTCCAGTTTCTGCATGACCTCATCGAGTTCCCATAATTCTCCATTTCTGTTTTGCAGCCATTCGAAATAACTACCAATCACTCCGCCAGAATTACAAAGAATATCCGGGATGATGGTTACTCCCTGCTGCAGTAAGATTTGTTCACCTTCTGCATCTGTAGGTCCGTTTGCACCTTCAGCTACCACGGCAGCTTTTATTTTATACGCATTCTCTGCAGTGATCTGGTTGCCCAGGGCAGCAGGAATCAACAGGTCACATTCAAGACCAAAGAATTCTTCAGGTTCCATTTCTACAGCACCTGTAAAGCCTTTGATAGAACCTTTTCTTGGGCTGGAATGCTCAAACAGATCTTCTACTGAAATTCCTTTTTCATTGATAAGGGTAGCGTGAGCATCCTGTACAGCTAAAAGGGTAGCTCCATCTTCTGTTAAGAATTTTGATGCCCAGTAACCTACATTTCCAAAACCCTGTACAATAAATGTTTTTCCTTCCAGATTTTCTCCGCGGGATTCGTACAGCATTTTAATCGTTAAATAAACTCCAAATCCTGTGGCACGATCTCTACCTTCCAGTCCGCCAGATCCTACAGGTTTTCCTGTAACTACATGTTGGTTTTGAGAACGTTCAGAAGTTGATTTTGTAGACATATAGGTATCTGCGATCCATGCCATTGTCTGTGCATTTGTATTAACATCTGGTGCAGGAATATCATGTTCAGGTCCAATATTTTCACCTAGAGCATACGTGAAACGCCGGGTAATTCTTTCCAGCTCAGAAAGGCTGTAATTCCTTGGGTCTAGCTGGATTCCTCCCTTGGCACCACCATATGGTAATCCTGCCAGTGAAGTTTTCCAGGTCATCCACATGGCCAGAGCTTTTGCTGCATCCACATCTACGGTTGGGTGATAACGTAATCCTCCTTTGTACGGGCCCAAAGCATTGTTATGCTGCACACGATAACCGGTAAAGATCTCCACCTCTCCATTGTCCATTTTTACTGGAAAATGTACAATGATCTCATTGTTGGTGAGGGCAAGGATCCTTCTAATGTTTGGGTTAAGATCTATTAGATCTGCTGTTTTATTAAATTGGTTAAGCACGGTATCATACATGCTTTGTTTATTTTGTTTTGCTTCTGTTATCATATTTTTACTATTCAAAATGTTCACAAGTTACTTTTCGTTCTTCTTTCCAAATACAGTGACGCCTGTTATCACAATTAAAGCAGAGACTTTTTAGCATCTCGCGGGTAAGCGGTACAGAAACTTCTTCGGCTTCCAATGTCCGGGCGACAGGAGTCTTTGTTTGTGTCAAGATCATATGTAATTTTTTTTAGAATTTTTCCTGAACACAGAAAGGCAAAGGATATGCCCTTAAAAAATTAAAAATCACATAAAGGTGGTTATGGTCTGGTAAACAGATATTTAGCAGGAATAATTAATCTGAAGATATTTTAGTGGCCGGGGAATAATTACCCGGCCGGAGAGAAATGTACCGTTGCCTAATGAAGCTTTTGACGCAGGGTTTTTCGATCGATCTGAAGGATCTCTGCAGCCTTCGTTTTATTGTTGCCTACAGAAGCCAGCACTTTTAAAATATATTCTTTTTCAATCTCTTTCAGGGGCTTGTGAAGGTCATCGCTGTTAGGGGTAGGAGCAGGATACTTCAGGTAATCGGGAAAATGTTCTAGTTCAATACTGCGCTCACTCATGATAATGGCACGTTGTACTACATTCTCAAGTTCTCTGATATTGCCCGGCCAGCTGTGCCTGTGCAGCAGCTGAATGGCCTTTTCAGAAATTGTAAGATTGGGCCGGTTGTATTCCATCCCGTATTTTCTTATAAAATTTTTAACCAGCAGCGGAATGTCTTCCTTCCTTTCCCGAAGCGGCGGTGTATTAATGTTCACTACGTTTAGCCGGTAATAAAGATCTTTCCGGAAAGAGCCTTTTTCTGCCATTTGAAAAAGGTCACTATTAGTGGCAGCTATGATACGGATCTGGATTTTTTCTGCTTTTTGCGCCCCCAGCATTCTTACTTCCTTCTCCTGGAGAACCCGTAACAGACTGGTCTGTACATTGGCTGGGGCTGTGCCAATTTCGTCGAGGAAAATAGTTCCGCCCGCTGCAGCCTGAAAAAATCCTTTTCGGGTCTCTGTGGCTCCTGTAAAGGCTCCTTTTACATGTCCGAATAATTCTGCTTCCAGTAAATTTTCGGGAATTGCACCGCAGTTAACGGCGATAAAAGGATTGGCAGCAAAGGTTCCCTTGTAGTGGATAGCACGGGCCACGAGCTCTTTTCCGGTCCCACTTTCTCCCTGGATGAGGATGGTGGCACGATTATTTTTTACCCGATCGATGAGATCGATCATTTCTTCAAATTTTTCAGAAGAGCCTGTCATTCCCGCATAACTCTCGCCAGCACCCGAAACCTTCTTTTCAGCTTCAGGAGTAACTTTTGAATGTTTCAGGGATTTCTCAACAGCTTCTGTCAATTCGTCCCGCGTAAAAGGCTTGACCAGGTAATCCAGTGCGCCCGATTTCACAGCATTTACCGCCCCGTCTACAGAAGGAAATCCTGTAATGACCAGTTTTGGAATGTCGGGAAAGTGTTCTTCCACATATTTTATGAGTTCCATACCATTTATTCCCGGCATCTGGAGATCGGTAATGAGCAGGTGGATTCTGCTTGTTTTTAAGATATCTATCGCATCGGTTACAGATGCAGCCTTGTATGTATGAAAGTTGTGACTGTCCAGGTTACGCTGCAGGAGCTCCAGCATATCATAATCATCATCTACAATAAGAATGTTTTCTTTTTTAATAGGCATAGTTATGATTTTAGAGGCAACCGAATCTGGAAAACCGTACCTGCAGGATCATTGTCAAAGGTAATAATATCTCCCCGATGACTTTTTATGATTCCGTGTACGACACTCAAGCCAAGGCCAGATCCTTCTCCAATGGGTTTGGTGGTGAAAAACGGCTCGAAGATTCTGGAGCGGTGTTCTGCCTTTATCCCGGGGCCTTCATCGGCTATCTCTATGAAAAGGTCGTTTTCACGGCTGTACACTTTTATTTTTATAACTGAATTCTTTGGGGAAATGTATAAGGCATTGATCAATAAATTGAACAATACCTGGGTAAGCTGTATGGGATCTAATTGTGCTTCCAAAGAGGCATTTTCTACCTCTAGTTCATGAACGATCTCTGCTTTCCTGAAGTTTGGCCCCAGAAGCGCCAGTGCCTGAGTTATGACAGGTTTCACCCTGATTAATTTCATTTCCTGCGGCATTTCACAGGCAAAGAACATTAATTTTTTCACCACCTCACGAGAATAAATGGCGGCCTTAATAATTTTTCCAATATCTTTTTTTACCTGCTCATTCGCGGTACGTTCCTCAATAAGCTCTGCAAAACCGAGGATATTTCCCAGTGGGGTATTTAGCTCGTGGGCAATCCCAGCTGTGATCTCTCCTAAAATTGAAAGTCGGTCGTTTCTTTGTGCGGTTCTTTTCAGTAGCTCTTCCTGTTCCTTCTGAAGCTGTTTTTCATAAAAAGAACCCATCTCTTCAGCAGCTTTATTGAGGAGCTTTTGCTCTTCAGGCAGGAAATATTTTTCTGAAAATTCTGGGGCAGGATAATGCACTTTTATGAATCCGCTGTTAGCTCCCATGATCCTGATTTCAGTTTGTTGTAAAACAGATTTTTCAGGAACATCTTCGGTAGCAGAGCAATAATCTTTTAATCTTAATTCTACTACGGCTTTTTCGGGAAATCGCCAGGCTTCTTTTAATACAATTAAAATTTCATCCAGCGTGCTTTCAAGATTTCCCTTGTGCTCCCTAAGAATTGAAGAGATCTTGTAGAGGCATTCCAGCTCCTTGATTCTTTCCTGAAGTTCTTCGTGGGTGGAGGTGATGGGTGACATAGAAAATCCTTTACTTGAATGATAGAAGCATCAAATATATTCTAATTTACCCGTAAGTTCTAATGATGAGATTCTGTAATCGGCATTTTCAGAAATGGTTTGCCAATTCAAAAATGTACGAGTAGAAGAGAAATTTTCGTAAAAATTCCGGATATCAACGGGCTTTTGGCTCACCTGGTTAGAAGGATGAAGAAAGCAGCCTGAGAAGCTTCAGAAATTACAAACGTAATTAACTTCGGGTGGAGCTTAGGAACAGCTAAGGTTTTACCGGTGTAAAAGAAAAATGGTCAGGATTGCCTGCAAGACAATCCTGACCAAATTTTAGCTGTGTTAATCAATTTTCAGGAAACTTCCGTCTTGGTCAAATTCAAGTTCGGTTCCGTCCATCAATTCCACTTCCTGTCCTTTATCCTGTTTATCCCAGCTTACAACTTTTGCATCAGGATAGTTGGATTGTAGATAAGAAACGATTTCTGAAGGTAGGGCTGCTACCGGAATAGTTACATTTTTGTGACCGTCTATTTCAAGAACATTTCCGTTTTTGTCGAAATCCACTTCAATTCCGTTAGCAAATCTTACTTCATACTTTTCATCTTCCCAAATTTGCCAGCTGCTGTTTTCCTGAACCTCCTTTATAGTAGCTGAAGAAAAATGCTGACTAATAAATTCCTGAGCAGTTGCCGGAAGTTTATCTGTAGTATTCTGTGCAAACACTCCAACAGACATAAACATTAAAATTCCCGATAACATTACATTTACTTTTTTCATATCTTAATTTTTAAATTCGGGGCAAACTAAATACCTAAAACTGGAAAAAATCGGGAACAGATTCTGGTTCAGTCCTAAATGTTTCCCAATTTAGCTTGTACATTTGACTTATGAAGATCCTGATAATAGAAGACGAGAAGGACATGCGGCAGAATATGAAGGCCACTCTGGAGAAGGAAAACTTTCTCGTGGAACTGGCAGGTACGTATAAAGATGCCATGTCTAAAATAGGAATTTATGATTACGATTGTATCCTTCTTGATATTATGCTCCCCGACGGAAATGGGCTGGAGGTTCTAAAGGCTATAAAGGAAAAGGGATATGGAGACTCTGTAATCATTGTTTCGGCCAAAAATTCACTGGATGATAAAGTACAGGGGCTGGACCTGGGTGCCGATGACTATCTTCCGAAGCCATTCCACATGGCCGAACTTAATGCCCGCGTCAAAGCTGTTCTTCGCAGGCGCAAATTTGACGGAGCCAACCTACTGCAGATTGGAAACATAAGCATAGACATGGATAATCACCAGGTATCTGTAGATGGCAGGGATCTGGAGCTAAATCGAAAAGAGTTCGATGTCCTTTTCTATCTGTGTACGAATCAGAACCGACTTGTAAGTAAATCGGCTCTTGCAGAACACGTATGGGGAGACTACATCGACCAGGCAGATAATTTTGATTTTATCTATTCACAGATAAAAAACCTTAGAAAAAAGCTACTGGATCATCATGCAGAGGTCGAAATAAAAGCAGTTTATGGAATAGGGTATAAGCTGTTGGTCTCATGAAATTACTCAATTATACGACCACTTATTTTGCCGGAATCCTTATTCTCTTACTGGGAATATGGGCAGTAATTTTTTACTTTGAAATCCTGGATGAGATCTATGACAGTATGGACGATGGACTGGACAACCAGAAAATGCTGATTATTAGAAAAGCCCGGCAGGATCCATTTGTACTCGAAAAAAATGCCTTCGAAGACGGAAATTACATTATTACTCCCACAACCCCTGAAAACAGCCACAGTTTTACTGATTCTTACCGGGATTCCCTGATGTACATGGAAAACGAATCGGAATATGAGCCGGTAAGACTTCTAGAAAGTGTGTTTCAACAGGAAGGAAGGTTTTATAAGATAAAGGTAGTAACCTCTATGGTGGAAGAAGATGACCTGCGAAAAGAACTTTTCTTTTCACTTATTTGGCTCTATCTTGGTTTGATTTTAAGCATTCTGGTGCTAAACAATTTCCTGCAGCAAAAGACGTGGAAACCTTTCTATAAACTGCTGTCCAGGCTCGAAAATTTTAGCATAGAAAAGGATCGGGATATCAAATATGAGAAAACCAATATTGATGAATTCCAGTTACTTAACGAGCGGGTAGACCGGCTGCTTAAAAAATCGGTAGAAAGTTATCACAGTCAGAAAGAATTTATTGAGAATGCTTCTCACGAGCTACAAACTCCGTTGGCCATAAGTATTAATAAGCTGGAGTTGATGGCAGAAAATGCGACTCTTTCTCCCGACCAAATGGAGGAGCTGGGAACAGTGCTCAACAGTTTGGAAAGGCTCACCCGGCTAAACAGATCCCTTTTATTGCTCTCGAGAATTGAGAACCGGCAATTTGTGGAAGAAGAAAAGATCAATTGGAATGAGCAGGTGAAAACAGTTATGGCCGAATTTCAGGATTTTGCGGCACATCAACAGGTAGAAATGATTTTTTCTGAAGACGCAGTAGTTGAACATACCGGTAACAGAGATTTGGTTAGAATCCTCCTCTCCAACCTTATAAAAAATGCCATTTTACACAGCTCTTCTGGAACTGTAGTAGAGATACAAATTCTTCCGGAAATCATTCAGTTTAAAAACTCCGGAAACAACCCTCTGGATAAGACCAAGATCTTCAACAGATTCCAGGGAGCGGAAAAAGTTCAATCAACAGGCCTCGGCCTTGCAATCTCGAAAGCCATTGCAGAAAGGTTCGGTCTGGAACTCAGTTATAGTTTTATTGATAAAAAACACGTTTTCATTATAAGATTCTGATTGTCTCCAATTCCTAATTCTTTCCAGTTTCCGGCCTTACCTTAGCTTGAAATGGAATTATTGGTGAGATTAAACCTTTTATATACCGTCTTTTTCTGTGCGCTTTTCATCTCCTGTGACGATGATGATTATCCGTATGCAGACTTGCCTTCTGTAGTATTGAACGGCTTTCGGGCAGAGTTCTCAGATGCGAAAGATATCGAATTTAAAAAAACAGGGGAGCATTATGAAGTTGAATTTGAAATAGATCAGGATGATGCTGCAGCCATGCTGGATTCCACAGGGACGATATTGAAGGAGAGGAGGGAAGTCTCCTGGAAAGATCTGCCATCCCAAATACAAATAAGCCTTGACAGTGAATTCGGAAAGGAAAAAATTGAGGATCCGGAGATCATTACAGTGGGCGATAAGGTGTATTATCAGGTACAGATACAGCAATTTTTAATGGACAAAAAACTGGTTTACGACGCAAATGGAAAACCGGATGCTTCCCTGGAGTATTGGGACTAATTAAAGTGTAGAAAATGAAAAACTTAAAAGAGATCATACCGGGAATATTGATATTAGTGGCAGGGATACTAGTGGTTCTTTCTTTCAAGCAAAAGCCTTCCGAACAACAGATGACCGATTCCGGTTATGAGATAATCAAAAAGTGGGAGTTGCCGGAGATCCTTAATGAAATATCCGGAATTGCCTATATAGGGGATCATCGCATTGCTTGTGTTCAGGATGAGGACGGCGAACTCTTTGTTTATAACCTGAAATCTTCAAAAGTTGAGAAATCGATCTCTTTTGCTGGTGGTGGGGATTATGAAGGAATTACTCTATTGGGAGAAGATGCGTATGTGCTGAGAAGTGACGGCGTCATTTTTGAAATTTCAGATTTTCAGGATAAAAGTCCGGAAGTAAAAAAATACCTGACCAAAACTCATCAACTTCCGGGGATCAATATCGAAGGACTTTGTGCTGATTCTGACAATAACCGACTTCTGCTCGCAGTGAAGGAACGGAAGAACTCCCCACTCTATAAAGAAATCTTTGCTTTTGATCTTAACACAAAAGATTCAAATGAAAATCCGTTGTATAAGGTAGCATTGGAAGATGGTGTTTTTGAGAAGGTTAAGGGAAAAAAGGAAAAAAGATTCAGTCCCGGGGAAATTGGAATTCACCCGAAGACGGGGGAACATTATATACTTGATGGTAGCAAACCAAAACTTTTGATCACTGCGAAGGATGGTACTCCCAAGGAACTCATAATGTTCCAGTCCAGGGATTTCGGAAATCCGGAAGGATTAACCTTCAGCCCTGAAGGAGCTCTTTATATATCCAACGAAGCCGAAGACGAACCGGCAAATATTCTTCATATAACCCTGAACAGAACATCGAACTAAACATTCCCCAATTTGTCATCAAAGTATCATTAATAAAATAAGATTCTTTCTTTGACCGACCAAGACCTGTAATAGCAACAATATGGAAAACAACTCTTTGGAAACAGCTTCAGTAAAACAAAGTAAGCTCCCCCTTTACATATCAATTGGAATTGTACTCACCCTGGTACTTTCTTATTTTTTAATACCCGGAGTCCAGGGATTTTTGAATGAAGCCTGGAACGTACTTACAAGCGACGATAATGTCAGGATAAAATCCTGGGTGGGTGATTTTGGATGGTTTGGACCCGTGGTTTTGGTGCTGGCAATGGTTGCTCAAATGTTTCTTCTGGTGATCCCTACCATTGCTCTAATGGTCGTGTCAGTGCTGGCGTATGGTCCTGTTTTTGGCAGTCTAATCATTCTGCTGTCTGTTTTTGCTGCCTCTTCTGTAGGATATTTTATCGGAAGTTATTTTGGGCCTGTGATCGTGGAAAAACTTATAGGCCACAAAAATGAAAAGAAGATTGGGGATTTTATTGATGATTACGGATTTTGGGCAGTGATCGTAACCCGACTGAATCCTTTTCTTTCCAATGATGCCATTAGTTTCGTTGGTGGAATTCTTAAAATGGGATACTGGAAGTTTATTGGTGCCACGATATTAGGGATAGCTCCTCTCACTCTTTTTATAGCTATTATTGGAGAAAGTACAGATACATTGACCTCAGGACTGTTATGGGGATCTGTGGTGAGTTTGATTTTGTTTGGATTGTATGTGTACTGGGACAAAAAGAAAAGAAAATCCCGAAGAGAAAATTAGAAAACCATTCATGAAATTTTATTTCCGGAATACTATTTTATTCTTGCTATTTCTGTTGGTGAACTGCAACCTGGCTTTCTCCCAAAACAGTAAATCCTACTATTATGAAAATGAATTTGATCTCTCTCTGCCGGTAGGGGAGAAGTGGTCCATGGAAATAGGAGTTGGAAACCGGGGCATGTCACAGGAAACGCTGGAGGGTGAGAAATTATCTGGGTATCAACATGATCATCTGGAAATAAACCAATTCACAAAATACGAATCCAGCGAGTCTTTGGTGTTAAGCCTGGGGTTGAGGTACCGCTTCAAAGAACTTTTCGATTCTTCTGAAAGTAATGAATTCAGGGTCATTGAACAGCTGGAATTTGAACCTGTCAATGCAGTCGTACCGCTATCTCACCGGCTGCGACTGGAACAACGGTTTAAGGAGCATACCATTCACAGGATGCGGTATGAAATGGAGTTTAGCAGGCCATTAAATGATACTTTTGAAGTTGGCGTAGCAACAGAAGCCTTATATGCAGTTTCCTCCAGGGAAAAGCCCGAAGCAGAACAACGCTTTTCAATAGCAGTGGAGAATACTTCTTTCCGGAATCTGGAACTGGAAATTGAATTTGAATACCGCATGGAAGATTATGCACGTGACCTGGGGCATGAATTTTTTATAGTTACTGGAGTCAGCCTGGAACTTTAGTCAGACTGTTCAGGGGAACAAAATCTTAGAACAATCCAATTCAAAGTCAACTACGTTGTTCTAGACCATGTAGATATTCAAAAATTACCCTCATTAAAATAGATAACAAATTTTAGGAAACTTTTAATGCACGAAATATTTTAACCGCCACGTTATCAAATTGTTCCACTGTAAAAAATAATGGTTTCTAAAAATTGTGGATATCTCTTTGCTGAATTTTGAAGAAGGCTTGTTTAAAATCCTACTTTTGGCTCCCTAAAAAAATATTATGAGCGCAACCTGGTATGAATGTAAGGTGAAATACAGAAAAACACACGAAACAGGAGAACAGAAAGTGACCACAGATACTTATTTGCTGGATGCCGTATCTTATACAGAAGCAGAATCCAGGATCACCGAAGAAATGAAGGCTTATACCAATGAAGACTTCAGGATCATGAACATAAAAGTGGCTAATTTCGCTGAGGTGCATCCTTTTGAAAATTCCGACAGGTGGTTTAAGTCGAAGGTTTCTTTAATAGCCCTTGATGAGGAAAGTGGCAAAGAAAAGAAAACGAATATTTATCTTCTTGTACAGGCCAATGATGTAAAAGAGGCGTTTGAAAATACTACCAAGGCAATGGAAACTACCATGGGAGATTATTCAATTCCTTCTATTACAGAATCTCCTATTCTGGATGTTTTTCCATATTTCACTGGAGAAGAAGAACAGTTAGAGAAATTTAATGTCCTGGATAAATCTGAAAATCCGAAAGAAGAAGAAGAGCAAACGGAAGAGACTGCAGCTGTCTAAAAAATTTAAACTTTTTGGAAGTTTTTGACCGTAGGTTCTGATAAATTCAGGAAATCGGAAAAATAAAATTCTGAAATAAATTCAGAAGGATAATTCAACCCTTTGAAGTAGTTTCCTTATTTGCTTCAGAAGGAATAGAAATAATACACCCGTAACCTTTTCAGGATTACGGGTGTTATTTTTTATAGATATGCTTTAGTTCCTAATCAATGACTCATAGGAAGAGCCAGGGAGGTCTCCGGGACTTCACGATTGTTTTCTTTTAAATAGGTATCGAACCAGCGCATCATGCGTAGGTTGTAATCGTATCTGGCGGTGGAATTCCTGTTGCCATGGCCTTCTCCCGGATAAAGAACCAGTCTTACAGGAGTGTCTGTCCTGGTTTTGATATGCCGGTACAGTTCATATGACTGCCCCGGATCTACACGGGTATCTTCTTTACCGTGCAGGATGAGAAGTGGTGTATTTGCCTGGTCGGCGTAATAGATAGGGCTTCGCTCCAGGTAAAACTGATAATCATCCCAGATCCTTTTGCGGGAGTGCACCAGGAACATTTCTTCCGGAATGTCACTGGTTCCCCACTTTGAAATGTTGTTGCTGATCCCTACAGACATTACTCCTGCAGCAAACCTTTCGGTATGGCGCGTAGACATCCATGCGGTAGCATATCCACCGTAGGAGCCACCTGTGACTCCCACTTTGTCCCGGTCTACATTATGGTTTTCTATGAGAAAGTCAATTCCGTCAATAATATCATCAAACTCTTTTCCGGCAGGATCTCCCTGACTAGTCATGGAGAATTCCACGCCTCTCCCTGTGCTTCCGCGGTAGTTGGGATAGAAAACAGCATAACCCTGTCCCGCGCCTACCTGTCCCGGCATATTGTAACCTGTAAGCCAGCCATTGTCATAATGAGCTTCAGGTCCGCCATGAACCACGGTGATCAAAGGGATCTTTCCGGAACTGTTTAAAGGATGAATAAGAATACCTTCTATCTCCATTCCGTCGGAAGCTTTATAACTAATCCTTTCCTGTCTGCCCATTTGTTTCTCCTCTAACCATGAATTGGATGTGGTAATCCTTTCAGGTGATTTCCCTTTAGCATTCATTACAAAAAGTTCATTTGGATGCTGAGCGGCATTTGCGACCAAAGCTAAGGTGTTGTTATCGGATGCAGAAAATCGAATAATATTGAGATCTTTGTTTTCATAGGTCCTCTCCAGTTTTCCGTTGAGGTTTAATCTGCCAAGACTGCTGTAAACACCTTCGCTGGCCAAAAAAGCCATGGTTTTATTATCAACCCAGGAAAGGCTTTCAAACTTCCCTGTAAAATCTCTTTGCAAAATAACAGGGCTTCCACCGGTAATTTCAGAAATAAAAATACTACCGTCTATGGGGTCATGTTGATCTGCCCCGGCTATAAAAGCAAGTCTTTTGCCATCGGGGCTCCAGGCGAGCATTCCCAGTTTGGCTTTGTGATCTACTTCTGCAGTGACTTTACCGGTATTTGCGTCAACTATGTAAATACGCTGACTGGTATAAAAATCGTCTACAAGGGAAGAAGGCGCTGCACTTACTGCCAGGTTTTTTCCTTCAGGGCTCCATTGAAGTGCACTTACATGGCCGTCTACTTCTAATTCTTTTGGATCTTGACTGTTTAGGTCTACCATGAAACCTGAATTGTTTTGGAGTTCAGTTTCATAAATTTCAGGCTTATAAGGAAGTTCTCCCTCTGTTTTTTCTTTGCTTTTCTGAGATATGAAGGCCAGTTGATTTTTGTTTGGGTGCCAGTCATAGGAAGAAATAGAACCCTCAAATTCATAGAGTTTTTTTGGTTCTCCTCCAGAAGGCGTGATCTCATAAAGTGCAGTCATTTTATCCCCCTCCCTGCGAGCCGTGAAGGTTATGCTGCTACTCCCAGGTTTAAACTTGATGTTGCCGGCGCTAAAATCGGTTACCAGGGCAGTAGAGGTTCCGGCAGTTCTGTCATAAACGTACAGATGGTTTTTTGCAGGAGCATTTTCTACTGTTGGATCTGTAGGAACCAGTAATTGATAAGCAATGTGGTCTCCGTCTTCAGAAATGATTGCATTAGAGATATATTCTAATTTTGCCACATCCTCGGGCGTCAGCACATTCTGCTGGGCTAAAAGAGAATGGACAATAAAAAATAAGAGAAATGGAATGGATCTTTTCATGTTTTTCAAGGATTACAAAGTGTTTAATTTTCCGCTTATTATTATAATGTAAAATGGGAATTAGGGCAAATAGTTTCCTGCTATTTTGTTTAAAAAAGCAGGAATTAAAACACCTATTTTACTGAAAGATAGATCAAACTCCTTTGCTTTTCGAAATTTCGTAAGAAGATGGGTGGTTGTAGAAACTATACTTTTTCAGAACCATCTGCATCCTGAACCTTCTGAACTAATATTATTTTCCTAAGTCTGCTGCTTAGGGATATACTGTTGCCTGATTTTATTATTTTATGCCTGAAAACAAAAAAAGTTACTGAATTGCTTCAGTAACTTTTTTGCTGTTCCGGAAGAAAACTCCTTAAACAGAACACTTAGATCGATCTATCTTCTATTTTTTTTGCGGTAGTTCCCGGGTTAACCAACCTCTTCTATTGGCAGTGGCCATAGCGTAAGGAGTGATCCAGAATAATCCGAAAGTATAGAAAATACTATACGAATAGGCCCAGAAAGCTTCCGAAATATTATATTTTTTAGCATAAAAGAATGCCGGAAGACTTGAGAATATTAAAATACTCAGTAATGTTGAACTGATAAATAACACAGGATGTAAAACCAGGAGAACAATCATCATCAGAAACAAAGGATAAGCGGTTAGCATGTGCATCCATTGATTCAGAAGTAAAAGTCGGGTTCCCGATTTAGATCCATTCCTGAAAGGCTTGAAAGCAAATTTTGACATCATTAAATTTTCACGCACATTACTTCTTTCCCATCGGGTAAACATTTTGTGCAGACTGCTGAATTTTTCAGGAATATTTGTCAATACATACGCATTACGTTGAAACAACACGTGATAACCTTGTTTAAGGATCATGTTGGTCATGGCACGATCTTCACCAATATCTGTAGGTTGCCCCATAAACGTTTGGTTGATCCACTCTGGCAGGCAGTCCATCACTGCTTTACTTCGATATGCTGCCAATGCACCCGGTGTACAAAGTACAGATCCCAACATACTTTGTGCGGAACGAATGAATTCAAAACTGAAAACAAAACTCACATTAAGCATACGTGGAATAATGGCTTTTTCGTTATTCAGAACCCGTACATTTCCTGCAACTGCGCCACAATCTTTATTGGTTACAAAAGGAGAAACAAGGTTACGTAGAGTATCTTTTTCTACAATAGAATCACTGTCAACCGTAACGAAAACTTCGCCTTTTGCTAAATTGAATCCGCGGTAAAGTGCATGTCTTTTTCCCTGATTATTTGGTTGCTGATAAATTGCCACCCGGTTTCCAAGGTGCTCTTTGGCTTTTTTCATCCAGTCCCAGGTATCATCTTTACTTCCATCGTCAATGGCGATCAATTGCAGCTTTTCTTCCGGAAAATGGCTGTTTGTTAAACTTAACAAGGTCTCATAAACCTGTTTTCCTTCGTTATAAGCCGGTACGATCACAGTACAGGTCGGTAATTCTTCATCGCTAACCGAACTTACAGGTTTATAACGGAAGAATAACCTGGAAATATAGGCCAGAAATCCTAATCGAAACAGCAGTAAAAAGCTGGATACAAAGATCAGGATCATTCCACCAAGGGTGTTCATTCTGCCCAAATTCATCTCCTGAAATTGTGGCTGTAGCAGGTAAACTGAAAAAGCTCCTCCCAGCAGGAGTAAGAATGTTCCTGCCAAAGTGAAAAGATGTCTTTTTGTGAAAGTTGCTTTACGATAATTCTCTGAAACCTGTTCCTTTTCGGTTTTACCAGAGGTACTCTTTTGTTGTGGTTGTGTAAGGTAATTAGATTCTGAATTCTCAGCAGATACTGAAGGGGGTAACCTAAGTTCTCTTGTTATCATCTTAATCATTGTTTTTTCTGTTTCACATTCATTTATAGCTTTTATCTTAAAGAGAACTATAAATGATCCGATCCATTTCCGGAGAGGAAAAGCCAATTACTGTACCGCAACCTAACGCCTTTGATTATCAGGCTATACAGCTTTAAGGCTGTGGAATATGTTGTGGTGGAGCTGGAAAAGTGTGGATTAATTCCACACTTTAGTATGTAGAGTGGGGATATTTAATGGAAATTCTAATCTTGATGGAGTAGGATTTTCGGATTTATTAATAGATGGTTTCTGCAGGAAAATAAGCGCTACGAGAGACAACTTTAAAAAGGAAATAATAGCAAAACTTCATTTTAAATATGGCAAACATTTAGGCTTTAAACCAACCTTTAAATGGTGAAAAATGATTATAATGTTGAAAACGGGAAAGTTACCTAAAACAACCGGAAAAAAATTTAAGATGAAGTACAATATAAAAATAGAAGAGGTTCATACAGTTGATGAAATTCAAGAATTTTGGACCAATGAAGATTATGTCCAGTTATTGGAAAAGTTCGACTATCCCGATGCAAAAGATTCCAAAAATGAGAATCTAAGGGAACTATTGTTTATGGCCATTACAGATTTTGAACCTTCCGAAGCAGCGAAAGTGGTTCTGAGGTATAAACTCGGTGAACAATTATCCGAGGGGCAGGTGGAGCAGATTTCCAATGATATGTTGATAGATACGGTATGTGAAGAATATCCCGAGATGGAATTACAGTCGGTTTTGTTTCATATCAACCAGTTACTCTTTAAAGCCTACAATGGGAAGTTTCCCAGTTCCAGTGCTACGATCATAGAATGCTCCATGAATCCTTCCGGAGAGGAGCATGCGCCGGGTCTTACAAAAGAAATGGTGTTGAGGCTATTAAATGATGGTCTTTCCGACAGGAACATTGTAAAAAGGTTGTTTGAAGATCAAATGAATGGAAACGGAGCATTTCCCGAAGCAGAAAATATCATTTGGGACCTGCAGCATTCAAAAGATAATCATTATAAAATTACAACTTCCGGAAATCTTATCAAAAAAGAAGAGATAATCTCTTCAGCATGGGAAAGCGAGGTAGAAGAAATGATGGTTGATTCTGATAAATAAATCATTTGTTTAATTAAACCAGGATTATTAAATGCTGCTTCCTCTTGGGAGCAGCATCTTTTATATTGGCTAAACATATCTGCTGCATTCAGGTATTGGATGGAAAAATTCCAATCTGTTGGATATTTTCCGGATATTAAAATATTATTTCTATTTTTACCTTCTTTAAAGCCATTTATGAAAGATCAGTTATTTGCAGTTATTGATGTGGAAACCACCGGAGGAGGAATTAACGGAAATCGCCTAACGGAAATTTGCATTGTTCTTCTACGCGGTCCGATAGTTGTTGAAAAATTCACCAGCCTCATTAATCCTGAAAAGGACATTCCGCGGCATATTACAGCGCTAACAGGTATAGATAATGCGATGGTTGCAGATGCTCCCAGGTTTTATGAAGTAGCCAAAAAGGTAGAGGAATTTACCAGGGATGCCATTTTTGTGGCGCACAATGTCAATTTTGATTATAACGTACTGCGGAATGAATTTAAGGAACTGGGATTTGAGTATAGCCGCCGAAAGCTTTGTACGGTAAGACTTTCCCGGAAACTTATTCCCGGATTGTTCTCTTACAGTCTTGGAAGATTATGCGACTCCATTAATATTCCAATTTCTAACCGCCACCGTGCCGAAGGGGATACCGATGCCACAGTGATCCTTTTCCAGCGTTTACTGTCCTTAGATGACGATTACAAGGTGATTAATTCTTTCCTGCATGTTCATTCGCGGCAGGCCACCTTACCACCCCATATTGAAGCTGAACAAATTCACGGGCTGCCCGAAAGTTCAGGTATTTATCTATTTAAGGACCGGCAGCATAAAGTGATTTATGCAGGAAAAGCCATCGATATCAAGAAAAGGGTGGTATCCCATTTTTATGACCGCATGAGCAAGGAATATCAGCTTGGACAGGAAACGTATCATATAGATCATGAAACTACCGGTAGCGAACTTGTAGCTTTGCTCCTGGAAGCAGAATGTATCAGAAAATACTACCCGAAGTTTAACAGAGCTCAAAAACGACCGGGAGCGGTATACCAGATCGTTTCTTATACCAATCAGCGGGGAATCCTGCAGCTGGCTTTGGAAAGAACCAACAAGCTGAGAGAATCCATAGGTACTTTTTACAGCAGGGCACTGGCGCAGGAAAAGCTTGAATTCCTGTGCAGGGAATTTAGTCTCTGTCCAAAATATTGCAGTCTGCAACGCAATGTGGAGGAATGCTCGCACTATAGTATTGTGAGTTGCGAAGGAATTTGCTCCGGAAAAGAATCAGTGCAGGCATACAATGAGAAGGTAAGAGCAGCCATTACTTCTATTACAGAGGAATCTTCAACATTCGTTATCAGGGAGAAGGGCAGGCATTTTGAAGAAGAGGCTTTTGTGTTAGTGAAGAACGGAACCTATCAGGGCTTCGGATTCATTGATGCTGAAGTACAGGTAAGTCGGGTGGAAGATTATGAGCCATTTCTAAAACGACAGACGGCCACGTATCATACCCACAAAATCCTGAGCAATTATCTGAGAAAGCAGGGAACTCCGGAGGTTATATTTTTTGAAAATGAACAGGAAACTGAAATGGAAAAACCGGTAGCCGGGGCTCACAGGAACGCTTTGATCATGGCTACACATGGTACCCTGACCATGGAATTTTAGATTTTATTTACCCGATAGATCTTGGTCCATGAAGTGACTGCATTAATTTTTTGCTATTCTACTTGATGTTGTGATTAAACATAATTTTCTTTTCCCTTTAAATATTATCCAAATCTTGAATTAAAGGAAAGGAATATTGTTTCAAGTAGGGAGAATGTGTTCTCTATTCATCTTGTTCTAAAATTTTCAACAAGAATTGGAATAGGAACACCCGGTTTGATTCAGGAGAGATGACATTTGTGTTTGGTTTTCCTAAAAAACCCGTGCTAAGCCTTAATATCTGCTTATATTTATTTTTTTGAAAAAAGAAAAAAAAGCCTTTATGCGCATCATTAATGCCCACCAGAATAATCTCAAAAATATTACTTTAAACATTCCTGAAAATCAATTGATCGTCGTGACTGGATTATCGGGTTCGGGCAAATCATCCCTTGCCATGGATGTTATTGCGAATGAAGGCTACCGCTATTTTTTAGAAAGCCTCCCTGCATATAATCAGCAAAATGGCCAGTTAATACCCACTGCTGAAGTGGATGATATTTCAGGATTACCACCAGTGATCAAGGTGGAGCAATCCAAGCGCTTCCAGTCTGTTAACGCCACTTTCGGTACACTCTCAGAGCTCGCTGCTGTCTTCAGGATCTTGTTTGCCCGCTACGCCGGCACAGAAACCATGAGCAAATCCCTCTTTTCCTTCAATCATCCAAAGGGGGCATGTGGCCGTTGTAATGGTATTGGCCAGGCAGAATATATTGATCTTGATAAGTTGGTTGGGGATGAAAACAAGACCCTTAGGGAAGGAGCCATCACCACCACCTTACCCAATGGTTACATCGTCTATTCCCAGATCACCGTAGATGAATTAAACAAAGTGTGTAAGGCACACGGATTTAACGTGGATGTCCCCTGGAAGGAACTTTCGGAAGAACAAAAGGATGTGGTTTTAAACGGAAGTGAAAGGATTCAGGTTTTTTATGGAAAACATACTATAGAGTCCCGGCTGAGATGGACAGGCTTTAAAGCAAAGCCGCGGGAAGAGGGCTTTTATAAAGGGATACTGCCCATCATGAACGATATTCTTAAAAGGGACCGGAATCCAAACATCCTGAAATTCGCAAGTTCCAGTATTTGCCCAGGGTGCAAAGGCGCGAGAATTAAACCTGAACACCTGAATTTTAAGTGGAAGGGGCGGAACTTTCAGGAATGGATGGACCTTTCCTTAAACGAGTTATATGGCAAGCTGAAAAGCCTTGCCCTTATAGCAGGAGAGAAGGCGTTGGTTGATAAGGTCTGTGTTCAGTTATCTGATCTGATTCGGCTGGGGATGGAGGAATACCGACTAAGCACACCAAGTATTGAGATCTCTTCCGGTGATGCACAGCGTATAAAATTGATCAGACAGGTGAACAGTAATCTGCAAGGGATCCTGTATGTATTTGATGAACCCTCCATCGGGTTATCTGAAGACTACCAGCACTATTTACGTCACATTCTCCATCGCCTGATAAGCCGTGGAAATACTGTGATGGTAGTAGAGCACGACTTAAACTTTATAAGATCTGCAGATTGGATCATCGAATTAGGACCCGCAGCGGGAGCGAATGGAGGAGAAGTTGTTTTTAGTGGTGCCATCAGGGAATTTTTACATGAGGAAGGGCTAAAGACTCCCACTTTAACTGAATTACAAAAAGGAAAATTTACGCCTGAAAATGGACCAACACTCGCTTCAGCAGAGTCATTTCAGCCTTTAAAAGAAGCCTTGATGGTGGTTAGCAGGAAAACACCTCAGATCCTGAAAAAGCTTTCAGAATATGTAGAAAAAAAGGATTTTAAATTACTTACCGTTTCAGATCAACCCATTGGCAAAACCCCAAGAAGTAATCCAGCTACCTATACCGGGCTAGCCGATAAAATACGTGATCTATTGGCTAAATCTCCGGAAGCAAAATCCCTGAATTTAGCCAAAGGAGCATTCTCTTTTAATAATAAAAGTGGAAGGTGTGAAACCTGTGAAGGGGCAGGTGTGATCACCCTTTCTATGAATGTGATGGGGACCATCAATCAGGTTTGTCCCAGGTGTAACGGCAAACGTTTTAAATCTGAGGTTTTGCAGGTGCATTGGAATACTAAAAATATTGCTGAGATTTATAACCTCAGTATTTCCGAAGCTTATGATTTCTTTTCAGAGGAAAAGAGGATCACTGAAATTCTGTCGTTAATGCTGAAGCTGGGGCTGGGATATATAAAGCTGGGACAACCCTCTAATACTTTATCTGGTGGGGAAGCGCAGCGAATCAAACTAACCAAATATTTCGCGAAACAATTAAAAAAGACATTTTTATTACTGGAAGAACCCAGTATAGGGCTGCATCAGCAAAATGTGAGGCAGCTGCTAAAAGCTTTGCATGAACTAAAAAAGCAAATAGCAGGTATTATTTGTTTTGAAAATCATCCGCTTTTTCAGACTTCATGCGATGTGCTGGTGGAGAATGCTCCGAAAGCCCAGGCACCGGAAATAAAAGAATTAGCAGATCAACGCAGGAATATGATCTCCATGAAAGGGGCTCGAACGCACTACCTTAAAGACATTGATATTGATTTTCCCAAAAACCAGTTATCGGTGATCACAGGGATTTCGGGTTCGGGAAAGTCTTCTTTGGTGATTGACACCCTGCATGGTTATGGCCTTCAGGAAATGACCAAACAATTTTCAAGCTATCAGCAGTCAAGGGTAGGAGTGAATTTTCAGTTTGAGGTTGATCATATCGAAGGCCTTAGTCCCACCATTTGCATTACACGTAAAGAAAAGAGCTTTACAGATCGCTCTTATATTGCCAAACAAACGGGAATAGATAAAATTTTACGGTTTGCTTTCTCCCGGAAAGCACAGTACGACGGAGAGGATTTATCTGCCAGCCATTTTTCCAATAATCACGAACTGGGGAAATGTCCCATCTGCGATGGGGTAGGCCAGGAATTACTTCCTGATACTAATAAAATAGTGCTCAATAGTGAAAAAGGCATTGCTAACGGGTTGTTTGAACACAACAAATCCCTGATTTATTATGGGCATGCCGGGAGTCAGTACATGGCGATTGCAAAGGAAGTAGGAGCCATCCACGGATTTAGCCTGGATACCCCTTTTAAGGAACTGACAGCCCAGCAAAAAGACCTTTTGTTTTGTGGTGCGGGTGAAAGGGTATGGAAGACGCAATGGGTTTATAAAACGAAAACAAGGCAGGGATTACAGGAGATAAGTATGGTATGGAAAGGACTTTTCCATTACTTAAAAGAAGAATATTACAAGACCCGGAAGAATAAACATATTGACAAGCTAAAAGCACTTTTTTCGCTGGAGGAATGTAGCCACTGTTCGGGAAGCGGATTAAAACCGGAGCGTTTAGTATTTCAAATCGGAGGAAAATCCATTCATCAAATCAAGTCAATGGATTTTAAGGGTTTGGAAACATGGCTTTTTGCTGATCATACGCAAGAGGAAATAGACCGAAAACTGCTTTCAAGGATAAGGCCTCTTTTGAGCAACACCATCAAAAGAGCAAAGCAGTTACATATAGATCACCTGCAACTCAACCGTAAATCATCCACCCTTTCCGGCGGGGAAAATCAACGGATAGCACTTATTAAACAGTTGAACAGTCCGCTCAAAGGTATTACCTATCTACTGGATGAACCTTCCGCAGGATTATCCAGTGACAATATCCCGGACCTGGTCAAAATTCTGAAAGAGCTTATTGGAAAAGGAAACACGGTTCTGGTAATTGAGCATAACAAAGAGATTATCATGGCGGCTGATCAGTTGGTCCAGCTGGGACCTCAGGCTGGAAAGTTGGGCGGCTATATTACCTTTCAGGGTACGCCTGCGGAATTTTTAAGACAAGACGATTGCCATCCTTATCTGAAAGAATTTTCAAAATCGGTAAGATTAAAAGCAGGAAAAGATTCTATAACCATTAAGAACCTGTCCAGGCATACTTTGGTGAAGGAATCGCTGGAGGTTCCTGTAGGAGAGATCACAGCTATCAGCGGTAAATCGGGGATAGGCAAAACCACCCTCGTGAAAGACATTCTGATCCCGGGTATCGAGACCGGAAACCCGGTGAATTGTGAGAGCATAAAATTCCCGAAAAAATACATGGGGGTGCATTATTTTGAGCCTAAAAAATTGCGTTCACATGCAAAGACGTTATTGGTATCCTATCTGGATTTGCTCAAAGGAATAAGCAAAATTTTTGCAAGGGAAACAGGCCGAAAACCAAGTGACTTTTCTTATAAAACTACAGCTAGCCAATGTCCAAACTGTAAAGGAAAAGGCTATTTGGAAACCAGTTTAGATGTAGCAGCCAATGCAATTGAAAAATGTGAAGTATGTAAGGGGCAACGGTATCAACCGCAAATACTGGAACATACTGTTGGTTCAAAAAATATCGCTGCGGTACTCGCATTGAATCCCCATGAATTAAAAGAATGGTTAGCCGGATTCAGGGTATCTGAAAAAACTTTTGAATTCCTGAATCAGTTAGAGGAAATAGGATTGGAACATCTCAGATTAGACCAGCCGGTACAAACTCTTTCCTCGGGCGAGAAGCAACGATTATTGTTACTGAACTGGCTGCAGGATCAAACTAATGGGGTGCTTTACATCTTAGATGAGCCCAGCACCGGATTACATTATGCAGATATTGATCTGTTGTATGCTATTCTTAAGAAACTTAGTTTTAACAATGATATTCTAATTATTGATCATAATCCATACTTATTAGGGAAAATAGGGGTTGGGGTGGTTTTAGAATGAGTTGGTTTACCATTTTCGACTCACAAATTAGCGCATGATACATTATAGAATTGTGGTTACCTACAACCCATTTTTTTGGCCGGTGGTAAAAATCGAACCTGAGATAAGTATTACATATTTCCCCTGTAATACTCCAACACCTTTACCCTTAGCAGATATTCATACTTTGCGTTGGCCAGCCGAATTAGGGAATTATCGAGGTTGTTTTTGCTGATGATATATTCCACAATATTTGAGACGCCGCTGTTGAAGCGAATTTCATTTACACGGAAAGATTCTGAAAATGCTTCTGCCTGCTCCTGGAGGATGTGATATTGTTCAAAAGCTGCTTCCATGTCTGCATGTGCCTTTTTAATAGCCTGGCGGAATTGCAAAAGTGTGTTTTGATAATCCACTTTTGATTCTTTCAACTGAATTTTTTCCAGAGCCACATTATTTTTTGCCCGGAAACCGTTGAACAACGGAATATCAATTCCAACGCCCACTACCGAATTCAGGTTGTTGTTCAACTGATCGTAATACGGAATGGCTTCTTCAGAATAAATGATTTCATTGGTAAACACTGGGATGTTCTGATTTTCTATTGTTACAAAGCCGCCGGTTTCCGAACGTTGCGTTCCTGTTTCGTTATAGAGGCGAGCCACACTGGAATAGTTGGTATTCAGTTGAGCAAAAAGGGAAATTTCCGGAGAATATAAAGATTTTGAAACACTCACATCTTCTTCCGCAGCTTGTATACGTAACTCCTTTGCTTTAAAAGTAGCCAGGTTCTGGTGGGCATCTTCGAAAACTTCTTCCGCAGAAAGTTGATATTTTACAGGTTCCAGGAGCATATTCATATCTTCTGCAGTGATAGGATAATCAATATTCAGCAACTGCGAAAGGTTGAGAACGGAACTGAAATATGCATTTTTAGCATCTATCACATTCGCCCGGTCATTCGCCAGCTGCCCCTGAATATCGGTATAGTCTGCCGGATTTCCCTCGCCTTGATCATAAAGCGTTTTTAACCGATCCTGTTGTTTTTCCGTAGCCTCCAATCTTAACCGGGCGAGCTCAATTAGGTCACTATTGTTCAGGATTTGCAGATAGGCAAGGGTAATATCCAAAACCAGGTTTTGTTTGGCTTCTTCCGTTTCCATTTCTGAAGCCCTCAGGTTGTAACGATCTCGCTGAATGCTATTCCTCATCCTAAACCCATTGAAAATGGTCGCATCCAGGTTAAGCCCTGCATTTGAAAAGCTTAGTTGCTCATCAATATAAGCATTGGTAAAAGGGTCAATACTTCTCCCGTTGTTCAGCCCTACGTTCACTCCGGCATTTAAACTGGGAAGCACATTGGAGCGGGTTTGTTTAAAATTCACCTCCGAAGTTTCTGCCCTTAGTCCGGCACTTTTCAAGTCGAGGTTGTTTTCAAGCCCAAGTTCAATGCTTTCACCAAGCGTCAACGGAATGGTGTCATTCTGAGCGCAGGCAAAACTGAAAATAAAGAACCCTAAGCCTGTAAATAATTTTTGTAACATATTATATAGTTTCAGATTTCTCCCTTACCATACTGCCGTCCAGGAGGTGGATGATTCGGGAACCGTATTCTGCATTGTTTTCTGAATGTGTGGCTTGTATGATGGTCACGCCCTCTTCATTTAATTCTTTAAAAAGCTCCATAATTTCCTCTCCCTGTTTTGAATTCAGGTTGCCGGTAGGTTCATCTGCCAGGATGAGTTTTGGTTTTGTGATGAGAGCCCTGGCGATGCCAACGAGCTGTTGTTGTCCGCCACTAAGCTGCGCCGGAAAAAGATCTTTCTTGCCAACGATATTGAACCTGTCCAGGATATCTGCAACCAGAGCTTTTCGTTCAGAAGATTTGACGTTTTTGTACAGCAGTGGAGTTTCAATATTTTCATAAACCGTGAGTTCGTCAATTAAATGATACGCCTGAAAAACAAAGCCTATATTTTCTTTGTACAGGTTGGCACGCTGCTTTTCCTTTATAGTATGTACAGGTTCCTCCAGGAAGTAGTATTCTCCTTCATTAAAATCATCAAGCATCCCGATGACATTAAGCAATGTAGATTTCCCGGAACCCGAAGGTCCCATAATAGAGATAAATTCCCCCGATTCGACTTTAAGGCTGAGGTCATTCAGCAGGAAGATTCTTCTCCCGCCTGCTTTTACCCATTTATAGATGTGGTTTAGTTCTAGCATAATTTTAATATTGAGTAGTTAATATTGAGAATAGTAGTTAGTATATATTATCTTTTCCATTCGTTCTTCCTTCTTGTTGATGGATGACCTTTTTCCCTTGCCACAAATGCACAAATGTTCTTCTGAAAAAAAGGGAAATTTGGTCATTGGAATTTTAGTCTTTTGTCTTGGTATTATTCTCTTGGTGATTTTATTCTGTTCTTAAAATGTCGACCGGATTGGCAGTAGCCGCTTTAATGGTTTGAAAACTTACAGTTGCAAGGGCAATTAGCACCACCACCATCCCTGCGGAAACATACACCCACCATTCAATTGTGGTTTGGTAGGCAAAATCCTGAAGCCAAATATCCATTGCCCACCATCCCAGGGGAATGGCTATGAGACTTGCAATAAATACAAGCAATAGAAAATCCCGCCCAACAAGTGCTGTGATATTTCTGATATTTGCTCCCAATACTTTCCGTATCCCAATTTCTTTGTTCCGGTGTTTGATCATAAAAGCTGTTAAGGCAAATAATCCCATGACCGAGATGAGGATTGCTATACTTCCAAAGAAGGTAAGGATCTTCTGAAGTCGAAAATAAGAGCTGAACAACTGCTGAAAATTGGCATCAAGGAAGGAATAGCGAATCGGGAAATTGGGTTCTATAGACTTCCATTGCTGCTCAATGGCCGCAACTGAAGCCTGTATTTGATCTGATTTCAGTTTCACAAGGAATGCCCCGTTAGACTGGTACATGCAGGCTTTATTCTCTATAGTGTAGACAGCCGGCTTAATGGCAGATTCAAATCCGTGGACGTTGATATCTTTTACCACACCCACAATTTTTACCGTGCCTTCATCACATCCGCCGAAGGAAATTATTTCTCCAATAGGATCCTCAACCAGTAGTTTCCTTGCTGCAGTTTCATTGATGATAGCGCTGCGGGTATTCTGGTCGGCATAGCTTTCATTAAAATATCTTCCCGTTATTAACGGAACCTCCAAAGTCTTAAAATAATCGGTGCTCACCTTTACCGATCCCATACGCAGTTGTTCTCCTTTGTAATCAAAGTTATAGGTGGAGGAATCGGCAATCTTGTCGCCGGGAACCGTAGTAGTTTTAGCTACGCTGCTTACCCCGGGAATCGAGAGCAGCGTGTTCCGGGTTTGCTCAAATCCCTGTTCCCGTGTGGCTTGGGTGGTTTCGATGCGCAGCACCTGTCCATCTGTAAAACCCTTGTCTGAATTTTGTAAATAATCGAGCTGCCTGTTCACTCCCAGGATTGTCACGATGAAAAATGCCGTTACCATAAACTGAAAAACTACCAGCACGTTCCTAAATCCTAAACTCTTCTTTCCGCTGGAAAAATTGCCTTTCAAAACCCTGATCGTATTGAATCGGGACAGATAGAAGGAAGGATAAAGTCCGGAAAGCAATATGATGACCAGCAGGCAAATCCCGAGTTGTCCTAAAAGTTTCCATGTACTTTGTTCCCAAAAATTGAGCTGTAGGTTCAGGGAAGTATTGATTACTGGAAGACTTACAACGACTATTAAAAGAGCAATTATCAAACTGATACTGCATTGCAGCGCTGTTTCGCTCATAAACTGAAAGATGAGTTTCCGGCGCCCGGAACCCAGCACCTTACGAATTCCCACTTCTTTTGCCCTACCTATAGATTTTGCTACGGTAAGATTGCTGAAGTTAATCGCTCCTGTGAGCAACAGTAACGTAGCAAGAATAAACAGGATAGAAATAGTTTTGATGTTACTGTTTCCATATTTTGAGAAATTTTGAATATTGGAAACGGCATCTGTAAACAATAATGTCCGGTTCCCTGTAGCAGATGCTTCTTTTAGTTCTTCATCATTTTGGATCCTTTCTTCAAAATATATCCTGTTAAGGTCTTTTTCAAGATCAGCTTCAGCAATGGGCTCTTTTAGTTTAATATAGGTTTCATAAGAGAAATTATTCCAGAAAAAGTTCTGTTTCTCATAAGGATCCCGCATTAGTAACTGAATTTTGCGGTGAGAAGGCGTCTCTGGCAACTGCATCACCCCTGTTATCACTCCTTCCATTGCATTGAATACTTTAACAGTCTCTCCCATAGGATTGTTGTCCCCAAAGAGCATTTTTGCGAGTTCCTCACTTATGATCATCGCATTTGGTGCATTGAGTGCCGTTGCTCTGTCTCCCTGACTTAGCTTATAAGGAAATACTTGGAAGAAGAGGGAATCGACAGATGTAAATCCGTTTTGGTAGATGCTTTTGTCCTGTGCACTTATTAAAACTTCATATTCTCCCGTACCTTGGAGGTAAGTAGCTGCCTCTAAATTGGGATATTTTTCCGCTAAAAAAGAAGCCAAAGGTGCCGGGGTAGCCTCCATAATATCGTCCTGCACTCGCATGGATACTTTATGCACCTTTTGCAATTCAGGATCCCACTGGTCATAGCTCAGTTCATAATTGAGCGCCAGCAAAACGATGATGAAACTGGCCATTCCCGCAGCCAGTCCCAGGATGTTTATCGCATTATAAGTCTTGCCCCTTCCAAGGTTTCTCCACGCGATTTTAAAGTAGTTTGTTATCATTGTTCTTTTTTTAACTCTATATAGGGTTCAAATAAACCTGTGTGGTTAGAGATTTTATTCGGTCCTTAAACTATCGACCGGGTTGGCAGTAGCCGCTTTTATACTCTTATAGGCAATAGTTAAAAATGCAATTACAAAAGTGATCAGTGCGGCCATTACAAATACCTGCCATCCGACTTCTATGCGATAGGCGAATTCCTGCAACCATTTATTCATTAGGTAAAAACAAATTGGAAAAGCAATTAAAAAGGAAATAAGAACCAGTTTCAAAAAGTCTTTTGAAAGCAAGGCTACAATTTGTGGTATTGATGAGCCAAGGACTTTTCTTATTCCTATCTCCTTAAATCGTTGTTCTGCAGTGTAGGTAACCAATCCGAAAAGGCCAAGGCAGGCTACAAAAATGGTTAGGAAGGCGAAAATGCTTAGAATGCTGCCCATCTTTTGTTCCGTACGATAGGTTTGATTGTAGGAATCGTCGAGGATACTATAACTGAAAGGTTCGTTAACATTAAAGCTGATCCAGGTGGCATTTAAGTCTTTAATTAAATCCGACATATTTGCTGTTTTCGCCCTTACGATTATTCCGCCGTAAGGATTGTTCAGCATAATCAGGGGATCGATGTTCTGGTGTAATGATTTGAAATGGAAATCCTTCACCACCCCTATTACGGTTAATTTTTGGCCCCCGTCGTGGGTATCACGTATAAAAGATTTTCCCAGTGGATCTTCCTTGAAGTCAAGAATTTCAGCAGCACGTTCATTAATGATCACATTAGTGGAATCAGATCCATACTCTTTGGAAAAATTACGTCCTGCAACCAGGTCCATTCCCATTGTTGGGAGGTACTGCTCATCAACGTTATAAACAAACATTCTTCTCTTGAATTCCTGCTGAAGAAACACTCCCGACATACTGTTGTCTGAAGGTCCTGCCGGCACAAACGCCGATTGCGTCACGTGTTCTACCCTGGGGTCACGGATGATCTTATTCTTAAAAGCATTCTGTTTATTTCCCAACAAATAAGTCTCCCGCAGCACCAGCATCTGGTCTTTTTCGTATCCAAGATTCTTGTTTTGAATATATTCCATTTGCTGATTTACGATAAGGGTAGCCAGTATTAGTCCTGCTGAAATAACAAACTGGAAAACCACCAGTCCACTACGTATATTTTTGCTCTCACCTGAAGAAGAGAATTTATTTTTAAGAGCTGCAATGGGTTTAAAGGAAGAGAGAAAGAAAGCGGGATACCCCCCTGCAAGAAATCCAATGATAATTATTAAGCAAACTAACATCAACAATATGTTTGGTTGAAGCAGGTAATTTAACGGAAGCTCTTTTTCGGCCAAATCATTAAACACAGGCAATGCAAGGGAGAAAAGAACTATGGCAATCAGCATTGCAAGAGTAGTTGCTATAAATGATTCTGCCAGGAACTGATAGATAAGCTGATTTTTACTGGATCCCAACACTTTGCGAATGCCTACTTCTTTGGCTCTTTTTGAAGCTGCAGCAGTAGCAAGATTGGTAAAGTTGATACAGGCAATCAACAACATGAATAAGGCTACAGCACTGAAGATATAGATGTACTTTATATCGCCTCCCTGTTCCAGTTGCGTGGAAGCTATAAAATCAGACTTCAGGTGAATATCTGTTAGTGGCTGTAAGAATAGCCCGATTTCATTATTTTTTTTAAATTCAGAAAAAGTCATTCCCATTTCTCCTTTCATCTGTGGACCCATATATTTTTCCACGATAGAAGGTAATTTAGCCTCGATATTTTCAGAAGAAGTGCCTTCCTTCAGCAATAAATAAGTATAGAATTCAGAATTCATCCAGGAAGAGTTCTGTGCAGGTAGATAACCTTCCGTAGAAGCAAAAATATCAAAGTGGAAATGTGAGTTTTTAGGCACCTCCTCAATTACAGCGGTGACTTTAAACTGCTGGTTCTCATCTTCAAGGATCAGTATTTTTCCTATAGGATCTTCATCTCCAAAATATTTTTTTGCCTCCTGTTCTGTGATCACAATACTGTTAGGCTCTTTTAAAGGATCATTTATATTACCTTTTACAACAGGTAAGGTGAAAATTTCAAAGAAATTTGGATCTACATAAGCAAACCTACTGTCTCTATAAGAAGTATTTTTAAAAGAAAATTCTGGGTTGTAATGATTGGTTAACCGTGTAGCATCCACCACTTCCGGAAATTCACTTTTCAAGGCTTCGGCAACAGGGGCCATTACTACTGCCTCTTTCATCTCTTCCCCGTTAACTTTGGCTTTGAACACCACCCGAACAATCTCATCGGCATTTTCATTGAACCTGTCATAGCTAAGTTCATCCACCACGAACAGCGTAATCAAAAGACAGGAAGCGATACCTATTGCCAGCCCTGCAATATTGAGAGAAAAGATTCCCGTGTTTTTAAGAATGCTCCTCCACGCGATTTTGAAATAGTTCTTTATCATTGCTTTCTGTTTTTATCTCTTTTTAGTCAGCCTCGAATACACGAATGTTTTTTGGCTGTACTTTTTACCTTTTTATACTCCTCATCATAGCTCATAACTAAGTGATTTTTTTCTATTCTCTTCCTCAATCCTGGCTCCTGATGCTTGCCTCTTGCTTTATTCTGTCTTTAAACTTTTTACCGGATTTTGTAATGCTGCTTTGATCGTCTTAAAACTGATCGTAAGTACTGCAATAACAGCTGAAAGCACTCCGGCGGCGATAAAAATCCAGATGTTAAGTTCAATTTTATAGGGGTACTCCTGAAGCCATTTAGACATAAGCCACCAGGCAACGGGCGCAGCAATAAGAAAGCTGATGCCAACCAGTTTTAAAAAGTCCTTTGTCAACATTAAAGTAATGGTGGAGACACTGGCACCTACTACTTTTCTTATTCCTATTTCTTTACGGCGCTGAGCAACAATGAGGAGTGAAATGGCAAACAGACCAATGCAACTTAAAACAATAGCGATGATGGCACCACTGCTGATTATTGTGGTCATAGTACGTTCCCTTTTTAAAGTTCGATCAATATTTTCATCCAGAAAGGAACCTGTAAATTCGGCGTTGGGTTCAATTTTATTCCAGGCGGCTCGTATCTTTTCAAAGGAAGTTGTGGCATTCTTCGGAGAAACTTTTACGTAAGCATAGCGAGTACTCCGCTCAGGGTTTAGAAATAGCGTAATAGGTTCTATGGTGTTATCTAGATCCTGAAAATTATAATCCTTCACAACTCCAATGACAGAAAAGGATAGGGAATCATCCAGATAAATACGTGCATTCAGCGGATTTTCTTCCTGAATTGTACGTGCCATAGCTTCATTGATCACTACCGAAAGGCTGTCTGTGGCATACTTTCTGTCAAAAGATCTTCCTTGAATAACTTCCAATCCAATAGTTTCTGAGTAATCATAATCCACAAAGAGCATATTTGTATAGACGTTTCGACCTTTGTATTCAAATCCCAATACACTGGTAGAACGGCTGCCATCTTTGCCCAGCCCCAGGATATTGTTTGCTGCCGTTATCTGCAGGATTCCGGGTTTATCCTCCAGTTCGTCCCGTAGTAGCTGCATAGTACGGGTATCGTTTTGTTTTCCGTTAAGTGCAAAGGCAACCACTTGTTCCTTGTTAAAACCTAAATCTTTGGTACGCATAAACTCTAATTGGTTATGCAAAACAAACGTGCCGCTTATAAGCAGGATGGCAATGCCAAACTGCAGTACCATCAGGAAATCCCGCACCCTGTTTTTTCCTGATAATTTCAATTTTCCTTTTAAGGCTTGAATGGTGCCGAGTTTACTGAGAAGCAGTGCAGGGTAGCCTCCGGCAATCAGGGTTATTAAAAGCAAAACGAATATAAATCCGGTTAAAATTTCTGGAGTGGCAATAGAGGAAAATGTCGCTTGGGTATTGAAGAGGGTTTTGAAAGGATCCATCAGCGCAAGAGCAATCAGCATTCCCAGTGCTACAGAAATGATGAAAACCAGGATGCTTTCGCCCCAAAACTGGAAAAAGAGCTGTGATTTTCCTGCACCCAGGGTTTTGCGCATCCCAATTTCCCGCAGGCGTTGTGTGCTTTTCGCAATGCTCATATTGATGAAATTCACACTAGCGATGAAAATGATGAGGAACGAAATCCCTAACACTAGAAATGGCATTGTCTTGTTGGCTGTGGCAATCCCGTTTTTAAACTCTGCTAAAGAGATATCTGCAACAGGGAAAAGCCGGATTTGTATATAATTTCCTTCTGCATTAGGTTGTGCACCGTCCCGCTTGGCGGCTGCCATATCATCTGCATAATGTGCAACTGTAAAGGCTTCAGTAGATTTTTCAAATTGTTGGGGAGTAACACCTTTTGCAAGCTGCATATAAACCTCATGGTTTTCCTTGTCCCAGTCTCCAATATTATCTGCGTATGAAAAGTCAGATTGATTGGTGAAATCCAAAGCCAAATCAAACTTAATGCTGCTTTGATCTGGCATATCCTCTATAATGGCCGAAACGGTAAACGGGCTTTCTTTTCCTTCTGTAATGACCCTTATTGATTCGCCCAAGACATCTGTATGTCCAAAAATTTTGTTGGCTGCAGCTTCTGAAATTGCAACAGAAGATTTTTTACCAATAGGATTGTTTTTCTCCCCTTTGATCGCTGGAAAACTGAAGATCGAAAAAAAATCAGGATCAACGTAGGCGGCTGTCATGGTTAATTGTTTGTCCCCGTTCAACACTAGAACGCCCCTGCCATTAAATCGGGTGATTTTCTCAACCCCCGGAACTTCCTCCTGAAGTGCCCCGGCAAAGGGAATTGATTTGGAAACATCCCCTTCAGGGCCATCTGGCAATTGATCGGTGGAATAAACCTGATAAATACTGTCTTTATTTTCATGAAATTCGTCGTATGATAGCTGGAACAGCGCATACGTGCTCAGTAAAATAGCAACACCAAATGCTATTGTTAATCCAAGAATGTTTAAGGAAGTGAAGGTTAGGTTCTTCCACAGGTTCCTGAAGGCAATTTTGAGATAGTTTTTATTCATTGCTGTTCTTATTTTGATTGATGATGATGTCTTACTCCGTTCTTAAACTTTTTACCGGATTAGCGATGGCTGCTCTGATGGCCTGAAAACTTACTGTAGCAAAAGTTATTAATAAGGCTAAGACTCCTGCGACAATGAATGTTTGCCAGTTCACCTGTATGCGGTATGCGAATTCCTCCAGCCATCTTTCGGATATCCAGTAAGCCAGGGGAAAAGCAATGAGTAATGCTATAAAAACAAGTTTTATAAAATCTGCTGAAAGCAGTCTGGTAATTCCCACAACACTGGCGCCCAGCACTTTTCGAATTCCTATTTCTTTGGTTCTTTGTTCGGCCGTAAATGCAGCAAGACCAAAGAGTCCCAGGCATGCTACAAAAATGGCCAGAATGGAAAATAACATGGCTATACGTGCTGTCTGCTGCTCAGAAGCATATAACTTCTCCAGGTTTTTGTCTAGAAAAGTGTATTCAAAGGCAGAATCCGGGACAGTTTCTTTAAAGACCTTTTCAAATTTTTCGAGAGTCGCAGGTATATCGGAGGAATTGAAGCGTAGCAGTAAAAATTTCTCATATTCCGAATTGTAATTATGGAAGGCGTAGGCACCTATAGGTTCATGCAATGAAGAAAAATTAAAATCTTCTACCACACCTCTTATATACGCATTGTTCCCCAGCTGCATATTAACTTTTTCACCAATGGCTTCTTCGGGGGTGAATCCTAAAAATTCTACAGCTTGCCTGTTCAGCACAACATCTGTTAAACTATCTCCTTCGGCTTTAACAGCAGGCAATGTTTGTCCTGCAAGCATTTGTAATTTCAGAACTTCAGTAGTAGATGCCTCTGCTTTATTTGTCTTGATGTTGGTACTCCCATTGGTTGCATTGTCCTTATACAAGGAACGACCGCTAACGTCTACTCCCGGGAAACCCTGTGCCATACTTACTTCGGAAACTTCGGGCAGGACTTTAAAATTATTCATTATAGTATTTTTATTCCCTCCTGAATGAGCAGCCATAGTGGATATTGCAATCACGTTTTCCGGGTTGTAACCAAGATTTTTGTTCCTGATGAATTCCATTTGATTATGAATTACCAGTACACTAATGATCAAAATAATGGAAACAGAAAATTGTGTCACGACTAGTCCTTGCCTGATGACGGAAGCAATACTTCCTTTACTGCTAGAGGAATACATTGCTTTCCTGGGGGTGAAACGGGATAAATACAATGCCGGATAGGAGCCTGCTACAAGCGTGGTAAGAATCCAAATTGCTATAAAGGCCATAAAAAATTGAAATGAAAAAATGATATTGAAGTTGAGGTTTTGCCCGGTGATATTATTAAATACCGGAATTACCAGGATAGAAAGGATAGTACCCAATAAAATCGCCACAAAAGTTATAAAACCAGTTTCTATGTAAAACCTTAAAATAAGTGCTTTTCTCGAAGCACCCAAAGTCTTGTTGATACCTACATCCTTTGTTCTCTTTTGAGAACGGGCTGTGGTAAGATTCATATAGTTAATACAGGCAGTTAACATTATTATAAGTGCCAGTAATGAAAGGTTTCGGATCTCAGTAATACTTCCATTTCTAGAACTATAAGAATCGGTAATTCCGGCGGAATAGAGATGAATTTTAGCAAGAGGCTGTAACGTAAAAGAATACCATTGATCTTCCGGAGCCATTTCTTTGTCTAATATGTGCTGAATTTTCTGCTCCGTATCTGAAGGAATAGTAGAGGGAGACAGGAGAAAATAAGTTTCAAAACTGGCATTGCCCCAGCTAGGGTTTTTTGAAAAATTGGTAGTACTGAAGGAGGCTATCACATTAGCATCAAACGTGCTGTTTTCGGGAAGATCTTCAAAGACACCGGTAACTTCCAGCGTTTTGTCATTATCCACTATAATGGTTTCTCCAACAGGATTTCTGTTGCCAAAGTACTTCGTAGCAGCACTTTTGGAGAGGAGGGTGGTATTAGGCCGGTCAATGGGAGAAACAGGATTTCCGTAAACGTAATCCACCTCAAAGATATTTAGGATCTCAGGATCACTCCAATATAGACCTGTTTCCACAAAATCCTGCTCATTGGCCTGAATAAAAGCTGATCCGCCAAAGTCATGCTTTAATAATCGGGCAGTTTTTTCTACTTCAGGAATGGATTGTTTAACTGCCGGAGCAAGTGCAGCAGGTACGCTAGCCCAGGTTTCTTCTCCGTGGTTGCCCTCCCTGTGTAGAAGAACGCGGTAAATATTCTCTTTTTTGGCATACATCTGGTCAAAACTCTTTTCCCGTACAATGAACATAAAGAGCAAAATGCTAATGGCAAGTCCCATTGACAAACCAAGAATATTTATTACCGAGAAAGTGCCATCCGATTTTAAATTCCTCCACGCGACTTTAAGATAGTTTTTCAACATAATTTTCTTCTTTAGTTCCCCTTCTGGGTTAGGGGCTTTTATTCCGTTCTTAAACTTTTTACAGGGTTTGCTATTGCGGCTTTGATAGCTTGGAAGCTTACGGTTAACATAGCTATTAATATCACCAAAAAACCTACTGCCAGAAAAACCCACCATTCTACCCCAATGCTGTAAGAATAGCTCTGCAACCATTTTTCCATGGCATACCAAGCAATAGGTGAAGCTATACAGAAAGCAACCAAAACGAGCTTGAGGAAATTCCGGGATAAAAGGGTCACTATCCCCAAGGTACCTGCTCCCATTACCTTACGGATACCAATTTCTTTGATACGGTTTCTAGCGATATACGTAGCTAGTCCAAACAAGCCTAGGCAAGAAATAAAGACGGTTAATGCGGCAAATAAAGCTGCCAATGAAGCGGTTTGTTGAACAGATTCGAACTTTTTGGCATAAGCCTCATCTACAAAATGATACTCAAAAGGAAATTCCGGATTATACTTTTTAAAAATTCCTTTTGCAAGTGCTAAATCTTCAGCTATAGTATTCCCCGGGTTCAATTTAATATGAAGCACTCCAAACCAGCTTGATGGTCCATTTATCATCATGGGTTCAATGGGGTCGTAAGGAGATTCTATAATAAAATCTTTGATAACCCCTACTACAGTTTTATTTTGATCTCCCTGCGTGATTACTGTACCTATAGGATCTTCCAAGCGCATCCTATCCACAGCAGTTTCGTTCAGCAAAACAGCCGTACTATCTGATGGAAAATCATGTATATTAATATCGCGTCCTTCCACTAATTCCACACCCATCACATTTGCAAAATCTGCATCGGCACTCATTATGATAAAATCCAGCATTTTATCTTCTTCGGTGCTTCCCTTCCAAGTAAACCCCCAGCTATCACTATACCTTTGGGTTACAGGGCTAAGTGTTTTGGTCACCGCAGTAGCGGCTCCACTTGAAAGAAGCTCTTGTTTTATGAGCTCATAATTTTCACGTATATCACCCTCTAAAAAAGTATAAATTAAATTGTTCTTATTATAGCCCATATCCCTTTGCTGCGCATAATTGATCTGGCGATTGATGATAATGGTGCATATGATGAGTATTATGGCAAATGAGAACTGTAAAACAACAAGTACCTTTCTGGGTGTTAATATCGATGTGGAGGAATTCATAGTTCCTTTTAAAACCTTTATAGGTTTAAATGATGATAAAAAAAATGCAGGATAACTTCCAGCAAGAATCCCGGTGAACAGCATAAAACCTAAAAAAGTCAACCAAAATTGAATACTTGAATAATCTATATATAATTCTTTGTTGACCAACGTGTTAAAGGGGTGTAGGCTTAGTTGCACGAGAATCAATCCTAAAACACCAGCTACAAAAGCAATCATTGTACTCTCACCCAGAAACTGAAAAATTAGATTCCTTTTAGGGGCTCCTGCCACTTTTCGTATTCCTACCTCCCTGGCACGCTTTTCACTTTGTGCGGTACTTAAATTCATAAAATTGATGCAAGCAATGAGTAGTATAAGAATGCCCACCACAGTAAATAATCGTACGGTCACAATTCTTCCATCCACTAACTGGCCATTTTCGCTTTTGGAATACAAATGAAGCTTATATAAAGGCCAGCTGAAAACCTCGGTAGAAGAAGGGTTGCCTGAATCTTTTGTATGATCTATGTTGATATTTTGCACACGTTTATCAAAAGAAGCTTGGGAAGCAACGTTATTTAACTGTACATATGTTTCTACTGAATTGTTGCCCCAGTAACTATCGTCCCATCCACGTGTTTTCATGTAGCTCCATGGTAGAAGATAATCAAAATCGAATTGGGTATTATTTGGTAAATCGGTTAAAACACCAGTTACTTTAAAAACATCTGACTGATCTACGGTTATATTTTTTCCTATAGCTTCTTCGGCACCAAATAATTTTAGGGCCAAGTTTTCTGTTATAACTATACCGGAAGGTTCATTTAGAACAGTTGAAATATTTCCTTTCAGGAGCGGAAAAGAAAACATTTTTAAAAATCCCGTATCTGTAATATATCCTTCAGCCTTAAACTTTTTGTTGCCCACGCCCAGCCAAAATTCTTCACTTGAAATTCGGGCTACATTCTCCACTTCAGGATAATCCTGATTTAAAGTTTTGCCCAGAATTTTAGGAGTAGTTCCCCAAGCCCATGGTTCTCCATTAAAATTGTCCCGGTTATACATTCGATAAATACTATCTCCATTTTCGTGAAACCTATCGTAACTAATCTCGTTCTGTACCCAAAGCAAAACGAGTAAAGCACTTGCCATACCTACAGCTAACCCACCTATGTTAATAGCCGAAAACCCCTTTCTTTTCCAGATATTCCGCCATGCTATTTTAAAGTAATTCTTGATCATACTATATTTCTTTTAATATCTCACAGGTTTCCATAACCTGAGAGGTCTGGAGGATGGATTATTCCGTTCTTAAACTTTTTACAGGATTGGCAATGGCGGCTTTGATGGCCTGGAAGCTGACGGTTAATAGGGCGATAAATATGGCCGCCAGACCCGCAAAAGCAAATACCCACCAATTTATGGAAATGCGGTAGGCAAAACTTTGCAGCCAGTTGTCCATGAACCACCACGCCAATGGAACGGCCAGTATGATGGCAATCAAAACAAGTCGAATGAAATCCTTAGATAAGAGACTGATAATTCCGGGAACACTTGAGCCCAAAACCTTGCGAACTCCTATTTCTTTCCGACGCTGTTCTGCGGTATAAGCAGAAAGCCCAAAAAGTCCCAGGCATGAAATCAAAATTGCCAGAAATGCAAAGATCTGTGATAGGTTCCCCATTAACTGTTCACTTTTAAACCGGGCATTAAAATCATCGTCTAAAAAACTGTATTCAAACGGAAACCCGGGATTGTAGATAGTTAAAGTGGCTTTTAGTTTATCAAGAATCTCGGTAGTAGCATATTCAGGATTTGTTTTTATATACATATACTGTGCTTCCGAGGGTGAATTAAAAAACATAACTGGGTCGCTATTGGCATACATGTCACCATATAAATAATCATTGACTACACCAATTACAGTGTAAATATCGCCCCATCTATCAATTCTTTTCCCTATCGCACTACCTTCTCCCATAAGCTTTGCAAATGATTCTGTAATTATAGTATTGAGACTATCATTTTCTACAGCCGTATTAAATCCACTACCTTCTTTAAAAGTGATACCTGTAGTTTTCATAAAATGAGAATTCACGTATCTGTAAGAGACCAAGATTTCTTCGGTATTTGTGCCACCTTTCCACTTTAAACCAGATCCATTATTACCTCCAGATAAGGCGTGGGAATTTGTTAGCCCTACACTTTTAACCATTCCAGAAGCCGTGAGAGTTTGTTGTAACGGATCAAAATTTTTAATAATCTCACCATTAACGGGAAGTTCGATCAGATTTTCTTTGTCCATCCCCAAATCCCGATTTTTCACGTGTTGTACCTGCTGGTAAACGATAATTGTACAAATTATAAAGACTATGGACACTACAAATTGGGTGACCACAAGCCCTTTTCTTATAAAACCGGAGCTTCCCGCTTGCCTGCGACTGCCTTTTAGAACATCAACAGGTTTAAAAGAAGAGAGGTAAAATGCCGGATAAAGACCTGCAAAAATTCCGCATATAATAGTAATACCTAATAGGGAAAGAAAGTGTACAGGTTCATCGATCCCCAGCGTTAGCTGTTTGTCTATAAGATTATTAAATAATGGCAGTATCAGTTTTAAAAGAGCAACACTCAGTACAGCAGCAAGAATAGAGGTAAGGAAGGCTTCTGCTAAAAATTGATAGATCAACTGCCTTTTACCAGATCCCAGTGTTTTTCGCACACCCACCTCATTAGCCCTCTTTTCACTTCTTGCAGTCGCCAGGTTCATAAAATTGATACACGCTATAATCAGGATAATTATGGCAATAAGGCTGAATAGCTGAACATACTCTATACGTCCCCCAACTATTTTCCCATCTTTAAAATCAGATCGCAGATGCCAGTCATTTGCGGCATGCAGAATGGCATGTGTGTCGTAATCTTCCGTTTTTGTAGGAAGAATCTGCTTTACTTTTTCATTAACCGTTTCAAAATCTGCACCGGGGGTTAATTTGACAAAGGTATCTGCAAAATTGTTTTCATAGCCTTGCGTCCATTCTTTTCCTGCTGTAAAACGTTCAAATGGAGCTAGCCATTTAAATTGAAAAGTGGAATTTTCGGGCAAATCTTTTACAACACCAGTCACTAAATAATTTTCTGTTTTATTTATCTGGACTATTTGTCCCAAAGCTTGTTGGTGTTTGCCAAATAGCAAAGCTGCCGTCTTTTGGGATAGTACCATCCCATTTTTATTCTTAAAAGCCTTTTTTGCAGAACCCTCCAGGAAATGCAGTCCATAGATATCAAAAATATCAGCATCGGCAAACGCACCGAGTTGGTTTAGTCCCTGGTCACCGGAAGCAAACATAAAGTTGGTAGTAAACAACCGGGCTGCTTTTGAAATTTCGGGGATTTCTTCTTTTAGTGCAGCAGCTAAAGGTCCCGGGGTGGAATAAAATGTACGCCACTCCCCATCATATTTTTGATTGGTAGGCACATAATGCACCAGGTTCTTATCCACAATGTCCTTATCAAAATTAACCTCATCTTCTACCCAAAGAAGAATAAGGCTAGCAGTTGTAATGCCAATGACAAGACCAAAGATATTGAGTGCACTATATCCTTTCTTTTTCCAGAGGTTCCTCCATGCCATTTTAAAGTAATTCCTGATCATAACTGCTTCGTTTTTTGATTGATGATGATGTGGTTTTTAAGCATTGACCAAGATATTCTCCGTGACCTTCTCCCCATCAAGCATCCTGATGATGCGGTGGCTGAATTTTGCGTCATGCTCGCTGTGGGTGACCATGATGATGGTGGTTCCGGCTTCGTTCAATTCGGTGAGCAGGTCCATCACCTCGTTTCCGTTGCTGCTATCAAGGTTACCGGTGGGTTCATCGGCAAGGATCAGTTTCGGGTTATTGACCACAGCCCGGGCAACGGCAACCCTTTGCTGCTGACCTCCCGAAAGCTGCTGCGGAAAATGTTTCCGGCGGTGCATGATCTGCATCTTTTCCAGAACCTCGTGCACCCTGGCTTTCCTGTCAGCAGGTCTTACGCCAGTATAAATCAACGGAAGTTCCACATTTTCAAAAACAGTCAGTTCGTCAATGAGGTTAAAACTCTGGAATACGAAACCAATATTGTGTTTCCTCAAATTGGCCCTTTTGCGCTCGTTAAAACCGGCAACTTCAATTCCGTTAAAGATAAAGCTGCCTCCATCCGGATCGTCCAGAAGCCCGAGGATATTGAGCAAAGTTGATTTTCCACATCCTGAAGGCCCCATTACAGCCACGAATTCCCCTTGTTTCACTTCAAAAGAAAGTTTGTTTAGGGCGATGGTCTGAACCTCTTCGGTTCGGTAGTATTTTTCAAGTTCGGTAATTTTTATCATTGGTTCATTTTTATACTTCTTTATATTTTTTAATTGGAGTTTCTTTTTTTTTTCCAGTCCTGCAAGGTTTGCAAAACCTTGTAGGTCTCTCTTCTGTGGAGGGAAACCTTCAAGGTCAAAAAAAGACCTGGCAGGAGGGGGTTTTTTAATCTCAATCTATTTTTAAATCCTGCTCCCCAATTTTCCGAAGAACAGGATTTGGCTAACTAATTAACTAATCCAAAACCAATTCCTGAATGTCCCCAAAGTTGTCATAGTTGGAGGTGATCACTTTATCCCCCGGCTGAAGTCCCTGTATGACTTCATAATATTCGGTATTCTGACTTCCCAGCTGAATGTCTACTTTAAACGCCCTGCTGCCATCTTCACTTACCTTAAATATCCAGTTGCCACCTGTTTGCTGAAAAAAGCCTCCCTTTGGAATCAGGATCGCCTGTTTTTCCTGGCTTAATGCAACCCTGATCTGCAACGTCTGACCTCTGCGGATTCCTTCGGGCACTTCCTCCACAAAATTCATATCTACCTGGAACCTTCCGTTGTTCACCTGGGTATATACTTTTTTGATTTCCACGGTGTATTCCTTATTGTTCATATTAAAGGTGCCCTGCTGCCCGGTGTAAATCCGGGAAATATAATGTTCATCTACATCCACCCTCACTTTGTATCCACTCACCACATCAATTTGCCCCAGGCGTTCCCCTTTGTTCTTTGACTGACCTATTTCAGCATCAAGGGAAGTTAGTTGTCCGTCCACCGGCGCACGAACAATCAGGTCTTCTACCTTTTTTCGCATCAGCTCGAGGGCTTTCTGTGTCCTGCTATAGGAATTTTTGGACTGGTTCACTTCCTGTTCAGTGGCAATGGAATCTTGTTTCAAGACTTCTTCTGCCAGTTCCATTCGTTGATTTTGGTAGTTATAGTTGTTTTCAGATTCAATTAATTCCTGTTTTCCAATGGCACCTTTTTCGTAGAGCCGCTGGTTCAGCTTATACACCCTTTCTGCTTCAATCAGATTGTTTTCCACATCTGTTTTCTGGTTTAACCTATTGATGGTATTCTGCCGGGCAGCAGTTTGGGAAATCTGCATTTGAGTAAGCAGGTTGTAGACTTGTGTCTCCTGATTCACCAGGCTTAACTCCAGGTCGGTATTGGAAAGCCTCAGAATAGGATCACCAGCTTCCATTATAGTACCGTCTTCCACAAATTTTTCTTCCACCCGTCCGCCTTCAAGGGCATCTAAATAGATCGTTGTAATAGGTAAAACAACTCCGTTGACAGGAATATTCTCCTGAAAAATTCCTTTATTTGCCGTGTTGATGGAGATTCTTTCTTTATCTACGTTTAGCTTCGAATTTCCTCCTGAAGAAATCAGGACGAAAGCTATTAATGCCAGAAGTAGTATTCCGCCAACCAGCATTGCGATTCGTGACGCAGTAAATGTTTTCTTTTTAATTGGGATGTCCATGTAATTCTGTTTCTTTCTATAATTTCCTAAGACACAATTGTGCCACAAACGTAAGTAACTAGCAAACAGTAATATGCGCTGCTTCTGAAATTTAAAAGTGTCCGATTTTGATACACCTGCTGTTCGATATTAATACATTTTTAACAACACTTAAATTTATCTTTTCGAATCGAATTACGGCAAAAATAAAATTGTAATATTGTGCGTATGGTTTTGAAAGATGCTAAAATATTGGTTATTGATGATGACGGAGATGTGCTCACGGCGCTTCGTTTAATGCTGAAACCATTAGTAAAAGAAGTCATTATTGAAAAGAACCCGAACCACATTTATTCCCTGGTAGAAAAAGGAAAGTTCGACATCGTCATTCTTGATATGAATTTCAACGGACTCGTAAATACGGGTAATGAGGGGATTTTTTGGCTGAACAAAATAAAGGAGATCGACCCTGCCGCTCTGGTGATCCTGATTACGGCTTACGGGGATATCGATCTTGCCATCAGATCTTTAAAAGAAGGTGCTTCAGATTTTCTGGTCAAACCCTGGAAAAATGAAAAATTGATCCAGGCAGTCAAAGAACTGCTAGAAAAGAAAAAGGTTCGGAAAAGCCCCCGACAAAACCTATCTGTTGAAGGAACTAAAATAGTGGGCGAGAGTGAGGTGATGAATGAAGTTTTTGTTAAACTGAAAAAAGTTGCCCCCACCGATGCCAATGTTCTCATCCTGGGCGAAAACGGTACAGGAAAAGATCTTATAGCCAAAGCAATTCACGATAATTCGCTGCGTAAAAACAAGCCTTTTGTGAAAGTAGATGTAGGCGCCCTTACTGCTACCTTGTTTGAAAGTGAACTATTCGGATATAAAAAAGGTGCTTTTACCGATGCACGGGAAGACAGAAAAGGAAGGTTTGAAGCAGCACAGGGGGGCACGTTGTTTCTGGATGAGATTGGAAATATCAGTTTAAGGCAGCAGGCGCGGTTATTAACGGTGCTTCAAAACAGGCATATCACTCCGTTAGGTTCGAATGAAGTTATTCCTGTTGACATCAGGCTGATTTGCGCTACTAATCTGGATCTTTCTGTTTTGGCCGATGAGGAAAAATTCAGGAAAGATTTAATCTACCGCATTAATACGGTAGATATAACTGTTCCTCCACTAAGAACCAGGGGAACCGATATTAGCCTTTTGGCAAAACATTTTGTAGAAGGATATACTGAAAAATATATTAAAGATCCCTTTAGCCTGGACAAAAGTTTTATTTCAAAGCTGAAGAACCATTCGTTTCCCGGAAACGTGAGGGAACTGCAATATGCTATTGAAAGGGCAGTTATTATGGCTGAAGGCAGCCTCCTGAAAGAAGAAGATCTGGTATTTTCAGCAATAGAGAAACATCAGGAGTCTTTCGGTTTTCAGGATATGAAACTCGACAATATTGAAAAAAATGCGATCCTCACAGTGATTGAAAGAAATCACGGGAATATCTCGAAATCTGCCAAAGAACTTGGAATTACCAGGGCAGCGCTCTACCGAAGACTGGATAAATATGATCTATAAAAATTACAGTCTGTTCCTGTTTTTCAGGATTTTGATCTTGTTCATCTTACTGGCAATGTTGGCCTTTGCTCTGAGTTATTCCAGGTTTTACGCAGCAGGTGGAGCTGCGGTTCTGTCGCTCTTTGCATTCTATAACCTGTACAAATTCACCACCCGAAGGTTTATCGAGATGGATGACTTTTTTGAGTCGGTGAAATATCGGGATTTCTCAAGATGGTTTCTTGAAGACAAAGGGCCCCGGGATATCCAGAAACTACACAGTGGGTTCAACGAAATTAATCGCACCATAAGGGAGATTAACAGCGAAAAAGACACCCAGTATGTTTACCTGCAAAAAATACTGGAGATGGTGGATATCGGGATCGTTGCCTATAATACCGAAACCGGTGATGTATTGTGGGTAAACGATTCTTTTAAAGACACCATAGATTTTCCGACATTTAAAAACATCCGGTTTGTTGCCAACAGAAAGCCGGAGCTCTACGAAGCTATTTTTGAAACTCCGCATTCCGAAGCACAATCTGTTATCTTGAATGTGAAGCAGGAAAAAATTAAAGTTCTCATCTCTGAAACAACTTTCAGGGTAAAATCAGCATCTTTCAAACTGGTGGTACTCCATAATATTGATGAAACCTTAAATAAAAATGAATCTGAAGCCTGGAAGAAATTGCTGAGTGTGATGACTCACGAAATAATGAATTCAATTGCACCAATTTCTTCACTGGCAGACACGCTTCAAACTCATATTCAGCAGTATCAAAATGATCCGGAGAAATATCCGTTAGAAGTCGAAGATCTGCATTCGGGCATATCCAGTATTAAAAAGCGGAGTGAAGGACTAATGAAGTTTGCAAAAACCTATCGCAGTCTCAATAAAGTGACACATTTGAACCTGCAAAAGGTGAGTTTGAATGAGCTTTTTGAAAGTATACAAAACCTGATGCAGCCCTCGTTAAGGGAGAAGGATTTAAAAGTTGATTTCGTCTTCGAAAGTGCAGATATGGAAATTGAAATGGATAGCTACCTAATTGAACAGGTATTGATCAATCTCCTTCTGAATGCTATGGATGCGGTAAAGACTGTTCCGGATGCTCAAATCTCCATTTCTGCCAAAAGAAACCTTCAGGGGGAAACAGTGCTTCGTGTTACAGACAACGGAACAGGAATTCCTGAAGAAATCTTAGATACTATTTTTGTCCCGTTTTTTACCACTAAAAAGAACGGCAGCGGAATCGGGCTGAGCCTGTGCAAACAGATTATGATGCTGCATAAAGGGAAAATAAATGTACATAGTGAAGAGGGGAAGGGAAGTGTTATTAGTCTGGTCTTCTAAAAATAGGGAGGTGAAATATTTGTTGAGATGAGATACAATCTGATAGATATATTTTCATCAATGTATGTGGTGGGGCATTTAATGCAAAAAAAGGTTAGTGAAGAAACCAATCCTGAAACAGGTGAAATTCCCTGATAATAAAGTATTATAAAACTCCACTGAAGTTTTTGGCGGAAATTGAATAATCAGTAATCGCACTACAAACCTCAGTAATTCGGATACTATTCAGTAGTAAATCATTCCCAACTTTGTATTCAGAAATAAAATATGAAATTATGAATACAGAAAATCAAAAAGTATGGCTCATTACCGGAACGTCGAAGGGAATAGGTCTTGATCTAACAAAACTAGTACTTTCAATAGGACATAAAGTAATAGCAACCAGTAGAAACACCGATGCTCTTGAAAAGGAAATTGACCTAAATAAGGAACACCTATATCCGGTACAATTAGATATCACTTCCGATAAAGAGGTGAAACTAACAATTGACAGACTTGTTAAAGAGCTGGGTAAGATTGATGTAGTAGTGAACAATGCCGGTTACAGCCTTGTGGGAAGTATGGAAGAAATGACCGATGAAGAATTTAGGGCTACAATGGATGTCAATCTCTTTGGATCGGTAAATATCATTCGGAATGTGATGCCTTATCTCCGCAAACAACATAGCGGCCATATTATTAACATTTCATCTAATGCCGGTTATATAGGTTTTGAAAAGGCTGCCAGTTATAATGCAGCCAAATTTGGAATGATCGGCTTATCGGAAGCTTTGGCGCAGGAAGTGAATGGTTTTGGGATCAAAGTAACAGTAGTGGCTCCGGGACAGTTTAGAACGCAATTTATGGATTCCATCAATTATGTTAAAAACAGAATAGTCGTATATGGTGTGGATGAAGCAGAAAAAATGTGGAGCAAGCATAGCGGTCAACAACCGGGGGATCCGGAAAAACTGGTGAAGATTTTGGTGAAAATTACAGAGATGACAAAACCACCGCTTCATTTACTGTTAGGACCGGATACTTACAAACTGGTGACTCAAAAGAGAAAAGAAGAAGATGCCGAATTTGAAAGCTGGAAATCACTCACCTTATCGACCGATTTTGATTAAATTGTTATTCAAAATCCAGGTTCCTGTTTAATAAACTGTTTAAGTGATGAAACCCTATACCATTCGCTCTATTCGTGAGCTTCACCAACTTTTGGAATTGCCAAAGCCAAAGCATCCGTTGATTAGCTTAATCGATTTTTCGGTGATTAAATGTTATGATGATGAAAAACTAGAAACCGTTACATACGGCTTTTATTGCATTGCCATCAAAAAGAATTTTAAAGGTAAAATGCGGTATGGGCAACAGCATTTTGATTTTGATGAAGGCATTATGACCTTTTACGCCCCCAATCAGGTAATCATTACCGAAATAAGGGATGACTGGGAACTAGAAGGCTATTGGTTAACAATACATCCAGATTTTTTACAAGGGTCTTCGTTGAGTAGGGAAATTCACGAATATGGTTTTTTCTCCTACAATCTTAATGAAGCTTTACATTTATCTATGGAAGAGGAAAACACCATCAACCAATTGTTATTGGATATTTCTAAAGAAAGTCAATTTTCCATCGACACATTTTCGCATTCCATCATCATCAGACAAATAGAATTGTTGCTTACTTATTCCAATAGATTTTATAACCGCCAATTCCTGACCCGCAAGCAGGCAAATAGCTCCTTACTTTCAAATTTCGAAACACTTTTAAATTCCTATTTTGTAGAATCAGAAGAAATTCCCAGTGTGGGGTATTTTGCCGAAAGAATGAATATATCCAGGAATTATCTAAGCGATATGCTTCGCAGTACCACAGGTCAAAGTGCTCAACAACACATCCAACAAAAATTAATAGAAAAGGCCAAAATCTTACTTAGCACTTCAGAACTGAATGTTTCTGAAATAGCCTTTAAGTTAGGTTTTGAACACCCACAATCCTTTCATAAACTTTTTAAAAGTAAGACGGATTTATCACCCTTAGAGTACAGAGCCAGTATTGGCGAAAATTGAATCTACCTCAAAATAGTTACATTTAAACACTTTTTCATATACTATCTTTTGGAGAATCATACGTTGCAGATATATCCCAAAGGAATTATATTTGAATGTGAAACCGATATTTACTTAATTTTATAGAGAGGTACGAAAGTGGAGGTTTCATTCAGTGAGGGGGGAATTTTCTTCTCAATTCGTAAACATTATGTAAGCCACCTTACTAGTACATTACTCCATCGCCCATTTTTCCAGTTTCTCCAGTACAGCAGCTTTATAGCTTCTACTTATCGGTAAAGCCTTGCCTGCTACTTCCAGGTGTTCATTGGTATAGGAATCCAGGGCGGCAAGGGAGACGATAAAGGAGCGGTGGATCCTTATAAAATCTGGTTCCGGAAGTTCCTTTTCTATGTTGCTGATGGTTTCCCGAATCACAAGGGAGCCGTTGCGGGTGTGAATCTTCAGGTAATCGCTTAAACTTTCTATATAAAAAATGTCCTGAAAATTGATCCTGATCATTTTACGGTCTGCACGGAAAAATATAAAATCCTGCCGGAATTCTTTTTCCGAAGAAAATTGGTTGGCTCCTGACTTGAAATGAATACTGGAAAAAGTATTTACAGCTCTTAACAATCGTTCAAAAGAGATAGGTTTCAGCAGGTAGTCTACGGCCTGTAGATCAAAACCATCTACGGCATATTCCCGGTAGGCAGTGGTGAAAATGATCTTTAACTCCGGATTAATGGAACGCGCGAAGGATAATCCTGAAATCTCCGGCATGTTGATGTCCAGGAAAATGAGGTCTACCTTATTTGCATTAATTAACCCGAAAGCTTGCGCGGCACTTTCACAGGAACCAAGAACTTCTACGTGGCTGATCCTCGCCAAATGCGTGGCAATGACCTCCCTTGCAGTTGGTTCGTCATCTACTATGATACAGGAAATTTTATTATCCATGTCTATACACTTTAGAATGGGTTAATGACAGATGAGCCTCAAAGCTACTTCCGGTTTTCTCTGCGGAAAAGCTATGTTGGTCCGTATACAATAACTGCAGTCGTTTTTTCAGATTTTTCAAGCCGAGTCCGTTGTGGGTTTCCCGTTCCTGATCATCTTTCACAGAATTCCTTATAATAAACCGAAGTTGTTCCTCATCTATCTGAAGGCTAATGGAGATCTTCAGTTTACCATTTACCAACTGCCCGTGCTTAAAGCTGTTCTCCACAAAAGGAAGCAGCAACATAGGCGGGATTTCAATATTTTCAGTAGTAGGAGGGAGGTCAAGATCCACAAGCAGGTTATCTCTAAACCTCATTTGCTCCAGGGCAATATAATCTTTTATATGCTCAATTTCGCTGCCAAGGCTTACCAGGGGCTTATCTGCCTGGTACAACAGGTAATCCAGCAAATTGGAGAGCTTCAGGATCATATTGGGCGTTTCTTCGCTTTTTTTTAGGGCGTGACCGTACAGGGTGTTGAGGGTATTAAACAGGAAGTGGGGGTGCACCTGCAATTTCAGGTAATGCAGCTCCTGTTCCTTCAGCTTTAACTGTGCCTCCAGAAACTTGTTTTCCAGAGCCCGGTTTTCAGCAATAGAAGAATAATTCTGCTTCAGCAAAGTGAAAGCGCTCACCAGTACCACCACGAGATATACGAGCACCATCATTGACAGGAGGCTTCGACCAGGGCCAGGCATTCCGCGGTAATCCATATTCAGGATAAAAATGAGTCCATAGAAAATGGAGATTACAATGGCAAAAGCAGAGAGTACCAGGGTATAAAAACTATAAAGGCTAAACAACAGATATTTTTTTTTCAGCAAAAATCCCGGGAGGAGGTAATAGATGGTGGTGTAAGTGGTGGCCATCGTTACCGGCAGGAGAAATGCCGCAAAGGAGCCCGAATAGAAAAGGTTCTCATTTGGTGCGCCTAGGAAATAGGAGAAAAAGCTAAGCACGAGAAACCAGAAAAGGCTGTGCAGCGCAATTTTTCTCCATAAAAAATATACAAGTGTCCCGGTGATCATAGAACCTACAATATCCAATTAATTTCACAATGGTTGAGTCCCTTGCGATGAATAACAGGTTTTTTGCCCGATTCAACCCAACGGATTAAAGGCACAACCAAAACAAGCGCAGAATCTGCTGAAATACGACCGAAACTGGTAGTTGGTATCTTTAAAAGATTTTCGCCGGTAATAAGCAGTAGATTTGGCTATAGACAATTAAAAATACCAAAATCATGATATTAGCACTACAACAGCAGACGCAAAAAGGATTTTTCGAAGTGGTAGGAGACAGGTTTGAGGAAGGCGGATTTTTTATAATGATGTTTATCTTTATTGTCTTGATCATCGGAATCTTTCTCCTGGTAAGGGGAATGTATTTCACGAAGAAAAGAGATCCTAAAATTGCCAGGACAATTACCCTGCTCAATTCCATCGGACTTTTTGCCCTGGTGCTGGGAGTGTTCGGGCAATTGATAAGCCTCATCGAGACCCTGGATTACCTGAGCTCCTTTGACGATACCACTCCGCGGGATTTTGCTCAAGGCCTTAAATTTACCATGCTGCCTACGCTTTTTGGCTCTTTGGTATTCTTGTTTACCCGCTTTTCAACCATCGTACTTAATTGGGTGAAGCCGATAAAGTAATGGAGGGAGGATTTTCAGGACTTAAAATCTAACTCAATTTATTCAAACCGAAAACGATCATGAAAAATTTTAATTCTCTACTGCTCGTGGGTTTAGGAACGCTTCTTCAAGCGCAATCACAGGAACATGGAAAGCTCACAGGTATTTTGTAAAGGCAAATTTATCTATTGGTTCGGCCAATAATCTATCACCAGCACTTTGTCCAGGTGAGGACCTACGATACCACCAAAGGCCTTGTGAGCAGGATGTGGCAAATATTCATCCCTGAATTTTTCATCTTTAAAGGTCTTAAATAAGCAATGCGTGAATCCATCAGATAGTCCCTCCGGGCTAATATCTATGCCCTATTAAAAATCCACTATTCCGTCAATCTTTTGAGGAAGTTCTCTAAAAGCCTCTACGATCTGCCTGATCTCTGTCTCAGTGCACTGTCTTTGGATTTTTCAAAAGTTACAGATGCAAAACCTCTTCAACAATATATTGGCTCCCGGCATTAAAAGAAAAGTTTGTTTAGATCAGTAGTTGATAAGATTTTGAAATAATAGTGGTTGGTGATTACCTGGAGCATTGGATCCCAGGTTCTTGCCGTTATTATATGCGTTCTGAAACACAGAAACTAAATACCACATAATGCTCAGCTTCCTGAAAAAGATGTTTGGGGCGGAAGTGGGGAAGTTGAAGATGTTGAGAATAGAAAATATGGGCTATATCTTAATAACAACGTTTCCCGTCTTCTGTCCCGTCAGTACATATTCGTAAGCTCTGGAGAGTTCTTCCAGCGGGAATTCCCGGTCTATTACAGGCCTGAACGTGCCTTTCTGCAAATGATCAGTAATATAGGGGGCCGATCTGTTCTTGTGATAGGGGATGGGAAAGATCACTTTTTTGTCCGACATTGATTTCAGCAGGGGATAATAGACATTCTGGAAATAAGGTCCCAGCTCTGAAGACATGTAGACTCCTTTTTCCTTAAGCAGTGGTCGGCACTTGCCGAATGTGCTCTTGCCTACCGTGTCAAATATATAGTCGTAGTGGTCAGGGTCCTTATTAAAATCTTCTTTGGTGTAATCATAGATCCTGCCGGCGCCTAAAGATCTTATCAGCTCAATGTTCCTGGTATTACAGGTGGCCGTGATCCTGACATCATACGGCCTCACAAACTGCAGCAGCGCAGAACCGATGCCTCCGGTGGCCCCATTGATAAGAATATTTTGCCCTGCCCGGAGTTCGGTCCTTTGAATGAAGGAGTACGCATAATGAGCTCCTTCCAGGCTTGCAGCTGCCTGTTTGAGATCTGTCTGGTCCGGAACCCGGAATACGTTTTCAATGGAGGTTGTGAGATATTCAGCTTGTGATTCTGAACCCATGTCATTAAAGCCAAATACTTTATCGCCTATACTGAAGGAGTCGACGTTTTTTCCTGTGGCTGCTACTTCTCCTGCAAAATCGTTCCCTAATATTATTTTTCGGGGTTTACGCAGGCCCAGGAAGAATCGCATAATAAATGGTTTGGCAGTCAGGTTGGCACAATCGGTCCTGCTGACAGTGGTAGCATGGACCTTGATCAATACCTCATTATCCTCTGGAACAGGTCTCTCTAAACTTTCTATCCTTATCTGATCCGGGGAGCCGTAATTCCTGCGGATGGCAGCTTTCATTTTGGTCATTGTTTTCTTTTAACTGGAGAACCATGGGTTCAGGTTGGCAACAGGTATTAGCAACAGTAATTTAAGGGGAGTTGAAATATTGTATATGGGACAGAAGAGGTGAGGTTTTTTCCTGTTCTGCTAAAATTTCCGATAGGTATGAATCGTTCGTTTTACCGGTATTGAAGATAAACATTTTTTACCTCAAAACCTTTCCAGTACAAATTCCTTGTTCAGCATCATCCCTGCGGTGGCTCCCGTCGAAACAGTAACTGAAAGGGTTCGTAGTGGCGTTGTGCTATCTCCAAAGGCATAAATGCCGGGTACACTTGTTTTCTGGGACTGATCCGTTTCTATATAACCTTCATCGGTTAATTTGCAACCCAGTTCTTCGGCGATCCGGCTATTTTGTTCAAACCCAGGTTTGGTGTAGACAGCTTTAATGGCCGATCTGGAGCCATCAGTAAACACAAGGTTTCGGAGATAGCCGTTGGTATGCTCCAGCTCCCTTATTTCCTTTTCGATGATCCTGACCTGGTGTTTTTCAACCAGCCGGCTTTGCTCTCTGGTCAATGCAGATCTTCCGCTGGTATAAAGGCTCAGGTTTGGGGTCCAGTTCAAAATGAACTTCGAGAATTCGAAGCCGTATTCGCCATTTCCCAGGATGCCTGTAGGTTCGTTTTTCACCTCATATCCGTGGCAGTAGGGACAATGAAGCAACGAAATGCCCTAGCATTCCAGGAGTCCCTGATGTTGGGTAACATGTCTTTAATGCCCGCTTCAAGGATCAGTTTGGCAGCCGAAAACAGTTCGCCTGAAGAGGTCCGGATCTCAAAGCCTTTTTCTGTTCTTGTTGCAGTGTCTGCTGATCCTTTAAAAAACTTAACGCCGGAATACTTTACCAACTGTTGTCTGGCAAGATCTGCTATTTCTTCAGGGGTTTTTCCGTCCTGGGTCAGGAAATTATGCGACTGCGGGGTTTCCCGGTTGCAGGGTTTCCCGCTGTCGATAACCAGTGCGTTTCTCAATGCCCTGACCAGTGCCATTGCGGCGGCAAGCCCTGAATAACTTCCGCCTACGATGATCACGTCATAATGTTCTGTTGTTTTCATAGGAATGTTCTTTTAGCTGATCGCAACGATCAGGCTTGTGAGGAGCTGGAGGAAAGCCACAGGTGCCCAGATACGTTCTATCCTGCTGGGGGTAATGGTATTCATAATTGTCCCGGCAATGAAAAGTACAAAATAACCCAGATCCCGATGCGGGAGATGGATCTTAATTGGGGAAATAATAAGTTGGCTTCTGATAATACTAGTGCTGCGATCAGAGCTAGGATCAGGATACTGATAGCTGCAACGATCCTCATGTGGGAAGGATATTTTCCCGGATATTTTCCTCCCATAGACGCTGCTCCCCATGGCACTCCGGCAGCTAAGGAGGCCTGAAAGAAGATTACTATGCCGGTTAGGGCGGTAAATATAATAGCTGATGCAGATTCCAGCATATCCAGTACATGTGTTTATTCAATTCCCATTCCTTTATTTCCCTATAGCAGTTAATCCAGCGATAAGGGAGCACCAACTACCTTCATCTCATTCTGTTCAAAAACTTGGTTCAGTTCTTCAGGAGAAGGATCATGATCAAGGGAGGCCAGGAACACGAAAAAATCCTCAAGTTTTCCTGCGGGTTGCACTGTAACCGCTCATTTTCCCCGTCAGGGATCTTTGAGTCCAGGCATGGGGCACATTGCGGGGTAGAAATATAAGGTCTCCTGCGCTCATTTCATAGTTTACCTCTCCTACGCGGAATAGATAATCTCCCTCGATAATTGAAAAGATCTCATCCTGGAGGTAATGCACATGAAGTGGAGTGCCTCTTCCCTGGGAAAGGGAAGTTTGCTCAAAGATCGCCAGATCTCCATCGGTGTCCTTCCCCGAAATCTTCACCTTCAGAATATTGGAATTTACCCCTCGTAATGTTAAAGACCCATGGTATCTTCCTTCCCCTTTGTTAACCTTAAAACCTGTTGTTGTTCTACTTTTAACCTCTTCCCTTAATCGGGACCACCAAAGCGGTAGGGTAGAAAAGCTGAAAAGCGCGGTAATAAAACTGATTCTTTTCATTATAGTTCCTGTAATAAGCTGTTTAAATGCCTTAAAGCCCTACATTCTGTACTTACCTGTCCAGTGGAAAAAAGCATTATGAAAGTGAAGGTATTGCGGGTCAGAAACTATTATATTACATATTTACTGAAATAAATTATATAAATTACAGCACGTAGCCTTAACCTTTTATAAAGGGTAAACCTTAAAACATCTTCCTATGATCCTACACATAAAATTTATGGTGAGCCTGAGGTGTAAAATGGTAGTGAAGGAAGAATTGAAAAAACTCGGACTACATTATTCAAATGTGGATCTGGGAACAGTTGAAATTATAGAGGAACTGGATCCTGCACAGAAAAGCCAGCTAAAAAATAATCTGCAGAAGTACGGTCTTGAGCTTCTTGATGACAAAAAAAACATTCTAATAGAGAAGATCAAGTCACTTATTATCGAAATGATCCATTATTCCGAAGAGCCACCCGAAGGTAATTATTCCGATTACATCAGCGAAAAACTGGGATATGACTATACTTACCTTTCGAACATTTTCTCTGAGGTCAAAGGCACCACTATTCAGCAGTATATCATTATTCACAAGATTGAACGTGTAAAGGAGCTGTTGCTTTATGAGGAACTAAACCTTACGGAAATTTCCTATAAACTTCATTATAGCAGTGTCGCCCATTTATCGAATCAGTTCAAGAAGATAACCGGATTGACCCCTTCGTACTACAAGAAGATAAAGGAAAATCGCAAGAGAAATCTTGAAGACCTGTGAATCCTGTAACATATAATATGGAGGCTGTAATTTTTTGTTGTTGAAATTTTCGAAAATTGTTTAATATTCCGGACCTGAACCTTTTATAATCATAATGCGCCGATGAAGGGATTGGGGGATTCCAACAGAAGCAATTAAAAACCTTATGATCAGCATAAGGTTTTTTTCTATTTTTTCAGAGTAAGACTTACCCGGTTAAATGAATCCTGAGGCCATCCTTTCTTTTGTAAGGCTTCCGTGATGGCCGGGAAAACAGGCGAAAGAGGGAATTCCCATCTAACCTAAATATTTGAATTATGGAGAATGTCGAAGTAGAAAAATCCAAGGCTTTTGCTATTATTGAGATGATTGAATATGTATCCAATGCAGTGGTCATAAAAACTGTTTTAAAAAAGACCACAGGAAATGTCAGCGTGGCCTCCTTTGATTCGGGTGAATTCCTGACCGAAAAAATTTCTCCTTTCGATTGCTTTATTCAGATCATTGAAGGAAAAGCGGAAATTGTGATCGAAGATCTATCCAGCATCCTAGAGACCGGATATTCCATCATAATCCCTGCACATTCCAGGAATACGATCAAAGCAAATGTTCGCTTTAAAATGATCGTCACCATTATTAAAAGTGGTTATGAGTAAGTGGTTGTTTTTGCTATAGCTGAGAAATGAAATAAAGCTTCCGGGAAGAACATCTCGTGTAACGTATAAGAGATCGATATTCTTTCAGTAGTGGATATTAAATGATCTGTTCCCCATCTATTGATCCGGTATTTAATCTAATGTTTTTGTTCTAAAGTGAAAGAAAAGGAAATAATAAAGAGCGGGAGTAACATAGCTGTGATCGTAGCCCATCCGGATGATGAAACCTTGTGGTGTGGTGGTACGATCCTGGAAAATCCTTTCAGTGACTGGTTCGTTGCTTGTCTTTGCAGGAAAAATGATTCAGACAGGGCACCAAAATTCCAGAAGGTACTAAGTATTCTCCGAGCCAGGGGGGAAATGGGCGATCTTGATGACGGTCCAGACCAGTTGCCCCTGGCCATGCAGGAGGTGAAAAAAGCAGTTTTAGAACTCCTGCCCCAAGAAAAGTTTGATCTTATCATTACTCACTATCCTTCCGGGGAATATACCAGACACAAAAGACATGAAGAAGTAAGCGGGGCGGTTATAGAGTTATGGCAGGAAGATAAGATCCGGACCGCGGCATTATTCACTTTTGCTTACGAAGACGGAAATAAACAGTACCTCCCGAGAAAGCAAGCTTCTGCCGGTATACAAATAAAGCTGAAAGAAGAAACGTATGACCTGAAGTATAGAATAATAACTGAAGTCTACGGATTTCCCCCTGATGGGTTTGAAGCATTAACAACCCCGAAAGAAGAAGCATTCTGGAAATTCGACACATCTCTAGCTGCTCTCAACTGGTTGGAAAAAACAAGGAATCAGTAACACCACTCCGACATGAAAGCTTTAGTATTGTATGATTATCCGCCCTCTCCGGGCGGACTGGCAACCCAGGGGGACCTGCTTTACCGGGGGCTCCTGGAAATTGGTGTAGATGCTCATGCGGTTCATTTTGAATCTGCCCAGGAAAAAGAATGGTATTATCGCTGGTTCGAACCCGATGTCGTGGTAGGGATCGGATACTGGGGGCATACCCCACAACTCATTCTCCATCCCAAACGCTATGGCGCACTACCGGTACCCTGGCTGGTAGCAGATGGCTACATTGCAAATTACCAGGAAATACTTAATGGATTGCCTCTCATTCTGGTTACCTCCAACTGGGTCAAAGAGATGTACGTGAGGGACGGCATAAAAGCGGATACTATCGAGGTACTCCCGGTAGGCTGTGATACTGATTCATTTACAATCTTTAAAAAAGATGATCCCAAGATCCTTGCCGTGAGAGAATCACTGGGAATTTCCCCGGGACAATTAATGATCCTAACCGTTGGTGGCGATGCAGCTTCCAAAGGGGCCCAGGAAGTAATGCAGGCGTTGTCTATTATAGATACAAAAGCGCCGGACTGGAAGTATGTATGTAAGGTATGGCCACAACCAAGAACCAAGGCGCAGAACTTAATTGACCTGGAAATGGCAAATAAGCTGGGTCTGGAGAAAAACATTACCTACGCCACAAATACCATTTCCAGAACCTTTATGCCATACCTCCTTGGTGCCTGTGATATCTATGCGGCACCTTCAAGGCTGGAGGGTTTCGGAATGCCGCAGGTAGAAGCAGGAGCCTGTGGGAAACCTGTTATTGGAATTCGGGCAATGGGCATGCTGGATACCCTTGTTCATAAGGAAACAGCGCTTCTTGCAGGGGTAGCCAAAAGAATAGTGGTGAAAAATGTGATCCTGGGGGAAGAATCTGGTTTTGAAGAGAACAGGACCATTGAATTTGACACTCCGAGAACAGTAGATTACCGGGCAGACATCCAGGATATTGCCAAATACCTCTTACTACTTATGAAAGATGCAAAGCTAAGGGAAACCATGGGGTTATCAGGAAGGGAACGTGTAGTAGCCAATTTTGATTACCGGGTGGTGGCACAAAAATTCGTAAAGATTATTCAAGACAGGCTGGGAATAAAATAGAAAAAGATGAATTCGCAAGACAAAGATCTGTTGGAAGCCGCTAAGGCAGCAGCCCTGGAAATTCTGCTTCACAACGTGAAAGGTCCGTTCCATGATCTGCCCAGGACGGCCGGCTGGGGCTACCCTGAACCTTATACCCGGGACTTGCTGATCTCCATCTTCGGAATAGCGGTTTCCGGAAATGATGTTCTCCTGGCCAGTATGAGAAAGGTTCTGGAAACGCTTGCTTCCAACCAATCTCCAAAAGGACACATCCCTTCCCTGGTCCACGACAAGGAAGATCGCGGCGCCAGTGATACCACTCCCTTGTTCCTGATAGCTGTGGCAGTTTTCAGACAGGTCGTTCATGAACCCGGGTTCCTGCAGGCCGCTGCTGATAAAGCAATGGTATGGATGGATTACCAGAACCCTTCTGACCGATATCTTGTGGCGCAACAACCTACCAGTGACTGGCGTGATGAACAATGGGTTAGCGGATACGGCCTTTTTGTGAACAGCCTTTCCTACACCTACCTGAAATTGTTCAATGTGCATGATAAAGCCGAAAAGCTGCGGAATGAAATGAGTCGCTTTACTATAACCGCAAAAAAAGCCCATCGGCACGTCCATGAAGGCCTGGTAGTAAAGCATAAGCCCTATTACGCCTTATGGTCCTACAAAATATATAGTAGCGAGCGTTTTGATCTCCTGGGAAACAGCCTAGCCATATTATCAGGCATTGCCCCACTTTCGCGATCAAAGGCCATGATCTCCTGGATAGAGAAAGAATGTGAAGCCATGAGGGTCAGCGACAAGCTTGCACCGGGCCTTATCCCTAATTTCTTTCCGTTCATCAATCCGGGAGAAATAGACTGGCATCCCAGATATGAACATTTTAATCAGCCAGGAGACTACCACAACGGCGGAGTATGGCCATTTATTACCGGATTTTATATTGCTGCCCTGACTGCTGCAGAAAGACATTCTCTTGCTGAACGAAAGTTAATGGATTTGGTGCATACCATAAAGAGGTCGAGAACCCGGAAGCTGGAATTTGGGTTTAATGAATGGTATAAGGCTCAGGACGGCAATCCTATGGGTCAGGATTGGCAAACCTGGAGTGCTTCAAGTTTTTTATACGCCGCAAAATGTGTAGAGGATAAGAACACCCTATTTTTTGATAAACTCAGAGTACAAAAAGGAAGTAATTGAAGACCTGTGATTTTTGTAAATTTAATTGGGAGTGATATAGTTTTCTTCTTCTAATTGCGAGTAACTTGTTGGATTATAGTAAATTATTTTAAATAAAACTATGGTAAAAGGAAAATCAGGGTCTAAGTCTGATAAGACAAAGCCGACAGTAAACTTAAAGGAAAAACGTAAGGCAAAAGAAGCCAAACGAGCAGAAAAAAGTCATAACCACACACGCCTGAAATAATACAGACTAAAAAGCAGAAGAAATGAAATTAGTATTTATAGGTACTTATCCTCCCCGGGAATGTGGAATAGGAACTTTTACCCGGAACCTGACAAAATCCTTGTCAGGATCCGATAAGAAGGGCGGACCACAAAACGAGGTGCTGGTGATCGCAATGGACGATCACGACCAAAAATACAAATATCCTGCTGAAGTTAAGCTCAGCATACAACAGGAGCAACAAACGGATTATCTCCAGGCAGCTGACTTTATTAACCTTAGCGGGGCAGACGTATGCATTCTCCAACATGAATTTGGCATTTATGGTGGACAGTGCGGGGTTTATATCTTACCACTTTTACATCGGCTGGATATTCCGTTTATTGTTACACTTCACACCGTGCTGGATTCTCCTTCTTACAGTGAAAAAGCTATTTTGAAAGAGATCTGCAAAATGGCCAATAAGATAGTGGTTATGAATGAAAAAGCTGTTTTTTTCCTAACCAGCATTTACGACATACCTTCTGCAAGCATTGTTTTAATAGAGCACGGTGTGCCTGATATACACTTCGATAAACAAGAATCCAGAAGAGAATTCAAATTAACCAATAAGAAGGTTCTCCTGACCTTTGGTTTTATAAGTCGCAATAAAGGAATTGAAACAGTCATTAAAGCCTTACCTGAAGTCATTAAAAAACATCCGCAGGTACTCTATATTATCCTGGGTAAAACCCATCCAAACGTATTACGGCATTCCGGGGAAGAATACAGGACTTATCTTCAGCTTTTAATAAAGAACCTGGATCTTCAGTCGCAAGTCTTGCTCTTAAACGAATTCATTGCAGAGAAAGAACTTTTTAAGTATTTAAGTGCCTGTGACATCTATCTTACGCCCTACCTTAATGAAGCACAGATTACTAGTGGAACGCTTTCGTATGCCATGGGTGCCGGTTGCGCCGTGGTTTCCACCCCTTACTGGCATGCTGCAGAATTGCTTACGGAAGAAAAAGGAAGGCTTTTTGGCTTCAATAATTCTGAACAACTGGCGGAAATCCTGGATGACCTGCTAGATCATCCCGAAAGCCTGAAACAGATCCAGGACAATGCCTACAAATATGGAAGAGAAACCACCTGGCCCAAGATCGGGAAAAAATATCTTCAGCTTTCTAAGGCTCTGAAAGACATTCCAAAAGTGAAAACAGAGAAAAAAGAAAATGCTATAGACCTTCTATTATTACCTCCGTTTTCCCTTACGCATATCAAAAGATTGACAGATGACACCGGGATCATTCAACATGCCAAATTCGGGATTCCGAATCTTAAGGAGGGATATTGCCTGGATGATAATGCCAGGGCTCTGCTGATGGTCCTGATGACCTATAAACAGAAAAAAGGTGCCGCTGCGTTAAAGTTTATGCCCATTTACCTGAGCTATATTCATTATATGCAGAATAAGGACGGGACCTTCAGGAATTTCCTGAGCTTTAACAGGAATTTTCTTGATGAGGTAGGTTCAGAAGATTCCTTTGGAAGAACAATATGGGCACTGGGTTATTTAATTGGGAACGCGCCTAATGACGCCTATTATCAAACCGGGAAACTGGTGTTTTTTGATGCTCTCCCCAATTTTAAAAGATTAAGATCCATCCGCAGTATAGCCAATACCATTATCGGGGTATGTTATTATTTGAAGACCAATCCGGGGGATGAGGGCATGGTGGAGATTTTAAAAAACCTTACAGACAAACTTATTGGACATTATGATGCAAATCATTCTGAAAACTGGAAGTGGTTCGAGTCGTTACTTGCTTACGATAACGGAATCCTGCCCCTGGCACTCCTGCATTCAGCACAAATAATTCCGGACGAGCGGATTGCTGAAGTAGCCATGATAACCATGGATTTTCTTACAGAGCACACCCTGAAGGACGGGGCTCTTTCTGTGATTGGTAATAGTAAATGGTATGTAAAAGAGGGGGAACGTTCGTTTTTTGCCCAGCAGCCTATAGATGCCATGGCCATGGTATTGATGTTTCACCAGGCTTTCCTTCTGACAGGCCGGAAAGAGTACCTGAACAAATTATTCGCTTCCTTCATGTGGTTCCTGGGCGAGAACGATCTTAGGATGAGCCTTTACGATTTTGAGACAAAAGGCTGCTGTGACGGATTTGAGCATTATGGGATCAATCGGAACCAGGGGGCAGAAAGTTCTTTGGCGTATCTTATATCTTATTTGACGGTATTGCAGGCTCATGAGGAATTCTACAAAACCAATGATTCCAAATTTTCTGAAAAGGAAAGTTACCAGCCTAACCAATCTATGCACTTGTGAAAGTTGCTGTGTTGTCGCCCGTTGCCTGGAGGACACCTCCCGAGAAATACGGACCCTGGGAACAGGTTGCCTCAACCATTACCGAAGGCCTGGTTAAAAAAGGCCATGATGTAACTCTTTTTGCGAGCGGTAATTCGGTTTCCTCCGCAACACTGAAATCCGTATGTGAGCTACCATACGAATCTGACCCTTCGGCCGATCCCAAAGTCCTTGAATGTCTGCACATCAGCAACCTCATGGAACATGCTGCAGATTTTGATATCATCCACAACCATTTTGATTTCCTTCCCCTTACGTATTCCCGGCTGATCAACACCCCAATGATCACCACCATCCATGGCTTTTCATCTCCCAGGATCGTTCCGGTATACAAGAAATACGATACTGAAGTCGCTTACATTTCCATTTCAAATTCTGACAGGCACCAGGAACTGACTTATCTGGATACCATTTATCATGGGTTAGATGCTTCCCTTTTCAGCTTCAGGAAAGATAAGGAGGACTACTTGCTGTACTTCGGCAGGATACATCCTGAAAAAGGCCTGCATAGGGCTATAGGAATTGCATTAGAATCGGGATTTCCTCTAAAGATTGCAGGGCTGATACAGGATCAGGATTATTTTACAAACGAGATCAAGGAAAAGATCGATGGAAAAAACATACAGTACCTGGGGAACTTAGGAAAAGAGGACCGGAACATACTGCTGGGTGGTGCAAAAGCCCTGCTGCATCCCATTAGCTTTGAGGAGCCTTTTGGCCTGAGCGTAGTTGAAGCCATGATGTGCGGAACCCCGGTGATCGCCTATTCCAAAGGCAGTATGCCAGAACTGATCGTCCACGGGGTCACCGGATTTCTTGTAAAGGATATACCTGAAGCTGTTGTTGCGGTTCAAAAGCTCGACGACCTTGATCCTGAAAATTGCAGGACTCATGCAGAAACAAACTTTAGTATGGAAAAAATGATCAATTCTTATATAGCAGCCTACAAGAAGGTGATTGCCGGTTATAATTCATTTTAACAAGGCAGTAAACAGTTCTTCCAGGTTAACCACCGCATAGGTGGAAGAGTAATCGGATACCGCATAGGGTAAAATAAGGCTGTTATTGTGGATAAGGGAGCCGCAGGAATAGACCACGTTGGGTACATACCCGTTTCTCTCTTCTTCAAGGGGCATCAGAATAGGTTCTTCAAGCCTTCCGATCTCTATGGAAGGATCGTCCAGATCCCTGAGTGTTGCCCCGATACTATAGCGTCGCATGGGTCCCACCCCGTGGGTGATAATAAGCCAGCCCTTTTCAGTCCAGAGAGGAGAGCCGCAATTGCCTATCTGGGTAAATTCCCAGGGATATTTTGGTTCCTGTATCATGACAGGATTTTTCCAAAGGGTGGTCCTTTCGGAAAACATCAGGTAATTATTCACCCCATCGATCCTCGAAAGCATGGCATATTTGCCTTTTATCTTTTTTGGAAATAATGCAAGGTTCTTGCCCTGGGCACCGTTTCCGTGTAAAGGCATTATCCGGAAGGTGTAGAAGTCTTCGGTTGATAAAAGCTTGGGCAGAATGGTATGGCCGTTATAGGCAGTGTAAGTGGCATAGAACTTAACGGTATTATCATCTTCCGTAAACCTAACAAACCTCGCGTCTTCTATGCCGCGGTTTTCAGATTCTGAGATGGGAAAAATGACACGCTCAGAAATGTCGGCATCCTTGTGGAATTTGATATCATAAAAAGAATCCACCAGCCAGGTGATCTCTTCCAGAGCCATCCTCATAGAGGAATCGATCTCCACTTGTTTCAGCAGGTTATTTACCGCATTTTTTAGGATATAATAATCAAACCTGTCCGGGAGATCATCCATGATAATACCGGAATGTTCTTCCGAAACCTCCATCTCCTTCAGCTTTTTGACAAATCTTTTTTTATCATATAGTTTTTTATGCAGAATTGCAGCCATATCCACATAATCTCCCACTTTGGCAAGACGCAGATCGTTGTTGATACCCAGGATCCCTCTTCTGAATACTATGGAGGAAATATGCCCTTCCCCCGTTGCCCTGAAGGAAATAATGACTCTCTTTTCTCCTTTTTCGAGATAGGACTGGTCCAGATCTTCTATGATGGAAGGATTGAAAAATGCGGCAGATTCCAGGGAATATTCCATCGTATTATAGGACCCGATAAGCATTTTACGTTCATCAGAAAGATCATTATAATCAATTTCCATTTCCTCAATGATGCCACGAATGTTGTCACAGTGTTTAAAGAAAAGACGGGATACATTCCGGTGCCGACTGGCAAATTCCCTGAGGGTTTGTTCAAGGGTTCGGCTTACCTGATCTTCAGTCATCAGAAGGATCCTGTTCACCAAAGCTTTGGTTCGATGGTCTCCATTGTTGAAAAAGCGAGCTACCACCCGGCTTGCATCGGGAAAAAAGGTGAAGTCCTTACGTGTTATAGAGACTCTCATAGGTAGGGATGAAAGATGGAAGATACATCTAATTACCATAGAATAAATGCTTTTTCTTATGTATTAATGGATCATATGCAGTTTTTTAGCTGGAAGTCTTCAGTTAGGATTTAGTGCATCTAAGCCTCCAACTAATGATACAGAATGGTAGCCTAGACATGCTGGGAGAAGTAGGTGCCCAATATTTGGGCTACTCTTCTTCAGATCCCGCATACTATCCATTTTACAGGATAGCCGAAGAGGAGGGGATTCCTGTAGGGATACATACCGGAGCGAGTTTTCCCGGACCTCCTTTTAGGTGCTGCCCAAAATTCAGGCTCAGATATGGAGATCCGCTGCTCCTGGAGGACATGCTGGTGTAATTCCCAAAGCTAAAGGTCTTTATGATGCACGCCGATGGGGCAGGATCATATTCCGAATATACTTTGATTTTGATGAACATTTATCCCCAGCTCTATACAGATATTAGTATAGTCAACTGGATTCCGGGGATGGAACAGGTGCTTGAATCTTTCCTGCGGCAGGCGAAACAGATGGGACTGGTAAACCGTATACTTTTCGGAACAGATCAAATGATATGGCGCGAAGCAATTGGAATAGCAGTGAATCGTATCAATTCCCGGGACTTTCTGACTGCGGAAGAAAAAGCGGATATCTTCTATTACAATGCAGCTGAATTCCTTGGCCTTGAAGAGGATGTGATTGGTCAGCATCATCAGATGGTGAGGGAAGTGAAGGGGAATTGAATTTAAGGTTGACAAGCCAAAAGGAAAGTAAGAACATAAATGGAAATAATAGATCTATGGGAATTAAAAAGAAGATATCTATAGGAATTCTTACCCTGGTTTGTGCTGTAATGTTATTATTCGCAGGTGAGATATTTACGATGGCCGATAGCGGCAATTTGATGCCGGTCATATAACAAAATATTGAAAAAACATCCGCTGAAATTGAAGAATATAGCCCTGCACTACTTTCAGTTTTTTTCACCTCCATGAAAGCCGTTTCTGCCTTGTTGCTAAGTCTGTCTGTCGGAGTCTTAATATTGATCTATGGCCCCTTCAGGAGGAGAAGAAAATGATATAAACCGAGAAAGGGAAGGAAGTGCTTGTAATTCTTTTAATAGTAAAATCAATTCGGGGTCGACTGCACCCATATCAATGCTTAAATCTAGCAAATTCTTTCGTATGAAATCGATCGGCTACCATAAGACACACCTTATTACTAATTCTTTCTTTAGTATTTTTTAGATGCTTAAGGATTTGACTTTTAGAATATAGGTCTTCTAATTGTCGAATATCTTCCTGAAACGTTAGTTCTGTAGTGGCATATAGTGCTCTAGGAATAATAATATCTTTGTCTTGTTGAAGATCAAGTCTACTATAATCCATATCCCAAAACACGTGTTTTGGAAAGATATCAGCTATATTTCTATGACGTCTCATAATGCAATTTTATAAAATATTTTTTTATTGCTTCTGAGATTATATTAAATCTAACCTTGAATAATCAAAACCTTTGCCACAATCTTTAATAACAGGGCAAATATGAACTCACTGGTAATCTCTCCTTAAATTTCCTAATGATGTCAAAAGCTATTTTTATCTTGTGATGAACATTTTTATTTTTTGAAGAAAACTAACGTTCCACAATTAAACTTTCCTGATCCAGACCTTTTTTGTATTTGTGTAGCAGATCGATCAGAACTAAAAGATCCTTTTCCTCTATTGAATTGATATTAAAATTCATTTTTTGTAGATTATATCTTTCACGACTACCTGATATTTTCAATAGTTCCTCAAATCCTTTTGGAATGAAAAACCGGCTTTTTTCAGGGATGTATTTTTTATATTCATGGAGATAAATTCCGATTCCGGCCAAATCGAAATCCCCAAAATGAAGATAGTTATTGGGTATGGATCTCATCCATTTTACAAAATCTTTATTCTGATTTTGGGGATAGCGGCTTATAAACAATGGCCGGATATCTTCAAATAGATAGGCCTGTTCCTTTAACCTTCTGAAATTCTCAGAATTTTCCACGCCCACAATGGTGACATCGGATGCAGGAATAAAATCTTCAAAGTCATAGATGAAATGAAAAATGCCCTCCAAGGGTTGGATCAGAATTTCTTCAGCATTTAATGTTGCAGAAATAGAAGTGAAGCAGTTCACTAAAAATCCTTTGAAGGTCCGAATGGACTTTAATTTAGAATCCCCTGTGACGTTCACAAGGGATGCACGAGAGGTATCGCTTTCCTCCAAAGCTGCCACGTAGGCTTGTAGGTCTTTAATGGAAAATCTAGTATTGATGTACAAGTCCAGCTTCTCTTGATTGGCTAAGCCCACTGTTTTCCTGATCTTCCCGGTTCGAAATAAAATATTTTCCTGAATGAGATCTTCAATTACGGCGTGCTTAGCGGCACTTCCGGGAAGTATAGTGCCATCAGATAATTCTAAAAGAACTTTTGCTATGCGAAGGGGAAGTTTCATATACTACAGGCTTTTCGCTGCCGGTATCTTTTGTACCAGTCGTTTTACAGTGGTGAAATTTTTGCTGTTTTTGGACAGGATGTAAGTGTAGCGGTATTCCGTCGCGTTATAACTGGTGGGAGAACCGTTGATCAACAGGATATTTCGGTCATTGGCAAATTTTAGAATACCTTTCACATTGTTGGGGTGAAGCCTGCCAATCTCATCCATCATGCAGTGAAGCTTGAAATCCTTAAACTTTTTTGAAGCATTGTCCTTAAATACATTCAGCAGCATAATATTGATCATTGCTTTCACCAGCACATCGGTGCCTTCAGATCCTACGTTGGATAGTTTTTCCACCCATTGGGAATCATTGTCATTTTCAACGATCCTGAATTCCAGCCCAAAAGAATCAGAAAGTTTCAGTTCATCGGCTTTAAAAAGATTGATCTCTTTGAGTAATTGCTTAAGAAGCTTTACCGCCTGGGCATTACTAGAGTTCTGATCATCTGAAGAAAAAAGATTGGTTTCACCCAATTGCATTCCGTTTTCATCATTGAAGGCTTTTATTTCAAGCAGGATCTTCATAATCTTATTGGAACTTTCCACGGTTCTCATCGCCATACTTTTTATAGCGCCTACAAAGTTTCTGTATTTAAAATCTGAATTGATCTTTTGGATTACCCGGTTGATCTCTCCTTCTTTAGAAAGCATTTCCCCGGTCTCTTTTCCAATTTGCCTTATAATGTGTGAAAAACGTTCATTCACCCGTGCTTCATATTCTGCAATTTTATCTTCCTCTAAGAATTCCCTTAGGTCTTCGGCAAAATTCAGGTAATTATTGGTGCTGTTGAAGCGGGTTGGGAAATTGAAAATGTTCTCTTCGGCAAAATTTCCGGCGAACCTGGTAATTGCTTCCTGTAGGGTCCTTAGTTTTTCAATGCCGGAATAGTGTTTTTCTGTGATGTTTTCAATCAGTTTGCTTCCGCTGAGGGCTGTTTTGTCCTTTTCATTAAACTGATTTAAAAGCTTCTCAATTTCGGGAAACCAATCCAGCTTCCTGAAATCCTCATACTTCTCCAGGTCCTGTAGGATTTGTCTCAATTGATTTTTCAGTTCTTTAACCTGTTCAGTCTTATTTTTCAGATCTTCGAGAAGGTTGTTTTCCTTACTCCTATATTCTGCTTCTGTTCTTTCCAGTTCTTTATTTAATAATGATCGGCGGTTCCTGAGGTCGGGTTCTTTATCAAATAATTCCCGCTTGTCCTTGTGATATTCAATGACCAGTATATTATTGGATTCAATAAGATCCAATTCCAAGCCTATTTCCCCCAGATTTTTGTCAATTTCTTCGATCCGCCCGGTATCTGCTCCCTGTTTATTGAATTCAGATTTCTCCTGCGCTTTTATCTCTTTTGTTCGTGAGGCAATTTCCTTTTCTTTATTTGTTACCTGTTCTTTTAAATCCTTAAGAAGGTGTTTTAAATTCGTTTCCTCCTGAAGCAGCAGGTCTTTCTTTTCTTTGTTTTTAGCTGAAACTTCCCTCTTTACCCTTGTCAGTAATTTGTCCAAAGCATCTTTCGTGTCCTGTTTTTTCGCGGCTAAATTTTTCCAATCCTCCTGAAGTTTTTCCAGAGCCTCTGTTTTTTCTGCAGCTGCTTTTTGCTCCAGTTCATGAAGGGAATTTTCTGTTTTAGTAAGCTTTTGTGAAAATTGCTCCTTGTGATAGCTATTAGAGGAAATCTGTTCTTTCAGGCTATTGATCTTAGGACGGAATCTTCTCTTTAAATTTTCCTTTGCTTTTTCCTGGTTTTCTAAGGCTTCTTTCTTCCTTGACTGTAGTTTTTCCGCTTCTTCTGAAAGTTCCTGAATTTTCTCCTCATAGTCTTCCAGAGTTCTTACCTGTTTGTCAATAGCGCTTAGATCAAGCTGCACCCCATAAAAGCTATCGGAATTTCCCTCGCTTAATTGCGGACTTAGATCTTTGCTGAAGAGTACGTTTTCTTCATCCACCACTTTTCCAATAGAGCTCTCCCAGTTTGGAAGGTTCGTATTAAGCCATTCATAAAAAGAGCCTTTGCTGTCATCTATTTTTCTTTTAACGGTCTCTATTTTTTTACTGGTTTCCTGAAGTGATCTTTCCAGATCATCTAATATAGCCTTAGAACCATTTTCTGCCTTTGCATTTTCCAGTTCCCATTCTTTTTTCAGGTGGTCTTTTTCCTTTCCGGAATTTTCTATGGTGGCTTTAGCAGTAATTATTTGTTGTTCCAGATCTTTTTTCTCCTCTTCCAGGGCTTTTGTTTCAGACTTAAAAAGAGGTGTATGTTTAATTTTTACTTCTTTAATTTTTAATTCCTGAAGGGAGTAGTCTTTATCCTGTATTTCATTTTCAGCAAGTTTGATTGCCTCGTGGTGCTGTTTTTCTATCTGCGCGATCAGGTTCTCATATTTTTCCTGCAGGTTTTCTTTATAAGTACCAAAGCTCTCCTGGTGTTCCAGTCTTTCCCGGGTGATCTTATTTTTAAACTTTTCAAGCTGGGTTTCAAGTTGATCCAGCCTGGCCCGGTATTGTTGTTCAATGGCCTCGAATTTCCCGGTAAGCAGCTTTCGTTCCTCCTGTAAGTTTTTTTTGTTGAAAATTAGGCCCGACTTTCTTTCAGCCCTGGATAAAATGGTTTCAATACTTTTGTCTTCGTAAACCTTCTTTTTCTCTTTCAGCTCTTTAAGTTGGCTGGAGATAATCCCAATGTTTGTTTGCAGCTGTTTTTGGTTTTTTTCAAAGTTGGCTCTAAGAGCGTTCAGGCGATCCCCGGCTTTTGTTTCCGCCACCGTGGCTTTTTCCAGTTCCTCTTCTATTTCAGGTTTGGTGGATTGGACGCTGTAAAGGAACCAGCCCAATTGTGTGGAAGAACTTTTCTTTTCCTGTTCCACAAATAAATAGGAACGATTTGCTGTGGCCACAGCTTCAGCCTGGGAACGCACAATGATCTTTCCGGCTTTGTTTTTTTGGGACCAGATCTTTATATCATTCAGCTCTGTTTCAAAATTCCGTAAGTGGTTGTGGGCATAGGTGCTTAGATCGATCTTTATTTCTTCCTCGCTTAGGGATTTTATAATGGTTTCCTTGATAAAAGCGGCATCCAGTTTAGAATTCAAAAATACATTCTGAATGGTTCGCGGAATATTCTGATACTGCCTGCTTTCCAGAAGGGCATATTTTCTGAATTCAGTTGCCAAACCTTTGTTGTTTCCGTAGAGAATATTGCGATAATCCTCGTAATTGCTGATGATCTTTGTATAATAGACTTCCCTTCCAAAAGCCGTTGTCTGTTCAAAAGTGGGATAGGCCTTTCCGGTGTCATCTATAAAATAATTCTTATCATACCTGGCATCAAAGAACCGAAATGCCACCCGACCCTGGGATTTAAAGGCTATAATAGAATAGGTAATATCCTCCCGTTTTACCTCGTAAATGATATAGGAATTTTGGTAGGGGAAATAATACTGATCAAAATTCTTTTTTTCGCGGGGAATACCCAGTTTCATTTTATCGGCATTATAAAAGAACAGGATAGCCCTTAACAAGGTACTTTTTCCCACGCCCTGGGTACCTATTAAATGGACATTTCCGTCGAGGCTAATTTCTGCATAATGTGCCGCGGCGCTATTGATGAAGATAATTTTATTCAGGTATCTCATTGGCGATATCTTCAGGGATATGTAAGGTCATTATTAATTCTTCCAGGTATTCAAAAGAGGAAAGAACTTTATAGGTGTTAGTTATCTCATCCTGTAATTCCACAAAATTGTCTTTTAACAGGTAGTCAACGAGTTTGGAAACCGCTTCTGTGTAATTGGTCCTTTTTGTGATCTTTTTCAAGGCAGTCAGTTTTGATTTAAGGTCTGCATCGGTATTCAGCCGTACGGTTATATCTGCAATGCTAAACCGAAATCCTGAGCCAAAAGAATGATCAAAGGTTTTGAAAAAGTCGAGAATATCTATCCATTTAAAAGCAATTTCCAATTTGCGCTCCAAATTAACTTTCGATTCATTTCTGCTAAAATAAAAGTACCCATTCCCTCTTTCCAGGATGAAATTAATATTCCCGAAATAGGAGGTGAGCAGCTCAAAATGATCTTCATCTTCCAGGACAGCATATAATTTGCGATTAAGGTCTTTGGAACTGTTGGAACAAATAAATTTTCCTTTGCTCAGTACATCAAAGATCTCTGCGGTATTTTTTGGGAATTCCTGCATTTAGTTTGATTTTGGATAAACAAGTGTGTATTCAATATCCTGAAAGGTTTCATAGCTGGAGGTGATTTCAAAGATATCTTCATACTGTGAGATCAACTGGCAATACAGGGTCACCCGCTCTGCAAAAGAAACCTCTTTTAGAAAGTCGTAGTTCATTAAAAATTTAAAGAGATTATTTCCGGTAGCCATAAAACTGTTTTTAACCTCCTCCAGGTTGATTAATATTTCCTCCTGTATCTGCGTATCCAGTTGATCTCGAGAAATATTTTCTGCAACAGGAATTTTAATTTCTGCTTTTGTTTTTATTCGTCCGCTTATCCTTTTAATAGCCACAAAAGCTTCATCTGTAGCCAGGAAATCGGGAGAAAGCTTTACGGGGTAGGCGGGTTGTTTTTCAAAGACTACTAAATTCCGTTGACTTAACACCTCTTTGATATCAGTACCTGCCTGAATAATAAATTGGTCCTTCAGGTATTTTACTTTCCGTAATTTTTCTATAATTCCACTTTGGTATTTTATCTGGTTGAGAAATTCGATGATCTGTTTTTCCGTTTCAATGAGGTTGTGGGAGCATTCAATAAGATCATGTTTAACCTGGATAATTATACTATTTAGTTCTTCATCCAAAGCGGCTTTAAAGAAAGTTTTTTCTTCGCTTGAAATCAAGGTTTCCGTTTGATGGATCAGGTCCTGGATATCACGCCTTTTGCGATCAAAATTTTCCAGTTTAGCTTTTTTGTTTTTGTAATTAGGTTCGTTTTTGAATGTGGTATCAATATTTCGACGCAGATCCACCACGTTTTTCAGGGTGCTCAATGCGATCTTTTTAAAAGTATTCTTTATAAACCTAAGGTAATTGTATCTCCTTATTTCATTGTTCTCATTCAGGAAATAATCAATATTTTCCCGGACACTTTTTATGTTTTCATTGATATAGGAAGTATTGATTTCCTCATTTACTCCCAATACATTTTCAAAAAACTCCAGGTACTGGGTATCTAGCTCCAGGTAATCCCCATTTTTATAGATAACCGAATGGTCGATAAGGAACTGGATCTTTTCCTCCTTATAATCAACCATCTCCAGTGCGTAATCATAGCTGTACACAAGGGATTTTCTCTTGACGAACATTTCAGACAAAAGTCTTTCCTCCATTTGGAGGGCCCTGAGAAGTTCTCTTAAATTTAAAAAAGTGTTCATATAAAAATAATAACCGGCAAAGTCGGAAATTTTTATTTCATTACCATACCTTTTTCCAAGGTCTGTCCAGGATCTGAATATTTACTACCTTTTTTATCAGGAGGATTTTCTTTTTTCCTAAAAGCAGGAGAAGTTTGGAGGGATTAATAACCTGTTACTTTAATATTGGAAATCATTAGCTTCAGGAAAAAGATCCCGATTGCAGCCTTCCCGGAAACCAGGAGCCAGGTCCTGTTGATAGCTTTGCAACAAGAAATTACTTGATCATTCGAACCCTCTCAACCGGTTCAAAGCCCATTTAAAACAGGAAGGCCTCCTTTGTTTGATGCAACAGACTTTTCAAGAATACATTAATTATGATTAAAGTGTAAAGCTTAACAGAAGTAAAAATTACTATTTAATCCTCAACAAAGGTAAAAACTTCTAATATTTACCCTTATTAGATAAGCAAGAGTAAATTTTACCTCTGTAACAATGACGAATTTTAATAGAAATGAGCCTTATAATGATCTGCCTTTGCTACCACCAAAGTCTGCATTAGAAACAACAAAGGTACTTCGGAAAACGATCGAAGCCAGCAGGGCATTGGCAAAATTCAATGGTATGCTTATTAATTTACCCAATCCCATTTTTTTCCTTGACACTATCCATTTACAGGAAGCTAAAGCTAGTTCTGAAATTGAAAATATCATCACCACAAATGACAATTTTTTATAAGGCTATTGTTGCAGATAAAATGTTTGACAATCCTTCAAACAAGGAAGTAATCAGATACAAAGAAGCTTTATGGCAAGGGTTAGAGACTATTGACAAAAAACCTTTTATCAGTACTAACTTGTGCATTGAGATTGTACGAAGTATAAAGAAAAATACCGCAGGAATTAGGACCACTCCTGGCACAAGTCTTAAAAATCCACAAGGCGAAACTATTTACACACCGCCGACAGGTGAAGCTGTAATACGAGATAAATAAGCCAACCTCGAAAAATTCATAAATGAAAAAGATGTCATAGACCCCTTAATTAAAATGGCAATCATGCACTATCAGTTTGAAGCGATTCATCCGTTTACTGATGGAAATGGTCGAACAGGACGTATTTTACTATTACTCTATTTAAAAATTGAAAAACTTTTAGATATTCCGGTATTATATCTAAGTGAATATATTATAAAAATAAAACGTCTTATTATTCAAAATTACGACACGTAACAGAAAAAGATGCGTGGGAAGAATGGATTTGGTAAATGCTTGAAATGATACCTTTTACTGCCAATAAAGGATTGAATCTTTTAAATCAAGTGAATGGATTGATGCAAACCTTCACCGATGAAGTAAAAGAGACGCTACCAAAAGTCTATTCTAAAGATTTAATAGAAATTCTCTTTAAATTACCTTATACAAAATGTCAATATTTAATCGATGCTGGATTAGGAAACCCAAAAACTGTAGGAAATTATCTGAATGAATTAGAAGAGGCAGGGTTTTTAACCTCCGAAAAGGTTGAGAAAGAAAAACAGTATCTTAACTACAAGTTGATGGAAATATTGGAGAATTCTTGATCCGCTATAATTAAGTTTATAAAATTTTATGCTCTTAACAGAAGCTACCATTCTATTTGCCTACTGGCCTTACCGGAGTTTTAGGTGAAAAATTGGCACGAGGGCATTGTGAAATTCTTAAAAGAAGTAAAAACATTATATAAGTTTATTTCATAGGATGGAATTCCGATTTGAAATTTAATGGTTACCGCGGATAATTAATTCTTTTGCAACCCGTACTGCAACATACAATTGCTAATATCATTATAGAACTTATTTAAGTATCTCCTTTAATTAAGCTCCTTAAAATAACTCGATGTGTGAAATATTGCGATTTTTGATTGGACTTAAAATCACCATTAGTGGGTATTGTTTTTAGAGTTTATTATTGGCAATTTAATAAAGGTTTAGGAATGATCGTTTTGTAACTTGTTGTATTACAAATAATCATGTAAATCTTTTTTTAAATCCCTCCATAGAAAATTATTTCTTTTTTGTATAAAATCCAAAATCAATAAAGGAAAAGAGTTAAGGTTTCAAAACTTTCAAACTTTCAAAATATTAACCTTTAAAAATCATTATAATGAAAGAACTATTTTTACTACCGGAGGGAATGATGTTTCCGAGTTATCAACCTTACAACAGTTCTGGAATAAAGTCCAGAAATGATTCCTCCTCTAAAATAAATTTTTTATCACCATTAATTGGTAAAGTCTTCTTGTATTTCGCCATAGGGATGATTTATTTCAACAGTGAAACTTTGGTGGCTATGTACCAGGAAAGGCAATCTGCAAATGTTCTGCAAAAAAACGAGAGGGATTGCCCAAAACACAATACACCACAATGTGCCATACCTATTGAAATTGGAAAACGTGAAAATGCTTCTTTTACCAGAGATTTAGTGTACTATAAGTTTAATGTTGAGAACCCGGATGAATTTATATTTACGCTAAACCCTGTTCCTAATACCCGTGGTATATCATTGGAATTACAAGATGGAGACTACAACAGGATGTACAGGAGTTCTTTTGAAGCTGGGCATCCGAGTAGTGCCGATTTTAAAATTAGAACACCTGGAGAATATTATCTAGTACTACGTCCGGCCTCATGCTGCTCTGGAGCTAACACTAAGTATGGTCTGTTAATTTCCACTGCTGAACAGACTCCAGTTCTTGATATAGTAGCAACAGATTGCCCGAAACGAAATACTCCTCAATGTGCTATTCCATTAAATATAGGGGAAATGGATAGTGATACGTTTAATCGAAATGAAATATACTACACGTTCGATTTGGAAGATGCGAAAAAAATCAAATTTACTCTTGATCCAATGCCAGTTACTCGTGGTGTTTCTCTGGAAATAAAAGACAGTAACTATAATATGGTGACAAATCATTCCTTTGAGAAAGGAAACCCAGGTAATTTCGAATTTGATTTCTTGAACAAAGGAAAGTACTACTTGCTTCTAAAACCAGCTGCTTGCTGTAGCGGAGGGAGTAACGACTATACCATTGCTGTATCGGAATAGCTAAATCATAGTTTGTTTTTTTATGAAGGTTAGAGATATATACATCCAGATCCAGAATCATGACTTTTGTTCAGAAGTATCAGATCTTTTTCTTGGACGAAAGCTAATCCAGACAAATCTCAGAAGAAGACTACAGCCTTCAAAAAAAAACACTCGTTATAGGGGAGCTTATTTAGTGGCCGGATATCGCGGAATGGGTAAGTCTACTTTGGTTAGAAAAGTAATTGAATCAATAAACAAACCAGTCAACACAAAAATAAAGGATGGTAATTCCGGATTATTCAAATACAAAAAACGGTCGGAAATGCCAGAAAAAAAAATAATATCAATTGATGTATACCTTTCTCAGGGGAATTTAAATGATTACGACTTATTGAGGCAAATGTTCATCCAGTTGGACTCGAAGCTTAAACTGGAGTTACATCAACCATATGAGGGCTATAGAAAACCTCTTCTGGCTTTACTGTCATTTGTTTTATTATTTGGTGGTTCATACGCAGTTTGGCACTGCTTATATGCAGAGGAGAATTCTGAAGATAAGTTTGGTGCTTTCCTTTATGTGATTTCCCAAGTTGAAAATCTCTTATCTCTTATAATTTATATATTCCTTTTTGTTCTTCTTTATCTAACCATGAGTTTTCTTTTTAAGAAACATTGGAAGCCAAAAGGAAAAGCTAAATCTGAACTTAGAAAGAAATTAGAAGAGATAAAGAGAAGGATTCATTCTGATTATGAAGAATCTGGAGGTGATAAGAATAATTCTATTTTCTCAGAATTAAGTTCTGATCTTAAATTACCGACAGCACTGTTTTCCGGTATGGAAGATTCCAATTCATATAAGCAGAATTTTAAAAAGTTGACAGCTAAAGAACTTGAATACGAATTAAAAAATGTTCTATGTCTTTATAAGAATTATCGCGATAATAATTTCAAACAGAATTATATAATTTTTATTGTTGATGAACTTGATAAATTAGAACCAGAGTTTGTAGAAACTAAATCAAACTTAACGAAGTCAAGAGAAGAGGCGCGGAAAGAAACCATTTTAAATTTGCTGGGAAACCTTAAGAGTTTTGTCCATACTGCAGAAGCTAAATTTATTTTCATAGGTGGTGCTGAAATGTACGATGCAAGCTTAGCAGATATTTCCGATAGAGAATCTTTTTATAGTAGTATTTTCAACGAAGTATTTTATGTAAACAGCTTTTTTAAAGATTATACCGGGAGAAGAAAAACAAATATCACCGAAATGTTTTCAACTTATCTCATGACTATTTTCTTAAAAGAAGATGGTGAAATAAAGGAAAACTTTTTATCAGACACTAGTACGTCGCGGATTTACAGGGAATTTTATCAAAAATTACCCAGAGATGGTGAAAATGACTCAGACAAGGATCTACTCCTATATCATGTTAATCAATTTATACTATATCTCACCTACAGAAGTAATGGAAGTCCTAAAAAACTTAGACAATTAGTAGACTATAATATCATTAGTTCCACCAATGATTTAGCCATTGTTCAGGAAGATTCTTGTGTAATTGGTTTTGAAAGCAAGGAAGTAAAGGGTGAGATTATAAATTTAAAGGAAAACAGGCCAAAGAAAAAGAAGAAAGTAGGTGAAAGTATTCCTGGTCTGAGCAAGAATGAAAATACGGATAAGGATGTATGTTATTCTTTTTTGAGGCTAATGAAAAATCCCCAAACTTTAAAGGATGAACTTTTACCACCAGGAAATTACCTGAGATTAGAGTATCGGCATCAGTACAAAGTGGGGCTGCTGACCTCTATTTTTCTGCCTTACTTAATTAAAAATGAAAGCTATTTTAAAGAATACAACGATAAAAACTTGTATCTGTCAGCATTTTTAATGGATCATATTCTTAAATTTCACAAATCTGCTTTTTCCTGGAGACAAATTGAAATAATGCCTGATATCATTATTGGCAGTAAAGATCCAAACTTACGAGATACTTTGAGTAGTATTCTTTCCTATTTATCTGTTAAGCACATAAGAGAGACTACCAATTCCATGTATAAATACAAGTTTAGAAGCAGAACAGCTTCAGAATTAAGATATATTTCCAAGATTTCCGAGGAGAGTGCTGCCGCTTTTAACTTTACTTATGATGAATCTCAGCATTTGAAGTTGTTTTTTAAAAGAAAATTAAAGGAAAAAATAGAAAGCTATAGAGAAAATAAATCATTTGGGGATGATTCTTATATTCATACACTGGCATTTTTAAATTCCACAATAGCTGATGTTCATTTTTATGATGAAGAGTATGATTCTGCCATTAGATATTATTCGGATGCGATCCAAGGTTTAAACAAATTACAGAATAAAAGCAATCATCAAAAAATACTCTACACAAGAGATAGATTACTGCTGAGTCTATGTTTTGAAAAAAGTAATAGGTATGAAAGTGCATACTCGATCCTTAGAAGTATTATTCTTGATTCAAATAAATTTAGGTTTGCTAAGGAGGAAGTAAAGAATGGAGCAGCCTGGGAAGATCCATACAAGAGAATGCAGTTATTTCTTAGGCCCCACCTGGCTCTCGTTTCCATTATTGAAAAAAACAGGTCCGACGGATTAACTTTTAGTAATCTGAAAAGAAACATTAGCGAGTTTACCAACTTCATGGATTTGAAATGTTTGTTTCCAGAGGTTTCCTTTAATGAATCTCTGGATCACGAGAAAATGTTGAAAAATGGCCTTATAGGTGATTCTAAAAGAATTCAAACTTTACTGGCAGATTACTATCAGAACGTTGGTTCTATCCTTTTTTACAAGAACCGAAATTTTAAATCGCTTTTTGAATGGGGTGCGGAAGGTATACTCCACCGGTTTCTTAATATTGCTGATTTTCCCCACAAGTTTCACTCAAATTTTTCAATGGATAAAAGGGAAATTGAAATTGATGGTAAAGTGATCGACCAAAAAAAGAAATATTTTAGCCTGGACAATGTTCGGAAGTTCTATGGTAAAGAAAGATCGGAATTTTATTTTCCTTCATTTGCTTCTTTTTTTTATTACGTCATTTCACTTAACCATTTGCTTTTCCCATACATTGAAAATATAAATTCAATTTTTGCAAATGATGATGAAAAATTCAATTCTGGAGACCAGAATCAAATCCTGGAGAAATTAGTTTTTGAGGATCGAACATCACATATTTTAGGTGGAAAGCAAAAAGGGCTAATAGCTTTAGTTCTGGGGCAAATGGCAGATGCTGTTTTATCCTGTTTAGGGAAAATAACAGTTAAAAAAAGAAATCTGAGAAACAGGAGATCATATGGCTTAAAAGAGAAAAACGTACAGGAATGGACCAGGTTCTTTAAAGAGGTATCCTGTATAGAAGGTAAGCAGCTTTTATTTAATGACTTTTTTTCTATACAAACTGTTCTTTATTATAATTTATTGAGCTACGAGTTCTACCGAAAAGCCGATAAATATTATGATGCTCTTTTCAACCTTAAGAAATGCATCTATATAATAACTTCTCATAAAGAATTTCAACAATTAGGTGATAAACACCACATAAATTTATTTACTAATTGGCTCTTTGATGAATGTAATGAAATATTGAAAAAAACTTTTCTTTCCACTAAAGAAAACAACAAAGAATTTTTTCGTAGTATAAAAGGAGAGAAATTCGCGCACCCAGATCTATTTAATTCAGAAGACGAAGAAGAGGTAGGCCTATTGAGGCAGCGGTTTGATAGTTTCAATTTGCGAAGCAAATCAGTCGCAACGACAGATTGGGATGACCACACCAAAAACCCTCAGGTTGTTAACAATATTTTTTCAAGAATTCAAAAGCTGAAATTTACTAGTGATATTCACTACAAAAAGTATAAGGAGACTATTCAGAAATTTGATTCAGATTTTCAAATTGCTGAGATTACTGAAGATTCAGATATAATTACCTTCTCCGGAAATGGTACAGAAATAAAATGTGACTATACCACTTTTATAAAAATTTCAAAATTAATAATTTTCTGTTATAAAAATCTCTTTAAAACAATTAATACGTATGGGATATCATATACCATGTCCTACTCTTATTTAGCCAATATCTACAAAAATGTGGTTAATTGGTGTCCTGTTGCTGAGAAAATCGAAGAGTATTTAAGAAAACCCGTTCAGAAGAGTAAGAAAGACAAATTGCATCAGGATCTCAGGATGATCTTTGAAGATAATTTACTTCTTTTTAGAAAGGATGCTAATGTTGAAAAGGCCATCGAGAACTATGAAAAAGCAATTAGTGTTCATTCGGAGGGGGCAGAGTACAAAAGCATGATCAGAGACATGTATATGCTTGAAGATGATTTCAATGATAACCTCACTCACTTCTTTGCTGCTTTGGAGCGAAGTTTAATAAATGTAGGGATAGTCGAAACAAATCTTAAGAGATTAAATGAAATGAAGGTAACTGCGAATAAATAATTTTAAAATTAGAATATCACCCATTCCTGTAAATATTCATTTTCATTTTTTCCCACGTTACAGGACCAATTATACCATCTGAATCTTTTTCAGAAAAGCCGTTTCTACTTTGCCGTACTGCGACTGCTTCCGCAAAAGCTTCTTCGCACAGGCTAATATTTTCCCGGCCGATGGTTTTAAGCAGGAGCTCGTTTATTTTGGGAATAGCAATTTATCCAGCCCGTTTCTTTGGCGTATTTCCGGTTTAAGCGCACGGCTTTGGGAATTGCTGAAGCATCTTCAGCGGGAGGCTCATTTGAAGTCGTTTTCTCCGGAATCCTGAAGCCGGGCAGGGGATTGTGTTCCCAGTGCCAGGGTTCGGCAGAATAAGGATAGAATCCGAAGGATGAAGCATGGCTTTGCAACCATTTGTAGACTGCGGTACGTCGCTGCAGCGCCACAGATTCCTTGTTGTTTTTGGTTCCCAGGAAAAGATCCAGAGCCCTGCCGCTATGGAGGGCACTGCCACCCGGTTTGGTAACCCACTTCCTGGCCTTGGTCTCACTTCCACGTTTCCGCAGTGCTTTTTTCCATAGCTCCGTCTGCTGTGCGGTTGAGCGGTAACCCGATGTGGGGAGTAACAGGGGATGTTTATGTCCCGCCGCCCTGGCTGCTGAAACCATTGCCTCCCAGGCAGCCTTTGTTGATCGATGTACCGGAATTTTACGGAAGGAGTCTATATAAACTATTTCTGAAGGAGGAGGGTCTTTTTTTAAAGCCAGTCTTCCTCCACCTTTTTCTCCGTAGATATTGCTTGCCGGTGCTTCTTCCTCAAACGCTTCTTCCCCTAATAACTCCCGGGCCAGGATGAAATCCAGTTCATTGTCAAACTCCTCCAGCAGCTCAACTTCTCCTTCATGAGAAGGGGAGTGGAGAGCTTCAAAAGATTCCTTCTCAAATTCAGAACTGCCGGTGCTGCTGCTTCCCTCAGGATGATCTGTAACTGGCCGACTTTCTGAATTAAAAATTTCATGACGATGCAGATGTCCCTCCAGAACCTGTTCCAGATGATCCCCGGCTTCACGATGCTCTTGAACTGCTGCTTCCGCAGCATTGGGAGTAGTTGCTGGTAATCCTTCCTCCCAGGTCTCTACAAACGGACTAAACCGCCGTAGATCTTCAGGAATTGATAGTGTGTCCTCGTATTCGCGCATCAGGATCGTTTTTTAGCTACTGTTATACCGCTTTGGTTATATTAGATTAGGAGGCTGTTTTCCTTCAGCTTTATAGGGCCGGACTTTTAGGCGATCCATTAGACTGGACTTTCACCTTTCCGCTAATGCTGCCATTACCACCAATGCTGCCATTACTGGTTATCCTGCCGCTTCTGCTACCGGGAATGGGAAAATTATCAGCATTTTTGATTCGATGGCCGGTGGCTTTTTCCCAATTGTTGATGATCAGTAAAAAAGTGTTAAGCATTGAAACTTCTTCCGGAGCAGGGGGAGGGGCACGGGTACGGTCATTGCCAGCTTTGGCTTCCGCGTTACACAGGAAAACCCATTATTGCGTATGGCACACTAATATTCGTTATTGCCCTTATCACCGGTTTAGTACTATGGTGGCCAAGGAGATGGAATAAAACAATCAGAGATGCAAGTTTTAAGATCAAATGGACTGCAAAATTTAAAAGACTAAATTACGACCTGCACAATGTACTTGGATTTTATACTCTTCTTGTAGCACTGGTTTTAGGCCTCACCGGAATGGTCTATGGGATGCAATGGTTCTCTGATGTCGTTTACTGGACAGCTTCGGGAGGTGAAAAATGTTCTGGAGAGCGTGTGATTTCAGACACCATCGCAGCAAGTACCTATGAGGTAGCAGATGAAGATGTGTTTTTCAGGCAGGTATTGGCATCGGAAATTGACCCTGCACAAAATCAAATCGCCATACAATATCCCTATGGAAAATCAGGGGCATGGAATGTCAACATTAATCCCAGCTTTCAAACCCGCTAGGAGGCCAGAAGCACATTTTATGAGCAGGGATCTCTAAAAGAACTCAGAAAAGATCCTGTATTTTCAGAAGCCAATGGAGGAGAGCAGTTGATGAGACTCAATTATGACCTTCATGTAGACGCGATTGGCGGAAAATGGACAAAAATCATCGCCTTCTTATTGTGTATTATCTCAGTCAGTTTACCTGTTACAGGATTTGTTGTGTGGTGGAAGAAGCATCCGAATAAACGCATTGAAGGCTTAAAATTTCCCACCTAAACATATAACCATTTTATTTAGAAACCAGCTGGGCAAGCTATGAAAAAAGGATAGGTAATTGGTTGTCGGCCCGTTGTGGCCCACAATCCGGGAGCCAGTCCTTGGACCGGTTTACAGTAAATATGTATAATAGTTCTTTTGTTTGAAACAGCAACAGGATCTAATCATTGTAGATGCGATGTAGGATGATCCTAGGCTGGATGAGATACTTCTACTTTTCGGTGCCTTTAGCCTCCAGATTGCTACTGGTAAAATCCATCAATTATATTAATATATTAAACAGCGGTTATTCAGCAAATCTCAATAGAAAAGTTTTTATTTAACACTCTCTCATTTACCATCCTAGAGTACATTTCTGTCGTTTCTTATCTGGAGCAGAATGGATAAGTCCCATTGGGAAAAATCTATTTTCCCGAACTTTTCATTAAGGATGAGAAGTTTCTCCTGGTGTATAAACCCGTTGATCTCATCCTGAGAAATTGAAATCGTATAAATCCATTAAGATAGCCTCAAAAGTTTTCTCTGAACCTTGAGTTGTGAGTTAAATTTCCTGTGATAGCACATAGTTATATGAATACTTGAATCTTCAGTTCAGTGATCTTCTTCTAATTCTTCCCTCAAGGATTCAAGGTAAGTTAATTCCATTTCACTATTAAAAAGTAAATCCTGGTCTTCAGGATTCCTCCTGATAATATCGAGCAGCTCATCTATTCTATTATAAATCATCAGTAGTGTCATGAGGAAATTGTTCAGGTACTTTTCAGAGGTACTGTTTGTTTTAATGAGGGCAAATTCTGTGCCTTGCAAGACAGTTTGAATTTTTTTGAGGAAACGGGAGAGACAAAGAGATTAAATATGAAAAAAAGATGTAGGAATGACTTCAGGTTTTATAATTCTTCCTGATGATTTTATCCGAAATTGATTTATAGAGGTCAGATTTTTTTTCGGGTGAAAAGGTTAGCAGAACAAAAAATGCATTTTGTTGTAGGAAAAGACTTATTAAATGCTCCGGAGAATGCAAATTTAAAGGACAGAGAAAAAACTTAAAAAAATATTAAATTTTATTATTTAAATGTTAAAAAACTTTTCATATTTGTTCAGTCTATAGTACAAGCTGAGGTTGTTAAAAATAGATGATTTAATTGCCAAAAAATGTATGAAAATATTATTTCCCGTCTCTTCGATTAAATGTCATTTGTCCATGACAAACAGCGCAGCCATTATAAATTTTAAAACTGTTTTGTCACCAAATCACCTTAGCGTTCGAAATGATTAAACTTAATCCTAATTAGATCCAGCCTAAAATTACCTAACTCTTAATTAATTCTGGTTTAAAAAACTATCCAGAGGCGTTTTTCTCATCTAAAATCAAATTCATTGCTAAGGTCCACAGTCAGCACTATAGTTCACTCCTAATTTAAAATGTAATGTAGCCCTCTATTCTCAAAACATTAAGTCTTTACCTATGAAACAAAAACTACTTTTATTTCTTATAACCTGTGTATTACAATACCCCTTATTGGGTAAAACGTTTTCTGAGGATGATCCTACCTTTATTGATTACCTTACAGATGATTATGACGGCTTTTCGGCAGTCTTCTTAGAAGACAGAACGGTAGTAGAATTTCCGTTGACGCCATGTAACACGCCTAGTATTGATGATCTGGTTAGTTCCCTAAGTGTATCAATTAATTCGAATAGCAGCATAGTAGTTAATGCTTCAGGAGGAGGAACTTTAAGTTATCAATGGCAGGTTAGTACAGATGGAGGAAATACCTTTAATAATTTAGGTAATGGTGCTAATTACAGCGGTGTAGCTAGTAATAAGTTGTTATTGCTGACAATTCCTGAAAATTTTAATAGTTATCAATATAGGTGTCTTGTTTCAGAAGGTTCTTGTACTGCAACTTCTGGAGTTACTACCCTACAGGTCAGTACAAATCCTTTGTGTTCATCTACTCCGACTCAATTTTGTTGTGAATACGTTTCTTCTGTACAGCTAAACGGAGTAACTTTTAATGGAAATACAGGGTACACCGGTCCCGGTTATTATGACTACACGAGTGTCAAAATTCCAGATGTTCCTGCTGGTTCTACAATTCCTTTAAGTGTAACAGTAGTAACTAATAGTACTTATCAGGAGTATGTTAAGATGTGGATTGATTTTAACAGGAACGGAACCCCTGGTGATGAAACAAATGAATTGGTTTTTGACCAGAACGCGTTTTTTGATGGTACACATGTGTTTTCAGGAAATATTACCATTCCGGCAGATGCCTATAATGGCAATTTATATGCAAGGATAATTATGCAGTACGCTGGTTCTCCAGATGTTTGCGGTGAATATGATTATGGAAATACGTTAGATTTCAGGATACCAGTTGTAGGAGGTATAGATCCAATTTCACTAAGTGTTGGAGTACAAGATGTTGGCGAGTCAGGAGGAAATGTTACAAGTAGTCCGGCAGGTATTGATACAGATGCGAATGTATACGAAAATGTTTTTGCAGTGGATACAGAGGTAAGGTTAACCGCCAATCCACAGGAAGGTTCAAAATTTATAGATTGGTCTGGTGATATAGCAGCTACAGATAATCCTCTATCTGTTTTAATGAATTCGAGCAAAAATATTGTGGCCAGATTTTCTCTGTTACCCAATGCTACTAATGTGGCTATAACGGGTACAACATCTGTAGGAAAAGAACTTGTAGGGTATTATGATTACGAAGGAAACACTGAAAACGGCTCTACTTATCAATGGTACCTTTCCGATAATGCTTCGGGAACCGGAGCAATTGCAATAAGTGGCGCCACAAGTAAAACTTATACACTGACTGGGGATGATGCAGCTAAATATATAGCTTTTGAAGTTATTCCGGGTGATGGCGCAGATGTGGGGAATGCAGTAAAAAGTAGTTTTCAGGGGCCTATTTTAGATCCAATTGTCCTTTCTAGTAGTCCCACTTTAACTTTTAATAGTAGTACAGGTTTAAGCGATAATATTGCTGAAGATGGGGAAGGAGGTTCGAAAAATATTACCGATATAGATATCCAGATTCATGATATTTCAGACATTGAGGGAACCAAAATGAATACACTTACCTGGCAGCCTGCTTCTTTTCTTAGTAGTACTGATGTAAATTATACAGGACTTACCAATCCTGGAAATGAGGGCTCAAAAGGAATGCTTATAAAAGCAGTGGATGGAAGTGAATTTAAACTTATACAATTTCAGTATTATAACTGGGGAGACACAGAGGCATTGACAAATACCATTAAGGGATATAGAAATAACCTTGAAGTTGCTTCCACTACTTTTCAAGGTTATGATCCTGCTTACGCTCCTCAAACAGTTACACTTCCCGCTTCATTTTCAAATGTTGACGAAGTTCGTTTTTACATTTCTGCCGGAGGATATGTAGGGGATCAATCATATACGAATCATAGTATCAATAGCATAAAAATCGGATCTCCAATAGCCAGTATACCTCCTACGGTTACTGATGACTACATTAGTATTATCGGGGCCAGTGGTACAGGTGGATCCTTCAGAATAGGAGATACAGTTACCGCTTCGTGGGACAATACTGCCACAGGAGATAATAACACCACCATCAATGAAGTTACTGTTGACTTTACAGAATTTGGGGGAGAATCAGCAATATTTGCAACAAATTCCGCAGACGTATGGACTGCGACCTATACTATAACCTCTGGTGCTGTGGATGCCGCCAACAGAAATATCAAAGTATCTGCGACAAATAATGATGGGACGACAACAATAAAGGACAATTCTAATGCCGTTGTGGATAATGAAGCTCCGACTGTTACTGATGGAAATATTTTTATCTCCGGAGCTACGGGAAATAATGGGATTTTCATTGGAGGGGACACTGTAAAGGTTATTTGGGATAATACTGCGTCTGGAGATAATAACAGCGATTTACTTTCTTCTGTAGCCATAGATTTTACAGCTTTTGGGGGTGGTAATAACATCCTGGCTTCCTATAGTGAAGGAAAATGGACGGCTACTTATACCCTTACTTCCGATAATATTTCCGGATCAAATTTGAATGTGTCAGTTACAGTGACCGACAACGCAGGTAATACTACTACCACAAACGATAGCAGTAATGTAACTGCGGACACTGTAATTCCCTCAGCACCTGTCTCTCCTGATTTAACTGTTGCTTCAGATACAGGTAGTTCAGCCACGGATAATATTACAAATGATACTACGCCTACTTTTACAGGAACTGCCGAAGCTAATTCAACAGTGACTATTATATCATCTATAGACGGTTCTTTAGGAACTACCACAGCTGATGGTTTAGGAAACTGGAACCTCACTGCAACTACGCTTACTGAAACTAGCCACAGCCTTACAGCTAAAGCAATAGATGCTGCAGGGAATAGTTCAGGGGCTTCATCTGCTTTGGAGATCACTATCGATATAACTGCTCCTTCAGCACCTTTAGGATTGATGGCCGAGGCTTATAACAAACAAATTACAGTGCAATGGTCTGCAAATGTTGAAAATGATTTGATTTCATATCAGGTTTACGGCGGTACTTCATCTGGTCCGATGAATAAATTAGCTACCACACCTATTGGAACCGTTGGCTATATCCACAGTAGTTTGATCAATGGAACTGCTTATTATTATCGTATAACTTCAATCGATTTTGCAGGAAATGAAAGCAGTTACAGCAATGAGATAAGTGCCACGCCTAAAGCAACACAGACTATTACTTTCTCTCCTCTTTCTTCCAGGACCTATGGAGATCCAAATTTCGATCCAGGAGCTACAAGTAATAATAATACTTTAGCGGTTACTTATACCAGTAGTAATACCGGAGTAGCGACCATTGTGAATGGAAAAATACATATAGTAGGCGTCGGTTTGACGGATATAACCGCCTCACAAGCTGGTGATGCCTCCCATGCCGATGCAGCTGATGTTACACAGTCATTAACTGTCACCCAAGCTGCAATCACCGTATCTGCTGATGCAAAATCCAAAATTTACGGAGAGATAGATCCTGTACTTACTTACCAGATCACTTCCGGAACTTTAGTCGGAAATGATG
>NZ_BMXB01000004.1 GCF_014651535.1 Salinimicrobium marinum
GAAGTATTTGCTTTACCTGACTCATTCGTTTTGGTTTTCCGGCCATTACTTATCTTTTGATGGTATACATCAAATAAACCAAAACCAATACAAAAAGCTGGGGGGTCAACATGCTCCTGAATAAATTCACAGAGGGGTCAACATGCTCCTGAATAATTTTTCAAGCCAGCTTTTTTATTTTCTAAAGGGGTCAATATCCGCCGGAATGACAGATACCTCAAAGATGATCTTCAGAGGGGTCAGCTTAGTCCTGAATATCCACCGCAGTCTCTTCCGTCGCCGAAATGATCTTGTTAAGGATTTGCGGCGCATAAAATCAATGATCAAAAGCAGCTGCTCTACTTTGGGATCCAGGTGCCCGAGGAGTTTGATAATGATCACTGGAGCCATAAATACCGCAACTGGCTGGACAACCTGTCTTTTGAATTTGATACTGCCCGTGAGACCTTGAACAGCCGTATGCGCAGTTTCAGGTTCACAGATCAGGAGTTGCGCCAAGTTACCAATCAACTCCGCGCCTATTGTCGTAAACATTATAAAAAAGATTATTATCTGTTAAAAAGCATTCCAGGAATTGGTGGGATTGTAGCCGTGGGCATTCTCTCAGAACTTGGAGACCTGCGCCGGTTCAATTCATTAAAACACCTGGCAGGATATGTTGGTATCGCCCCGGGAATGCATCAAAGTGGTGCTTCAAACAAAGCTATGGGAATGAACCCAAGGTCAAACCGCCTAATCCGATCCTATTTTGTGGAAGCTTCCTGGCAGGCCATCCGCACAGATCCGGTAATGCAAGCTTACTATCGCACACATTTGGGAAAAGAGGACAAAAAGATCGTTATTAAAATAGCCCATAAACTCCTGAGCAGGACCCTTGCAGTTATAAAAACAGAAACTCCCTATGAAATAGGAGTGGTTGCATAAAAAATAAATAAACTATTCATAACCAGCTCAAAACAATTTCAGCCTGTACCACAAAACACTGTACGTGGCCAATTAAGGATCACATTTTTTAGCTGGTGGACAGGTTTTTATAATCAAAATCATAATGATGCTGGTGGCCTTGCCAGGGCGAGGACCACATATAGGATGCGGAGCAGGTTATAAGTATTGAAATATTGACAAGTAAGCAAGTGCTGAAAAGACTTGCCAACATTTCAACACTCCAAAAACACCATCAGGATGAAATAAAATAGAAAATAAAATATTAATTTTGAGAGAAGGACTTATTGCTTTTCATGGGATATAGTGTTGACAATAGTTATTTTTTTCTATTTTTTATTTATTTCCAGTCCGTTAAGAAAGTCGGTTTTCTTTTTATTCCATTCATTGTTTTTTAGATAAGTAGATGACCAAATATAAAATTCTGTATCATTCAATAACATTCGACTTGTCATCAACAATTCGCCGTCTCTCATAGAAATTCTGACTTCCCTTCCTTCTAATCCATCAATTTCAAAACTTTGTGAAATGACTACTTTTCCAGAAACCATTTCGGCACCTTGTCGTTCGGCATTGTCATAGAATTCTTTTAATGAAGGTTTGAGCTGTTCCAAGTCTTCTTTTAGATATTTTGAATATATTATGGCGAAAGCCATTTGGTCTGATTTGTTTTCCGAATAAGCCCTATTTATTTCCATTTGACCAAAGATGTTACTTTGAACGGTATGGTTCTCTACAGGCTTTTTTTGAAAATTAATAGAGAAATTGAAATTGTCGGGATTATAAGAATAATATTGGGATGAATTTTCTCCGACTTGTCCTTTACAAGATATTATACTTAAAAAAAATATTGTGTAAATCAGTTTTTTCATAATTATTGTCAACGGTCTCGTTTAACCGTGCGTTACGGGTTAATATGCGTTAATTTTCGGTTTAGCACAGAAGTTAGCAATAGTCTTTTCCGCTTATTCATAGTTCGCAACTCTATTATTTTTGATAATGATAAAGAAACTATTCCCATAAGTTACATTTTGTTTCATTTTTTCGGAATAAGACGGTATCATAATTGGAAGATTTTTTACTGTTTCATGACCAATTTTCTCTAATGCTTTGTTACTGGATTTAATTGAACTTATTTGAGCTTTTATTTTTCCATCGATTTGAACTAAATAACCAACTTTTAATGTGTCATTTTTAATTTGCATATTATTTTCTCCTACTCTTTTGATGACCAAATCTCTAATCTTATTATTCATACAGCTGATTTTATCATTGCTGTTTTCGCATCCTGGAAAAGTAGGTTCCTGACTACCTATGATGGGGTTTTCAATATTTGGAATTGCTTTTCTGTTTCTTTTTATCAGTTCTGAATTTTTGAAATCAAGTTTGTTTTCTAAATTAATTGCTAGATATGAAAGATAAATTTTATGAGTTGGAAAAATTTTTTTCTGCTCGTCATGAATATTCGACATCATTATGTTCAATTTTACAATCGTATTTTCAAGTGTCCATTGAATTTCTTTAGAATAGGTGTCTCTATCGTTGATATTTTTTGGGATGTCTCCGCTGGTAGTACCATTTCCGTAATTTCTCCGCAAACTCTGCTCTAACATTTCATAGAACTTGACTAAATCAGTTCTGAATTTTACATCTTTTTTGTTGTCAAGTTTTTGATTATGATTTGCGATATCCCATTCATTTCGAATTTCTTTAATCAGGCTATCTTTTTTGAAATACAGATACCTTACAATTAAGTCAACATTTGGGACGCTATTGTCAGATCTAATGTATGATGTAAGTGCTAATTCATCGTAAGTAGTAGAATAGTCAGAGTCAAGAATTCTTCCGCCAACAAATTCCTTTTCTTTTTCAATGTAATCTGAAAAAGATTTTTTATTAATATCGAAACTTTCATTTTGACAAGAGCCGACAATTGGAAGTAAGAAAATTAGAAGTAAAATAATTTTGTTCATTAACTCAAGGCTTTTTTTTAAGATTATTGCTAACGTCCGGTATAAAACTGTGCGGGCGAGCGTGATTGTCCACAGGTTAATCCGCCCTTATGCTCTTTTTTTATTCCGTTGTAATAAAGAATTATCATAGATCCGAGAACGTTCATGGCACCTAACACAATGTTTATCATAGATTATTTAATAAAGGTTTTTTCAATTCTGACTAACGTCAAATTAGTTGGTTGGTATTAAGGTTGGTAAAAACCCCAGATCCTCTGGTTTGAGTTCCAATTTAGCTATATTTTTCTTTAGCCGCGCCACCACCTTTAATTTTCGCTTTTGATCGAGAAATAGGTATTCAGTTGGTGGAAGGTATGGAACTTTTTTCACCATCATATTCCAGATTATCACTGCCAGTTTTCTCGCTGTTGCAGAGACTGCCGCTGTTCTGCCCTTTCTGTAAGCTACCCTCTTAAAGAAATTTGAAAGATGTGTGTCTTTTAAGTTTCCTATGGAATTTGCAGCTTGTCTAAAAGCAATTTTTAACCGGTTACTGCCTTTTGGTATTCTATGGCTTAAGATTTTGCCGCCCGATATCTTATTGTTGGGTGCTAATCTTAGCCAGGAGGTGAAGTGCTTGGCGGATTCAAATTTTTTAAATCCTTCCGGTCCTATCTCACCCATAATAGATACTACTGTAGCATGGCTCAAGCCTTCTATGGCCAAAAGGTCGACACCTTCAAAATACTGGTAGGCTACCTGGTTGAGATTCTTAATTTTAGGAGCATTTTTGTTGATCCTTTTGTGTGGTTTATCTGTGGTTTTAAGTGCTTTTTTGGCAGGGAATTTTTTAAGTTCTGCATTGATGAACTTTTCCATCTGTTTATCACACTCATTGATTTTCTTCTGAAGGAACAGGTAAGTTTCGTATTCCTGCTTTAGACCAAAAAGGAAATCTTCTCTATTGTTACCGTGCAATGCTTTGGCTATCTCTTCTTCTGACTTTCTACAGTTGTAATGCCGGTGCTTTGCAAGTTTTTCCGGATCTAAATTTCCTTTACAGATATCACCAATAATTGCAAGTCCTGTAAGGCCACATACATCCTTTACCACTACATCGAGCCTAAAGTTTAAAAACTTCAGAAACTTCTGCATTTTATGAGTGGTGGATGCTGCCTGATCTACCCAGTTTCCTCGCTGCCTGCAATAGGTGCGGAGCTTCTCTGTGGTCTCATCTGGAAGAAAACTCCCGGAGAGAAGCCCTAGGGTATGTAGCTGCTGGATCCACCGACAATCCTTTACGTCTGTCTTCTTCCCTTTAGCGTGTTTGGTAAATTTACCATTGACCAGAACAACTTCAAAACCTTGTTTAACCAATTCGGCGAACAGGTTTTGCCAGTAATCACCAGTAGACTCCATTGCCACAGTGGTAATCTCCTTTGATTTCATCCATTGTCCAAGTGCAGTAAGGTCTTCGTATCCACCCCACCAACTGCATCTTGATTAGCTGACTTTCTACCGATAGCTTTGCTGCTCTAAAATAATATTTATTATGAGCAAACAGGAAGAAATGTACACTTTNGCAGGATCAACCAGAAATATTCACCGTAGGCCATGCCACCCGCTCGCTGGAAGAATTTCTGGAAATACTTCGTACCTGGGATATTGAAGTTTTGGTCGACGTTCGGCGCTATCCCGGTTCGAAAAGGTCACCACATTTCAAGAAGGAAAATCTAATGGATTCTATGGCTCTCCATAAGATAAAATATTACCATATCGAGGATCTCGGCGGCAGGAGGAAGGCTGGTAAGAATTCAGCCAATACTGCCTGGCGGTTGTTGTCATTCAGGGGTTATGCCGATTATATGGAGACAGAAACTTTTCAGGCTGCAGCAAAAAAACTTCAGGAGATTGCAGTTAATTCAAGCGTGGCTTACATGTGTGCAGAAACTGTTTGGTGGAGCTGCCACAGAGCACTAATTTCCGATTATCTTAAAGTCAGGGGATGGAAGGTAAATCATATCATGGGGCCGGAAAAAATTATGGAACACCCGTGGACCAGGCCCGCAGAAATAGTTGATGGAAAACTGACTTACAGAAAAAAGAATCCTGAAAAGCCAGACTAGAAAAAAGATTAAATAAATTCTGTTTCAGCACCCATATTTCCTCGTATTTGCTCCTTCCGAAAAAACATCCTTCCGAAATTAAACTATCAGGATTTACTCCCATTTCTTTCCAGAATCTGTTAGTAATATTGCATCAAATTTAAATACAATTATAGTTATGAAAAGAAGATTTTTCACAATCGCATTCCTTGCTTTAGGAGCAATTACTTTTGTTTCATGTTCAGATGATGATGATGATAATTCACATGAAACAATGATCGAGGCTCAGGATCTACCTGAAAATGCACGTACTTTTATAAGTACTTATTTTCCAACTGCAGAATATTCCAGAGTAGAAGAGAACTCTGCAGTAGAAAGTGATGGCACCATGTACGAAGTTGATTTAAGCAATAATTTTGAAATAGATTTTACTTCTGAAGGATCTTGGGTAGATGTGGATGGAAACGATCAGGAATTACCCGCCGGTATTGTACCGCAGAAAATTGCAGAGTATGTATCTGAAAATTACCCAGATTTTTTTATTACTGGGATAGATACCGAGACTACAGGATACGAAATAGAATTATCCAACGATCTTGATGTGCTTTTCGATACAGAAGAGAATTTTATTAGTGAAGACAAATAAGAATTCCATAAGCTATTTGTTAGAGGCAGCCATTGGTTGCCTCTTTTTTTTGGAAATTTTCGAGCCGGTGTAAAACATATTCCATTTTTATTTAACTTTGAAATACAAAGTACTTTCTATGAAATCGGAACAGGAATATATCAGGGATCTTTCAGAGATTCGTTCTATGATGGAACGGTCAACCAGATTTTTGTCTTTAACAGGCTGGTCAGGGATAATGGCCGGGGTGTATGCTTTAGCCGGAGCATATATAGCATATCGTTTCTACTATCAGAATTTTGATACGGATTCGTTAAGCGCCGGACAATATACCATTGTCACCGGAAATGTGTTGGATTTAGTTTTTTTAGGAGTTGCTGTCCTGGTACTGGCAATTGGAACGGCGATTATTCTGTCTCAAAGAAAATCCACAAAAAAAGGAGAGCGACTTTGGAATGCTGCCGCAAGAAGATTAATTACCAATATGGCTATTTCGCTGATTACGGGAGGTGTATTTATTCTAATCCTTCTGTCAAAGGGATTGTTTGTTTTTGCAGCGCCTGCCAGCCTTATTTTTTATGGTTTGGCACTTCTCAACGCCAGTAAATTCACGTTTGAAGAACTTAGATCACTGGGGATCATCCAAGTGGTTATGGGACTTATTGCAGCAATTTTTGTAAATCACGCACTCTTGTTCTGGGCACTCGGTTTTGGGGTTATGCACATCATTTACGGAATTTACATGCACCTGAAGTACGAGAAATGAAAACGATCATTGAGGATCTACATAAGGCTTTTGAAAGCAGGATTAGGTTAGGGATCATGTCTGCACTGGCTGTTAATGACACGCTCGATTTTATTTCGCTGAAAGAGTACCTCGACCTTACAGATGGAAATCTTGCCAGTCATTTAAAGTCTCTCGAAAAAGAAAAATTTATTGAAGTAAAAAAATCTTTTGTGGGTCGCAAACCAAACACTAAATATGGAATAACGCGGGAGGGAAAAAAAGCTTTTGAAGCCCATCTCCATGCGCTCGAAAAACTCATAAAAACTCAGAAGTAATTTTTTTATAGTTTCACTTTGTAATTCAAAGTACTCTAAATTAATGTCTAACCTAAAACCAATAGATCATGTCACAACAACGTAGTTTAACCAGCAGGAGGATTTCTTCAGCATCAATTTTAAAAGCGGTAATAACAGGAGCGGGAATCGGTATTTTGGTGATCTCATTTTTTGTGTTCGGAATTGATAAACCAAATCCCGAATGGGGGCAATACTGGAGGATAAAACCTTTAATTCTTTCATCACTTATGGGAGCAATAGGCGGAGCATTTTTCTACTTCACAGCTAACCGGATTTTCCGTGGCATGAATAATACCATGGCTATTCTTTTAGGCATGGTCGCTTATTTTGTAATTCTGTGGCTCGGAGTTGTAATGGGATTAGACGGTACTATGTGGGATTAACATACATACTTCATTATTGTTTAATTAAATCGCAACCTTATGAAAAATGAAATTCTTTCTCATATGAAAGATCCCGGGGATCTGGAAAAGCTCTACCAGAAAAATAAAGTACAGTTTAAACGGGAATTCAATGGGATATATCCGGAACTGAAAGGTAATCACGCTGCCGACTTCTGGTATGAAAGACTGAATTTTAGGAAAGATATTCCTAAGAAAAGGTCTAATACTGAATTACTTTTTGTGGTTTTGGCTGCACTCCTGGCAGGGGTAACAGCAAAACTTCCGGCAATATTCTCTATTGATGATGAGTTTTTCTATTCCAGAAATGTCGGATTCATCATTTTTCCGGTATTAATGGTCTACTTCGCCTGGAAAAATAAAATCTCTTCCCTAAAATCAGGATTCATAGCTCTTTCCACCTTAGTTGGATTAATTTACATCAATGCCTTACCTGCTGTACCCGAAAGCGATACTTTATTTCTAGCCTGTACTCATTTGTTGTTGTTTCTCTGGATTCTTTTCGGCTTTACCTATGTACAGGAGTGGAATAATAATACAGGAAAGCGTCTGCAGTTTTTAAAGTATAACGGAGATCTGGTAGTCCTCGCAGCCTTAATTTGTATTGCAGGTGGCCTCATGACCGCAATTACAATTGGTCTTTTCTCACTTATTGGATTTAGCATTGAAGAATGGTATTTCCAGAATATTGTAGTATTCGGTCTTGCAGCCGTACCGGTTGTGGGAACTTATCTAACTCAAACGAATCCGCAGTTGGTTGGTAAAGTGTCTCCGGTAATTGCAAGAATTTTTAGTCCGCTGGTCCTGGTAATGCTCGTTATTTATCTCGTTGCGATGCTTTTTTCGGGTAATGATCCTTACCGGGACCGTGAGTTTCTCATCATATTCAATGCTCTCTTAATCGGGGTGATGGCTCTTGTCTTCTTTTCAATCGCAGGGACTTCAGCAGAGAGCAAAAGGAGTTCTGAAATCTGGATCCTTTTTCTGTTATCAATCATGACTATTATTGTGAACAGCATTGGACTTTCTGCTATCCTGTTTCGTATTTCTGAATGGGGAATGACACCAAACAGAGCTGCGGTACTGGGAGCCAATGGTCTTATTCTGCTCAATCTTCTGCTGGTAACTGCTCAATTATTCAGGGTGATCACCAAAAAAACGGATATGGAAGCTGTGGGAAAAGCTATTGCTCTTTATCTTCCTGTTTATTTTCTATGGGCTATTGTCGTAACCTTCATATTTCCACTAATTTTTGGGATAAATTAGGGAAAATATAGTTGTATTTTAAGATCAAAAAAATAATCTTTGAAGAGATATTTATACCTGAAAATTCCTTTGTTTTCTGCTGTTTATATTTCTGTAACTTAATTTTATGTCCGATAAAAATATGCCTTCTAATGAAACTAATGCTTCAGGTTTTAGCAAAGTAGAAATCTTTCCCGGGAAGGTTGCCCAATTAAGCCCCAATCTCCTGTTTGTGATAGGGCTACAGGAGTTAAAGATTCACTATGTTAATATAAAAGCAGAAGAGTTTCTAGAAAATTTGTCAGAAGATATATTCAGAGAAGGAGCTGATATTTTTAAAAAGCTTGTGCATTCTAATGACTATGAATTATTTGAGCAAAGCCTGGAAGAGGGAAGTTTGCTTTTAGATCATGAAGAAAAGGAACTGGACCTCCGTTTAAAAGTAGAAGAGGGCTTATGGGAGTGGTACAGGATAACCTATAAGGCGTACGAGAAAAATCAAGCTGGTGCTGTTTCCCACCTCATTGTTACTGCTCAAAATGTCCATGAACAAAAGGTAAGAGAAGTCCAGCTTCAGGAAGAGGATCGAAGGCTTAAAAATGCACAGGCTATTGGGCACATTGGTAGCTTTGAAAGGAAGTTGCCCGGGAACAATTTTATCTATTCCGAAGAATTTTACCGCATTTTAGGACTGGAACCCAAACAGGAGGAAATTGGCATGGATGAATTTCTATCTCATGTACACCCCGAAGACCGGGAAGCCTACAAGAATGCTATTGATCATACCCATGCCACAGGGGAACCGCTTGATATGGTTACCCGCATAAATCGTGCAGATGGGACGACCAGGCATGTACACCGGCGTGCTGCGATCATATATGATGAAAAAGGAAAACCGGTACGGGTATATGGTACTGTGCAGGATATTACCGAAAGACTTAAAGCTGAAGAAGAACGGAATAAATTTAACAAGCTGCTGCGTGCCACCGAAACAATTGCGGAAACCGGAAGTTACGAAGCAGATCTTCAAAGCAACAACATCTTTTTCTCTGCAGGTCTTTTCCGACTTTTTGGGGAAGAACCTGATTCATTTGTTCCATCCCAGGAGTGGCTTGAAGAGCATTCCCACCCAGAGGATGTACCCATTGTAAGAGAGATCCTGGAAAAAGCCAGGACCAGTAAAAAAGGATATCAATACACAAGACGAATTTTCCATAAAAGCGGAGAGATGCGTATTCTGGAAGCTAACGGAAGTGTGGTCACAGATGCAGAAGGCAACGTGGTAAAGCTGATAGGTCTTGTGCAGGATGTTACCGCACGCAAACAGGCCGAAGAAGAACTGCGAAGAAGCGAAGAACGCAGTAAAAATTTATTGAAGGTGCTTCAAAATGCACCCGATTCTTACCTGGTGCTTACTCCCGATTTACATATCGAAATGGCAAGTGATGCATATCTTGAAGCCACCTTTACCAGCCGGGAGCGTATTATAGGAAAGCACATGTTTGAAACATTTCCCGATAACCCTTCAGCACCCGAGGCTAATAGTGTTAATAATCTGACTGCATCTTTAAAAAGTGTATTGTCATCGAAAAAGCCACACCGAATGAACATTCAGCATTACGATGTGCGCCGCCCCGACGGAACTTTTGAGGAAAAATATTGGAGTCCCATCAATACCCCGGTAATTAACTCCGAGGGTGAAGTGGAATACATTATCCACCGGGTGCTGGATGTAACAGATGTAATGAAGAAAAAAACTACAGACAAACATGTAGTCAATGAAACAGAGATGCTGAAGAATTCTCTGGAAGAAATAAAACTCCAGGCCGATCAAATTAAAGAAAGCCGGGCTTTGTTACAATCCGTTTTTGATGCCTCGCCCAATTCTATCATCCTTTACCGGGCGCTTTATGACGAAAAAGGTACCATAGAAGATTTCGAATTTTCAATGTTAAACGCTTTTACCTTTAAGTTACTTAAGGTCTCCCGTGACATTATTGGTAAGCGACTACTGCACGAATTTCCTAATTCCAAAGAAACCGGACTTTTTGAAAGGTTTAAAAGAACTGTGGAAACCGGTGAGCCTACAGATGTGGAGATATGGTATGAGGGAGATGGATTGCAGCACTGGTTCCATTTTAGAGCTAACAGAATAAATGAACTTCTGGTGGTAACTACAGAAGATATTACCGAGCGTAAAAAAGCTGAACAGGAACTAATTCTTCTCAAAGATGAACTGGCTCAACGAGCAAATGATAAATACAGGAAGATCATAAATTCCATGGATGAGGGCTATTGCCTCCTGGATATTATTTTTGATGACAACGAAGAATGTATTGATTACCGTTTTGTAGATACAAATCCTGTTTTTGAAAAACAATCGGGATTAAAAAATGTCCTCGGAAAAAGACTCAATGAGCTTGCCCCGGAAAGTCCGGACTTTTGGAAGAAGATTTATGGCAAAGTGGCGCTAACAGGTGCGTCTATTCGTCTTGAAGATTATTCGGAAGTGTTGGAGCGCTGGTTTGATGTATACGCCTTTCCAATTGATGCCGCTAACAGAAAACAGGTAGCTGTTATTTTTAAGGATACCACCAAACGTAAAGAAGCAGAAGAGCGACAATCTTTTCTGTTGAGGTTGAATGATGCATTACAACAACTGGCCGAACCCGAAGAGATCCAGGAGAAGGCAATGGAGATCCTTGGGGAGCATTTGGAAGTAAACAGGGCATATTATTCCTCAGTGTCTTCAGATGGAGACAGGATGCTGAAGGGGTTTGGTTATCAAAATAATATTTCTGGTCTTCCGGAAGAAAGGTCAGTTTCAGATTTTGGGACTGCTTTTAAAAAATTATTACTTGCAGGTGAAATAGTAGTAAATAATAATCTTCGTCAGGATTTAGGATTAAATGAAAGGGTCAAAGAATCTTTCAGAAATCTGCAGGTCGAAGGCTTTATAGGTGTGCCATTACTAAGAAACGGAAATTTAGTTACAGTAATTGAAATCCATGATTCTGATCCCCGGCGTTGGACCTTGGATGAAATTGCGCTGATAAAAGAAGTTTCTGATAAAGCTCGGGAAGCGGTGGAAAGAGCAGAGATCGAGAAAGCACTGCGAGAAAGTGAGCAGCGTTTCCGTAACCTGGTGGAAGCTTCTGCACTGGCGGTGTGGGAAACTGCGCCCAATGGCGAAGTATTACAGGATAGTCTTTCCTGGCGCAGCTTTACCGGCCAAACCTTTGAAGAATTTTATGGTAAAGGCTGGTTGCAGGCGGTACATAAGGAGGACAGAGAGTATGCAGCAAGTCAATGGAATGAAGCGGTAGCCTCCCGAACAAAAGTTGATGCAGAATTCAGGCTGAAGAATGCCGCGGGCGGATATAAATGGACAAACGTAAGAGCCATTCCAATCCTGGATGTTAGTGGCAGGGTCATCAAATGGTCGGGTATGAACCTCGACATTCACCACAGAAAGATGACAGAGGAGGCTTTGAGAAATGCAAAAGAAGAAGCCGAAGCTGCTTCCCGGGCAAAAGAAGATTTTGTCTCTACCATTAGCCATGAAATTAGGACTCCTTTAAATGCAGTGATAGGAATCACCAATCTTTTACTGGAACAGAATCCACGGGATGACCAGAAAGATAATCTTGGTTCTTTGAGCTTTTCTGCTAAAAATCTTCTGGCTCTTATCAACGATATTCTTGATTTCAGCAAACTGGAAGCAGGAAAAATGGAGCTGGCAGAAAATGCCTTTAACCTGCACGATTTATTGTTCAGTTTAAAAAATTCACATGAACCCCAGGCTTTGGCAAATGATACGAGCCTGCTTTTAAACCTTGATGAAACTATTCCTGAGCGTATTACTACAGATCAACTTAAACTGTCCCAGATATTACATAATCTCGTAAGTAATGCCGTAAAATTCACTCAAAAAGGAAGGGTGGTGATAGAAGTGAATTTAAGTGAAAGGGAAGAGGATGTCTTGTGGCTTGATTTTGCTATTCAGGATTCAGGCATAGGTGTTCCGGAAGATAAAGTAGATCATATTTTTGACAAATTTGCCCAGGCAGAAAGTACCACGGTGCGCCATTATGGAGGTACCGGTCTAGGACTTAGTATTACAAAGCTGTTGCTAGAATTAATGGGGAGTGAAATTAAAGTGGAAAGCAAAGTAGGGGAGGGATCTGTATTTTATTTTAACCTTCCTGTTAAAATTGCTTATGACGAGATTCCCTTTGAAGAACTAATGGAAATTCCTGAAGACTTATCGCATTTCAACCAAATGAACCTGCTGCTGGTAGAGGATGTGGAAATAAACCGGAAGATCCTGGTGCAGTTTCTGCAGAACTGGTGGCAGCTGGAACCAGATTATGCTACTAATGGAAAACAAGCCCTGGAAATGGCAAAAAGAAAAGTCTATGATCTTATTTTGATGGACGTAAGAATGCCTGTCATGGATGGATATGAAGCTACCAGGCAGATCAGGAAACTTTCGGGATATAAGAATACGCCCATTCTTGCCCTCACAGCAGATAAGAATCAGGAGGTGCAACAGGCGCAGCATGCTACCCAATTCAGTGATCTTTTAACCAAACCCTTTGAACCTGCAGACTTAAAAAAACGGATTATCAAGCACCTTTCCGGTTCCGGAAAGAATTTTACGGCAGCTGAAAAGGAGGTCGGAGCCGGCAATCCGGAACCCGTTGAACAGAAGGATTCAAATAAACCGGAAGCACCTGTTCAATTCGGTTCAGAAAAGGCATTTGAAATCTCGAGATATAAAAAGATTGCAGGGGACAATGCAGAAATCCTGCACAAATTGATTGGTAATGTTATTCGTGCTTTTGAGCTTTACAGAAAAGAGTTTTTAGAGGCGGCCAATGACGAAAGTGAAGAAGACCTTTCGAACCTTGTGCATAAAAACACCACTTCTGTTCATTATATTCAGGCAAACCGGCTGGCAGAAACAATAGGAGAATTCAGGGAATTTTTATCCAGGCCTACTCCTGAAATAGAAGCCTTAGAAGCCAAAAAAGCAGAAATACTTCAGGAATTTGACCTTATTTTAGCCGGACTAAAAGTTATACATGAAAAAGAGGAGTAAGGCACGATTTCTTTCTGAAAAAAAGGGAGGCAGATTACAGGATCGGGATTGTCCAGTTCTGGTGTTCAGCAGCTAAAGAGGAATTACCTGCCAATAATGATAAGGGATCTTTTTTCTTTCCACTGAAACCGAAACAGCAAAAGTGAGCTTAAACTAAGGCACACCAGAAGAGTAAGTGCTAACGGCAACATACTTACTCCGGTAAACTGACTGATGATGAAAGAAGCGACTGCTCCAAGAATCATTTTGAGGCTTCCCACAAGGGCAGAAGCTCTTCCGGCTCTTTTCTCAAAGGGATATAAAGATAATGCTGTGGTATTTGGATTTTGGAAACCAAGTAAAAACAGGATTAGGAATAACAGGAATACCGTGATATAAAAATTGTCTCCGGAAAAGGCATTCAGAAGAAATGCTAAAGCCAAAACCACTAGCAAAACACTAATGTTAAGAGTCACTCTAAAAGTTGTAAACTTCTTCAGGACCATTCTGTTGAGCTGACTTCCCGCTATTAATCCGGCGGCGTTAAGTCCAAACAGCCATCCAAATTGTGTTTCTGTGAGGTGAAAATTATCCATAAAAAGAACAGGTGCATTTGAAATATAGGCAAACATCGCACCTATTGCCAGGCTTCCCGCCAGTGAAAATGTGAGAAAAATCTTGTTGATGAAAATTCCGGTGTATTTTGAAATTACCTTATTCAGTTTTAGTTCCACAGATTTGTCGGGGGTAATACTTTCAGGTAAAAAGAGAGTTACACTCAGAAACATGAGTCCCGCAAAAACCGCCAGGATGAGAAAAATAATATGCCAGGAATAATAAGTGATGACAATTCCACCCACGGTAGGAGCAATAATGGGAGCGCCTCCCATGATCAACATTAAAAATGAAATGGCCCTGGCCACCTCTTCTGAAGGGAAAATATCCCTCACAACTGCTTTTGAAGCTACCATTCCAGCCGAAGCACCTACGGCAAGAAAGAACCGGGAAATTACCAGCCAGTCGAGACTAGGGGAATAAAAACAACTTATGGCTGCCAGCACATATATTATTAGCCCTATCAACAAGGGGCGTTTTCTGCCGAATTTATCCATGATTGGACCGTAGGCCAACTGACCTAGTGCAATTCCAATAAAATAACTGGTTAAGGAAAAACCTACTTCTGCTTTTGATATGCTGAATTCACTGGCGATGCTCTCAAAAGCGGGCAGGTACATATCAATAGAAAATGGCCCCAGGGCAATTAAAGTTCCAAGGACCAACAATATTACCCGTTCCTTCTGTTTGTCTCTTCCACTAAATTTTTTTTGCATTCCGCAAATTTCGTGGACGCTGAGTTCATTTCCTATTCCCGATTTTATCTTAACATATAATTATCAACGATAGCAGCATCGAAAAGGATGTAGTCTAAAATATTTTAGAATTTATTTTTTTCATTGAAATTTTGTAATTCAATAGGTTATAGAGAATAAAGAAATACGGAAAACAATTCCGGGATTCAGTTATGCAAGAAAAGGCAATAAAGAAAAAAACCTGCCGGAGAGGCAGGTTTTCAGATCAATTAATATTCTAGATTTAAGGCTTAACTTCAGAAAGTTGAACTTCTTCACCTTTTTTGTCTAGTAGTTTAACTTCATCAAAGCCCATTTCTTTGAACTGGTCAAATTGAGTTGCGGCATCTCCTACAACCAGATACGCCATTTTGGATTCATCCAGGTACTTTTTGGCTAGTTCTTTATGCTGTTCTAAAGTCATGGCTCCAATGATCTCTTCTTCATTTTCAATATATTTTGGATCCAGGTCGTAAGTGCTCATTTCCTGTAGCATTCCCAGTAAAGATCCCTGGGTTTCGAAACGACGTGCATTCGATTTGATGAGGGCATTTTTGGTGAATTCAAGATCTTCTTCTGAAATTCCTTCTTTATATTTTGCGATCTCATCCCTGAAAATTCCAACCGATTCGCCGGTAGTATTTGTTCGAACACTTGAAGATGCGGTAAAAGTGCCGGGAATTTTGGACCCGCTAAACCCAGAACGTGCTCCATAGGTATATCCTTTCTCTTCCCGTAAGATAAGATTCACATTTCCTGAGAAAGAACCCCCTAATTTGTAATTCATAACTTCTGCAGGGAAATAATCCTGGTTGGTTCGTGGTAAGGCAATATAACCTATGTTGATCACAGATTGCTTAGCATCTGGCACATCTACAAAATACAAAGATGCTTTGTCGCGGTTGTTGGTTACCTCAAATTCCGGAATAGTAACTTCTTTTGGTGCCCAGTTCTCTTCAATCCCCTCCAGGGAAGCCAGCGCTTCATCTCTGGTAACATTTCCAACAATATGGAAATTGCTCACTGTTGGTGAAAAATACTTGTTGTAATATTCTTTTAAATCATCAATGGTAATTGCTTCTACAGATTCCACTGTTCCCAATGTCGGATATGCAAAAGGATGGTTTTCACCATAAAGTATCTTGTTGTAAACATTACTGGCTATCCAGTTAGGATCTGCTTCATTTCTTTTGATGCCATTGATGGTACTCGTTTTAATACGTTCAAATTCTTTTTCATCCCAACGCGGCTCTAACAGGATTTCCTGCACCAGGTCCATGGTTTCATTGAAATTACGCTTTAAGGTATTACCGCGTATTACAATAGTTTCATTGGTGGTATACATATATATGTTTGCTCCCAAAAGATCGATTTCTTCTTCAAGTTCTGCCGGAGTTTTATTGGCAGTTCCTTCCATAAGAATGTCTGTCATTAAGTTGGCTACTCCGTTTTTAGAAAGATCATCCAGTAAATGGCCTCCTTCTATCACAAGACTGAAGTTAACCAGTGGCAGTTCTGTTTGCTCGATTCCATATACTTCCAGGTCATTCTCTAATTGAACGGTCCAGGCTTCAGGTACATTTAAAGACGGGGTTTCGCCCATTTCAGGTTGCACAGAGCGATCAATTTTAGAAGGTGTTTTTTGAACTTCCTGTTCCATTTCGGCAACTTCAGTAGCTACATTTTCAGTGATTTCTTCCTCTACAACTTCTGCTTTTTCAGAATTTTCAGCAATGAGTTCTATTTGACCTTTAGGGACAAAACTGGTAAGGACGAAAGGCTTTCCTTTAATATACTTTTCATAAACCCGTACCACATCTTCTTTGGTCACTGCCTTGATGTTTTCGATATCTTGCTCAATATATCCGGGATCACCTGTGAAAACATCATATTGTGCTAGTTGAAAGGATTTTCCAAGTACGCTGCTAATTCCATTATAGAAATCTGTTTCAAGTCCGGCTTTAATACGTTCAATGTCCCGCTCTGTAACCCCTTCTTTTTCAAAAAGCCTGAAAGCTTCACTGATTCCGGCTTCTACACTGTCAAGGTCAACATCTGCATTGGCGGTGACCATGATCCTGAATTTTCCGGCAATCTGGTCTGCACTGTTGAATGCATAAGGCTGGGAAGTAAGCTCCTTTTCTTCTACAAGAACTTTATACAGCGGTGCTTCTTTTCCATCTGAAAGAATTTCTCCAAGAAAGTCCAGAGCATACGCATCTTGTGTGTACTGCTCAACAGCAGGCCATACCATATTCAGCTGAGGTGCGCTGGCAAAATTATCTTCGTGATAAAGTCGTTTTGTTTCCTCAAGGCTCACATTCTGAACTTCCAGAGGCTCCACTTCCTGACGTTTTTTAATCTCTCCAAAATATTTCTCTACCAGTTCCCGGGCTTCGGTTTCATCAAAATCTCCGGCAATTACCAAAGTAGCATTATTGGGTCCGTAAAATTTATCGTAAAACTCCTTTACGTCTTCCACTGTAGCATTTTGAAGATCCTCAAGTTCTCCAATTACCTGCCAGCTGTATGGATGACCGTCGGGAAATAAATTTTTATCGATGACCCATCCCGTATGTCCGTATGGGTTATTATCTACCCGCTGGCGTTTTTCATTCTGAACAACTTCCTGTTGATTTGCAAAAGCAGATTCGGTGACAGTATTTATCAGGTATCCCATACGGTCAGATTCCAGCCACATAACCATTTCCAAAGCATTTTTTGGCACTACCTCGTAATAGACAGTTCCATCCTGCCAGGTGCCTCCGTTAAGAGTTCCACCGGCATCCTGAATTTTCTTAAAAAATTGATCCTGCGGAACATTTTCAGATTCCTGGAAAAGCATGTGTTCAAAGAGATGGGCAAAACCAGTACGCCCTTTTTTCTCACGATTTGATCCCACACCATATTGAATGGCAACGGAAACAATAGGATCAGATTTATCCTGATGCAGGACTACATTAAGTCCGTTTTCCAGTTCATATTTATCAAATTCAATAGATAAACCGGGATCTGTAGTGACTTTTTCCTGACCTTTTAGCTTGTCGCAGGAAACAAAAACCGACAATAGCAGCGATAACATCAAAAATGCCATCGGTTTTAATCTGAAATTTTTCATTCTTTAAAAGTTTGATTAGATGATTGTTAAATATATGGTAATTTGTTTAATGTAAAGAAGGAAAGTTACATAAGCCCCTGAATTTTTCAGATTTATGCCAGTTTACTTCAGAATACAGAAGAATTTGAGGGGTTCAGAAGTTAAAAATTGATTTTGTAAAGCTGCCAGAAATCAGGATCTGGAAGAAAATATATTTTTATCTAATTCTGTGTTGCCTTTCCAGAGAAAATAAATGATGGGTGCTAAAACCGGAAGGGCGAGGATAAAGATTATTAGCAACATTTTTTGTGTAGATTTTAAATGTTGGTCATGAAAAATATCATAGCATGCCCAGATGGTTAAAATGGCATACAAGAGCAGAAATATAACGATAGATAAACCCTGTAAAATCATTGCGTTATTTTATTAATTAAGGGATGGACTGCTTGCAATCCTGATTTTTGCAATTTTATCACTATAGTGGTGGGGACAATTTTATTTTAGAATAAGTAATGTATACCAGATGACGTTCGTTTTTATTTCAACATTTATTGTTCAATTTTAATATATATTTAAGTAAGTAGCTAATTTTTACCCGTATAAAATGTACGGGTTGTAAATTATTTTATGATCATTAGCTAAACGTGAAATGAAAGCTTTATTTCTCAAAATGAATAAGTTAAGATTTTATTAAATCTTCGTACCCGTAAAAATTGTACGGTAAAATTTCGGGAATTAAGAATTGAGAAAGTTAATTTCAGCATCTATTAACCCTAAATTTATTTATGATGAAGTATTACAAATTAATTTTTACAATGATGTTGGCAGGTAGCTTTCTTGTTTCTTGTGAAAAGGATGAGATCCCAGAGGAAGAAATTCAAACCGTGCAGCAGGATGAAAAAGTCTCCAAAGTTATCCTGAAGCAAATTTCTTCTCTCCATTTCAACAATAAAGACGTGGAAATGATTGATTTCCTGTTGCCCGATGGATCTACAGAGAAGAGTCTTTTAATTGAAGGAGATATTGTGATGAGCCCAGATCAATTATCGTCTATGCGACCATCGGCAATTACCGGGAAACAGTATAGAACCTATAATCTGGTAAACCCTGGAACTGTGAATATAATAGGATTTACAGGAGGAGGACAGGCTCTTACTTCCAAGCAGAGAACAGCTTTGCAAAGAGCGGTAAGCAACTATAATGCTCTTAACATCGGACTTAATTTTACGCTCACCTTCGGAACAAATTATGGTCCTTATGATATTGTGGTATATCAAAACCCTAATGGACAGGCTGGGGGAGTAGCAGGTTTTCCAAGTGGTGGAAATGCATATAAGTATGTACAGATCTTTTCGGGAATGGAAAACTACAGCACTGCTACCAATGAGCATGTAATTACACATGAAATAGGACATTCTGTTGGATTACGTCATACCGACTGGTCTACAAGACAAAGTTGTGGTCAAAGTGGAGAAGCAGCGGGAAATGATGGTGCAGTTCACATTCCGGGAACTCCAAGAGGGTATGATTCAAATTCTATCATGCTGGCTTGCTTTAGTGCGAACGAAGATGGAAATTTTGGGTATTATGATAGGGTAGCCCTGGAATATTTATACTAATATTTTAGTTGATTAGCAGTTGAAGAGAGGTTGGCGTCATTGTCAGCCTCTCTTTTTTTAAAAAAAACATTAAAAAAGTTCAAACCCGTAAATATTGTACGGGAAAATTTCAGGTTGATTGAGATCCATACTATACATTTGCTTTACATTAATGAAACAACATGCCGGAAAATTGCGGATTGTTTTTGTAGGGGTACAGTTATATTCGTTTTAGCATTGTTTCATAAACTACTTTATTTAATTAGCATTAAAAGGGTGTCTTAAGAAGCACCCTTTTAAATGATTTTCGGAAGCTTTAAAATATTGTTTAATCTTCCACCTACTGGAATTATTCTCTATATTGCTAATTATAAGTGTTTTGTGCTTTATATGTATATGATGAAGCTATTCAACTGATGAATCCGGAGATCTTTATCTCTGTCACAATAATAAGCATTTTTACCTAACATCCATTTTCAGTCTTAACCAGGTAGTCTTGGTTCTAACCAGCTTATTCATTGAAAATGTTTTATTGTTTAACCACTAAAACCACTTATTATGAAGAATTTGTCACGAATCTTATTTTCCATGTTTGCAGTAGCATGCTTTTATTCTTGTGAGCCCGAAGAGTTACCACAGGATGAAATTTTAGAAAATCCCGTAGAATTGCCAACAGAACCTGTAGGTGATACTGGTAATGAAGGGGATGTGTATGATAAAAAAGATCCTAAAAATTAAAAATGATCTATATTATAATGTAATAAAACTCCATTCGTGGGGTTTTGTTATTTTTACCCAAAATCTATTAATACAGAGTTATAAAAAATACGCTTTATTTTTTGCTTATTAGTCTCTTTTTAGCAGCCTGCTCTAAGGAGGAACCACAGGTTGTACAATCTGAGGAAGCTAAAAAATTGGCAATACTGAAAAATGAATTTTTAGAAGGTAATTCAAATACAGATTCTGTAAAATCTTTAATAATTGATTTACCAGAAGACTCTTTAAAAAATGCATTAGTATATGATATTTCTTATCACTTCTATAGACAAAACGATTCCTTAGCGTTTAGACATTGGAATGAAAAGACCATGAAACTTTCGAAGAAGCTATCTGATTCCCTTCGAATGGCAGAAGCTCATTGGGATCTGGCCAGCTTTTTCGTGGATTATGAAATCATTGATAGTGCCTATTTCCATTATAATAAAGCTTCTATTTTATATTCAAAGGCAGGAGATGATTTTTATTCGGCCAGGATGCTCTTAAATCTGGCTATTCTTCAAAAGAACGTAAAAGATTATACCGGAAGTGAAACTACCACTGCCAGGGCCATCAGGATTATTAAACCTTTACAGGAACACAGACAGCTTTATATAGGATATAATAATCTGGGGATTCTTTTTAATCAATTAGCCGAATATGATAAGGCTTTAGAGTATCATAGGAGAGCAATGGAAAGTGCTAGAGAACTGCATGACCCAGTTTTGGAAGCCAATACCCTGAACAATATAGGAGTGGTCTATGAAAATGATGGTGAATATAACAAGGCTATAGTGAATTATGAGAAGGCGCTTTTGGTGGATAGTCTCTTCCAAAAGCAGCCTAGTATTTATGCCATGTTACAAGATAATCTGGCTTACTCCCGCATGAAGGCAAATCCGAAATTAAATGTAGAATCTCAATTAATGAGATCTCTTCATATTCGTGATAGCATTCAGCATAGTGGAGGTGTTGTCATTAATAAACTACATTTAAGCGAATATCATCTTGGCAAAGGAGACACTCTAAAAGCTGTAAATTTTGCTTCGGAAGCTAAAAACCTGGCAGAAGAGACCATGAATTACAGAGACCTGCTGGCCTCTATGTTGCTACTTTCTAAAATAGATTTAAAAAATTCGAATAATTACCTGAATGATTATGTTACTATTAGTGACAGCCTGCAAAGAGAGGAAAGAGCTATTAGGAATAAATTTGCCCGAATCCGGTTTGAAACAGATGAGTTCATTGCCCGTAACGAAAACCTAAGTCGGGAAATGAATTATATCTATATGGGATCAGCTGCTGTTCTGGGGGTTATACTCCTGGTTTTTGTAAATGTCTACCAGCGCAACAGAAATAAACAACTCAAGTTGGAGCAGGATCAACAGCATTCCAACGAAGAGATTTATAACCTGCTACTTGTTCAGCAGAACAAATTGGAAGAGGGACGACACCGGGAAAAAAACAGGATCTCCAAAGAATTACATGACGGGATCCTGGGAAAATTATTCGGAGTAAGATTTATGCTGGAAAGTCTGCACGACAAGACAGACAAAGAATCTTTAGAGTCCAGGAAAAAATATATTCAGGATCTGCGCTCAATTGAGGAAGAGGTGCGGAATGTGTCTCACGATCTGCAATCAGATTTTTTTTCTCACAAGGAAAGTTTTCTTGAGATCCTGGCAGAATATCTGGCAAATCAAGAAAAAGCAGGAAATTTTGAATTACATTTTCAAAATGACGAATTTATAGAATGGGAGCAACTGAGTAGTAAATTAAAGATTAATCTTTTCAGAATTATTCAGGAGGCTGTAAATAATATTAGCAAATATGCCGGTGCAACAAAGGTGACCATAAGTTTTAGAGAAGTGAGAGATAACCTGGAAATGTTGATACAGGATAACGGTACCGGGTTTGATACCAGTAAAACCATGAAAGGTATTGGTCTTAGAAATATGAAATCAAGGGTAAAAAGTATTCATGGAACCTGGAAGCTTTCCTCGGGAGATGGAGGTACAAAGATTGTAGTAAAAGTTCCGGTAAAATAAAAATTTAATCAATGACTAAAGAACTCAGGATCCTAATGGTCGATGATCATCCTATTATCATAGAAGGTTACAAAAAAGTGCTTCTGGATAATAGATCAGATTCCTATCGGCTTATTATAGACACCGCAAATACTTCAGATGAGGCCAATGATAAAATAGAAACTTCAATAAATGACAGTTTCTATGATGTCGTGTTTCTGGATATTGGCCTGCCCCCCTCAAAGAACAGGGAAATTTCCTCTGGAGAAGACCTGGGGAAAAAGATAAGGCAATCTTCCCCCAACACTAAATTGATCGTGCTCACGATGTTTGTTCAGAATATCCGGTTACTCTCAATCCTTAAGAGCCTTAGGCCGGAAGCCTTTATGATAAAAAGTGATGTTACTGCGACAGAATTTTTGTTTGCGTTTGATACGGTACTGGAAGGACAGACTTATAGCAGCCAGACAGTGCAGGATCTAATGAGAAAACAAATTGTCAATGATTTTTACGTAGATAAGACCGATCGTGATATACTTTACCATTTGTCCTGCGGGGTAAAAACAAAAGAATTACCAGATGTTGTTCCTGTTTCCCTGGCGGCCATTGAAAAGAGAAAGAAAATAATGAGAGAAGCTTTCGGTGTGGAAGACCTCCGGGATATTACTTTAATAAATAAGGCGCGTGAGCTCGGTTTCCTCTAGTATATGTCAATCTTCTGAAGAGGCTGATTACAAGGTAAAAGTTCTCTTTAGGATTTTTAATTTTCTAATTCTGAAGGAGTTTTTCGGTAATAAAATTCTTTCTTCCGAAGTAACTGCTGTGAGCAGCTCCTAAATTAAGAATGATCGTAAATAATCCCGTAAAAATATAGAGTACTTTAAATGCAGTTCCTGTAAAAAATGTGGTCAAAGCATAAGCAGATATCACCACAAGGAAAATTGTAAAATAAAAGGAAAGCCAGTTATCATTTTTAAAACCCAGTCTTTCAAAAAACCTTCCGAAGATCGAAAACCTTTTCTCGTCGGTACCACTCAGCCTTTCCGAGGTAATGTAGCAATTCAGGAATTTTGAAGCAATAATGTCTATAGAAACTAAAGCAATTATCAGGTCCATATTTAAATTTACTTTGGGGGTGCGGGAGCAAAAATAAACAATTTATTGATATAAAAATTTAATTGTTTACTAATAATCAGTGACTTGGTAGTAAAGTTGGGATTATTTCACCGGAAATTTAAAATAAGTATCTGGATAAGGTTCGTTTTCTAAAGTGTAATGCCACCATTCTGTTGCCAACGGACGAAAACCGTGTTTTTGCATGGTGTTTTTGAGTAAAGATCTGTTCCTTTCCTGTTTAGGGGTAATTCCGGGAGCACCATGATGAGAAATCTCTCCAAAAAAATCGTACGAACTTCCCATATCCAGTTCTTTTCCCGATGTAGAGTCAATAATGGTTAGATCTACCGTGCTGCCACGGGTATGTCCAGATCTGCTCGCGATATAATCCAGTTTAAATAAATCCTTTTTATCGACCTCGGGATAAAATTCCGGTTTCATCTGGGTAGCAGCTGTATCCTTTGCCCATGCTATAAAATGATTTACAGCCTGCTGAGGCCGGTAAGCATCAAAAACTTTTAACTGGTATCCCTGATTTTTTAATTCCTGTTGTACTTTTCTTAAAGCATCTGCAGCTTCTGAAGTTAGCAGCGCCACAGGATTTTTGTATCCTTCAATAGGTTCTCCTATAAAGTTATGGTCTCCTGCATACCGAATATCATAAGCAACTTCAGGTATCACTTTATGTACGTAAACAAATCCTTTGGGGGGATAAGTTTCCCGGTCATTTTGGCCGAAAAAAAGTACAGGGAGCAAAAATGTTATTCCGAATATAATTCTATGGAGTTTGTTCATGTTCATAATAAAAGATGATTTTCAGAAGCTTTCAAGATAGTAATTTTGGTGATAATCCACACACCTGAAGAAAATTCCAAAACCAGCCAAACAAAGCTTCCGGAGAAGAAAAGGGTTCCCTTTTAGTTTGTTATTTTTGCATGAACTATTCTTTTATTTCCAGGGCTTACACCATGAGCAAAGATCAAAAAACATATCCGCCTTTTGAGGAAAAATTAAATGTTATTTCTCACGCATTTGGATTGGGACTCAGTATTCTTGGACTCGTCCTCCTGGTTTGGCGTGCAAGTAAACTTGGAGAAACGGTTCACCTGGTAAGTTTCAGCATTTTTGGTGCCAGCATGATCCTATTATATGCGGCTTCCACCTTTTATCACAACGCAAAAAAGCCGGGATGGAGGTACAAGCTGAACATTCTTGACCATGCTTCTATTTACATTCTCATCGCCGGCACTTACACTCCTTTCTCGCTGGTAACGTTGCAGGGCACTACGGGGTGGATCATTTTTGGAACAATATGGGGAATGGCCTTGGCAGGTGCGATCTTAAAATTGTTCTTTATAGGAAAATACAGAACACTTTCTACCATTATGTATGTGGTTATGGGGTGGATCATTGTATTCGCTGTAAAACCTCTGGTGGATAATTTATCGGTTGAAGGGTTGCTGTGGCTGGCGGCGGGAGGGATCGCCTACACCATTGGTGCCTTATTTTTCAGCATGGACAGGATTAAATTCAATCATGCCATTTTTCACGTTTTTGTACTGCTGGGAACTTTCTGCCACTTTATTTCCATTTACCTCTATGTTTTAACATAATCAGCTGAATCTTATAAAAGAGACTGCTTTTCTGAAGAGGCTAGATATGGATCACTCTGCTTTTTGAATGCTGAATGGCATCTTCAAGAATTAATACCGCGGTTTGAACCATATTTCTCAACTCATAAAATTCCGTTGTACCCGTATTAAACGGAGTATCTTCCCGAAGTATCTCCAGAAGCATTAAAAGTTGTTGTAGAGCCCCTTCTTTTTCATCTTTTCCGGAGGAATAGAGAAGATCATAAGTCATAAGTTCATTGAGACGAATCTTTAAACTGCTAATGATCGTAGGATCGGCTTCTGGTCCTGTATGTTTTTCTGAAAGGTTTGCATTAGTTTCCGGGGCTTTGATCAAATCTATTTCCTGAAGGACCACTTTTGCAGCCTGGTGAGAGAAAACCAGTGCTTCCAAAAGAGAATTGGAAGCAAGACGGTTGGCTCCGTGAAGACCGGTGTGCGCACATTCTCCCGATGCGTAAAGATTCTTTACAGAAGTCCGGGCGAATACATCCACAGCAATTCCGCCGCATTGGTAATGTGCTGCAGGTACAATGGGGATGAGGTCTATCCGGATATCGATACCGATGGACAGGCAGTATGAAACGATGGTAGGAAAATGTTCTTGAAAATCTGCATAATCCAGATGCCTGCAATCCAGAAAAGCCGACTTCTCTCCTGAAATTTTTAATTCTTTTACGATGGCTTCAGAAACAATATCCCGTGTGGCCAATTCGCCCCGATGATCGTGCTGGAGCAAGAAGCGATTGCCCTTATGGTTCACCACGTACGCCCCAAAGCCGCGCACAGCTTCAGAAATGAGAAATAAAGGATGTTTATCCTTTTCGTAAAGTGCAGTGGGATGGAACTGGATATAGCTCATGTCCCTGATGCTGGCTCCTGCACGATACGCCATGGCCAATCCATCGGCCGTTGCTACAGCGGGATTGGTGGTGTTTTCAAAGATCATTCCGCTGCCACCAGATGCGAGAAAAGTGATTTTTGAGAAAATATTTTTGTACTGGTTGTCTTCCTTGTCCAACACAGTTACTCCTGTACATAAAGAGCGGCCCACAAGCAAGTCTGTCACAAAATAATTATCTATAAATTGGATGCTTTCCAAAGATTTTGCTTTAAGACGCAGCTTAGTGTAAATTTCCCGGCCGGTAAGATCCCGGTGATGAATAATTCTTTTCTGGGAATGGCCGCCTTCCAGACCCAATTCCAGGTCTCCATAACGGTCTTCATCAAATTTCGCACCCCATTCAATAAGTTCCAGCAATCTTTCGGGCGCCTGGGATACTACCATTTCCACGATGTTTCGCTCGTTTAGACCTTTTCCCGCCCTAATGGTATCTTCTGTATGCTGTTCAAAACTGTCACTAATCTGGTCCAGAACCACAGCCATTCCACCTTGAGCATGTGCTGTATTACATACATCTTTGCTGTTTTTGGTAAGCACAATAATATCAAGATCGGGTCTTTTTTCGGCTGTTTTTATTGCGAAGCTCAACCCTGCAATTCCCGAACCTATTACCAGCACATCTGTTTTCATCTTTTTATATTTCCAGCATACGTTGAATGGGGAGGTGCGCTTTTTTCATGAGACTCTCCTCCAGCAGGATCTCCGGTGTTTCTTTTTCAAGACAGTTGTATAATTTTTGAAGCGTATTCATTTTCATAAAAGCACATTCACTGCAGGCACAGGTATTATCTTCTTTGGCAGGAGCAGGAATAAGGGTTTTATGGGGTACATCCTTCTGCATCTGGTGCAGGATCCCTGCCTCTGTAGCCACGATGAAGGTGTCGTGATCGCTGTTTTTTACAAAATTCAACATTCCCGAAGTGGAACCTATATAATTTGCTGTTTTCAGAATATGATCTTCAGATTCGGGATGGGCAATGATCATTGCCGAGGGATGTTCTTTGTAAAGTTCAAGAAGCTTGTCCAGTGAAAAAGCTTCATGTACAATGCAGGCGCCGTCCCAAAGCAACATGTTTCTTCCGGTTTTTTCGATAAGGTACCTGCCAAGGTTTTTATCGGGCGCAAAAATTATTTCTTTCTCCTCCGGAATCGAATTTATTATCTTTTCAGCATTAGATGAGGTGCACACCAGGTCACTCATGGCCTTAATCTCTGCCGAACAATTAATATAGGTTACCACCACATGATCGGGGTATTCACTTTTTATATTCTGAAAAGCATCGGGAGGGCAACTCTCGGCGAGGGAGCAGCCGGCATTAAGATCGGGCAATAATACTTTTTTTGAAGGATTTAGGATCTTTGCTGTTTCGGCCATAAAATGTACGCCTGCAAAAACGATGATATCTGCAGAAGTTTGCGCTGCTTTTTTCGCCAGTTCCAGACTATCTCCTATAAAATCGGCCACTTCCTGAATGTCAGGTTCCTGGTAATAGTGTGCCAGGATCACCGCGTTTTTCTCCTCTTTTAATGCTTTTAGCCGTTGCTGTAGACTTTTATTATCTGTTGTAATTGTATTCATTTACAATAGTTATAATAGATCGTAAAAATTTCTTACTGAAAATTTCAGGTAGAAAATCCGATTTTGCTTTTATCTAAAACAAAAATAAGGGCAACTGAGCCCTTATTTTATGACCGAAGTCAGGAAATGGGGGAGAATCCTGACCTACGGTTCATTTTTTTGCTTTTATATAAAGTATATTCTATAAGCCTGCAGGTGTGCTTCAATTTCTGAAGAAATCTTTTCTCCTTCTGTTTGTGAATTAACTTCTTTTAACTGAGCAATATGTACGATTAAAGGTTTGAGATAAATATGAAGATTGTCGTGGGATGGGCCTTTCATGTTACATTCAGAAATCAGGGTATTAAGTTCTTCGGCAAGATCATCCCCAAGCTTTTGGTAATTTTCCAAAGATGCTGTTGAAGTTTCCTTTAACAGTAACAACATATTTTGCACCCCTTCGGTAGTTGCTTTGTTAGCTTTCCATTGCTGTCCTTTATCAAGTTGTATTTTTGATTCCCAGGCCATGGGATCGGGACGCTCTGAATTATGTTGCTGATGGACTTCTTCCAATGCAGGTTGTTCTGCATTTTTCTGATCCTCACAACCTATTAACGCAGTGAAAAGAATACAAAGTAAAGCAACTGACTTTTTCATGGTTTGGATTTTCACCAAAAGTAGCTGCTTTGCGCCTGCCGGAATATGATTTGAGTCAGGTTCGGGAAATATAAAGAGTGAGAATTTTCAGATTATACGAAATAATTTGACCAGGCGTAGAAATGTTGCTCCAGTTCAGATTTGATTCGGCTGCCTTCTTCTACAGATTCTACTTCCTGAAGCTCCCGAATTTTTTCGTTAAGTGCATCCATATAAATATTCAGATTGTCGTTAGACGGACTTTCTTCCCGGGTGCGGTTATTTTCGAGGGCGTTTCTTTCTTCTTCCATACGCTTTCCCAATTCCCTGTATTCCTCCACGGTGCCAGGATCACTGTCTTTTAGAATCCCCGACATCCCCTGAACTCCTTCTGTGGTTCCTCTGTCTACCTGCCATTGTTTTCCATTGTCCAGTTCTATATCATCTTCCCAGCCAACTTGTTCAGGATGAACGGCTTCTTCATGATCTATGGTTGGATTTACTTTTTCCGTTTGACGGTTGTCTTTACAACCGGTAGAAAATATACTGAAAAGCAGAGCTAAAATTACCGTAGTTTTCATAATGTAATACTTTGATATTCAATATAATGATTTGTGAGGCAATTTCAAAAGGATGTAAGAAAGCCTCGCCGGGAAACTGCAGAAATAACCTGATTCTTGACTATAATGTTAGAGAAGCAAATAGGCTGTCTAAAAAAATCTTCAAACGTTATTCTGAGTTTATTTCAGAATTTTAATATTATGATTTCAGAATTCATTAGACCCTGATACTCCCGAAGCACCGGGACAGGTTCACGTACAAAGTAATTTTAGACAATCTCTTAGCTGATATAGAAAGGCTCCTATTACGCCATTTCCTCCGGAACTCCGGTCTCGTATGGGTTTTCAGGATCATTGCTCCATTCAAACCAGCCACCGTCATAAACCGATACGTGGGGCCAGCCCATGAGCCAGGCATTAAACCAGGCTTCACTACCGCGCCAGCCTGTTCCGCAGTAGAAAGCAAGGTGTTTGTCGGGAGTGATTCCGTTTTTTTTCCAGATTTCTGCTGTCTCATGGAATTCGCGGGTGGTATGGTCAACATTTCGGTAGTTTTCCATGTGATAGGCATCACTTCCACAGTCGGCAAACACAGCTCCGGGAATCCGGCCTTTTGCCTCTATATAATTATAACCGCTTACTTCTCCAATATACTCCGGATAACTGCGTACGCATACCAGTTCGGAATCTGCTGCTGCCAGCATGTGTTTTGCTTCGGGAACATCTACCGCCAGTTCTGGATTTGCAGGAATCTCTGCCCCGAAATCACCTACCGGATTTTTCGGTACATCTTCCGTACTAATATCATAGCCCGCATCTTCCCATGACTGGAATCCACCGTTGAGTACCCGCACGTCTTTGACGCCGGCATACATCATGATAAAAGCATTTCTTATAGCCCCAATGTCTCCGGCTGCACTGCCGGGAAATTCATCATCATTGTCGGGGAACATGAATTTCCCGTATAAAACCACGGTGGTGTCTGCTGTGATCCCATGCTCTTCAAGGGCTTTTTTCAGCTCTTTGGGACTGCGGCGGTTCCAGGTTTCCGGTGATTCCAGCGCATTGGTATCCATATCAATGGCACCCGGAATATGGCCAGTCAAATAAGCATTACGGTTGCGATAGTGGGAATGAACTACCACATATTTATCATTGGTATATTCTGAAGGTTTTTCTCCGGAAATTAGTTGATGAACCCATTGCGCCGAAACCAGGTGCCGGTAATTCGCCAGCTTCTCCATTGGCAGGGACTCATCGTGAACATATTCTTCCAAAAAGCTATTATAAACTGAAATGTTTGGATAATCTGCCTTTTCAAAATGGGCTGCTACTTTTTGGCTTTCTTCAGCAGTATAGCCGTAGAGAATAAGTTCATCTTCCGGAAGAATTTCCTTGTGGCGCACACTTTCAATCCAGTCCATGTATTTTGTCCATTTTATGGGAAGTGATTTAGCTCCTTTTATATGTCCGCCTCTGCCTTCATTTTTTAATTTCCATCCATTATATGCATTTACAGATCTTACATCAATGATTTTTGCTCCTTTTTCTTTGCGTTTTAGGAGTTCTTTGGTGGTCACTTCTTTATAATGGCTCATTCCAGCTCGTTCTTTTTAGGTGATTTTTATTTAAAAAAGCCTGTGTTTAAAGGCCTTTTCGTAAATCTAGTAAAAAATTCCCTTTTTCCTTTAGAAGCTATAAAAGCTTTAACTAAAAATTTGGAACAGTAGAAACTTTCGTAATTAATGCTTTTTAGAAGTATCATTTTATCTGATTTTTGATCCTATAGATAACAGGATTAAATTTTAAAGCACATTCCGGCAGAGATAATTTTTAAAGGACTTCGGTCAGGTTTTTTCTCTTAGGAATTATTCTGGGGGTTTATCTTTGGTATAGAAAGTGCAGCAATGTATGAAGGCAAAATGCTGTTTTGCAATAACATCAAATTTGTATCTTTACTCTTATGAAAAAGTTTTTTTTAATCTTACTAATTACAATGTTAACCTCTGTTTCTTTTGCACAGGAGCAGAAAGGTTTTGAAGTAATTTCGCCTGCCGAATATCAGGAGCAGATAAGGAGTGAACAAATACATTTAATTGATGTAAGAACTCCCGAAGAGTTTGCGGAAAGCCATATAGAAGGAGCTAAAAATATAAATTTTCATTCAAATGATTTCTTAGCTCAGTTTTCTCAACTGGAACGTGAAAAACCTGTATATCTCTACTGCAAAAGTGGTAACCGCAGCGGAAAAGCGGCCAAAGAACTCGCCGATATGGGCTTTACAAAAATTGTTGATCTTAAAGGCGGATTCCTGGCCTGGAAAGAGTTTGTTAAAGAGTAATTTATGCCAAAGAAAGAAGAATTGATCACCCGCGACTGGCTGGCTATTGACAGAACGCGGATGGCTAATGAAAGAACATTTTTAGCTTATTTTCGCACCTTTGTAGTAATCTTAAGCTCCGGAATAGCCATTTTAAAAGTAGAGGTCCTCGAGGAAATGTACGGACTTGGTGTTTTTCTTGTTATTGTGGCACCAATAATCCTCACGATTGGAGTTGGGCGTTTTATATACGTGAAAAGGCACATCAGGAAATATCACCAGGATTGATTTAATTGGTCTTTTCTAGCTCATTTTAGTCACTTCAGATGCTTCGGATAAAATTTCCTCATTCGGGGAAATCTGCTTTATCTGCAATTTTCCAATAATTCAGGAGCGTTCCTTCAGGAAATAGAAGCCGGAAAATACCTTTACTCCTGAACCTTCAGCAGTAAAAATTTCAGGAACATTTATTTAAGCAGATTTTCTACTTCAGATTCTGTTGAAAATGCCTTAACTTTAAATCTTATGAAAAAGAAGAATGAAGCAGTAAGAAAAGGCTTTGTATTCAAAAAATACGAAGAGCCGGATATTTCCCCTTTTGATAAACTTTTTGAGATTTTCAAGGAATTGATCACCCATACTTCGGGAGATTTTGACGAAGCTATTGAATGGTTGCGGCAGCTCGATGTGGAATATAGCCTCACAACAGAGGATTATTCGATCGATGATTTTATTGAGGACCTTAAGAAGAAGGGATATATTCGTGAAGAAATTGATCCCGACGGTAATGGTGGGATGGCCATTACGGCGAAGACCGAAAGAGCCATTCGGCAGCAGGCACTAAACCACATTTTCGGAAACCTTAGAAAAAGTAAATCGGGTAACCATTCTACCAAACGACAGGGAATGGGAGATGAACATACCGGGGAGTTCAAAGATTTCCATTATGGAGATCCACTTGATAAAATCTCCATGACCGAAAGTCTGAGAAATGCGCAGATAAATCACGGTACAGGCGATTTCAAAATGACCGAAGATGATCTTGTGGTCGAGGAAACTCATCATAAATCCCAGATGAGCACCGTTTTAATGATCGACATTAGCCATAGTATGATCCTCTACGGCGAAGACAGAATCACCCCTGCGAAAAAGGTGGCCATGGCGCTCGCAGAACTCATTACTACCCGCTATCCGAAAGATACTTTGGATATTCTGGTCTTTGGAAATGATGCCTGGGCAATTTCCATTGCAGATCTGCCGTATCTTAATGTAGGGCCTTATCATACCAACACTGTTGCAGGCTTGCAACTGGCGATGGATCTTTTGCGCCGAAAACGAAATACCAATAAACAGATATTTATGATCACCGACGGCAAACCGAGCTGCATCAGGGAAAGGGATGGTACATATTACAAGAACAGTATGGGGCTTGATTCCTATATTGTTGACAAATGTTACAATGCCGCACGGCAGGCAAGAAAATTACATATTCCCATCACCACGTTCATGATTGCACAGGATCCCTACCTCGAGCGTTTTGTGCGGGAGTTTACGCAGGCGAACCAGGGGAAGGCATTTTTCACCGGACTAAAAGGGCTGGGGGAAATGATCTTTGAAGATTATGAAGCGAATAGAAAAAGAAGGATAAAAGGTTAAACATAGGTTCAGTAATAAGAGGAGTAACAGTAATTTTTTACAGTTTTTTGACATTTCCTGAAATATTTTAAATGACGGCTGTGAAAAAGCCAGCTGCCTAACATTTACCACTGCATTAAAAAGAACACATGAAAAAAGAAGATATTAAAAATTTTGGAACACTGAAAAAATCAGGTTACCAAAGCAAGAGTATAAAAGAAGAGCTAAGACAAAATCTAATAGAACGAATTAAAAAAGGAGAAGCGGCTTTTGAAGGGATTCACGGGTATGAACACACTGTAATTCCAGAGCTGGAAAGAGCTATTCTATCTAAACATAATATCAATTTGCTGGGGCTGCGCGGGCAGGCAAAAACCAGGCTGGCTAGGCTAATGGTAAACCTTCTGGATGAATGGATTCCGGTGGTGGAAGGATCTGAAATCAATGATGATCCTTTAAAGCCAATTTCAAGATTTGCAAAAGAACTTCTGAAGGAAAAAGGGGATGATACACCTATTTCCTGGGTGCACCGTGAGGAGCGGTTCTTTGAAAAACTTGCTACCCCAGATGTTACGGTGGCCGATCTTATTGGTGATGTTGACCCAATAAAAGCCGCAAACCTGAAACTGAGTTATGCCGATGACCGGGTGATCCACTTCGGAATGATTCCGCGGGCGAACAGAAGTATTTTTGTGATCAACGAATTGCCCGATTTGCAGGCAAGGATCCAGGTGGCTTTGTTCAACATACTTCAGGAAGGCGATATCCAGATAAGGGGATTTAAACTGAGACTTCCGCTGGATATGCAGTTTATTTTTACTGCAAACCCCGAAGATTATACAAACCGCGGAAGCATTGTGACTCCCTTAAAAGACAGGATAGGATCTCAGATCCTTACCCATTATCCTAAATCAATTGAGATTGCAAAATCCATTACACAACAGGAGGCAAGGCTGGATGAACGTCAGCAGAATATGATACATGTTCCCGAACTGGCAAAAGACCTGCTGGAACAGATTAGTTTCGAAGCCCGCGACAATGAATTTATAGATGCTCGAAGCGGGATTAGTGCCAGGATGAGTATTTCGGCTTTTGAAAACCTGCTAAGTACAGCCGAACGCCGGGCCATTAAGAACGGAGAAGATAAAACGCTGTTGAGGTTTGGCGATTTCCTCGGAGTTATCCCGGCAATAACCGGAAAAGTAGAGCTGGTTTATGAAGGAGAGCAGGAGGGAAGCGCTACCGTTGCCCATCAATTGATTGGTGATGCTGTGAAGACCTTGTTCCCCGATTTCTTTCCGAAGATTGAGAAGCTGGAAAAAGCAGATGCAGAGAGTCCGTACAATGATCTTGTGGAGTGGTTCTTTTCAGAATCGGGATTTGAACTTCTGGATGATATATCCGATGAAGAATACAAAAAACAGCTCAATTCAATTCCGCCTCTAAACGAGCTTATCAAAAAATACCAAAAAGATATCCCAGAGCAGGATAGCTACTTCCTGAAGGAGTTTTTACTATGGGGATTGGTGGAATACAGAAAACTCAATAAATTCCGCTTTTCTGAAGGTCTTCAGTTCAAGGATCTCTACGGAAGCTATATCAGCGGACTTTAAATAACTTTTCATTACAGAAAAAACAAAAAATGCCTCATCATTTTATGGATGAGGCATTTTTTTATTCCCTAATTCAGAATTTCATATTTCTTGTCGAAAATGTGATTTTTCATTTCTTTTATAGTTAAAAATATATACATTTACCATCAGTTTATACTGATAATGAGAAACGACCAGTCCATATTTACTTCTACAACTTCTGCTATGATGGCTGGCATGATGATTATTTCTACTACGATTACCCCTTTGGGGTAGTAAGCAATATATTCCGTCCGCATTCCTATTTGCTTTTAAGCAGGCAAATAATCCTTTAATCAACTAAAACCATATTATGAATATTTTGAAATTCGGAGGCTCCTCTGTGGCATCCCCAGATCGTATAAAAAAAGTTGCTGAAATTGTTCAGAAGAAAGCACAGGAAAAAAATACGGTGGCTGTATTTTCGGCTTTTGGAGGAGTAACCAATGACCTTCTCAAAATGGCAGAATTAGCTGCCGATGAAGATCTAACCTACAAAGATCTTCTGGAGAAAAATGAAAAACGGCATCTGGAAGCGGTAAAAACCCTTATTCCCGTAAAAGATCAAAGCAGTATTTTAAGTAAGGTCAAGAATGAATTCAACCGGCTGGAAACCCTGTATGAAGGGGTTTACCTGCTCAACGAGCTTTCCAACAGAACAAAACACGTGATTGCAGGCTACGGGGAGATTCTTTCTTCTCTTATTATTACAGAATATTTTAGAAGTCTGGGAGAAGAAGTTCAGTTTGTTGATTCCAGGGAGCTTATTGTTTGTAAAAATACCAATGAAAAGATCCAGGTGAATTATGAGAAAACCTATAATAATATTGAAGATTTCTTTTCTGAACATGAAGCCAATATCTTTGTGGCCCCTGGATTTGTGGCCAGAAATGAGCAGGGAATCCCCAGCACTTTAGGTAGGGGAGGATCAGATTTTACAGCAGCGATCTTTGCCGGGGCTCTTAATGTAGAGAGGCTTACAGTGTATACTGATGTAGATGGAATGTACACGGCAAATCCAAACATCGTCCCGCAGGCGTATTCGCTAAAGAATATTTCTTATCAGGAAGCGATGGAATTATCTCATTTTGGAGCCAAGGTGTTATATCCACCCACACTTCAGCCCTTGCTGAACAAGGGAATCGAGATCCATATAAAAAACACTTTCAGGCCCGAAGAGGAAGGAACATTGATCTCGAAAGGTAGCCAGGAGAATTTCAGATGGGTGACAGGAATTACACATATTGATTCTGTCAAGCTCGTGAATATCGAAGGCAGCGGAATGGTAGGTATTCCGGGTTTTTCAAAACGTTGTTTTGACGTCCTTTTTCATGAAAATATCAACGTGGTATTAATTACCCAGGCTTCTTCTGAACATAGTATTTGCATTGCCGTAAAAGGAGACGAGGCCGAAGCTGCAAAACTGGCTTTGAATGAAGCTTTTGAAGTAGAGATCCAAAGTCATAAGATCAAAGCTGTGGAGGTTGAAGATAAGGTGGCCATCGTTGCATTGGTTGGGGACAGGATGAAGAGCCATCATGGATTGAGCGGAAAAATGTTCAGTGCACTGGGAAATAACAATATTAACATCAGGGCCATTGCACAGGGATCATCTGAAAGGAATATTTCTGCCGTGATCGCAAAGAAAGATGTTACAAAGGCACTCAATGTCCTTCACGAGCAGTTTTTCGAAGTTCCGTCAAAAGAACTCAACCTGTTCATTACCGGCGTCGGAAATGTTGGGAGTAAACTGCTGAATCAGTTGAAGAGTCAGGAGCAGTATTTACTGGATAAACTGCGACTGAAGGTAAGGATCCTCGGACTTTCAAATTCCCGGAAAATGATCTTTGATGAGAACGGACTTGATCTTGATAAATGGCAGGACCTGATCGAAGAAGGAGAAAAAGCAGATCAGAAAGCCTTTTTTGAAAAGGTAAAAGAACTGAATTTAAGGAACAGCATTTTTGTGGATAACACCGCAAGTGCAGAGATCTCTTCCCTCTACAGTGCCTACCTCGGAAATTCCATTTCTGTGGTGACCTGTAATAAGATTGCCTGCTCTCAGGACTTCCAGGGATATACAAGGCTGCAGGATCTCTCCCGGGAATACGGAGCTTCCTTCCTCTATGAAACCAACGTGGGTGCAGGATTACCAATTATTGATACCCTTAAGAACCTCGTAGCTTCGGGGGATAGAGTAACAAAAATTCAGGCGGTACTTTCCGGAAGTCTCAATTTTGTTTTCAATAATTATAAAGGCGAAGAACCTTTTTACAAGGTAGTGGAAGCGGCCATGAAAGAAGGCTACACTGAACCCGATCCAAAAATAGACCTTAGCGGCATTGATGTTGCCCGAAAGATTTTGATCCTTTCCCGTGAAAGCGGACTGGAAATGGAGCTGGGGGATATCGAAAACGACAGCTTCCTTTCTGAAGCAAGCCTGAATTCTGAATCAAATGAAGTCTTTTTTGATCTACTGAAACAGGACGAACCCGACTTTAAAAAGATGTACGAAAGTGCAGCTGAAAATAATGCTCAGCTAAAATATGTAGCTCAGCTGGAAGATGGAAAAGCTAAAGTGGGATTACAACAAGTAGGCCCCGAACATCCGTTCTACAATTTAAGCGGGAGTGACAATATCGTGTTGTTTTTTACAGACAGGTATAGTCAGCAGCCATTGATCGTAAAAGGAGCGGGCGCAGGTGCAGATGTGACTGCCTCCGGAATTTTCGCAGACGTAATAAGGATCGGAAAAAAGTAAAGGATGGATGAAATAAAAATTTTCGCCCCTGCGACTGTTGCGAACCTTTCCTGCGGATTTGACGTATTGGGTTGTTGCCTGGATACGGTGGGAGATGAAATGCTCATTAGGAAAAACAATTCCCGGGAGGTAAAGATCACTAAAATAACCGGTCAGGATTTGCCTTTGGAAACAGATAAGAATGTTGCTGGGGTTGCTGTAAAAGCAATGCTGGAGAAGTTGAATAGTGATCAGGGGTTTGATATAGAGATCTATAAAAAGATCAAATCCGGTAGCGGAATTGGGAGTAGCGCTGCCAGTTCTGCCGGAGCTGTTTTTGCAGTAAATAAACTGCTGAATGAACCTTTTTCATTGCAGGAATTGATTCCGTTTGCCATGGAAGGGGAGCGGCTGGCGAGCGGAAATGCACATGCAGATAATGTTGCGCCGGCGCTCTTGGGAGGCTTTAGCCTTGTAAAAAGCTACGAGCCGCTGGAAATTCTAAAACTTCCAACTCCGCCGGAACTCCGCATGGTGATTCTGCATCCGTTGATCGAAGTGAACACCAGGGATTCCCGGTCGATCATCAAACAAAGCATCAGCCTTAAAAAAGCAATTAATCAGTGGGGGAATCTGGCGGCACTGGTGAGCGCTTTGTATACCGAAGACTACGGACTTTTGGGTAGGAGCCTGAAAGATGAGATAGTCGAGCCGGTGAGGTCAATTCTCATTCCGTTTTTTGATGAGCTTAAAAAAATCGCCAAAGACCATGGAGCACTCGGCTTCGGAATTTCAGGTTCGGGGCCTTCGGTTTTTGCAATGTGCCGTGGCGAAGAAAAAGCTGAAGAGGTCAAAAAAGCGATTCAGGAGTTTTATCAGGAAAAAGAAATAGAATTCGATCTGCATTTATCGAAGATCGGTAACGAAGGAATAAAAATTTTAGGATAGGATGAGATATTTCAGTTTAAACAATAAAGAGCATTTTTCCAGCTTTGAAGATGCAGTCATCAAAGGCCTGGCACCCGATAAAGGATTATATTTTCCGGAGGAAATCAAGAAGTTACCGGATTCTTTTTTCAGAAATATGGATTCCCTGTCCAAAGCTGAAATTGGATATCACGCCATTGAAAATTTTGTGGGTGATGAAATCCCAAAAGCCGAACTGGATAAGATCATTGAAACGACCTTAGATTTCGATTTTCCCGTGGTGAAGCTAGAGGAGAATGTGAATGTGCTGGAGCTTTTCCATGGTCCTACGATGGCTTTTAAGGATGTGGGCGCACGATTTATGGCCGGTAGCCTTGGTTATTTCATCAAAAAAGGAAATATCGGAAAGGTGACAGTACTGGTAGCAACTTCAGGTGACACGGGAGGAGCCGTGGCCAACGGATTTTTAGATGTGGACGGGATCGATGTGGTGATCCTGTATCCTAAAGGAAAGGTGAGTGAAATTCAGGAGAAACAGCTTACAACCCTCGGCAAAAACATTACTGCCCTTGAAGTAAACGGAGCTTTTGATGAATGTCAGGCTATGGTGAAAAAGGCATTTCTGGATGAGGAGATTCAGCAGAAAAGAAAACTCACTTCTGCAAATTCCATCAATGTTGCGCGGTGGCTACCGCAAATGTTCTATTATTTTCTGGCATACCGTCAACTGGAGCAGAAGGAAAAAGTGGTTTTTTCTGTTCCCAGCGGGAATTTCGGGAATATTTGTGCCGGACTAATGGCTAAGGAAATGGGGGTGCCCATCACTCATTTTGTGGCAGCAAATAATGCCAATGACGTGGTGACCCGTTATCTGGACTCAGAAAAATATGACCCTAAACCAAGCGTGCAGACAATTTCCAATGCGATGGATGTAGGAAGCCCGAGTAATTTTGTCAGGATTCAGGAGCTTTTTAAAAATAATTTTAAGGATCTGAGGAACATTATTTCCTCTTATAGCTTTGATGACGATCAGACTAAATCGGTCATTAAACAAGTGTACGACAAAAACGGGTATGTAATGGATCCTCATGGCGCGGTGGGATACCTGGGGCTTCAGGCTTTTTTAGAAAAGAACCGGGATTATAACGGAGTGTTCCTGGAGACGGCGCATCCTGTAAAATTCTTGGAAACGATTGAAGCTGTTCTGAATAAAAAAATTGAGCTTCCGGAAGATATCAGGGCGTTGAGCCGGAAAGAAAAAAAATCTGAAGAGATTAGGGATTACGAAGAGTTGAAAGCTTTTTTGCTACATTAGTCGCTTGAAGTTTAAAAAGTTGCTGCTCACTCATAATTTCTGAAGCTGGAAAAGTATCTAAACATACTATCAAATTCCTTCACGGGCTATTTTCATTATCTCGTCTCAGAGATAACGAGTCCTGTATGGAACAGTTATTTTTACTGGCTTCTGGGGCTTTCCCTGTTGATATGGTTACTGGAAATTATTATTCCGTGGCGTAGAAATCAGAAAATTTTCAGGAAAGGCTTTTGGCTGGATTCCTTTTATATTCTTTTCAATTTCTTTTTGTTTTCTCTCATTGGATATAACGCCATTTCTAATGTAGGAGTGGCCGTGTTTCATGATTTTCTTAATCTCTTCGGAATGGAGAATGTGGTTGCTTTTAAAGTGCAATCATATCCCGTCTGGGCGCAGTTGCTCATCATGTTGGTCATTGCCGATTTTATACAGTGGAACGTGCACCGGTGGTTACATAAATCAGATTTTCTCTGGAAATTTCATCAGGTGCATCACAGCGTGAAGGAAATGGGATTTGGAGCGCAGTTCCGGTTTCATTTTATGGAAACCGTGATATACAAATCCCTGCAGTATATTCCGCTGGCGATGATTGGTTTTGGGATCAAAGATTTTTTTGTGGTACATATGTTTGCGGTGCTGGTAGGGCATTTAAACCACGCAAATCTGCGTTGGGATTATGGCCCCTTAAAATATATACTTAATAATCCAAAAATGCATATTTGGCATCATAGCCGTGCACTTCCCGAAGACCGGAGAAACGGAGTAAATTTCGGGCTCACATTGAGTCTCTGGGATTATATTTTTAGGACAGCTTATGTTCCTGATTTTACAGATGATGTCAAAACCGGTTTTGAAAATGATGAGGATTTCCCTGAAACTTTTTGGGAGCAGCTTAAATTGCCATTCAAATCCAAAACAAACTAAAAAATTTAAGGCTGCCCGCTAAGGCAGCCTTTCTTTGAATTCGGCTAATTCAAACAAATTATCTTTCTGGCAAAATCATGCCTGTTATTTTCAGTTTCAATTCAATTTTTTCCTTAAAATTATCAGGATTATCAATTTAATAAAATTTAAAGGTAGTTTACTGGTAAAAAATTATAAATTTTTGTGAATTCCTGTTAGACGTATTTTTTACACTAATTCAGATAGAATGGCAGCTGAAAAAGATATGACGCCAATGTTTTTAACAAAAAGTTAAGAAGTCTGCTTTAAAATTTTCCGAAGCGGCGGTTTATTAAACGGAAATCATAAGGATATTTTAGTTAGGAGAGTCCTTTCTTGGGAAATAAGATGCACAAACCATTGGTTCTATGCTTGTTTTAATTTTAATCTAGATTAGGAATTCTAATTGTACCGTGTCGGGATGATTTCGAGTAAAAATTTCAAAGGAAAGGTTTGGTGGGTTGAAAATGGAATATGCAGCACGAAATAGAGGTTAAAGAAGGTTTTTTTCTTAAATTTATACGTGGATAAAAGCAGAAGTCGGCAGGCGTAAAATCTGCTGCTGCTAATTTAATTTATTTACATGGAAAATTTAGATTATGCGAGGCTGCAAATGGCATTTACCTTAGGGTTTCATATCATTTTTGCCTGCATTGGGATGGTCATGCCTTTCTTTATGGTAGTTTCTCATAAAAAGTGGCTGAATACACGAAATCCAATTTATCTACAACTTACGAAATCATGGCAAAAAGGTGTTGCCATATTTTTTGTTACAGGAGCGGTCTCAGGGACCGCTCTTTCTTTTGAACTCGGGATGCTTTGGCCGGAATTTATGAAGCATGCCGGGCCTATTATAGGAATGCCTTTCTCCCTGGAAGGTGCCGCATTTTTCATTGAAGCCATTGCTCTGGGATTTTACCTTTATGGATGGAACAAGATCCCTGAAAAGTTTCACTGGTTTACCGGAATCATTATCGGAATCTCAGGAGTGGCCTCCGGGATCCTGGTGGTATCGGCAAATGGATGGATGAACGCCCCATCAGGATTTGATTACATCAACGGGGAATTCACCAACATAGATCCGGTGCAGGCATTTTTGAATCCGGCATGGTTTACCCAGGCGCTGCATATGACCCTGGCAGCATTTGTAGCCACCAGTTTTGGAGTGGCGGGAGTGCATGCTTTTCAGATCTTCAAAAACAGAAAAGTTGATCTGCATAAAAAAGCATTTAAGATTGCCATTGTTTTTGGAGCCGTTGCAGCCCTTTTGCAGCCGTTAAGCGGAGATCTTTCGGCCAAGGATGTTGCCGAAAGACAACCTGTGAAACTGGCGGCTATGGAAGCCCATTACGTTACCGAGAAAGGAGTTCCCTTATATATAGGAGGAATTGTGGATGAAGAAAACCGACTTGTGTCTCATAAGATAGAGATTCCGAAAGCGCTTTCCTTTCTGGCTTTTGGGGATTTTGATGCAGAAGTTGTTGGGCTGAATGATTTTCCCGATGATGAACTTCCGCCGGTAGCTATTGTTCATTATGCCTTCCAGATCATGGTGGGAATAGGAAGTTTATTAATGCTGGCGGGTATTATTTACTTCATTAGTTTAAAGAAGAAATCCTGGCTGAACAAAAAAGTATACTGGTTGTTCTTTATATTTTTGGCTCCGCTGGGGTTCATAGCCATTGAAGCAGGCTGGGTGGTAACTGAAGTGGGGCGCCAGCCCTGGATCATTCATGGAATTATGAAGACTAAAGATGCAGTAACCCCAATGCCGGGAATGAAATTCAGTTTTTATATGTATCTCATGGTGTACATTATCCTTGCCCTCACTGTCACCTGGTTAATGAACAGGCAAATTAAAGCATTAAATACTTCAAAAGAATAGCTATGTTGTACGTCGTTTTATTCTTTCTCCTTTTCTCCTTTTTTCTCTATGTGCTGCTGGGAGGTGCCGATTTTGGTGCCGGAATTGTGGAACTTTTTACCTCCAAAAAGAACAAAAATATTACCCGTGAAACGATCTACAGGGTTATGGGTCCAATTTGGGAAGCCAATCATATTTGGCTTATTATTCTAATTGTTATTTTATGGATTGCCTTTCCAGTGTATTTTAATGTGATCATTGTATACCTTCATATTCCGTTTACGCTGGTTTTATTGGGTATAACCATGCGTGGGGTGGCATTTATTTTCAGGCATTATGATGCCGTCGTTGATAAGTCGCAGGTACTGTACAACTGGATGTTCCGGATTTCAAGTTTTATTACTCCGGTTTTCCTCGGAATGTCTTTCGGAGCCTTAATAGGAGGGGAAATATTTTTGACTGATGATTATTCTGAAGTCCATTTCGCTGATATTTTTATGACGCCGTGGCTGAATATTTTCACATTCCTAGTCGGATTATTTTATGCGGCACTTTGTGCTTTCCTGGCGTCCACCTTACTAATTGGGGAGACCGTAGGAGAGACCAGAAATATCTTTAGCCGTAAATCAGCTATGTTTACCATCGTCCTTGTGGTCATTGGATTCCTTTTAATTGGTTATGGATATTTAAATGATGTAACTTTCATTCAGGATTTTATCCATAATCCAATCTCCATTGGGGCCGTAGTTTTATCAGGTATTTTGCTTTTTCCGTTATGGAGGTTCATCAGGAATGAGAACAGGATAGGAAGCCGATATTTAGCCGGATTCCAGGTCGTGTTGGTGCTTTTTGCAGCCCTGGTGGCACATTTCCCGTACATCATCATTACCCAAAATAAGGAACTGAGTCTTCTGGAAGGGGTGGCTCCAGATGCTGTTATTCAGAATCTGGCGATTATGCTGCTAATTGGAGGATTTTTCATCCTTCCGGGGCTTTTTCATTTAATGAAATCATTTAAAATGATCAAGGTCTTGGAGAAGTAGCGTGAAAAAAAGTAGGAATTGAAAAGCCGGAACTTTTTTTTGTGCCGGCTTATTTCTCTAAATAATTCATCTCTTTCAGGATTTTAATTAATGGGTATAACTTTTTCTGTTACACCAGTATCTGTGTGATGATTTCTGGTTCATAAAATGTCTTCGATGGGTTCTTCCTCCTTCCTTTAGGACATAGCAATTTTCGATAATTAATCCAACTGTGATCATAATTTCTAATTTTTAAGTTTCTTTGATCCCTCGATACGGGCGCGCCTGTATGCGATTAGTGAGCGTAACGTCTTTTGGTAGTCCAGTTATCTTTCCTGGAAGAGGACGTATTCATAAAGTGTTTTTTCTCGATGGTTTTCATGATGTTCTTTTTTTGATGATTGATGATTTTTTTCTTCAGAATTAATTGGTATAACGTCTTCTGCTTTCCCAGTTGTCCTTTTTGGAAGATGTAGTGTTCAGGAAATGTTTTTTTTCGTTAGTTTTCATGATGTTGATTTTTTAGTGATTGATGAATTTTTTACTCCTGACAAGTGTACGTACCGTCTTTTGGTGGTCCAGCTATGCTTTCTGGATGAGGAGGTATTCAAAAAGTGTTTTTTTTCGTTAGTTTTCATGATGTTGATTTTTTGATGATTGATGAATTTTTACTGCGGATTAGTTGGTGTACCGTCTTCTGCTTTCCCAGTTATCCCTGTTAGAGGAAGTGGTGTTCAGGAAATGTCTTTTCTCGATAATTTTCATGATGGCTGATTTTAAAAGTTATTTATTATAAGCTTAAAAGGATAATCGCATTTTAGGATTCCAAATAGATCTTTCTAAAACTCTTTGATTGAGAATGAATCTGTGAGGGGTAAGACTTCCTTCATTAAAAATGTCTTGATGTTCGAAGATATTGTGTAAAATTCTCATAGTTAGAAGTTTAATAGTTAAGTGATGCTTATATTTAATAGACTGTTCATTTGTTGGTTTGTTACAGTACTGTGTATAAAATAGTACTATATTAACATATTTTTAACTTCGGTGAAATTTTTGAGGTATCCTCAAAATTGCTGATTTCACTGTAAACCAGCCCAATTCACTGGGGGTGACTGAAGGTTTCGAAAAAATATCTGGTTTAATTTTTTATATTTACAAAAAGACCTAAAAAATAACCTTTATAAAAAGCTATGGAAAAAAGATTTAAAGTGAGGGTAAATGAGTCCTTTGAATACGAATTCACCACAGAAGAAATTGCTGCTTTAGATGCCCGTGCCACTACATCTTCAACCTATCACGTTTTAAAGGACAGTCGGTCTTTTGAAGCCCAGATCCTCAAATCGAATTTTCTTCAAAGGGAGTATGAAGTAAAGATCAACTCCTCTACATATAAAATTGAAATTTCCAACGAACTGGATCTTTTGATCAAAGAAATGGGATTATCGATAAGAGCATCGCAGGTGATCAATAATATAAAAGCACCTATGCCTGGGCTCATCCTTGATGTGAACGTTAAGGAAGGGGAGAAGGTAAAAGAAGGAGATTATCTGCTCGTTCTGGAGGCTATGAAAATGGAGAATTCTTTAACAGCTCCAAGAGATGGCATAGTGAAATCTGTTACGGTTAAAGTTGGGCAAACAGTAGAGAAAAATCAGTTATTGATTGAAATGGATGATCCGGCAGAGGGAAATGAATAATGTGATTGTAAAACATCAAATCTGAATTCAGCATTAATTATATGAAGAAAATATTAGTAGCAAATCGGGGTGAAATTGCTTTAAGGGTAATGAAAACAGCTCAGAAAATGGGAATAAAAACAGTTGCCATTTTCTCTACAGCCGACAGGAATGCGCCGCATGTAAAGTTTGCAGATGAGGCGGTTCTTATTGGAGAAGCTGCATCAAATGAATCCTACCTTAAAGGCGAAAAGATCATTCAGGTTGCTAAAGAATTGAACGTTGACGGTATCCATCCCGGATACGGATTCCTGAGTGAAAATGCCTCCTTTGCGGAAGAAGTGGAGAAAAGCGGTATTACGTTTATAGGTCCCGGTTCAAAGGCTATAACCGTCATGGGAAGCAAACTTGCCGCTAAGGATGCAGTGAAAAAATACGATATCCCAATGGTTCCGGGGATTGATGAAGCAATTACAGATGTAGAAAAGGCCAGGTCAATAGCGAAAGAGATCGGATTTCCAATTCTCATAAAAGCATCTGCAGGTGGCGGTGGAAAGGGAATGCGCATTGTGGAAGAAGAAAAAGAACTTGGTGACCAAATGAAGCGGGCCATTAGTGAAGCCGAATCGGCTTTTGGCGACGGATCCGTTTTTATTGAGAAATATATAAGTTCTCCCCGGCATATTGAGATCCAGGTCCTGGCAGATACCCATGGAAATTTTGTGCATCTTTTCGAAAGAGAATGTAGCATTCAGCGGCGTCATCAGAAAGTGGTAGAGGAAGCCCCGTCTGTTGTGCTTACCGAAGAAATTCGTAAAAAGATGGGAGAAGCCGCGATTAAGGTGGCAAAAGCCTGTGACTATGTTGGTGCCGGTACCGTGGAGTTTTTGCTGGACAATGACAAAAATTTTTACTTTCTGGAAATGAATACCCGGTTACAGGTGGAACATCCAGTGACCGAATTTATCTCCGGAATTGACCTGGTAGAACAACAAATAAAAGTAGCCCGGGGTGAAAAACTGAAATTCTCTCAGGATGATTTAAAGATAAATGGACATGCAGTCGAACTAAGGGTATATGCTGAAGATCCTCTAAATGATTTTCTGCCAAGCGTGGGAAATTTGGAACGCTACCGGATTCCGGAAGGGGAAGGTATAAGAGTGGACAATGGTTTTGAAGAAGGTATGGAAGTTCCTATTCATTATGATCCTATGCTGGCCAAGCTTATTACGTATGGTAAGAACAGGGAAGAGGCGATAGAGTTAATGATCAAAGCTATTAAAGCCTATGAAGTAGAGGGAGTGATGACCACCCTGCCTTTCGGAAAATTTGTTTTTGAGCATGAAGCTTTTCGCAGTGGTAATTTTGATACTCATTTTGTGAAGAAGTATTATTCTGCCATAATGCTAAAATCAGAAATAGAAGATGAAGCGAAAATGGCTGCCATAATAGCTTTAAGGCAATATCTAAAAGATCAGGAGCAGTTGAGATTACCCATAAATTAAAAACCAGTTAAAAAATATAAAATTCCAGACCTGAAATGGTTTCAGCAGATTTGGGACTACGTTCAGATATTTTTTGGTGAAAATTATTCAGAAGCAATTATATGAGTAAAAATATACAAAAACTACAAGATAAAATTGCCCAGGCTCATTTGGGTGGTGGTGAAAAAAGAATTGCGAAGCAGCACGAGAAGAAGAAATTAACAGCACGGGAACGGGTTGAATATCTTCTGGATGAAGGTTCATTTGAAGAGATCGGGATTTTGGTAACGCATCGAACTACAGATTTCGAAATGGATAAACAGAAATTCTATGGCGACGGTGTCGTTACCGGCTACGGAACCATTCACGGGCGCCTTGTTTATATATATGCGCAGGATTTTACCGTTTTTGGAGGGGCTTTATCTGAAACTCATGCCGAAAAGATTTGTAAAGTAATGGATCATGCCATGAAAGTGGGCGCACCGGTCATAGGATTGAATGATTCTGGCGGAGCAAGGATTCAGGAAGGGGTAAAATCTTTGGGTGGTTATGCCGAGATTTTCCACCGTAACCAGAAAGCTTCCGGGGTAATTCCGCAGATCTCCGCCATCATGGGGCCTTGTGCCGGGGGTGCAGTATATTCTCCTGCGATAACAGATTTCACCCTGATGGTGGAAGATTCCAGCTACATGTTTGTTACCGGGCCCAACGTAGTGAAAACGGTGACCAATGAAAATGTAACTTCCGAAGAACTGGGAGGTGCAAGCACGCACTCCACAAAATCGGGCGTCACTCATATTACTTCCACCAATGACATTGCATGTCTTGAGGATATAAAATTACTGCTGAGTTATCTTCCGCAGAGTAACAAACATACGCCCGATAAACTTCCTTTTCAGCCCGGAGATGAACATCGGGAAGCTCTGGAAACAATAATTCCTGATAGTTCCAACAAGCCTTATGATATGCACGAGGTGATCAAAGGAATTATTGATGAGGATTCCTTTTTCGAGATCCATAAAAATTATGCAAATAATATCATTGTCGGTTTTGCCAGACTGGGCGGGAGAAGTATTGGAATCGTGGCGAATCAGCCAATGAGCCTGGCGGGAGTTCTGGATGTGGACAGTTCCAGGAAAGCTGCCCGTTTTACGCGTTTCTGTGATTGTTTCAATATTCCGTTGCTGGTGCTGGTGGATGTACCGGGATTTCTTCCGGGAACAGATCAGGAGTGGAACGGGATCATTTTACACGGTGCAAAACTGTTATATGCGCTGAGTGAAGCTACCGTACCAAAAGTTACCTTGATTACACGGAAAGCCTACGGTGGTGCGTATGATGTGATGAATTCAAAACATATTGGCGCCGATCTTAATTTTGCATGGCCAACTGCTGAAATAGCGGTGATGGGTGCAAAAGGTGCCAGTGAGATCATCTTTAGAAAGGAAATAAAGAATGCCGAAGATCCAGAACAGAAATTAGCTGAAAAAGAAGCTGAATACGCAGAATTGTTCGCAAATCCTTTTGAAGCGGCAAAACGCGGATTCATTGATGAAGTTATTATGCCCAGGGATACCCGAAGAAAATTGTTGAAAAGTTTTAGTATGCTTGAGAACAAAGAAGTTCTACGTCCTAATAGAAAACACGGGAATATTCCGCTGTAGAAATATCTGGAATTGAAATTTACTGAATGAAATTTAACAAGATCGTTTGCCTGGACCATACCAAACTTCAGGAATGGGCACTGGAGGAATTGCAACAGCTAAGTGAGCAGGAGATTGAAGTGTACAACGATTATCCTGAAACAGCGGAGGAGATAATCAGTCGCATTGGAGATGCCGAAGCAGTATTGATTTCATGGCAAACAGAACTTTCCGAAGAAATTATTAAGCAGTGTCCTTCCATAAAATATATTGGGATGTGCTGCAGTTTGTATGATGATGCATCTGCAAATGTTGCGGTGACTTTTGCCAGGGAACAAGGTATTACTGTAAAAGGAATCAGGGATTATGGAGATCCCGGGGTTATAGAATTTGTTATTTCTGAAATCATTCGGTTATTGCATGGATTCGGTGAGCATCAATGGAAGGAAATGCCCCTGGAACTTACCGGCAGGAAAATTGGGATCATTGGGCTTGGCACCACCGGAAAAATGTTGGCTGATTGCTTGTTGCCATTTGGTGCCGATCTTTATTACTTCAGCCGAAGCCGGAAAAAAGACTATGAAGCCAAAGGCGTTAAATACCTGCCGTTAAAGGAACTTCTTCAGCAATCGGAAATATTATCTGTACATCTTCCGAAGAATACAAAGATCCTGAGCAAGCAAGAATTTGATGTATTCGGCTCCGGAAAGATCCTGATAAATACGTCTCTGGGGCTGCCATTTGAAGAATCGGCTTTTGAAAAATGGATAAAAGATCCTTCCAGTTTTGCCATTTTTGACGGAGACGGAAAGAAAGAATTAAATGAGAAGCTTTTGAAGTTGACCAACGTAATTTCAGCAGAGAAAAGTGCTGGCTGGTCTGCTGAAACCGAAAAAAGATTGTCGGAAAAAGTACTTCAGAATATAAAAAAGTAACTAATCACTCCTCTTCATTTCCGTTAGAGACATAGAAAGAGGGCAGGGAAATGTGGTATCTTACTACTATAAGCCTAATGGTGATTACAGTTAATGAAGTAGCGATATATAAAAAGTCTCTGTTTACCCCTACATTATAGAGAATTACATAAGCTAAAGCTCCAATGATACAGGCCGTGGCATAAATTTCTTTCCTGAAGATCACCGGTATTTCATTACAAAGAGTATCTCTTATCACCCCCCCAAAAGTACCTGTCATGGCGCCGAGAGCAATGGAAACAATTGGATCTAGCCCATTCTGCACTCCTGTTTCCACACCGGTAATAGTAAAAACTCCCAGTCCAATAGTATCAAACAAAAAAAGTGATTTTCTAAGACGGTTTAAGTATCTTCTAAAGAAGATGGCTAGAAGCACGGTCACTCCAATTGTGTAAATATAAAAGGTCTGTTCCATCCAGATGACCGGGGTACTTCCTGTCAAAACATCCCGAAGGGTACCACCCCCAATGGCAGTTACAAAACCTATGATGAAAATGCCGAAAATATCCAGCTTTTTATGCATGGCCGTTAGTGCTCCCGAAGTAGCAAAAGCTATCGTACCCAAAATGTCGAGAACAAGGAATAAAGACATGCTAAGTTTGTAAAAATGAGCGGCAAAGTTACAGGTAAAAGTGACAAAGCAGGAGGATTTGGATTATTATTTAGAAAATCCTCAGGATTCAGGTCAAAATTTATTGCACACTACTATTCGTCAATAACAAAAGTTAATCGTTTTTACTCTTAACTGTGACTTAAAGTTATTATTTTTACAAAAAATAAAGTTTTACTTACTATGGCCGATAAAATCGAAAGAATAAAATGCTTAATTATAGGTTCCGGACCTGCAGGATATACTGCAGCCATTTATGCTGCCCGTGCAGATATGCATCCGGTAATGTATACAGGACTTGAACCGGGAGGACAATTGACTACTACTACTGAAGTTGATAATTTCCCTGGTTATCCTGAAGGTGTTGATGGTCCTACCATGATGGTACAGCTACAACAGCAGGCAGAACGATTTGGAACCGAAGTGAGAATCGGGATGGTAACCTCTGTTGATTTTAGCAAAGAAGTAGGAGGAATTCACAAAGTGACTGTTGATAATGCGAAAGAAGTGGAAGCCGAAACAGTGATTATTTCTACCGGGGCTACAGCAAAATATCTTGGACTTCCAAGTGAGCAGAAGCTTAGAGGAGGCGGAGTTTCTGCCTGTGCCGTATGTGACGGATTTTTCTATAAAAACCAGGAAGTAGCCATTGTTGGTGGAGGAGATACTGCTGCCGAAGAGGCTACCTATCTTGCAAACATTTGTTCGAAAGTGACCATGTTGGTTAGAGGTGATGAGATGCGTGCTTCAAAAGCAATGCAGCATAGGGTTGCTAATACTCCTAATATTGATCTCAAGTTTAACACCGAAGTAGAGGAAGTAGTAGGGGGGCAGGTAGTGGAAGGTTTAAAAATGATCAATAGTAATACCGGGGAAAGAGAAGAAATTAAGATCACCGGATTGTTTATTGCCATTGGGCATAAGCCGAATACCGAGATCTTTAAAGGTCAAATAGATATGGACCCAACCGGATATATTATTACCAAAGGAAAATCAACCAAAACAAATGCTCCGGGTGTTTTTGCCAGTGGAGATGTTCAGGATAAAGAATATCGCCAGGCGATTACTGCTGCCGGAACGGGTTGTATGGCTGCTTTGGATGCCGAACGCTATTTAGCGGCGGTTGAAAGTAAAGAAGAAGTATCAGCTTAAGAACACTGCTGAAATATATAAAAAGAGGCTGTTTAAAAACTTTTTAAACAGCCTCTTTACATTTTAAGAATGGCAGGATGTTTCACTTTTGGGGTACAAGTAAACCCGGTATTCATTACTTCCGGTTTCTTCCTGACTTACTACAGAGACTTCTATGGTAGGTTCCATTTCTGTAGCTACAGGCATTTCGTGTTCTGGTGCAAGTAGCGCCGGAAACAGAGCAGCCAATAAAGTGTTTAATAAAGTAGCCATTACAATTAAATTTTTATTCTTTCTCTTTTTGCAGAAGATTAACTGAAATAGATTTCTTTAGAGAAATTTTTGCTTAGTTGCTGTTTTTCAGCAATATTACATTTTTCCGATGAAAAATGGATTCTTCTTTTCCTGATAATTTCTGGAAAATCCATAATCATTCTTTTTTAACAGAAATGCTGAAACCATGGCTTCTCCTGAAAATCCGTCGTTACAGTCCACCACCATGGATAGATTTCTGATCTTTCCATCTTCCTGAAACGCAGAACCGGAAAAATCAATATTGATGTTTTTCCTTACACTAAGTTCCTTTGCAATTCGAATTAATTGGGATTTTGTGGTTTCAGCAGTGATCCTTAAACTTGCTGCCTCATCGTTGAGGGAAAAATCGAAGCTTCTGTTGGCAGAACTGGTATCGTTCACTTCCTGATCCCATTCTGTTTCAGATTCGGGAATGCTGTCTTCCTCCTCCCATTCATCACTTGAATTTTCCCAACTTTCTTCATCTATATATTCTTCTTCAGGACAATCGGGGCACTCTGTTCCGTCTTCAGTAATAAGAAGATATTTTTCTTCATCTCCGTTCTTCAGGATATCTCCATACCAGTCAGAATTCCGGTGAAAGTTGTAGGTATTATCATCGGCATACAAAGTGGAACCAACCGGTAAATACAGGGTGATTTGCACTTCCTGGTTACGTAAGTGATTTTGCAGTTCCGAAGTTAAATAAGAATTCAGGATAAGTCTGTTGTTTCTGAATTCCATATCGTATTCAATATTTTCGGCACGTGTTCGGGCATCTCTCAGGTCCCGGCCATCGGCAGATTTCAACACTTCAATCCTTCCGGTGGAATCTTTAGTAGACTTTACAATTAGCCTGACATCGTGAGAAACCATGATCTTACGGTCCTGGTCATCATAACTAATCTTTACGTCATCCCTAAAAGAGGAATAGTTTGGATGGTATCTCATTTCAATTGATAAGGTATCTTCAGAAGTAACAGGGAGGTTTTCTGAAACCAGTACTTCTCCTTCAAATGCTCTTTGGGTAGCCTGCTGAATTCCAATAACAGATAAACCAATGAGTGAAAACAGCCATACTGCCAATAAAACCAATTTTGCGGTGGTCCCAATAGTTCTTAGTTTTCTCATAAGGATCTTTAATCCCAGGATGAAAAGGAAGAAGAACGGAATTCCTACAGCAAAGAAAGTGAGGAGGGAAAGGAGCCATAATGGTGCCCCGATGGCTGCCATTTCTATATAGTCTGTCCAGGGAGCTTCAATGATCCCAAAAGTACCTACGGAAAACAGGCCTATAAACAACCCGATCAAAACTGTTCCTGCAAACAATAACAGGATGATACCTATAAATTTTACCAGTAGATTCAAAAGAAAGGATACCACGTTACCGACAGCCGTTGCTGCAGAATCTGCTCCTTTCCTGGCTTTGTAACCGTACTTTTCGTAGTCTACGTTTTTTACCCTTCCGGTAACGTCGTCGAAACCCTCCTTGATCTTTCGTTCAATATTACTTACAGTCACCGGTTCACCCCTCATTGCCAGTTTATCGGCAGTGGTTTTTGCTTCAGGAACAAAGATCCAGAGGGCGATGTAGATAAGGATAAAACCACCGCTGGAGAAAATGGCGAGTAAGATCCAGATCAAACGGATCCAGATGGCACTAATTCCCAGGTAATGACCCAATCCTGAAGAAACCCCGCTAATATAAGAGTCCTCTGTATCCCTGAACAGCTGTTTGCTGGTCTTGGGAGCCCGGTAGGCAGGTTCATCTTCAAAGATCTCTTCATCTAGTACGTAATCTTCGGGCTGCCCCATGATAGCGATTACTTCTTCAACCTCCCTGATGCCAATAACGTACCGCTCATTTTTCCGTTTTTCACTAAATAATTCAGCAATACGGGCTTCTATATCTGCAATGATCTCTTCACTTCCCTGGGTAGAGGTAAGGGAGCGTTTTATGGTATCAAGGTAATGCTGCAGTTTGGCATAAGCGTCTTCATCTATATGGAAGAATATGCCTGCAAGATTTATATTTACTGTTTTATTCATGACTTTTCTTTTTTTGAGTGGTTACGATGGTTACAGCCGTTTGGAGCTCGTCCCAGGTTGTAGTTAGTTCTTTAAGGAATAATTTTCCCGTTTCTGTGAGACCGTAATATTTTCTCGGTGGTCCGCTGCTGGATTCTTCCCACCGGTAAGTAAGAAGTCCGGCGTTTTTGAGCCTGGTTAGTAATGGGTAAATGGTTCCCTCTACTACCAGAAGTTTTGCGTCTTTTAGGGTTGCCAGTATCTCGGCAACATAGGCATCTTCATCTCGTAATACCGAAAGAATACAGTATTCCAGGACTCCTTTACGCATCTGCGCTTTTGTATTTTCAATCTTCATAAGTCTTCATTTTGAATGTTGTTGAACTGTCCATTTTTTGATTGATTTGATGATGATTCATTTGATGTAACTCCCGGCATCTTCAGTAATGCGTAAAAAGCCGATTCCTGAATTTTACCTGATGATAGTATTGTTAATTTTTAAATAGTTGCTTTGTTGGATGGTTGCTCCCCGGCCTCGTGCGTGGAGGAGATAAAATTTATAGTCAAAGGATATTTATAATATTTCCCTTCACTTGCTGCTATGGTGGCGGCAATCACACATATAAGTTCCAGGATGAACAGGCCCAGTAGCAATACAGCAGAGATGGTAAGTATCATTAATAAAGGAAAAGCCTCGGGAATATTTATTAGCCTTACAAAATCATGTGGTAAAGAAAAATCACCTATAGAGGAAGATAAGCCTGCAATTACAATTCCGGCTAAACCACAACCTGCTACCAAAACCATATAAAAGAAGATGCTCAACTGAAAATTAAGTGCCTGCTTACCATGGTGATCAATGAGTCGGTTATTTTTTCCGGTAGTCCAGATAATGAGTGGAAAAATAAAATTCCCCAACGGAATGATGTATTTCGAAAATGTAGAAATATGTATTAATCCGGAAAGTGTTTGCTGCGATTTGTTGTTCTGTGAATCCATAACCCAATATTTTCTTATACAAATATATGTATAAAAGATAGTAGTGTGCAACACATAGTACCATATAATTTTTAAATATTTTAAAATTTAACATTTTCCACCCGCTTATTTTTAGCTACATTTATGGAAACTTAGAATTATATATGGCTATTGGAATAAAAAAATTGAACACTTTTGTAATGTTTAAATTACCGTCTGCCTGGATTTGCGGGGTTAGGATTAAATCAATTTCCGAAGAGAAATGCAGGGTCGGAGTAAAACACCGCTGGATAAACCAAAATCCGTTTAACTCCATGTACTTTGCCGTACAGGCAATGGCAGCAGAGCTTAGTACCGGTGCTTTGGTAATGGGTAAGATAAAAGATAGTGGTAAAAAAATTTCGATGCTGGTACAAAACAACAATGCTTCTTTTACCAAAAAAGCTACCGGAAGAATTTCTTTTGAATGTGAGGATGGAAATTTGATAGGGGATGCCATTCAAAAAAGTATAGAAACAGGGGAAGGCCAGACCTTTTGGATGAAATCTCTCGGAAAGAATGAAGAAGGAGTAATAGTTTCCACATTTAATTTTGAGTGGACCGTAAAAGTGAAGAACCAATAAAACTTTAAAATATGAATTCCCACGAAATTGACTATGAGATCTTTGGTGAAGAGATGCAGTATGTGGAACTGGAACTGGATCCACAGGAAGCGGTAATCGCAGAAGCCGGAAACTTCATGATGATGGATAACGGCATACGCATGAATACCATTTTTGGAGATGGCTCCAGCCAGAATGAAGGTTTCCTCGGAAAGATCCTGGGTGCCGGAAAAAGGCTGCTAACCGGAGAAAGTTTGTTTATGACAATCTTCTCTAATGAAGATATAGGCAAGAAAAGAATAAGTTTTGCTTCTCCTTACCCCGGAAAAGTAATTCCCATAGACCTTACCGAATTCGGTGGTAAATTTGTCTGCCAGAAAGATGCATTTCTCTGTGCAGCCAAGGGAGTGGCCATTGGTGTAGAATTCAGCAGGAAACTGGGACGTGGATTTTTTGGAGGAGAAGGTTTCATTATGCAGAAACTTGAAGGCGATGGCTTAGCTTTCGTACATTCGGGAGGCACTACTGCTAAAAAGGTACTTCAGCCGGGAGAAAAATTAAAAGTGGATACCGGATGCATCATAGGTTTTACGAAAGATGTGAATTATGATATTGAATTTGTGGGCGGGATAAAGAATACGCTGTTTGGCGGAGAAGGACTTTTCTTTGCTACCTTGACAGGTCCGGGAACTGTCTATGTTCAATCGTTGCCTTTTAGTCGCCTTGCAGGAAGGATTTTAGCAGCGGCTCCACAGGGAGGAGGGAATGATAAGGGAGAGGGAAGTATACTTGGCAGGTTTGGAAATATGATGGATGGGGATAATAGATTTTAACATTGGAAATCTGGGAACATCTTCTTCTAAATGAAAAATTTTTCTTAAATTTAGAAAGAACAAAATAACTTTCTAGCCTATAGGTTAAAACATTACCTAATTCTGACTTATCAATTAAAATTGTCAAATTATGGCGAGAGCGATGTTTGAATACACCAAAACGGTACTCCAAAAAGTAAGTTTTGATGTAACGCTTTTCTGCAAGGAGGTCAAAAAAGCATTTGAAAGATTATTACCTCACGAAATTGAGGAATTAAAACTCTGGATAATTACTTTGACACAGCAGAATCCTCAACTCAATAAGTGTCTAATCCATTTAAATCCTTAAAAAGCGGCATTTAGCCGCTTTTTAATATTTTGGATTAGATAGTTGAGCTCAATTCACATTACCCACATGTTGAGGTTGTAAAGCATCATAGAAATGCTTCCGGAAATATCCATCTATAAAATTTAAACCTTATTTTTTAGAGAGCGGACTTATTATCTGTACATTCTGAAATGCAATAGCACCTTTCACCACACCCGAAATAGTATTTCTCAACGCTTCAACAATCTGCATTTTTAATTCGCTCTTGTTGTAAATTAGACTGACTTCCCGTGCAGGTACCGGCTCTTTAAACATTCTTAAATTTCCTCTTTCATTCTCTCTTACGTCAAGAGTATGTAAATAAGGAAGTAAAGTCATCCCAAGCCCTTCATTTGCTAGTTTTACCATGGTTTCAAAACTACCGCTTTCCAGTTGGAACCGATCTTCATCAGCAGTTCTGGTAGATTTACAGAGATTAAGTATTCCTTCTTTAAAACAGTGGCCGTCTTCCAGAAGTAAAATGTCATCCAGATCCAGCTCTTCCACTGTAAGTTTTTCCTGTGAATGAAGCCTGTGCCCAGGGGGTATGTATCCAACAAACGGTTCATAGTATAAGGGTTGTTCCCTAATGTTATCCAGTTCCAGCGGTGTTGCTGCAATACCAGCATCCAGGTGCCCGTCCCTTAGTCTTTCGATCATGGCCTCGGTGTGAAGCTCCTCGATCTTTAACCGGACTTTCGGATATTTCTTGATGAAGTTGGTAAGAAACATTGGCAGTAAAGTAGGCATGACCGTGGGAATGATTCCCAGACGAAATAAGCCTCCCACAAAGCCTTTTTGCTGATCTACAATATCCTTAATTCTGTCACTTTCATTTACAATATTCCTTGCCTGCTGAACTATTTTTTTTCCGGTTTCGGTAAGTTCTATGGGTTTTTTGCTTCGATCGAAAATTAATACATCCAGTTCGTCTTCAAGTTTCTGGATCTGCATACTGAGAGTAGGCTGAGTAACAAAAACTTTTTGTGCAGCTTTTGTAAAATTCTGATGTTCTGCAACGGCTAAAACATAATGCAACTGAGTTATAGTCATATTCTGAGGCTTAAATTACCTTACAAAGGTATTGTTTTTTTCTATGATGAATAACAAATTTAGGTATGGTATCTATGAGTTTGAAGATCCTATTATTTTCTACAGTAATAGCGCGATGAGAAAAAATTATCATCAGCAAGGTATGCTTAAACTTAATTTTTTAAGTGCAACTTTATATTTCCGGAGAACCGGTTTTGTATGACTATTTTTAATATTTATTGCCTAGTAAGGCATCCCTGTAGTAAGTTCTTCGGTTCCCACGGCGGGTTTCCAGTCGGAATCAGGTTCAAAATAATTCCACAGATAAGCAGAAATCTCCCTGCTCAATTTCCATCCTTCGTTATTATAATTCCAGGATTGATCTTCATTGTCTTTGGTAGTGAAGTAAAAAACGTAATCCCCACCGGCTGCATTTACCATTACCAGCTCCGATCTGGAATCATTTACCATTCCTTGTTTACTTGCCGACTGGATGTATGGTGGAATCTGGGATAAAGCATAATCTGTATAAAAACTATTGGTCATTAACCGGTACATTTCTTCGCTGGCCGCTTTGCTACTTAGTTCCCCGTTTCTCATCTTCACCAGTAAAGAAGCCATTTCCCGTGGTGTAGTTTGACCCCAGCCAAATTTTTCCCAGATTTTCTCCCGTCCTTCTGTTCGTGAGTTTACCCGGGTGTGTTCCAAACCCAGAGAAGCCATATAATTATTGATCTCTTTACCGCCACCCGCCAGTTCCTGACTCCATAAAGCGGTGGTATTATCGCTGTACCCAATCATTAAGGCAAGAGCAGTCCTGAGATCGGTGTTCGTGCTGTCCTTGAAAAACTGCATTAATCCCGATCCACCATAGGTTCTGTCTTCCCTGTATAGCAGCGGTTCATTATATTTATAATCTCCTTTTTCAATTTTTTCAAACACGGTGGTAAGAATAGGTACTTTTACAACACTGGCAGTAGGAAAAACTGAATCTGCATTTATTCCGGCTTCCCTGTTTGTTGCAAGGTGATAGACATAAATACCGACTGTACCTTTAAAGTCTTTGGCGAGCTCTACTAAAGCTTCCTGTAATTCAGTATCAGTCTCAGGTTTTTGAGCTTTAACTTCATTAAAATTACCTGAGCACAGGAAAAAGAGCAGAAATAGGGGGTAGATGTAAATTCGCATAGCTAAAATGGATTATAATCTTACGAATATACAATTAGAATGGAAAATATCTTCTGATTTCTATAGAACCGAAAATTTTTTGGAATTTTCCAGTATTTTCATTTTTCTGAAAGTGCATCTTCCGGTGTAATTCAGGGATTACTATTTAGTAAACCTGCATCAGGAAGGCAACTTTTGCCCAATTGGTTCAAATGTATCTTGAAATCAAAAAAAAGGCTGCCTAAAACCACTTTTTTCGTCAACCTGAACTTGTTTCAGGTTCGAACCAATTCCGGAAATCGGAATAATAAGATTCTGAAGTAAATTCAGAATGACGATTTTAGCTCTTAGACAGCCTCTTGTGAAGTAATCCTGGTAAATGAATTTACCAGATATTAATTACCTGTTTAGAATAGTATTCAGCGTTTCACTTGGACGCATAGCATTACTGGTTTTTTCCTCAACTGGCTGATAGTATCCACCTATATCTACAGGAGAGCCTTGTGCCCCGTTGAGCTCTTCAATGATCTTGTTTTCATTGTCCTGGAGCTCTTTCGCTATAGAAGAGAAATGCTCTTTCATTTCAGTATCTTTAGACTGGCCGGAAAGAGCTTCTGCCCAATACAGTGCCAGGTAAAAATGGCTTCCGCGGTTATCCAGTTCATTCACTTTTCTTGATGGGGATTTATCATTTTCCAGGAATTTCTCTGTTGCAGTATCTAAAGCTTCAGATAAAATTACGGCTTTCTCATTGTTGTATTTACTTCCAATGTGCTCAAGGGAAACAGCCAGCGCTAAAAACTCACCAAGGGAATCCCATCTCAAATGCCCTTCTTCCACAAATTGCTGAACATGTTTAGGGGCAGAACCACCGGCTCCTGTTTCAAACAATCCACCTCCATTCATAAGAGGTACGATAGAAAGCATTTTTGCACTGGTACCTAATTCCAGAATAGGAAAGAGGTCGGTTAAATAATCACGCAATACATTTCCGGTGACAGAAATAGTGTTTTCTCCTTTTTTTACTCTTTCTAAGGTAAACTGAGTAGCCTCATCTGGAGTCATGATTCGTATGTCCAGTCCGGAAGTGTCATTTTTGGGTAGATATTTATTTACTTTTTCTATGATCTGTGCATCGTGAGCACGGTTTTTATCCAACCAGAAAATGGTTGGCCACTGGGTTGCTCTTGCACGGTTCACTGCAAGTTTTACCCAATCCTGGACAGGAGCATCTTTTGTCTGGCACATTCTCCAGATGTCTCCTTTTTCAACGCTGTGCTCCATTAAAACATTCCCTTTGGAATTTTTTACCTGTACAGTTCCGTCTTCAGGAATTTCGAAAGTTTTGTCATGAGATCCATACTCTTCGGCTTTTTGAGCCATGAGTCCAACGTTGGGTACAGTTCCCATTGTGGTTGGATCAAAAGCACCATTCTTTTTACAGAATTCAATGGTAGTCTGGTAAACTCCGGCATAACTGCTGTCGGGAATTACTGCTTTGGTATCCTGAGGTTTACCTTCAGCATTCCACATTTTTCCGGAAGTACGAATCATTGCCGGCATGGATGCATCTATGATCACATCACTTGGAACATGGAGATTTGTAATTCCTTTATCTGAATTTACCATGGCTACATCAGGTCCATCTTTCAGGTCGGCCTGAATATCTGTTTCTATAGCATTTCGTTTGTCCTCCGGAAGGGTATGGATGGCACTCAATACTGCGCCAAGGCCACTGTTTGGATCTGCCCCGGCAGATTTTAAATCTTGTGCATATTTGTCAAAAACATCTTTAAAGAAAACCTTTACAGCATGCCCAAAAATCACAGGATCTGAAACTTTCATCATGGTTGCTTTCATATGCAGAGAAAAAAGAACTCCCTTTTCTTTGGCATCTTTTACCTGTTCTTCAAGAAAAGCTACCAAAGCTTTTTTGCTCATGTAGGTGCCATCTATGATCTCACCTTTTAAAATATGAAGGTCTTTTTTTAATATTTCGGTATTTCCTGAAGCTGTTTTCAATTCAATTCTCACAGTATCTTCTTCCTGAAGAGTCACAGATTTTTCATTGGAATAAAAATCTCCATTGCCCATTGTTGCTACATGACTTTTGGAATCTGAACTCCATTTCCCCATGGAATGCGGATTCTTTTTAGCGTAATTTTTAACCGCTCTTGGTGCACGTCTATCAGAATTTCCTTCTCTCAAAACAGGATTTACAGCACTACCTTTTACTTTATCATATTTAGATTTGACCTCTTTTTCGCTGTCATTGGAAGGCTCGTCCGGATAGTTGGGCAGGTCATAGCCTTTTTCCTGTAGTTCTTTAATAGCAGCTTTAAGCTGTGGGATAGAGGCACTAATATTTGGTAACTTAATAATATTAGCTTCAGGCTTTTTTGCCAGTTCTCCAAGTTCTGCAAGAGCATCTGCAACTTTTTGAGAATCTGTTAATTTTTCGGGAAATTGGGAAAGGATCCTTCCAGCCAGGGAAATATCTTTGGTTTCCAGATCGACATTGGCGGGTTTGGTAAAGGCCTGTACTATGGGAAGAAAGGAAAAGGTGGCTAAAGCGGGAGCTTCATCCGTTTGAGTATAAATAATCTTAGATGTCTGTGTCATTATATTTTTGAATTTTTAGGTAATACACCGCAATTTACTATTTTAAAAGTTTTTTTCATAGGTAATTATCTCTAAATGGTATGAAAGCAGAGGGCATAAAAAAGCCATTTCACTATATAAGATAATGAAATGGCTTCTGTTGAAATAACACTTTATCGTTGAATTTTACATTCTTTAAATAAGATTTTTCATCATCTTATAACGTGTGTTATTTCATTTTGAAGAATTAAATCTCAGTACCCTGAAATTTGAATACTTCAAAAACGTTTTTATCGGATTAAACCATCCATGGTTTGCATGATGTTGTTTAAAAGGATAAAAACTATGCAAAGATCAAATGCTTTACAAAGAATTGAAAGGAAAACTCCTTGCGACGTTTTCTGCTTTCAAAATTCTTATATTAAATATACAATATTATATCTATGAATGCAAATAACTACAGGTCAGAAACTTATAAAAATATCATAAATTTATACTTTAAAATTTACTCATAAAAAAAGCCCTGTAATTTACAGGGCTTTTGATATTGTATTTTGAGGTGTTATTCTGTCACAGCGCGATATGCATTCACACGACCTTTTCCGAAGAACGTGCTTTTGCCACGACCATCTATCTGATCTGCTGTTTGTTCAATTTGTTTAGCAACTTCTCTTGGATCCATTTGTCCACCATTCTTACCAATAATCAAAGCTGCAACTCCTGAAACATGAGGTGCTGCCATACTTGTTCCAGACATCCAGCTCCATCCTGTTGGAGTACTACTCAAAATATAGTCAAAATGATGAACAGAACCATCTTCATTGAATGTATCAAAATCTCCTCCTGGTGCGGCTACATCTACCAGAGATCTTCCATGAGTGGTATAACTTGAAGGGATGTCATAGTTGGCATCAGGATTAAAATTCCATCCATCTGGTGCTGTTGCAGAAACAGTGATCACATTATTCAATCCTCCAGGAATCTTTACGTCAGATCTGTTACCGTCGTAATTCACTCCGTCATTTCCTGCCGATGCAACTACGGTTGTTCCTTTTCTAAAGGCATAATCTATAGCTCTTTGCTGCGCACGGATTACTTCCTGAATGTATACTGCAGGAATGTGATAAGGAATTCCATCTGCATCAATTAACCATCCGTTTTTGCTTAAGGTAGCTCCTAAACTCATGTTTACAACATCTGCACCGGTGTTAGCAGCGTAAATGATACCTTGATTTATTGCACTGAAAGGTCCGCTTCCGGTCACTCCAGAAAGTACCTTTACGGCAACTAATTCGGCGTTTGGAGCAACTCCTATCACTCCCATATTATTGTCGGCCGCGGCTACGGTACCGGCTACATGGGTTCCATGTGCAGAATAGCCCGGTGCTGCGTTCCATCCTTCACCTTCAATAAATGACATTGAAAGATCAACATTAAGGTTAGGTGCAATATCAGGATGGCTTGCGGAAACGCCAGAATCCAGAATATAAACAGTAGCGCCTTCACCAGTGTAACCTGCATTCCAGGCTTCCGGAGCATCAATGGCATCCATGCCCCACAGATATGAGAAATAAGTCTCATCATCTCCAATACTTGGGGGATTAGCCTCTGCAGTAATTTCTGAAGGAATCCATTTGATTTCATAATCAGGTACTACAGACTGGATTTCTCTGTTTTTCAAGGTGTTTTTTACAAAATCAGCATCTTTGGAGCTAACTACAGCGATTCCAATTTCAGGAATTGTGCGGATAATTTTTCCGGTGCTGGTTTTAAGATAGTCTTCAACACTTTTGGTAAGTTCATCACTTTTTGAGATCACCATATAATTTTTATAAGGTGCTTCCTGTAATTCAACGGCTGCAGTGTCAATTTCTTCAGCGGTTTCTTCTTTTTCACAGGATGTAAATACGACTCCGAAGGCGAAGACCGTCATTAATAATCTGGGTAACTTAAAATTTTTCTTCATAATTTAGAATGGATTAATTAATTGTTAATGAGGCCAATATAAACACAAATTTGCTATTGCTGAAATTTTTAACGTTTAAGGATATCATTTGCGTATTCGCTGGTGTCTCCTGGTTTAGATTATTTAATCCATAAAAAAAGAGCTCCATTTTTGGAGCTCTTTAAAATAAATTGAAGATGATGATTATCTTCTAGCTTCTTTGATTCTTGCCTTTTTACCGGTAAGTTCTCTAAAGTAGTAAATTCTTGCTCTACGTACTTTACCTCTTTTATTAACTTCAATTTTTTGAAGCGCAGGAAGGTTTAACGGGAATATACGCTCAACTCCTACAGTACCACTCATTTTTCTAATGGTAAATGTTTGTGAAGAACCGGTTCCTCTTTTTTGAATTACAACTCCGCGGAAAAACTGCGTACGGGTCTTGGCGCCCTCTGTAATTTCATAATAAACTGTGATAGTGTCTCCGGCAGAAAATTCCGGAAAATCTTTTTTTGTAACAAATTCGTCTTGTACAAATTTAACTAAGGATTCCATAAGTAATGGTTTAAAATAAAGTCCAAAACAACATTCACGGTTTTCGCCAGAGGTTGGTTCAGAAACGATTGCAAAATTATAAAATTAATTTTTAGTAGAAACTACTAAATCTAATTATTTTTTGTTTACTCTTCGAGCAGGTCCGGACGTAGCTTTTTAGTCCGTTCATAAGCCTGTTCCTCCCGCCATTCCTCAATTTTCGGGAAATTTCCCGAAGTTAATATCTCAGGTACTTTCCAGCCATTATATTCTGCCGGCCTGGTATAAATAGGGGGAGCCAGTAAATTGTCCTGAAAAGAATCGGTTAAAGCAGAAGTTTCGTTGCCCAAAACACCCGGCAATAATCGAATAACGGCATCACACAAAATAGCGGCACCCAGTTCGCCACCCGAGAGAACGTAATCCCCAACAGATATTTCCCTAGTTACAAAATATTCCCTTACCCGCTGGTCTACGCCTTTATAATGTCCGCAGAGAATAATGATATTTTCTTTCAGGGAAAGTTGATTGGCTATTCCTTGCTTTAAAGTCTCCCCGTCTGGCGTCATGTAAATTACTTCGTCGTAATCTCTTTCTGCTTTTAAGCCCGAGATACATTTGTCAATGGGTTCGATCATCATCACCATCCCCGCTCCGCCGCCAAACTGATAATCATCAATTTGCCGGTAATTATCGGTTACATAATCCCGAAGGTTATGTAGATGGATCTCTACAAGGCCTTTTTCAATCGCTCTTTTTAAAATTGAAGCTTCAAAAGGGCTTTTCAGAATATCTGGAACAACAGTAATGATATCTATTCGCATGATAAAATATTAGCTACGGGAATAATTATTTAATTCCGCAATGGGGTGCAAAAATAAGGTTTTGCAGTCGTTTCTCTCAGGAAATTCAGTAGCAAAATTAAGATCTTATTTTGCTACTTTCATATGCTTGTTACGCTCATCCTGAAGTTGTCTGCCCATTCGCTGCTCTTTTTCCAGAGCTTTTGCTCTAAAAATTTCAAATTCTTTTTCGGTTTCTATCAACTTTTTGCGTGATTCCTTCGTGCGGGCATTGCTACTTTTAAAGCGGGCAAGAAGAAGTACAACTGCCAGTACAAGAACCCCCACGATTCCCCACATAACGGTAGAGTAGGTGCTTTTACTTAAAGGCATTCCAAGGAAACTGATCGAATCTTTTTCGGCAGTTACCTCTATTAACTGATTTTGAACACTAGCTAAATCAGTTTTTAAATTTGTTATGGTGTCTTTCTGGGTTTGTAAGGAAACTTCGTAACCAGTGATCTCGTTTTTCAACTCACCAATATAATCTTCAGTTTTATCCTGTAACGTGGTCAATTCGTTGAAATCAACTACTTTATATCCTTTAAAATTATTGGAGTTTTCAATGAGCTCTGAAAATTCCCTGTCAATAGGATTATTTGCAGGGGTGGATTGTGAATGGCCTATAAATGTTACCAGTAATAACGAAAGTGTGGAAATAATATACCTTTTCATGGATCAAATTTTTGCATGGTTATTCCTTACACAACGAGCAGCACAACTTCTTATTCCAGGTGTCTTAATTAAAATGATAAATAATTGAAATGGAAAATGATCTAATTCCTATTTAAGCGCATTATTGAAATTAAAATGCATATCTACTTCGGTGTTGATAAATAAGAAACGGTCTATGGCGAATAATTCGGTAATCCCTGAACTACAATACGGGTCTTTTCTTGAACATAAGTCTTTGCTGTGATTTTAATTTTCCCGTTCATTTCCGGGGAAGAACTTTATGTAAAGAAGAGGCTGTCTAAAAAACCCGATTGATGTCAACCTGAACTGGTTTCAGGTTCTTATTGAAATAAGGACAATAAGATTCTGAATAAAATCAGAAGGACGTTTTAAAGTTTATAGACAGCCTTTTCACGATCAGGATTATTAAGCTATTAATAATAGGTATACCTTCTCACTTTGGCAATATATTTTGCAAGACGTATCACCTGATGGCTGTAACCATATTCATTGTCATACCAAACATAAAGAATGACCTTTTTGCCATCTTCAGTAACTATTGTTGCTTTACTGTCATAAATAGAAGGCTGGGCAGATCCTACAATATCACTTGACACCAGTTCATTATCCAGGGAATATTTTATTTGTTCTACCAGATTTCCTTCAAGGGCATATTTTTTCATGATGGCGTTTACCCCTTCTTTGGTAATTGGGTTTTCTACCTCAAGGTGAAGAATAGCAAGGGATCCATTAGGAACCGGCACCCTAATGGCGTTTGAAGTTAACTTTCCTTCAAAAACAGGAAGTGCCTTGGAAACTGCTTTTCCGGCACCAGTTTCGGTGATTACCATATTGAGTGCTGCGGCACGCCCCCGGCGGTATTTCTTGTGCATGTTATCTACGAGATTCTGGTCGTTGGTGTAGGCATGGATGGTTTCAAGGTGACCATGAACCACACCCAAAGAATCATCCATGGCTTTTAATACCGGAGTAATGGCGTTGGTAGTACAGGAGGCGGCAGAAAAGATATCTACTTCATCTGGACTGTATTCCAGGTGGTTTACCCCGTGAACAATGTTTGGAACTCCTTTTCCCGGGGCAGTCAATAACACCTTTGCAGCTCCTTTTGCCGACAAATGTCTTTTCAAGGCCTCTTCATCCCTGAATGCTCCGGTATTGTCAATAATTAATGCATCTTCAATGCCATATTGGGTATAGTCAATTTCTTCCGGATTATCTGCCGTGATCATATGGACGGTGGTTCCGTTGATCACAAGGCAATTCTTTTTGATGTTTACGGAAACTATTCCTGAAAAATCTCCGTGAACAGAATCATTTTTCAGCAATGAAGCGCGTTTTTCAAGAACAGTGGCGTCTATTTTTCCGCGGGTGACAATAGCTCTCAACCGTAACTGACTTCCTTTTCCTGTGCGGGCCATCAATTCCCTGGCCAGTAATCTCCCAATTCTTCCGAAGCCATAAAGAACCACATCTTTTGGGATTACTTCTTCAACTTTTCTGGCTTCTTTCAATTTTCCAGAAACAAAAGCGGTGGCATTGGAGGAGCTTTCATCTTCAAGATGATACTCATAGGTAAGTTTGCCAATATCCAACTTTGCCGCAGGAAAATCAAGCGTTTTGATTGCATGGGCAATCTCTACGGAATCAAAAATAGAAATAGGTTTTTGTACAAATTCACCTGCATATTCATGAAGGTTTAAGATGTCACTTACATTTCTATCTATTAATTGATTTCTGAAAAGAACCAGTTCAATGGATTTGTCATACCACAGGTCGCTCACAATTTTAATAAATTCGACGGCTGCACGTCGCCTGTCGGCCTGGAAAGCAAGTTCTTTCTCGTAAACTTCGTTTGTACTCATATTCGTTGGTTGTGGGTTTAAAATAAAATTTGCTGCAAAAGTATATATTTCAATCGTTTTCGTAAAAATAAAGTGTCATAAAAAAACCTGCCCTTTTACCGGCAGGTTATGATTAATTTTATTCCTGAATTATCTCCAGACGTACTTCTGTTTCTCTCCATTTGGGGCAACGAAGGTTACACTAATGGGCTCTGAACTGTCTTTATTGCTGATGATTCTTTTTACATCATCCACATTATTCACAGCCTGATTGTCTATTTCTGTTATAATGGTTCCTGTAAGTCTTTCAGATTCCATTTGTGGTGTAAGTCCGCGGGTGATTTTTACTCCGTTTTTTACTTTGTTCTTTTTAAGATCGCTTTCACTGGCATTGGTGACCTCGAGCCCTATTGCCTGGATAGGGAAAACTTCATATTCGGTTAACCGGACATTTAAGGCTTTTTCATTTCCGTTTCTAAGCACATTTACCTGTACAACATCTCCAGGCCTTTTAGAACTTATATATCCTATAAGATCTGAGAATTTTCTAATTTGAACATTATCAATTTTCCTGATAACATCACCAGATTTGATTCCACCTTCTTCAGCTCCGCTTCCAGACTCCACATCGCTAACATAAACACCTTCAGAAATACTTCGGTCAAGCTCTCGTGAGTCCGCTGCTTCTGTTCCACGTATTCCCAGGATTCCCTGTTGTACGTTTCCGAATTCCATAATATCTTCTACGATCTTTCGGGCATTATTGGAGGGCACAGCAAAGGCATAACCCACATAGCTTCCGGTTTGAGAGGTAATAGCTGTATTGATGCCTATAAGCTCCCCGTTAATATTCACAAGGGCACCACCACTATTTCCGGGATTTACGGCAGCATCTGTCTGAATAAAGGAAGAGACATTTTGATCCATTCCTAGATCTCTGGATTTAGCACTAATTATTCCGGCAGTTACAGTAGAGGTAAGGTTAAAAGGGTTTCCAACGGCCAGCACCCATTCCCCGATCCTTGCATCATTGGAATCTCCGAAAGGTAAATAACTAAGGTCTTCGGCATCAATTTTTATTAATGCGATATCCGATTTTGGATCCGTTCCAATAACTTCAGCTTCGTAATTCTGATTATTATTAAGGGTTACCTGCAATTTATTGGCTTTCTGGATAACGTGGTTGTTAGTCACTATATAGCCATCGGGAGAAATAATCACTCCAGATCCAGCTCCGCGTAAGGCAAGATCTCCCTGAGTTCTTTGAAAAGGGCTTCTGGTTACGGCAAGATTCTTAACGTGAACTACCGAGTGTACGGTTTTGTTTGCAGCTTCTGTGAAATCTACATTTGTCCCACTTACTCTGTTGGAGTAGTTCGCTGGAATATATTCCGGAAGACTGGCTTTTTCTTGTGAAAAAAAATCCTTTTCTTCAAAAAACATCTTGTAACTACCCAAAGTAAGCACACCGGCCAAAATAGAAACAAATACTAAGCTTATTAAATTTTTCATATTTTTAAAGTTGTATTACTAATAGGTTAAACATTTATTTTATTTAAATTTTATGTGATTTCCTGTTTTTACGGTCATTTATCACCGGGGGGTTCTATGCTTATTTATATCTTTGCAGCTGTTAAAATAAATTCATGGCGCTTTCTTTTTATAAATATCAGGGTACTGGAAACGATTTTGTGATGATCGATAACCGTCAGCAAGTAATATCCAAAAACAATACCAAATTGATAAAGCACCTTTGTGACCGAAAATTTGGCATTGGCGCAGATGGATTGATCCTGCTCGAACAACCAGATAATCCCAATGAAGATTTTAAGATGGTGTATTTCAATGCGGATGGGAATGAAAGCAGCATGTGCGGGAACGGTGGAAGATGTATCGTGGCCTTTGCGGGTTTTCTGGGAATTATCGGGAAAAAAGCAGCATTTTCGGCTATAGATGGGTTTCATGAAGCCAGCATTGAAGATGGTAGGGTAAGCCTGAAAATGGCAGAGGTGAAGAAGGTGGAAGAGAATTATTCTTATCTGTTTTTGAATACAGGTTCTCCTCACCACGTCATTTTTTCCGAAGGAATTGAGAGTCTTGATATTAAAAAAGAAGGGGCGGCAATACGTTATTCAGAATTGTATAATAAGACAGGCGGTACCAACGTGAATTTTGTTGAGATAGAAGCTGAAAATGTTCTGAAAGTAAGAACTTACGAGCGGGGCGTGGAAGATGAAACATTATCCTGTGGAACGGGAGTGACAGCGGTGGCAATTGCGGCCTATGTTACCGGAAAGGTTTCTTCGGCACCAGTACAGCTAAAAACACCAGGAGGCAAATTGCAGGTGTCTTTTGAAAAACATGGGGAAAACTTCCGGAATATATGGTTAACAGGACCGGCTAAGCAGGTATTTAAAGGTTTTGTGGAATGCTAACACTTTACGGTCAAAATATTTTCCTAAGAGCCCTGGAGCCTGAGGATTTCGAAATGATCTTTTCGGTTGAGAATAACGAAGAATTCTGGGAGATAAGTACCAACAGTACACCGTATTCCAGGTATATCATTAAGCAGTATATTGAAAATTCCCATAAGGATATCTATGAAGTGAAGCAGTTACGACTGGTGATCTGTACAAATGATAAAACCCCGGTAGGTTTGATTGACCTGTTTAATTTTGAACCAAAACACAGAAGGGTAGCGGTGGGAATCGTGATCGATAATAAAGAGAACAGGGGGAGTGGATATGGCGGTGAGGCTTTGAAATTGCTGTGTAATTTCTGTTTTGCACACCTGGGCTTACATCAAATTTATGCCAATATTGGCATAGATAATGTTCCAAGTCAGCAGCTGTTTGAAAAAGCAGGTTTTAAAAAATCGGGTCATAAAAAAGACTGGAATTACGTTAACGGAAAGTTCAAAGATGAACTTACATACCAATTAATACATAATGTACATTAAAAAAATATTGCTGGCTATTGCCATTTTGGGACTGGTAGGCCTGGGAATTTTTTCATACAATATCTACCAGATGATTTTTTCTCCAAACACAGCTTTTGAAGAGGAAACGGTGGAAGTTTTCGTACCTACCAATGCTACTTATACCCAAGTAAGGAATAATTTGGAACCTTTTCTGGAAGACATCAATGACTTTGATGTAGTTGCCGAAAAGAAAGGATATATCAATAACCTGAAAGCAGGAAGATATATTTTACGCAAAGGGATGAACAACAATGAGATCATCAATGTGCTTAGAAGTGATAACCGCCCTGTTTCTGTAAGTTTTAATAATCAGGAAAGGTTGGAGAACCTGGCAGGAAGGATATCCAGGCAAATAGAAGCGGATAGTGTAGAGCTTTTGCAGGTAATGAAAGATTCAACTTTTCTGGCGCAAAATGAATTTACCCAAAGAAATGCTTTAGGCATGTATATTCCCAATAAATATGAATTTTTCTGGAATACTTCTGCGGAAGAATTTAGGAGCAGGATGCTGCGGGAGAACAAAAGGTTTTGGAATGAACGCAGGCTTTCAAAGGCTGAAGAAATAGGGCTGACTCCTGCTGAAGTAATGGTGGTGGCTTCCATTGTTCAAAAGGAAACCGCTAAAGTAGATGAACGACCTCGTGTTGCCGGTGTATATATGAACAGGATCAAAAACGGATGGAAACTGGACGCAGATCCTACGGTTATATACGCATTGAAAGACCGGGAACAGAATTTCGATACTATTATCAAACGGGTGCTGTATAAAGATCTCACCTTAGATTCTCCCTACAATACTTATAAATACCGTGAACTTCCACCGGGCCCTATCTGGATGCCCGATATTTCTTCTATTGATGCGGTGCTTAATTATGAGGATCACGATTTTTTCTTTTTTGTAGCCGACGTTGAAAATTTCGGTTACCACAAGTTTGCAAAAACCCTAGCTCAGCATAATGCCAATAAAAGGGCCTATGTACGATGGATAAACGAACAGGGCATCAATAGGTAGTGTATCTGATTGATTATCAGGTATAAAATATTTTATTTTTCATTTTAATTTTCTTTTTGGCACGTTCTGTGCTTAATGGAGGGAAATCATACTTCAACGAGTTGATTTTCACCAAAATAAAATGTTTAACAGGCTGATAATGAGATTTATAAAAAATGTCTTACATTTGCCAGCTGAATTCAGGAAACCTCCAGTAGTTTTCCCGAAAACAAAACAAAACAGAATGAAAAAGAAAATTGTAAAATTTTCCGTGTTGCCTTTAATTGCAGCGTCCATGTTTTATAGCTTCTCAACGAAAGAGGCTTTAGGGACAGAAGAATTTGAAGGCACTGCATTTTTAACTTCTAGCCTTGACGAATTTAACTACACCGTCACCGAACATACAGATCTTGCGATGTTGGAAACAAAAGTCAAAGCATATCCCGAATTAGGAAAATCTTATCTTGCTTTCAAGGAAGCGGTAGGGTTTAAAGAATCGGGTGGTAATTACAAAGTGGTGAATGAGTTCGGGTACCTGGGGAAATATCAGTTTGGCCGCGGGACTTTAGAAGTCATTGGGATTAGGGATACCAACCTTTTTCTAAATGAGCCACACTTGCAGGAAGCTGCATTTTATGCTAATACTGCCCGTAATAAATGGATCCTGAGAAGGGATATCGAAAGATTTTCCGGAAAAACCATTAATGGAGTGGAGATCACAGAATCGGGAATTCTAGCAGCCGCGCATTTAGCCGGTCCAGGGAATGTGAAAAAATATCTTCGAAGCTGGGGTGCATCAGATTTTAATGATGGCTTCGGAACTTCTATAAAAACGTACTTTAAGAAATTTGCAGGATACGATACTTCTTATGTAGAAGCAGAAAGGCTTCCGCAGGTTAATATTCCTTCTGAAGTATAAAGATTGTGGGCCTTTTATGAAGGTCCACTTTTGTTTTAGCCCATTCAGAAACAGGCTTTGTAACGATATATTCCGAATCTAAGGTGATATCACAGGCGATACATACGCGTGTTCCCGGGTGGAGTTGCTGAATAAGGTCTTCCAGCATTTTATTATTACGGTACGGAGTTTCTATGAATACCTGCGCCTGATCCTTTTCCAGTGAAAGTCTCTCCAGGTTTTTAATTTCAGATTTTCTCTCCGCTTTATCGATAGGAAGGTATCCGTTAAAGGCAAAATTTTGTCCATTCATTCCGGAAGCCATCATTGCAAGCAGAATAGAGGAGGGGCCTACTAATGGAATAACTTTGATTCCTTCTCTATGGGCAATCTTCACAACTTCAGCTCCGGGATCTGCTACTCCGGGACAACCAGCTTCGCTTAATAATCCCATGTCAAATCCATTCTTGCAGGCTTCCAGGAAAGCAGGAATCTCAGAAGGATCGGTATGCTTGTTGAGCAGCTTGAATTTTAAAGTAGGTTGAGATTTTTCAGGAACCAGGTTTTTTATTGCCCGGCGGGCTGTCTTTTCATTTTCCACAATGTAATGATCCAGTTTTTCGATCATCTGTTTCACAGAAACCGGAAGAACTTCCAGGGGTGCATTATCTCCAAGAGTTGTTGGTAAAAGATATAGTTTTCCCTGATGTGAAAATTGGTTTTCCAAAATAGAACAGCTTATAATTTTTTAGCGATTACTTCGCAGGCTTCATCCAGCATCTTGTAGACATTGTTGAAACCTTCATTTCCGCCATGGTATGGATCGGGTACTTCTACATTTTCTTCCGGAAAGATCTCATTCAGGATGAGTTTCACTTTCTTTTTATCTTCTTCATTACGTGCCAGGGAGATTACATCCTGATAATTGGACATATCCATTACATAGATATAATCAAATTCATCAAAATCTGAAACTGAAAACTGTCTTCCTTTCTGGCTGGTGATATCTAATTTGTTCTGCTGGGCTACTGTCACAGAACGTTCATCTGGCGAATGCCCAACATGGTAATTGCTAGTTCCGGCAGAATCAATATAAACTTTATCGGGATCAACTTTAGATTTAAGTATGCCTTCGGCCAAGGGTGACCTGCAGATATTTCCAAGACACACCATCAAAACTTTGGTTTTCATACTTAAATTTTAAAGAGTAAGCTTTTTGTTTATGTCTTCAACGAATTTATTGAACTGCTTGTCTGTAGAAGCTAAATTATCTACAGTTTTGCAGGCGTGGAGAACGGTGGCGTGGTCCCTTTTTCCAATTTGTGACCCAATACTGGCTAGAGAGGCTTTGGTGAACTTTTTAGCAAAGAACATCGCTAGTTGCCTTGCCTGGACAATATGCCTTTTTCGGGTTTTGGACTGTAGGGTTTCCACATCCATCTGGAAATAATCACTAACGACTTTCTGAATATAATCTATTGAAACTTCACGCTTGGTGTTCTTGACATAATTGTCAACTATCTTTTTCGCAAGATCGAGCGTAATATCTTTTTTATTGAAAGAAGAATGGGCGATCAATGAAATGATGGCACCTTCCAGTTCCCTGATGTTTGTTTTGATATTGTTTGCGAGGAATTCCATGATCTCATCGGGCATATCAACCCCGTCACGGTATAATTTATTCTGAATTATAGAAACGCGGGTTTCAAAATCTGGATGTTGCAATTCGGCCGAAAGTCCCCATTTAAATCGGGATAAAAGCCTTTGTTCAATATCCTGCATATCAACGGGAGCCTTGTCACTGGTAAGGATCACCTGTTTTCCGTTTTGATGCAGATGGTTGAAAATGTGGAAAAATACATCTTGAGTTCCGGCTTTTCCCGAAAGCAACTGGATGTCATCCACTATGAGCACATCAATGATCTGGTAGAAATGAATAAAATCATTTCTGTTATTCTTTTTAACCGATTCTATATACTGCTGCGTAAACTTTTCCGCAGAAATATACAGCACTGTTTTTTCAGGATATTTGTCTTTAATCTCAATTCCAATGGAATGTGCCAAATGGGTTTTTCCTAGTCCCACTCCGCCAAAAATAAGCAACGGATTAAAAGAAGTACCTCCAGGTTTATTGGCTACTGCCAAACCAGCCGAACGTGCCAGCCTGTTGGAATCACCTTCCAGGAAATTCTCAAAACTATAATTCGGATTTAACTGAGATTCGATTTTAACATTTCGAATCCCCGGAATAATAAAAGGATTTTTAAGCTCCGGATTTCGGTTTTTCACAGGTACATCAACTTCTTGTGAAGCAACATTGGAGCGCTGCGTGCTAGGTATTTTTTCGGTGAAGGGTTGCTTGTTTCCGTATGTGTTTTCCATTCGTATAACATACACCAATTTTGCCTGATCTCCTAACGTCCGATTTAACGAAACTTTAAGAAGTTTAACATAATGCTCTTCAAGCCATTCGTAAAAGAATTTGGAAGGTACCTGAATGCTCAAAGCCTTATCGGTTAACTTTACTGCCTGAATTGGTTCAAACCAGGTTTTGTACGCCTGGGGAGTAATATTATCTTTGATAAAAGCTAGACAGCTATTCCAAACTGATTGCGCAGTTTCTGACATTCCTGATTCTAAATTTATAAATTGTTTGTTAGTAGTAACTTCCATAAGAGAAGAGAAAAGATTTCTTTTCCCGGATTTAGAGCAACAAATATGTGAACAAATTATCTGAAAAAAAAACGTTCTCGCTATTGAATTTTAACAAAATTTTTACCATACTTGGTTGCAGTGATGAAAGTACGAAACCCATTTAAATAATACCATTAAAATTTCATGAAAAGCTACACAACCTATGTTAAAGTTCGTTATGCCGAAACCGATCAAATGGGGGTGGTGTATCACGGGAACTACGCGCAGTACCTTGAGTTGGCACGTATTGAATGGTTGGGAGACCTTGGAATTTCGTACAAAGAAATGGAAGAAAACGGCATTATGTTACCGGTTTATGAATTAAACCTGAAATATCTTAAATCTGCCAAATTTGATGATGTTTTGAGGATAGAAACCAGGCTCTCAGGGCGACCAAATGTTAAAATAGAATTTGATTACCAGATCTTCAATCAAGATGATGAATTATTAACAGAAGCACATACTGTTTTAGTTTTTATGGATGTGGAACGGAAGAGACCAGTTAAGTGCCCTGAGTATGTTTTGGAGAAACTAAATCTTTGACCACCCCGCCTTTCAGGCATCCCTCCTTTTCAAGGAAGGGAACAAATGAATGTATTTTAATTTCCCTCCTCGGCGAGGAGGGGTGTCCGCAGGACGGGGTGGTCACTTCTCCACCTCCTTAATCCCCACCTTATAAATATGTTCAAACTTTTCAAAAATAGCTTCAGCTTCTCTTTTTCTTACCGAAATATAAATTTTGCAATTCAGCTCCAGCTTTTGATCCAGTACATTCAGATTGTTTTCCTTGATGACCCGCATTACTGTTCCCATTTCGGGATAATCAAAGGAGATGACGAATTTCACATCAATGGTTTTTTTGACGATTTTTGAAGCTTCCAGGGCCATTTGTGCACCTGTTTTGTAGGCGTTGATTAATCCACCGACACCAAGTTTGACTCCGCCGAAATACCGTACCACTACAATAAGAACATCCGTAACATCAAAAGACTGGATTTGTCCGTAAATGGGCATTCCGGCGGAATTGGAGGGTTCGCCATCGTCGTTGGCCCGGTAATGGTAATTTTCCTCTTCCTTGCCAATTTGCCAGGCATAGCACCAGTGCCGTGCAGAATGATGTTTTTTCTTCAGGTCTTCCAGGTGTTCTTTCGCCTCTTCTTCCGAAGTAATTGGGAAGGCATAGCCAAAGAATTTGCTGTTCTTGTCCTTAAAAAGAACTTCTTTCGAAGGGTTGGTGATCGTCCTGTACGTATCTTTAAGTTCTTCCATAGTTAAGCAAAAGCTATTAAAATGATGCTGATGACGGCTAAAGTAATCCCAATCCAGTTCTTCGGAATAATCTTTTCCCCAAATAATAAAATTCCGAGGAAGGTGGAAAGCATTACGATGGCTACATTGTTAATAGGAAAAATTGTGGAGCTGTCATATCCTCCCGATCGCAGTGCCATCACCAGGAAATAGATGGAGAAAAAGTTAGGGATTCCCAATGCAATACCACCCAGAATATTTCTGAAAGTGATTTTTAAAGTTCCTCTTGCCGCCTGAATTATTAAGATGGAAATCCCTATGCATCCCGCAATAGCAAAAATAGTAGCAGAGAAAAGCGCAACATCAACTTCCGCGACATAGGTTGTTTCAAGATATTTTATGGTGGCGTCAATAATTCCGCTTCCAAAGAACACGAGCAAGGGATAGATCAGGTTTTTCTTTTTGATGGCAATTCCGTCCGATTTTTTGATCGAAGTGAGGTAAACGGCGATCATGGCAAGAACAATCCCTGTGATCTTCAGAATTCCAGTGCTTTCTGAATAGAGAAAAATTCCGAATAAAACTGGAATTGCAACCGACATTTTAGTAGCCACGGAAACAACTGAAAGTCCGCTGCGCTGCGTTGTAACCGCCGCCAGGTAAAAGACCGCAATAAACAGGCAGCCAAGAACCAGCGTGCCCGGAAACCATAATTCCCCGGGAATCCTTTGCAGATTCAGAGGCTGATCATCAATTGCCAATCCGACAGAAAAAGCGATGAAATAATTGACGATTATCGCCTGCAATGTGTTTACGCCGTATTTGTTGTAAAGCTTAAAAATGACAAAAATGACACTGGACGATAAGATACTTAGCAGTAGAAATATCAAAACAGCTCCTTTTTGATCTCAAATAATTGCGTCACATCCTCTTTTACGGGATCAATATTCCAGGTTTTAATTCCCAATTCTGCAGCGGCATCTGTATTTTCCTTGGTATCGTCTATAAACAAGGTTTCTTCCGGTTTTAGGTCATGTTTTTTAAGCACATATTCATAAATGGAAGGTTCCGGTTTTCGCATATTGATCTCCTGGGAAAGATAAAACTCATCAAAGCAATTCGTGAAATCCTCAAAAAATTCCACATTTTCTTTCACCCAATCAATATGAATATGATTTGTATTGCTTAAAAGGATAAGCTTATACTTCTTCTCTTCAGAAAGTTTCCGAATAAAATTAAGTCGGCTTTTTGGGAAATCGACTAAAATTGAGTTCCAGGACTTTTTAAAACCTTCTATAGTCAAATGCGGATAGGATTGGATGTAAGCATTCAAAAATTCATCTGAAGTCAGCAGCCCTTTTTCGTACTCCATATTTTGTTTCAGGTCTTCTTCAGAAAAGCTTCTTATTTCCAGCTTTTCAAGTTCCCGGAGGGTTGCAGCTTTATCAAGGTTGATGAAAACATCTCCAAAATCAAATATTATAGTTTTAATCATTCCTGTATATCTTTAAAGTATCTGAAGCTATCTTTTTTTCTGAAATTAAATTCCCTGAAAATTCCGGTGCTTTCACCCCTTTTTTAAACTGAATATCTCCTGAAAATATTCTTGCTTCATCCCATAACCCCTGATCAATAAACGTCTGAAGCGTTTGCGTTCCGCCTTCAATAATAACTGAATGTAAATCGTATGCATGCAATAAACTGCAGACCAAGGTACCCAGGTTTTGGCTGAAATCTACTGATTCGAAAAGAAGGTTTTTATGCGGAATTATTTTTTGTTGATCTTCTTTCTCCTGAAGCACTTTTTCTCCACAAATAACAATCGTTTTGATGCTTTTGTTGAAGAGTGCGGAATCTTCAGGAATCCGTAGATATTGATCGATCACCACACGCACCGGACTCTTTCCTGTCCAGGTTCGGGTATTTAATTTTGGGTTATCTGCCACGGCAGTGTTGGTGCCTACCATGATGGCCTGCTCTTCAGAACGCCATTTGTGAACCAGCTGGGAGGAATATTTATTCGTGATCCACACCGGTTTTCGGTCCTCAGAATTTTCGATCACAGGAGCAATGAATCCGTCTTCAGATTGTGCCCATTTCAGGATGATATAAGGTCGTTTTTTAAGGTGGAACGTGAAGAATCTTTTATTTAATTCCTGACATTCCTTTTCCAGGATTCCTACCAAAACTTCACAACCGGCTTCCAGTAATTTGTTGATCCCGCGGCCCGAAACTTCCGAAAAAGGATCTACCGTTCCAATCACCACTTTTTTGATCCCTTTTGCAATGATCAAATCACTGCAAGGAGGAGTTTTTCCAAAATGGCTGCAGGGTTCCAGACTTACATATATGGTGGAGGCCTTTAAGAGGCTTTGATCTTTGACCGAATTGATGGCATTAACCTCTGCGTGAGCTTCGCCAGATTTCCGGTGCCAGCCCTCACCAATAATTTTATCTTTATGAACGATCACGCTGCCTACCATCGGGTTTGGATAGGTGCGTCCGAAGCCGTTTTCGGCCAGTTGGATGCAGCGTTTTATATATTTTTCGTGTATCTTCACGACCGCTAAAATACTACATAATTAAGAGAATGAATAGTGTGATAATCCGGGAAATTCAACCAAAAGACAATCAAAAGGTTAAAAAAGTGGTGCAGGCTGTGCTGGTAGAAATGGGAGTGCCAAAAGTAGGGACTGCTTATGAAGATGAATCTTTGAATGATATGCATGCGGAATACGATCAGCCGCGAATGGCCTACTTCGTAGTGGAAGAGGATGAAAAAATTATTGGCTGCGCCGGGATTGCGCCTTTAAAAAATGGAGATCCTGAAGTAAGCGAACTTCAGAAAATGTATTTTTTACCTGAAGCCCGCGGTCGTGGAATTGGAAGTCAGATGATGGATCATTGCCTTAATTATGCGAAAGAACAGGGCTTTAAACAATGCTACCTGGAAACTCTGCCGTATATGCAAAATGCCATCAAACTCTACAACCGCACCGGATTTAAAAATCTGGAAAAACCAATGGGAGACACGGGACATTATAATTGTTCGGTGTGGATGATTAAAAGTATTGAGTAGTTAGTTCTTAGAATTGAGGTGGTTCTTCCTCTATTCGATTTACAAAGTAAAGCATCCAACCTGTAAGGTCTTTTTTCGGCCTTGTAGGGGTACTCTTTATAATGAAAGAGACCTTCAAGGTTGTGAAAATCTTGAAAGACCGGCTGAAGAGAAACTTTGAGCCCTTTGCGGGAATCTTTGCGTCCTTTGGCGTGAAAAAAAGGGGCAACAATGGACAAAAAACTAGAAATTCCTTAATGAAACTACTACGGTTTAAAGAAAAGTTTACGGATATCCTGAAACAGGGATACCCTCTCCAGGAGGTGAATTCTTTTTTTAACCTTTTGACCGAGGAAATTCTTGGAATGTCCCGACTTCATGTCGCATTGGATCCTGAGAAAGAGATTTCTGAATCTGAACAGCAAAAGTTGGAAGATGCCCTTCAACGTCTGCAAGAGCACGAACCGATTCAGTATATCCTGGGGGAAACAGAATTTTTCGGACTAACTTTTAAAGTTGACAAAAACGTCCTGATTCCCCGCCCCGAGACCGAGGAGCTGGTGGAATGGATCCTTTCTGATGTGAAAAATTTACAACAGAAGGAAATCCGTATTCTGGATATTGGTACGGGTAGTGGATGTATCGCTATATCTCTCGGTAAGAATCTCCCGAGCGCCAAAGTCACTGCGATTGATATTTCTGAAGGTGCTTTAGAAATGGCAAAACGGAATGCTGATTTTAATAATGTGAATGTGGAATTCATTCAGCAGGATATTTTAGAAGCCGAAGCTTTAGACTCCAATTATGATATCATTGTGTCGAATCCGCCGTATGTGCGGGAGTTGGAAAAGAAGGAAATGCAGGCCAATGTGCTGAATAATGAACCGGCAGGAGCTTTGTATGTAAAAGATGAAGATCCGTTAGCGTTTTACAGGAAGATCACTGAGCTGGCAACGAAAAACATCAAAAAAGGGGGTTCTTTATATTTCGAGATTAATCAATATCTGGGAGAGGAAACAAAGGCACTTTTAACGAACAATTATTTCACTGCAAGCCTTAAAAAAGATATCTTCGGGAATGATCGTATGTTAAAAGGAGAGATTAAGAAATAATGGCACGATGAAAATTGAACAGCTGCAGGTTTTTACCAACAATCTTCAGAAGCAACAGGATTTTTATGAAAAAGTTCTTCAGCTTCCTTTGAAAAATGTTTCTGAAACATCTTTTCAGGTGCAGACAGGTTTTTCGGTTTTGGAGTTGCAGCAGAAAGAATCGGCTACCCCATACCATATTGCATTTCATATTCCGGCGCTTCAGGAGGAGAAGGCACTGCAGTGGCTGAAAAAGCGGGTCTCCATCCTTAAAGACGGGGAAGTGAAAATTGTAGATTTTCCTGCATGGAAAGCAAAATCCATTTATTTTTATGATGCCGATAAAAACATTTTGGAATTAATTTCCCGAAAAGATTTTTTTCCTCCGGAATCGGAGCAATTTTCAGAAGGAAGTATTGTGGGGATTAGTGAAATAGGACTTGCTACAAGTGATGTGAAATTTTCATTTGATTTTTTAAATCAGCATTTTTCACTGGAAAAATTTACCGGGGATTTTGAGCATTTTTGTGCAACCGGCGACGATGAGGGACTTTTCATAGTAATAAATAAAGAACAAAAAGATTGGTTTCCGTCTAATGATAAAGCATTTGCATCGGAATTTAAGATTGGCTTTTCCACAGCTTCAGGAAAAGCGGAATTAGCATATAAAAACGAGAGATTACAACTTTTATGAATATCGAAGAGAAAATAAACCGGTTACGGGAAGAACTGCATCATCATAACTATCAATATTACGTGCTGGATAAGCCGGAAATTCCGGACTACGACTTCGATATTAAACTGAAAGAACTGCAGGAGCTGGAAGAAAAGCATCCTGAATTTGCAGATCCAAATTCTCCGACGCTTCGTGTTGGAGGAGCTGTTACGAAGAATTTTGCAACTGTGGTTCACGAGTTCAGGATGTATTCTCTCGATAATTCCTATTCAAAAGAAGATCTGGAGGACTGGGAAAAGCGGATCAAAAAAATGGTAGACGGCGAGGTAAATTATACCTGCGAATTAAAATTTGACGGTGCTTCCATCAGTCTCACCTATGAAAATGGTGTTTTTAGTAAAGCAGTCACCCGCGGCGACGGATTCCAGGGGGATGACGTTACAAATAATGTGCGGACGATCAATTCGGTGCCGTTAAAACTAAAAGGAGATGATTATCCCGATAAATTCGAAATTCGTGGAGAGATTGTGCTGCCGTATGAAGGTTTCGCGCATCTCAATGCAGCCCGCGTGGAAGCAGGGGAAGAACCTTATGCGAATCCGCGGAATACGGCTTCGGGAAGTTTGAAGCTCCAGGATAGTGCCGAGGTAGCAAAGAGGCCGTTGGATTGCCTGCTCTATAATATTACCGGAAATAATCTGGGAATAAAAACCCAATACGAAAGCCTTCAGAAGGCAAGGCAATGGGGTTTTAAGGTCCCTGATGAAGCCAAGCTGGCGAAGAATATTAATGAAGTACTGAGTTTCGTGAATTACTGGGATGTTCACCGGCACGATTTACCGTACGAGACAGATGGAGTGGTGGTAAAAGTGAACGATCTTCACCAACAGGAAGAACTTGGATACACTGCCAAAGCGCCACGGTGGGCGATGGCATATAAATTCAAGGCAGAACAGGTTTCTACCACACTGGACAGAATAACCTACCAGGTGGGGCGGACAGGAGCGATCACTCCGGTGGCTAATCTGGAGCCGGTGCAACTGGGAGGAACAATTGTAAAACGAGCTTCCCTGCACAATGCAGATCAGATAGAAAAACTGGATGTTCGGGAAGGAGATACTGTTTTTGTGGAAAAAGGCGGGGAGATTATTCCGAAGATCGTGGGAGTGGATTTTACCAAACGGGATCCGAAATCCAGACCTACGCAATATGCCACACATTGTCCTGAATGTGAAACCGAACTGGTTCGGAATGAAGGTGAGGCTCAACATTACTGCCCAAATGCAACGGGTTGTCCCCCGCAGATCATTGGCCGGATTCAGCATTACATTTCCCGAAAAGCAATGGATATTGAAGGTCTGGGAGGGGAAACTATAACACTTTTCGTCAACAACGGACTCATCGGAAATTACGCAGATCTTTACGAGCTAAAAAAAGAACAAATCCTTCCTCTGGAAAGAATGGCTGAGAAATCTGCTGAAAATATTATCCTCGGAATTGAAAAATCAAAGGAAATTCCTTTTGAACGGGTGCTTTTTGCATTGGGGATACGGTATGTGGGAGAAACTGTGGCCAAGAAACTCGCAAAGCATTTCAAGAACATAGAAGCCATTGAAAATGCATCAAAAGAAGAACTGGAAGCGGTAGACGAAATTGGCGAACGAATTGCCGAAAGTGTGGTGGATTTCTTTGCCGTTGAAGAAAACAAGATGACGGTAGATCACCTGAAAGAATATGGGGTTCAGTTGGAGATCTCCGCAGAGAAATTAGCGAATCAAACGAACAAACTGGAAGGGCAGACGTTTGTGGTTTCAGGGGTATTCAATATGTCCAGAAATGAACTTAAGAAGTTGATAGAGGACAACGGCGGGAAAGTTTCCGGTTCCATTTCATCCAAAACCAGCTATGTAGTTGCCGGTGAAAATATGGGGCCCAGCAAACTTGCCAAAGCAGAAAGCCTGGGAGTCCCGATTATTAGCGAAGATGACTTTTTAAAGATGGTGGATTAGATATTCAAAATTTCAAAGTTAAAGCTTAAAATTTTTTTCGGTTTCACAGCTTTCCATTAGAAATATAAAATTCGCAGAGTTTAGTAATACGATCGTACCAACTCAATGAGTTCTCCCTGTATGGATTCTGTTTCGTTCCTTTCATACCAGGCGTGTACTTTAGGGATGATTTGGTTAAGACCTAAGCCTTCATTTTTCCATTTATCCATTTCAATTTGCAGAAGTGAAGGCCGGGGCCCCCAGGTTCCTAATTCCTGCAGGTCCTTATCCAGAACAATCAGCTTGGGAATTGAACGTCCTTCATTGGTAAGGTGAGCATCCATTAAATCAAGATTTTGGTTACGAAGCAAAAGTTTCAGTTTGACTTTATCGGGCAAAGCCTGTTCAATCGTAGCCAGCATAGGTACAATAAAAGCGGCATCACCGCACCAGCCTTCTGTAAGTACCAGCCAGGTCACTGCCGGGCCTACTTCAACAGTGGTGCGCAAGTCTTTAGAGACCTTATAACTTATATCAAATTTTTCCATGAGCCCCACATTCTTTTCGGTGTAAGGACGCATCTTTTGCTCCTGTTCATCTCCAGCAGGTCCCTGTAGCAATTGATTTAGATGTTCCCGGTATTCAGGATAGGTGAATGCATTTTCAGCAAGTTCATTGGTGTAATTAAAGGCCATGCTTCCTGTTTTTTTTGATGTTTTACATTTCAGCCAAAATAATGATTAAGTATATAAGAATGATCCTTAGTTGAGCATCTTTTTTATAGTAATGAAACTTTATAATTTAGTAGTGGATCCAATCATTAATCTGGCTTCAGATACTGGGGGAGCTTAAAAACGTTTATCTAGTAACAGAAATATGTGATCCGATAATTTAGAAGAGTGATTTAATAACATTGTTAACTTCAGGTTAATTTACCTATTTTTGTCTCGCATTTTATGTCTTTTGTCGATGTATAATGTGGTACGTCGAGGAAAAGCAAGGTGTTGCTCAATGTGTATGCATTGGCTGGTATAAATACAAGGGATACATGAGTGAGATTTATAAGGTTCTTCACCTAATCAGGGAATCGGAAGATGCAGAAGTAGTTGAAGGAATTTTGGAAACAGGTGATATTATTTTCAGTCAGGTTGTTGTGGAGACAAAGCAGGATTTTCTGACTGCTTTTGAAAATTTTGAGCCGGAAATTGTGCTGGTTCAGGACGGTGTACCATCTTTAAGCCTTTTTCTGGCTCTGGAAATACATAAAGATCTCGGCTCACGAGCTGCGTTCATTGGGATTTCAACCAATACTTCTGTAGAATACGCGGTCAATCTTCTTAAAAACGGTGCAGATGATTATATTCTCAGGAATACTATTGAGCAGCTCTCTTCTGCTATTCCGAATGCGCTGGAAAAGATTCGAAAAGCTTCAGAAAAGCAAGATCTTGTTCAGGAAACAGTATCCCGGGAAAGAAAGTTTCGAAGGCTTATTGAACATGGCAATGATCCCGTTATTATTTTTACTCCGGAAAGCGAAACCCTGTATATTTCTCCTGCGGCTGAAAGGACTTTGGGATATACTGAAGAGGACCTCGATAAACTTCAAATTAAATCCATTATACATCCCGAAGATTTACCAGTTGCCTCTCATTATATGTCTCTTTGTATAGAGAATCCCGGCGCATCTATTGGTACCATGACAGGTAAGGTGAAACATAAGGATGGTTCGTGGCGCTGGATGGAAGCTACTTTTACCAATCTTTTACACGATGAAGATGTAAAAGGGATCGTTAATAATTTCAAAGATATTAATGACCATAAACTGGCAGAACTCGCTATCAAAGAAAGCGAAGAAAGGTATCGTTCTTTTTTCGAAAACAGCATGGATGCCATTTTACTAACCCATCCCGACGGGCAGGTTTTTGCAGCTAACCCTGCAGCTTGTGAAATCTTTCAACGTACAGAAGAAGAGATGATCAAAGTGGGTCGTGCGGGCGTTTTGGATATGTTAGATCCCAGTGTTGTAAAGGCTATAAGTGAAAGAAAAAATACCGGTAAGTTTAAAGGGGAATTAATGATGCTTCGGAAAAACGGAGTCAGTTTTCCTGCAGAAGTTTCTTCTGAAGTTTTTAAAAATGATGCAGGACAGGAACGGTCTTCTATAATTATTCGAGATATTTCTGAAAGAAAGCAGGTAGAGGAAGAATTGAGATTTTCTAAAGAGAATTACCAGCATCTGTTCCACTTTAACCCTCTTCCTAACTGGATATATGATCTGGAAACATTAAGCATCCTTGATGTGAACCAGGCTGCGATAGAGCATTACGGCTATACAAAAGAAGAATTTTTGCAGTTAAACCTGGTGGATCTAAGGCCCAAAGAAGAAATTCCGGGGTTATTAAGGGACCTGGAAAGAATAAAACGAGACAGAGGTAATTTAGGCTATGGTAAATTTGTCCATAAAAAGAAAGACGATTCCAGAATTACCGTTGAAATTCACGGGTATGGCATTAGGTTTCAGAATAAAGAATGTCGGCTTATAACCTGCGTTGATGTTACAGAAGTAGAAGCGGTAATGCTTAAACTTCGGAAAAAGAGCGAAAAACTTCTTTTGGCAGAAAAACTCGCGAAACTGGGTTATTGGGAAGTGGGGCTTCAGGAGAATTATTTTTTTTGGAGTGAAGAAGTTTACAGAATATGGGAACAAAAAAAGGACGAGTTCCAGGTTAGCAGGAATGTTTTCGAAGAAACTATTCATCCAGATGACCTGGAAAAATTCAGAAGTCATCAGGAAGAAGCTTTTAAAGGAGTGAAGGAGCTGGATTTTGAACATCGTATAATCCTGCCTGGTGGAAGCATTAAATGGGTTCACGAAAGAGGAAAAGTAATTAATGATAAACGTGGTTTGCCCTTGCGTTTTGAAGGTTCTGTGCAGGATATAACTGCTCATAAAAATGCATTGGAGAAATTGACCATTAGTGAAGCTAGGCACAGGGGGATCTTAAAATCACAGACCAATTATCTTACTCGAATTGATCTGGATGGCAGGTATTCGTATGTGAATGATAAATTTCACAAAGACTTTAGCTGGATCTTTCCCGATTTTATATTGGTAGGTAAAGAAGCAGAATCCACAGCAAAAGAGCATCATCACGAAAAAGTTCAGGATATTTTTCGAAAATGTTTAAAAAATCCCAATGATATATTTCAGGTCGAACTGGATAAATTAAAACAGGATGGCGGGGTAAAATCCACACTTTGGGATTTTGTATGTTTGACAGATGTAGAAGGAGAACCTCTGGAAGTGCAGGGGGTAGGAGTTGATATTTCAGAAAGGGTAAAAGCAGAGCAGTCATTATTGGAAAGTAATACGAGATATGAACTGGTTTCTAAAGCTACTTCAGATGCTATTTATGACTGGGATGTCAAATCGGGCTACTTGTTTTGGGGAGAAGCATTTTACTCACTATTCGGTTATCCCCAGGAGGGATTCACTCTGACTGTTGATGCCTGGTTGAGTAAGATTCATCCTGAAGATAGCTCAAGAATCAAAAAGAGCCTGGAGGAAGTTATCAAAGGAACAGAAAATCATTGGAAAGCAGAATACAGGTTTAAAAAAGCCGACGGGAAATATTCTTTCGTGATAGAAAAAAGTTTTATTCTGCGGGATGAAAATTTAAAAGCCATTCGACTGGTTGGAGCTATCCGGGATGTCACAGAAAAGAAGAAACTGGAAGAATTGCTCGATGAGGCTTCAAGATTTGCACGTATAGGAAGTTTTGAATTCGATTTTGAAAATAAAGGAAATACCCTTTACTGGTCTCCTGTGACCAAAGAAATTCATGAAGTAGAAAAAGATTATGAACCTACTTTGGAAACAGGCATTCTATTTTATAAAGAAGGAGAACACAGGGATAAGATGTACAGGGAGTTTGAAAAAGCTGTTGAACATAACATTCCTTATGATCTTGAGTTGAAACTCATTACAGCAAAGGGCAATGAGCGATGGGTTCGAAAAATAGGAAAGCCTACTTTCGTAGACGGTAAATGCGTTCGTATAAGCGGAAGTTTCCAGGATATTACTAAAATCAAAAGATCTGAATTAGCGGCTTTAAAAGCTTCGGAAGAAAAAGAAATTATCCTGGAGAGTATTGGGGATGCTTTTTATGCTGTAGATCAAAACTGGATTTTCACCTATTTCAATAAACATGCAGAAAAATTACTGAATGTTGCTAAAGAAGAGGTAGTAGGAAAAAATATTTGGGAGGTTTTTTCTGATGTTCTGGATACATCATTTTTTACAAAATATCATCAGGCAGTAAGGCAGCAGGAAATCATAGATTTTGAGGAATATTTTGATCGGGTAAACAAATGGTTTAGTGTTTCAGCTTATCCTTCTTCCACAGGGCTTTCGGTGTATTTTAGAGATGTCACAGAGCGTAAAAATTCCGAACTGGAAATTTTGGAATTGAATAGAAACCTTCAAGCTCATACAGATGAACTTGTAGAGGCAAACAAAGGTCTGGAACAATTCTCGTTCATCGTTTCCCATAACCTGAGGTCTCCTGTAGCTAATATCCTTGGATTGGCAGATCTTATAGGAAGTGAAGACTATCCGCAGGAAGTCAAAGAAAATTTCCTGAAAGAGTTGCTGAACAATGTACAGAGACTGGATACCGTGATCATCGATCTTAATGATATATTGCAGGTGAAGATGGAGATGGATTCTAAAAAGGAACCTGTCATTTTAGATAAGCTGGTCAATTCTATAAAATCCAGTATTCATAATTTGATTGAAAAAGAAAACGTGCAGATAAGTACTGATTTTGAGGTGGCCCGGCTTCAAACGGTGCAAAGTTACCTGTACAGTATTTTCTACAATTTGATAGCCAATAGCATTAAGTATAGAAGACCGGGAATTACTCCGGAAATAAAAATAAGTTCTGAAAGAAAAGATTCCGGAATTAGCCTTATTTTCGAGGATAATGGCCTGGGAATTGATATATCGAAAAAGGGAGAACAGGTTTTCGGGCTCTATAAAAGATTTCATTATCATGTAGAAGGTAAGGGAATGGGATTGTTTCTGGTAAAGACCCAGGTCCAGTTGCTGGGAGGAAAGATTTCGGTAGAAAGCAGGGTGAACGAAGGAACCAGATTCATTATTACATTTAAAGAAGAAGCTACAAATCTAATTTTTGAAGATGAAAAAGATATTTCACTTTATGGTGGTTGATGATGATCCTACTAATAATATGATTTGTGAGTTTACCATTAAAAGATATAATAAAAACGCCGAAATCAAGCTGTTTACGAAGCCTGAAGTAGCACTTTCCTCAATTAAAGAAACCTATACCGGAAACAAAGAAAACCAGGATACAGTACTATTTCTTGACTTAAATATGCCAACCATGAGCGGTTGGGAGTTTCTGGATGAATTCAATCTTTTAGATCCAGCTGTGAAAGACCAGTTCACCATCTATATATTATCTTCTTCTATTGAAGACTTTCAGGAAGAGGCAAAGCTTTATCCCGACCTAAACGGATTCCTCTCCAAGCCTTTAAAGCTTGATTATATCGAAGAGGTAATGAATGACCTTCAGAATAACTAATCCGGGAATTTTTTTTGCCGCTGTGCCTCCGGAATCTGTTTAAACCAGGATGGTAGTACCTTCAGCGCTACTTTTCCCAGAATCATCCAGATAAAAGTCGATCCTGCCAAGGTTTAATCCTGCCCAGCCTACCTGATTGATCAGCATGTTTTTGCCTTCACTGTTTTTTGTGACCGTGGGTCTGTCCAGGAACGTATGCGTGTGTCCGCCAACAATTAAATCAATGTCTTTTGTAAGTCCGGCGAGCTTCAGGTCACTTATTTTTTCATTACGATAATGATATCCCAAATGTGAGAGGCAGATCACCAGATGACAGTTTTCTTCTTCTTTTAAAACACGAACAGTATCAGTAGCTATTTCTACAGGATCCAGGTACTGTGTTTCTTTAAATAGTTTCTTTCCAACTAATCCTTCCAATTCAATGCCAAGGCCGAAAACTCCGATTTTTATTCCATCTTTGGTAAATACCTTATAAGGTTTTGATTGCCCATCCATGACCGTATTGCTAAAATCGTAGTTGGCGCTTAAAAACTGAAAATGGGCGTGAGGAAGTTGGGCATACAAACCATCTATACCATTATCAAAATCGTGATTGCCGATAGTGGCAGCATCGTAGCCCATTTTGCTCATTAGTTTAAACTCCAGTTCGCCGCCGTAAAAGTTGAAGTAAGGAGTTCCCTGGAAAATATCACCCGCATCCAGCAGCAGGGTATTCGGATTTTCTTTCCGGATATTGTTGATGAGAGTATACCTTCGGGCTACGCCTCCCTGGTTTGGGAATTTGGCATCTGTCGGCTCAAAAGGTTCAATATGGCTATGCACATCATTAGTGTGCAAAATGGTGATGTGTTTTCTTTTTTCTTCCGGAGAAAATGAATACAAACCAAAGCTACCTACACCGGCCAAAGCCCCTGCAGCTGCTGTTTGTTTTAAAAATGTCCTTCTTTTCATCTTATTCTCTTATGAATCTTTTGTCTGCAACGGGATCAATGGTATCCTTTTGTTTAAAATAATCTATGAGCAGATTTCTGATCTTGTAATCCAACCCCGTAACATTTTCTGATTTAGAAAAGAAGCTCATATTGTCACCTCCCTGGTAGAGGTAATCATTAGTGGCAACATAATATATCTTTTCATCTTCTATTGGTTTTCCCTGAATATTAGCATGTACTATTTCATTGTTGTTGTTAAGTACAAGTTCTATTCCTGAAACAGGATGTGCAGTTTGTCCTTCTATGAGGTAAGTGATCAAATCCCTGATGTCTTCCCCTTTCAGTTCGGCTACCACAACTTCATTTTCAAAAGGCATTAACTGAAATGCTGTTCCTGTGGTGATTTCTCCCTGATTTACAGCCGAACGAATTCCGCCGTGATTAAGAAGTACCACGTCTATGGATTTTCCGGTTCTGCTTTTGAACACAGGATTTGATAATTCCATGACGGCATCGGCCATCATATTTCCAAGGGCCGTGTTGAGATCACCATTGGATTTGCTGAGGTTGTTGGGAGCATACGCCAGTACGGAATCCATTTCCCGGGTGATCCTTTCTTTATAAGGTGCTATAAAATCTGAAATGGAATCATTTTCTGAAATAGAATCTTTAAGAGCAATTTGCTGTCCTTCAATCCGGTCCACCTGGTATTCGCTGTTTTTACAGGAACTAAAGAGGATTGGGAAAATGATAAGGAAATAAATTAACTGTTTCATTGGCGTGGTGTAAAGGGGCAAAAATAACTAATTGGAAGTTTTTCAGGAGTATTTAAGCACAAAAATCGGATTCCTTAACAGGAATTACTTTGAATTAAGCTGTCCTGGCATCTAAATTTAAAAAGTTGCATTTTTTTGTTTCAGGTATTCTATTTTCTTTATTTTAGACCCCTAAGACCTAACCTATAACGATTGAAAACAAGTAAGCTGGTACTTCTCATTTTCCTTTTTCTAGGTGTTTTATTTGTGGTAGGCAGTTTTTTTGATATCCCCGTGTTGTACACTCCAGCTAATTATTTGCTGGTCCCTTCCCTGTTAATCTATTATCTAATAAAGGTGAAAAAGATCTTTTGGCCGGTTGTTGCTATGTTGGTTTGTTTCTACATTCGTGATCTTTTAATGATGTATAGCCTGGAAAATTATATTCAAGGGGTAATGGTAACTTTTGTGTTCGCAATGATTCTTTGGTACTTATGTGTAATAACGAGGCTGCCAAAATCCCCGATACAAAAAGTGGAAATTATGTCCCTGGTCATTATGTATAGCTTTCTTGGATTTTTGACCTATTCCATGAGTGAGGTAGTAACCGATGTAATCCCGAGTTATTCAACTGCCACCTATTTTTATTTATTTATACTAAATGTTCTGGTGGCTATCACATTTACCAAATATATTCTAAAGTCTCACTGGGCATCCCTCTGGCTAATGATAGCATCGGCTGCCTTACTGGTATCGGAGATCTCCCTGTTCTTTAAGTTATATATCATTGAAGATTTAAGTGTGAACATTTTTTATCCCACTTTCCATCTGTTCATGTTTTACTGCCTAGTGCAGTTTGGAATTCACAGAAGGAAAACCGGGAAATTATGGTTCTTCTGATTCTAAATTAGAAATGGATTTGAATTGTTAATTTTCTGATAATTAGTAGATAATAATTTTTATATTGCAGTCCCTTTAAATCTGTAATGAAAACCAAATCTTTATGCATTTTTTTGATTGTACTGGCAGTTTTGGCCGGACTAACAGCTATTTTTTATGAAATAGACTGGTTGCAAAGGGCTTCTCAGTTATTCATTATTTTTCCTCTTTTTGGATATTTTTTTAAAGATCTAACCGGACAAAGACTGAACTTTTATGGTTTTTTCCTTAGTCTCATAGCCGCTAAAATGGCTTTGATCATTAATGACTACTGGTATTTTTCTCACATAGCCATTGGTTTCTGGCTTGCGGGCTTTGGGTTTCTTATCAGGGAAGCCATACAATACATTGAGTATTCTAGGGGAAGTAGATTAATGCAGTTTTATTTTGTACTGGTAGTAGGGATTTACACCTATTTACTTTCTATGCATTTTATGGAAATTCATGGAGGTATGAAAGATGGATTTCAGTTCTTTATGTATCTTCTCTATTACTTTAATATACTGGTCCTGGGAATTACAGCCCTCATCTATTATCTTAATTCTTTTTCAAGAAAATCTGTTTACTTTCTCTGTTTTATAATTTCCCTCATCTTTTCAGATGTTCTCCGGGATATAGGAGTTTTTTATTTCAGGGATTTAAGTGTGGAAATAGCAGGTGCTTTTATAAGGTTTTCAGCCTTGGTTTTTATCTTCCTCTTCTTTGTTACCAAAGAAAAAAGGCTTCGACTTCTCAACCTTATATAAGTATATTAATTAAGGTTCTTCTGCTTTCGTGTGCAATATATAACTAATTTTGCATCGTGGTTATTTCTAATATAAAGCTTGGGTTCGCCCAGAAAAAAGTGACAGATTTGTCCCGTAAATTCAGTTTATCGGCACAGGAAAGTTCTGTCAAAAGAGTTTGTGTCATTTTAGATGAAGCAGACGCCCGGTTGATGAATAAGTTCAAAGAGTTTGCGAAAGATCTTAATGTAAAGGAAGATAATTTCAAAATGCTGATTTGCCTGTCTACCAGGTCTAAAGAGAAAGATTTGGAAAGTATTGTTTTTAGAACTTCAGATCTTACGTGGAGCGGCAAAATCAGGAATTCTGAAATTCAAAATCTTTTAAAAGAGCATTTCGATCTTTTGATTTCTTTTACAGCGGTAGAAAGTAAAACGGCAAACTTTATCACTGCAGCCTTATCTGCAGATTTAAAGGTAAACCGGCGGGAAGAAACAGCATCAGGTTTTGATCTTACAATATCAACAGGCTATAAAGAGTTAGATGTCTTCATGACTGAATTAAAAAAATATTTGAAAATTTTAAACAGGATAAGAGAATGAACAAATTTGTGGGCACAGGAGTGGCTTTAGTTACACCATTTACAACTGATAACAAGATTGATACGGAGGCGCTTCGGAAGGTGGTAAACTATCAGATTGAGAATGGGGTTGATTATTTGGTGGTGCTGGGTACCACTGCCGAAAGTGCTACTTTAACCAGGGAGGAGAAAAGGCTTATAGCTGAAACTGTTATATCTGAAAATAACGGAAGATTGCCTCTTGTCCTCGGAATAGGAGGGAACAATACTGCAGGCATTGCCGAAGAATTAAAAACAACAGATCTTTCTGCTTTTGATGCAGTATTGTCTGTCTCACCATATTACAATAAACCCTCACAGGAAGGTATTTATCAGCATTTTAAAGTGGTGGCAGAAGCTTCTCCCGTTCCGGTGATCCTTTATAATGTTCCCGGGAGAACCGCCTCGAATATGCTTCCGGAAACCGTAAAAAGACTGGCTACAGATTTTAAGAATATTATAGGAATAAAAGAAGCGGCAGGGGATATCGTACAGGCAATGAGACTTGTAAGTGGTGTCCCTGAAGGATTCCTTATCATTTCAGGCGATGATATGGTTACCCTGCCAATGATCCTGGCAGGAGGTCACGGAGTGATTTCAGTAATAGCGCAGGGATTCCCTTCAGAATTCTCTCAGATGGTAAAGCTGGGACTTCAGAAGGAGGTTAAAAAAGCTTATGATTTACACTATAAAATAGCTCCTTCCATAGATCTTATTTTTGCTGAAGGGAATCCTGCAGGGATAAAAGCCCTGCTTGCAAAAAAAAATATTTGTGAAAATGTAGTGCGGTTGCCCCTCGTGAAATCCAGTGATAAACTTACGGGTGAAATAAATTCCTTTGTAGATCGTTTTTAGTGAAAGCATGCGGGATTGGATAGAGTTAAACCAATAGAATCCTGAAGAAATTTGCCTGCAACTAAAGTTTTTATAATATGGCAGAAAAGAGTACTTTTGCCAGATGTTTTTACAAAGAATGAAAAAAGGAATACTCTTACTAAGCATTTTATTCGTAGCAGTTTCCTGCAGCGAGTACCAAAAAGTATTAAAAAGCGAGGATACCGGCTTGAAATACACAAAGGCCGAACAATTGTACAATGAAGCCAAGGCCGACGAGGGCAATACCAGAAAAAAGTACAGGCAGGCAGCACGTTTGTTTGAACAATTGGTTCCTGCTTACCGCGGTAAGCCACAGGCTCAAAAACTGATGTTTATTTACGCAGATTCTTATTATCAGCTGGAAGATTATTTCCTTTCAGGATATCAGTTCGAGCGTTTTGTAGAATCCTATCCCGAGAGTGAAAAACTGGAGGAAGCTGCTTTTAAAGGCGCCAGAAGTTATTATTTCCTGTCTCCAAGGTATGATCTTGATCAAACGGAGACGATTAAGGCAATTGGAAAACTACAGGCTTTTATAAACCGTTTTCCTGAAAGTGAAAACCTTGACGAGGCCAATGAGTTGGTAACCGAATTGAGGGTGAAACTGGAAAGAAAAGCATACGAGATTGCAAAGCAATACCATCACACCCGAAATTACAAAGCTGCCATCACAGCGTTTGATAATTTCCTGTTGGATTATCCGGGATCACCTTTTCGTGAAAGAGCATTTTACTACAGGTTCGATTCAGCTTACGAGTACGCCATCAACAGTTATGCGTATGTAATGGAAGAAAGGCTGGAAACTGCACTAGAATTTTATAATGATTACAAAAGGTATTATCCGGAGGGAGAGTTTATTTCCGGTGCCGAGGCTGCCTATAATGATATTGATACAAGACAACAAAATTTTTAATTAGAAGTACTACTATGATTGATCTAAAAAGAACAGATGCGCCTGTGAATACCACTACTTTGAACAAGAACAAAGTAGATGCGCCTACCAATAACATTTATGAGGCTATTTCAATTATTTCCAAAAGAGCTACTCAAATCAACACCGAGATAAAGAAGGAGTTGTTGGAGAAGCTAGATGAATTTGCTACTTACAATGATAGTCTTGACGAGATTTTCGAAAACAAGGAGCAAATAGAAGTTTCTAAATTCTATGAAAAATTGCCAAAGCCACACTCTTTGGCGGTTCAGGAATGGCTTGATGATAAAATCTACTTTCGCAATACACAAAGCGAAGAATAATATTATATGTCTGTAATAAGCGGCAAGAAAATAGTACTTGGTATTACCGCAGGTATTGCCGCTTATAAAACAGCTTTCCTGGTAAGGCTGTTTATAAAGGCTGGGGCAGAAGTAAAGGTTATCATGACCCCTGCGGCTAAAGACTTTATTACACCTCTTACCTTATCTACCTTATCAAAAAATGAAGTTTTTTCATCTTTCACCAAAGAAGAAGATGAAAACCAGCATTGGAACAACCATGTTGAATTAGGGCTTTGGGCAGATCTTATGCTTATCGCACCTGCGACGGCTAATACCTTGTCCAAAATGGCCTCTGGCGCTTCAGATAATTTTTTGCTCGCCACGTACCTTTCTGCTAAATGTCCTGTGTATTTCGCTCCTGCGATGGACCTGGATATGTATCAGCATCCTTCTACCAAAAACAGTTTTGAAAAGCTTATTTCCTTCGGAAATGTTATGATTCCTGCGGGTACAGGAGAGCTGGCCAGCGGACTTTCAGGTGAAGGAAGAATGGCAGAACCCGAGGAGATAGTTCAGTTTATAGAAGACCATATTGCCAAAAGTCTTCCGCTTCGGAATAAAAAAATATTGATTACCGCAGGTCCAACATACGAAGCAATTGATCCTGTTCGTTTTATAGGGAATCATTCCAGCGGAAAAATGGGTTATGCATTGGCAGAATCAGCAGCAAAAGCAGGGGCAAAGGTGATCCTTATTTCGGGACCTACACATTTGCAGCATCCGGGATTTGGCATTGAACTTATCAGGGTGCAGTCAGCACAACAAATGTATGATGCTGCAAACACACATTTCGATGAGATGGATGCGGCTATCGCATCTGCAGCGGTTTCAGATTATCGTCCCAAAAATGTTGCGGCCCAGAAGATCAAAAAGAACAGTGTTAACCTGACCCTGGAATTGGAACGAAATCCAGATATTCTGGCTTCACTGGGAAAAAGAAAAAAAGATCAGGTCCTGGTGGGTTTCGCCCTTGAAACCGAAAATGAAAGAAAAAACGCTTTAGGAAAACTTGAACGTAAAAGCCTGGATTTTATCGTCCTCAACTCCCTGAACGATGAAGGTGCCGGATTCCAGAAGGATACCAATAAAATCTGTATCCTGTTTAAAAGCGGAATAAAAAAAGACTTTCCCCTGAAATCAAAAAAAGAGGTTTCTAAAGATATTATTAATGAGCTAACGTTGCTGCTGAATGAATAGGTTTATTTTATCTTTCGTGCTTTTTTTTATGGCAGGAGTATCATCTGCACAGGAACTAAACTGTGAAGTGATTGTAAATGCGGAACAAACGGGCAATACGAATATCACCATTTTCCGGACGTTACAGAATTCGTTATCGGAATTTGTGAACCAGAATAAATGGACGAACAGGGATTTTCTTCCCCAAGAACGCATTAATTGCAGTATGTTTATCAATGTTCGGGATTATGACCCGAATACGAATTCTTTTAACGCTACTATCCAGGTGCAGTCATCCCGCCCGGTGTATGGATCAACTATGGTCAGTCCGGTGTTTAATTATAATGATGAGCAGTTTAGCTTCAGGTATACCGAGTATGAACCTCTGGATTACAATCCTAATCAGTTCGATTCCAATCTTACTTCTGTAGTGAGTTTTTATGTATTTACCATTCTGGGGCTGGACGCAGATACGTTTGAAGAAGATGGTGGTACGTCATATTATGAGCAGGCAAACCAGATTGTAGGAACCGCTCAACAGGGGAATTACCGCGGCTGGAAAGCCGGTGATGGTAACAGTTCCAGGTTCAGATTTAATTCCGATCTTTTGTCCAATGCCTTCAGCGATTATCGACAGGTTCTTTATAACTACCATCGCAAAGGTCTCGATTTAATGCACATGTCGCCAGAAAATGGCAAAAAAGGCATTACAGCTTCTTTGCTGAATCTTCGCAGTCTTAACCGCAACAGACCTAATTCTCTACTGGTAAGAACCTTTTTTGATGCCAAAGCCGATGAGATACAACAGGTTTACAGCGGTGGGCCACAACTTTCCACAAGAGAGGTAGTGGATGCTTTAAACAATATGGCACCTACTTTTTCTGATAGATGGAGTAACATCAGGTAGTTTTAATTCTGAAGGAGTGACTCCCACTGTCAAAATAAATCAAATCTGAAGGAAACATGCTGTCAAATGCATTTTCAGAAATCAATTCCTGAGGACTTCCCTTGACGATCTTATTTTCCTGCATCAGGATAATTTTATCACATAGCTGGATGGCAAGGTTCACTTCGTGTGTGGCAAAAAGGATTGCTTTATTGGTTTTCTGACTCAAATTCTTCAGAAGCTTTAATACCTGCGCCTTGTGATACATGTCCAGGTGGGAAGTAGGTTCGTCGAGGATCACCACTGGTGTGTCTTGTGCCAGGGCACGTGCAATTAAAACTTTTTGTAATTGTCCGTCACTTAGCTCATAACACCGCTTATGCTGAATTTCTTCTATATTTACCAGCTTTAACGCATTCTTTATTTGTTGTTTGTCCTGTGCATTTACTGAGCCAATCCAGTTTGTGTATGGTTGCCTTCCCAGGGCAACCAGTTCGGCTACCCGAAGATTTTTAGAAATCGGTTGATTCGTGAGGACGAGGCTTATCAAAGAAGCTAATTTTGGAGCAGGTAAAGTTTCCCGGTCTTTCTGTTCAATGAAAATCTTTCCTTTTAAAGCAGGTTGTATACCGCTAATTGTTCTGAGAAAAGTAGATTTTCCAACGCCATTCACCCCTACAATTCCTACCAGCTCTCCCTTCACTAGCTCCATATTGATGCCAGATGCAATCACTGTGTTGTTTTGCTTCTGCCGGTAACCTATACTTAGATCTTCGGTTCTTAGAATACTATGTGAATCGGTTTTTCTGATAATATTATTCTTTAAAAAATAAACTTTCGTTTTCGTACCAGAAGCCAGATCACCACCGGTGCACCAACTAAAGAGGTGATCGCATTGATTGGCAGCGTGTAATTTGTTCCCGGTAATTGTGCGACAATATCACAAAACAGCATAAGGATGGCCCCTCCTAAAATTACGGCGGGAAGCAATATTCTGTGATCATTGGTCGGGATTATTTGCCGAATGAGATGAGGTACAGCAAGGCCTACAAAAGCAATTGGACCTGCAAATGCGGTGATACTTCCGGCTAAAAAGCTGGTAGCGATAATTAAAACTGCCCGGTTCCGGTTGATGCTTATTCCAAGACTTTTTGCATACTGCTCTCCCAGTAAAAGGGAATTCAGGTTTTTGATTCGGGTAATTGCAAGAATAATCCCCAGGGCCCAGAAAAATGATAGAACCCCTACTTCCTGCCAGTTAAGATTACCCACACTTCCGAAGGACCAGAAAACATATTGCTGTAATTGATCTGCCGGACTGAAATAGGATAAAACACTCACCACAGCAGAGGTAAGGCTGGCAAACATGAGTCCGATGATGAGAATAGCCATCGTGTCTTTAAGCCTTATAGAAGCTGCCATAACAGCTAACAGCACCAGCAAACTCCCCAGGCTGGAGGCAATGACCATTCCCCAACCCGATAACAGCAGACTTAAAGCAATTCCTCCAAACATGGAGGCACCCATTAAAACCAGGGCAACCCCCAGACTTGCTCCGCTGCTAAGTCCAAGTACGTACGGTCCGGCCAGCGGATTCCGGAACATGGTCTGCATGAGCATGCCGCTTACCGCAAGACCCGAGCCTGCCAATATGGAGGTGAGCGCTTTCGGGATCCTGTATTCCAGAATGATGTATCGCCAGCTCTCCTTGCTGACTTCCCCATTAAAAATTACTGCAAAAACCTCACTGAAAGGAATGTCTACAGAACCCAGGCTAATATTTAAAAAAGCGGTGACCAGCACTAAAAATAGCAGGAGGGCAAAACTTAATTTATATTTTCCGGGGGTATGCAACTATTGTAATGGTTTATAAAAAGTGGTTTCGTAATTGGGCAAAAGTTCTGGGTGAAAAATGGAGATAAGATCTTTTAAAACAAGATCTGGTCGAATTGGAGCCAATTCGTAAAAAATAACGCCGCCGGTTGTACCTGTTGCACTGGCAAAGGTGTAAATATTCTTTTTTTGAAAGGCATCAAATTCGCGGTAATGTTGAGAGGTGTTTTCCATTTCTTCATAAGTTAGAAATTGCGCCGGTCCTGCCCAGAAATCGGCGTCTTTGGCTTTCTCCAGGACATTTTCAAAGGAGAGGGAGATGCTTCCGCTCCCCCGGGAGTCACTGTAAAGATAATTGGCGTTGGCATCTTCCATAAACTGGGCCTGCCAGCTGTCTCCGGCTGGTAAGTACCATTGATCCTGATACATTGCACCAGATATTACCGTAGGTTGTGAAGAAGAATTTTCTGCAAGTTTTTTTGCATCCTCATAGGCAGCACTTACCTCCTTGAAAAATTCTGCTGCTTCTTCAGATTTGTTGTAGAAGGCTCCAAAAAACTTGATCCATTCTGCTTTTCCAAGTGGAGAACTTTCTGTCCAGTCCCCATTGAAAACCACTGGAATTCCGCTTTTCTGGATAGTATTGAAGGTTTTGTTACTTCCATCAAGAGAGAAGCCAATCACTACATCGGGCTGCAAGTCCAGGAGTATTTCGGTATTTATCGCTTCATTTTTTCCAAGTTCTGTGACGCTTCCGTTATTGATCAACTTTCTTGTTTCTTCAGAAGAAATATAGTCCAGGCCGGGAAAACCAACAAGGGTTTGCTCTTCCTCCAGTACTTCCAGTGAAGGAATGTGAGTAGTGGAGGTTACCACCACTTTTTCTACCGGAACAGTGATTTTTTGATCGTACTTTATATTTTTTGGAATTTCAGCATCTTTTTCGGCAAGTAAATATCTGTAGGAAACATCTGCTTCCGGCCATGGATTTTCTACAGTAAGGATCTTGTAATTTCCAAAATCTGTCAGCGTAAAACCTTTGGCATAATCCACTGGAATTGTGTTGCCTTCAGTAGATTCGGCAGCTTCATCTTTATTTGGCTCAGATTTACATCCGAAGATCAAAAACGAAATAAGCAAGAATGATATTTTTTTCACCGGTAGTAGTTTTCAGAATTCAAAAGTAAGATTTTTAATTTTTCAGCTGCCAAATAAGACAAAATGTTTACTTTCGTGCAAACTTTGGTTCAATAACGACTCTGAAAAGTTCAGAGATCTACGTTGATTAAAAGGGAATCAGGGGAAAACAAGTTTAGAGGTTGGAAGTACGAGGTACGAAGTTAAAAGTACAACGTAAACATAACTTTTTAAAGAGTTTTCCATTGAAGTAAAGAATGAAAAAATGAATTAGACAGACTTCTAATTTCACGTTTTTCACCTCTAACTTCAAAAAAGCCTGAGCTGTTCCCGCAACTGTAAGCTAAGTCCCGTAAGGGATGCTTGTTGTTAAAACTTCAAATACCACTGTTCCGGAAAGGGATGGGAAGGTGAACAACAAGACGCAAGCCAGGAGACCTGCCAAACAAAACTTTAAATCGAGACTTTCGGGATAAGAGTCAGAGGCAGATGAAAAAACTACGTCACTACACACTGTTGTTACTTTTGTTACAGGTACTTTCCGTATCCGGACAAAAAGATTCTATTAATGTTCTCGAAGAGGTGTTAATAGATGCGAAACTGAATGTTTTCTCAACCGGACAAACGGTCCTGAGTATTCCCGATTCGATTACGAAACGGAGCAGACCGTTGCTCGCTTCTATCTTGAAATATAACACGCCCGTTTATTTCAAAGAGAACGGACTCGGGATGGTTTCTTCCCCCTCTTTTCGTGGTACGAGTGCTTCACAAACTGCGGTGTTATGGAACGGGATAAATATCAACTCACAATTTAACGGACAAACAGATTTTAATGCCATAAATGCCGGTGGTTATGATGAGATCGCGGTTCGCGGCGGCGGCGGAAGTGTGGTGTATGGTACCGGCGCAATTGGGGGAACGGTGCATCTCAATACTCATTTATCTTTTCGGAAAAAACTGGAAAACGATGTGTTTGTTCAGTACGGTAGCTTTAATACGCTTGATGCAAGATATCAACTGGAAGCCGCAACCGGGGATTGGAGCATCACGGTTTCAGGAGCACGTAATAGTTCAGATAATGATTATGAATATGCGGACAATAAGGGAGAAAATATTAACGGAGATTTTTACAGTAACAGTTTTAATTTGGGGCTTGCCTACCGGGTAAATAATCGGAATACGATTAGGTTCTACAGCGAACTTTTCGATGGAGAAAGGCATTTTTCTTTAATCCGGCCTTCGGACACTAAAACTAAATATCAGAATTTAAATAACAGGAATTTGCTGGAATGGGAGAGTGAATTATCCCGGTTCACTTCTACTGTGAAGCTTGCTTTTCTTGATGAAAACTACAAATACTTCGGAAATATAGCTTTTGAAAATCACACTTTTGGAGAAGCAGATACCTTTATTGCCAAGTATGATCTTAAGTTTGAAGCTTCAGAATATATTCAGCTCAATACAGTTCTCACCAACACCTACAATAGCGGCAAAGGGAGCAGTGTTGGACAAGCAAACCGGAATATTTTTTCGGCAGCATTTTTAATGAAGCACTGGCTGAATGAGAAATTAAGCTATGAAGCCGGTGTTCGTACAGAAATTACAGATAATTACGAGAGTCCGGTGTTGTTTTCTGTAGGTACAAATTACCGGTTTTTCGATTGGTATAGTTTGAAATTAAATGCTTCACGAAATTTCAGGATTCCCACCTTTAATGATCTTTACTGGTCCTCTTCGGGAAATACCGATTTGGCTGCCGAGGCTTCCCTGCAGGGAGAAATCGGGAACCGCTTTACCTGGCAAGATATTGAATTGAACCTTACAGCTTATTATATAGATATTGAAGATATGATTCGCTGGATTCCCGAAAGCGGAGGCTTGTGGCGGCCTGAAAATGTAGATGAGGTGAATACGTACGGGTTGGAAGCTCTCCTTGGCTGGAAGAAACAACTGGAAAATTATGGCTTCATAAACTTTAGAAGTACTTATGCCTATACTATTTCAAAAAACAAGCAGACGAAAAACTATTTAACCTTTGTTCCCAAACATAAAGCCACTGCCGCAATTGATTATTCTTATAACCGTTGGGCGATAGATTACCAATTCCTTTTTAACGGTGAAGTCTATACCCGTTCCAATAATGACACCAGGTATAACCTTAACAGCTATTCGGTTTCCAATCTGGGAATTTCTTATGAGTTAGGGAAGGAGCATAATTACAGAGTAGGAGGACGTGTTCTGAATCTTTTTGATATAGCTTATGAAAGTGTAGAAAACCGGTGGATGCCGGGCATTAATTTTAATATTTACCTAAACTTTAATTTTTAAAACGATGAAAATTAGCAAACTATTTTTATTCGGAGTACTTGGAGCATTTTTGCTTAACTCCTGTAGCAGCGATGATGATACCAATATTCCGGAGCCAACTCCCGAAAGCGATTATTCCAATGGGATTTTCGTGGTGAATGAAGGTAGCTTTAGCGGGAGTGGAACCATTACTTATATTAGTAATGATCTTCAAATGGTAGAAAATGATATTTATTCAAAGGTTAATGACGGAGATGACCTCGGCGCCTTTGCTCAATCCATTTTTTTTCATGATGATCTTGCTTTTGTAATTTCAAATGGCTCCAATCTTATCACTGTTGTTGATAGAAATACTTTTGAACTGGTAGGAAAAGTGGATAGCGGCTTACAGGTACCTTATTATGGGGCCGTGGTAGACGGAAAAGTTTATGTTACCAATCTTGCAGATTTTATGGATAACAAAGATGATTATATTGCTGTGATCGATGTTGAAAGCCTGGAAGTTGAGGAGACGATACTCATTAATGATTTTGGGGACAACTTAATTGAAGAAGATGGGTTGCTTTACATTCCATCGTACTCCAGCGGAACATTAAACGTATTCAATCCATCTTCCGCAAATGTGGAAAAGGTTATCCCGGTAGGAGCAGGGTTTAATTCATTGGAAATTGATGATAATACTCTTTACGCTTTAACTTCAGAAAAATTATTGGAATTAGATCTTTCCACATCTGAAATTATTTCTGAAATTGAATTTCCAGAAGAACTTTCCGGAGCCCGAAACCTGCGTATCGAAGATGAACAGTATTATTATACTATAGGGAATGCAGTTTATGTAACAGACATCACTGCAGCTGAACCTACAGAAACGGCTTTACTGGAATATCAAAGTAATTCGCAGTATGGAAAAACCTATGGATTTGCTGTAAAAGATGACAGGATCTATATTGGGGATGGAGGGGATTTCGAATCCAATAGTTTTGTGGAAATATATACTGTAGAAGGAGAACTTCTTGAGAAAATTAATGTGGGGATAGCTCCAAATGGTTTTTACTTTAATGATTAAAACTCCTATGTTAAAAAACAAAAAATCCCGCGAATGTGGACTGAACCCCAAAAGTTGGAGGGTTAAACAAATATTTAATTATTGATAATGGGCCCGATATTTTATCGGGCTCATTCCATTTAATGCCAAAGATATTCTTTCTTTGTTGTAATATTTGATGTATTCCTCGATATCTTTTCTTTAATTCCTTAACGTTTCCATACTTTTTCAGGTAGTACAATTCGGATTTTAATGTTCCAAAGAAGTTCTCTACCACCGCATTATCTAAGCAGTTTCCTTTTCTGGACATGCTTTGGTTAATGTTTTTCTTTTCCAGTATCTTTTGATATTGTGGCATTTGATATTGCCATCCCTGGTCGGAGTGTAGCATAAGACCTGTTAGATCCGGTAACTTTTTAAAAGCTTTGTTCAGCATGGTAAGTACCTGTTTGAAGTTAGGGGATTCTGAAAGTTCATAGCTGATGATCTCCCGGTTATAAAGGTCCATGATAGGAGATAGGTACAACTTTCCTCCAGCCACTTTAAATTCCGTAATATCTGTCACCCATTTTTCATACATCCTGGAAGCCTTAAATTGCCTGCCCAGCATATTAGGGGCTATCCTCCCGTGTTCTCCCTTGTAGGACCTATATTTTTTAATCCTTATCCGCGACTTTAAACCTAGTTCTCCCATTAGCCTGAGGACAGTTTTGTGATTGATAATAACTCCAGATTGTTTTAACTCCAGAGTAATCCTGCGATATCCATATCTGCCTTGATGCTTGTGGTAGATTCTGCGGATATCACGTTTGATTTGCTGGTATTTGTCCTTTTTCTTTAGGACACTTTGATGGTAATAAAAACTACTTCTGGCCATTGGGGCATGCTGTAACAGTAAAGACAGCTTATGCTTAGGCCTTAACTCCTCAATGGCTACTGCTTTTTCTTTTTGTCTTGAGCTAAGGCGTGCAACTTTTTTAGCAGTGCTAATTCTGCTTTTAAAGATTCATTCTCTTGTAGAAGTTCTTCCTCCCTTGAGAGTGGTTTGCCGGTTGATTCTTTGGACTTGGTTTTCATAGATCGGGGTCGCCCTCTCCTATCTTTTTCGAATCCGGTACCCCCTTCATTAATATAGGTCAAGTACCATGTACGAACAGTAGAGGGAGTGGGAATATTATATTTTAAACTTGCTGCCTTAAAAGATAATCCCTTTTCTTCAATACTGCGAACAACCTGGAGCTTAAATTCTTTAGAATAAGTCGTATTGGATGTTCTAGGGGTTAATCCGGCAGCACCATACTTCTGGTAAAATGAAACCCACCTTTGCAAGCAAGCCCGATCAACTCCCAACTGATTACTTACCATATTAACTCCTTGATGTTCCTCCAGTACTGCCTTAACAGCTTTAATTTTAATTGACTTTCCGTATTTAATTTTTCTACTCATAAAAATGCCCCCAAATAGTGTCTAACTTTTTGGGGGCACTTCAAAAATGCGGGTTTTTTTGTTGATAAGAAGAATTTACCTTGTTGCATTAAACTCTTAAAAAATTATTTTTCCTTAGTCCTTTTTTCTTTCAGATGCTGTTTAAGGAAATCGGGTAATTCCTGGATGTACATTCTTTGATAACTGGGTTCGTTCATTCCGCTTTCTCCTACCAGTTTGAAATTAAAAGTAGCTCTTTTAGCCATAGCAATTTCTTCCTGATCCTGTGGGATTCCTGCAATATCATTAAGGGCAGCTTTTAATAAAGGTTCGTTTTTATCACCTAAAACTCCCATGTTGCCTGGATCTTCCTCCACTTCAATGTCCGGATCAATACCTTCTACATAATCACTTACCCCATCTTTGTTTGTCGATTTATAAACCAATGGCTGGATGGCATAAGTATGATTTTCATTAGCTCCTTCCCGACCAAAATTCGGACTATCATAAAGAGTTACAGACGCCTGAAACTTTCCTGTGGTGGTAGTTCCTATCTGCACCACATCAATATAAGGGTCTAATCCATTAATGATCAATTCACTTGCAGATGCAGTACGATCTGTAGTTAAAACATACACTTTGCTTAAGCCTAAGCTGTTAAGCAACACATCTCTTTCACTCTCCAATTGCCGGTCCAGGGTGATATTATCTTTAAACCTGTTGATATAGCTTTCGGCCGGCCAGGCGTTTTGATATTTTTCATTCCATTGCTGTTTTAAAAACACCTGATCTTTATATTGTCCTGTGATCATCCCTGCTAGGCCTACTGCAGAGGCTACAGATCCACCTCCGTTATACCGAAGATCCAACACAAGGTCTGTTATTCCTGCAGTTTGTAATTCGGCAAAGGCATTGTTTAGTGCCTCGTCATAATTTGCTGTAAAACTGTTATACATGAGGTAACCAACTTTCCTCCCATCAACATCCATGGTTTTTGTAATAAAAACAGGATTGGTATTGTACTCGATCTGGTTAAGGGTAACGGTTTCCTCGGTAGCATAAATGGTACTCCCTTTAATTTCTGCAATCGTAATTGCATAACTTTGTGCAGCCAGTAAGCCTTGATAATTATTTAAAGTCATTCGTTTGCCATTAACTTCAGTAAAGGCAACTCCACGTTTTATTCCCTTCTCTTCAGCAGGTGTATTTGGAAGAACATAATTTACAATAGCAAGGATCTCATTGTTTCCAAACAGGTACAATCCAAGCTGCATTCCGTTAGTGGTTGCTTTACCTGCAAAATTATTTTCCAGTGCTACATAATTATCTGTCATAAAACTGAAATTGTCTACTGAGGATTGAAGACCTTCATACAGATCTAGCGGAGAATCAAATTCATCCAGGAAATCTCTCCATTCCAGTTCTGTACTAAAAGTGTTATCTGCCAAAGTGGGAACATCTGCTTTATATAAATAAATCTCGTTCATTCCGGCGTAAATAAATTCTTCTACTTCCAGGTTACGGGTATCTTCTTCTTCTTCCTCTGGTTCTTCTTCAATTTCCTCTACCGGGTCTACAGCGGGTTCTTCCGTTACGTCATCATCCTTGGAACAGGAAGTAAAGAGAAATCCGAAGACAAAAAATGGTAATAACAATTGGGTCTTTTTCATATATAAGTTTTAATTAAGATGCTAAAAATAAATACATTCCGCAGGAATAAAAATATTTCTAAAAGAAAAGTTAATTTTTAACTTTTAAGGAATGGAAACAGACTGGTCATACATTCTCTTGTAAAGTAGATTTTCCATTCCGCTTTCACCAATTAAATACATAGGCCTTAAAACACTACTTTTTTGAGCTGATATTCCTTCAATATTGTCTAAAGCAGCCTGTAGCAGCGGTTCATTAGGTTCACCAATTATGCCAAGATTCGTCAGATCTTCAGATATTTCAATATCAGGAAGCAAACCGTTGAGATAATCTGTGGTGCCGGCTGCATTTGCAGATTTATAGATCAAAGGCTGGATAGCGTAAGTATGTCCCGGATTTGCACCTGTTCTTCTGAAATCGTGGGAATCGTACAGTGTAACCGAAGCCTGAAATTTTCCTGTAGTCCTTTCCCCAACCTGAATTACTTCAATATAAGGTGATAGCCCGTTGATGACCAGCTCACTTGCAGAGGCTGTTCTTAAAGTTGTGATGATGTACACGCGGGTTAAGTTGAGACTGTTAATGCTACTTCCGGTTCTTATTTTATCATTGAAACGGTTGATCAAATCTTCAGGTTCATTTTCTTCATAGTAAGCCTGGTAATCTTCGTTCCACAATTCTGTAGAAAAAATTTCTCCGGAATATTGTCCGGTGATCATACTGGCAAGATCTGTAGCGGTTTCTACAGATCCACCTCCGTTATAGCGAAGATCCAGAATAAGCTCTGAAATATTTTCTGATTTAAAAGCTCCAAACGCAGCATTTAGTTCTTCGTCAAAACTTCCGGTAAAGCTATTATACATAAGGTAACCGACTTTTCCTAGATTGGTAGAAAATGTCTTCGCTACAAAAACCGGATTTTCCGTGTATTGTTCTTTGGTTAAAGTAACGGACTCGCCAGTAGGTCGCACTTCAGATTCTTCCAAAGTGGCAATTCCAATGGTGTATTGTGGCAGGTTTATCAAGCTTCGGAAATTATCATCGGTTAGCTGTTCTCCATTGATGGTATGGAAAAGATCTCCCCGTTTTACTCCCTGTGCAGCTGCTGAGGTATTCGGTAAAACATACCGCACGTAGCCCAGCACCAGGGGAGAAGATTCAGAATATCGTACCAGCCCGAATTCCATTCCGTTGGTTAGGGCAATTCCTTCCAGCGCATTTTCCAATTCAATATAATCGTCTACAAGAAAACTGAACCTGTCCTGTGGAGCAACCAATGCATCAAAAAGAGCTTCGGGAGTTGCGAAATCGTCAAGAAAAGTGTTGAGGTCTTCGTTGTTTATAAAATGATCATCTGCCAGCTGCGGGATTTCAGATTTATACAGATAAAAATTGTTCATGCCCCTCCAGATGAAATTATTTATTTCTAGGGTGGTGGCATTATTTACCACATCATCCATATCTTCGGCACATGCGCTCAGCAAACTTCCGAAGAAAAGGGAAAGGATTATAATTTTTATAGATCTCATAGATTCTTTACTGCTCATAATTGGCTAAAAGTAAGTAGATTCAGATAAATTAAAAATTAATTGTAACAATATTGTTTGTTGGCCGTCGTAATAGAAAGGGCCTTAAAAAAGCTTTTGTAACTAACCAAAAATGAAACAGAATACCTTCATTGATCTCATGAATCCTGTTCAGGATAAGATGTATCGAATGGCAAAAAGGCTGCTGGTTTCGAAAGAGGCTGCCGAGGATGCCATACAGGAGGTGATGATGAAATTATGGAGCAGAAAGCAGACACTTTCGTCTTATGACAATCTGGAAGCTTTTGCCATGACAGTTACCAAGAATTATTGTCTGGACCAGTTAAAACTGAAAGGGAACAATAATTTAAGGATCGTTCACAGCAATTATGAAGACGGGAATCCTTCTCTTCAGAAAAAAATTGAAGTACAGGATGACCTTGACTGGGTTCAGAAAATAATAGAAAACCTGCCCGAACAGCAAAAAGTACTGGTTCAACTAAGAGAAGTAGAGCAGTATGATTATGACGAGATCGCGGAGATGACAGGAATGCAACAAACAGCAATAAGAGTTGCTCTTTCGCGGGCACGAAAAAAAATTAAGGAAGAAATGATAAAAAGACACCGCTATGGAATCAAAAGTAATTGACAACTTAATGGAGAAGTACCTCAATGGGGAAACTTCTTTACAGGAAGAGGCAAGGCTTAGGGATTATTTTGGATCTGGCTGGGTGGCACCTCATTTGCAAGAGTACATTCCCTTGTTCGCTTACTTTCAAATGTCCAGAGAAGAGAACTATTCAGGAAAGATCCACTTCCACAAAGGGAAAAAAAGAGTGTACTCCTGGGTAGGAATAGCGGCCTCCATAGTGCTTGCTGCAGGATTGTTTCTTCAGCAGCCTAACAAAACCACAGAATTTGGTTCTTATGAAGATCCCGAACTGGCCATGCAAAGAACAAAAGAAGCCCTGCAACTTGTTTCTCAATATATGAACAGCGGTACAGAGGAGTTGGTGTACCTGAAAGAATTTGACAACGCCAAAAATAAAATTTCAAGAAAATAACTAAATCTAAAAACCCATGAAAAATTCAATTCTCGCACTTTGTGCCTTTCTCATCCCCTTTCTTTCGGGTGCACAAAATTTTGCTAAATATGAGAACATGAAAGAAGTAGACGCGGTAGTCATTACCAGTAAAATGTTTAAGCTTCTTACGAAAATAGACCTTAATGCCGATGATCCTGAAACTCAGCAGTACATTGACCTTATTGAGAATCTTCAGGAAATCAGGGTATTCACTTCCAAACAGGAAGGTGTACGAAAACAAATGGCTTCAGATGTGCAGTCGTTTCTTAAAAATGGTACCATGGAAGAGTTAATGAGAGTATCCAGCGATGGTAAGAATGTGAAGTTTTACTACAAACCCGGCAGGAATGATGATTATGTAAGTCAGTTATTCATGTTTATGGAAGGGCAGGATGAAAAGACCCCTGTTTCGGTTATCTTGAATATTACCGGTGATATAAACCTTTCACAAGTTTCCAAACTGGCCCAGGATTTTAAAATTCCGGGAGGTGAAGAACTTGAGAACATTGAAACCAACTAAAGATGAAAAGGTTTAAAATTTTACTGGCTCTTGGGGCACTGGCATTCTATTCCTGTGATAATGAAACTACTTTACAAGAATATTATGTTGAAAATCAGGGAAACAAGCAGTTTCTAGCACTGGATGTTCCGTCAAGTTTATTGACAGGGAGTGGATCCAGACTTGATACAGAACAGAAAGCGACACTCGAAACGATTAAAAAAGTCAATTTAATGGCTTTTCCCATGAATGATGAGAATAAAGCTTCTTATGAGCAGGAAAAAGAAAAACTAACTGCCATCCTGCAAAACGACAAGTATAATACCCTGATAAAATACGGAGGGGGCTCAAGAAAGGCTGAATTATACTACCTCGGGGAGGAAGACGCTATCGATGAATTTGTAGTATTTGGATCGGACGAGGAGAAGGGATTTGCAGTAGCCCGGGTGTTGGGGGAAGACATGAAGCCGGAAGCTTTAATAAAACTTCTGAAGTCTTTCCAGGAAGGAGATATTGATATCCAAGGCCTACAAAGCCTGACATCTTTTAAAGATTAAGAATTTGGTTTAATTGATTTTGTACCAGGTTAAACTAGTAGAGGCTGTCTAAAAAGCTTTAAAATCGTCCTTCGGAATTTATTTCAGAATCTTATTATTCTATTTTCTAGAATTTATTAGAATCTACAACAAGTTCAGGTTGACGTTAAAAGTGCTTTTTAGATAGCCTCTTTTTCATTTTTAGATCCCGGTGTAGTTTTGAGGAGTGATCTGTTTCAGCTCTTTTTTAATGTCATTAGAAACTTCCAGTCCGTCTATAAATTCAGCTATACTTTGTTTGTTGATAGTCTCATTGGTGCGGGTAAGACCCTTTAAAGCTTCATATGGATTGACATAGCCTTCGCGCCTTAAGATCGTCTGAATAGCCTCTGCAACAACAGCCCAGTTATTTTCAAGATCGGCATTTAGCTTATGTTCGTTTAGAAGCAGTTTATCCAGCCCCTTTAATGTAGAAGCAAAACCTATCAAGGTATGTCCAAAAGGCACACCTATGACCCTTAAAACAGTGCTGTCGGTTAGATCGCGCTGCAACCGGCTGATGGGTAGCTTTGCAGACAAATGTTCAAAAAGGGCATTTGCGATCCCTAAATTTCCTTCACTGTTTTCAAAATCAATCGGGTTTACCTTGTGAGGCATTGCAGAAGATCCTACTTCCCCTTTTTTGATCCTTTGCTTAAAATAATCCATGGAAACGTAAGACCAGATGTCTTTGTCAAGATCAAGGATAATGGTGTTGATCCTTTTTAAAGCGTCAAAAAGGGCCGCCATGTGATCATAATGTTCAATCTGGGTAGTAGGGAAGGAGTGGTGAAGCCCCAGCGTGTTTTCTACAAAATCAGATCCGAATTTTTTCCAGTCGGTGTTGGGATAAGCCACTTTGTGAGCGTTGAAATTTCCGGTAGCCCCGCCGAATTTTGCTGCGGAAGGAATCTCTTTGAGAAATTTTATTTGTCCCTGCAATCTTTCTACAAAAACTGCTATTTCTTTCCCTAATCTCGTTGGAGAAGCAGGCTGACCGTGGGTTCTTGCCAGCATTGGGATCTCTTTCCATTCTTTGGAAAGATTCTGAAGCTTTTCCACCAGTTTGTTCAATTCTGGAAAATACACAGCAGCCAGAGCATCTTTTATGCTCAACGGTACTGCAGTATTATTTATATCCTGAGAGGTGAGTCCGAAGTGGATAAATTCTTTTGACTGCTCCAGCCCAAGATCATCAAAGCGTTTTTTTATAAAATATTCAACCGCTTTTACATCGTGGTTAGTTACTTTTTCAATGTCTTTAATAGCCGCAGCATCTTCGGTGGTGAAATCTTTGTAGATCTTTCTAAGATCCGGGAATAGTGCGTAATCCACTTTGGAAAGCTGTGGTAACGGAAGCTCACAAAGTGCAATAAAATATTCTATTTCTACTTTTACCCTGTAACGAATAAGGGCTTCTTCACTAAAGAAATTAGACAGTTCTTTCGTTTTTTGGTGGTATCGACCATCAATAGGAGAAATTGCTTGAAGGGCAGTCATTGAAATGAAGTTAAAATTAAGAAGTAAAGATACAGCTTCAAATGAAATTCCAAACCTTGAAATTCCAAATTCCGTAGCTTTTATGGGATCATATCTTTTTACAATATCTTCATCACATCGAAAATTTACCGCCCCTAATTCACTCCCGAAGCAATTCTGAAACTACATTAGGTACGCCCACAGAGGCTTTTTCGGCAAAGACTTTGAGGTTTTTCTTTGGTTCTATTGCCGGTTTGGGATCGATAAAGTAGATGGGGATTCCTTCCGGAGCATAATGTATGAGTCCGGCGGCAGGATACACCTGCATTGATGTGCCAATGATGATCAAAATATCTGCCTGCGAAGTGACTTCCATAGCATTTTCCATCATAGGGACAGCTTCTCCAAACCATACGATATGTGGCCTTAACTGGTGGTTGTGTTCGCAGAAATCTCCCTTGTTGAGTTCTTCTTCCCAATCCAGGATGAGGTCTTCATCAAAGGTGCTTCTCACTTTCTTCAACTCTCCATGGAGATGGATCACATTTTTGCTTCCGGCGCGTTCGTGGAGATCATCAACATTCTGAGTAATTATATGAACATCATATTTTTCTTCCAACTTTTTCAGAGCGGTGTGTGCGGAATTAGGCTCTACTGTTTTTAACTGTCTTCTGCGTTTGTTATAGAAATCCAGCACCAGTTCCTGATTTTGCTCCCAACCTATGGGGGAGGCGACTTCCATCACATCATGACCTTCCCAAAGTCCGTTGGCATCCCTAAAGGTATTAATCCCGCTTTCGGCGCTTACTCCGGCGCCTGTGAGTATAACTATTTTCTTCATTTCTGAGCTTTAATTATAAAGATAAGGATAAATTAAAAATGCTATTGATGAAAGGACTTGTTTCAGCTTCTTCAGATATATAAAATTCAATATTAAAATAATGTTGGTTCTTAGGTGTAATAAATCCAATTTTCAGCCACTAAACAGGAAAAGAACAATTTTGAGCAGCGATTTTTACACCAATTCTATTCTGCCTTATGCGCCCATAATTATAAAGATATGCAGGGCGTATACCAATTGTCAGGAGGATTATGAGGATTATTATCAGGAGGTTTGCCTTCAGGTTTGGAAGAGCAGAAATAATTTTAAAGGAAATGCACAATGGTCTACCTGGATTTATAGGATTTCTTTGAACGTTTGCCTCACACTTTTAAAGAAGGGGAAAAAGAAAGAGGAATTTCCCACTGATAATATTCTGGCAGCAGAGGTCGAGAAAAATAATTTTTTTACTGAAGATTCCCTTAACCTTTTATACGCAGCCATTAAACAACTTTCGGAAGTAGACCGTGCGGTTATTTTGCTTTACCTGGAAGAAAAGTCATATAAGGAAATCGCAGAGATTACCGGCACTAGTGCCAATAATATTGGTGTAAGGATTACTAGGATTAAATCACGACTTAAAAAATTATTAGATGGAAAAATCAATTGAACAAATGTGGAGCAACGGCTTTTTGAAGGACGAAAGTTTGCTGGTCCCAAAAATTAACGATTTGTACAACCAAAAATCACAGTTGCTTATAGAGAAGTTTAAACGTACCTACAGCATAGATAATAAGAGTATGATCCCGCTAGGATTGGCGTTTTTCGCAATTTCCGCTTTTTATGGATATTTACTTCTGGGTGTTTATTTAATGTTGCTTACACTCACTATGTTTTTCCTAAACAGGAAAAAGCTGAAAGAGTTGGAAAGCATTAGTATTGGTTCCAGTAGCTATGAATATTTGTTGGAATACCGGCAAATGATCAAAAAAACAGTGACATTTTATACCAGGTTATTGGGTTTTGGGCTTCCGGTAATGGGAATGATAGGATATTACCTCTATTTTAAAGACACACCAAAATTTCAGGAATTTTTAGGACAGGATTCAGGGGATAAAGTACTAATTGTTCTTGGAATAGGTATCATGTTGGCCATTATAGGAGTGGGAGCGTATAAAATCACTACCCATTTCGTCTACGGTAGGTTCGTGAGGAAAATGGAAGAACTCATAAGAGATATGAAGGAATTGAGGGAAGAGTAAATATGCTGTCTCCTATGGAGTAAAAGAAAGTGAAGCAGGATTCGAAATAATTGCAATTGAAACACTGAATTTTACTTATTGGCTACTTTTTTCCTCCATTTAAAAAGTGGCAACTAACACAGGCAAAGAAGAATGAGAAACCTGCTTTGTTTGAATTGATCTTCTGAAGCTAAAAAGCCACCATAACTGGAAACTGAGGTGAATTTTTCTTTTCTTTGTTCTTATTTTCAATATGGCAGTAGATCAAGAGTTATTGCATTTTCTGGAAGGTCAGTTGAGTCAACGCCGCAGAAATCTGTTTAAAAAAGTAATTGATAAACGAACTAATCATTTTACCGTTGCGACCCAGGATGTATATCAATTGCACAACACCAGTGCAGTTATAAGAAGTTGTGATGTGTTTGGGGTGCAGAATGTTCATGTAGTGGAAGAGGTGAACCTTAAAAAGATCGATAGGGAAATCGCCATGGGAGCTCAAAAATGGGTGGATATCAACAGGTATACAACTACGAAAGATTGTATTAAGAGTCTCCGCAAAAAAGGTTACAGGATCATTGCCACTTCGCCTCATGAAGGGAAGGCACTTCAGGAATTTGATATAAATTCTCCGGCAGCCATTTTCTTCGGAACAGAAACAAACGGACTTTCTCCCGAGGTGCTGGAAGAAGCCGATGAGGCAATCCAGATCCCAATGGTGGGATTTACCGAAAGCCTGAATATTTCGGTTTCAGCAGCAATTATTTTGCAGGATCTAACCTCGAGATTGCGAAGTAGCGATTTGAACTGGCAGTTTTCAGAAGAAGAGAAATTACTAAAACGTTTTGATTGGGCAACTAAAAATATCAAAAATGCAGCTGAATTAATAGAACGCTTTCAGACATCACTTTAATTCTATACTTTTAGACCTCCCAACAGGAAAATATGACCCTATTCTTCTATATCATTATTGGAATGATCACCTTTGTGGCCTTCCTTCATGCCTGGTCAAAAAAACAATACGATCTCAACCGGACCATTATTATTAACAAACCAAAACCTGAAGTATATGCCTATATACGACAACTCCAAAAACAACCATTGTGGATGGTGTGGTATCAGGAAAATCCAGAGGTAATCATTAAATACAAAGGAGAAGACGGTAAAATGGATGCGGCGTCTTACTGGAAAGGCAATAACAGAAATATAGGGGAAGGTATCCAGAAGATCACGAAAGTGAAAGAAGGAAAAGTGCTTGAAATGCAACTTTTATTTTTAAAGCCATATAAAACATTGGCCCTGCAGTATTTTGGAGTAAAGGAAGTGGAACCAGAGAGAACAAAACTCATTTGGGGTGTACGGGGTGCACACAAATTTCCTGCCTCTGTATTCACAATTTTCTACGGTTTAGAAAGAGCTATAGGAAAGGAATTTGAACAAGGGCTTAAGAATTTGAAGAACAACCTCGAAAACAGTAAGTAAAATGAAAGTTTGGTCCAAGAACATCATTGTGAGGTTCTCCACTTTTTCCTAAGTCCTTAATAAAAAGAGGCTGTTTAAAAAGCTTATATTCGTCCTTCTGAATTCATTTTCAGAATCTAATTATTCCGGTTTCCGGAATTTTTTAGAACTTTAGATTCCCGAAGTTCGGGACAGGTTGACAAAAAATGCTTTTTAAACAGCCTCTTCAATATTACATGTTCTCTTGAACTATCTTATCTGTTCAATAACTTGTATTCTTCATAACATCCGCTAATAGCATCCAGGATCTGGAGGTCATTGGCAGACTCCATAAAGTCTTTGGAATAATCACAACGCCGCAGGATTTCATCAATATCCATCCTGTTTACCTGAAGTAGGGCCATCAAGGTCTGCCTGTCAAATTTTGACTGCAGCAGGTTTCGTATTGCATCGTCATCTTTCATCTCTCGCAACTTTTTCATCTCCTTGGGTTTTTTTCCGAAGAGATTGTACAAAGCATCTGCCGGATTAAAAATGGCTCCAATCACCCTTGAAACTGCATTGGGACTATTATCGCCACCTTCATAACCAGTGTTCAAACCGGAAATGCTGTAGCGGTAATTCTCATAGATAGGGATGTTCCTGGCGTCAATTTCAAGGTATCCGGTTAATTGTACCGGCCGCACCACAACCTCCTCCAGGGCAATTCCCAGTTCGGTCATTTTTACTTTTACATCTCCAAAACGTTTCCAGTCATTTGTCACCCTTACCTGCAAAGATTTGAAACCCAGATAAGAAAAATACAGCGTATCATTGACGGCTGCCTTGATACGAAACTCTCCATCCTCATTCGTTATCGCACCAACCACCTGATTAAGGTTGACAATATGTGCGTTCTCAATAGGTACATCATTGGCAGCATTAAGTACTTTTCCCGATACCATAGTGGAATCCTGGCCGTAGGAAATAATGCTGAACAATAAAAAAAGAGGAATAAAAATGTATTTCATGGAAAAATTTCTTCGGCTTAAAAATAAAAATTAAGTAAGGAAAACCGTACCAAAATGAAAATATCTTGAATTTTTTCCGCTATTTTTTGGATCTCCTTCTTTGAATGGAACTTTCGATATTACCGCTCCTTCCACCGCCTTTTTTGCTTTTTCCTGCATCAGAGGAATCAGAAGACCTTCTTCGTCCTTTTCCAGATGATGATGATGATTTGTCAAAACTTTTAGGCTTATCAAAACTTTTCCTTTTTTTACTGTCTCCGTCAAACTTGCGTCTTCCGCCGCCACCGCCACCGCCGCCACCTCTCGGTGAGCTTTTGGTGATCTCAACATTTACCTGGCGTCCCTGATATTCGAAATCCTCGAAAGTAGCGATCACCTTGTCTTTAATTGCAGCATCTACATTAAAGAAAGAAAAGTTGTTTTTTACCTCGACACGGTTCACATCATCTCTTCCCAGCTCTAAAGTTTCCTTTAGAAAATCTTTCAGGCTCATCCAGTCAAAATCATCTTTTACCCCAACATTAATGAAGAAACGTGTGCTGTCTCCTGCATCCTGATAAGTGTCTCCGCTCGTTTTCGCATTAAGATCTGAAGCGTTGTTATAGTAATTAAAGAAACGGGTAAATTCAACTGAAAAGAATTTTTTAATAAGCTCTTCTTTGCTGAAATCTTCCAGTACTTCGTTGATCCCGGGAAGGTAAGTATCAATCTCATGATTGATCTCGGTATTCTTGATTTGGTTTGCCAGGTGGAATAACTGCACTTCACAGATCTCCATTCCGTCAGGAATTTCCTTTTTCTCAAAAGTCTGGCCAATGATGCGTTCAATTCCTTTGATCTTCCTCACTTCGCTCTTTGCAGCGATCACCATGGAAACTCCGCTTTTTCCAGCTCTTCCGGTACGGCCACTTCGGTGGGTGTAGATCTCAGGCTCGTCTGGTAATTGGTAATGGATTACGTGCGTAATGTCATCTACATCAATTCCTCGGGCAGCAACATCAGTAGCAACTAGTGTCTGAATTTGACGTGCCCTGAAGCTCTTCATCACAAGGTCACGCTGATTCTGACTTAAATCTCCGTGTAATGCAGCAGCGTTGTAGCCGTCTTCGATCAATTGTTCTGCAACTTTCTGAGTATCTCTTTTGGTTCTGCAAAAAACCACAGAGAAGATATCAGGATTTGCATCAGATAATCTTTTTAAAGCTGCATAACGGTCTCTGGCATTAACAACATAGTATTCATGAGATACATTGGAAGTACTTTTGTTTTTGGTACCAACAGTAATCTCCACAGGGTTGTTCATGAATTTTTTAGCAATGACAGATACTTCTTTTGGCATAGTAGCCGAAAACAGCCAGGTGCTTTTTTCTTTAGGAGTATGCGATAAAATCGCAGTGATATCCTCAAAGAATCCCATGTTAAGCATTTCATCTGCTTCATCCAGCACGCAGTAATCAATAGAAGAAATGTCTACCAGTCTTCTGTTCACCATATCCTGCATACGTCCCGGAGTGGCCACGATGATTTGTGCTCCTCTTTTTATCTGGTTTGCCTGGTCTGTAATACTGGCACCACCATAAATGGCAACCGTGTTTAAACCTCTGGCATACTTGGAATAATTCTGTAATTCGTTGGTGATTTGTAAACATAGTTCCCGAGTTGGAGAAAGAATTAATCCCTGGGTCTTTTTGCTGTCTATGTTTATTTTTTGGATAAGCGGAAAACCAAATGCTGCGGTTTTTCCGGTTCCGGTTTGGGCAAGAGCAACCATATCGGTCTCCTCCTGCAGTAAAATAGGTATTGCTTTTTCTTGTACTTCACTAGGCTCGGTAAAGCCCATGTCTTCAATAGCCTTCAATAAGGCGGTATTCAATCCTAATAATTCAAATTTGTTCATATAGATATAATAAGTTGCAAAGGTACGGATAAGTTAGCAGCTTATTAGATAAAACTTTAGCGAATAAAAAAGACCTTATTTTGACAGGTAATCGATCAATTCACGCATGGCTTTACTACGATGACTTAGCTGGGATTTTTCTTTTAAAGTCATTTCTGCAAATGTTTTGTCAAATCCATCGGGTTGGAAGACAGGATCATAACCAAATCCATGCGATCCTCTTTTCGCTGTAGTGATACTTCCCGTACAAATTCCTGTAAAAAGAATTTCATGTCCATTCATGTTAAGTGCGATCACAGTTTTAAACCGGGCTCTTCGGTTTTGCTGCCCCTCCATCTCCTTTAAAAGTTTTTGAACATTGGCTTCGTCGTTCTTCTCTTCTCCGGCATAACGGGCAGAATAAACCCCGGGTGCTCCATCTAAAGCTTCTACCATAAGCCCCGTGTCGTCGGCAAAACAATCATACCCTAATTGATTTTTTACGAAATCTGCTTTTAAGATGGCATTTCCGTCTATGGTGTCGGCAGTTTCAGGGATATCTTCGGTGTGGTTGATATCCTTCAGGCAAAGAAGTTTGATGTTTTCAGGAAGCATGACCTGGATTTCTTCCATCTTGTTCCGGTTTTGGGTGGCAAAGACGAGTTCCAGTTTGGTGATTTCTTTTGTGCTCATATTATTTATGGTGGTAGGGTTCATTTTTAAGAATGGTGAATGCCCGGTACAGCTGCTCTACAAAGAACAGACGTACCATTTGATGGGAAAAAGTCATTTTTGACAAAGAAAGTTTACTTTGAGCCCGGCTATAGACCTCTTCAGAAAATCCATAGGGCCCGCCAATCACGAAAATTAGTTGTTTCATGCCGCTGTTTAAGCGCTTCTGAATATATTCTGAAAAACCTTCTGAAGAAAATTGTTTTCCATTTTCGTCAAGCAGTACTAAAAAATCTGAAGGAGCTATCTTGTCTAATATTAATTTTCCTTCCTTTGTTTTTTGTTGCTCGGTATCCAGGTGTTTGGTCTTTTTAAGATCGGGGATGACTTCAAATTCAAATTTGTTGTAGTGGCCCAGCCTGTTTACATAAGTGTCGATAAGGTTTTTAAGTGCAGTATCATCGGTTTTTCCTATGCTGAGCAATTTTATCGTCATGCTGTTAAATTAGTGTTTACTTTGTAACTTTAGCAAAAATAACGACTCCAATGATTTCAAAAGAACAATTTGAGAAGGAAATTGAATTAATTATTGAAAATGCCATTCGGGAAGATGTTGGTCCCGGAGATCATAGTTCCCTCGCCTGTATACCTCAAAATGCCACCGGAAAAGCAAAATTACTGGTAAAAGATGAAGGCATCCTCGCCGGAGTGGAATTTGCAAAACAGGTTTTTGAACGTGTGGATTCTTCTTTGCAGATGGAGATTGTGATCAATGACGGAGAAAAAATTAAATCTAAAGATATTGTTTTTTATGTAGAAGGCTCTTCTCAGTCCATTCTTAAAGCAGAACGTCTTGTACTGAATGCCATGCAACGCATGAGTGCCATTGCGACCAAAACCAAAACATTTGTGGATAAACTGGAGGGGACCAAGGCCAAGATCCTGGATACCCGAAAAACCACTCCCGGAATTCGTGCCCTGGAAAAATGGGCCGTGAAAATAGGGGGTGGTGAAAATCACCGGTTCGCTTTGTATGATATGATTATGTTAAAGGACAATCATATCGATTTTGCAGGCGGTGTCAAACCAGCCATTAGAAAGACCCTGGATTACCTAAGGGAAAATGATCTTGACCTAAAGATAATTGTGGAGGCCCGTAATATGTCAGAGATTCGAAGTATTCTTGAAATGGAAGGCGTTCATCGTATTTTAATCGACAACTTTAATTATGAAGACACTAAAAAAGCTGTACAACTTATAGACGGAAAATGCCAGACTGAATCCAGCGGAGGGATCACTTTGGAAAGTGCCCGAAAATATGCAGAATGTGGGGTGGATTATATTTCCAGCGGGGCATTGACCCATTCGGTTTACAATCTGGATTTGAGCTTAAAGGCAATGTAATAAATGGCAAAAAAGGCAGAATCTAAAACAAAGGCTTTAAAAGAGTGGTGGGTCCGCAATACAAAAGCTGTTATTCTGCCGGGCCTTGAAGGTCTTACTCTGTATGATCTTCTGGTAATTTTCTACGGTGGAATTTTAAAGGGAACCTTTTCAACTCGTGCCAGTGCAATTGCCTTCAGCTTCTTTATGGCGGTATTTCCGTTTTTGCTTTTTATCCTGAACCTTATTCCTTTTATTACTTTTATTGATGATTTTCAGATAGAGTTTCTTTATTTCATGGATTCTCTTTTACCTCCCGAAACTTCAGAGTTTTTTGATAGTATCTTTGAAGATATTGCTGCAAAACGAAGAGGAGGATTATTGTCTTTTGTATTTATTCTTTCGGTGTTTCTAATGGCGAACGGGGTGAATGCCATCTTCACAGGATTTGAATTTTCTTATCACACCAAAATAAATCGTTCCATAATTAGGCAGTATATCATTGCCGTGGGAATTTCCATTATACTGGCAATTTTGCTCCTCACAGTGGTGGTGGTAAACTTGTATTTAACCTATATCATGGAAGACCTGAAATCTGTGGGTGTGGTTTCGAACGCGGTGTTATGGGCAAATATTGGCAGGTATTTAATGTTTGTGATGATGATCTATATAAGTGTCGCAACGCTCTATTATTTCGGAACAAAAGAAGGCCGCCTTTCCCGTTTCTTTTCAATAGGTGCGTTTTTCACTACCATCCTTATTGTGATCATGACCTATCTCTTTGGGATTTACATAGAACATTTTTCTTCTTATAATGAGCTTTATGGCTCGATTGGTGCATTGCTTATATTTATGGTGTATATATGGATAAATTCTAATATATTGTTGCTCGGTTTTGAACTTAATGCATCATTAATCAAACTTAGAAAGAAATAATCTAATTCAATTCTCAAAATTATGAAAAACCTGTTTTTACTATTTTCTGCTGTATTTTTTGTAGCTGTTTCTACAGCACAAACCAAAGTAGGCGGCATAACAATGCCAAATACTGAAACTTATAAAAATCACAAGCTGGTATTGAACGGCAGTGGCGTTCGTGAAAAAATGTGGATTGACCTTTATGCTGCAGGCCTTTACCTTAACCAGAAAAATGGTGATGCCGCTAGTATATTGAACAGCGATGAACCTATGGCTATTAAATTGCATATTGTGTCGAAATTGATAAGTAGTGATAAGATGGTAGATGCGGTAACTGAGGGATTTGAAAATTCCACAAAAGGTAATACTGCGCCAATCCAAAAGGAAATTAATCAAATTTTAGGCTATTTTAAAGAAGACATCAAGAAGAATGATGTTTTTGACTTGGTGTATCTTCCCTCCGAAGGTGGTGTGGTAGCTTATAAAAATGGAGAAGAAAAAGGAGTTATTAAAGGAATGGAATTCAAAAAGGGGCTTTTTGGGATTTGGTTGTCTAACCGTCCTGCAGATGACGGATTAAGAGGTGATCTTCTGGGGAAGTAAACCTTTTTCTGTAATAAAATTATGATGAAGCCACTCTTTTAAGGGTGGTTTTCTTTTTTATGCTGAAAGAATTATATTTTTGCTGAAAACCCACTGAATGTCCCACTTTATAAATGTTATTTTACCTCTTCCGCTGGAAAAGCATTTTACGTACAGTGTCTCTCCGGCTGAAGCCGATTTTTTGCAGGTAGGAATGAGGGTGGCGGTACCCTTTGGAAAGTCAAAGATCTACACCGGAATTATTTCCAAAATTCACCAACAGGCGCCTGAAATTTATGAAGCCAAGCCCATTGAGCAGATCCTCGATGAGAAGCCTATTGTGACTGCTACTCAGCTTAAATTCTGGGAATGGATCGCTTCTTATTATATGTGTGCCGAAGGGGAAGTGCTAAGAGCTGCTATTCCAAGTGCTTTTCTTCTGGAAAGCGAAACGGTAGTGCAGCTTTATAAAAAGATAGAAATAGAAGAAAGGGCGTTGACAGATGATGAATTTCTTCTTTTTGAGGCCCTGCAGCGGCAGTCATCTATGAAAATACAGGAGATCATTCAGTTACTGGATAAAAAAACAGTGCTTCCTGTAATTAATTCTCTGGTGGAGAAAAGAGTGGTGGTGGTGAATCAGGAGATTTATGAGCAGTACAAACCAAAGCTGGAAAGATATGTTCAGTTGCACAGCAGTTATTCCGGTGAAGCCAGGATGCATGAGCTGCTCGATAATCTGGACCGGGCGCCCAGGCAACGGGAAGTGGTGTTAACCTTGTTCTCCCTTTCAGCAAGAACCAAAAAACCAATAAAGGTTTCAGAATTAGCGAAGGAAGCAAAAACCACCACGGCTACCATAAAGTCTCTCATCGATAAGAATGTTCTGGAAGAATTTCACCTTCAGACGCAGCGTGTCCAATACGAAGAAAGGAAACTGGCCGGCGAGATCGAATTAAATGAATTTCAGGAGCAGACTTTTAGCGAAGTGGAGCAGGCTTTTGAATCTGAAAGCGTCTGCCTGTTACACGGAGTTACTTCTTCCGGAAAAACAGAGATCTACATCAAACTTATCGAAAAAGTCATTGCAGAAGGCAAGCAGGTACTGTTTCTCCTGCCTGAAATTGCATTAACGGCACAGCTTATTTCCCGGCTTCAGAATTATTTTGGAGAGCAGGTGATGGTGTATCACAGTAAATATTCGGTGAATGAGCGGGTGGAGGTGTATCAAAATATCCTGAACAATAGTGAAAAAGCAAAGATCGTGGTAGGGGTGAGGTCCAGCATTTTTCTTCCTTTCCAAAAGCTTGGGTTGATCGTGGTAGATGAGGAGCATGAATCTACTTTTAAACAATATGATCCTGCGCCCCGTTATAATGCTCGCGATGCTTCTGTGGTACTGGGGAATTTGCATAGCAGCAACGTTCTTTTGGGAACCGCTACGCCGGCCATTGAATCTTATTTCAATGCAGAGCACCATAAGTACAAACTGGTGAATCTTAACCGTCGCTTCGGAAATGTGCTGTTGCCAAAAATCGAGGTGGTGGACATAAAAGAGAAGCACCGGAAAAAACGTATGATGGGACATTTCTCAGATCGGCTTCAGGAAGAAATTACCGAAACCCTGAAAAATGGGGAGCAGGTGATCCTTTTTCAGAACCGCAGAGGCTTTTCTCCAATTCTGGAATGCAATACCTGTGGGCATTCGCCGCAGTGCCCAAACTGTGACGTTAGTCTTACGTTTCATAACCATAACAATCAGTTGAGGTGTCATTACTGCGGATATCATATGGCGCTTCAGAAGAAATGTATGAAATGCGGGAGCCCCGAACTTACCACTAAAGGTTTTGGTACCGAACAGGTAGAAACTGAGCTAAAAGCTCTTTTTCCTGAACATAAAATTGGCCGTATGGATCTCGACACGACCCGCGGGAAACACGGCTATGAAAAAATAATCGCTGCTTTTGAAGCGAAGGAAATAGATATTCTGGTAGGTACCCAAATGCTGACCAAAGGGCTCGATTTTCGAAATGTAAGGCTGGTGGGGATTATGAATGCCGATACGCTGCTTAATTTCCCCGACTTCAGGGCGCATGAACGAAGCTTCCAGCTAATGCTGCAGGTGGCAGGCCGCGCCGGAAGAACCAAGGAGCAGGGGCTGGTCTTGATTCAAACCTATAACCCCCATCACAGGATCGTGCAGCAGGTTTCTACTAACAGCTATGTTGAGATGTATGAGGAGCAGACAGAAGAGCGCAGGCAATATAAATATCCGCCGTATTACCGGTTGATCCGTATTACTCTAAAAAGCAGGGATTATTCCAGGGTGAATGAAGGGGCAGACTGGCTGGCGAAAGGGTTGAAGCAGGCGTTTCAGGAAAATGTTCTGGGGCCGGAATTTCCACCGGTTGCAAGGATCAGGAATGAGTATTACAAAAACATCCTGATAAAAATTCCCCAGAAACAATCCATTTCCAAAACCAAAAAGGTGATGGAAAGGATCTTTACCAGCTTTAAAGCCATTGGAGGCTTTAGAAGTATAAAACTTGTAATAAATGTTGACCCTTATTGATTGGCAGCCAAAGCTTCAATAAGGTTAGATTTTTTATGACGGCTTAATGGTATTTGCTGCTTGTCAATTTCGATGTTCCTGCTGTTATATCGCTCAATCTTATCCAGGTTCACGATATAAGATTTATGGATCCTCAAAAACTTATCAGAAGGGAGTTGGTTTTCAAAAGACTTCATGGTAGCCAGTACCACGAAATTGTCTTTTTCGGTAACAAATTTCACATAATCCCCTAAAGCTTCTATATATTTAAGCTTGCTAAGGAATACTTTTCGGTTTTTGAGATTGCTTTTTACGAAGATGTAGTTTTCATCTTCTACTGCAGCTCCTTCATTTTTTAACCTGTAGAGGTTAATAGCTTTGGAGACTGCGTTCATAAACCTGTCTTTGGAAATAGGTTTGTGCAGGTAGTCTATGGCGTCATAATCAAATGCCTTAAAAGCATACTTTGTTTTTCCTGTAACAAAAATGATTTGCGGTTTGTTTGGCAAATCATCCAGTAGGTCGAATCCCGAAAGTATCGGCATCTCGATGTCCAGAAATATCAGATCAACTTCGGTGTCTAATAAGCCATTCTTTGTTTCAATGGCATTGTTGTATTCTGCTACTAGTTTAAGGGAAGGATGATCCTTTATCAGCTTTACAATAGACAAACGTTGTAAGCTGGAATCATCAACTACAGCACATTTTAGTATAACATCTTCCACAGTAGTTAAATAGGTTAGTTTTAAGCAATATTACACATAATTATCAAAATAGACAATTTATAATAGGAATAGAACAATATAAAATGCATTTTATCACTACACTATAGCTTTGAAAATAGAAATAATAGTTCTACTTTTGCAGCCAAATTAATTTAAAGTAAATTTTTATGAATCATTATGAAACTGTTTTCATCTTGAATCCCGTTTTATCTGATGACCAGATAAAGGAAACAGTTAAGAAATACGAAGATTTTCTTGTTTCTAAAGGTGCCAAGATGATATCAAAGGAAAATTGGGGGCTAAAAAAACTAGCTTATCCAATTCAACACAAAAAAAGTGGTTTTTATCACTTATTGGAGTACACTGTTCCAGGTGAAGCTATTTCTCCACTGGAACTAGAATTCAGAAGAGATGAGCGTATCATGCGTTATCTTACTGTAAGTTTAGACAAGCATGCAATTGCCTGGGCTGAGAAAAGAAGAAACAGAAACAAAGAAAAAGCGTAAGTATGTCATCTATAGAGCAACAAGCGAAAGGAAAAAAAGACGGGGAGATCAGGTATTTAACCCCGTTGAATATCGAGACCAACAAAGCGAAGAAATACTGTCGTTTTAAAAGGTCCGGAATTAAATATATTGACTATAAAGACCCGGATTTCTTAATGAGTTTTGTGAACGAGCAAGGTAAATTGTTACCTCGTCGTCTTACAGGAACTTCTTTGAAATATCAAAGAAAAGTGGCTGTAGCTGTAAAACGTGCACGTCATTTAGCATTAATGCCTTATGTTGGCGATTTATTAAAATAAAAAGGGGCTATTATGGAATTGATACTTAAAAAAGACGTAGAAAAATTAGGTTTTAAAGATGACGTTGTAAACGTGAAGAACGGATACGGCCGAAACTATTTGATCCCTCATGGTTTTGCTGAACTGGCAACTCCTTCTACTAGAAAAGTTTTGAATGAAACTCTTAAGCAACGTGCTTATAAAGAGAAGAAACAAATAGATGAAGCTAAAAAACAGGCTGAAAAACTTAACGGACTTGATATCAAACTTACTGCTAAAGCAGGAGCTGGTGACAAGATCTATGGTTCTGTAACTGATGCTGATTTAGCTGATGCTTTGGCTAAAGAAGGTGTGGAAATCGAAAAGAAATACATTAGTATTGCCGGTGGAAACATTAAGCGTTTAGGACAGTATGATGCTACTTTGCGTTTTCACCGTGAAGTAATTTCAAACTTTAGTTTTGATGTTGTTGCGGAAGCACAAGGTTAATTTGCCTAATATATAATCTAAAGCCTGCTTCTTTTGAAGTAGGCTTTTTTATTGTCGAAAGTCATAGTTTTATAGCATGAAATACGCCCGATTAACCAAAGAACAGTTTGAAGAACTTCACCAGGAATTTATTAATTTCCTGGCATCTCAATCTATTACAGCAGATGAATGGGAGGATATAAAGATCAATAAGCCACAAACGGCCGAAGAAGAACTGGATGTTTTCAGCGACCTTGTATGGGAAGGAGTGTTGAATCAGGCAAAATTTCTGGAACATTTCTCACCCCAGCAAATCTATCTCTTTAAAATTACAGAAGCTGCAATGTATCTCATTGCTATTAAAGTAGAAAATACGGCTATTGATGTCACTACAAGGGAAGGTTATGACTGGTTGCAGAAGAATCTTCTGGATGACTCTGTTTCCTTATACACTTCTTCCAAAGCCATTAGCGATGACAGGAACAAAGATATTTTTGCTTTGATCCAGCAAGGTGCGGCCATTACCAAAGGTGAATTATACGGATTTTTTGAAAAGCACCTGGAGCTGTAGATAGCTTATTGTTCATGGTTCGTGGTTTCTAGCACCGGGATTTTTTTTAATTTCTTCGTAACTCACTCTTGTTTAGCTGCCACGAATTCACGAATGATTTTGCTGTGTAGCTTCAAATATTACAGGTGAAAAAACAGACACTCCGCTGGAGCTCTGCTTTTTCACACTTCCCCAAATTCTATAAATTTTATGAACCTACGAGGCTCCCCCTTCCAAGTTTTTACAGTGACCTGATAAAATTTCAGATAAGAAATGACGCTCCTATGGACTTCTTTTTTTAGTTTAATCCCTGTGATGCTATAAGAATATCGACCTACGGAACTTCATTAAATTAGAAGAGTATACTTGTCTCTTTATTCTTTTTGAACTTCTGTCCTCGTACTTTCTGAACCTCTGACTTCAAAAATCACTCGTACCTCAACGATTCAATAGGATCCTGTTTTGCTGCCTTTGCGGCCGGATAACTTCCGGCGAGAACCGCTACTAGAATAGTAATTCCCGTTGCCCAAAGAATCGCAACCCACGGAGTGACAAAATTGAATCCGGCGGCGGCAGAAATTCCGAAGCCTATGAGGATTCCAAGTAAAATTCCGAGTAATCCACCCAACTGACCAATAATCAGGGTTTCCATAAAAAATTGCGTGGCGATCGTATTTTTCTTGGCTCCGAGCGCTTTCCTTACCCCAATTTCACGGGTTCTTTCGGTAACCGATACCAGCATAATATTCATCAAAGCTATGGAGGATCCAAAAATTGTAATGATGGAAATGGCCCAGGCGGCCATGTTCAGGTAGCTGGTGATGGAAAAGATCCTGTTGATGAGGTCATCACTACGGCCCATTCCGAAATTATTTTCTTCTATGGGATTTAATCCGCGAATGTTCCGGAAAGTAATAATAGCTTCATCTTCGGCTCCTTCCAGCATTTCCTTATTATCAACTTTCACACTTATATTGTAATTGATACTTGGCTGAGTAAAAACGGAACGGGCAATCTCAATGGGAATTAAAACTCGCAGATCCTGATTGTTTCCGAAGGTGGAACCTTTAGATTCGAGAATTCCGATAACGGTAAATTTAACTCCACGTACACTAATTGTTTTCCCAATTGGATCTTCATTCTCAAAAAGTCCATCCTGAAAATCTGATCCCAGGATGGCGACATTATTATTGTTCTGTACATCAAAATATGTAATATCCCTTCCGGCTTCTAATTCGAGTCCGGAATTGGATAAGAAAAATTCATTTACCCCAAGAATGCTTACTTCGGGATCGGTTTTTTCATTGCCGTATTTTACTTCAGCCGAAGAAGTTCCCGTAAAAGAAATGGATGTTTGTGTTCCCGGGTATTCAAAGGCTTCCTTGAACCTCTTTACTTCGCGATAACCAATAATGGGATTGATCTTTTCCCTGCCGCCATCCATTCGAACTTCAGATTCATAGCGCTGCAAATTAAAGGTGTTGGCACCCATAGAGGCAAAATCACTACTTATAGTGTTTTCCAGGGCATTAACAGCACTTAGAATCCCTACAAGCGCAGTAATCCCAATGGCTATGATCAAAACAGTGAGGATGGTTCTTAGAAGCTGACTTTTAATAGAATCAAAAGCGATCCTTACATTTTCTTTGAAAAGTGAAAACATTCGTTTGGCTAAATTTATTAATTAGACGCATTTCGGGTAAAGATGTTACAGAAGAAATTCTTTAGGCAGGAATTTTATCTGAAATAATTCCCGTAATTGGAGATAACAGATGGACAACCTCAGATTCTTATGAGGCGAAAGTCTCGGATTTGTTCATTTTTTATGATATTTGCACTTCTAAATTTAAAATGTAAAAATGGCTCAAAAACCTTCTATTCCTAAAGGAACCCGTGATTTTTCTCCAGCTGAAGTTTCTAAACGAAATTTTATTTTCGAGACTATTCGGGGGCAGTTTCAGAAATTCGGATTCCAGGCCATTGAAACTCCGAGTTTTGAAAACAGCGAAACTTTGATGGGGAAATATGGGGAGGAAGGTGACCGGCTCATTTTTAAGATCCTCAATTCCGGAGACTTTTTAAAGAAAGCAGATTCCCAAGCTTTAGGGCAAAAAGACAGCCATAAAATTACTTCTTACATTAGCGAAAAAGCCCTGCGATACGATCTTACTGTTCCGTTTGCTCGATATGTAGTGCAGCATCAAAACGAACTGGAATTTCCATTCAAACGTTACCAGATCCAACCAGTCTGGAGGGCAGACAGGCCTCAAAAAGGACGTTTCAGAGAGTTTTTCCAGTGCGATGCAGATGTCGTGGGAAGTACCAGTTTATGGCAGGAAGTTGAATTTGTGCAGCTTTATGATGCTGTTTTTACGGCTTTAGGATTGAAAGGAACTACAATAAAGATTAACAACAGGAAGGTTTTGTCGGGTTTTGCTGAAGTGATTGGAGAATCTGAAAGATTGATTGATTTTACGGTAGCACTGGATAAACTGGACAAAATAGGAGAGGACGGCGTGAAAAAGGAGATGCAGGAAAAAGGAATTTCTTCGGAAGCCATTGAGAAAATTCAGCCTATTTTCAACTTAACCGGAAGTTTTTCCGATAAAACGGAAGGATTAAAAGATATTCTTGCTACCTCTGAAGTCGGCAAAAAAGGGATTGAAGAACTGGAATTTATAAACTCATCGCTCGAATCGCTTGGGCTTCAAACAGCGACTTTAGACCTGGATGTTACCCTCGCCCGTGGACTGAACTATTATACGGGAGCCATTTTCGAAGTGGCTGCTCCAAAAGAGGTGAAATTAGGTTCCATTGGTGGTGGAGGTCGTTACGATGATCTCACCGGGATTTTCGGATTAAAAGACATGAGCGGAGTAGGGATCTCTTTCGGACTCGACCGAATCTATCTCGTTCTTGAAGAATTAAATCTTTTTCCGGAAACCGTTGCGCAAAACACGAAAGTGCTGTTTATCAATTTCGGAGAAAAAGAAGCCCTTTATGGGTTAAAAGCCATAAAAAAACTTAGAACTTCCGGCATCACGGCTGAATTATATCCCGAAGATGCAAAGATGAAAAAGCAGATGAATTATGCCAACCGCCGGGAGATTCCATTTGTTGTGCTTGCGGGCGCCGAAGAGATGGAACAGGAAAAATTTACGTTGAAGAACATGAAATCCGGCGAGCAGTTTTCGGTTTCTGTCTATGAGTTGGTGGAGAAGTTGAAATAAATGCTTTTTTTAAATATTGGTTAAAAAAAAGTCCGGAGCGTCGTGATTCGGGTTTTCTTTTTAATACGATTTCCGTTAGCGCAGATTTTCAAGCCTGCTGATTTACCTCTACTATTCTTTAATACAGAATACAATCCATGCCATCGTCAATTTTTTATTCTCCTCTTTACCTGAAATCTGACCTGCATCGCCTAAAAACCTTAAAAAGCTTCTTTTTATTTTAATGTAGTGTCTTACAAGGTCAAAAAAAGACCTTGCAGGTTAGTTGTAATAGGGTCGCCACTAAAGAACAAGATTCTGAAACAAGTTCAGAATGAAGACTAGTTACTCGCCTCGACTTTATCAAAACAAAGTGTCATTTCAACCGAAGGGAGAAATCTCAAATCTCAAATCGATCACTCACTCACTTCATTCAGCCTTTGCATTTCCTCTTCTGAAAGTTTCAGGTTTACAGCTTCCTGGAAAGATTTTAGGTGAGAGGATTTTGTTGCACTGGCAATCGGGGCTGTGATTCCGGGACGCTGAATCAGCCACGCTAAAGCTACTCCTGCATTTGAAACTTCATGATTGCGGGAAATTTCATCCATCGTGCTGATTATTTTCAAACCTTTTTTATTGAAATAAGCCTTTACCATATCTTTTCGGTCCTGTCCCTCCAGGTCTGCTTCTTTCCGGTATTTTCCGGTGAGAAATCCGCTGGCAAGGGAGAAATAGGGAATTACGCCCAGATTATTTTCCAGACAAATATCTTTAATTACTCCCTCAAATTTGCTGCGTTCTGCCAGGCTGTATTCTGGTTGAAACACTTTGTATTTTGGCAGGTTGTTGTTTTTGGCTGCATTAAGTGATTCCTGAAGCCTTTCTGCAGACATATTGGAAGCCCCGATATTTCGTACTTTCCCCTCATCGATTAGCTGTTGATATGCTTCCAGGGTTTCTTCTACCGGAGTTTTATTGTCGTCGTAATGCGTAAAATACAAATCGATATAATCGGTTTGCAGCCGCTTTAGAGAATCTTCCGAAGCTTTTAAAATATAGTCTTTAGAGATGTTTTTATCTCCACCCTGTTGCATGCTGGAGCCTACTTTGGTGATGAGAGTGATCTTATCCCGCACTTTCCGCTCTTTCATCCATTTTCCAATGATCCTTTCCGAGGTTCCGCCTTCCACACCTTCGGCCCAGCGCGAATAAACATCTGCAGTATCTATCGTGTCAAATCCTCTTTCAAAGATCTCATCCAGCATTTTAAACGATTCTTTTTCATTCAGGGTCCATCCAAAAACGTTTCCGCCAAAAACAATAGGAGAAGTCGTTAGAGGTGTATTTCCTAGTTGTATCTTTTCCATATTTGTAATTCTGTTGATTTCTTTTATAAAGATAGCCAGAGTATTATAGAATAATGACTGGGGAAGGGGGTTTTAGAATGATTTAACGTAAATAAAATGTATCAACTTGTGCTTTTCCAAATCCATTTTTTCAAAACCTTTATATTGCAGTACTAATTCCCACGAAATGAAAATAGTCTCTCTCATTATTTTTGTAGTATTTAGTTACGTACAGCTTTTTTCGCAGAACAGCGTTTCCGGTTTTGTAAATATGGAAACTACTGTAGGTCAGGAACAGCAAGTTGTACTGACCAAATTGACTCCTCAAGGCAATCCGGATCCCAATCAGGTGGTATCGACAGCGAAGATTCAGAAAGATGGATTTTTTGCCTTTGAGGATGCTGTTCTTTCAGCGAAGGACCAGGCGTATGCTGTTCAGGTGAAAGGAAAACCTTCAGAAGGGAAAAAGCAGCTGGATACGATTATTAGCGATTTCAGGTCTTTTATATTATCGGGTAAAGACACCTTATTTTTTCATAAAGGCAGTGAACTGTTTTCTGAATATTCCACTAATAGTAAGGCCGATCAAGAGTGGCAGAAACTGAAGGAATATGAGAAAAAAGTAAAATATCAGGATCAAATTACCCCAGATGAATATGCATTGCAAACCCGAAAATATACAAAGGATTCTTTACAAATTCTGCTGGTAAAGCTTTTTAGTATCCAGACTCTGGACAAAAAGAAACTGCTGGATAAGGACATTAAAGAAAATCCTGATTTTTACCTTGATCTGCTCAAAAAGCTGCAGCAGAGTGACCTTGAGCCTTCTTCCTATGCATACTTGGAAAACAAAATCATGATGACGCACCAGGATATTATCGAGAGAAAGTACACTATAAGCATGGTTTTTAATTTTCTCGGATTTTCAGGGATTTTAGGCCTGCTGTTTGTGGTCTTCAGGATGCGCAAAAAATCTCATTTTACTCCTACTGTACCTCTAAGCAAGCAGGAAAATAATGTAAAAGACCTGATCATGCAGGGCAAAACCAACAAAGAAATTGCAGCTGAGCTGTTTATCAGCATTAGCACTGTGAAAACACACACTTCCAACATTTACAGCAAGTTAAATGTATCCAATAGGAAGGAATTGCTGCTGAAACAATAAATCATACCGGTACTAGTACCTATTTCAGCTAAATTAAACCAGATTTTTGGAGTTAATCTGAAGTTATTTGTTTCAAAAGCATTTTTGATGAAACGAATCAATTTCAGTTTTAATTTTTTAAATCAGTTTTTGGGATGGCTGGTCTTTGTAATAGCTCTTGTTGTTTACACATGGACTCTTGAGCCCACTACCAGCTTTTGGGATGCCGGAGAATATATTGCGACTGCTGCCAATCTGGAAGTTGGTCATCCTCCCGGTGCACCTGTATATCAAATGTTTGGAGCATTTTTCGCCACTTTTGCTCTAGATTCGTCTCAGGTTGCTTTGATGGTTAATTTTATGTCTGCCCTATCCAGTGCCTTTACTATAATGTTTATGTTCCGGTCTATTGTTTTATTGCTTCTGAAAATTTCCGGCTCTAATGATGAATCATCTATCGGCAGTAAAATAGCGGTCCTGGGAAGTGCTTTAACAGGCGCGCTGGCATTTACCTTTACCGACAGTTTTTGGTTTAACGCCGTAGAAGCTGAAGTTTATGCCATGTCTACGTGTTTTATGGCTCTACTCTTCTACCTGGGGCTCCTTTGGGAACGGGATATGTTTAAGTATCGGGGAAATCGTTGGGTGATCCTTATTTGTTTTATGACCGGTCTGTCATTCGGAGTTCATTTTCTTACACTACTGGCGCTTCCGGCGGTGGGGTTGTTGTACTACTTCAAAAACTACCAGAAAGTGACCATTCGAAATTTTATCAGGGCAAATATCGTGGTGGTAGTTGTTCTGTTGTTCATTTTTAAATTCCTTTTACCGTATACCCTTAGGTTTACTGCTGCTTCGGAAATTTTTTTTACCAATACGATGAAGTTTCCGTTTAACTCCGGGACAGTGATTTCCGTAGTACTGATTATCTCCATTTTCTACTTCGGAATTAATTATACCCGCAGGAAAGGCTTTTTTCAGCTGAATACGCTTCTGCTGTGTATCCTTTTCATCCTGATAGGTTTTTCCGGCTGGACAATGTTGCCAATCCGGGCCAATGCTAATACGGTCATCAATGAAAACAGTCCCGATAATGCCCGGGAACTTCTGGCTTATTACAACCGGGAGCAATATGGAGAGGTCCCATTGTTTTACGGCCCACAATATACAGAGATGTACAGCGGATTAGATCCTGAAAACCCTTACAAAGATGATGCTCCCAATTACGAAAAAAACAAGGAATCGAACAGATATATTATTGTAAACGATTATGAAAATGCGCGATATAATTTTCACGACAAACATAAAACCTTCCTCCCAAGAATGTGGAGTAAAGAACATATTGCAAATTATATGAGGATTGCAGGTACACCTAAATTTAATATTAAACAGGAATATCAGGGAGAGGAGCAATTGGTACAGGCTGTTGCAGAATTCCGCCGAAATGTCAATTCAGGAAGAGTAGGAGGAGAGGAGTACCACAGCTTTCTCAACAGGTTCCGGGATTATCTGGAGATTGAAAAACCTTCTTTTCTTCAAAATGTTCAGTTCATGCTCGAATACCAGATGGGCTACATGTACTGGCGTTATTTCATGTGGAACTTTGTTGGTCGACAAAATGATATACAGGGAAAGTACACTGACCTGAATGGAAACTGGCTCAGTGGGATCGATGTTATTGATGAAGCAAGACTGGGTTCTCAGGAAAATTTACCGGCTGATATGGAGTCCAATAAAGCCCGAAATACATATTACTTTATTCCGCTCCTCCTGGGAATTGCAGGATTGCTATTCCATTTTCAGCGGGATTGGAAGATGTTTTGGGTGTTGACGGTTTTCTTCCTCTTCACCGGAATTGCACTCAAAGTTTACCTCAACGAATACCCTTTTCAGGTGAGGGAGCGGGATTATGCTTTGGTAGGATCTTTTTATGTATTTTCAATATGGATTGGATTTGGGGTTTATGCATTTTTCACAGCTTTGATCCGAATTTTTAAACCAAAATCTGCTTCCATATTCGCTACTGTTATTTCCCTCTTTGCGGGTCCGGTTTTACTGGCTTCAGAGAACTGGGACGATCATGACCGCTCCGGCAGGTATACAGCTCTGGCTATGGCAAAGATGTATTTGGATTCTGTTGATGAAGATGCCATTCTGTTCACCACAGGAGATAATGATACGTTTCTGTTATGGTATGTCCAGCAAATTGAGGGATACCGGCGGGATGTACGGATTGTGAACACAATGCTTCTTGGTACCGACTGGTATATTGACCAGATGAAGCGGAAAGCCTGGGACAGTGAACCTGTACCCTCTCAACTCGAGCATAAGCAGTATAGGGCAGGAACAAATGATTATATCATGCATCAGCCCGTAACCAGTGATACATTGAATATCAAATCATGGATGAATTGGATTGAAAGTGATAATTCTAGTACCATGGCAGAACTGCAGAGCGGCCGCATGGTAAAAACTTTTCCTACCAAATTAATAAGTGTTCCCGTGAACAAAGAAAAAGTATTGGAAAAAGGAATTGTACACCCCAAAGATGCCGATGAGATAGTAGATAACATTTATATAGAATTAAAGGATAATGCAATTTATAAAAACGAACTTCTTATGCTCGATATCCTTGCCAATAATGACTGGACCCGTCCTGTTTATTTTTCGGGAGGGAGCTTTGGTGACGAAGATTACCTATGGATGAAAGACCATCTTCAGTTGGACGGGATCGCCTACAAGCTGGTTCCGATAAAAACCTCCACAGATCCTGAAAATCCGTTGCAAATGGGTAGAATAGAGACAGATAAGATGTACGAAATTGTAAACAAGTGGGACTGGGGGAACATGGGAGATGAAACCATCTACCACGATCCTGAAACTCGTAGGAATAGTATTTCGTACAGGACGAGCCTGGCACGTCTTGTAAACCAGTTATTACAGGAAGGTGATGAAGAAAGAGCTAAAATAATCTTGGATATGGCAATGAAAAATATGCCGGTGGATTTCTATAATTTTTATTTCTTATATGATCCCTATATCAATGGATATTTTGAAGTAAATGAACCTGAAAAAGCATTAATCCTTTGGGAAAATGTGGCCGCTAAATATCAGGAAAACCTTCTTTATTACAGTGGCTGGGATCTGGAAAGGCAGTATGAAAACACCGATCAAATATTCAGGGACCTTCAGCAATATCATTCCTTGCTGGAGTTATTAAACTTGGATGCCGAAGAAGAATTTGCTGCTCAAAAAAAGGAAGAATTCAATCAGTATTTAAACCTGTTTCAATATTTTCTACAGCAGCAATAGATGTAAATTTTTTCAGGGAACTAATCTTCTTTGTAAAAAAATTGTATGAAATTGGGTAATAAAGATCAGCAATTCTCTTCCAGATCCTCTCGTATATCCTCGAGGTAAGCAATTTCCATTTCACTATTGAAAATACAGTCCTGGTCTTCGGGATTCTTTTTGATAGTCTCTATTAATACTTCAATCCTATCATAGATTTCTAGTAAAGTCATTTCGTAGGGGGTTTGAATTACATAGATAATACATTGGGAACTAATTTCAAAGCAGCTGGATTCAATTTTATTCTTTGGAAGAAGTTCTAAATTCTGAAAATATCAATACTCAGTTTTGTGCTGAAAGATGTTTAATTCAATAATATACTATCAGTCTATTCTCCTCCCGGCTTTTCAGAAGAACCTGTAAGCTTTATAATATTTCAAAAATAAATATATTCTTTACTACTGATTTTCAGTATAATGTATGCTTATTTTTTATAAATTTAAAGAAATAGCAGCCTTATGAAATTCCTGAAAATATGTCTTGTGGCTTTACCTGTGCTTCTGCTTTCCGGAAATTTGAAAGCACAGGAACATCTTGATCCTAATAGTTATAACGGGGATTTGATATCATATCTCACAGAAGTGAATTTATGGATGGAAAATCAAATGCTTCTTAATTCCTGTAGGTGTGCTGAGAATGAAGATTTTCTTACCGAATACCAAAATGTAAGATCGGCGTATAATTCCTGGATCAATAGTCAGCTAATGCATCTGGGGCTTTTAAAGCCCCGGAAAGCAGTCAATGCTTTTGAAGATATGAAACGAAATGGGAGGATGAAAGTCACTCCGGAATTATTTGAGGCCCATCGTGCTCTGGAACGCTTTTATGGATTTGGAGTTTCCTCCTGTAGAGAACAAAGTATAATTCCCGGAATTGTAACTGTGGCAGAATTGGTTTCTGTTGCAAACACGGTGGTAGGAATATTGAGTGAAACGCAGAAAAGGAGGGAAGCGCAAAAGTTATTGATAATCCAAACGCTTGAAGATTTTAAATTACCACCGGTTAGCGATTATAAGTGTTCAGAAAAATAATTAAAGATGAGAAATAGTATTTTTTCCTGTTCCTGTAAAAATCATAATCCTTTGTATTGCATTGTTCCTCCTTACATGCTGGAGGCAATGGCCACTTCTCGAAATGAGCAGGTTCGAAAAATGGCGATCAGGAATATTGAATGCTCTACAGAGATAAGAACTGAAAGACGTTTAACCGCTCCGGAAACTGTGGCTTCACTGCTGCCAAACAGGAAAGGAAAGTACAGGGAGGTGTACGATATGCAGAACAAACCAAACCGAAGGGATTTGTTGCCCGGAATATTGGTAAGAAAAGAAGGTGATTTAGCCGTAGAGGATAATGCAGTGAATGAAGCATATGATAAATCTGGCTGCACCTATGATTTTTACAAGGAAATCTTTGGTCGGGATTCTCTGGATGACCATGGACTTGCCTTAATTTCATCGGTACATCTTGATGAAAATTACAGCAATGCTTTCTGGAACGGAAATCAAATGGCGTATGGGGATGGTGACGGAATTGTTTTCAGGAGATTTACCAGGTCTCTGGATGTAATTGGGCACGAATTGACCCACGGAGTTATTTCATATACCTCAAATCTCGTCTATAGAAATGAACCAGGAGCGATCAATGAACACTTGGCCGATGTGTTTGGCAGCCTGGTAAAACAATGGGTAAATCAACAGGATGTAGAAATTGCTGACTGGCTTATAGGGAACGAGGTGATTGTTCCAGCTCCAACCCGAAGAGCCATTCGGGATATGAAAAATCCGGGAACTGCTTACATTAATGATCCCGATTTGAACGGAACAGATCCTCAGCCCGATCATATCTCCAAAAAATATACCGGCTCCCGGGATAATGGAGGAGTACATATCAATTCCGGTATACCTAACAAGGCATTTTGCGAAGCAGCAATACAAATGGGCGGATATGCTTGGGAAAAAGCTGGGAGGATATGGTATGAAACCATGTTGCAGCTTACACCAAACTCCGATTTTAATCGGTTGGTGAAGATCACAAAAAATATTGCAGAGACTACCTATGGTGCAAACAGTGAAGAATATAAAGCCGTTTCATACGGCTGGAAAACAGTGGGTTTATGATCATTAAATGTATGAAGAGCGGGGGATTTTTGGGACAGACAAAAAGCTGTGACCTTGTGTTAGAGGAATTAGATGCCACTGAAGCCAATGCGCTGCGGGAAATTCAAAAAAGCAGCCGAAGGAATGAGGATAGCCGGGATTCTTACCTGTACCATTTTGTGTTTTTTGAAGAAAATAAGGAAAGAGAGGTGGTCATAGACGAAACCCTTATTAATAATGAGATGCTGCCAATCATTAAAAAAGTTAATGAAAAGCTGAGATGAAGGAAGTGTTAGTGTTTACTGATCTTATTTTTTTTCCTGCTTTCTGGATCCTGGAAGTTTTGGGAGGACCTGCTGGAATATTTCCCGTGAATTGGTATATCCTGATTTCCGCTGTTACAGGATGTGTGATTCAGGAATTTATCTACTGGTTTGAACTGCGACATCAAATAGCCCGGGGACAGGCTCCGCCAGAGTTAACTTCTACGCCCTATTGGATCATCACCATATGTTCTATTCTAGTTTTTTCGCTTGGTTCTTACTTCTACTTTGCATTAAATGAAAACAGGGCTGATCTCAATTTTTTTACCATAGCAATATTTTCAGCCGGATTTCCAAGGCTTTTTAAAGGAGCTGTACAACAACTGGGGGCTACCCCGGAAAAATCTAGAAATAAAACCTTTACAGCAGAACCTGAAAGAAAGTTCGGTATAAAGGATTATTTAATGATGAGGTCGGATAAGAGGTAATCTTCTTTCTTTGTCGGCTGGCAAGAAATTTAGTTTGCTGCTGAAGATATGTTTCGAATTAACAACATTTTCAGGTTCTGCCTTTGCCGTAGTAGATTGGTGGATATTCAGCTTTTCTAACATGTGAATTTTACAGAGCGGCAAACTCATGGAAATGAAGTTTTTACTACGGGTTGGAACACAATGAATACTCCAGGAATTTTAGGCGGAATAGGTTATCTTTATTTCCACATGAATTGGGGCTGGGGTGGAAATTACATTGGCTGGTTTGCCTTTAATAATATAAATTAAGGCAATGGTAATTATAAATACGCAAGAAAAGACTTTTATATTGTCTAAACAATGAACACTATGAAAACGTTAAAAATATTTGGCTTGGTAGCTTTGATCATGATATCATCATCTTGTGAACGCCCTCCAATTCATGTTGAACCAGAGTTCATATCCTATAATTTATATTTGAGCTTTCAGGATATTTCAGGAAATGATTTAGTAAAAGGAATAGAATTCAATGACTCTTCAGGCTCTGTTAAAGACTCTTTATATACCTTAGATATTATTGTTTCTGAACCATGTTGGAATTGGGATAATGATATTTACAATGCTCCTGCCAGACCTGGCTTTGAACCAGATGTTAACCGGCCAACATTCGGATTGTCGAGATTTAATGGTTATTCTTATTTGACAAATCAGTTTGGTTTACCTGTAAACGATTGTCCCGAACAGAAAATACTTACTTACAAATTAAAATGCCCTTATTTATTTGGCGATGATGCGGTACATGAATTGGTTACCTATTGGGATATTTCAAAGGATAAAAGAAATCCTTCTGCTAAATGTTACCGGATAGATTTTGAAGATAATGAGATAACACCAGCCCCTATGGATAATTATGAATATAATTATACAGCTGCTATAATCCTAGAATAGAACGGACTTTGTTTTTTGACGATGGTAAAGTTTTCCCGAAGGCAATTGTCTAAATTGTAAATATGAACTTAGAGGATTTTTAAAGAACTAAATATAATGGCCGGATATTTAAAAAGTAGGTAGGGAGTATTATAAGGAGGTGGCTGTTTTGGAGTAATGATGGCTCTTCGTCACTTTTGGAAGTTGCAATTTGACCTCCAAGGGACTTGCACAGGTTCAAATTCCTTCTAGAAATTATTATCAGCAAGGTACATATGCTTTTAATTCTGTAATTATTCATCATAAGTTATAGAATAATATATAATACCAGTCAACCTATCTATAGTAGATAAAATGGTAGTATAATAAATTGATTTTTCTTTAGCAGCAAAAATAAATGAGATTTTCTCTTTAGATATTAGCGGAACATTAAAAAATATTATTATCAGAAAGCATTAGACACATCTTTCTCATTAGTAATAAAGTGCTCCTCACTCAAAATAACCGTGCTAAAAATAGTATAGTTGGTTTAAGCATAGGTATATGTACTTCTATATAGAAGTAGTAATTTAAAATTCGTTTCCAGATCTTGCATATTTCAATAACTGTGATTAGTATATCTTAACAGGGTTACAGTACAAGTTGCTTGATTAGGATTGTAAAAATTTTAAAATTTAAAAACATAAAATTTTTACCTAAAACAAAAAACTTTCAAGTTTAATCAAAAAATGTCTCTGAAACGGAAAGATTATAAGTTTCAGTAAATATTACTATTTTTTTTCGGAAGGAATAAATAAATAAGGTTTCAATCTGGATTCAGCGAATCCATCAAAAATCTTTGAGCTGGAATGAAGAGCTCCAATTTTGTTCAGTTTTAAAGGAGCTATGGACGTCTCAATCATAGTCAAGAGCAGTATGAAATAAAATGGTAAGGCTCAAGAAATTTTAATGCCTTGCGAATCAGGAAACCCTTGTCCGATTAAAACTTGTTCGTATATTTGCAGCCAATTATCAAGAATCTCAAAAAGAGATAGCAACCTGCATAACGAGCAAGGTGCTAAAAAAGATAAGCCATTCTCTGGAAAAAACGTTACTCCTCAGCTACGCTTATTATTCTTGAAGGTTTTAAAACTTTAAATTAATGAGCGAAACATCATCATCTTCAAAAGGAAGCTTTATTGCCCTTTTACCGTTAGTATTATTTGTAGCTACCTTTCTTGGAGCAGGTATTTATTTAAATGATTTCTATGCATTTCCATCTCCGATTGCCGTCACCCTGGGAATCATTCTTGCCTTTTGCTTGTTTAAAGACCCTATAGAAGCTAAAGTCTCAACATTTCTGAAAGGATGCGGAGATGAGAAAATAATGACCATGTGTTTAATCTATCTCCTGGCAGGTGCTTTTACGGTAGTAAGTAAAGCTACAGGTAGCGTCGATGCGATTGTAGATCTGGGAATAAATTACATTTCTCTTCCATTCCTTTACGCCGGGATATTCATAATAAGTGCTTTTTTATCATTTTCAACGGGAACTTCTGTGGGGGCTATTGTTGCCCTTGTCGCAATAGTGATCAGCTTAGCGGAGAAAACAGGCGCTTCGCTACCTGTATTAAGTGCCTCCCTGTTAGGAGGAGCGATGTTTGGGGATAACCTCTCTTTTATTTCAGATACTACCATTGCGGCTACCCAAACCCTTGGGTGCAAAATGAAAGATAAATTTAGACAGAATCTGAAAGTTGCTCTTCCCGCCGCGCTTTTAACGATTATGGTTTTAATATTCCAGGGATTCTTACTGAACGATCAGGCAATTGAATTCAGCAGTACAGAAGTTGAATTGGTGAAAATTATCCCTTATCTCCTGGTAATTTCCCTTGCCATAGCAGGGTTGAATGTCTTTGTAGTATTAATGATAGGAATATTTTCAGCAGGAATAATTGGTATAATTAATAACAATTTTAGCTGGCTGGGGTTTGCAAAACTTGGTTATGAAGGATTTGAAGGGATGACAGAAATATTTTTGTTATCTCTACTCACAGGAGGACTCGCTGCCATGGTCGCAAAGGCAGGAGGATTAAATTATATCACTCGGATCATCACCGGGAAGATCAATAAAAAATCTGCATATTTAGGAATAGGAGGCCTTGTAGGTATGACTAATATTACAATTGCCAACAATACTGTTTCTATACTTGTTACCGGAAATATAGCTAAAGAGTTGAGAAGCCAAATGAAGTTGAAAAAAGTAAAAGTAGCTTCTGTCCTCGATATATTTGCTTGTGTTGTTCAGGGGATTCTTCCATATGGTGCCCAGGTGCTGCTCCTTTTGAGTTATGCAGAAGGTAAAATGGATTACCGGGAACTCATAGGCAATGCCTGGTACATCTGGTTTCTTCTGGCAGGGACCATTGTTTATTTCGGAGAGTTCAAAAAAATGAACCATCTAAAAAAGAACAGAACATTAAAAAGAATACAGGTAAAGCAGGCAGCATAGGAATTTGAAATTCAAGGGGGCGTAAGAAGGATGAATTTCATTCCCTAAAAAATATGACATCTACCGTAGTGGATGGTGCCCAAGAGGTTCAGGTGGTTTACAAATTTTGCCTGGGGTAGAATAGGTGAAAATCTTTTGCTGGAAATAGTATAGAAAATGATCAAATTGAACAGGAAAGGCCCAAAAGCGGTAGAAAAAACGTTGGGGTACAAAAAAAAGTTTACATTTGAAGCCATTCAACTGAAAATTAAGAGAATTTTTGGTAGTTGAACCAAAGAATCTAAATAGAATGAGCATAAGAATCTTCTTGTTTTTTTTATTAGTTACAATTACTTCTTCCTGGGTCAGAAGTCAAGAAACTTCTCATGACTATGTGGAAGTTTATAAGGATTTTGATAGTATTTTTGGATTGGAAAACACTTCACTTTTCCATGGTGTTGAATATATTGAAGAGCACCGAATGGTTAATGAAAAACAAAAGTTTTTCAAGACAAGATATTTCACAAAAGCCAGAATAGAGTATGATGGTAAAGTCTTTTATGATGTACCTGCTAAATACTCCATCTGGGATGACGAATTGCTCGTAAGTGTGGAAGGGAAAACACGTACCTCCATTTTTAAATTATTAGAAAACCGGTTAACCAGGTTTAATTTATTTTCTCAGGAATTTGTGAATATTTATTCTCCTGAATCATCTTTTTCAGGTATTTACGAACTGCTTTTGGAAAACAGTTTGATTCAGGTTTTGAAGAAACACAGCGTTAGGGAAAAAAAGATTTCCGAAAACAGATATATCCACTATGAATTTGAGCCTGTTACTCCTAAATATTTCTTTCTGTATGAAGGAGAGGTAAAGGAAGTCACTAGAAAAAACATACTGGCAGCTTTTCCTGAACAAACATCCCTGGTGCGGGAAAAATTCAGGATATACCGTAATCAACCCAGGCATCTCCAGGAACAATCAATTGTCAACATGTTTGAAAGTATAATTCAAACACCTAAAAATTCAAGTTTGTGAAGAATATAATTTTTTGCATGTTTTGTGTCTTCACCTTCAGTCTACAAGCCCAAAATTCCAGGAAAATTACTATATCTATTCAAAATGCTCCTTTACAAGAAGTTTTGTTCAGGATTGGAGAAGAAGCAGAGTTGGAAATATTTTTTCTTCCGGAGTGGTTGCCTCAGACTAGTTTCTCGGCGAATTATTCTAATACACACGTGCGACAAATAATGGAGGAGCTCTTAGATAATACTGCGTTGAACTATTATCTTCTTGAAGATCGAATCATTCTTACCAGGAACAATGTACTTTACGACGATTTGCCAGAACAATTTTTTGGAATGTCTGCAGAGGACACTGCTGGAATAATAAATGAGGTTAATGAAAAAGATCATCTTCCGGTATTTTCAGATTGGGAAAAATCGTCTTCGCCCTCTAATGTTGAAAGCGTAAACATTGGGAAAGCGAACCCGGCAACAGGAACAAATCGCTTTTTTCTCAGCGGTACGGTGGTAAGCGCAGTAGATGGAAAACCGATATCTAATCTAGCATTGACCGTTCAGGGAAGTGACCAGGGAACGGCCACAAATGAAAACGGGTTCTATAGTATTCAATTACCTGCTGGAGAAAACTATATTAAAACTCAATCCTTTGGGTACGAGGAGACAGTAAAGAGAGTAGTAATATATAATGATGGGACACTAAACTTCCGGCTTAGGGAGGATTATGAACAATTAAATGAAGTTTTGCTGGAGTCAGGTTTAGATGAGAATGTGAGTCAGGCGGTAAGTGGTGCTGAAGAGGTAGACGTGGAGGAAATAAAGAACATTCCTCTTGTACTGGGAGAAAGAGATATTCTGAAAGTAAGTGCGACATTACCAGGAATTTCCACAGCGGGTGAAGGTGCTGCAGGGTTTAATGTACGTGGCGGGAGAGCAGACCAGAACCTGATTCTTCTGGACAATGCAGTAATCTATAATCCAGCACATTTTTTTGGTATTTTTTCGGCTTTAAATCCCTTTACCACCGGTACAGCTAATATTTATAAAGGACACATTCCAGCCCAATATGGTGGTCGCTTATCATCTGTTTTTGATCTCAGGACGAAAAAAGCAAGTACTTCGGATTTTGCAGGGGAAGGTTCTATCGGTCCTGTAACCGGAAATCTAACCCTCGAAGCGCCCATAATCAAAGAAAAAGCCGGACTCATGGTAGGAGTGAGAAGTACTTATTCTGACTGGATATTGAAATCGCTTGATGAAGAATCTTTAAAGGACAATGAAGCCTCTTTTTATGACGTTACAGCTAAGTATAATCACAAAATAGGAGAGAACACTGATCTGGATGTTTCGGGATATTACAGTAAGGATAAGTTTAATATTACGTCGGACTCTCTTTATTCCTACAACAACAGACTTTTTTCAGTTGAATTAGGCCACAGGTTCAATGATCGGCATCGGGGAGGAGTTATACTAACCAACTCTAACTACCAGTTTGACATTGACTATACGGGGGAATTTAGCAATGATTTCAGATCAGGTTATCAGATCAACGAAACAGGAGCAAAGATACACATGAGGTACAGGCTGAATAAGAAAAATTCCTTACAATACGGTTTAGCTTCCAAATTGTACCTGATAGAACCCGGTTCCATTAAACCGACCGGTTCTGAATCTGCAATAACTGCTTTAAGTATTCCACAGGAAAAAGGTATTGAGGCAGGTATTTTCGTGGCAGATGAATTTCAGGTGAATGAGAAATTATTAATCAATGCTGGTTTCAGGTTTTCGATGTTTGCGGCACTGGGAAAAGGAGAGGAGAGAATTTACCAGGGAGGTGCGCCAAAAAGAGAATCCTCTGTGGTTGAAATCAATCACTATGGACAGAATGAAGTTATGAAGACCTATGGAGGTCCGGAAGTAAGAGTTTCTGCCCGGTACCTCTTACAGGAGGATTTATCAGTTAAAGCCAGCTACAACAGCGTTTATCAATACATTCATACTCTGTCCACCAATACTACAGTTTCCCCCACAGATACCTATAAATTATCTGACGGGACTATAAAACCTCAGAAAGCCAATCAGTACTCTTTAGGATTATTTAAAAACTTTCTTGACAATACCTATGAACTCAGCTTGGATGGATATTATAAAACTTCAGATAATATTGTAGATTACAAAGTTGGAGCATCGCTTTTCCTAAATCCTACCATTGAAACTGAAGTTTTACAGGGGAAAGGGAGGTCGTATGGAGTTGAATTTCTTGTTAAAAAAACGAAGGGAAAACTTAATGGCTGGCTGGGGTACAGTTATTCTAAATCCCTCATACAGCTGAAGGGAGATTTTCGGGAGGAGACAGTGAATAATGGGGAATACTTTCCGTCAAACTTCGACAAACCACATGATTTTTCCGTGGTAGCCAATTACAAACTAACCCGGAGATTCAGTTTTTCTGGAAATTTCGTATATCAAACGGGACGACCGATAACCTATCCCGTGGGTAAATACAATTACAACAATTCAGAATATGTAATGTATAGTAACAGGAATGAATTCAGGATTCCAGACTATTACAGGTTGGACCTCAGTCTGAATATTGAGGGAAATCACAGGATCGACAAACTGGCGCATAGCTTCTGGAGTATTTCGGTATATAATGTGCTGGGAAGGAATAATCCCTATTCAGTTTTCTTTGTGACGAAAGATAATGAGGTAAAAGCATATCAGAGTTCTATCTTTTCAATCCCCGTTCCGACTATTACCTATAATTTCAAATTTTAATTCCTCCAGATGACCATGAAGCAGAATTATTTAATAAAAAAGGTAGGGTCGATACTTTTACTGGTGCTGGTTTTTGCCTGTGTTGAACCTATTGAAATTGAGTCCCAAACTTATGAAGATACTTTAGTAGTAGAAGCCATAATAACGGATCAATTGGAATATCAGGAGGTACAGTTGCGCCGTACTTTTAGTCTGGAAGATTCCGGGCCGGTGCAGGAAAGAAATGCAGCAGTAATTGTTAGGAGTGAAAACGACATTTATGAATTTACTGAAACCGAGCCCGGGCAATATGTTTCAATTGAACCTTTTCAGGCTTTAGAAGGAAGGTCATATACTGTTGAAATAACTTCAAAAGACGGAAGAACATATTACTCAGAATCCGAGCAGCTTCCCCAAAGAGCTGAGCTAAAAGAACTGTATGCAGAGCGATCTATGTATGAAGGAGAAGATGGAGTAGCTATTCTTGTGGATTTGGAAGGACCGGAATCCACTTCAGGATATTATAAATATGATTATACTGAAACTTACAAAATCATTTCCCCTTTTTCTTTTCCAGCGGATTTAATCATTAGAAACGGAGAATTCATTGAAATACCTAAAACCAAAGAGGAGAAGACATGTTATGTAACTCAGGAATCAAGTGATATTCTTTTGGCAAATACCAGTTTTCAGGCAGGAAATGATGTAGATGGATTTTTAGTGAAATTCATGAACTCCAGGAATTTTAAAACGGCTTATCGTTATAGCATTTTAGTGCGTCAGTATTCCCTGAGCAGTGAAGCATTTTCTTTTTATGAAACCCTGGAGGATTTTTCTGATTCCGAAAGTCTGTTTTCCCAAAATCAGTTAGGATTAATAAGTGGAAATATTATTTCAGAAACTGATTCAAATGAAAAAGTGATAGGTTATTTTGCAATAGCAGGAGTAAGTTCCAAAAGGATTTTCTTTGATTTTGAAGATATATATGAGCCCTTCGAATTTTCCCCGGCCAGTCATGTGGAATGTGAAGTGGAAATACCCGATATGACACCCCAGGCTCTCCCTGTCTTAGGAGAAAAGCTTGATAACGGAATACTTAAGTACATAGGGTTTTCCATGGTATCTGTAGAGGGAGGTACCGGAGCAAAAAAAGTACACAGATTTACTAAAGCTGAATGTGTGGATTGCACACTGTTTGGAGAGAATGTCGCACCCGATTTTTGGGAAGAATAGATTTAATATGAAATACAAATTAATATTATTAATTACCTGTTGGTTGGTTCTTTCAGCCGGGGCATCTGCCCAGGTAAAGCGAACCTCTGTTCCAGTCGATTTTATAAGTGAGATGCCACGGGAAGATATCCATGTACATCTAAATTCGACTGTTTTCTTTCCAGGTGAATATCTGCTATACAGTCTGTATACATTAAATGCACAAACAGGAAAAGCTTCCACACTCAGTAAAGTAGCTTATGTTGAGCTAATCGGTGAAAAGCAGGGGCAGGTGTTTCACCACAGGCTTAACCTTGAGCAGGGAAAGGGGAGCAGCGATTATTTTGTCACCACAAATATTCCATCCGGAAAATATAAACTGGTAGCTTACACTAACTGGATGAGGAATTTTAAAGATAATTTTTTCGAAGGAGATGTGATCATAATTAATCCTTATCAGTCAGACCAAAGAAATTTATTAAACCAGAATAAAAAAGTTTCAGATATAGCAATTCCTATGAAAGGAAATGCAAAAAATGAAGCAATAGATAACCGATTTTTTGAATTCAGTTTAAACAAGCGGCATTTCAGGAAAAGAGACCAAGTTTTATTGAATTTGAGCAAAAACGGAAATTTCAACGGAACTTTTTCGCTTTCAGTTCGAAAGCTGAGTGAATTACCTTCTCCCGAGAGAAAATCAGCAGCAGTCTTTCCTTCAGGAAAAACGACTTCACCGAAAAATGTTGATGAAGAATTCTTTCTACCTGAATTACGTGGTCCAATATTATCAGGAAAGGCGGAACACACTGATTCAAAAGACACTAAAATACAGGGAAACATTATATTTTCGATACCTTCCGATGATTACCTGGCTCAGATTGTTAATTTAAGGCAAGATGGAAAATTTTTACTCAATCTGGACGGGAAAAACAGGGGTGGGGAGGCTGTGATATCCTTTAACGGAAACGATAAAGAACAAATAGAAATTCATATTGATGAATTTAAGAGCTTAGGACGGAAAGAACTTGTATTCGCTGATTATACTATTTCTCCGGAAATGGAGGAAATCATTATAAAAAGAAGTTTGTACAATCAGATCGAGAATGCTTATTTTTCAGCTAAGCCTGATACTTTAGTAACTGAAGCAGCAAGGGATATATTACCTGCTGAGCTGGTTGAAATTTATCATCTTGATGAATTTACAAGGTTTGAGACAGTCTCTGAGACTGTTGTCGAGATCATTAAATCTGCCTGGACCACAAGGACTTCTGAAGGCCATTCAATTATTGAAGTTCGAGGATTTGAAAATACCCTGGGAATGGGGCAGCAGGCATTAGTAGTTATCGATGGTATTGTGGAGCAGGATCATGAAAATTTTATCAGGATGGATGCGGAGGAAATAAAGAATATAAAGATTGTTCGGGATATGTTGTTTATAGGCCCGGAAAATTTTCCAGGAGCTGTGGTAGTAGAAACTCATGAAGGAGATTATATCGATAGAATATCCACTGCTTCTGGTGAGAGAGTAAAAATACCCACTGCTCAAATTCCTAAGAAATATTTCCGGCAGACATATGAGAATCAATCTGAAGGCAATACTATTCCAGACTACAGGTTTCAATTATTTTGGAATCCAGATATAACGATTCAGGATGAAAAAACTGTACTGGAATTTTTCACCTCAGATGTAGAGGGCGAATTTGAGATAGTACTGGAAGGATTTACGAATGATGGACAGGCGGTTTCGTTAAAGGAACAATTTATAGTAGAATAATTGCCGTAAAATGAATAGAATCTATTTAATCTTATTGACTGTTAAATACCTAGGTTGAGTGACGGTGCCTATTAGGAGTGCCCTCTTTCATTTCCTGAAGGAAGTTTTAATCTATTAGATTAGGGTCTATACTCTTTTATAAAATTACAATTTTCAGGGAACACAATCCCCAAAAAACATTGTATTTGGGGAATACAATCCCTAAATATGATCAAAAGAGCGCTAGAAGAGAAGATCAAGATTCGTTTTTGTTTTCCAATGGTGATTCGCATAAACAACTACTTGCCAGGAGCAGATACCTACTCTAAAAAGGGATCAATCTCACAAGTTGTGGAGGAATTGAAGTAAAATCTGATATTTCCAGAAAAACTAGAGGTGGATAATTACCTGGATTTACTCAAGCTTGTACTACCACAGTTCCTTGTGGAGAATTTCGATTTGATAAGAAGTAATAAAGAAAAAGAAGTACTTCATCTTTACTTTGAAGAGCGTAATGTCCCTCCTCAGGAACATTCCTCCAGATTGTTAGCATCTAAGGTTTCCACAAAGAAGTCACTATTCAGGATTTTCCGCTCCGGGGGAACACAGTTTATCTTCATGTTAAACGCCGTAGATGGATAGATAAGGATACCGGTCAGGTAGTACAAAGGGACTGGAATTTAGTAGCACAGGGAACGCGTATGACCAACGAGTTCGCTGCTTTTTTAAAAGAAATTAGTCGATACGAAGGCCTCTGATTGCCATACCATCGGATCGTTCTTTGCTTTTAATGGAAAGAAGTTGCAGCGCCAGTATAAGGACCATCTGAGTGACTTTACCCAATGGAAGGAAAAGAAACATGCAAAGCGCTATTTAATTTTCCCTGAAAATATTGGTCCTCATCTCTCCCTGGATGAAACAGCTTTATCCCAGGGAGAACTCTACACCATAATCACCAACAAAAGAGCTAAAGGAAAGAAGGGTGCTTTGGTTGCAATAATAGCGGGAACAAAGGCAGAACCAATCGTTAATCAGCTCCTTAAAATACCCTCACCCCTTCGCAGCAAAGTCCGGGAAATAATTTTGGATATGGCCTTTTCGATGAAGCATATCGCCTCGAAATGCTTCCCAAAAGCCATTCAGGTAACTGATAGATTCCACGTTCAAAAGTTGGCTATAGAGGCACTTCAGGATCTAAGGGTTAAACATCGCTGGGTGGCCATATATAAAGAAAATGAACAGCTGCAAAAGGTTAAGAAAACAAAAGAACGCTATATACCATAATTATTGAAAAATGGTGATTCTCACAGGCAACTGTTAGTTCGAAGCAGATATCTTCTCTACAAAGCAGCTTCCAATGGACAAAGAAGCAATCAAAGCGGGCAGAGATCCTCTTCAAGGAATATCCCGATATCCACCAGGCGTACTCTCTGGTAAACAATCTAAGAAACATCTTTAACCAAACAAAAGATAAAGGTGTAGCCTTCACAAAATTAGCACACTGGTATAGAGAAGTGGAAGAAACTGGTTTTACAGCTTTCAACACTGTAGTCAATAGCATTAAGCTTAATTACAGATCAATCCTAAATTACTTCACAAATAGAAGTACTAATGCCTCTGCAGAATCTTTTAATGCAAAAATAAAAGCCTTTAGGAGTCAGTTCAGAGGAGTAAAAAACATTAATTTCTTCCTCTTCAGAATAACTAGAATATTTGCTTAATCCACAACATTTAGTCATGATCCGAAAACTCCTACTTTGGTTTCCATGATTTTCGACATTTCCATGGCCATCGATTTGTACACCGAATAGGATGATAAAAAATGATATTATTTGATATGGGTAAAAATGAAAAAGCCCGCAAACGCTGAGTTTACGGGCTTTTTACTTTAAATTGGAAGTTATCCAGCGGAGAAAGAGGGATTCGAACCCCCGGAGGTGTGACCCTCAACAGTTTTCAAGACTGCCGCATTCGACCACTCTGCCATTTCTCCTTAGCGGATGCAAATATAGAAAGCTTTTTCAATTTCAGGAAAGAATTTTACTCTTTTTTGAAGCTAAATTTTTCTTCCGCTGAAAATCAGATGGTTGAAATCAAAAAAAATCTACTTCAAGTGCTTCAATTTGCTTTACAAGGTTTTTGTAGCTTTTTGATGTTTAAAAAACAGCTGTGAGACAGGAATGAACATCATTCCTGCAATAAGAAATAATACGAAGGAAACCTGTAGATTAAACAGGTGTGCGAGGTAACCTACCAGTGGAGGACCTAGCAACATGCCAACAATAGCATAAGTAGTGATAATGGAAATGGCCATTCCGGGAGAATATTTTTCAGAAGTACCTGCAAGAATAAAGGTCATGGGCACCACGGCAGCAACCCCCATTCCTACGAGACTGAATCCTATGATAGCCGGCCAGAAGTACGGAAAAGAGATCATCATCAAAATTCCTGTGGCAATAAAAGAGGAACTTATAATATAGGTTCTTGGCATTCCAAGCCGCTCCATGATCTTGTCTGAAAAAAAACGGGAAAGCGCCATGAACAACATGAAAATCAGGTATCCTAAGGTAAATACCTCTTCTCCGACCACTTCTTTGAAGTAAACTCCGCTCCAATCAAACATGCCTCCTTCGCATAAAGAGGCAAAGAAAACCAGGAGCCCCAGGTAAAGTATAAATTTATCAGGTTTTCCAAATTTAATTTTATTTCCGGCGGTTGATTTATCCTTAGTGAGAAGAAAGGTGTAGGAGGAGAGTGCTGCAATTAAACCCAGCCCCGCCACCATTAAAAAGTGCTGGTGCATGGGGATTTTAAGATCTATAATGAGTGTTGAAAAAGCCACCCCAGTAAGTCCGCCGGTACTCCATAATCCGTGGAAGGATCCTACGATTTTTTTGGTGAAACTTTTCTGTAGGGTGATTGATTGGGTATTCATGGAAATATTAAAGATCCTTATGGAGAAAGCGAAAATGGAAACAGCTGCCACAAGGGCAAAAATATTTTCGGCAAAACCAATCCATGACAAGGCAAGCGCCAGTAAGATAAAGGAATTTAAAAGCGGAAACCGGCTTTCATACTTCGATACCAGCCAGCCTGAAATTGGAAGGCCTATAAGAGACCCAATGGGCATGGCAAGAAGCAGGTTTCCCAGTTCGGCTTCGTTCAGGTGAAAACTCTCTTTTATACTCGGAATTCTGGAAGCCCAGGATGAAAAGAAAAACCCGGAAATAAAAAAGTAGGTGCTTAAAGAGATGCGTTGTTTTGATCTGGTTTCCATATGCTCTTTTGAGAAGCTGCAAATATCTGTTCAAATTCCAGAAGGATAAAATTTTTCGGAATTATTTACTTTTTGGAAACATAAAATATTGGAAATGCCTAGATAAAAAGAGGAATTTCATTCCTTCCTGAAGGACCTTTTTCATCAAACTTCTTTCTACAAGTCAAAAAAATGCTAATAGTTTATGATTTTCAGATTCACAATTTCGCCCGTAAAAAAATTAATTAGATTTAATCTAAATAAGTGATTGCAGATTATATTTTCCTTTTATATTTGCATCTGTTTATAATAAGTCTAAATAAAGAAGTCATTACTAGCAGCATGAAAATTCTTCATTTTACCATATCCTATATTGTTTTAATGCTATTTAGTAATGGAATACTTGCCCAGGATGCACGCGTTTTCGGGAAAGTGGAATCCCAGTCAGGTGAAACAATTTCAGGGGTAACGTTGCTTCTTAAAGGTACAGGTATGGGAACAATGACCAACCTTGATGGGGATTACGAGATCAACAATCTTAAAGCGGGCAAGTACCAGTTACAGGTAAGGTTTTTGGGTTATGAAAGCAGGGAGTTTACCCTGGATCTTTCAGAAAATGAGGAAAGAAATCTTGATGTGGTGCTGCAGGATAAAACAGAAGAAATAGAAGTGGTTACGGTGCTTGGTAAATCGGTTGCCGGGCAGGTAAGGGAACAGTCTTACATGGTAAGTGCGATTTCTACAAAAGATCTTTATAACAGTACATCAGATGCTCAGCAGGTGTTAAACCGAGTACCCGGAGTCCGGATACTGGAGGAGGGCGGACTTGGATCTGACATGAATTTTACCCTCAACGGATTTTCCGGAGACCAGGTCAAATTTTTTATGGACGGAATCCCGATGGATCATTTTGGTTCTGCCCTCGGTCTCAATAATATTCCGGTGAATTCCATTGATAGAATAGAGGTATACAAAGGTGTAGTTCCCGTATGGCTGGGAACAGATGCTTTGGGTGGTGCAGTCAATATCATTACCAATCAGGGTGCGAACTTTCTGGATGCTTCCTATTCGCTTGGCTCTTTTAATACGCATCGTGCTTCGGTTAATGGTGCCTATACGCAGCTTGAATCTGGTTTTACTTTCCGCGGAAACATCAATTACAATTATTCAGATAATGACTATAAGGTATGGGTTCCCATTAGAGAAGGGAATAATATTATTGACACGACCGAAGTGGAACGTTTTCACGATCGTTACCGCTCTGGTAGTGCCAAAATAGAAACCGGCCTGGTGAATAAAAGTTATGCCGATCAACTTCTGGTTGGAGTCCTTGCAGCTGCAAACGATAAGGAAGTGCAGCATGGAGCAACCATGAAAAGGGTTTTTGGCGGGATTACCCGTAACAGTGAATCAATTGTTCCAACCTTGAAATATAGCAAGGAAGATTTGTTTACTCCAGGGCTCGATGTTAGTTTTTATACAGCTTACAATATGACCAAGAGTGAGGTTATTGATACACTAAGCGGAGTCACTTACAACTGGCTTGGCGAAGCGACCTACATTCCAGGTTCTACAGATGGGGAACTTCGAAGGACTTTCACGACCATGGATGATAATGATTTCAGCAGTCGTTTAAACGCCGGGTTTGAGTTCAATGAGCAGCATTCTGTTGCTTTCAATTATTCATACTCTCATTTTTCCAGGGACATTTTTGATGCAGAGAACCCCGACAGGATCGAGAATATGTTTCCTAAATCTTTGGGGAAGCAGGTAGGAGGGCTGGCTTACAAATTTGATCCTAATAAAAAATGGAGTACAACGCTCTTCGGAAAATACTACAATATTTTAGCTGAAGGAAGCAAACAATATGATTTTGGACTGGAGACGCAGCGGATTGATTCCTTTGAAGCCTCGCAGGATAATTTCGGGTATGGATTGGCAACTTCTTATTTTTTGTTGCCACAGCTTCAACTGAAGGCTTCTTATGAACATACCTACAGAATGCCTACTGCTACCGAAATGTTTGGGGACGGACTCTTTACCAATCCCAATCCAGACCTGGGACCGGAGCAGAGCAATAATTTTAATTTCGGAGCAGGGTATAATATGACCATAAAGGATGAGCATTTTTTATCTGTTGGAAGTAGCTTTATTTACCGCAATGCACAGGATCTTATCTATCAGGTGGTAACCGTTGCCAGTCCGCAAACGCGGTTCGACAACCTCAGTGAGACCCGTACGCTGGGGGTAGAAGGAAACATTAACTACGAGTGGGGAAATTTTTTCCAGCTGGGAGGAAATGTAACCTATCAGGATATTACAGACCAGGCAGATTTTGTGTACAATGAATCCTATACCAATACAGGGTACCAGCGAAATTTTCAGAAGGGATTCCGGTTGCCCAATACTCCTTATTTCTTCGGAAATGCAACTGCAGGATTTACTTTCAAAAATGTTTTTTCAGAAGAAACTTTGCTGAATGTGCTTTACAGGTATAACTATGTGGAAGAATATTTCCTTAGCTGGGCCGAACTGGGATCCAGGGATTCCAAAAAGATCATTCCTACCCAGTCTTCTCATGATCTTGAACTCTCTTATTCTCTCAACAACGGGAAATATAATATTTCTTTTGAAGTAAGGAACCTTACCAATGCAAGATTATATGATAAATATTTTCTGCAAAAACCGGGTAGGGCGTTCTACCTGAAACTTAGATATGCTTTATAAAAACAAATAATATGAACCCTAAAACGAAGATCAATATGTTTTCAATTAAAAGAGCAGGCAAAATGGTGCTGCCGGCATTAGGACTTTTTGCAACACTTTTTGTAACTTCCTGCAGCAGCGATGATGATGAGGTAAACCCAAACCCAAATCCAACCCCTGAACCTACAGAAGAGCCTTTTGTGCTTTCACTGTCCATCATGGGAAGTGAAGGGAATTTCACCTATTACACAGTACTCTTTGACGATGTAATGTCGGGAACGCTATCTGCTGCAGGGCAGGGAATCGAACAGCCGGGATATTACGATTTCAAGCAAATCGACAATGCCATTTACAGTATTGGAGGTCTGGACGATGTGAATGTGGTAGGAATTACCAGGGGAGAAGACGGGGAACTTGTACAAACAGGAGATGTGTCTTATGACAGGAGTCTTTCTGATATTATTAAGGCAGATGATAATACTTTGGTAGCAGTAAGTATTGACGGAGATTCAGATGTGATTACATTTCACACCTTAAATGAAACTTCTGTCACTGCAACAAGTACGGTGAGCCGTCCAGTTTCTGATCTTACAGAAGTTGATGCTCCCGCTTATTCCGGAATGCGAATAGAGGGAGGGAACCTGTTTCTTAGCTACTACATCAGCGATCCGGTAAGTTTTGAGACCAATATGACTGATGTGGCAAGAGTTGCCGTGTATTCTTACCCGGGATTCGAATTTCAGGAGGTGATCACAGATGATCGTGTGGGACCCATTGGAGGTTTTAACACCAAATCTGGATTGATAGAGGATGAGAACGGAAGGATTTATGCATTTTCTCATTCCAATCCCGCTAACGGTTTTAGTCAGGTAACCAATGACAGTGGAATTCTGCGTATCAACAGCGGTGAAACTGCATTTGATGAAGAATATTATTTTGATATTGCAGAAGTAGCAGGTGGTACTCCTGCACATGTAAAATATCTTGGTAACGGAAAAGTTTTTGCTGAAATGAATATGGCTTCCAGGAATGAGCAGGAAAGATGGTCTGATAGTCCTTTACAATCTGCCATCATCGACCTGAATGATCAAACGGTGAATTTCATAAGTGGCATTCCTGAGCATAACGGCGCCGGAAGGAGACTCGCTGCTCTTCATGATGGAGATTACGTTTATCTTACAATTCCTGAAGATAACGTGGTTTCGGTTTACAGGGTAAATACAACAGATTATACTGCTACAAAAGGAGCCGAAGTGGAAGCTAATTTTGTTGCCGGATTTTTTAAATTTTAATATTTAATAACCTTATCACCGGCTTCACATTATTCGTGAAGTCGGTTTTTCTAATATCTTATGAACCGCAAGAAGAAGCCCAAAAAAAGCACTTTTAGAAAGATCAATGACTGGCTTCATTTATGGCTGGGATTGTTTTCCGGGATCGTTGTTTTCATTGTGAGCATTACCGGTTGTTTCTACGCTTTTCAGCAGGAAATAAAAGATGCCATGGAGCCATGGCGTTTTGTAGAAGCAAGGGATCAGGCTTTTGTGCCTCCAAGTCAGTTACTCGATACCGCGCGGGTTCACATGCCGGGAATGGAACCTACGGGGCTTACCTACAGCAACAGGGAAGGTGCAGCCGCAGTGGGATATCACACCTTTGGAGAAAAAGAGGGATTTTCGGTTATTTTCCTGAATCCTTATACTGCAGAACCAATAAAAAGTATGCAGACAGTGGGCAACGGCGAATTCGATTTCTTTCATTTCATTATCGACGGGCACCGGGCCTTGTGGTTGCCTTATTCCATAGGCCAACCTATAGTAGGAATTGCTACTTTGATCTTCCTGGTGATGTTGATCTCGGGCCTTATCATGTGGTGGCCCAAAAAATGGAATAAAAATACCTATAAGAAGAGTTTTAACATCAAATGGAATGCAAAATTTAAACGGGTGAATTATGATCTTCATAACGTGCTCGGTTTTTATTCCCTGGTATTTGCTTTCATTATTGGAGTAACAGGACTGGTGTGGAGCTTCGAATGGTTTGAGGATTCGCTTTACTATGTGACTTCAGGAGGGGAATCGCATCCCGGACATCATCATCCACATTCTGATATTTCAAAGGCAGAATTGGCAGAAAATGAAATTATTCCGGTGCTGGACAGGGCATGGTATAAAGTGGTGAAACAGGAGCCCGATGCGCAGGGAATGTATCTTACACCAACCCCTGAAGATCCCGAAGATGCCATTGAGATCATTGCTTATCAGGACAAGGGTACCTGGTACAACCGAAATGAATATTATTTTGATCAATACACCCTGGAACGCTACAGGGTTCAGGGAGATGTGTATGAAGATGCGGGTTTTGCAGATCAGCTAATGATGCTTAACCACGACATACATGTAGGAGCTGTATGGGGATTAGCCGGCAAAATTCTTGCTTTCCTGATAAGCCTTGTTAGTGCCAGCTTACCCGTAACGGGATTCCTGGTGTGGTGGAACAAAAAGAAAAAAGATAAAAAAGTGGTGAAGCGGGAGCTTGAGACTGCTTAAGAAATATTTCTAATTTATTCTGAAAGAGGCCAGTTGATTGGCCTCTTTTTTATTTACTGAAAAATCATCAGGCTGTAACCCCCGGATGATTAAAAGATAAGATTCCTCCTGAAAGCAGCATTTTTAAGTCTGGAATTATTCATCATTCCCATGAAGCCCATTATCCACAATTGATTCGCTGTTAAAATGCTGATTCTGCCGGGAAAATCTATTCTGATTTTCAGATTTAATCACTGAGCTGATTATTTAATAAACTTTCTTACGAGGTTATAAGGTAGGTGACATATATAATATATAGGATCAGAAATAAAAATCCTTCCCATCGTTCTACCTTTCTTCCTTTTCCGGTAAAGATGAAAAGGAATAGCAGTAAACTGGCCGCAATATTTGTGAAAATATCCACAAAAGATCCTGCATTTATAGCCACCGGAGTAATGGTGGTCGAGAGTCCCAGGATAAAGAAAATATTGAAAATATTGGAGCCCACCACGTTTCCTATCGCTATATCCAGATTCTTTTTACGTACGGCTACAATGGAAGTGGCAAGTTCAGGAAGTGAGGTGCCTATAGAAATAACAGTAAGGCCAATTACCCTTTCGGAAAGTCCTGCTACCCTGGCAATTTCTACTGCATTATCTACAATTAGCCTGCCTCCCAGGATAAGTCCGGCAAAGCCCAGGATGATATAAACCACAGCCTTTCCTGTAGCGTATTCTTTCGTTTCCATCTTTTCTGTGGTTTCACTTGACTTTGCAATTAAAAGATTATATACTAGGAAAATGATGAAGAATAACAGCATGATCAATCCTTCAGATCTTGACACCAGGTTTACCGATGCACTATCCAGTGCCACGTCTGCTGCGACAATTAAAACACAAACGGCGGCCAGTAGGCTTAAAGGAATTTCCAGCCATGTAGTGGTGGATTTCACCGTAAGGGGATAAATAATTGCTGAAATACCAAGGATCCCCAGGATATTGAAAATATTACTTCCAAGGACATTTCCCATAACAACCTCAGTACTTCCGCTAAAAGCTGCCATAAGGTTTACCACCAGCTCAGGTGCAGAAGTACCGAAAGCTACAATGGTAAGACCTATAACAATACTGGGTATTCCCAGCTTAACGGCAATACTGGAAGCAGCTTCTACCAACTTTGTTGCTCCAAAAACAAGAGCAACAAAACCTGCCAGTAACAATAAAAAATTTAATATCATATCAGCTTTTTAAACGGTGTAAATATACTATTCCTGGCGAATTTTAAACAGGTGCTAAAAAGAATTTTTCAGGGCTTAAGTGATACATTTTCAGTTAATTATTTCAGATTCTTTTTTCTGAAATTCATATTGATTACTCGGCATTAGAGCTTGATTTTCCTAAGGGTACCTGGATAGAATTCGGAGATCTGGGTTTATCAAAACAGGCGTAGTTTCGCAGTTCCTGGAAAGTTAAGTTTTACAACCTTACGTCATATGCAATAAAGTAGATCTGCATCCATTTACCGTTATTGTAGTGGTGCTGCTGGGCGGTGCTTGTGGGGAATCATTGGAATTATCCCGGCTATTTCTGTAATGGCTATCGCAGCAGTCATTTTTCAGCATATTCCGCCTTTGCAGCTTTTCGGATTTTTATTCAGCAGGAAGAATTCACCAGATTGAATTTTTAAATACACGACCTGCTGCTTAACTGCGGACTAACTCTTTTAAAAAAATCAGGTTTCAGGATTGTCTTTTTTATCATGGATAATTCCAAGGCGCCGGGCTCGCTTTTCCCAGTTTTGTCTTGCAAGTTCCTGCATGTCTTCCACATTATCGCTTTCATCCATTATTTCAAGACCAAGAAGGGTTTCTATAATGTCTTCCATGGTGACCAGACCAACGGCATTTCCATAGTCATCTACGATAATGGCCATGTGAGATCTTTCTTTAACGAAACGGTCAAAAAGATCTGTAATAGGAGTTTCCATGGAGGCAAAAGGCATATTCTTTTTGATGGAACTCAATGGCTCCGGACCTTTATCATCCAGCATTTCTTCCAGAACTTCATCTTTAAGTATAAAGCCTGTGACATTTCCGGGGGTGTTTTCATAGATCGGAATCCTGGAAAAGATTAGGTCCTTGTTTGCTCTGTGAAAGTTTTCTATGGAAATAGATTGATCTGCAATAACAGCTACAGAAAATGGCGTCATTACATTTTTAGCCTGTACAGATTTAAACAAAAGGATGTTGCGTATTAAGGTGTTTTCACTTTCTTCAAAAACACCTTCTTCCACGGCAGCATCTGTCATGGCAAGATATTCTTCCCTGCTTAAGGCAGAACCTTCACCAGATTTTCCTATCAGCCGCGTGATCTGCATCATGATCCATAACAGTCCGGTGTATTTCATTGGGATGATTAATGCCTTTAACGTAAGTGCAGTAAATTTCCCTAAAGACTGCCAGTAAGTGGCTCCGATAGTTTTGGGAATAATTTCTGACAAAACCAAGATGGCAAAGGTCATTACTGCCGATATGATCCCCACCATATTTTCCCCGTTCTCGAATGCTTTCTCTGCCTGGACTCCCACAAGAATAGCTCCAACAGTGTGGGCAATGGTATTAAGAGTTAATAATGCGATAAGAGGTTGATCTACATCTTCCTTCAATTTTTCGAGCAAATTTGCATAAGATTTTCCTTCGTTTCGTTTAACCCGAATATAACTCGGGGTCATGCTTAGAAAAGCAGCTTCAAGAATGGAGCAAAGGAATGAGAAGAAAATTGAAATAATTGCATAAAAAATTAATAGACCCATTTAGCTGATTTTTTTGTAAAGTTAGCTATTTTTAAAAGTAGAAGTGAATAAAACAGTATGGTTTCAATGAATTTTCTTTTACATAATGCTATTTTTGATCACAAATTCTGCCAGCATTGGGAAATGATCAGACCCAAAAGGAGGCAATCTTTCCAGGTGGCGCACAGAAACTCCGGCGGTGACGAAATAATGATCCAGTGGCCATCTCAATAATTTGGAATTTGCATCAAAGGAATTATATAACCCTCTTCCAATTCTTACATTATTCAGGTTTCCGGTGTCTTCAAATAATCTGGAGGTATTGGACCAGGAAACATCATTAAAGTCACCGGCTACAATAGCGGGTAGTGATTCTTCTGCGACAAGTTCGGCTGTTTTGAGCAAGGCTACCTCCTCTTTTCCAACATTGTCGGGATATCTTCCGCTGGGGACAGGAGCCACTGGGTGAACCCCGTGAAAATAAAACTCCTTATCTGAAGGTAACGTTACCCTGGCATGAAAAGAAGGAACATCATTGTGTTGAAAAAAGCGCATTTCTCTTTCTTCCAGCGGAAATTTAGAATAAAGTGCCATTCCGTAGGCATTATCCAGCGGATATTCCATGGTATGAGGATATTGCTTTTTAAGAGGCTGAAGTTGGTCCAGCCACCATTGATTCAATTCCATCACCAGGAGCATATCGGGTGCGGCATTTGTTACGATCTCAAGAAACTTTTCGCTTTCTTTATTGGTGATCAGCACATTTGCTATTAAGATGCTGACGTTGTCACCCGCGTCTGCCACTGCTTCACGTGCATCGGGAACTGTCTTTTCAGCGGCAAAATAAGGCAGGATCTTAGCAGATTGGATCCCAATGGAAGCGAACAAGCCAATCCCGATCATCATAGAAAACAAGTTCCACTTTTTATTTACGGCAATGAAAAGCAAAAGAAACAGCACTCCCGTAATTAAATATTGTAGCCTGGGAAAATCCAGAACTTTAGAGTACCACAGGGAAAGGTTGTGGATTAGGGAAAGAAAACTAACTACTATCAAAATAATAGAACCTGCGATGATCAGATAGTAGAAGATTTTTCTGGTGATGGACATTTTAAAAAATTAGTTTAAGAATTTGATTAGGTTTTATATTTAAAAAGAGCCAAATGCTGGATGAGGGTTTTACTTTCCAATCCTCCCGCCAGGGCACCAGTTGTAACTCCCACAGTGCTTATAAATGCCGCAAGACGGATTTTGTCTGCAAGGGTAACTTCCGGTTTGTTTAAAGTGGGCCAGGTGGTTATTAAATCGGGAGGAAATACGTAGAGCTCAATGATCATCATTAATCCGCCCACCAGTATGAACAAGCCTATACAGGCTAAAAATACACTGGTGTAAATGACCGCATTTGCTACGGCTAAATGTTCGGTAAGGATTCTTTTTTCTTTTCTGGGGAGGAATAAATTCTGAACCCTCACCAGGTAAAAACTTCCGAACATAATGCTTATAATAGCAAAAAATGTGGCGGTTCCATTGGTCATTCCCAATCCTACATCCCAAATCTCTGCAGTAAAAACAAGAATAAGTGCCGGTGCAACCGCTGCTGTGGCCAGGTTAGGAAGGGAAAGAGGGAGCAGGATCGCCCAGTTTCTAAGCAAGGGTTTAAAGTATTTACCCAGGTGCCTGAATGTCATTAGGAGATGAAAAATGAAAGTTTCCAGAAAGTTTCCGTTTTTCAGTTCCCTGTCCGGTAGATTGGCTGAGTTTTTTTTCAGGAAAGCTCTTTCTTTTTCTGTAAAAGAAGGTACTGCAGCAATGGATTTTTTAAAATTGAAATCCCGCATTAACGGACTAACTGCAGAATGTTTTACTCCCAGAATATGTCCTATAAGGTGAAGGAGCAGATAAACGGTGTTTAATTGTACCGGTTCATCATGATATGTTCGGGTTGCTACCCTTCTTTGGGTAGAGAGAATATTTTTGGTGGAAATAACAGCCACCCTGGTTACCGAGGATCCCAGCCCTGCACTTAAAATGTTTTTCCTGGACATCAATGCCACATCTGTCACTACCACCACCAAATCATAAGGACCTTCTGCCATCTGCAGGCTTGCCCTATCCAGGAAATCTGATGGATATCGTGGGTTATCGTTCTCGAGGTGAGTAGTATCTGCAATATCAAAGAACCATTGGGTACCTGTACTCATTTCCATTTCCCGCTTTACATGGTCACTTACCCGGTGAATGAAATTTTTTATTTGTTCCTGCTGCTCTTTATCTGCGGAAGCAATGAGGATGCCTACATTCATTTCGGGAGAAGGCTGAGGCCCCTGAGCTTCTTTTAAAGCTGAAAAAAATCTTTTTCCCGACGTCAGTGCCCGAATAATATTTGTGGAAGTGATTAATCGAACCGAACCCAGGATGCGGAAGGCATTCAGTAATCTTAAAACCCGAAATGCCGGAATGATCAACGCCACAATAGTAATGATATTCTGTTTAAGGTAACCTATTTTACGAGGAGCCAGGAACAGTTTTAGCAGGAATTCCAGGATGAAAATCCCCCAGATACCGTAAATTAAATACTCTTGGGTAGGGCTAAGGCCTTCAACGATTTCAATGATAAAGAAGTATAGCCACAACACTGCAAGCAGGAACATTGGGATCTCCAGGTGCTCTTCAATTTTATAGAACAATCGATATTTCTTGCGGTTGCTGTTCATTCCAAAGAAAGTTACAACAATTACGAGGTGATGCTGTTAATTTTTTTGTAAGATAGGACTACAACTGCTAATAGGATTTCACATATTGGTGCATGGAGCCATATATTTAACTTAAAAAAGATTAGTTTATTGAAGCTGATGTAGTTGTAAAAGCTGTAATTATGGAGTTGTAATATTACATTGTAAGTATTATTGATTTTGAAATAAATTAAAAATTTTTTATCTGACAAACTTGCTGGGAAAACCTATGGAAGTTCTGGTATTAAATAATTCTGGAGTTTTGAAGTGTTTAGGTAGGGCGGAGAATTTGCTCATTTTCTCCAATATGATGAAGTGGAAATACGCTCGCAAATGGCTGGCAACTAGCTCCTATTTCGATTGGAATGAAGTGATGATTTTAATGAACAGGAGACATTAGAATTAATAAAAGATGAGATGCTTAGATCGGTTAGTAGAATATAAAATATGAAAAAGAAACCTTTAGGTTTTGACTACGGCGGTTTACAAGGAGCTCTCAATTCTTTCCTGAATCGACTAACAATTTTCAAGAAAATTCTTAGTCGAAAAAAATTGCTATCTTAAGTCGATTAGGACTTTAAAATCTATTGCAATGAAAACCAACGTTAAATGGTACAACGACCCACAGATGGTTGGCACTTTGTTGATCTTTTGGCCTCCGGTTGGGATTTACGGGGTGTACAAAAGTGAAACTATAAAGTCCAATTGGAAAAAAACAGTATACGGAGTTCTTTTCTTTGTTCTTATTTTGTTTGTGATAAAGTTTCTGACCTAATTTTTTTTAGATTCCTTCCAGCTCCAAAGCAATAACTGAAATTTTATGTATTGCTGATAATTAGAATAAATTCTGAAATATTTAATTTTCAAATTTTTGCCAGCTATAATAAAACGGAAGCACAACATAAAATGAACTCTTCAGTTGTAGATAAGAACTCTGTGGTTACCTGCAGCACCAAATTTTTCAGGCTGGTTTCTTAAGCGTCTGGAAATCTGACAGGGAAATTCTGAATTAGGAGGTAGTATAATATTAAGTTTCAGAAATGATCACAGAAATCAAGAATGCGATAAGGCCCTTAGCCGAATTACCAGATTCAGAAATTTCTGAACTTACCGGTATTGCGACCATTAAAAAGTATCCTTTTAAATCTCATTTTATAAAAGCCGGACAAATCCCCACTGAATTTGGAATTGTTATAAACGGGCTGTTCCGATACATTTATATTTCAGAAGAAGGCAAAGAGTTTACCAAAGTTTTCATGCCTGAAAAGAGTTTTATTAGTTCCTATACTGCAATGATTTCGGGAACAACTTCTTTCTTCTTCATAGAAGCAATAGAAGATTCAGAAGTACTGGTAATTCCCTATCACAATTGGCAAAAATTGAACTCACATAATTCTAAATGGAATTTATTGCTGGAGAAATTACTGGAAAAAGGATATGCAGCAAAGGAAAAAAGGGAACGGGAATTTTTATTGCTGGATGCGGAGAGCAGATACAGAATTTTCCTGGAAGAATTTCCAACCCTGGAAAACAGGGTTAAACAGCATATGATAGCATCATACCTTGGCATAACTCCAATAGCTTTAAGTAGAATAAAGAAAAAATGAAGGCATAAACCTATGTTAATGCAATTGGGCTCACTTCAAAATATATTTGTGGAAACAATTAATTTTTTGAGGTATGAGAAAAATAATCCCACCTTTACTTTTTCTGTTCTGCATTCTTCTTATGGTTGCTATGAAATATCTTGTGGTCATCGTGGAAATTGTTCCAAAACCATATAATTATTTGGGCATAGTTTTAATAATCCTGGGTATTGCGCTTACTATTGTAGTTCGTAAAAGATTTGAAAAAACAGGCACAGAAATACATACATTTAGACAACCCAGAAAACTGGTAACCAACGGACCGTTTAAAATTAGTAGAAATCCCTTCTATCTCGGTTTTACGATCAGCTTACTTGGAGTATGGATCTTACTCGGAACAATTCTTCCGGTAATTGGAATGTTCATTTTTATTACAATCACAAATTTCTATTATATTCCCTTCGAGGAACAGATGATGCAAAACACTTTTGGAAAGGAATACAAAGAATACAGGTTTAAAGTGAGGAAGTGGATATAAAACCTACCTTTACTATTCAGATTTGAAAAATATAGTAAGGGTTGTGTAAATCTATGGTCCTTCAGGAATGGAAGGCTCTGTAAACTAAAATATATATATGGATTGGATATTTGATGAAAGTGATCCACTTATGGAGACGGTGATTGGGAGTTTCATTTTATTCCTGGTAATAATTGGAATCACCAGGATAGTGGGATTGAGGTCATTTGCGAAGTTTACGGTCTTTGATTTTTCCTTCACCATTGCTGTTGGTAGTATCATTGCCTCTACACTTACCTCAAGTACTTCTATTGTTCATGGTACTGTTGCAATAGCAAGTCTGTTGTTTTTAACTTTCATTTTTTCAATACTTCAGAAAAAAAGTCCGGCTTTAAGTGCTGTAATCTCCAATAAGCCGCTCATGTTGATGAAGGGGAATAAAATTCTTGAAAATAACCTGAAACATGCACGAATCGAAAGATCACAGCTGATAGCGAAATTACGGGAGGCAAACGTATCACAACTAGATCAGGTGTTGGCGGTCGTTCTTGAATCTACAGGAGACATTTCTGTGATCCACACAGCCAAAGAGATGCGCGAGCATGAAATTGATCATGTATTGCTGGAGGAAGTTCGGGAAACTCCCTGAACAAAAATCCTTACTTTTCATAAACTGAAAAATATCCCTAACTCCATCTTTTTTGATTACTGAATTTTCAGCTGACTTCAGGATCAAATTATCTTAAGTGCTTTCTGAACAATTTCTGTTTATAACAGGGAACTCTCTAACTTAAATTCTATTAATTTCTTAATTTATGTACATTCGCATAACCTGATCATACCTGCTAAACTCCCATGAAAGAAATTAAAGATAAAAATGTTTTAATTACCGGAGGTGCTTCGGGAATTGGAAAAATAATGGGAAAAATGGTACTGCAGAAGGGTGCTGGCCTAATAATCTGGGATATCAATCAGGAAAATCTGGATAGTACGGTTGCAGAATTTTCTGAAATTGGAAAAGTTACCGGTTATAAAGTAGATATTTCCAATCATCAGGAGGTTAAAGCAGCCGCTTCTAAAGTAAAGGCAGAGCAGGGGGTGGTTGATATTCTTATTAATAATGCAGGAATTATTGTAGGGAAATATTTTCATGAGCACACTTCAGAAGATATTGGTGAAACAATGGCCATTAATGCCAGTGCACCCATGTATGTAACGCTGGAATTTCTTCCCGATATGATGGAACAGAATTCCGGACATATTTGCAATATTGCTTCTTCGGGCGGATTCATTTCCAATCCAAAAATGTCGGTCTATGCGGCCAGCAAATGGTCGGTGATTGGCTGGTCCGACAGTCTGCGGCTGGAAATGCAGCAGCTTAAAAAAAATATAAATATCACCACTGTGACGCCTTATTATATTAGCACCGGAATGTTCAAAGGCGTGCGCTCCAGGATTCCCATTCTAAAACCCGAAAAGGTGGCGCAGCAGGTGATAAAGGCCATAGAGAAAAATAAGATATACCAGAGTATGCCGTTGAGTATGCATTTCATTAGGCTTAGCCAGGGAATATTACCAATTAAACTTTTTGATCTTGTAGTGGGAAAAGGCCTGGGGGTGTACACAACCATGGAACATTTTGAAGGTCGAAAAAAATAATTTTGAAAAGTTAGAAATGAAGGAAACAAGTGAAGCAACCATAGATAAGATTCTCAAAGCACAGCGGGAATTTTTTGGAACCCATAAAACAAAGTCGGTTGAGTTCAGGCGCAACCAACTCAGGAAATTTAAATCGGCCATTGAAAAGAACGAGAAGAAAATTACTAATGCCCTGCACCAGGACCTGCATAAATCCTATGAAGAAGCTTATCTTACAGAAGTTAGTATCGTGCTTCAGGAACTTCAAAACCACATTAAAAATGTGAAGAAATGGAGCAAGCCGCAAACTGTATCTACTCCGCTTCACCTTTTGCCTTCCAGGGGTAGTTTGCATCATGAGCCGCTGGGCGTATCTTTAATTATTGCGCCCTGGAATTATCCTCTTCAGCTGCTTATGAATCCTTTGGTGGGTGCCATTTCTGCAGGATGTTGCGCTGTTTTAAAACCTTCGGAATTCACTCCGAATACCTCGCAGGTAATGCAGGAGATCATTGCTGAAACTTTTGTAGAAAATTATATTACATTGGTACAGGGCGGACAGGAAACCGGAGAAATGTTGCTCCGGAAACGCTGGGATCTCATTTTTTTCACCGGAAGCACCGCTGTTGGAAAAATAGTTATGAAAGCAGCAGCTGAACATCTCACTCCGGTGGTGCTGGAACTGGGAGGTAAAAGCCCATGTATTGTAGATGAAACTGCCAATCTTGAAGTTGCCGCACGACGAATTGCCTGGGGAAAAACCATCAATGCAGGACAGACCTGTATAGCACCAGATTATCTCCTGGCGCATGAAAGTATTAAAGAAGAACTCATTGAAAAAATAACCGACTCTTTTAAAGAAATGTTCGGAAGTTATCCCCAAGAAAGCAGGTTTTATCCGCGGATCATCCATCAAAGAGCTTTTGACAGGTTAAAAGGATTGATGCAGGATGGTAAGCTGAAATCTGGCGGGGAGTTGGACAGGGATAACAGATACATAGCACCCACGATCCTGGACAAGGTTGATAAAAGTGACCCTGTCATGCAACAGGAGATTTTTGGCCCAATTCTTCCGGTGCTTTCCTATTCCAATGTGGAAGAAGCACTTTCTTATATCAATCAAAACGAAAAGCCTTTAGCCTTATATTACTTCGGAAAAGAAAAAAATGCCCGGGAGATCCTTACAAAAACCACTTCGGGCGGTGTTTGCATCAATGATACGCTCATGCACATTACCAATCATCATCTGCCTTTTGGAGGTGTAGGTGGCAGCGGAATGGGGCAGTACCATGGTAAAGAAAGTTTTAAAACTTTCAGTAACCAACGCGCCGTTGTCAAAACCCCTACCTGGATCGATATGTCATTTAAATATGTGCCGTTCAAACATTTTAAATGGATCAAAAAATTCATTTAGAATGGGAGTTTTGACGAAAGAGATTGAGACCATGATCCAGGTTCAGGGTGACGATTTGTAAATAAATTTCTTTAATAATATTACTTAAGAAGGACGATATGGAAAATGACCGGTACAATGTATTTAATTAACTTCTCGAAAAGATATGCAGCAATATTAAAATATGAAATCCTTATTTAATAAAATAACAGCTTTTTATCGCACTATTAAAAGTAAAATAGCTTTTTACCCCACCTTCTTTGCTCTTTCAGGTCTTCTGTTTGCGCTTTTGATGATGTACCTCGAGCGATCTGGTATTTCAGATTATCTTGTGGAACACGCTCCGCTACTGGTAGTGAACAGCGGAGATACAGCGCTTACTATTCTGAGTGCCTGTATTACCGGATTAATTTCCATGATGGTATTCAGTTTTTCTATGGTCATGGTACTTTTAAATCAGGCTGCCAGCGATTACTCACCACGTCTACTGCCGGGGTTGATTTCCGATCACAGACATCAAATCATCCTCGGAATTTATATTTCCAGTATTTTGTACTGCATCTTCATCCTGTTTTCCATTCAGCCTACAGGAGACAAGTACCAGGTGCCGGGATTCTCTGTGCTTTTGGGGATACTTCTTACCGTTATCTCTATCTATGCCTTTATTTATTTTATTCATAATATTTCTGAAACCATTCAGATTACAAACATTCTTGAAAAAATATTTTTAAATGCCCAAAAGAGACTTTCTTTCCTTTTGGAGCAGGAAAAATCAATGCCCCGAAATTTTCCTGTTTCAGATGACTGGTTTGAATACAGAAGCAAAAAAAGTGGCTATTTTCAGGATTTTTCCAGGAATGACCTTCTTTTGTTCTGCAAAAAGAATAAAACCTTTTTAGAAGTTTTACCGGTTAAAGGAACCTTTGTTTTAAAAGGTTTGCCAGTTTTCAGATCCAAAGAAAAACTGAGTGATGAAGCTGTAAATGGCCTGCTCTCCAACTTTCATTTATCAAGAAAAGAGCTTGTCACCTCTAATTATGTGCTGGCTTTTAAACAAATTACAGAAGTAATTGTAAAGGCGATGTCTCCAGGTATTAATGATCCGGGCACGGCCTTAAATTCTATAGATTATCTCTCTGAACTGATAAGACTCAGAATGTTAAAGTCTGATGAAAGTTTTATTTCAGATTCCGGTCAGGATTATGTCAGGGTGAGATCGGTTACTTTTGAGGAATTGTTGTACCAGATCAATGCATCATTGAGAAAGTATTGCAGTGATGATATTGTGGTAGTTCAGAAACTAGCATACATGTTTTTGGCGCTGAAGGTACAGGTGGCTTTTGATCCTTTTTACCATCAGGTCCTTAAAAAAGAAGCGGAAATATTATTGACAGAAGCCAGAACAAACCTGAGAAATGAAGCCGATCTGGATACGCTGGACATCCTCGCAAAAAAACTCGATCTTCAGGGTTGAGGTTACTTTTACTTTCTTCTCCCTTCTTCTCCTTTTTTCTTTTCGTAATTAAAGATTCGCACAAGAACCACGATGATGGTAATAATGATGACCCACTTAATCATGTATATAATTTGATGCTAAAATAACGGTTTTTTCTTATCAGGAGCAATCACGTGCAGCAGCAAAAATAATATAGATTCTTCAGGTTCACGTCCTGCTTTGTTGGATTAGTTAATTCAGAACAGCATAAACCCTTTCTCAAGAATTCTTCTTTTTCAGGTAATGAAAAAAATATTTTTGATTTGGTTTCATTTTTCGATCTTCTTCTTATATTGTTAAAAATTTAACAGGTGGAATTCAGTATCAATTATCTGGTATATGCTGAAAAAAAACTTGTTGATCAATACAGGCAGCGTTCCCCTACAGGTTGTCCATTTAATTAGTAAACCAGCGTGCAGACGGAACAGATCTTATTTTTAGGAAATCTCTACAACTTGTCATTAAGTAAAACCGGCGGATTATTATTTCCGGAAGTCGGTCCAGTTCATTCTGCTTTACAGGTTTCAGTCACTTAAAATCACACATAACCACAAAACATGCAACAGTTTACAATTCTGCTTTTATTGAGTCTCTTCAGCTATACAAATATTTCCTGTACTGAAGTAGCAAACAGTCCTGACAAAGAACTCTTTATAGAAAAAAATATTTCTGAGATAGAAAAACTTTCAGCAACGGCGAAGATCTGGGGTTTCCTGAAATATTATCATCCGCAGGTGGCAAAAGGAAAATACAACTGGGACGAGCAACTTTTTACAGTGCTTGAGAAAGTTGAAAAAGCAGAGACTTACGAAGATTTATCTGAAATCTTCAGTAATTGGATAGACAGCCTGGGAGAGGTTCCGGAATGTACCAAATGTTTATCTGTGCATCAGGATGAAATTTTTCTGAAGAATTTTGACCTTTCCTGGATGGAATCTGGCAACTTCAGCAAAGAACTTAGGGAAAAACTAAAATACATCGAAAGAAACCGTGTACAGGGGGATCAACATTATGTTACTCTGGCCCCGTCGGGAAATATCACTGTTAAAAATGAGCCGGAATATGAAGATTTTATCTGGGAAGAAAAAGAGCTAAGGCTGCTTTCGCTGTTCAGATACTGGAATCAGGTGGAATATTTCTTTCCGTACAAATACCAGATGGACCGAAACTGGGATGAAACTCTTTTGGCCCTAATGCCGCTTTTTCTCGATGCTACCAGTGAAAAGGAATATCACATGGCAATGCTTGAATTAACTTCTAGTTTAAATGATTCTCACGCCTGGTTTATTACAGATCTTACCAATAGGTATTTTGGTTATTACTGGGCGCCGGTGAAGCTAAAAATGATTGATGGTAATGCCGTTGTTGCGGGAATGTTTGATCCTTCCAGGGCAGAGAAGGATGACTGGCAATTGGGAGATATTCTTACATCGGTGGCGGGTGTTCCTGTATGGCAGATTCTGGAGGAAGATGATAAATATATGACCGGTTCCAATCAACCCGCCAGGCACCGAAATATTGAGATTAGCCTGTTAAACGGCAGTTCTCCCTCGGTGGAAATTGAAATCCTTAGAGATGGCAATATTCGGCAAAAAAAGATCAGCCGGTATCTGAAAACAGAATTTAAAAATGAAAAACCGGAAAGTCCTGTGTGGGAAACCCTGGATGATAACATAGGTTATGTCAATATGGGAACTTTGGAGCGGGGAGACGTATCTAAAATGATGAAGGAACTGGAAGATACGAGAGGAATTATTTTTGACATCAGGAATTATCCTAATGGTACGATGTATGAAATCGGAAATAAACTCAATCCAGAAACGCAACCTTTTGTAAAGTTTACAGCGCCCGATTTAAATTATCCGGGACGGTTTACCTGGACTGACCCTATATATATTGGATGGAAAAATAAAAATGCCTATAAAGGTAAGGTGGTCCTGCTGGTTAATGAGCATACCCAAAGTCATGCAGAATTTACTGCAATGGCACTGCAAACAACACCCGGAGCTGTCGTTATTGGAAGCCAGACCTCGGGAGCAGATGGCAATGTGAGCGACATTTCTTTCCTCGGAAAATTCCACACTTATATGAGCGGAATTGGTGTGTTCTATCCTGATGGGCGGGAAACGCAAAGAATTGGGATAGTACCCGATATTGAGATCAAACCTACCATCGAGGGGATTATAGAGGAAAGAGATGAAGTGCTGGAGAGAGCTGTGGAGGTCATTCAGAAAACTGCAGAACAAAAAAGTCTCTAGTTGCTTTTTTCCAGATATATTTTACCGTTTTTCATAACGAATGCCAGGTTCTCGAGGGTGTTTAGAAAATCATTTTCAAGATCTCCTTTTACAGCAATGATATCGGCAAAAGATCCTGGTTTGAGAATCCCGATTTCATTCTCCTTGTTAAGATGTTTGGCTGAAACAAAAGTAGCAGCCTGGAGTATGTCCAGAGGTTTCATTCCCGCTTCATAGTAGGCACGAAACATATCTCTGGAAGAAGCACCTCTGGGAATTCTGATATCTGTATAATTATCAGATCCTGCGACTATGGGAACGCCATTTTTTATTGCTCTCAATAACCTGTTTTTCGAGTTCTCAAAATAACGGTTCAGCCAGGTGAGTTCTTCGGGGTTGCTTCCGGAGAGTTTATAATAAGAGTGCATATAGGCACGGCTGTTTTCGGTAGGCACCAGATAAATATTTTTTTGAGCCATTAGTGCCAGGGTGGAATCTGCCAGATTAAAACCATGTTCTATTCCGTCTACACCGGCTGTTGCTGCTTCCCATGCCGATTGATTGGTAACGGAATGTGCTGTAACAGTGAGGTCATACGAATGTGCGGTTTCCACAATAGCTTTCATTTCATCTACTGTTAATCGGGTGTTATTCGGAAGGTTGTCTGCACAAATTTTGATGATATCCACCTTTTGATTGACATGTTCCCGCACTGCATTTTTTGCATCTGCTACACTTGTAATAATACGATACTCCAGTCCCACGAGATCCTGGTGCTCATGAGAGACTCCATAGAGCTGGCCACCGGGAGCACCTATAATGGGCCCGGAAGCAAAAATGCGGGGGCCGTCCACAGTTCCTTCATTAATGGCATCACGAAGAGCAACGTCCAGAAAAAGTCCCGAGTTTCCAAGATCTTTAATACTTGTAATTCCGACGTCGAGATAAGATTTTACACTTTTAGCGCCACGCAAGGTCCTAAGCGCCGGATTTTCCAGAACTAATGTGGCGATGCTTTCTTCAGTAAAATCATCTTGTGGTTCCTGGGAGAAAAGCACATGCGTATGTGCATCTATTAACCCGGGAAGGACAGTATATTCCCCAAGATCTATCACTTCTGCATCTACTGGTATTTTTTCTGGATCCTCAATGCTCTGGATTTTATTACCAATTACATGGATAACCCTGTTTTCTAGCATGATGTTTTCCTGACTATCGTACAGCAGTCCGGCTTGGAGATAAAATTCTTTTTCCTGGCTAGAGACATTTATAGTGTATCCTATCATCAGAAGCATGTATATGAGAAAAGCTTTCATATTCAGATTGTTAGGTGGAATTTTCGTTCAATATAAAAGTTTAATAACAGAATTTATTTTTCTGGTGAGAAAAAATTAAAGAATATCCGGTTTCAATAGAAAAGGCTGTCTAAAGAGCATGATTTACGTCAACCTGAACTTGTTTCAGGTTCTTATGATTACTGGAAATCAGTATTATAAGATTCTGGCAATAAATTCAGAATGACGAATTAAAAGCTTTTTAAACAGCCTCTATAGAGATATTCTGTAAGTTAAGTCTTAAAATTTGTAACCTACACCTACCAATAAACTATTGATGCTTCCATCAACATCTTCGGGCATACCCTCCAGATCATTGTTGGTACGGTTTGTTAATTCAAAAGAATAGCGAGCCTGAAGGAAGAAATTTTCGGTAATGTCATAAGAGGCTCCAAAGGTCAAATCCACACCAAAAGTATTTACATTGTTTCCTACTTCGTCAAGAATAATAGTTCCCTGAGGTCCTGCCAAAAGACTAAAACCTGATTCGGATATGTAATATTTTGCTAAGACAGGTACAAAAAGAAGATTAAGTTCTTCTGCATTCCCATAAATAACTGCGGGTTCAAGATGAAATGACCCCGACAAAGGAACATCAACCAATACTCCGGCGTAAAATCCTGAAGCATCTGCAGAAACATCCATGCCCATATAGGATTCGGTAGCTTCAACGTTAAGATAACCCGCTGTCAATCCAAACTTAGTGTCCTGGGCATTGGCTGTAGAAGCGAAAATAAAAGTAATAGCGATGAGAAAAATTTTTTTCATTTTTTAAGTTTTGAAGATTATTTTTTGAATTAGTTTAAGTATCCGTTTTTTGTTACAATTTTTCCTGTTAAAAATTAAATAGGTATGTGAATTGATTATAAGAGCATAGCTAAATAGAAGGGTTTATGATGAATGCTTCGTGCCTGGTATGGTAGAAGGAAACAGCAGTAGATTGTAAGAGTCTAAGTCATGTCTAACTATTATTTTTGATAGTTAATTATTATTTGCACCTATTTCAGTCCACTTCAACATTTTTAAATAATCCACCAAATCAAAATTATCTGTAGTTTCTTTTTATCTTTGGGATCCTTTAAATAAATCCCCGAATAGCTGAAAAAATAGCTGATCATCTTTCCGGGGTCATAAATTAAAATCACCAATTTGGAGAAAATAACCATAGCAATCGACGGATTTTCCTCTACAGGAAAAAGTACAGTAGCAAAACAGCTAGCAAAGGAATTAGGGTATGTGTATGTAGATACCGGAGCAATGTACAGGGCGGTTACATTATTTGCAATGAGAAAGTCCTATATAGATGATGATGGTTTTGACAAAGAAGGCCTGGTGAATGATCTATCCCAAATCAGGTTACGGTTTGTATTTAATCCTGAAGCTGGTTTTGCTGAAATGTATCTGAATGATGAAAATGTAGAAAAAGAGATCAGGCAGATGGAAGTTTCCAGGTTTGTTAGTCAGGTAGCAGCTGTGCCCCAGGTACGTGAGATTCTGGTGGCTCAACAGCAGGAAATGGGCAGGGAAAAAGGGATAGTAATGGATGGTCGTGATATTGGAACCGTTGTTTTTCCGGATGCTGAACTGAAGATCTTTATGACCGCCAGTGCAGAAGAAAGGGCACAACGTAGGTTTAAGGAGCTTCAGGAGAGAGGGGAAGAGGTCACTTATGCAGCAGTACTTGAGAACGTGCAGCAGCGGGATGAACTGGATACCACCCGAAAAGATTCTCCGCTGGTAAAGGCTGAAGACGCGATAGAAATCGATAATTCCCATCTTACACTTGCTGGACAATTTGAAAAGATCCTGGAATTGTATGAGGGAACGAAGAAGTGAAAGTTTTAATTTCAAATTCCAAAATCCATAATTCTGAAATAGGATATTTTGCACAACATTTATGGGGTGTTTACGTAAAGATCAAGTAAAATTGAAGAGAACAGAACAGCAAACAGTAAACAGGGAATAGAAAACAGTATACAGAAGACAAGTTCAGAAGGGCAAAACACCCACAAAGTTTTTTTAACTCACAACCCACAACTCACAATCAGCAACCGGATTCCCAAACCTCACGTCTCAGATCTGTAATCTCACATCTCATTTTTCAACTTCCCCGATAAACATTTGAAAATCACAAAATAAGTTGTATTTTTGCACACCTTTTGGCAATCTCAGGGAAGAGTAAAAGGGTTGTAAGTCAATTTATTAAGAACGCTTCTGTGTTTTTTTATTGCGCATTCTTCCGAAGAAAACAGGATACAAATAATTAATCAGCAATGGCTGAAGAAAACAAAAATCAAGAAGTTCAGGATTCTCAGAACACTGAAGTTCAGGAAGTAGCAGGTATGGATACTGCTTCTCAACCGGAAACTGTTGCACAGCAACAAGATCCTGAATCTTTCTTAAAAGAATTCAACTGGCACAACTATGAAGAGGGGATCGACCCGATTGATGACAGTAAGCTGGAAGAATTTGAAAAGTTAGTAGCAGAAAATTTCGTTGACACTTTAGATGATGAAGTTACTACAGGTAAAGTAATCAACATTACAGATCGTGATGCGATTATTGACATTAATGCAAAGAGTGAAGGTGTAATTTCATTGAACGAATTCCGCTACAATCCAGATCTTAAAGTTGGAGATGAGGTTGAAGTGTTAATTGATGTACGTGAAGATGCAACAGGACAATTAATCCTTTCTCACCGTAAGGCTCGTGTTATTATGGCATGGGATCGTGTGAACAAAGCACATGATGAAAGTCTTATCGTAAACGGATTTGTAAAATGTCGTACCAAAGGTGGTATGATCGTAGATGTTTTTGGAATTGAAGCATTCCTTCCGGGATCACAGATTGATGTGAAGCCTATCAGGGATTACGATGCTTATGTAGGTAAAACAATGGAATTCAAAGTGGTTAAGATCAACCATGAATTCAAGAACGTTGTTGTTTCTCATAAAGCGCTTATCGAAGCAGATATTGAAGAGCAGAAGAAAGAGATCATTGGTCAGTTAGAAAAAGGTCAGGTACTTGAAGGTACTGTGAAAAACATTACTTCTTACGGAGTATTTGTTGATCTTGGTGGTGTTGACGGACTTGTTCACATTACAGATCTTTCATGGTCACGTATCAACCATCCAAACGAGATCGTTGAACTTGATCAAAAACTCAATGTTGTTATCCTTGACTTTGATGAGGCTAAAACAAGAATCCAGCTTGGTCTTAAACAATTGAGCAAACACCCATGGGAAGCTTTAGATGAAGATCTTAAAGTTGGTGACAGAGTGAAAGGTAAAGTAGTTGTAATCGCAGATTACGGTGCATTTATCGAAGTCGCTGAAGGTGTTGAAGGTCTTATCCACGTTTCTGAAATGTCATGGAGCACGCACTTGCGTTCTGCACAGGATTTCGTAAATGTTGGTGATGAGGTTGAAGCTCAAATCCTTACGTTAGACCGTGAAGACAGAAAAATGTCCCTTGGTATCAAGCAATTGACTCCAGACCCATGGACAGATATCACATCTAAATATCCTGTAGGTTCAAGGCATAATGGTATTGTTCGTAACTTCACCAATTTCGGAGTATTCGTTGAGTTGGAAGAAGGTATCGACGGACTTATCTATATCTCTGATCTTTCTTGGACCAAGAAGATCAAGCACCCAAGTGAATTCACTAATGTAGGCGATAAACTTGATGTGGTTGTTCTAGAATTGGACGTTGAAGGTCGTAAGCTAAGCTTAGGTCACAAACAAACTGAGTCTAACCCTTGGGATAAATACGAATCTGAATTCGCTGTAGGAACTACTCATACTGCTGAAATTTCAGAGATCGTTGACAAAGGTGCGACTATCGAGTTTAATGAAGACATCACTGCTTTTGTTCCAACCCGTCACCTTGAAAAAGAAGATGGTAACAAACTGAAGCAAGGAGAGTCTGCAGAATTCCAAATCATTGAATTCAATAAAGAATTCAAGCGTGTAGTAGCATCTCATACTGCTATTCACAGAGAAGAGGAGCAGCAAATCGTTAAGCAAGCTGCCAAGAAAGCTGCACAAAATGACAAAACCACTATTGGTGATGTTAATGCAGATCTTCAGGCACTTAAAGATAAAATGGAAGGAAAATAATCCATTCCCGCGTAGGTAGGAATTTTTTCACGCAAGTGAAGATCATTTTAGAATAGAAAGAAAAACCTTCTTAGAGCAATCTAAGGAGGTTTTTTTATGAGCTTATGTCAGATGAGGCTGGCTTGGATTCAGATGAAGATTATAGAGCTTAAACCTGAAACTTTAAACATTTTTTGGGAATAGAGTTTTGGTGATTTCCTGTATTCAGAGTATTTTCTACTATCAATCCAAATATAAGTGCAATGAATAAAAGTATTCTTTTTGTAAACCGCCCTAAAGGTAAACCTTCCCTGGATGATTTTAAGATCGTGGAAGAAGACGATCCGCAGCCGGGCGATGGCGAACTTCTTTTAAAATCTGTATATATTTCTGTAGATCCATACCTGCGTGGCAGAATGCGGGATGAGGAATCTTACATTCCGCCTTTTGAACTGAATGAGCCACTGGAATCAATGGTGGTGGCAGAAGTAATGGAATCGAAGAATGAGCATTTTAAAAGAGGGGAATACGTAAGCGGAATGCTGAAATGGAAAGAATACCAGACTTCCAGAGGAAACGGATTAAATAAGGTGGATAAGAATGCAGCTGCTTTATCGGCATATCTCGGCATTCTTGGACTTACAGGCTTAACTGCATACCTGGCGCTGGAAAAGATTGGGAATTTGAAAGAAGGTGAGACTTTGCTGGTTTCCGGAGCTGCAGGAGCAGTGGGCAGTGTTGCAGGACAAATTGGAAAACTAAGAGGCTGTAAAGTTGTTGGTATTGCCGGGAGTGATGAAAAGATAGATCACATCGAATTTAAATTTGGCTATGATGAAGGGATCAATTATAAATCTACCGATAATATGGCAGAGGCCATCCATACTGCGTGTCCTGATGGCGTAGATGTCTATTTTGATAATGTTGGGGGTGAGATACTCGATGCAGCGTTGGCAAATATAAATAAAGATGCCAGGATCATTAATTGTGGTGCAATCGCAAGTTATAATGAAAAGAAAATACCTACCGGTCCACGTCCTGAAGGAGCTCTCATTAAAAATACAGCCCTGATGCAAGGTTTTCTCATTCGGGATCATGCCAAGGATTTCGGGTTGGCGATAAGGCAACTGGCAACATGGTTACAAGAAGGAAAACTAAGATATGATGAAACTGTTGTTGAAGGATTTGAAAATACACCCCAGGCATTTCTTGATTTATTCGATGGGAAAAATCAGGGGAAAATGGTGGTGAAAGTTTAACAGCAGCTGTTCTCAATTCATCTGAAAAAAGATCACTGAATTGGGATATCATCGAGAGCCGAATTCAGTATTAAAAATAAGAAGCCTGAAGTAACATTTTAATATGTGCTTCAGGCTTTGTATTTAAATTATTTGTGCAAACCTTTAATCTTCTTGTAATCCGGCAGAAATTTCAGATTTAATCATTGATTTTCTTTGAGAGTATACCTCATTGAGTTTTCTGATATAACGGTCCATTTCTTCAGAAACAGCTTTTATTTTAGAAACATGTTTTTTCAGGGTTTCTGAATCAAGATCGTAATCGTCAATGGTGCTGGTAAGCCCCAGCATATTTGCCACAGGTTTTCTCATTACATGGGAAATATCAAACAGAATTTGCTCCAGCGTGTTCACATATTCTTTACGCTCGGTAATATTCTGGAAATTGCCATACCAAACCACGGTGCCATTCTCCATTTTTTCAGGCTTTGCAATAACCCAATGCCAAGCCGGCTTTCCGTCTTCAGAAATAACTTTGTATTCTTTATTCCAGATACTCCCGTTTGTATAAGATTCCATTAAACTGGCCTGCAGCATTTCAAGATCATCGGGATGAACCACATCAAAAGCGATAGCGGCGTTTTTTCGAACTTTGTGTAGATCAATTCCGGGATGTATGTCATTAAATCCTTTGCTTAGAAACGGAAAATACATTTTCCCTTCTTTGGTCATCTCCAGCTGAAAGATAGCACCGGGAGCGTGATTGGTAAGTTTGTTCAGCCTTGCAGCATTTCCTTCGATCATATTCTCCTGCTCGAGCAGTAGCTTTCTTGTCTCCAGGTGATTCATTATTTTCTTAGCCAGGAGCATTAAGGCTGCTTTTTGAGTTTCGGTAATCTTTCTTGGCTTATTATCTATAATGCAAAGAGTACCAAGTATATTTCCAGTAGCCGTTTCCAGAGGCGCTCCTGCATAAAATCTTATATGAGGACTGCCAACAACTAAAGGATTGCTTTTAAATCGTTTATCGATCAAAGAATCCTCGATTACAAGTACCTCCTTTGGATTATGCATGGTATGCTGGCAAATGGAATGTTCCCGGGAAATTTCGGTAACCTCCAGGCCATGATTCGCTTTAAACCATTGTCTTTTCTCTCCAATGAGGGATAGCAGTGAAATGGGGGTATCGCATATTGCAGAAGCGATTTCTACCAACTCGTCAAATTCTGCCTCTGGGGCACTGTCGAGAATTTTGAAACTTTCCAGTTCCTGTAACCTTAAAGATTCATTCATTACTATCTGCTTATCGTTTTCACTATCCGAAAATTGATCCTGAAGTGGATTTTTTAACCGTGGATCTAAGGGTGCAAAAATAATCCTTTTTCTGAAAAGGAATTTGTAAAAATTTAAAATCACCTTTTCTGTAGGTGTTGAATTTGAGGTAATTACAGAAATGTAGTCTATATTTCCTATTATATTCAAGTATAGAGGCTATAAGATCTTCTTTATTCTCCTGAAAATGGAAATGCCCTACCTCGCCTTGCCCGAAGATAGCTTTTGGAAATTTTACATCTTTGGAATGAGTATATATCCTGGCCGAAACAAAAAAATCCTGAACGTGGAGTTCAGGATGGGAGGAGGAAATATTTTTATTGATTTATAAAACAAAAATGTCCGGCGATTTCGTTCGCCGGACATTTTTGTGGTAGTTAAAAACCGAATGGTTTTTATATGCTATTCTTTGTCGTCTTCGTCTTCCTGGTCAACTTCGCTTTCCTTCTCCTGATTTTGTTCAACTTCATTGGGTTCTTTTACCTCTTTGGGTTTTTCCTCTTTATAAAGCTTAACATTTACAGCGTTGAGACCTTTTTGTCCCATTTCGGTTTCAAAACTAACTTTGTCACCTTCTCCTACCTCGTCTTCCAATCCATTGATGTGAACAAAAATACTTTCCTGGTTGGCATGGTCTTTAATGAACCCATAACCTTTTGAATCGTTGAAAAAAGTGACCGTACCTTTCCTTACAAGGTCTTCCGGCTCTATATCTTCTCTTTTTGTGGCACCAAGCTGAATATCTTCAGCCTTGATCTTTTTCTTCTTCGTAGGATCTGGTGGAGTATCTGTTAAATGTCCATTCTCATCCACATAAGCCAGCATGTCTTCGAAACTTTTTCCTTTTTCAGAATTCGCTTTACGCTCTTTTCTTTTAAGTTCCTTTTCCTGCTTCTTTTTCAGCTTTTTCTTTTCTTTTTCTTTTTTATTAGAGGTTTCTTGTGATCTACCCATGTACTTATTTTGGTTTATTTTAAATGTGATACTGCAAATCGGTGCAGTTTCCGGAGAAGTTTTTACATCGACCTGATACAAAGATAATTAAATTAATTGTTCTTTTTATCTTTCCCGGTCCACTTAAGAACATCTCTTGGTGTTTATGCTCTTCTCCTTTGTCTGTTCCCGTTTCGCGGCCTCTGAGTTTCCTTTTGGGGAACAGCATTTTCATCTAGTGGAAAAGGGTGTCCCTGTACCACAGGAATTTTTATGGATGCTAGTTTTTCGATGTTTTTAAGGTCAACTCTTTCTTCTGCGGCGCAAAAAGAAATGGCAATTCCTTTATTTCCGGCTCTTCCGGTACGTCCAATGCGGTGAACATAGGTTTCCGGAACATTGGGTAAATCGAAATTGAAAACGTGTGTAAGTTCATCAATATCAATTCCGCGGGCAGCAATATCTGTTGCAACCAGCACATTTAGATTTCCGTTTTTGAAGCTTTTTAAGGCATTCTGGCGGGCATTCTGACTTTTATTTCCATGAATGGCAGCCGATTTGAAATCTGATTTGCTAAGGAATTTCGCTACTTTATCTGCACCGTGTTTGGTACGCGTAAATACAAGCGCCGTAGAAATATCATTTTCTTCCAGCAGGTGAAGTAAAAGTTTACGCTTATCGGGTTTATTGGTGAAATAAATGCTTTGTTCGATTTTATCTACTGTAGAAGATGGTGGAGTAACTTCTACTTTGGCAGGATCCTTTAAAAGCATGTTCGCAAGATTCTGTATTTCCTGTGGCATAGTGGCCGAGAAAAACAGGGTTTGCCGCTTTGCCGGAAGACTTTTGATCACTTTCTTAACATCGTGAATAAATCCCATATCCAGCATTCTGTCAGCTTCGTCCAAAACAAAGATCTCCAGTTGCTTTAAATCAACATGGCCCTGGTTCATTAGATCCAGTAACCTTCCGGGAGTAGCGACTAAAATGTCCACCCCGCGTCGAAGTTTATTTACCTGGGTAACCTGTGAAACTCCGCCAAAAATGACAGCATGTGAAGGTTTGGTATACTTTCCATAAGCAGCAAGGCTTTCTTCAATTTGTATGGCAAGTTCCCTTGTTGGTGTTAATATAAGGGCTTTTACACCTTTTCTATGATTTTTCTGCTCATCGAGGATCTGTAAGATTGGGATCCCGAAGGCAGCAGTTTTTCCTGTTCCTGTTTGGGCAACTCCAAGAAGATCTCTTCCTTTTAATACCAAAGGTATGGACTGTTGCTGAATAGGAGTGGGGGTAGTATATCCCTGGGCGTCTAGTGCTTTAAGGATAGGTTGTGTTAATTCTAAATTTTTAAATGACATTAATTGTATATAAAATGCTGGAAAAGACGTTGCATTTTCTGAATCAGCGGATTGATTTTTATTATTCTAAACCGGCTTACAACCTGCCGTGTCTTTCGCGTAAAGAAGAACGCAAATATAGCGTTTTTTATTAAGGAAGAATTTGTGTAGAAATTTAGTGGGATTTAATCCTTAAACGCAGCTCCATTTTTCACGTTTAAGATACCTTTCAGCAGTGTGCAAAACAGGTGCCACAAATGATTTTGATGCCTTTTCTTTTTGTGATAACCTAAAAACCTTTCTTCTGAAAAATATATTTATCCGGAAATATTCCTTCTGAATTAACCTTATCTTTGCCAGATAAACTTAGTGTATGTTATTTGAAGATCTTTCCCTATCTCAACCTTTACAACAGGCAATTGCCGAACTGGGCCATAAAAATGCCACTCCTGTACAGGAAAAAGTAATTCCTGAAATACTTCGCCGGAATGATGTGCTTGCCAGTGCCCAGACCGGTACGGGGAAGACCGGCGCTTTTGCCATTCCGCTATTACAGCTACTCAATAAAAAGATTTCAGGACCTCATAAGGACCGGAAGCTCGAAATACTTATTCTTAGTCCTACAAGGGAACTGGCGGTTCAAATAGAAGAAAACATACGAGCGTATGCGAAACATACCGAAGTGAAATCTGGGGTGGTTTTTGGAGGAACTTCAATTCAGCCACAGATAAACCTGCTCAAAAACGGACTGGATATCCTGGTTGCCACACCGGGACGTTTGCTGGATCTTAGAAAGCAAGGTTATGTAGATCTTGAAAAAATATCTGTACTGGTACTCGACGAAGCCGATTTGATGCTGGATATGGGTTTTATAGATGAAGTGCAAAAGATTATTCATCTATCCCACAATTTGGAGCAAAGACTTATGTTTTCTGCTACAATTCCTGTTAAAGTGGAATACCTGGCGAAAACACTTTTACAAAATCCGGTGAGGGTAGAGGTAGATCAGAATTCATCTGCAGCATCCGAAGTGGATCAGAAACTCTATATGGTTCCAAAGCCACAGAAGATTGAACTCATGCTTTATGTGTTGAGAAATGTGGTGCAGGGAGGATCTGTTTTGATCTTCAGAAGAACGAAACACGGAGTGGAAAAAGCACTGGAATCCCTGGCAAAAAATGGATTTAAAGCTGAATCCCTTCACGGTGATAAGAGTCAGAGTGAAAGATCACTGGCTTTAAATGCTTTTAAAAATAAGGAAGTAAATATTCTGGTTGCAACCGATGTTGCTGCCCGCGGACTGGATATCGATCTGTTGGATTACGTGCTCAATTTTGATATTCCCAACCTTCCTGAAGTGTATGTGCACCGAATAGGACGCACAGGTCGTGCAGGAAACGTGGGTACTTCCATCTCTTTCTGCAGTGCGGACGAAAAGGAGTATATCAAAAATATTGAGAAGTTACTCGGCGGAATAATCCCTGTCGAAGAAAATAATCCGTATCCTTTAGAGAAAGATGCTACTCCTGCAGTCCATTTGAAGAAAGGCAGCAAGCATAAAAAAGGTAGGAAAGGCAGCGGATCTAAAGCTAAAAAGAAGCGCTGGTATTAGATTACAGTCTAAGGTCTCAAATAGGAAACAATTTAATGATTTTAAAATCTAAGAGGAATAGCTTTTTCTGAAAGGATTTTACTTTATGATTATCTGATATTTATCGAGTAATCCTGAAATATTTTCTTTCGAAAATTTTGCTTTTTTGATCCTGTTGATTTCTGGATCAATGGAGAAATTAGAAGAAGTTTCCAAATCTGCACTTTCCAGATTAGTGTTGCTGAAAATCGCTCCGCTCAAATTACATTTTTTAAATCCCGCTCTGGAGAGATCCGCTTCAGAAAAATCTACCTGCTCGAGTTTACAGTTGCTGAATTTTATTCCTTTAAGTTTCAGTTTGTAAAACGAAGAGAAATTCAGGAGGCAATCTTCAAAATTAAAGGATAACAGAAAAGAGGTGCATTCATCAAAACGTACCCCCAGCATCTTACAGTTTTTAAAGCTCACATCCCTAAAGGAAGTTCCGCTTACAACAGTGTTGCTTAGATCACAGTCAATAAATTCACATTCAGAAAAGGATCTTCCGGTGAGGCTGCTTCCGGCGAAATTACAACCCGAAAAAGTACAGTTTTCATACTCGCCTGCCGGTAGTGGATGGGAAGTATAATTTGCTACACGAAAGTGTTGATCATCGATATATGACTGGTCCATTAAAGTCTGGTTTTGTGTGAAACTGGAAATTTTAGCAAAGGGTAAAAATAACATTCTTCAATCTCTCAATCTCAACAATGATTCTAAATTTTTCACTAAACATGAGAAAAAATTCAAAAATAAAATATGCTTTTTCCCCTTTCTCACTTTATAAAATTCACATTTAATTAAACATTCCTGTAAGAATAGTGGTACGTCATTTGCTTATCTTTATTTAAAATTCCTTCTGTGAAAAAAATATTTACTCGATCCAGTGTTCCGGTTTACCTGACAATGTTTTTAATGGTTCTTTTTGTGGTGTCATGTAACAGAGATTCTGAAAATGGGAATTTCGAAATGACAGTTCATGAAGCTGTGAATGATAGTATTGCGGAGAAGGAACAGGAAGAAGAGATAAAAGAAAAACCGGAACCCAAACCGGTGGTGAGATATCATCTTGATAGCATTGCTTCAGCAGAAGAGGTTGATAGTTTTCAAATCCGCTATTCTGACGAAGAAAGGAAGATATTATTTGCATTGAATAGAATGGATGCCTGGAGGTTATCTGCCGGGACCCAGTTAATTATTCCAGATTCCATTTCAGACAATTTGCTTACCTATTCCCCTTTTCCTGAGGAACTGGAGTTGCTCGATTCCATTCCTAAAACAGTATTAATCAATCAACGGGTGCAGGGGTTTGCTCTATATGAAAACGGAAAATTAATACGCTGGGGACCTACAAGCTCCGGAAAACAAACTACTCCCACACCAAATGGACTTCATTACGGAAATCATAAATCCAAAAGAAAAGTGAGTACCGTAAATTCTGACTGGATTTTGCCTTTTTATTTCAACTTTATGAATTTTGAAGGAGTAGGAGTACATCAGTATTCTATGCCGGGCTATCCTGCCAGTCATGCCTGCGTACGTCTTCTGGAAGAAGATGCACGGTTTATTTATGATTGGGCAGAGCAGTGGCAACTGAATTCCAACGGGCAGGTAATTGTGGAGAATGGAACTCCTTTTATGGTTTTTGGAGAATATGATTACGAGCAACCTTCACCACCATGGTTAAGACTGGCTACCAACTACGAAGATAATTTTTTAAACAAAGCAGAGCTTGATACGCTGAAAAATTATGTGCAACGTTATTTTGAGGACGAAAAGAATTTTGTTCAGGAGGAAACTGAAACAGAAGAGGAGCCTGAACTCACTGTTTAATTACTAAATTAAAGAATTACTCGGTAACCAGATAGGCCACACAATCTCCCAATTCAAACTTTAAAGTACCACGCCCAAAATCTTCAGCTAACTGAATTTGACCATTGATTCTGATCTCTTTGAATCCGCTGATGGTAAATTCTTTGGTTATTCTGTTGTAAACGATCTTGTCGGCCTGGGCAATCTCTACTATAGAGGTAGAAAATTGTACATTTCCCTTTAATTCCAGAATCTGACTTTTTGAGTCAAAGGTGGAAGAATCGCCTGAGAAAGAAATATCCAGTTGATTGGCATGCAACTCGGGAAAATTAGGTAGTTCCTTAGTCGGGAATTTCTGGGTCATGTGAAATTCCTGTGCGTACATTCCTGTACAAAATAAAAATGCAACTAACATTAATAGAGTCCTCATAGCATGATTTTAGAAGTGTCGCTAAGGTATTAAATATATCTTAATAAATTAATTCTGAAGGGGAATTCCTTAATATTTTAATTTTAAGAGACTTATTCTGCGTGTGCTTTTTGGAGGATGTCCAGAAAAGTCTCTGCAGGCTGAGCTCCCGAAACCCCGTACTTACTGTTAATGACAAAGAATGGAACTCCCTTTACTCCAAGGTCTCTTGCCTGCAACTGGTCCTTCCTCACATCATCGGCATATTTTTGCGAAGAAAGGGCTTCCCTGGTAATTTGTTCTTCAATCCCTATAGAAGCTCCGGTTTTTGCGAGCACATTTTCATCGTCAATATTTTCAAGATCTGTAAAATGAACTTTAAAAAGAGCTTCTTCAACTTCATTTCCCAGGCCTTTCTTTTTTGCAAGCTGGATCAATTGATGTGCTTTAAAGGAGTTGGCGACCTTGGAGTTTTTAAGATCCATATCTAACTTAGCTTCCCGGGCCATTTGTTTGGCTACGTCAAGCATTTGTTCTGCCTGTTCTTTAGACACCCCTTTTGCCTGCACGAAATAATCAATGGTATTTAAATATGGCTGGGTTTCCAGAGTTGGATCCAGCTCGAAGCTATGCCAGGTTATTTCAACTTCATTTTTGTGAGTAAACCTTTCTAAAGCAACTTCAAAATTCCTTTTTCCAATGTAGCAAAAAGGGCAGCGTACATCACTCCATATATCGACTTTCATAGTTGTTGTATTTTATTATAGGAAGAAAATTTTTTCTGAATTAAAACTAATATTCTAAGGCTGAAACTACTTCCAGGATAATGGAATATCCAATTCTCTCCTCAATTTCAGATTTGATCCTTTCCAGTTGCTCGGGTTCAATATTTTTAGGGCCAACCGCTTTTACAGAAATCCTGAAAGGATCTCCATACCGTACTTTTACGTCCCGAAGGATATAATCTTCAAAAGAGGCTCCTTCCAGTTCCCTGGTAATACTTGATTCCTCCTGTACCCTGTTGAAGGTAAGAGATAACGGAACTGTTACAAATAAAATGATGATGGTGGTATAGATCAATCCCATTTTTGCTCTTTTAAACGGCGCGAAGCCCAGGAATAAAAAGGTAATTCCTGCAAAGAGGATAATACCAGCGAGGTTGGTGAGGTATAATAAAAATGCGCCCGAAAATACTTCCCAATCCCACCAGCCAATACCTATTCCTGCTACGGCAAGCGGAGGTACCAAAGCCACCGCAATGGCTACGCCTGCAAGACTTCTTGCGATCTCTTCATCGGCATGGGCATAGGCGGCAGCAATTCCCGAAGCAATGGCAATTCCCAGGTCGAGGAGGTTGGGGGAAAGCCGAGCAGAGATTTCAGAAGTAAGGACTTGTAAGGGGACCAGAAGGGTTACTCCCGCAGAGAACAATAAACAAACGATGGTTCCCGCCATGATAGTTATGATCCCTTTTTTAAGCATACCAATTTCATACCGTACCATACCCATGGAAAATGAAACGATTGGTGAAATAATAGGAGCGAGGATCATGGCTCCAATAATAACAGGTGATGAATCTGAAAAGAGTCCGAAAGTGGCAATGAGCGTGGACAGGATCATCATGATCATGAAAGCAGCACTCAGTTTTGCATTTTCCCTCAATACCTTAAAAAGATCCTGAAACTCTTCGGTGGTAGCCCGGGGCATCCACGGAAGTTTTCTGCGAATCAGTTCATTTTGTTTTTCTCCCTTAGGCAGGTGGTTAAGCTTTACACTCTTTTTTTCACTGGCCTTTCCTTTTTCTGCATTGTAAATGCTCGATTGCTGAAGTACGAGTGCTTCGTAATGTACTTCCAGGTTTATTTCTGAAGATTTTGTCTTTACTCCATCAATGGTGAATTCTATTTCCTGCTCCGGCAGTATTTGCAGATTGGAAGTTTTGATGCTCCCAATAAATTTTGGTAACTGCTGCATGGTATTGCTAATGGGTAGCAGGCTTCGCAGGAAGAACCAAAGTAATTCCAGGATGTTTTGCGGAGAAAGTATAAGCACATGGAACATACCGTCATTTACAGCACTTCCGGTAACAAGTCGTTTTGAGACTACAGAGTTATGAGGGTGTTCAACCACGATCATCCCAAGGGCAGAGGTGCGAACAATTTTTTCTTCGTCGGTCTTTATTTTAAATGAGCGGTGGGAAAGACCTGTAAAGCGTTTAATATTCTTTAAAAACCTCCATACTTCCGCAGCAAAACCTGCTTTGTCTTCTCCTTCTGTAAGAATGAATACGTCCCCAATATTAACCGATTGGAATACCGGATTTCCATTACAATACAAAAGATCAATAGTTTCCCTTTCTTGTGTATGTACGATTTCTTCAATGGCTTCTTCAAGATTATTGGAAATACCCAAACCTCTGATGGTGTAAACCACTTCGGGATGTGGCAGGACCCCAATGCACCATTTCTTTTTTCCGGCGAGTGGCAACAGGTTTCTTAAGTGACTATCCCCTAAATAGGTAATAATAGTATCTTCTTCAGAAAATTCCAGGTTATCGCTGGGATAAGAAATAAGTTCATAATTTTTATCCTTTAGTAGAGGAACGATCTTTTTCTCAACGGCATCTTTTTCTTCCTGTTGATGGAGTATGTACAGCATTCTTATTTTTCGGTTAGGATATGTGCAAGATAAGATTTTACCAAAATAAATATTTTATCGGGTACATAAGATTAAGTTAAACGTATACAGCTTGTTTCTGCGAGGAGTTTCCGGTTTTTTTTAGATGCAAACATTTTGAATTTTCGCTCTCACATCTCCCAAAAAATATCTTACTTTTGCTTTTATAACTACCGCACAAAAATTTAATATGGGCCAAAAAGTGTTGCTTAATTCCAAAGAGGTAAACATTATTCTACATCGCCTGGCCTGTCAATTGATTGAAAATCATACAAATTTTGAGAATTCCGTCTTAATCGGTATTCAGCCGAGGGGGATTTATCTGGCAGAAAGGATCAGTAAAATTCTGGAGGAAGAATATCATCTTCAGAAAATTAAACTTGGGGCTCTGGATATTACTTTTTACCGGGATGATTTCCGAAGAAGTGATAAACCGCTTGAGGCCAATAAAACTAAAATTGATTTCATTGTAGAAGATAAGCGGGTGGTATTTATTGATGATGTGCTTTACACCGGAAGGAGTATTCGTGCTGCGCTCACTGCCATTCAATCCTTCGGAAGACCAAAAGACATTGAACTGCTTACCCTGATTGATAGAAGGTTTAGCAGGCATTTGCCCATACAGCCCGACTATAACGGAAGGCAGGTGGACTCCATCAATGAAGAAAAAGTAAAAGTGCACTGGAAGGAAAATGAAGGTGAAGATGCTGTGTATGTTATAAATAAATAAAGAATAGGCCCCGTTTATGAGTGAGTTAAGTGTCAATCATTTATTAGGAATAAAATATCTTCAAAAGGAAGATATTGAACTCATTTTCCAAACTGCCGATCATTTTAAAGAAGTCATCAACCGACCTATCAAAAAGGTGCCTTCCTTACGGGATATTACCATTGCCAATCTTTTTTTTGAGAATAGCACCAGAACGCGACTTTCTTTTGAACTTGCTGAAAAAAGATTAAGTGCAGATGTCATCAACTTTTCTGCTGCTTCTTCCTCTGTTAAAAAAGGGGAGACCCTAATTGATACGGTGAGTAATATCCTTTCCATGAAAGTAGACATGGTGGTGATGCGGCATCCAAATCCCGGAGCGGGAATTTTTCTTTCGCGGCATGTAAATGCCAGTATTGTGAATGCAGGAGACGGTGCACATGAACATCCTACCCAGGCACTTCTTGATTCCTATTCCATTAGGGAAAAACTGGGCGGTGTTGAAGGTAAAAAAGTAGTCATTGTAGGAGATATTTTGCACAGCAGGGTGGCTCTTTCTAATATTTTTGCTTTAAAACTTCAGGGAGCCCAGGTAAAAGTATGTGGCCCAAAAACTTTAATTCCAAAATATATTGAATCTTTAGGGGTAGAGGTGGAGCCTAACCTGCGTAAAGCACTGGAATGGTGTGATGTGGCCAATATGCTTCGGGTGCAGAATGAACGCATGGATATCAGCTATTTTCCTAGTACACGGGAATACATTCAGCTTTTTGGACTAAATAAAGCCATGCTTGATTCGCTGAGCAAGAAAATAGTGATAATGCATCCGGGCCCTATAAACAGGGGGGTGGAGATTACGAGTGATGTTGCAGATTCAGACCAGGCCATCATATTAGATCAGGTCCAGAATGGAGTGGCAGTTAGAATGGCCGTGATTTATCTACTGGCTTCAAAAATAAAACAGTAGGTAAACTTTATCTTTTTACTAACTTTAGCTTAAAGCAGGAATTCGATGAAAAAGACACAGGAAAAGAATTATATAAGAATTGAATGTCAGGAGGAGAACATTACCGATTTTTCTTCAACACTTACCAAACGGCACGAAGAGTTTAAAAATGATAATGTGGTAATTGATATAGAAAATTTCAAGGACTTGCACCATGAGCATCTTTTGAGTTTTCTGGAGCTATCGGACAGACATCGTATGGAAAAAAAATCTTTTGTTATCGTAAATAATGCGGTGGATATTGATAAGATCCCCGATGAACTAATGGTTGTACCTACATTGCGGGAGGCAGAGGATGTGATTGAAATGGAAGAAATTGAACGGGATCTTGAAGATTGATCTATATTGATATCTTTGGAATTGGCTGCAGGAGCCATATTCCATACTACGCTAAAAATTGATGAAACTTACCATTCTTGGCTGTTACGCTGCCACCCCCAGGACCTTTACAAATCCTACTTCACAGGTACTTGAAATAAATAATGAACTGGTTTTAATAGATTGTGGGGAAGGAACACAGGTGGAATTACGGCGTAATAAGGTTAAATTCTCCAGGATAAAACACATTTTTATCTCTCATCTTCATGGAGATCATTTCTTCGGATTAGTAGGCTTAATCTCCACCTTTAGACTGCTAAACAGGGAATCTGAACTTCATATTTACGGGCCAAAAGGAATTAAAGAAGTTATTACTCTTCAGTTAAAGCTATCAAGTTCCTGGACGAGTTATCCGCTGTACTTTCACGAACTGGACAGCAAAGAACCTGAAAATATTCTTAATACTAAGAAATTCTCTGTTGAGACCATTCCTTTAAAACATCGTATTTATGCTAACGGATTCCTGTTCCGGGAAAAACCGGGAGACAGGAAGTTACTAATGAATGAGGTGCTCAACCACAATATTGATGTAGCTTATTACCGCGGAATAAAAAAAGGAAAAGACGCAATCCTGGAGGATGGTACTGTCATTGCTAATTCAAAACTAACATCTGATCCCGAGCCATCAATGAGCTATGCTTTTTGTAGCGATACAAAGTACAATCCCGATATGGTGGAACAATTAAAGGAAGTTACGGTGCTCTACCACGAATCCACCTTTTTGGAAGAACATGCATACCTGGCAAATCCTACCAAACATTCTACTGCAAAAGAAGCCGCAGCAATTGCCAGGGCGGCAAACGTTTCTACACTGGTATTAGGTCATTATTCGACGCGATATAATGACATTCAACTATTCAAAACTGAAGCTGAAGAAATCTTTTCTTCCGTTGAACTTGCAGATGATGGAAAAATCTTCTCCTTTTAATTAATCTTCCCTTTTTTAATGCTTCTTTTATCGATTATCTGGCGTGATAATTCGATGAAATACAGCTTATGAATGCTGCTGCCTGTAGGGTAGAAGGTTATTTTGTGTTAAAATATCTTATATTTGTGTAGTTCATCGATTAAAATGCTCTTTAATCGAATATTTTTCCTACTTTTCAAGTCCCAAGTTTACCATTGATTAGTATGAAAAAAATTACCTGTCGGTTCTGGATATTAGCACTCTGTGTGTTTACCCTTGGATCCTGCTCAAAGGAAAGTCTTGATGAAGGAGAGACTTCCGATTTAGTATCGGTTGTTGCTCCTGTCAGTTATAATGAGATTGAATTAAACATTATGGATCTTGTTAACGATTACAGGTTTAGCAAGGGTTTAAATGAGCTGGATTATAAAGATGAAGTATCCTGGCAGGCAGAAGATCATAATTTTTATATGATCCAGAAGAATAAAGTGAGCCACGATGGTTTTGCAAACCGTTATTCATCTTTGGCAGAATCTGTAGATGCAAAAGCAGTGAGTGAAAATGTTGCCTTCGGTTATAATACTGCTGAAGCTGTAGTGAAAGCTTGGATAGAAAGTGAAGGACACCGGAAGAACATGGAAGGTGATCTTACCCACTTCGGAATCTCTGTAAAAGAAGATGCCAACGGGAAAAAATACTTTACTAATATTTTTGTTAGAATATAATTTTTGCCCCTTATTTAAAAATCCCCCTTTTCTCATGTTTGAGTTAATTAAAAAACGAGGCCTTTGGACCTCGTTTTTCGTGGTTGGTTAGATAGAGCCTATTCCATCCGGACCACATTAAAAATGGATCTTCTGTTTAACTGATGTTGTTTTTCACTGCAGGTATCGCAATCCACATCGGGTTCCAATTCTCCGTAGCCTTTGTAAGTTACAATTCTTTTTGGAGAAATGCCTTTAGAAATGAGGTAGTTATAAGTAGATAGTGCCCTTCTGTCTGCTAATTTCCTGTTATACTCTATGGAGCCTCTAAAATCTGTATGGGAACCTATCTCGATCACCAGGCCGGGATACTCATGTTTCATCAGGTTAACCAGTTTATCTAATTCGGCAGCAGCATCAGCACGAATGTTATGTCTATCAAAATCAAAATAGATCTTATTAATTTCTGCTAAATATTCTACATCGTTTATGGGAGACAATTCAATGTCATAGATAAGCTCTGTTTGCTCATCCATATTGAAACTGTTCACTGTACCTGATTTTTGGTCGTACTTTATGTGTTTTGCTTCGATAGGGTACATGAAGTCTCGACGGATTTCTTTTTGATAAAATCCAAGGCTGTCGGTTTCTAAAAAAGCGATCTGGTTACTGTTTTCATCCATCAGCCTTATTGTGGCTTTAGCAATAGGTTTTCCGTTAATGGAATCCGTCACGGTTCCTTTTAACATCAGAGGCGCTAGCATTTTCATTTTGTAAATATCATCACCTCCCTGTCCGCCGGGCCTGTTGGAAGCAATAAAGCCTTCGGAAGTTTCTTCGGAAGAGACAGAAAACGAAAAATCATCCAGATTACTGTTGACGGGTTCACCGAGATTGTAAAGGTTTTTCTGACTTTCCAGATCGATCACGAAAATATCCAGCATTCCGAAACCCTTATGCCCATCGGAAGAAAAATATAATTTAGCATCTTCAGAAGCAAACGGAAAAACCTCGTTTCCGGCAGTGTTTATGTGAGGGCCAAGATTTTCAGGAGTGCCAAAAATGTCATTTTCAATGTTAACTTTATAAAGATCAGATCCTCCAAATCCGCCCGGGGCTTCAGAAGCAAAATACAGCATTTTTCCATCTTTTGAAAGCGCAGGATGTCCAACTGAATAGTTGTTATTGTTAAAAGGCAGCTCGTGAATGTTGGTCCAGTTGCCATCCACCAAAGAAGCTTTGTAGATCTTCAAATGGTTAACATTGTCCTTATCTTTTTTTCCGTTCTTATTGTTGATATAGTTGTTCCGTGTGAAATACATAGTCTTTCCGTCTTCAGAAATCACCAGCGGACCTTCATGACGTATAGAATTCACATCTCCGGAAAGGGACTGTACAGTATCACTTTTTGAACTGGTATATACATCGAGAAAAGGTTCTCCATTCCAGTCATAGATCTTCGGATTTTTCGCTCCTTTAGCCCTTGCGGAAGTGAAATAGATCACTCCTTTGTTTTCATAAGCTCCAAAATCACTGAAACCTGAGTTAAATTGTACCGGCAGTACCCTGAAGGTTTCCAGGCCCGGAAAAATATTTATCTCATCTTCATTAAGGTGATTCTTTACCAGGTTCAGATTTTTTCCTTCTTGTTGATATTTCTGAAGCCAGTTTCTGGATTCTTCATATTCCCGAACCCCACGCAAAACCTGGGCATATTTATAGTAATATTCCGGAGAAATTTCCGGTTGTTGAACCACTTCAGCATATAATGCAACAGCCCTTTCTGGATCTCTTAACTGAAGATAACTATCGGCCAGTTTCCTCTGATTATAATCTTTATTGTATTCCTTTTCCAGAAGCTCACGGTAAACATCTATTGCTTTTGTGTATGCAAAATTCTCATACAACCGATCTGCTTTCTTTTGCTTTCCCGACTGCGCAGAAAATACAAACGACTGGCAAATAAAAATAAATAGTAGAAAGTAGTTTTTATTCATAATCCGGGGAGTTATTTAAAAGAACCTTGGGGATTTGTATTTAGTGTTTTGTCTTCGGAATTCATAGATCAACAGGATCTCGTGGGTACCGGAAGTGTAAGGCTGCAAATCTGAAACAGAATACTCATACGCATATCCAACCCTGAAGGAAGGAACTATCTGGAAATCAACAAAGGCTCCCACAGCATCGTCAAACCTGTAATTTGCGCCAAAATAGACTTTCTCATCATAAATAAGCGTGCCCGAAATATCCAGCGAAAGTGGAGCTCCTTTTGTTGCTTTCAACAGCGTGGAAGGTCGTAGTTTCAGAGATTCATTAAGATCAAAAACATAACCACCGGTTAAATAATAATGTACCTGTTCCAGCGCCACATATTCACTGTGGTTGTTGTTGTCATTGTTCAGTAGTTTCGGAGCAGAAAATCCGATGTACCAGTCCTGCGCAGAAAGAAATAATCCGGCGCCAAAATTGGGAGTCCACCGGTTAAAAGTGTCTCCGTTAAAAAAAGGATCATCGGGCACATCTGTCAGAAGTTCTTCATCCAGGTTGTAATAGCTCATTCCGGCTTTAATTCCGAAGGAAAGGGTGGTGAATGCACTCAGATTAATGGTATAGGAAAAATCTCCGTAGGCATAGGTGTAATTCTCGTAACCTGCTTTGTCATTGATAATGGAAAGTCCGAGGCCGATTTGTTCATTCCGAAGCGGGGAGTGGATGGACAGCGTCTGCGTTTTTGGCGCACCTTCCAATCCTGACCACTGACTCCTGTGAAGCCCAACCACAGATATGGCATCCCGGTTTCCTGCATACGCCGGATTTATCGAAATGGTGTTATACATATACTGCGTAAACTGCGGCAGTTGCTGCGCATACGTCGTAACACCGGCAAACAGGATAAAAATTATGATATAGAATCTTTTCATTTCCAACAAGTTATTTTGTTCCCAGGTAGATGTAGCTTTGAATTGGTTCAAATCCACTTTGGTTGATATTTATAATATAATAGTAGGTTCCTGCAGGGAGTTGATTTGAACCGGTCACCGAACTACTGGAAGTTCCATCCCAGTCATTCTGGTAATTTCTGGCTTCATACACTTTATTACCCCATCTGTTAAAGACCTGTAGGTCGTATGAGAATCCGCAGTCAATATCAAGTCCAACAGTAAAGAAATCGTTGCGGTTATCACCGTTTGGAGTAACAGTCTTGGAAATACTGCCTATAATATCTTCAACACCACAAGGAAGCACGATACAATCATCATTAATATTTACCTGTACAGTCGTCGTGGTAGAGCAGGCACCGTCATTGATCACATAATTAAACGAATACAACCCGACCTGAAGCAGGGAAGGTTCAATTGCACCGTCTTGTAGTGCCCCTGTTTGCTGCGGATCTTCCCAGGTTCCGGTTTCATTGAATTCGCCGACCAGAAGATCAGATAATTCAAAAGTCACATCTTCAATACAAAGATCGATAGTAGTTGTTTCTATTTCATTGGAAGCAGGATTTACATTTACGGTCTGGGTATATACAGCTTCATTTCCGGGGCAATCTGTTACAGTCCAGGTTCTGGTGATGGTAAAACTTCCGTTTTCTGCATCTGTCATAGTTTCTTCAAACTCGACATTTACTTCGGAAGAACAATTATCGGTGAACTCCAGTTCCGGAGCCAAAGGAATTTCTTCACAAGTAATATTGATTACTTCCTGAAGCTCGCTCACTAGTGTTGGAGCCGAATTATCTTCTACGGAAATGATCTGCGTGTGAGAAATAGCATTTCCGCTAATATCTGTGGCTGTCCAGGTTCTTGTAAGAAGATATTCTGAAGCACAATCTGAAGGCACCATTTCTTCGGAAAATGTCACATTCACCCCACAATTATCTGCTGCATTTAAAGTTGCTGCTTCCGGAATGTTGTTACATTCAGCACTAACATCCTGAGGTAAAGCTGAAGTCCATTCAGGAGCTGAAGTATCTTCAATTATAACCTTTTGAGTAGCGGTGGAAATATTTCCGTTCCCGTCATCGAAAGTCCAGGTGATAGAATACTCACCACTCTCGGTATAGTTTAGCGGATCCTGGGTTGTACCTGTGATCTCCCCGGCGCAACCGTCTGTTGCAACAGGAACGGTAATGTTTACTTCACAATCTCCGGTAGCATCGGCAATAAACGGAGCAGTTGGAGCGATGTTATCAACCACAGTTACCGTGAAAGTAGTAGTTACTTCGTTTCCTTCAGCATCGGTTGCTGTGTAGGTCACAGTAGTTTCACCAAGTGGGAAAACTTCTCCTGAAGCTAAACCTTCAGTTAATGTCACAGTTACACCATCACAATTATCAGTGGCAGTTGGCAGTTCATATTCCACAGTTGCAGAACATGAATCTACATCTACATTTTGAGTAATGTTTGAAACTGAAGTGATTTCAGGATCCTCATTATCAGTTACTGTTACATCAAAGCTACAGGTTGCAGTATTTCCGGAAGCATCTTCCACCTGGAAAGTTACAGTCGTAGTTCCCACAGGGAAAACTTCTCCTGAAACCGGACCGGCAATTTGAGTTACAGTTACATCTCCTGAATTGTCATCACCTTCTGGAGTTGTAAATTCTACCACCGCGCCACAGATTCCGGCATCAACATTTACGTTGATTGGAGCAGGGCAGGTGATTGTTGGATCTTCATTATCGGTGATGATTACGTCAAAGCTACAGGTAGCGCTGTTTCCGGCAGCATCGGTTACTACAAAAGTGTTGGTAGTGGTTCCCAATGGGAATTCACTTCCTGAAGGAAGTCCGGCAGTTTGTTCAACGGTGAACTCGCAGTTATCAGAAGCTACAGGAGCATCGTAAGTTACAACTGCAGTGGTTCCACCGGAAATTACAGTATCAAAAATGTCATTTGTACAAACAATTTCAGGAACGATATTATCAACCACGGTTACAGTGAAAGTAGTAGTTACTTCGTTTCCTGCAGCATCAGTCGCTGTGTAAGTCACAGTAGTTTCACCAAGTGGGAATTCACTTCCTGAAGCTAAGCCTTCAGTTAAAATTACTTCAACCCCTTCACAATTATCAGTGGCAGTTGGTAGTTCATATTCCACAGTTGCAGAACATGAATCCACATCTACATTCTTAGTGATGTTAGCAACTGAAGTGATTTCAGGAGCTTCGTTATCATTTACAGTTACATCAAAGCTACAGGTTGCAGTGTTTCCTGAAGCATCTTCCGCCTGGAAAGTCACAGTAGTAGTTCCCACAGGGAAAACTTCTCCTGACACCGGACCGGCGATCTGAGTTACAGTTACATCTCCTGAATTGTCAAAACCTTCCGGAGTTGTAAATTCTACAACTGCGCCGCAGATTCCTGCATCAACATTTACGTTGATTGGAGCAGGACACTCAAGCGTTGGATCTTCATCATCCGTGATAGTCACATCAAAGCTACAGGTAGCAGTGTTTCCGGCTGCATCAGTTACCACGAAAGTATTGGTAGTGGTTCCCAATGGGAATTCACTTCCTGAAGCTAAACCTTCAGTTTGTTCAACGGTGAACTCGCAGTTATCAGAAGCTACAGGAGCATCGTAAGTTACAACTGCTGTAGGTCCATTTTCTCCAACAGTTTGAGAGATATTTCCAGCACAGGTGATTTCCGGAGCGATATTATCAACCACAGTTACAGTAAAAGTGGTAGTCACGGTATTTCCTGCAGCATCGGTAGCAGTGTAAGTTACTTCAGTAACTCCAAGCGGGAATTCACTTCCTGAAGCTAAACCTTCGGTTAAAGTAACTTCCACACCTTGACAATTGTCGGTGGCAGTCGGCAATTCGTATTCCACAGTTGCAGAACATGAATCCACATCTACATTATGAGTGATATTGGCAACTGAAGTAATTTCAGGAGCTTCGTAATCATTTACAGTTACTTCAAAGCTACAGTTTGCAGTATTTCCGGAAGCATCTTCCACCTGGAAAGTCACAGTAGTAGTTCCCACAGGGAAAACTTCTCCTGACACCGGACCGGCAATTTGAGTTACAGTTACATAACCTGAATTGTCAAAACCTTTAGGAGTTGAGAATTCTACAACCGCGCCGCAAGTTCCTTCATCAACATTTACGTTAATAGGAGCAGGACACTCAAGCGTTGGATCTTCATCATCGGTGATCACTACGTCAAAGCTACAGGTAGCAGTGTTTCCGGCAGCATCGGTCACCACGAAAGTATTGGTAGTGGTTCCCAATGGGAATTCACTTCCTGAAGCTAATCCGGCAGTTTGTTCAACGGTGAACTCGCAGTTATCAGAA
>NZ_BMXB01000005.1 GCF_014651535.1 Salinimicrobium marinum
CAACTACAACCAGTGAGGTATAAAAAGGAAAGGTAGTGACCGAAATCACTACCTTTATAAAAAATTTAATTAAATAATCTGTATCGATTATTCAGGACTAGACATAATGCCAGACTTAATCTGCCAGCACTATAACTTTATTATCTTTCATTTCCACAACTCCGCCGTCGATTTCCAGCAAAAGAACTTTATTATCTGCAGCATCCCTGGTAAAATTTTTTGAAAGTTTTTTAGCATCAACACTTGAAGCGTTGGTTTTCACCTTAACTGTTCCTTTTTCAAGAACTGAAATTATGGGAGCGTGATTGTTCAACATCTGAAATTCACCTTCAACTCCCGGAACTGTTACAGAATCCACTTCTGAACTTAAAAGAACCGCCTCCGGCGTGACTATTTCTAAATACATATTTTTAATTTAGTATTGAGAATTGAGTATTGAGTAATTAGTTCAGGAGTAACACTCTATACTAACTACTCATTACTCAATACTATTTTTTATGCTTCAGCCAACATTTTCTCTCCTGCTTCAATAGCTTCTTCAATGGTTCCCTTAAGGTTGAAAGCTGCTTCAGGAAGATGATCTAATTCCCCATCCATGATCATATTAAAACCTTTAATGGTTTCTTTAATATCAACCAATACTCCTTTTAATCCGGTAAACTGTTCAGCTACGTGGAAAGGCTGTGAAAGGAAACGTTGCACACGTCGAGCGCGTGATACAGCTTGCTTATCTTCTTCTGAAAGTTCTTCCATCCCAAGAATAGCAATAATATCCTGTAGTTCTTTATATCGTTGTAAAAGTTCTTTCACTCTTTGCGCACAGTCATAGTGTTCTGCACCTAAAATTTCAGCAGTAAGGATCCTTGAAGTAGAATCCAATGGATCTACTGCAGGATAAATACCTAGCTCTGCAATTTTACGAGACAATACTGTGGTTGCATCCAGGTGGGCAAACGTAGTTGCCGGCGCCGGATCTGTAAGGTCATCTGCAGGTACGTAAACCGCCTGTACAGATGTAATAGATCCATTTTTGGTGGAAGTAATACGCTCCTGCATTGCACCCATCTCTGTTGCAAGTGTAGGTTGGTAACCTACCGCAGATGGCATACGTCCAAGAAGGGCAGACACCTCTGATCCTGCCTGTGTGAAACGGAAAATGTTATCTACAAAGAAAAGTACATCTTTCCCCTGTCCTTCCCCGGCTCCATCACGGAAGTATTCAGCAATGGTAAGACCAGATAAGGCTACACGCGCACGTGCTCCAGGTGGCTCATTCATCTGTCCGAATACGAAGGTTGCTTTTGATTCTCTCAAAGCAGACTTGTCTACTTTAGAAAGGTCCCATCCTCCTTCTTCCATGGAGTGCATAAAATCATCTCCATATTTTATAATTCCCGATTCCAGCATCTCCCTTAAAAGGTCATTTCCTTCACGGGTTCTTTCTCCAACACCTGCAAACACAGATAAACCACCGTGACCTTTTGCGATGTTGTTGATCAATTCCTGAATTAATACAGTTTTACCTACCCCGGCACCACCAAATAAACCAATCTTACCACCTTTTGCATAAGGCTCAATAAGGTCAATTACTTTGATCCCGGTAAATAAAACTTCTGTAGATACAGATAAGTCTTCGAATTTTGGTGCTTCACGGTGAATTGGCAAGCCTGCTTCTCCGGCTTTTGGCAAATTACCAATTCCGTCGATCGCATCTCCAATCACGTTGAACAATCTTCCGTAAACATCTTTTCCAATTGGCATTTGTATAGGAGCTCCGGTAGCAACTACCTCTACTCCTCTGCTCAAACCATCGGTAGAATCCATGGAAACTGTTCTTACAGTATCTTCCCCAATGTGTGATTGAACCTCAAGAACCAAAATAGATCCATCTTTTCGAGTAATTTCCAAGGAATCGTATATTCTTGGCAATTCAGCATTCTCTGTGTTGAAAGCCACGTCAACCACAGGGCCGATAACTTGTGCAACTTTACCTGTAAATTTAGACATTATCTAATACTTTATTGTTTTATAATACTAAGTAAGAAAAGTACAATTTTAATTTCCACTAACTTAGGGAAAGCCATTATCTTTTTCAGGCTGCAAAGATATGTTTTTTGTGCAAAAGTTTATAAGGGAAACTATAACTTTTTTAACTTCAGCAAAAAGTCCGTATACACTGGATTTCAGGCAATAAAGGCTGCAATGAGTGAATTCCAGAAAACCTCTTCTGAAAAAAGAAAAAACCCCTGAAGAAAAATTTTCTCCAGGGGTTGGTTTTAATTTTTGAATTCCGGTTACTCTACAGTCACCGATTTTGCAAGGTTCCTTGGCTGATCTACATTTTTACCAAGCATCACTGCTATATGGTAAGAAAGCAACTGCAAAGGTATGGTTGTTAGTAACGGAGTCAAAGATTCAATCGTATCAGGAACCTCGATCACGTAATCTGCAAGATCACGTACACTGGTATCTCCTTCGGTAACAATACCTATGATTTTACCCTGTCTGGATTTGATCTCCTGAATATTACTAACCACCTTCTCATAATGCCCTTTTCGGGTAGCAATAACCACCACCGGCATATCCTCATCAATAAGAGCGATAGGGCCGTGCTTCATTTCGGCAGCAGGATACCCTTCTGCATGTATGTAAGAAATCTCCTTAAGTTTAAGAGCTCCCTCCAAAGCCACAGGGAAATTATACCCTCTTCCCAGGTACAGGCAGTTTCTTGCCTCTTTATATTTATCTGCTACTTCCTTAATATGATCGTTTGACAAAAGAGCCACTTCAATTTTCTGCGGAATTGTTTCCAGTTCACTTAAGTGCATGTGGAAATCTGTTTTCGAGATCGTTCCTTTAGCTTTTGCCAGTTTAAGCGCAATTAAAGTAAGGACGGTGATCTGGGTAGTAAATGCTTTTGTAGATGCCACCCCAATTTCAGGACCAGCGTGCGTATAAGCTCCAGCATGAGTTTCTCTTGAAATAGAAGAACCTACCACGTTACAAACTCCAAATACGAAAGCACCTTTCTCTTTCGCAAGTTTAATGGCCGCCATGGTATCTGCCGTTTCCCCACTCTGAGAAATAGCGATCACCACGTCTTCTGAAGTAATCACCGGATTTCTATATCTGAATTCCGACGCATACTCGACCTCTACCGGAATACGGGCAAGGTCTTCGAATATATATTCTGCAACAAGACCTGCATGCCATGAAGTACCACAGGCAACAATAATAATTCTCTTGGCATTGGTGAAACGCTCAAGGTTATCATCGATACCAGCCATTCTAATTACTCCTTCATCTACAAGCAACCGTCCTCGATAGGTGTCTGTAATAGCGCTTGGCTGCTCATAGATCTCCTTAAGCATAAAATGTTCGAAACCACCTTTCTCAATCTGCTCCAGGTTTAACTGCAACTCCTGAATATATGGATCTACCAGTTTATCATCTTTGATCTGACGAACGCTTACCCCTTTCTTTCTTCGAACCACAGCCATTTCCCCGTCTTCCAGGTAAATCGCATTGTTCGTGAATTCTATAAACGGAGAAGCATCAGAAGCGATGAAATATTCATCTTCACCAACTCCAATAGCTAACGGACTACCCAGTCGTGCTACTACAATTTCGTTTGGCTTGTTTTTATCAAAAACCGCGATTGCATACGCACCAACAGTTTGATTCAAAGCAATCTGCACAGCTTTTCCAAGCTTAACATCTTCCTTCTTCTTAACATCTTCAATAAGGTTGATAAGCACTTCAGTATCAGTGTCTGAAGTAAAGCTATACCCTCTCTTTATCAGCTCCTTTTTAAGCGATTCATAGTTCTCGATGATTCCGTTGTGTATGATCACCAGGTCTCCTGAATTAGAAAAATGTGGATGGGAATTTACATCGTTAGGCACCCCGTGAGTTGCCCATCTTGTATGTCCAAGACCAATGGTACCAGCTGTATTGATTTCGTCTTCCAGCTTTGCTTTCAGATCGGCTACTTTCCCTTTGGTCTTAGTTAATTTAATTTCTTCTTTCTCATCGTCATATAAAACGATCCCCGCACTGTCATAACCTCTGTATTCCAGTCTCTGGAGACCTTTAAGAACAATGGGGTAGGCCTCTCTATGGCCAATGTATCCTACAATTCCACACATAATTTAATTTTTTGGTTCAGTATAATATATTTGCAGCTTAAGCCTTTTCTCCTCATCATCAGCATTAGGGCCGTAAAGTACCGTCCCGAGAGGAGTAATTAATGAGCTTGAAGGCACACGATCAATTCCTGAAGGTGTAGACTCACGCACTGCAGAATTTTTTAACAAGTTCACATTTTGAGAAACTACAAGACCCAGTTTTACATTGGTAGAATCTTCTTTTAGTATTCTACGAATATGCTCTGTGATCCTTAATTTATAGCTAACGCCGTTACCATCATCATCACGCTCCAGCGCTCCTAAATGCCCACGGTTCACATTGGCAGACCAGGCATTTAACTGACCCTGATTATTATCCAAGGAATAATCTGCCAGCCTGATATTGTTTTTAAGATCATACAGGTAAATACGCTCCGGCTCCCGGCTTCCTCCCACTTCCTGTTGATTTACATGGAAAATAAGGTTTGCTTCATTGATGAGCCATTCATTCTCCCGAAGGAATTTAAGATCTTCGGAAGGCTCACTATTGCCTTCATAACTTCCCGGAAAGAGATCGATAACCGCCATAGATCCCTCACCTCCTTTAAGATATAAATTATCATTGATCATGGTAGGATTTTCCTGCTGAAAAGTGCTCATGGAATTAGGTCCAAATCCTAATTGGTAAGAATCCTGCACATCAACCAATTCCTCTGTATCTTCATCCTCATCTGCATCCTGGACATCTGCCGCTTTTGAAGTATAATATACCGTGATATCGGCATTTGAGCCACTAAAATCGAGCAACATCATAGTTCCATCAGTACCCACTGCTTCTGCTTTGAAATACAGACCACGTACAAAATTCTGGAAACTGTTATCACTGGAAAGCTCTCCGGAACCGGCTTTATTCAACAGCTTTTCCTGAAAGAATTTGTTGGAAAGCTTCAGGCGCATGCGTGGAGCAACCGTGATTGTGTCATTTTCGCCTTCAGAATTTTCTTCATAATAGGTGTATTTTGCAGAAGAAGGCTTAAAATCGTCAGATTCGAAAAGAACCTCTCCCGTAAAATTATTCTCTATTACAGGCTGCATATCGGAATAATATTTCTGTTCGTTCTCAAAACCCGTTGCAGGATCGTAGCTATTCAGGAAATACCTTGATTCATGAATAGACAATTTTATAGGCGAATTCCCATAGATGGAATCCAGTTTATAAGCCGTCTCACCATCATCATTAGGAGCACCTTCCGTAGAAAAATACGGAATACTTAATACCACACTGTCCACAACAGGCTCAATTCCAAAATCAGGATTTTGATTACTTAAACTCAGCTGACTGTAAACATTTGCTGTTTGAGAACCATAGGCAGCATCTTTATAAACTCCTAAAAGATGTAGTCTAACCGTGTTTTGTCCTGAAGAAAAAGTAAGATTATTAGTCTGAACAGCTTCGAGCGCAGCGGAATAAGCTGTAATTTCAGCCTCATCATACAATTCATTATTAAAGCCTGGGCCACCTATAATTTCGCTCCCTATGGGATCAAAATCATTCTCACATCCTATAAAAGAAAAAACAACAATAAAAATTGCTGTTGTTTTCAAAATCGTATTTTTTAAAGTCATTCGGTTTATTAAATTCGTGTTTTAAGATAAAACTTTATTAGCGTAGAAATCCTGATAAGCCTGCGCGAATTCCTCTCTGTTCTTGTAGTCAAGCACAGGTTGATCGATCTTCTTAAGGTATTTCTTCAGTTCTTCAGGAATATTGTCGCCGGCAATTATAGCTGCATCAGAATTTTCCACTGCAGTTTTCATCATATTCACGTAGTTTGGCTTTTTCAAATGCCTTACCTGCTCATCTTCCAGTCCGTCAAATAATACTTTTTTGTACATATCCTTATCTAACGTTCCTTCGAAGCCGGAATTGTATACAGAGGTAACAACTTTTGCAGTATTGAACAACGGCTCATTGCCATAATAGTTTCTTAGGTACAGTGGCAACAGCGATGAAAGCCAGCCATTCACATGAATAATATCTGGAGCCCAGTTTAATTTTTTCACAGTTTCTATCACCCCTTTTGCAAAAAAGATCGCTCTTTCATCATTATCGGGGAAGAGATTCCCTTCTTCATCTGTAAGTGTAGCCTTTCTTTTGAAATAATCTTCATTATCAATGAAATAAACCTGCATCCTCTCCTTAGGAATGGATGCCACTTTAATAATAAGCGGCATATCGAGATCATTGATCACTAGGTTCATACCCGACAATCTAATCACCTCGTGCAATTGATGTCTTCTCTCATTGATATTCCCGAACCGCGGCATAAAAATCCGGATCTGCCCGCCCTGACTGTTCACGGCTCTGGGGGCTTCAAACGACAATGATGAGATTTCGGTTTCGGGTAAGTAGGGTATTACTTCAGATGATACGTACAATATCCTCTTATCTTTCATAGAATCACTTCTTTTAATGCTGTTGGGAATAATTAACACGCAAAATTACAAAAATTTATGCAGATTGATAGTATTATATTAAGTTTGCACGCTGTTAATTTTCGAATAAGATGCAGATTTATAAGGAGAAGCAAGCGCTTCGCGAGCTCGTTAAAACCTTCAAAAAAGGAGGATTTAGCATTGGTTTTGTTCCCACAATGGGAGCACTACATCAGGGACATATTTCCCTGGTAAAGCAGGCCTTAGCCTCCTGTGACAGAGTGGTGGCAAGTATTTTTGTCAATCCAACTCAATTTGATAACCCCAATGACCTGGAGAAATACCCCCGCACCTTTGAGGAGGATATATTTCTACTGGAAAACCTCGATGAAAACATCATTATATTTTCTCCCAGACCTTCAGAAATATACGGAAATGAGGTTTCTCCGGAGCATTTTTCCTTTGACGGACTAGAATTTGAAATGGAGGGAAAGTACCGAAAAGGACATTTTGACGGGGTGGGGACCGTTATAAAAAGGCTTTTCGAAATTGTACAACCAGATAAGGCATTTTTTGGGGAAAAAGATTTTCAGCAGTTACAAATCATCAGGAAACTTACCGAGAAGAACCACTGGAACACAGAGATTATAGGCTGTCCCATAGACCGGGAAACTAACGGACTTGCACGTAGCTCCCGAAATGAAAGGTTGAGCCCTGAAGAACGACAAAAAGCAGCATTCATTTACGAAACCCTGCAGCATGTGAAAAAGGAATTTGGCATAAAAAGTGTTCCTGAAGTGACCAGCAGAGTAAAGGAACTTTTTGATCAAAATTCTGGCCTGAAGCTGGAATATTTTGAAATAGCAAATGAAGCAACTTTAAAAAGCATACAGGAGCCCGTCAACGGAGAAAAGTACAGAGCTTTTATCGCAGCATATTCCGGTGACATAAGGTTAATTGATAACTTAGCATTAAATTAGGACACCATGCAAATTCATGTTGTAAAGTCGAAAATTCATAGAGTAAAAGTAACAGGTGCAGACCTGAATTATATTGGGAGCATCACCATTGATGAAGATCTAATGGATGCAGCGAATATCATTGAAGGAGAAAAGGTACAGATCGTCAATAACAACAATGGCGAACGTCTTGAAACCTATGCTATTCCCGGTCCACGCAATTCCGGAGAAATTACACTTAATGGTGCTGCAGCAAGAAAAGTGGCAAAAGGCGATATTCTTATTCTTATCACGTACGCCATTATGGACATTGAAGAAGCAAAAAAATTTAAACCCTCCCTGGTTTTTCCAAACGAAGAAAACAACCTTTTGACCTGATAAGGTGAAAAAGAAAACCGTCACAATTTTGAAAACCACACTCCCACTTTTGCTGGGAGTTTTTTTGATATGGTATTCTTTAAGCAGTGCCACTGCCGAAGAACGACAGGAATTGTGGAGAAATATTGTTTTAGCAGATTCAAAATGGATCTGGCTTTCTGTTCTTTTTGGAATTCTATCCCATCTGTCCCGTGCCTACCGCTGGAAATATTTATTGGAGCCCCTTGGTTACTATCCACGCCTGGCGAACAGCTTTATGGCGGTGATGGCAGGTTACCTTGCCAATATGGGTATTCCAAGGTCGGGGGAAGTTTTACGGGGTGCCACCATTACTACCTACGAAAAAGTTCCTTTCGAGAAAGCCTTTGGAACCATTGTTTCAGAAAGAATAGCAGATCTTGTCATGTTACTGCTCATTGTCATTTTTAGTCTTTTGCTACAAACCGATACCATCCTATCCTATTTTAATGATGAAAACATCAATCCCTTCTGGTCGTTTGGGATCTTTTTCATCCTGGTGCTGCTGGGAATCATTGCCCTCAGAATAATTAAAAGTTCTGACTGGCCAATTTTTATCAAGGTTAGAAATTTTGCCAGAGGGCTGCTGGAAGGAATGCGTAGTATTTTAAAAATGAGACAGAAAGGAGCCTTTATCTTTCACACTGTTTTTATCTGGCTCATGTATGTACTTATGTTCTATGTGGTAAAATTCACCATACCCGAGACCGTTTCACTTTCATGGGCAGCCGTCATGGCTGCTTTTATAGTTGGCACCTTCGCGATCTCTACCACCAGTGGCGGGATTGGCGTATATCCTGTTGCTATGGGAGCTGTTCTTCTTCTCTTCGGAATAAATCAACAGGCCGGCGAAGCATTCGGATGGATCGTTTGGGGCTCTCAAACCCTGTTAACCCTAGTACTGGGAGGACTTTCACTAATTTTTTTGCCCATTATAAATCGAAAGAAATAAATGGTATATTGCTATGATTTCCAAATCTATAGCACATGATAAAAAAATTACTCCTCATGGTGATCTTTCTGATCTCCGGATTTATTTATTCCCAAACTCAATACAAAAGAATTAATTCCTCCAAACTGAAACAGGAGCGGGAAATAAAGATACAACTACCTAGAAATTACGACGAGAATACTGAAAAAATCTACCCCGTAATAATTGTTCTTGACGGGGATTACCTCTTTGAACCTATGGCCGGAAATGTGGATTATTATTCCTATTGGGATGAAATCCCCGAAGCCATTGTAGTGGGAGTAAACCAGGCACAAACCCGGGTAATGGACAGCTTCTACGATAATCAAACTTTTCTGCCTTCAGATACTGGCGCTAATTTTTTTGAGTTCCTCGGTATGGAGCTACTTCCCTATATTGACAGCAACTACCGCACCTCAAGATTTTCCGTACTGGCAGGACATGACCTCACCGCCAATTTCATCAATTACTATCTCTTTAAAGATGAACCTTTATTCAAAGCGTACATAAACCTTAGTCCGGAGCTCGCACCAGAAATGGAAAACTGGCTGGTAGAAAGCCTGAATACTGCACAATCAAAGAAGTGGTTTTATCTCGCCACTGCTACAAATGATGAACCCAGCCTGAAAGAAGGCTCCGAATTACTGGATCAACAGCTCAAGATGATAGATAATGCTAACCTTCATTACAAATTTGAGGTCTTTCAAAATGCCACACATTACTCCCTGGTCGCCCAGGCTCTCCCAAAAGCTCTTGAAAGCATTTTTAGTCCTTACCGGCCTATCAACCAAAAGGATTATGATACAGAAATCGTAAATTCAGGCATATCTCCTTATGATTATCTCATTGATAAATATGAAACCATTGAGAATAACTACGGATTGGAGCTTCCAGTAAGACTCAATGATTTTTTAGCCATTGGAAAAGCCCTGGAATTTAATCAGAGATGGTATGACCTGGAAAAACTGGGAGAACTTGCCATAGATCATCTTCCGGACACTATGCTGGGCACCTATTATCTGGCACGATCTTACGAAGAAAGCGGAAGATCGAAAAAGGCAATGCGCACCTATCAAAATGCTTATGGACAGCAGGAAATTGCCTTTATTACCACCGATTTTATGCTGAAAAAAGCTGAAAAAATTAAAGAAGATTTCGGTTATTAGCTGTTCCAAATATTGATTCTTAATGGCCAAAACCAAAACAACTTTTTACTGTCAGAATTGCGGCACACAACATTCCAAATGGCAGGGACAATGTTCCTCCTGCCGTGAGTGGAATACCCTCGTAGAGGAAGTTTTACAAAAAGAAGATCCAAAAGACTGGAAATCTCCTGCTTCCAAAGAGTTGAAGCGCGTTGCAAAGCCCTTAAAGCTTTCTGAAATTGAAGCTTCCAGAGAGGTGCGCCTTAATACATACAACAATGAGCTGAACAGGGTGCTTGGCGGAGGAATTGTTCCTGGTTCCCTTACATTATTGGGCGGAGAACCGGGAATTGGAAAAAGTACGTTGCTCCTTCAAATCTCGTTACACCTGAAGCTGAAAACGCTCTACGTATCGGGAGAGGAAAGTCAGCAACAAATTAAAATGCGAGCCGACCGAATTAAACCCGATTCCTCGAACTGCTATATTCTCACCGAAACCAAGACTCAGAATATCTTTAAACAGATTGAGAAACTGGATCCGGAAATTATCATTATTGATTCCATTCAAACCCTGCACAGCGATTATATCGAGAGCAGCCCGGGCAGTATCTCCCAGATTCGGGAATGCACGGCAGAGCTTATTAAATTCGCAAAGGAAACCAGTGTTCCGGTAATTCTCATAGGCCACATCACCAAAGAAGGAAGTATTGCCGGTCCAAAAGTGTTGGAACATATGGTAGATACGGTATTACAATTTGAAGGAGACCGCAACCACGTGTACAGAATTTTAAGAGCTCACAAAAACCGTTTTGGTTCTACCAATGAACTCGGGATTTATGAAATGCAGGGCAACGGATTAAGGGAAGTAGATAACCCTTCCGAAATCCTTATTTCCAAAAATGAAGAAGACCTCAGCGGAACTGCTATTTCTGCCACCCTGGAGGGAATGCGGCCATTGATGATAGAGATTCAGGCATTGGTAAGTTCTGCTGTTTACGGTACTCCGCAACGCTCCACTACGGGTTACAATGCCAAACGCCTGAATATGCTCCTGGCGGTACTCGAAAAACGTGCCGGCTTCAAACTTGGAGCAAAAGACGTCTTTTTGAATATCACCGGAGGGATCTCTGTAGATGATCCCGCATTGGATCTTGCAGTAATCGCAGCCATCCTTTCTTCCAGCGAAGACATTGCAGTAGCCAAGGATATTTGTTTTGCTGCTGAGATTGGTCTTGCCGGAGAAGTCAGGCCCGTTACCCGTGTTGAACAAAGGATCATAGAAGCCGAAAAACTCGGATTCAGCACAATTATGGTCTCCAAACAAAGCAAAATCCCCGAAAGCAATTATGCCATTAATATTCAAAAAGTTTCAAAAATTGAAGATGTCGTGGAGTTTTTGTTTGGGTAAAAAACACTGGCAGTACGTAGTAAAATAGTTTAGTTTTCGAAAACTATTCATAATTTTCCCTTTTCCATTTTGATATCAGAAACCGCTAAAAGATATCTTAATATTTTATTTTCATGACTATCGATTCGAAACTTAGTATGACTTACTTCATCGATTAACGGAGATAAAAAGCTCTTTTTTCCCACAAAATCCTGCAGTATCTCCTACATCCTGTAATAAAGTTGTGTTAATCGGGTATTCCATGATTTTAATTTAAAAATCTCGGTTTAATTTAGATCCTCTTAAACCAAAAAATCTGGAATCTTACCAGAGTCAATGAGATGAGACATTAGTGATTTCGACTGGGGGGTTTTAGGAATCACTATTAAAAAAGCTCCGGTAAAAAGATTTACCGAAGCTTCTCATCTCATATTATTTGAGTTCAATCCACGCAGGACAATGATCACTCGTTTTTTCCCAGCCTCGAACATGTTTATCCACACCTCCGGAAACCAGCTTTTTATTAAGATGCGGACTCAGCAGAAAATGATCGATACGCAACCCGGCATTACGCCCGTATGCATTCCTGAAATAATCATAAAAGGTATAAATCTCTTCTCCAGGATAAAGTTTCCGGAGGGCATCTGTCCACCCCTGTGCCACAAGATTATGAAAAGCCTCCCTTACTTCGGGCAGGAAAAGGGCGTCATTTTTATATTTTTCAGGTTTATAGGTATCAAGTTCTGTGGGCATCACGTTGTAATCTCCAACTAAAATTGCGGGCACCTCGTATTCGATAAGTTCAGCTGCTCGGGCAGTAAGTCGTTCGTACCACCTGAGCTTATATTCCAGTTTGGGTCCCGGTGCGGGATTTCCGTTTGGTAAATAAATACAGCCAATCACCAGCTCGTTTACCACGGCTTCAAGGTATCTGCTCTGCACATCATCGGGATCTCCCGGAAGTCCTCTTTCCAGTTCCTTTATTTCCATTCCCTTTGCAAGAATGGCCACTCCGTTCCAGCGCTTTTGTCCGTGCCAGATTGCGTTATATCCGGCATCTTCAATTGCCTTCTTCGGGATTTTTTCATCGGGGGATTTGAGTTCCTGAAGGCATACTACATCAGGCTTCTCTTCTTCCAGCCATTGCAGCAATACCGGCAGCCGTGCATTTATTCCGTTGATATTGTAAGTTGCTATTCTCATAAATTTTTACCTGGTTTTCTCATTAATTGAAATGAATCTGCAGACGTTTTCACTATAGGTGTACTTCTTTTTCGGCAGCTCAAAATCACTTTCCTAATGCATTTCACTAACTTGTTAAGGTTAAGATACAAAATTCAGGAATTTATGTATCACCTACTAAACAGTCTTAAGAACACATATTCTTTTAAACTACATTTACCAGGATGAGCGAAAGAAAATTACATAGTGCAAGATTGGATCTAAGACCGGTAAAATTATCTGATCTGGAAAACATCCACCAGCTCCATTCCTTCCCTGAAACAGACAGGTTCAATACTCTGGGAATTCCAGAAAATTTAGAGCAGACATCAGCAGTCATTTCAGAATGGATTGCAATTCATGAGAAATCCCCGCAGCGTAATTTCGTTTTTGTTGTACATCTGAAAGATCAAGAAGAATTTATTGGTCTGATTGCCCTGAACTCCGGAAAAGAAAAATTTAATAATGCCGAAGTCTGGTATAAATATCATCCTGTCCACTGGAATCAAGGTTATGCTACGGAAGCTTTAAAACTAATTCTGGATTTCGGATTTCATCAGCTCAACTTCCACCGGATCGAAGCCGGGTGTGCCGTTGACAACATAGGTTCCATACGGACTTTAGAAAAAGCGGGAATGACCAGGGAAGGAAGAAAAAGACAGGTTTTGCCACTATCTTCAGGATGGTCAGACAACTTCGAATATGCCATTCTCTCATCAGATTAAAAAGGTTGAAAGATACAAAGCTGTAACCCCTTAATTCCACCTTTTCTATAATGGCACAATTTCTGCATTTCAGAAGCGTGAAAAAGAAATCAACTGTACTTCAGACACTTGTATGGGTAGTGCTAATCGCATTGCTCACCACTTCCTGTTCAAGAATAAATAAAGCCAAAGATCTGATTGCAAATCCTTCGGCAAAGGATATCTATTCCAGGGAATATAAAAAAGCTAAGGATTTGTATGCGCTCTGGGAAAATGAGGCTGCAGATGCACTTTTTGACTCGGTAGCCGTAAACCTGCCTTATGCAGAAAAAGGAATTTTCTCCCCGCGCGCTTTCCCGGTATATTCTTATGAAGTGGCTCTTAACCCCGGCGAAAGGCTTAGAGTGGAAGTGAATACAGATACGCTGGAAACCCTAATTTTTATCGACTTTTTCCGGCAGCAGAGTGATTCTTTAAAAACTTTTAAACATGAACGCAGTGCCAAATATGAAGCTTCTTCTTTAGCTGAAGAAATCACCCAACCTGGAATTTATAAAGTACTGATTCAGCCTGAAATTGAGGCTCACACTCCTTTTCAGCTTCAGTTGTACCGGGAACCGGTATATGGTTTTCCGGTAGCATCCATCAACAGCCAATCTATCCAGAGTTTTTGGGGAGCAACCAGAGATGGCGGCAGAAGGAGCCATGAGGGAATTGATATTTTTGCGCCGCGTGGAACGCCTGTTGTTGCAGCCGTGAAAGGCCGGGTGACCCGCACGGGAAATCGCGGACTTGGAGGCAAACAGGTTTGGCTAAGGGACAGCGAAAGAGGGAATTCCCTCTACTACGCACATCTGGATAGCATTATTGCAACTCCCGGAATGTCTGTTTCCCCCGGGGATACTTTAGGACTGGTTGGCAACACCGGAAACGCCCGCACCACTCCACCCCACTTACACTTCGGAATATATAAGGGATATCTTGGTGCTGTAGATCCTCTTCATTACATCTCGGAAACAGAAAAACCTCAAATTCCAGATTTTCCGGTCGAACAATTTACCAATCATCTCATAGTAACGGGAGCCCGGGCCAATTTAAGGATGGGACCGTCTACAAAATCACCCGTTCTTGGCCAAAGTCAGTCTCAGGATACTCTGCGCCTCCTGGGAAAATCAAATCAATGGTACCATATCATGGCCGGCAACCGCAAATCGTTCATACATGAAAGCCTGGTCACACCGATATGAGGAAGGTCTATGTAGTTACAATGAAAATTGTCTAGTATTTAGATGCCATTTCTACTGGTTACCCTGAGCCCGCTTATTTTATAAATTCGAAGGATGGACACGGAGGCATCAAATTAACATTTACCTTAAGCCGAATATCCTAAGGCGCAGGATTTGGAATAGTTGTATGAATTGCTTCAATCTCGGTTAAAATTTCTTCCCAAAGTTCCACGTTAATACTTTCAATATTTTCTTTCAATTGCTCCATTTTAGTCGCTCCAATAATGTTACTGATGACAAAAGGCTGTTGGTTTACGAAAGCCAGGGCCATTTGTGCAGGCTTTAGATCAAACTTTTTCGCCAGCTCCACATATCTTCTCGTTGCCTCCACTGCCTGTGGATTTGAATACCGGTTGTACTGCGGAAAAATAGTTAACCTTGAATTTTCAGGTTGTGCATCAAGGTATTTTCCGGTGAGAGTTCCCATTCCCAGTGGAGAATAAGGAAAAAGTCCGATGTTTTCCCGATGCAGGATCTCGGTTAATCCAATTTCATCCTTCCGGTTGAGCAGGCTATAAGGATTCTGAACGGTGCTGATCTTTGGAGCTCCATTTCTCGCTTCCTCAACACACCTCATCACCCCAAACGGAGTTTCATTTGAAAGTCCTATTTTCCTGATCTTTCCTTCCTGAATAAATCCTTCTAGATGCTGCAGGATCTCTTTGAAGTTATCCTCCCACTCTTCAGAAGCATCCATTCTATAGTCCAGTTTTCCGAAGAAATTGGTATTCCTCTCCGGCCAGTGTAATTGATACAGATCGATGTAATCTGTCTGAAGTCTCTCCAGGCTGTTATTGAGAGCTTCTGTAAGGGAAGCTTTGCTGTAATCCAGTTTTGGGCGGATATGCTGCATCGATTCCCCGGGACCTACGATCTTGGAAGCGAGGACTACTTCCTCTCTCTTTCCCGATTTTTTAAACCAGGATCCAATAATCTTCTCAGTACTTCCCTGAGTTTCAGATCGTGCCGGCGTGGAATACATTTCGGCTGTATCCAGGAAGTTGATTCCCTGTTCCAGTGCATATTCTATTTGCTCATGCCCGTCGGCCTCAGAATTCTGCTGACCCCAGGTCATGGTACCAAGGCAGATCTTGCTTATTTTAATATCGGAGTCAGGAAGGGTGGTATATTTCATTTTTTAATTTCAGTTTTAAAAACCCGCAGGTTTGGATTTCAATTACAATCTTTCTTTAAACATCACGCCTGCCGGATGGGCAGGCGTGCATTATTTTTTTAATCTTCATTTATTCAATTTCATTTAATAATCTGCTGATCTCATCAAGTTTCGGCGTGAGGATCACTTCAATCCTTCTGTTTTTTGCTTTTCCATCGGAAGTTGCATTGCTGGCCACGGGAGCATGTTCTCCTCTTCCGGCAGCAGTTAAATTCTGCGGATCAATATTATTATTCTCCCGAAGGATCTGAACAATGGAAGTTGCTCTCTTGGTAGAAAGATCCCAGTTATCTTTAAGTTGTCCGCTTCCACCGTAAGGCACATTATCTGTATGCCCTTCAATGAGTACAGCAATATCAGGATTATCTGCCAGCACTTCCCCCAGCTGCTGAACTGCTCTTCTACCTTCGGCACCAACCGCCCAGCTTCCGGAGCTAAACAACAACTTGTTCTCCATAGAAACGTACACATTTCCGTTACGCTGTTCCACAGTTAAGCCCCTTCCTTCAAAGCTGGTAAGCGCTTCAGAAAGAGAATTTTTCAAGGCATTCATTTTTGCATCTTTCGCAGCGATTACGCTTTCCAGCTCATCTACTCTTCTGGACCGGGCAGCAAGATCTTTTTCAAGACGCTCGAGACGGGATTGTTCTTCCGCAAGAGCTTTCTCCTTCGCTTCCAGCTCTGCAAGAAGTTCACGGTTCCTCTTGGAGTTTTCTGCCAAAGCAGATGAGCTGTTGGTTTCGAGCGCATCATACGAATTCTTCAGTTTTTCATAACTGGCTTTAGTGGCCGAATATTCCTCCTGTAGCCGGTCTCTCTCGGCTACAGCTTCTTCATACTGCACATGCAGATTTTGAAGATCCTGTTCATTTTTGGCATTCCTCTCTTTCAGGTCCTGAAATTCTGTAGAAAGCTCATTATTTTCACGTTCAAGCTCATTAAATCTGCCCTCAAGATCCTTGTAAACCTTTGAAGACACACAAGAAGTGAGAAGCAGTGTACTGCTTAAAAAAGCTAAAATGATTTTCTTAGACATAGTGAACATATTTAGGGTTCGTATAAAATGTTATTCCAGTTCAACCAGCACGGGGCAATGGTCACTGTGTTTTGCTTCGGGCAGGATCACTGCTCGTTTAAGTTTGTCCTGCAAAGGCTCTGCCACAAGATTATAATCTATCCTCCACCCTTTGTTATTTCCTCTTGCACCGGCGCGGTAACTCCACCACGAATAATGATCGGGTTCGGAATTAAAATGTCGGAAAGAATCAATAAACCCACTCTTCATAAAGCCATCAATCCATTTTCTTTCTACCGGAAGGAAGCCCGAGGTATTTTTAAGCCTCACAGGATCATGAATATCAATTTCCTGATGACAAATATTGTAATCCCCACAAATAATGAGGTTTGGGATCTCTTGTTTCAGTTCATTGATATATTCCTGAAAATCGGCCATGAACTGCAGCTTATGATCCAGCCTGGCAATGTTAGTTCCCGAAGGGAGGTACAAACTCATTACAGAAAAATCCTTAAAATCTGCACGGAGATTCCTTCCTTCAAAATCCATATAATCGATGCCTGTACCGTAAGCAACATTTTCTGGTTCTACCTTACTTAAAATAGCAACCCCGCTGTAGCCTTTTTTTGTTGCCGGATACCAGTAATTGTATTTATAACCAATTTCCTCAAAAACACTGGTGTCAAATTGATCTGGACTTGCTTTTATTTCCTGAAGACAAATCACATCTGGATTTGCCTGCTCCAGCCATTCTACAAAACCTTTTTTTATTGCTGCCCTTATTCCGTTAACGTTGTAAGAGATAATTTTCATACGTGTAATGCTTATATTTTTGACAGAAAAACCTGTCTTTTCTGAGGTTGCTCAAAAATAAGATTATTACGGAAAATACAGGAGATTCAGAGGGTAATTTTAATTTACACCCGAAGCAGAAAAATCAGTTGCTTCGTGCAATTTTTGAGCACCAAAAGATTGCGCAAGTTATTGTGTGAATTGTATTAATATGCAACTCCCTCCAGTGGAAAATAATAAAATTCAAGCACTAGTCTCTATTGCGGCTGGCTGCTTATCTATTGTACAATAATTCGTTGAACTTTTCCCACTTTTCTGGTTCCAACCCTTATCAAATACACTCCTGTTGCCGCATAAGACATATCCAGCTCGTACAGGAAAGCCCTGGCAGATTTCTCTATCTTATTTTCAACAAGTTTCTGCCCCAGCAGGTTGTGAACAGTGATTCGCAAGTTATCTTCAAAAGGAGTAATCATTCTTATGTCAAAAATGTTATCATCTCCACTAGAAATGATAAGTTCTGCCTCATTTAAAATAGAATCGTCAATAACAATGGTGCTGTCGGTAACCACTACAGAATAATCGTGCGTAGTGCCATATTCAATCACACTGCAGGGATCATTCAGGTCTCCGTCAAAAGAGGTATCCCCAGCCCTTATTCGTAAAATATGCTCTCCCAGACTGGCATCTTCAGGAATGCTGAATTCATAGCTATGCACCTCATCTTCGGTTGGAATCACAGCACTGTCGATCAATAATTCAGATTCATCAAAAGTTCCGTTGTCATTAAAATCTATCCACATGGAGAATTTTTCATCTTCATCTTCTGCAAACCGGGAGCGCACAGAAACCGTAAAAGTTCCTACAGAACGATCCAGCTGCGTGCTATAGCCTATAAAATCATCGTAACCATCACCGCAGGGAATGTTTTCATTGATTATTTCTTCCAGGTAAAAATGGGAGATTCCGTCTCCGAAACTACAATCAGAGCCTTCAGGAATACAATTTAAATTAGCAATCACTTTTTCTGTACCATCATTGGCAGTATCAGAATCTCCTTCCAGATTTGTTTCTGCATAAAAATTGTAAGCCCCCGGCACCGATATATCTGCCCCGTTATTGAAGGTATAGGAAACCTGTTCCCCCACCTCAAGCGTACCATTATACACTTCTGTGACGGCGCTGCCTTCATTAATGCTGTATGAAACCGGAATATCGCTCTGCGGCTCTCCCCCAAAATTTTGGATAGTCACCGTTACCTCTTCGATCACGCTTAAAGACTGACCGGTAGTAGGTGCATCTATGGAGGTAATTCCCACATCTACAGGGAATAGATTTTCTATAGTTTCTGAATACATATTATTATCTGGATTTTCATCTCCTTCAAGGGTGGTCGCAACAGAGATATCATAGGATTCACCAATTTCTGAAAGATCAATAGTAGTGGAAAAGGTGAATTCCACTTCTGAAGTTCTTGGAATAGTACCTGAATAAACTTCAGTGAAAACCGGACCTCCATCTATTGAAAATTCTACCGGAATATTCGATTGTGGCGACAAGCCGAAGTTTCTTATTACCACCGTAACTTCTTCAGAAGCCCCCAGAGTGGCATCCTGCGGAGAAACAATATCTACAATTCCTACATCTACTGCATCATCGGGCTCCAGCTGAAAAACTCCCACCCTGTTTCGGCGCTGCGAATTCACGAAATACTCGCCTATATACCAAAAAGTGACATTATCTACGGGGTCTATAGTGAGATGAGCATAATCTCCATACCTGCTCGAAGGATTAGGACTTGGCCCCTCCACCACGCTTTCTTCTCGAACGGTCATCCTTCCTAAAGGATCCTGGGCATACCTGCCGGTAAAACGAAGCGAAGGATAAACAGGATTTTCGGGGTTATCGTTCATCACCGTAAAACCCATTCCAATATTTCCGGCTTGATCAATTCCAATACTTCCGCACCATCGGTCACTCCCATCGGGTGCATACGTGCCTTCCTGATACACATACCAGGGCTGCCCGTCTGAATCCTGCCTAAGCTCATACCACCTGATTCCAGCATGTTCTGCTGCTGAAGCATCTGTGTCTACCACAAAATTCATTACAACCGAATTATGGGTTCCAAACCTTCTGTAGGGAGTCATATACATGATCGCTCCCTGAAGCGCATCAACTTCGGGTGAATCTCCTGGCTGTGACAGGTTGGTGAAGGAACCACCATCAAAAGTAGCCAGAAAAGGCGTAATTCCTTCGGAAGGGCCTAAGGTTTGAGATTCGGCAATAGTAGAATTCTGGAGATTCTGCCAATCCATATTGATAAGCCAGAATTTTAAGTGATCTTCATTCACCCCGGCCCAGGCATCATCCTGAAAATAAACTATGGGTGCATTTCCCCGGGGAGGCAGCTCCTCTCCAACAGCAAAAAATCCTGACGGACTGTAAAACCCATTTGTATTAATACCCGGCAACGGGAAACCCACATGCTGGGCTTCTTCCCCTAACAGGATCTTATCCCTTTCCAGCACATAAACCACTTCACTGGTAGTCGCTGTATTAGAATCTTTATTGGTGGTAATATAATACCCGTCACTCCATATATAAAATTTAGGATAATCTGGAAAGGCTGTTCCGGTTTCGAACCGGTAGGTGTACCAGCCGTCATTAACAGGGTCGGGACCCTGCGAAACTGCAACTAAAAAACTATTAGGGGTGTCACTAAACTGGGTGATCAAGAAACGATCTGCAAATTCATCGTACAACACGATTGGATCCCCAAGATCCTCTCCGTCAAAAGTTCCGCCAATTGTTCGCAGGGCTGCTGGTGGAGAAAGTATATTTCCTTCCTTATCATAAATTGCAAAAGAAGAATTCCATGCATTTACATAATGATTTGGACCCACCGCACCGGTAGGATCTGTAGGAGTCGAGCCCGAAGTAGCGGCATCAAAGGAAAGAATGGGTGCTTTGCTTTTTATTTCTCCCTGTTTACTTTGCCTCGCAGCGTCTTTGGTCTTTGGATATCCTTTTCCCGGAACGACTTTGTTTGAACCACGGTTCCGCGGATTCACTACTTTATATTCTCCGGAAGGCGGAAGCAGATCTTTCTTCGCTAAAGCATCTGTGTGAATGGCATGGCTCGAACCTGCCCACACAGGTTGCGCCTCTTCATTTACCTGAGCGAAAACACTTTGGGCTCCACCCAGAATCAGAAATAAAATAAAAAGGTATTTTTTGAGCATGTACAATTTCTTAAAAGCAGCTCTAAAATTACAGAATTAAAAAGAGCTGCAACAAAGAAACAGGCATTTAAACCACAAAATTTTCCTAAATTCTCACTTTTACAAGAATGATTTTGTTGTTACTGAGAATTTTACATTTTGCAGATGTACCCAAAAGGAAAAGTCCGGGAAGAAAAAGAGGCTGTCAAAAAAGCACTTTTTAGACAGCCTCCGGTATTTCTTCAGAAGTGGTGAAATTATTCCGATTTTAACCACTTCTTAAAATCTACTTCTTCGGCAATTATTTCTGAAAGTTCTGTAATCAAAACCCTCTTTTGCTCCATGGAATCCCGGAACCGAACGGTTACCGATTTGTCTTCCAGGGAATCATGATCTACCGTTATACATAATGGAGTACCGGCAGCATCCTGTCTTCTATATCTTCTTCCTATGGCATCTTTTTCATCATACTGAATGTTGAAATCCCACTTAAGTTCTTCAAAGATATCCTGGGCAAGTTCGGGAAGTCCGTCTTTTTTCACCAATGGCAAAATTGCTGCTTTATAAGGCGCCAGGATGGCCGGAAGCTTAAGTACAGTTCTGGTACTGTTATCTTCCAGGGTTTCTTCCTTTAAGGCTGCAGAAAGGACTGCCAGGAACATCCTGTCAAGACCAATGGAGGTTTCGATTACGTAAGGGACATAATTCTCCTTAAGTTCAGGATCGTAAAAACGCAATTTCTTGCCCGAATGCTCTTCATGAGCTTTAAGGTCAAAGTCTGTTCTGGAGTGAATTCCTTCCAGCTCCTTAAATCCGAAAGGATAATTGAATTCAATATCGGCTGCTGCATTGGCATAATGTGCGAGTTTATCGTGGTCGTGGAAACGATAATTTTCCTCACCTAATCCCAGTGATAAATGCCATTTTAACCTGATATCTTTCCAGTGTTCGTACCATTTCAGTTCTTCCCCGGGACGAACAAAATACTGCATTTCCATTTGTTCAAATTCCCGCATCCTGAAAATGAACTGTCTCGCCACGATCTCATTTCTGAAAGCTTTTCCGGTTTGGGCTATTCCAAACGGAATCTTCATTCTTCCGGTTTTCTGAACATTGGAGAAGTTCACAAAAATCCCCTGAGCCGTTTCGGGACGCAGGTAAAGATCGGAAGCAGACTCTGCTGAAGCACCTAATTTAGTTCCAAACATTAGGTTGAACTGCCTTACTTCTGTCCAGTTTTTAGAACCTGTATCAGGATCGGCTATTTCAAGCTCCTCGATCAAAGCTTTTACATCTTTAAGATCTTCATTGGTAAGGGAGCGGCCTAAACGTTCCAGGATCTCCTTACGTTCAGACAAATATCTTTTCACCCTGTCATTTGTAGCGACAAACTGCTCTTCATCAAAAGCATCTCCAAAACGCTTTTTCGCCTTTTCGATCTCCTTTTGAGCTTTCTGGTATATTTTTTCGGCATGATCTTCTACCAAAACATCTGCCCGGTAACGCTTCTTTGAATCCTTGTTATCAATCAAAGGATCGTTAAATGCATCTACGTGTCCCGAAGCTTTCCAGGTAGTAGGATGCATAAGAATAGAGGCATCAAGGCCCACAATATTCTGGTGCAACTGCACCATACTTTTCCACCAGTAGTCGCGGATATTTTTCTTAAGTTCAGCCCCGTTTTGACCGTAGTCATACACAGCGCTTAAACCGTCATAAATTTCACTCGATGCAAAGATGTACCCATACTCCTTGGCATGGGAAATTACATTTCTAAATAGATCTTCTTGTTTTGCCATAGCACAAAAATAAAAAAACCGCCCTGATTCCTGTCAAGGCGGCTGTATATTTTTAAAAAGAGAGGGTTATCTTAAGCTAAAGTTGGTCGCACCAATTAGTTGGGCTCCGTTATACACTAAAACTTTATAAGTCCCTTCAATTAAATTCTCCTCCAGAGTATTTGCCAGGATACAAACATCCAGTTCGTTATTTTCATAATAAACCTTCGTCGCAGCACTGTACACCATTACCCCGCCATCATGCTGAACGGCAATTTGATCGCCAACAAGGTTATTGTTAGGATTATAAACCTGTACGTATAGCTCTTTTTCTCCTGCTTCGGTAAGCTCGTTCTCGGTAAGTGTAAAACAAGTCCTGATTTTATCTACTCTTCTGGTCCGGTCATTTACCACAAGACGGCCACTGTTTCTTTCAATCACTCCTTCTCCGCGAAGCCCACTTACTTTCAATTCAGAAGCCCGGTCCACCTGGTCTGCCAGATTTTCGGTTCTCTGTCTTAACGAATCAGAAACTCTCGTTCTTTCCAGAAGCACATTATTGGTACTGTCCATTTCGGTAATCAAACGCTGATTTTGGTTGCTAAGGCTGTCTACCACCCTGAAAAGCTCATCCCGCTCCCGCTTAAGATTATTCAGTTCGTTGCGATACCTGTCCAGCACCCGCAGGTTAGCTTCCATATCCTGTACAGAATCCCGTAAGACCAGAATGCGTTGTCTTGCTGCAATGAGCTCTGTATCCAATTCCTCATTTTCTCCAATCGCCTCGTCATAGCGTACGATCAAATCATTCAGTTCTTCCTCAATCACCGCTTTTTGCCGTTGCAGCAATTCCTGGTTCTCCTTCTCCTCATTGTAGAACCGTACGGTGTATATTGCTAATGCTACCAAAGCCACTGCAAGTATACCGGTTAGTATTTTGAGGGCATTGTTATTTTTTTGATCAGTCATCACTCCTTTAATTTCGGTTTAGTTTGTAAATTTATTGATTTTAACAACGTAAAAACTAATTTGTTAACGAATGTTTCACGATTTCTTAAATTTTTTACACCCACGTTTATGCCATACCTGTGAAGCAGTATTGTTAGCCAATGAAAATGTGGTCTGTACAAAGTATATACATGAACTTCCTGCTACAAATTATCACCTTGAAAACGAAAATGCAGTAGAAAAAGTATTTTACCCCCGGGTCAAAATCGAAAATGCGGCAATCCTGCTGCTCTTTGAGAAAAAAGGAATGGTCCAACAGCTCATCCATAACCTCAAATACCGAGGACACTAAGAGATAGGAGAATTCCTTGGTTCCTGGATGGGCAATGAACTAAAGGAAATTGACTGCTACAAGGAAATTACTGCTGTGGTACCCGTACCCTTGCACAGATCCAGATTGCGGAAAAGAGGTTATAATCAGGTGGAGAAATTTGGAAAAGCCACTGCAAACTTTCTGGAGGTACCATACAAATATACCGTGCTGGTCAAGAAATCGGTTTCCACAATTCAAACTATTAAAAAAAGATTTGCCCGCTGGGGAAATATAGATGTTACATTTCTACTCGAAAATACTGCTGTACTTGAACAGTCCCATGTACTGCTGGTGGATGATCTCGTTACTACCGGCGCTACCCTGGAAGCCTGTGCTACAAAATTATTGAAAATTCCCGGCGTAAAAGTAAGTTTGGCAACTATGGCCATCACCCATTAATCTGCTTCAGAAATAGTAGAATTAATCGTTTATTTGTAAAAAGTTTCCATTGAATGAAGAAGGCGGGCAACATTTTACTACTCCTGGTAATCGTTTTGATGTTTCATAATTGCGCAAAAAGAGGAACTCCGCAGGGAGGGCCCATTGATATAGAACCTCCTCGTTTTGTACGGGCAAATCCTGAAAATTTTTCGACCAATTTTAATTCAGATGAAATAAGAATCCTTTTCAATGAATACATAAAATTAAATGAAGCCCAGCGCCAAATTATCATTTCCCCTCCCATGGATCCCCGACCGGAGATCACTCCCATGGGAACTGCCAGCAAATCTGTAAGGATTAGAATAAACGATACACTTCAGCCAAATACTACTTATACGATTAACTTCGGAAGGAGTATTGTAGACAACAATGAGGGAAATCCGTTAGATTTTTTTCAGTATGTTTTTTCTACCGGAAGTTATATTGATTCCCTGTCAATTTCGGGAGTTGTCACCGATGCTTATTTAGCTCAGCCCGATCCATTTATTTCTGTAATGTTGTACGAGGTTGACTCTACATATTCAGATTCTGTAGTTTACAAGGAAACCCCACGTTATATCACAAACACCCTTGACTCCACCTTTTTTCAGCTGAACAATTTAAAGGAAGGTACTTACCAAATGGTAGCCATAAGGGATGACAACAACAATTATCAATTTGATCCTAAAAACGAAAAAATAGCCTTTTTAAAAGAATTTATTACTGTTCCTACAGATTCTCTGTTTGAACTTAACCTGTTCAAAGAAATTCCGGCTTTTTCCACCACGCGTCCTGCCCAAATCGCAAAACAACATCTCGTTTTTGGCTACACCGGTAAATTAGACAGAGACAGTGTACAGATCAACATGATCTCTCCAACTCCCGAAGGTTTTATAAGCAGAATTACCAAAGATCCAGCAAAAGACACACTGCACTATTGGTACAAACCTCTTATAGAAAGTGATAGTTTACGATTTATAGCAGAAGCGCCGCAGGTAAAAGACACCCTTTTCGTGCGCAGGAGAGAAATGGATAATGACTCCCTCACTTTTTCATTCGATCCTTCAGGAACACTGGCATTTAACAGGAATTTAGTTATCTTACCTACCATTCCATTAGAAAATATTAACGACTCGCTGATAAACGTCTTCAGAAGTGATTCCATTCCGGTGGAATTTACGACCAGGCACGAAGCCTTTGAGAACCGTCTGGTTCTGGAATTTGAAAAAGAGGAAAGCAGCAGCTATAAATTTATGGCGCTGCCGGGAGCTTTTACAGATTTTTTCGGAACGCAGAATGACACCATAGAACAAAGTTTCAGGACCCCTTCCTATTCAGATTTCGGAAGTGCCATTGTGAACCTTCAGGATGTAGAACAATACCCTGTGATCCTACAGCTAACAAATGAACAAGGAGAAGTTCAGTCTTCTAAATATATCGAATCGGGGACAAATTTCACTTTTCAGTATTTAAAAGCCGGAACATATCTCCTCCGCGCTATTTATGACACCAACAAAAACGGCATCTGGGACACCGGAAATTATCTTGAGAAGGAGCAGCCAGAAGAAATTATTTACTTCCCGGATTTGCTGGATATAAGAGCAAACTGGGACCAGACGTACGTTTTCCCTCTTTAGAAAGGTCTCTTCTATTTTATAATACTGAATTTATCCCGATCCTGCAGAAAACGAAGTTTACTGCGTGTTTCCTGTAAATGTGCTTTTTCAAGGATTATTTCCTTCTGAAACTCCATTTCTACTGAAGGATCATTCAAGGGATTTCCCAGGCTATCAAAAACAGCAGAATGTCCCGGGTATGGATGGTCATTACCGTCTGTCCCCACCCGGTTTAAGCCAATACAGTAGCACATATTTTCTATGGCACGAGCCCGCAGCAGGGTATCCCACGCCCGCACCCGTACCGATGGCCAGTTGGCCACATAAATTAGCACATCATAATCTTCGGTATTTCGCGACCACACGGGGAACCGCAGATCATAACAAACCAGCGGACATATCTTCCAGCCTTTGTATTCCACAATAAGCTTTTCGGTTCCCGAGGCGTAAGTTTCATTCTCTTTTGCCAAAGTAAAAGTGTGTCTTTTGTCATATTTTTTAAAAGAACCATCGGGAAAGACAAAATAAAGGCGATTATAGTAATTATCATTTTCTGAAACTATGAGGCTTCCGGTTACTGCAGCATCCTTTTCTGAAGCTATTTTTTTCATCCATTCAAGAGAGGGGCCACCTGTTGGTTCAGCCAGATTTTTGGCATTCATGGAAAATCCCGTACTAAACATTTCCGGTAGTATGATAAGATCAACTTCCTTAGAAAGACCTCCAATTTTTTTCTGAAACTGTTCTCGGTTTGCCTCTGCATTTTCCCACACAAGATCTGTCTGGAGCAATGCGGTATGTAATTTTTCTCCCATACGTAAATTTATTAAAAAATGCTGATACGCTCCTAAATACCTGTTAAAAGGTTGCATGAGAGCAGTATAATAAATAGCTTTATTTAGATAATTATATGAACGCAGATTTATGGAAAACAAAGGCAATATAGCAAGAGGTATCATTTCAGGATTTTTGGGAGGCCTGGTGGGCTCCATGGTAAAATCGGCTGCAGAACAATTTCTGGAGGTAAGAGAAATAGACGAAGAAGCAGCACAGATGACAGTAATAGATGATCTTTCTGAAAAAATCACAGGAAATCAACTTTCTGGAGTCAGTGAACAAATTGCCGAGCAGTTCGCAGATATTCCATTAGGTGCCAGTGTAGGTGCTGCTTATGGATATGGAAAAAAGGATAATGACGAAATAAACATCATCGACGGAGTCATTTTAGGAGCGACTACCTGGGCTTCCACTCACGAAACATCTCTTCCTATGGCCGGAATAGAAAAAGGTCCGGAAGACGTTCCAATCACTACACAGCTGCAAGAGCTGGCAGCGCATCTTATCTTTGGAGTAACCACAGAAGTGGTACGAGGCCTTATAAGTCAGAATATCAAGAAACTGAGGTAAGTTTTGAATTTCTTAGCCCGAGACTTTCATTAAAATTTCAGCAGCCTTTTCGAGGGTCTCATCTGTTTTTGCAAAACAAAATCTAAGCTGCCTGTGGTCTTCTCCAGGTAAACTAAAGACAGAAACGGGAATCGAAGCGAGTCCAAATTCGGTAATTAACCGTTGGGAAAAATCAACATCCTTCTCATCGGTTAATTCAGAATAATCCAGCAACTGAAAATATGTTCCTTCTGCAGGTTCCATCCTGAACCGGGTATCCTTTACCAGTGACAGGAATTTATCTCTTTTTGCCTGATAGAATTTACCTAAATCAAGATAATGGGAAGGAGTTTGCAGATATTCTGCAAAAGCCTTTTGCATGGGATGGTTTACACAAAATACATTTACTTCCTGTACTTTCTGGATTTCTTTCATCAGGATTTCAGGAGCTACACAATAGCCCATTTTCCAGCCCGTATTATGGAAAGTTTTTCCGAAGGAGGCGCAGACAATAGCTCTTTCTGCCAGACCGGCAAAGGACGAGGCACTAAGATGTTTGTGGTCATCAAAAACTATATGTTCATACACCTCATCACTTAACAGAATAATACCGGTACCCTTCAGCAGCTTTTCCAGATGCTCCATTTCTTCTCTCGAAAATACTCTTCCACTCGGATTGTGCGGCGTATTAATAATGATCATTCTGGTCCTGGAAGAAATTTTTTCCTCAACCTCCTTCCAGTCTATTTGAAAATCTTTCCCCTTCATTTGAACCGGAACTATTTTTCCTCCGTTCAGTTCTATGGCAGGTTCATAACTATCATAGGCCGGTTTAAGGACGATGACTTCATCTCCACGGTGCACAAAAGCCGTAATCGCCAGGAACAACGCCTGAGTGGCTCCGTTGGTCACAGTCACTTCCGTTTTCATATCATAGGCATGAGCGTGTAGGGTCTCAACCTTCTTCACGATCTGTTCCCGCAACTCCGGAATTCCTGCCAATGGGGCATATTGGTTATATCCGTTTTTCATGGCTTTAGTCACCAGGTCTTTCAGGTGTTCATCGGTTTCAAAATTTGGATACCCCTGTGAAAGGTTTACCGCATTGTGCTTTTGCGCCATCTGGCTCATTACGGTGAAAATGCTGGTTTTACTTTGAGGAAGTTTTGAAGGAAGCAATTCTAATCCTGACATCGTGTTTTTCTATGAAGATGCATAAAAAAACCCGGACTGCAAAGTCCGGGTTTATAATGTAGAACATGTATTATTTAAACGACACTGGCTTTTAAATACTCTCTGTTCATACGGGCAATGTTTTCTAAAGAAATTCCTTTAGGACATTCGATTTCACATGCCCCTGTATTGGTACAGTTCCCGAAGCCTTCCTTGTCCATTTGCTCCACCATATCTAAAACTCGTTTCGTAGCTTCTACCTTTCCTTGAGGCAATAAGGCATACTGACTTACTTTTGCTGAAGTAAATAACATGGCACTGGCATTTTTACACGCTGCCACACAAGCTCCACATTGTATACAGGTTGCCGCAAAAAAGGCAGCATCAGCTTTCTCTTTTTCAATAGGAATAGAGTTGGCGTCCTGAGTGTTTCCGGAAGTATTCACGGAAACATATCCACCTGCCTGCTGAATTCTTTCAAAAGCAGATCTGTCAACGATCAAATCCTTGATCACCGGAAAAGCTTTTGCCCTGAAAGGCTCAATCACTATGGTATCGCCGTCTTTGAACTTTCTCATGTGAAGCTGGCAGGTCGTAACTCCGCGATCGGGACCGTGCGGTTCCCCATTGATCTGCAGGCTACAGGTACCACAAATTCCTTCACGACAGTCATGGTCAAATACTACCGGTTCTTCCCCTTTTTCAACCAAACCTTCATTAAGGACATCCAGCATTTCCAGAAAAGACATATCTGGATCCACATCTGCTATTTGATAGGTTTGGATCCCTCCTTTTGCTTTGGCATCTTTTTGACGCCATATTTTTAGTGTAAGATTCATACTGTTTTAGTATTGAGTAATGAGATTCAAGATTTGAGATTCTAACATCTCACTTCTCATATCTCACATCTATTTCTATTTATAGCTTCTTGTTTTAACCTCTATGTTTTCGTACTCCAGATTCTCCTTATGCAGGATAGCATTTCCGGGTTCTCCAGTATATTCCCATGCTGCTACATACATAAAGTTCTCATCATCTCGTAATGCTTCTCCTTCTTCTGTCTGATATTCTTCTCTAAAGTGTCCCCCACAGGATTCTTCCCTGTGCAGTGCATCTTTAGCAAACAATTCTCCCAGTTCGAGGAAATCGGCTACTCTTCCGGCTTTCTCAAGCTCAGTATTCATTCCGTCAGCAGTTCCCGGAACTTTAACGTCGCGGTAGAATTCCTCTCTTAAAGCTTTAATTTCCTGAATCGCTTCTCTTAAATTCGGAGCGTTTCGGGACATTCCAACTTTATTCCACATGATCTTTCCTAATCTCTTATGGAAATGATCTACTGTTTTTGTCCCTTTGGTATTTATGAAGGATTCCAGTTGCTGACGCACTTTTTGTTCAGCCTCATCAAATTCCTTTGTATCTGTTGGAATAGATCCTGTGCTAATATCCTTAGAAAGATAATCTCCCATAGTATATGGCAATACGAAATAACCATCTGCAAGACCCTGCATCAAGGCAGATGCTCCTAGACGGTTAGCTCCGTGGTCTGAGAAGTTTGCTTCTCCGGCCGCAAAACATCCTGGTATTGTGGTTTCAAGGTTGTAATCTACCCAAATACCACCCATGGTGTAATGCACTGCAGGATAAATTTTCATCGGAGTTTTATATGGATCCTCATCTACGATCTTTTCGTACATCTGGAAAAGGTTTCCATATTTGGCCTCCACTACTTTCACACCCAGATCCCTGATCTGTTCTTCGGTAGCATTGGTAATATGTTGAGTCGCCACAGCTTCTCTTCCGTAGCGCATAAAAGCAGCACTAAAATCTAGATATACCGCTTCTCCCGTTTTATTTACCCCGTATCCGGCGTCACATCTTTCCTTCGCTGCCCTTGAAGCCACATCACGAGGCACGAGGTTTCCGAAAGCAGGATAACGTCTTTCCAGGTAGTAATCACGATCTTCTTCCGCAAGATCTGTAGGCTTTAACTCTCCTTTTCTGATCTTCTCAGCATCCTCTAATTTCTTCGGAACCCAGATCCTTCCGTCATTCCGAAGGGATTCAGACATTAAAGTCAATTTAGATTGATGCTCTCCTGAAACCGGAATACATGTCGGGTGAATTTGTGTAAAGCAAGGATTCGCGAAAAACGCTCCTTTTTTATGTATCTTCCAGGAGGCAGTTACGTTACTTCCCATTGCATTGGTAGAAAGGAAAAACACATTCCCATATCCACCAGAAGCAATTACCACTGCGTGTGCAGAATGTCTTTCTATTTCTCCTGTTACCAGGTTACGTGCAATGATCCCACGGGCTTTTCCGCCAACCAAGACTAAATCCAGCATCTCGTGACGGGTGTAGGATTTAATTTTTCCGCGGTTGATCTGTCTGTTCATTGCTGAATAACATCCCAGCAACAACTGCTGCCCTGTTTGTCCTTTTGCATAGAACGTACGGGAAACAAGCACCCCACCAAAGGATCGGTTATCAAGTAATCCACCATATTCACGGGCAAAAGGAACCCCTTGTGCCACACACTGGTCAATGATATTTCCTGAAACCTGGGCAAGACGGTACACATTTGCCTCCCGCGCCCGGTAATCTCCACCTTTCACAGTGTCATAAAAAAGCCGGTAATCTGAATCTCCGTCTCCCTGATAATTCTTTGCTGCATTAATTCCACCCTGAGCCGCAATAGAGTGTGCTCGTCTTGGGGAATCCTGGTAACAGAATGTCTTTACATTATAACCAAGTTCTGCCAGAGTAGCGGCAGCACTTCCTCCTGCAAGCCCTGTTCCAACAACAATAACATCTATGTTACGCTTGTTGGCAGGATTGACAAGATTAATATCGTTTTTATGTTTTACCCACTTATCGGCCAATGGCCCTTGTGGTATTTTTGAATCCAAAACTCCCATAGCTTAAATAGTTTCTAGTACAAAATAGATGTAAAAAGGTATAATGGCAAACAGCAAGGGAACAATAATAGCGAATGCCACTCCAATTTTCCTGACGATACTGTTATACTGCGGATGGTTTAGCCCTAATGACTGGAATCCGCTCCCAAAACCGTGATACAGGTGAAAAGCAATTGCGATCATTGCTATTAAATAACCAAATGCCCATACCAATCCCCATTCGGGATCCTGAAAAGTCATAATGGTCAAAGAATATAAATCCTTTACCTCATCTCCGTTCGCAGTGGTGTACATTGTATTATCGAGCCCGCCGAATTTCATTTCGCCCCAAAAGTTCACCAGGTGGATCACTATAAAAGCAAGGATCACTGTTCCAAGAATTCCCATATTTCTAGAAGACCAAGTTGAATTTGTTGATGGCCTGAAACTAACATATCCCTGAGGTCTTGCCTTTCGGTTGTTAATAGTCAGGATCACTCCGTCGATAGCATGAAAAAGGATACTCACAAATGTTACAATAGATAAGATCCTCACCACCGGATTTGTGGTCATGAAGAGAGCATATTCATTGAACTGATCCCTTGCACCTTCCCCGGAAACCAACAGTTGTAAATTTCCCGCAAGATGCCCAACTAAGAACACACAAAGAAAAAGGCCGGTGAAAGCCATCCAGTATTTTTTTGCCAGAGATGACTTTAATAGCGCAGATTTTGCCATAAAATAAAATGATTATTTGATAAAAAGTGAGGCAAAAATACACCCCTTTAAAGTGATTAACAAACTTTCACACTTTTTTTAACTGCTATTTAGAATGGATTTAAAGAACCTCTGAAGGTCTTTTTTCAAATACAGAAGTTTCCGGCCGTCACCCACATCCTTCACTTAATTATATTTAAATTTGTGGCACAACATAAAAATGCAAACATGAAATATCATCAAATAGATCGGGATTTATTCATAAAGAACCGCAAGAATTTTATGGCCAACATGAAGCCAAAAAGTTTAGCGGTTTTCAATTCCAATGACATTTACCCGATTGGAGCAGACAGCACTATGCCGTTTCAGCAGGCGAGAGATCTTTTTTACCTGAGCGGGGTAGATCAGGAAACCAGCATCTTAGTGATGTTCCCCGATGCGCCTTCAGAAAAACATCGAGAAATGCTTTTTCTTACTGAAACCAATGAACATATTGCGGTTTGGGAAGGAGAAAAACTTACTAAAGAAAAAGCGCTTGAAGTTTCAGGGATCAAAAATGTGTACTGGCTAAAAGATTTCAAAAAGGTATTTTTTGAAGTGATGACTCAGGCAGAAACCGTTTACTTCAACACCAACGAGCATTACCGTGCAAATATTGAAACGGAGACCAGGGAAGCAAGATTTGTGAAGTGGTGCAAAGAAAATTACCCTGCACACAAGGTAGAAAAAAGCAACCCTATCCTGCAGCGCCTTAGATCTGTCAAAGACCCTATTGAGCTGGATTTAATGCAGACCGCCTGTGATATTACAGAAAAAGCTTTTCGCCGGGTACTTCGATTTGTAAAACCCGGAGTCTGGGAATTTGAGATCGAAGCCGAATACTGGCATGAAATGATTAGAAACCGTTCCCGCGGATTCGCCTACACCCCTATTATCGCCAGTGGAAGCAATGCTAATGTACTGCACTACATTGAGAATAACCAGCAGTGTAAAGAAGGAGAACTAATCCTTTTGGATACCGGGGCAGAATACGCTAATTACGCCAGTGACCTCTCCAGAACAATTCCTGTTTCAGGTAAATACACTAAGAGACAGAAAGAAGTTTACAATGCCGTGAACCGCGTAAAAAATGACGCCACAAAAATGCTGGTTCCGGGAACAATCTGGGCAGATTATCACGTGGAAGTAGGAAAATTAATGACTTCGGAATTGCTGGGACTAGGACTTCTGGATAAAGCGGATGTTCAGAATGAGGATCCTGAATGGCCGGCTTATAAAAAATATTTTATGCACGGTACCTCTCACCACATTGGTCTTGACACCCACGATTACGGGTTGCTGCATGAACCCATGAAAGCAAACCAGGTATTTACGGTGGAGCCGGGAATTTATTTACCCGATGAAGGTTTTGGAATTAGGCTTGAGGACGATGTTGTGATCCAGTCTAAAGGAGATCCGTTTAACCTTATGAGAAACATTCCTATTGAGGCAGAGGAAATAGAAGAAATTATGAATTCTAAATAATCTCACTCCTGAAAAAATATTTTAAAAGCCGCAAGTCAACCTTCAATGACTTGCGGCTTTTCTGTATATTGATTAAATTTTAGAAAAAATTCAATGAAATACAAAAACACCAACATCTTCTATACCAGCCGAAGAACCGGCAACCCGGTAGTTCTCCTGCATGGATTCCTGGAATCTGGAAATATCTGGGAAGATCTTTTAAATGACTACTCCGGAAACCGTCAAATGATCACCATCGATCTTCCCGGCCACGGAAAATCCGGGGTTATAGGAAAAAACCACACCATGGAAGAAATGGAAGAAGCCGTTCATCATGTTCTCCAGGAACTGAAACTGGAAAAAGTTGATTTCATTGGGCATTCAATGGGAGGCTATGTTTCATTAGCTTTTCTGGAAAAGTATCCGGAGATGGTAGGAAAAATCGTACTGCTTAATTCCACCCCCGCAGCAGATTCCGAAGAACGAAAAGAGAACAGAGAAAGAGCGATAGACCTGGTGCAGCGAAATAAAGAAGGATTTGTCAATATGGCCATTTCCAACTTACTCACTCCCGAAAGCCACCAGATGTTTCAATCTGAATTGAAAGCAATAAAGACTGAAGCCCTGCAATTCCCCACAGAAGGAATTACCGCTGCCCTGGAAGGAATGAAGATTCGCAAAGACCGGATTTCTGTTTTAGCCAGGTTTAAAGGTGAGAAATTCATTCTTGCAGGAGAACAGGATCCTATCCTGAACCACAACGACATCAAAACTTTAGCAGAAAAAACCGGATGTAAATTTTATTCATTTCCGGGAGGTCATCTTACAAGCATGGAAAACAAGGAGGAATTTCTTAGAATAATGTATTTCATCGAATAAAAAACCACTTTTGTCGTGTTTTAACTTTTTTTTAGTATGTTTACGGGAAACCCTTAACACTTAACAAGTGAATTACGAAAAAGCCCCCCATTCTTTTTCGGTCACCCGGATCTTCTGCTCAGTTTTCGGTCATAATTACCGGGTGTCCAATGTGATTACAGATCACATTAAAGAATACAAATGCAGGTATTGCGGAGAAGAAGTAACCAATACTGCCAACGGACTTCTGGAGAAATTAACTCCAAAATTTAAGGAAACCAACGCGTTCCTGGCGAAGATACATGATCGCAGAAGAAGGATAAGAGCATATCCAAAAGCCTCTTAATACGATTTTCACAGATAAACTTCCGCTTCATAAAAGTTCCTTCAGCTGATCGAAATCTACATTACAAAGAGGTTTGTCCGGCAGTCCAAGGCCCAAAAAAGCAATGGAAAAATATCTTTTAAGCATGAAGCAGAATATCATTTCAGGCTTTCCTATCCTTCGAAAACTACTTTAGAGTCTAAATTATTCCTCTTCTTTCCCTAATGCATTCCAGCCTCTTGCAATCAACGGAATTTTTTGATTTGCACGGGTCACCAGGTGCATTCCCTCATTTTCTTCAGTCATATGCCCAATAACCGTGAAATTGGGATTCCCTTTGATCTTTTCATAATCCCCCTGATCTATGGTAAACAAAAGTTCATAATCCTCTCCTCCGCTTAAAGCAATGGTGGTACTATCGATCTCAAATTCCTCACATACTGAAATTACTGCAGGATCTAAGGGAATTTTCTCCTCAAAAAGATTTGCACCTACTTTAGAACTTTTACACAAATGAATAATTTCAGAAGAAAGTCCGTCGCTAATGTCGATCATAGAAGTTGGTTTCAGCTCCAGCGCTTTCAGCAACGGCGGAATATCCTGCCTTGCTTCAGGCTTCAACTGTCTTTCCACCAGGTAAGAATACGGTTCAAGATCGGGTTGTGAACGTGGGTTTACTTTAAAAACCTCATTTTCCCGTTCCAGTACCTGAAGCCCCATGTAAGCAGCACCAAGATCTCCGGTCACTACCAACAGGTCGTTCGGTTTTGCTCCGCTCCTGTAGACAATATCTTGTTCGTTTGCCCCACCCAAAGCAGTGATGCTGATTAACAATCCGGAAGTAGAAGAGGTGGTGTCACCACCAACCACATCAATTTTATATAATTTGGCAGCAAGTTCGATTCCGGAATAAAGCTCTTCCAGCGCTTCCAGCGGAAACCTGCTGGAAACTGCTATAGAAACAGTAATTTGTTTTGGCTTTGCATTCATTGCATACACATCTGAAAGGTTTACCATCACAGATTTATACCCCAGGTGCTTTAAAGGCATATAAGCAAGATCGAAATGTACACCCTCCACAAGCAAGTCTGTAGTAACAACTGCCTTTTCCTCTTTAAAATCGATAACAGCAGCGTCATCCCCAATTCCTTTGATCGTTGTAGAATGAATGATCTTAAAATGTTGCGTTAGATGATCTATTAAACCAAATTCTCCTAATTCTGAAAGGCTTGTTTTGTTTTCTCCACTATTCTCGAACATATCCTGATTGTTTTGAACTGCAAAATTAAAGGATAAAATTTCAAAACAAGGTATTACGGCACTAATTTGGATAAAGAAGTATTTAGAAAGTTTGACCAGGATTAGAACCTTAACCAAACTATTTAAGAATCAGCAAGTTTACAAATTTTTAAGCAGATCTGCGTGGAATACAGGGAATAGCGAAGAATGATAGTCTTATTCCTTTTTCTAATGGATTTCACTATGGTAAAACCTACAGATTGTAGTATATTTGCAGACAATTTAGATTTAATCTTTATAAGCTATGATAAAGGTAAGCGAAGGCGCGAAAAAGAAAATCGCGGCATTAATGACAGAAGACGGCTACGATGCGATACAGGATTTTGTACGCGTTGGAGTTAAGAGTGGAGGCTGCTCGGGCCTTTCCTATGAATTAAAGTTTGACAAAAGTCAGGCTGAAGGTGACAAACTTATCCAGGATAATGATATAAAGATAGTAATTGACAGAAAGAGTGTTTTATATCTTGCCGGCACTACGCTGGAATATTCGGGAGGCTTGAACGGAAAAGGGTTTGTTTTTAACAATCCGAACGCCCAGAGAACCTGCGGATGCGGAGAAAGTTTTTCACTTTAATCCATTAAAATAATACTGAGTATGTGATAATTGGCTTTACAATTATCATCAGAAAAGTAAATCTAAGCTTTCAGGTTCGGGAAAAATCTTTGAACCTTGAACTTTAAACCAAGAATATGGCATATACTGAAGACGACTTAAAAAAAGAGCTCGACCAGCAAGAAGAATACAAGTACGGATTTTATACCGATATAGAATCTGATACCTTTCCTGTGGGCTTGAATGAAGATATTGTTCGTGCGATATCCAAAAAGAAAAACGAACCGGAATGGATGACCAACTGGCGTTTGGAAGCATATCGCGCGTGGGAGAAAATGAAGGAACCAGATTGGGCAAACGTACATTACGAAAAACCTAATTTTCAGAATATTTCTTATTATTCGGCTCCCAATAAGAAGCCTAAATACGACAGCCTGGATGAAGTAGATCCGGAATTGCTGGATACGTTCAAGAAACTTGGAATTTCTCTTGATGAGCAGAAAAAACTAGCCGGGGTGGCCGTGGATATTGTAATGGATTCGGTTTCCGTAACCACAACTTTCAAAAAAACACTGGCAGAAAAAGGAATTATATTCTGTTCAATTTCAGAAGCAATTCAGGAGCATCCCGAACTGGTCAAGAAATATTTGGGGACTGTAGTTCCTCAGAGAGATAATTTTTATGCTGCCCTAAATGCAGCAGTATTTAGTGACGGTTCCTTTTGTTATATTCCAAAGGGAGTACGCTGTCCAATGGAACTTTCTACCTATTTCAGAATTAATCAGGCTGGTACAGGCCAGTTTGAACGTACGCTGGTAATTGCAGATGAAGGAAGTTATGTTAGCTACCTTGAAGGTTGTACTGCGCCATCACGGGATGAAAATCAACTGCATGCTGCAGTTGTGGAATTGATATCGTTAGATAATGCAGAGATCAAATATTCCACTGTACAAAACTGGTTCCCCGGGAACAAAGAAGGAAAAGGCGGAGTTTACAATTTCGTGACAAAAAGAGGGATTTGCGAGAAAAATGCAAAAATTTCCTGGACTCAGGTAGAAACAGGATCGGCCGTTACATGGAAATATCCTAGCTGTATCTTAAAAGGCGATAATTCTGTTGGGGAATTTTATTCCATTGCACTTACCAACAATTATCAACAGGCAGATACCGGTACTAAAATGATCCATATTGGAAAAAACACAAAAAGTACCATCATCTCCAAAGGAATATCCGCCGGAAAATCGCAAAACAGCTATCGCGGACTCGTACAAATTAACAGCAAGGCAGAAAATGCAAGAAATTTCTCGCAGTGTGACTCTCTGTTAATGGGTAATGAATGTGGCGCTCATACTTTTCCTTATATAGAAGCAAAGAATAAAACGGCTAAGATAGAACACGAAGCGACCACCAGTAAAATTGGTGAAGACCAGATATTTTACTGTAACCAGCGTGGAATTGACACCGAAAAAGCCATTGCACTTATTGTAAATGGATTTAGTAAAGAAGTTTTAAATAAACTTCCAATGGAATTTGCAGTGGAAGCACAAAAGCTTCTGGAGATTTCCCTGGAAGGATCTGTAGGATAATAAGTATGAAAGAGAAGGTTTTAGCATTACTACTTTGTTTGTTCCTGTTTTCCGCTTGTGGAGATTCGGGTGATGATGAAATGGAAAGCATGGAACCAGAGGCTGTTGCAGACAGCATCCCTACCCTGGAAGGGCAATTCATATTCCTTTCAAATGAAGCAATACTTAAAGGAGAAAGTTTCATTTATGGGGTGGCTATAGATTCTGTTTCTCTGAATCTTGCCGAAAAGGTAAAACCATTCAAAAATGAAAGTTTTGATATGGTACCCGTAAAAGTGAAAGCCAAAATCCTGAAGAACAGTAGTACCAGGGGTTGGAATGAAACTATAGAAATTAGGGAAGTACTGGAATTACCGGAAAGTAAACCGGCTTCAGAAAAAGAAGCTTTTGAAGAATAAAATTTAGGAAATACCTGGAGAACAGGAAATATTCAATAGAAATTATGCTTAAAATAAAGAATTTACACGCTAAAGTAGAAGGCCTTAAAATATTAAAAGGTATTAACCTGGAAATTAATCCGGGAGAGATTCACGCTATCATGGGGCCCAATGGATCGGGAAAAAGTACCCTTTCATCTGTGATTGCAGGAAAAGAGGAATATGAAGTGACGCGTGGGGAGATTAACTTTGAAGGAGAAGATCTTACAGAATTTGATGCGGAAGAAAGAGCACACAAAGGAGTTTTCCTTTCGTTCCAGTATCCTGTTGAAATTCCCGGAGTGTCTGTAACAAACTTTATGAGAGCTGTGATCAATGCCAACAGAAAAGCAAAGGGCATGCAAGATATGCCGGCCAATGAAATGCTTAAGTTGATTAGAGACAAATCTGAACTTCTTGAGATCGACCGTAAGTTTTTATCCCGTTCTCTCAATGAAGGATTTTCCGGTGGGGAGAAGAAAAGAAATGAGATCTTCCAGATGGCGATGCTTGAGCCGAAATTAGCTATTCTTGATGAAACAGATTCCGGACTGGATATTGATGCTCTTAGAATCGTTGCAAACGGAGTGAACAAACTGAGACGGCCAGACAATGCTACCTTAGTGATCACTCACTACCAAAGATTACTGGATTATATCATTCCGGATTTTGTACACGTAATGGTGGACGGAAAGATCGTAAAATCCGGAACCAAAGAGCTTGCAAAAGAGCTTGAAGTAAAAGGTTACGACTGGCTGAAAGAAGAAGTGAGCGCCTCATAGACTCAGTTGCAAAAACTGAACATAAAGAAGCTTACAAAATATATTTTCCGGTTAACGGAAAAGGACAATTTGATATTGATATGGAATTAAAAGATAAATTATTATCCTCTTTTCTAGCTTTTGAAGAGCAGGTGAATATGCATTCTGAAGTGCATGATATACGAAGTCGTGCCATTAAAGATTTTGATGATTTGGGTTTTCCCTCTAAAAAGCAGGAAGCATGGAAATACACTTCTTTAAATAAAATTTTAAAGCACGATTACACTGTTTTCCCTAAAAAGGAGGATGCGATTGATTATCGGGATGTTGAGAAATATTTTATCGACGACATCGACACTTATAAAATTGTGTTTGTTGACGGGATTTATTCTTCTCACCTTTCGGCTACCACTCATGAAAAAATAGATGCATGTCTTATGTCTTCGGCTATGAACAGTCCAAAGTATAAGGCGGTAATAGACAATTATTTTAACAAAGTAGCACCAAAAGAAAGCCTAACTTCCCTGAACACAGCTTTTTCAAGGGAAGGAGCCTACATTAATATTCCGAAGAACACGATGGCCGACAAGCCTATACAAGTGGTGAATTTCTCTACCGGAAATGAAGCTGCTTTGCTTGTACAACCCCGAAATTTGATCGTGGTGGGTGAAAATTCCCATGTTCAGATCATTGAACGTCATCAAAGCCTTTCTGATAATCCGGTATTGACAAATTCAGTGACAGAGATCTTTGCTGATAAACGTGCAGTTGTGGACTATTATAAGATCCAGAATGACAGAAAATCTGCTTCTATGGTAGATAACACTTTTATTGAACAGCACCGTGAAAGCTTTTGCTCTGTTCATACATTTTCCTTTGGCGGAAACATTACAAGGAACAATCTTAACTTCTATCAAAAAGGAGAACGCATAGATTCTACTTTAAAGGGAATTACGGTGATAGAAGGAAACCAACATGTAGATCACAATACATTGGTTCATCACCAGGAGCCTAACTGTGAAAGTCATCAGGATTACAAAGGTGTCTTCGGAGAAAACTCCACAGGGGTCTTTAACGGTAAAATACTGGTAGATAAAAAAGCACAAAAAACCAACGCTTTTCAATCCAACAATAACATTTTGTTAGACGATAAAGCCACCATTAACTCAAAGCCCCAACTGGAGATCTTTGCAGATGATGTAAAATGTAGTCATGGTTGTACCATTGGTCAGCTTGACGAAGATGCGTTGTTTTATTTACGTTCCCGTGGAATTCCGGCGAAAGAAGCACGTGCATTGTTAATGTATGCTTTTGCCAATAATGTACTGGAAAGTGTAAAGATTCCGGAAATTAAAAGAAAAATCAATAAGATCATCGCCAATAAACTGGGCGTAAGCATCGGATTCAATCTCTAATAACCGAAGTTCCAACATCTCTTAATTTACTTCTGAAATGAAAATTGCTGCTGAAAAAAATATTTTTGACGTCGAATCTATCCGGAAGGATTTTCCTATTCTTTCCCGCAAGGTGAACGGATATCCGCTGGTGTATTTTGACAATGCAGCAACCTCTCAAACACCTCAGCAGGTAATTGATGCCATTTCAGATTATTACACAGGTTATAATGCAAATATCCACAGAGGTGTTCACACATTGTCACAGGAGGCAACAGATGCTTATGAAGGTGCGAGGCAAAAAGTTCAGCAACATTTCAACGCTGAAAAAAGTCATGAGATCATATTTACTTCAGGAACCACACACGCCATTAATCTTGTAGCACATGGTTTTGGTTCATTACTTTCCAAAGGTGATGAAATTCTGGTTTCTGCACTGGAGCATCATTCCAACATCGTTCCCTGGCAAATGCTATGCGAACGCACCGGAGCAGTGATGAAAGTTATTCCCATGAATGACAACGGGATGTTGCAAATGGATCAATTTGAAGAATTACTTTCAGAAAAAACAAAGCTTGTATTTTTAAACCACGTTTCCAATGCATTGGGAACTATAAATCCGGTGAGAGAAATCATTCAGAAAGCACATACTAAAGGAGCAGCTGTTCTGCTTGATGGAGCACAGGCTGCCCCTCATATAAAAGCAGATGTACAGGAACTGGATGTAGATTTCTACGTCGTTTCAGGACATAAAATGTGTGGTCCTACAGGAGTTGGGATACTATATGGAAAAGAAGAATGGCTGGAAAAACTTCCTCCATATCAGGGTGGTGGTGAAATGATCGCAACAGTGACTTTTGAAAAAACCACCTATGCAGGTCTGCCACATAAATTTGAAGCCGGAACCCCCAATATTTGCGGCGGAATTGCTTTTGGAGCAGCATTGGATTACCTGAACAATATTGGTTTTGAAAAAATTGCGGCATACGAACATGAATTACTGGAGTATGCCACAGAAAAATTACTGGAAATTCAAGATCTAAGAATTTACGGAATTTCAAAAGAGAAAACGGCCGTGATCTCTTTTAATATTGGCGAAATTCATCCCTATGACATAGGCACCATTGTAGATAAACTGGGAATTGCGGTCCGAACAGGGCATCACTGCGCCCAGCCTATTATGGATTACTATAAAATCCCGGGAACAGTAAGAGCTTCTTTTGCATTCTATAATACTAAAGAAGAAATAGATACCTTTGTAGAAGCAGTGAAAAAGGCAAAAACCATGTTATCTTAATTGATATGAGAGCTCTCCTGTTCATTTTGGCGGTAATATTTTCAGTATCCTGTGCTAATACCGCAGATACTGTTTCAGATGAAGTTCTGGACGGGGAATATCAATTAACAGGATTACGCGGGAATTCTTTTTCCGAAGAGATCGTTTTCAGTTTTAATCCTATTGGTAATATCATTTCGGGAAATACCGGCTGCAATCAGTTTTCGGCTAATTTCTATCAGGAAGGCAGGGATGTGAATTTCACTACGCCTATAAGTACCAGGAAATACTGCGAAGGTAAAATGAAAACCGAACAGCGAATACTGGAATCCTTTGAAGAAGCTACAAAATTTATTCGTACAGGAGATGAATTCACCTTCTTTTCCGAAGGGAACAGACCTCTAATTACGTTAACTAAATCGAATTAAAGTGAGTAACAATATAAAAGAGATACAGGAAGAAATTGTAGATGAATTTGCACTTTTCGATGATTGGATGCAACGTTATGAGCATATGATCGAATTGGGAAAATCTCTTCCACTAATTGACGAAAAATATAAAACTGAAGATAATCTCATTATGGGTTGTCAAAGTAAGGTTTGGGTACATGCTGAAATGAAGAACGAAAAATTGATCTTCACTGCAGATAGTGATGCCATTATCACCAAGGGTATCATTGCCGTGTTGATAAGATCTTTTTCAAACCAACACCCGAAGGATATTATTGATGCAGATACCCAATTCATTGATGAAATTGGATTAAAAGAACACCTTTCGCCCACCCGTGCCAACGGATTGGTGAGTATGATCAAGCAGCTAAAAATGTATGCTGTAGCATACCAAACACAATTGAATTAAGATGGAACACGCAGAGAACTCAGAGGAATTAGGAGAGAAAATTGTAAGGGTATTAAAGACCATTTATGATCCCGAAATTCCGGTAGATATATACGAATTGGGCCTTATCTATGACGTTATGGTCAATGAAGATGATGAGGTTAAAATATTAATGACGCTTACTACCCCAAACTGTCCGGTAGCAGAATCTTTACCACAGGAAGTTGAAGAAAGAGTAAAGTCACTTGATGAGGTCAAAGACGCAGAGGTGGAGATTACTTTTGACCCGCCATGGACGCAGGAGCTTATGAGCGAAGAAGCCAAACTGGAACTCGGAATGTTGTAATTGTAAATTACACTTCACAAGATTTTGCAAAAATTCAGGAGACAGGGTTTACATTGTATAAACTCCGAATTCTGAATTTTTATTTGGGGATTTGTGGTAAAAATAGCCGAAAAAAAGGAAAAATTATGTCAGCAGAAATAGTAAACAGAATTGCGAATAGCAAGTTGATAACCTTTGACCTGGAAGATCATTATCCAAAGGGGGAAAGAGTTCTTTTTGATATCAAAGACTGGTTGCTGGAAGGATTTGTGCTGCGGGAGAAAGATTTCCGGGAAGCAGCAAAACATCATGACTGGTCAATTTATCAGGATAAATTTGTTGCCTTACATTGTTCAACAGATGCCATTATTCCAGGTTGGGCATATATGCTTCTTACCACTTATCTATCTCCATATTCAAAAAAAGTAGTGGTAGGAGACCTGGAAACCTTAAACAGTATTTTATACGCAGAGGTTATTGATAAGCTTGATGTATCTGAATATAAGGACAAACCAGTTATTGTTAAAGGCTGCTCCAACAAACCTGTGCCGCAAAATGCTTACATACAGCTTATTGAAAAATTACAGCCTGTGGCGCGAAGCCTTATGTACGGGGAAGCCTGTTCTTCTGTTCCACTCTTTAAAAAATAAACGGGTATATGTACAAGTGGGTTATTTCTGCAATTCTTTTCTTCGGAATTTATTCGGGTCAGGCTCAGGAAGATGCGGAGGAAGATGAAGAAACGAGAGAATGGTCTTCAGAAGGTAAATTTCAGATCCTTTTTAATCAGTCGGCATTTAATAAAGAATGGACCGGCGGCGGAACTTCCAGTATTGCCGGAAATGCAACTTTAGACTACGATTTCAATTACCGGAAAGATGATATCACCTGGGGCACAAAGATCCTTGCCAACTACGGACTCACACGTACTGAAGCCAGCGATTACTTCCGGAAAACCAGCGACCGACTCGAAATTAATTCTACTGTTGGAAAACAGCTGAAAGAATCATACTGGTTTTATTCCTTTTTCACCAACTTTAGAACTCAGATCGACAAAGGCTATCAATACGCCAATAACCCCGACACCGGGGAAGAATCCAGAACCGAATTCACCACTTTTCTTTCCCCTGCTTACCTCCAGTTCGGACCTGGGATTATGTGGAAAAAGAATGAAGATTTCTTTTTCAATATCGCCCCTTCCACTGCCAGATTTATTTTTGTAGATGCGCGATTTACAAGCAGTGAAAATTATGAGGACGGAAGGTATTTTGGGATTTCCAAAGGAGAATCCACACGATTTGAATGGGGTGCATCCCTCACAGGATATGGAAAATTCGAAATTATTGAGAATGTTGTTATGGAAAACACACTGAGTCTGTATTCCAATTATCTCGAAAATGCCGATAATGTAGACCTTGATTATCTTCTTAACCTTGAAATGGGGGTCAACAGCTTCCTAACCACTAACCTTATATTTCAGGCAATCTATGATGATAATGCCGTGGGTGCTTTTCAGATAAGGGAAGTATTTGGTTTAGGTTTCAACATTGAATTTTAATCAGGTTACCCCTTGTAACTTTCCTTTTCTCTTGTTGAATGAAAACCACAAATTCACGGATAATCATTTATTATTTGCTTCCTTCCGTGAGGATTAGATGCAAACGAACCCATTCCTTTGCCTTAGAATTTTCTTTTCGGAATTTGTAGAAAAAGAACATTCGTGCATTCGCGGCAAATTTCAGGAAATATTGATATTTCTCGAAAGCAACTAATTCCACGAATAATTATAGAATAATAGTAATCACAGGTTTGTTCATTCTTCCTGAAAGATATTATTACTAATTTAATCCTTCCAAAAATTTAAAGTTTCGGTAAAGAGAACTTTTAAATATTTGCGGCATATTTGAATATTAAATTTAATATTAAAGGCTGCTCTTCTCGACGAAATTAATAGCAATCATTTATGTAACTTTGTAGTAAAAGCAAAACATTCTATGCTAGAAAAGAACAATTTAGAATATGAGAAGGTTGTTTTAATAGGAATCGTTTCCAGGGAACAGGATGAAGAAAAACTAAAGGAATATCTGGATGAGCTGGAATTCCTCACTTATACTGCCGGTGGCGAGGTACAAAAGAGGTTTTCACAAAAACTTGACATGCCCAATCCCAAGACTTTTATTGGAACAGGGAAAATGGAAGAAGTTCGGTTGTATGTCTCTGAAAACGAAATTGGAACTGCCATTTTTGATGACGAACTTTCTCCTGCACAACAAAAGAACATTGAAAAGATCCTTCAGTGCAAAGTACTCGACAGAACTAATTTAATTCTAGATATTTTTGCCCAAAGGGCACAGACCAGCTATGCCCGCACACAAGTAGAACTGGCGCAATACCAATATTTACTCCCCAGACTTGCGGGAATGTGGACTCACCTTGAAAGACAGCGTGGTGGGATTGGAATGCGTGGGCCCGGAGAAACAGAAATTGAAACTGACCGCCGGATTGTTCGGGATAAAATAGCACTTCTTAAAAAGAAACTGGAAACCATCGATAAACAGATGGAGGTACAGCGCGGAAACCGAGGACAATTAGTGCGGGTTGCCCTTGTAGGTTACACCAACGTGGGAAAATCCACCTTAATGAATGTGATTAGCAAAAGTAAAGTTTTCGCCGAAAACAAGCTTTTTGCCACACTCGATACCACAGTAAGAAAAGTTGTAATTCGCAATTTACCTTTCCTGTTAACCGATACCGTAGGATTCATTAGGAAATTACCGACCCAACTGGTAGAGTCTTTTAAATCTACCTTAGATGAAGTAAGAGAAGCCGATTTACTCCTGCACGTGGTGGACATCTCTCACCCCAACTTTGAAGAACATATAGCTTCCGTGAATCAGACGCTTTCTGAAATTAAAGGAGCAGACAAACCAACTTTAATGGTATTCAATAAGATCGACAATTATGTTGCTGAACAAATTGAAGAAGACGATCTGATGACCGAAAGAACCGAATCCCATTATACTCTGGACGACTGGAGAAATACATGGATGAACAGGCTGGGAGACAATGTGCTTTTCATTTCGGCCCTCAACAAGGAGAATATGGAAGAATTCAGAAGGAAAGTATATGAAGCCGTTCGTGAGATCCACATCACAAGGTTTCCGTATAACAATTTCCTGTACCCCGAATATGATACGTATGGGGAAGAGGAAGAATAGGTTCAATACACAACAAAATTTTATAAGCCTTGCAGATATCATAATTTGTAAGGCTTTCTATTTTTAAAATTTACTATTTTTAATCACCTATTAAACCACTGATTATGAAAAAGTTATTTTTACTCGGCTTTTTATTTTTCTTCGGAATCATTTCTGCTCAGGATATCGAAGGCTCATGGAAACTTATTGAAAAAGAGGGACAATGGGTAACAGATGAAGAAACAGTACGTATTTACCAGGATGGATACTTCGCTTACGGAACAAAAGAAAAAGCTACAGATGCATTTGTAAAAGCAGCTGGCGGAGAATATTCACTGAACGAATCATTTTACCAGGAAACTCAGGATTTCAATACTGAAAAACCTGAAAAAATTGGTAAGACAAGTCAGTTTGAATTTGGCGTACAGGGAGATAAACTAAAGATTTGGAATGACGAGTATTCTGAAGTGTGGGAAAGAATTTCTGAAAGAGATGATGATCTAAATGGAAACTGGGTAATCACGGGAAGAATGCGGGATGGAGAAATCCGCCACAGCACCCCGGGAGCAAGAAGAACTATAAAAATCCTTGGAGGCGGAAGGTTTCAGTGGGTGGCATTTAATTCTGAAACTAAGGAATTCAGCGGTACAGGCGGCGGTACCTATTCTGCTGAAAATGGAAAATACACCGAAAACATTGAATTCTTTTCAAGAGACGACAGTCGTGTAGGAGCCAACCTGGAATTCGAATATGAAGTAAAAGACGGAGAATGGTACCACAGCGGAAAAAGTTCAAAAGGTGATCCTATTTATGAAATCTGGTCTCCTTACGAAGAGGCGTATAAGAAGGGACAATAGTTATTGATTAGACCTCACAGGTCTCGTAGACCTGTGAGGTCTCTACACCTTCGATTTCTAATTATTTTTTATCGATCATCTTTTCTTCTTTCTCCTCCATTTGCTGAACGGATTCAAACAAACCTTTCTGCATTTTTCCTTGAACCCAATAGATGTATTGTTTCCATGACAAAATAATATTCATCAAGGGAAATTATGACGGCACCTTTGCCTTTGCTCTTCCCCCCTTTTGATCACAAAGGTTTCACTTTTCTTCTCAACGTCATCAAGAAGTTTGTCAAGCTGTGCACGAAATTCGGAACCATTTACAACAATCACAGTTAGCTGAATTCTATAACTTAAAGATAAAACAAAAACAAATTCAATAGTAGACCTCTCAGGTTTTAAAAACCTGAGAGGTATCTTGTTTAAACAATTTAATTTTTCATCGCACCCACAGCCTTCTCAGCACATTTTTCACCGTCTATAGCCGCAGAAACGATTCCGCCGGCATAGCCTGCGCCTTCGCCACACGGGTATAATCCTTTGATCTGAACGTGCTCCAGAGTTTCCCTGTCCCTCGGAATACGCACAGGCGAAGAAGTCCGGGATTCCGTTGCGTGGACTACAGCTTCATTGGTGTAGTATCCTCTCATACTTTTCCCAAATTCCTGAAATCCCTTTTGTAGGGTTCTGTAAATGAATTCCGGAAGTATACTGCCCAGTTCTACCGAAGCGATTCCTGGTTTATAGGAAGATTCCGGAAGGTCTGCAGAGAGTTTTCCGTTACTGAAATCCACCATTCGCTGTGCGGGTGCCGTTTGTGTTTTTCCACCTTCCAGCCAGGCTTTCTGTTCCACCTGCTTCTGAAAATTTAATGCTGCAAGAGGAGAATTTCCGAAGATCTTATAATCCTCCGGGCGAACTTCCACCACAATTCCGGAATTGGCCGTAGGTTGATCCCGCCTGCTTGGCGACCAGCCGTTGGTAACAATTTCTCCCGGAGAGGTGGCACAGGGTGCAATGATCCCACCTGGGCACATACAGAAGGAATACACTCCCCGACCTTCCACTTGTTTTACCAAACTATAAGCCGATGGCGGCAAAAACTCTCCTCTGTCTTTCCTATTGTACTGGATCTTATCTATCAACACCTGAGGATGCTCTATTCGCACTCCCAGCGCAAAAGATTTTGCTTCAATAAGAATATCTTTTTTATGCAGCAGCTCAAAAATATCCCTTGCTGAATGTCCGGTAGCTAAAATCAGTTTCTTTGCAGGAATTTTTGTTCCGGTCGCGAGGGCTACTCCGGCTACTTCATTATTCCTTACCTCAATATCTACTACCCGTGATTCAAAAAGCACTTCTCCCCCATTGTCAAGAATGGTTTTTGTCATCTCCTGGATGATTCCCGGTAACTTGTTTGTCCCGATATGCGGATGCGCTTCCACCAGAATCTGATCGGTCGCACCAAAGGCAACAAATAGCTCCAGGATCCGGTTGACGTCTCCGCGTTTTTTGCTTCGGGTGTAGAGCTTTCCGTCGGAATAAGTTCCGGCGCCACCTTCTCCAAAACAGTAGTTGGAATCCTCGTTGACAATGTGCTCAATATTGAGTTTTTTCAGGTCCCGACGTCGCGCCCTCACATCCTTTCCACGTTCAAGGACTATGGGTTTTTTTCCTAGTTCGATGCAACGCAAAGCCGCAAACAATCCTGCCGGACCTGCACCAATAATTATAACTTCTTCGGCACCTGTAACATTCCTGTAATTGGGAAGTGACGGTTTCTGTTCTTTAAAATCCTCCTGAACAAAAACCAACACTCGTAGGTTCACTTTTATCGCTTTCTGCCGGGCATCAATGCTCCTTTTCAGGATTCTGATGTGTGAAATTTCATGCAGGGAAATTTCAGCATGTTTAGAAACAAATTGTTTTAAAGCTTCCTGATTTCCTGCTGTTTCGGGTGGTACCTGTATATTGTATTCGTGCTGCATTTGTATATTTAGAATGCTGCAAATATAACTGATTCACCTTTGCTATAAGAATACTGAATTTCACTTCCTCTGGTTCAATTAATCCGAAGTGACTAAAACATCATCCAGTTCATAGATCCCGTCGTAGTGCGGCAAATCACTTCCGGTGAATTTGAAGGCTATGTAACCTGTTCCTTCGGCACAGGAAAGATCCACTTTTCCGGAGGAAAACCAGTCGGATAAAAGATCTTTATAATCCTATGGCATCCTTTTCCAAAAAAGCACTGGGAGTTCGGCTACAGAGATGGCTAGAATATTTGTGAACAGATCATTCCTTCTAAACCATTTCTTGAAAAGGATTATTCCTCCTTTCAATTTTACCGGGCGAACATAGCAAATGATAATTTTCTGGTGACGACTTCAGGGCAGTACAAAGACTATCCTTTCAGGAGTTTTGGGTATAGCGGATACACGGGAGAATATTCAGATCATTTTCCGGTGTACATTTATCTTATCAAGGAGAGTAACGGTTCAGAATTATTTTCTGAAACCGAAGATTAAAAATAGAACCTCTATTCCTGAAACTTTCCTATTACTACTGCTCCTTCAGAAGCAAAAAAACCGGAAACAGATCATTCATTTTAGAAGAGTCTGTTCCCGGTTTTTTGTTTTGTTCATCAGTACGCTTCATTTACTTTAAAACATGGAGAAAGGTAAATAAAGACTAAGATTTCTCTAGCTCAGCCAGGTCGCCCACGGTATTCTGGAAAGAACAAATAATAATCCGAGGGTATAAAAAATGGCCAGCATTTTAAACTTAGGGTTTGATGTAAGTTTCTTTTTGTGCTTGGAATAACCTATAGTGATCAAAACTACTGCAATGATCATCATTAACGGGTGTTCCACAATGTATAGCCGCAAGGTACTGTCACCCATCACTTCACCCATTCCGCTATTTAAAAGCACCTGAAAATATGGCGCGACAAAGAATAAAACTATACCTATTAGCAGCTGAATATGGGAAACGATTAAAGTAAAGAGAGAAATACGGAAATCATTTGCGTTGTAATCTCTTTTAGTAAAGAGCCCGATCAAAGCATTGACCGATGCAATAATTAGTACTAATACTACAAGATAAGCCCACCAGGAATGAATAAAGTATACGGTTGAATACATAAGATTAATTTTATTTGTAAAGGTAGTTTTTTTACACAAAAAAACCGCCCCTTTTTGAGGGGCGGTACTAATAAATATGAAGATAGAATTCTATTGATTAAGAATCCACTCACCGTCTTGTTTAATAACATTCAGGGATTCAACACCTGCAGATCCATTGTATATCTCAAAATATACAACGTACTTCTGTCCTTCTTCGGCGTTTGAAGCAACATTATTCAATACAATGTTAACTGCTTCAAGAAGCATTTCATCGCTCCAGTAATTTCTGTTTCCTTCACGTCTGTCAAAATTCGCATAGTTTCCTGCACTCCAGGCAGGATCTGTATACTCGTCTGCAAGAGTTTCCCCAACCAGGCTGAAATCAGCTGCGGTCATAGTGTACAAAATAGTATTATCTGGCTCCCATTCATCACCGTTATGCCCAAACTGCAACGTAGTTGGAACTAAAGCACCCGGAACAGGTGCTGCCCAGGACGAACCATTGTAAGTAAATACTTCTACATACGTATTGGTAGATCCACTTGAATACATATCAAAAATAACAGCTACTTCATCGCCTTCTACAGCATACGGATTATTTAGTCCTAAGTAAGTAGCAATGTAACTCTGAGCATCTTCCCTGTTAGAAAAGTTAGGATAAGATTGACCCATGTCAGTATAATCTTCTCTCTCCAGTGTTACAGCAGGAGTCCATTGTTCATCTACAAGAACAAAGTTTGTTGTGCGTTCAGTAGTTGTTCCCGCGTAGTATTTGTAGGTTAATTCAACAACGTCTCCGGCAGTTGCATCAGCGTATTTCCAATCAAGAAATTTCTGCATATCATCGGCACTGTCAAAGTTACCATAGTTGAATCCCAGCTCCTCGTATTCTTCTTCAGTTACTTCATGTTCAGTACTGTTTTCTACCTCGGTCGCACGGTTAGGATGATAAATATCTATTGTTACATTAGCAATTGAACCTCTTCCCAAAACAGGATACAATTCAGATAAATATTCCGGAAGTAATTCGTTAGCCTCTTCAACAGAGTTGAAATTTCCATACTCCAAACCTAGAGCTTCGTAATCCTCGTCAGTCAAAGTATATTCCTGATTTCCGGCATTAGGTCTCGCCTCCAGTTCCGCGTCCACGTCCTCGTGAATGTCTTCCATAGGCTCACAACCGGTGAAGACCAGGCCTACTAACAACATTAAAAAATAAATTGAGTTTTTCATTTTATATTTTTTTTAGAATTTAATTTTTGCTCCAACATTGAAGGTTCTTCCAAACCCGTAGAAATATTGTCCGGAGTCACGTGCCACAGCAATATATTCGGTATCAAAAAGGTTGTTGATGTTCCCCATTAAAGTAGCATCAAATCCACCAAATTCAAAATCATGCGTTACACCGAAATCCACGAGACTGTATGCTGGCACTTCCCAAGATTGTCCAAGTTCCGGATTGTTTCGAGTGTTAGGATCAAAGTTTGTGTACAACTCATCAAAATAGTTGAAGTTAAGCCGGATGAAAGTTCCTTCGATAGCCTCATAATCTGCTCCTAAAGCAAATGTATTTTGCGCAGATCCACCTACTTTTAGATCTTCAATATAAAGATCTACTGTAGCAACCAATTCCTGTTCATCATTAAACAATTGAACTCCTGTTACATCATCCTGCCATCTCCAGTCACCTATTGAGCCCATCCCTGTAAAAGTAAGGTTTTCCCATGGTCTGTAAGAGAATTCAAGTTCCACACCCTGGTGAAGTGCATTCACACCTAAAATATTCGCAGAACCTGAGCTACCATCTGCATTCTGGAATGACTGAACCAAAGTTTTATCTCTCCAGTTAGTTCTGTATAGGTTAAGGTCTGCCCTGAAATTTGGGCTACGGAAACCATATCCAAGTTCAGCACTAAAGATTCTCTGGTTTTTGGCCTCATCATTAATATCATTTCGATAGTTTAAGAATACAGCATCAAAGAAAGGTGCTTTTTCGAAATATCCAATATTGGCAAAAATGTTATTGTTTTGATCAAGGTTGTAGTTAGCTCCACCTTTACCACTATATCCAAAGAAATTTTGGTAATCTGTTTCTCTTAAAGGATCTGTATCTAAATAGCTAAAGAAATCTTCTCTTTTATAACCAGTATTAGAAGCGGCTAAAGATATAAATGCAGAAAGATCGTCTTTTGAATATTCTGCCTGTGCAAAAGCTCCACCCCAAAGTACAGTTCCTTCATCATAATAATCAATTTTATCGCCCACCTGAGCCATCACTACAGGATTGTTTGCATCATCATCATCAAATACAAAACGGCCTCCTAATAGATCTGTTACTTCCGTATAATGTTCTCCAACATAATATCTCGCATCAATTCCTCCAATAAATTCAATATTATCTGTAATATCCGTAGAAAGTGTAGAAATTGCTCCATACCAGTTGTGGTTGTTTCTTGAAGCTCTTAAGTAGGTTTCAGAACCTAGTGCTCCACGAGCAACGTTCTCATCTACAATTCTATCTACATTTACGGGTTGAAGGTAGCCATCACGATATGGATTTGGGTTGTTGTAACTTCCAATTCCAAATTTGTTGACGCCTCCCCAGCCGCCGCCGCCACCTTGTCCAAAGGAAGCATACACAGCCGTAGATAAGGAAGTGATTTCTGAAATTGTCCAGTAGTGGTTAAGGGAAAGCTGTGGTTTGTGATAGAAGTTGTCTTCGATATGCACAACCTGACCGTCTCTGTAACCCCAGTCACGGTTAAATTTTGTTCCGCTCTCACTGTCTCTGTAAGTTTCAATAGATTCTGCGTTTTGACGCTGACCGTGATATTGTGGTGCTCCAAAAGCAGTGAAAGATAATTGGTGATCATCACCGAAATCTTTTGCAAGGTTTACGAAGTAAGAATAACCTTCAAACTGAGTTCCGTCAATATATCCGTTACCCGTAGTTCTGGATGCAGAAACTGTAGCTGCAAAACCATTATCAAGCAGACCTGTAGAAAGAGTGAAGCCATATTTCTGGTAACCATCGTTTCCGGTTGACATTAATATATTACCACCTTCAACGGCATCTGTAGTTTTGGTAAGGATATTTACAGTACCTCCAATAGATGGAACAGCAACCCGTGCAGCTCCTAATCCACGTTGCACCTGCATAGTACGGGTAACATCTGAAAGACCTGCCCAGTTACTCCAGTAAACACGACCGTTTTCCATGTCATTTACAGGAATACCATTGATCATTACTGCAATATTTTCTGAGTTAAAACCTCTTAACGTTAGTTCAGAATCACCGAAACCACCACCACCTTTGGTAGCATAAACACCAGGTGTAGAGCGCAAGATCTCAGGAAATTCCTGGTTTCCTAATCTAGTTTCAATTTCTTCTGCACGAATCGTAGAAACAGCTACAGGTGTTTTACGGTCAATTGCCAATGCATAGCTGGTAACAATTACCTCATCTAATGCATCTGCATCGGGAGACATTTGGATTTGACCTAGATCTACAGTAGCTCCGTTAGAAACGTTGAAGCTAATCACTTCTTTTACAAAGCCCAGAAAACTAATTTCTATAGTACCTGTTCCCTGCTGCACATTAAGACTGAATTCTCCGTTGAAGTCAGTAATAGCACCGTTATCGGTACCGGTGACCACTACGTTTGCACCCGGCAATGGAGCGTCCATTTCGGCATCTATTACCGTTCCGGTAATAGTCCCCTGAGCAAAAATTGTCGCTGATGTTAGAAACAACGCTAATGCTAATAATTTCCTCATTGTGTAATTTGTTAGTTTGAGTTTTAAAAGTTGATGCAAAAGAACGCATTTCCTGAAAAATAACCTTTAACTGAACGTTAAGATTTTTTTTCAAAAGTTCTCATCCAAAACTTTTTAACTAAAAATTACAAACAACTAATTATCATATACTTAACAAGTACATAACAATAGCTACATGAATAAAGAATCTAACTAAGGAAAAATTTTAACATTTTCTCTGTAGAAGAATCATGCTGTGCTACGTCATTTCCCTCTATCTCTTTCAAGATATTCGTTGCTAACTGTTTACCCAATTCCACTCCCCATTGATCATAACTGTATATATTCCAGATCACTCCCTGAACAAAGATTTTATGCTCATAAAGGGCTACAAGTTTCCCTAAACTTTCAGGTGTTAACTTATCAATAAGAATGCTGGTAGTCGGTTTATTTCCTGAAAATACTTTAAAAGGTGCAAGATGACCAATCTCTTCTTCGGAAACATTTTTTGCTTTTAACTCAGCTTCAACCGTGGCCGCATCTTTTCCCTGCAAAAGAGCTTCGGTTTGAGCGAAATAATTAGCCATAAGCTTGTTGTGGTGATCCTTATCTTCAAAAAGGGATTTTTTAAATCCGATGAATTCCGCAGGAATCAATTTTGTTCCCTGATGTATCAACTGAAAAAACGCATGCTGTGAATTTGTTCCGGGTTCACCCCAGATGATCGTTCCGGTTTGGTAATCTACAGGTTTTCCGTTACGGTCCACACTTTTACCGTTGCTTTCCATAATTGCCTGCTGAAGATATGCAGGCAAACGGTGCAGGTATTGTGAATAAGGTATAACCGCTTCAGATTCTGCCTTGAAAAAGTTATTATACCACACGCTTAAAAGTGCAAGTTGAACAGGAATATTCTGCTCAAAAGGAGTTTCTTTAAAATGCACATCCATCGCATTTGCCCCCTTCAGAAGTGATTCAAAATTAATAAATCCTACAGATAAACTGATGGAAAGACCCACTGCACTCCAAAGGGAGAATCTTCCTCCAACCCAGTCCCACATCGGGAAAATATTATCACTGTCGATCCCGAACTCCTGAACCGCCTCTACATTACTTGAAACGGCCACAAAATGTTTTGCCACAGCCTCCTGCGGCGCCTTTTTGGTAAACCAAGTTCTTATCGTGCTGGCATTAGACAAGGTTTCCTGGGTAGACCAGGATTTGGAAACCACTACAAAAAGAGTGGTTTCAGGATTTAAATTTTTTATAGCCTGATGAACATGATCCCCGTCTACATTGGAGACATAGTGCACATTCAAATGATTTTTATAGTACTCAAGTGATTCGGTGATCATCACAGGACCAAGGTCCGATCCTCCAATTCCAATATTTACGATGTCTGTAAAAGGAAGTCCTGTGTAACCTTTACGAGTACCGTCAATGACAGCCTCACTAAAATTTTTGATCTTTTCCTTTACTTCAAACACTTCAGGAATAATATTTTCACCATCCACTTTCACATTTGCGTCACTACCCTCTCTTAAAGCAGTATGCAAAACAGCCCTGCCCTCGGTCCTATTAATAGCTTCTCCTGAAAAATAAGAATCTACAGCATCTTTTAATTTAACCTCTTCAGTTAAAGACAAGAGGTGTGACTGTGTTTCTTTATCTATAATATTTTTACTGAAATCAACATAAAAATCTTCCCATTGAATACAAAATTCATCTGCACGACCGGGATTTTCTTTGAAGAGCTCCTTCATCTGAAAATCTTTTGCAGATTGAAAATGTTCTTCTAATTTTTTCCAGGCGTCTGTATGGGTTGGATTAATATTTTTCATTCGTTATATATTTTTAAATTCAATTTTACCCAATTCAGCTTTTAAAGGCTCAATAGCGGCAAAATAAGTTGGTTTTAATTTATCTTCAATAGGTTCGGCCGATGGTAAGTTTTGTCGGAATGGATCTCTTTGTTCCCCGTTTACCCAGAATCGGTAACACACATGAGGTCCTGTAGCCAAACCTGTGCTTCCCACATAACCAATCACATCTCCCTGCTTCACACGTTGTCCCTGCTTTACAGCTCTTTTAGACATGTGCAGGTATTGGGTGGTATAAGTACCATTATGCTTCACTTTTACATAATTTCCATTTCCGGCTGTATAACTGGAAGCGATAACCACGCCGTTTGCAGTACTCCAAATGGGTGTCCCGTGCGGGGCAGCATAATCTGTTCCTTTGTGTGCTTTCCATCTTTTCTGTACCGGATGATATCTACGCGGACTAAATCTTGAGGAGATCCTGCTGTAGTTCAAAGGGGCTTTTAAAAAGAAACTTTGCAAAGGTCTTGCTTCTTCATCATAATAAGCCAGGTCTCCCGAAGTAGAATCACTGGCATAATTAAAAGCATAGTAAGGTTTTTCCTGGTGGACAAAAACCGCAGCTTCTATATTGTCTATTCCGGCGTAGATAGTGTCGTTGATATATTTTTCGTTAAAAACCAGCTTGAATTTGTCACCCTTTTGCAATCTAAAGAAGTCAATACTCCACTGGTAAATGTTGCTCATTTCGTGTGTTATAAGGAAGTTCAATCCTTCCTCTTCTACCGCTGCAGACAAACTGGAGCTGATAACGCCCGAAACTGCACGTTGCTTGATGGTTACCGGTTTTTCTGCCTTATAAGCAGCTATGCTGTCGCCTGTATTAACAACCGTATACTGGATCTTATCATTCTCGTAAATAAAAGCTTTAGGAGTTTGCGCAGAATCTTTCGCTTTCAAAATCACGTAAGGCTTTCCCAACACAATTTTACGAGGATCAAAAATATCTTTCACCTCCTGCACAATCTTGAAGACATCACCGTGACTTACCCCATGGTTGATCAGAATATTACCAAAACTATCTCCAGATCGAATTGTATCCCTCACCACCACATAATCGTTTAAGGTAAAACCAAATTCCTGTACCACAGGAGCAGGTTCTTCCTCTATCACTTCAGCAATTTCAGCTTGTCTAACCTCATCGCTACAGGACGTAAACGCCCACATCATCACTAGCAGGTAACTTAATCTTTTCAATGTAAATCTCAATTTTTATTATTAAATGTCTCTTCCACCCATTCTTTTCCCCAGGTTTTCAACTCCTCTTCACTCCATAACTGCGGAAAAAATGATATCCGCTGAAAACTGGGCGGCAGGAACTCTTTCCAGTTGGTTCCTCCTGTTGCCGGCGCTACTGAGTTATTCTTATTTACCAGATATCGCTGTGCAGCACCTATATGTATAAGCAACCAATTTACATTGACTGCAACATCCAAATTACGCAACGCCTCAATTAAATTTTTATTGTTTTTTTCTTCTGAAGAAAGCCGCTCATACCTGTGAAATATCGTATTTTCCCGATGTTCATTTGCGATGCGAAGAAATCTTGGGGTATACCTTTTTTCAAATTGTTTTAAAGTCAGCGTTTTTTCTCCGGTAGAAAGGTCTGTAGCCCCTCTTTTCCAGTAGATATTGTCAAAAACTTCCTCCAGGTTTATATTGTTATCAAACTCCTCTCTCACTTCTTTATGCACCAGGTTCTTAAGCGGAGTAGAATACAGCTCAATCATCCTGAACTGTGCAGACTGGAATCCACTGGCGGGCAGCAGGGCCATCCTGAATTTCAGAAATTGTTCCCGTTCCATTCCACGAATCATTACGTCAAAAGAATCTGTAAGAATCCGGAAATAGCGAATAATCCTGTTAAGTTTCTGAATAAAGAACTCGGCCGTTAAATCTTCCTTTTCGAGAATTTGTTTTTGTTCGTGAATGATAAGCTTGAAATATAATTCGGTTATCTGGTGATATCCTATAAAGATCTCTTCATCGGGAAAGTGAGTGAGTGGTTTTTGTAAGCTCAAAAGCGTATCAAGATTAATATAATCCCAATAGGTTAAGTATTTGTCGTATAATAAACCGTCCAGGTAAGAACCAAGATCCTGCCCGGAATTTTTGAATTTCTCTTCCAGCTGAAAAACCTTATCAGCTATTTCCGGTTTAATTTCCCTCATAGTATTTATTAATCCATTATGATCCTCAAAGGATGTTTTAGCCCTTTAAAAGCATCAATATCAGCATCGAGTGATCCTACCGCAAGGTTGGCTTTGATCTTTACAGGCATCCTGTTTTTGTCATCGCTCACCCAAAGCGTAAGACTCTCTTTTTCTTCAAAAACCCGACCTGCCATTACGTAAGGTCTGAATTTTAAAGTTGCAATTTTACCCAATTTTGTCTTAACAACCTCTCTTCCGAGGAATTTAAGCTGAAAATCAAAATGCTCGTCATCAAAAAACATGTTTAGATGCATCACATCGCCTATTTCGAGGCCTTCAACTTCTAAGTTATTGCGAAGATAATAAAATGAGGATAGCATATCATGCACATCATCCTGAATTGGGTAGGTAGCTTTAGAATCATATTTCCGGTTAAACACGAGAGCTTCTTTGTCTTTATGATCAAAATCGATCTGGATGTCCCTGGTGTGTCCCCCTTCATCAATTTGCCTTATAAACCTGTATGGCTTACCACTCTTCTTATCAAAATAAGTTTCGTAATTATCATCTACTTTAAAGAACCAGTGAAGAGCGCCTGTAGATTTTCCTTTCCCTACAACGTGGTACACGGGTTTATTATTAAATGTTTTTTCTTTGACTTCCAGGGTAGCAAAACTTGCATTGAAGATTCCGTAATGAATCCGGAACTTGAACCACTCCCCATCTTGAAATGCATGATTGGATTGTGCATTTGCCATTGCAGCAAAAAAGAATATCAAAACTGTAAATATTTTTTTCATTTAGGATAGATTAGATGGGCTATTTTTCAAATAATTACAATTTCTATTCCAAATGTATCTAAAAGAAAAAACCCTGTCAAATTACGACAGGGTTTTTAATCTTATTAACCAACTAAAACTTAAATTATGAAAAAAAATTTAATTTTACAATCACTGGTAACCACTCCAGAATTGCGGTGCAAAAGTCTTACATCTTTCCTGTATTAACAATAGAAATTTCAACTTTAACTAAACCCTATCCACCTATCTATATTTTTAAGTTTTCGGCCAATATATTCTTTGCTTAATTGCCAATTTAAAGTGTTCCACGTAAATTCTGCTCCCTCTCAATTGCTTCAAAAAGGGCTTTAAAATTACCTTTCCCAAAAGATTGGGCTCCTTTTCGTTGAATGATCTCAAAAAACATGGTTGGGCGGTCCAAAACGGGTTTTGTAAATATTTGCAGCAAATATCCTTCGTCATCACGGTCAATTAACACTCCAAGCTCCTTCAACGGTGCCAAATCTTCATCAATTTCACCTACTCTATCCAAAACATCATCATAATAAGCTTCGGGAACGTACAAAAATTCAACGCCACGATCCCTTAGATTTGTTACTGTTTCAATAATATTATCTGTTGCAACAGCTATATGCTGTACTCCTGCACCATGATAAAAATCAATATATTCCTCAATCTGTGACTTCTTTTTTCCTTCTGCAGGTTCATTTATTGGAAATTTTATTCTCCCGTTACCATTGCTCATCACTTTGCTCATGAGCGCGGTATAATCTGTTGAAATATCCTTGTCATCAAATGAAACCAACTGTGCAAATCCCATTACTTTCGCATAAAACTCACACCATTTGTTCATTTCATTCCAACCCACATTTCCCACCATGTGGTCAATGTATTTCAGACCGGTTTCTTTAGTTTTAAAATTCGGTTTATATTCCTTGTAACCGGGCATAAATGGTCCTGAATAGTTTTTTCTTTCAACGAACATATGAACGGTTTCCCCGTAGGTATGAATTCCGGACAGTACTACCTGCCCGTGCTCATCATTCAGCTCATAAGGCTCCACGTAAGATTTCGCACCTCTTTTAGTGGTTTCCTCATAACTCTTGCGGGCATCATCCACCCATAAAGCCACAATTTTCACTCCGTCGCCGTGTAGATCTATATGTCGGTTAATATCTCCTCCCGGTTGAATTGGAGAGGTTAACACCAACCTGATCTTATCCTGCTGAAGCACATAAGACACCCGGTCTTTGCTGCCGGTTTCAAGTCCCGAATATGCTACAGGCTGAAAACCCCAGGCCTGCTGATAGTAGTATGCAGCCTGCTTGGCGTTACCTACATATAATTCTACGTAATCTGTTCCCAGCAACGGCAAGAAATCTTCTGCCTGTGGAACTGTTTTCTTTAATTCTATTGTGTTTTCTGTTGACATAATTGTTTTATTTCCTTTCCTGAAAATCAGGTTGATATTTATTATTTCTGAATATTTTTCTTCAGCTTAATGCTCCAGCCAGGATTTATGATAGGTCTCGTCAGCAATTTTCATTGCTTCTTCTGTGACCATCAATGGCCTGAAGGTATCTACCATGACCGCAAGTTCTTCTGTTTTTGTCTGCCCAATACTTCTCTCTACCGCTCCCGGATGCGGACCATGCGGAATTCCTGCCGGATGCAATGAAATATGTCCCGCCTCAATATCATTTCGGCTCATAAAATCTCCGTCTACATAGTACAATACCTCATCACTGTCTATATTACTATGATTATAGGGTGCCGGAATACTATCGGGATGGTAATCGTACAACCTGGGGCAGAAAGAACAAACCACAAAAGCATCGGTTTCAAAATTCTGATGTACCGGTGGCGGCTGATGGATTCGGCCTGTGATAGGTTCAAAATCGTGGATCGAAAAAGCATACGGATAATTATACCCATCGTAACCTACCACATCAAAAGGATGGGAAGCATAGACCATATCGAATATTTCTCCTTTTTTCTTAATCTTGATAAGAAATTCGCCCGATTCATTATTGGTTTCCAGCTCATAAGGCTGCCGGATATCCCTCTCGGAAAAAGGAGAATGCTCCTGCAGCTGCCCAAAATGATTCCGGTATTTTTTTGGGGTGTAGATAGGACGTCTGGATTCTACAATGAAAAGCCTGTTCACTTCTTCATCAAAATCGATCTTGTAGATAGTCCCTCTTGGGATGACGAGATAATCCCCGTATTTGAAATCAAGATTTCCAAGGTGGGTTCTTAATTTCCCGCTCCCCTTATGCACAAACAAAAGCTCATCGGAATCTGAATTCTTATAGAAATAATCTGAAGTCGATTGCTGTGGCGCTGCCAGTGCAATATCGACATCGGCATTGGTAAGTACAACTTTTCGGCTTTGGAGATAATCAGGTTCCGGTACAATCTGGAAACCCCTTAACCTGTAAGATTTGATATTGTTCTCTTTGGCAATCTTCGGCCTCGCATCGTAACTTCCTTTTACCTCCTTAACCTGAGTAGGACGTTGTTCGTGATACATGTTTGATGACATTCCATCAAAACCAATGGTGCCAAATAATTGTTCGTAATACAGGCTTCCATCTGGTTTCTTAAAGACGGTGTGACGTTTTGGAGGAATCTTCCCCAGTTTATGATAAAAAGGCATATTGTAAGTTTTAAATAAAGAAAACGTTTTCGTGAAAAAGGCAATTTTTCCAGAAAAGACGCTGTTTAACTACAAATATCGGAAAATTTTATGTGAATGCTCCCTAAAGAAATTCTAAAACCAGAATCCAAGACTAAAAAACCAATGACTGCTTCTGGCATCGGGTGAATAGGAATATTTCACTTCCAGCGGCCCCATAAATGTTTCCAGGGCATAACCTAATGCATACCCGGAATAATCGGGCATGGAAATCCAGTCTCCGGTGCTGTAAAGATTATCCTCTACATTGGCAAAATTAGCACTGGCAATTATGTGGTTTTTTCTGAAAATTTCATAGTCCACCTCCACCATGCTTTTTATATAACTGTCTGCAGAAAGCTCCAGAAAATCATAGCCATAAAATGGAAAAATATTATTGATAAAATCATTTCCATAACCGCCAAGAAAAAAATCCAGGGAGTTGTTTTCGTTGTTCCCAATATGAAAGCCCGTACCGGCAGAAATCCTGGCCGATATCCTAGAAGTGGGAGAAAAAGCATATCCAAGAGAGCCTTTTACGATCGAGAATTTTGAGAAATTCTCATGATAATCTGATGATAAAAAGTACAAGTGAAAATCTCCGTTAAAATAAAATCCTTTTCCGGGAAGATATTTGTTATCAAAGCTGTCAAATTTCAGATAACTAAAGGCGCTAAAATAATTACTCTTGTCAAAAACAGTAGATGGAATGGTAGTTTCCACGTCATTGATCGTTTCCGAAGTTACTTCAAGAAATTTATGTTCGGCCCCTAATCCTATGGAGAACACCTGTTCAAAAAGGGTTTCTATATAGACGTGGTTGGTAAGATCTGCATAATCTATTGAAAGCCGATTCACATTTATATCTGATCTCATTTCGGAGGTGTTTTCTGCAAAATCGACTCCCACACTTTTGTCAAAACTATTATACCTGGATCTCAACCCTACGCTCCAGTAGAAGCCTTTATCCCAGTAATATTCGAAATTATACCTGAAATTATCCCCCAACACAAAATCAAAAGAAGCCACGTCATTGGTAAACAGAGAACTCTTTTTAGTGAAATTGATCAAAGCCCCACTCTTGTAAAGGTCATCATAATGCAATCCCATTTGTAAAAAGGTCTTGCTTTCCTTTTCCTCCAGTTGCAGTTCCATCGCGTAACCACCGTTAATTGGATTCAGTTTATAATTTACCCTATCAAAATTCCCGGTAGCCGAAAGATTGTTGATCCCCAGAACAAAATCTTTATAGGAGACGGTTGAAGGATACCTGAACCTGAGTTTGCCCAGCACATAAGCCCGCGGATAAGAATGATTTCCTTCCACCCGGATATCGGATATGTAAAGGCTGTCCACCTCCCTGATCTTAAGAGGCTCCCTTGTTTCTATTACCTGTTCTGCAGCAATATTCTTCAGTTGCTCCATACTGCTTCTCGCGGCTTCCTCTCCTGCGTCGATGATCTTTCTTCCGCGGTCAAAAGACATTACAGAAAAAGGTGTAATTGGAGGAACTATATAAACATCTGTCTCCTTTATTTTCTCCTCCATATCCTTTACAGTCCTGAAATTGCTTATCTGGGTGAGGATCTCAAATACAGTTCGCAGCTCATTCCTGTCTGTAAGGCTATCCTGCACATCCACTCCGATGATAATGTCTGCTCCTCTTTTCCGCATTTCTTCCACCGGAAAATTATTCACCACCCCACCATCTGTCAACAATTTACCATCTACCAGAATAGGACTGAACAAGGTAGGAATGGCCGAACTGGCCAAAACTGCCTGTGGCAGATGGCCGCTGTCCATGATCACCTCTTCTCCCGTTTCTACATTGGTCGCCACACAAAAAAACGGAATCGGCAATTCCTTGAAATTAGATTTGTCGGCATGATGCAGGGTCAGCCTGGAAATCATATTATAAATATTCTGACCCCTGGAAAGACCTGAAGGAAAAGAAATTTTGAAATCATCAAACGGCAGACTTATAGCATATTTTTCTGCATCCTTTCGTTCATAAAATGTTCTGGCTCCACGAGGAATTTCATCCTGAATGAGGATTTCAAAATTGGTGCTTTCAAAAATACTGTCCAGCTCGTTTGCAGTATACCCCGCTGCATACAAAGAACCTATAATGGCCCCCATACTGGTGCCACCAATATAATCTATTTGCACTCCGGCTTCTTCCAGGACCTTCAGGGCACCTATGTGCGCAAGTCCCTTTGCTCCCCCTCCACTTAAAACCACCCCAACGGTAGGATCTTTCTTTTCCTGAGAAAACAAAAGTGACGTACAAAAAAGGAAGAGAAACACTATTTTTTTATACATCTTCCTGGTAGTGATTTTTAATAATTCCGGCTTTCGATTTTCCTACTACCTGTGCCAGTTCTTCTCTCGAAGCTTCTTTTATGCGTTTGAGTGATCTAAATTGCTGCAACAGCTCTACCACCGTTTTTTCGCCGATGCCAGGAATATTTTCAAGTTCTGTGTTTAAAGCAGTACTGCTGCGTTTATTTCGATGGAAAGTAATCCCGAAACGGTGAGCCTCATTCCGCAGATGCTGAATAATCTTCAGGGTTTCAGATTTCTTGTCAAGGTACAACGGAATAGTATCCCCCGGATAAAATATCTCTTCCAGGCGCTTGGCAATTCCAATGATAGCAATTTTTCCGCGTAAACCCAGAGTTTCCAAAGCTTTCACTCCGCTGGAAAGCTGTCCCTTCCCTCCATCTACAATGATCAATTGCGGTAATGGTTCTCCCTCCTCCAGCAATCTCCTGTAACGCCGGAATACTACTTCTTCCATGGAAGCAAAGTCATTAGGACCCTCCACGGTTTTGATATTGAACTTCCGGTAATCTTTCTTGCTGGGTTTTCCATCTTTAAAAACCACGCAGGCCGCTACGGGATTTGATCCCTGTATGTTGGAGTTGTCAAAACATTCTATATGTCTTGGCTCTTCTTTTAACCGCAGATCCTTCTTCATCTGCGCCATGATTCTTTTTACATGACGGTCGGGATCTACGATCTTCATTTGTTTAAAACGTTCTTGCCTGAAATATTTGGCATTCCTGGTAGAAAGATCCACTATCTGTTTTTTATCGCCCAGTTTCGGCACCGTGACTTTTATATCTTCCCCCGCATCTACTTTAAACGGAACATAAATTTCACGGGTAAGGGAATTGAACCGCTGGCGTATTTCAATGATCCCAAGCTCCAGGAGCTCTTTTTCAGTTTCATCCAGCTTTTTCTTAAGTTCTATAGTATGGGCACGAATAATAGCACCGTGCGATAACTGCAGAAAATTCACATATCCGTATTCCTCATCACTAACTATTGAAAACACATCAACGTTATTGATCTTCGGATTCACCACCGTGGATTTGGACTGGTAATTCTCTAAAACATCAATTTTTGATTTGATCTTCTGGGCTTCTTCAAATTCCATTTTTTCTGCGTGCTCCTTCATCTGCAGCCGGAACTCCTGAAGTGAGTCTTTAAAATTCCCTTTAACGATCTGGCGTATGGCTTCGATCTTTTTCAGGTATTCGGCTTCACTTTCGTTCGCTTCACAAGGGCCAAGGCAGTTTCCCAGATGGTATTCCAGGCATACCTTGTATTTTCCGTTCCTGACTTTCTCTTCGGAAAGGTCGTAATTGCAGGTCCTTAACTGGTACAAACCTTTAATAAGGTCCAGCAAGGTATTCACCGTCTTGAAACTAGTATAGGGTCCAAAATATTCGCTCCCATCCTTCACCAGTCTCCGAGTAGGAAAAACCCTTGGAAAACGTTCATTTTTTATACAGATCCAGGGATATGTTTTATCATCCTTCAGCATCACGTTAAAGCGTGGCTGCAGCTTTTTGATCAGGTTGTTTTCCAGCAACAAGGCATCCGTTTCAGAAGCGACCACGATGTGTCGTATTTCATGGATCTTTTTCACCATCACGCGAATCCGCTGACTGTCATTATTCTTGGTGAAATAAGATGTTACCCGTTTCTTAAGATTCTTGGCTTTCCCTACGTACAGGATCTTTCCGTTTTTATCGAAATACTGATACACACCCGGGTTTTCCGGAAGTGTTTTTAACTGTAATTCTACATTAGGTTTGTCCATTGATCCAAAGGTAAAATATAAAAAATCTGAAGCCCTGACAGCGGCTTTTTAAAAATGTTAAATTTTTCTTAATTTAAGAAATTAGTTTTTCACAAAAAATGAACCGCTTTTCTTTGCGCCCGCTAAACCCATCAATTAAATGAAAACGTTTCTAATTCTCTTTTTCGCATTTACATCTGCATTTGCACAAACACAAAAAGTAGAAGGCCTGCTTCTTAATTCCTCCAACCAACCGCTCGCAAATGTTGCGGTTTTTAATGAGAATACCGGCCAGCACACCCAAACCAATAACTTCGGAAAATTTGAACTGGAAAATATTTCTGTAAATGACAAGCTTTCTTTCACCCACATAGGGTACGGTACAGCAAAAATTTCCATTACTCCGGAAGATTTTGGAAGAGAGATCAGGTTTATTCTAGAACCTTCAGAAACCTCCCTTTCTCAGGTGCTAATTACTTCCGAAGTAAATATCCTGAACCAGATTGCAGAAATTGACCTGCAGACGAATCCTGTGAAATCTTCCCAGGAGATCCTGCGCCGGGTGCCGGGATTGATCATTGGCCAACATGCCGGTGGCGGAAAAGCCGAACAAATTTTCCTGAGAGGTTTTGATATAGATCACGGAACCGATATTACCCTCAATGTGGACGGAATGCCTGTAAATATGGTTTCCCACGCCCACGGACAGGGTTATGCAGATCTGCACTTTTTGATCCCTGAGACCATCGAAAAAATAGAATTCGGCAAAGGCCCATATTATTCCGACCAGGGAAATTTCAATACTGCCGGTTATGTTGGTTTTAAAACCAAAGACCGACTTGAAAACAGTACTGTTTCTGTAGAATACGGGCAGTTTGACACCTTCAGGACGGTTGGAATGTTCAATGTTCTGGAAACGGAAAGCAGCAACGCCTACGTGGCGTCTTCCCTGAACCTTACCAATGGCCCGTTTGAATCTCCGCAAAATTTCAACCGGTTCAACTTACTTGGAAAGTATAATTTTTCTATTCCCGGAGATCAAAAAATGACCTTAACCGCTTCTCATTTTCAAAGCAAGTGGGATGCTTCGGGACAAATTCCGCAACGTGCAATAGACGCCGGAATGATTTCCCGGTTTGGCGCCATAGACGATACCGAAGGTGGAAATACCAGCCGCACCAATTTACTGGCCACACATTCAAAATACCTTAGCGCAACAAAAAGACTTAAAACAAAAGCTTTTTACAACCACTACGATTTCGAACTTTACTCCAATTTCACTTTCTTCCTGGAAGATCCTGTTAACGGAGACCAGATAAAACAGCAGGAAGATCGGAATATTTTAGGCTTTGAAACTGCCGTTTCAGACCTCATAGAATTCAATGATTTTGATTTCTCCTACACTTCAGGAATCGGGTTTCGATATGATGATATCAATGAAGTGGAGCTGTCGCACACCCGAAACCGAAAAGAACTGCTTAACCGCCTCGCCTTAGGAAATATTGATGAAACGAACGCTTACGGATTTGTAAACACCGAATTTAACTTCGGAAAATTCAAAGTTAATCCTGCACTTCGCCTGGATTACTTCAAGTTTGATTATGAAAATCTGCTATCGGAAACTTACAACAATCAAAGTGAAACCAAAGTCTTCGCCAGCCCAAAACTGAATTTCATCTACAATCCAACGACTCAGTTTCAGCTGTTTTTGAAAACCGGGATTGGTTATCATTCCAATGACACCAGAGTGGTGGTAGCCAACAACGGGGAAGACGTTTTACCGGCTGCTTACGGAGCAGATCTTGGAGCAGTTTATAAAGCTACCGATAGGCTCGTTTTTAATGCCGCCTTATGGACGCTGTTTCTGGATCAGGAATTTGTGTATGTTGGAGATGCCGGAATTGTGGAGCCCAGCGGAAAAACCAGGCGAATGGGAATTGATCTTGGGGCAAGGTATCAAACTACAGACTGGCTGTATCTTTTTGCCGATGCCAATTACACCCACGCCCGAAGCACCGAAGACCCGGAAGGAGAAAATTATATTCCCCTGGCGCCGGACTTTACTTCTACCGGAGGGATCGCCATCGAAAACCTAAAAAATTTCTCCGGAAGCATCAATTACCGGTACCTCAATGATCGACCTGCCAACGAGGATAACAGCATTACTGCCGAAGGTTATGTTGTCACAGATCTCAACCTGAATTATTCTTACAGGAATTACACTTTCGGGATCATTGTAGAGAACATTTTTGATACCGACTGGAACGAGACCCAGTTTGCAACCGAAACCCGCCTTTTTGATGAACCGGCTCCTGTAGAAGAGATTCATTTCACCCCCGGAACTCCGTTTTTTCTAAGGGGGAAAATTTCAATTAATTGGTAAACTCACTGAAATTCAGTATTATATTTTGAGAAATTGTTAAGATTTAAACATTCTCCTTTTATTAACTTGCAGCCATGGAAAAAAGAATGATTGGTCGTTATGACAGGGCAGATTTTCCGGGTTTGCACTTAAACGATATTTCAGTAAAAATTGATACCGGAGCTTACACCTCCTCCATTCATTGTGATAACATTAAAGAAGAAGATGGCGTTCTTAAATGCACATTTCTGGATGAAGAACACCCGCTGTACAACGGCAAAGAATTTACTTTTACAGATTATGATGTTGTTTTTGTGAAATCCAGTAACGGGATGGTACAGAAAAGATATCAGATTCAAAGCACTATAAACCTGTTCAACAGAACCTATAAAATTTCTCTTTCACTTTCTGCACGCCAGGAAATGAGATTTCCTGTCCTGCTGGGGCGAAAATTTCTCACCAAAAAATTTATCGTAGATACCGAATATTTTGACGTATCCTTCAATCTCAACCAAGAATGAATATAAAAATCCTATCCAGAAATAGTAATCTCTATTCCACCCAACGGCTTATAGAAGCTGCAAAGGAGAGAAAGCATAGCATAGAGGTGATCGATCCACTTAAGTGTGATCTTATCATCGAGAAAAAACATCCTTCCATCTTTTACCGAGGAAGACATCTGGAAAATACCGATGCGGTAATTCCCAGGATCGGGGCTTCTGTTACTTTTTATGGTACAGCAGTAGTCCGGCAGTTCGAAATGATGGGCGTTTTCACCACTACCGAATCACAGTCACTGGTGCGCAGCCGTGACAAACTGAGAAGTTTACAGGTACTATCCCGCGCCCGGCTTGGATTGCCAAAAACTGTTTTCACCAACTACTCTAAAGATGTAGGGGAAGTGATCGACCATGTGGGAGGTGCACCTTTGATCATAAAATTACTGGAAGGAACACAGGGACTTGGAGTTGTTCTTGCAGAAACCAAGAATGCAGCTGAATCGGTAATTGAAGCCTTCAACGGACTTCAGGCGAGGGTGATCGTTCAGGAGTTTATCAAAGAAGCCGGGGGCGCCGATATTCGTGCCCTTGTGGTAGATGGCCATGTAGTGGGTGCGATGAAGCGCCAGGGAAAAGAAGGAGAATTCCGAAGTAATTTGCATAGAGGCGGATCTGCTTCTGTGATCCAGCTTACCGATGATGAGGAAAATGCAGCTATTAAGGCAGCAAAATCCATGGGACTTGGAGTTGCGGGGGTAGACATGTTGCAAAGTTCCAGAGGTCCACTTATCCTTGAGGTAAATTCATCCCCGGGACTGGAAGGTATAGAAAAAGCAACCGGAAAAGACATCGCCAAAACAATTATTCGATATATTGAGAGAAACATGTAATGCATGGCTTCTATAGACGAAAACAACGTACTTGAACTTTTAGGGAAAAGAATTTCGCCCGGCAAAGGCGCCACCATCAACTTCAATATGGCGAAGCTTTACACCGCCACATCGGTTGAAGTACCTATAATCATTGAACGGGCAAAAAAACCGGGACCGGTGGTGTTGATCACCGCAGGAATCCATGGCGATGAGATTAATGGTGTGGAAGTAGTACGCCAGCTCATTGTAAGGGAAATTAACAAACCGGCTATTGGAACTGTAATTTGTATCCCTATCATCAATGTCTTCGGATTTCTAAATATGACCAGGGAATTTCCTGATGGCAGAGACCTTAACCGGGTGTTTCCCGGTTCCAAAAATGGCTCCCTTGCCAGCAGGTTTGCCTACCAGTTTGTTCAGAAGATATTACCGGTCGCCGATTTCTGCATGGATTTTCACACAGGAGGCGCCAGCAGGTTCAATGCCCCACAGATTAGGATTGTAAAAGGAGATCAGGAGGCGTTAAAATATGCCCGAATATTCAATGCTCCATTTACCATCCTCTCAAAAACCATTACAAAATCCTACAGGGAAACCTGCTCCAAACATGGAAAATCGGTGTTGTTGTTTGAAGGCGGAAAATCCAACAACAGTAATAAAGATATAGCCAGAAGTGGTGTGGAAGGAGCAATGAGAATCCTTCATCACCTGGATATGCTAAAGCAGAAATTTGAAGTACCCGATCCAAAAGGGGAAACCGTAGTTATTGAAAACAGCTCCTGGATGCGCGCCAAATACAGCGGACTGCTACATGTAAAAATTCCCTGCGGAAAGCATGTTGAAAAAGGTGAGTATATTGCCATTATAACAGATCCATACGGGAAACTGCGTCATAAAGTTAAGGCACCAAATGAAGGATATATTATCAATGTGAATGAATCGCCAATAGTTTACCAGGGAGATGCTATTTTCCATCTTTCCGCTTCAAACAAGAGTCATGAAGAAGAATGAGTTGCGCCTAAGATACAAGAAGCTGCGGGAAGATTTTTCTTCGGAAGAAATCGAAGACAAAAGCCTAGAGATCGCCAATAACCTCCTGAAAATACCCATCTGGGAATATACATATTATCACCTTTTCCTGAGCATTGCCAATAAGAGAGAGGTGAATACCGAAACTATCCTGCACATCCTGCAGGGAAAGGATAAGAATGTAGTGGTATCAAAATCTGATTTTGAAAATTTCCGAATGGTAAATTATCTATTGACAGATTCCACTGTCCTAAAGCAAAACGAGTACGGAATTCCGGAACCGGTGGACGGAATTGAAATTCCACCGCAAAATATCGAGGTGGTTTTCATTCCCCTTCTGGCTTTTGACGAAAAAGGCAACAGGATTGGCTACGGAAAAGGTTTTTACGATAGATTCTTAGACAGTTGCACAGGAGAAACCGTAAAGGTTGGACTTTCATTCTTTGAAGCAGAGCCCATTATTTCAGAAGTTTCAGAAAATGATATTCCACTCGATTACTGCGTCACTCCTGGAAAAATTTATAGCTTCAAAAATTTGTAAAAGTCGTTTTTTGAGGTACATTTAATGAACCAATCATTTTATTGATGCTCAACGACCTCCAGTTAAACAATATTTTAAAAGATTTTGATATTGCCTACTGGAAGATCAATCTTCTTACAAAAGAAATCACCTGGTCCGATCATTTTCTTGTCTTAGTGCGAAAGCAGGATACAAAAACAGCATCTTTAGAATACTTCCTCGATGAAATCCTACACAAGGACTACCGTTATGACTTCCGGGAGCATTTTGGGCAGCTAATTTCCGAATTTAAACCCTTTAACCTTGAGGTAAGGCTAAAACTCGAAAACGGGAAATTCCGCTGGTTTGAGTGCCGTACCCTAAAAAAGAAGGAAAACAGTCTGGAGGATTCTGTAGTACTGTTATTCGTGAACATTCACCAGGCAAAGCGGGACCAGTATACCATAGAAGAAAACTTTTTTTACTATCGGGAAACCGCCGAAATGACTTCCACGGGAGGCTGGTATGTTGATTCGGCTTCGGGTGCGGTATACTGGGACGAGGTCACTAAAAAGATATTTAACTGTCCTTACGATTATGAGCCGCGGCCCGAAGACAAAATGAAGTTCTATGCGCAGGAGCACCGGAAAAAAGCGCAGGAGATGTTTAAAAAGTGTGCAGAATATGGCATACCTTTTAAGGTAGAGATCAAGATGCTCACCTTCCACAACAGTGAATTCTGGATACGGGCAACAGGAAAACCGGTTTATGATAAGGAACAGGAGATTATTGGAATAAGAGGAGTTTTTCAGGATATTGACCTCAACAAAACCAATGAAATCAATCTGCAGAACTCCCTGGATATTATTGCAGCACAAAATTCAAGGCTCTTTAATTTTGCTCATATTGTCTCCCATAATCTGCGGTCACACAGCAGCAACCTCAGCCTCATTTCGCAGCTGCTTACAGAGTCTAAAAAAGATCGCGACAAGCTGGATCTCTTGATGAACGTCAATGATATTGCAACAAATCTTGACGAGGCCATAAGGCACCTTAATGAGGTTGTCACGAAACAAAGCATTCTCACCAAAGAGAAAAAAACCGTTAAATTCGAAGATGCACTTCAGGTAGTAATCACCTCAACTTCATCTTTGATAAAGCGGGAAAACGCGCAGATAATCGCTGATTTTGATAAGTTGAACGAAATAACTTACATTTCTGAATATCTGGAGAGTATTTTACTAAATTTGATCACAAATGCCATTAGGTACAGGCAAAAAGGACGGAAACCGGTCATCTTCATTCAGACGTATCAGGAGAATGGAAGTAATTTTTTAGAAGTAAGTGACAACGGAATGGGGATTGATCTGGACCAGTATGGAGACAAGATGTTTGGCATGTACAAAACTTTTCATCGCCATCCCGAAGCAAAGGGAATTGGGTTATTCATAACGAAAAATCAGGTGGAAGCAATGGGTGGAAACATTTCTGTGACCAGTACCGTAAATATAGGTACTACCTTTAAAATCAAATTCCGGTAATATGGAGCAGCCCATTGAATTGGCGTGTATCATTGATGATGATAGCATCTACGTCAACCTCGTCAAAAAGATCATCGAGATCAAAAAATTATCCCGGAATCTCATCATTTTCAAAAACGGAAAAGAAGCGCTTGACTATTTCAGGCCTATCCTGGAAAATATGAACCAGGACAAGCTTCCCGACATCATTTTTCTTGATCTCAATATGCCTGTAATGGACGGCTGGGAATTCCTTGGAGAGTTTTTCAAGATCAAGAACAGCTTCAATAAAAAGATCACCTTATACGTGGTGAGTTCCTCTATAGATCCCCGCGATTTGGAACGCGCCAAATCCTTCAATATGGTAACAGATTATTTGATCAAGCCTATCGAGCTCAAAAAATTTGAAAAGATCTTCGATCAGGAAGTAGCCTGAACCTTCTTGTTTCTCTCTTCTCCCTGCTCATCTTCCGCAGGAAATGCCCTTTTATTAAACAGAATCAAAAGAAATACTCCCACTGTAATAGCTGAATCGGCTATGTTGAAAACAGGTTCAAAAAAGGTAAAGTAATTTCCACCCCAGAAAGGAATCCATTCCGGAAGGTATCCAGACCATAATGGAAAATACAGCATATCCACCACTTTTCCATGCATTAAAGTGCCATAGCCCTCGGCTGCAGGAACCAACTCCGCCACCTGTCCGTAACTGTGTTCAAATATTACTCCGTAGAAAACAGAATCAATTATATTTCCGAAAGCACCTGCAAAAATAAGGGCAATAGCTGTTATTAAGATTTTCGATCCATTCTTCCTCACCGAATCCCACAGCCAGTATCCTATCCCCACGATCGCCACCAGCCTGAAACTGGTAAGGATCAATTTGCCATATTCCCCGGGAATCCTCGCTCCCCAGGCCATCCCTTCATTTTCCACAAAAAGAATACTAAACCACTCGAAGACCTTTATTTCTTCCCCAAGTGCAAAATTGGTTTTAATATAAAATTTTGTGATCTGATCTATTAGTAACACCAGAATTATAATGAGAGAAGCTTTTTTTAAAGACATTGAAAATTTAAATTAAAAACGTTCAAAAATACTAATATTATTTAGTTTTTGTGACGCTTATGTTGCCATTGATTGAAGTAATTTGAATTGTATGCTGTCCGCCTGCATTGATATCAGTATTTACTGTACCATGTCTGGAAGATGCTTTTACTAGGGCATTTGATGTTTCCACTTCCACATTACCGTCAAAGGTATTTACTACGGCGTCACCATTGAACTCCTGAAGGTTGCAATAACCTGATTTCAGCTGAACAAAAAGCCTTTCATATACGCCTTTTGCAAGTACCGAAGCAAGGTTGGATATTATTTCAACCGAGAGACCTTCGGGCACTTCAAGTTCCACTTCCATGGCGAAAACTTTGTGGGCACTCAGCTTATCAAATCCGCTTTGTAATATCTCCCTGAAGCGGGAAGTAAGCAGGAGAGTTTCACCGCTTACTTCAGCATCCAGACTAATGTTATTGAAGTATTCCCCATCTGCCCTTGTTTTTATTATAATAGTTTCTACCGGAGCTGTGGAGATCCTTATCTTAAATACCTCATCGCTCCTTATGATGATCCCTGTAATCTCTTTTGCATCCATAAAACTCAAAGTCTTCTTTTGTGCAAAAGCAGAAAACCCGAAGAAAATAACAGCAATAACCAAAATTGATCTCATAGGGCGGAATAAACAAAAAGCGCTCCACACCATAAAACGGCAGGGAGCGCTTTTAAATATAATTCAATACCGGTCTTAACGCTGTAAATTTTTAGCTTCAATGCTCAAAGTAGCGTGAGGTACCAGTTTTAATCTTTCTTTAGCAATCAATTTTCCGGTAACGCGACAAATTCCATAAGTTTTGCCTTCAATTCGCACCAAAGCATTTTTAAGGTCACGAATAAACTTCTCCTGGCGAATTGCAAGCTGGGAGTTCGCTTCTTTGCTCATGGTTTCACTTCCTTCTTCAAAAGCCTTGAACGTTGGTGAGGTATCGTCTGTACCATTGTTACCATCATTCATGTAAGCACTTTTGTACAAATCAAGCTGCTCTTTAGCCTTTTCAATTTTTGCAAGAATAAGCGCTTTAAATTCAGCCAAATCTGCATCGCTGTAACGTTCTTTTACTTCTACTGACATAGTTATTAGTTTTTTTGAATAAACAATCTCGTCGCTACCTCATCAAAGGTGATTTCAGTGCCATTGTTTACCGTTTCTGCTAGGTCGAGATTTGCAGTAAGCGTTTCGTTTTTTATATAATCTATATTGTTTTGAACGGCGCCCTCGACAATACCGTCCTTCTGTAGGGTCACATTTATTTTATCGGTCACTTCAAATCCCGATTCTTTCCGAACATTCTGGATTCGGTTTACCAGCTCCCTGGCAATTCCCTCCTGCTTAAGCTCATCGGAGATCGTAATGTCCAAAGCCACTGTAATATTACCGGAATTAGCTACCAGCCACCCCTCAATATCCTGAGAAGTAATCTCAACATCTTCAGCGCCTAAAGTAATCATTTTTCCGTTAATTCCTACATCAATTTTCCCCTCACGTTCGATGGTACTTATTTCTTCGGAAGTAAAGTTATTGATCTCATTTGCAATTAATTTCATGTCTTTCCCGAAGCGCGGGCCCAGCACTTTAAAGTTGGGTTTTACCTGCTTTACAAGTATGCCCGAAGCATCATCAATTAACTGCAATTCCTTAACGTTAACTTCAGATTTTATTAATTCGGCAACTGCCAGAATCTCCTGTTTTTGCTGCTCATCCAGTACAGGAATCATCACCCTTTGTAATGGCTGGCGCACTTTTATCATCTCTTTCTTCCGTAGTGAAAGAACCAGGGAAGAAATTGTCTGTGCCTTCTGCATTTGTCTTTCCAGCGACTCATCCACATAAGACTTGTCGGCTACCGGAAATTCAGCAATATGAACCGATTCAAATTCTTCCTTTTGTGTAGCGGAATTTAGATCCTGGTACAACCTGTCCATAAAGAAAGGTGCTACCGGCGCACCAAGCTTCGCGACTGTTTCAAGGCAGGTATAAAGAGTTTGATATGCAGAAATTTTATCCTGCCCGTAATCACCTTTCCAGAACCTTCTACGGCATAAACGCACGTACCAGTTGCTCAGGTTTTCCTGAACAAATTCAGATATTGCACGGGTCGCTTTGGTAGGCTCATAATCGGCATAGAATTTATCTACCTGCTCAATGAGCGTGTGGAGTTCAGAAAGGATCCAACGGTCAATTTCAGGACGTTCTTCTAAAGGTACATCGGCTTCAGAATAGGTGAAATTGTCAATGTTCGCATATAAAGTGAAGAAGGAATACGTGTTGTAAAGTGTTCCGAAGAATTTACGACGCACTTCAGAAATTCCTTCAATATCAAATTTTAAGTTATCCCATGGATTTGCGTTGGAGATCATGTACCAACGGGTAGCATCGGGACCAAAAGCTGCAAGCGTTTCGAATGGATCTACCGCATTTCCAAGGCGTTTGGACATTTTTTGTCCGTTCTTATCAAGCACAAGTCCGTTGGAAACCACGTTTTTGTAGGCCATATCGTCGAACACCATGGTAGCAATGGCGTGAAGCGTATAAAACCATCCTCTCGTCTGGTCAACGCCCTCGGCTATGAAATCGGCTTTTCTTAGTCCGCCTTCCACTTTTTCCTTGTTCTCGAATGGATAATGCCATTGCGCATACGGCATGGAACCAGAATCAAACCACACATCGATCAAATCGCTTTCGCGCTTCATTGGTTTGCCTGATTCTGAAACAAGAATGATCTCATCCACCACATTTTTATGCAGGTCTACCTGATCATAATTTTCTTCGGAAAGATCATCCACTTTAAAATCAGGGAAAGGATCATTTTTCATCACTCCTGCCTCAACGGCTTTGGTGATTTCAGCCTTCAACTCTTTAACCGAACCAATAATGATCTCTTCCCTGCCATTTTCTGTCCTCCAGATTGGCAACGGAATTCCCCAGAAACGGCTACGGGAAAGGTTCCAGTCATTGGCATTTGCCAGCCAGTTCCCAAAACGACCTTCACCTGTGGATTTAGGTTTCCAGTTAATTTGCTGGTTCAATTCAAACATCCTGTCTTTTACCTCGGTTACTTTAATGAACCAGGAATCAAGCGGATAATATAAGATCGGGCGATCTGTTCTCCAGCAGTTTGGATAACTGTGAACATATTTTTCAACTTTAAAAGCCCTGTTTTCTTCTTTTAATTTGATGGCAATCTCCACATCTACAGATTTCTCGGGAGCTTCACCATCATCGTAATATTCATTTTTCACATACTTACCACCAAGTTCCCCAAGTTCAGGACGAAATTTCCCCTGAAGGTCCACCAACGGCACAAGTTTGTCATTTTCATCTTTTACCAGCAGCGCAGGAACTTCCGGCTCTGCCTGTTTTGCCACCATGGCATCATCTGCCCCAAAAGTCGGAGAGGTATGCACGATACCTGTACCATCTTCGGTAGTTACGAAATCCCCGGCAATGATCCGGAATGCATTTTCTGGATTATGGTATGGCAGCACGTATGGCATCAACTGTTCATACTTGATTCCTACCAGGTCTTTCCCTGTAAAACGTCCTCCAACAAAATATGGGATTTTGTCGCCCTGTTTAAAGGGTTTTAAAGCTTCTTCATTTTCCACCTTTTTGAACTTCTTATCAAATTGTTTCTCCACCAGGTTACTGGCAACAATGATATTGATAGGCTGAAAAGTATATTGATTATAGGTTTTTACAAGCGTATATTCAATTTTAGGTCCTACGGTCAAAGCAGTGTTTGAAGGCAGGGTCCATGGAGTAGTCGTCCAGGCGATAAAGAAAAGTTCCCCTTCTGTTTCTGAAAGAAAATCGGGCAGGGTTTCTTTTCGGGCTTTAAACATTGCAGTTACCGTGGTATCTGTCACGTCCTGATAGGTCCCGGGCTGATTTAGCTCATGGGAACTTAAACCCGTACCGGCTTTTGGTGAATACGGCTGAATGGTGTATCCCTTATAGATAAGCCCTTTTTTGTAGATCTGGGAAAGCAGCCACCACACCGTTTCCATGTATTTTGATTTGTAGGTGATATATGGGTCATCCATATCCACCCAGTATCCCATTTTTTCGGTAAGGTTGTTCCACACATCGGTATAACGCATTACCGCGTTCTTACAGGCTTCATTATATTCCTCCACCGTAATTTTTGTACCAATATCTTCTTTGGTGATCCCCAGTTCTTTTTCAACCCCAAGCTCAACTGGCAGTCCGTGTGTATCCCAACCTGCTTTTCGGTTTACCTGAAACCCTTTTTGAGTTTTATAACGGCAAAAAATATCTTTAATCGCGCGCGCCATCACGTGGTGAATACCCGGCAAACCATTTGCTGAAGGCGGACCTTCAAAAAATACAAAAGGTTCATTGCCTTCACGACTGCTTACACTTTTTTCAAAAACTTTCTTTTCCTCCCAAAAATTCAGAATTTCTTCTGCTATTTTCGGCAAGTCAAGTCCTTTATATTCAGGGAATTTTGTGTTCATTTACTCCTTCTTTCAAATAGGTTTGCAAAATTAATCAATTTTAGCAAATAGAAGGATTTTATACAGGAAAACCTATACTGGAAACATTTTCTTAATACTCTTCTTCAGAATTGGAATTTCAGCAGAAAAAAGGTGCAGCAGCTAATCGTATAAAAGCACCCGAAATTAACAGGAATAGTACCGGCATTCAATTTCATAATCCACCTGTTATACTTTTCGCAAATTGCTGCGCTTATCGAAATACAACTCCTGAAAATATTTGAACCGCTGACCCGGAATCAACATTCTCCAGATCTCAGATTCAGGGATCAGGTTTTTATCTGCAAGTCTTTTTCCGTCTATATAGGTCCTGTAGACCAGGAAATAAGAACTTAGCAAAACCAGAAGTTCAAAAGAAGTAATAAGCGCCATTTGTTTTGCTGAAAAGATCACAAAAAGTGGCACTATCATAAATAAATAGTAGAGCTTAGAATTTTCCATAACTCAAAAATTTTCTTCTATAAATATATTAAATTTTTCTTAAAAAAAATCTTAAAATGAAATACAAAAACACTTCTTCAGAAAAAAGTAAAACCTGAAAGTTCAGAAAATCAGGCTCCTGAATTAAATAATTATTCTATTTTTAGTTGTTCGTAAGGAACAATTCTTCATTAATCAATCATAATCAACAACTACATGAAAAATTTAATTTTAATCTTTGGGCTTATCATTTTTAACGGAACAATAGGTATGGCCCAGGAGTCTGTTCTTTTTGGCGCTAAGGCTGGTGTTAATTTTACCAGTATGAATTCCGACAGTTTTTCTGAAAACAATACTATGACAGGATTGCATTTGGGCCTACTGGCAGAAATTCCAATAACAACTAAGTTTTCCATACAACCAGAAGTTTTTTATACCACACAAGGCACAGAGGCCGAAGTTATTATGTTGGGAGGTAGCCCCAGAACAACCGAATACAAACTAGATTATATTCAGGTTCCCGTGTTGGCCAAATTTTATCTTACCGAATCTTTAGCCATAGCAGCAGGGCCATCATTTAATTTTTTGGTAAATGAAGAAGTAGACGGAGAAGAAACCGATTTCGGAAACAGTTTTGAATTTGGTGGAGCAGTAGGGGTTTCCTATAACTTTACAGGAGGCTTTTTCGCAGATGCAAGATATTTCCATGGTTTTACTGATGCTTTTGATAGCGAAAATTACATAGATTCCAGTAAGAATTATGGCTTCCAGGTAGGAATTGGTTTCATGTTTTAGGCAAATTCTAAATTCAGAAAGTGTGGGATTCTTCATTTCTCCCGATTATTTACATAATATTATTAACCACCAGTTTCTAAAAGAAGCGTTATAACATCAATAAATGAAAAATCTTCTAAGAAATTTTATCATCGTAAACATCCTCTTTTTTACAACCTGCATTTTTGCCCAGCAAGATGAAATGCAGGAAAGACCTGTTGAAACCGAGTTTTCCAGGCTCTATAAACCCGAAAATCCTGAAGCAGTACTGATCCTTTTCGGAGGATTTCCGGAAACTGCTGAAAACATTGAAAACGGGTTTCCTATCACAGAATCGGCGCTCGAAAACAATGTTGCAGTATCATATTTGAATTATAACCGGAAATTATGGCTGGAGGAATCTGATAAATCACAGCTGGCCAATAATATTAAGGAAATGATCAACACCAACGATTTACCTTCTGATAAAATTTACTTTGGCGGGATGTCTAGCGGAGGAAATATTGCATTACTAATAGGGAATTACCTTTCCCAAAATGCGGAATACGATCTGAGTCCTTCCGGAGTCTTTGTTATAGATTCCCCGGTAGATATCGCCGCATTATATCGTATTGCAGAACAAAACATTGAAAGAAACTTTTCCCAGGCATCGGTAGGGGAAAGCTCTTTTATGCTGAATTACTTTAAACCTCAACTGGGAAATCCCGATGAGGAAATTGAGCCTTATGAAAAACGTGCTCCCTTCACCTTTGAAACGAAAAACGCTCAGAACTTAGAGAATCTAAAGAACACCAAACTTCGTTTTTACACAGAACCTGATAAAACCTGGTGGAAAGAAAATATGGGCATTGATTATGAGCAAATGAATGCTTTTCATCTGAAAAGATTATCAAACTATTTAACTTCCCAAGATTTTAAAAAAATAGAATATATTACCACTGAAGATAAAGGTTACAGAGCAAATGGCGAACGTAATCCTCACAGTTGGTCTATCGTTGACAAAGAAGATTTACTACAGTGGATGTTGGAAGAATAACATGGGAACTGTTCAAGAGATAACTGTCTGTAAACCGGATTAATGGCGAAATGACTTTAAAAACCAACCCGGAAGTGGAAAGAATTTTCACCAATTATCCTGAATTCGTTCGGGATAAGATGGATCAATTGCGGACACTGGTAATAGAAACAGCGGAACAAACCGAAGGAGTGACCGATTTGGAAGAAACCCTGAGATGGGGAGAACCGAGTTTTGTTACTAAAAACGGGAGTACCCTCCGTATGGATTGGAAGGAAAAAACACCCGATCAATACGCCATGTATTTTCAATGCTCCAGCAGGCTGGTAGATACTTTCCAACTGGTTTTTGGCAACAAATTTCAGTTTGAAGGGAAACGTGCGATCATTTTTGATATAAATCAGGAACTTCCCGAAAAAGAGCTAAAAAAATGTATTAAAGCAACTTTGACGTACCACCAGGTAAAACACCTCATAACTTTAGGAATATAAAATGAAGATTGAAGTCATTATCATCTCACTTACGCTAAGCTTCCTTTTCTTCAACGGGATTTACGCACAGGAGCAAAACCTGCAAAACATTCTATACACCGTTATAGCAGAAGGAACTGACTCCTCAATCCCTAATTTACGAAAAGTATGTTTTAATAAATATTTCAATAAAGATTACCTGCCATCTGACTTCCAAAAAAATACAACTTAGACGCAAAAGGGCTTTATAAAAAGAAAATGCTAATTCAAATTTTCCATTCAGATGCGAATCAACAAGGCCTTGACAAGATTGACCTCATCGGAATTAAAGAAGATGATGAAAATCTTATTGTACGCTATGATCTGGTAAATTCCGATCCTGATAATGATGAAGAGAAATTAGCACCTTTTTTAATCGTTCAGGTACCAAAATCTAAAAAAAATATAATGTTTATTGCTAACGGTACAGCATCAGGAAAAAGAATAGATTTTTACGTGGATTAGAGACAAAAAATAATCCTAATTCTTAACTATGTGATTATACATTTTTTTATTAAAGTTTGCTAAAAACAGTCATTTCGTAAGGCAATCAATGAACTGGATAACGAGATATAAGTAGCATACTCCCAACTATTTATCAATTACAAATGATCGAAATAAAAATCATGGGAAAATATACCCTGTTATTAATTTTAATTTTCTTGCTTTTCGGCAAATCTTATTCCCAAGAACAGTTTCTGGATTATATAGTCAAACAAAATAGTGATACCATTTATGGAACTTTTCGGAATTACACCAAAAATAAACTTTACTTCTATGAGAAAATTCAGAATCCAAAAAGTAGTTGGATAAAGTTTCGAAAACATAATTTAAAGAAGGTAACATCTTTTAAATTAAATGATAAGATTTATACCTATAAAGAACCTAAACATACAGATGGAATTTATGCCACCTCTGAGAAAGATACCAATACGGACCAATGGCTTAAAAGTAGCATCGGGAATTTCATCCATAAGGAAGAAAAACTATCTGATTATGTTGTTACGATTCAAAAGGATACTATTTATGGAGAGATCCACAACCCTCTTTTGGGAAAATTATATTTGTCAGGGAAAAATGATCGAATAGTTAAAATAAATAATGATAGCATTCAGGCATATCGTATGAATAATGAGATATTTTATTATAAGGAAAAAGAGAGAGTCAATTTATTTGACAACAAAGGAGATTATCTCAAATTACTTGTAGATGACCGAATTCAGTTGTTTGAATATGAGAAAAAAAATAACCATCATAATAATCCGGCAGGGGCAAATATAAGGACGAAAAAAATCTATTATTTTATACAGACGGATGAAGAATTAGTTTTAATTGATAACTTCCTCTACAAAAAAAGCTTAAGAAGATTATTTAGTGAAAATAGTGAATTGATCTCTAAAATCGAAGAAGACGAATATACCTTGGATAACATATACTTTATAATTAAATATTATAACGAACATCTTTAATTGTAAGGAAATCAAGATATTGATGGTAATAATTATCCCTGGTATCTTTAAAAACTATACCTGAACGCCAAAATCAAATTTCTTCCTGCAGCTGCCATCCCGGAAGAATAGGTGCGGTAACGCTGATCTGTGATGTTTTCTAAAGAGGCTGTTGCAAGCCAGTTTTCAGATACCCGGTATTGGGTGGTGAAATTGATCGTGTACCATTCCGGGGAATAAGGATTTCCGTTGGCATCTGTAGCATATAAATACGGCTTATCGCGTTCAGTGGGAGCCAGTTCATCATAGTTGAATTCTCCATTATATTCACCATAAAGATCAAATTTCAGGTTTTCTTTCTGCCAAACCAGGTGGGCATTTCCAAAAAGAGGCGCTGCATGCCTTAAAGGAGCTTCAGATCCGTCTGCCTGCTCTTCTTTTCCTTCTGTAAGGTTTATCTGGGTCACCAGGTGAAGATCACCATTGAAAATTAGTTTTGCTCCGGCTTCAAAGCCATAGACATACGCCCGGGCGGCATTTTGTATGGCCTGCACCCTGCTGGGCTCGCCCTGGTAATCGATCATGGTTTCCCCATCCAGGTCGAAATCCCGGCGCACCATAGCATTATCCAGATAGGTGTAATAGCCGGAAACATCCAGCACAAGAACATTTTCCAAATTCAGCTGAAAACCAAGTTCCGCATTATAGGCTGTTTCAGGTTCAAGACCGGGATTGGGCACCACCACGAGTCCGGGAGCGGAATCAAAGATCTTCCCTGCATCGTCAATATTTGGCGCTCTGAAAGCCGTGGAGAAATTCAGTTTCCAGTTTAGCACAGCACTTTGCTGCCAGCTTAATCCGGCACTTCCGGTGAGGGCTCCGGTATTTATATTTGCTTCTTCAAAAGGAAAATCATAGAAGGTATCATCGAATTCGGCATCCAGTAAAATATAGTTATACCTCGCACCTGTTTGCAGAACCAAATCCTCTTTTAGCTTCCACTGAAAGCTGGTATAGACCGCCATTGACTGCCATGTGGAACCATCAGGATAACGGGAAGGACCGGCAACAGTTTCTTTGTTCAGGATATTGGTTTCCCTTCCGTGGGAACCCACTTCATTCAGAAGATATTCGATTCCGTAGAAAAGTTTATTTTCAGAAAACTCCTTTTCAAAATCCAGATTAAAGGAATAGGCATCCACATGCTCTTCGGTTTGATACAGTGTCTCTCCCCCTAAATCCCGATCGTTCCTGCTCTCCTCGAAAAACTGATACGCTGCTGTTAATCGCGCCTCATCATAATAATTTCCGTTGCCTTTCTTTCCGATCTGAAAATTGGTCTGCATCCACCGCTGCGGACCATAATACCATTCGGCTGCACGCAGTTCCCCATTGCGTTTCCTATACAACCGGTCGTAGCGTGGATAATCTGATGTGGTAGAATAAAGCACCCCCAGGCTATAATCCCACTCGTAATTTGGCCTGAACCTGATCTTCTGCAAGAGGTTTAACTGATTGTATCCCGTAGGAACCTGAACTTTCGGATGCTCATTTGGAACTGTCACATCCTCCCCATCCCTTCGCAGCACGTATTCATGCCGCAGATATTCTTCGGGGCCGTGGCTTCCCATTCTAAGATCCTCAAAATCTGAATAACTGGCACTGGTCAAAAATGCCCATTTTTCGGTTCCTACAGAAAAATCAAAATGACCTGTTTTCTCCTCATTGGCCGTAGCATACCTTGTGTAGGCATTTCCCGAAACTACCTTTTCTTTTTTATGGGAAAATCCGGGTTTAAGGGTATAAAAGTTCATTACTCCACCAATGGCATCGCTCCCATAGATCACAGATCCCGGACCTAAAATCACTTCTGTCCTCCTCACCGATAATGGATCTATGGAGATCACATTTTGTACATTTCCTCCTCTAAAAATCGCCGTATTCATCCTCACCCCGTCTACCGTGATCAACAACCTATTCGTCGCAAAGCCACGAATCATGGGGCTCCCTCCGCCCAACTGACTCTTTTGAACATACACCTGGCCGCTGCTTTCCAAAAGATCTGCCGAGGTTTGCGGGTTGGAGAAAACAATTTCTTCCCTGCCCATGCTTACTACCTTCTGCGGAATATCCCTTGTGCTCTGCTCAAACCCGGAAACTGAAAGCACCACCTCACTAAGGGCATTTTCGTCAGGTTTCATTAAAAGCACATTCTTGTTCCGAAGAAGTTGTTTTTTGGTGGCATGCGTTTCGGTGTGGGAAACATGCCTGAAGAAGATAATTTCATTTGTGGAAAATTCCGAAAGATCGGCATTTCCGTCAAAATTGGTAAGGGTGCTTTTAGATTTATCCTGATTAAATACTGCGACGTTGAAGATGGGTTGTTTAGTGGCTTCATCGATTACTGTAATGTCTTGCGCGTAGGAAGAAAATACAGCAAACAAAGATGCCAGTAGAAGAAGAATCCGCATTAATTAAAGATTTCGTTTAGGACTGCAAGTGATTTTGGTTTTTTAAACCCCTGGAGGTGCAGTTCATAGTATTCAAGCAGCATCATCAAAAACTTAGCACGACCCGACTGATTCAGTTTTACTGTAAAAAGGTCATCAAAGGTTATGCCCAAAAGCTGCTTTAAAAGCACCAGATTCTCATTGCTCACGCAGTAGTTATTCGTTTCTATAACCTGAAATGTACCGTCCAGTAAATTGAAATATTCCATTTCCTCATCTACCGTATCGGGATAAAATCCGAGGTGGCGGGTGAGCTTCAGCAAAAACAGCAAATGAAAATTGGCAATGCTTTCGTGGGCGTCAAACCAGTTAAAAGTGGCTTCAAGATAGTTAAATAACGGCTCATTGGCCTCCTCTTCCTTTACTGCATTTCGAAGCACTTCTGAAAGAAAAAGAACCACCGAAGACTTCAGGATGTTGGTATGTAGGGTTTGGTAGGTATGGAGCACCTTAGCTTCCCTCATACTTTCAAGGGTGCCTTTGTCTTTGTGATTAGCCACGATCTCCAGCTGCGTCAACGGCTGAAAAAGTGAAGCTTTTAATTTACCCTTTTTTGATTTTAACACTCCCCGAAGTAGATAAGTTTTTAATCCGCTCTTCTCGGTGAAGCACTTCACGATCAAATCGGCTTCTCCATATCGAAGGGCACTAAAGACAATAGCCCTGGTAGTTATAAGCATTACCCGAGGAAGTTTTCGTTTTTGTACAATTCTCAAAAGTACAATTATTTGGGAGAGAAAAATAACTTCCTAAATACCGATGATGTAAACTATTGGGCATAAAAAAAGCTGTTTAAAAAGCAATAAAACGTCATTCTGAATTTTATTTCAGAATCCTATTCATCTGAAATTCAGATTCAATAGAACCTGAAACAAGTTTCAGGTTGACGTAAAATAAGCTTTTTAGACAACTTTTGAAATATCTAAAAAGTAGATTATACTACTCCCTGAGCCAGCATAGCATCTGCAACTTTAACGAATCCGGCGATGTTAGCACCTTTTACGTAATCCACATAACCATCCTCTTCGGAACCGTATTTTACACATTGCTCATGAATGTCATTCATGATCTGTTTTAGTTTTGCATCAACCTCATCTGAAGTCCAGTTGAATCTCAAAGAGTTCTGAGACATTTCCAGACCTGAAGTTGCTACTCCACCTGCATTTGAAGCTTTTCCCGGAGAGAAAAGAATTCTGCTTTCCTGGAATACAGCAATCGCTTCTGGAGTACAAGGCATGTTAGCGCCTTCTCCTACAAGTTTACAGCCATTTGAAACAAGTGCCCTTGCATCTTCCTCGTGAAGTTCATTTTGGGTGGCACAAGGCAATGCAACATCACATTTTACATTCCAAGGAGTTTCTCCTTCAAAGTATTGAGCATCGGGATATTTATCTACATACTCTTTGATCCTTCCTCTTTTCTCGTTTTTAAGCTCCATGACGAAGGCAAGTTTTTCAGCATAAATTCCGTCTTCATCATAAATATATCCCGAAGAATCTGAAAGGGTTACTACCTTCCCACCTAGCTGGGTAACTTTTTCTGCAGCAAACTGCGCCACGTTCCCCGATCCTGAAATAACCACGGTTTTACCTTTGATGGTATCTCCTTTTTTCTTCAGCATATTTTCAGCAAAGTACACGTTTCCGTAACCTGTTGCTTCGGGACGTATCAAAGAACCACCGTACGAAAGACCTTTTCCGGTTAATACTCCGGTAAATTCATTTCGAAGTCTCTTATATTGACCGTATAAAAATCCTATTTCACGGCCACCTACTCCAATATCTCCTGCAGGAACATCAGTATTCGCGCCAATACTTCTTTGCAGTTCGGTCATAAAACTCTGGCAGAATTTCATCACTTCATTATCAGATTTTCCTTTAGGATCAAAGTCCGATCCACCTTTTCCACCACCCATTGGCAATGTGGTAAGGCTGTTCTTGAAAACCTGCTCAAAGGCTAAAAACTTAAGAATGCTTAAGTTTACGGATGGGTGAAAACGCAAACCACCTTTATAAGGCCCGATCGCAGAATTCATCTGAATCCGGAATCCTCTGTTCACCTGGGTATTCCCGTTATCATCAAGCCATGGCACTCTAAACATGATCACACGCTCAGGTTCCACCATTCGCTCAAGAAGCATTTTATTTTGATATTTTTTATTCTTTTCAATAAATGGAATGACTGTTTCTGCCACCTCATGAACCGCCTGTAAAAATTCGGGTTCATTAGTATTTCGTTTAGAAACAGTATCTAAAAATTCCTGTACATTTTTTTCCATAGGATACTACGTATTTAGTTTTAAATAAGCCCTTTCGGGCTCTGTACAAATATACAGTTTCTGCAAAATTTAGCCGCTTAAATTTTCATATTGATATAAATTTAACTTCTGCCTGTAAAAGAGATAAGTAGCACATTCTTAAGGTAGTTTTTATATATTTGTCCCGCCCCATTTTATATTTATGACCCGGATTTCCACAAATCTTCTTTTGATATTTTTCGGTATTTTCTTCGGAAAGGGAACGGCTCATGCACAATTCGGAATTGGACAGGAATTGGGAGCTATTGCAGGACCTGTTGCTTTTTTATCAGATTACGGAGAACGATGGAGCCTTGAGACCAATGCCAGTAATATAGGTGCCGGAGTGGGAATCGTTCATTACATGAACTTTGCCTATAGCGCCGATTGTAATTGCTATACGACAGATTCTTATTTTAATGATCATTTTAAAATAAGAAGCGAGATAGATTTTCATAAAACCGAACTGCGGCACAGGGGGCACGTGGCGGGTAAAAACAATGAAAATGGGGAGAGGTTACGCGGGATGATAGGCTCTACACAGGTTTTTGAAATAGGGGCACACCTGGAATGGTATCCGTTAAGCATCAGGGACTATACGGCATTTGTCTATCCCTTTTCACCTTTCGCCAGCCTGGGGGCCAGTTTTGTGTCCTATAAACCAGACGCCTATTCAACGCTGGGTCCTCTTGAAGAAAACCTCTTCCCTACTTTTCAAGACGGACTTGATTTTGAAAGAGGAAGCACCTGGTCTGTAGCAATGGGACTGGGCACTAGATACAAGATTGGGCGTTTTAGTGATCTAGTTTTCATAGGTCAATGGCGCTATTATTTAAATGATTGGGTGGATGGATTAAATCACAATCAGCCTCAAAACAAGGCAAATGACGTAATTTTCTGGGGAGCTGTGGGATATATTTACTACCTCAATTTCTAACCTTTTCTCTGAATATAACCCAATTCCTTCTCAAGGTTTTATGAAAAGTCACATCTATTCTAACCTTTCTTAATTTCCCTTAATAATTCTTCAGATTGCACAAAGATTGGTTAAAAAAATTCAGTTGTTTGACTCATAGCTACTTATCAATTAAATTGGATGGAATTAAAAAACAGCATCATGACAAAAGATAAAATGAAAAAGAACGATCCCGCCCCACAGAATAAAGTGACGAATCAGCATAACATGCAAGAGGAACTAAAAAAGAAAAGTGGCGATAAAGGGAAAGATGCCGCACCCGATCCTATAGGTCGCAGTTAAGAAATCAATCCTTCAGTCATATTCCACCTATTCATTTTCTTTGTTAAATCGGCCGCTTATTTGAGAGGCAACAAAGAACAGGATAGTATAATCTGGTCTGCCAGAAGAAACAGAAGCCAAACGTCCTGGAAATTTATTTCTGGAGCTTTCATTTGAATTCTTTCCAAACAGATGAATGCTATGTGAAAATGTCAGAATCCTACACCAAAGAATGGAAATAAAAAAACGGCTAAAATAGAGACCTGAAATAGTAAATCTGCTTCGCTGAGTGTTGAGGGATTTAGTACATCCTGTAGGATACAGGAAGTTTTACTTGAAGCATTATTACTTCACTTATCACCTTCAACCCAATGCCTGCTTAAGGTCATTAACCAAATCTTCTTCATCCTCAATCCCCACACTCAATCTTATCATGGAATCCAGGATTCCGGTTTTTGCTCTTTCAGATTTTGGAATAGATGCATGTGTCATACTCGCCGGATGTCCTGCCAGGGATTCAACACCGCCTAAAGATTCTGCCAGGGTAAAGACCTTCAGGTTTTCCACGATTTTCACGGCACTTTCCAGGGTATCTTCAGCAGTCGTAAAAGAGATCATTCCTCCAAAACCTTTCATCTGCTTTTTGGCAATGTGATGGTTTGGATGATCTTCAAATCCCGGCCAATACACATTTTTTACTTTAGGATGTCCTTTCAGAAATCTTGCAACAGCTTCGCCGTTTTCACAATGCCGCTGCATTCTGAGGTGCAGGGTTTTGATTCCGCGGAGAACCAAAAAACTATCCTGCGGACCTGTTACCCCGCCACTGGCATTCTGAATAAAATATAGTTTTTCGGCCAAAGCTTTTTCTTTCACCACCAGACTCCCCATAACCACATCACTGTGTCCCCCAAGGTATTTTGTAGCACTGTGCATCACGATATCGGCACCCATCTCCAATGGCTGCTGAAGGTATGACGTAGCAAACGTATTATCTACCGCCAGTAAGATTTCATGTTTTTTGGTGATTCTGGAAACAGCTTCAATATCAATGATATTCATCATAGGATTGGTAGGAGTTTCCACCCAGATCATCCTGGTATTTTCATTTACATAATCTTCAATTTTCGCCGCGTCGTTCATTCCTACAAAATGGAATTTGATCCCGAACTTTTCATAGATCCCGGTAAACAACCGGTAAGAACCTCCGTAAAGATCATTGGTAGAAATGATCTCATCTCCGGGTTTGAAAAGCTTGAGAACGGCATCAATGGCCGCCAGTCCAGATGCAAAAGCCAATCCGAATTTCCCGTTTTCGATACTTGCAAGAGCACGTTCAAGGGCTGCGCGGGTAGGATTTCCGCTTCGCGAGTACTCAAAACCTTTATGACCACCTGGAGTGGTTTGACTGAATGTAGTGGTCTGGTATATGGGCGGCATTACAGAACCATAAGCAGGGTCTACATTTTCCTGTCCCCCATGAATTGCTTTGGTATTGAACTTCATATCTTAAAATTTACTTACAAATGTAGCATTCGTATTGGGCTTTCCCAAAATACCCCTTATCTTTCAATATTCTTTAACCCTGAAAAAAAAATGACCTCAAAATATTTTTATTTTGCCCTCCTTCTTGTTTTTGTTACCGCCTGCAAATCTGACAAGAAAGAGCCTGAAAATATCCTCTTCTTCGAAAATGAATCCCTGACAAAATCTGAAGGGGAAGCCTGTGAAAAACCCGAAAATCAATGCACCGTCATCTCCCTGGATTTTCCGGTTGCGACAGGTCCGGACGAGGTTTCTGGCAGGATAAATAAAACACTTGAAAATTACATTATTGAGATAGTTTCATCTGTAGAGGATACTACCACTACTTCCCTTGAAGAACTTGCAGATGATTTTATAGCCGATTATCTAAGTACCACCAGTGATTTTCCCGAGGAACCCACCTGGGAAGCCTATGTTACCGGAAAAGTATTTTACACCTCAGCAAATCTCATTTCCATCGGGATCAATTCTGAAATTTTTCGGGGCGGAGCTCACGGCTATAGGGCTCTATCATTTCTGAATTTTAATCCGGAAAACGGAGCGCAGTATTTTCAAGAAGACCTGTTCACTCCTGAATTTAAAGATTATGCAGAAATGGTTTTCCGCGAGGATCAAGATTTACCTGAAGAAGATAACATCAACAGCACCGGATTCTGGTTTGAGGAAGATACCTATCAGTTACCGGTAAACATTGGTTTTGATGAAGATAACGTGATCCTCATCTACAACGCCTATGAGGTTGCTCCCTATTCTGCAGGAAACATTCATATTGAAATTCCGAAGGAAGAGGTGGAATCCTATCTTAAAGTTGAATAAATTTTCTGAAATTTGCAGCTATGAAAAAGATCTATTACCTCTCCACCTGCGACACCTGTAAAAGAATTTTATCTGAACTTGATGCTCCTTCAGATTTTGATCTTCAGGATATAAAATCAGATCCTTTGACAAAAGAGGAAGTTGAGCAGCTAAAATCTCTTGCAGGCAATTACGAATCACTTTTTAGTAAAAGAGCAAGATTGTACAAGGAGAGAGATCTTAAAAATAAGGAACTTAAGGAGGAAGATTATAAAACTCTTCTTCTGGAACATTACACGTTTTTAAAGCGGCCGGTTATTGTACATGAACAGGAGATCTTTATAGGAAATTCAAAAAAAACAGTCGAAGCAGCCAAAGCCTCGCTTCATGAGTAAGCGTGTCCTGGCGATCATTGCTGCCATTGTGGCCAGCGGGATCTACGGGATCAATCATACGGTAGCCAAAGGAGTGATGCCAGTTTACATCGAACCATTCGGATTTATTTTTCTTCGCGTATTTGGTGCAGCCATACTATTCTGGGCGATCAGTCTCCTGGGACCAAAAGAGAAAATTGCCACTTCGGACTGGCCGCGGATTCTCGCCTGTTCGATCTTTGGAATGGTCATTAACATGCTGTTCTTTTTCAAAGGCCTAAGTCTTTCCACTCCAATCAATAGCTCGGTCATCGTCACCCTTTCGCCGGTCATGGTGCTTATACTTGCTTCGGTTTTAATAAGGGAAAGGATTACCCTTTTAAAAAGCATGGGCATTATTGTAGGACTCGCGGGCGCGATGGTGCTGGTGCTTTTTAGTGCAGAAAGCAAAGACAACGCTCCCAACATTCCCCTGGGAAATGTGCTTTTTATGGTAAACGCTTTTTCTTACGGATTATATCTCATCCTGGTAAAACCACTTACCTCAAAATATCATCCATTCACTCTAATGAAGTGGTTGTTTACCCTTGCCGTATTCATCAACCTTCCTATTACAATTGGAGAATTCACGGCAGTTCAATGGCAAAGTCTACCTTTTGAAGCCATTTGGAAAATGGCTTTTGTAGTGCTGGGAACTACTTTTACGACCTATTTACTTAATGTGTTTGCGTTAAGGCAACTCTCTGCCTCCACGATTAGTGCTTTTATTTATTTACAGCCGCTAATCGCAATTATTTACGCCATTGCAACAGGCGCCGACAGCCTTAACACCACAAAAGTAGTTGCAGGATTACTGGTCTTTACAGGAGTTTATATGGTAACCAAGAAAAAAACAGAAATACGGGCTTAGCCGCTACTACATAGTAAAAATATAGTTTCTACTTTTCAGTCTGAAAATTGAATTTTCAGATGTAAAAAAGTGGACCCAAATAAAATTTATCAGGATTTAAACATCGCAGGATCTATATCATTCGGTCGTTTTCCGAATCTGCGGGTATCTTCCTTTGTCAGCACTTTAAAATCGTCAGATCGTTCCATGTTGTCAAAATTGCGGTAGAAATCTTCTGGCAGAGCGGTTAGTTTTCTGGTTTCAAGATCTATCCAGGCGCCCATCATTTCACAGCTGGCAAAATTCCGTCCTTTGTGATCATAGAAATTATGCACAAATTCGAAATACATTCCATCTTCAGAAAGACCTTTTAACTGCAAGGAAACTCGTACCGGTTTTCCGGCAAATACTTCCCTGAAATAGTAGATGTGTTCATAGAAAACTACCGGCCCCAGATTGTTCTGCACCAGTTCCTTTTGTCCGAAGCCATTTTCCATTAAAAAACCCATTCGGGTATGGCTCATAAAATTGATGTAAGCAGTGTTGGCAAGGTGTCGGTTAGCATCCAAATCACTCCACCTGATATCAAATTCTTTAAAGTACATATGTCAAATTTTTCCATAAAACTACAAATTTTTATTATGCATGCATAGAAAAAATCTGCTACAAAAACATCTCTGTAGCTTTCTTATGGCACTTTTACAGTTTTCCGTATCTTTGTGCAACTTTTAAAAACTGCACATGATCCAGTCGATGACCGGTTTCGGAAAGAGCGTATTGCAGCTTCCTTCCAAAAAAATAACCGTAGAAATAAAATCCCTTAACAGCAAAAACCTAGACCTCAACGCCCGCATACCATCTCAATACCGCGAAAAGGAACTGGTGCTTCGGAATATGATCTCCAGAAGCCTTACCCGCGGAAAAGTAGATTTTTCGGTCTTTGTAGAAAGCACGGGAGAAGAAACTTCGGCAACCGTAAATGCTGCAGTAGTGAAAAATTACATTTCGCAACTGAAAGAGATCGTACCGGGAGACGAAACCGAACTGCTGAAAATGGCTGTTAGAATGCCCGATGCTTTGAAAACGGAGCGGGAAGAAATTGACGAAACCGAATTTGATTCTATTGTGGAAGCCGTTGAAGAAGCACTGAATGAGATCAATGAATTTCGTTCTGCCGAAGGAAAAGCGCTGGAAGATGAATTGAGACAACGCAACCAGAATATTATAGATCTTCTGGAAAGAGTCATTTCCATGGATCCCGATCGTATTGCCGGGGTGCGGGAACGCCTGCACAAAAATGTTTCTGAATTAAAAGAAAATGTTGACGAGAACAGGTTCGAACAGGAATTGATCTACTACATTGAGAAATTTGATATCACAGAAGAAAAAGTGCGGCTGGAAAACCACCTGCAATTTTTTACACAAAACCTGAATTCTGAAGATTCCAACGGAAAAAAACTTGCCTTTATTTCTCAGGAAATGGGTCGTGAGATTAACACCATTGGAAGTAAATCCAACTATGCCCCTATGCAGCAATTAGTGGTGCAAATGAAGGATGAGCTTGAAAAAATTAAAGAACAACTTTTAAACGTACTTTAATGGCAGACGGGAAATTAATAGTTTTTTCCGCGCCTTCCGGTTCGGGAAAAACAACCATCGTACAATTTTTATTGGCTCAGGAGGAACTGAAACTTGATTTTTCTATTTCGGCAACCTCCAGAGAACCCCGCGGAAATGAAGTAAATGGTAAAGATTATTATTTTTTAAGTCTCAGGGAATTCAAAGACAAGATCAAGAATGATGAATTTCTGGAATGGGAAGAGGTTTACAGAGACAATTTCTACGGAACTCTAAAAAGTGAAGTCAACCGCATCTGGGCCGAAGGAAAAAATGTAATTTTTGACATTGATGTTGTTGGCGGTTTGGATATAAAGCAGATCTATCCTGAAAAAACCCTGGCTGTATTTGTAAAACCACCGAGTATTGAGGAGCTGAAAATTAGGCTAAAAAAGCGTAAAACAGAATCTGATGACAAGATCAATATGCGGGTGGCAAAAGCCTCCATTGAACTTGCAACAGCGCCACAGTTTGACCATATCATTGTCAACAACAACCTCAACATCGCATTGGAAGAAGCCTACGCCCTGGTATCAGACTTTATGGGAGCAGAAAAGAAATCGGTAAAATGAAAAAGAAAGTAGGCTTGTTTTTTGGCACTTTCAATCCAATACATATTGGGCATCTTATTATTGCCAATCATTTGGTGCAGTATTCAGATCTAGACGAAATGTGGCTGGTGGTCACACCCCATAATCCGCATAAGAAGAAGAGCAGCCTGTTAGACAACAACCACCGATATGATATGGTGTGGAACCTGTGTGAAGATTATCCGCAGCTTAAGCCCAGCAACATAGAATTTGGATTACCACAACCAAATTACACCGTAAAAACCCTGGCACACCTGGAAGAAAAATTTCCGAAGTATGAATTCACCCTAATCATGGGAGAAGATAACCTTAAAAGCTTCCACAAATGGAAGAACCATGAGATTATCCTGGACCGCCATGACATCATTGTATATCCACGTTTTTCTGAAGGAGAAACAGCACCTGAATTTTTGAATCACTCAAGAATCCAGAAGGTAGATGCTCCAAAAATTGAGATTTCCTCCACCTTTATCCGGCAGGCTATAAAAGAAGGCAGGGACGTGCGGCCAATGCTCCCCGACTCTGTATGGCGATATATAGATCAACTGGGGTTTTACAGGTAATCAATTTTTCCTGTTTTTTATTTCCACAATTTGATTAGTACAAAAATTTAATCCACACACATTGCATCAATATACATGCTTAACCTGCCGGTTTGTGATTTCCAGGAATCCATTGCCTTGTCCCTTGAGTACACTTTATTAAAAGGCGACTGACTTCCAGGGATGGAAAAGAACTTACTTTCTGTATCTGCTTTCTCGCTTTCAACCCATTGAATAGAAATCACCACTGTCTCCAGCTCTTCACGGAGAAAAATATCATATTGATCCAAATCCACCGTGTACCAGCCGATTTGTTTGTCTTTTAATTCAAAAATGATATTATCACTAATAAGCAATTCATCTGGCAGATCATCTTTTAAGCTGTAAATATTCAACCTGAATTTTAGGGTTTTAAATTCATTTTGAGATATACTCAAATTGAATTTCTCTACCCTGCAATCTTTGTTCAGGCGAAATTTCATTCCCAGCTCCTTGCTCAGCCTGTCATCCACGTCTTCTTCATAAACCGTATAAAAATTATAGTGCAACAATCCTAATCCGTTGTTGGTGCGGCCTATTCGTTTTGGTTTGGCAGCTTTTGTATCTAGCACCACTTCTTCAAGTTGATCTTCAGAAGCATTCATCGAAATTTGAACAGGAGAATTCAAATCTGAAACTAATTTTTTTACAGCATCATAACCAATATAAGAAAATACCAGCGTGTCACTTCCTTGCACATTAGCAGGTAACTTTAACCGGAATTCCCCTTTTTCACTGGAGACAGTTCCAATACTCTTATTAAAAATTCCGATGTTGACGTATGCCAGCGGCTGATTGCTTTCAGCATCTTTAATAGCTCCTGAAATCAGCTTTTCCTGTGCAATGGCATTCAGCGAAAAGCAAATGAGGAGCACTAAAAAGAGGAATGTATTATTCATTTTTGATTTAGTATTTTAATGAAGTGCCGCAAATCTGTCTCTTTCTACCCGATTTTAGCAGCAGCTACTTTTAAACACCTCAAATATATCTTTTAACTATTATTTTAGCATTATCAACTCCGTATAAAACAAAAAACCCGCTTCGTTAGAAGCAGGTTTTCTCTAAAATCTCCGATCTGATATCTCACATCTGTAAATCTACAAATCGAATTTGATTCCCTGCGCCAGTGGCAGCTCAGTCGTGTAATTGATTGTATTGGTTTGTCTTCGCATGTATACCTTCCAGGCATCAGATCCCGATTCGCGGCCACCGCCTGTATCTTTTTCACCTCCGAAGGCTCCTCCAATTTCTGCTCCCGAAGTTCCTATGTTCACGTTTGCAATTCCGCAGTCAGATCCTTCCACAGAAAGGAATTTCTCTGCCTCCCGAAGGTTGTTGGTCATAATTGCCGAAGAAAGTCCTTGTGTAACTCCGTTTTGAAGTTCCAGTGCATTTTCCACTCCCCCGGAATATTTCATCATATATAGTACCGGTCCAAAAGTTTCGTGCTGTACGATTTCGTAATGATTCTCTGCTTCGGCAATGGCTGGTTTTACGTAACAACCGCTTTCATAACCTTCTCCTTCCAGAACGCCTCCTTCTACAATAATTTTTCCGCCTTCTTCCACTACCTTTTTAAGCGCATCCTGATAATTCTTCACCGAATCTTTATCAATAAGAGGTCCTACGTGATTATTCTCATCCAAAGGATTTCCAATGCGCAGCTGCTTGTAAGCATCCACAATAGCTCCTTTTACTTTATCATACATAGATTCATGGATGATCAATCTTCGGGTGGAAGTACAACGTTGTCCTGCAGTTCCAACCGCTCCAAAAACAGCTCCAATCACCGTCATTTTCACATCTGCATCAGGAGTCACAATGATGGCATTGTTTCCTCCAAGTTCAAGCAATGATTTTCCCAGTCGCTCTCCTACCGCAGCCGCTACTTTACGTCCCATTCTAATGGAACCTGTAGCCGATACCAACGGCACGCGCTTATCTTTGGTCATCATTTCTCCCACAGTATAGTCCCCGGTAATGAGGCAGGAAATCCCTTCCGGAAGTCCGTTTTCAGCAAAAACCCGTGCTGCGATATTCTGACAAGCTACAGAAGTCAGCGGAGTTTTTTCAGATCCTTTCCACACACAAACATCTCCACACACCCAGGCTAAAGCCGTGTTCCAGGACCAAACGGCCACCGGAAAGTTAAAAGCAGAAATGACTCCCACTACTCCCAGCGGATGATATTGTTCGTACATTCGGTGACCGGGACGTTCAGAATGCATCGTTAATCCGTGCAATTGTCTTGATAATCCGACTGCAAAATCACAGATATCTATCATTTCCTGAACCTCGCCCAGTCCTTCCTGATATGATTTTCCCATTTCATAGGAAACCAGCTTTCCAAGAGGTGCCTTTAATCTTCTTAATTCATCATTAAATTTTCTGACTATCTCTCCCCGTTGCGGAGAAGGCATGGTACGCCAGATTTTAAAAGCTGCCTCTGCGGTTTGGACCACTTTCTCATAATCCTCAGCGGTGGTGGCTTTTACCTTCCCTATCAAAGCTCCGTCTACCGGAGAATAGGATTCGATCTCCCCCCCTGAAGAAAACCAGTCGGCTCCTGTGGAAGTTCCGTTATTTATGTTTTTCACACCCAACTCTTCAAGAGCCTGAGTGATCCCAAATTTTTCTGCTACTGAACTCATAAATCTTTAAATTTTAATATGGTTTTATGTGGTTTATTGCGAAAATAAGAAAATTCATTTTGCCAGTTCCTTTTCGGCAAATGAGATTTTTTAACTTTTAAAGCTATTTTCTCTCCATTACAGTTCCACATTTGTCACAAGTGCGCAACTCTTCACTTTCGTAAAAATGCTTGAAATGTTTCTGAAAATCATTTTCAATGTCATTTAAAGTGAAGTAAACCTCATATAATTTGTTGTTGCAATTGTCACAAAACCAAATTAATCCATCTTTTGCATCAAGATCTGTTCGTTTCCTTTCCACCACTATCCCTACAGAACCTTCCTGTCTTTCGGGAGAATGAGGGGTTTCTGCAGGGTTCAGGTACATGTCGCCGGGGCCAAGTTCCATCGTCACCTTTTGCCCCTCATCCTGTACATGTACTTTTATATTGCCTTCCAGCTGGTAAAACAGCTCTTCAGTTTCATTGTAGTGGTAATCTTTGCGATCATTAGGGCCGCCCACCACCATCACGATGTAATCCTCAGATTCTGTGTACAAACTTTTATTTCCAACAGGTGGTTTTAAAAGATCCCGGTTTTGTTCAATCCATTTATTCAGGTTGAACGGTTTATTTACTGCCATTTTTCATATTTTATATCATAAAATTAAGCATTCTAAAGCTAACATTGTCTGCTCCTGCTTTTTCTTTCCATTTCTATTGCTTCGGAAGGTAATATGCTCCATAAATGACCAGAGGCAACAACAATTTTTTTCCTAACTTTCTACCCATAAATCACCATTATTATGAAAAAAATATTTCTTCTCGTATCGCTTGTCTTTGCCTTTGGTTGTAATGATTCCGGAAATGCACCAGTCCCACAGGCTGAAGCTTCAGAAAAACCAGAAACTCATGATCCTGAAAACTTCGGAATTGTCATTCACGGGGGAGCCGGTACCATCCTGAAGGAAAACATGTCCGATTCGCTGGAGCAGGCCTATAAAACCAAGCTGGAAGAAGCCATTAGAACAGGCCATGAAATTCTGGCTAACGGAGGGACTGCCTTAGAAGCTGTTCAAAGAACCATCAATGTATTGGAAAACTCTCCTCTTTTTAACGCCGGAAAAGGAGCTGTATTTACCAATGAAGGAAAAAATGAACTGGATGCTTCCATTATGGATGGTGCAACCCTTAATGCCGGAGCGGTCGCAGGGGTGACTACTGTCAAAAACCCAATAAACCTGGCTTATGAAGTAATGGAAAACTCAGAACACGTGATGATGGCCGGAAAAGGTGCCGAAACATTTGCCGCTCAAAATGGACTGGAAATAGTAGATCCAGAATACTTTTATACCGAAAACCGCTTCCGAAGCCTGGAGCGCATAAAAGATAGAGAGGAAACTCAGCTGGATCATGATGATAATAGGTCTGCCTTTGTAGACTCTTATATTAAAGATTCTAAATACGGAACTGTAGGTGCTGCAGCATTGGATAAACACGGCAATCTTGCTGCCGGGACTTCCACCGGCGGAATGACCAACAAACGTTGGGGACGCATAGGAGATGCCCCTATCATCGGTGCAGGAACGTATGCCAACAATAAAACCTGTGCGGTTTCAGGAACAGGATGGGGTGAGTTTTTTATTCGTGGCGTGGTGGCTTATGATATTTCAGCTTTAATGGAATATAAAGGATTAAGCCTCCAGGAAGCAGCCCGGGAAGTAATTCAGAAAAAGAATCCGGAGCTGGGAGGTAACGGCGGAATCATTGCCATAGACGGTGAAGGAAATGTAGCCATGGAGTTTAACACTGCAGGAATGTATCGGGCAACCATGAATAAGAATGGCGAACTTGAAATAGGGATTTACAGCGAATAGGGGAAAAATTTTTTATAATAATCCGGCACCTTTCTTACGGTTCACTTGACATCAACTTTTCCAAAGTTTGGAACTTTGGAAAAGTTCTTTAACGGAAGATTACTTCTTTTAACATAAGATTAAATCCCTATTTTTCGGTAGTCTCTGCTCTACCTATAGCTTTGCTTCAAACATTTCCGAAGGAATTTAATTAGAAGTCAACAACTTTACAATGAAAATATACTACACCATATCATTTTTGATCCTTTTAGCCTTCAGCAGCAGCAGCAGTTATGGGCAGCAGTTAACCAGAGAACAGGTAGACGATACTATTAGCAAAATGTCTTCCTTTTCCATGTATGAGGACAACTATTTTATTAGCGGTGTCCCTTTAAATGAAGATATCAACAAGCAAACTGCAGATGCAAAATATCAAATAAGTTTCAAGCAACTCATTACCCGAAAAACGCTGCCGCTGGATTCCTATCTTTTTCTTACTTATACCCAAACCTCTTTCTGGAACGTGTATGATACTTCCAGCCCATTTGAAGAAATAAATTTCAATCCGGGGATTAGTGTGGGAAAACCCATCTACAATAGCGATAACAGGCTCATAGGAATGGCTTTTCTTAATGCCCAACACGAATCAAACGGTCGCGACAGCATCTACTCCAGAAGCTGGAACAAACTCTCCCTTAGCTTTAAGGCAGCTCTTACAGACAGGATACATATGAGCATTGAGGGCTGGCTTCCGTTTCGGTATAAAAAAGACAATCCCGATCTCATGGAGTACATGGGCCCCGGGGAACTGGATTTTACGTATGATCTCAAACCAGACCGACTGGCACTGGAGGTAATGGTGCGAAAAGGCCTTAATTGGGAATGGAAAGGAGCTGTAAGAACGAGATTATCTTACAGACCCTTCAAAATGAGAACCCATCGGCTTACCCTGGAATGGTTTCATGGATATGCAGAAAGCCTGATAAGCTACAATGAATTTACCAGCATGGTAAGAATAGGATTCTTATTTAAATCTGATGACCTCAATTTTCTGAAACCTGCTCCCAATCAGTTTTAGTATTTATCTCCACTAACCCTTCTTTCAAAAATTTCCACCTAATCTTCAGGCTGACATAAGCTTAACTTAAAGTTAGCCTCGGTCGTTGTTTTATCATTTCCCACCCCACTAATTTTGTTACAAACGTCCCTTGCAACATCGCAAGAAAATTTTAGTTTCATTGGTTCGGTTTGTTCAGAACTAATCACTACTTTTGCGCCTTCAGAAAATTAATGTAGATGAAGGAAGAAGATTTAGATAAGCAAAAAAGGCAATTGATCGAAAAAATGGGAGTCCATTTTGAAACGGAAAACCTGGCACCCCTGGCGGCAAGAATATTTGCCACCTTGATTTTAACAGGGAATAAAGGTGTCACGTTCGAGGAACTTGTGAATAACCTTTGTGCCGGAAAAAGTTCTATTTCAACCCATTTAGATCATTTACAGTCGACAAAAAGGGTGAGATATTACACCAAATCGGGAGACCGGAAGCGATATTTCATCATTAACCCGGACCTGATGTTGAATCTTATTGATGAAAAAATTGCCAAATGGGAAAATGAAAAAAAACTTCATGAGGAGATTTTAATATACAAAAAAGAAAGGAATGCCCTTAAAAAAGATAGTGAAGAACATCAATTTGATCTAGATTTCCAGAGGGATTTCCTCACTTTCCTGGAGGAGACCACTGCCGCAGTTCAAAAATTTAGATCAAGAATAATTACAAGAAACACCTAATAAATACAATAGTTAATCAAGATGAGAAAATTAAGTTATTTCGGTTTTATATTAAGCACTTTTCTTTTTATGTCGTGCCAGGATGAGCAGAGTGCACAAGGTGCCGCTCAAGGCCCTGCGCCGTATCCGGTTATTGAAGTTCCCAATAAAACTGTGACTGGTTATACAACCTATCCTGTAAGCATCGAAGGTACTGTAAGCAGTGCTGTACGCGCCAAGGTTTCAGGTTATATTACAGATGTACTGGTGGATGAAGGACAGCCGGTAAATAAGGGACAAACGTTGTTTAGACTGGAAACAGAATCATTATCTCAGGATGCCGGTGCTGCCAGAGCGAATGTAAATGCAGCCCAGGTTGAAGTAGATAAACTTAAGCCTTTGGTGGAGAAAAATATCATTAGCCCTGTACAACTTGAAACAGCCAAAGCACGCCTGGAGCAGGCAAAAGCCAATTTAAATAGTGTTGCTGCCAGTATTGGGTACGCTACTATAAAAAGTCCTGTAGATGGTTATGTAGGCGCTATTCCTTTTAGAGAAGGCGCGCTTGTAAGTCCCGGTGATCCAACTCCGCTTACCACAGTTTCAGATATTGATGAGGTGTACGCTTTCTATTCAATGAATGAAAGAGACTACCTGAATTTTATTCAGAATGCTGAAGGAGAAACAATTTCAGAAAAAATTGAAAACTTCCCTGAAGTAGAGCTTGCCCTTGTAAATGGAAAGATCTATGAGCACAAAGGTGAGATCGAAACAGTAACAGGCCAGGTTGACCGCTCCACAGGAACCGTTGGCTTTAGGGCAAAATTCCCTAATCCAGGTAGAATCCTCGCTTCCGGGAACAGTGGTAATATAAGAATTCCAAGAACGTATGAAAACGTACCAGTGGTTCCTGAAGTTTCTACTTTCGAGCAACAGGGAAAAGTTCATGTTTACCAGGTACAGGGTGACACTGTAGCTATTTCAAAAGTTATCCAGGTACAGGACAGGATTGACAATGTTATTGTAGTTGCTTCGGGTCTACAGCAAGGCGACAAGATCATTGCCAGAGGTGTGGGACAGTTGCGAAATGGTACACCTGTACAACCGCAACCCGTGGCTTTTGACAGTATCGCCAATACCCTACAACCAGTATTTAAATAAAAAATTAGAAAATGCTAAAGACTTTTATAGAGAGACCTGTACTATCTACAGTAATCTCCATCATCATATTTATGCTGGGAGTGCTGGCAATTACCACGCTACCGGTCACCCAGTATCCAGACATTGCTCCACCTACTGTACAGGTTAGTGCCAACTATCCGGGTGCTAACGCAGAGACGGTTCTGGAAAGTGTTATAATTCCTATCGAAGAACAAATTAACGGGGTGGAAGGGATGACCTACATTACCTCAACAGCCAGTAACAATGGTAGTGCAAGTATAAATGTTTTCTTCGACCAGGGAATTGATCCTGATATTGCTGCAGTAAACGTGCAAAACCGGGTGGCAAGGGCCACACCTTTGCTTCCGCGGGAGGTAACACAATCGGGGGTAACAACGCAGAAACAGCAAACCAGTTCCCTGATGTTTCTTACGATGTTATCTGAAAATGAAGAATATGATGCTACTTTTATTCAGAATTATCTCAACATCAATGTTATTCCTGAATTAAAAAGGATCAATGGGGTTGGAGATGTGCGTCTTTTTGGATCTAAGAACTATGCCATGAGGATTTGGCTGCAACCAGAAAGACTTGCAGCTTATAATCTGATGCCATCTGATGTTACTGCTGCCATCAACGAACAGAGTTTGGAAGCAGCTGCAGGTTCTTTAGGACAAAATGATGCCGAGGCTTTTGAATATGTTATTAAATATGGTGGACGCTACAATACCGAAGAAGAATATGAGGACATCATCATTACAGCCCTTGACAACGGCCAATTTTTAAGGTTAAAAGATGTCGCGGAAATTGAGATGGACGCCGAAGGATACAGTGTTATTTCTTATACAAACGGATTACCGGGAGTAAGTATGGCAGTTTACCAAACTCCTGGTTCCAATGCACAGGAAATTATCGAAACTATCCATGAAAGGTTAGCCGAACTTGAAGGAGGTTTTCCTTCAGGACTTGATATCCTTATAAATTTTGACACTAATGAATTCCTGCAGGCTTCTATTAGTAAAGTGGTTATCACACTTATTGAAGCTTTTATTTTGGTGTTCCTGGTGGTATTTCTTTTCCTTCAGGATTTTAAATCCACCTTGATCCCTGCCATAGCAGTTCCGGTATCTATTGTGGGCACCTTTTTCTTCCTTAATCTCTTTGGTTATTCCATCAACCTACTTACGCTGTTTGCACTGGTACTTGCCATTGGTATTGTGGTGGATGATGCAATTGTGGTAGTGGAAGCCGTACATGCCAAACTGGAAGAAGGCGCTGAAAGCGCAAAGAAAGCTACGGAATCTGCCATGAATGAGATCGCAGGAGCTATTATTTCGATTACGCTGGTAATGGGTGCGGTTTTCATTCCCGTTACTTTTATTTCGGGACCTACGGGAGTATTCTATGAACAATTTGGGGTGACTTTAATGGTGGCTATTGCAATTTCAGCAGTAAACGCATTAACGTTGAGTCCAGCATTATGTGCTTTGTTCCTGAAACCACATCAGGAGAAAGCACACGAGAAAAAAGGATTTCTAAAGAGATTTTTTACCTCTTTTAATGTTGCATTTGATGTTACAACCAAAAAATATGTGAAATCGCTAGGTTTCCTATATAGGTTTAAATGGATCACTGCTGTGATAATTATTGCTTCTGTAGGAGCCATTTTCTGGGCTTCTTCAACCACTCCTACAGGTTTTGTGCCTGATGAAGACCGGGGGATGGTTATGGCTAATATCTCACTTCCTCCGGGAGCATCATTGGACCGAACTGTAGAAGTGACTTCCGCATTAAGCGAAAGAGCAAGGCAAATTCCGGGAATAGAAGCAGTTTCTATGGTAAACGGATTTAGTTTGATTGGTGGCGCCGGAAGTAATTACGGACTTGGATTAATTAAACTTGCCCCCTGGGATGAGCGTGATGACGACTCAACTTCTGTGGAAGCCATTATTGGACAACTTTTTGGAGTAGGTGCAGGCATTGCCGATGCTGATATCCTGTTCTTCCAGCCTCCAAGTGTACCTGGATTTGGTGTTTCCTCGGGGTTTGAGATGCAGATCCTTGACAGGTCGGGTGGTTCTTTTACCGAACTTGACCAGGCAGCCCAGGGATACCTTAATGATTTAATGCAGAGACCAGAGATTTTGTATGCACAGAGTTCCTTTAACACCAATTATCCGCAGTATGAAATTGACCTGAACGTGCCAAAGGCCAAAGAAGCCGGCGTCTCGATTAGCAGTATTTTCTCCACCCTTCAGGGATATATAGGAAGTATGTATGCAGCTGACTTTGCCCGCTTCGGAAAACAGTACAGGGTTTATGTACAGGCTAAACCGGAAGCGCGAGCGACTGTAGGAGACCTTAATTCCCTATTTGTTAGAAACGGACAGGGGGAAATGGCTCCTATTACAGAATTCGTAGAATTAAAACGGGTTTATGGACCACAATCTGTAACCAGGTTTAACCTCTTTAATGCGGCCGCAGTAAATGGAGCACCGGCTCCCGGATATTCTTCGGGTGACGCCATTGCAGCAGTACAGGAAGTAGGAACCGGCTCTCTTCCGGCAAATTATTCTATTGATTTCTCGGGATTAACAAGGGAAGAAATTTCAGCAGGAAACCAGACGATATTTATCTTCATGTTAAGTATTATGTTTGTGTATTTCATCCTGGCGGCGCAATACGAAAGTTACTTACTTCCATTAACCGTATTGCTCTCACTTCCGGTGGGAGTGATGGGAGCCTATGTTACTACCGCATTGACAGGTTTGGAAAACAACATTTACTTCCAGATCGCTTTGATCATGCTGCTGGGGCTGCTGGCCAAAAATGCCATTTTGATCGTGGAATTTGCCATACAGCGGCGTAGAGCAGGAATTCCTATAGTCGAAGCTGCTTTTGATGCGGCAAGGGTACGACTCAGACCAATTTTGATGACTTCCTTCGCCTTTATTATAGGATTGTTGCCGTTGGTATTTGCTACCGGAACCGGAGCAGCAGGAAACAGATCCATCGGTACAGGTGCCGTGGGTGGTTTACTTATTGGTACCCTGCTTGGAGTTTTCATTATTCCAATCCTTTACATCCTGTTCCAGTGGCTTCAGGAGAAAATTAGCGGAAAACCGGAAGCTGTTACTGAAAACAATGATCATTTATAAAATTATAAAATGAAGAATTTAAGAGTATATAAATTTATTTTAGTTCCGGCCGTTTTGTTCTCATTGCAGTCCTGCTTTGTGGCAAAAGACTATGAGCGTCCTGAAGTAGTGGAAGAAGAGTATTACAGGACAGACATGCTGCCCGAAGATGGCTCCAGCATGGCAGATGTTTCCTGGAGGGAACTATTCACAGATCCATATCTCAAGGGTTATATAGAAGAAGCTCTCGAGAACAATATTGATATACGTATTGCACTCCAGCAGATCTCTGCTGCCGAAGCTTATGTTAAACAGGGAAAAGCCAGTTACTTTCCCACCTTTAGCCTTAGCGGCGGATTAAATCATCAAATCCTTTCCGGAAACAGTCAGTTTGGCTCCATTTTCGACGGAAGCATTACTCAGTATGAAGCTACAGGAAGTCTTTCCTGGGAAGCAGATATCTGGGGAAAGATTCGGAGTAATGACCGGGCTTTTCAGGCTTCCTACCTGCAGTCTATTGCTGCACACCAGGCAGTAAAAACTGAATTAATAGCGAACATTGCCTCCTTGTACTACCAGTTGCTGGCTCTCGATGAGCAAACCCGTATTACCAGGGAGACCATTGTGACCCGTGAAAGCAGCCTGGAAACAACAAGAGCCTTAAAAGAAGCCGGTAACGTTACCGAAGTGGGCGTTCAACAAACAGAAGCGCAGCTTTACCGTGCCCGCGCAGTATTGCTAAACCTGGAGAACAACATTCGGCTTCTGGAAAACGGATTATCCATTTTGCTGGGTGAAGCTCCGCACCAAATAGAGAGAAGCAGCCTTGCAGAGCAGGAAATAGAAAGCGAATTAAGAATCGGGGTTCCCGCACAATTGCTAAGAAACCGTCCAGATGTAATTGCTGCAGAATACAACCTGGTCAATGCTTTTGAACTGACCAATGTGGCACGCAGCAGCTTTTATCCTTCTTTGAATCTAACTGCTTCAGGTGGGTTCCAGAGTCTGGATTTTGCAGAACTTTTTAATGCCAATTCTTTATTTGCCAACCTCGCCGGTTCCCTGGCGCAGCCCGTTTTAAACAGGCGACAAATAAGAACGCAATTCGAAGTTGCACAGGCACAACAGGAAATAGCATTTCTAGATTTCAGAAGATCAATTTTAACGGCTTCCCGTGAAGTTTCTGATGCGTTGTATAACTTTGAAACAGCCGAGGAAAGAATAGAGCTTAAAACGAAGGAATTTGAAGCTTATGATCTTGCCACCAGCTATTCTGAAGAATTACTCAACAATGGGATGGCAAATTACCTGGAAGTCTTGACCGCAAGGGAAAATGCCCTGAACTCCAGGCTGGAACTTATTGATGCAGAGTTAAACAGATTATACTCTATAGTAGACCTATACCAGGCTCTTGGCGGAGGCTGGGAATAATTTTTTCATGATTGATTAGATTAGTTTAGTGTGTTGGTGACTGCCCCGTTTTGCGGGGCAGTTTCTTTTTATATGAATTTACATTCCTCTTAAAGTAGCTGGACTTTTAAATCACCTCGAGCAAATCCAACTTAGAATAAATCATTTTTCTCAATTAGCTATTCAAGTTTTCTTCCTTTTACCGTCCACCAGGGAAGTACTTCCACTTCCAGTCTGCCGGCTTCTACCATTGGATCCAGCCGGGCAAGACTATCGGCTTCTTCTGCTGTTCGGGTGTTGAAGATTACTACGCCACGCAGTTCACCATCATTTTCAAAGGGTCCGGTAAGACCGGCATAACCTTCAGATAGCATTCGATTTAAATGCGCCATATGCTGTTTTTGAAGCTCAGCGGTTTCAGTGGAATCCTGGTTTCGGTTCTGCCCTTCTTTCAGAAGCACCATGTAATACTGCTGCATCAACAAAGTAGAATCTCCTTCTTTATGCAAGAACACCTGGTATCCGTCGTTTTTCAATTCCTCTGCACGGCTTTCGGAATCATCTGTGCCGGTTATGGCTTCCACTTTTTCCGGACCGGGAATTCCGCGGGAATTTTCCGGTTTTTCAGTTCTTTCCTCACAAGAAGTTAAGATCAAAAAAAGGCTGAAAATGCTAAGATATTTTTTCATTGTTCCTCAATTTTCCATGTCTGGTAGGGTTGGTTCACCAGGTATGAATTGTAATACCGCTTGGCTCCTGAAACTTCCTTTCCCAACCACGACGGTTTCTCATATTCTTCCTCTTCGGAAGTAAGTTCTACTTCTGCCAGCAAAAGACCTTTGTTTGCACCAAAAAACTCATCAACTTCAAAAATATGGTTTCCGGAATTTACTTCATATCTCACTTTTTCCACCATTCCGGGTTCACAGAGTTTTAGCAAAGCCTCTGCTTCCTCCACGGAAATTTCTTTCTCCCATTCATAACGGCTCAATCCTGAATCATTACTTTTCCCCTTGATGGTCAAAAATGCCCTGTCACCTTTGATGCGGACTCTTACCGTACGTTCGGGTGCGCTGTTCAAATAACCCTGTACAATTTTCTGTTGCCTTATAGCTTCTGCTTTAAAAGCTTCAGAAGTCACTAAAAATTTTCGTTCTGTTTCTATCATTTTTCAGAAGTAGCTCTTTTATAATTTTTGTTCAGATGTCCTTTTAGTCTTTTTCAGGAGCTTCGGTTTTCCCAAGATTTAAAAAGCGACCGGTATCAAAATTAGAATTTATAGTTACAGAATTTTTTATGAAGGAATTATTTCTTTTCTTCAGGAACAGGAGCGTTGGATGCGATGAGACCTTCAGCTTTCAGTTCTTTCCAGAAATCTGCCGGAATATTTTCACTCATGGAAGCCACGTTGGCTGCAGCCTGTTCCGCCGTACTTGCCCCCGGGATCACAGAAGCCGCAACTGCCGGAGCAGCACAAAACTGTAAAGCAGCCGATCTTAATTCTACCTGATGGCTTTTGGCAATTTCGCACAATTTATCTCTTTTCTCCATGAAAGCCTGCGGAATATCATTACTGTAATTATAACGGTCATGTCCTGCCAAAAACCCGGAATTTAAAGGCGCTCCCATGACCAGCGAAACATCATTCTTTTCACAAGCAGGAAAGAGCTTATTCAAGGCCTCTTCATGTTCAATTAATGAATAGCGGGTAGCCGAAAGAAAGATATCGGGATCTGCCACTTCCATGGTTCGCAGGATGGGTTCTATCCTGTTCACTCCAAAGCCCCAGGCTTTGATGAGACCTTCTTCCCGCATTTTAGTAAGTTCGGGCATGGCTCCTTTTCTGGCTTCCTCAAAATATGTAGTCCAGTTTTCTCCCATATCTTCATTATCGGGCGAAAGATCGTGAATAAAAACGATGTCCAGATACGGCAGCCCCATTCGATGTAAACTGTCTTCAACAGATTTCCTTACCCCTTCGGCAGTGTAATCATATTTATAGTTGAAATTCAATTTTCCTTTCCAGATTCCATCTGGCATTTCAAAATCAGAATCGGGTTCTAAAATCCGACCGATTTTAGTGGAAAGCACATACTCTTCCCTGTTTTTATTGTAGAGGAACTGTCCCATGCGGCGTTCGCTCAATCCCAAGCCGTACCACGGGGAGGTATCGAAATAACGAACTCCGGAATCCCAGGCGGCTTCCAGCATCTGCCTAATTTGTTCATCACTATTGACATGAAAAGCACTTCCGGCAGCCACCCCACCCAATCCGTATTTTTTTCCGGGAGTATATCTTTCTCCGGAAGTTTTGTTTTTAGGTGCGGCAAAAGGTGTGCTTCCTAAAATATTTTCGCTGCTCATAGCAGAAAACATTGCTGCAGGAGCAAATGTTGCAGCTGAAGTTAGCATGGATTTAAATATAAAGTCACGTCTGGAAACCATAATGTTTTTGTTTAATCGGTAATCGCTTTTCCTAAAGAAAATCCCCTGCATTTGCAGAATCCTTTTAATTACAAGTTATAGTAAAATCATGTTTTATGTCGTTAACCTGATGTTAAGCCTGAAAACCTATTTTTCCGCATCCGCAATTTCCTGAATTTCTTTTGATTCTATCATTACTGCAGCATAGCGGTGGTTGGCGACAAAGATCATAGCTTTTGCTATAGCTTCCGCCTGTATACTCTTATATTTTTTCAGAGGCCCCACCAAAAAATGATCTCCTACTCTCATTAGCTGCTTCCAGACATATTCCAGTGGTCGTTTCTCTTCGCGTTTCCCGGCGATGAGAGAAGGCCGGAAAAGGTAGGTTCGGGAAATTTCTTTTTTTAGAACATCCTGTTCCATTTCCCCTTTTGTCCTGTTGTAAAAAAATTTACTTTCAGGATCTGCACCCAAAGCTGAAACTATCAGCAGCGTTTCTATGTTATTTCGCTTGCACAACTCTGCAGCGGCAACAGGTATTCCATAGTCCACTTTCTTATACATCTCCTCATCGGGTGTTTTCTTCTGTGTACTTCCCACACAGCAATAAACTTCATCCCCGGTAAAAAGATCTGCATGCTGCTCGAGTTCGAACAGATCTATAAGGTGTTCCTCCACTTTTGGATGTGCCACAGCGGCAGTGCTTCTGGAAAAAAGCTTTACTTTTTCATACCTGTCATCAAGGAGAAGCTTGTTCAGAACGTTGCTTCCGGTTAAACCTGTCGCCCCTAATATAATTGCTGTTTTCATAGTCTTTCCTGTTAGGCTTATTAAGGTAGTAGTTTTTTCTACGAATTCAAAGATTATAACAACGTCTTAAGTTTTTAGGTGAACCAATGCAGAGAATTCAAAGAACAAGAATTTTTCAATTTTCCTATGTTAGATAACTGCAAAAGATGGGTCTACCCCTTTATAAAAATTATTCAGGCAGATCAATTTAGTTTACACCCGGCTCCAGAATGAAAATGCTCAGCTGTTAAAAAGAGGGAATTCTGCAAGAGCCTGACCTGCGTCAGGGCTAATTCAAGGCAACATTTTTTGTTCGCCTACGGCTCTGAAGACTGAACTTTCATTAGCTTTACAGGGTGGAACAGCAACTGCCTTTACGAAAGATTATTCATGTTGACATGGATGCATTCTATGCATCGGTTGAGCAACTGGACAATCCTGAATTACGCGGAAAGGCCCTAGCGGTAGGAGGAAGTTCTGAACGTGGCGTGGTAGCCGCAGCAAGCTATGAAGCACGCAAGTATGGTGTAAAAAGTGCCATGAGCAGCATCATTGCAAAAAGAAATTGTCCGCAGCTCATTTTTGTGAAGCCAAGATTCGAGCGTTACAGGGAAATTTCCCAGCGCATCAGGAACATCTTTTTTGAATATACAGACCTTGTAGAACCTCTTTCTCTGGATGAAGCTTACCTTGATGTAACCGAAAACAAAAAAGGAAATCCCAGTGCTACTTTAATTGCAAGGGAGATACGCCAAAAGATCTTTGAAAAAACAGGATTAAATGCTTCTGCAGGAATTTCGATCAATAAATTCATAGCTAAAATTGCCAGTGATGTCAACAAACCCAACGGACAAAAAACCGTTAATCCTGAAGAGGTAGAAGCTTTTCTGGAGGAACTTGAGATCAGGAAATTTTACGGCGTAGGGAAAGTCACTGCCGAAAAAATGTACCAGCTGGGCATTTTTACCGGAAAAGACCTGAAAACAAAATCTCTCGATTTTCTCAACGAACACTTCGGAAAAAGTGGGGAACATTATTACAACGTGGTAAGAGGAATACACTTTAGTGAAGTAAGGCCTTCACGCATCAGGAAATCCCTGGGTGCCGAACGTACCTTCGATGAAAATATCTCTTCAGAAATATTCATGCTGGAGCGGCTCGGCCACATTTCCGAAGAAATAGAACGCCGACTCTCAAAAAATAAAGTGGCAGGAAAAACAGTGACTTTAAAGATCAAATACAGTGATTTTACGCTGCAGACACGAAGCAAAACACTCTCCTATTATGTTTCTTCCAAAGATTTGATCCTTGAAATAGCAAAAGATTTACTGTACCAGGAAAAAATGAAGGATTCTGTAAGGCTTCTGGGAATTTCCCTTTCAAATTTAAACACCGATAAAGACAAGGAGAAGGAAGAGGAGAAAAAGGAAGTGGCAGTACAACTAAGATTTGAATTTTAAGATCCACAAAAAGAAAACTTTTTATAAACAATAAAGCCACAAATACACCAAATAGTAAGTAGTGCATTCGTGGCTTCAGATTATTTAAAAACTACCTTTTACTTAATTTCAGAAATACGAAGGGTATTTACCATTCCTTTATCTGTAATTGGCATGGCTGCAAGGTTAATTGTAAAATCACCTTTTTGAACATATTCTGTTTCAGAAGCGATCCTGTTGATATCTTCTATAGTTTCATCTGTACTTACAAATTTGTCATAATAGAACGCCTTTACACCCCATAAAAGACTCAGTTGCGAAAGAATACGTCTATTGGAAGTAAATACCAGGATATTTGCTTCAGGTCTCCATGCAGAGATCTGGAAAGCCGTGTATCCACTGTTGGTAAGGGTACAGATAGCTGTAGCCTTAATCTCATTGGCCATATGCGCAGCATGATAACAAATAGATTTTGTAATGTATCTTTTTGTACGTACATGCGGTGGTTCATGAGGTACTTTAATAAGCGGAGAATTCTCTACACTCATTAAAATCTGACTCATCTTTTGAATAACCTGTACAGGATAATTACCTACAGAAGTTTCACCGCTCAACATCACGGCATCGGCTCCATCCATAACAGAGTTGGCAACGTCATTAACCTCTGCCCTTGTAGGCGTAAGGCTGGTGATCATTGTTTCCATCATCTGGGTGGCAATAATTACAGGAATACGTGCTTTTTTGGCTTTTAATACCAGTTGCTTCTGAATTAACGGAACTTCCTGGGCAGGAACTTCCACTCCAAGATCTCCCCTGGCAACCATAATACCGTCACAATAGGCAACGATCTTGTCAATGTTCTCAACACCTTCAGGCTTTTCTATCTTTGCGATAATCGGGATCTTATGATCTGTGTGTTTCGCAATTAATTCCTGAAGCTCAATAAGATCTTCACTGTGACGCACAAACGACAAAGCTATCCAGTCTACCTCCTGCTCTACAGCGAAAATAGCATCTCTGATATCTTTTTCCGTTAATGCCGGGAGTGAGATTTTTGTATTGGGAAGGTTAACCCCTTTTTTTGATTTTAAAGGTCCACCCTGGATGACCTTGGTCAAAACTTCATCTTCTCTGTTGGTGCTAATGACTTCAAACATAAGCTTCCCGTCATCAAGAAGAATTCTTTCCCCGGGATTTACATCCTGTGGGAAGGTATCATAATTCATATAGACCCTTTCTGCCGTACCTTCAAATTCTTTTCCGGTAACAAAGGTAATTTCATCTCCTGGAGAAACGACTATTTCATCCTTCATTTTCCCCACTCTAAGCTTGGGTCCCTGAAGGTCTCCAAGGATAGCAGCAGTAAAACCGTGTTCTTCATTTAATTCCCGTATCATTTTAATACGCTCCTTTACATCTTCATAGTCGGCATGGGAAAAATTGATTCTGAAAACATTTACTCCCGCACGAAGCATATCTCTCAAAACATCTTTAGAACTGGTCGCCGGCCCAAGGGTAGCTACAATTTTAGTCTTTTTGTTATTTGGCATTTAGTCAAAAATTAAATTTTCCTTAGATTTTATCTTATTAATTTCAATGGAATATGCGGTCGCGATCTGTGGGATTTCTTTAATCCTTTCCAGAAGTAATGCTTCCGAAACCAGGTCGGAATCTTCTTCTATTTTCAGAAAAAAATCCACTTTTTTAAACTCTGGTAAGAGATAAATAGTCTCAGATGACATCTCTTCTTCTCCGAAAAGAGAACCAAAGTCGGCTGTTGTTTTAATTGACTGCCCTTTACACTTATTACTGATCAAAAAATAATCACAATATTTTTGCTCATCATTATAGGTGTACAAAGCAAAGACCGCCAGAGAGGATTTGATGCGAAGATCAATGTCGTTTCGCCCCCTGGACAATCGTAAATTAAGATGCTTGTTCAATAAAAAAGCCAGTTTATATTCCTCTACGGAACAGTGAATGGCTATAAGTTTATAAGAGTTATCGACAACAGCATCCAGAATTAATTTATGCGCCAGCATATTCTCAACTTAATTGATAAAGATAAAATAAATAGGGTTAAAAATTAAATTTATGACACTAAATCTTCCCTAATATTACGAAAACGTTATAGTTTTCTAAGAATCTGAATTGGTGGGGATCCTGTTCTGAAAAGCGTAATATGCTCTTCGAGCAGCTTTTTCTTCAGCTTTTTTCTTGGAAGTTGCACGGGCTTTTGCCACTACCCGGTTTTCAATTCTAAGCTTTACGGCAAAATGTTTTATTTCATCTTTTCCGGTGTCTTCATACACTTCAAAGTTGAAATCCTTTTTTTCTTTCTGGCACCATTCTATCAATAAGCCCTTATAACTAATAACAGTGCCTTCAAGTTGTTCTATATCTACATAAGGTGCTATAACCCTTTCATAGATGAATCTTTTACAGTATTTGTATCCTCGGTCAAGATAAATAGCACCTACCAGCGCTTCAAACAGATTACCGTGAATATTTGCCCCAAATTGCTCACTGGAGATATTGGTTTGTATGTGTTCCAACAATCCAAGATCTTTCCCCAATTCATTTAAATGTTTACGGCTTACGATCTTTGAACGCATTTTGGTAAGATAGCCTTCGTTTCCTCCGGGAACTTCTTTAAAAAGATGTGAGGCTATAACCGCACTTAACATAGCATCGCCAAGGAATTCCATCCTCTCAAAATTGATAGCATTACCATCTTCATCCTTTTTATTGAGGGACCTGTGAGTAAAGGCTTTTTTGTAATGGCCGATATTCTTTGGCTTGAAACCAACTATTTTAGAGATGGCAATAAAAAAATTCCCGCCTTTAGAAGAACGGGAATTTAATATATTTCGAATAACACTCATTGCAGAATTTTATTCGTCAAATTTTTTAAATAATACACAGGCGTTATGACCTCCAAAACCAAAGGTGTTGCTCATCGCTACCTTTACATCTCTTTTTTGTGCCGTGTTAAGTGTTAAATTCAATTCCGGGTCGATATTCTCATCAGGTGTTTCGTGGTTAATAGTCGGAGGAATGATTCCGTGCTTCATTGCAAGAATGGAAGCGATGGCCTCAATAGCTCCGGCCGCACCAAGAAGGTGACCAGTCATCGACTTTGTGGAATTAATATTTATCTTCTTTGCATGCTCCCCAAAAACTTTTTTGATCGCTTTCAATTCGGCTACATCTCCTAATGGTGTGGAGGTTCCATGTGTATTTATAGCGTCAACTTCTTCGGGCTTCATACCGGCATTTCTAAGGCAGGCCTCCATTACGGCAATCACTCCAATTCCTTCGGGGTGTGGTGCTGTCATATGGTGTGCATCAGAGGATAAACCTCCACCTACAACTTCTGCATAGATCTTCGCTCCTCTTGCTTTCGCATGCTCATATTCTTCAAGGATCAAAGCACCCGCACCTTCTCCCAATACAAATCCATCGCGGTTCGCATCAAAAGGCCTTGAGGCTGTTTCGGGACTATCATTTCGGGTGGAAAGGGCATGCATGGCATTAAACCCTCCCATTCCTGCAGGAGCAACTGCTGCTTCAGATCCTCCGGTAACTATGATATCACTAGTACCTAACCTAATCGTATTCAAGGCATCTATCAATGCATTGGCTGCCGAAGCACACGCCGAAACGGTAGTATAGTTAGGTCCCATAAACCCATGCCTGATCGAGATATGCCCGGGGGCGATATCTGCAATCATCTTAGGTATGAAAAACGGATTAAAACGGGGTGTCCCGTCACCTTTACCAAAAGCAAGAACCTCATCCTGGAAAGTCTCCAGTCCTCCAATTCCTGCTCCCCAGATCACACCTACACGAAGTTTGTCAATTGCATCAAGATCTAATCCTGAATCTTTGATAGCCTCATCTGAAGCTACCAAAGCATATTGTGCAAACTTATCAAGTTTTCTGGCTTCCTTGCGGTCGAAGTAATCCTCAACATTGAAGTTTTTGAGCTCACAAGCGAATTTAGTTTTGAACTTTTCCGTATCAAAATACGTAATAGGCGCAGAACCACTCTTTCCATTCTTTAATGCGTCCCAATATTCTTCAATATCGTTTCCAATGGGGGTAAGTGCACCTAATCCTGTTACTACAACTCGCTTTAACTCCATATGGGTGTATTACTTTTTATTTTTTTGCGTCCTCGATATAAGAAATTGCCTGACCAACAGTAGCAATGTTTTCAGCCTGGTCGTCCGGAATTTGAATATCGAATTCTTTTTCGAATTCCATGATCAATTCAACAGTGTCTAATGAATCAGCGCCCAAGTCGTTGGTGAAGCTAGCTTCGTTTACTACTTCGTTCTCGTCAACGCCTAATTTGTCAACGATAATCGCTTTTACTCTTGATGCAATGTCTGACATAATATTTGATTTTAATTTTTAATTAAGTGGCAAAAATAAAAAACTTTATTTTAAAACCTGTTTTTACTGGAAAAATGTGAAGTTAAATTACGTAATTTTCATTTAAACCCTTTAATTTTACTTCCCAATAATTGTTAATACTTCCGGTTTGACCAGCACAGCTAACACTTCCCAAAAAAGAATAGTCATATTTGCTTCCGGCTCCGGAACCAATGCAGAAAATATTATCAGGTATTTTCAGGAAAATAAAAAAGCAGAGGTAAAAGCTGTTTTCTCCAATAAACGCTCTGCTAAAGTTCTTAAAAGAGCGTACGACCTTGAAGTACAGGCTCTACATTTTGACAGGGTAGCTTTTTATGACACTAATGAAGTGCTGAATGTTTTAAAGGATATGGATCCCGATTTGATCGTTCTCGCCGGATTCCTCTGGGTTTTCCCAAAAAAGATCCTGAAAGAGTTCCCCGATAAGGTAATTAACATCCACCCTGCCCTGCTCCCTAAATACGGCGGAAAAGGAATGTATGGGATGAATGTGCACCAGGCAGTTTTTAATTCCAAAGATGCCGAAACAGGAATTTCCATTCATTATGTCAACGAAAGATACGACGAAGGAAAAACAATTTTCCAGACCTCAACACCCATATCACCCCAAGACACCGCCGAGGAAATCGCCCATAAGATCCATAAGCTGGAATACCAACATTTCCCGAAAGTAATCGAGCAACTGCTTTTTCCTTCCCGTAATGATTGATCCGCAGGTACACGTGTATACAGATGGGGCTGCCAGGGGAAATCCCGGCCCAGGTGGTTACGGTATTGTAATGGAATGGGTAGGCAAACCCTACAAAAAGGAGTTTTCCAAAGGTTATAAACACACCACCAATAATCGTATGGAGCTGTTAGCCGTGATTGATGCTTTAAAAAAGCTCAGAAATCCGGGAACTTCTGTATTGGTCTTTACAGATTCAAAATATGTAGTAGACTCTGTTCAAAAAGGATGGGTATTCAATTGGGAAAAGAAAGGCTTCAAAGACAGGAAGAATATTGACCTCTGGAAAGAATTTTTAAAGGAATACCGGAAACACAAGGTGCATTTTAAATGGATAAAAGGCCATAACAATCATCCCCAGAACGAACGCTGTGATGCGCTTGCAGTAGCTGCTTCAAAGGCTAAAAGACTCCTGCTGGATGAAGGCTTTGAATCTGAAGGAGGAAGTCTCTTTAATTGAAAATACTTGCTGACTAACAGGAGTAATCCAACAGCTACTTCACCCTTTTAAACTATGGCTTCAGTTTTTCAGATTTTATAACTCAACTACCTTTCAAGTTTCCTTATATTTGCACCTCATTTCTTAAAAATACATATGAGTAAATTATTAATAGTGGGAACAGTGGCTTTTGATGCTATTGAAACCCCTTTTGGTAAAACAGATAAAATATTAGGTGGTGCAGCTACCTACATTGGACTTTCGGCTTCTCAATTTGATGTTGAGAGCGCAATAGTGTCAGTTGTAGGAGAAGATTTTCCGCAGGAATACCTTGATATTTTCAGAAAAAGGAACATAGATATTTCAGGCACTGAAATAGTGAAAGGTGGAAAAACTTTCTTCTGGAGCGGAAAATACCACAACGACCTCAATTCCAGAGATACCTTAGATACACAGTTAAATGTGCTGGCAGATTTTAACCCCGTTGTACCGGAAGGTTTTAAATCTCCTGATATTGTAATGCTTGGAAACCTGCATCCCATGGTACAATTGAGCGTCCTGGAACAACTGGAACGTCCCAAACTTGTAGTTCTCGACACCATGAATTTTTGGATGGACAATACCTGGGATGATCTTTTGAAAGTAATTGCTAAAGTAGATGTGGTTACTATTAATGATGAAGAGGCAAGACAACTAACCAACGAACATTCTTTGGTAAGGGCAGCACGAAAAATTGCGGAAATGGGACCAAAATATGTGGTTATTAAAAAAGGGGAACATGGAGCTCTTTTATTCCATGATGAGCAAATTTTCTTTGCCCCGGCTTTACCGTTGGAAGAAGTGTTTGACCCAACAGGAGCAGGAGATACTTTTGCCGGTGGCTTTACCGGATATCTTGCCCATACCGGTGATCTTTCATTCAAGAACATGAAAAATGCTGTTATTTATGGATCCAATCTCGCTTCTTTTTGTGTAGAAAAATTCGGTACAGAAAGAATGCAGGAATTGACCAAAGAAGATGTACATCAACGCCTGGAAGATTTCAAATCTTTAACCCAGTTCCAGATTAAATTAACATAACGCCCTGTAATTTCAGGGCTTTTTTTGTGACAAACAAATCTTTATCCCAAGAAGGAATTTTATGAGTGACGCTATTAAACACGAATGTGGAATTGCCCAGCTAAGGCTGTTAAAACCGCTCGAATACTACAAAAAAAAATACGGCACTGCCTTTTATGGAGTGAACAAGATGTATTTGATGATGGAGAAACAGCACAACCGCGGACAGGATGGTGCTGGTTTTGCAAGTATTAAATTAAATACCACTCCCGGAGACCGCTATATTAGTCGGGTAAGATCTAATGCCGCCCAACCTATTCAGGATATTTTCGCACAAATCAATGCAAGGATCAACGAAGAAATAAATCTTCATCCTGAATTTGCAGATGATGTCGCTCTTCAGAAAAAACATATCCCATACATTGGAGAATTGTTTCTGGGTCATGTACGCTACGGAACTTTTGGAAAAAACAGCGTAGAAGCTGTTCACCCTTTTCTACGCCAGAATAACTGGATGCACCGTAACCTCATCGTCGCCGGAAACTTTAATATGACCAATGTACATCAACTCTTCAACGGATTGGTGGAGCTGGGTCAGCATCCTAAAGAGAAAGCCGATACAGTTACCGTAATGGAAAAAATAGGGCATTTTCTGGATGATGAAGTAAGAAAATTATACAAGAAACTTAAAAAGGAAGGTTACAGCAAAGTAGAAGCTTCACCTCTTATTGCAGAGCAGTTGAATGTTGGGAAAATCCTGAAAAAATCTTCAAAAAACTGGGATGGCGGATATGCCATGGCCGGACTTCTTGGACATGGGGATTCCTTCGTACTGCGGGATCCTGCAGGAATTCGTCCTGCCTATTACTACAAGGATGATGAAGTGATGGTAGTAGCTTCAGAGCGTCCTGTAATTCAGACCGTTTTTAATGTGGATTTCAAAGATGTACATGAATTACCTCCCGGGCACGCGATCATCACCAAAAAAAGCGGAGAGGTTCAGATCAAGAAGATCATTGAGCCACTGGAAAGAAAAGCCTGCTCTTTTGAACGTATTTATTTTTCCCGAGGAAGTGATGCCGAAATATACCAGGAGCGAAAAAACCTTGGTAAATTGCTGATGCCCGATGTTTTAAAAGCCATTGATCACGACACCGTCAATACCGTATTTTCATACATTCCCAATACTGCTGAAACCTCCTTCTACGGAATGGTGGAAGCAGCACAGGATGAACTTAATAAACAAAAAAACGATACCATTCTTGCTGAAAGGGAAAGCCTTACAGATGCCCGGCTTCAGGAAATCCTGGCACACAGGCTAAGGACCGAAAAAATTGCCATAAAAGATGTGAAGCTGCGTACGTTTATTACTGAAGACAGCAGCAGGGACGACCTCGTAGCGCACGTTTACGATGTGACTTACGGAGTGGTGAAGCCCGAAGACAATCTGGTAATTATTGATGACAGTATTGTTCGCGGAACAACCCTAAAGAAGAGTATCATCAAAATGATGGACCGGCTCAACCCGAAACAGATCGTTGTAGTATCTTCTGCCCCTCAGATTCGTTATCCCGATTGCTATGGGATTGACATGGCAAGGCTAGAAGACCTTGTTGCCTTTAGAGCCGCACTAGAACTTCTGGAAGAAAACGGAAAATCGGGTGTCATTGAAGAAGTTTACAAAAAATGTCTTGAGCAGGTTCATTTGGAGGATAATGAAGTAAAAAACTTTGTAAAAGAAATATATGCACCTTTTTCAGCACAACAGATCTCAGATAAGATTGCCGATCTTTTAAGCGAAGAAAGTGTAAAAGCCGAAGTAAAGATCATCTACCAATCTGTTGAAAACCTTCACCAGGCATGTCCCGATAATCTGGGTGACTGGTATTTCACAGGAAATTACCCCACTTTTGGAGGTAATAGAGTGGTTAACAGGGCTTTTATCAACTTCTTTGAAGGGAATAAAGACCGGGCATATTAAAATTTTATGATTGCATTTCGGACAACCTCAAGGACCAATGTGCATTTCGTCTAGTATACAGGTAGTTTATCTAAAAAAAGAGACGAGCTGATTTATATTATCTACTTTAGCTGAGCCATAACATAAGTAGGTTAAGTTCATGGTAGATTTGGGGCAAAAAAGGTGGAGCTATCCACCTTTTTTATTTTCTATACTTCTCATATTGAAGCTTCTATCCTTCCTATTGCCCTTCACACTATTACAACAGCTTCTGAAATTCACATAAGTAGCAAACTGAATTTTTTAAGGTCTGTACTCTTTCAGTACTCTACTCAGAATGAAGCCATTTTACTTTTATAAGATAACGATATAGCAGTTTTTCTCTCTAAAACACTTGTGCAGCATTTAATTGCGTGCTAACTTTCCACTACCAGTTCTCAAAGCCCTAACGTAGAAAAAACATAGGTTTTAGAGGAAAAAATTATAATATTTTCCAGGAGAACAGACGTTTTAACCTATATCATTCCATGACCGATTTCCTGATTGACTTTTTGGGCACAGATTATATTGCACTATTCATCATCATAGGAATTGGAATTCAGCTGGGGCGTATCAGGTTTAAGGGAGTATCTTTTGATTCATCGGCAGTTATTTTTGTAGCAATGCTTTACGGGCATCTACTCCACCTTCAGGAAATAAATTTTGCTCTGCCTCCCATTATTCAGCAGGTAGGCTTGCTGCTGTTCATTTTCACAATAGGTATGCAGGCAGGACCTTCTTTTTTTGAAGTTTTGAAAACACAAGGTAGCAAATTGATCCTGCTTGCCATCGTAGCGGTAGCTACGGGAGCTTTGGTCACAGTCGTTTTCTCTCTTGGATTCGATATTGATTCCCAGATCGCCGCAGGTCTTTTCACCGGTGCCTTGACCAGTACTCCGGGTTTGGCCGCAGCCATAGAAGCCACGCAGTCACCCCTGGCCTCCATAGGGTACGGGATCGCCTATCCGTTTGGAGTGATTGGAGTGATCCTTTTTGTAAAACTTGCTCCAAAAATGCTCCGGGCTAAGCTCGCCAAAGAGGAAGAAAAATTCCTTTCGGAAGCAAGAATGAATACTTCAGAAGTTATCAATCGGAATTTTATCATCACCAATGACAATGTAGACGGAAAATCTCTTAAAGACCTGGACATCAGGATGATGACCAAAGCCAATATTTCCCGTATTATGCGACCCGATGAAGTTTCGGTACCGGCAACTGCAGAAGCCATTTTACGCAAAGGAGATCTGGTAAAAGCTGTAGGCACCGAGGAAGCTCTTAAAAGAGTTGAAGTGCTACTGGGAAAAATAACTGATAAAGAAATTACTCCAAGCGGACTTTATGATGTGAGGTGGTATGTGATATCAAGATATAAAGTAGTGAACAAAACACTGGGGGAATTAAACCTGCAGGACAATTATAAAGCAACTGTCACCCGCATACGCAGGGCAGGGATCGACCTGCCGGCACGCCCCTCTCTTAAATTGCGATTTGGAGACAGGCTGCTTATCTCTTCCAGCACCGGAAATGTAAACTCGCTTTCCTCTCTTTTTGGAGACAGTATGAAAGATGTGGAAACCACCAGTTTTCTTCCTGTAGCTCTGGGAATAGTGGTAGGCCTCCTGCTGGGCGCAATAGAAATCCCTCTTCCGGGAGGCGGATCGTTCTCCCTGGGAATTACGGGTGGAGTTTTAATAGCCGCCCTTGTACTTAGCAGAATCGGAAAAACAGGATCGGTTATCTGGAATTTACCGGTCACGGGAAACCTTATCCTCCGGCAACTCGGACTTCTTCTCTTCCTGACCCCTGTAGGCCTTAGTGCCGGAAGTCAGGTGGGCGTGACGATACAGGAATATGGATTCAGTCTTTTTGGAATTGCTGCGGGAATCACTTTAATTCCCATGATCGTGGTTGTGATCCTTGGCCGCTACTTTATGAACGTGAATTTATTCTCTCTTTTAGGAGCTCTCACCGGCGGTATGACAAGTACCCCGGGATTGAGTGCTGTAGATTCCATGACCACCACAGGAGGCCCTCAAATAGCCTACGCGGCTGTATATCCTTTTGCCCTGGTGTTCATTATTATCTGCACCCAGGTGCTGGCATATATTCTTTAATACAAGATTCCCAAAAGTTTTTTCTGATCCATCCGAAAAAGATAAAAAATTCAGTCTTCAAAAATAGCTTCTGAATCACAGCGAATCCTTCTTATGCTACTACTTCAGAAGTTGTTGAGGTCTTCTGTAAAACCTGATTTCTTAGGAATAATCCTCTTCAGAAAAATTGACAGTTTTGTGCAAAAAAAAGCTGTCAAAGAAGCGTTTTCACATCCCCGGTATTTATTCAGATCCGATTACATCTGAAGAAAAAACCACCTGATTTCTGACACCTCAAAAGTCAGATTTCAGAAGGACGTGTTAGAGCTTCTTGACAGCCACTGTTTAACATGAACTAAGATCAACTAAGGAAACTCATCATGATACCCGCCGCAACCGCAGAGCCAATCACTCCGCTCACATTAGGAGCCATGGCATGCATTAGAAGGTGATTTGATGGATCACTCTTCACGCCCTCCATTTGCACTACCCGCGCACTATCGGGAACAGCCGATACTCCGGCCGCACCAATCAGCGGATTGATCTTATTGCCCTCGCTAAGAAACAGGTTCATAATTTTTGCAAAGATGAGCCCACCGGCAGTTGCCAGCACGAAAGATGCCGCACCCAGCAGGAATATTTTAATTGAGCTGGAAGTCAGGAACACACTAGCCTGCGTAGAAGCACCCACGGTAACTCCCAACAGAATGGTTACAATATCGATCATTTTAGTTCTTGCGGTCTCTGCAAGCCTGTCGGTTACTCCACTTTCCTTAAGGATATTTCCGAAAAACAACATTCCTAATAAAGGCATGGCGGTTGGGGAAATGAATGTGGTGAGCAACAGTGCTATGATTGGAAACAGCATTTTTTCCAACTTAGACACGGCACGGGGCGGCTTCATTCTTATTTTCCGCTCTTTTTTGGAAACAAGCAGTTTCATGATAGGCGGCTGAATTACCGGTACCAGAGCCATGTAAGAATAGGCAGCAATGGCAATACTACCTATTAACTGCGGAGCCAGCTTGGCCGATGCAAAGATGGCCGTAGGTCCATCGGCACCACCAATGATGGAAATCGCACCTGCTTCGTGAATTTCAAAACCCAGTGCAACAGCTCCAATAAAGGTCCCGAATACGCCTATTTGGGCGGCAGCACCTAGCAGCATGAGCTTGGGACTGGAAATGAGGGAAGAGAAATCTGTCATCGCACCTATTCCCAAAAATATGAGCGGCGGATAGATCCCCTGGGTGACCCCAAAATATAAATAACTGAGGACAGATCCTTCTTCATAGATCCCCACGCCCACTCCAGGCTGAAAAGGTATGTTTCCTAAAAGAATACCTGTTCCAATTGGAATAAGCAATAAAGGTTCATAATCATACTTTATAGCCAGGAAAATAAAGAACAGACCCACGGCGATCATAATGAGGTTTCCAATACTAGCGTTTGCAAACCCGGTGTAGTCCCAGAATTGTTCCAGTCCTCTTAAAAGTCCGCTACCACTCTCAGAAGCTTCCGGCACAAGATTTTGAGCCATCAAATTCCCTCCTGCCATCAGCGGAATGAGGTATAAGATGCCCAGTATAACAAAAATGGTGATGAATTTTTTCACAATAATAAAATTTAAGATTCCGAAGCTTTTCAGCTTCTTTGATTCAGTATGAGGCAAACATTAACCTATCACCAGCAGAAGGTCATTTTGAAGCACAGAGTCTCCTTCTTTTATTTTCAGGTCCTTGATCACACCTGCTTCATCGGCCAGAATATGGTTCTCCATTTTCATCGCCTCCAGGATAAGTAATTCATCCCCTTTAGCGACGCTGTCCCCTTCTTTCACCTTCAGTTTGAATATACTCCCCGGAAGTGGTGCCAGGACCTGGAAACCTCCCGAAGATTCCAGTTTTTTAATTTGCCCTTCTCCCGGTTGACGCGCCACTTTTTCCCGCACCAGTTTAGGCGTTTTCATAGGTTTTCTGTTCTCTAGTTGAACTTCCACCTTATATTCTGTTCCATTCACCTGAATGGTTGCCACCTCTTCATCAAATTCCTTGAGGTGAACCGAATAGTTGTTCCCGTTTATTTTAAAATCGAACTTTTTCATTATTATTTGGCTTTACCTTGGGTTATTGTTGACTCCGTAAATTTTTGAGCTCCAGGGGGAATAAGTACGCGAAACCCGTTTTATCGTGATAATGCCACTCTCTTCATCATGTTGCTCCTTAAAGTAAAGGCTTAATGCCATACCAATAGCAGCACTCACTTCTCCCGAGAGGTACTTTTCACCTTCCGGATCTTTGGAATTATAATTCACTTTCTTCTCCTTTTTCCTGAACTTAAAATTCAGAAAATTGGGTAGGTTTTTAAAGACAAACACCAGCAGTACCAGCGCTATAAACACCACCGTATATCCTACCGCTGTGATGATCCATATTTCTGACCAGTCCACTGCTAAACTTTCTACATCATTCATATCTGAAAGGTTTATAAAGGAATATTGGAATGTTTCTTTGGCGGATTGGTGAGCTTTTTGGTTTGCAGGGTTTGCAGTCCTCTAATAATCCTGAACCTGGTGTTCCTCGGCTCAATTACATCGTCTATATACCCAAAGGCAGCCGCCTCGTAAGGATTGGCAAATTTCTCCTTGTATTCTGCTTCTTTTTGGAGTTTATATTGCGCTCTTTCTTCAGGGTCTTCTATGCTGCTCATCGCCCTTCCTTCCAACACCTCAATTGCTCCGGAAGCACCCATTACGGCAATTTCTGCTGAAGGCCAGGCGTAGTTAAGATCTCCCCGCAACTGTTTACAACTCATCACATCATGTGCCCCGCCGTAAGATTTTCTAAGGGTGATGGTTATTTTCGGTACGGTCGCCTCTCCATAGGCAAACATTAATTTTGCACCATGAATGATTATGCCGGCATACTCCTGACCACTACCAGGAAGGAAACCCGGAACATCTACCAGGGTGAGAATCGGAATATTAAAAGCATCACAAAACCGAACGAATCTGGCAGCTTTTCTGGAGGCATCACTATCAAGGACTCCGGCTAGAAAATTTGGCTGATTTGCCACAATTCCAACAGATTCCCCGTTCATCCTTGCACAACCTACAATGATATTCTTGGCATAATTTCTATGAACCTCCAGAAACTCTCCTTCATCCACGATACTGTAGATCACTTCCTGCATATCGTAAGGCTGATTCGGATTATCAGGGATGATGGTGTTTAAATAATCATCCATTCTATCTATAGGATCGCTTGTACTGAAAATGGGCGCCTCTTCCAGATTATTCTGCGGCAGATAAGAAAGTAACTTCCGAATAAGAAGAAGTCCGTTTTCTTCCGAAGAAACTTTAAAATGCGATACCCCGGATTTAGAAGCGTGTACATTAGCTCCACCCAGGTTTTCCACACTTATATCCTCTCCGGTTACTGTTTTCACCACTTTTGGGCCGGTCACGAACATATAGCTGTTCTCTTCGGTCATCATAACAAAATCTGTAAGGGCCGGGGAATAAACGGCTCCCCCCGCACAGGGACCAAAAATGGCTGAGATCTGCGGAATAACTCCCGAAGCGAGAATGTTGCGTTCAAAGATCTCGGCATATCCCGCAAGGGACGTAACCCCTTCCTGGATACGTGCACCTCCACTGTCATTGATCCCAATAAGCGGTGCCCCTGCTTTCATCGCCATATCCATTACTTTACAGATCTTAAGTGCAAAGGTTTCGGATAGAGAGCCACCAAAAACAGTGAAATCCTGGGAAAACACATATACCACGCGGCCATCTATAGTACCGTGTCCTGTGACCACCCCATCTCCAAGCACCTTATTGTTATCCATTCCAAAATTGGTACAGCGGTGAGTTACGAACATATCGAATTCCTCAAAACTGCCATCATCCAGCAGAATATCAATTCTTTCGCGAGCTGTTAATTTACCTTTTGCATGCTGGGCATCAATCCTCTTCTGGCCTCCCCCTAACCGGGCGGTTTCCCTTTTTTGGATCAGTTGATTTACTTTATCCTGACTTGACATCGCTTATTTATTTATATTTGGTTCTTCACATAATTCGGTCAAAACCCCAAAGGTTGATTTGGGGTGGAGAAAAGCAATTTCAAGGCCTTCTGCCCCCTTTCGGGGCTTTGAATCAATTAACCGCACTCCTTTTTCTTCCATTGTTGTCAAATTCCCCGAAAGATCATTGACAGCAAAAGCAAGATGATGCACGCCCTGACCTTTCTTCTCAATAAATTTTCCAATAGGGCCATCGGGATCTGTAGATTCCAGCAGTTCAATCTTCGTCTGGCCAACTTTAAAAAAAGCTGTTTTCACCTTTTGATCCTTTACCTCTTCTATCGAGTAACATTTGAAACCAAAAATTTTTTCATAAAAGGGAATGGCTTCCTCCAGGCTTTCCACAGCTATACCTATATGTTCAATGTGTGTTGGTCCCATAATTCTAGATTTACATTATTATTTATCTTCAGTTTTTAGCTAAAAAAACCGCATAATTGCGGTTTTTAAATTCTTTTTAAAAGTTTTTTCTTCCCATCACATATTCTTCGGGTAAAGGAATTGAGATGAGAATATTTTCCATTGGGAATTCCAGCGATCTGAATTGATTATTCTGAAGCTGAAATACCATTTCTATAAGTTTAAAATTTTTTTTCATGGCGGTAAGAATTGTTCTATAAAGATAAAGAATTGTTAACTTTCATAATATCTATTTCGAGAATATTTTTTTTATAAAAATATCGCTTAACATCAGTAATAATAAGGCTTTACCTCTTAAATAAACATGATAAATATCATCTTTCCAAGAAGGTTATTAACCACAACCTTTTCTTAAAAAAATGTGAATTTTTAATGATTTTTTGATTCTCAATCCAAAGCAAATGAGTAAATTTATAGAGCGATTTATGGAAGGATAAAGTCAATTTTTTGATTCCATGTTTTCAGTGTTTTGATCACCTTAAATAAATAGGTTTTGAACTTCAGGTTTTCCCACATAAAGGACCTGGTTCCGGCTCCACACTTCAATTTAATGCCGGATCTTCTGACGATAGTAAATTTTCTTCAGCAGCAAAAGATTTTGATCAATCCAAACAGTATTCGCACACCAGATTTTACCACTCATATATTCAGAAGTCTTTTAAATCAACAGTTTCTGAGGAGTCCGTAATCACCTGGCACCATGCAACTAACTTTCGTTAATACTATTAAGATGAAAGACACATTATTCAAAGAATTCCCGGAAGTATCTCGGGAACAATGGAAACAGCAAATCCTGTCGGACCTTAAGGGTGCCGATTACAATGAGAAGCTTGTCTACAAATCCCGTGACGGAATAGACATACAACCTTTTTATCATCCAGATGATTTTGAGGAAACGGAGCAGCCTGCTCCTCCGGGGAAATGGAGGGTTTGTGAAAAAATCACTGCAGTTAGCGCTGGTGAAGCGAATACGAAAGCAAAAGAAGTCCTTGAAAAAGGAGCTGAAAGCCTTTGGTTTGTAATCCCTTCTGAAACAATAGAACCGCAAATCCTTTTATCGGGAATAAATCTAAAAGAAACTCCCCTCTTTCTGGAACCTCAATTCCTGTCTGAAAAATATTTTATCCTGTTACAAAAATATCTGAAGGATAAAGAGAATAAAGTATATCTACAGACCGATATCCTTGGAAACCTGGCCAAAACCGGAAACTGGTATTTTGATTCACAGCAGGACCACAAAATCCTGGAAAACAGGATCAAAATATCTTCCGGATTTAAATCTGTGGTGAGTATTGATGCTAGCCTTTACCAAAATGCAGGCGCAACCATCCCCGAGCAATTGGCTTTTTCCCTGGCTCATGTCAATGAATATTTAAATTACCTTGATTACAGGGCAGCTGGTTTAAATGATTTCCAACCCCTTTTCAAAATAGCATCGGGTGGTAATTATTTCTTTGAAATTGCCAAAGTAAAGGCACTGCGATGGCTGTACGCAAGTTTGGCCGGTGAATATTATCTTCCTAAGGACTGCTATATCCTTGCACAACCTACACTTCGGGATAAAACGCTGTATGACTACAACGTGAACCTGCTTCGCACCACTACCGAAAGCATGAGTGCCATTCTTGGCGGTGCAGATGCAGTGTGCAATTTGGCCTATGATCATATTTTCCACAATAACAACGACTTTGGGGAAAGGATTGCCCGAAATCAGTTACTCGTAATGAAAAATGAAGCCTACCTTGACAAAGTAGCGAATCCTGCCGACGGGGCTTATTACATTGAAAGCCTTACCAGGCAGTTTGCCAAAGCCGCTCTCGAAATCTTCAAAAAGATAGAAGCCGGTGGTGGTTTTCTAAAGCAACTGGAAGCCGGAATTATTCAGAAACAAATAAAAGAGAGTGCCGAAAAAGAACAACAACAGTTTGATAACGGAGAATTGATCCTGATAGGCACTAACAAATTTCCAAATCCGGAAGACAGAATGAGTAGCGATCTGGAAAAAGATCCTTTCTACAACAGTATTTTCGGCAGCCCGATTTTAGAACCTATTCCTGAAAGAAGGCTCAGTGAAAGAGCTGAAAAGGAAAGGCTGGAAAAGGAAAAAACAGTTCTCACTTAAAGCAATGGCCATGGAAAGAAAGAATCTTCAAAATATTAGCCTTAAAGAAACACCAGCTCCAAAAAGAGCTGCTGCTCCCGATTCTCCGGAAAATGCAGTGAAAAAATCATATTCCAAAAAAGATGTAGAAGAGTTGCAGCATCTAAAATATGCCGCAGGAATTGCCCCTTTCCTGCGCGGTCCCTACAGCACCATGTATGTAATGAGGCCGTGGACCATTCGCCAGTATGCCGGTTTCTCTACTGCAGAAGAAAGCAATGCTTTTTACCGCAGAAACCTGGCTGCAGGACAAAAAGGCCTCTCGGTAGCATTTGACCTTCCCACCCACCGAGGTTATGACAGTGATCATGAAAGAGTGGTTGGTGATGTGGGAAAAGCGGGGGTTGCGATCGATTCGGTAGAGGACATGAAAATACTCTTCGACCAGATCCCGCTGGACCAGATGTCGGTATCTATGACGATGAACGGAGCCGTGCTTCCGGTCCTCGCATTTTACATCGTTGCCGCCGAAGAACAGGGTGTAAAGCCAGAACTGCTTTCAGGAACGATTCAAAATGACATTTTAAAGGAGTTTATGGTGCGGAATACCTACATCTATCCTCCTACCCCTTCGATGAAGATCATTTCAGATATTTTTGAATATACTTCCAAAAATATGCCCCGGTTCAACAGTATTAGTATTTCCGGATATCACATGCAGGAAGCCGGTGCCACCAGTGAGATCGAACTGGCTTACACTCTGGCAGACGGACTTGAATACATAAGAAAGGGACTGGCTGCCGGCATGGAAATTGATAGTTTTGCACCGCGTTTATCCTTTTTCTGGGCAATCGGACTGGACCATTTTACAGAGATTGCAAAAATGCGTGCCGCCCGAATGCTTTGGGCGAAACTCGTGAAACAGTTTAATCCCAAAAATGAAAAATCCCTTGCCCTTAGAACACATTCCCAAACCAGCGGATGGAGTTTGACAGAGCAGGATCCTTTCAACAATGTGGCACGCACCTGTATTGAAGCCGCAGCCGCTGCTTTTGGCGGAACACAAAGTCTGCACACCAATGCGCTGGATGAAGCCATTGCTCTTCCCACCGATTTTTCTGCAAGAATAGCACGGAATACTCAGTTACACCTGCAACTGGAAACCCAGATCACCAAAACGGTAGATCCATGGGCCGGCAGTTATTACGTAGAATCTTTAACCGATAAGATCGCCACTAAAGCCTGGGAACTGATTCAGGAAGTGGAGGAACTCGGCGGAATGACCAAGGCCATTGAAGCAGGAATCCCCAAACTCCGGATCGAAGAAGCTTCCGCAGTAAAACAAGCCCGAATAGACAGCGGGCAGGATATTATTGTGGGAGTAAATAAGTACCGAAGGGAAAAAGAAGATGCAATGGTCACCCTGGAAGTCGACAACCAGACAGTAAGAAAGCAGCAGATAGAGCGCTTAGAAAAGCTAAGAACAGAAAGAAATTCTGAAAAAGTAACCTCAGCACTCAATAAATTAACCGAAGCCGCCGCTTCTGAAAATGATAACCTGTTGGCCCTGGCTGTTGAAGCTGCAAGGGAGAGAGCAACCCTTGGAGAAATCAGTGATGCGCTCGAAAAAGTGTATGGCAGGTACAAAGCAAAAATCCAATCCTTTAACGGAGTATACTCACGAGAAATGAAGGAAGACACCTCTTTTAGCAAAGCCCGGGAAATGGCAAATTACTTTGCCGAGAAAGAAGGCCGCCGTCCAAGGGTCATGGTTGCCAAAATGGGTCAAGATGGGCACGACCGCGGCGCAAAAGTAGTTTCTACCGGTTATGCCGATATAGGCTTTGATGTAGACATTGGACCATTGTTCCAAACTCCCGCCGAAGCTGCCAAACAGGCTGTTGAAAACGATGTTCATATTCTGGGGGTTTCTTCCCTTGCGGCAGGACACAAAACGCTGGTGCCGCAGGTGATTGAGGAACTAAAGAAGTTTGGCCGTGAAGATATCATGGTGATTGTGGGCGGGGTTATTCCGTCCCAGGATTACCAGTATTTGTTTGATGCCGGAGCTGTAGCGGTATTTGGGCCCGGAACCAGGATCAGCGATACCGCTATTCAGTTACTGGAGATCCTTATTGATGAATAGGGGACGTAGCATATTTTACATTCTAACATTACAATTATGACAAATTCTCTAAAATTCGTAACCCCTGCCGAAGCAGTAACCCAGGTAAAATCGGGAGACCGGGTGTTCCTTCACGGAGCTGCCATGACTCCCAATGTCCTGATTGAAGCTCTTTGTGACCGCCACAACGAAGTAAAGGATGTGGAGTTCATCCATATCCATACCGAAGGTGCGGCCAGATATACCACTCCTCCTTTCGACAAATCTTTTAAAACCAACAGTTGCTTCGTAGCAGGAAATGTTCGCAAGGCGGTTAATTCTGAAATCGGTGCTTATATTCCGGTTTTCCTGAGTGAAATCCACCTGCTTTTCAGAAGGAATATTCTTCCCATAGATGTTGCTTTTGTACAGGTTTCTCCGCCAGATGAACACGGATATTGCTCCCTGGGAGTATCGGTAGATGTTACACTACCTGCAGTTCAAACTGCCAAAAAGGTCATCGCGCAGGTAAATCCGCAGGTACCAAGAACCCACGGAGACGGAATTATTCATGTCAGTCAGATCCATTCTGCCATTGCCGTTGATTTTCCAATCCATACGTCAGTAATCACTGCTCCCACAGATATTGAGCAGAAAGTGGGGGAATATGTCGCCGGACTAGTGGAAGACGGGGCCACCCTGCAAATGGGAATCGGAGGCATCCCGAATGTGGTGCTTTCAAAATTAATGAACCACAAAAGACTGGGAATACATACCGAACTTTTTTCAGATGGCGTGCTTCCCCTAATCGAAAAAGGAGTAATAACCGGGGAAGAAAAAAAGATTAAAACCGGAAAAATTGTTACCTGTTTTGCTGCCGGAACACAGAACCTGTATGATTTCATAGATGATAATCCTGTGGTGCATTTCAAAGAAGCAGCGTATACCAATGACACTGCTGTTATTCGACAAAACCCAAAAGTGACTGCTATAAATTCGGCTATTGAAATTGACCTTACTGGTCAGGTGTGCGCAGATACTATCGGAAAATATCATTTTTCTGGCGTGGGCGGACAAATGGATTTCATAAGAGGTGCATCCCTTTCCGAAGGAGGAAAAGCTATTTTCGCCATGCCTTCGGTAACCAATAAAGGTGTTTCCAAGATAGTCCCGTTTCTTAAAGAAGGAGCAGGAGTTACCACCACGAGAGCACACGTGCATTACATAGCAACCGAATATGGCGTAGTAGATCTCTTCGGAAAAAACCTGAAACAACGTGCGAAGGCAATGATATCCATTGCTCATCCCGATCACCGGGAAGCACTGCAAAAAGCCTATTTTGAATTGGCATTTTAGAAGGATGGAACACGGCTGATCAAGAAAATCCTTTTTGATTATTTGAAACAGATGATCTGGATTCCTAGTATCAATTCCGGATCATCATCTTCAACTCCGCTGATTTTAATCAGTAAAAGATTGATATATAATTTATAACTTCGATGGAGATTTATCCCTTTTCAGAAGTAAATCAAAGAATTTTGATTACAATTCTTCAGAAGAAAATAATCCTCTATAAATAGTAAAAATGATATCTGAAATAAAAATTTGGCACTAAAATTCCACTATGATATTTAATAAAAACACACTTACCAGGAAAAATTTAATGGCTCTTACAGGTTTGTTTCTATCCTTTTTTCTCATCATTCATTTAGCCGGAAATTTACAGTTGTTGCTTCCCGCAGAAGAAGCACAGCTGCAATATAATTCGTATAGCCGCTTACTGGGAGGGAACATTTTCGTGAAGTTTGTAGCCTATGTATTATATGCCTGTATTATTGTACACACCATTGATGCCATTTACCTGGGTATAAAAAGTAAAAGAGCAAACGGCCCATCCTATGCAAGAGACCGCAGAGGCAGGGCCAGCAAGTGGTATTCCAGACATATGATGGCACTCGGGATCATCATTTTTGTCTTTTTGGTGATACACTTTAAAGATTTCTGGTACTCCTATAAATTTGGAGAAATGCCGCTTGACATAAACGGAAACAAAGACCTCTACACCCTTGTGGTAGTTGCATTTCAGGAGCTTTGGTATGTGATCCTGTATATCGTGGCCATTATCGCTCTGGGGTATCATTTACTCCACGGAGTTTTTAGTGCCCACAGGACCCTTGGATTATATCATCCATTGTACACGAAAATTGTTAAAATTCTGGGAATTATCTTCGCCGTAGTAATGACTTTCGGTTACATACTTATTCCCGTATATATTTATTTAACCCAGCAATTATGAGCATCACAATCAAAGCGACCATCCCGGAAGGCCCTATAGCCGAAAAATGGAGCAACTATAAGGCAAAAGCAAAACTCGTTAGCCCCAATAACCGGAAAAAACTGGAAGTAATTGTGGTGGGAACAGGACTGGCAGGAGCATCGGCCGCGGCCTCTCTTGCAGAAATGGGATATAATGTGAAAAGTTTTTGTTTTCAGGATTCTGCGAGGAGAGCTCATTCGGTGGCAGCCCAGGGTGGCGTCAATGCTGCCAAGAATTATAAAAATGACGGGGACAGTGTGTACCGCATGTTTTATGACACCCTCAAAGGAGGGGATTTCCGTTCACGGGAAGCTAATACCTACAGACTGGCGGAATGTTCAGCAAGTCTTATAGATCAGGCGGTGGCGCAGGGCGTACCTTTTGGACGGGAATACGGAGGTTATCTTAGAAACCGCTCTTTTGGCGGGGTACAGGTATCGAGAACATTTTATGCCCGTGGACAAACAGGACAACAATTATTATTGGGATCTTACCAGGCACTTTTACGGCAGCAAAACGCCGGAAAAGTAAAATTATACACCCGTCATGAAATGCTGGATATCGTAATGATAGATTGCAAAGCACGCGGGATCATTGCGCGTAATCTGGATACCGGCGCTATTGAGCGGCATGGGGCACACACTGTAGTGTTGGCAACAGGCGGTTTTGGAAAGATCTATTACCTCTCCACCTTGGCGATGGGCTGTAATGCATCAGCTATCTGGAGGGCTCACAAGAAAGGTGCTTTTATGGCAAATCCCAGCTGGACACAAATTCATCCTACCAGCCTACCGCAAAGCGGGGAACATCAATCCAAACTTACGTTGATGTCGGAATCGCTTCGGAATGATGGCCGAATCTGGGTTCCGAAGGATAAAAACGAAACCCGTCTCCCCGGAATTATTCCCGAGGAAGACCGCGATTATTACCTGGAGAGAAAATATCCGGCTTTCGGAAACCTGGCGCCAAGGGATATTGCCTCCAGGGCTGCCAAAGAACAAATTGACCTGGGCAAGGGAGTCGGTCCTTTAAAAAATGCAGTTTACCTCGATTTTGCCAGAGCAATCAAAGAATACGGACAAGAGGTAATTGCAGAACGTTACGGGAATCTCTTTACCATGTACAAGAAAATCACCGGAATAGACGCTTATAAGGAGCCTATGAAGATCTCCCCTGCCGCCCACTTTTCTATGGGAGGTCTGTGGGTGGATTATGATCTTCAGACTTCCATCGCCGGACTTTTCGCCATTGGAGAAGCCAATTTTTCCGACCACGGCGCCAACAGATTGGGTGCAAACTCGCTGTTACAGGCCTGCGTCGACGGATATTTTATTCTTCCGTACACGCTTCAGAATTATTTGGCAGATGAAATAAGAACACCAAAAACAGACATAGATCATCCTGCTTTCAAAGAAACCGAAATGAAGGTGCGGGAGCAGCTGGAAAGCTTCCTCAAATGCAAAGGAAGTAAAACAGCAGAGGAGTTTCACAAAGAACTTGGCAAGGAATTGTATGATAAATGCGGACTCCTGCGCACCAAAGAAGGACTGCAAAAGGCTATTGAAAACATCAAAAAGCTACGAAAAGAATTCCGGGAGAATTTACTCGTGCCGGGAGATGTGGAAGAAGTGAACAGCGAACTGGAGAAAGCAGGAAGGGTTTCAGATTATATGGAACTCGCAGAGCTTATGTGTATTGATGCGCTTCAAAGGGAAGAATCCTGTGGCGCACATTTTAGAGCCGAACATCAAACCGAAGAAGGAGAAGCCCGGCGCGATGATGAAAATTACTGTTATTCTGCCGCCTGGGAATGGACCGGAAATCCATCTTCTCCCGTTTTAAACAAAGAACCTTTAGTTTTTGATACTGTCACACCTACAGTTAGAAGCTACAAATAAAAAATAGTATGAAAATCTATCTAAAAATATGGCGACAAAAAAATAGTCAGAGCAAAGGTGGTTTCGTGGATTATACACTTACTGAGGTTAGCAAAGACATGTCTTTTCTGGAGATGCTCGATATGCTGAACATCCAGCTGGTCAAAAAGGGCGAACGTCCTGTAGAATTTGACCACGACTGCCGGGAAGGTATTTGCGGACAATGCGGTGTTATGATCAACGGAATTGCACACGGGCCATTAAAACACACCACCACCTGCCAGTTGCACATGAGGTCTTTTGAAGATGGCGACACCATTTACGTGGAACCCTTTAAAGCAACCGCTTTTCCAATCGTTAGGGACCTTAAAGTGAACCGCTCTTCCCTGGATCATATCATTGCCTCAGGAGGATATGTGTCGGTTGATACCGGGCAGGCTCCGGAGGCCAACAGCATTCCCGTTACCCATGAACAGGCCGAAGCAGCTTTTGATTCTGCAGCCTGTATTGGCTGTGGTGCCTGTGTGGCAAGTTGTAAAAACTCCAGTGCAGCCCTCTTTACCAGCGCCAAAATTTCTCAACTGGCGCAATTACCGCAGGGAAATAAGGAAACTCCGCAACGCGTGGTGAGTATGGTGAATCAAATGGAGGAGGAAGGTTTTGGCCACTGCTCATTTACAGAAGCCTGCCAGGTAGAATGTCCCGAAGATATTTCGGTACTGAACATTGCGCGCATGAATTACGAATACAACAGGTCACGATTATTAAAGAAGTAATTTTTAATTTTTAGGAAAAAGGCTGTCTGTAAAGTAGTGAAACTGTCCTTCTGAAAATTTGGGAAAATCAGGAGTGAGGCAGGATCCACTTTTAGGCAGCCTTTTCGTTTCTACAGACTTCTTAAAAAATTTTGTATCCGGAAAATTCGATTTACGCCTGAAGTTTACCGTCGTACTAAAATTCCCCCTTTTTCTGTTATTCACTACTTCACATATTCCAGCGAACATCTGAATTGGAAATAAAAGGGGAATATGATCCCTTTTTCCGAGGTTCAGCACTGACGGTTTAAAAAATAATCACCGATTTACTTTACCTAATAATTATCTCCTCAAAACATAGAGACTACAACATCTGAAACTTTATAGAAAATCAAAAACCGCCTGAACCAAAGCCCAGACGGTTTTCTAGCAGCCAAACTAACTGCATCCTCAAAATTACATTTCCTGCATTTTATGATGTTCATCAATCAGTGGTCCACCCTCAATAATTGACTCTGAAGCTTCATTGGCATACTTCTCAAAGTTCAGGTGGAAAGAATGTGCCAGCTGAATGGATTTTTGAATGTACGCTCCTTTCTGAAGCCAGGTGTTAATTGGGCTGAGGATTTCAGAAGGAACTCCATGGCAGTATTTCGGCATGTTTAATCCGAAGATAGGGTGTATTTCATAATCTACTTTTTCAAGTTCTCCTTTAAGAATTTCAGAGATCATGGCCCGTGTATATTTCAGTTTGATCCTGGAACCAACTCCGTAAGGTCCGCCACTCCATCCTGTATTGATCAGCCAGACATTCACATTGGAATCTTTCATTTTTTTGCTCAACATTTCTGCATAAACTGCCGGGTGTAATGGCATGAAAGGTTCTCCAAAACAAGCTGAGAAAGAAGGTACAGGTTCTGTGATCCCTGCTTCGGTTCCTGCAACTTTTGCAGTGTACCCGGAGATGAAGTGATAAGCTGCCTGTCCCGGAGTTAATTTAGATACCGGAGGCAATACTCCAAAAGCATCACAGGTTAGGAAGAAAATATTTTTAGGATTTTCTGCGTAAGAAGGCTGCTGGATATTCTCAATGTGCTCTATTGGATAACTTACCCTTGTGTTCTGAGTAATACTACTATTAGAAAAATCAACTTCCCTGGTTCCAGGTTTGAAGACCACATTTTCAAGTAATGCTCCTGGTTTTATAGCCCTGAATATATCAGGTTCATTTTCTTCAGTAAGGTCTATTACCTTGGCGTAACATCCTCCTTCAAAGTTAAACACCACGTTTTCGGCGGTCCAGCCATGCTCATCATCCCCAATCAGTTTTCTGTCAGGATCTGCAGAAAGAGTGGTTTTTCCGGTTCCTGATAGTCCGAAGAAAATAGCAGTATCTCCATCTTCTCCCACGTTGGCAGAACAGTGCATTGGCAGTACATTTCTTTCCACCAGCAAGATAAGGTTCAAGGCAGAAAAAATCCCTTTTTTCATCTCTCCCGTATAGGCAGAACCTCCTACTAAAGCTATTTTTCTACTAAAATTCAGGATACTGAAATTCCCCTGGCGCAGTCCGTATTTTTCGGGCTCTTTTTCTTCATATCCGGGGGCACATATTACCAGCCAGTCTTCTTCAAAGTTTTCAAGCTCCTCTTCATTAAGTCTTAAAAACATGTTTTTCACGAAAAAGTTGGACCATGGATATTCCGTAATCGTACGCACATCCATGCGGTATTCGGGATGGGCACAAACATAGCCATCATGAACATAAACCTCTTTTCCAGAAAGGTATTCAGTAACCCTTTCATATAGCATATCAAAATTATCGGAAGAAAGTGGTTTATTGATTTTACCCCACCACACTTTATCTTTGGTGTATTCATCTTTTACAAGAAAACGATCCTGTGGTGATCTTCCGGTAAATTTTCCGGTATTGATGGCCAGAGTACCATTTTCGGTCTCCACTCCCATTCCTTTCTCTACTGTAATTTTTTGCAATTCCTCTCCCGGCAAATTCCAGCGCACTACATTATCCTTTAACCCATATTTTTTAAGGGTTCCGGTATTAGGATTTTTTAAAACATTTTCCATGATCTATTAATTTAAAGTTAGCACTCATTATAGTTGGCCAGGAATAACAACAGCTTTCATGGCCGGGTTTATATTTCTTTTTAATCCAGCACAAGAAGTGGAATATCACTGTGCAAGGTTAAATGTTTGGTAAGCCTGCCTTCGGAAGCCTCATCATTTTTTAAGTGAGTTTTTGGCATGATGGCCAGCATGTCTATGTCATATTTTTCAATATACTCTTTGATCCCTTGCTCAATGTCTTCGTTTTCTGCAAAGGAGTGGTGTGAGTAAAACATTTCAAGGAAGTACTGAAGGGTAGCTTCATTGCTTTCATCCTCTTCGGAATAGCCCATTTCCACGGTAGCCTGATGAACTGTAAGGACATGAACCCGGGCATTAAACCTTCTGGAAACATCCAGCAGGACATAAAGAGGAGTTCTGTCTGCAATTTTATCTTTTCCAAGGGTCAGGATGATGGTTTCAAGCCTGAAGTATTTTGCTTTTTCGGGAATAACCAGCACCGGAAGATCTGCTTCCTGAACAAATTTTGAAGTTCTTGTTGCCACATTATCCTCTCCTTCGGCACCTTTGGTCCCCATGATGATTAGGTCCACCTTCAGTTTTTTCTGAATTTCCAGGATGGATGGAATGAGTTTTCCCGATTTGATCACCGTCTCGATCTTCGGATTGAAAGGACCCTCATATTTAAAAACAACATTCTGGAATTTGCCAGAAATTTCGCTCTCCTTTAAATTCCCATCATTAATATGAAGAAGAAATAAAGTAATGCTTTCGTCATTTTTGGCAAATTTTACTGCATACTCCAGTGCATTTAAAGAAACATTTGAAAAGTCGAAGGGAATTAGGATATTTTTCATGGCGTGGCGTATTTAATTCATTAACAAGATTCTCTGCAGATTTGATCTTTTTGATGTAATAAAGATACACTCAAAGCAGACCTTAAAGAATGACATTTATCAGGTTTAAAGACAATGTTATCAACCTTTTATAGCGAAATCGATTGAAGTTTTAACAAATCTTCCAAAGGCTTAAAATCAGGAGAAATATATTTCAGTAGCTGTTATTTAGACTGGGTATAAATAAAAAGTTTATCTTTGGAAAAAAAGCTTTTCAGGATGGAAGACGTCGTTTTAATATACCATAACGAACTGGGCCTGGCTTTTCGATGGAAAAATACTGTTCCAAATGCCGATTATGAGAGAATTCAGGTGGTTTTCAGGAACATGAGTTTTTATTTGTTACAGGAGGAGATTTCTAAGTTTTCCCAGAACATAAGGTCTGCACAATTCTATAACTGCTCAGACTGCAAGGCAAATAAATCCTGTAGAAATATCCTGCTCAAAACTCCGCTTGAAAAAATGGATATTTCCCTAAACATGCAGGAGCTTTCCAAATTATCAGATCTTGTAGAAGGAACTTTATTTAAGCTCGACCTGCAGGATTATATTTGGGGTGCCGGGAGAAATTAAAAGTGCTAATTTCAGAAAAGAATTTTCAGGAATAATGCTAACCACCAGCAGGCTTTAATAAGTAACTATTCGGGTTTGTTCCCCGTCAAAAACAGCATAAGTGTAGTGGTTGATCCAGTCCCCGGTATTAATGTAAGTAGATTTTTCATTCAGCTGAATTTCCATAGGAAGATGGCGATGGCCGAAAAGAAAGTAATCGTAGTGTTTGCTTTCCAGTTTTCGGCGGCAATATTGAATTAGCCATTCCTTATCCTCTCCCAGAAACTCCATGTCTTCTTCCCCCGAAATGGCCTTATTCTTCACCGAAAAATATTGCGCCAGCGGAACTCCCAGATCCGGGTGCAGCCAACCGTACAGCCATTTCGAAAAAGGATTGGTAAATACCTTTTTCATCCTTTTATAGCCTTGATCCCCTGGACCTAGTCCGTCTCCATGCCCAATCAGGAATGTTTTTCCGTTGAATTCAAACTCTTTTGGTTTGTGATACACCGGAATATTCAGTTCTTCTTCAAAATAATCGTTCATCCATAAATCATGGTTTCCGACGAAAAAATGCACAGGAATACCGCTGTCTTTAATTTCAGCAAGTTTGCCCAGGGTACGAACAAATCCTTTTGGCACTACATGTTTGTATTCAAACCAAAAATCGAAGAGGTCACCCAAAAGGAAAATAGCCGCGGCATCTTCTTTGATCTCATCCAGCCATTTCACAAACTTCTCCTCCCGCGGCTTGCTCTCGGCAGCTGTTGGGGCTCCAAGGTGATTGTCACTGGAGAAATACACTTTTTTACCTTCCTGAATATTCATTCTTTAGATTTCTGGCGGTAAAGATAGAAGGAAAAAGTTAATTTGAGAAAATGGGCTTGTTCAGAAGGGCTCTCCCTCTCAATCTTTTGATTATTCAGGAAAAGAAGCCTATCTTTAAATAAAAGGATGCTATGGACAACCTTATTACCGGAATTCACCATATAACAGCGCTTGCTGGGGAACCTCAACGCAACCTTAATTTCTATACAGGGATTCTGGGCCTGCGAATGGTGAAGAAAACTGTTAATTTTGATGCGCCGGAAGTTTATCATTTTTACTACGGAAACAAAACCGGAGCCCCGGGTTCCATCCTCACATTTTTCCCTTATGAAGGAATCCGAAGAGGACGCCACGGAAAAGGAATGCTGAATGTTACTACTTTCTCTGTGCCCTCGGCTTCCATCGAATACTGGAAAAACCGACTGAAGAAATTTAACATTAACCATAAACCTGTACAGGAACGCTTTGATAGTGAAGCCTTCATATACTTTGAAGATCCCGATGGCCTTGGTCTTGAACTGGTATTTAATGACCTGGACAAACGCCCCGGCTTTACGTATGGGCCTATTCCTTTAGAACATTCCATAAAAGGCTTCTACAGCGCCGAAATTGCCCAGGAAGGTTATGAACGCACTGCGGGATTGCTTACGGAAGTGATGGATCATCAACTTATTGCAGAAAAAGGAAACCGCTTCAGGTTTGCAGCCGACAATACTCCCGGAAATTATATTGACATTGTCTGCTCCCCCGATGCCCTTCGCGGACTTGGTGGCGGCGGAACGGTACATCACATAGCATTCAATACCGCCAATGCAGAAAACCAGTCGCAGATAAGGAAGAAGATTTATGAACGCGGATTAAATCCGACTCCCGTTCTAGACCGGCAATATTTTGAATCGATCTACTTTAGGGAACCCGGCGGAGTGTTGTTTGAAGTCGCCACTGCCGAACCCGGATTTGCCATAGATGAGGCCCCGGAGCGCTTGGGAGAAGAGTTAAAACTTCCGCCACAGTATCAATCCAGGAGGGAAGAAATAGAGAAAGCAGTCAAACCTGTACATTTAAACACCGAAAATTTTAAGTAATGGAAATGCACCAAAAAGAGCTGGTAACGGCAGGAACACCTATAGAACAAGCAGAAAAAGCACTCATCATGATACACGGCCGGGGAGGAACGGCAGAAGATATTCTTGCTGTTGCAGATCATTTTAATGTAGATGGTTTTGCCCTTGTTGCGCCAAAGGCTTATAACAACAGCTGGTATCCGCTGTCATTTATGGCCCCCGAAGACCAGAATCAGCCGTGGCTCTCCTCTGCCCTGGAACTTCTGAAACATACTGAAGCCGAACTTAATAAACAGGGAATAGCTTCAGAAAACATATACTTTTTCGGATTTTCCCAGGGGGCCTGTCTCACCCTCGAATACATCACCCGAAATGCCAAAAGATACGGCGGAGCAGTTGCAATCATCGGCGGACTTATTGGAGAGAATATCAACACCGGCGACTACATCACAGATTTTGAGCAGACTCCCGTATTTATCGGCACAAGCGATCCAGATACCCATGTTCCTCTTGAAAGAGTACAGAGAACTGCGGAAATCCTGAAGAACAAAAATGCGGAGGTATTACTCGAAGTATTTGAAAATGTCGGTCACACCATCCTTCAGCAGGAAATCACTATTGCCAATAATTTTGTTTTCAGAAGGGAAAAGGTTTAAAAAGACTTTTTCAAGGTAATCCTGAATCTTATAAAAGATTTAAAACTAAAATCTACTCCCCCTTCGGCGGTTAGGGAATTTTAATTATCTGAAGCGTACCACTCGGCATAGGAAGTCTCCGTCTCCTGGAGTTTCAGAGAATGTAGGTGCAAGTGATCGGGAAGGCGAACCTTGATCTTTTCAGCAAAATCCTGAATCATATTTTCGCTGGTAGGCTGGTAATCAACCAGAATCACATCATGTCCCCTGGATTGCAGTTCCTGCGCAAGTTCAATGTGAGGGGTATTTTTATTGAAAACAGTTGCATGATCGAAAACGTCTACTATCTCCTGCTTCACCATTTTCTTCAGGTCTCCAAAATCGATCACCATGCCCAGCTTTACATCCTTCTCATCTGAAACCGGCTCGCCAAGAACAGTAACCCAAAGTTTATAACTGTGGCCATGCACATTCTTGCATTTTCCGTCATACCCGTAGAGAGCATGCCCCGTTTCAAATGAAAACTGTTTGGTGATCCTGACTTTTGACATGATATTCAATTTAGATTTGCAAAGGTATTAAATAAGCGGGCAAATTCTACTTTCTTAATCTCACCTGTTTAAGCTAAAAAACCCAATCTTCAGTCTATTTCAAAGCCACCGGGTAGAAAGCAAAAGGATTACTGCCTTTATAAGGTTATCTAAAAAATTATAATTATTTTACAGAGGCGAACAAAATATTAAAAATCGAATTTGGAAATAATGTAAATTCGCTCAATTTTAAATCCAGGAGAATGTTGGAAAATGAGTTGTATGAGCAGGTAGATTTTGTTGAAAATCCGCTGTATGAAAAGGTGATTTCAAATTTGCTGGAGCAACAATATTCTGTTGTGGAAGATTTCTTTGATCCTACAGAAGTTGAAATGCTGCGGAATTCCCTCTTAGAAAAATACGAAGAAGATAATTTCAAGAAAGCGGCTATTGGGAACCGTATCAATGAAGTGATCGAAAAGACCATTCGCGGAGATTTTATTTTATGGCTGAATGAGGCTACTGCAGGAGAAGCAGAAAAAACCTTTTTCAGGAAGATCAACAACTTCGTGGACTACCTCAACAAAACCTGTTTCCTGGGGATCCTCTACAAAGAATTCCACTACGCCCTATATCCCGAAGGCACTTTTTACAAGCGTCACCTCGACACTTTCCAGAACGACGACCGGCGAAAACTTTCTATGGTATGTTACCTGAACGATCAGGACTGGAAACCAGAGTATGGCGGGGAACTGGTGATTTACACCAACGAAAATGGAGTTGAATTGCCAAAAACGATTTATCCATTTCCGGGGAGAGTGGTGATTTTTGAAAGTCAGATATTAGAACATGAGGTAAAGCCGGTGAAAACCGAGCGTCTCAGCATTACCGGATGGCTTAAAACCCGATAAATTATTTCCTGAACTTCTTGTACAAAACAACTGCAACAAGAGCAATGGCCAGCAAAAGCCAGAATCCGTAGCCACTTAAAAAAGTGAGGATCTCAAAGGTTTCGTCATTAACGGGGACATCCTGTTGCATTAGTTTTTATATCTTTTCTCATTTCTTTTTCTCCAGCTATGTCTTGCATATAAAAATATCCCAAGAATGATAAGAATTCCCAGCAGGTAAGGCCAATTTCCTTCAATAAATTCCCAGAAGGTAAATCCCCACTCCTGTTCGGGGGTTGCCTGTTTGTCTTTTGGTAAATGTTCCTGTACAGCCATAGTTTATTTTTAAGAAAGATACCGAAAAATCAATTGCCAAAAAATTAAATACCAGCCGATCTTTTTCTTCTTTGCCCGAAGAAAAAAACTGAAATGATAAGCAACGCAGCAAAGATTATTATTTCCAGGAAATGAGTCCCTATGAACAAACCTGCCTTAATTCCCAGTTCCTGGATGCTTCCGATTTCTTCTTCCGCTGAAACCTGTGTTAAAAATATTTTCATCGTAATATATAAGTTAGTGAGGAGTTGCTCGCAGAAATAAATTAATCACTAATATTCCATACGATGCTCTTCCTTTGCCAGCATAAAAATTGTTGATATCTGCCTTGAAACAGGTTTCGACTCCGCTTAACCTGACAGACTCGTTTTTATGCCTTGAATTCTCAGGAGAATTAAATATCCCTGGACCTGTTTCTTCGATATTTTACAATAAAATAAATTGTAGCCGCAACCACGAGTAAGAAAGCAATTAATAGTTCCCAGAAATAATTCGCTCCTACATATCCCACACCGTAGCCTAATTTATAGGCAAAACTTTCAGACACATCTTCAGATGCTTGTAGTAAAAATAACTTCATTTTTCTATTTTTTAAATTTAGTCAATGCATTTTTCGTGAATTCTGAAAGGACAAGCTCCCCCGAGATAGCAGCCTGTTCGGGTAAAAATTTATCCCAGTCTTCAGTTCCTTTCCAGAGTGCTTTCTTCATTTCATAAAGAGCTTCAGGATTATAAGAGGCTAATCTTTCAGAAAATATTTCTACCTCTTTATCCAGGTCTTTGATATCTTCAAAAACACGTGCGTATAATCCTTTTTCTTTCGCCCAATAGGCATTTTTCCATTCGTGAGCGGCCAGAGTGAGTTCTGCCAGTGCGCCCACTCCCATTTTTCGTTCTACAGCGGGTGCGATTACAAAAGGACCAATTCCTATGCTTAATTCAGATAATTTAATAGCTGCCTGTTCTGTTGCGAGGCAATAATCACAGGCCGCAGTCAGACCCACACCGCCTCCCACAGTTTTTCCGTGGATCCTCCCAACGATCAGTTTTTTACACGTACGCATTGCATTGATCACATTTGCAAATCCGGAGAAAAAGAGTTTTCCCTGCTGCATATTTGTAATTTCCAGCAACTCATCAAAAGAAGCCCCTGCACAAAAAGCACGATCTCCTTCAGATTTTAGAATGATAAGGTTTACTTCATCATTATCTGATAACTTCTGAAATTCCTTTTCCAGCCTTTGAAGCAGTTCCAAAGGAAAGGAATTGCTGGCAGGATGCCCGAATTCTACTGTGGCTATTTTATTTACAATACTGGTATATAAGCTTCCGTTTTCGCGGGTGGTGGTCATAATTTGATTAGTTTTCTACCAAAGTAGAAAAAATAAGCCTGAATATGGTATCCAGAAATGGTAAAAAATAGAATATTTTATACTTTTTCAAGAGCGTATTAAACCTCCTTCTGAAGATATTTCCTTCGGAATTTGATCACGAGCGCACTACTTCTAATCAGCATCCACACGAAAAAAGCAGCCCAGATTGCGTGTAGTTTCCAGCCGAAGTAATCTCCTATCAGCAGCACCGGAACAAAGCCCAAAAAGGTAGCACCCAACAGTAAATTCCGAAGATATTTTGCTTCTCCCAGACCTTTAAAAATTCCGTCGAACATAAAAGCGATGGCATTAACTGGCTGCATTACCAAGACAATCCAAAAAACGGAAGAAAACAGCACCAGCACAGAGGCTTCTTTGTTAAACAGCAACCCAATTTCATTATAAAACAAGGCACAAATTCCCGCCAGAATCAGGGCAATCCAAACAGCATATTTTGAGATCTTTTTACTGAGCTCCCAAAGGTTTTTATAGTCCCGGGCGCCCAATAGCCTTCCCCCAATTGCGTTTCCGGCGTTGGCGTAGCCATCAATAAAGAAAGAAAAGAAAAGCCAGATATTCATCAGGATACTTTGTGCGGCAATGTAGTTTTTCCCATAATCTGTAGCGTATGCATTTGCCAGGTAAATGGCAAAGTTTAGAGCCGTAGTCCGCACAATTAAGTTGGCTGCCATAAGTAACAGGCCTTTCATCTGCGGATTGATATTGAAGCTTAATTTTAAGTGAAAAGGGGTCTTTTTAAAGAAGTACCAAAGCGCCATCACGAGCATGGTTCCCTGCGCCACCAGACTTGCATAAGCGGCTCCTTCGAGGTGCATAGCCGGGATATAACCCTCAATTCCAAAAACCAACAAATAATCCAGCGCCACATTCACAACTGCGCCGGTTATACTACATTTCATAGCCCATAGCGTATTCTGTAGCCCGCGGAAAACTCCGAAAATAGCGAAAGTGACCAGGGTCAATGGGTAGCCAAGTGCCCTTATCCGGTAATAATTTTCGGAATAATTGAGGATCAAACCCTCGGCATTATAAGCAGTGAAAATGGCTTCTGCAAAAAAAGCAGTAATAAAATAAATTACCAGGCTCAATAGAAGGTTGAAATAGATCACCTGTGGCACCAGTGTTTTCACGGCATGAAGCCTATTGGCGCCGAGGTGCTGGGAAACAAATGCGGAAATCGCCGTTTTTGTCTGCGCCATGATCCAGATAATTGCAGATAAAAACGAACCAACAATCCCCGCTGCGGCAAGCGCTTCTACAGAATTCTCCTCCACATTTCCAATCACCGCAATATCTGTAAGAGAGATGAGCGGCTCTGCGATTCCGGCAATGATGGCGGGAACGGCAATTTTATTGATGTTTCTAAAGCTTACGGAAGAATCCAAATCTATGATTTTGCAGCCGCAAAGATAAAATCCTTCGGCTTAATAACTATTTTAGAAGGGGATCTTTGTTGCTGAAACCTCAAGGGTTCATCCTGAACCCTCATAACTGTGAGGTCTGTCCCGGGAGTTTTCCGTATCTTTTATTTCTGAAAAATTTTAAATATGAAAATCTGTACTACATCCAGACTTCTTTTTATTTCCACGTTAATATTCACCATAAGCTGTAAATCGCAGGAATCCTTAATCGTTGCAGACGGTGCAGAAATGAAATTGGTTTCCGATGGATTTGAATTTACCGAGGGCCCTGCGGCCGATTATGAAGGTAATGTGTATTTTACAGATCAGCCGAATAACCGCATTCTCAAATGGTCTGTGGAAGATAACAAAGTCTCCGTCTTTATGGAAGATATAGGCCGGGCCAACGGACTTTATTTTGACCTAAATGGAAATCTCTTTGCCTGTGCCGATGAGAAATCTGAATTATGGAAGATCGATCAAAACAAAAATGTCACTGTGTTGGTCGACGAATTCCGGGGAAAGAAATTAAACGGACCTAACGATCTTTGGATCGATGCAAAAGGAGGAATTTATATTACGGACCCTTACTACGAAAGACCGTACCGGAATTATGACGGGCAGCCAATGGAAGAGCAGCGGGTATATTATTTGTCTCCGGACAGTAAGGAATTAACTGTTGCCACAGAAGATCTTGTAAAGCCAAACGGCACCATTGGTACGCCCGATGGTAAGAAGCTGTATATAGCAGATATTGAAGCTGACAAAACCTGGTCTTTTGACATTGCTGAAAATGGAAGCCTTTCGAATAAAACGCTCTTTACAAAAATGGGATCTGACGGTATGACCATCGATAATCGGGGTAACCTCTATCTTACCGGCAATGGTGTCACTGTTTTTAATAAGAAAGGAGAGAAGATCCTCCATCTTCCAGTGGAAAAAAACTGGACAGCAAATGTCACTTTCGGTGGAAAAAATAATCAGATATTATTTATTACTGCTATGGATGCGGTTTTTAGTCTGGAGATGAAGGTTAAGGGGGTACGTTAGGGAAAAAGTCATCTTAACCCTTTTTAAAGGGCTATCTGAAAAGCATCTTAGTTCGTCATACTGATTTATTTCAGAATCATTTAAATCTGGTTTTCATTATTATTAGAACCTGAAATAAATTCAGGTGGACGTAAAATAAGCTTCTAGACAGCCTCCTTTAAAGTAGGTCTCCAGATGATATTATTTCACCTTCGCGCTTTCCGGTGGGCCTAAATAAGAATCTTTATCCTCTCCAGTTTTTATCACAATCTTTTGCAAGGCAACTCCAGATTCTATTGCCCATATTTTCAACGTGTGATTCCCCGGCTCAATGCTTATTGTTGTACGTACTTTTGTAACGTTATTTGCTACGGAAGTATTCCAGTTATCTTCAGTTTTTTCGTGCATATTGATTACTTCCGGCTCCTTATTATCTATTGAAAATGCGAATTCCAATCCACCCTGATTCCTGAAATCAAGCGTTGGTGATAAATAAAATTCCACGTCTGCCTCACCCGAACTAAAGCTATGAAAATTATAAGCGAGATACGGACTATTTTCTGAAAGTTCCTGCTGAGTGGGTTCATTTGGAAATGAAGTCATGGCAGATCCTGTTCTTCCAAGGTTTGGCACCAATTCCCAGCCGCTTTCGTTCTCCTTATTGTTTTTAGAATAATTTGCGGCTTCCATAGAAATAAATCCGCTATTTTCAACAAAGCCTTTGATATTCTCATTTTCAGGATTATTGACAGGTACTTCAACAGTTATTCTTTTGCCTGTTCCATTAATCCTGAAGGAACCACGAGTCTGCCCCTTAGGGGCTTTTTCCCAGTTCACACTGACTAAAAGCCTTTTTTGATCTTCAACAGTGCCTTTTTCCTCAGAAACTTCTATCCAATCTTCTTTTTTCTGAATTTTAAAGTCAAAGGATTTTCGACCTGTATTGAAAACCTCTACATAGAACTCATGATCATTGAACGGATCAAATGTGGGTAAAGTGGTAGTCGCACCACTTCTTGTATATACATTTTTGGATCCCTGAGCTCCTACGCCCATTTCCGCTTTTTCAGGAACTTTGATTTTCCCAATCTCAGGCATATTGTTTTGATCTGGTTGTTGCCAGTAGGTATAGCCAATGTGTGTTTGAGACATCATGTGATTCCATTTACCATCGGCAAGTTCAGTGTGATACTGCTCTGTTAGCTCAGCATCTTTTTGAAAGAGTTCCTCAGTTTTGTCGGCATATTTATTGGCTGCAGCCCTGCCCTGTTCTGCATATAAATTATTTTTTGCAGCAGAAACATAAAGTTCATTCAGGTTTACCGATGCTTTTACGGGAAATAATACTAGCTGATAATAAGCATCTTTATATTCTTCGGAAATCTGTTCATAGATCGCTTCCGCTCTTTTCTCAAGGTCACGATATTCTTTTACGATCCTCTCAGCTTCATTGAAATTTATAAGGCTGTAAGTTTCCGGACTTATCAATTCCGGTTTTCTACGGCTGTTGTATTTTGAGTAGGTAAGAAGTAGATCTGCAATCTCTTCGGAATATTCTTCGGGCAGCTGTCTGGCAGCCCAATTTTCGGTATATTTCCAAAGATCTCCGGCCCCTATTTTTTCGGGATCCCAGGCATAGTCCAAAAAGAAACTGGTTGGGAATTCCATCGGTTTGATATCACCCACGTTCACGATCCAAAGTTCGTCTGCTCCGAATTTATATGCGAGGTTCATTTGTTCCCAAACCCGCGAGATTTGGGTGGTATTGATCCATTTGTAATTTCTCGGACCACCAACATAATCAAAATGATAATAGATCCCGTAGCCGCCTTCCCTTGGTTCTTCTTTAGGGTTTGGGAGTTTACGGATATTTCCCCAGTTGTCATCTGCCAACAGCAGCGTAACATCATCGGGTACCCGCATTCCCTGATCGTAGTAATCCTGTACTTCTTTATAAAGTGCCCAAACCTGTGGAGTTTCTTCTGCCGGTTTTCCGGTAACTTCAGCAATGATCTGCCGCTGGTCTTCCACAATGCGTTCCAAAAGTTCAATTGCGGTACCTTCGGCCATTGGTTCATCACCGTCCCCACGCATACCAACTGTAACCACACTTTCATAATCTCCCATTCGTTGAATTCCGCCTCTCCAGAATTCCCGAAGGTTCTCGGGATTGGTATTATAATTCCAGCCTCCTTCACCAAAGCGCCTCCACTCGTCGTGCGCCCGCATTAAAGGTTCGTGATGAGAAGTTCCAATTACGACTCCATATTCGTCTGCCAAAACAGGATTTTTGGGATCATCATCATAAAAAGCCCTTCCCCACATCGCCGGCCACAGGTAATTGCCCTGCATACGCAAAATAAGTTCAAAAACATGCTCATAGAATCCACTGGTGAATCCGCCGAAATTCTCTGTTACCCAGCCTGCAAGTGCAGGGGCTTCATCATTAATGAAGATGCCACGGTACTTTACTTTTGGAGTGCCTTTAGAATGTGTTCCCGGCTGCACATAAAGTACATCTGATTGTTTAGCCGGAACATCTGCCCAGTAATACCAGGGAGAAACTCCGATTTCTTCCGATACATCATACATCCCGAAGATTGTCCCTCGTTTGTCACTTCCAACGATCACCAGCGCCTGTTCTACCCCCTCAAAAGGATCTTTCACCACCTTAATAGCAAAGGTTTCCCACTTTCCTTGAATTTTAGTAACATCAATTTTTTTGTTCTGAACAAGTTGATCGATGAGGCGGCTCTTGCCCAGTGTTCCCACAATAACTGGTGTCCCGGAAGAAACTTCGGAATTTCTGAGGAGTTCCGGAAGATTTCCTGTCACCCTTTTAATATCCTTCTGAAGATCTTCAGCTACCCGGTGTACGCCTTTGAAATCGTTTTCATCGATGTGTATTGCTGCACTTCCAGCTTCAGAAACCAACGGGAAATATTCGTTTTCTTCAGAAGTAGCTATATAGGATTCCTGCGCAAAAACAGTATTCAAGTTCATTCCCAGAAAAAACAGGAAAAACAGAAAGCTGACTTTAGTAATATTGGAGGTGATCTTCATACTGCGGTTTTTTTATTCTTTTTCTTCTGCAAAATCTATAACCTGAAAATAGGCCTTTTTACGCTGCATATCTTCGCCAAACAAAAGCGGATAGTTCTTACGGCCTTCTACCGGATAATAATCCAGCCAGGAATATTGATCTGATAAGTTCCAGAAAGTCACGCTCGTCAAAACATCCTTGTAATCCCTAAAAACTCTAAAGAACATATCGTAGGTTTCCAGTTGTTTTTGTTCCAGCTCGGACGTAAATTCATCCACATCCCCGGGTCTGCGCTCCCGCTGTTCTTTCTCCCAGGGATAAAGGGAAACATCCAGTTCGGTGATCTGCACTTCCAGGCCTAAGGAAGAATACATATCCAGAGCCTCACGAAGTTCTTCTTCTGAAGGACCATAAATGGACCAGTGCCCCTGAATTCCCACTCCGTCAATTGGCACATCACGATCTACCAGCATCTTTAAAAGCTTGTAGATCCTGTCCCTCTTTTCAGGAATGATCGCATTATAATCGTTGTAGTAAAGTTTCGCATCAGGATCGGCTGCATGGGCATATTCGAAGGCTTTTATAATGAAATCCTCTCCTGTAATATCATACCATTCAGATTTTCGTAGGAACTGTGTGCTGTCATCAGCAATGGCTTCGTTCACCACATCCCATGCGTAGATGGTGCCTTTATAGCGACCGACTACAGAATCAATGTGAGTTTTCATCCTGCTTAGTAACTCTTCCTTATTCACTTTCCCGCCATCTTCAGCGTCAAAGATCCAGCCCCCGTGTTGTTGATGCCAAACCAGGGCATGTCCCCGCATCATGAGATCATTCTCACGGGCAAATTCAGCAATAGCATCGGCTTCTTCCCAGTTAAACCGGTCTTTCTCAGGATGAATAGGCCCCATCTTCATCACATTTTCAGGAGTGATGCTGTTGAACTCTTTTAAAAGAAGTTCAGCAGATTCTCCTTTTATAGTATTTGGTGCGACCGCAACTCCCATGGAAAAATAATCTGAATAATAATCCTTGAGCCCTTTTTCCTGCTCTTGTTCTTCAGTCGTTAAAGCTGGTTGTTCCGCTTTACCCGATTCATTTTTACAAGCAGTCAAGAGGGAAAAAGACAGCATCAAAAGAGCCGATTTCTTTAGAATATTTAAATGAGCCATAAATTTTATTTAAAAGTTTCAAGTAACCCCAGTTCAAGTCCGCGTAATTCTGCCAGACCTTTTAGACGACCAATAAAGGAGTAGCCGGCGTAGTATTTTTTATCTTTTTCCATTGAATGCAAATACCCATGATCTGGTCGCATGGGAATGGTCTTTTGTTTTTCCTTCTGAAGTTTCAGGATCTTCTTCATAACTTCAGTCATTGGCACATCTCCGGCCAGATGATCTGATTCCATGAACACACCGGAAGCTTCTCTCTTCACATTCCGAAGGTGCAAAAAGTGGATCCTGTCACTAAATTTTTCAAAAATCTCCAGCAGATCATTTTTGGGATTTGCGCCCAGGGAACCGGTGCAATAGCAGAGTCCGTTGGCATTGGCATCAACATTATTGAAAATGTACTCCAGGTCTTTTTGGTTGCTTACCACCCTTGGTAATCCCAACACAGAAAATGGAGGATCATCGGGATGGATTGCCAGTTTTACGCCACTTTCGGCCGCCACAGGAGCCACTTCCTTTAAAAAAGAAACCAGATTCTCCCGGAGTTTTTCATCAGTGATATGCTGGTAGCTTTTCAACAGATCTTTAATAATTTCAGGAGTGAAATTTTCCTTACTTCCGGGTAAACCGAGAAGAATATTTTTAAAAAGCTGTTCTTTTTCTTCTGAAGAAAGTTTTTCTCCCAACGCTTTCGCTTCAGCCATTGCAGCTTCGGAATAATCCTGTTCTACATTCTTCCTTTTCAGCAGGAAAAGGTCAAAAAAAGCAAATTTTACGGGGTCATACCTTAATACAGTAGCACCTTCCTTATTTTCGTAAAAATGATCTGTACGTACCCAATCCAGGATTGGCATAAAATTATAAGCTACTACTTCAATCCCGCATTTCCCAATATTCTGAAGGCTGATTTTGTAATTTTCAATGTATTGCTCAAAATTTCCAGAGCGTTTCTTGATATCCTCATGTACTGGAAGACTTTCGATCACGCTCCATTCCATTCCCAGGGCTTCGATCTCTGCTTTCCTCTCTAAAATGGCATTTTGAGACCAGATTTCTCCAACGGGAATTTCGTGTAAAGCAGTTACGATTCCGGTGATCCCGGCCTGTTTCAATTCTTTAAGCGAGAGTAAGTCGTTAGGGCCATACCAACGCATGGTTTGAGTCATTCTGTACATACTAAAAACCTATTGAGTTTCCACCGTCTACCGGCAAAACAGTTCCGGTGGTGAATTTTGATTCTGAAGTCGCGAAATAATACACAGCATCGGCAACATCTGAAGGTTCTCCCAGTCTGCCCATTGGCGTTCTTGAAAGCACCTTGTTCTTACGCTCCGGATCGTTATCCAAAGCTTTGCTGGACATATTGGTCTTGATAAAACCAGGAGCTACCGCGTTCACCCTAATACCGAATTGTGCAAGGTCTACTGCCATGGCGCGGGTCATCCCGTCTATGGCTGTTTTACTGGCAGAATAAGCGATTACTTTAGGAATTCCATATTGCGCAGCCATTGAGCTGATGTTGATAATGCTTCCGGAATTGTTCTCCTTCATCACCTTTGCCACTTCCCTACTCACTGCAAAAAGAGCCAGCACATTGGTGTGGAGAATATTCTGAAATTCTTCATTGGTAACCTCCAGAAATTCCTTTTTCATATTGATTCCCGCATTGTTCACCAAAATATCAATTTTTCCGGCTTCTTTAGCAAGTTTTACAATTGCGTCGGGGATTTCGTCGAGATTGTTCAGGTCGAGAATGAAGGGTTTTGCATTTGGTCCAAGCTCCTCGCAGGCTTGCAGCGTTTTCTCCTTGTTTCTTCCGTTTACGTAGGTGATGATTCCGTTGTCACAAAACTTTTTTGCAGTTGCAAATCCTAATCCGGCATTGGCGCCGGTAACTATAGCTGTAAGCTTATTTTCCATAAGTAGTTTATTTTAATTAATGCCAGGAAGGACTAATGCCGGGAGCATAAGGGAATTCCAGGGATTGATAATATTCTAGGTCATATTCGGGTTCAGGGATAAATTCGGGTAACTCCTTTCCGGAGAATTGCTGAAAATACAGCAACACGGCATTGCGCCACCATTTGGCCTCTTTCAGCTGAATTTGCAGCAGCATTTGAATTTCCTCAAACCTTTGGTCATCTACATATTCCTCTATGTCATTCCAGGTGTTCACCATCTCTTCTACGTCTTCCACACCTTCCTGGTATTTTGCTGCAAGATTATACCATAAAGTTTGCCCGTTTTCCATTTTATAATCCCACGGCACATGGTGGAACCAAAGCAGGTATTTTTCGGGCGTTGTCTCAATGGAATTGTATTTTTCCCTGATAGGCTCTGCATATTGAGAGAGAGCATCGCTCCCTGATTCTGTTCTATCAAATCCGACACCTTCAGAAGTGGCTCGGTGATAGTAAACGGGGTTCCATTCAGGTCTTCCAAGGTCATCTACCCATGGACCCGGGCCATAATGGTGCCCTGTATCCATAATATGATGTAGTCCAAGAGGCGTCATATAATTTACCACAGCCTCTCTAGATTTGATCATTAGATCTTTTACCGGATCTACAAATTCCTGCTCGTTTGAAAAAGTCATTTTCAACCACTCTTTGGCTATAGCTTCTGAATCAAGGTAAGGATCCCACGCCAGTCTTCCAAAGCCATACCAGTTCGCCTGCCCGAATGGATGTCCTGTCCAGTTCTTTGCGGTTCCAATATTGGCAACCCCGGCAATTCCCGTTAATTTTTTATTGGATAAGGTTCCGTCGACCACTTTGGCCACCGTAGATCCTTCTCCCTGCACATATGTATCTTCATCTAGTGTTTCTTCAAACATTTCCGGCAGGTATACCAGGTGCGAACTGAAGCCTAAATATTCCTGTGTGATCTGGAATTCCATCATCAACGGAGTATCGGGCATCGCACCAAACATAGGATGAAATGGCTCCCGCGGCTGAAAATCTATAGGTCCGTTTTTTACCTGTACCAGAACATTGTCGTGAAACTGACCATCAAAAGGCACAAATTCTGAATAGGCTTGTTTTGCACGGTCTTCGGGATCGTCTTCAGAATAAACGAAGGCGCGCCACATCACAATTCCGCTGTGAGGCGCTACGGCTTCCGCCAGCATATTTGCCCCATCTACGTGCGATCTGTCGTAGTTGTTAGGCCCCGGTTGCCCTTCGGAATTTGCTTTGACCAAAAATCCTCCAAAATCGGGAATTTCAGCATAAATTTCATCTGCTTTATCTTTCCACCATTGTCTCACTTCAGGATCTAAAGGATCTGCCGTTTTCAGGTCCCCCGATTCCATTGGTGAGGAAAAGCGCGCTGTCAAATACACCTGGAGTCCATAAGGCCTGAAAACTTCGGCCAAAGCTTTTACTTTTTCTATATAGTGGGAAGTCAGCACCAGGGAACTGGCATTAACGTTGGTTAAAACGGTACCGTTAATTCCAATGGATGCATTTGCACGGGCGTAGTCGATATATTCAGGTTTTATAAGCTCCGGAAGATGATGCCAGTCCCAGATGGAGAAGCCGGCGTACCCACGCTCCACAGTCCTGTCGAGGTTATCCCAATGGTTTAAAAGCCTCTTCTGAATTTTAGGAGAATCAATGATATCACATTGAGTAATGTTGTTATGCAACTGCATTTCTTTAATTAACCTGAAGGTACCATAAAGTACTCCGACATCGGTTTTACCAGTAACCACGGTAATTCTATTATTGTTCAGGCTTAGGCTTTTGAGCACATAACCTTCAGAATTTATTTCTGAAAGATCACTTTTCAGCATTGCCCGGATTTCTGATGGCAGGTTCTCCTCACTTCCCAGTACTACGGAATTTTCTTCAACAGAATTTAACTCTTTTAATGTCTGGCCAACCAGTCCTTCAAAAGCAGTTTTCAACTCTGTCGTTGCCACATCCAGCGTCTCGTCAGATCCGAACTTATGAAATCCGCTGATATGATCCAAATAATTTTCCACCACCTTATCATCATCAATTTTATCATATTGCAACCATAAGTCATACCCGTCCTGTGCAGACATTAGTGCAGAACAACAACACAAAACAAGGACTAGAAAGGATCTTTTGTATATCATAAACAGATTTATTTTAAATTGAAACAAAGCAGCGCTAAAACGGTTGCGAAGCGAAAATTAGGTAAAAAAAGCTTGTGAACAAAATTAATTACGCAATCGGTTGCGTTTAATCTATTTTTGTGCTTTATTTGTTAACACTATCTTTAAAATTCGACGTTTAAATTGTCGGAATAATATTCATCAACATCAAAAAGTATTATGAAAGTCTCTTTTCTTAAGCCGATTATAATGATGTTCCTCGCTGTTGCCCCGCAGTTCCTTTGCGGGCAGGAAACAGCAAGCACAGAAACTTATCCCTTTAATGATCCCAGCCTTTCCATCGATGAAAGAGTAGAGGATTTAGTCAATCGATTGACATTGGAAGAAAAGGCGGGGCAAATGATGCATAACAGTCCCGCAGTAGAACGACTGGGAATCCCGGAATATAACTGGTGGAACGAAGCTTTGCACGGAATAGGAAGATCGGGCGTGGCTACGGTTTTTCCGCAGGCCATTGGAATGGGAGCTACTTTTGATGAAGATTTGATCCTTGAAGTCGCCAGCAAAATCTCTGATGAAGCACGTGCCACACATAATACTGCTGTAGAACACGGATACCGCCGCCAATACAGCGGACTCACCTTCTGGACTCCGAATATTAATATTTTTCGTGATCCACGATGGGGACGTGGCCAGGAAACTTACGGAGAAGATCCTTATCTAACCGGCCTTTTAGGAACTGCATTTGTAAAAGGACTTCAGGGAGATGACCCCAAATATTTAAAAACAGCCGCTGCCGCAAAACATTATGCGGTCCATAGTGGGCCCGAAAAACTTCGCCATGAATTCAATGCCGAAGCTTCCATGAAAGATATGTGGGAAACCTATTTACCTGCTTTTCAGGCTTTGGTCGAGGCTGACGTAGAAACTATAATGTGTGCCTATAATGCTACCAACGGCGAACCTTGTTGCGCAAACAAATATTTATTGCAGGACGTTTTACGGGACAAATGGAATTTTCAGGGCCATATTGTGAGTGATTGCTGGGCACTTGTAGATTTTTATGAAGGTCACAACGTAGTAGAAACGCCCGAGGAAGCAGCAGCACTTGGAATTAAAAGCGGGGTGAACCTCAACTGCGGAAGCGTTTATCCTTCCCTGGTAGAAGCTGTTAATCAAGGTTTGGTAACGGAAGCTGAAATTGATGAGCAACTGTCGGTCCTGATGAGAACCAAATTCAAATTAGGACTTTTTGATCCTCCTAAAAATAATCCGTATTCGCAGCTTTCTGCTGCAAATCTAGATACCGAAGAGCACCGGGCTTTAGCCAGAGAAGTAGCGCAGAAGTCTATCGTGATGCTTAAAAATGATAATGCACTTCCCCTTAAAAATGATCTTTCCAAGTATTTTATTACGGGCCCTAATGCCACCAGTATAGAAGTACTTTTAGGAAATTACCACGGAATAAATCCGAACCTGGTAACCATTCTTGAAGGCCTTGCCGGTGCCATTGAACCACAAAGCCAGATGCAATACCGTCAGGGAACCTTATTGGATAGGCCAAACGCAAATCCGCAGGATTGGGCTTCTCCTAATGCAGAAAACAGTGATGCAACCATTGCCGTTTTAGGAATTTCGGGAGTATTGGAGGGTGAGGAAGGGGAATCCATTGCTTCTGAAACATTTGGGGATAGGCTGGATTACAATCTTCCGCAAAACCAGATCGATTACCTCAGGAAACTGAGTGAAGCTGCCGGCGACAATCCGCTGATCGCAGTCATAACCGGCGGTAGCCCTATGAACCTTCAGGAAGTGCATGAACTTGCCGATGCTGTTTTGCTGGTTTGGTATCCCGGGGAAGAAGGTGGAAATGCCGTTGCAGATGTCATTTTCGGCAAGGTATCCCCTTCCGGAAGGCTACCGATTACTTTTCCAAAATCCCTGGATGATCTTCCGCCGTACGAAGATTATTCTATGGAAGGAAGAACTTATAAATACATGGATGCAGAACCAATGTATCCCTTTGGATATGGGTTGAGCTATACGAATTTTGATTATTCCGATGTAAGACTTTCAGAAAAAAGGATAAGAAAAGGAAAATCTTTAAACGCCACTATTACAGTTAAAAATTCGGGAAACACAAGATCAGAAGAGGTGGTTCAGTTATATGTTTCAGATCTTGAAGCTTCCGTAAGAGCTCCAAAATATCAGCTTTTTGGAGTAAAAAGAGTTGCTTTGGAACCGGGTGCTTCCGAAGAGATTCAGTTTAAAATTACTCCCGAAATGATGGAACTGGTAAATGATGAAGGAGAAAGAGTACTGGAATCCGGAAATTTCAAAATCTATCTTGGTGGTTCCAGCCCGGGTAACCGAAGCACCGAACTGGGAATAGCAAAATTAAAAGAAGCTACTTTTACTTTAAGATAGCCTACAGATAATATACCTTATTTAATGAAAAATTTTATAGACGAGGATTTCCTACTGGAGACTGAAGCTGCGAAAAGGCTGTATCACGAGTACGCGAAGGATATGCCAATCATTGACTACCACTGTCATTTACCGGTGGAAGATATTGCCAATGATCGCAAATTCAAAAATCTCACAGAACTCTGGATTGAGGGAGATCATTATAAATGGCGTGCCATGCGCGCTCTTGGAATAGAAGAAAAATACATTACAGGTGACAGTATCGATGAGGAAAAATTCGAAAAGTGGGCAGAAACTATCCCATATACTTTAAGAAACCCCTTGTATCATTGGACGCACCTGGAATTGCAGCGTTACTTCGGAATAAATGATATTTTAAGTCCGTCAAACGCAAAAAAGATTTATCAGCAATGTAATTCCATGATCTCAACTCCGGCATATTCTACCCGGAACCTGTTGAGAAAAATGAACGTCAAGGTAGTTTGTACTACCGATGATCCTGCAGATGACTTACACCATCACCGGAAAATTGCTGAAGATAATTTTGAAGTGCAAATTTTGCCAACATTCAGGCCGGACAATCTTCTGAATATTGAAAAAACAGGATTTAAAGATTACATAAATGTCATTTCAGAGAAAACCGGAATTGATATCACAGGACTCAATTCTTTTTTAAAGGCCGTGGAAAACAGGATTGGTCATTTTCACGATCACGGCTGCCGACTCTCGGACCACGGACTTGAATGTGCATGCGCTGAAGACTTTACGGATGAAAAATTAAATGAGATCCTGCAGAAGAAGCTTAATAATGAAGAAATTGATCCTTCGGAAGCAATGATCTACAAATCGGGTTTGATGTTTTACCTCGGGAAGTTTTATGCGGCCAGAAACTGGGCAATGCAATTACACCTGGGGCCTATTAGAGACACAAATTCAAGAATGTTAGCAAAAATTGGTGCTAATGCAGGAGTTGACAGCATTGGTGATTTCCAGCAGGCAAAGCCACTGGCGAAATTCCTGGATTCTTTAGACAAGGAAAATTCACTTCCAAAAACAATCCTCTACAATGTAAACCCTGCAGAAAATGAGATAATGGCAACCATGGCCGGAAATTTCATGGGAGATACTCCAAAAGGGAAGGTTCAGCATGGATCTGCCTGGTGGTTCCTGGATCAAAAAGAAGGAATTGAAAAACAGTTAAATACCATTTCTAATATGGGCTTGTTGAGCTGTTTTGTTGGGATGCTCACCGACAGCAGAAGTTTTCTTTCGGTACCCCGGCACGAATATTTTAGAAGGATTTTATGTAATTTGTTCGGCAATGACATCGAGAAGAAGGAACTCCCGGAAGATTATGAATGGATAGGCAAGATCATTCAGGATATTTGTTATCACAACGCGAAAGAATTTTTTGAATTTCCGGAAAACGTACAATAAGAAAAATAAGATTAAAATGCAGAAACTTGTAAGCCTGGGCGAAATTTTGATGCGGTTAACCAGTGAAAATAATCTAAGATTTTCACAGGCAGACAAATTCGAAGTGGTTTATGGTGGTAGCGAAGCGAACGTACTTATAACGGCGGCGAATTTTGGGCTCAATACAGATTTAGTCACAGTCCTCCCCGATAACGATATAGGAAGAACCGCAGTTTCCGATTTGAAAATTAATGAAGTAGGCACCGGGAATATTCTGTTTGAAAAAGGTCGATTAGGATTATATTTTCTGGAGCAAGGCGCTGTGAACCGGTCCAGCAAGGTGATTTACGATCGTAAAAACTCTGCCTTTTCAGAAATTAATAGAGAATGGTTTAACTGGGAAGAAATTTTAAAGGACTGTGACTGGTTCCACTGGTCTGGCATTACGCCTGCCATCTCTCAGAACGCTGCAGATGTTTGCCGGGATGCCATAGAAACGGCAGCCGCTATGGGAATTACCATTTCCGCCGATCTTAATTACCGCGCCAATCTTTGGCAATATGAATCAGATCCGCCGGAAACTATGAAAGAATTCGTTGCAAAAAGCGATATCCTTTTAGCCGGACATTATGCCTGTCAACAATTTTTTGATCTTAGGACAAAGGATGGTTCCAATAAAGAACTTGCGGAACGTCTAAAAGAGAAATTTCCGAAGCTGAAGAAAATAGCTGTTACAAACCGAAAGGAGATCAATGCTTCCCATCACAAATGGTCAGCTTCTTTGTTCAACGGTTCCGACGTACTGGAATCAGATCTTTATGATATCTTTCCTATTGTAGACCGTGTGGGTACAGGAGACAGTTTTATGGGTGCTTTAATCTACGGATTTCAAAATTACGATGACCAGAAAGCACTGGATTTTGCAACGGCAGCTTCAAGTTTGAAACATACCATTCCGGGAGATTTTAATAGAGTAACCAAAGAAGAAGTTCTTAAATTGGTGGAAGGAGATCGCTCCGGAAGAATCAGCAGATAAACTATGATAATGAAAAAACTTTCAAGACCAGAAATTGCAGTTAAATTCAGGGAATCGGGTTTGGTTCCACTGTTCTATCATTCCGATGCTGAAATTGTAAAAAATGTCGTCACCGCCTGCTACAACGGAGGCGCCAGATTCTTTGAGTTCACCAGCCGCGGAGAATTTGCACATGAGACTTTTTCTGAAGTTGTAAAGTATTCCCGGAAGCATTGTCCGGAATTGATCCTTGGAGTAGGATCTGTAACTGATGCAGCTTCGGCTTCACTATATATTTCATTGGGAGCAGAATTTGTGGTAAGTCCGGTGCTAAGGGAAGACGTGGCGAAGATCTGTAACCGCAGAAAGATTCACTACCTCCCAGGCTGTGGTAGCCTCAATGAGATTTGCGTTGCAGAAGAATTGGGATGTGAGATTGTAAAGCTATTTCCGGCAGCCGTATACGGACCGAAATTCGTGAAAGCCGTGAAAGGACCACAACCATGGACATCAATTATGCCCAGCGGAGGCGTTTCTCCTAACAAAGAAAACCTAAAGCAGTGGTTTGATGCCGGCGTTACCTGCGTAGGAATGGGATCTTCGCTTATTACCAAAGAAATCGTTGAAAATTCAGATTTTGATGCGCTACAGCGAAAGGTCTCTCAGGTACTGGAAATAATTTCAGAAGTGAGGAGTTAATGAAAAAATTTCCGGTATATATCCTACTCATTTTATGCTGTATTTCCTGCCAGCAGGAAAAGGAAGTTAAATCCCTGAAGCTAAGCCATAGCCTGGGATTATCTCATCCCGTCCATATTGCCATGGAATATTTTGCAGAAAGGGTGAAAGAAAAATCGGGAGGTACTTTAACTGTTGATATTTATCCCAGCAGTCAGCTGGGAGGAGAAAGGGAAAGCCTCGAACTACTGCAAATAGGTAGTCTTGCCATGACAAAGGTTTCCTCTGCGGTAATGGAAAATTTTTCACCAAAGCTTCAGGTTTTCGGTTATCCGTATATTTTCCGGAATAAAGAACACCGGTACAAGGTTTACGATAGTGAACTTGGTAAAGACTTACTGGAAGACGGGGAACAATACTGGTTAAAAGGCCTTACCTACTTTGATGCCGGAAGCAGATCCTTTTACACAAAAAATACCGTGATTGCCACCCCAGATGATCTTGACGGATTAAAGGTTAGGGTGATGGAAAGCCCTACTGCTATCAATCTTGTAAAAATTTTAGGAGGATCGGCCACGCCGGTTTCCTGGGGTGAATTATATACTTCACTTCAACAGGGCGTAGTGGAAGGAGCTGAAAACAATCTTCCCAGCTTTTATACATCCAAACATTATGAAATCGCAAAGGAATTTTCCATGGATGAACACACTTCCATCCCGGATATCCTGGTGATGAGCACTCTTATTTATGATGAATTAAATCCTGAGGAACAAAATTGGATTCAGGAAAGTGCAGATGAAGCTGCTGTAAAACAACGTGAATTATGGGAAGCTGCGGAAGAGGAAGCACTTACAGAAATTATTTCGGCAGGTGTGAACGTTACTTATCCCGATAAAGACCTTTTTAAAGAGCGGAGTGAGCCACTTATTGAAGCGCTTAAATCAAAAGACAGGGAATTGTATGAAATCATCCAGCGAATCAAAAATATCAATTGATGCAGAAAAACCTGAACAGAATCCTGGAATGGGCAGTAGTTGCACTGTTAAGTGTCATGCTGCTGAGCGTTCTTTGGGGAGTGCTCACAAGATATATATTTGCCGACCAAAGTTCCTGGACCGATGAACTTGCACGCTTTATGTTAATCTGGGTAAGTATTCTTGGTGCAGCTTATGTTTCAGGAAAAAATGCGCATATAGCCATAGATCTGCTTCCCGATAGTATGTCTGAAAAAAAGAAGCTTAAACTGGAAATGCTTACCAGCGTGATCATCAGCATCTTTGTATTTATGATCTTTATAATTGGCGGACTTCGATATATTTATATCTCCTTCAAATTAGGGCAGACCTCTGCAGCACTTGAGATCCCAATGGGTTATGTATACCTTATCCTTCCAATTTCGGGACTAATTATAATATTTTTCAAAATTCATGCTATGATAGCATCCAGAAAAGCATTAAAACTTGTTGAGTGATGGAAATATTTATGCTGATTATAAGTTTTATTGTGCTGGTAGGAATACGTGTTCCCATTGCCTGGAGCATTGGCATAGCATCCCTTATCACGATCTTATTTAGTATTGATTCTATTGCAGCTTTTACCACGATCTCACAAAGAGTGGTGACCGGACTGGACAGTTTCTCCCTCCTTGCTATTCCATTCTTTATCCTCGCCGGACATATAATGAATAGCGGCGGAATTGCAAAGCGGCTTATAGAATTTGCGAAATCCCTGGTAGGCTCACTTCCGGGAGGTTTGGCCCATGTTAATATTGTAGCAGCTATGATGTTTGGTGCTATCGCAGGCTCGGCTGGAGCCGCGGCGGCAGCTATTGGCAGTTTCATGTCTGAAAGAATGGAAAAGGAAGGCTACACAAAGGAATATGGAGTTGCCGTGAACGTAACGGCTGCTACAACAGGATTGTTGATACCGCCAAGTAATATTTTCATTATCTATTCCCTCGCGAGCGGAGGTGTAAGTATTGGAGCTTTATTTTTGGCAGGATATATCCCCGGAATTTTAACCGGGCTTATTTTAATGGCCATTGCTTTGGTATGGGCAAAGAGAAAAGGCTTTCCTACCTCAAAAAGAAGTTCTGCTTCACAGGTATTTAAAGCTTTTATTGATGCTCTCCCAAGTTTGCTTTTACTCATCATCATTATAGGAGGAATAGTAGCCGGAATCTTTACTGCTACCGAAGCTTCTTCCGTTGCAGTGGTGTATTGCCTTATTCTTGCATTCCTGTATAAAGAAATGACTATAACAAGCCTGAAAGCGGTACTTGTGCAGGCAGCCGGAACTATTTCACTGGTAATGCTGCTCATCGCAATGTCTATTGCCATGTCATGGGTAATGTCTTATGAAAATATTCCGCAGGAAGTAACCTCCGCATTATTATCTGTGAGCGATAATCCTATCGTAGTCATGATCCTAATTAATTTGATTCTGTTATTTATCGGAATATTCATGGATATGACTCCGGCGGTATTAATTTTTACTCCGATCTTTCTTCCGGTGGCTGTTGCGATGGGAATTGATCCGGTGCATTTTGGAGTGATCATGGTTTTAAACCTCTGTATAGGTCTGTGCACACCACCTGTAGGTGCCGTTTTATTTATTGGTGTGGGTGTGGCCGGCACCACCATCCAGAAGGTGGTGAAACCTTTACTGCCTCTATTTGTAGGAATGCTGTTCTCTTTGATCCTGGTCATCCTTTTTCCGGCTTTAAGCTTATGGTTGCCAAGATTATTCGGATTCTAAATCTTCCTTCTTCTACTGGAGTTTCGTACAATGATCTCGGTATCCAGCATAGTAATTTCAGAAATACTGGAGCCAAGATTATCTTCGGAATGTTCAAGGATTCGCTGCGTGGAGATCTCTCCCATTTTCATTGCTGGATGTGAAACTGTTGAAAGGGAAGGCTCTACTATAGAAGAGATAGGATCATCGTTAAACCCAATGATTGCCAGCTCTTCAGGTATTCTCACACCTCTTTCCTTTGCACACAAAATAGCACTGACCGCTGCAGTATCATTGGAAGAAAAAATACCATCTGGCGGAAAATCCAACTCAAGCAGCATTTTCATAGCTTCTCTTCCCTCTTCAAAACTCATCGTTTCCAGATCCACTAACAGGTTTTCATCTACTTCGATCCCATTTTCCAGTAAAGCGTCCAGATAGCCTTTTTTCCGGAGATTGTAAACGTTCACGTGCTGCGCACCTGCAAAATGTGCAATTCTCTTACAACCCTGGTCTATAAGATGTTTTGTGGCCCTATAACCGGCTGCATAATTGTCAATAATTACCCTGTATGAATTGAAATCCCGGGGAACACGATCCACAAAAACTATTGGAATATTATTATCTGCGAACTGCTGAAAATGATCTGTATTGTTAGTTTCCATAGCCAGGGAAACTATTAGTCCGCCAATTCTACTGTCATACATAGCTTTGGCATTCTTTACCTCATTTTCGTATTTATCATTGGACTGGCTAATAATTACGTTGTGGTCGGCTTTTCTTGCAGCATCTTCCACCCCGCTGATTAGAGAAGAAACAAAAGGACGATTAATCCTTGAAATCATAATCCCAATGGTCTTACTTTTGTTGCTACGAAGGCTGGCAGCAATAGAATTTGGCCTGTACCCCATTTTTGCAGCCACTTTTTGAATTTCCTTCGTGGTTTTCTTACCAATACTTTTATGATTGTTAAGCGCTCTGGAAATAGTAGAGGGAGAGAAATTAAGTTCTTTTGCTAAATCATAAATAGTGACTTCCTTCTTCTTCTTCATTAAAATATTATTGCAGGTATGTCCAAAACTGAGGAATTTACAAGGTTAAACCAACCTTCAAAGATAGCAATTTCTAATAATGTAATGCTTACTTTCTTTAATTGCTTACAGCCACAGCATCATTAAATATAGTGTTAATATATTAAACCATTTCCAATTAAAAGAAATAAATATTTCAATAACACGAAATGAATGTATTTTTTACGCTTTTGGAGATAACAGCATAAATTTTTATTGAAAAATTTCTCCACTGAGGAGAAGAATTTAAGACACTTAAACTGAAGAATGTTTTTTAATTTTTTAAATCTAAAATTCGAAGTTAAAGCCTTTCCTGGTCAATTTCTGGTAAATATCATTATCAAATTTGTACAGCTTTGCAGCTCTGTGGGAAACATCTTTTTGTTTCTCATTAAGATCAACAAGTAGTTTCATCCTTAGAATTTTCCTTCTGAAGTTAGGTTTATCCATTTCCACTCCTAAAATTTCCTCATAAAGCTGCATCAACTGGAGAAGCGTGAATTTTTCTGGCAAGAGGGTAAATCCTATGGGTGCCTGGCGAACTCTGTTTCTAAGATTCTGAAGGCTATATTCCAGGATCTCATTATGATCATAAATTAGATCTGGTATCTCCCTTACCTTATACCATTTTGCTTCCGAAGCTGTAAATCCAGCTTTAATGCGGTAATCTTCCCGCTTCACCAAGGCATAATATCCAATGGTGATGACCCGCCCATTTGGAAAACGGTTGGGATCTCCAAAGGCTTTTAATTGTTCCAGGTAGATTTGATCCAATCCTGTAAGCTCCCGCAGCAACCTATGTGCCGCTTCATCAATTCCTTCTTCCTGTTTTATCCATCCGCCGGGAAGTCCCCATTTTCCCTTGCTTATCCCTTCTGCATGCTTGACCAGTAAAACCTCAAGACTCCCTTTTTCAAACCCAAAAACCACACTGTCTATAGTAATTGAATTCATTACAGGAGTTTCCACAAGTTCTCCTGAATCCATATTTATTAAGGCTTTTTTCATTTTTTAGCTGCTTTGGCAGTTTGCTGTTTTCGGCATTACTGTAGCTATAAATTTATTGAAAAACTATTGCATACCTTCCGGCCTAAGAATCTCACAATATTAGCTCTAATTAATTGCTAAAGTAGAAATAAATAATTAAACTTGTAGTCAAGTAAACTATAAGATAATTTTAAGAAAAAAATAAATCCAACCATGGCATCAACACAAACCAGTCAAAAAAGTGTTTATATGATAACGGTGGTCGCCAGTCTTGGTGGTCTTTTGTTTGGGTATGACACTGCAGTAATTTCCGGAGCTGTAGGGGCGCTGGAAACTTATTTTATTTCTACTCTTGAAAATAATCCTACTCTTGCAGCAAACAGTATTCTCCAGTTCAAGGTGATGATTAGTTTATGCATCCTCGCCGTTGGTTTGTTATTCGGTTCTTTTATTTTGAAATTTTTTAAACGAAGTACCGCGTATATCATCATTGGAGCAATTCTTTTTTTAGGTGGTGCCATATACTATTTTCAGTTTCTCACATTACCTGGAGTTTTAACCGAAAATTTACGAAATTCCATTCTTGGATTTATGATAAGTAGCGCCCTGGTAGGATGTATCATTGGAGCTTCCATGGGTGATAAAGCTGCTAATTCCATTGGTAGGAGAAACGGACTCATCTTATCTGCCTTTCTTTTCCTTATTTCTGCCTGCGGATCTTCTTACCCTGAAATCATGAATATTTTCCCGGCAAATGACCTTACCGCTTTTATTATTTACAGGATCATTGGGGGAATAGGTGTTGGTCTGGCCAGTATGCTGGCCCCTATGTATATTGCCGAAATGGCACCGGCAAATATCAGGGGAAAACTTGTTTCTTTTAACCAGTTCGCAATCGTTACAGGGATGCTAATAGTCTATTTTGTGAACTATTTTATCGTAAGCGGACAAACCCTTACCTGGATCAATGAAACCGGCTGGAGATACATGTTCTTATCTGAAGGGATTCCCGCATTGATATTCCTTTTATTCCTGTTTTTTGTTCCGAAAACTCCGCGTTTCCAAACAATGAAAGGGAATGAAAAAAATGCTATGGATGTACTAACAAAACTCAACGGCCCCGAACGAGCTTCACAGATCCTGGCAGACATAAAAGCATCCTTCAGCAGAACAAGATCACACTGGCTTTCTTTTGGCTGGGGAGTAGTATTGATTGGAATTGTACTTTCTATTTTCCAGCAGTTTGTAGGAATTAACGTTGTACTTTATTACGCTCCCGAGATCTTTAGAGGAATGGGAATGGAGACAGACGCGTCAATGCTGCAAACCATCATCGTTGGAGCCATCAATATGTTGTTCACCGTTTTGGCCATCATGACAGTTGATAAATTCGGAAGAAAAAAGTTAATGATGATAGGAAGTGCAGTAATGGCCATAAGTATGATTGGCCTTGGATTTGCACTTTATCTGGAAACCGAAGGTCTGCCGGCATTACTACTTATGCTTCTCTACATTGCAGCCTTTGCGATGTCTTGGGGACCGGTTACCTGGGTGCTGTTATCTGAAATTTTCCCCAACAAAATTAGGGGCGTAATGGCTGTAGCTGTCGCAGTACAATGGCTGGCAAATTTAATGGTTTCATGGACGTTCCCGATGATGAACAACAACTCGGCACTTGTAGAACATTTCAACCACGGATTCTCTTACTGGATTTACGGAGTAATGGCTATTCTTTCCGGATTGTTTATCTGGAAGTACGTACCGGAAACTAAAGGAAGAACCCTCGAAGACATGGAAAACCTGTGGATTCGCAAAAAACAAGATTAATATGTATTTTTTAGGAATAGACTTAGGCAGTTCCTCTATAAAGCTATCAGTTCTGGACGCTGAAAAAGGCGAAACAGTATGCTCAGTGACTGCCCCCGATTTTGAAATGGAAATGATCGCTCCCCAGTTTGGGTGGGCAGAACAGCAGCCCGAAAAATGGTGGCAATACGTAAAAGAAGGACTGGCTAATCTCAAAAAGAAGCATGATTTCGATCTAAAGAAAATTGAGGGCATTGGTATAGCTTACCAAATGCACGGGTTGGTCATCACCGATGAAAACCTAGATCCTGTAAGACCTTCCATAATTTGGTGTGACAGCAGAGCTGCGGCTATTGGAAATGATGCCTGTGAAAAGATAGGACTGGAGAACTGCCAAAAACAGATCCTGGGAAGCCCGGGAAATTTCACTGCATCCAAATTGAAGTGGGTGAAAGTTAACGAACCAAAGGTTTTTGCACAGGCAAAATACATGATGCTGCCGGGAGATTATATTGCCGCAAAACTTTCTCGTGTTGCACAAACTACGAGCTCCGGACTTTCTGAAGCTGCATTATGGAACTTTTCTGAAGGAAAACTTGCTACAGGAATCCTGGAACAAATGGGACTTCCTGAAGAAATTATTCCTGAAATTGTACCTAATTTCGGAATCCAGGCAAAAGTTCATCCCGAAATTGCTAGGGAATTGGGATTGAATCCGGAGACAAAAATCACGTATCGCGCAGGAGATCAACCCAATAACGCCCTTTCCCTAAATGTTTTACAACCTGGAGAAATTGCTACCACGGCAGGGACTTCTGCAGTGGTGTATGCGGTAACAGACAAGGATGCCTACGATGAACAAAGTCGTGTAAATACTTTTTTACACGTCAACAATTCAGAAGAAAAAAAACGTAACGGGATTCTTGGAATCATTAATGGATCGGGAATTTTATACCAATGGCTTCGTAAAATGGTTTCTCTTGGGAACAATGAACTCGTTTCCTATGACTTGCTGAATGCGGAAGCTGCAAAAGCAGAACCGGGGAGTAAAGACCTGAGGTTCTATCCCTTCGGAAATGGGGTAGAGCGAATTTTTAACAATAAACAGGCAAATTCCGGAACTGAAAACCTTAACTTTAATATACATCAACCCTCGCATTTAATTCGCTCTGCATGTGAAGGCATTGTCTTCGCAATGAACTATGGGTTTGATGTAATCAAATCAATGGGCACATCGGGAGAAATAGTAAGAGCCGGTAAAGGCAATCTCTTTTTAAGCCCTGTATTCAGGGAAATCTTCTGTAATACAACACAGGCTACACTGGAGCTGTATAACACTTCCGGAGCCGAAGGAGCTGCCCGTGGCGCTGCGTATGGATCTGGATATTTTAAGAATCTTGATGAGGCGTTTGGCGGACTTAAGGTTCTGGAAAGGTTAGAGCCCACTAAAGAGCTGAGTGAAAGATATCAGGAGATCTACGAAAAATGGAAAACCAATATTAAAATCGAAAAAAAATAATTATGGAATCAAAATTTTTTAAAAACATTGATCAAATCAAATTTGAAGGCAGGGAAAGTGATAACCCACTTGCTTTTAAATGGTATGATGAAAATAAAGTAGTTGCAGGAAAAACCTTAAAAGAACATTTACGTTTCGCAACAGCATACTGGCACACCTTTAACAATACAGGAAGTGATCCTTTTGGACCGGGAACAGAAACCTTTGCATGGGACAAAAGTGATGACCCTATCACCCGTGCAAAAGATAAAATGGATGCTGCTTTTGAATTCATGACCAAACTGGGTACTCCATATTACTGCTTCCACGATGTTGATGTAGTGGATGAGGCACCGACCCTTGCTGAATTTGAAAAGAGGTTACAGACCATGGTTGAATATGCCAAACAAAAGCAGGATGAAACCGGAATCAAGTTATTGTGGGGAACATCCAACCTGTTTAGCAATCCTCGTTACATGAATGGTGCTGCAACGAATCCAAACTTTGATGTTCTTGCTTACGCAGGCGCACAGGCTAAAATTGCATTGGACGCTACCATTGCACTTGGAGGGGAAAACTATGTATTCTGGGGTGGCCGTGAAGGTTATATGAGCCTTCTGAATACGGATATGAAAAGAGAATTAGACCATTTAGGTCAGTTCCTCAACACTTGTAAAGATTATGCAAGGAAACAAGGCTTTAAAGGAAACTTCTTTATTGAACCAAAGCCAATGGAGCCTACCAAGCATCAATATGATTATGATGCAGCTACTTCTCTTCATTTCATTAAGCAATACGGACTGGAAAATGACTTCAAATTAAATATTGAGGTAAACCATGCCACCCTTGCCGGTCACACATTTGAACATGAACTTCAGGTGGCTGTTGATGCAGGTATGCTTGGAAGTATAGATGCTAACAGAGGAGACTACCAGAATGGTTGGGATACAGACCAGTTTCCGATTGACTTATTTGAGATCACTCAGGCAATGCTTATCATTCTTGAAGGTGGCGGAATCAAAGGTGGAGGTATTAACTTCGATGCTAAAGTAAGACGTAATTCCACCGATCTTGAGGATAAATTCATTGCACATGTTGCAGGAATGGACATCTTCGCCAGGGGTCTTATTTGCGCAGAAAACATCCTGCAAAATACCCAGTATAAAAAACTTAGAAAAGACCGTTACGCTTCTTTTGACAGCGGGAACGGAGCGAAGTTTGAAAAAGGAGATCTATCTCTTGAAGATTTAAGCAAAATAGCAAGAGAGGCAGGAGAACCTCAGCAAATAAGCGGAAAACAGGAATTGTTTGAGCAATTAATCGCTAATTCAATCTAATCTTTTTTTCATAAGAAGATGTATAAAGCAAAAGCCGGAATCGTACTGATTCCGGCTTTTTTATTTCACTCCATTCATAAGGTTTCCAATCTTAAATTATGATAGAGCAGAATTTAATGTTACCAATAAGGCATACGTACTCCTAATTTATTGACTTCTGCATAAAATCTTCAGAAGCTTTAGCCTGTTGTAAAGGATCATTACCTTCAAAAGACTTTCTTCATGATTCCTTCGGCAAAACGATTAAGATTCTTCCCCCTCAAATACCCTGCCTGTATAAAAAATACTATGTGGTTCGTGACATGAATGTCATTTTCAGTAAAAACAAAAAAGATTGGCCGCTAACATTCAGCAACCAATCTCTTAAGCATCTATCAATCACTAAATTTTAATATCCCGGATTCTGATAAATCTCTGTATCCCCTTCCATAGCTTCAATCTGACCTTGCGGAATAGGACGCAGATAATGATGTGGCTCAATCTGCCTGGTTATAGTTTGTGCAGTATGATCACCATAATCGCTTCCGGCAATTTGATAGGTTGAGGCCAGCTCTTCCCATTTTTGAGTTCGGATAAGGTCGTACCAGCGGTACCCCTCCCCAAAATACTCTCTGGATCGCTCTGCCAGGAGGTAATTGATATCAATTTCTGCAGGAGTTTCAGAAACCAGCTCATCACTGAAGTCTTCATTTCTTGGCTGCTCTTCATTGTTATCCCAGCGCCATACTCCGGCTCTTGCACGAAGAATATTTATCAATTCTCTAGCGGTCATCCCTGTTGGATTTGCACCCTGAACAGCCGCCTCGGCTGCAACAAAATAAAGCTCTGAGAATTTTGCAATATTAAATGGACGGGTGCTCGCAGCGTTTGGCTGCCCTAAACCTTCTCCGGTATCAGTTCGGTAAGGACCGAGTTTCCAAAGCCCCGGGTAAACTACTCTGCTAATATCCTGTGGTCCCACCACAAAATCTGATCTTCCCGGCAATACACCTGCACCAATATTACTTCTTCCCTGCGCATCAGGATAATCTATAGTTGCTTCAGGTTGTTCATCAAGGAAAGTAAGGATGGCATCTCCCGGTTCTACAGGCAAACCATTGGCATTATACAGAACTTCCTCCGCTACACCACCTTTTGGCCAGTTACCACGATAGGTGGTGGTAAAAGTTCCGTCATAACGGGAATCACGGGTCTTATCTGCAAAGGTTTCAGTTATTGCTCCAATAGTTGGCGCCATACGGGTCCACGGTCTTCCCAGATCCTGAGAATCCTCACGTTGTACAGAACTTACCGTATTCTCCCAGTTAGGATCTGTTGCACTTCTGATTACCGTATAATTCCAGGTCATCATCCAGCCTGCAAAGTTTTCTGGGGCGTTCCCATTACTCCAGGTAAGACTGGCTCCATTGTAGAATTCACTGGTCTCTGTATGATCTGCATATAACAGGATTTCACTGTTTCGGTCATTTTCAGCATTATTAACATCGTAATATGTGGGCTGAAGTCCGAATGGACCAGGATTATCTATTGCTGTAATGGCTACATCATACGCTTGCTGATAGTACCACTGAGCATCATTCCCATCGGGATCTGTGCGAGAAGTTTCAGGATAGGTAGGGATGTTGTTTGGATTTTCAAGCCACCATCCATAAGTTAAATATGCCTTGGCAAGATAAAGACGCGCAAGGGTTTTTGTCGCACCTCCCGTTACCCGCGGACTATCTGGCAGGTTTTCCACTGCAAGTTGTAAATCGGGAAAAATGGCACGGGTATAGACTTCCGGTACCGTATTTCTTGTCGAAACCCGGGTAGGGCTGGTATTAAATGCGAGCTCTCCTGCTCCAAGATCCAAAGGCACACCCCCAAAGGTTTGTACCAGCAAGAAGTAATCAAAGGCACGGAAAAAACGTGCTTCTGCAGTAAGTTCTTCTGAAATTCCAACCTCTTCTGCATTTTCAAGTATTCCACTTGCTGTATTGATATTGGAGAAAGCTGTTGCCCAAATAACATCGGCACGACTATCTTCAGGAGTAATATTTCCCTGGCCGGAAAGGTCCATTACCAGGAAGTTCTGGTCGGCACTTTGTGCATATGTCACCTCGTCTGTTCCAGTTTCGGTAGTATTATAATAATAAGCCTGCCCGTATATGTAACGAAGGTGAGCATACATTGAGGTTAATCCACCAAGCACACCGGCTTCAGTTTGGAAAAAACCTGGCTCATACGTAGCTCTTGGAGTTTCCTCTAAAATATCCTCAGAACAGGATACCATTAGGAACGCTAACATCAAAGTTGCTACGATGGAAGTTTTAAAATTAATATTTTTCATAATAAGCTTTTTTTAAAATGTTAGATTCAAACCGATCAGGTAATTTCTGGTTGAAGGAGTATTTGTTCCAATGGTAAGCAATCTGCTGGGATATCCTTCTACCGCTGAATTCTCATTTCCATATGAATTGGTAACAGGATCCATTCCTGATTCGTCATGATAAGGTGAGAAAAATACGAATGCGTTTTGAACTGTACTGTATAACCTCAATCTGTCAATATTGAAACTTTCCAACCAGTCCTGTTCAAAATTGTATCCCAGTGTGATCGTTCTGATTTTCAAATATGAAGCATCAAAATATCCAAGAGTAGAACCATACTGGGGATTGTCACCACTTTGTATTCCACCCGGTCTTGGATAACGTGCATTTGTATTTTCTGGAGTCCAGTAATCTACATCCACATTTCCACGGCGACCACTTAACATATTAAGATAACCTGCTGAACCGTAAAGGGTACTAATAAGTACTCCTCCACTCTGAAAAGCACCTACCGCAGTTAAGTCGAAATTTTTATATGAAAAGCGGGTATTGAATCCTCCCTGGAAATCGGGGTTTACATCAATTATCTGCCTGTCATCTGGACCAATCTCCCGAACCGGAACACCATTCTCATCAAATTCTCCTGTATAGCGAACTTTAATCATCCCAACGTTTCCTCCAGGTTCAAGAATATCCAAATATGGATCGTCTTCCTGCCATAACCCTAAACGTTCATAATCATAAATTACATTAATTGGATGCCCTTTAAACCAGTTGTTCGCCTCATCACGGTCCTGACCGGAAGCCAATTCAACCAATTCGTTTTGATTAGAGTACAGGTTCAAACCAGCTTCCCAGCTAAATCCATCAGGATTGTCAATGATTAATCCATTTAGAGAAATTTCAAAACCTTTGTTTTGGGTTTCTCCAATGTTAGCTGTGTAACTTCCAACTCCTGCAGTACCGGGAAGACCCACATTGAGCAGGATATCATTAGTATTTGTAATATAATATTCTGCTGTACCTGTTAATCTATAGTTGAATAAAGAGAAATCTACTCCGAAGTTGTAGGTGGTAGAAAATTCCCAGCCCAAATCCGGGTTAGGAAGTTGAGATACATAATAACCTACGGCATAATCATCGGGTCCGAAGTTGTAAGGTCTCGTAGCAAGTGTTCCCAAAGTGGAATATGGATCAACCGATTGGTTTGAAGTCTCTCCGTACCCTGCTCTTATCTTTAGGCTATTCATCCAATCTACATCTTCCATGAAGGATTCATTACCAATGTTCCATCCTGCAGAAATTGCCGGATAAGTATGCCATTTATGTCCTTCAGCAAGTCTTGAAGAACCATCGGAACGCAGGGTAGCAGACAACATGTACCGGTTGTCATACTCATACATCACCCTTCCCATATAAGACATCAGGCCACTTCTGTAATACCCTTGATTATCAGGATCAATGGTAATTTCACCTGTAGCCTGTCCTAAATTGTAAAACTGAAATTGTTCCGAAGGAATATCTCTGGCTGCAACGCTAGAACTATTGAATTTTGTTTCCTCGGTGGAGTATAATCCAACTACATTAAGCCTGTGTAGATCATTAAAAGTTCGGTCGTATGTTACGAGGTTTTCCACCAAGTAACGAGTTGTTATAGAATTATTTATCGAAGCAGTTGAAGGAGTATCATCCGCTACACTGAACACACCTTGTCCGGTATAATTTCCTCCATGAGTACTCCTGTAATTAAGCCCCAGGTTAATACGATAGCTCAAGCCTTCGATTCCCGGAATTTGAACTTCACCAAAAAAGTTATTATAGGTTCCAAATTCTCTTGTTTGATCTATCCAGGCATCGCCAAGATTTTCTATAGTTTCTCTGGTTCGAACCCATTGATCATCTGCTGCCATACTGATAACCCTTCTTGGGGTTCCATCCTCATTATAAGGACTTGCAATTGGAGAGGCAGATAATACCCCATAAATTCCCAGGTTCATACCATTTCTAACCGAATAATTATTGTTGGTACTAAATCCAAGTCGGATATAATTTCCTACATCCTGATTAAGAGTTGCATTAAAGGAAATTCGTTCAAAATATTGTTCCGGCAATACTGCTTCATCTTTGGTATATCCAAGACTTGCATTATAACTGCCACTTTCTGTACCTCCAGAAACTCCGATGTTATGATTGGTGATCATACTGTCCTCATAAAGAAGATCCTGCCAGTTAGTATTCACATCATCGGACTCATCGGGACCATTTTCAAATAGACCGGCAGCTTCTCTAAGCGCCACAAATTCAGGTCCACTCATCATTGGATATTCACCAAATACCGTTTTAAGTCCGTAGAAAGCATCATAGCTAAATTGGGCTTCCTGCCCTTGTCTTCCAGTGTTGGTAGTAATTAAAACAACCCCATTAGCCCCACGAGAACCATAAATAGCAGTAGCGGAAGCATCTTTTAAGATGTCCATGCTCTGGATATCATTTGGGTTGATATCGTTTAGAGACCCGGCAAACGGAACACCATTCAATACGATTAACGGATCATTACTAGCTGTTAAAGAGCGTGTTCCCCTAATACGAATTTGCTGAGGAGCACCCGGTTGGGAGGAAGTTTGCGAAAGCTCAACGCCGGGCAACCGACCCTGTAAGGCCTCAGAAATGTTTGCTGAAGGAACTTCCCGTAATTCTTCACCTCCTATAGATGACACAGAACCTGTTACCGCCTCCCGTCGCTGGGTTCCATATCCAACCACGACAACTTCTTCAAGAGCTTCTGTATCCTGCTCAAGAACTACATCGATTTCGTTTCTGCCATTAATATTTACGTTCTGTGTAGTAAATCCTACATAAGAAAATACCAGTACCCCATCTGACGGAACATCTGTAATTTCATAATTCCCGTCAAAATCTGTTGTCACACCTCTGTTGGTTCCCTGCAGAAGAACTGTTACACCGGGAAGAGGCCCCATTTCATCTGTAACCGTCCCGGTAACCGTGATACTCTGAGCACTGGCCGCACAAGTAATCACCATAGTCAACGCAAACAAGAGCGTTCTCAAGGGACGTTTTCCTTTAATTAGTAATTGTTGGATCATGTTGTCATATGTTTAAAAATGTTAAGAACAGAATGGCTTATTGAAAACTAAGCCCTATTAAATTTTAGAATACGATAAATATACATAAATAATCTATTTACGCAATCGGTTGCGTTAAAAAATGATTAATGAAAATTAAATTTTACTCAACTTCCTCTTTGAGTTGCACATAATAACCTGTTTCTCAATACTCTATTTAATTGAACATTTTGCGAATACGATTGATTAAAATTTCCTATTTTAGCAGAGTATGCTTTTTAAGTACATACTCTTTAACCATTTAATAAAAATTTAACTTATGCTCAAAAAAACCACCACTCTTCAGAAGACATTCTTATATGTCCTGTCAATAGTTGTACTGGCAGCCTGTAAAAATGAAAATAGTTCCGACCGTTTACAGGAGGAGTCACAGGATACGATTAGTTCCGCAAATGACACCTTACCGGAATTTGCGTCAGAACCTCTGGTTACAGACAACTTTACGGCAGATCCTTCTGCACACGTATTTGAGGGAAAAATTTATGTATATCCTTCCCGTGACTGGGATTCTGGAATACCAGAGGATGATACCGGTGCCCATTTTAATATGAAAGACTATCACGTTTATTCTATGGATAGTGTAGGTGGCGAAGTTACTGACCATGGAAAAGTACTGGATGTGGAAGATGTGTCATGGGCTTCACGTCAAATGTGGGCACCAGATGCAGCAGAGAAAGATGGTAAGTATTACCTCTATTTCCCGGCAAAAGATGAAAACGATATTTTTAGAATAGGTGTTGCTGTTGGTGATTCCCCAGCCGGCCCGTTCGAGCCACAGGAGGAACCTATCGCAAATAGCTACAGTATAGATCCCGCCGTTTATAAAGATACAGACGGGGAATACTATATGTATGTTGGTGGAATCTGGGGTGGACAACTTCAGCGTTACAGAGATAATGAATATCAGGGTGAAGACGATGTTTACCCAGCAGATGATGAACCTGCACTAATGCCTAAAATTGCCCGTATGAGCGATGATATGCTGGGATTTGCTGAAGAGCTACGTGATGTGGAGATTCTTGATGAAGAAGGTAATCCACTTACTACAGGTGACAATGACAGGAGATTCTTCGAAGCGGCCTGGGTTCATAAATATAATGACACTTATTATTTCTCTTACTCTACAGGAGACACTCATAACATTGCCTATGCAACAGGAGATAGTCCTTATGGCCCCTTTACCTATCAGGGAGTTATCCTTGAACCTGTATTGGGATGGACCAACCACCACTCTATTGTAGAGCATAATGGAAAATGGTACATCTTCTATCACGACAGTTCCCTTTCTGGCGGAAAGACTTATCTACGAAGCATGAAGGTAGCAGAAATTGAACATAATGAAGATGGAAGTATTGATACCATCAGTTCTTTTGTTAATGAAGATGCGAATTAAACTTTCAAAAATGGCATTTTTCAGATCATTTCTGGCGCTGTTCTTTTTCAGTAATTGTTCCATTGCAGTATTTGGGCAGGTAAAATTGCCCAAACTCATCAATGACGGAATGGTACTTCAGCGTAATAGTGACATAAAAATTTGGGGATGGGCTTCTAAAGAGGAGTCCATTTCTATTTTCTTCCTTGATAAAGAATACAATACTGTCGCAGATAACAATGGGAAATGGTCTGTCTCTCTTAATGATCTAAAAGCGGGAGGGCCTTTTCAAATGCAAATCAAAGGCAGCAACTCCATTCAACTTGAAGATATTTATATAGGTGATGTATGGCTGGCCTCGGGACAATCGAATATGGAAATTCCCATGGGACGTGTTTCGCCATTATATCCCGAAGAAATAGCAAAAGCATCCAATGAAGCCATCCGGTTCTTTGAAGTGCCAAAAACCTTTGATTTTAATGAGGCTAAAGAAGACCTGGAAGGAGGAGAATGGGTTCCTGTGGCTGCCAACACCATTGAAAAGTTATCTGCTGTAGCATATTTTTTCGCCAAAGACTTGTATGCAGAATATGATATTCCAATCGGTATTATCAACTCTGCTCTTGGAGGATCTCCTGCGGAAGCCTGGATTAGTGAAGAGGCTTTAAAAGAGTTTCCGGAGCATCATGCAGAATCCCTGAAATACCAGAGCAAAGAACTGAGAGATAGCATTGAAACTGCCGATCAAACCCGAATTGGGAAATGGTACAGTGATATTCAGAAGAAGGATAAAGGCGTTGAAGAAAATTGGAAAGCAGCTGAAATTGATGATTCCTCCTGGAAAACCATGGATATTCCGGGATATTGGGCCGACACCGAGTTTGGACCTAAAAATGGTGTAGTCTGGTTTAGAAAGACGATCAATCTTCAGGACAACTGGACACAAGGTGCTACGAAACTTCTTCTCGGAAGAATTGTAGATGCCGATTCAGTATTCGTGAATGGAAAATTCGTAGGCAATACTACCTATCAATATCCACCACGACGTTATGAGATTCCTGAAGGAGTTTTAAAGTCGGGTGAGAATACCATCAGTATAAGAATTATAAATGAAAGCGGTCGTGGAGGTTTTGTAGAGGAGAAAGAATACAAACTTATTTCCGGAGAAAAAGAGATGGATCTTACCGGCACCTGGAAATTTAAACTGGGAGCTGAAATGCCGCGTTTACAGGGGCAAACATTTATTCGGTGGAAACCTGTTGGACTTTACAATGCCATGATCAATCCATTGACTGATTATTCTATAAATGGCGTGATTTGGTACCAGGGCGAATCCAATGCAGACACCCCGTGGGAATATGAAGCTCTTATGACTTCGTTAATTAAGGACTGGAGAAACAAATGGAATCAGGAAGATTTACCTTTCCTGTATGTCCAGCTGGCCAATTTCATGGAGAGCAAAGACCAACCGGGAGACAGTAACTGGGCAAGATTAAGAGATGCCCAATTAAAAACTCTTGCTGTACCTCATACCGGAATGGCTGTTGCCATAGATGTAGGAGAGGCAAATGACATCCACCCTCTAAACAAAAAGGATGTAGGAGAACGCCTTGCTAGGGCTGCAAAGAATGTGGCCTATGGTGAAGATATAGTTCCCGCCGGTCCACTATTCAAGTCTTTCAAAAAAGAAGGAGACTCTATAGTTATCTCCTTTAAAAATACAGGAGGAGGCCTGGTATCCAAAAATGGCAAATCTCTGTCGCATTTTTCTATTGCAGGGAAAGACGGTAAATTCAGATGGGCCAATGCAGAAATCCGGGGAGATAAGATCGTGGTGAATCATCCCGAGGTTAAAGATCCGGTAGCAGTGAGATATGCCTGGGCAGATAATCCTGAAGGCGCAAATTTATACAATGAAGAAGGTTTGCCTGCATCCCCGTTCAGGACGGATGAGTGGGATTAATTATACATCATTTAGATATCATTAGAAAAATCAACAACGTTAAGAGATGAAAAAATTAATAATTGTACTATTTATATTTTTTGCCATTCCCGCTGCAAAGGCACAAGACCATTTTTTAAATCCAATCCTGGCCGGCTGGTACCCAGATCCTGCTATAACCGATGACGGAAACGGAAATTTCTATATGGTACATTCCACATTTGCCTTCTATCCGGGTATTCCGGTGTTTCACAGCACAGATCTGGTAAACTGGAAGCAGGTAGGAAATGTTATTCACAGGCCGGAACAGATAGATTTTGAAGGATTCGGAGTTTCCCGGGCTATTTTCGCTCCCGATTTAAGTTATGACCAGGGCACTTTTTACCTTACCTGTACAATGGTAGATGGAAAAGGGAATTTTGTGATGACAGCAGAAAACCCTGCAGGACCGTGGTCAGATCCTGTTTGGCTGCCGGAAGTGAGTGGTATAGATCCGGGATTATTTTTTGATGACAACGGAAAATCTTACTTGGTTTACAACAGTGAAGCTCCCAATAATGAACCACTATACCAGGGTCACCGCACGATAAGAATGATAGAATTCGACAAAGAAAATCTAAAAACTATTGGTGATAATAGAATACTCGTGAATGGAGGGGTTGATATCTCTACAGAACCGGTTTGGGCTGAAGGTCCCAGGATTTATAAACTTAACGGCTATTATTATTTGATGACTGCTGAAGGCGGAACCGCTGTTAACCATTCTGAAATGATCTACAGGAACAGGAACATAGATGATGAATTTATACCGTACGAAGAAAATCCTATCTTAACCCAGCGTCATCTGGATCCCGACCGGGAGAATCCAATTACCTCTGCCGGACATGCCGATATTATGCAGCACCCTAATGGCGACTGGTACGGAATTTTCCTGGCGGTAAGACCATATGAAGGTGATTTATATAATACAGGGCGTGAAACTTTTCTTACTCCTGTAAAATGGGTAGATGACTGGCCAGTCTTCGATCTTGATGGAGAGGAAATAAAATACTCGTACCCACTACCGGAAGGAGTAAAAATAGACAGCACATTACCTCCCCTAAACGGAAACTTTACCTACGAAGAAAATTTCAGCGACAGTATCCTGCCACTAAAATGGATTATGCTGAGAAATCCGGAATCACAGTGGTATGACCTCAGCAAAAACGAAGAAGGTATCCTTATAAAAACCCGTCCCGAAACAGTGGAAGGAGATAAAAATCCGAGTTTCTTAGGGCACCGTCAGCAACATTTAAAGGGAGAAGCTTCCATTGCTATAAACTTTAAAGCCGGGAATGAAAAAGAAAAAGCCGGTTTACTGGCATTTCAAAATGAAACACATTATTTCTACGCCGCCATATCATCCAGAAATAATACTCCTGTAGTTCAATTACATAAAGGAGAAGAACTTTTAGAATCCATTCCCTTAGAGACCAACTCTGAGGAAATTGAACTAAAAATGACTTTTGATGATGATGTTTACTCCTTTCATTACAAAACAGGCGAACAGTGGAAGAACCTTGGGCAGGAATTAGACGGTGAATTCCTGAGCACAAATGTGGCCGGCGGATTTGTGGGCGTCACAGTTGGTCCTTACACTACTTCTACTTATGAAGAAAGCGAAAACGAGGCATTCATAAGGTGGTTTAAATACAAAGGTGATGACGATGTTTATAAAGAAATTAAAAATTAAAGTCTGAAGATTTAAATCAGCTCTCCTTCAGAACAAAACCCAGTAACTGAAAGGACTCTATGGATCCCTAAAATAATTTGAATATGCGAGTCAGCAAACCTTCCATCCTGTTAAGTCTCTGTTTTTGCATGAGCTTTTTCTCTGCGAAACCACAATTAGCTTCAGAAAATGATTCTTTGAATACTAAGAATGAGCTTCAAGTGGAGTTTAAGGAAGCCTACAAAGATAAGTTCCATATAGGTACCGCTTTAAACACCAGGCAAATAATGGGTGGAGAGCCGGGAGCCATGCAAGTGGTAAAACAGCATTTCAATTCTATTGTAGCAGAAAATTGCATGAAAAGCAGCCGGATTCAACCAGAAGAGGGAGAGTTTGACTTTTCTATTGCCGATAAATTTGTAGAATTCGGGGAGCAGAATGATATGCATATTCATGGCCACACGCTCATTTGGCATTCGCAGGCTCCAGAGTGGTTTTTTCTTGATAAGGATGGGAATACGGTTTCCAGAGAGGTACTTATCCAGCGAATGAAAGATCATATCTTTACTGTTGCAGGTCGTTACAAGGAACGCATCCATTCCTGGGATGTGGTGAATGAAGCTATTCTTGATGACGGCAGTTTCCGGAAGAGTAAATTTTATGAAATTATTGGAGAAGACTTCGTAAAACTTGCTTTTCTGTATGCTCATGAGGCCGATCCAACGGCAAAGTTATTCTACAACGACTACTCTATGTCTAATCCCAAAAAGCGGGAAGGGGTGGTGAAAATGGTTCAGAAACTCAAGGAAGAAGGTGTTCCTATTTCAGGTATTGGAATGCAGGGACATATAGGCATTAATCATCCAGGCCTGGAGGAGTTTGAAAAAAGCATAGTGGCCTTCGGAAATTTTGGAGAGGTAATGATCACCGAACTTGACTTAAGTGTTTTACCCTCACCATGGGGTGATGCCGGCGCCGAAATTTCCAAAAATTTTGAATATAAAGATGAAATGAATCCTTTTCCTAATGGCTTACCTCAGGAAGTTCAGCAGGAATTTAGCCAAAGGTATCTGGAATTCATGAAGCTGTTTTTAAAACATCAAAATACCATTTCCAGAGTTGCTTTTTGGGGAGTAAATGATGGCAATTCCTGGAAGAACAACTGGCCGATTAGAGGGAGAACAGATTATCCGTTACTCTTTGACAGACAGAACAATCCAAAACCTGTATTGGAAGATATTATTCGGTTACCGGGAAAAAACTAAAACCAAGGTGGGAAAAGGAAAAAATAAAACAATCCAGTGGTAATCTCTTCGTCCATGGGTTATTTTCGTATTTTTCAAAACGAAATATATTGATTTCCAAAGCGTTACTTCATAAAATATTCGAAAACAGAAAATTTCAGAAACAAATTAATTTGAATACCCATATTAAAATATTACTTCTTTTTACACTAGGACTAATTTTGTCAGCGATTGAGGTTACTGGCCAGGAAAAGCAGTTCCCCGAATATCGTTTTGGAACGCTGAACAGAATTCCTACACAACGGGCTGTAGCTACTTTTTCTCAGGATCAACAGGGATTTATGTGGATGGGCACCAATGGCCTTGGTCTCAATAAATACAACGGACTGGATTATACTTCTTACCAGTTTAAGGAAAGCGATAGTACTAGTATAAGCAATTCTCTCATTCACATTACCTATGTAGATAAACAGAACAGGCTATGGGTAGGTACCGAAACAGGGCTAGACCTGTATAACAGAGAACTGGATAATTTTATTCATGTGAATATTCTGGGAATACCGGGGAGTAACAGCATTTCTGTCCATGCTATTCATGAGACCAAAACCGGAGATATTCTTGTAGGCACACATCAATACGGATTGTTTAAAATAAATCCTTCCACTCTTGAGGCTTCCGCTGTCAACATCGAAGGCATCCAGGAAGTCAGGAATTTTTTAATCAACAACATTACCTTTTTTGACAATAGGATTCTTGTGGGAACAGATTTAGGCCTTTTTGAATATGATCCAGAAGCGAACCTGTTAGATCCACTTGAATTCATCACTTTTAATGGCAGGGAAAAGATCACTGCCAACGTTCAAAGTACCCTTGTGGACAGCAAAGGAACTATTTGGCTGGGCACCACCAATACCGGCGTGTATAAAGTTGATGGTAATGAAAACGGGCGTTATGTTATAGAGCATTTCCAAATTTCCTCCAAAAGAACCTTATCAATTTTAGAAACGCCACGTCAAACAATTTTATGCGGAACAGAAAATGACGGAATGTTTGAGCTTAACAGGAAAGGGAATATTTTAAATCATTACCTGAATAATAAATTTGATGATAATGGTATAAAATCCAACTCTATCTGGTCTTTATTCCTGGACGATCAGGAACGTATCTGGATTGGATATTATAACAACGGCGTAGGAGTTTACGACGAACTGTATGATAAGTTTGAAGACATAGAAAGCACTCCGAATAATCCCAATTCTTTGCAATCAAGTTCTGTCACCGGAATCCTCAAGGATGAACAAGGCAGGTTATGGATTGGTATGGATGGTGGAGGAATAGATGTATACGATCCAAAAACCGACTCTTTCACCCATTTGTTAAACAACGAAAATAACATTGCAAACGGCCTTGTCTCTCCAGATGTTCAAACTCTTTTCATGGACACTAAAGGAAATATTTGGGCAGGAACCTGGGACTACGGAATTTACTTTCTGAAAAAGGGATCTAAATCCTTTATCAATTATTCTGTTCAAAACACCAATGGCGAAATGGCCACCAACAGGATTTTAAGTTTTTCTGAAGATTCCAAAGGAACTATCTGGATTGGCACTTTTTCGCGAGGGATACAATCCTTCGATCCGGATACTAAAAGATTTTCCATTTATGATCAGGAGCCTTTTTTTTCAAAAAGGATAAGCTATAGTGATGTAAGAAGAGTTTATGTGGATAGTCAGGATTACATCTGGATAGGCGGAAACGAAGGCTTGTTTAAATTTAAAGTAGAAAACGGAAATTTTGACCTCGAGGTGATGTCGCCGAGATTTTACAAGAATACCGGAAACGAGTTTTACAACAGTCAGATTTTAGATATATATGAAGATTCTTCCAAAACAATATGGATAGGAACAGATGGATCGGGTCTTTGTAAATATGACATGAAAGAAGATTCCTTTTCTTGGTTAAAACCTGAAAGCGGATTCAATAAAGTTACCGTGTCCTCCATTATTCAGGACAATGAAGGCTCCATCTGGGCTGCGGGTAACAATGGATTAACTAAAATAGACAGGAGCGAGAACATCCTTAAGAACTTTTCAAGTAATGATGGCTTGCTTAGTAATGACTTCAATAATCAATCTGTTTATAAAGACCGTAATGGAACATTATTTTTTGGCTCGTATGAAGGCATTAATTACTTTGATCCTGAAGAACTAGCGATCAACAAAAATCCTTCAACCATTTATTTTACCGATTTCAAGATTTTTAATCAGCCTGTTGCCCCAGCAAAAGAAGACTCACCTCTGGAAAAAGTTATTGCTGAAACCAATAAAATCACTCTTAACCATTCCCAATCCGTATTCACTATAGATTTTGCAGCAATAGATTTTACGAGACCCGAGAAAATTCTGTTCGCCTACTACCTGGAAGGTTTTGAAGATGACTGGAACTATGTGGAGCATACCCGCAGCGCCACCTATACGAATCTTCCTGCGGGAAATTACACGTTCAAGGTAAAAGCTACCAACAGTGATGGCGTGTGGGAAGTTGACCCCACAACACTTCAAATTTCGATACTTAAGCCCTGGTGGTTTACAAATCTTGCAATTTTATGCTATGTTTTGATATTTCTGGGTATTTGTCACATCTCATTTCGCTTTATAAATTCTCGAATAAAAACAAAGCGTGCCATAGAACAGGAAAGAGCAAGGCATCTTCATGAAGAAGCACTCAACGATAAAAAAATCCAGTTTTTCACCAATATATCTCATGAATTCAGGACACCACTTACTCTTATCTCGAGTCCCTTACAAGATATTCTACAGGAAAACACACTTCCGGAGAAAATAAAGGTTAAGCTCAAGACGATCAACAAAAATACCATTCGGTTAAAACGGCTTATCGATGAGCTCATGGATTTCAGGAAACTTCAGGCAGATAAAATCCCGCTGAATATTAGCTCTTTTGATATCATTGGCCTTATAAACGAAAGCATTGATTATTTTAAAGAAGAAGCGCAACAGCGAAATATTGTTTTATCAATAGAGTCAGAAGGTAATATTTCAGTAGTATGGGCCGATAAAAGCAAGCTGGAAAAGATCTTTTTTAACATTCTTTCCAATGCTTTTAAAAGCACACCCAACAACGGGATCATCACAGTAGCTGTTGCCAGAAGAGAAGATTATATTTTTAAACTTATTGATAATAAGGTGCCCCTGGAAGCCCTCGAGATAAGTATTGAAGATACCGGCAAAGGAATTCATCCAGATGAACTCACTAAAATCTTTGACAGGTTTTACCAGATTAAAGAACGCAATGAACAATACTACAGCGGTACAGGGATAGGTCTGGAGGTTGTACGTAGTTTTGTGGAGCTGCATGGAGGAGATATAGATGTGGAAAGCGAAATAGGGGTAGGGACTAAATTCAGGATCCTTCTGCCTGTGAATGGAGAACATTATGATGCTACAGAAATTTCGAGTCAAGATGCGACACACCGTCCTGCTAAACCTGAATTCCGGGAGATTTCAAAGCTGGAAAATGTGGACCAGCTCCAAAAAACGTTGTTGATCGTGGAGGATAACCTGGAGCTGAGAACCTATCTTAAGCAGGAACTTAGTGCCGATTATAAAGTTGTGGTGGCCGAAGATGGGCGTGAAGGATTAGAAAAGGCCAAAAGATATATGCCCGATGTTGTGATTACCGATGTCATAATGCCGGAAATGGATGGGATAGAATTCTGTTCTGCACTTAAAAAAGATCTGAAGACAAGTCACATTCCGGTGTTAATGCTTACAGCTAAAGCACAAACAGATGACTTGGTAGAAGGTTTTGAAGCAGGCGCAGATGTTTATCTAAATAAGCCGTTCGAGATGAAGATCATGCGGAGTCAGTTAAAACAGCTTATTTCGAACAGGGCACTTCTATTTTCCAAATACATGGGAGATTTCAATAAAACTGAAATTGAACCCAATTCCACTTCACTTGACCAGCAGTTCATTCTGGAAATCATCAAGTATACCCAGGAAAATATTAAGGAAACAAATCTTAATGTAGAGAAACTTGCCGATGAATTCAGCCTTAGCAGAAGTCAGCTTTACAGAAAGATTAAAACTCTAACAGGGCTCACTGCCAATGAACTAATCCGGAAGATACGGCTGGAACGCGCCAAAGAACTTCTTGAAGAAAGCAGTGCACCTTCGGTTAGTGAAATTAGCTATAATGTAGGTTTTTCATCTCCCTCCTATTTTTCGAAATGTTTTAAGGCCCATTTTGGGGTCCTTCCGAAGGAAGTTAAAGACGAATAACATCTTTCTGTCAAACTACAAGCTTACATGCTTCTGAATTACAAATTTGGGTTCTTCTGAAGGATCTTAAATTCAGTAATTTTTTCAGGAGAGAATTTAACTAGCTATATAAACTGAAGATTTTTATTTGATAAAAGCAGAAATAAAAAATACCGGGCGTTGTACGAGGGCACTGAAAAACTATCTCTTTTGAGGTAATTTTATGAAAGCGATCAAGCAAAAAAGTATTTTTGACTTGGTCGCTTTTTTTGTGGGTGATTTTTTGAGC